>NZ_AP043751.1:0-4115459 GCF_055394375.1 Marinobacter alkaliphilus | reverse complement strand
CGGGTTTTGGAGCGCGTAAATCCAGTGCCTGGCGAAGACCTGCAGTTGCACCTTGACCTGCGCCTGCAACGCAAGGCCTATGAGCTGCTCGAGGGGCGCCGCGGCGCTATTGTGGCAATCGAACCGGAGACTGGAGGTATCCTGGCGCTGGCCAGCGTGCCGGGCTTTGATGCCAACAAGTTTGTCACCGGGATCAGTGTCGAAGACTACCGCAATCTCAGTACCGACATTGATAAGCCATTGTTCAATCGGGCCCTGCGTGGCCAGTATCCGCCAGGTTCCACGATCAAGCCCATGATGGCTATCGCGGCGCTGGACAGTGGCGTGACCGACCGGGAACGGAAGATCTGGGATCCCGGATACTTTCAGTTGCGTGAAGGTGGCCGGCGCTTCCGAAATTGGAACCGGTCTGGCGATGGCTGGGTAGACCTCAAGTATTCTATGGCCCGATCAAATGATGTTTATTTCTACGAGATAGGCGCCGAAATGGGCGTGGGTGTTATGTCTGAATACCTTGCCCATTTCGGCTTTGGTGAAGATGCTACTCTCGATGTGTCGGGTGCGTTGAGCGGTCTTTTACCGACCGCAGATTGGAAGCGGGCGGCCCGGGGAGAACCCTGGTACCCAGGTGATTCCGTGAATATGAGTATTGGGCAGGGGTTCATGCTGGCAACACCCCTGCAGCTGGCAACGGCAACAGCGCTGATTGCCAATCGCGGTATATGGGTTGAACCCCGGCTGCTAAAAGATATTCGCGGTGACCGTTCCCCTGAGGAGTTTTTGCCCGCCGAAACTCACAAACCGTTAAGGTTAAAAAATACCGGCGATTGGGAATATGTTGTTGAGACTATGGAAGAGGTAATGCATGGTCCAAGAGGTACGGCGTTTTCATCTGGCAGGGATGCTAGTTATAGGATAGCGGGGAAAACCGGTACTGCTCAGGTATTCAGCCTTGGAGAAGATGAAGAATATGATGAAGAACAGATAAAAGAGCGCCTGCGAGACCATGCTCTTTTCGTTGGCTTTGCACCCTCTCGTAACCCCAAGATTGTGCTTGCTGTCATTGTTGAAAACGGTGGTGGTGGCAGCTCCACCGCTGCACCGGTTGCCCGGGCTCTGTTTGATGCCTGGCTCGAAGAGTTTCCTGCGGCCGACCAGTCATCGGTGATAAGTCAGGTTGACCAGGAGGGAGGGCTCTGATGGCATTGGGGAGCTTGCTCAATAACCCTGCCGATCACAATCTTGGCCGTTCGCGGGGTTTCTGGTCGGCCATTCACCTTGATCCATTGCTGCTTTTGCTACTGTTGCTACTCATGGGAGCCGGGCTTTTTGTGCTTTACAGTGGCGCTGACCGGAACATTGAGGTGGTCAAGGCCCAGGGCATTCGGTTTGGTGTGGCGCTGGTGGTGATGTGTGTGTTTGCGCAACTGGACCCAGCCGTTTTCAGGCGCTGGGCTCCGTGGCTTTATGCTGTTGGTATGGTGGGGCTTGTGGCCGTCCTGTTGGTGGGCGTGGGGGCTAAGGGGGCCCAGCGCTGGCTGGCGATTCCCGGATTGCCCAGATTCCAGCCCTCGGAATTCATGAAGTTGGTCGTGCCCATGATGGCCGCCTGGTACCTGTCCCGTCATTTCCTGCCGCCGCGTCTCTCCCACGTTGCCGTCGGGTTGCTCATCGTGTTGATGCCCATGGCGCTGATTGTTCAGCAGCCAGACCTTGGCACTTCACTGCTGGTGGGCATGGCCGGGATATTCGTCGTGTTTTTTGCTGGCATGAGCTGGAAGCTGATTTCGGCATTTTTTGCGCTGGTATCGGTGTCTGCGCCGATGATGTGGTTTTTTGTCATGAGGGACTACCAAAAGCAGCGCGTGCTGACCTTGCTCGACCCTCAGAGCGATCCTCTCGGGGCCGGCTGGAACATCATTCAGTCGAAAACCGCGATTGGTTCCGGTGGCGTGGATGGCAAGGGCTGGTTGCAGGGTACCCAGTCCCATCTGGAGTTTCTGCCCGAAAGCCACACGGATTTTATCGTGGCGGTGCTGGCGGAGGAATTTGGTTTCATTGGCATGTTGCTGCTGATGACCCTGTACTTCCTGATCATTCTTCGTTGCCTGTATATTGCTGTCACCGCTCAGGATTCGTTCAGCCGTTTGCTGGCCGGTGCCTTGACCATGACCTTCTTTATCTACGTTTTTGTGAACGTGGGCATGGTCAGTGGATTGCTGCCCGTGGTGGGTGTGCCCCTGCCACTGGTCAGCTATGGTGGCACGTCCGGGGTAACGTTGATGGCAGCGTTCGGGGTGCTGATGTCGATTCATACCCATCGCCGTATGATCTCTGCGTAGAGGGTGTAAGCGATGATGGCTTGCCGGTAATGGTGAATACTGCCGGGAACCCGTTACAATATTACAGGTCACTAAGGCTGGGTGCCGGATGAAGATGCATGGGTTGTCGAACATAATGATCAGGGAACAAAGAACAATGTGGTTGGGGGTGCTGGTAAGCCTGATCCTTGCGGGTTGCTCCAGTACGCCCAAGTCGACATCTTCAGAGCCGGATCACTCATCACGCTATACGATCAAACAGGATAGAGCGCCTTCCGGGAGTTTCGATGTTTCGGGCCTGCAAGATGCGGTTCCCCGTTACGAGCAGCCCCGGAATGCCGGCAATATGGCTCAGTACAAGGTGTGGGGGAAAACCTACCGGGTTATGGACAGTAACGACGGCTACGTCGCCCGGGGAATCGCCAGCTGGTACGGCGAGAAGTTCCATGGTCACAAAACGTCCAATGGCGAGATATTCGACATGTATTCGATGTCTGCCGCCCACAAGTCCCTGCGCATACCGAGTTATGCCCGGGTGACGAACCTTGAAAACGGCCAGTCTGTGATTGTTCGGGTGAACGATCGCGGGCCGTTTCACGATGACCGGCTGATTGATCTGTCGTACGCGGCGGCCAAGAAACTTGGCTACAAATCCAAGGGCACCGCAAGGGTTGAGGTGGCAGCGATCACCGTTCGCGAAGACGGCTCCATGACGCTGGCCGGCAAACCGTTCAAGCCGGGTGTCGGGGCACCTGCTGTCGCCGCTGCTCCGGTGCCTGGCCAATCGGTGGGCGGGAACAGTGGGCTGTTTGTTCAGCTCGGCTCGTTCAGCCAGCGCGACCCCGCGGAGGCCTTGCTGGCAAAGGCGCGGGGCGTCATCGAAACCCCGATGCGAGTGCGCGAAGTGACAACAGGCTCTGGCCGCTTTCACCGGGCCCAGATAGGGCCATTCAGTGATGAGTCCGAGGCCCGTCATGCACAGAATTTACTGGAATCCCGGGGCTTTGGTCAGTCTATTGTGCTGACCGACAGCCACTGATTCCTGAAACCCCAGAAGAAAATACACCTTACGACGAATGAACCTACCCATGGCTTTTAATTCAGTGATTCGCAGCTTTGTTTTTGTCTTGTCCCTGGCCACCCTGCTGGTGGGACAGGCGGTTGCCCAGTCGGCTTTGATTCCGTCTCCGCCCCAGATCGCAGGCAGTTCCTGGGTGCTGAAGGACCCTCTCAGTGGTCGTATCATCATGGAGCATAACAGCCAGGAACGAGTGCCGCCTGCCAGCCTGACCAAGATGATGACGGCCTACATCGTTGAGCGCGAGCTGGATGAAGGCCGAATTGCCATGACGGACATGGTGCCGATCAGCGTTAAGGCCTGGCGAACCGGCGGCTCCCGGACCTTTGTTCGGGAGGGTACACAGGTATCCGTGGAAGACCTTCTTAAGGGCGTGATTATTCAATCCGGCAACGACGCCTCCGTCGCGTTGGCGGAGTTTGTGGCCGGTAGTGAAGATGCCTTCGTGGATATCATGAACCAGCAGGCGCGCCAGCTGGGTATGAACAATACCAATTTTGAGAATTCCACCGGGTTGCCACATCCTAATCAGTATTCCACCGCCTATGACCTGGCCCTGCTGGCCAAGGCCATTATTGAGGACTACCCGGAGAACTACCCGTTGTATGCGGTGAAAAGCTTTACCTACAACAACATCCGTCAACCGAACCGGAACAGTCTGTTGTGGCGGGATGAAAGTGTGGATGGCCTGAAAACCGGCCATACTGAAGAAGCCGGTTACTGCCTGGTGGCCTCTGCCAAGCGGGACAACACGCGGCTAATTGCTGCCGTGATGGGAGCCAGCAGTGCCGAGGTGCGGGCCCGCGAAGTTCAGAAGATGCTGAACTATGGCTTCCGTTACTATGAGACGGAGCGCCTGTTCCGGGCCGGTCAGGAGCTGGTGGATGCCAAGGTCTGGGGTGGCAAGAGCGATCAGATTTCTGTAGGCCTGGCGGAGGATGTGTTTGTAACGATTCCCCGTGGTGCCCGGGATAAGCTTGAATCAACCGTAGACCTTGATTCTGTCATCAAGGCACCCATCAAGGTGGGGGATGAGCTGGGCCGGATCCAGGTTATGCTCGACGGTGAGGTGTTGGTGGATGAGCCTGCACTGGCACTGACTGATGTGCAGCAGGGTGGCGTTTTCAAACGGCTTTGGGATGCTATCAAACTGTTTTTCGTACAACTGTTCAATTAAGGTGGTCGGTGATAGCCAGCCGGGCATCGGGGAGTATCTGGCATGAGTGAGCCTAAAGCGCCGAAGATCGAGTTTCCCTGTGACTACGTCATCAAGGTGATCGGCAATTCCGCTCCGGATTTCACCGAGTTTGTCGTGGAAGTTGTGGAGCAGCACGCTCCTGGTATCAGCGAAACGGATATTTCGGTGACGGACAGTAGCAAAGGTCGATTTTCCTCAGTGCAGCTCAAGATTGTGGCCACTGGAGAAGCGCAGCTCAAGGCCCTGTTCGAAGATCTGAAAGCGAGCGGTCGCGTGCACATGGTGCTCTGACGCCATGGCTGATCTGATTGTCCGTTCATTGGGCCAGCAGCCCTACATGGAAGCCTGGGAGGCGATGAAAACCTTCACCGCCAACCGGGACGAAACCACCGTGGATGAGCTGTGGTGCCTTGAGCACCCGCGGGTGTTTACCCAAGGCCAGGCGGGCAAGGCAGAGCATATTCTGTTGCCGGGCGATATCCCGGTGATTCAGGTGGACCGGGGCGGGCAGGTGACCTATCACGGCCCCGGCCAGCTTGTTATCTACCTACTGATCGATCTGCCCCGTTGCAAACTGGGTGTTCGGGAGCTGGTGGATCATATCGAGCAGGCTATTGTTCGCACGCTTGCGCAATCGGGCATCGAGGCGGCGCCAAGGCAGGATGCGCCGGGTGTCTATGTCAACGGCGCCAAGATTGCCTCGTTGGGGTTGCGGGTACGCCGGGGTTGCTCGTTCCATGGTCTGGCGCTCAACGTCAATATGGATATGGAACCGTTCAGCCGCATTAATCCCTGCGGCTACGCCGGTATGTCCATGTGCCAGGTCAGTGATTTCGAACCGGAAGCCAGCGTGTTCAGCCTGGAGCATAGGCTTGTTCACGAGCTGGTCAGCGGTCTCGACCGCCAGCAGGTGGAGCTGCGACAGGGCTGGCAATGATGCTCAGGCGGCGACGCTGGCCTGGCAGGTACGGTTGCGGCCCTCGGACTTGGCCTGGTAAAGCGCTTCGTCTGATCGCTGCAGCAGGCGGTCAATCGACTCCGATCCCTGGATCGTTGCCACGCCAATGCTTATCGTGGCCCGAATAACCTTGCCATCCACAGTAATGGTCTGGTTGTATACCGCCTGCCGTATCCGCTCAGCGGAGGCGTAGGCATCCGCTAACGATGTTTCCGGAAGCAGAATCAGAAACTCCTCGCCGCCCCAACGGGCAATGGTGTCCACCTTTCGGCACTGGCTGGCCAGCGTTCTTGCGACCAGAACAATCATCTCGTCACCGGCCTGGTGGCCGTGAGTGTCGTTCACACTCTTGAACAGGTCGATGTCTGTCAGCAGGACGGAAAAGCCGCGGCCGCTACGCAGGTAACGTTGATATTCGTTATCCAGTTGTTCCAGGCCTTCGCGCCGATTGGCCAGCCCGGTCAGCGCATCGTGTTTCGCAGCGTATTCAAACTCCTTGGCCAGCTTGATCAACCCGAGTTTGCTGCGCCGGCGGCTCTGGTCAAGGATGTAACAGGTCACCATGACGAACGCCAGGACGATGATCATGACAAGGCGGAAGGTGGCGTTGTAGGGGGATGCAAACAGCGCATCGCCAATCGGGCTGAACAACACCAGGACGGCCAGCCAGCCACCCAGGCAGGCGTAAATACCGACCCGGGCCTCACTGATATAGAAAATAATCGGTGGGTAGGCAAACAGCCAGATAATCGCTGAGCCATCCTCCACCGCTTGCGTTGCCAGATAGGTAAACAGCGCGGTGATCAGGGTAATAAAGACCCGGCGATGAAAGGTCTTGTGGCCCACGAACAGAAAAACCAGGCTGTTGATCGCCAACAATATAGCGAAGCCAATCAGGAAGGGGGCAGTAACCGAATCCCCCTGCTGCATTGAGCGCCAGGAAAAAAACAACAGTAACGGCACAGCAGCGGCCGTAAGCCCGTTGATAAGGGCCGGTACCGGGATCTCACCCTTCACCCGGAACTGGGAAAGTTCAGAATCTGGTGTTCTGGTTGTTGAAGGCTTCATGTCTTGGCTTTTATTGTAATTGACGAAAGTCACATTGTTCCTGTTAACCAATTCTAGAACGCATTGTGACTTGAGATTGTGTTAAATCGTAACCATCGACCTGAACATATTTACGGTGAACAATATTTGTCCACATTGGCTGCGGAAACGGAGCTTTTGCGGCGTAGAGGTTAGGTTGTCACCGCTTGCGATCCGTATAATGCAGTAACGGCGCCGGGGAAAACTGTTCCGGGCGCGGTCGAAACGCCAAAATTTTCTGAACATACAGGTTATCCATGTCTTCCAGACGCCCCGGAAAATCCGTGTCCCGCATCAAAACCGGCAGCTTCGAGCGCAGGCTTTCCCTGACCAAGGCCGGGCTTTTCGCTGGTACCCGTATGGCATCACACATGGCCACCAACTGGTTCAGCAACAAGGACACTCGGGAGCAGCGCCATCGTGCGATGTTGTCGAGCCAGGCGCGTTTCCTGGTGGATGAGTTAGGCCGGCTGAAAGGCAGTGTGGTCAAGATTGGCCAGGTGATGGCGCTCTATGGCGAGCATTTTTTGCCAGAAGAGGTGACCGAAGCCCTGCACACCCTGGAAGACCAGACCACGTCGCTGGAATGGCCGGCGATCGAGCGGGTGCTGAAGGCTGAGATTGGTGCCGAAAAGCTCGCAGAGCTGGATGTCGATCCGGAACCAATCGGTGCTGCCTCCCTTGGCCAGGTGCACCGTGCGGTGCGACGCAGTGACGGCCTGGAGTTGGTGCTCAAGGTGCAATACCCCGGCGTTGCTGATGCCGTGGACAGTGACCTGAATGCCGTGGCGCAGTTATTGAAGGTGGCCCGGCTGGTGAGCTTCGGCCCGGAATTCAATGACTGGCTGGAAGAAGTCCGGCAGATGATGCACCGGGAAGTGGACTACCGCCTGGAGGCCAGGACCACCGAGAAATTCCGCAACATGCTGGGCTCCGACCCAAGGTTTGTTGTGCCCAGGGTATTACAGGAGTATTCGACCGACCATATCATCGCTTCTACCTACGAGCACGGCCATTCCGTTGGCTCCCCGGCGGTACGGGATTTGCCGCTGGAGCGCCGCAGTGCCCTGGGCGAGGCGGCGCTGGAGTTGTTCTTCCGGGAGCTGTTTGACTGGGGCGAAATCCAGACAGACCCGAACTTCGGGAACTACCGCATCCGGATTGCCGGCGAGGAGGGTGGTGACGAAGACTATGACCGCATCGTGCTTCTGGACTTTGGTGCCGTTCAAAGTTATTCACCGGCCTTTCTTGATCCGGTTATCCAGATGATTCGCGCGTCCTACGAGCAGGATCTGGAGCAGGTGATTGAGGGTGGCGTTACCCTCCGGTTCATGAGCCGGGATTGGCCAGAAGAAGTCCTGGAGAAGTTTGGTTCGGTGTGTATGTCGGTGCTGGAGCCCCTGGCCCGGGACCGCAGCCAGTGGCCGGACTATGCCGTGAACGCCAGGGGCCAGTACCGCTGGAAGCAGAGTGACCTGCCTTCGCGGGTCGCCAAACACGCAGCGCGCTCAGCCATCAGTCGGTATTTCCGGGTGCCCCCGAAGGAATTCGTGTTCCTCAACCGAAAGTTGATCGGGGTGTATACCTTCATCGCGGTGATGCACGCAGAGTTCAACGGCGAAGACCTGTTGCGCAAATACCTTTATGGTGATGGCGCCGATGAGGCAAATCCGGTGGCCTCCAGCACTACCCAGATCACGAAGGCATAGCGTAGGCCCTTTCCGATACCCACCAGGATCACAAAGTTGAGCCAGGGCACCCGCATGATGCCGCCTACCAGGGTCAGCGGGTCTCCAACAATCGGCAGCCAGCCCAGCAACAATGACCATTGCCCATAGCGGTTAAACCGGTTGCGGGCCTTGTGCAGCTGCAATTCGCTGACCGGAAACCATCGTTTATGCTTAAAGCGATCTACCTGCCTGCCGATAAGCCCATTAACGACTGACCCCAGCGTATTGCCCAGTGTGGCCCAGAACCACAGCCAGAATAGCGGCAGGCCCTGACTGGCCAGAGTGCCCAGCAGCAGCTCGGAATAGGCTGGCAGCAAGGTGGCGGCGGCGAATGCGGTGAAAAAGAGGGTCAGATACGCCAAGGGCGCCTCCATGCTCTAGTATTGTCAGTAAAAGTTCATTAACAAAGGTTTCGCGGTTTATGAAACACCTGTCGCTTCGCTTCAAGCTCTATGGTCTGGTTATCTCACTGCTGCTGGTAATGGGCATCAGTATTGTGGTGACTGCCCAGTTATCACTTGGTTCGATGGAAGAGCGATTGTCCCGGGAAACCCGCGATACCGTGCAGAATATTGTCATGGACCAGCTGAGCGCAACGGCCGGGCAGTACGGTGAGTTGGTGACCGGCCTGTTCGAAACCGCCTACCAGACGCCGGAAGTGGTGCGCAGCCTGATCACCCGCAACATTGAGTCGGACAGTTCCGGCCGCATCAGCCGCAGGGATCTTCAGGAAACCATCGGAACCATTCTGTCCGAACAGCAGCATTTAAGTTCCATCTACGCCCAGTTTGAACCCGACGCATACGATGGCATGGACATCTATTTCACCGACGGTGTAGAGGAACACAGCAGTGATGAAGGTACCCTGGAGATTTACTATTACCGCGATCCTCAGGGCAATGTGTTGTTCAGCCGCACCGAAGACCCGTCCACCAAGTACCTGGATAACCGGAACGAATTCGGCATTCGTGAGGCAGAGTGGTATCTGTGTTCCCGGGATTCCCTCAAACCCTGCCTGATGGAGCCTTACGAGTACGAAATCGAGGAGGGTTATACTGAGCTGATGACCAGCCTGGTGGTGCCGATTCTGAACAACGGTGAGTTTGCCGGTGTATCCGGTGTGGATATTAACCTGTCCACACTGCAAGCCACGATTGCTGGTGTCAGCCAGGCGTTGTTTAATGGTGAGTCCCGGGTGTCACTGTTAAGCGAGGGTGGGCTAATTGCCGCATCCAGCCATTATCAGTCCCACCTTGGCCGGCCATTACAGGAAGCCGTACCAGACCTGGCTGACGAATTTGTCCGCCTGCACCAGCGTGGCGGCCGGTTTGATGATGGGCAGACCCTGGCGGTGGCCTATCCGGTGGACGTGCAGTTACCCGGCGCCGAATGGTCATTGTTGATTGAATTGCCGCGCTCGGTGGCCCTGGCCAGCGTTGAGGAAATCACCGGTCTGTTGTCTTCCGAAGTGGCTGATACGGCGGCGCGGCAGACCATGGTGGGTGTGGTGGTGGTGCTGATTGCCATTGCTGTGTTGATTCTGCTGGTGCGTTCAGTCACCCGGCCATTGGATGAAATTCGAGACCGGATGCGCAACCTGGCCAGTGCCGAAGGAGATCTTACCCGGGAACTTGATATAGACACCCATGCCGAGCTGATTGACCTGGCCGGTGGCTTCAACGCTTTCCTGGCTCGCCTGCGGGAAATGATCAATGACCTGAAAGAGGTCAATGCCCAGGTGCGAGGCCAGGCTGCAGACGTGGGCGCCATCGCCCGTGATACTGACGACCAGACGTCGCGACAGCATCAGGACATCGACAGCGTCGTCACCGCCATGAACGAGATGTCTGCCGCCGCGGGCGAAGTAGCAGGCTTTGCCGGTGAGGCTGATGATAATGCCCGGGCCGCCCGGGATGGCATCCGGTTTACCCAGGATACCCTGGGCGCGGCGCTCAAGGGCGTCGATGCGCTGGCGGGAGATATGGAACAGGCCAGCTCCGCCATCGGCCACGTGGCACAGCGCAGCGAGGAGATTAACCGAATCCTGGAAGTGATTCGCGGCATTGCCGAACAGACCAACCTGCTGGCGCTGAATGCGGCCATTGAGGCGGCCAGGGCCGGCGAGCAGGGCCGAGGCTTTGCGGTGGTGGCCGACGAAGTGCGAACCCTGGCGTCGAAAACCCGGGAATCCACCGACGAAATCAGCGATATGATCGAACGCCTCAAAGGCGATGTGGACGGCGCGGTAACCGTCATTCAGGGTGGTGTTGAGCGAGCAACCACTGCGGTAGACGGCACTCGCGAAGCGGACCACTCACTGGCCACGGTGGTGGAGCGGATTGGTACCATTGTCGAGCATGTCACCCAGGTGGCCACGGCCGCCGAAGAACAGAGTTCGGTGAGCGAAGAGATCAACCGCAACCTGACCCAGATTGGCGATGCTGCCAACGATCTGCGGGAGCTCGCACAGCGGGTCCGCCAGAGCGGTGACGCGCTGGACGGCCAGGTGCAAGTGCTTGACCGGGAACTGGGCCGGCTGAAAACCTGATGGCTTAACGCAGACGATCAGTATCGCCCCTTACTATCACAGCCATGAGAAGCATCAATTTTCAATTGTTGCTTCTCATGTCATCATTCAAACCAAGTATTGAACCATTCGTTTGACCCTGGGGCTCACCCGGATTCAGGAGGTTGTTATGGAGCAGGTCACTATTTATGGCCGTACAAGCTGTGGATTTTGTGTTCGGGCGAGGGACCTGTGTGAATCCAGAAACATCCCGTACATCTGGATCGATATGATCGAGCGGGGAATGAGCAAGCAGGATATTGCCGACCAGATCGGCCGCCCTGTGTATACCGTGCCCCAGATTCTCGTCGGTTCCGAATACGTTGGCGGTTTCGATGATTTTTATGGCTACGTTCGCGACCATGAGACCGCAACAGCACGCTGATTGCCATCCGTTTTCAGGTACAAAAAAAGCCCGGCTACCGTGAGGTGACCGGGCTTTTTCGTGACCACCAGATCAGAGCTTGAACTCAGTCCTCAGCTTCTTCTCGACCAGCTGATTTTTCAGGTGCGCAACCTTGGGCAGACCATTCTCGAATGGCGGGAAGCTCTCGCCCTCGATCAACGGCTGCAGGTAGTCCCGGCAATCCTGGGTAATGCCAAAGCCGTCATCGGTAATGTAGTGGATCGGCATTTTCTTTTCCTGGTTGGCCACTTCGCTCAGGTTGGCCTCACCAATGCTCCAGCGGTAGGGTTTCGCCTGCTCGCGAACGATGGTGGGCATCAGCGCCTGTTTGCCCGCTATTGCCATTTCCACTGCGGCCTTGCCTACGGTATATGCCTGCTCTACATCAGTGGCCGAGGCAATGTGCCGGGCGGCCCGCTGCAGGTAGTCAGCAACGGCCCAGTGGTACTTGTGTCCCAGGGCCTGTTTGACCATGTTGGCCAGTGCCGGAGCAACACCGCCCAGTTGGGTATGGCCAAAGGCATCCTTGGCACCGGCGTCGGCCACAAAGCGGCCGTCTTCGTACTGGGCACCCTCAGAGGCGACTACCACGCAGTAGCCGTAATCTTTCACGCACTGGTCGACCCGCTCCAGGAACTTCTCCCGGTTGAACGGAATTTCCGGGAACAGAATGATGTGCGGCGGCTGGCCTTCACCCTGGCCGGCCAAGCCACCAGACGCTGCAATCCAGCCCGCGTGCCGGCCCATTACTTCCAGGATGAACACCTTGGTGGAAGTTTCGCACATGGATTTGATGTCCAGGCTGGCTTCCAGGGTAGAGGTGGCAATGTACTTGGCTACCGAGCCAAAGCCCGGGCAGCAGTCGGTGAACGGCAGATCGTTATCCACTGTCTTGGGCACACCAATGCAGGTGATCGGATAACCCATTTTTTCACCAATCTGTGAGACCTTGTACGCCGTATCCTGAGAGTCGCCGCCACCGTTGTAAAAGAAGTAGCCGATGTCGTGGGCGCGGAAGACTTCGATCAGCCGCTCGTACTCGCGCTGGTTCTCGGAGATGTTTTTCAGTTTGTAGCGGCAGGAGCCAAAGGCGCCGCCCGGGGTGTGAAGCAGCGCGGCAATGGCGTCGTCTGATTCCAGGCCGGTGTCGATCAGCTCTTCTTTCAGGGCGCCGATAATGCCGTTACGACCGGCAAACACCTTGCCTATTTTATCCGTGTGCTTGCGTGCGGTCTGGATAACGCCACAGGCGCTGGCATTGATAACGGCGGTAACCCCGCCAGACTGGGCATAAAATGCGTTCTTGATAGCCATCTCGGGCTAAGGCCTCCTGCTGGTTCAACGATGGCGCAGATGATACGCCAAACACGGCGGTTTTTCATGAGCACATACCGGCTCTTGACCCCGCAGAAAGTATGGTAGAGGCTTGGCAGGTTTCAAACCGGAGGCAACACGTTAATGCACATACACATTCTGGGCATCTGCGGCACCTTTATGGGTAGCCTGGCGGTTATCGCCAGAGAGCTTGGCCATACCGTGACCGGCTCCGATCAGGGTGTTTACCCGCCCATGAGTACCCAGCTTGAGGCTCAGGGCATCGAGTTGATGCAAGGGTACCGTGCCGACAATCTTGAGCCCAGACCAGATCTGGTGCTGATCGGCAATGCCATGTCCCGGGGCAATCCGGAAGTGGAAGCAGTGCTCAATCGCGGCATTGATTACATGTCTGGCCCCGAGTGGCTGGCCCGGGAAGTGCTCCGCCATCGCTGGGTGATGGCGGTTGCCGGCACCCATGGCAAAACCACCACCACCGCTATGCTGTTGTGGATTCTGGACCAGGCTGGGTTTGATGCCGGTTACCTGGTCGGTGGCGTACCCCAGGATTTCCCGGTTTCGGCGCGCCTCGGCACCAGTGACTTTTTCGTGATTGAGGCGGATGAATACGACAGTGCGTTTTTCGACAAGCGCTCCAAATTCATCCATTACCGCCCGAACACCCTGATACTGAACAATCTGGAATACGACCACGCCGATATCTTCGACAGCGTGGAAGCCATCGAGCGCCAGTTCCACCACTTGGTGCGTACCGTACCCTCCCAGGGGTTGATTATCCGCCCGGCGCTGGACAAGCACCTGGACAACGCCCTCGACATGGGCTGCTGGAGCCCGGTGCAGGATACCGCCATTGGCAGCGAGATCAGCCGTACCGCAGACTGGCGCGCTGAACTGCTGGCGGAGGATGGCAGCCGGTTCATGGTGATTCACCACGAGCAACCGGTCGCCACCCTGAAGTGGAATCTTACCGGCATGCACAATGTGCGCAACGCGCTCTCGGCCATCGCCGCTGCCCGCCATGTGGGTGTCACCCCGGACCATGCAGTGGCAGCTCTGTGCCGGTTCTCCGGCGTGAAACGGCGCATGGAACTGGTGGGCGAAGTAGGCGGTGTGCGTGTGTATGACGATTTCGCTCATCATCCCACGGCCATCGCCCTGACGCTGGAAGGCTTGCGTAACCGGGTGGGGGATGAGCCGATACTGGCGATCATCGAACCCCGGTCCAACACCATGAAACAGGGCGTGCATCAGCAAACCCTGATTCCCAGTGCCGCTGCTGCTGACCGGGTACTCTGGGGTAACCTCAGCGAGATGACCTGGCTGCCAGAACTGGTCGAGGGCTGGCGTGCTGAACACGGTGAGCTGGATCACCATGCCGTGGAAGATTCGGTCGAGGCACTGATTGCCCGGGCCCTGGAACAGCTGCCTGAAACCTGCCACATTGTGGTTATGAGCAATGGCGGCTTTGGTGGTATTCATCGCAAACTGGTTGCCGAACTGGAGAAACGTCGTGGCTGATAACTCGCCGGTCATCAATCTGGCCTTTACCGGTGCCTCTGGTGCCCAGTATGGGCTGCGACTGCTGCAATGCCTGGCAGCCAATGGCTGCCGGGTGAATGTGATGGTGAGCAAGGCTGCCCAGGTGGTAATCGCCACCGAGACAGAGTTCCGGCTGCCGGGTTCCAAGCCGGCCATGGTTGAGGCGTTCACGGACTATGCCAAGGCAAAGCCGGGGCAGGTGCAGGTGTTTGGCCGGGAAGAGTGGTTCTCGCCGCCCGCTTCCGGCTCTGGAGAAAAGGCCCCGCTGGTGATCTGCCCCTGCAGCACGGGCACTTTGTCTGCGCTGGCGACCGGCGCCAGCAACAACCTGATCGAGCGGGCCGGCGATGTGGCGCTGAAAGAACGTCGCAAGCTGATCCTGGTCTTGCGCGAAACGCCATATTCCGAGGTTCACCTGGAAAACATGCTCAAACTGACCCGCATGGGGGCGGTAATCATGCCCGCCAGCCCCGGGTTCTACCACAACCCCCAATCACTGGATGACCTGGTGGACTTCATGGTGGCGCGGATTCTGGACCACCTGGACCTGCCGCAAACTCTGGTACCCCGTTGGGGCGAGAGCGCGGACTGATGATCTGCGCCCGTCCGGGGCGATGGTTTTGGCCAAAGCGATTGATGGTTTTCACCATTGAGCGAAAACCCGCCCCGCCACAGACTTGCTGAACACAACGATAAACCAACCCGTTCACCGAGGTTCAGCATGATTCCACGTACTCTTTTCGACGCCGATCTTGAAGGCTTCCGGGACTCCGTCCGCAAATTCCTGGAGCAGGAAGCCGCGCCTTATCACGAGCAATGGGAAAAAGACGGCCAGGTCAGCCGCGAGCTCTGGCTGAAGGCGGGCGAGCTGGGCTTCCTGTGCCCGATGCTGCCGGAAGAGTATGGCGGTGTTGGCGCCGATTTCCGCTACTCGGCGGTCATCATGGAAGAAATCTCCCGGGCCGGTTTGTCTGGCATCGGCTGGGGGCTGCATTCCGATATCGTTGCGCCCTACATCCTGAACTACGGCTCAGAAGAGCAGAAGCAGAAATATCTGCCCAAAATGGCTTCCGGTGAAATGATCACCGCCATCGCCATGACCGAACCGGGCGCGGGTTCTGACCTTCAGGGCGTGAAAACCACCGCGATTCGCCAGGGCGATCACTATATTCTGAACGGCTCCAAAACCTTTATCACCAACGGCCAGCTGGCGGACCTGGTGATCGTTGTTGCCAAGACCGACCCCAAGGAAGGCGCCAAGGGCACCAGCCTTTTGCTGGTGGAAGCCGCCTGGGAAGGCTTCGAGAAAGGTCAGAACTTGAACAAGGTGGGCATGAAGGCCCAGGATACCTCCGAGCTGTTCTTCCAGGATGTAAAAGTGCCGGCAGACAACCTGCTGGGCGCCATGGAAGGGCAGGGCTTCTTCCAGCTGATGCAGGAACTGCCGGCGGAGCGCTTGCAAGTGGCGCTGACCGCGGTGGCGGCCGCCGAGGCTGCCTGGCAGTGGACTCTGGACTACGTGAAAGAGCGCAAAGCCTTCGGTAAACCGGTTATCGCGTTCCAGAACACCCGCTTCAAGCTGGCGGAACTGAAAGCCGAGATCACCGCCGCCCGCGTGTTTACCGACCGCTGCCTGGAACTGCACCTGGACAAGAAGCTGGACATTCCCACAGCCGCCATGCTCAAGCAGCACACCACCGACCTGCAGTGCAAGGTGATGGACGAATGCGTGCAGCTGCACGGTGGTTACGGATACATGTGGGAATACCCGATCGCCCGGGCCTGGGCAGACTCGCGGGTTCAGCGCATCTATGCCGGCACCAACGAAATCATGAAGGAAATCGTGGCCCGGTCGTTCTGATCGACAGCCCTCAAGTGCAAGCCCCGGCATATTCCGGGGTTTGCCTGTTACCAAACTTTACAATTTGCCAAGTCTGTCAAGGTCTGCACCGATTACATCTCCTAAAGTAGCGGCACTAATAAAGATAAATGGTTGCCGCGATGAAACGCCTGATCACTCTTACTGTTCCTTTGTTGTCTCTTGTTATCGCCGGCTGCGGTGAAGAATCCGATCGCTTGCCAGTTGACGGGCGAGATTTCGATGGGGTTGATTACAGCGAGCCTGGGCCATATCAGGGGCGGGTGATTGACGGTTACCTCAACAATGCCCGAGTCTGGCTGGATATTGATGGTGATGGCCAATTCACCCCGGGCCCGCTGGAGGTGGAGTTGGCCAACGGCGCAGTGGTGACCCTCGACGAAGGCGAGCCCACGGCCATGAGCGGAGCGGGCGGCAGGTTCTCTATCGATATCTCGGCACTCAGCGTGGACCCATCCGTTGGGCCCAATCTGGACCCCAGGGATTACCCGCTATACGCCCTGGCCATTCCCGGCAAAACCCTGGAGGAAACCTCCCGGGGCGACGTGGTTGTTGAGCAGGCTTACCTGATGTCGGCCAGCCCCGGCATCCGTAACGTGACACCACTGAGTACCCTGGCCCGGTTCCGCGCCGACGCCGCCCGCCGCAACAGCCTGAGCCCGGTCAATGAAAGCCAGTTAGCGGATCTGGATGGCCTGAATCTCTGGCAGGACTATATCCTCGCCGGAGATCATCGTGCCCACGCCTACGCCAGAGCCTTCGCCCGCTTCATGGCCAGCCAGATTCCGAATAGTTACAATGAAGTGCTCTTGCGCCCTGACAGCGATGGTACCGAGCGGCAACTGAGTAAGGATGCCGTTTTCCTGTTGGGGTATTCCCTGGTGCAGAACGCAGGCGATGTTATTGCCATCGTTGATGCGGCTGCGGCAGGCAATTACGAGAACCTGGACACCGATTCACTGGCATTGCCTAACGTGCCAGTGGAGTTGGCCAATCCGGTGCTCTTGACCCGCCTGCAGGTATCGGCGGATTCGAGACGGGGGCAGGATCTGCCTACCGGAACCTCCGATCTCGATGTCTCCGCGGAACTGTTTTTTGATTACACCGAAGACGGGCAACTGCTTTCCGTGTCCAGTCTTGGGTGCCTGGCGCCTTCTTTGCCCGAATTCGCCCGCCTGATCCAGGTAAACGGTTACATGGCGCAGTTGAAAACCCAGTGGCTGCCGTCAGCCTCTCTCTCCCGCCAAAGTCGACAGCGCTATGAGGAAGAGGGCGAGGCCATCCACGAGCGAATTGTCTTCGATTGGGACAATCAGCAAGCGTACTTCGATACCGTAACCAGCTGCCACGAGCAAACCCTGGCGGTTTCTCCGGAGAGCTCAGAGCTGGACGGAACGCCGGAACTGTCCTGGAGCTGGACCCAGGACGATTCCGGTGTGGAGTTGGTTGAGCGCCTTGGGAGCGCGGGAGGTGAGCGGCGAACCTTCACGACACTGGCCGCCAACTCGCCATCGGAAGAGCTGGGGGCAGGTGCGCCGAATTGGGTGACTGGTTACCGGGTACTGGCGGAGGAAGCGACGGAAGCAGAACTCAGTTTCACCACGCCCGATGACGCCTGCGAACCTGAAGGTACCGACCGAACACCGGTTGATGAGGCGGCACCCTATGTCACCCGACTATTCCCGTTTGATTACGCCGGCAATACAGAGGCCGCTAACAACTTCGGGCCCCGCGCCTATGAGTACGACGCCCGTGACGTGGACGGACTGGCCATAGAGCGATTGCTGAAACTGCCGTTCCTGGACACGGCAACGGCTAATCTCGATGGGGTCAGCCCCGGTGATGGCGCCTTCCAGTGGTCGCTCTATTACCCCCGGCTGGATGCCGACAGCCTGAACCCCGACCTGCCAAACCTGATCCAGACGGCGTACCTGCTGGATGTGACAACCGTGGCCGGTTGTGGTGCCCGGTTCCAGGATGCGCCGAGAAACGCCTATGCCAGGTTAGATTATCAGTATCAGACCCTGTCGGATTACCTGGTGGGTTTGCTGGCGGAGTGATTTGAGCTCGTTGGGTTATGGCTTCCGGGTTTAGGGGCGGGGCCACGGCCCAAGAGGCCAGATTCGTCGGAACGTAAGTGTCATGAAACATGAGTTGGTTTCTTTATTCCCTCACTATTAACGCGCCTAGGAGTCTGCGCGGCAGAAGCTCGTTTCTGGCATAATAAACCGAAAATTTTTCGGCAACAGGACGTCTGATGGGAACCACTTTCCGCCCGTACTCGCCCGACCAGGAATTGCTCCTTCCCCCAAGCCTGAACGAGTGGCTGCCTGATGGCCACCTGGCCTATTTTGTCAGTGATGTTGTCGAGGAGCTGGATTTGAGTGCGTTTTACGCCCGCTACGAAGGCAACGGTCGGCGTAACTCGCCGTTCGATCCGCGGATGATGCTGAAGGTTCTTATTTACGCCTACGCCACCGGCGTATTCTCCTCACGCAAGATTGCCCGGAAGTTGGAGGAAGACGTCGCCTTTCGGGTTCTGGCTGCGGGTAATTTTCCCAAGCACCGCACGATCTGTGATTTCCGCAAACACCATCTGGTCGCCTTCAAGGCCATCTTCATTCAAGTCGTACGGATTGCCCGGGAGGCGGAGCTGATCACGCTGGGAACACTGGCGATTGATGGCACAAAGATTCGGGCTAATGCCAGTAAGCACAAGGCCATGAGCTATGGCCGCATGGGCGAGGAAGAAGATCGTTTATCGAAAGAGATCGATGGGCTATGTCGTCAGGCCCGTCGAACGGATGAGTCGGAAGATCGGCAGTTCGGCCCGGATCAGCGGGGTGATGAGCTACCTGAGGAGTTGCAGTACCGACAGGCGCGACTGGACAAGATCCGCGCTGCCAAGGAGAAATTGGAAGCGGATCAGAAAGCGCGGGATACAGCCAAAGGCCGGCACCCGGACGATGATCGCCGCCCACCCCGCGGTGGCCGGAACTTCAAGCGAGATTACGGGGTGCCGGACGACAAAGATCAAAGCAACTTTACCGACCCGCAAAGCCGGATTATGAAAACGGCGGATGGGTTCCAGCAATGCTACAACGGCCAGTTGGCCGTGGATGGTGAATTCCAACTGATTGTCGCTAATCATCTGGGCAGCAATGCCAGTGATCAGGGTCGCCTGATACCGCTACTGGATGACGTGAAAGACATCCTGAAAACCTATCCGCAACAATGCCTGGCCGATGCCGGTTACCGTAAAGAAGACGACTTACAGTCCCTGGAGGACAAAAGGATCGACGGTTATGTCTCGCTGCGTCGGGAAGGGAAAAAGAGCGCAGAGATAGACGCGAGCGGTTATCCCGCCACGTCACGGATGGCCGAGAAGCTGGCCACCGCGACGGGGCGATCGGTTTACGCCCGGCGCAAGTATCTGGTTGAGGCGGTTAATGGCTGGATCAAGCATATTCTGGGCTTCCGGCAGTTCAGCCTGAGGGGGCTTAATGCCGTGCAAGGCGAATGGGATCTGGTCTGCCTGTCGCTTAACCTCAGGCGGATGAGTTCGCTGATGAGGCTGACATAGGCGATCTGAGGCGGCGTGCTGGGCCGTGCTGAGTGGTCGGGCTACGGTTGTGAACTTGCCTATAACCGTCTTGATTGCCTAGACAGAAAATCGTGACTCTATCCGGTTGGATACTGCGCCTATACTCTCGGGCACAACCGTGATTCGGCGCGGCGGAGGCACTTGCTCAAAACACTTCTGCCGCGCAGACTCCTAGCCTCCAAATAGGTCCAGTTGCTCGCGCTCGTAGTTAAAGGCGAAGATTTGCTGTAGGCACTAAAATCGTGGGAAGCTCCATGCATGAATTGTCCACCAATGTGATGCATTATTGCATCAAAAGCACAGAGTACAGACAAGTTAAAAGGGCGCTGTGCTGATTGGTATAGCTTCATACTCAACCTCGTTCTCTAACACTCGTGGATGGAGCTGGACATCTGCGATAACTCGAGCAGCTCAGTCTGAACAGTGGCTGGCGCCGTATTACGTGAAGGGTTGTCAATACTGTCGTGCGGTTCGTGAAGTGGTGAAAGGATAGGATCTAAATGTGCTGAATAGAGCTTGCCCAGAGGGACAGCCAGGGTATCGGGACGAACTCAGTAAGCTTAGTGGCAAGATCCAGGTTCCCTATCTGGCTGACGATAATAATTTGGTTCTGGGGCGGCTCGACAAAGCATTGGCGATTGGTTAAGAGCCTATAGCGAATACTAGTAATGTCTTTTTGAGCTTCTCGCTTCTATTACACAGCGGCCCCGATAGCCACGCCGGGATGAGCCAGCGGTTGGATTTCGTTCCGGGTAAGTCTGATGATTGGCAAAGATGTTCTGGTGGACTGGCGTAAGTCTAGACTCCAGTTAAGCATGCACCGACTGTAGGATATAGTTACACGAGCATCGGTATAGCATTGTCAGGTTCGTGATTTTCCCGTGGTCATTTATCATAACGTCAATGCGTTCCTTATCCTCCGGAAACTTACCTGCACTTAATAGGCTTTATGGCTGATTATACGACATTAAAAACAAGCGGTTTGGCAGGCTCCGGTATCGGGGCCGACGCTGCCGATCATCACGCGCGCCGTTTCAACGCTTGGACACTTAGTACCTTTTTGATTGCATTGCTGGTGGCCCTGCCAGTGCTGGTCATACTGGCCCACGTGTTTTTCCCGTCCGGTGAGGTCTGGCGGCACCTGGTCAGCACCGTGCTCGGAAGCTATCTGAGCAACACTGTGATTCTGAGCCTGTCGGTGGCTATTGGCACCACCCTAATCGGCACCGCCTGTGCCTGGCTGGTGGTGATGTGCCGTTTTCCCGGGAGGCGCCTGTTCGAGTGGGCACTTTTACTACCCCTTGCTGTACCGACCTACGTCATAGCTTACGCCTACACCGATTTCCTGCAGTTCGCCGGGCCATTACAGAGTACCCTGCGTGACTGGTTTGGCTGGGAGTTTGGCGACTACTATTTTCCGGATATTCGATCGTTGGGTGGCGCGTCCCTGCTGATCACCATGGTGCTCTATCCCTATGTCTACCTGCTTGCCCGGGCCTCTTTCATGGAGCAGTCGGTAAGCGCACTCGATGTCGGTCGCACTCTGGGCCTTGGCCCCTGGCGCATGTTCAAGCGCATTGCCCTGCCGCTGTCGCGTCCCGCCATTATCGGCGGGGTCACACTGGTACTGATGGAAACGCTGAACGAGTTCGGGGCGGTCCAGTTCTTTGGTGTGGATACCTTCACGACCGGCATCTATCGTACCTGGTTTGGTCTGGGTGAGCCGGTGGCGGCTGCGCAGCTGGCGGCCTGTCTGCTGGTGTTCGTGGTATTAGTTGTGGTTCTTGAAAGGGTTTCCCGCGGAGGCAAGCAATACCATACCTCGGCGCGCTACCAGGCTCTGCCGGAGTATTCGCTCAAATCCCGACAGGCCGCCCTGGCCTTTCTGGTCTGCTTCCTGCCCATTCTGATCGGGTTCATTGTGCCAGCGCTGATCCTCCTGGAAATGGCCATGACCACCGGCGATGCCCTTTTCGGTACCCGCTTCCTGGAGTTCGCGTTCAACAGCTTCATCCTGGCGTCGAGCGCGGCGCTAGTGGCCGTTGGTCTTGCAGTTATGCTGAGCTATGGCGCACGCCTGAATCCCAGTTCCTGGGTCAGGGGCGCCAATCGGATTGCAGCCATGGGCTATGCCATCCCGGGGTCGGTTGTTGCGGTTGGCATCATGATCCCCCTGGCCTGGGCAGACCAGCAGTTGAACCTTTTTCTGAGGGACAGCTTTGGCTTTATGGTGGGGTTGGTGCTCAGTGGCAGTGCATTTGTCCTAATCTATGCCTATACCGTGCGTTTCCTGGCGGTGTCGTTCAACACCGTCGAGGCCAGTCTCGGGAAAGTGACGCCGTCCATGGACGCAGCGGCCCGCACGCTGGGCCAAACAGCGGGTGGGACTCTGCGCAAGGTGCACACGCCCATCATGCGCAGCAGTCTGCTGGCAGCAGGTATTCTGGTGTTCGTGGATGTGATGAAGGAACTGCCGGCCACCATCATTCTCAGGCCGTTCAACTTTGATACGCTGGCGGTGCGTGCCTACAGTCTGGCCTCTGACGAGCGGCTGGCAGAATCCGCCATGTCCTCCCTGACCATTGTTGCCGTGGGCATCATTCCTGTAGTGATTCTCAGCCTGGCGATGCGCCGATCCCGTCCGGGCAATGACCGGGGTTAACGCCAGGTTTCTGCCTCAAACAGGAAAACCTGGGACATATCCAGCTCAAGGGAGACTGCCTGACCTTCTTCTGGCAGAAACACACCCGGCACTTTGGCGTGCAGGTGCATCTCCTGACCGTCTGGTCCATGGGCGCAAATATGCAACAGGCTGGTGGGCCCCAGTAGGCGGGACATAATGACATGGCTGGTGCGATCATCAGCGACCTTCCCCTCCAGGGGCGTCACTTTGACCGCCTCAGGTCGAATCAGAATTCTGACATTGGCGCCTTCGTCGAATCCTGACGCGTCCAGTCGGCCCAGAGGCGTCGCTACCTGGCCGTCATGCACAATCCCGACGTGTTCATTCACCTGACCGAAGAAATTGACCACGAAGGGCTCGGCCGGGTTGCAGTAGAGTTCCGTGGGCGAGCCAGTTTGCACGATCTCGCCATCACGCATCAGAGCGATTCGATCGGCCATGAACATGGCTTCCTCGGGATCATGGGTAACCAGAAGGGTTGCCGTGTTCAGTTCCTTGAGCACATGCAAGGTGTCGTCGCGGATCTGATCGCGCAGGCGGGCATCGAGGCTGGAAAAAGGCTCATCCAGTAGCATCACCCTCGGAGACGGCGCAAGAGCTCTGGCCAGGGCGACCCTCTGCTGTTGACCACCCGACAGTGTATGTGGGTAAACATTGGCGGCACCCGCCATGCCCAGGCGTTCCAACAGATCCAGCGCCCTGGATTGTTTCTGCTTCTTGGGCAGAGTGCTGATGCCAAAGCAGACGTTTTCAAGCACAGTCAGGTGCGGGAAAAGTGCAGATTCCTGGAAGGCCAGGCCCACGTTGCGTTTCTCAGGTGGCACCTGGACGCCACCGGGGGCCGAGACCAGCGACCGCCCCAGAAACACCTTGCCACTGGAAGGTACCTGAAGCCCTGCTGCGATCCGTAAAAGGGTCGTTTTACCACAACCCGATGGCCCGAGCAGACACACCACCTCGCCCGCCTCCAGGTGGAGGTTGATGTCTCTGACAACGCTATCGCCATGAAACTGGCAATGCACCCGGTCAAGCATGAGTGACGGGCCCGACAGACCGTTTTCAAGTTGGTCGTTGTAGGTGGGGCTTTGCTGGTAAATGCTCATGTTGCCAATCCAACCTTCCGGTACAAACTGTGGTGAAAATGAGATTGTAATCTTCTTGCATCTAATTGTGTATTGAATACGTAAAAGCGACTGATTCCCATTTATTGACTTCCACAAAGAAGTTGGGTCTAATTGCGGTAAATACAAATCGTTATCACCCTTAATAACGCTCAACAACCAAGGAGATTGATCCCGTGGTATCTCATAAAGCGAAATTGGCAGCTTCTGTACTGGCAACCACCCTGGCGGCAACCAGTGTATCTGCGAGTGAAGTGAATCTGTACTCCGCACGCCACTATGATTCCGACCAGGCCATTTACAATGCTTTCACTGAGGAAACCGGCATCAAGGTTAACCTGATCGAAGGCAAGTCGGATGCACTGATCCAGCGGATCAAGCGCGAGGGCGTCGCCAGCCCGGCGGATATCCTGATCACAGTCGATGCGGGCAACCTCTGGCGTGCCGACCAGGAAGGCATTTTCCAGCCGGTCAATTCTGAAACCCTGAACAGCCGACTGCCGGATACCCTGCGTCACCCTGAAGGCCACTGGTTTGGTTTCAGTCAGCGCCTGCGTGTGATCTACTACGATCGCTCTGATTTCGATCCGGCCCAGATCAGCCAGTACGAAGATCTGGCGAAGCCCGAGTTCAAGGGCGAAATCTGCATCCGTTCATCCAGCAACATCTACAACCAGTCTCTGCTGGCCAGCCTGGTCGAGCACCATGGTGAAGAAGGGTCACAGGAGTGGGCCCAGGGTGTTGTCGACAACATGGCTCGTGATCCCCAGGGTGGCGATACCGACCAGATTCGCGCCGTAGCCGCCGGTGAATGCAACCTGGCCGTTGGCAACCACTACTACTATGCCCGCCTGCTGAACTCCGACGATGTTGCTGATCGTGAAGTGGCCCGTGAAGTCGGCATCATCTTCCCGAACCAGGACGGCCGTGGCGTGCACGCCAACATCGGCGGTGCGGGCGTCGTAGCCACTGCACCGAACAAAGACAACGCGGTGCGGTTCCTGGAGTTCCTGGCTTCCGATACGGCCCAGCAGATCTTCGCCGAGAGCAATCACGAGTACCCGGCAGTAGAGGGTGTTCTGAAGAACCCGGTGCTGGATTCCTGGGGTAACCTGAACATTGATGACATCAATGTCAGTGTACTGGGTACCAACAATCCTGAAGCGGTTAAGATCTTTGATAGGGTAGGTTGGCGTTGATTGCAGCGCCGCTGCCCTAAACGGGTAGTATTTGAGAAGATCTGTTACATGAAAACAAGTGGGCGCTACTTTGGCGCCCACTTGTTGTTTCTGTCTTGACCTTCAATTGGGCTTTATCCAGTTGCGGTGAACATTTCGATAAAGCTCATTGTGCCCAGTGAGCGGCTTTTTTGTGCGAAGCGGTGGTGTTCTTTGCAAAGGAGCAATTCTGAGGTGTCAGACGATTCAAAGCTGCTGTAGTCCTTTCCCCACACGTCTTATGTGCCGATTTTTGAAACTGTCAGCCAGCGGTTGTTAAGCTTGGATATCTCGCCCTGAGCCTGCATGGGCAGAGGTGACTCAGCTCATACTGTCATCTATCAGAGGGATCCACAGCGACAGCCGAGGCACGATCGTCACATGGTCATCAAAGTGGTTGAGATGGCTGTCTTGCAGTGTGTTTGTAAATCGCCTAGTCCGTTCTTTAATATCGAACAATCTAATAAGATATATATATTTTTGTTTGCAGCAAAAGCCTTGGATACTACGCGGACTAAATACTTCTGATCCCGAGGTCCTCGCATGCTCGATGTTCAGGCGATCGAATTCTCCTTCTCACTGCTGGTACCGCTGCTTTTCGGTGTTGGAGCAGTCGCGACCGGATTGGCAACCAACCAGAACAGCCTTCTCGCACGGTCATTGACCTTCAAGCTTGCCTTTGTATCTGCTGTGGCCGCTGCAATCGGAAGTTGGTGGTGGCCGGTCGATGGCGTCTGGTTCAGTCAAGCGCCTCTGGCGTCGATCATGTTGCTGCTGACCACTTTGCTGGGAATGGTGCTGGGACGTTTCTCGGAGAGGTATCTTGCAGGGGAACCGGGCCAGCGCCGCTTCATGATTTGGCTTCAGGGGATCCTTGCCAGCGTTTCCATGATCGCCATCACCAATCATTTGCTGGTGTTTCTAGTTAGCTGGATTGCCATCAGCGCAAGCCTGCACCAGTTGCTGATGTTCTTTCCTGATCGCCCACGCGCCGCCCTGGCCGCGCACAAAAAATTCATCTTTGCGCGAATTGCGGAGTTCTGCCTGGCACTGGCGTTCCTCCTGCTTTATGTCCAGTACGACACACCATTTATTGATCGGATCCTGGCCCAGGTATCCACTTCATCAGAACTGCCCGCCGCAGCGCAAATTGCTGCGATCCTGATGGCAGCGGCTGCCCTCTTTAAATGCGCCCAGATGCCTTTCCACGGCTGGCTGATCCAGGTGGTGGAATCACCCACCCCGGTGTCTGCGCTGCTTCACGCTGGCGTTGTTAACCTTGGCGGCTTCCTGATGATTCTGATGGCGCCGCTGATTGTCCAGGCAAGCGCTGCCCAATGGCTTTTATTGTTGGTGGCGGGACCTACTGCTGTGTTTGCCAGCCTCGTCATGATGACGCGCATCTCCATCAAGGTGAGGCTGGCCTGGTCAACCTGCGCCCAAATGGGCTGGATGCTGGTTGAGTGCGCTCTAGGCCTTTACGAGCTGGCGCTCCTGCACCTCGTGGCCCATTCCGCCTACAAGGCACACACCTTCCTTAACGCGGGCAACACAGTCGAGCTGTCGATGAAAAAACGTCTGGTTGAAATCAACCAGCCCGGCCCTGGGCAGTGGCTGACCGCTGTTTGTTTTTCGGCCCTGTTCATGCTGCCGACCATCTTCCTGGCCAACGAGGCAAGACCGGCAGATCTTTTTTCATGGGTCGTGCCTGGCATCGCGTTGACGATTTTGCTTTCAGAATTCTTGGCTGCGGGCGGTGGCGTTTTCACCCTTGGCAGAGGCTTGATTCTTGGTGCCGTTTTCTGGGCTCTGTACTGGCTTCAGAAAACCTTCTTCAGTCTGGTGCTGACGCCACCGGATAGCCAGGCAGGACTGGTAGCCGTGGGTTTCGTCGCTATCCTGATCGCCCTGCTCGTGCGCGGCTACTACCAGATTCGCTATCACCGTTTCTCACCCGCCGGCGCCAGGCTTTACCGATTCCTGTTTGCCGCAGGCTATCTCGATGAGTGGTCCACGCGCCTGACCCTGAAAATCTGGCCGGCGAAACTGCCCGATGTTGTGCGGCCCCGGGCCGTGGTCAGCGTGTCCTCAACTTCTGGTTCCAGGGAGTCCGTGTAATGTTAGCGTCCAATCTTAATGCCACCACCGAAGCAAACACCGACACGCCGGATTGGCAGGAAGCCGTCACCGATGCCTGCAATCGGATTGCGCCGTCCTGGCCGCTGGATCAGATGATCGCGGTTAACCCGTTCTGGGAAATGCGGGATCTGCCGTTTACCAAGGTAGCCTCACGCATGGCGGCACTCAACGGTATCGGCTGTCAGAATCAGGCCGCGCTTCTACACCAGGGTAATGGTGCTGTCCCGGCCGAAACTGCCAGCATGCCGGAGCACTGGCAGAATCTCAGCGCCCAACTGGATCGCAACCGCGATACCGCCCATCACGTGGGCTGGCAGGACGAGGTTATTCACCAGATCAGTCAGTTCTGCGGCGACTACTTCCAGCGCCTGGATGCGGGAGATTTCAGGGCGGATGCCCAGGATCTGTATCAAAGCTGGCTGGAAATGACCCGGGCAGACCGTGGCATTGCCATCGTCATGGAAGAGCCATCATTGCCTTCCCAATTTCAGGTCCTGCCCGATCAGCACGATAAGCTGATCACAGACGCCTTCAACGCCCTCGCGGCAGAGCCTTCCTACACGGCGGATTATGCCCACGCGCTCCTGCTGGATATCAACGGATGGTCATCCTGGGCCGCCTACCTCCGTTGGCAATCAAGACTGCGTGGCAGCGAGGAAGATTTACTGCCGGGCCTGTTAGCCATCCGGCTGGCCTGGGAACTGGCCATCTGGCGGCATGTTCAACACATTGGCGGTGCCATCTTCGCCGAGCTGAAACGGGGTTGGCTTCAACAGTGGGACACCTGGCCCGAAATGCTGGAGATCCATGAAAAATCCCAAACCATGGGGTGGCGCCAACTTACAGAAGCCGAGACGGCCTACCAGGCACAGCTGGCCGATAAACTTCTGTCAAAATCTGAAAAGCAATGGACGAACGACCAGCCACCCAAACTTCAGGCCGCCTTCTGCATTGATGTTCGCTCGGAGGTTTTTCGCCGTGCGCTGGAAGCCCAGGACTCCGCGATCCAGACTCTTGGGTTTGCGGGTTTCTTCGGGCTACCGATTTCGTACCGCCCCAAAGGCACCGGGTTTTCCCGGCCCCAACTACCGGGTTTGCTGGCGCCCGCGCTAGAGGTCACAGAGGCCGAGCCGTCTGGACGCTTCAGTCGGCAGTCACTGGCCAACCATTCCCACTGGTCACAGTTTTCCAACGCGGGACCGGCCAGCTTCAGCTTTATCGAGAGCATGGGGCTGGCAGGTCTGGGACGCATGGTGCGCAAGACCTTTTTTGGCAAATCCTCGGCTAACCCGGTCGACCAGCTCCATAAAGGACATACCGAGTTCGAGATCCGCCAGAATGGCGCCCTGTTGGGAGCTGAAGAGAAAGCAGAGCTGGCGGGCGGTATTCTCCGGGCCATGACCCTGACTCATGAGTTTGCGCCCACCGTACTGCTGGTCGGGCACGGCAGCAGTACCCGCAACAACCCACATGCCGCGGGCCTGGACTGCGGCGCCTGCGGAGGCCAGACCGGCTCGGTGAATGTTCGTGTGCTCGCCGGCATACTCAACGACGCCGAGGTACGCGCGGCCCTGGCTGACCAGGGAATTTCCATCCCATCGGAAACCCGTTTCGTGGGAGCACTGCATAACACCACCACCGACGAGATAGAGTGCGCCGGTGACGTTCCCGACGACATCCGGCATTTCCTGGCCAGGGCCGGTGCCCAGGCACGCAGTGAACGAGCGGTTCGTCTTGGAATCGCGACCGAAAATGACGTCGACAGCGCCATCAGAAAACGCAGCCAGGACTGGTCCGAAGTTCGCCCAGAATGGGGGCTAGCCGGGAACGCCAGCTTTATAGTGGCGCCCCGCTCAGCCACACGACACCTGGATCTGGGAGGTCGCAGCTTCCTCCACGACTACCGTTGGCGCGAAGACGAGGGCTTCGGAATCCTCGAACTGATCATGACCGCGCCCATGGTGGTCACCCACTGGATCAACCTGCAGTACTTCATGTCCGTTACCGATAACTTTCATTACGGCAGCGGAAACAAAGTCCTGCATAACGTGGTTGGCGGCCACCTGGGCGTTTTCGAGGGCAACGGCGGCGACTTGCGGATCGGGCTGCCACTGCAGTCGGTACACGATGGCCAGCGCTGGATGCACGAACCACTCCGCCTGAGCGTTTACATTGCTGCCCCCAAAGATGCCATTGCCGAGATAGCCACAAAGCACAAAGTGGTGCAGGACCTGATCGATAATGAGTGGCTATACCTGTTCCGGGTCGATGACGAGCAGACATTGATCGAACGTTTTTACCGGAATCAGTGGGAAACCGGCGCAAAAGTTGGCTGACGGAGCGGGGTGACAAAACGTGCTGACCCATCTGGACCATCTTGAAGCAGAAGCGATTCATATCATGCGGGAAGTGGCCGCATGCTTCGAAAAGCCCTGCATGTTCTACTCCATCGGCAAGGACTCAACAGTCATGTTGCACCTTGCGCGGAAGGCCTTTTGGCCCGGCAACGTGCCGTTCACCCTGCTGCATATAGATACAACCTGGGAATTCGCCGAGATGGGGCGGTTCCGGGACGCCTTGGTGGAAAAGCTCAACCTTGACCTACGGGTATGGATTAACAGGGAGGCGCTAGATGCTGGCGTCCACCCGATCCGATCCGGTTCTGTCGTATATAACGACCAAATGAAAACTCAGGCTTTGAAGCAAGCGCTTGCCCATTATCGATTCGATGCAGCACTGGGCGGCGCTCGACGGGACGAGGAAAGATCCCGAGCCAAAGAGCGCATCTTCTCCGTGAGAGACGAATCCCAGCAGTGGGACCCAAAGAATCAACGTCCAGAACCCTGGGCCATCTACAACACCAAGATCAACAAGGGCGAATCAGTTCGAGTCTTCCCTCTTTCAAACTGGACTGAGCTCGACATATGGATGTATATCCTTCGGGAAAACGTTGAGATAGTGCCCCTATACTATTCTTCCCCACGCCTGAGCTGGTTGGACGACGACACAGGAACCATCCTGGCTCTTGATGACGACCGAATGCTGCCTCATCTAACGCCTTCTGAAGAGGCTTCGCTCGAAACACGAACCATCAGATTCCGAACGCTTGGATGCTACCCGCAGACAGGTGCCGTCGAGAGCACCGCGACGACGGCCTCAGATATTGTATTGGAAATGATGTCGGTGCGGACAAGTGAGCGTGACGGTCGTCTGTTGGACAAGGATCAAACAGCCTCCATGGAACGGAAAAAACGTGAAGGCTATTTTTGATGTCGCACTGGAACGCCCGTTCAGCGATCCTGCTAACCCGGCACGGCAAGTTACCCGCCATTGCGCGGCCACTGGAACAGCTGGGGTTAACAGTAACCTGCGACAGCAGCTTCGACACCGATCGCCTCGGGACCTTTACCCGAGAAATAGAGCGTTTCGCCGGTCAACGGGAGACTGCGCTCGAGAAAGCGAAAATCGCTTCGGAGCAGGGCGAAAATCGTATTGGCCTCGGCAGCGAAGGAGCCTTCGGCGGTGGTCTTTTCTGCATCAATCTGGAGATTGTGTGCTTGTTTGACCAGAAACACGGCCTAACTCTTTACGGAGAACACGCGGCGCCGTTTGGCCTTGAACAGGCCTCCGTAAGTTCTGTTGAAGAACTGAAGAGGTTTATGGATCGCTGCCCCACGGGTCAGGGGCTGGTAATGCGGCCCGAGCATGCAGGGCACCCGGACATTCACAAGGGACTGCATCACCAGCATGAAATCAATACCCGGTTCAGAGCGCTTCGAGGCAACTCGACGTCTGGACAGGTTTTCGTCGAATACGACCTTCGCGCACATCATTCTCCAGGTAGAATGGCCAACATTGGCCTTGCTGCAGAAAATCTCCGAGCCAAAATGGAAAGCTTGTGTCCCAGTTGTGTTCTGCCCGGCTTCTGGATAACCGATTTTGAAAGAGGACTGCCCTGCAGTGCGTGCGATACACCTACAAGCCGACCCAGAACTTATGTCTGGTCCTGCCAAGCATGCGACTACAAAGAATCACGCCCCGTGGAGGCCGTGACAACCGAACCCGATTTTTGCCCAACCTGTAATCCCTGAGACCCTATGCCCGCAACCATCAAGTTAGACGCAACAAAATCTGCTCACATTGAGAAAGCAGCTGACCTGCTCCTCGCCGGCCACCTTGTCGCCGTGCCCACGGAAACTGTGTACGGACTGGCGGCCGATGCCAGCAACGAACAGGCGGTCATAAAAGTTTTTGAAGCAAAGCAGCGCCCGGTCGGACATCCCCTGATCGTGCATGTTGCCTCAGTGGACAGGGTCCGGCTCTGGGTAGACCATATCCCGGAAACCGCCATGCAGTTGATCAAGGAATTCTGGCCCGGCCCATTAACGCTGCTACTGCCAAAGAAAAGCGGCATCAGCGATTTCATTACCGGCGGCAATCCGGGCGTGGCGGTAAGAATGCCGGCGCACCCGGCCACGCTAGCGACCATGGAGAAGCTTGGGCGGGATCTGGTTGCTCCGTCCGCCAATCCCTATGGCAGGATCAGTCCGACAACCGCAGAGCATGTGCTCGCAGGCCTGTCCGGCAAAATCGAGGCGGTACTGGACGGCGGGGACTGCTCGGTAGGCATCGAGTCCACCATTATCGATCTGACTGGCGATACACCAGTCATTGCTAGGCCCGGACAGATCGCACAGCGTGATATCGAAGCCTGCCTGGGCATCACGCTCGCGCCAGGCAGAATCGCCAGTCAGGCCGTGCCTGGGAGCGTAAAGCGCCACTATCAGCCGGTCACACCTACCGTTGGCGTGGCCACGGATCGGTTCGCCGGGCTTCTGCCGGACTTCACGCCGGCAGGCGAAAAGCTTGGCGTTATCTGGTGGCAGTCGCCACCGGGCGAACGGGCATCCGAATCCATCATGCTCAGCGCCGATCCAAATGAGTACGCTCGCATGCTCTACACCGCCATGCACTCCATGGACAAGGCAAACGTCGATCGGATCGTGATTGAGCTTCCGCCCCGGGAAAGCCGCTGGCTGGCCATTCATGATCGGCTGAAACGGGCCTGTAGCGAACAATTCACTTAACCCGGCACAGCCTGACCTTTGAGAGAGAATTCAGGGCGGAGGTCATTACTTATTTGCAAAATGAAAAACTGGTCCAGAAGCAACGCAGCTAGCTTATGGCCGGAAAAACGTTGGTTATCGAGTGCAACCAAAAGCTGATCGACGCTGACACCTGCATTGATGGGGCCCATCCTCAGCTGAGCCAGAATAGGCATCTTGTTTTCTTAATTGCGACGAGTTTTGGATTTCGGAGACACTTTATACTCGGGCGGCTTTACTACAGGTCTCCCAAAGTCGTAAACTTTAAAGCAGTTTCCTAGTGATGGAGCACAGTGCCTAGTATATTTTTCCGAATAAAGTAGTTTTCACTATTCGACGGTCTATGGGCTGCAGTTATTCTTATACCCACAGCAAAATATCTGTGTGCTAAATAGAGTCTTAAGTCACTGATTCTAGATCAAGTTTCTGATCTACACCACTTGGGGAAAGTAATGGTGCCGAGGAGAGGACTTGAACCTCCACGGGGTTGCCCCCACTAGCACCTGAAGCTAGCGTGTCTACCAATTTCACCACCTCGGCAGGTGATTTGCAAAATCGCTGTTAGTTTGTTGAAAACCTAGCGTTTTGCCAGTGTTGAGGCGTTGCCCCTCAACCGATGGCGCGTACTTTAATAATTCCCCCGAACGCTGTCAAATATTTTTTCAAAAATCTTTTCGCCGTATTTATGCCTATAAATCAGCCCGCGGTTAGGCAGGTACCGCCTACCGACGTTATACTGCTGGAATAATGAATTCCGCCGCAGTGTTTGCGGCCTGATAACAAGGATCCGAATGGTTTCCAGGAAGAAAGAAGGACGGGATCCTCACGCTGAACGTGAGGCCCAGAAGTATGAAAACCCCATCCAGAGCCGGGAGTTTATTCTCAAGCACCTGAAAGAGCGCGGTGCGCCGGCCACTCATGAAACGTTGTGCCAGGAACTGGGGCAAACGTCCAAGGAAGGTATCGAGGCGTTGCGGCGACGGCTGATTGCCATGTGCCGTGATGGCCAGTTGATCTGTAACCGCCGGGATGCGTTCCTGCCCATTGAAGAGGCGGATCTGGTCACGGGTAAGGTGACTGGGCACAAAGATGGCTTCGGGTTCCTGATTCCCGATGACGGCGGCTCAGACCTGTTCCTCACCGCGCGCCAGATGCGCCAGGTGTTTCATGGTGACCGGGTGGCTGCCCGGGTGGACCGCGTGGATGATCGTGGTCGCCGTGAAGGGGTAATTGTCGAGGTTCTGGAGCATCGCACCAGTCAGACGGTTGGTCGCTTCTTCAAGGAGAGTGGCATTGCATTTGTGGTGCCCGAGAATGCCCGCATCAATCACGAGATTCTGGTGCCGGATGAGCACGCCGGTAAGGCTGTGCACGGCCAGTACGTGGTGGTGGAAATTCTGCGCCAGCCCACCGTGCGCACCCAGCCAACAGGGCGTATTGTTGAAGTTCTCGGGGAGCATATGGCTCCGGGGATGGAAATCGACGTAGCAATCCGCTCTTACGAGATTCCACACAGCTGGCCAACCGCCGTGGGCGAGCAGGCGGCGGGCATTCCCGAAGAGGTTGCCGAGAAAGACAAGGCGAACCGGGTGGATATCCGCAACATGCGGCTGGTCACCATTGATGATGAAACCGCCCGTGATTTTGATGACGCCATCTACTGTGAGCCCCGGCCCCGTGGCGGTTACCGGCTGGTCGTGGCCATTGCGGATGTGTCGCACTATGTACGCCCTGGCTCGCCGCTGGATGAGGAGGCGATTCGTCGGGGTAACTCGGTGTACTTCCCGGACCACGTGGTGCCCATGCTGCCGGAGAAGCTCTCCAATGGCTTGTGTTCACTGAACCCGGGTGTCGATCGGTTGTGTATGGTGGCGGATATGACCATCAGCGCAGCCGGTAATATCAGTGGCTACACCTTCTACCAGGCGGTTATGCGCAGCCATGCCCGGCTGACCTATAACAAGGTCAGTGCCATGCTGGAGCACCCGGACTCGGAGCAGGGGTACAAGCTGTCGGCCCATTACGCCGATTTGCTGCCGCATCTGCATAACCTCTATGAGCTTTATAAGCTGCTACGCCGTGCCCGGACTGAGCGTGGAGCGATTGATTTCGAGACCACCGAGACCAAAATCGTTTTTGATGCCGAGCGCAAGATTGAGGAAATCGTGCCGGTGCACCGCAACGATGCCCACAAGATCGTAGAAGAGTGCATGCTCTGCGCCAACGTGGCCACGGCCCGGCTGTTGAAAAAGCATCAGGTGCCGGCGCTTTACCGGGTGCACGATGGGCCCTCTGAGGAGCGTCTGAATAACCTGCGCTTGTTCCTGGGTGAGCTCGGTTTGCAGTTAGGGGGCGGTGACAAGCCAACCTCCGGGGATTACCAGCAGCTGTTGGCCCAGGTTGCCGACCGTCCGGATGCCAATGTGATCCAGATGGTGATGCTGCGTTCCCTCAGTCAGGCGGTATACAGCCCGGAAGAAGCTGGCCATTTTGGTCTGGGCTTTCCCAGCTATACCCACTTTACCTCGCCCATTCGCCGGTATCCGGACCTGATCGTTCATCGGGCCATCAAGTCCCGGATTCACAATCCGGACGTTCAGAAAGACGTGGTGTCGCCGAAAAGCCACGATCCGGAGCTGGCGGTGTATCCCTACGACTATGCCCGTATGGAGCAGCTGGGTGAGCATTGCTCGATGATCGAGCGCCGTGCCGACGATGCCACCCGTGACGTGATGGCCTGGCTCAAGTGCGAGTTCCTGCGGGATCACGTGGGCGAGGAGCACGATGGTGTGATTGCGGCCGTCACACCCTTCGGTTTCTTCGTCGAACTGTCGGATATCTATATTGAGGGGCTGGTGCACGTGTCCACCCTCAGTGGCGATTACTTTCACCACGATTCCGCCAAGCACCGCCTGATCGGTGAGCGCACCGCGGTGAGCTTCCGGTTAGGGGATGAGGTTCGCGTCAGGGTTGTTCGGGTAGGGCTGGAAGATCGCAAGATTGATCTGGAACTGGTCAGTACGCCCAGAAAGCGGACAGCAGATCGTGACGCCCTGGACATGTCCAAACGCGAGACCCGCGGTAAAGGTGGTCGTGCCGGTAAGGGCGGAAAGGGTGGAAAGCGCGGTAAATCTGCCAAGCCTGAGAGTGCCAAGGAGAAGCTGGCAGCCGAGGCGGCCAGGGCGGCGTCCCGAAAAGGTGGCAGGGGTAAGCCCTCTGCCGGCGGTAAAGCCCGTAAGCCCCGAAATTAAACCGTTTCACAGGAAATAAGCGTCAGTGTCACAGGAATATGTATTTGGCTGGCATGCCGTCGATGCCGTTCTCAAGCGGGAACCGGAGCGCCTGCAGCAAGTCTGGATTCAGACCGGGCGGCAGGATAAGCGGGTTAAATCGGTTACCGACACCCTGGATAGCCTGGGTGTGCGTTGGAAAGTGGTGCATCGTCGTGAGCTGGATGAGCGGGTCGCCGGTGTTCACCAGGGTATTGTTGCCGCCGTGGCGGAAAGCCGTGAGTGGACCGAAGCGGACTTGCTGGCCCAGCTGGCCGCCAGTGGCAAACCACCATTCCTGCTGGTGCTGGACGGGGTGACCGACCCGCACAACCTCGGTGCCTGTATGCGTACGGCAGATGCCGTGGGAGTGCAGGCGGTGATTGTGCCCAAGGACAAATCCGCTTCGCTGACCCCGGTGGCCCGAAAGGTTGCCTGTGGTGCGGCGGAGACCGTGCCGTTTGTTCGGGTGACCAACCTGGCTCGCTTCCTGCGCGAGCTCAAGGAACTCGGCGTTTGGCTGATTGGTACGGCCGGAGAGGCGACTGCAAACCTGTATCAGGCAGACTTCAAGGGGCCGGTGGCCCTGGTGATGGGCGCCGAGGGTAAGGGTATGCGCCGTTTAACCCGGGAACACTGCGACCAGTTGATCAACATTCCCATGCTGGGGCATGTCGATAGCCTGAACGTGTCGGTGGCGACCGGAGTTTGCCTGTATGAAGCCCTGCGCCAGCGGCTCGGTTAAGCCTTGCACAACACCGCCCATACGCCTAGAATACGTGACCCCTTTTCCAAGGGGTGGTTTTGTATTGCCTGAATGCAGGCAGGCAGAACCTGGCTTTTGATCGGGTCTTTATATTTAAGGCCTTGTTGATAAAAGCAAAAAGAAGCCGGCAGCTTTGCTGTCACCTCCTTGCTTTCGTGCTCGGGAACGGGGCTTAACCGCGCCCGCCGCAGAAGAAAGCTGTTTAAACCGTAGGGAGAACTCATGCGTCACTACGAAATCGTTTTTATGGTACATCCGGATCAGAGCGAGCAGGTGCCCGCAATGATCGAGCGTTATACCAGCGTCATCACTGAAGATGGCGGCAAGGTACATCGCCTGGAAGATTGGGGCCGTCGTCACCTGGCTTACCCGATCAACAAGATCCACAAGGCTCACTACGTGCTGATGAACGCTGAGTGTTCACAAGCCGCTATGGACGAGCTGACTCATAACTTCCGGTTCAACGATGCCATCATCCGTGACCTGATTCTGCGTCGCGATGAGGCTGTTACCGACATGTCTCCGATGAAAGCTGCCGAGTCCCGTGAGGACCGTCGTTCCGGCGGAGACGATCGTCCGCGTCGTTCAGCTGACTCTGAAGATCGTCAGAGCGCATCCCAGGACGAAGAAGAGTAATCAACCGGAGTTAGGAGTTACGTTATGGCTCGTTTTTTCAGACGTCGTAAGTTCTGCCGCTTCACGGCAGAAGGTGTGAAAGAGATCGATTACAAAGATCTGGACACCCTGAAAGGCTACATCACTGAAACCGGCAAAATCGTGCCCAGCCGTATCACCGGCACCAAAGCACGTTATCAGCGTCAGCTGGCTACCGCTATCAAGCGTGCCCGCTACCTGGCACTGCTGCCGTATACGGACAGCCACGACCACTAAGCACAGATAGACAGGACCCGGGACCATGCGTGCACTGGCACAATATGTAATGCGCGGTCCCCTGCAGGCTGGCGGGGTTGCAGCAGTTACCACTGCAGTGCCCCTGTTGTTCTGGATTGGCGCAGCGGTTATTGGCCTGGTCATTCTCAGACTGGGCATCCGGCAGGGGTTGAATATCGGCCTCTGGGCATTAATGCCGGCGTTGGGCTGGGCCGTTTACGGCCAGGATCCAACGTCACTGGTGGTACTGCTGCAGGTGATGCTGATGGCATCCATCCTGCGAACAACCCTGGCCTGGGAGAAAGCACTGTTGTCGGGTGCTTTTCTGGCGATATTGAGCGGGTTGATGTTGCCCGTCATGTATCCGGCACTGCTGAACGATCTGGTTCAGACCGGTGTCAGCTTTTACGGGCAGTACAACGCCGAAGTGGCCCGGTCATTGGGCAGCGATCTTGAGCTGATCATCCGGGACACCATGAACGCCAGTATGGCTGGCACTTACTTCGCGACAGCGGTTGGTATGACCATGCTGGCGAGGGCTTGGCAGGCGGGGCTCTATAACCCCGGCGGATTCCGCAAGGAATTCCATGCCCTGAGGTTGTCGCCGGCCATTGCGGTGGTTTGTGCACTCACCATGGTGATTGGCCCGGTGTTGGGGCTCAATTCCATGCTGTTGGCCTGGGCAGCGGGTACGCCGCTGTTCATCGCTGCGCTGGGGTTGGTTCACGGTGTTGTTGGTCGTAAGCAGTTGAGCGGTAACTGGCTGGCCATGTTTTATCTGGCGCTGGTATTGCTGGGTCCGAGTCTGATGTTGCTGTTATTGGTTCTGGCTTTTGTGGATAGCTGGCTGGATATCCGGGGGCGTATACAACCCGCCGGGCCAGCTGAATAAAGCACGAAGAGGTTAACGAGATGGAAGTTATTCTGCTCGAGAAAGTAGCAAACCTTGGCTCCCTGGGTGACAAGGTAAAGGTTAAGGCCGGTTACGGTCGTAATTTCCTGCTGCCGTACGGCAAAGCTGTTCCTGCCACGGCCGCAAACGTACAGGCGTTCGAAGAGCGTCGCGCTGAGCTGGAAAAAGCGGCTGCTGAGAAGCTGGCTGCTGCCCAGGCCCGTGCCGAAGCTCTGGAAGGTGCATCCTTCACCATTACCTCCAAGGCTGGTGACGAAGGCAAGCTGTTTGGTTCTATCGGTGTTCGTGACATCGCAGACGTGGTTTCTGCCGGTGGCACGGAAGTCGAGAAGAGCGAAGTTCGTCTGCCGGAAGGTCCTATCCGGACCACTGGCGAGTTCGAGATCGAACTGCAGCTGCACTCAGACGTAGAAGTAACCATCAAGCTGGCGGTTGTTGCCGAGTAATCGGTCATCGTTGATTGATGTAAGCATGGAGTGTTGAAGCCAACGGCTTGAGCATTCTGAGACGGGCCCGAGCCGGAAACGGTTTCGGGCCCGTTGCTTTCTGGTATTCTTGTTTCCTGTTATTCAATTCAACGTTGTCTGGTGTTTATGGCCAATCCCACTCTGAAACCTGCATCCATTGATCCGGAAACCAGCCGTATCAAGGTTCCGCCCCATTCTGTTGAAGCGGAGCAGGCGGTGCTCGGTGGTTTGATGCTGGATAACCGGCGTTTTGATGAAGTCTCTGAGATCATTTCTGCTGCTGACTTTTACCGCCAGGACCACCGGTTGATTTTTGGTGCCGTGGAGCGCCTCGCCAGTGAAAGTGAACCCCTGGATGTGGTTACCCTGGCCGAGTTTCTGGAGCGTGCCGGTGACATTGAAGATGCCGGTGGCTTGTCGTATCTGGCCGAGCTGGCAGAGAAAACGCCGGGTGCGGCGAACATCCGTGCCTATGCCGAGATTGTCCGTGAGCGTTCGGTGCTTCGAAAACTGGTGGAGGTCTCTGGCCAGATTTCCGACTCTGCGTTCAATCCCCAGGGGCGAAAGAGTAGCGAGATTCTGGACGAGGCCGAGCGCAGCGTATTCCAGATCGCCGAATCCCGGTCGAAGGAAGGCTCTGGCCCCAAGGCAATCAATCCCATTTTGGCGACAACGCTGAGCCGTATTGAAGAGCTGTTTGAATCCGGTGAACAGACCACGGGTTTGACTACGGGCTTCCGGGATCTGGATGACCAGACCTCCGGTATGCAGCCAGCGGACCTGATTATCGTTGCAGGCCGGCCCTCCATGGGTAAGACCACCTTCGCCATGAACATTGTCGAGAACGCTCTGATCAGTACCGGCACGCCGATACTGGTGTTCAGTATGGAAATGCCGGCAGACGCTCTGGCCATGCGTATGCTGTCTTCCCTGGGGCGGATAGACCAGACCAAAGTCCGGAGCGGTAAGCTGGAGGAAGATGACTGGCCTCGGCTGACCTCTGCGGTGAGCCTGCTCAAGGACAAACCCCTCTATATTGACGATACGCCGGGCCTGAGCCCGACGGAGATGCGGTCACGGGCACGGCGGATTGCCAGGGAAAATGGCGGCAAAATCGGCCTGATCATGGTCGACTACCTGCAGTTGATGCGGGTGCCTGGCAATACCGAGGGCAGGACGGCAGAGATTTCGGAAATATCGCGATCCCTGAAGGGTATCGCCAAGGAGCTGAGCTGCCCGGTGGTGGCGCTGTCACAGCTTAACCGTAGCCTGGAGCAGCGGCCCAACAAGCGGCCGGTGAACTCGGATCTGCGGGAATCCGGTGCGATCGAGCAGGATGCCGACGTTATCATGTTCGTATACCGGGATGAGGTCTACAACGAAGACACCCAGGATAAGGGCATCGCGGAAATTATTATTGGTAAGCAGCGGAATGGTCCTATCGGCACCATTCGCCTGGCGTTCATCGGTAAATACACCAAGTTTGAAGATCTGGCCCACGGCGATTACAGCGATTACGGTGGTGATTATTAATGCCACGCAGTACCGTTGCCCGCGTTGACCTGGATGCTCTAAGGCATAATTATCGGTTGGCTCAGGCCAGGGCCGGTGGCGCGCGTGCCATGGCAGTGGTCAAGGCGGATGGTTATGGCCACGGGATTGTTAACGTTGCCCGGGCCCTGGCCGGCGAGGTCGAAAAATTTGCCGTAGCCTGTATTGAGGAAGCGCTGGCAATCCGGAGCGTCGGCCTCGGGCAGCCCGTCGTGTTGCTGCAGGGCGTGCATACCCCTGACGACTTGCGTGATTGCGTACAACATGGTTTTGAGCCCGTGATGCATTGCCACGGGCAACTTGACTGGCTGGCCGCGGGCCCAAACCCCCGATTCTGGCTGAAAGTGAACTCTGGCATGAACCGTTTGGGGTTTCGCCCGGAAGAACTGGATTCCGTGGTTGCCGCCTTGAGGCCGTCAGCGACGACGGGGCCATTGCTGGGGTTTGTTACCCATTTCGCCTGTGCTGATGACCTCACCAGCGGTATGACCGATCATCAAACCCGTTTGTTTGAGAACGCCACGGCTGCCTGGCCAGCGTTAATGCGCAGTGTCGGCAATTCTGCGGCCCATTTTCGGCCGGGCCAGCCGCTCTATGATTGGAGTCGGCCCGGTATCATGCTGTACGGGGCCTCGCCCATGATTGGCAAGACCGGCCCGGAGTTGGGACTGCAGCCAGTGATGACTCTTGAGGCGCCATTGATCAGCACGCGGGTTGTTCGCGCCGGAGAATCCGTGGGTTACGGTGCAAGTTGGGTGGCTCAGGAGGATACCCGAATGGGTATGGTGGCCATCGGGTATGGTGATGGTTATCCTCGCCATGCCGGTACCGGAACGCCGGCAGCCATTCGTGGCAAGCGCGTTCGCCTGTTGGGCCGGGTATCCATGGATATGCTGGCAGTCGACCTGACAGGTGCACCAGAGGCCCGTGAAGGCGATCCGGTGGAGCTGTGGGGTACGACGGTCAGCGTCGACGAAGTCGCAAGCTGTGCCGGTACCATAGGCTACGAGCTGCTGACCGGCGTTACCGCAAGGGTGCCCAGGGTCTGCGAGTAAAAGGCAGGCCCTCAGGGCTCTTGGGCGAGTTCAGTGGGCTTCAGGTTCGTGAATGATTTCTTCGATAAAATCGAGAATCGCCGCCAGGCTCCGGTCATCGAGCTTTTTCAGCACCTTGTGAACAACCATCTTGCTGCCTTTAAGCATGCTGCTGATGCCCATTTTGGCCATGCCCATCATCATGCTGCTGGCATTCAGGCGCCGCAGGGGCTCCAGGAAGAAGAAATCCAGGCCCTGTTCAGTCAGCTCGACAATCAGGTTGTACAGCTTTTCGATGGCTTCCTTATCGGCTTTACCGCGCCCCTTGAGCTCGCTTACGGTATACAGGGCCCGGGTGCGCAGTTCGTCCGGGATGGGGGCCACGATATGGCTTTGTTGTTTCAGCATAGAGGTTCCTGTTGTTGTATGCTCGTCAGTGAGAATGGGTTTTACACCGGCGCTTGAAGTTGCATGATAGTGCAGCAAATGGATTGCCCGGGCCATTGGCCTGAGTGATTGCCAGCGCCCGTCATATCAGTGATATTCCGGAGGCAGTGATTCAACGTGCATGTACTTGTGGTTCACGACTATGGCCCTCTTGGCAGGGTGTTGCTGGAGCGGCTGCGAAGAACCCATCTTCAGGTCAGCCCTTTGCTGGTCAGCGACCCGGCCAATGCCGACTTGCACGCTCTGGAAAACTGGATTCCTGAAGACACTGACCTGATTGTGAATGCCCTGTGGCTGGTAGACCCCGAAAAGGCCGAGGATAATCGCGAGGCAACGCACCAGGCGGCGTTTTCCCTACCCCTGGCGCTGGCGGAGTTTGCCCGTGACCGCAACATGGCCCTTTTACAGCTGTCGTCTTGCTATGTCTTTGATGGCCGCAAGCAGGCGGCTTACATTGCCTCCAATCCCGGGCAACCAGTCAATGAACTGGGCCGCTGGCAGTGGGAGTGTGAGCAGGCGCTTCGCACCGTATTGCCCAGGCACATCCTGCTCAGAACCGGCTGGAGCCTCGCCCGGTTTATCGAGAAGGTCCAGAAAAGCACCGCTGGTAATGAAGGGCTGCATTTGCCCGGGCGTTGCAAAGGCCAGCCGGTGGCCGTGCAGGATCTGGCACGGGTGATTACCGCGGTGGTTCTGCAGGTAGATTGTGGCGCTGAGGTATGGGGCACCTATCAGTACGCCGGGGCTGAAGAAATCAACCTCTATGAGCTGGGGCTGGCGATTGCCGGGATGCCCGGTATTCCCGAAGACATAAGGATAGTGGATGAAGTGCCCGAGTGGGGGCATCTGGAGCCGGTGAATACCACCATGGTGTGCAGCAAGATTCGCAACACCTTCGGCATTAAACAGTTGCCGTGGCGAACCTGGTTGTCAGAGGAGGTGGCGATGCTGAAAACCTCGCCGGAGGCAGAAGCAGACAAGGCGCCAGCGAGCTCCTGAAGCTGCCGGCGCTGTTGGTCCCCGGGCTTACTGCTGGCAGCCCTGGCGAGCGAAATCCCGGGTGACCATCTGCAGGGCCTCAACATCAAGAAGTTCTACTTCCCGGCCCCTGGCCCGGATGATGCCCTGATTCTGGAAGCGGGTGAACACCCGGCTCACGGTTTCCACGGCCAGCCCCAGGAAATTGGCGATATCGTTTCTCGCCATGGGCAAGCTGAAGTTGGTGGGCGACATTCTGCGACGGCGGAACCGGCTGGATAGAGACAGCAAAAGGGCAGCGATGCGCTCTTCGGCGGTATTCTTGCTCAGCAGCATGGCCAGTTGATGGCTATTCTGGATTTCCTGGCTCATCAGGTGGTACATGTGGTGCTGCAGTTCCGGCAACTTGCCGGTGAGTTCCTCCAGTTTGTCTACCGGGAACTCACACACGCTGGTGCGTTCCAGGGCTTTCGCGGTGCAGGCGTAGTGTTCGCTGCTCATACTGTCGAGCCCCACCAGTTCGCCGGGCATGAAGAAGCCAGTCACTTGCTCGTCGCCACCTTCGGTAATGATGGATGTTTTGATGGAACCGCTCTTGACCGCAAAGCACGAGCGGAACGGCGTGCTCTGATCAAAGATGTGCTCGCCGCGATTGAAAATCCGTCCCTGCTGGACAATGTCTTCCAATCGCTCCAGATCGTTTTCTTCCACCGCCAGCGGAAGACACAGGTTGCTCAGGCTGCACTGCTGGCAGGAGGCCTTGAGGGGAGACACTTGGTGAAGTCGAATTGCCTGGGCCATATTGACGAACATCCGGGTTGATCCATATCAGGCTGCCGTTATGCGCAGCCGTCCTCATTCCTGGTTGGCAAGGATTGCCCCTGCTCAGGAAGCAAGACCATGGCCAATCCGGATACGCTTAAAATTTAGCGGACCGCCATGGGTGCCAATGCTGAAACATCTGGATTCTCACACATTGATCAAAATCAAGTATAGCAAAAGAGTCTAGTCTTATGCGTGGATTTTAAGAAGGCTTTGGTCTAACTGATCGGGTGCCCACCGAGTGGGTATCGCCTCAGGACGACTTCTTCTTGCGTTGCTCGGCACGGGCCTGCTTCTCGGCTTCTCTGGCTTCCTCTTCGGCCCGGGCCTGCCGAAGTTCGCTCTCCACCATCTCAGGTGTTTCCAGTGAAATCCGGCCGATGGTTCCCGCCCTGAATTCATTGAGCAGGATCTCAGACACTTTGTGGAGGTCCGGCACACCGCCCCGGCGGAAGAACTTTCGTTTCGCGGCAATGGCATCCATCAGGGCCAGGCCATCGACAGGTTGCTGTTCCAGGCCGTAGCGGGCCATCACCAGTTCCGGGTAGGCCTTGACCAGGTAGTCTGCTTCAAACATCGCCACATCTTCGAAATCCAGCACCGCGCTGCGAATGGCGCCGGAAATGGCCAGCCGGTAACCGCACTGTTCCGGGGACAGTTTGGGCCATAGGAAGCCGGGCGTGTCATAGAGCAGTATGTTGTCTGGCAATTTGATGGCTTGCTGGGCCCGGGTAACCGCCGGCTCGTTGCCGGTCTTGGCGGCGGGCCGGCCAGCAAGGGTGTTGATCAGGGTGGACTTGCCAACGTTCGGAATGCCCAGGATCATCACCCGAAGCGCGCTTTTTTGCCGATCATGGCCGGGGGTAAGTTCCTCGGCCAGCTTGAGGATACCCAACGCTTCCTTACGTTCGTTATGGGTCAGGGTGATGGCACGAACGCCCCGTTCCTGCTCCAGCCACTGAAGCCATTGATCGGTGATCGCCGGGTCTGCCAAGTCTCGCTTGTTCAGGACTTTGATGAGCGGGGTATCACCACGAAGCGAGGGCACCAGCGGGTTCTCACTGCTGAAAGGAATGCGCGCGTCGACTACCTCGATGATCAGATCCATCTGAGGCATGACTTTTTTGATCTCCTTTCGGGCCTTGTGCATGTGCCCGGGAAACCAGTTAATCGCCATGGTGTGTGCTCCGCTCGCTGTTTAAAGGCGCCATTATGCAGGGGAATGACCAAATTTTCATAGTCGCTGCGACCCCCGTGTGCCGGGAGCCGACGGAGTTTTTTTCGGAAGTGTGTACAAAAAGAAGGGTGATCGGGGTGAAAAGTGGGGCTGGAATGTTTTAGTGTGTACAGCCTTGAACAGTGAAAGCAACGAAATCCGGTGGTTAGAGCGTGGCCACCGGCCATTTGGAGAAATTTATGAAGATTGCAAAAATTATTGGTTCTGCTTTGGTGGCCTTCAGCCTGTCAATGCCTGCATTTGCCCAGCAAGCCGCCCCTGGCCAGCCTGACCAGGTAGACCAGTTGGCCGAGATGGTGGGTTTGTCTGATGACCAGCAAACTGAAATTCGCGGCATCATCGACGACATGCAGGGCGAAATTGGTGCGCTGCGTCAGAATGCCCAGTCACTGCAGCAGGCACTGCAGGCTGAAATCAAGGCGGACTACAGCGAATCTGCCATTCGGGACAACGCCGAGAAGCTGGGTGATGTGACAGGCGAGATCGCCGCGCTGTCTGCGTTGATGCAGGCAAAGGTGGATGCGGTATTCACCGAAGAGCAGCGTGATGAGCTGGATCGTCGCATGCGGGAAATGCAGCAGCAGATGCGTCAGCAACAGCAGATGATGCAGCCTGGTCAGTAAAACCGGCTGAATCAGACCCCGCCCGAGCGATGCTCCGGCGGGGTTTTTTATTATGGGGCAGGGAAAGGCTTGAACAGGATGATCAGCCTTGGCAGCAGCGTCAGGGCTCCCACCAGGGCCATGAACATGGCAAAGCCGGTGAACAGGCCGAAGTAGATGGTGGGGATGAAGTTGGACAGCACCAGAATCGAGAACCCGGAGATGATGGTCAACGAGGTGAAGAACATGGCCTGGCCGATGCTGCGGTGACATCGGTGCATGGTGGCCAGGTAATCACCGTCTTTGGCTAACTCGGTCTTGAACCGGTGGATGTAATGGATGGTGTCATCCACCGCAATGCCCACGGTAATGGCAGCCACGGTGATGGTCATCATATCCAGAGGAATCCCCAGCCAGCCCATCAACCCAAGCACCGAGCCAGCCGCTATCAGGTTCGGGGCCATGCCGATCAGCGCCAGTTTGAGTGACCGGAACAGGATCAAAAACATCACCATAATGGCTGCGAAAACCACCCCGATGGTTTTGATCTGGGAGTCGAACAGGCTTTGCAGCATGTTGTTGTACATGACGGTCATGCCTGAGAGCTGGACTCGTTCAGAGTCGTAGCCAAGTTCCGTTGTCAGGTGTTTGTGTATGCGGTCCAGGAGGTCTTGCCTGCGCAAATCCGGCATGGTTTCCAGAATCCGGATGCTGAACCTGGCCTGGCTCTGCTCTTCCGATATGTAGGGCGTCAGAAGAATGTCCTGTAAATCATCGGGTACCGCCGCGGGTACAAACGCCAGCTCAACGGCGTTCAGCGGCGTACCGCCGTTGATCTGGGCCAGCAGGTCCAGGGTGGTGCTGATCGACAGCACCTTGCCCGTCTCTGGCAGGCTGTTCAGGTAGTCGTGCACGTCACCAAGCTGGCGCATTTTCTGGTAGGTATACCAGGTGTCCCGGTAGTCTTCTTCGTCACAGTCTTCCACAAACGGGTCGCAATCGCTGGCGAAGGGGTCGTCGCTATAGTTCTCAGGTGGCGGCTCATCGGTAATCACCACGTCCAGCGGGGTGGTGCCGCCAAGCCGGTCGTCTATGGTGATCATGCCCTGGTGGATTTCGGTGGAGGATTTGAAGTAATCAATAAAGCTGTTCTCAACGGTCAGCCGGTTCAGGCCAATCACGCACAGCACGGCAATCACCCCGGAGCCCACTAGCACGGTGCCGCCAAACCGCTCTGTAAAGCGGGCAAAGGCATCGGTGAACGGAATCCTGTCCGAGGTTACCCGGCTGTCCAAAGGGGGCGGCAGCAGGCTGAGCAGGGCAGGGAACACCAGGAAGGTGATGATGAAGGCTACGGATAGCCCCAGGGTCATCATCCAGCCGAAATCAATCACTGGTCGAATGCCGCTGAAGGTCAGGGAGCCGAAGGCGACAATGGTGGTGATGGCCATATAGAAGCAGGGTTTGATCATGGCCATGACGGTGCGGCGCAGGACATCCCGGGGCGCAGCATCCGGCTCGTCGTGCTGGAACTCCCGGTAGCGCACAATCAGGTGAATGGTGAGCGACAGGGTCATGATCAGCAGCAGGGAGATAAAGTTGGATGAGATGACGGTAACGGGCCATTGCGCCCAGCCAAGGAAGCCAATCATCAGCCACACGGTAAAGCCACAGCACAACAGGGGCACCAGAACCCAGCGCCACTGCCGGAAGATAATCGCCAGAGTCAGCAGCAGGAACGCCAGTACACCCAGGCCAAAGGTAGACAGGTCGTTCTGAATGAAGCGAATCATATCGGCCACAATCATCGGTACGCCACCCAGGTGAATGCTGGCGTGCTCCCGGTGGTTATCGAGGATCACCCGGACCTTCTTGATGGTGGCATCCCTCTCCTTGCCCAGGGATTCGGTGTAACGAATGAATTCCTGGCTGACCTGTTCCAGATGCCGTTGGTCATCGGCGCTGGCGTTGCCGGAGTTCACCCTGTCCCGCAGGTTGTCACGCTGGTTCAGCAACTCGAAATAGCGCTCGGGTGTGGGCAGGTTAACCTGAATGGCCGTGGTGCCGGCATCTTCGCTGAGCAACAGGTTCGGGTACATGGGGTTGTCCAGCAGCGCCTGGCGCGCGGTGTCCGGGGCAACCTCGTGTTCGTCCAGGGTCTTGATCTCGGTGTCGACGGTATCCAGCGTCAGGTCAGGGCTGTGTAGCAGCGGTGCGTTCAGGATGCTGTTGGTCGAGCTGACGGCTTCCAGCGCCTGCAGTTCGTCCCGCAGGGCTTTGAGGTGGCCCAGGCCTTCCGGGGTGAAGAGCGGCTCGTGGGGCGTGTAGGTCACCACCAGGAAGTCGTCCGAGGTAGTGAAGGTGCGGTTTACCTGCCGGTACTCTTCCAGTGAGCGATCATTCTCAAGCACCAGCGATTCGGCGGAGGCGTCGAGCCGGAACTGGTCAAAGCGCAAGGCTGCCAGGGCCAGGATGGCTCCGAACAGGACCAGGACAATCCAGGGGTGGGGAAGGATAAAGCGATCGTAAAAGGCACCGATGCGGTTCATGTATCAGGACTCTGCAGCGAAAAACGACTGCAGAGTGTGCCACAAACCTCAGTGAACTTTGACCTTTGATGCCGCGTCTTCGAGCGATTCGATCAGGTGTTTCAGTCGACGGGTCATCTCGGCGCTGTCGGAAAGCTGGGTGACCATGCTCTGGGTGGTGTCCCGGATACCCTGGACATTGGCCAGCACGTCATCGGTACCGGCTGTCTGTTCGGCGGACATATCCGCGATTTCCTGGTTGGTCCGGTCAATGCGGGTAACCACTTCATTGATGGCTTCCAGTGCCTGGCGCCCCAGTTCCGACTCCTCCACGCAGCGGGCAGCGCTCTCTGAGCTGCCGGTCATCTGCTGTACCGAGGTATTCATGGCCGCCAGCAACTTGTCCAGTCTGGTCTGGATCTGGTCGGTGGAGTCCTGCACCCGTTGGGCCAGTTTGCGAACTTCATCCGCGACCACGGCAAAGCCACGGCCCTGCTCGCCGGCCCGTGCGGCTTCAATAGCCGCATTCAGTGCCAGCAGGTTGGTCTGCTCGGCAATGCCCTTGATTTCGGTGATGGTCTGGCCAATGGCCTGGCTGTTCTCGGCCAGGGACTCGACGCTGCTGGCGGAGTTTCGGATAACTTGCTCCAGCTGGCGAATGCTATCAGCACTTTTGCCCACGCGTTCCTGGCCGGCAAGGGCGGTGTCGCGGGCTTCGTGGGACAGGGTTTTGGCAATGCCAGACTGCTCGGCAATGCCGACGAAACTCTGCAGCATGGTTTCGATCACTTCGGCAGAGCGATCAGCGCCAGCCTGTTGGCGGGCCAGATCATCTCGCCGGGATTCCGCTGCAAGGGTCAGTTCCTGAACTTCCCTGTTCAACCTGTCGATGGCCTCTTTCATGCTGCGGACAACCCCGACGGTACGATCCTGCATGGCATTGAACGCGGTAGCCATCTCGCCGATCTCATCGGTGGAATCCACCGGAGCCCGCTCGCTGAGATTGCCGCTGGCCTGAACCGACACCATGGTGTCTTTGAGGCGGTGTATGTGCCGCTCTATAAAGGAGATCAGCAATTGGGAGCCGGCCATCTCAAGTGCCATAAGCACGGCAACCACCAGGGCGAACCCCGGTGCGGTGTCGGCAAACACCTGTGAGAAGGTCGCACCAGACTGGTCAGCGATCAGCTGCATGGCGTAAAGCACCAGCAGGCAGAGTACTGCAAACACCACAATATTCAGCAACCAGAACTTGTACTTCAGCCGGGCATTGCGCAGCAGTGTCAGCATGGGCGCCTCAGTCGATGGCTTTAACAGGAATCTGCATGGCGTTGCTCGCCTGCGGAACGTCGGGCACGGCCAGCCCCAGGTTGTTCTTGTCGAACACCCGGTCAGCCCGGTAGCTGGAGCGCACCATGGGGCCTGATGGCACTTCCATGAAGCCCTTCTCCAGGCCGATGTCGCGGTAACGGTTGAACTCTTCCGGGGTCACGTAGCGTTCTACCGGCAGATGGTTGGGAGTGGGGCGAAGGTACTGGCCAAGGGTAAGAATGTCGACGCCAATGGCCCGCAAGTCATCCATGGTTTCCAGAATTTCTTCTTCGGTTTCACCCAGGCCGAGCATCAGGCTGGTCTTGGTGAGTACGTCTGGCCGGTGCTTCTTGGCGTGGGCCAGCACGCTCAGGGTTTTCTCGTAACCGGCCCGGGGGTCGCGCACGCGGTGAGTCAGGCGTTTGACGGTTTCCACGTTCTGGGCGAACACGTCCAGGCCGGAATCCACCACTTTTTCCACGTCGCTCATCACCGCGTCAAAATCCGGGGTCAGGGCTTCTACGGCCACTTCCGGAGTGCGCTGTTTGATGGCAGAGACGCAGGCGGCGTAGTGCGCGGCACCACCGTCGTCCAGATCGTCCCGGTCTACCGAGGTCAGAACGATGTAGCGCAGGCCCATCAATTCCACAGACTTGGCTGTGTTCTCAGGCTCTTCCGGGTCCAGCCAGCCTTTGGGGTTGCCGGTGTCGACCGCGCAGAACTTGCAGGCCCGGGTACAGACTGATCCCATCACCATGATGGTGGCGGTGCCGTTGGTCCAGCATTCGCCAATATTGGGGCAGTGGGATTCCTGGCATACGGTGCTCAGGCGGTGTTCCGATACATTCCGGCGCACGGCATCGTAGCGTTCGCCACCGGGCATACGCGCTCTCAGCCATTTTGGCTTGCGCTCCAGGGGTTTGTCTTCCGTGCTGGAGGCTGTTCTTTTCACGCCGTCCTTGATGGCGGAAAAGCCGTGTTCGTTACGGAATTTGGAACCACTGGTAATGCGGGGCTTTGCGCTTTCGCTCATTGGGCCGGAGACTCTCGCAGAAAAGGTATGGAGAACCTTAAAGGTTAATCGGCGGGGCGAGCAGTTACAAGGCAGATACGGGCAATCACGGGGTAACCGGGCACGACTTTGGTCGTACCCGGTTGATGGTTATCAAGCCTGGGATTTGTCCAGGGCCTGGGTAATGTCGGCAATGATGTCGTCTACGTGTTCAATGCCGATAGACAGGCGCACCAGGTCTTCACTGACACCGGCACTCTTCAGCTCGTCTGCGTTGAGCTGGCGGTGGGTGGTGGTGGCCGGGTGGCAAGCCAGGGATTTGGCATCGCCAATGTTTACCAGGCGCAGGATCATGTCCAGCGCATCGATAAACCTGGCGCCGGCCTCGCGGCCGCCCTTGATGCCAAAGCTCAAAATGCCGGATGCCTTGCCGCCGCAGATTTTGTCACAGGTGGCCTTGTAGGGGCTGTTGGCCAGGCCAGCGTAGTTTACCCACTCCACGGCGGGGTGATCCTGCAGGAACTGGGCAACCTTCTGGGCGTTGTCGCAATGGCGCTCCATGCGCAGGGCCAGGGTTTCCAGGCCCTGCATGATCAGGAAGGCGTTGAATGGCGACAGGGCAGACCCGGTGTTACGCAGTGGCACCACGCGGCAGCGGCCGATAAAGGCGGCTTCGCCCAGGGCTTCGGTGTAAACCACACCGTGGTAGGACGGGTCCGGCTGGTTCATCATCGGGAACTTGTCTGCACTGGCTTTCCAGTCAAACTTGCCGGAATCCACCACAATACCCGCTACAGTGGTGCCGTGGCCGCCGATGTATTTGGTCAGGGAGTGAATGACGATATCGGCGCCATGCTCAAACGGTCGGCACAGGAACGGGGTGGCGACGGTGTTATCGACAATCAGCGGAATGCCGTGCTTGTGTGCAATCTCCGCCCACTTCTGGATATCCACCACGTTGCCGGCCGGGTTGCCGATAGACTCACAGAACAGGGCGCGGGTCTGGTCGTCGATGGCGTTTTCCACCGCCGCAAAATCATCGTGGGGCACCATCTTGCACTCGATGCCCTGGTTGGGCAGGGAGTGGGCGAACAGGTTGTAGGTGCCGCCATAGAGTTGGCTGGTGCTGACGATGTTATTGCCCACTTTACAGATGGTCTGCAGGGCATAGGTGATCGCAGCCATGCCGGAGGCCACGGCCAGGGCCCCGATACCGCCTTCCAGCGCCGCCATGCGCTCTTCCAGAACCGCGTTGGTGGGATTCATGATGCGGGTATAGATGTTGCCTTGTACCTTCAGGTCAAACAGATCGGCACCGTGCTGGGTGTCGTCGAAGGTGTAGGATGTGGTCTGGTAAATGGGTGTGGTGGCGGCCTTGGTGGTCGGGTCGCTCTTGAAGCCGGCGTGCAGTGCGAGGGTTTCCGCTTTCATCACAACATTCCTTGCTGGTGGTTTGTTCGTTATTGGCTTAAGGAGCCGAGTATGCCACAGGCACTCGGGCTTCGGCACAGTTCCAGCGGTTATACCGATATACGGCAGAGTGCGGAGTCAGTCCAGGGCGCCGTATACCAGAGCTCTGAGCTCCTGTCGGATGGGATAGGACGAAGACGGCATCAGCTGGGTCATGAAAATCACCACCAGATCTTCCACCGGGTCGATAAAGAAACTGGTGCTGGCCAGGCCACCCCAGCCGAATTCCCCCGGCGAACCGATCGTGGCGGATTTGGCGATATCGGTTTTGACCGAGAACCCTAATCCGAAGCCGCTGCCGGCATACGGTGTTTCACTGAAGCCGCCAATCGACAGCGCAGGGAGATCCTGGCCGCCCGGCAGGTGGTTCAGGTGCATGAATTCCAGGGTTTTGCGGCCGATGATCCGCTGGCCCTGATATTCGCCACCCTGGCACAGGGCCTGGGCGAAGCGGAAATAATCGTCAATGGTCGAGACCAGTCCGCCGCCACCCGACAGGAATTTTGGTTCCTTCAGGTAGCGGGACCGCTCCGGGTCGTCCTGGAGTTTCATGGTGTTGCCGGGTTGGTATAAATAGCAGGCTGCAAAGCGTTCCTGCTGGTCCGGTCGCACATGAAATCCGGTATCGGTCATGCCCAGGGGGGCAAAGATGTGCTCCTGAAAGTAGCTGTCCAGGGATTGGCCGGAGAGCAGCTCAACCAGGTAACCCAGTACATCAGTGGACACCGAGTAGTTCCAGGCGGTGCCGGGCGAGAACTCCAGCGGTAATTCGGCCAGCCGGGCGACCAGCTTGTCCAGAGTAAGAATGGTGCTGCCATCCAGTTTCAGCTTGCGATAGGCGGCATCCACCTCGGTTCGCTCGGTGAAGCCATAGGTCAGCCCTGAGGTGTGGGTCATCAGATCCCGGATGGTCATAGTGCTGGTTGCCGGAACCGTCTCGAAGTCCGGATGACTGCCTCCCTTGTAGACGCGCAGGTTCCGCCAGGATGGAATGTACTTGTGCACCGGGTCGTTGAGCAGGAACTTGCCCTGTTCGTACAGCTGCATCATGGCAATGCTGGTGATGGGCTTGGTCATGGAATAGATGCGGAACACGGTGTCCCGCTCCATGGGCTGGTTGCGCTCTACATCTCTCAGGCCCTGGGCTTCACACCAGACAACCTCGCCATACCGGGCCACCAGAGTAACGGCGCCCGGAATCTTCCCTGGCTGGATATAATGGTTGTCGAAATGGCGGGTAATTCGCTCCAGGCGCTCGAGTGAAACACTGGATGTTATTGATTCCTGCATGGCAGTGGAAAGCCTTTGGTTCGGGTTAACAGGTGTCGGTGGCTGATGCCGCCCCGGCATCGTTATCGGGAAACACCATATCGTAGCACCAGGTGAACACAAAGGCGTAAATCAGGTAGAACACGACAAAGGCGATGTCGACAATCAGTGCCTCCAGCAAGCCGATCTTCAGCCACCAGGCAATTACCGGCAGGAACGCCAGCATCAGCCCGAACTCAAAACTGATGGCATGCAGAAAACGCAGCTTGAGGGTTTTCCGGGTGCTGCCGGTGAGCCGCTTAAGAGCGTGATCAAACATGAGATTGAAGAGGTAGTTCCACAGGGTGGCCATGGTGGCACCGATCGCCGCGAGCACCCCGGTTTCGCCGAGATCCATGCCGAAGGCAAAGGCGGCCAGGGGCGTGGAGATGAGCAGGCCGATCACTTCAAAGGAAATGGCCTGACGAATTCTGTCTCTGGTGGTACGCATGATATTGGGAGTAACGTAGGCGGGTCGTCCCGCGTTTATTCCCGGGAAGGGTGGGGTCGTCCCCAGAACTGAAAAAGCCCGGATCTTTCGAGCCGGGCTTTCAGAATACTGGTAGCAAGGGGCGGAGTCGAACCGCCGACCCCAGCATTATGAGTGCTGTGCTCTAACCAACTGAGCTACCTTGCCATTTCGCTTCGGGACACGCCCCAAACGAGGCGCGTATTTTCGGTATTTGGGCTGGCAGTGTCAAGACTGTTCGCAAAAAAAACATCAGATGCGGCGTCTTGCGTGTCGCACTCTAAACCTGGAGCACGCCGAGGCCAGAATATAGGGAAGCGGCCCCAAGGTGAGAGCGGCCAGAAATAACCAGCCAGTCACAGCAAAGAAATCCTTAGAGTTGATCTTCTCTCTGAGCCGCCGGGTAAACAGATAAATGTCATCTCTCGGTGGATCCTCTGGCCGGTATTCGGGCTCCATTGTCTCCAATCCCCGAACGCAATGGAGGTCTTTGTGCATAAACGAATGAAGCGTTTGCCATAGTCCAATGCCTGCTGATAGTGACTTAGCTCCCAGAGTAATGCGGGAGTCAGGCATTCTTGCGGCGAACTCCAATTGCACAAAATTAATGGGATACTCCAGGCCAACCCCCCGCATATTGAGTTGACGAATTGAGATTTTCAGCTGGTCCCAGGGGATCACGATGGCCTTTTCGCCAGCTAAGGGGCTGAGATAAACGTGCTCCTGTTCGCGATCAAAAACGATTACGGGTTGTTTTTTGAACTGCCAGTGTTCGACAGCAAGAAATCCGGCAACAAGTAGAGGCCATATCAGAGTCATCGTCATCACAAGCGTTAAACCGGGAGCGGCCTCGGAAAGATAGGCAGGCCAGACCTCCGATACGACTGCGATGTATATCAGGGCAAGGATCAGCGAGAATACGCCGGCCGTCCCGATTATGAACATATAGCCATTGGCTCGGCATGTATCCCGATAGACGATGGCGTGCGTCTGATCCATGTGCTGAATAAGCCGATCGCTATTGGTAGGTTTAACTTCCGGGCTCTTTTGTGCGCCAGATGACTCGTATACAGACGATATCTGGGTTTTGATAATGGAAAGGTGAGGGGCGAATGATGGTTTTGCCTCCTGCTCTTCAAGAATATCAAAGCAATCCGGAGCCCTAATTGCGACAGCAATATCGCCGTAGAAAACAAAGTGGATTTCGGAGATCGCTTTCGTCGGCAGGCATCGGCGGCCTGGGGAGGGTATCAGGACTTCAAAACCATTCAGCGTGTGCTTTACCTGGGTATCTGTGTTGCTTTCGAGCCACGGCTTCTGTTCTATCACCGGGCCAACGATTCGGTAGACATTCGGTGATAGTTCTTTGGGGTTAAAAGGGCATTTCCCACCGATCTTGTTAATCGCTTCCAGCTTTATCAGCGTGGATATGACCTCGGTTTCAGCGGTTGATAGTTGCTGGAAGGGCGTGCCACCTGCACGAAAAGAACGGGCGGCGGAGCATTGGGACCGCTTACTTTGCGCCCAGCGCTTTTTCAGGAACAGCCACTGGGTGAGTTTGAACAGGCTTCGCAAAAAAATGAATAGCTTTACGATCGCGATCGCAAGGTGCATTTGTCGTCCCTGACAAGTATGTTGAGGTTGCTCACTCGCCAGTAAAATACTTTCAGGCGAGGTATGGCGCGTTTCTTTTAGACATTAAACCGGAAGTGGATAACGTCGCCGTCTTTGACGATGTAATCCTTGCCTTCCAGGCGCCATTTGCCAGCATCCTTGGCGCCGGCTTCGCCGTTGTACTGCACGAAATCGTCGTAGCTGATGACTTCGGCGCGGATGAAGCCGCGCTCGAAGTCGGTGTGGATAACACCGGCAGCCTGGGGTGCGGTGGCACCGATTTTAACAGTCCAGGCACGAACTTCCTTTACGCCGGCGGTGAAGTAGGTTTGCAGGCCAAGCAGACCGTAACCGGCGCGGATCACGCGGTCCAGGCCGGGCTCTTCCATGCCCATTTCGTCCAGGAACATGGCTTTCTCTTCGTCTTCCAGTTCGGAGATTTCGGCTTCCATCTTGTTGCAGATGGGTACTACCACCGCGTTCTCGGAGGCGGCAATTTCGCGAACCTTGTCCAGGTGTGGGTTGTTCTCGAAGCCGTCTTCATTCACGTTGGCGATGTACATGGTGGGCTTGACGGTGAGCAGGCACAGCTCGCGTACCAGGGCCATCTGGTCTTTGTCCAGGCCCATGCTGCGCACCGGTTTGCCTTCATTCAGCACCGGCAGCAGCTTCTCGAACATTTCCAGCTGGGCCTTGGCCTCTTTGTCGCCGCTCTTGGCTACCCGCTGCACGCGCTTGATAGCTTTCTCGACGGTGTCCAGGTCGGCCAGCGCCAGCTCGGTGTTGATCACTTCAATGTCAGATGCCGGGTCAACTTTGTTGGCCACGTGGATGACGTTGCCGTCTTCGAAGCAGCGCACTACATGGGCAATGGCGTCGGTCTGGCGGATGTTGGCCAGGAACTGGTTGCCCAGGCCTTCGCCTTTGGAGGCGCCGGCGACCAGGCCGGCGATGTCGACAAATTCCATGGTGGTGGGCACGACTCGCTCGGGCTTTACGATTTCGGCCAGTTTGGTCAGGCGTGGGTCGGGCATGGCCACCACGCCGGCGTTGGGTTCGATGGTGCAGAACGGGAAGTTCTCTGCGCCGATGCCGGCTTTGGTCAGTGCGTTGAACAGGGTAGATTTGCCGACGTTGGGAAGGCCGACGATGCCGCAGTTAAATCCCATGGAATGCCTCTGCTGGAACTGAAAAATTTGGGCGGATTATACCGGGGTATCGGTACGGGTGCGAGTAAGGGGATGTGCCTTGCTCAGGGGGTCGGTTTGAAACTGTGTAACCTGTTCATAGCGGCAGCCAGTTTGCCGTTGGCGGCGTCTGGCAAAACCCGCATGACTTCGTCGAACACGGCGCTCAGCTGCTCGGCTTCCTGTTTGCCGAGCCGGCCCAGTACAAAACCGGTGACCTTACGGCTGTCGCCGGGATGGCCGATGCCAAGGCGTAGTCGCTGGAAGTCGTTGGTGCCGAGGTGGGCAATGGTGTCCCGCAGGCCATTATGACCACCGTGACCGCCGCCTTTTTTGAGTTTGGCCGTGCCGGGAGGCAGGTCGAGCTCGTCGTGGGCAACCAGAATCTGTTCAGGAGAGATCTTGAAGAAGTCCGCGAGGGCCTTGATGGCAATGCCGCTGCGGTTCATGAACGTGCTGGGGTTCAGGAGGTGCAGGTCGAGACCCTGCCACTGAATGCGGGCGTAAAGCCCGTGGTACTTCCGTTCGGGGCGTAGCGTCTGGCCCGCATGGCGGGCCAGCGCTTCGACGAACAGGGCGCCGGCGTTGTGGCGGGTATTCTCGTAGTCGGCGCCGGGATTTCCCAGGCCAACCACCATGACAATATCCTGTGCCATTCGCCTTTGCCCCCGGAGTGATTACTCCTCGCCGCCTTCCTCGCCTTCGGCGTCCGCAGCGTCGTCCGCCTTGGCACCTTTCGGCTTGTGGATAGAGGCAACCGGCTGGTCGTGGTCTTCACCCTGCAGCAGGGCAGCAACACGAACGCCTTTCGGCAGTTTCAGGTCGCTCAGGTGGACAACCTGGTCCATGGCGACGTCAGTCAGGTCAACTTCGATGAACTCAGGCAGGTTCTGCGGCAGGCAGATAACTTCCACTTCGGTCATGGTGTGGGAAACAATACCACCCTGAAGCTTAACCGCCGGCGCTGTGTCTTCGTTCAGGAAGTGCAGCGGTACGTTAACGTGGATCTCGTGATCCTTGTCTACGCGCAGGAAGTCGGCGTGGGTCAGCAGCAGCTTGTACGGGTGGCGCTGCAGATCCTTCAGGATCACGCTTTCTTTTTTGCCCTGAATGTCGATGGTCAGAATGTGAGAGAAGAAGGCTTCGTTTTCGAGGGCCTTTTTCAGCTCGTTGTGCCAGATGGAGACCGGCGTTGCGTCTTTTCCGCCACCGTAGATGATGGCCGGGATTTTACGCTCTTCGCGACGCAGGCGGCGGCTCGCACCTTTCCCCTGATCGTCACGAGGAAATGCTTCAATAACAAAATCCTGAGACATGGTAATTACCTCGTTGGTCATCTGAGCGGCCCGCGACCAGGCTCTGAACAGATGAGCATTTCAAAAAGACCGGAGTTTTCCGATCGACTAAAAGAGTCGGGAGCCCTGTTGGACTCCCGACCCGGAAACTGCCTTTAAGTCTGAGGGTTACAGCGATAAGGCTGTTCAGACGTTCTCGAACATGGCACTGATGGACTCTTCGTTGCTCACGCGGCGAATGGATTCGGCGAGCAGCCCAGCCATGCTGAGGGGGCGGATTCTATCACAATTTTTGGCTTTGTCACCCAGCGGGATGGTGTCGCACACCACCAGTTCGTCCAGCTCCGAGTTGTTGATGTTCTCGACAGCCGGGCCGGACAGCACCGGGTGGGTAATATAGGCGACTACGCGGGAGGCGCCGTGCTCTTTCAGGGCGTTGGCTGCCTTGCACAGGGTGCCGGCGGTATCGACGATGTCGTCAACCAGAATGCAGGTTTTGTCTTTGACGTCACCGATGATGTGCATTACCTGGGAAACGTTGGCCTTCGGGCGGCGTTTGTCGATGATGGCCAGGTCGGCATCATCCAGACGCTTGGCAACGGCGCGGGCACGTACAACACCGCCTACATCCGGAGATACCACGACAAAGTTTTCGAACCGCTGCTTTTCGATGTCTTCAAGCAGCACCGGGGTGGCGTAGATGTTGTCCACCGGGATGTCGAAGAAGCCCTGAATCTGGTCAGCGTGGAGGTCGACGGTCAGCACACGGTCGACGCCGATGCTGGAAATCATGTCAGCAACCACTTTGGCGCTGATGGCTACCCGGGTAGAGCGAACGCGACGATCCTGGCGGGCGTATCCGTAGTAAGGGATAACGGCGGTGATCCGTGTGGCGGAAGCGCGGCGCAGGGCGTCGGCCATCACGATCAGTTCCATCAGGTTGTCGTTGGTGGGGTAGCAGGTGGGCTGGATAATGAAAACGTCGTGACCACGAACATTTTCATTGATCTCAACGGTGGTCTCACCATCGCTGAAACGGCCAACGGTGGCCTGGCCCATGGGAATATGCAGTTTCCTGGCAATATCGCGCGCCAGTTCAGGGTTGGCATTGCCAGCGAAGATCATCAATTTGGACACGACAGCATCCTTCTCAGTATCGGCGTTTGATTCAGAAGAAGCGGGAGAAAGGTGGCTGGGGTGGCAGGATTCGAACCTGCGCATGACGGGATCAAAACCCGTTGCCTTACCACTTGGCGACACCCCAATATCATCGTGCTTTCTTGGCATCATTTCAGCTCTGTCAGCTTTTTGTGCAGAGGTGAATGGTTCACCCCTTTAGCTACGAACCCCGTGATGCCGGAGGGTTTGCTTTCCCAGATAATCCGGGCTGCGGATTCTGTCGGGAAACGTCCAAAAATGCAAGCCCCGGTTCCGGTTAATCTTGCAGGTCCGAATTGTGAAAGCCATTCCAGGCTCTTGTTAACCTCAGGATACAGTTTTCGAACTACATCCTCACAGTCGTTTCGGTACCTCGAGGCGTCTCCCTCAAAAGCGGGCGCTATTTTCATTTTTGGGGTGTCCCTTGTCAACCCTTCTTCCGAAAAAATCTTCCCGGTGTTTATTTCGCAGTCAGGCTTGAGGACCACAAACCAGTCTTCCGGCGGATTGGCGGGCGTGAGCTTTTCGCCCACCCCTTCGCCAATGGCGGAGCGGCCGCGAACGAACACCGGCACATCGGCGCCCAGATCCAGGCCCAGCTCGGCAAGCTCGTCTTCATCAAGATGCAGTTCCCATAGGTGGTTAAGTGCCACCAGGGTGGTCGCGGCGTTAGAGCTGCCGCCCCCGAGGCCGCCGCCCATGGGAAGTCGTTTTTGAATGCGGATCGTCACGCCGGGCAATGCATGGCTGGCGCGTTCGGCCAGGGCACGGGCTGCGCGAATAATGAGGTTGTCGTTGTCAGGTACCCCGGGAACCGGTTCCTCAAGGCGTATGCGGGCATCCCCCGGGGTCAGGGTGAAGGTGATCTCGTCGCCGTAATCGAGAAACTGAAACAGGGTTTGCAGTTCGTGATAGCCATCGGGTCGTCTGCCCACGATGTGCAGGAACAGGTTGAGCTTGGCCGGCGAAGGCAGGGTAATGCTGCTACTCACGTGCTCAGTCCTTTCTCTGCCAGTCGCTGATTACCACTCGAACGCGCTTGTCGTCCTTCAGGGCGGTGATTCGGGCGGGGAGCTGAGGCAGGTCATCAATGAACGCCTGCCAGCGATCGTAGCGGATTTCCCAGCCGTCCTGGCGAATGATGGCTAGCCGTTGCTGGTCATCGAACAATAACCGGAAATTGCCGTCTGGTGCCGGCAGGCCACGAATCCACCAGGCCAGGTTGTCGATGGGCAGCTGCCAGCCAGTTGCGGCCTGTACGAGCTGTTCCGGGTTCGTTGACTGGTAGGTGTCGCCGTTAGCCAGTTGCAGTTCGAGAAATCCCGGTGTTCCGCGCAGGCTGGTGCTACCCATTCCGAGAAAGGACGACGATAGCGCCAGGTCGTATTGCTCGCCTTGCTGTTCCCAGTGATTAATCACTGCGGTGCCGCTGTCCGATGGTTGGCGCACCGCAAGTTTCCCGGAAAGCTGCCAGTGCTGGAATTGACCCAGTGTGCGGGACTGTTCAGCCCAGTTGGCTGGGGGTTGGTCGGTCATGCCTTCCGGGAGTGGTTCCAGCTGAATGGTGGTACAGCCGCCCAGCAGGCTCAGTACCAGCAGGGCGGCGAATAAATTCTTCAACATCAGGAGTTTCCGTTGCCGGTCAGGCGTTGGATGGTTTCAATCAGAATGTCGTGGTCCGGATCCTGTTCCAGGCCTTCCTCCCAGATAACGCGGGCCTGTTCTTCATTTCCGCTGATCCAGAGGGCTTCGCCGTAATGGGCGGCTACTTCCGGGTCCGGGTAGGCGGCCCAGGCGTCGGCCAGGTATTCGAGGGCGGCTTCGGTGTCGCCCTGGCGAAACAGTACCCAGCCCATGCTGTCGAGAATGGCGGGATTATTCGGGTCCAGGGCCAGTGCCTGTTCGATGTAACTGCGGGCTTCATCCAGGCGCTCGGTACGAATGGTCAGGATATACCCGAGCGCATTCAGCGCCACCGCGTTGTCTGGTTGATTCGATAAGATGGCCCTGAGGTCCTCTTCCGCCAGTTCGGTGTTGCCGAGAGAGTCGTGCAGCATGGCGCGGGCATAACGGATTTGAATGTTTTCAGGAAAGGCCTCAAGGGCATGGTTGGCGGCTGCCATGGCGTCTTGTTCGCGCTGCTGGTCGAGCAGCAGGTTGACTTCAAGGAGCCAGAAATTTTCAGCCTGTCCCGGGTTTGACTCCCTCAGTGTGTCAATCTTGGCAAGTGCGCTTTCCAGATCCCCTGTCTCGGCTTGCAGTTCACTTGCCCGGGCGAGGGCGGGGAAGAAGTAGTTTCCGCCTTCTACGCTCATGTAGTAACCGATGGCGTGGGTGATGTTGCCCGCATCTTCCTCTATGCGGCCAAGGTAGTAGCTGGCTTCATCGGTGTGGTGGCCCTGTTCGATCAGTTCCGTAAGCTCCTCTCTGGCCAGCTCCGGCTGACGATTTTCCAGGGCAACCAGAGCGAATGACAGCCGCAGCCCCGGGGTCTGGGGATAGCGTTTGACCAGTCGCTCGAACTCGTCCTGGGCAGCCTGAAGTTCTCCCTCGTTAATCAGGATGCGGCCGTAAAGCGTGCCCAGTTGCCGGTTGGACGGGAATCGCCGGGTGTTTGTGGTCAGGTAAGTCAGGGCTTCTCTTGTTTGACCGGTCTGGTACAGCAGGTCGCCTTTGAGTGCGATGGCGGGCTGGAAGTTGGGTTGCTGGTTGGTGAGCCGCTCAATGCGCTCCAGGGCCTGCTCCGGGGCGCCGGTGATTTTCAGGAGCAGGGCAATGCTGTACTCAAGCTCGGGATTGTCCGGATGCCGTTCAGCCAGTCGCTCGTAGAGCTGCAGCAACTCCCGTTGCTGGGCCGGTGGCAGGTTGGCAGACATCGCCGCCAGGCTGTCAAAGTCCGCGTCCTCTCCCTGCTCCATAATGCGTTCCATATGGACCAGCGCGGTTTCAAGATCCTGGCGTTTGACCGCCTGAATCGCGGAAACCCGGTGTGCCAGCAGGTTGTCGGGCTCCAGTTGTAGCCATAGGTCTGCCAGTTGCTGCTGCGCGTTATCGGCATTCAGGGACTGGGCAATGCGCATGGCACGGGTGATGACGCCGCGGTCCTTTGAGGTTTTGGCTGCCTGCAGGTAGTTGACCAGGGTTACGTCGTAGCGCCCTCGCTGGGCGGCAATCTCCGCCGCCAGGAGTTGGTAAAGCACTTCCGGCTCGAAATCCGCATAACGAATCTCTTCCTGTGGCGTCGGGGTGACCACTATGGGAGTAGGTTCATCAGCCTTTGGTTCTGTTGTTTCGGAAAAGCTGGCGCAGCCGGGCAGGGCGGCAATGGTGAAGGCCAGCAGGCTGGTAACCAGATACGGTGCGGATTTTTGCATGCAACTTCCCGTGTGCTGTCGGCAGTACGTCAGAGTATGTTCTGTTCTGCCGTAGAATTGAGGCAGATCGGGTTTAGGCCGTGGCCGAGCCTCTATAATGGCATAAGCATTATAACTTGCCCAACCTGTCCGCAGTTCCCGAAGGCGGCGTGTTTTCGGGTGGCAGGCGGTGGCCCTCACCGGTAGAATGGCACAATATGATCCACGACTGGCATAAGGTTTTTTAACCTCGAAATGGCATTGCTGACACTGGGAATCAATCACCGAACCGCACCCGTGGAGATCCGCGAACGTGTGGCTTTTACCCCGGAGCGGATGGCGGAAGCCTTCTCGGAACTCCGGGCGGCGTCCGGTGCCAGCGAAGCGGCTATTCTGTCTACCTGCAACCGCACGGAGCTTTATCTGGCTGGGGACGACGACTGCGCGCCCACGGTGCTGCGCTGGTTGGCCGGTTTTCACGAGCTGGATGTGGCCGACCTGGAAGAAGTGCTCTACGTTCACCGGGATTCCGAGGCCGTTCGCCATATGATGCGCGTAGCGGCGGGGCTGGATTCCATGGTGCTGGGCGAACCGCAGATCTTCGGGCAGTTAAAGGATGCCTACTCCCTGGCCCGCGAGCACGGTGCCACCGGCTCTTTCCTGTCCCGCCTGTTTGAGCAGACGTTCTCGGTAGCCAAGCGGGTTCGAACCCAGACAGCCATCGGGGAAAACCCTGTGTCAGTGGCCTATGCCTCTGTCAGCATGGCGCATCATATCTTTGCCGATATGTCCCGCAACAAGGCGTTGTTGATTGGCGCGGGCAAAACGATTGAACTGGTCTCCCGCCACCTGGCCGATGCCGGCGTGAAAGACTTCCTGGTGGCCAATCGCACCCTGGAACGTGCCCAGGCGCTGGCCGAACTGCACGGTGGCAAGGGCATTGTTCTGTCGGAAATTCCCGATCACCTGGCGGACGTCGACATCATCATTTCCTCTACGGCCAGCCCGTTGCCAATACTTGGCAAGGGAGCGGTGGAGCGCGCGCTGAAGAAGCGCAAACACCGTCCGTTCTTCATGGTCGACATTGCCGTGCCACGGGATATTGAGCCGGAGGTGGGGTCGCTGGCAGATGTCTACCTTTATACCGTCGACGACCTGCGGCAGGTGATTGAAGAAAACATCCGCTCCCGTGAAGGCGCCGCCCGCGAAGCTGAGAACCTGATCAGCAGTGGCGTGCAGGAATTCCTGGACCAGCTCCGGGCCCTGGACGCGGTTTCTACCCTGAAAGTGTTCCGCCAGCGAGCCGAACTGCTGCGGGATATCGAATCTGAAAAAGCGCTGCGAGCCCTGCGCAACGGCGTGGACCCAGAGACGGTTTTGCGTAGCCTGGCGCGGGGCCTCACCAACAAACTGCTTCACCAGCCCTCTGTTCAGGTACGTAAGGCCATGGCCGAGGGTCGCACCGAAGTGACCGAATGCCTGCGGGAGCTGTATCAGCTTGATGCCCTGGAAGCTGACGAGCCCACCACCACGGAAAAACTATGAAGCCTTCGATCCAGTCCCGCCTCGAACAGCTTGTTGAACGGTTCGAGGAGGTCAACGCGTTGCTGAGCGACGCCTCGGTGATTGCCAACCAGGACAAGTTCCGGGAGTTGTCCCGGGAGTTTGCCGAGATTGAACCGGTGGTGAAGTGTTTCCAGGCTTGGCGCCAGTCCCATGAGGATATCGCAGAAGCGAAGGAGCTGGCCAAAGACGGCGATGCCGACATGCGGGCCATGGCGGAAGAAGAACTGGCCGCCGCCGAAGCGCGCAGTGAAGAGCTTGATGAAGAACTGCAGCGATTGATGCTGCCGAAAGACCCGAACGACACCAAGAATGTGTTCCTGGAAGTGCGCGCCGGTACCGGCGGTGACGAAGCCGCGATTTTTGCCGGCGACCTGTTCCGCATGTATTCCCGTTATGCGGAAAAACACCGTTGGCAGGTGGAAGTGCTGAGCGAGAACGAGGGTGAGCACGGCGGCTACAAAGAAGTCATCGCCCGGGTGTCAGGAGATGGCGTCTACGGAACGCTCAAGTTTGAGTCTGGAGCCCACCGGGTGCAGCGGGTACCGGAAACCGAATCCCAGGGCCGCATTCACACCTCCGCCTGTACCGTGGCGGTGATTCCAGAGGCTGATGAATCCGAAGCCATCGAAATCAACAAAGCTGATTTGCGGGTAGACACCTTCCGCTCCTCCGGCGCTGGTGGCCAGCACGTCAACAAAACCGACTCTGCCATCCGCATTACCCACCTGCCCACCGGCATAGTGGTGGAGTGCCAGGAAGAACGTTCGCAGCACAAGAACCGCGCCAAGGCCCTGAGCCTGCTGGCGTCCCGGCTGCAGAATGCCGAGCTGGAGAAACAGCAGAAGAGCATGGCGGAAACCCGCAAAAGTTTGGTGGGCAGTGGCGACCGCTCGGAACGTATTCGCACCTACAATTTCCCCCAGGGCCGGGTAACCGACCACCGCATCAACCTCACCCTGTACAAGCTGGACGAGGTGATTGCCGGCGATCTCGACGCCGTGGTGGTCCCCCTGCAACAGGAACACCAGGCTGAATTGCTGGCAGAACTGGCTAATGAGCAGTGAGTCCTCGCTGACCTGTGAAGCCCTTCTGAATAACGCCATTGAACGGATCGGTGGCGACTCTCCCCGACTGGACGCCGAATTACTGTTGAGCCACGTAACCGGCCTGGGCCGCACCAGCTTCCGGGCCTGGCCCGAGCGGGAAGTAGCCCCTGATCAGGCGCAAGCGTTTCGTGAATTGGTGGCTGAACGAGTCAAGGGCTTACCCATCGCCTACCTGCTGGGACAGCAGGAATTCTGGTCTTTGCCCCTGAAAGTCAGCCCTTCCACCCTGATTCCCCGGCCAGACACCGAGTGCCTGGTGGAAACCGCGTTGGAACTACCGCTGCCTGAAAACGCCCGCGTGCTGGACCTGGGCACCGGTACTGGCGCCATTGCGCTCGCGCTGGCCAGCGAGAAAGCTAAGTGGCAGATTATGGCCAGCGATCGTATTGAAGAGGCCGTCGAACTGGCCCGGGAAAACAGTCGCGCCCTGCAACTGCCGATCACCGTAGTGCAGAGCCACTGGTTCGACCAGATCCCCGAAAGTGGCTTTGACCTGCTGATCTCCAACCCTCCCTATATACCCGCCAGTGACCGTCACCTGCACGAAGGCGACGTGCGCTTTGAACCACCATCCGCGTTGGTGGCGGGCGATGATGGCCTGGATGACATCCGGTTGCTGGTCGCCGAAGGCCTCAAACACCTGAACCCCGATGGCTGGATGCTGCTGGAGCATGGTTACGACCAGGGTGAGGCTGTTCGGCATTTGTTTGCCGCAGCCGGATGGCGCAACATAGAAACCCGCCGAGACTACGGCGGAAATGACCGAATGACCCTGGCCCGGAAACCGGCCAGCGACCAGTAGCGAGACCGATCATGCTCAGCGACGAAGAACTGCTCCGATACAGCCGCCAGATTCTGATGCCCCGGTTCGACATCGCCGGCCAGGAAAAACTCAAGGCCGCCCATGTACTGGTCATCGGCGCCGGTGGTTTAGGTTGCCCGGTAGCCTTGTATCTGGGCGCCGCAGGCGTTGGCCACCTGACGTTGGTGGATGATGACCAGATCGAACTGGCCAACCTGCAACGGCAGATTGCGTTTGAACAGAGCTGGCTTGGCGATTCAAAAGCGGAGCGCCTGGCCGAGCGGGTAAGGGCGATCAACCCGGAGATCACCGTTAGTGCGGTGAATCGGAGGGTGGATGGCGACGACCTCAAACAGCTGGTTGCTGAATCCACGCTGGTGCTGGACTGTACTGATAACTTCAATACCCGTTTTGCGTTGAACCGGGCCTCGGTCGCCAACAAGGTCCCGCTGGTATCCGGTGCTGCCATTCGTGGTGAAGGGCAGTTGTCTGTTTACGATCCCCGGCATCCTGAAAGCCCTTGCTACCACTGTTTGTATCCTGAGCAAGGTAATGAGGATCTGACCTGTTCCGAGGCTGGTGTTATTGCTCCCCTGGTGGGAATGATCGGCTCAGCCCAGGCTATGGAAGCCATCAAAGTGATCTCTGAAGTCGGTAAGCCATTGGTAGGCCGTTTACTAATCCTGGACGCCTGGCAAATGGAATGGCGGGAAATGAAGCTGGCGAAGGACCCCGATTGCCCGGTTTGTGCCGGCTAGCTCAAAGGTAGGTTAGGGTTGGGGACGGCCTTTCCAAAACCCTGCGGAGCCATGGATGGCGGAGCGGAGCCTACAGGGACGTATTCACGGCGTGTTTTGGAAAGGCCGTCCCCAACCCTGACCGGCAACAAGACTCCAAAGTCTCAATCTTTCAAAGCCTGAAATCTCGCAATGGCCTCTTTCCGGCTCTCTTTCAGATCGACGATCGGTCTTGGGTAGCCTTTCGGGATAACTCCGCCCTTGGAAGGATCGTGAATCCGTTTGTTATCCAGTCTGGCCAGCTCAGGCACCCATTCCCGAATAAACTCTCCCTTCGGGTCAAACCTCTCACTCTGAGTTACCGGATTAAACACCCGGAAATAAGGTGCTGCATCGGTACCGGTTGAAGCGCTCCACTGCCAGCCGCCATTGTTGGATGCCAGAAACCCATCCACCAGGTTCTGCATAAACCAGGCTTCGCCCAATCGCCAGTCGATAAACAGGTTCTTGGTCAGGAACATGGCGGTGATCATCCGCAGGCGGTTATGCATCCACCCCGTCGCTTTCAGCTGACGCATGGCGGCATCCACAATCGGGATACCGGTGCGGCCTTCCTTCCAGGCTTCGAAGTGGTCCCCCGGCTGATTCCACACCAGTGCCTCGGTTTCTTCCTTGAACGCCCGCCCCATGCTCACTCTCGGGTAGTGGTAGAGGATGTTGATGTAGAAATCACGCCAGGCGATTTCGTTAATCCAGGTTTCGATGCCATCGCCCGTGATACCTGTCTGCCTTGCGGCAATCAGGCATTGGCGGCCGGAAAGCACCCCGTTGGCCAGGTAGGGCGACAGCTGGCTGGTGCCATCCTCTGCGGGGAGGTCCCGGTTGTCTTTATAGTCTTTCGCCCGTTCGGCCAGGAATGCCTCGAGCTGACTATGGGCAGCGTCCTCGCCTGTGGCCACCAGTGGCTCGGGTGCATCGTTGAAGGGTGCCGGCAGGGTATCGGTTTGCTCGGGTTCTACTGCTGGCCCCATGGACGATGGTGCCGGGTACAGCGTGGGCTGGGTTTCCTCAATCCAGCTGCGCCAGCGGCGGGAAAACGGGGTGAAAACGGAATAGGGTTCGTTTTGCTGGGTCAGAATCTGGCCCACCGGGGCCACGGTCTGATCCCGGTACTTGGCCACCCGGATGCCGAGGGCGGTCAGCCGGTCATGGGCCTGCTTGTCCCGTCTCCGCTCATTAATGCCGTACTCTTCGTTGAAGTGCAGGCCTGCAATCTGGTGTTGTTTGCAGAATGCTTCCAGCTTGTCGAGGCTTTCAGTAAAGGTATCCGCGTAAAGAAATGACAGGGTAATGCCCAGCTTGGCCAGCTGGCGGGCCAGGACATTGGCGTGTTCAAGCACGAATTGCACCCGCGCAGCGGACCAGTCGTGCTCCTGCCATTGCCGTGGCGTTATCAGGAAACAGGCTTTCACGGGTTTGCTGCGGGCGCAGGCGGCAGTCAGGGCGGCGTTGTCTGCCAGGCGGAGGTCGTTGCGGAACCAGACCAGTTCTGTCATCAGAATGCGTACCCTTGAGTGTGTGGCATAGGTGAAATTACAGGCGATAAATCATTGGCTTGTATATTCGCTGTAACTACCGGATTGGATTATAGTTAAGCAGACTAGCCGGTTACCCCAAAAGGAGTTTTTTCTTCGGCATGACTGACGTTACCGAAAGCCAGCGCGATGGTGTCTGGGCACACCCATACCAACTGGCTTCCGGCCAGACACAGCAGCACCAGCTTGGTCACACTCGGTTATGGGTGACTTTGCTGGACCTTGAATGGCAAATCCGGGAGCAGAAGATAGACGTCGAGTCCGATCCCCAGCACTGGCTTGAGTCCATCGGCCATACATTGCCCTCTGCCGACATTGCGGTTCAGCGTTTCGTTCGGGCCAGTGACAAAGGTATGGTGAACTTTTATCCGGCCATGGCCAGTCTGCCAACGGTGATTCGTCCCTTTCAGCCCCTGACAATTCCACCCGGCGCCCGTTGCGTTCTCTATGTGGGCACCGCACTCTGGATGAAAGTCTGCGTGGGTGAAGAGCGGTTGGAATTGGCGGAAATCCCGCTGGCGCCACCTTCCCTGACCTGGCTTGGCCGGAATACCCGTGAAGGCGAGTTGTGTTACGCCTCGTCGACATACGGGCGATTAGCGCTGGAAGCGGTACCCAAAAGGCCCTGGCGGGCGGTTACTCCGGTCACCATTATCAACAGTCGGGAGAAACCGCTCCTGCTGGAGCGTTTCAGCATGCCTACGCCCTTGTTGTCTCTGTATCGCAACGAGAAAGGGCAGCTGTGGACACCCGGTATCACGGTGGAATGCGAAACGGACATGAGTTCTGCCAGCTTGCAGATAGCGTCGTCTGTGGTTGCTGAGGCTGGCCCTTGCGAAGCCATCGCTCCGGCCCGGGAAAAGCTTGCCCGGGGCCGAAGGCTGGTTCGCGCCTTCGACCATATGTTTGGCTAACAGCCGCTACAGGAGCAGTTACGTGTTGGAAGCAATTCAGGCAACCATAACACAGGTGATCAACGGGATTGCCTGGGGGCAGTGGTTGTCCGCCGGATTCTTGCTGGCTCTGGGTATCGTTCTGGGTTCACTGGTGGCCCGCAGCGTTGGCCGTATGGTTGAGAGCCGGGTGTCTCGCCATCACATGGTGATGATTCGCCGGTTGTTCTTCTATGCAATCTTCATGTTGTTCGCCATGGCAGCGCTGCGCGAGGCTGGTTTTTCTCTCGAGGTTGTCCTGGGTGCCGCCGGTATTCTGACCGTCGCCATCGGTTTTGCCTCGCAAACCTCAGCCTCCAACATCATCAGCGGGTTGTTCCTGGTCATTGAGAAACCCTTCGAGATTGGTGACTTTATCGAGGTGGATGCCACTATCGGGGAAATCGTTTCTATTGACTTGCTGAGTGTGAAACTGCGCACACCGGACAACCTGTATGTACGAATCCCCAATGAAACCCTGATCAAGACCCGGTTGGTGAACCGCTCCCGCTTTCCCATTCGCCGGATTGATCTGACTGTGGGTATTGCCTACGCGGAAGATGTAGAGCGTGTCAGTGATCTGTTGCTGGAGCTGGCGGAGAAAAATGCGGTATGCCTTGAAGAACCCAAGCCTTTTGTTCTGGTAACGGGCTTTGGCGCGTCCTCCGTGGATCTGCAATTTTCCTTCTGGGTACCCAAAGACAAATTCTTCGAGGGCCGTGGCGGCATGATGGTGGCCATCAAGAAAACACTGGATCAGCAGGGTATCGAGATTCCGTTCCCCCATACCAGCATATACGCCGGTAGCCATTCCGCGCCCTTCCGTGTGCAACTGATGGGCCCGGAACAACAGAAAGATAAGGACTCCCCGGATGTCGAGCGAGACAACTGAAGCAATCAAGAGCACTCAACCCATCCAGGCGGATAACAAGATCGCTCTGGGGTGGCGGGAATGGGTGGCCCTGCCGGATCTGGATATTGGCCGAATCAAGGCGAAAGTGGATACCGGTGCGCGCACATCGTGCCTGCACACCTTTCGCACCGAACCCTACACGGAGAACGGAGAACGCCGGGTGAAATTCTGGGTACACCCCGTTCAGAACGATTTGCACCAGGTGGTGGAATGCGATGCCAAAGTGCTTGATGAGCGAACGGTATCGGATTCCGGAGGGCACAAAGAAATGCGGCTGGTGATTGAGACCACCCTGGTGGTGGGCGATCAGAGCTGGCCTATTGAAATGACACTGACCAACCGGGATTCCATGCGGTTCCGGATGTTGCTGGGCCGTACCGCCATGGCGGGCCGGTCCCTGATCTACCCTGAAGCTTCCTACCTGGCCGGTAAGCCGGCATTAAGGACCTGAATATGAAAATTGCGGTACTGTCGCGAAACCGTCACCTGTACTCAACCCGGCGTCTGGTGGAGGAAGGCATTAACCGTGGCCACGAAGTGAAGGTGATCGATGCCCTGCATTGCTCCATGAACATCACCTCTGCGAACCCGTTGATCCATTATCACGAAGAGGTGCTGGAAGACTTCGACGTGGTGATTCCCCGGATTGGTGCCTCGGTCACCTTCTACGGCACAGCCGTGCTGCGCCAGTTCGAGATGATGGGGGTGTTTCCGCTGAACGAATCCGTGGCCATTACCCGTTCCCGGGATAAATTGCGTTCCCTGCAACTGCTGGCCCGAAAGGGCGTGGGCATGCCGGTCACCGGTTTCGCCAACAAACCGGACAACGTGCCGGAGCTGCTGAAGATGGTGGGCGGCGCGCCGGTGGTGATCAAGCTGCTACAAGGCACTCAGGGCATCGGCGTGGTGCTGGCGGAAACCCGCAAGGCGGCAGAGAGTGTGATTGAGGCCTTTATGGGCCTGAAGGCAGACATCCTGGTGCAGGAGTTCATCAAGGAAGCCGGCGGCGCTGACATTCGCTGTTTTGTGATTGGCGACAAGGTCATTGCCGCCATGAAACGCCAGGGCGCCGAGGGTGAGTTCCGCTCCAACCTGCACCGGGGCGGTACCGCTTCGCTGGTCCGCATTACCCCGGAAGAGCGACGCACCGCTATTACCGCCGCCAAGGCCATGGGCCTGAACGTGGCGGGTGTGGACTTGCTGCGCTCCAGCCGTGGCCCGCTGGTGATGGAAGTAAACTCCTCGCCGGGCCTGGAAGGCATCGAGAATGCCACCGGCAAGAACGTGGCCGGCATGATCATTAACTGGACAGAAAAGAACTACAAACCCTGGAAAACCAAAACCCGGGGCAGGGGATAAGCGCGCATGGCAAGAGCACCGTTTGAAATCGCTGGCGTACAGGTAAAAGCCGGTACCCGTGAGACTGTGGAAGTCCCGGTGGCCAAACTCTATACCCATACACCGCTGCACATTCCTGTGGAAGTGGTGCACGGCCGCCGTGACGGCCCGGTGCTGATGGTGTGCGGTGCGATTCATGGCGATGAAATCAACGGTGTGGAAATCATCCGCCGGGTGTTAAAAAACGGCGCGCTCCGGCACCTGCGGGGCACGCTGGTGGCAGTTCCTATCGTTAACATCTTCGGATTTGTGCAGCGCACCCGTTACCTGCCGGACCGCCGGGACTTGAATCGTTGCTTCCCGGGCTCGGAAACCGGTTCGCTGGGCGGCCGCATTGCCTACCTGTTGCGCACCCAAATTATGGAAAAGGTCACCCACATTATCGACCTGCACACCGGCGCCATTCACCGCTTCAACCTGCCGCAGATTCGCGCAGAGCTGAAGAACCCGGAAACCTCCCGAATGGCGGATGCCTTTGGTGCCCCCATCATCATTAATGCAGGTCTTCGGGAAGGCAGCCTGCGGGCCTACGCCGATTCCCTGGATATTCCTGTCATCACCTTTGAAGGCGGTGAGGCCTTGCGCTTTGATGATGTGGTTATCGCCAGCGGTGTGAAGGGTATTATCCGGGTGATGCGGGAACTGGAAATGGTGCCTGCCAAGAAAGGCCCGAGGGCGCCCAGAAAGCGCTCTGAAACTGCGGCTAACTCACAGTGGGTGCGGGCAGATATGGACGGCATCATGCGCCCCGTGGCCAGCCTCGGCCAGAAGGTGCGTAAAGGTCAGAAACTGGCCATGGTGGCGGACCCCTTTGGTGAATCGGAGGTGGCGATCACGTCCCCCTGTTCCGGCATTGTGATCTGTGTAAACAACCTGCCACTGGTGAACGAAGGCGAGGCCATCTATCACATCGCCCGCTTCGACGAGCTGGGCGAAGCTGAAAAAGCCATGGACTACTTCCGCAGCTCCTTCGAGAGCGAAGTGTCGGAAGACGCGGTAGTGCCCGTACACCCCTGGGACGAACTGCAAAAATAACCGGAGTTGGTACTATGATCTGGCACCAGAACACGATCGAACTGGCCCCGCTGCCCAGGGGTTTTCACCTGGTCACCAATGAAATTCTGGCCCAGGCGCCGGAACTGACCAACTGCGAAGTGGGGCTGCTGCACCTGTTCATCCAGCATACCTCCGCGTCCCTGGCGGTCAACGAGAATGCCGATCCCGATGTCCGGGGCGATCTGGAGCGCCATTTCAACGTTATGGTGCCCCAGAATGCTCCGCATTATGAGCACACCATGGAAGGCCCGGACGACATGCCGGCCCACATCAAGAGTGTGATGATCGGCCCGTCACTGACGCTGCCCATCAGTCACGGCCATCTGGCCCTGGGTACCTGGCAGGGTATCTATGTGTGTGAACACCGGGATAACGCCGGTAGCCGGAAGATTGTGGCGACGTTGCAGGGGCGTTGGTGAGCGTTTGTAACCTAAAGTGGCACCCGAATGGATATGTAGCTAATCTTGCTTGAGGAGGGATGTTCAGCAAGGAGAGCAAGTGAGTCGCTTTTACCGCATTTACCGAATCCACGAATTACTTCGCAGTGCTAAAAAGCCAGTTCCCATGCGCAGGTTTATGGAAGAACTGGAGGCCAGCCGGAATACCATCACCCGAGACTTCGAGTACCTGCGAGACTCCCTGGGTGCTCCAATCGAATACTGCCGGGAAGAGAACGGCCACCACTATGAACCGGAAGCGCCTGTATTTGAGCTGCCAGGGTTTTGGATGAATCCAGCAGAGCTGTATGCCCTGCTAGCCTGCGAGTACCTCCTGGAGAACGTCCAGCCCGGGCTTATCACTAATCGCCTGGCTCCGCTGAGGACAAGAATCCGGGATTTGTTGGGTGAATCCGGCCATGATGCAGAGACCATCAGCGAGCGCATTCGAATCCAACCAATCCAGACCCGCTCAGCGGAACACCAGATTTTTGATCCGGTTGCCGAAGCAACGCTTGCGGGCAAATGCCTGACCTTCCATTACCTCTCCAGAAGCACGGGCACAGACAAGCTGCGAACCGTGCACCCCCAGCGGTTAGTGCATTACCGCTCTAATTGGTATTTGCTGGCTATTTGTGACGAAGCAAATGCCCTCCGGTTGTTTTCACTGGACCGAATGTCTGCCCCCTCCGTTTCTGCTGATCCATCCAAAAAAGCATTGAAAGATGACCTGGACGCCTTTGCGGGCTCTGGGTTCGGAATATTCGGGGGTGCAGCAACACAAATCGCCCACCTGAAGTTTACCGAGCATGCGGCCCGCTGGGTGGCCGAAGAAATCTGGCATGAAGAACAAAAAAGTGAGTGGCAGGGTGGCAGCTACCACCTTCATGTTCCCTACTCTGATGAGCGTGAGTTGGTTATGGAGATATTGCGCTATGGGCCGGATGTTGAGGTTGTTGCGCCGGAAAGCCTCAGGCGTGAAGTGGTGACCAGGGTTCGCAGAATGGCAGAGATCTACTGAGGATTTTTTTCGGTGGTGCAGTGGTTGGGGCAGTACTGCTGTTATGTTTGGTAAACAAGTAGCCCGACCGGATGATTATTAAATGGACGACCTGACTTCCAGCGACTTAAAAACGATCTTGCAATCAAAAAGAGCCAACCTTTACTACCTGGAGTACTGCCGGGTATTGGTTAACGGCGGGCGTGTGGAGTTCGTCACCGAGGAAGGACGTAGGTCTCTTTACTGGAATATTCCGATTGCCAATACCACTTCAGTGTTACTTGGAACCGGAACGTCGATTACCCAGGCTGCGATGCGGGAGCTGGCCAAAGCGGGTGTACTTGTTGGGTTCTGCGGTGGGGGCGGGACACCATTGTTCTCTGCGAACGAAGTCGATATTGAGGTGGCGTGGTTTTCCCCACAAAGTGAGTACAGACCAACCGAGTACCTTCAGGCGTGGGTAGGCTTCTGGTTTGATGATGAACTGAGATTGATAGCAGCCAAGGCATTCCAGATCGCTAGGTTGAACCGCATAAGAGCGCACTGGATTAATAACCGGTTACTTTCGGAAAGTGGGTTTTCCATACAGCCGGAAACGCTTGATCCAATACTGGACTCAGCAAAGGATGGAGTATTTGAGGCGGCGGATAACATCGCATTACTCACAGAAGAGGCCAGGTTGACCAAAAAACTGTTCAAGATGGCTTCCCAGGCAGTCGATTACGGATCCTTCGTGCGGGCCAAACGCGGAGGGAGTGTTGACCCGGCAAACCGCTTCCTGGATCACGGCAATTACCTAGCATACGGCCTTGGTGCAACGGCAACCTGGGTTCTCGGGCTGCCCCACGGCTTGGCCGTTCTGCACGGAAAAACCCGTAGGGGCGGACTTGTCTTCGATGCAGCCGATCTGGTTAAAGACGCTGTTATCCTGCCACAGGCCTTTGTTTCTGCCATGAGAGGGGATGAGGAGCAGGAGTTTCGTCAGGCATGCATAGAGGCTTTGTCTCGCTCTGAATCGCTGGATTTCATGATCGACACTCTTAAAGACGTGGCGGTTACCACGAAGGCGGACAAGTCATGAATGTGCTGTTTGTTTCGCAGTGTTCGGGCAATGCGTTGCCGGAAACTCGCCGAATTCTGGATCAATTTGCTGAGCGCAAGGGTGAGCGGACATGGCAAACTCCGATTACTCAAGCAGGATTAGACACCCTTCGCCGTCTCCTGCGAAAGAAAGCGAGAAAAAATACAGCGGTCGCGTGCCACTGGATTCGGGGAAAAGACCATAGTGAGCTGATCTGGATAGTAGGGGACGCAAAAAAATTCAGCTCCCGGGGCGTGGTGCCGACCAACAGTACCAGCCGCAACATCCTGCGGGCAGGGGATGAAAACGATTGGCACACGGGCGAGGAAATTCGACTGCTGACGGCTCTGGCCGCATTGCTGCACGACCTGGGTAAAGCCTGCCAGGCTTTCCAGCAGCGCTTAATCAGCACCAAGCCTATGGAAAAGAATCGCTATCGTCACGAGTGGCTGTCGCTGAGGCTATTCCAGGCGTTCGTTGGCAGTGACGACGATGTTGGTTGGCTGAAACGACTCGCAAACCCATCAGATGATGACAAGCATTCCTGGCTGCGGAACCTGCAACGGGATGGTCTCGACAACGATACGTCAAAGCCATTCCAACAATTGCCACCTTTAGCAAAAGCAGTGGGCTGGCTTGTGCTTACCCATCATCGCCTGCCAGTTCTGCCTGGTCAAAGGCCTGATGGTGAGCAGGATCGGCTGGGAAAAAAGGTTCCAGGTTTTGGCTCTGGGCTGTTGCGTGATGTGGTGAGCAAAATCGGACCGGGCTGGAACGAGATTGTTCGTGATTCACGACCAAGCGAACTTGAGCCCTACTGGAATTTTAAAGAAGGGCTTCCGGTCAGTACCGGGAAATGGTGTGAGCGCGCTTCCTCTGTAGCAATACGAATGATGAACCGGCAAGGAATGCTGGAAACCGATTGGCTGGATTATCCCTACGTGATGCATGTGGCTCGAATGTCGCTGATGCTGGCGGACCATCATTACTCCAGCCTGACAGATCCGAAGCTGCGCACGGCAGGCGACCCTCACTACCGGCTTTACGCTAACACCAACCGTAAAACAGGGGAGCTTAATCAACCGCTGGATGAACATTTGCTGGGTGTGGAGCATCATGCAGGAGCCATTTGCCGGTCACTACCATCCCTGACCGATAGCCTGCCTAGCCTGGCGCGCCATAAGGGGTTTCGTAAAAGGAGTGACCATGCCCGTTTTCGCTGGCAGGACAAGGCCTTTGACCTTGCCGAGGGGCTGCGTAGTCGCAGCGTGGACCAGGGCTTCTTCGGCGTTAACATGGCCTCAACAGGTTGCGGCAAGACTCTCGCCAATGGCCGTATCATGTATGCCCTGGCGGATCCGCAACGAGGCGCTCGGTTTTCCATTGCACTGGGCCTCAGAACACTGACCCTGCAAACGGGTAAGGCCTATCGGGACCTGATGAAACTCGGTGATGACGATCTGGCTATTCGGGTTGGAGGGACCGCTAACCGGACTCTGTTCGAGCATCAGCAGAGCGAGGCGGAGAAAACCGGTTCGGCTTCATCCCAGCCCCTGCTGGACGACGACACCTATGTGCATTTTGAGGGCAACTTCGAGGCCCATCCGGTACTGCGCCGAACCGGCCAGGACAATCACGTCAGAGCGCTTATCTCGGCTCCGATTCTCACCTGTACCGTCGATCATCTGATTCCTGCTACAGAGAGCCTAAGGGGCGGCCACCAGATAGCTCCCATGATCCGGTTGATGAGTAGCGATCTGGTACTGGATGAGCCAGACGACTTTGACATGAACGACTTACCAGCGTTGACCCGGTTGGTTCATTGGGCTGGCCTTCTGGGCTCGCGCGTGTTGCTGTCCTCCGCCACACTGCCCCCGGCCCTGATCGAAGGCCTGTTTGATGCTTATCGGGATGGGCGGTTGCAGTACCAGAAAAACCGGGGTATCCCTGGACAGCCCGTGAATATCTGCTGTGCTTGGTTTGATGAATTCGACCGGCATCATGCTGACTGCGCGGAGCGTAATAGTTTCAGTGAAGCCCACGGCGCATTCGTGAAGAGTAGATATAGAAAATTGGGTGAGTCCGCTGTCAGGCGCCGTAGCGAGGTGGTCCCTTTGAGTGCGGACGGAAGAGATCTGAAGGCAATCTGTCGGTCGGTGGCTGATGACGTGGTCCGCCATGCCGTGGCATTGCATGAAGCCAATCATTCCTCTGATCCGAAATCCGGGAAAAGGGTCAGTTTCGGTCTGGTCCGGATGGCCAATATAGAGCCCCTGATTGACGTTGCCATCAATATTTTTAACAGCGATTCCCCAGAGGCGCCTCGCATCCATCTCTGTGTTTATCATTCCCAGCACCCATTGTTGATTCGATCATCCATTGAGCAGCAATTGGACAACGTACTGGATAGAAGAAAGCCGCAACGGGTGTTCGATATTACCGACATCCGGTCACGCCTGGATTCGTCGGATGAACCCGACCATATCTTTATCGTGTTGGGCTCCCCTGTCACTGAGGTTGGTCGGGATCATGACTACGACTGGGCGATTGTTGAGCCTTCTTCCATGCGGTCATTGATTCAGCTTGCGGGGCGGGTTCGCAGACATCGTACTGAAAAGTGGGAGGCCACCAATATTCGTGTCTTCGATGTGAATATTAAGCACCTGAGAAGTCCGGGGGATCCGGCGTTTTGCCGCCCTGGGTTCGAGTCGGAAGGCAAGTGGCTACTTAATTCCCACCACCTGACCGAATTGCTGACAAGTGATGAAGTGGCCGCCATTGATGCCCGTCCTCGCATAATGGCCCGCTCACCTCTTGCACCCCACGATAGTCTTATCGACCTGGAGCATGCCCGGCTTGCCGACCTGATGCTTCTGCCTGTGGAGGTTTCATCGGAGGAAGTGGCATCCACAAACAAACCAACTACGCGCCGGCAAAGAATGAAGGCCGACGCGCCAAAGCCACTTCCGCCGTTCAGGGCCTATTCATGGTGGTCGCTCCCCCATGGAACCTTAACCGGTGTTTGCCCACAGCATCAGCCGTTCAGGGAAAATACGACCGTTCAGAATGAATTGGTGTTGATGCCCGATGAAAGCGGTGAGGATTACGAGTTGCATCAGGTGGATACCAGTAGCCGGGCTGGTCCCGATCTTTTGATTCCTATGGAAAAGAAGAATCACAGAATTGCAGTAGAGACACTGCTGGGGGCTGGCGTTGAGCCTTGGGGAGAGTCGGATTACATGGAAGCCTTGGTCGCATTGGCTGAGGAACTCGATATGGAGTTGGAGGCCTGTGCACGGAAATTTGGGGTTGTCACCCTTAGGGAAAGCGAACAGGGGTGGCGGTATCACCCAGTGCTGGGTTTTTCCCAGCAGCGATGAATACTTGGATAAGAATGAAACAGGAAGCTAAACCAGAGCGAGTCAAATATGTCTGACGAAGCAGAAAAATTGAGAGCTGTCGTGGAGAAGTTTCTCCAGGAAAGGCTGCAGGGCAAAGTTGAAAAGCTTGCTGAAGACGACCCCAAACGTCAGGAATTGAATGAACAGTTCCGATTCGAAAGCTGGGTCGCCGATGCTGCACGCCGTGTGGCCCAGATTCAGTTAGTCACCCATTCCCTCAAAGCCACCCACCCGGATGCGAAAGGCTCCAGTCTCTATAGACCGCCGGGCGAGCTCAACGCAGGCGGTCTTGTAGGGACCAGTTCTCTGGGTGAGTCGTTTAATGCAGATGTGGTTGGAAATGCTGCCGCTCTGGATGTTTATAAATTTCTAAGGCTGACATTTGCCGGTAAGTCGCTTTTGGACAGGGTGCTGGAAAGAGATGAATCCCTGATTGCAGCTTTGTCGAATGACCGCACCCAGGCTGAGGAGTGGGTGGAGGCTTTCGCCGGCATTACCTCACCTGGTTCTTCGGAGAGCTCCCACACAAAGGCGAAGCAAGTGTATTTCCTTGTGGGGGACGATCCTGGTGCGGACGACGGTTATCACTTGCTGTCCCCCATATACGCCACATCACTTGCCCATGAAGTCTTTCAGCGTATTAATAGGGACCGGTTTGGAGAACGTCAGAAGGAAGCTCGGCAAGCCCGGCGGGAAAAAAAGCCGTTTGACCATGGTTTCTATGAATACCCGGAGCTGGCGGTTCAGAAACTGGGCGGCACCAAGCCCCAGAATATCAGCCAGTTGAACAGCGAGCGGGGAGGCAACAACTATCTTTTAGCCTCGCTCCCACCCCAGTGGCAATCCCGCGATGTAAAGCCGCCGCTTAACAAGGATTCCGTGTTCCCCTTGTTTGGCTATCGTGCGGAAACGAAACGACTACTCCGTCAGTTGGTTGAATTTCTGGCGGCTGATCCCGCCAAAAATTTGCAGACAAGGAATACTCGGGATGAGTTGATTGATGACCTCTGCGGCGAACTCCTGCAGTTTGCAGCGGAGCTGCGCACCTTGCCTTCAGGCTGGTCTGCATCTGTAGAGTGTCGTCTCCCGGAAGCTGAGCAGCTTTGGCTGGATCCTGGCCGGGCCGAGTTGGATGAACTATTCAGGCAGCAATGGATGAAGGGTGATTGGCCCGGCACCATTCGCCACCGCTTTGCCAATTGGCTAAACCACGCACTTGCCGGGACTCTTCCGGTTGGTGATCCCGAGCACAAACATTGGTCTGACCAGCTCAAGCGGGATGGAGACTGGATGAAGGGGCTTAGCGACGACAAGCGTTGGATGGCTGCCTTTGATGAACTGGAAATGGAGCTGGAAGCATGACGGCGGAATCAACGATAGAAGGAATCCTGATAATACCGCGCATCAAGGTCCAGAACGCGAATGCTATCTCATCGCCTATGACCTGGGGATTCCCGGCGATTACGGCGTTTGTTGGTCTGATGCAGGCACTTGACCGCAAGCTGCCCGAAAGCATGGAGTTAATGCTGGAGAGGGTTGGTGTTATCTGCCATCACTTTGAACCACAAGTGACCGAAGGCGGGTACACGCGGGCATTCCGCCTGACACGTAATCCGGTGGGCAAAGATGGTAGTACGTCCGCCATTGCGGAAGAGGGCAGGGCACACCTGGAAATTTCACTGGTGTTTGGTGTGGCTGGCCCGGCGCTCGCGGAAGGTAATGGGGAATTGAAAATCATTGCCGACGATGTCGCTCATATTCTTTCTGGTATGCGTGTTGCCGGAGGCTCCGTGATCCCGCGAATGAAGCGATCCAACTGGCAGCACCAGCCCAGTCTTATCCGGATCGACGAGTCTGAAAATGAGTGGCAGCAGCAATTCCGTAAAATTCGCCGCCAATTATTGCCGGGATTTGCCTTGGTGTCCCGGCAGGATTTGCTGGAGAAAAGGCTCCAGGATATGCGAAGCGAACAGCCGGACGCGACGGCTCTGGATGCCTGGCTCGATCTATCAAGGTTACACGTTTATCCGGAGACCGCTGATGGTGTTGAGGAAGAATCGGCTGAGAGCGGACGGAAGGACTTGAACTGGCAAGTGCGTCGGCCACCGGGATGGATTGTGCCTATCCCTGTTGGCTACGGCGCACTTTCTGATCTCTACCCTCCGGGACAGGTAGCCCGGGCGAGGGATAACTCAACACCGTTCCGGTTTGTAGAAACTCTCTATTCCATTGGTGAATGGGTAAGTCCACACCGACTCAAAACCATTGATGATCTGCTCTGGGTATCCGATGCCGACCCGGATTCCGGCATCTATCAGTGCAGTAATCCCTACGGTGGGCGCAGGCGCTGCGCCTGACCACTACCAGACAATCGCCATCAATCAAAAGGAACAACCACATGACCAATAACACTCTGAAAACTGCATCTGTCCTCGCTTTCGAGCGCAAGCTAGACCCTTCCGATGCACTGCTCTTCAGTGGGAATTGGGAAGACAGGAGTAAGGCTGACGATTGGGCTCCGATAGGTCTGCGGGAGAAATCGGTTCGCGGAACGATTTCTAACAGGCTAAAAACCAAGGATCAGGATCCTGCAAAGCTGGATGCGCAGATTGAGAACCCGAACTTGCAAACCGTGGATGTAGCCATGTTGCCGAGCGATGCGGATACGCTCATGACGAGGTTCACATTGCGAGTGTTGGGAGGAACGGGCCAGCCGTCCGCCTGTAATAATTCAGAGTACCGGGAAAAGCTGCAATCCGTTGTCGGCGGGTATGTCACCGACCAAGGGTTCACCGAGCTCGCTTCCCGGTACGCCTACAATCTGGCGAATGGCCGGTTTTTGTGGCGGAATCGGATTGGATCTGAAAATATCGAGGTTCAGGTTCGACAGATCAGGAACGGTTCCGCATCCAATACGTGGGTGTTCAATGCGCTCGACTTCTCACTCAGGGGATTCGATGTGCCGCAGTCTTCCAAGGATGACCTGGATGCTTTGGCAAATACAATCGCAGAAGGATTGGTTGGTTCAAGCCACGTGCTGCTTGAGATAACTGCGTTTGTGCGGGTTGGGAATGGGCAGGAAGTATTCCCGTCTCAGGAATTAATCCTTGATAAAGGGAAGTCAACCAAAAGCAAAACCCTGTACGACGTTGGGGGTGTGGCCGGCATTCACTCTCAGAAGCTGGGGAACGCACTGCGCACAATCGATACCTGGTATCCCACGGAAGAAGATCTTGGCCCCATTGCCGTTGAACCCTACGGGTCAGTAACCACACAGGGCAAAGCTTATCGGCAGCCGAAACAGAAGGTGGATTTTTACTCACTGCTGGACGGCTGGATTATCAAGGACAAAGTACCACCGGTTGAACAGCAGCACTTTGTTGTCGCCACACTGATTCGTGGTGGGGTGTTCGGGGAGGCCGGTTGAATCATGGACTATTTCCTGAACATCGAGATACGGCCTGATCCCGAGTTCACGGCTCCGCTCTTGATGAGTGTGCTGTATGGCAAATTACACAGGGCGTTGACTGATATGGCGATGAGCAATCTGGGTGTTAGCTTTCCGGAACATACCAGCAAGCCGCGCACTCTGGGAAGCGTGCTTCGTCTGCACAGCGATTCGGCAACATTGGATCGGTTGATGAGTAGCCCCTGGCTCACCGGAATGGGAGACCATGTGTGTGTGGGTAGTCCCGGCCTGGTTCCGGACGGCGTAACGCACAGGGTCGTCAGAAGGGTTCAGGGCAAAACCAATGCTGAACGCTTGAGGCGCCGGCATGCGAAACGACATAATGTTTCGCTGGAAGAAGCACGAAGTATTATTCCGGACAGTGCCGAATGCAAACTGAAGTACCCCTTTGTAATGCTTCGGAGCCAGAGTACAGCGCGGAAGTTTCCCTTGTTCATCGAGCATTTGCCAGAGCAGTCTGGCCCGGCGGAAGGGGAATTCAACTCTTACGGCCTGAGTAAAACGGCAACCATTCCTTGGTTCTGACCCTTTTTTAGGGCTGGAATTAAGAAGTATATAAATCAATGAGATAGCGGGCTACCAGAAAAAATGGGTTTTGCCCGCTATTTTTCTATTGCTCTTTAAAAACTAGAAACTTACGGTGTATTATCGCTACTTCACTGCCGTACAGGCAGCTCAGAAAATCCATAACGCCGACTGCGTACACCTGGCCCGCTTCACTGCCGTACAGGCAGCTCAGAAAACACCTCCCAGTAATCATTGAACGGGTGCGCCCTTCACTGCCGTACAGGCAGCTCAGAAATGGAAAACCACCGACTTTGAAGCCGAAGCCGCCTTCACTGCCGTACAGGCAGCTCAGAAACCGCCCGATTGGCTGCTGGCTATGTGGACGGCCTTCACTGCCGTACAGGCAGCTCAGAAAACTACGCCCTGACCAGCTCCATAGCGCTTTACCTTCACTGCCGTACAGGCAGCTCAGAAAGAGCCGGTGCGTAGGTGTTGGCGTTGTCGCCCCTTCACTGCCGTACAGGCAGCTCAGAAAATCACCGGCAACGCCTTGGCAAACTTGTCAGCCTTCACTGCCGTACAGGCAGCTCAGAAAATGCGCGATCAAACGCTGATTTAATTTTCATCCTTCACTGCCGTACAGGCAGCTCAGAAATACAAGCCCGAATCAGACCTAAACCACAACCACTTCACTGCCGTACAGGCAGCTCAGAAACGGCAGCATTGGGAGGCTGAAAACCAATCGGACTTCACTGCCGTACAGGCAGCTCAGAAAAATCTGACCACCAGGGCGTGATACTCGGCTAACTTCACTGCCGTACAGGCAGCTCAGAAATATGATGCTAAAGCGAAATACCCTTAATCCCGCTTCACTGCCGTACAGGCAGCTCAGAAAATAAGGGTCGGGTTTTGATGAACTCCCCCGGTCTTCACTGCCGTACAGGCAGCTCAGAAAATGCCCATGCGTCAGCCACGGCGCTTACCCTCCTTCACTGCCGTACAGGCAGCTCAGAAATCCCGCTGTTGCTGACATCCTGCGCGCGGGATCTTCACTGCCGTACAGGCAGCTCAGAAAATGGCTGATGTTCTGGACGTGCTCGGAGCGATCTTCACTGCCGTACAGGCAGCTCAGAAAAAGGCTGACGATTCTGAGAAAAAACCACCCTACTTCACTGCCGTACAGGCAGCTCAGAAATCATCCAGTGGCGTGTTGCTGTCCCAGGCATCCTTCACTGCCGTACAGGCAGCTCAGAAATGGTTTGTCGCTTGCCAACTTGAGATGCCACCCTTCACTGCCGTACAGGCAGCTCAGAAAGAGAGACATTAGCGCTCTGCAACCTCACAGAACTTCACTGCCGTACAGGCAGCTCAGAAAATATCCGCTATCATCGCCCACCAGCTCATGGCCTTCACTGCCGTACAGGCAGCTCAGAAAACTGCACCCGCCCATGCTCGTCTACCGCTGCACTTCACTGCCGTACAGGCAGCTCAGAAAAAGTGCGACAGGTATTCGCGTTCGTATTCTTCCTTCACTGCCGTACAGGCAGCTCAGAAATCCGCAAGCAGGCCGAGGCGGTGGAAGAGGCTCTTCACTGCCGTACAGGCAGCTCAGAAAACTGGTCGGGCACCTGATTGCCGTCATCGTCACTTCACTGCCGTACAGGCAGCTCAGAAAGTAAACCGGCACTGACCAGCATCCACCGCTGCCTTCACTGCCGTACAGGCAGCTCAGAAATCACATCGTAATCCAGTGACCGCCAGTCCCTTCTTCACTGCCGTACAGGCAGCTCAGAAATGCTGAAAGAGATTGAGGAGGCGAGATGAGGGCTTCACTGCCGTACAGGCAGCTCAGAAATACCCAAAATCCAGCTACGAGAAACAGCGCCACTTCACTGCCGTACAGGCAGCTCAGAAATTCTGATACTCGACGGCGCTCAGGCGGCTGTCCTTCACTGCCGTACAGGCAGCTCAGAAATGAATGCGCATGCAATAGCGCCGGGATAAGGCCTTCACTGCCGTACAGGCAGCTCAGAAAATTGCCGGGATAGCTCGCACCGTGGAAAGCCACTTCACTGCCGTACAGGCAGCTCAGAAACCCAGCTTGTCCGCCACAGAATCCAGCGAGATCTTCACTGCCGTACAGGCAGCTCAGAAATTTACCGATTCGCACAGCTGGCGCGAATCACGCTTCACTGCCGTACAGGCAGCTCAGAAAAGAAATAGAGACTGTCCACGTGAGGCTGTCTCCTTCACTGCCGTACAGGCAGCTCAGAAACAAAAGCGAGAGTTATAGGGCTTACAGCTACCCTTCACTGCCGTACAGGCAGCTCAGAAATCAAGCCGGGCCGCCATTGCATCGAACTTGCTCTTCACTGCCGTACAGGCAGCTCAGAAAAATTCATCGGACGGCTTGGCCAAGATCCAAGTCTTCACTGCCGTACAGGCAGCTCAGAAAAATTGCAGAATCCAAAGTCCGCCAGCTGGGCGCTTCACTGCCGTACAGGCAGCTCAGAAATTCTCGGGCGTTGCTGAGGATGTTGGTGTCGACTTCACTGCCGTACAGGCAGCTCAGAAAATCGAGATAGCGAATCAGTAGCGTGTCTCGCTCTTCACTGCCGTACAGGCAGCTCAGAAACCAGCGCTCCCCAATGTCTACCAGGCGCCAGCCTTCACTGCCGTACAGGCAGCTCAGAAAGATTCCGTAGGCCCGGTTTGCATAATCCAGGCCTTCACTGCCGTACAGGCAGCTCAGAAAAAAGACCCTGATACCGGCGCGTACACTGATCACTTCACTGCCGTACAGGCAGCTCAGAAAGAAAAACCAAGAGTTTCTGCATTGGATGGAATCTTCACTGCCGTACAGGCAGCTCAGAAATGCTGGGGGATACCGGAACCGGGAAAAGTCAGCTTCACTGCCGTACAGGCAGCTCAGAAAAGGCGCGTGCGGCGGTCGGGCGTGGCGCCGTCCTTCACTGCCGTACAGGCAGCTCAGAAATGAACGCGGCCCAGTCTTTCCGGCTCATACCTCTTCACTGCCGTACAGGCAGCTCAGAAAAGTGCCAGCGAATCCATTGCCATCACCATGGGCTTCACTGCCGTACAGGCAGCTCAGAAAATCGGCCGCACGGCTATTCGCGGCATCTACGCCTTCACTGCCGTACAGGCAGCTCAGAAAAGTGACTTTTTCTGTTCTTCCGTGAGCTCAAACTTCACTGCCGTACAGGCAGCTCAGAAACCCAGCGCCCCGCTGAAACCGGAAAGCCTGCACTTCACTGCCGTACTAAGCTCATCGTTCGTTGCTCGGGAAAGGCTTGAGCGCTGTGGTGCATGAGGAGTTGCCGCCATTGTGCTCAGTTTCCGATTGCGTAGATGCTTCCTTCAGGCCGAGCGGTGCTGATACACTCTAGTTTGCATATATACGGAACACATGCGATCTGAATAAAGCTGGCATAAGGGCAGGATTGCCCGTCAAGGAGCCCCGGGATTATTGGGGTATCAAGGAAGAGGCAAGGAGCAAAGCCATGAGCGGCAAGAAAGTTGTGCTGTTGGGGGATCTAGGTACCGACCATGAGGGTTTCCCGCCCACCCCGGTAATCAACGGTTCCCCGGATGTATTCATCGACGGCAAGCCCGTCGCTCGGGTAGGTGACCAACTTGCCCCGCACTCCAAACCCAAGCATTCCCCTCATCCGCGTACTATCGCTTCCGGTTCAAGCACGGTTTTCATTAACGGGTTACCCGTTGCCACAACCGGTGGTGCGATTTCCTGTGGTGGAGTCACCATTGGCAGTAGTAGCGTGGTGGTTGGCGATACCCATGCGCCATTGCCATTCTCTGGTGTTTCGGGGGCAAATTCTCACTCTGCGCCTTTGAGCTCAGACTCCAGTACAGCAAAAAACCATACAAACGGCATGCGGGCCTCTTCCGGCGCGCAGCTGCGCAGTAGCACGTCCAGCCACGATGGTGGAGGGGCTGGCTCAGCCGCAACCCCTTCTCAGGCCACCAAGGCTATTGACGAGTCTGGCAAAACCCTTCGCCTGGGGGTGTTTTTTGATGGCACTGGCAACCATCGGGGCAATGACCAGATCCTGGCGAACCGCGATGTGACGAATGTGGCGAAGTTGTATGACCTGTATCGTGACGATGGCCTTGGCAGCAACTATCGAAGAATCTACGTGAATGGACCAGGCACCATTGACGGCCAGCACACTCCGAATGGCTTTGAGGCCTCGGAGGACCTCATGGGCTTGGGTTTGGGCATTGGGCCCGAAGGTGGGCATGACAGAATTAGCTTTGCACTCGAACGGATGCGAAGAGATATCTTTGCCGGGGACTATGAAGAAGTAGTCTTTGATGTCTTCGGCTTCAGCCGGGGCGCGGCCTTGGCCCGGCATTTTGTCAATCTGATCAATGGACAACCGGAAACGGTCCTGCTGCCCCAGTTTAAGGGTGCCTCTTTGTTCTCCCCAATGGTTGGCGTTACACCCGTACCCGCTTTCCCGTCTGGTGTGAAGGTGCGGGTCAATTTTGTTGGCCTGTTTGACACTGTGGGTAGTTTTTACCTGCCCGGAGACAACGCCAACCTGGACTTTAACTTGAACCTTTCGCCCAGCAGTGCCGAACGGGTGGTGCACCTTACGGCCCATCATGAGATCCGCAAGAATTTCCCATTGAGCAGTATTATGAATGCCAGCGGTAATGGGCCATCACACTTTACGGAAATAGCCGTACCGGGTGCCCATTCCGATGTGGGCGGCGGTTATGAAAATCCGGACAAGGGTTTCGAGAATATTGAGAAGATCGTTCTGGGCATCCACTCGGGTCTTGCGGACGGCGGCCATACCCAGCGCACAGCGATTCCGCAGCTTGAGGCGAAGTACGCGCGCCCAGGCCGGACGGTGGTAGCAGTGCCCCAGCCAAACGGCGATATCCACGTGCAGGAGCGTAGGCATACTCGTAAGGAACTAGCTATCTATAACCTGCATAGGATGCATGATTTTGCCGTGATCGGCGGTGTTCCCGTTGATGACCTAAACCGGTCTAATCCTGATCACGCCTTGCCGGCCACTCTGCAATCGGCTATCGAATCCTGGCAGTCATCGGGAGGGTCACTGGAAGCTTCTCGGAAATATCTGGGTGGATTTATCCATACCTCCCATAGCATCTACAAATTTGGGCTAGACCCAGAGCCTACTGGTCAACGGTCGATCTTTCAGAACCGGCCAACCCAAGCCATAGTTCCGTCCAATAGAGGAGTAGCGAGTGCACAGTAAGACCATTGCAAGAGCCGCTTTTTCAATCCTGCTACTGATCATGGTAACAGCATGCTCATCGGAGGCCCGCAAGTACGACTTCGCCGTGTCCGTGGCGGGAGGCCCGAAAGGCTGGCCGGTTTGGGTTGAAGACATCACATTCGATGGAACGTGGAGCGCTCGTGGCGGGTCACTGCGTGGTGGTTATGACCATATCCCCCCGGGAGGGGGCGTCGTGGGGATAAGTCCTAAACCTGCCCCCAGAACCGTGCAGGCCCGCTGGTTTTCTTTCCGAACCCAAACGTTCTATGAGGTCACTTTCTCGCTACCCGATGACCTCGATGGCAATTTACGCCAGTGGTATCGGGACTACCCGCTTGATGACTACAACCATACTCTGATTGTTGGGTTTTCGGGTAAGGGAGAAGCACTCGCCTGGTGGGAGGCGTTCTGTAACACCTGTAATTACGACCGCAGCCACGACTTTCACATACCTCTGGCAGAAAACGTTGTCGCCGAAGTTGTTGAGGGTAATCCTGCGTGGTACGAGGACATAACCTATCAGCATGTCAGAGAAGGTACGATTCCATTACCGACTGGTATGGCTGATTCATCGCCCAAGTAGCAATGTTGAAAATTAAGATACTTCATGGCCGAGCGAACCAGTCAGTTAACGTGTGCCGGCGCGCTCATTCTGACGCTCTTCGAAGATCCGCATTAGTTATTCTATTATCGCTCTGGATGGCAGCCTGCTCATCGGAACCCCGAAAGTACGACTTTGCCGTGTCCGTGGCGGGAGGGCCTGAAGGATGGCCCGTGTGGGTTGAAGAAGTAATCGTTGATCAATCCTGGAGAGTGCCGGCTGGTGGAATTGAACACGGCTTTGATCAACATCCTCCAATGGGCGGTGTGGCCGTATTGGGTCCCAAGCCTGCACCCAGCAGCGTGCATGCCCGCTGGTTCTCCTACCGGACCCAGACATTCTATGACGTTACCGTATCGCTGCCAGAGGATCTTGATGACAAACTACGCAAATGGTATCGGGACTATCCGCTTGATGACTATAGCCATACTCTGATTGTTGGGTTTTCAGGTAAGGGAGAAGCGCTTGCCTGGTGGAAGGCTTTTTGCTCCACCTGCAATTACGATCGCAGCCACGATTTCCACACGCCGCTGATCGAGAACGTCCAGGCTGACGTGGTTGAAGGGGATCCGAGCGGCTACCGATTGCAAACTCAGGAGTTGGTTGATGAGGGAAGTATGCCGTCTCCGTGGTAGCCGTTCCATGGATAAGGAGACAGGAGTGGCGCATGCGTAAGGGCCCGGCTATTGGAGCGATCTTCTTCATCCTGCTACCAATCTTTGCTTCGATCTGTTCCTTGGAACCCCGCAAGTACGACTTCGCCGTGTCCATGGCGGGAGGCCCGAAAGGCTGGCCGGTTTGGGGCATGGCGTCGCGCCTCATACGTGCGTAGAAGCTGTACGTTATGCCCTCGCTACCTGTCGCAAATACACGGATGTACATGGAGCTGGATCGGGGATAGTCTCTTGAATGCAACAAATGGACGGTGTTACTCAAGGAGGAAAAAATGGAATGTCCTGATATTACTGGACTAAAGCTTGATTATGATGATTGGGAAACCATCGAGGATATTCGCAGAAGACAAAGGGCAGGGAATATGCTCGAAATTATAATGCCCGCAGGGGCGTTGGCAACGATATTTCTTGGAAATAATTCGGCACAAGCGACCTTCAATATCAGTGGCTTTGACTTCGTTCTTTTCACGAAAGCAATGTCTCAGGCAGGAGATATTGTAAGAAAATCAATAGAAAAGGAAGCTAGAATGCAATACTTGTCTCCTGGTAAGAGCTATGAGCAGCGTCAGTTCTGGAAGGCTATCTATAGCGGCTGCACAGGAGGTATATAAATGAAACGTGTAATGATTATCTGTCTTCTTTTCCCAGGGCTTATTTTGGCTGAAGGCCCTGATTTCGCCAGGAGAACTATTGACCTGAAATTACAGAAGTACGAGGAAAAATTGGTTGCATGCGAAAGGGTCGAGAGTAATAGATATTCACCGGGAGACGATGCATTAGATGTACTGAGAAGGTATGACGACGATGATGTGAGGCGCTTTCTCGTGTCTAAAAGCTCTATATCCCTCCATAACTGCACGATGCCTGAAATAGGTGATGCATCGTTCATCGTCGGAGCCATACTCGAGTCCCGTGATGTGAGTGAGGCTACTAAAACGTATGCCGCTGACAAGCAATTTCTACTTCACGTGTCATCTTGGGGCTTCTACGAACATTTAAACAACCTTCCTCCAGATATGTTGGCTGAACTGGCGAATTATCATTATTTTGACGAGCCTTTCGATGCACTAAAAATTTTGGATGAGTTGGGTGTTTTCTGATCCAAAGGGCGCAGCCATTCTCCAGTGGCTGCGCCCTTTCTAATTAGCCCCTCAGGGCGCAATTTTCTTCTTAAGCGCCTTGGTCAGTGGCCTTGGCAGGCTCGGCAGCGATTTCAGCAGCCAGGGCAGAACCTTTCTTTTCACGCCATTCAGGGATTCCGGCACTACCGCTTCGATCAGGTGAGGGCCGGGGTTGTGTTTGGCGTATTCCATGGCTTTGATCAGCTCTTCCGCGGTGGTTGCCCGGGTGCCGTGCACCCCCATGCTCTGGGCCAGCAGCGCGTAGTTGGTGACCGGGCCACTGATGTCCAGTTGGGATTTGGCCTTGGCTCCGGCTTCTTCGGCGCCAACCCGTTCCAGTTCTACGTTCAGGATCGAGTAGGAGGCGTTGTTGAAGATAATGGTGGTCACGTTCAGGTTTTCCCGCGCCATGGTCCACAGGGCTTGGTTGGTGTACATGGCGGTGCCGTCACCGATCAGCGCGTAAACCTGGCGGTCGGGGCAGGCGATGGCCGCACCGACCGCGTTCGGCATGCCTTGCCCGATGGCACCGCCGGTGAGGGTGATCATGTCGTGCCTCGGCGAGCCGGCGGTCATGGCGTTGAGCATCAGGCCGGAGGTGATGGATTCGTCCACAATGATGCTGTTCTCGGGCATCAGCTCGCCCACCGCCCGGCAAACTTTTTCGGCGGTGAGTTTGCCTTTGGGCAGGCCGGGGCGGCCAGGCGCCTGCAGTTTTGGTTGGGCACTGCTGGCACCGAGGGTATCGGCCAGCTTCTTGAGGCTGGCGGTGGCATCCTGTTCCGGCGCGCTCAGGGTGTGCGCGGTGCAGTTGTCCGGCACCAGGTAACTCTGTTTTCCCGGGTAGGCGAAGAAAGATACCGGCGCCTTGGCGTCCACCAGAATCAGATGGTCGAACTCGGAAAGCTGCAGGGTAGCGAGTTCTGCCAGGTAGGCGATCCGCTCCACCGGCGGCAGGCCGGCGCCCCGTTCAATGCGGGTCGGGAAGGTTTCAGCAAACAGGGTGACCCCGTTGTGGGCGGCAATGCGGGCTGCTTCCAGCAGGGCGGGCTCACGCAGCGCCCGGCCACCCAGCAGCAGAGCGGTTTTCTTGCCACTGCCAATGGCCTCCGCGGCGGCCTGAACGGCGTGGTCATCGGCCGCGGGTGCCTGCGGCTGTGTTGGTGCTGCACAAGGTTTGCCGCCTTCGCCCCAGGACACGTCTGCCGGCAGAATCAGCGTGGCTACCTGGCCCGGCAAACCCCGGGCCGCAGTGATGGCTTCGGCGGCGTCCTGGCAAAGGGCTTCGGTGCTTTGTGACGTGCGCACAAAATTGGGGGAGATGTTGCGGGCCACGGTTTCGATGTCAGACTGCAACTGGGCGTCGTATTTCACATGGTAGGTGGCATGGTCGCCAACAATGTTGACCACCGGCACCTTGCCTTTGCGGGCGTTGTGCAGATTGGCCAGGCCGTTGCCCAGGCCGCAGCCCAGGTGTAGCAGGGTGGCGGCGGGTTTGTCAGCCATCCGGGCGTAGCCGTCGGCGGCACCGGTGGCCACGCCTTCAAACAGGGCCAGTACCGCTCGCATCTTGGGTTCGCTGTCCAGGGCGGCGACAAAATGCATTTCGCTGGTGCCGGGGTTGGTAAAGCAGACTTCAATACCCGAATCCACCAGGGTTTTCATGAGTGCCTGAGCGCCGTTGGTCATTGTTGTTCTCCAGCTTGGGTCAATGTGTGTGTGTTTGGCAGATCCAGGTGGGCCGCGCTGATGTCAGCAATTCGGGTGACGCCGGTCAGGGTCATGGCCAGTTTCAGTTCCTGCTGCCAGGTGTTCAGGAGTCGGGTTAATCCGGCCTGGCCTTCCGCCGCCAGGGCCCAGGCCCAGGGGCGGCCAACCATCACGCCGTTAGCCCCCAGGGCGAGGGCGCGGAAAACGTCCACGCCGTTGCGGATGCCGCCATCCACCAGGATCTCGGTGTCTTGACCAACGGCGGCAACGATATCAGCGAGTTTGCTGGCGGTGGCGGCCACACCGTCGAGCTGGCGACCGCCGTGGTTGGAGACCACGATGCCATCGGCACCCACGTTGACGGCTGCTTTGGCATCGTCCACCTCCAGAATGCCTTTGAGGATCAGCTTGCCGGGCCAGCGTTCCCGTAGCCATTCGATGGCCTGCCAGGTAACGGAGGCATCGAATTGGGTATCCACCCACTGTTTGAACGAATCCAGATTGCTGGCCTCTGGCACGGCGTCGCTCAGGTTGCCGAAGGTCAGGGGTTTGCCTTTTATGGCCACTTGCCAAAGCCATCCCGGCCGCGACAGCAGTTGCTGTGCCTTGAGGGAGACGGAACGGGCACCGCTGCTGTCCAGACCGTTGCGGGTGTCCCGGTGTCTGGGGCCAGGTAGGGGCAGGTCGATGGTGAAAATCAGGGTCTGGCAGCCGGCATTCCAGGCTTTTTTCAGCAGAGTGTCCACGTACTCCCGGTCACGAATCATGTACAACTGGAACCAGAAGGGTGCATTGGCGGCGGCTTTCACTTCGTCCAGCGGGCAGATGCCAACGGTGGATAGGGTGAACGGTACCTCGGCGGCATTGGCTGCCCTTACCGCCTGGGCTTCTCCCCGCTGTGCCATCATGCCGGCCAGCCCCAGGGGCGCCAGGGCCACTGGCATGCTGCAGGATTGGCCGGCCAGCTGGGCGCGGGTGTCTACGTTGTCGACATCAATCAGAACACGCTGGCGCAGGGCGATATCCTGCCAACCGCTGACATTGGCCCGCAGGGTTTGCTCTTCGGTGGCACCGCCGTCCAGGTAGTCTGCCAGGAAACGGGGCAGTTTACGGCGGGCGAGGATCTGGTAGTCGGCGGCAGTGGCCGGATAACTCAGGGGCATGGTGTCAGCCTCCGTTGGTGATGGAACGGGCGGCCGCCCGGGCAGTCAGAATGCAACCGGGCAGGAAGGTGCCTTCCAGTGATCGCTTGCCGTTGCTGCCGCCGCCACCAAAACCGGCCGCTTCACCCACACAGTGCAGGCCTCGGATGGGCTGGCCGCTGGCATCCAGCACCCGGCTTTGCAGGTCGGTACGCAGGCCGCCCAGGCTCTTGCGGGTGGTCAGTTGCATGTGGATGGCGATGAAGGGGCCGGCCCCTGGCTTCTGCAGCGGCGCCGGTTTGCAGGTACGCAGCCGGTCCGGCCCCCATTGGCGGGCGTGGCGAATCATGCGGATTTGCGGATCGTTGTTCAGCTGGCTGCCTTTGCTGAAATTGGCATCGAAGGCATCGGCGGTGGCTTTCAGGGTGGCAGCGTCAATGTCCAGAGAGCAGGTCAGGGCATTCATTTTCTTCGCCAGCCCTTCCAGAGTGTCGTCCACCAGGAAGTGACGGCTTTCGTTCTGCATCTGATTCACCAGCGGTTTGTTACCCAGCAGCAGTTCTTTCAGGAACAGGGGGAATTGCTTGTCCCGGATGCGGGCGTTGTGTTCGGCACCGGAGATGGCAAATTCTTTCAGGGCGATACGCCGGTTCAGCAGGTGCCAGGTCCAGGGTTTTTCCTGTTCGGCCACGCGCTGGCAAAGCCAGTGGGTATCGAAGCCGGTCACCAGGGGCTCCGGCCCGATGCGCTCGCCCCGGTGGTTCAGCCAGAGCGCGGATTTACATGGAATGGTAGACAGGCCATGGCCCGGGAAATGCGGGTAGGGGTGGGGAAAGCCCGCCGCGTAGTTCCACATTTCGCCGGCGTGGGTAATGCGCGCGCCCAGGTGATCTTTGGCCCAGTGGTGCAGTTTGCCATCGGCAAACGGGTGGGCACCGTTAAGCATGGTGGCCGGTTGCGGGCGATGTTTGGGCCAATTGGCCCGGCATTCGGCGTGGCTGCCGTTGATGCCGCCCATGGCCAGCACCACACTGGTAGCCTCAAACCGGACCTCTTTGCCGGTTTCCTCGTTGATGGCAATGGCGCCGCAGACCTCACCTGCCTGATGGTCCAGCCCGGTGATCCGGTGGCGGTGATGAATGGTGAGGCGGCCGCTGGCATTTTCCTCATGCAGGGCGTTAACCATGCAGCGCACCAATTCCCGGGAGGTGCCCCAGGTAACATGGTAGCGGGGCACACTATTGCCATCGCCAAACCGGCCACGTTCTACCCAGTTCACCGCCGGCATGAATTTAATGCCCTCGTTGGCGAGCCAGTCGTGCACGTCGGAACGGGAGTGTTCAACGTAGTAGCGGGCCCATTGCATGGGCCATTCATCATTGGGGTCCAGTTCACCAAAGCGCAGCCAGTCCTGGAGGGCCAGTTCCGGCGAGTCGGCAATTCCCATACGCCGCTGCAGTGGGGTGTCGATCAGCGCCATGCCACCAAAGGCCCACAACGCGAGGCCGCCAAAGCGTTCGGGAGTGTCCCGGTCAACGATGGTAACAGTCTTGCCCGCCCGCAGGGCTTCGAGGGCGGTAACCATGCCCGCCAGGCCGCCGCCGGCAATCAGGATGTCTGAGCAATCAGGTTTTGCCATGGTGCATGTCCAAGCTGTGTTTTTGGTTTTGTTGTTACAGACCATATAACGCTATGATCGGATCTGAATTGACTTCAGAGGCCAGAATAATTGACTTTAGAAGCCACTGTTTCCATGGGATGGGTCAACACCGTGATCGATGCCGCTCGCCGTCTGGGGGTTGGCGACACTGTGTTGCTCGAAACTGCGGGCTTGCCAGCACAGGCACTGGCCTGGGAGCGCTGGCCCATCGATTTCATTACCCGGCTCTGGCACGCTGCCGAGCGCTGTACCCACGATCCCGGCTTTGGCCTGAAAGTGGGCACGGGCGTGCGCCCGGCCAGCATCGATGCCGTCAGTTTTGCCATGCAGAGTGCGGCGACGCTGCGCGAAGCCATTACCCTGGTGCAGAAATATCAGCGCCTGATCTCTGACGGTGGGCGCTTCCAGATGTTGCCCGGTAGTCGGGGTACCTGGATTGTCTACCATCCAAGGCAGGGCCGGCTGGCATTCAGTCCGCACCAGATTGAGGCCGTATTGTCGGCGGTGGTGAGCCTGACAGACTGGATAGCGGGATCGGCGGTGCGGCCGGTGCGGGTTCAGTTCAGTCAGGCCCGGTTGGGGCCGGTTCGCGGTTATCGGGAGGTGTTTGGCTGCCCGGTGGATTTTGAACAGGCATTCAGCGGTTTGCTGGTGAGTCATGAGATGCTGGACAAGCCTCTGCCACAGGCAGACCCGGCCCTGGCTCAGGTACACGAGCAATACAATGCCGGGCGCCTGGCCGCCCTGGAAAAGGGAGCGGTGTCGGCAGAGGATCTGCGGCAATGGCTGGTGGCACGTGTCGGGCCAACCTTGCCCCGTCGGGCAGAGGCAGCGGGAGCGTTGGGTATCAGTGAGCGGACGCTGGCGCGCAGGCTGGAGACTCAGGGTTACACGTTTAACAGCTTGCTGGATGAGGTGCGCCAGGAACTTGCCCTGGCGGCCGTGCGAGAATCCCGCCAGTCCCTGGCGGATATTGCACTATCGCTCGGCTTCGCCGAACCGAGTACCTTCTACCGGGCCTTCCACCGCTGGACGGGGATGCCCCCGGCGCGCTGGCGCAAGCTGGAGGCAGTTTAGGCTTACAGGTTGGCTTCGGCGAACTCCGCCAGCACCGACCTCGGTACACCTTGCAGGTGAATGTGGCCTCCGTGGCGGAAGCCCTTGAAGCGCTCGGTCATGTAGGTCAGGCCGGAGCTTAGCGGGCTGAGGTAAGGCGTATCAATCTGCGCCAGGTTGCCCAGGCAAATCACCTTGGAGCCGTTACCGGCACGGGTGATGATGGTTTTGATCTGGTGCGGGGTCAGGTTCTGGGACTCGTCAATTATGATGAGGCTGTGCTGGAAGCTGCGGCCGCGGATGTAGTTCATGGATTTGAAGTGCAGCGGCACTTTGCTGAGGATGTAGTCGACGCTGGCGGTCATGTTCTCATCGTCTTCGTGCAGGGCTTCCAGGTTGTCCACGATGGCGCCCAGCCAGGGCTCCATTTTCTCCGCCTCGGTGCCAGGCAAAAAGCCGATGTCTTCGTCCAGCCCCTGGGTGGACCGGGTGGCGATAATGCGCTTGTAAAGCTTGCTGGCCACGGTCATTTCAATGCAGGCAGCCAGGGCCAGGATGGTTTTGCCAGAGCCGGCGGAGCCGGTCAGGTTGACCAGGTGGATGTCCGGGTCCAGCAGCAGGTGCAGAGCCATGGCCTGGTAGATATCCCGTGGCACCAGCCCCCAGACTTCCTCGTTCATCAGGTCGTGTTGGTGCAGGTCTTTGATCACCAGCTGGTCGTCGGAGATGTCCACCACCTGGCCGACAAAACCGTGCTCATCAATCACGAACTCGTTGATGTTCAGTCTGGCCAGTTCGCCCTCACGTTTGAGCAGGTGTTCGGTGACCCCTTCACGCTGTACCGTTTCTACCTTGGCGATGTTATCCCAGAAGGAGTTCTGGAACTCCTTGTAGCCTTTGGGTAAAAGATCAATGTCATCTAGCAGCTGATCATTGTGGTAGTCCTGGGCCTCTACGCCAAAGCCCCGGGCTTTCAGGCGCATGTTGATGTCTTTGCTGACCAGGATGATGTCGCGGGATTTGTGCCGGGCCTGCAGGGCGGCCAGGGTATTGATGATCTTGTTGTCGTTCAGGTGTTCCGGCAGGGAATGATTGCCGATGCCCTCGGTGCTCATGATGATCGACAGGGTGCCCAAAGGCTCCGCCTTTTTGCCGCGAACAATCGGCACACCTTTTTCAATCACTTTCGGGCTGGCGTCGCCCAACAATTTGTCGATGTTGCGAATGGCCTGGCGGCAATCGGCGGCGACGGTCTGTTTGCCGGATTTGAGGCTGTCGAGTTCTTCGAGAACCGTCATCGGAATGATGACGTCGTGTTCTTCAAAATTCAGGAGGGCGTTCGGGTCGTGAATCAGGACGTTGGTGTCGAGGACGTACATTTTTCGGCGAGCTTGCGGTGCTCTTGGCATAGGTAGGGCTACCTCTCTGGTGGCTCAGTCGTTCTCGGCGCAGCGTTGCGTCAGTTCCTTCTGGGAAATCAGCTTCAGCATATCGTAAGTGGTTATGATACCGGTAATTTTTGAGTCCCTGGTGACAAAAATACGGTGCAGGTGTTCGCGCATCATGATATTGGCAATGTCTCGCACCGGGGTATCTTCGTCAACCGAAAGCACGATGGGTGTCATGATATCGCGCACTTCAACCGGCACTTTGCCCATCTCTTCAAAGATAACCATGCGTAGCCGACGGGCTTCTTCCTGTTCCTCGGGGGTCAGCTGCGGTTGATCACCGGTGCGGCTGGCGTTCCAGCGGAATTCGGTGATGTCTTTGAGGGTGGCGATGCCGATGATGTCGCCGTTGTCGTCTGTTACCGGGCTGCCGGTGATTTCGTTGTCCGTCAGAAAACGCGCCAGCCGGTCCATGGTCCAGTGGTGCGGTACGGCTTTAACGGTCGGGGTCATGATCTCATGGGCGAGAACGCTCATTGGTGGGCTTCTTCCATTTGCAGTCCTTTTGATGAAGCTTAGCCGTTCCTTGGCTGTCCGTCACCCCTGTCTCTGTGTCTTGATCAACCCTTGGTCACGGCTGGTCAGCGGGGACGACCGCCTGAAGATTGCCGTTCTCGCCCCATTCAAGTTGGTAGCCCTGATACTTGTCTTCTTTGGCCACGGCCTCCAGCGCTTGCAGGGACTTCACTGGAATGTCGACCAGCAGATTATTCACTAGCCAACCGGGGAGAGCTCCGTTGGGTTCCGTGTGCTGAACCCAGACCATACGGGTTTTGTCGCCGTCCGGGGTGAAACGGTAAAGGGTGTCTGAGCGATCAACCCGAACCCGGCTGTTGAATTCGGCCCGCATACCCGGCACGGCATTCAGGTCCATCACCACTTCGCCGGTGTCGCCGTTGCCCCGGGTGCGTATGCGCAACACGTAATCACGGTCAGTCACCGGCCAGGGCATATCGTTGACGGAGTAAGCATAGCGATCGTGGAAGTCGCCCTGGCCAAAGGCATAGGATTCGGTGCAGTTATGGACCCATTCCTTGCAGGATTCGGGATTGATCATCACTGCCATCAGGTTTTCCAGGGGAACGTCCAGATTGGCCACGGCCTTGAAGGCCTGAAACCCGGAATTGCTCTGGTCCATGGTGTAAATGCGAATGTTGTCGACTTCCTTGCGCAGGGTCCACTCCTGGGCATCCTCCGGCGGGAGTGAAGGGTGATCGCTGGCCAGGCCGGGCAGGGTCAGGAATATGAGGGTGCTTACCACACCCACCATAATGCCCTTGAAGCCATGGGCTCTGATTATTGTCATAAGCTACACTTCCTTGATGAAGGTGCGCTGAGTCTAACATGGTGCCGGTTTCTGCTTTTTGGCGGGAATATGGGATTGTGAACCAGGTAGCGTACTGGTGCGCCACAACTCATGAATGGCCTGATCTGACGATTATTATGACCCTGAAGAACCTGATTGATGCCAAGGGCAGAATAGCACCGGGTGTGATGGAGCAGCCGGTTGAGACCATCAACTATATGGATTATGACCTGCGTACGGTCATGGACCGGCCCCGGTCCCGATTGGCCCGGCGCTGGCGGTTCAATCAGTTCCAGTTTGTCAGCGCCATGGCACCGGGCTGGGTGTTCGGCATGGCGATCGTGGACCTGAAACTGGTGGGCAACGGTTTTTTCTATCTGTTTGATTTTGAAAGCGGTCAAATGTTTGAGCAGTCATTCATGCAGCCGCTGGCCAGGCACACTGATATTGAACCCTATCCTGAACATGGTCATGCCCGGTTCCGCAAAGGTGACGTGTCGCTGGCCATCGAACCGGCCACTGGCGGCCGTAACATCCGGGTGACGGCCCCGGGAAATATTCGGGTGGACCTGGAACTCCGAGACACTGACCAACCCCTCAGGCTGGTCTGCCCGGCAGGCTACAATGGCTGGGTTTTTACCCGCAAATCCGCCGGGGTCCCGGTTGAGGGGGAGGTGCGTTGGGGCCAGCAGGTATGGCGCTGTGATGAGCAAACCCGCGGCTCTATTGATTGGAGTTGTGGCTTCATGCGCCGGGAAACTGCCTGGAATTGGGCCTGTCTGGCCGGGGTAACCGAGCAGGGGGTGTCTGTGGGGCTTAATCTGGCGGCCGGTGTGAATGAAACCGGGATGACCGAGAACGCCCTGTGGCTGGATGGCCGGTGTGTGAAGCTGGGCGCCGCCCGCTTCGAATTTGACCGATATCGGCCGGGTGCCGATTGGCGGGTTACCACCGAGGATGGCCTGGTGGACCTGAGTTTTGTGCCTGCAGGCACGCGCAAGGAACGGCTGAACGCTGGCGTGCTTGCCTCCAATTTCCGGCAGTTTGTGGGCACCTTCCGGGGAACGGTCAGAGATGAGGCGGGCCAGTCAGTCCCCGTAGACGGGCTGCGGGGACTGATGGAAGACCACTATGCCCGCTGGTAAGGCGGGCGCAGCGATTACTTTTCCGGCAGGGTGACGTTCAGCTCCAGTACCGAGCAACTTTCGTTACGGTCCACGTCCACCTGAACCATATCGTCACTGATCTGGACATATTTGCGAATTACGTCCAACAGCTCCTTCTGGAGCTGTGGCAGGTAATCCGGCATGTCACGCTGGCCCCGTTCGTGGGCCACGATAATCTGCAACCGTTCTTTAGCAACGCTCGCAGTATTGGTCTTCTTGCTTCGGAAATAATCCAGAAAACTCATCCCTTAGCCCCCTTTGAACATCCGTGAGAAGAAACCTTTTTTCTGGGAGGTCATGAAGCGATGTTCGCGCTCCTCTCCCAGAAGCCGGGCAACGGCGTCGTCATAGGCCTGGCCGGCATCGCTCTGGTCTTCCAGAATCACTGGCAGGCCCTGGTTGGAGGCGTTCAGTACCACCTGGCTCTCCGGGATCACGCCCAACAGCGGTATCGCCAGAATTTCCTCGACATCGGTCACCGACAGCATCTCGCCGCGTTCTACCCGGTCAGGGTTGTAGCGGGTCAGCAGCAGGTGTTCCTTGACCGGGTCCTGTCCCATCTCGGCTCGCCGCGACTTGCTCTGGAGGATGCCCAGAATGCGATCGGAATCCCGTACGGAGGAAACTTCGGGGTTGGTGACCACAATGGCCTCATCGGCATAGTACAGGGCCATCAGAGCGCCATGTTCAATGCCCGCCGGGGAATCGCAGACGATGTAATCGAAGGTTTCCGACAGTTCGTTGATGACCTTTTCCACACCGTCTTTGGTCAGTGCTTCTTTCTCACGGGTCTGGGAGGCGGGCAGAATAAACAGCGTGTCTACCCGTTTGTCTTTGATCAGCGCCTGGTTGAGTGTGGCTTCGCCCTGGATCACGTTGACGAAGTCATAGACCACGCGGCGCTCACAATTCATGATCAGGTCCAGGTTGCGCAGGCCCACATCGAAGTCGATTACGACGGTCTTGTGGCCGCGCTTGGCAAGGCCGGTGCTGATTGAGGCGCTGGTGGTGGTCTTGCCAACGCCGCCCTTTCCTGAGGTAACGACAATGATTCTAGCCAAGGTTCAGTTCCTGTTTCGCAGTGGATTCGTCATGTCTTCAACGTTGTTATTGGCTGTCACAACATCAGGCCTTGTCCAGTGGCGTCACCACCAGCAGGTCGTCCCTGAGCTGGATCTGCACAGCGCTTTTCCAGCCATTGTCCTGAAGATCTTCGGAGATTTTATAGTGTCCGGCGATGGACACAAGCTCTGCTTCAAGTGACTGGCAGAATACCCGGGCGGTTTCAGCTCCGTGGATGCCTGCCAGCGCGCGCCCCCTGAGTGGTCCGTACACGTGGATATTGCCCGCGGCGAGCACTTCGGCACCGGCCTGAACCGGGGCCAGAATGATCAGGTCCCCTTCCGGCGCATAGACCTGTTGGCCAGAGCGAACGGTCTGGCTGATGATCTTGGCCGGCGCCGGTTCGCTGGTGGGAACGTCAGCGGGGCTGGAGGTCTCGGCTTCCGACTTGGTGGCCTCATCAGGTTGCGCCCGGGCCGGCGCCTGTTCGCGCAGGCTACTGCCGGGAAACAGCGCCAGTGAGGCTCCTCGAGCCAGGCGGCGCTGGTCGTCGTTGCCGGCACGAACGCCAATCACATGGATGTTATGGCGGCGGCAGGTACCGATCATCTTGAAGAAGTCCAGCTCACTGTCCAGCCCCTCGTATTTCTCCAGGCTGATCACCAGGGGGATATCTTTGAAAAATCCCGGAGCCTGGCTGATCTTGTCCCGGAGATTGGCTTCGAACTCGTCGTTGTCGAAGTAATAAAGTTCCAGGGCTGTCAGCGAAACAGAGGCACTTTTCAGCTGGAAACTCTGTTTTAGCCCGGAGGCGGCGGTATCGCTCATGAATCAGTGTCTTCCCTGGTGGCTTACTGGTTGGGTTCGTTGCGGGCTCGCAGTGGCTGCTGATCAAACCGGATGCCAGACCAGCCCGTGCTGATGAACTGGCGGATGTTTCCGTGACTGTCGCCCGCAGGGTCGCCCAGCACCTGTTGATAGTGTTGGGCGAACAGGTTCAGGGTGTCCGCCTCGCTCAGGTTGCAGTACTGGCCCAGTGCGAACACCCGGCAGGAACCGGCGTTTTCACCGGCATCGTTTCGCACCGGGCCATTGTTGAAGCCCGTGGGCTGAAACTCGAAATGCTGGTCGATCAGCGCCAGGGTGTCATCAAAATTGGCGTGGCCCGCGTCGAGGGAAGCCAGGTGGATGCGTACTGCCTCATTGACGTTCATTATTTGTGATCCTGCTTCGGACCAATCTGATATTTTTCTTTCCACTGCTCATAGGGCATGCCGTAGATTTCTTCCCGGGCGTCCGGATCGGATAGCTCAAAGCCTCTTTCCTGTGCTTCTGCCCGGTACCATTTGGACAGGCAGTTGCGGCAGAAGCCCGCCAGGTTCATCAGGTCAATGTTCTGCACGTCGGTATTCTGGCGTAAATGCTCCACCAGGCGCCTGAAAGCAGCGGCTTCGATCTCAGTGCGGTCAGACTCGGGTATGGGGTTGGTCATGGGGCCTCGCAGAAGACGTTCCGGTTTGGTGTTAGGGTTCCTGACATTCTCTGCATGTTAGCTTAAGATACAAGGCTGTATAAATGTACAGATTGTTTACGCGAGCCCACGGACCATGCCCCAGCGCAAGATCATTCATGTGGATTGCGACTGCTTCTATGCGGCGGTCGAGATGCGCGACGACCCAACGCTGAGGGACGTGCCCCTGGCGGTTGGCGGCGCCGAGGGCCGGGGCGTGGTGACCACCTGCAACTACCGGGCACGGGCCTTTGGTGTGCGCTCGGCCATGCCCGGCAGTGAAGCCCGCAGGCTGTGCCCGGGGTTGGTGACCGTGCCGCTGGACATGGCGCGATATCGGGCGGCGTCTCAGCAGGTAATGGCCATTCTCCGGGAAATGACCGATCTGGTGGAACCCCTGTCGCTGGATGAAGCCTTCCTGGATGTGTCGGACATAACGGATCACCGTGGCAGCGCCACCCTGATGGCCCGATACCTGCGGGAGAGGGTCCGCCAGGAGGTAGGTATTACCATCTCCGCCGGCGTGGCCCCGAACAAGTTCCTGGCCAAGATTGCCAGTGACTGGCGCAAGCCCGACGGCCTGTTTGTGATCACGCCGGAGCAGGTGCCGGAATTTGTCGAATCCCTGCCGGTGGAAAAACTGTTCGGTGTGGGCCAGGTGACCGCCGCCAAGCTGCATTCCATGGGCGTGAAAACCTGCGGTGACATGCAGTTGCTGGGGGTGGACACCCTGATTGAGAAATTCGGCAAGCAGGGCTACCGGTTGTTTGAAATGGCCGCAGGCCGGGATGAGCGGCCGGTAATCGTTTCGCGGGTGGCGAAATCGGTCAGCGTGGAGCGGACGTTTTCCCAGGATCTGCCGGATAAGACCGCCTGTGAAACCGTGATGCCCGCCCTGGTGGCGGATCTCAATCTGAGACTCGCCAGGAAGGGGCGGCAGAAACCCATCCACAAATTGTTTGTGAAGATTCGCTACAGTGATTTTTCAACCCATACCCTGGAGCGGGTACGGGAGTCGGTGGCCGAACCCGAGGTTGCCGATTACCAGCCCCTGCTGGATGAGCTGGTTACCCGGGCCGATCGCCCGGTCCGTTTGTTGGGGGTGGGCGTGCGTTTTCGCAACGATGAGGCACCGGTTACCCAGCTGAGGCTGTTCGACTGATCTTTTCCCAAGTGGCTATATCCCCGCCTTTTTTAGTGTAAATCGGTCTTGCGCTCTCTTTGACGTGACATTGTGTCATATCTAGTTTTAGGTTGACGATTTCCTGCTGTAATCGTTGCGGGCCAGGCCCGCCCATTAAAATAACAAGTGCAGGAGAGCAAAAAATGAACAAGCCTGACAGGTGGTCCCGGTGTCGCCATAGCGCGCTGGCCGGGTTGTTATTATTAGCCTTTGCCGCCCCCGCCGCTGCGGAACTTGGCGACTACGGGTTCTGGCGAACCCTCGGCAATCTGGTTGCGCCTCCCGGAGCGGATAATCCGGTTACCTCTGACCAACGCCAGGGAGAATACCCCCTGCTGGCAAATCCGCCTGGGTACAACGACGGCTTTTCGCCCGGTGCCTACTACCAGTGGCAGACGGTTCCACTGGCGCCGGAAACCGGGGCGGTATGTGGCAACGGTTCCGAATACAAGTTCTTTGTAAACCGGGTGCCCAACACCTCCAATACGGTGGTTTATTTTGAAGGCGGCGGTGCCTGCTGGGACTATGAAAGTTGCAGCGGTCAGACTGGCATTCGTGGTGCCCGGAACCCCGATGGCATACCGGACGACTACCTGTCGTTGTTGAACCCCGGCGCAAGCCTGGTCAGCCCGTTTGTGGTGCGCCTGCACCCCTGGAGCCGGGTGAAAACCCAGAACTGGAATATGGTCTACGTGCCTTACTGCACTGGCGACATCTACTCCGGTGACCGGGTAGCGGTGTACCAGGACCCGGAGGGTGAGGCTGAACCATTGGTCTGGCACCACAACGGGCTGCGTAATAGCCGGGCGGTGATTTCCTGGTTGAAAGACAATCTCCAGCGGCCCGGGCAGATGCTGACAACTGGCTGCAGCGCAGGTGGCATCGGTGGCTTGACAAACTATTATCCGGCCCGCCGGGACATGGCGCCCACCCGCAGTTTTCTGATCAACGACTCCGGGCCGGCATTCAGTGCGCCGGTAGGGGCAGATCCACAACAGTACCCCTCGGTCTTGCTGCAGGGTTTGATCCGGCAGGTGTGGGGGCTGGATCAGGACAATGGGCCTCTGGCCTATCTGAAGTCTGGTTTGCCCGGATTAAACCTGAATGACCTGGGGTCGCTGTATCCCGCCCTGGCCAGTGCATTACCTCAGGATCGCATGGGGCATACTCATTTCTGGCGCGATCTGAATTACTCATCCTACTCCTACGAACGTTTCTTCGATGACATCGAACAGGCGCCGGATCAGGCTACCAAGGAGGCCCTGCTTCACCAGAAATGGGCGCAGGATACCGAACGCCTGAAAAATACCCTGGCCGGGCTGGATAACTTTGGTTACTACCTGCCCATGTTCCGGGATGTGAATGAAAGCCACTGCACCTCAATCATCGAGTTCGCCAATTCGGATATTCAGGAACTGGGCCTGGAACTGGACCACTTCGTGAACAACGTGATGAACGGCAGCGGTTCGGTTATGCAGGCTTCAGAGACCGACACGGTGGCGGATTACAACAAACCGTTCAATCTGCTCTACTGGTCGCTGGACCAGTTGCTCTGAGGGTCTGGTTCGGGCTGGCCCATGGTCTCGATCCGCGCTTCTAGCAGGCGTTGACGCAGATACTGGTCTCGGGTCAGCCCTCCGGGTATTCGGTCCAGGGCCATGACCTCTTCAACAATCTCTTTCTCCCGGACCTTGTAGCGATCAAACTCGGGTTTAGGGGCCGACCGCCAGGCCTCAAGGCGCGCCTCAGACCGGGCCTGATAGCGTTCGATCAGTTCTGTGGCCGCCGCCTTGGCGGCCGCTTCGTCCTGCTCCAGCAGCTGTAGCAGGGCGAGCCTCACCATGAGCGCTTCTGGCGCGCTGACCTGGGTTTCCTGCTCGTAGCGGGCCAGCTGCTGTTCCAGTTGGTCGGCCCGGTTCTGTCGTTGCTGGGCGTCCAGTTCGGCTGCTTCCTGGAAAAAGCGTTGCAGCTCTTCCTCGAAATCGAGTCGTTGGGCGAACTGAATGATTCTGGGGTCTTCCAGCAATGCCTGTTGCTCGGGGGTCAGATCGATCGGTACTGGCGTGTCGGCAGGGGCGTGTGAAAGGGGATCATTGGGGGCACCGTCGTCGACCTGCCCTGGCGGTGTGTCGGCCGGTCCAGGCCAGAGTAACACCAGTGCTGCTGCGGTGGCCACGGCAATGATGAAGGGTTTTCCGTGCTTCATGACGGGCTCCGGCAATAAGGCTTCGGAACCAGTTTAGACCAGATTCTCAGGGACACTAAAGCGTGGCGAAAGTCGCTCCGAACATCAGGACTGACACCCAGCCCATGCCTGCGCCGATGACAGCCCCCGCGGCAACATCGCTCGGGTAGTGCAGGCCCAGGACCACCCGGGAGGCGGCTACCGACAGGGTGAAGGGCAGAACATACCAGGCGGCCACTGGCATGGCGACGAACAGCATGGCCTGGAAACAGGCTGCGTGCAGGGTGTGCCCGGAAGGGAAGCTGTAGCGATCCAGCGGTGGTGTGCCGCAATTGATGGCCGGAAACGAGATAAACGGGCGCTCCCGGATAAGTTTGTGTTTCAGGCCTTTGTAGGTGAGGGTGCAGGTGAGCCCGGTAAAGGCCATCAGCACCGCCAGCCCCAACCCCTGTTCCGGAGCCAGCAGGGGCAGGGCGAGGATCAGTGCATACCAGAACCAGCCGTCGCCAAGGCGGCTGACGACCCGGAAATAGCTCAGTACAGGCCGGAACCGGACTGCACGGTTGATGGCCTGGCACAGCGCATATTCACGCTGGTCTGCCAGGTCAAAGAAGCGAGATGCCTTGTTTGTTGATGCCATGGTATCGGGCCTGTGCCGGTTGGTTGAGTACCAGGTGTTCAAATTGTTCAATCTGGCTGTTCCAGCTCAGATCCAGCGCATCCAGGCGGGCCTGGGCGCGAACCCGGCTCAAAAGGGTGGGCTGGTCAGCCAGTCGCAATGCGTGGTTGATAAAGGCTTCGTCCTCCGACAGCTCTGCTTTCAGACCATTTTCTTCGTGGCGAAGGTGTTCAGCGGCCGCCGCGTCGTCAAAGGCGACCACTCCGAGCCCACTGGCCATGGCTTCGAGAACCACGTTGCCAAAGGTGTCGGTTTTGCTTGGAAACAGGAACAGGTCGCCCGACGCATAATGCCTGGCCAGATCTTCTCCGCGTTGGGTGCCGCAGAAAATGTATTCCGGGTGGCGTTCCGCCAGTTGTTTGCGCATTGGGCCGTCTCCCACAAGAATGAACCGGGCATTGGGATGGAGGCCCCGGATCCGTTCAAAACAGGCGACCGCCATGCGCAGGTTCTTCTCGGCGGCCAGTCGGCCCACGTAGAGTACCGCCCGGTCACTGTTGGTCAGGCCCCAGCGGGCGCGCAGGTCGTGGTCACGCTTGTGGGGAGTGAAGCGATGGCAGTCCACGCCGCGGCTCCACAGGCCGGTCGGGTGGATGCCCATGGCTTGCGTAACCGCTTGCATTTTTCGGGTTGGTACCAGAGTGATGGCGGTCCGGTTGTGGAGCCAGCGGCCATAGGCGCAGAGTAATCGTTCCAGGCCGCCGGCACCGTAGTAACGGGAGTAGCTATGGAAGTTGGTGTGAAAGCCGGACGACACCGGGATGCCAAGATTTCGGGCGGCGGATACTGCTGCTACACCCAGCGGTCCCTGGGTGGCAACATAGATGGCGTCTGGTCGTTGACTCTGCCAGAGTTTTTTCAGGGTGGCCGGGCGCGACACGCCGAACTGCAGATCGCTGTATCCGGGCAGGGGCAGGCCGGTGACCACCAGTTCACGGGTAAAGAGGCCGTCACCGGTGCTTTCAAACAGCCCTTTTTGCTCATGGGCCTGCTTTGGCCTTACCACCGTGATCTTGTGGCCCCGTTGCATCAACCCCTGGCACAGGTGCTTCAAGGTGTTGGCCACGCCGTTTATTTCCGGCGGAAACGTCTCCGAAACAATGGTAATGTGTTGCGGGCGCCGGTCAGTCAGCTTGGGGTTGGTCACGGTGCATCCTGAATGTGTCGCTGTCATGCTTCTACTATGGAAATCCGGCATGACAGCCATGCGACAACTTTGTGACATTCCCTTTACGTCTTCTATATGCACGAGGAGATCTCATGCAAACGCGAAAACTTGGACAAACCGACATCGATGTCAGTCTGATCTGCCTGGGAACCATGACCTGGGGGGAGCAGAACACCGAGCAGGAAGCGTTTGAACAACTGGAATACGCCACCGGGGCAGGCATCAACTTCATCGACGTGGCCGAGATGTACCCGGTGCCGCCACGAGCGGAGACCCAGGGCCTGACCGAGACCTATCTGGGCAACTGGCTTGCCCGAAGAGGGCGCCGGGACGATCTGGTGATTGCCACCAAGGTGGCTGGACCGGGCAATGGTTTGAGTTATCTGCGCGGCGGCCCGAGGCTGACCCGGGAGCATATTCGCGCAGCCTGTGAGAGTAGTCTGGCGCGCCTGCAAACCGATTACATCGATCTTTACCAGGTGCACTGGCCGGACCGCAGTGCAAATTTCTTCGGCAAGCTGGGGTATCAGCGTAACCCGGACGAAACCTGGACCCCTATCGAGGAAACGCTGGGCGCCCTCGATGAGCTGGTCAAAGAGGGCAAGGTGCGCCACGTGGGATTGTCCAACGAAACGCCCTGGGGGACCATGGAATATCTGCGCCTGGCCCGCGAGAAACAGTGGCCCAGGGTGGCTTCCATCCAGAACCCCTACAGCCTCCTGAATCGATCTTTCGAGCTGGGCCTGGCGGAGTTTGCCCACCGGGAAAGCACCGGCTTGTTGGCCTACTCACCCCTTGCGTTCGGCATGCTGACAGGCAAGTATCTGGGCGGAAAATGGCCAGAAAAGGCCCGCTTGACGCTTTACGAACGCTTCAGCCGATACACCGGGGAGCGGGCTGCTGATGCAACCCGTGCCTACGTGGAGCTGGCCCATCACCATGGGCTGACCCCCGCGCAGTTGGCGCTGGCCTGGGTGAATAGCCGCGAGTTTGTGACCAGTAACATTATCGGTGCAACCACCATGGACCAGTTGAAGGAAAATGTCGGGTCTGCAGATATCCGGCTAAGCCCCGATCTGGTGGCGGCCGTGGAGGCTATTCACGACGAATTTACCTACCCTTGTCCCTGAGGGAGGCAGCCTACGGCGAGGTTGCCCTGTTTCCGTTTCTCGGGGCGGTTACAGATTGCAATACAAGTGATCATTTGTTGACAAAAAAGTGACCAATTTGCGTCGGGCTGCTGGCGCATTTGTGTGCAAAGTCACACCATTTTCAGGAGCAATCATTAGACTTTGGTGCTGAAGCGTTAATGTTCCGAAATCATTTTTCCGGGTGCGTGTTGTCATCATGATCATTCGTCTGTTTATCGCCCTGCTGGCCCTCAACTTCGTCGCGTTCGTAGTGCGCGCCGAAGCCGCTGAGCCTATTCTGGCCGATCGTATGATGGCTGAGCGTGATGACATGGTATCGGCCGAGGAAATCTATGAGCTTCAGGAATGGATGTCTGGAGATTACGAAGACAACCATTTGGATGCTTTTGCCGCTATCGGTTCGCGTTTGTTGAGTATCGGATTGAGCCGCCGCGCGCAGCACAAGATCTACGCATCTGACCCCGCGCAGCCTGACCATGGCATTGGTCTGTTGAACGAAGGTGCGGCTCTTAACCTGCGCTGGCGCTTCTGAACCACCTTCAAGACCCCTGTTTTACCCGTATCTTCCCACGTTACTCCCACCAATCAGCCAATCTCATGACCTGACGCATTGTCAGCTTCATTCTGTCGTGTGATCATCGACCCCGTTGCGATTCTCAAACAGTGGAGAGCTGGTGATGGCAGAACAGAACGGAGTCTATTACGACGACGCGAACGCGTGCGTGGACCGGGTAATCGAACGGGTAGGAAAGCGCATTACTCTGGGATTACCTCTCGGTCTTGGTAAGCCCGTTCGCTTTGCGAATGCCCTTTACCAGCGTGCCAAGAATGATCCGGAAATCCAGCTGCATATTGTCACTGCGTTGTCGTTACTGGCTCCCGAGGGTGCATCGTCGCTGGAGAAGCGCTTTCTGGGGCCTTTTACCAAACGCCTTTATGGCAACATTCCTGAGCTGGATTACGCGCGAGACGTCAATCGGAACCGGTTGCCAGACAACGTGACTGTCTCGGAATTCTTCTTCAAGGCCGGCAGTTATCTCAACAATCAAAGCCAGCAGCGCCACTACGTTTGCACCAACTATACCCACGCCGTCCGGGACCTGATGGCGCAGGGCGTCAATGTGCTGGGCCAGTTGATGTCGCCTGGTGAAGATCATGGTCAGCCAGGACACCTCAGCTTCAGTTGTAATCCGGATTTGACCCTGGACATCCTGCCGCTGCTTCGGGAACGGGAAGCCGCTGGCACTCCGGTGGCCATGGTGGCAGAGCTCAATCACCACCTGCCGTGGTTCGGTCATCACGCCCAGGTTGAAGCCAGCCAGTTTGACGTGATCCTGTCTCACCGGGCCTCCGACTATCCGTTATTCTCCGCGCCCCAGATGGTGGTGAGCCCCGCGGACCACCTGATCGGCTTTTACGCCAGCAGCTTGCTGAAGGATGGCGGCACCCTGCAGGTGGGGATCGGGTCTCTTGGCGCCGCCCTGGTGCACAGCGCCATCCTCAGACACAAGCATAATGACGCCTGGAAAGCCGTGTTCGATCACCTGCAGGTGCAGGATCAGTTTCCGGTGGTGCAGGAGTATGGTGGTACAGAGCCTTTTGAGCAGGGACTGTATGGATGCAGCGAAATGATGGTGGACGGTTTTGTCTACCTGCTTCAGGAAGGTATTCTCAAGCGCGAAGTCTACAACCACCCGGAATTGCAGAACCTGATCAACCGGGGTGAGCTCACCGAGACCCCAAGCCTGGAGGCCCTGGACGTTTTGCACAACGCAGGCCTGATCGCCTCACCATTGCGGGCGCGGGATGTGAACTGGCTGGTCCGGCACGGGGTGCTGCGCGACCATGTTGAGTTCAAGGGCGGAAGGATACGACTCAATGAGGAGGTATCGGTTGAGGCGGATCTCTCCAATGCCGACACCCGTAAAGCGCTCGAGGCATTGGCGCTGGGCGACAAGCTGGCTGGTGGGATTGCCATGCACGGTGGTTTCTACGTTGGCCCGGAGAAGTTCTATCAGACCCTGAGAGAGCTTTCAGACGACCAGCGCGACAAGATCTGCATGACCAGTGTTAATTTTATCAACCACCTGTATGACCATCGCTTCGGTGATCAGAAGCTCAAGGTGGCACAACGGGTCCATGGACGGTTTATCAATTCCGCCATGATGTACACTCTAAACGGTTCGGCGGTGTCGGACGGGCTGGCGGATGGCCGTGTGGTGAGTGGTGTTGGCGGCCAGTACAACTTTGTGGCCATGGCCCATGAGTTGCCGGGGGCTCGCTCCATCCTGGCCCTGAGAGCCACGCGGGTCTCCGCCGGTAAGACCGTCTCGAACATTGTATTCAACTACGCCCACTGCACCATCCCAAGGCACCTGAGGGATATCGTGATTACCGAATACGGTATCGCGGACCTTCGTGGGCAGTCCGATGAACAAGTGTTCCTCAGGCTGATCCGGATTGCCGACTCCCGATTCCAGGAGTCATTGCTGGCGCAGGCCAAGAAAGCGGGCAAGGTAAAAGCGGACTTCAAACTCCCGGCACACTGGCGCCAGAATACCCCTGAGAAAGTCGCTCGGGCCCTGAAGGCCGGGGGGGAAGGCGACTGGTTCCCGGCCTTCCCGTTTGGCAAGGATTTCACCGACGAAGAGTTGAAATTAGGGAAAGCCCTTAAGGGGCTGAAAGCCGCAACGGCTACTCCCCGTGGTAAACTGGCGACCATCTGGCAGGCCCTGAAGGCGGACGACGAAGAGGGGCGTTATGACGCCCTGCTTGATCGAATGGGTTTGAAAAAGCCGTCAGGATTCCGGGAAAAACTGGACCGGAAGCTGGTAATCCATGGCCTGCAAAAACTCGAACCCCGTAAAAAACAGGAAACAAAACAAGCTGATGCAAGCCGATAAGCCGCAACTCAAGCCCGAAGTATTCACTGTCCATTACGTGCTCAAGAACCGTATAGGTGAGCTGGTGGATACCTCGGAAGGCAGTGAGCCACTGCATTTCCTGTACGGCACCCCGGAAATCATCGCGGGCATCCAGGAAGCGGTGAAAGACCGCCGGGTGGGCGATTGTCTTGAAGTTACCATCCCCCCGGAAATGGCTTACGGAGACTATCGCGAAGACCTGGTCCGCAAGGTGCCCCGTTCTCTGTTTGAAGGCGTGGAGAACCTGCAGGTGGGGATGAAGTTCCAGACCAATTCCGGCGACCAGGCCCAGGTGGTGCAGGTGGTCTCCATCGATGGCAACCTGGTGAAGGTAGATGCCAACCATCCGCTGGCTGGCTTTACCCTGTATTTTGACCTGGAGATCGTCGGCCGCAGAGAGGCTACGGAAGACGAGGTAGCCCAGGGGCGCCCGCTGTTCTGAGGCCGGTGGGCGTGGCTTCGAATTCGCCTGCGTGAATATGCTTCAAACCGGCACTGATCTGCTGATGGATTAAAGCGGTCAGGGCGTTACTCGATTCCGGGCAGGCCGGGTCTATGGCCGGGTGAATCACCACATCCACCCGGGTCGGCGGTTGCCTGAGCAGCCGGATCAGGTGGGTATGGAAACTGTCGTCACCGATGAACGGGGCGATCGGATCCGGACGATGTGCTCTGCGGTAACCGATGGTTATTGGCTGGATCGGTGTGTTGGCGTCGCGGGCGGCGGCCAGCAAAAAACCGTGGATCGGCAGCACTGCCAGTCCCGAGCTGGTGGTGCCTTCCGGAAACACCAGGACAGACTCCCCGGCATTCAGGCATCGTCTTATCTCCGTTTTTATTCGTCTGGCCTGGCCGCTTCCGCGCTGGATGAACAGAGTGCCGGCTTGTCTGGCGAGCCAGCCGATAATTGGCCAGTTGCCCACCTCAGCCTTGGACAGGAACCTCAACGGCGTTATGCACCCCAATATGGGAATGTCAGACCAGCTGATGTGGTTGGCAACGTAGAGTGCATGGGCTTCCGTGGGCTGGCCGTGTACCCGGATACGGAACCCGAGGCACTGGCAGGCCCGACGGAAGCAGAAAGCGGCCCAGGGCGCACGGTCGACAGGTTGTCGCCGGAACAGGTCGACCAGTTTCAGGGTGATGGCCAGGGCGCAGGTGCACGCAAGAAACACCAGGAACCCGGTAAGCCGGATTAGTAATCGTATCCACCCCATCTGCTGCTCCTTTGCCTTCAGGCAGTGCGCCCCATGAAATGCCGGCTATATCTGGCGGTCAGTTTGCTGACTTCCAGAACCACCAGCAGGTCCGCGCAGCGGAAGTCCGGGTCCCAGCAGGGTTCTCCGCACACCCTGGCGCCCAGGCGCATGTAGGCACGGATCAGGGCTGGCACATCGTCGCTGTGTTCGTGTTCGGCACGGGTCAGGTGTGGCAGGGCCCGGCGCGGAGTAACCCGGAATGCCGGGGCAGCAAGGTATTCATTCTGCAGGTGCCGTGCTATCCGCCAGGCTTTCATGCCGCCATCAGCCATGCTGATGCTGGCGCAGCCAATCAGGTAATCCACGTTCCGGCTATCCAGATATTCTGCCAGGGCTGCCCACAGGAGCGTAATGGTGCCACCGTTACGGTAATCGGGGTGGACACAGGTTCTGCCCAGTTCCGCAAGGGTGCCCGGCAATTTGCCCAGGTTACTCAGATCGAACTCGCCCGACGAATAGAAGCCGCCAACCGAAGGCACGTCGTCCTGGTGCAGGATGCGAGTGGTAGCCACTACTTCACCGGTGCCGGCATCGGTAACGATCAGATGGTCGCACAGGGCATCGTAGGCATCGGCATCAATGCCCGGCGTGGTGGCGCCCAGATCACTGCCATATTCCTCGGAGAAAACCCGGTAGCGCAGACGCTGGGCAGTTTCGATGAGTTGTGGGCAACGTGTCAGGGTGGTTTTCAGCTGGCGCCCCCGGCGCGGCTGGGAACGGGCGATTTGTGCTGTCATGGCCTTGGCCTCTTGTTTCAATCACAAGCCAAGGCTATGAAGCTCCTGTGACAGTGAGGTGAACTGCCGGTGACGTCTGTATGACAATGGCCGGGATCTGTCGCTAACCGGATTTGTGTCACAGGCTGTAACCCTATGACCGTTCCATGTATATTTCTGAATAGCATGTATAATTGCTGTAACGGTACGTTGCCTGTATTGTCGGGTGGACGACCCCAAAAACCGGAATAAAAAAACAGAGATGGATGGCGTGGAACAGACAAACGAGAGTTGGCGAATCCTGATCGTAGAGGACGATGAACGGCTTGCGGATCTTACCCGCGAGTACCTCGAAAACAACGGGCTGACAGTCTCCCTGGAAACTCATGGTGGAGCCGCAGTTGAACGAATCCGTAATGAGCAGCCAGATCTTGTTGTGCTGGATCTCATGTTGCCGGGCGAAGACGGCCTGTCGATCTGCCGTCGGGTCAGGCCCTTCTATTCTGGACCCATCATCATGCTCACTGCCCGAACCGACGACCTGGATCAGGTACTTGGCCTGGAAATGGGGGCTGATGATTACATCGGCAAGCCGGTACAGCCAAGGGTTCTGCTGGCCCGAATCCGGGCCATGCTCCGGCGGATGGAAACCGCCCCTGCCGGTAATCCGGAAGAAGGTGGTGAGGAGCCTGTGCGCCTGCAGTTCAATGACCTGGTGGTTGATCGCTCCATGCGGGAGGCCTGGCTCAGTGAAGAAAGCATTGACCTGACCAGCGCAGAATTTGACCTGCTTTGGTTGCTGGCCAGTAATGCCGGTCGGGTGCTTAGCCGTGAAGAGATCTTTACCGCCTTGCGTGGTATCGAGTATGACGGCCAGGACCGCTCGATTGATGTTCGGGTGTCCCGTATCAGGCCGAAAATCGGCGATGATCCCATTCACCCCCGTCGAATCAAAACGGTGCGCAGTAAAGGCTACCTGTTCGTCAAAGAAGCCTGACCGTTTTCCGCGACCTGCCCGCCCTGGTGGGCAGGTCGTGTTACCAGGGTAGGCCCCATGTCCCTGAAATTCTTCCTGACAGTCTATGCTCGTCTGGCCGGTGTCACTGCGCTGGTCATTCTGCTGTGTGTTCTTCTATTTAACGGTATCAACTCCGTTCGTCATCAATACTGGCATGAACGGTTCGCGGACCCGTTGATGCGCTGGCTGGCGGCGACGCCCGCGCCCACCGTGCAGTATCACTGGATGCCTTCCCTGTTCGATCTGCGCTCTGGCCCGCCGGAGCAGTTTGATCTCGACAGGGTGGCCGCAGAGCGGCTGGGGTATGGGCAGGTAGTGGCGCAACGTACCGATGTCGGGTTTCGTTATCTGGTTCGCTCTTTCGAGGGTGGCCTTGTCAGCCTGCGCCTTGAGCAACCCTACCGGGAAATGGCCCAGGCAGTTGCCCTGGTAGTTCGATGGCATCTGGAAACGGTGAGCGCTGAGCAGCGGGCCGATGTTGCCGCGCAACTGGCGGAGGCCTTGGGCGTGCGTGTTGAACCGGTACAAGACCTGAAGGCGCTGCCCAATCAGGACGTTATTGAAACCATCGCCAACACGGGGCTGGTGGTTTTCAATGAGCAGGGCACCCGAAACACCCAGGTGCTGCTGCGTCTTGAGGAAGGTGATCTGGTTGTTGTTCGCATGCCGTCACCGTTCAATCCCTGGGCCTGGCCAATGATTGTCTTGCTTGGCGTCGTGGTGGGCTCGGTGTTGGCGGCAGCTCTGTTCCTGGCCATGAGGTTTGTCGACGGCCATCTCCGGAAGGTGGAATCTGTGGCCGTGCGTATTGGTCGTGGCGAAATGGGCGCCCGGGTGGAGTCTGAGGATGGCACTCTGGTGTCGCGGCTTGCCTGTTCGTTTAACTGTATGGCGGAGCACATACAGCGGCTGGTTCAGGTTCAGCGGGAGATGATTCACGCCGTTTCCCACGAGTTGCGCACTCCGGTAGCCCGAATTCGCTTTGGTGTCCAGATGATCGAATCCGGAAGCAGCCCGGAGGTTCTCGAGAAGCAGCTGGAAGGTATCGATGGCGATATCCAGGAGCTCGATGAGCTGATTGATGAAATACTGACCTATGCCCGCCTGGAGCAGGGTGGGCCGGTGTTCAGCTTGCGAGAGGACTCGGTAACAGACCTGGTTCGGCAAGTGGTTTCTGAACAACAGATGATCCGCCCGGAGATCCGGATTGAGTGTCGTATAGATGAGGAATCCGAGCGTTGGGCCCTGTCGGATGTGGAGCCCAGGTACATCCACCGGGCTATCCAGAATCTGGTGGGCAACGCTGTCCGCTATGCTGCTGGCCGGGTGTTGGTGAACTGCCATCTTGACGAGGACAACTGCCGGGTTGACGTGGAAGACGACGGCCCGGGGATCCCGGAGCAGGATTGGGAGAAGGTGTTTACCGCCTTTGCCCGACTGGATGACAGCCGCACCAGAACCTCGGGTGGCTATGGCCTGGGGTTGTCCATCGTAAGGCGCATTCTTTACTGGCATGGCGGTCAGGCCTTTGTTGGGCGCAGTGACGAGCTCGGGGGCGCACGGTTTAGTCTGGTCTGGCCAAGACGTAAGCCGGATGACGCCATTTTGTGAGCCAGTACTCACGACCTCACCTGATGTAACAAAGCTCTACAGAATCGCTACTGAATCGGGCGGCTCCCGGGTTGAGAATAAACAACGTAAGGGATGACTTTTGAGGTTGTAGTTCTTACGAACTTTCCTTGTTTCATTCGTCATTTGAGGGCCGGATTTATCCGGCCCTTTTTTTATGCAAAATTTCCCGCCAATAGTGGTTATTCACACTCGGAATGCTCCCGGGCTGGTAGACTCTCCTGAAAAAAGGAGATCTGAATGTCCCGCTATTTGCTTGCCATTGATCAGGGTACCACCAGCTCCCGGGCCATCGTTTTCGATGCCAGGGGGGCTCAGGTGGCGGTCGCCCAGCAGGAGTTTCACCAGTATTTTCCCCGAGACGGCTGGGTTGAACATGACGCCGTGGAGATATGGGACAGCACCCTGGCGGTGTGTCGCGAGGCTTTGGAAAAAGCCGGTGTCCAGGCGTCTGACCTGGCCGGCATCGGGATTACCAATCAACGGGAAACGACGGTTGTATGGGACCGTGAGACCGGCGAGCCGATCCACCATGCCATTGTCTGGCAGGATCGCCGTACCGCTTCGTTGTGCACCAAGCTCAAGTCGGATGGCCATGAGGCCCTGGTGGTTGAACGCACGGGCCTGCTGATTGATCCCTATTTTTCTGCCACCAAGGTTGCCTGGTTGCTGGACAATGTGGAGGGTGCCCGCAAGCGAGCTGAAGCCGGTGAGCTGGCGTTTGGTACCGTCGATACCTGGTTGTTGTGGAACCTGACCAATGGTCAGTCCCATTACACCGATGCCACCAACGCATCACGAACGGCCCTGTTCAATATCCATAACCAGGACTGGGACGATGACCTGCTGGCGCTTTTTCGGGTGCCCAAAGCGTTGTTGCCAGAAGTGCTCGACTGTGCCGATGAATATGGCGATACCCACGCGGATTGGCTTGGGGCACCGGTCAAGGTGGCGGGCATTGCCGGTGATCAGCATGCTGCGCTGATCGGCCAGGCCTGTTTTGAGCCTGGTATGGCCAAGAGCACCTACGGAACGGGCTGTTTTTTAATGCTTAATACCGGTGACCAAGCCCTGCGTTCGGAAAACCGGTTACTGACCACCATGGCTTACCGGCTAAACGGTAAACCATGCTATGCCATCGAAGGCAGTATTTTTGTTGCTGGCGCCGCCATGCAATGGCTCAGGGACGGTTTGCGCCTGATTACCCACGCCAGCGAGTCGGCAGGCCATGCCGAAACGGTGGGTGTGGATAACCCGGTTTATCTGGTGCCGGCGTTCACCGGGTTGGGGGCTCCCCACTGGGACCCGAATGCCAGGGGCGCCATCTTGGGACTTACTCGTGATACCGGTATTGCTGAGATTGTCACCGCTGGACTGCAGTCGGTGTGTTACCAGACCAAGGACCTGGTGAGGGCCATTCGCAACGATGGCGCGCGCCTGGAGTCGATCCGGGTAGATGGCGGCATGGCGGTAAACGACTGGGTAATGCAGTTTCTCTGTGACATTCTGAACGTGACTGTTGATCGGCCAAAGGTAACAGAAACCACCGCCCTGGGCGCGGCGTATCTGGCAGGACTACAGACCGGGGTGTTCGAAAGCCTGGAGCAGATTTCCGATATGTGGGAGTGCGAGCGGCAATTCCGGCCGGATATGAAGCCGGCGCTTCGGGAATCGCTGTATGCAGGCTGGCTGGATGCAGTCGAGCGGGTCTGCAACAACTGACCCGCACTCTCAACTGGTGCGTTCGAAGGCAATCAGGTGATCGGCTTCGACACGCACCGGCACGTGTTCGCCCATGTGGAAGTCCAGGTGGCTTCGGAACAGGGCCTCGAATTCGGTATCTTCTGAGCACCGGAACCGATACAGGGTTGAAGTGCCTGCGAAGGTTTTCTCCACCACTTTGGGTTTCAGGTCGGAGTGCTCATCGTAGACGATGTCGTCCGGGCGAATCAGAACGTCCAGTAACGTGCCCGGCTTCCATTTATAGGCCCGGTTGCCGTGGATAACGCCCAGTTCGGATTCAATGGTGTCCGGCCCCAGGGCGGTACCGGGAATGAAGCCGCCCTGGCCAACAAAGCTGGCTACGAAGCGGTTGGCGGGTTCGTGATACAGGTTGTAGGGTACGTCCCATTGCTGCAGGGTGCCGTCTTTGAGTACCGCCACCTGATCGCACATGGCAAACGCTTCCTGTTGGTCATGGGTGACCAGGATAGCGCTGATGCCGAGTGTTTTCAGGATATCCCGTACATCCAGGCTCAGCCGGCGACGAAGGTCGGTATCCAGGTTCGAGAACGGCTCATCGAGCAGAATAAGCGTTGGCTCTGGCGCCAATGCCCTGGCCAGGGCAACCCGCTGTTGCTGGCCGCCGGATAGCTCATGGGGGTAGTTGTTTGCCAGGTCCTGTAGGTGAACCAGGTTGAGCAGTTCCATAACTTTCTGGCGGCGTTCGGCCTTGTTCATGTTCCTCAGGCCAAACCCGACGTTATCGGCGATGGTCAGGTGCGGGAACAACGCGTAATCCTGAAACACCATGCCGATACGCCGCTTTTCGGGAGCCAGGGTGCGCCCGGGAAGGCTGATTGCCTGGGACTGGAGCTGGATTTCCCCGCTGTTTAAAGGCAAGAAACCGGCCAGGGCTCTGAGAATGGTGCTTTTGCCACAGCCACTGGGGCCGAGCAGGCACCCGATGTCGCCGTGGCTCAGGGCGAAGCTGACGTCTTTAACGACAGAGTCGCCGCCATAGCCGCAGGACAGGTTGTTGACTTCCAGCAGCCAGTCGGCCGGTGGCAGCAAAGATTCAGGCATGGATCAGTCCAGGCGATTGAGAATGAGGAACTCGAGTAGGGCCTTCTGGGCGTGCAGGCGGTTTTCCGCTTCATGCCACACCACTGAACCCGGGTGTTCCATCATGTCGGCGGAAATCTCCTCGCCACGGTGGGCAGGCAGGCAGTGCATGAACAGGGCATCCTTGGCGGCCACAGACATCAGTGCCGGGTTGATCTGGTAGTCCTGAAAGGCTTTCTCTCGGGCCTTTTGCTCGTCTTCCTGGCCCATGGAGGCCCAGACATCGGTGACCAACAGGTTGGCACCCTTTGCAGCGTCTTCCGGTGTGCGCACCACGGTTACGCGATCACTGTGGGCTTTCAGCAGGTTGCTGTCTGGTTCATACCCTTCCGGGCAAGCCACGTTCAGATGAAAATCGAACTGGGCCGCCGCGTTGATGTAGGAGTGGCACATATTGTTGCCATCACCAATCCAGGCAACGGTAGCTCCGCGGATGCTGCCGCGATGTTCACGATAGGTTTGCATATCCGCCAGCAGTTGGCACGGGTGGAATTCGTCGGTCAAGGCGTTGATCACCGGCTTGCTGGAAGCCGAGGCAAAGCGCTCAACGGTTTCGTGGGCAAAGGTCCGGATCATCACCGCATCCACCATGCTGGATATCACGATGGCAGAGTCCTCGATGGGCTCGCCCCGGCCAAGCTGGGTGTCCCGGGGTGACAGGAACATGGCGGTGCCACCGAGCTGGGTCATGCCCGCTTCAAAGGAAACCCGTGTGCGGGTGGACGACTTTTCAAAGATCATCGCCAATACCCGGTTTTTCAGGGAATCCCGGGTTTTACCCGCATGCCACTCTTTACGAAGCCTGGACGCATGATCAAGGAGCTGTTCCAGCTCACTGGTTGTCATGTCGTTCAGGGTCAGAAAATGTCTTGCCGCCATGAAAGGCCCCTGTTTCAAGGAAACTGCTGTACGGTTTGCATCTGAAAAGGGCATCAAGTCTAGCCCTTCACAACCCGTAAAACAACGCCGGGGGTGGGGTGGTTGCTCTGGGTCAAACACATCGGTTTGGTGGCTAATCGACCCGCCGTGTACAATAGCGGTTAAGTGCCGTGTAACGGTAAACCTGATTTCAACCAGAGGTATGAGTTCATGGATATCAATGAAACCATCAAGAGCCAGCTCGAAGAGAACCCGGTCATTCTTTACATGAAGGGCACTCCGCAGGCACCACAGTGCGGTTTCTCCGCCCGTACCGTTCAGGCTCTGATGGCGTGCGGTGAGCGGTTTGCGTTCGTGAACATTCTGGACAATCAGGAGCTGCGCGAAGCCCTCAAAGTTTATTCAAGCTGGCCGACTTACCCGCAGCTCTACATTGGTGGTGAGCTGGTGGGCGGTTGTGACATCGTTCTGGAAATGTCCGAGAGCGGTGAGCTGGCCAAGGCGGTTAAAGACGCGGTCAAGCAAGCCGAAGCCTGAGTTTTTTTAGCGGCGCTTCGGGGTGAACACCAGCTTTACCTCGAAGCGGTCCCGCTCTTCTCCTTTTGGCTCCGGATAGGGGCTGGCAGCGAGCGCTGCACGATACGCTGCATCATCAATCCCCTGAACGCCTGTCGACGCCACAACCCGTGCCCGGGTGAGGGCGCCATTGTCGAGAAGCCTGAGTTCCAGTTCCATGGTGAGTGTCTCCTGCAGGCCCGCAATCGCAGGCACCCGCTGCCGCTCCAATTGTTCTGCCAGATGGGTGGCCAGCAGAATCAGGTATGGGTCCTGCTCTGACGGCGACAGGGCTATCCGCTGAATCGCTTCCGGCTCATCTGTGGTGGTTGAGGTTGACGGTGTGGAGGCCGCCGATTCAGGGCTGGCAGGTTGCTGTTGTGAGCGGGGTCGGCTGGATTCGGTTCTGGCTGCTGGCTCTGGGCTGGGCTGTGCGGTTTGGGTCGAGCCAGGCTCGGCAACGGGTCGGTTTGCTGAGTCAGTCGTTATTTGCTCAGGGGCCTCAACGGTAAAATCCGGATGCCTCGGGAGTTGTGGTTCAGCGGCGTTGGGGCTGGATGCGGTGCTGGTTTCGGAGGCCGGGGACTGGAGGGTAAACACCAGGCGATGACTGAACTCCCGGGCTTCCCTCAGGGGTGAGGGAAACCCGGCCAGTAGCAAGGTGTGCACTGTCAGGGCCAAGGATATGGCCAGAACCAGCCGATAGGACGCCGGGATCGACGGAGGTCGAAGGCCTGGCTCTGACATCGCAATCAGGCGGTTTTGGTGCGCAGGTTGCCCACGACGGCATTCAAGGCACGGTCAATCAGGGCGCCCTGTTCCAGAAGCGTCAGGCGGCCCCGGCGCATTTCGTGGGCCAGTTCCACCCTGGTTTTCTCGATCACCTTCAGGCCCATGCGATTGACGAACACGAAACAATCGGCCTCTTCGATAACCGCAGACAGTTTACATCGGAAGCTGGTACCGTTGACCAGCTTGAACTCGACCCAGTTGCCGATCTCGATGTCATCCAGCTTCGCTACATACTCCGCAATGGCAGCATCTTCCAGTTCCTGCTGGCGCTCAACGGCGGTCTGATGCACGGTGGGCGCTTCTTCTTCGATCTCTTCAGGGCTGTCCTGGCGTGCCTCGATGGCCGCATTGGTGCGGAAGGCTTCCGCCAGTTGGTGCTTAAGCTGCCCCATCATCTGGTCCAGACGAGAAGCGTTGTAAGACACTTCCTCCAGCCCGGCCCGGAGTGTCTTGAGTAAGGCAGGGACAACCCGGACCCATTGATCTCGTTCTTCGTCTTCCTCGTGGGGATGCAGGCACCAGATCAGGTCGTCCACCACCCGGGCCGTCTCGTGCCAGCGGTGCTCGGTGTCGTCACGCAGGTAGGCGAGAAACATGACCCGGCTCCAGCCATTAATCAGAATATCGTGAACCGGCTCGGGCAGGCGGTATCGGGAGACTTTTTCTTTGATCAGCCGGTCGACCGCTTCCTGGGCCTTCTGGGACTTGATGCGGCCCCGTTCAGACTCCCGGGTACGTTGTTCCACCAGAGACGCCTTGCGGTTTTCGCGCTCCAGGAACTGTTCGAACTCCTGGTTCAGGGTTTCAAACAGGGCGACATCGCCGTCAAACTCGTTGAGAATTCGCTGCACGACGTTATGAATCTGGCCATAGAGCTTGTCTCTGGCTTTTTCATCACTGGAGCTCCAGCCAATACCGGCGCGGGCAAGGGAGTTGAGCAGTTTGCGGGCCGGGTGGGTAGCCTTGCTGAAAAAGCTTTTGTCCTTGATGACCACTTTCAATATCGGAATCTGCAGCCGGCTGATCAGTACCTGTACCGGAGCAGACAGGTTGTAGTCATCCAGTATGAACTCGAACAGCATGGAGACCAGGTTGATCAGGTCTTCGTCTACTTCATTCAGTGCTGGCTTGCGTCCATCCTGGCCTTCGGCTCTTGCCAGCAATTGCTGCACGATCTGCCGGAGATCCAGTTCCACCGGTTTGCCGGTGCTTAGATCTTCGCTGTCCTGAAGGTTGTCGTAGCTAGGCAGGGAATTGAGCATATCTGCCAGTTCAGGTCCTCCGACTACCCGCAGGGCCGGGTCCGCGCTACGTGGAGGCAGGCCTGAATTGGCCCTCTGCAGCGCCAGCATCTGGCGAATCTGATCAAACAGGGCGGTGTCTTCAGGTCTCTGCTCGTAAGCGGCAGCCTCACCGCCTCCGGTCTTGGGCGCTTCGCCCTGGGCTGGCTTGCCTGAGGCTTTTTGCTGTTGGCCAGCCTTGCCGTGGAATCGGAAGTTGGGGATGACGCCGGCCTGAATCAGTATTCGGTTGGCTTCATCCAGCAGCATGCCCAGGTTGGACACCACGTAGCGATCAAACTGCTTGAGAACGATCAGCCGCTCCCGAATCTGGATCTCCAGCGCCTGGATGGCCTCGGTGAACGCGCTGCACAGGTGTTCCGGTGCCATTGGGTTAACCGGCACCTCTTCAGTGGCGTCCGGGTACACTTCGGTGAATCTTGCCTGCAGCTGAATCAGGGGCCCCTGGAAGTGCGCCTTGGCCTTGGTGATCATGGCATTCAGGGCAACCTGTTCTTCCAGGTCATCATTGCCGACCAGAGACAGGGTGTCTGCACTTGCCTGCTGGGTGGCGTCCGGCGTTTGCAGCTGTCCGGCGTGGGGTGGGTTGGCAAAGAACTGGGCAACGGCGTTCTGGAAATGCCGTTCAACCCCTTTGCGCTTTATGCGGATTTCCCGCATCGCTTCAAAGTACCGGTTCTGCTCGTTGTTACTACGGGCATTATTCGCCAGTTCGAAGAGTGAATCATCGACAGCGTCAAAAGCCCCTTGCAGCAAATCTCCCAATCCCGCGACAACCGTGTCACGGATACGGGTTACCTCCGCAGGAACCGGCCGGGAGCTGGCTGCTTCCCGGTGTTCGCGGAGGTAATGTATGCCGGACTGCTTGTTCATGGCCGACTCCTGTTTACGCCTCAACCGGATACATGACCGAGCTTGCTCTTCTTCTATTCTAAATTATTGGTTAAATTTAGCGCATTTTTGGTCGGATTAACATGAATAAACGCTAACCTGGGACGTCATTCAAAAAGCCGGCCTTTTCGGCCGTGTTTGATTCATCGAGCCGGTCTCGGCTCAAGGGCCGGCCGGGAGCGTTTGCCGAGGCGTTTGGGGTGCACAATCGCCGCTTTCACCACGTTGTCCTTGATCTGTAGCACCTCCACCCGATGGCCACCCACTTTGAGGCAGACGTTGGTTTCCGGAATGTTTTCCAGGGTTTCGGTGATCAGGCCGTTCAGGGTTTTTGGTCCGTCGGTGGGCAGTTTCCAGCCCAGGGTCTTGTTGATGGATCTGACCGCTGTGCCGCCGTCGATGATATAGGTGCCGTTATCCTGTGGAATGATGTCTTGTGAAGTGGCGGAGTAATCGGTGGTGAACTCGCCCACAATTTCTTCAAGGATGTCTTCCAGTGTCGCCAGGCCCAGAACCTCTCCGTATTCATCCACCACGATGCCAAAGCGGCGCCGGCCCTTCTGGAAATTGAGAAGCTGGGTATTCAGGGGAGTGCTTTCCGGAATGAAATAGGGCTCCTGGCTTAGCTGCATCACCATAGCTTTGTTGATTTCCGGCTCTTGCAGCAGCTTTGCGGCGCTGCGCATATGAAGGATGCCCTGAATATTGTTGATATCGCCCTTGAATACAGGGAGCCGGGTGTGCTGACTGCTTCTAAGTTGGCGGACGATAGTGTCCGTGTCGTCGTCCAGGTCGATACCCGCTACTTCATTGCGGGGCACCATTATGTCGTTCACCGTGACTTTTTCCAGATCCAGTATGCTAACCAGCATATCTTTGTGTTTGGCGGGAATCAGCGCGCCGGCTTCATTGACGACAGTTCTGAGTTCCTCGCGGCTCAGGTGATCCTCCGTGGCCTGGGCTGAAGATACGCCGAGCACGCGCAAAATGCCGGTGGTGAACAGGTTGACGGACCACACCAGTGGGTAGAGGATCCTTAGTAACGGCCTGAGCACGAAGCTGGCAGGAAAAGCAATTTTCTCCGGGAACAGGGCGGCCAATGTTTTCGGGGTAACTTCGGCAAAGATCAGGATAACGATGGTGAGCAGAACGGTGGCTATCGCGATGCCGGCATCACCCCAGATCCGGATGGCGATCACTGTGGCGATGGCCGAGGCGAAGATGTTCACGAAATTGTTGCCGATCAGGATGACGCCAATCAGCTGGTCGGTCCTGTTCAGGAGTTTCTGCGCCCGGAGCGCACCTTTGTGGCCGGTTTTCGCCATGTGTTTCAGGCGGTACCGGTTGAGGGACATCATTCCCGTCTCTGAGCTGGAAAAGAAGCCTGAAAGGATAATCAGGCAGACAAGAAGAATGAACAGCGCCGTCAGCGATGTTTCGTTCAAAAGAAAAGCCCTTATATTGACGACAAGAGTGGAAAATAGGGTGAATTGGTTTGTGGTGTCAAGCGATTCAGGTGGTCAGCCGCCTCTCTGGAACAGCAGTTCCAGTACGAATTTGCTGCCGTAGAATGCCAGCATGAGCAAGGCGCACCCGGCCAGAGTCCAGCGGCTGGCCGTCATTCCCCGCCACCCTTTGGTGTACCGGCCTACCAGCAGGCCAATAAACACCATAAGCGAGAGCATGGAAAACAGCGTTTTGTGGGCCAGGTCCTGGGCGAACAGGTCTTCGATAAAGACTGCGCCAGTCACAATGGCCAGCACCAGCAGAACAACGCCCGCCCAGACCATTTCAAACAGCAGGGACTCCATGGTTTGCAGCGGTGGCAGGTTGCGGACCAGCAGGCTGTTGTAGTTGTGCTTGAGCTGCCGGTTCTGGAAATACAGCAGCACCGCCTGAATGGCGGCCAGGGTGAACAGGCTGTAGGCGGTCACTGATAGGGCGATGTGCGACAGCATGCCATAGCTCTGGTCTGGCACAAGGCGGGAGGGGGTGTGGGTGATCAGCGCCATGACAATCGTCAGTGCTGCGATAGGGTAGGCTCCGAGGAACAGGCTTGCGACCGGCTTGGTCAGGTTGAGCCCCAACAACAGAAACACGATCAGCCAGGATATGAGCACGGAACTTTTGAAGAAGCTCAAATCGAAGCCACCATCCATGTGCACGGTCTGGGCAATCAGCAGGCCATGGGCAATCAGTGCCAGGATGCCAATCAGGGTGGTGATGGCCAGATTACTCTGTACCCGCCCCCTGAAATGCAGCGCCTGCAGGGCGGTTCCAACGCTGTAAAGAAAGAGTGCGGTAACCGCGAGAATCAGCGTTCCCATGACATCCTTAGTGTGTTGCCTTGTAATGAAAGCGGGCACGGAGTTGTTCAGAGGCTCCGTAGTCTGGGTATAATGTCGCGATTATGCAACAGGAATCAAGCAGCCCGGGCTGGCTTCTTGATTTGTGTGAACAATTTCTCCGGGGTACGGAAGAGCAACATGTTTGAGAACCTCCAGGACCGGCTATCCGGTAGCTTGCGCAAGATCTCCGGCCAGGCACGCCTGACCGACGACAACATCAAAGACACGCTTCGCGAAGTTCGTATGGCGCTGTTGGAAGCGGACGTCGCGCTGCCGGTAGTCAAGGATTTCATCGAAGGTGTCCGGCAGCGCGCTATTGGACAGGAAGTCCAGCGCAGCCTCACGCCGGGTCAGGTGTTTGTAAGGGTTGTCCAGCAGGAGCTGGAGCGTGTGATGGGCGAGGGCAATGAATCCCTGAACCTGTCTGCCCGTCCGCCGGCGGTAATCATGATGGCCGGCCTTCAGGGTGCTGGTAAAACCACGACGGTGGCGAAGCTTTCCCGTTTCCTCAAAGAGCGTCAGAAAAAATCCGTGCTGGTGGTCAGTGCCGACATCTATAGGCCAGCGGCCATCCGGCAGCTGGAAACCCTGGCCGGTGAGGTGGGCGTCGAGTTTTTCCCCAGCACCACCGAACAGGACCCTGTGGATATTGCGAACGGTGCCATAGAGGCGGCGCGGCGCAAGCATATCGATGTGGTGATTCTCGATACCGCCGGTCGCCTGCACGTGGACGAGCAGATGATGGGAGAGATCGGTCGGCTGCATAAGGCCGTGAACCCGGTGGAAACCCTGTTCGTGGTTGACGCCATGACCGGTCAGGATGCCGCGAATACCGCCAAGGCGTTCAACGATGCTCTGCCGCTGACCGGCGTGGTGCTGACCAAGACCGATGGTGATGCCCGGGGCGGTGCTGCGCTGTCTGTGCGCCACATCACTGGTAAGCCGATCAAGTTCCTGGGTGTTGGCGAGAAGTCTGATGCTCTGGAGCCGTTTTATCCGGACCGTGTCGCCTCCCGCATCCTGGGGATGGGAGATGTGCTTTCTCTTATTGAGGAAGCGGAGCGCAAGCTGGATAAGAAGAAGGCCGAGAAACTTACCAAAAAGATCAAGAAGGGTAAGGGGTTTGATCTGGAGGATTTTCGTGACCAGCTCCAGCAAATGAAGAGCATGGGAGGTATTGGCGGTCTGCTGGACAAGTTGCCGGGCATGGGGCAGATGGCCCAGATGGCGCAGCAACAGGTGAATGACAAGTCGGTTGGCCAGATGGAGGCCATTATCTGCTCCATGACGCCCAAAGAGCGGCGCTACCCGGATGTGATCAACAACTCCCGCAAGCGCCGCATTGCCGCCGGCTCCGGTACCCAGATACAGGATGTGAATCGACTGCTGAAGCAGCACAAGCAGATGCAGAAGATGATGAAGAAGTTTGGTAAGAAAGGCGGAATGGCCAACATGATGCGTGGTCTTGGTGGTATGATGCCGCCCGGCGGCGGTGGTGGCATGCCCCCGTTCGGCCGTATGTAAAAAGCCTTACATATAAAATAGGGAAACCTGGCGTTTCCCTGTTTTCATTGGCGCTTTTTTGACATAGAATAGCGCCCCTTTCGAGTATGGGTCTTCTCGTCAGCCGCCAGTCGGCATGACGTGAATCGTACAAAGTTCGTACAACAGAACAGGATATTGGTCGAAATGGTAACAATCCGTTTGGCTCGTGGCGGCTCCAAGAAGCGCCCGTTCTACCATCTGACAGTCACTGACAGCCGTAACTCCCGTGACGGCCGTTTCATTGAGCGTGTTGGTTTCTTTAACCCGGTTGCCCGCGGCCAGGAAGAGCGTCTGCGTGTAAATCGTGAGCGCGTTGATTTCTGGCTGGGCCAGGGCGCCCAGGCAAGCGATCGCGTTGCCCAGCTGCTTAAAACTGCTGGTTAATTGCACGTAAAGACCGGGGTTTGACAGGCATGACACAGCATCCACAGGAAACTGTGATCGGCCAGATCACCTCGGTGTTCGGGGTCAAGGGTTGGCTTAAAGTCTTCTCTTATACTGATCCCCGGGAAGGGATACTGGCTTATCGTGACTGGACCCTGGTCCTGGACGGTAAGCGTATCCCGGTAAAGCTTGAGGAGGGTCGCCGCCAGGGGCAGGGGATCGTCGTCAGGCTTAAAGGTGTTGATGATCGTGAGCTGGCCCGTACCTATGGCGGTGCCGAGATCCGGGTTCCAACCGAGCAGTTGCCGGAATTGCCTGAAGGGGAATTCTATTGGCACCAGCTGGAGGGGCTTGAAGTGTTCACGGTTGAGGGTGAGTGCCTGGGTAAGGTGCATCACCTGCTGGAAACAGGCTCCAACGATGTCCTGGTGGTGCGCGCAACGGCGAGCTCCATTGACCAGCGCGAACGGCTTATCCCCTATCTGCCTGATCAGGTGGTTCACGGGGTAGATCTGGACAACTCGCGCATGGTGGTCGACTGGGATCCGGAGTTCTGACGGGTGTGGATTGGCGCGGTCAGTCTGTTCCCGGAAATGTTTTCTGCGGTGACGGATTACGGTATTACCGGCAGGGCAGTTCGTGAAGGGTTACTGACCTTCAACTGCTGGAATCCCCGGGATTATACCCACGACCGACATCGCACGGTGGATGATCGGCCCTATGGCGGCGGCCCCGGAATGCTGATGAAAATTCAGCCTCTCAGGGATGCCATCCATGAGGCCAGGGCATCGGCACCCGGCAAGGCCTGTGTGGTCTTCCTTTCGCCGCAAGGTGAAAGGCTGGATCAGTCGGTGGTGGAGTCTCTGGCCGCCGAACAGCAGCTGATTCTCGTTGCCGGTCGTTATGAAGGCGTAGATGAGCGCCTGATATCGGCGGAAGTCGACCGGGAAGTGTCTCTGGGGGATTTTGTCCTCTCAGGCGGCGAACTGGCGGCGATGGCTGTGATTGATGCGGTAACACGCCTCATCCCCGGAGCGCTGGGTCATGCGCAGTCAGCGGAGCAGGATTCCTTCGCTGACGGTTTGCTGGATTGTCCGCACTATACCCGGCCCGAGGTTTACGAAGGTCAGGCGGTGCCGGAAGTTCTTTTGGGCGGTCACCATGAACAGATCCGGCGTTGGCGATTGAAAGAATCGTTGAGGCGAACCCGGGAGCGACGCCCCGACCTGCTGGAAAAGCGGGTGCTTACGGAAGAAGAGCGTCAGCTTCTGGAAGAAATTTTTAACGAACCGGGTGTCTCTGAGTCATCAGGGCATTGAAAGATTGGGTATCAGGAGCATTACGATGAGCGGCAAGAACAACATCATCAGTCAACTTGAAGCAGAACAGATGACCAAGGAAATCCCTGCGTTCGCGCCGGGTGACACCGTGGTTGTTCAGGTTCGCGTAACTGAAGGTAACCGTGAGCGTCTGCAGGCGTTTGAAGGCGTGGTTATCGGCAAGCGCAACCGTGGCATGAACTCTTCCTTCACTGTTCGTAAGATCTCTTACGGCGTGGGCGTTGAGCGTACTTTCCAGACCTTCTCCAAGCTGATTGACAGCGTGAGCGTGAAGCGTCGCGGCGACGTGCGTCAGGCCAAGCTTTACTACCTGCGCGATCTGTCTGGTAAGGCGGCTCGTATCAAGGAAAAGCTTAACTGATTCAAGCTTCTGGCTGATCAGTAACAAAAAAAGCAGCCTCGAGGGGCTGCTTTTTTTATGCTGTAATGCCGACAGGCAGCCAGTGAAGAGGTGTCATCTTGCCCCGGCCAGACGATGAGCAGTTGATAACCCGGTTTTCCGATGCCATCTGGCTGGAAGATGGCCTGGGTGAGAAAACCCGTCAAGCCTATGCCAGTGATTTGTTCAGGCTGGCCGATTGGTTGCAGACCCAGCCAGGTAGCCCAGTACTCCGTGATGCCAGGCGCACCGATCTTCTGGCCTGGATGTCGAGAGGGCTTGCGGATGGCCTCAAAACCAGTACTGCAGCCCGGCGGTTGTCTGGCATTCGTCGTTTTTATCGCTTCCTGCTGCGTGAAGGCCTGATTGCCGAAGATCCCACCCTCAGAATCGACAGCCCGCGGTTGCCCCGGCGGCTGCCGGATACCCTGACTGAAGATGATGTGGATGCCTTGCTCACAGAGCCGGACCCGCAGGAGCCAATAGAGCTGCGCGACCGGGCCATGTTGGAAATTCTGTACGGTTGCGGACTGCGGGTATCTGAGCTGACCGGGTTGACGGTTGATCAGGTTAATCTGCGTCAAGGGGTTGTCCGCATCAGTGGTAAAGGCGGCAAAGAACGGCTAGTGCCCTTGGGTGAAGAAGCCGTGGACTGGTTGGTTCGCTACATGAAAGAGGCCCGCAACGAGTTGTTGAAGGGCAAAAGCAGTAACGCCCTGTTTCCCGGTAATCGGGCCGCGGCCATGACTCGCCAGACCTTCTGGCATCGAATCAAGCATTATTCAATTCGCGCAGGCATCCATAAGCCTATTTCTCCGCATACCCTGCGCCATGCCTTTGCCACGCATCTGCTTAATCACGGTGCTGATTTGCGGGTGGTGCAGATGCTGCTGGGACATTCCGATCTTTCGACGACTCAGATCTACACCCATGTGGCGCGCCAGCGGCTTCAGGATTTGCACCAGGCACACCATCCCCGGGGCTAATCTGGTATGTTAGCCGGATGAACTTTTGCTGAGTGGCGGTGTCGCATCACAAGGTTTCGAAATTACAAACACAGAAGGTAAGTTAACCCTATGAATCTGAATATTGTGGCCGTTGTGGCGGGTCTGGTGATGTCGCTGACCTGGGTTTCCGGGGCGAGTGCTGCCGACGCCGAGGATCGAATTGCCAAGCGCCTGATGGATGCGGTGCCTGGTCTGAAAGTGACCTCGGTGCGGGAATCGGAGGCGGCTGGTCTTTACGAAGTGCAAAGCAACAATGGCGACACCATTTACACCACGGCCGACGGTGTATACCTGCTGACCGGAGATCTGCTGAAGATTACCGACAGCGGTATAGCTAACGTGTCAGAGGCGTCGCGGGCCGGGCAACGGAAAGAGCAGATGGCCGCGTTTGCCGGCAAGGGTGTGATTACCTACCCGGCGAAGGGGGAGCAGAAGGCGGTCATTGATGTGTTTACCGACATTGATTGCCCCTACTGCCGGAAAATGCATGACGAAGTGCCGCAGTTAAACGACTATGGCATCACCGTGAACTACTATGGTTTCCCTCGTTCCGGCCCTGGAACTCCCTCGTTCACAAAGTACGTGTCGGTCTGGTGCGCTGAGGATCAGCAGGAAGCGATGGACGCAGCCAAGGGTGGAAAGTCCGTGCCCCAGAAAAGCTGTGATAACCCGGTCGAGGAACAGTACCGCCTGGGTGGCCAGGTAGGGGTCACCGGTACACCGGCCATTCTTCTCGAAGACGGTAACATGGTCCGGGGCTACGTACCTGCGCGAAACCTGGCCGAGGGTCTAGGGATTCTGTGATTTACCCCGGAGCTGTCGCACAGCTCCGACGTTTATCGTGTTAACTGCAACGGATTCAGGGCTTATTCAGAGGGCCCCGAATCGGTATACTATTGCCCTTTGTTGCAATCCATCAGCACCCCATCGGGATCAGAGGTGAGAGCTTGAAAGACGTTAATGTCGGAATTTGCGGACTGGGAACCGTTGGCGGCGGTACATTCAATGTCCTGACTCGCAATGCCGCGATTATTGCGGGGCGTGCGGGCTGCAATATCCGGATTACCCGGGTGGCCAGTCGCCATAGCCGGGATGACCTGGAGCTTGGCAGCGTTCCTTTCAGTACCGACATCTTCGATGTGGTGAATGATCCTGATATTGATATCGTGGTTGAACTGATTGGTGGTTATGATGCCGCCAAAGAGCTGGTGCTGGCTGCTATTGCCCAGGGCAAGCATGTGGTGACCGCCAACAAGGCGCTGATTGCTGTGCACGGCAACGAGATTTTTGAGGCGGCGGAGAAGGCCGGCGTTGTTGTCGCTTACGAAGCCGGCGTTGCCGGTGGCATTCCGGTGATCAAGGCGGTACGTGAAGGCCTGGCGGCCAACCGCATCGACACCATTGCCGGCATCATCAACGGCACAGGTAACTACATCCTGACCGAGATGCGCGCAGGTCGTGAATTCGGTGAAGTGTTGAAAGAGGCCCAGGCCCTGGGTTACGCAGAGGCAGACCCGACCTTCGATGTGGAAGGCATTGATGCAGCCCACAAGCTGACCATCCTCGCAGCGTCAGGTTTTGGCGTTCCGCTGCAGTTCGAGAAAGCCTACACCGAAGGCATTTCCGGCATTACGCCTTACGACATTTCCCATGCCGAGCTCCTCGGCTACCGGGTAAAGCACCTGGGTATTGCTCGTCGCCGTGATGACGGTATTGAATTGCGTGTCCACCCAACGCTGGTGCCGCAAAGTCACCTGATTGCCCAGGTGGATGGCGTGCTCAATGCGGTGCTGGTAGATGGCGATGCGGTAGGGCAGACCATGTACTACGGCCCTGGTGCCGGTGACGAGGCCACAGCATCTGCGGTGATCGCAGACATCGTTGACGTAGCCCGCGCGGTTGCAAGCAGCAGTCAGCAGCGTGTTCCCTATCTGGGCTTCAGCCCGGAGGCTCTGGAAGACCTGTCGGTTCTGCCTATGGAAGATGTGCAGTCGGCTTACTACCTGCGTATTCAGGCCTTCGACCATCCGGGTGTGCTGGCCAAGATTGCCGCGATCCTGAGTGAGCATGGCATCAACATCGAATCGATCATGCAGAAAGAATCCGAATTCAAGGATGGCCGCATCCCGGTCATCATCCTGACCCACACCGTTCAGGAACGCCAGATGAACCTGGCCATCGAGGAAATGGAAGCCCTGGCCGACATCGATGGCAAGGTTGTCCGCATCCGCGCTGAAAACTTTAACTGACAGGTACGCACGTGAGATACATCAGTACACGGGGTGAAGCGCCCGCTCTGGGCTTTGAAGACGTTCTTCTGACAGGCCTGGCCACAGACGGCGGCCTGTATGTGCCGGAATCACTGCCGCACTTCAGTGTGGAAGAAATCCGCAGCTGGCGTGGGCTCCCTTATGCAGAGCTGGCTTACAAAGTGATGTACCCGTTTGTGGAAGACGCCATTCCAGCGGATGATTTCCGCAAGATGCTGGGCGAAACCTACAGCGTATTCAGTCATCAGGCGGTCGCGCCCCTGGTTCAGCTGGACACCAATGAATGGGTGATGGAGCTGTTCCGCGGCCCCACGCTGGCGTTCAAGGACTTTGCCCTGCAGCTGCTGGGTCGGCTGCTGGATTACGTCCTCGAGAAACGCAAGCAGCACGTGGTGATCATGGGTGCCACCTCCGGTGATACCGGCTCTGCCGCCATCGAAGGGTGCCGCCGTTGCGAGCATGTGGATATTTTTATCCTGCATCCGTACCAGCGAGTATCGGAAGTACAGCGCCGGCAGATGACTACGGTGCAGGGTGACAACATCCATAACATCGCGGTCAAGGGTAACTTCGATGACTGCCAGCGCATGGTAAAAGAAAGCTTCGGCAACCAGTCCTTCCTGAGTGGCAAAACCCAGTTGGCAGCGGTGAACTCCATTAACTGGGCGCGGATCATGGCCCAGATCGTTTACTACTTCCAGGCGTCCCTGGCCCTGGGTGGCCCGGATCGTAGCATGGCGTTCTCGGTACCCACCGGCAACTTCGGTGACATTTTTGCCGGTTACCTGGCCAAGAAAATGGGCCTGCCGATTTCCCAACTGGTGATTGCCACCAACCGCAACGACATACTGCATCGCTTCATGAGCGGCAACAAGTATGAGCAGCATCAGTTGGAGCATACCCTGTCGCCGAGCATGGATATCATGGTGTCCAGCAACTTCGAGCGCCTTCTGTTTGACCTGCACGGTCGTGACGGTGCGGCGGTGAAAGATCTGCTGGAGCGGGCAGCCAAGGGTCCGGTCAGCATCGAAGACTACCGCTGGAAGCATGCCCGTAAGCTGTTTGACAGCGACGCGGTGGACGACAAAACCACCTGCGACACCATTCGGGACATCTACGAGAAGAACGAATACCTGCTGGACCCGCACACCGCCATCGGCGTGCGCGCCGCCCGCAACTGCCGCCGCGACAGCACTGTACCGATGATTACCCTGGGTACCGCTCACCCGGCCAAGTTCCCGGACGCCATCGCCGAGTCTGGCCTGGTTGTGAAGCCGCAACTGCCGGCCCACATGGCGGACCTGTTTGAGCGTGAAGAGCGCTACACCGTGCTGGATAACAACGTGTCCGAGGTGCAGGGCTTTATCGCCAAGCATTGGAAGAACGCCTGATCCGGCATGACTCCTAAAAAAATCCTGCGTCGCCCCCAGCCGTCAGACGTGACGGGCTGGGGGCAAAACCTGCCCCCCATCCTTCGCCGCCTGTACGCCGCCCGCGGTGTGCATTCCGACGACCAGCTCCAGTACACCCTGAAACACCTGGCGTCGCCCATGCAGTTGCGTGGCATAGATCGCGCGGTTGAACTGCTGGCCGAGGCCGTTGCCCAGAAGCAGCGGGTGATGGTGCTGGGGGATTTCGATGCCGATGGCGCTACCAGCACTGCCGTCGCCATGCTCGGGCTGTCCATGCTCGGTGTTGCAGCCATTGATTTCCGGGTGCCCAGCCGCTTCTCCGATGGCTACGGCCTGACGCCGGGCATCATTCACCGGTTACAGGACGAAGGCGATTTACCCGACTTGCTCGTTACCGTCGATAACGGTATTTCCGCCATCGAAGGTGTGCGTGCTGCCCGGGAACTGGGCATCAAGGTGGTCATCACCGATCACCACCTGGCCGGTGACGAACTGCCAGACGCCGATGCCATCGTTAACCCCAACCAGCCTGGCTGCCCGTTCCTGAGCAAGAACGCTGCCGGTGTTGGCGTGATGTTCTACGTGCTCACCGCCCTGCGCAAACACCTGCGGGACAACAACCTGCTGCCAGACCCGGAGCCCAACCTGGGTAACCTGCTGGACCTGGTGGCCCTGGGTACCGTGGCAGACGTAGTACCGCTGGACCACAACAACCGGATTTTTGTAGAGCAGGGCATCCGCCGCATCCGCAAAGGCGAAGCCCGACCGGGCATCCTGGCCCTGCTGGAAGTGGCTGGCCGCGACTACACCGAAATCAGCGCTACGGACCTCGGCTTCGTGGTTGGCCCGCGCCTGAACGCCGCCGGCCGGCTGGACGACATGAGCATCGGCATCGCCTGCCTGCTCGCCGACAGCCGCGACGAAGCCCTGCGCCTGGCCCGGGAACTGGACAACTTCAACCGCGAACGCCGCAGCATCGAAAAAGACATGAAAACCCAGGCCCAGGACCTGCTTGCCTCCATGTCCCTCGACATCGAAGGCCTGCCCTGGGGGCTGGCCCTGTTCGACCAGGACTGGCACCAGGGCGTAATCGGCATCCTGGCCGCCAGAATCCGCGAGCAGACCCACCGCCCCACCATCGCCTTCGCCCCCGATGATGACGGCGAACACCTCAAAGGCTCCGCCCGCTCCATCCCCGGCCTGCACATCCGCGATGCTCTGGCCGTGGTAGACGCGAAAAATCCAGGCCTGATGAAAAAATACGGCGGCCACGCCATGGCCGCCGGCATGACCATCGCCAGGGATGACCTCCAACGTTTCAGCAACGCCTTCGACCAGGCCGTGCGTGATACCCTGAAACCGGAAGACCTGGAAGCCGCCATCACCACCGATGGCCCCTTGACTCCAGACGAACTGAACCTGGACACCGCCTACCTGCTCAAACGCGCCGGCCCCTGGGGGCAGCATTTCCCCGAGCCGGTGTTTGATGGCGAATTCCGGGTGGTGAGCCAGCGGATTGTCGGCGAGAACCATCTAAAACTGGTGCTGCAGCCTGTTGAGGGAGGCGGCATTATTGATGGCATCGCCTTCAATACGGGGCCTGAGGTGCCGGACTTTACCCGGAGTGGCGCGCGGGTGGTTTACAAGCCGGATGCCAATACCTTTCGGGGGAGAACCAACCTTCAGTTGTTGGTGGATTATCTGGAGCCATTGGGCTGAACTCTCGTTGGAGATTGGCGCTAGAGAAGGGTGGGGTCTGACCCCGAGGGGTCAGACCCCTTTGTAGCCGGCGAGTGGGGAATCCCAGAACCATGCATGGGCGCAGGATGGGTGGGGTGCTGTTCGGGAGTATCGAAAACAGGGATGTTTTCGCTAAGCGTACAGGGATGTATTTACAGTGTCTCCCGAACAGCACCCCACCCATCCTGTGCTTCCGCCAAAGTTCTGGTGCTAGCGGCAAAGTTGAAAGCCCCGGACTCCGTAGTTTCCCCTTGCTGATTTACCCCGCAAATTCCGGTAGAATCCGCCCTCTGTTTTTATCGCACCATTTTCCAAAGCGAGACAAGGTTTCATGGAAATTAATCCCATAGTGACGAAGATCAAAGAGCTTCGCGAGCGCACCGAAGCGCTGAGGGGGTATCTTTGACTACGATCAGCGAAGTGAACGACTGGTCGAAGTAGAACGGGAACTCGAGCTCCCCACCGTATGGGACGATCCCGAGCGAGCCCAGAACCTGGGTAAAGAACGCTCCGATCTTGAACTGATCGTCAAAACCATCGACAACCTCACCAACGGCCTGAGCGATGCCGAGAGTCTGCTCGACATGGCCGTGGAAGAGGATGATGAAGGCACCGTCGACGAAATTCAGGCCGACCTGGAAAGCCTCGATGGTGAGCTGGAAAAACTTGAATTCCGCCGCATGTTCTCGGGTGAAATGGATGCTAACAACGCCTACCTGGACATCCAGGCCGGCTCCGGCGGCACCGAAGCCCAGGACTGGGGCAACATGCTGCTTCGCATGTACCTGCGCTGGGCCGAGCGCCGTGGTTTCAAGGCCGAAATCGTCGAACTGCAGGAAGGTGAAGTGGCCGGCATCAAGAGCGCCACTATTCACATCCAGGGCGACTACGCCTACGGCTGGCTGCGTACCGAAACCGGCGTACACCGCCTGGTGCGCAAGTCCCCGTTCGATTCCGGTAACCGTCGCCACACCTCCTTCTCTTCCGTGTTTGTGTCCCCGGAAGTGGATGACAGCTTTGAAATCGAAATCAACCCGGCGGATTTGCGGGTCGATGTGTACCGCGCATCCGGTGCCGGTGGTCAGCACGTTAACCGGACCGAATCCGCGGTGCGCCTGACCCACAACCCCACGGGCATTGTTGTTGCCTGCCAGGCTGGCCGAAGCCAGCACCAGAACAAAGACCAGGCCATGAAGCAGCTCAAGGCCAAGCTCTTTGAGCTGGAAATGCAGAAGCGCAACGAAGAGAAACAGAAAGCCGAAGACTCCAAGTCTGACATCGGCTGGGGTAGCCAGATCCGTTCCTACGTGCTGGACGATAGCCGTATCAAGGACTTGCGCACCAAGGTGGAAACCAGCAACACCCAGTCGGTGTTGGATGGCGACATCGACAAGTTTATTGAAGCCAGTCTGAAGATGGCGCTGTAATCAGCGCCATTCACCCACACCCGGACAATCCCGACTTCTTAGTGAGCCAACATGACTGAACACACCCAGAACGCTGCACAGCCCGAGGACAACAAGCTGATTGCCGAGCGCCGCGCCAAACTGGCAAACATGCGCGAGCAGGGCAATCCGTTCCCGAACGACTTCCGTCGCGATGCCACCGCTGCCGAGCTGCAGGAAAAATACGGTGACAAATCCAAGGAAGAGCTGGAGTCCCTGGGTATCAAAGTGGCCATTGCCGGCCGCATGATGCTCGACCGCAAGGCGTTCAAGGTGGTTCAGGACATGACGGGCCGTATCCAGATCTACGCCTCCAAGGATGTACAGAAAGACACCAAGCACTGGGACATGGGTGACATCGTGGGCGTGCGCGGTACCCTGTCGAAATCCGGCAAGGGCGACCTGTATGTCACCATGGACGAGTACGTGCTGCTGACCAAGTCCCTGCGCCCGTTGCCGGAGAAGCACAAGGGCCTGACCGACACCGAAGCCCGCTACCGCCACCGGTACGTGGACCTGATGGTGAACGAAGACAGCCGCCGCGTGTTCCACGCTCGCTCGAAGATCATCAACGCCATGCGCCAGTACTTCACCGACCGTGACTTCATGGAAGTGGAAACCCCCATGCTGCAGGTGATCCCCGGCGGCGCCACCGCACGTCCGTTTGTGACCCATCACAATGCCCTGGGCATCGACATGTACCTGCGGATTGCCCCGGAGCTGTTCCTCAAGCGCCTGGTGGTTGGTGGCTTTGAGCGAGTGTTCGAGATCAACCGCAACTTCCGTAACGAAGGGCTGTCCACCCGGCACAACCCCGAGTTCACCATGGTCGAGTTCTACCAGGCTTACGCCGACTACAACGACCTGATGGACCTGACCGAAGACATGCTGCGCACCATCGCCCAGAAAGTGCTGGGCACCACCACGGTGATCAACACCCGGGTGCTCAAGGACGGCAGCGAAGAAACCATCGAATACGATTTCGGCAAGCCGTTCGAGCGCCTGACCGTGGTTGACGCCATCCTGCGCTACAACCCGGACATTACCCGCGAGCAGCTGGCAGACGACGCGCAGGCCCGTGCCGTGGCGAAGAACCTGGGTATCCATGTGAAAGACATCTGGGGCCTGGGCAAGGTGCAGATCGAGATCTTCGAGGCGACGGCCGAGCACCGCCTGATGCAGCCAACCTTCATCACCGAATACCCGAAAGAGATCTCTCCACTGGCCCGCTGCAAAGACAGCGACCCGTTCGTGACCGAGCGCTTCGAGTTCTTCGTGGGTGGCCGCGAGATCGCCAACGGCTTCTCCGAGTTGAACGATGCCGAAGACCAGGCCGAACGCTTCCAGGCCCAGGTGGCAGAGAAAGACGCCGGAGACGACGAAGCCATGTTCTACGACGACGACTACGTCATGGCCTTGGAATACGGCCTGCCGCCGACCGCCGGCGAGGGCATCGGTATCGACCGCCTGGCCATGCTGCTGACCAACTCACCGTCCATCCGCGACGTGATCCTGTTCCCGGCCATGCGCCCCGAGCACAAAGCCGAACAGAAACCGGAAAGCGAGTAAGCCCATGCACCCTGCCGAGGCACTGGCTCAACAACTGAAGCCCGGTCGCGGCTGGGACCAGTGGCTGGCGGACGAGTTCCGCCAGCCCTACATGCTGCAACTGGCCGAATTCCTGGCCGCCCAGGAACAGGCGGGTAAAGTACTGTTCCCGGAGCAAAGACACTGCTTCAACGCCCTGAACAGCACCCCCCTGAACCAGGTCAAAGTCGTCATCCTCGGCCAGGACCCCTACCACGGCCCCGGCCAGGCCCACGGCCTCTGCTTCTCCGTCCGCCCGGGCGTGCCCACGCCGCCGTCCCTGGTGAACATCTTCAAAGAAATCGAAACCGACCTTGCCATCACCCCGCCAGACCACGGCTGCCTGCAACCCTGGGCAGAACAGGGCGTATTACTCCTGAACGCGGTGCTCACCGTCGAACAGGGCAACGCTGGTGCGCACCAGAACAGGGGATGGGAGACCTTCACCGACAAAGTGATCGAAACCATCAACCGGGAGCGGGATGGTGTGGTGTTTCTGCTCTGGGGCAGCTACGCCAGGAAGAAAGGCCGGCACATTGACCGCAATCGCCATCTGGTTCTGGAAGGACCGCACCCGTCACCGCTGAGTGCTTATCGAGGATTTTTCGGTTGTCAGCACTTCTCGCAAGCTAATGACTGGCTGCAGAGACAGGGAATAGCTCAAGTTGATTGGTCACTGCCGAGCAGGGTTAAGTTGCTGGAGGCTTATAAAAAGGCTGAGGCTTAACGCAAAGGTAGTCTTCGGGGTTGGGGCATGCTCCCAAAACCGTGCGGAGCCAGGGATGGCGGAGCCGAGCGTACAAGGACGTATTTACAGCGTGTTTTGGGAGCATGCCCCAACCCCGGAGACGGGGCAAGCTCCTCGATGTTCCGTGTATCGATGGAACTTACTGAAGCAACGCCATCGCCGCTTCCATCTGAGCGTTGAGATCCTCCTCCTCGCTCATGTCGATATTCGGATCCAACCCCAAACGCCCAAAGGCGGGAATGGTATTCCAATCCATCTCCGTCCAAGGGTGATCGGTACCCGCCACCAGTTGCAGATTCGCCACCATCACCAGATCGGCATAATCCGCCGCCGGCACCTCGCGCTGGAAATTGGCATACTCCAGCGGGACATTCTGAAGATCACTCGGGAAATCCCACTTCTTGAGAATCAGCGCGCCAATGCGCGGGTGCAGCTGATCAATGACATTATCCAGCATGATACTACTGATCTGGATGTCCCTGTCCTCCACATAGCGCAGAATCGGCAGCACCCCAATCAGGTGCACAAGCCCCGCCAGCGTGGCCTGATCCGGTTTGAGCTTGGTGTAATGCTGGGCCAGAACGTGGCATACGCCGGCCACTTCAGTGCTGGTTTGCCAGGTGGCGCGCAGCCGCTTGTCGACCATGTCTGAGGTGGCCTGGAACATCTGCTCCATGGCCAGACCCATGGCCAGGTTGCTGGTGTAGGCCATGCCAAGGCGGCTGACCGCCATGTTCAGGTTTTCAATAGCGCGGCTACCCCGGAATAGCGGGCTGTTGCACACGCGGATAATCCGGGCAGAGAGGGCTGTGTCGTTACTGATGACCTTGACCAGGTCAGCGATCGCCGAGTCTTCGGACTCGGCGATGTCCCGAACCTGAAGCGCCACCTCCGGCAGCGTTGGCAGCACCAGTTTGTCGTTCTCAATGGCGTCGGTCAGGTCAGCCTTGATGGTATCTACAATGTTGGCCATGGTCAGTAACGTTCCGCTTGTCTGGGTGCGCTGCTCGCGCGCACGGGGTAAACCGGTATGTGGTTTAATTTATAGCAAATTTTTCCGGTTTTTCCTGTCAACTTATGTATCTGCCTGCGTTGCGGGCTGTTGCTCGGGCACCGGGTAAGGCAAGGGGCGCATGGTCACGGTCACCGAGTCCATGCCCTCCAGCGCCAGGGTGCCTTGCTGAGCGTCGTGCCGGATAACCGCCAGCATCTCACCAGCCTGTTCAGACGTGAGCTCTGCGTTAACTACCTCGCCAACGTTCTTGCCCTCGCTCAGTAGCCTGGTGCCCGGTTCCGGTGCAGTGTCGGAACCCTCAAAACGCAACCGGAACAAGCTCTTCTTGAGCTGCCCCAGAAAGTGCATTCTGGCGATCACTTCCTGACCGGTGTAGCAGCCCTTCTTGAAATGAACGCCTTGCAGGTGTTGCAGGTTGAGCATCTGCGGAACATAGGCCTCCCGGGTCTGGGCCGTTAGCCAAGGCACGCCGGCGGAAATACTGGAAGCGTTCCAGTGTGCCATGGATAACTCGGGCAGTTCCTCCGGCAGCGGTTGATCTCCCTCAAGCTGCCACCATTCGTAGCGGGCCGTCTGGTCACTGGTATCCTCGATTCGAATCAGGATTCCGGAACCGGTGGCCAGCGTCTGCCCCGGCCGGGAAAGCGATTCGGCTGCGTCTCCGCAGGCAGTGATGGCGGCGGGTTTACCGATCAGGCCAAGGATTCGGGCGGAAGGCAGCACGTCCATGCTGGTCCCACGAAACAGCATCAGGTACTTGCGGAGGTGGCTAAGGGTGTCATCCGCCAGTTCTGTATCCAGGTCCATCAACAGGTCCTGGCCGTGCCGTACCATGCGGGTTACGCAGTAAGCTCGTCCCTTGGGTGTGCAGGCGGTTGCCCGCAACGACTGGGTCTGTGTCACCTCATCCACATGCTGGGAAAACTGGCCCTGGACAAACTTGTCGGCGCCGGGGCCGCTGATGCGCACCACCAGTCTGTTGGTGAGCTGTGTGTACCCGGCGTCAGGCGAGTAGTGTGGCCGAGGGTTTTCCGTGGGGTTCATCGTGATCTCCATGTTGGGTCAGCGGAGTTCAGTGTGCGTTACGCGTATGGCCGATTCTCAGCCATACCCGCAGGCGTCGAAACTCATGCTCGGGAGCATTGGCCTGGAATGGCCCGATCTTGCCGGTAATCATTACCATGATGCTACCTGATCTGGAGTCTTGGGGGTGGAGTTTCAAGATCAGGCAGGACGCACCCAGGGTACTTGAGGCGCAGACCCGAACGGGTGTCTCATGGTCATCGCCGAACTGGCAGGTTATGCCGCCGCTGTCGGTGCGCAGGGCCTTAATGGCCTTGGGCCCGCGTAACAGGCCATAGCGCCGGAAGTTTCGCCAAGCGAAAGCGATTGTGACCGGCACTGCCATCAGTAACCAGAGGCTGGTTTCCAGTGCCGAACCAAGGGCGAAAGCGCTGAGCAGTATCCAGGGTGCACTGGCCAGCAGGCCCGCGATGCCGGAGGGGGATAGAGTCAGATTAATCCGGCTGGACACGGTTCAGGATGATGTCAACGATGCGCTGAAGATCCGGGTCTTCCGGCCGGCTGCGTTGCATGAACCATTCGAACATATCGGTGTCTTCGCAGCTCAGCAGTTTCTTGTATCGGGCCTGGTCGTCCGGCTCGAGATCCCGGTACGCTTCCTCCAGGAAGGGCAGCAGCAGAACATCCAGTTCCAGCATGCCCCGGCGGCTGTGCCACCACAGGCGGTGAAATTCGGTATGGTCGTTGGACGCATTGGTGTCTGACATAGTCGGTTGCCTTGAAAAACAGTGGAGTCTCCCTGTCAGCCCGTCAGGGTGACAGCGTGCGATAAGTGGTGGGTACCAGAACCGTGTCTTGCGGATCGTTCAGCAGGCCCGGGTAGTCCAGTGTGTAATGCAGGCCGCGGCTTTCCTTTCGCTGTAGGGCCGAGCAGATGATCAGGTCGGCAACCGTCACCAGGTTACGCAGCTCGATCAGGTCATTGGTAACCCGGTAATTGCTGTAGAACTCGCCGATCTCCCGGGACAGTAGATCCACCCGGTGCTTGGCCCGCTGCAGACGTTTGGTGGTGCGCACAATGCCCACGTAGTCCCACATGAAATGACGTAATTCGTCCCAGTTGTGGGAAATCACAACGTCTTCATCGGAGTCCCGTACCTGGCTTTCATCCCAGTCCGGTGCGATGGGCGGCTCCGGTATGTCGGATTCCCGCCGGGCGATGTCAGCGGCGGCAGCGCGGCCGTACACCAGGCATTCCAGCAGGGAGTTGCTGGCCATGCGGTTGGCACCGTGCAGGCCGGTGAAGGCAGCTTCGCCCACCACATACAGCTGGTTGATGTCGGTGCGAGCCCGTTCGTCGCTGACAATGCCGCCGCAGGTGTAATGGGCGGCCGGCACCACCGGAATGGGCTCCCTGGTGATGTCGATGCCAAACTCCCGACACTTTTCATAAATGGTGGGGAAGTGGTGCTTGATGAAATCCGCCGGTTTGTGGCTGATGTCCAGGTACAGATGGTCGGCACCCAGGCGTTTCATTTCATGGTCGATGGCCCGGGCGACGATATCCCGGGGCGCCAGTTCGGCACGTTTGTCGAACCGGTCCATGAATCGGCTGCCGTCTGGCAGTTTCAGCACGCCGCCTTCGCCACGAACCGCTTCGGTAATCAGAAACGATTTGGCATGTGGATGGTACAGGCAGGTGGGGTGAAACTGGTTGAATTCCATGTTGGCTACCCGGCACCCGGCCCGCCAGGCCATGGCGATGCCGTCGCCGGATGCACCGTCCGGATTGGTGGTGTAGCGGTAGGCCTTGGAGGCGCCGCCGGTGGCAATCACGGTAAACCGGGCGCGGAACAGTTCTACGTGGTTATCTTCCAGGTTCAGTATGTAGGCGCCTACGCATCGGTTGCCTGGCAGGGCGAGTTTGCGGTTGGTGATCAGGTCCACCGCCACCCGGCCCGCTTTAAGGTCAATATTCGGGCGAGCCTGTGCCTGGCTGGCGAGTGTGGTCGACACCGCATGACCAGTGGCGTCGGCGGCATGGATGATGCGCCGGTGGCTGTGGCCACCTTCGCGGGTCAGGTGGTAGTCTTCGCTGTCATCCTGGCGGGTGAACTTTACGCCCGAATCAATCAGCCACTGGATGCTCTCTTTGCTGTGCCCCACGGTAAAGCGCACGGCATCTTCGTGGCACAGACCGCCGCCGGCGTTGAGGGTATCCAGGATATGGTTTTCAACGGAGTCGGCAGCATCAATCACCGCAGCAATGCCGCCCTGGGCCCAGAGTGTGGCGCCGGAGCTGATGTCTGCCTTGCTGACCACGCACACGCTGAGGTGCTCTGGCAGATTGAGCGCTACGGTCAGACCGGCAGCGCCGCTGCCGATAATGAGAACGTCGTATTCGAAGGACTGTGGCATTGAGTCGTTATCGCGGGCCATAATGTGGACGTGTATTGAACTAAACTTTACGCTTGCTGTCTATTTGGCCTGATGGATAAGCCGCCCGCCGGTTGCTGTCCAGGACCATGGGTTCATGATCGAACGCCGGAAGAGCCGAATGACACAAGCAGCAAATCTTATCAAGGCCACTCCGTTGGCTACCAAGACAGGACATTCTGTTACGTCGTCCATGACTCCTGATAACGACTGGAAACCGGGTGAGCAGACCGACAGTCAGACGGATCTGCAGTTGGTGCGCAAGGTTCGCAATGGCGATCGTGCGGCCTTTGATCTGCTTGTGGTCAAGTATCAGTCGCGGGTGGCCTCCATCATCAGTCGATACGTCTACGACAGCCAGGAAGTAATGGACCTGACCCAGGAAACCTTTGTCAAAGCGTTCCGGGCGGTCGAGCGGTTCCGTGGCGACAGCGCGTTCTACACCTGGCTGTACCGGATTGCCGTTAACACCGCCAAGAACTATCTGGAAGCCCGTGGTCGCCGGCCGCAGGGCTCGGCGGACTCAGCAGACGCAGAGAATTTTGACGATGGTGGTCGGCTGCGGGATGTCGCTTCTCCCGAGCGGCTGTTGCAGCGGGAGCAGCTGCAAAAAGCACTTTCGGAAGCAATAGCTGGTCTGCCTGAGGAACTTCGTTCCGCTTTTCTGCTCAGGGAATATGATGGCCTGAGTTATGAGGATATCGCCCGGATTCTGGAATGCCCGATCGGAACCGTTCGGTCGCGGATATTCAGGGCCCGGGATGCAGTGGACCGGCACTTGGGTCCCTTGCTCAATCATTCAGTGACGTAAATGAGGTTGCATCCGATGGATGAGCGTCTCAGAGAAACCCTGTCCGCGATGATGGACGACGAAGCAGATGAACTATCGGTTCGTCGCCTGTTGTCTCATGGTAATCAGGATGAGGTCAGGAACCAGTGGCAACGCTGGCAACAGGTTCGTGACCTCATGCATGAAAGTCATGGCCCTGAAGAGAGCGTCGATGTGGCGGTGGCTGTCCGTGAGGCTCTCGATGGTCACGTACGCCCTGAACCTTCAAGGCTCAAGACTCAGGTTGCCGCAGGCTCCTACTGGCGATGGCCGGTGGCGGCGATGGTCGTTATGGCTCTGGTCATCGGATTTGGCGCCGGCGCCGGATGGGATGGGCAAACCCAGGAGCCGGTGGCTGCGGTGGCAGTGACCGAGCTGTCTGATGAGGATGCACTGGCTTTGTCTGCCAGGGTAGAGGAAGTTGCCTTGCAGCGTCTGGACGAAGATCAGCTTAAGCAGATGCGCCAGTTTATGCTCGAACACGCACAGCATAACAGTGTTGGCGCAGGCCGGGGTTCTGTTGGTTATGCCCGGCTGGTGAGTGCCAGCAGTGGCTACTGACGTTGGGGAACGGACGATGAAGTGGGTGGTGAGCAGTTTGGTGTCTCTGAGCCGAAGCGTGTTCGCCGGTGTGCTTGCCGGAGTGTTGATCATGCTGCCTGTTCACGGAGCCAATGCTGAGACGAGCAACGAACCTGTTTCTGCAGATCCCGCTGATGCGATGTCGTGGCTGGAGCGCCTGGGCCCGGCTTTGAACATGACTTCTTACCGAGGTGTTTTCGTCTATGCCCGTGGGGATCAGGTCCATTCCATGAAGATTGCCCATCGGTTTCGGGATGGCCAGGTGGAAGAGCGACTGGTCATGCAGGATGGCGGCAGTGGCGAGATAGTCCGTAAAGGTATGAATGTGGTTTGTGTGCTCCCTGACCGTGGTCGGGTGAGCCTTGATGAAGTGATTCCCTCCGGCCCGTTTGCCGAGGCATTCACAAGTCAGCTGATGCCGTTTGGCCAATGGTATCGCTCGGAGCTTGCTGGTGAAGATCGCATCGCCGGTTATGATGTCGTGACCATCGCGTTAACCGCCCGTGATGACGAGCGTTACAGTCATCGGCTGTGGATGGAAAAAGACACCGGCTTGCTGGTCAAGAGCCAGGTGCGCGACGGTGATGGGGAAGTGCTGGAGCACTTTCAGTTTACCAGTCTCGAGATTACCGATGAAATCGCCGACGAGGAGCTGGAAATACAGACCCAGGGGCGCGAAATAACCCGCACACTGGCAACCAGAGAACCTCAGCAATCGGTGGTCGGCCGCATGAGCGGCTGGACTCTCAACTGGCGGCCCGAGGGCTTTGTGCCAGCGGCCGCGCCGCGTTCTGGCAAGGGCAAAGCCGTCGCTTTCTCGGATGGCCTGGCAGCGTTTTCGGTGTTTGTCGAACCGGTTGGCCAGTTGAAAATGCCGACAGGGGCCTCTCGGGTGGGGGCAACCACCATATACATGCGCGAGATCCTGGTCGCCGACAGACCGTTCCTGGTTGCCGTGGTGGGCGAGATTCCCCCGCGTACTGCCCGGAAAGTGGCGGATGCCGTTGAAATAGATGACGCCCTGGCCCTGGAGTTATCAGGGCTGTGATCACCGAGACCGGCAAGGTGGTGGCCCTGAGTGGCGATAGCGTCTGGGTGCAAACCATCCGTACCAGCGCTTGTCAGAGCTGTTCCGCCAGAGCTGGTTGTGGTCAGCGGGCACTGGCCAAAGTGTCCGGGGGGCGCGCGAATCAGATTCTGGTGGCGAATACCTTGGGTGCCAGGGTTGGTGATGAAGTGGTGATCGGTATTGATGAACAGTCCCTGTTGACAGCATCGTTGGCTGTGTATGGTGCTCCGTTGCTGCTGATGGTGTTGGCCAGTATTGTTGGTTACCGATGGTTTGGCGGCACCGATGCCGCGGCCATCGCGGGCGCCCTGGCAGGGCTCGGGGCGGGATTCTGGTGGGTGCGTCGATGGCAGCGCCGGGGTGGAGATCGATACCAGCCGCGGCTGATCAGAGTGAACAGTGCTCATTCCGTGACATGTCTGTGAATCCTACCGTTTTGTAAGTTGAAAAACGGGTTGCCGGCCCCAGAATTACAGCGTAATTACAAGCAGAACAGGGGGTTCCACATGCCGAGATCAAACACAGAGGTTGCCCGTCTGGCTCCGGTCCGGAGCGCAGGACACTACTGGGCGGCCTTACTGATGCTTTCCGTCATGGTTTCAGTTTTCTGGAGCCAATCCCTCGCCGCGCGCGGCTTGCCGGACTTTACCGAACTGGTTGAAGAGAACTCCAGCGCGGTAGTGAATATCAGCACCACAAGTGAACCACGTAATCAGGGCTCCCGTTTCCAGGGTTCGCCGTTCGATGAACGGCAGCTCGAGCAGTTGCCGCCGTTCCTGCAGGAATTTTTCCGTGGCCCGCAATCGCCATTCGGCGGCTCGCCCCGTTCCCAGCAGCCCCAGCGCTCCATGGGTTCTGGTTTCATTGTGTCAACAGATGGTTATGTACTCACCAACAACCATGTAGTGGAAGGTGCTGACGAGGTCATCGTGCGGTTGAACGACCGTCGTGAATTCCAGGCCACCATTGTTGGCACTGACCCCCGTTCAGACATGGCCGTGCTGAAGATCGAGAACGGTGAGGATCTGCCCGTGGTCAAGGTGGGGCGTTCACGTGACCTCAAGGTGGGCGAATGGGTGTTTGCCATCGGTTCACCGTTCGGTTTTGACTACACGGTGACGGCAGGCATTGTCAGCGCCCTTGGCCGTTCATTGCCCTCCGAAAACTACGTGCCATTCATTCAGACAGACGTGGCAATCAACCCCGGCAACTCCGGTGGGCCACTGTTTAATCTTGATGGTGAGGTAGTGGGTATCAACTCCCAGATCTATACCCGCTCTGGCGGTTTCATGGGGGTTTCTTTCGCCATTCCCATTGACGATGCGATGAACGTATTCAACCAGATCCGGGACAAGGGCAGCGTTGCACGGGGCTGGCTTGGTGTGTTGATTCAGGAAGTAAACCGGGACCTGGCGGAATCTTTTGGCCTGAAACGCCCAAGGGGCGCGCTGATTGCGGAAGTCATGCAGGGGTCGCCGGCTGAGAAGGGAGGCCTGGAATCCGGAGATATCGTGCTGGAATACAACAGCGAGCCGGTTCAGTTGTCATCAGACCTGCCGCCGCTGGTGGGCCGGACGCCGGTGGGCGAATCGGCTCGGCTGACGGTACTGCGGGGTGGTCGGGAAATTGAGCTGGATGTGACCATCGGCCGCTTGCCGGAAGATGGCGATGACAGCTCAGACCCCGTGGTTGGTGAAAACAATGCGCCGTCACAGGACCCGCTGGGCCTGGCGGTTGAATCCCTGACGCCGGAGCAAGCCAGTGCTGCCGGTGTTCAAGGTGGCGTGCTGGTGACTCGGGTAGGCCAGGGGCCCGCAGCGGAAGCCGGGATTCGTTCCCGAGACATCATCACCGAGATCAATCGCGAACAGGTACGCTCAGTGGAGGATTTCCGGAACGCCACCCGCAAGCTGCCGTCTAACCGGGCGGTTTCGGTCAGAATCGTCCGCCAGGGCCGTGCCATCTATCTGGTGATGAAGCCCTGACACCCTAGAAAACAGGCGTTTCGCAAGCCCCCGGTGTCTTTGACGACAGGCCCGGGGGCTTTTGCTATAATCGCCCGAACTGATAATAAATGGGGTCATGGAACGGACCGAAAACGATGATAACCAGCAAGGAACTTCCCCTCCGACAGCTTCTGCAATTACGCCATGCCTGGATTGCCTGGCTTGTGTTCTTTGTTGCCGTAGCCGCCACCCTGCTTCTATGGCAGGTGTCAATCCGCCTTGTGGAAGACCGCACCGAGGCCCACTTCCGAACCCAGTCCCTGCAGTTGAAAAGCGCCATCGAAGAACGGTTACTCAATTATGAGCAGGTGCTGGCAGGCAGTTCCGGTCTGTTCTCGGTAGCCGGGGAGGTAACCCGGGATCAGTGGCGGGAGTATGTCGAGAAAGTGGATATCGACCGTTACTACCCGGGTATTCAGGGTATCGGGTTTGTGCAGCGGATTGGGGTTCGGGATATGGCCGATCATATCGCTTCGGTGCGGGCCGAAGGTGTCTATAACTATCTGGTCAAGCCGCTCGGCACAGGCCCGTTCTATTACCCCATGGTGTACCTGGAACCGGGCACAGATCGCAACCGCAGGGCGCTGGGTTACGATGCCTTCAGTGATCCCATCCACCGGGTAGCAATGGAAAAGGCACGGGATGATGCCGTACCTACCGTGACGGGTAAGGTGGTTCTGGTTCAGGAGTCGCTGGCGGAAGATCAGGCCGGCTTCCTGATGTACTACCCGGTATACCAGGGCGGAGAAATTCCGGACATTCGCGCAGAGCGGCGGATGATGCTGTCTGGTTATGTGTTCAGTGCTTTCCGGATGAACAACCTGATTGATGGCATTGTCGGCCTTATCTCTCCCTTTCTTGACGTGCGGATCTACGACAGTGGCGTGGTGGCCCGGGACACCTTGATGTATGGATCCAACCTGGGGTCCCTGGATAACGAATTCAGTTTTGAAATGAGCCAGACCATCTCCCACGGTGGCCGGGACTGGCTGTTGCAAACCCGTTCAACACCTGCCTTCGACTTTCTGGCGGCAGACCCTCGCCCACCGATTGTGCTGGGGTCTGGGTTGGCCATCAGTGCTTTATTGTGCCTGTTCGTATTGGCGCTGATCCGATCCCGCCTGATCGCTCAGATCAGCGCTGGCCGTTACCGGGCCATTACCGAAGGAGCTGCCAATGTCACGCTGGTGATGGATCGCGGTGGCGAGCCGCTTTATGCCAGTCCGTCCAGCCGGGACATCCTGGGCTTCGACCCCGACAAGGTCCATTCCATGCAGCTGGAAGCCCAGGTGCATCCGGACGACCTTCCCCTGCTGCAACGCGGTTTTGCTGAATCCATGCGCGCGCCGGGCAAACAGATGCCGGTCGTCCGGGCGCGTATCCGGGATGCTGAGGGCCAGTGGCGTGACATGGAGGGCACCTATACCGCCATGTTGTCGGTGCCTGGTGTTAATGGTGTGGTACTGAGCCTGCGGGACCTGACCCAGCTCAAGGCAGCCCAATCCGAGTTGCATCGCCTGGCGTTCTACGATCCGCTCACCGGGCTGGCAAACCGTCAGTTGTTCAGGGACCGTCTGAACCACGTGGTACGTCGGAGTCGCCGCAGTGGTGAACCGGCGGCGCTGATGTTCCTGGATCTCGATGGTTTCAAGCGTATTAACGACACTCTGGGGCACGACGCCGGGGACGAGCTGCTGAAACAGGTGGCACTGTGGCTGGAAGGCTGTGTGCGTGAGGAAGACTCGGTGGCCCGCCTCGGGGGGGATGAATTTGTGGTGCTGTTGTCCCAGATCAGCGGCCCGGATGCCGCCGGCAAGGTGGCAGAGTCCATACTCCGCCGCCTGTGTCAGCGAATACGCCTGAACGACCACGAAGTGGGCATCACCGTGAGTATTGGCATCACCATGATTCCGCATGATAGCGAGGATGCCGGCACCCTGATGAAATACGCCGATCTGGCCATGTACCGGGCCAAGGAGCTGGGTCGCAATACCTACCAGTTCTTCACCCCTGCCATGAATATCAAGGCCGCCCGGCGCCTGTTGCAGCAGGAAGAGCTGGCCACGGCCCTGGATGGCGACCGGTTTGTTCTGCATTATCAGCCAAAGATCGACCTCGTCAGCCAGCGGGTGATTGGCGTGGAAGCGTTCCTGCGTTGGCACCACCCGGAAAAGGGACTGGTTTCGGCGCAGCAGTTCATCAACCTGGCGGAAGAGACCGGCCTGATCGTCCGGCTGGGCGAGCTCGCCCTGCGGCAAGCGTGTATTCAGGTGCAGGCCCTTGAACGGGCCGGCTTCGAATCCCTGAAGATGGCGGTGAACCTGTCGGTGCGACAGCTGACCGATTCCGGTTTCCTGGACATGATTCGTCAGGTCATTACGGAAACCGGCGTGTCGCCGGAGCGCCTGGAGCTGGAAATGCCGGCAGAGTTGTTGAACGAAGACCCTCGCATGCTGCGTGAACTGCTGGTGTCACTGAATGACCTGGGGGTTTGCCTGATATTGGATGATTTCGGGACTGGGTCCTGCTCCCTGGTGGCACTGCAGCAACTGCCGCTGGATGTCATCAAGATTGATCATCGGTTCATCCGGGACATCCCCTACAATGTCAGTGCCACCGATGTGGCGTCTGCGGTGATTGCGCTGGCGAAGAAGCTGCACCTGACCGTGGTAGCCGAGGGCGTGGAAACTCTGCAGCAGCTGACTTTCCTGAAATCCGCCGGTTGCGCCCAGTGCCAGGGCAATCTGTTCAGCTACCCGCTGGACGAAGACGCGTTGATTGGGTTCCTGATCCGGCAGTACGAGAAGCCGCTTATTTCCTGATCATGGCAATAGCGGCCGGTAACCGGTAAAATCACGCCGTTCCCGGACCCGGTAGCGGCCATTCCGGGCTCAACCCTACGTCTTATATGAGTAATCATTGTCTGTGACTGAACTGAGCCGAATCCGTAACTTTTCCATTATTGCCCACATTGACCACGGTAAATCCACACTGGCGGATCGTTTTATCCAGATATGCGGTGGCCTGACGGACCGCGAAATGGCCGAACAAGTGCTTGACTCCATGGACCTGGAGCGGGAACGGGGCATTACCATCAAGGCCCAGAGCGTAACGCTCAACTACACCGCCAGAGACGGTGAAACCTACAAGTTGAATTTCATCGACACCCCCGGCCACGTGGATTTTTCCTATGAGGTATCCCGTTCCCTCTACGCCTGTGAAGGTGCGCTTCTGGTGGTAGATGCAGGCCAGGGTGTGGAAGCCCAGTCGGTAGCCAATTGTTATACCGCCATTGAGCAGGGGCTTGAGGTGGTGCCGGTACTGAACAAGATGGACCTGCCCCAGGCGGAGCCGGAGCGGGTGGCGGCGGAAATTGAGGACATCATCGGCATTGAAGCCGCCGATGCTGTACGCTGCAGTGCCAAGAGTGGTCTGGGCGTGGAAGATGTACTTGAGGATCTGATCAAGAAGATTCCGCCACCGAAGGGTGACCGCAGTGCGCCTCTGCAGGCGCTGATTATCGATTCCTGGTTCGATAACTATCTGGGCGTGGTATCCCTGGTTCGGGTGACCGAGGGCGTTCTGCGCAAAGGCGACAAGATTGTCATCAAATCCACCAGAAAAGCCTGGAATGCAGATAAGGTGGGTATCTTTAATCCGAAACCCACAGACACCGATGTTCTGGAAGCCGGTGACGTAGGCTTTGTGGTGGCGGGTATCAAGGATATTCACGGCGCGCCGGTGGGCGATACCATCGTGCATCAGAAGTTCGCCGACGAAACTCCGATGCTGCCGGGCTTCAAGAAGGTTCAGCCGCAGGTTTACGCGGGCCTGTTCCCGGTCAGCGCTGACGATTATGACGACTTCCGGGATGCCCTGGAAAAGCTGACGCTGAACGACGCCTCCCTGTTTTTTGAGCCAGAGAATTCTGACGCCCTCGGTTTCGGGTTCCGCTGTGGTTTCCTGGGCATGCTGCACATGGAAATTATCCAGGAGCGACTGGAGCGTGAGTACGATATCGATCTGATTACCACGGCGCCCACGGTAATCTATGAAGTCATTACCAAACAGGGTGAGACCCTGTCGGTGGACAACCCCTCGCGGCTTCCGGATATTGGCTCTATTGAGGAAATGCGTGAGCCCATTGTCGAGGCGAATATCCTGGTGCCCCAGGAACACCTGGGTAACGTTATTGCCCTGTGTGAAGAGAAGCGGGGTGTTCAGAAGAACATGCACTTTATGTCCACCCAGGTTCAGCTCACCTACGAGTTGCCGATGGCGGAAGTGGTGATGGATTTCTTCGATCGGATCAAATCAGCCAGTCGTGGTTTCGCTTCTCTGGATTACCACTTTGTGCGGTTCCAGCAGGCCAATCTGGTTCGACTGGACGTGTTGATTAACGGTGAACGGGTCGACGCCCTGGCTCTGATCGTTCATCGGGATCTGGCGCATCGCAAGGGACGCCAGCTGATCGAGAAGATGAAAGAGCTGATTCCCAGGCAGATGTTTGATATCGCCATCCAGGCGGCAATCGGAACCCAGGTGGTGTCACGGGTTACGGTCAAGGCATTGCGCAAGAACGTTACCGCCAAGTGTTACGGTGGGGACGTCAGCCGGAAGAAGAAACTGCTTCAGAAGCAGAAAGAAGGTAAAAAACGTATGAAGCAACTGGGCAATGTCGAGGTGCCTCAGGAAGCGTTTCTTGCTGTATTGAAAGTGGATAACTAAAACTAAGGCTCCCGGATGGATATTGATTTTCCGCTGGTACTGGTGGTTCTGACCTTCGCGACTGGATTGATCTGGCTGGCGGATAAAGTGTTTTTCAGCAAACGGCGGCAGGCAGCTGGCCCGGACGTTGGCGGTGCCGCGTCCGATGAAACTGCCGAGACCAGTGAACCCTGGTTGGTCGACCTGAGCCGATCGTTCTTCCCGGTACTGGCCATCGTTCTGGTGCTTCGTTCGTTTCTGGTGGAACCCTTTCAGATTCCCTCCGGTTCGATGCTGCCGACCCTCGAAGTTGGTGATTTTATCCTGGTAAACAAGTACGCCTACGGGCTCCGGTTGCCAGTGGCCGGCACCAAGGTGGTGTCGATGGGTGATCCCGAGCGTGGTGATGTCATGGTGTTCCGTTATCCGGAGGATGGCGCCACCAACTACATCAAACGAGTGATTGGTTTGCCGGGTGACCGGGTGCGCTATCGCGATAAACAGCTGTTCATCAATGATGAACCGGTGGCCAGGGAGTTTGTGGCCCGTCTTCCGCCAATGGAGCGCTGGCGTGAGGAAGTGGGCGGCGTTGAGCACGATGTGTATCTGACCCTGGGCCGGGTTGCAGGCAACGGCGAAGGTGAATGGCTGGTGCCTGATGGCCATTACTTTGTCATGGGGGACAACCGGGACAACAGTAACGACAGCCGGTTCTGGGGCACTGTGCCTGATGAGCTTGTGGTCGGAAAGGCCTTTGCCATCTGGATGCACTGGAAATCACTGACAAGTCTGCCATCTTTTGATCGAGTGGGTAGCATTGACTAACCCCGTTGTGCCGGAGACAAGCATGATGAAAAAGAATAATCCCGTCGGATTGCAGCAGCAGGGCGGCAGCGCTCTAACCATGCTGATTGTGGCGATGTTTTTTGGCAGTCTGCTGGCCCTGGGGCTGAAAATCGGCCCTGCCTATCTGGACGATTTCACCATCCAGGAGGCACTGGAAGGTCTTGATGGCACCGAGGGGTTGTCGCGAATGGGGCCGGCAGAAGTGCGCAACCTGATTAACCGGCGCCTGAGTGTCAATAACGTCAGGGGCTTCGACGCCAAGCAGATCAGCATTGAGAAAAATGGCGAGTTTGTGGTCATCAAGGTGGACTACGAGGTTCGCAATCATCTATTCGGAAACGTGGACACCATCGTTCATTTCCAGCACGAGTATGAGTTAAAGGGACAGTGAGTTCACAACCAGATCTGGATCAGTTGCAGCGTCGTATCGGATACACCTTCAAGGAACCCGAGCGGTTGCTGCTGGCCCTGACCCACAGAAGTTACGGGAACCAGAATAATGAACGCCTGGAGTTCCTTGGGGATTCCATCGTTAATATGGTGATTGCAGAACACTTGTACCTGCACTTCGAGAAAGCCCGGGAAGGTCAGTTGAGCCGGCTCCGGGCGCGGATGGTCAAAGGCGTGACCCTCGCCGAGATTGGTCGCGAATTCCAGTTGGGCCAGTATCTGAGGCTGGGCTCCGGTGAGCTTAAAAGTGGTGGCTACCGGCGCGAGTCGATTCTGGCGGATGCGGTGGAGTCCATCATAGGTGCTATTTACCTGGACAGCGATTTTCATACCTGCCGTGAGCAGGTACTGCGCTGGTTCGAGCATCGCCTGGCCAATCTGGACATTCAGGATACCCAGAAAGATCCCAAAACCCGGTTGCAGGAATACCTGCAATCCCGGCAGTTCCCGCTGCCTCGTTACGAAGTGATATCCGTCGACGGTGAAGCCCATGAGCAGACGTTCCATGTCTCCTGTGCACTACCGTCACTGGATCGAAAGACCAGCGGCACCGGTAGCAGTCGGCGAATTGCTGAACAGCAGGCTGCCCGCAATGCCCTCAAGCAACTGGGCGTGGAGAACTCCTGATGAATGATATTACTCGCCCGGAAGATCCGGACAGCCGTTGTGGTTTCGTCGCCATTGTTGGCCGGCCGAACGTGGGAAAATCCACGCTTCTGAACCATATCCTGGGCCAGAAACTGAGTATTACCTCCCGCAAACCCCAGACCACCCGACATCAGGTGCTGGGTATCAAGACAGACGGACCTGTGCAGGCCATCTATGTGGATACCCCCGGCATGCACGAAGACGAGCCCCGTGCGCTGAACCGTTATATGAACAAAGCGGCGTCGTCTGCCCTGATTGACGTGGACGTGGTGGTGTTCGTGGTGGACCAACTGGCGTGGACCACTGCCGATGACATGGTGCTGGAGAAATTGTCGCGGTTGAAATGCCCGGTTATCCTTGCAGTTAACAAGGTGGACAAGGTTGAGAACCGTGACAAACTGCTGCCACACCTTGAGGCACTGTCCAAAAAACGGGAATTTGCCGAAATTATCCCTTTGTCTGCGTTGAAAGAAACCAACCTCCAGCCACTGGAGGAAGCTGTGGGACGTTTCCTGCCCCAGAGTGTGCACTTCTACCCGGACGATCAGATTACGGATCGCAGCGAGCGCTTTATGGCGTCAGAGATGGTGCGGGAGAAAATTACCCGCCAACTCGGTGCTGAATTGCCTTATTCCGTGGCAGTAGAGATCGAAGAGTTCAAGCACGAGGGGAAAACCCTGCATATCTCGGCCCTGATTCTGGTGGAACGGGAAGGCCAGAAGAAAATCATTATCGGTGACAAGGGCGAGCGCCTGCGCCGCATTGGCCAGGAAGCCCGGGTGGATATGGAACGCATGTTTGGCACCAAGGTCATGTTACGTTTGTGGGTGAAGGTAAAGCGCGGCTGGGCCGACAGCGACCGGGCATTGAAAAGCCTTGGCATGAGCGATTTCTGAGGTCGCTATGAAGGGAGCGGTGCAGCAGGAGCCCGCTTATGTGATTCACCGGCGCCCCTGGCGGGAAACCGCCTTGCTGGTGGATCTGTTTACTCTGAATCACGGCCGAATGAGTCTGGTGGCGCGCGGCGCCAACAGTGCCAAAAGCCCCCTCAAGGCCCAGTTGCAGCCGTTCCAGCCGTTAATGGTGGACTGGACCGGAAAAAGCGATCTGAAAACACTGGTGCAGCTTGAGGTTCGGTCGGCGCCGCTGCTTTCGCAAACCCGTGCCTTGTACAGCGGCCTCTACATCAATGAACTGCTTCAGCGCGTTCTGCCAGCGGCAGACCCTCATCCCACCCTGTTTGCCAGTTACATAGAAAGCCTGCAGGCTCTCGCGGCACTGGCGGCCAAAACCGATGTAGAGCCAATATTGCGGCACTTTGAACGGGCGTTTGCCGGGGCCCTCGGGTATGACTTTGCCTGGGATGAAGCCACTGATACCGGCTTGCCAGTGGTGGCCGGTGGTTACTACGGTTATGATCCGGTGCAGGGCATTGTGTCTGCCGCCGCCACCGGGGTTCGCTTGCAGCAGATTCCGGGCGAGGCTCTGCTGGCCCTGGCCGAAGGCGACTTTACCGGTGAGTTACCGCGCAGGACGGCCAAGCGGATCATGCGTGTTCTGGTGGACTACCTGTTGCAGGGTAAGCCGTTACACAGCCGCAATCTGTTCAGCCATTCCGTTTCATCATCAGGGAGAACCCCATGAATTCCAGAGTGTTGCTCGGTGTGAATATTGACCATGTGGCCACATTACGCCAGGCCCGTGGCACCCGCTATCCAGACCCGGTTCAGGCGGCATTGGTGGCCGAGGAAGCGGGCGCCGATGGCATTACCATTCACCCCCGGGAAGACCGCCGGCACATTCAGGATCGTGACGTACTGTTGCTGCGCGAAGTCCTGCAAACCAAGATGAACCTGGAAATGGCGGTAACCGATGCCATGCTGGCCTTTGCCGAACAGGTTCGGCCGGAGTGTGTCTGCCTGGTGCCGGAGAAGCGCGAAGAATTGACCACCGAGGGTGGGCTGGATGTCGACGGTCAGGAAGAGCGTGTGGCCAAGGCCTGCGACCGGCTGGCAAAGATCGGGGCCGAAGTATCACTGTTCATTGACCCGGACCCGGTGCAGATAGACGCCGCTGTGCGCTGTGGTGCGCCGGTTGTCGAGCTGCACACCGGCGAATACGCCGAAGCGCAGGACCCGGCTGTTCGGGAAAAAGCGTTCAAACAGCTGGCCGATGCCGTGGCCTATGCCCGAAAGAAAGGGTTGATTGTGAACGCTGGCCACGGCCTGCATTATCACAACACCGAGCGGGTGGCGGCGATTCCGGGCATTAACGAGTTGAACATCGGCCATGCCATTGTTGCCAGGGCAGTGTTCACTGGTCTGAAAGAGGCGGTTCGGGAGATGCGCGCCATTGTTGAGCGCGCCCGCCCCTAAGCTGGCCTCAGGTGGTCTCCGGCTGGCGCTGCTGCTCTCTGAACAGCTGCTGCCAGTCGGTTTGTTCACTCCAGATCTGCAGTCGGTCCATGGCTGCCAATAGCTGGTCCTTCTGTAACTCCATATCCGGGGCCTGGCACTTCAGTGCGGTTTCAAAACGGTTGGCGGCGGTTCTCAGCTCCGGTACGCCGCAGTAACGGGTTGCGCCGTGGAGCTTGTGTACGCATTCAAGCAGCTCGTCGGTGTCATTGTTGTTCCAGAGTTCGGTTACACGCCCGATGTCGGTGTGCAGTTGTTCCAGCAACATGCTGAACAGCTCTTCCGCCAGGTCGGCCTTGCCAGCGGCCAGTTGAATGCTTTCATCAACACTGACGCAATCCTGCTGCATGCGACGGTTTGATGGCCGCAGGGTGCGGCGGGTATCCCGGACTTCCGAGATTTTGAAACTGTCGTTGCTGCTCTTGCAGTCATAACCCGTGTATTCGCGAATCAACTGGACCAGCTGGGTGCTGCTGATCGGTTTTGGCATGTAACCGTCGAAGCCCTGCTGCGTCAGTCTTTCCTGTTCATCGGCCAGGGCATGGGCGGTCAGGGCGATGATCGGGGTATGGTGAGAGCCGGTATCCAGATCCCGGATTCGTGCCGTGGTTTCCACACCATCCATGCCCGGCATTTGCAGGTCCATGAACACCAGGTCAAAGGGCTTCTGCCGGGCCTTGGTCAGCGCCTCGAATCCGCTTGAGGCGCCCTCTGCTTCAAGCCGGCAGTCCTGCAGCAGGGTCATCACCAGTTTCAGGTTGGCGTCATTGTCGTCCACGGCCAGTACACGCGGAACTCTCGAAGGGCCGCTGCTTCTCATTGGCAGGGACACTTCTCCTGCTCCCCGGTTGCTGGCCTGGATGCCGTGGATCAATAGTAACAGTTCGTCGTAGAAGGCATCCCGGCAAACCGGTTTGGTAAGGTGTCCGCTGGACAGCCCGGACAGCGGCGTGTCGTGGGTTTCCAGGGTGGGGGTCAGCAGCAGTGTCCGGCAGTCCCGCTCCACTTCTAGCGAACGCACCATGTTGCAGTACTGGCTGGAGTTCAGCAGGTGGCGGGTAATGCCGATAATGGCGGCGGCGTAGCCTTCCTGCTTCCGTTGGGCTTCCTCCACGTGTTCCACCAGGGCGGCTGGCGAGGACACCCGTTGTACCGCCACGCCCCAGTCCCGTAACAGGTGTTCGACCGCGAGCCCGGTGGTTTTCTGCTGTTCGAGGTAGATTATCCGCTCGCCGCGCAGGGCGTCTTTTGGCGCGCTGGTATCGGCAGCGGCAGACAGTTCCGGCGTGAGGGTAAACCAGAAGGTAGAGCCTTTGCCGAGTTCGCTTTCCAGGCCAATCTTGCCGCCCATCTCTTCCACCAGCCGCTTGGAAATGGCCAACCCCAGACCGGTGCCGCCATACTGCCTGGCGGTTGAGGCGTCAGCCTGGCTGAAAGCGTTAAACAACGATTGTTGCTGGGCCCGGGACAGGCCCACGCCGGAGTCCGTGATGCTCAGACGCAGGGTTACCCGATTGCTGTCGGGTGTTTCGTCTTCCAGGCTGGCCCGCAGCACCACTTCACCGGTCTGGGTGAATTTGATGGCGTTATTGACCAGATTGGTGATGACCTGCTTCACCCGCAGCGGGTCACCCATGACGTTGTCCGGTACATCGTTATAGACCAGTGGCACCAGGTCCAGGTTCTTGGCGTGGGCTGCCGGTGCCAGCATCACCATCACCTCTTCCACGATATCCCTTAGCTGGAACGGTACCCGGTCAAGAATCAGCTTGCCGGCCTCGATCTTGGAAAAATCCAGGATGTCGTTAATGATCGTCAGCAGAATCTCGGACGATTTCCGGATGGTGTTCAGGTGGTCCCGTTGCTGGCGGGGCAGGGGGCTTTTCAGCAGCAATTCGGTAAAGCCGATGATGCCATTCAGGGGCGTGCGGATTTCGTGGGACATATTGGCCAGGAATTCGGACTTGATCCGGCTGGCTTCCAGGGCTTCCTTGCGGGCGAAATCCAGCTCGATATTCTGAATTTCAATGGTTTCCAGGGTTTCCCGGAGGTCCTCTGTGGCCTGGTCGATGTTCTGCTGCATTTCCGCCTGGGCCTTGCTGAGCTCGGAGGCCATGTCATTCAGGCCGGATTCCAGCTGTTCGAATTCGGGGCCGGCACTGGTGTACACCCGGGTATCCAGCTTACCTTCCTTGAGCCGGGCTACGGCTTCATTGAGCTGGAACACCGGATCGGTGAAGGCACGGCTCAGGCGCAGGGCTATGGCCATGCTGAGCAGTACCCCGCCAATCACCAGTAGCAGGGAAATCAGTAGCGCCTTGTAGGTTTCCTTTTCGGTGCGGACATGGGACATCTCCACCGCAACCCAGCCCAGGGGTTCCTGTAACCGGGTGGCCGACTGCCGGACATCCGGGTCGAGCATGGTCTCGATCATCAGGTCCTGCAGATAAACCGGAGTGACAAACCGGGTGCTGCTGTCCCGGGTAATCTTTACCGCCAGGTCCGGCTTCAGGGAGGATTCGTCGATGGCATCGGCGCCGCCCGGACCGGTGTGGAGCAAGCGGCGGCCGTCTGGCGAGAAGAAGGTGATCGAGCGAACGTCCTGCTCTTCCAGCAGGGCGTTGGACAGGCTGCTCAGCAGGCTGCGGTTGGCGGTGAACAGGCCATACTCGGAGCCGGCAGCAAGCTGGCGGGACAGGGATTCGCCCCGATCCCTCAGCAGGTTCTCGATGTTGTTAACCCAGCTGTAGGTGAAAAACAGCCCCAGCAACAAAGTGGTCAACAAGGTGGGAACCAGCGTTACCACCAGTACTTTTTTGCGAATGCCCCAGCGCCGCATAGATATGTTCCTGCAAGTTTCCTGAGCCTGGCCGGGCCGATCTTACCCGGAACCGGCACTTCCCTGTGTTATGAGCATAGTTGATCTGATTCCCGAAAACTGTGGTAAAGGTTCCGGGAACAAACAGTTATAGCCGCGGGTCATGGATATAGCGACAAGCTGTATTGGGACAATGCGGCCATAAAGCGTATGATTCGAACCCAAAAGTGTATCACAGGGTTTCGCTATGATTTTCCCGACCATTGAAGATTATGTAGGGCATACCCCTCTGGTTCGATTGCAGCGTCTACCGGGGGAAACCTCCAATGTCATTCTGGCCAAGCTGGAAGGCAATAACCCGGCCGGGTCGGTGAAGGACCGGCCTGCCATCAGCATGATTCAGGAGGCCGAACGCCGTGGAGAAATCAAGCCTGGCGATACCCTGATTGAAGCGACGTCCGGTAATACCGGCATCGCCCTGGCGATGGCTGCGGCAATCAAAGGTTACCGGATGGTTCTGATCATGCCGGCGCACATGAGTGAGGAGCGCCGCGCTTCCATGCGGGCATACGGAGCGGAGATCGTGACCGTCAGCAAGGAAGAAGGCATGGAAGGGGCGCGGGACCTCGCTGCGCGGATGGAATCTGAAGGCAAGGGTAAAGTGCTGGATCAGTTCAGCAACCCGGATAACCCGCTGGCCCATTACCGCACCACCGGCCCGGAAATCTGGGAGCAGACCCAGGGCAAGGTGACTCACTTTGTCAGCTCCATGGGGACCACCGGGACCATTATGGGCGTGTCCCGTTATCTGAAAGAGCGAAATCCCGATATTCAGATTATTGGGTTGCAGCCGGAAGATGGTGCATCCATCCCCGGTATCCGCCGCTGGCCCGAGGCCTATTTGCCGTCGATCTACGACGCTGCCCGGGTAGACCAGGTTCTGGACATTGGCCAGAAAGAAGCAGAAGACACCATGAGGGCGCTGGCCGCCAAAGAAGGAATTTTCTGTGGCGTGTCGTCCGGTGGCTCCATTGCCGCTGCCCTCAAATTATCCCGTGAGGTTGAAAACGCGGTGATCGTGGCCATTATCTGTGACCGCGGAGACCGATACCTGTCTACCGGTGTTTTTCCCGGCGCCTGAACCGTTCATCCAAGCCGGCTACACAAGAGAGATTAACCCCTATGAGTAAGCGTCGCCGCAAGGTTCTGCCCCAGGAACCGGTGCGTTGTGAAATTGAGACCCTTGGCCACGACGGCCGGGGCATTGCCCGGGCCGAAGGTAAAGTCCAGTTTGTGGACGGCGCTCTGCCGGGTGAAACGGTGATGGCAAAGATGGTCAGCACCCGCAGCAAGTTTGATGAACTGCGTACCCTGGAGGTTCTGGAAGCGGCTCCAGACCGCCAGCAACCGCCCTGTGATTTTGCTGACCTTTGTGGTGGCTGCAGCCTCCAGCACATGAGCGCCGATGCTCAGATTCGGTTCAAGGAAGACACGCTGAGGGAGCATTTTGCCCATTTTGGAGGCATCGAACCCCAGGAGTGGGTTGAACCCATGCGCTCACCCGCTACCCTTGGCTATCGTCGCAAAGCCCGCCTGGGCGTGCGCTATGTGAAAGCCCGGGAGTCGGTGCTGGTAGGATTCCGGGAAAAGCGTAACAGCTTTCTAACGGATATTGACCGTTGTGTGGTGCTGGACCCGCGTATTGGTGATCGCATCAAGCCCCTGCGGGAACTGCTGCATGGTATGGTGGCCTTCGACCGGATTGCCCAGGTAGAAGTGGCCTGTGGTGATGATGTGGCGGCCATGGTGTTCCGTAACATGGACGAACTGGTTCCCGAAGATCGGGAAAAACTGATTGCCTTTGGCCAGGCCCATGACTTGCATATCTATCTGCAGCCCAAGGGCCCGGATACGGTGCACCGCATCTGGCCGGAATCGTCTGGTCGTGATGGTGAGCGCCTGAGCTACAGCCTGGATGAGTTTGATCTGACCATGAAGTACCATCCGATGGACTTCACTCAGGTCAATGCCGGTATCAATCAGAATATGGTTCATCGTGCAGTGGAGTGGCTGGATGTTCAGCCCGGTGAGCGGGTGCTGGATCTGTTCTGTGGCCTGGGTAACTTTACCCTGCCATTGGCTCGCAAAGGTGGCCGGGTGGTTGGCGTCGAAGGCGATGATGCCATGGTGGTGCGTGGCCGCGAGAACGCACAGCTCAATGGTCTGGATAATGTGGAATTCTTTGGGGCCGATCTGCACGGTGACTTTACCGGGCAAAGCTGGGCTAAAGAGGGTTTCGACAAGATTCTGATCGACCCGCCCCGGTCTGGCGCGGAAGACATCTGCAAGTACCTCACGGCGTTCGGGGCCAGCAGGATTGTCTATGTTTCGTGTAATCCGGCCACTCTGGCAAGAGATGCCGGCGTTATGGTGCGCAACGGTTATCGCCTGGTGCGCGCAGGTGTGATGGATATGTTCCCCCACACCACCCATGTCGAATCCATTGCTCTTTTTGAGCGTGAATGACTCTGACTGATCAGTCGACAGTCAGATGCCGGGGCGCCAGGATCGCGACCCGGGTAACCGGAAAATCAGCGGGTATGCCTCTGCTATGGTAAAAGTTCGGGAAGATTATTCGGTCACTGGTGATGGCGAGATCGACATTGATCGTTGTGTTCGCCACATCGCTGAACAGACGCACCTGGATAATCCGGAGCAGCTCCGGCAGGCCTGTGAAAAAGCGGCCAGGATTGCCGTGCAGGCATTCAGAGAGGATCGCCTCTGGGCGCCGGGCTCCAGTAGTTTCCGTACGGGTCTGGAAATGGCACAGGTGCTGGCCGAACTGCATCTGGACCAGGCCAGTCTGGTGGCTGCGGTGTTGTACCGGGCAGTGCGTGAAGAGCGGGTACCCCTGGAAGAGATCCGCAAGGAATTCGGTGACGAAGTCGCCGGGCTGATCAATGGTGTGCAGCAGATGGCAGCCATTTCGTCGGTGCACCACCCGCTCAAGGGCAATGTGCTGGGCCAGAGTGAAGGGCAACTCGACAATGTCCGGAAAATGCTGGTTACCATGATTGACGACGTCCGGGTGGCGTTGATCAAACTGGCCGAGCGGACCTGTGCGATTCGGGCCGTCAAGGACGCGCCGGAAGAGAAGCGCATGCGGGTGGCCAGGGAAGTCTTCGATATCTACGCGCCCCTGGCACACCGGTTAGGTATTGGTCACATCAAGTGGGAACTCGAAGACCTGTCTTTCCGGTACCTGCACAGCTCAGCGTACAAGAAGATCGCCAAGCTGCTGGATGAGAAGCGGCTGGACCGTGAAGGCTATATCCGGCGAGTAATCGAGACCCTGCAAACTGAACTTCAGGCCTCCGGTATCAAGGGTGAACTCTCTGGCCGGGCCAAGCATATCTACAGTATCTGGCGCAAAATGCGCCGTAAGGGTATCGACTTTTCCCAGGTCTATGATGTCCGTGCAGTGCGTATCCTGGTGCCGGAAGTCCGGGACTGCTATGCCGCTCTGGGCATTGTTCATACCTTGTGGCGGCATATTCCCAACGAGTTTGACGACTACATCGCCAACCCCAAGGAGAACGGCTACCAGTCGCTCCATACCGCGGTGATCGGCCCCGAAGGCAAGGTGATGGAAGTGCAGATCCGCACCCATGCCATGCACGAGGAAGCTGAGTTAGGTGTTTGTGCCCATTGGCTGTACAAGGGCACCGACAAGAACAACAAGTCCACCGGTTACGACGCCAAGATCAACTGGCTGCGGCAGGTGCTGGAGTGGCAGGAAGAGTTGGGCGACTTGTCTGGTTTGGCTGATCACCTGAAGTCAGACGTCGCCTCGGACCGGGTTTATGTCTTCACCCCCGAAGGCCACGTGGTCGACCTGCCCCAGGGTGCCACACCGGTGGATTTCGCTTATCGGATACACACCGAAATCGGTCACGCCTGCCGGGGTGCCCGGGTGAACAGCCGAATAGTTCCTCTGACCTATCCGCTGAAAACCGGCGACCAAGTATTTATACTCACCTCCAACAACCCGGCGCCGAGCCGGGACTGGCTGAACCCAAGCCTGGGCTATATCCAGACATCCCGGGCCAGGGCAAAGGTTACCCACTGGTTCAAGCAACAGAATCGTGACCGTAATATCACAGACGGCCACGCAATCCTGGAAGACGAATTCAAGCGTTTGTCGCTGTACGATGTTGATCTGGGGGATTTGGCCAAAAAGGTGAATTACCACTCGCCAGACGATATGTTCGCCGCCATTGGGGCCGGCGATTTGCGGCCTGCGCACGTGGCGAACGTGGCGCAGCAGATGCTGGAGCCGAAGTCTGAACAGCTCGACCTGAAGCTGACCACTGCCCGCAAGAAGGATTATGACACCGAGTCAGACATCCAGATTCTCGGTGTGGGCAAACTCAAGACCCAGGTGGCCAAGTGCTGCAAACCGCTACCGGGTGATGCGATTGGCGGATATATCACGGTTGGGCGCGGTGTCACCGTGCACCGACAGGACTGCCTGACCTTCCTCAGCCTGAGGGAATTCGAGCCCAACCGGATCATCGAGGTGAACTGGGGTGGCAAGCCGGCCTCTGTGTACCCTGTCGATATCGAAATCGAAGCTTACGATCGCTCGGGGCTGTTGCGGGATATAACCCATGTGTTGTCGTCGTCCCGCAGTGACGTGCTGGCCCTGAATACCTTGACCAACAAGGATGAGAACATCGCTACCATGAGGGTGACGGTGGAAATCTCCAGCCTGGAACAGTTGGCGCGGTTGCTGGCCCAGATTCGCAACCTGCCGAACATCATCGACGTAAGGCGAAAGCGCGGATGAGCTATTCCATTGATGACCTGAAAAACCTGATGGCCCGGCTCCGGGAGCCAGACACGGGCTGCCCCTGGGACACCCGGCAGACGTTCGCCAGCATCGTGCCCCACACGATAGAAGAAGCCTACGAAGTGGCCGATGCCATTGAACAGGCGGATTACCCGCATCTGAAGGATGAGTTGGGAGACCTGCTGTTCCAGGTGATCTTCTACGCTCAGATGGGGCGTGAGGAAGGGCATTTCGATTTCGATAGCATCGTTGATCACCTGGTCCGCAAACTGATTCGCCGGCATCCCCATGTCTTCCCGGAAGGCACTCTGGAAAGCCGCATTGACCCGAGCAACCGTCCCAGCGAAGCCTGGATCAAGGAGAGCTGGGAGCGTATCAAGGCGGAGGAGCGGGCCGAGAAACCTGTTGTTGAGTCTTCGGTCAGCCGCCTGGATGGCATTGCACGAACCCTGCCGGCCATGGCCCGTGCCGAAAAATTGCAGCGCCGGGCTTCGCGCCATGGCTTTGACTGGCCTGACGTTGGCCCGGTCTTCGACAAGCTTCACGAGGAGATCGATGAGCTGAAAGACGCATGGCAGGCCGCCCAGAATGGTAGTGGCGACCAGGATGCGGTCGAGGATGAACTGGGTGATCTGCTGTTCGTGTGCGTGAATTTGGCACGATTCATGAAAGTGGATCCTGAGCAGGCCCTGAACCGAACGAACCGCAAATTCGACGCACGTTTTCGGGCGATCGAAGCGGTGCTGGAAAGTGAGGGGCGTGATCTGGATGAGGAGTCCCTTGAAGCGCTGGATGCCATATGGCAGAAGGTCAAGGGGGTTGAAAACCGTTAACGGTCAGTGCCTCGGAACCGTCGCCGATAAGTACAATCCGTTACCAATTTTCAGTCACTGAAATGTCATTCTTCGTCTACACTTCTAGTACGGCTTGCACCATATCGGTGCGCTGTACCGTCAGATAAGATGCAGGGGTGAAGGCACCATGAAAATCAAAGATCTGGTCAAGCATTGGGACAAGCACGGTCGTGGTCGGCTCACTCGTGATGCCGCGTACCTATCGTTGTCTGACCAGCATCACGAGCTGTTGCAGAAAGTGGCAGCGATGTATCCGATGAAATCCTCTCAAGACCTGATGCGTGATCTGATCTCCGCTGCGCTTGATGAGCTGGAAACCAGCTTTCCCTACGTTCAGGGCGACAAAGTGGTCGCTTATGATGAGGATGGTTTTGAGATCTACGAAGACCAGGGGTTGACTCCGCGGTTTGTAGCCCTTAGCCAGAAGCATATCAAGCGGATCAAAGCCCGCCAGCTTGAATCCGTGGCCTGACGCCAGCACCGATTCGGCTCACCACCGGGTTTCCATCAACCCAGGCGCCGTGCGCTTGGGTTGATGTCTGCTCATTTATATTACTTTCCCTTGTCTGCCAGGCGATCCTTCAGCGGCCCCTGAGTAATCAGGTCGTCCAGGGCAGCGGCAATCATGTCATTGAGAATCTCGCTTTCGCTGCGATCTGGATAGAGTTCCGCCAGCGCGGCCACCCGGGCGGCGTCTTCAAGGGGCAGGCGCAGATTGTATTCGTGTGTACGTTCCATCGCCTGTTTTTCCTGTTCCCAGTGCTGGGGCAAATCGGTCACTTTCATGGTGGCTCCTTGGGGCGAGGGGATTGAATCGCCAATAGACTTTTCGAACGGATCCTTAGTATCGTAAGTTTACTTCGTCTCCGTCAATTCAGAAGGAACTTAACGTGACCGAACTGCACCCCGATCTGCGAGAAAATGTGCGTCTGCTGGGCGAATTATTGGGCCAGAGCATCCGGCGTTTTCCCGGGCAGGACTGCTACGAGCGGATTGAGGAGATTCGGGCAGCCGCGAAAGCCGATCGCCGTCAGGAAAGTGGCTCCGGGCAGCGCCTGGTGACCCTGTTGGGGCAGTTAACTGACGATGAATTGCTCCCGGTCACCCGAGCCTTTAACCAGTTTCTCAACCTGGCGAACCTGGCCGAGCAGTACCACGGCATTCGCCGCAAGCAGGGCCACCCTTCCGACCTGATGGTGGAATCCCTGGGTGAGGTTTTTGAACGTCTGAAGTCCGGGGGAGTGGGTCCGGAGGAATTACACCAGCGGGTGGCGGACCTGCGGATTGAGTTTGTGCTGACGGCACACCCGACGGAAGTTGCCCGCCGTACCCTGATTCTGAAATACGACGAAATGTCCGACTGCCTGGCCCGGCTCGACCACGATGATCTGATGCCGGCGGAGCGTGATGAGATTGTTGCCCGCCTGTCACAGCTGATTACTGAAGCCTGGCACACCGACGAAATCCGCCATGAGCGGCCGACGGCTGTGGACGAGGCCAAGTGGGGCTTTGCGGTCATCGAGAACAGCCTCTGGCAGGCATTGCCCAGATTCCTTCGAAGCCTGGACCAGTCACTTTCTGATGCAACGGGCAAAGGCCTGCCCCTGCAGAATTCCCCGATCCGCATTGCCTCCTGGATGGGGGGAGACCGCGACGGTAACCCGAACGTGACTCACGATGTGACTCGTCAGGTCTTCCTGCTGGGCCGCTGGATGGCTGCCGATCTTTACCTGCGGGATATTCAGGCTCTGAGGGCCGAGTTATCCATGTGGCAGGCCAGTGATGAACTGAGGGCGCGGGTTGGTGATTGCCGGGAACCCTATCGTCAGGTACTGGCCGAGTTGCGGGAGCGCCTGGTCCGTACCCGGGACTGGGCCGAGGCCGGCGTTAAAGGTCTCGTAGCGGACGAGACCGGTATCCTGTTTGAGAACGAAGACCTGACAGCTCCCCTGGAGCTGTGTTATCGATCACTGATGGATTGCGGCCTGGCGCAAATTGCCAACGGCCCGCTGTTGGACACCATTCGCCGTGCTCACACATTCGGACTGCCGCTGATTCGCCTGGATATCCGGCAGGAGGCTTCCCGGCATGCGGAGGCGGTGGCGGAAATGGTGGATTACCTGGGGCTGGGAGACTATTTGTCCTGGTCGGAAGACGACCGGCAGGCATTCCTGCTGCGCGAGCTGCAAGGCCGCCGGCCACTGGTACCCCGCAACTGGGAACCCTCAGAGTCCGTCAAGGAAGTGCTGGCTACCTGCGAGGTGGTGGCGGGCCAGACCCCGGAAGCACTGGGTTCTTACGTGATCTCCATGGCCAGCAAGCCTTCGGATGTATTGAACGTGATCCTGCTGTTGCGGGAAGCGGGAATGAAGTTCCCGATGCGTGTGGTGCCGCTGTTTGAAACCCTCAGCGATCTTCAGGGCGCGCCAGACAGCATGGCTGCCCTGTATCAGGTTGATTGGTACCGCGAATACTGTCAGGGCCGCCAGGAGGTAATGATAGGCTACTCGGACTCGTCCAAGGACGCCGGCCAGCTGATGGCAGCCTGGGCCCAGTACCAGGCGCAGGAAAAACTCACCCAGGTGGCCGGCCAGTATGGCGTGCACCTGACCCTGTTCCACGGTCGCGGCGGCACGGTGGGCCGTGGTGGCGGCCCGGCGAACCGGGCGATTCTGTCGCAACCGCCGGGATCGGTGAACGGCAGTTTCCGGATTACCGAGCAGGGGGAAATGATCCGATTCAAGTTCGGTTTGCCCCGGCTGGCGGTTCAAAGCCTTACCCTGTACACCACTGCCGTCATTGAGGCGACCCTGGCGCCACCGCCACAACCCGAGGACAGCTGGCGCGAGATGATGGACTGGCTGACCGAGCGTTCCCTCAAATCTTACCGGGAAGTGGTGCGGGAGAACCCGGATTTCGTGCCTTATTTCCGCCAGGTTACACCTGAAACGGCGCTGGGTAAGCTGGCTCTGGGCAGTCGACCGGCGCGCCGGAAAGCCACCGGTGGTGTGGAGAGTTTGCGAGCCATTCCCTGGATTTTCGCCTGGACCCAAATGCGCCTGATGCTACCCAGCTGGCTGGGCAGCGATGTGGCCCTGGAAGAAGCCGCCCGGCACCAGCGCCTGTCAGAGCTGCGTGAGATGATGCGGGGCTGGCCGTTTTTCCGCACCTATGTCGACATGCTGGAAATGGTGCTGGCCAAAGCCGACCTGCGCATTGCCAGCTATTACGAGCAGACCCTGGTGGAGGATGAAAGCCTCAGGGCCCTTGGGGGTAGCCTCAGGGAACGGCTGAACGGCTGTATCGAGCGTGTGCTGGAGCTCAAGGATCAGCAAGCCCTGTTGGAGAGCGAACCGGTGTTTGCCCATTCCATGAGAGTGCGCAACCCCTACACGGACCCATTGCATTACCTTCAGGCGGAATTGCTCAAACGCGACCGCGAAAGTGAGGGCAAAGGTGAGGTGCCGGATATGGTGGAGCGGGCGCTGAAAGTCACCATGGCAGGCATCGCCGCTGGTATGCGTAATACGGGCTAACGTGCATAATAACGCCGGGGCCGGAAAGCCCTGAACCGGATAAAGGAGTCTTCCCCGTTGGCACTGTCAGAGCGACTGTCGCATTACCTCGCCCGTAAGGGTATCAGCTATCAGCAGATCGAAATTGCACCGGTAAGCAATCTCGATGCGGCGGTTCTTGCCTCTGGCAAGCCCCAGCATGATTTTATCCAGCCCACGCTGCTGATCGACATCAATGGTGTGGTCATGGCGGTGCATCGCTTCGACAGTACGTTGGATATGGACACCCTGCATCAGTTTACCGGGCGTCGCCTGCAGCCGCTGACCGCGCGCCAGACAGCGAGGCTGTTTGGCGACTGCGAGCCAGGATTCGTGCCACCGGTCGGGAATGCCTGGGATCTGCCGGTGCTGATTGACGAAGATCTCACCACCGCCGACCAAGTGGTGTTCTCAGCTGGCACCAACGATACCCTGGTTGTGATGGATGGCCGCTCGTTCCGGTTGGCACTGGCGGGTGCCCGCGAAGGGCACCTGGTTATCCGGGGGCAGGGTAATGGTTCCCGTGGCGCGCTGAGCCTCGACGAAGTGGCTGACAAACTGCAGAAACTCTATCGTCTTCCGCCCATGCCGGCGCTGGCGTTGCGGATTCTGCGCCTGACCGCCAATACGGAAGCCACCGCCAGAGAGCTGGCGGAACTGATTGAGTTTGACCCGAGCATGACGGCCCAGATCATGCGCTACGCACGGTCGGCACTGTTCAATTACCCTGGCCAGATCAACTCGGTTCAGGAGGCCGTTACCCGGGTGCTGGGGTTTGATCGGGTCGCCCATATTGCCATGGGTATTGCATCGGTGAGGGCTTTTGATGTGCCCAGGGGTGGAATGCTGGGCATGGATAATTTCTGGCGTCACTCACTTTACTGTGCCTTCCTGTGCCAAAGCCTGGCGGCGCGTTCGGGCCGGGACAAGGGGCTGGCGTATCTGTGCGGGCTGTTGCACAACTTTGGCCTGTTGCTGGTGGGGCACCTGTTTCCCTCTGAATTTCAGGAACTGAACGCTCTTCGGGAGATCAACCCTGAAGCAAGCATGCATTCACTGGAACAGGAAGTGTTTGGCCATAGCGAGCGCCAGGATATCCTGGCGGTTGGCCATGGCGCCATTGGCGGTATTCTGCATCGGCTCTGGCAACTGCCGGAACCTGTCATCAAGGCTGCAGGCATGCACCAGCACCCGGGTTACCATGGTGAGCATGAAGAGTATGTTTTGATGGTCCAACTGGCGAATGCCCTGCTGAAAGAGCAGGGTATTGGCGACGAGTTCAACCCGGATGATATCCCCGCACTGACAGAAGCGCTTGGCCTGGAGCCAGCAACACTGGCGCTGGTTCAGGAGGAAATCCAGGCCGTTGCAACCGACCTGGATGTGCTGGCGTCGTCGCTTGCATCCTGAGCAAAACGGCGTCAGGCTTCTGTGCCTGAAGCCCCCTGTGTTCCGGTAATTCCAACCATGATACGGAGGTCGACTTTCTCTGTCGGGGCGGACTTCGTATAATGCTGCCTCAATTTTGGGCAGGCGCGCCAGCAAGTGGGCCTGGACGCCCTGAGAGGTTGTCGCAAAGGCGACGGTTTTTGCCGCAACTTTTCAAACGATAATATAAGACAACGGGAGCACAACGTTATGAGAATCATCATGTTAGGCGCGCCAGGCGCTGGAAAGGGTACTCAGGCTCAGTTCATTACCGAGCGTTTCGAGATCCCCCAGATCTCTACAGGCGACATGCTCCGTGCCGCCGTCAAGGCCGAGTCCGAGCTGGGCAAACAGGTCAAGGAAGTGATGGCCTCCGGTGGTCTGGTGTCTGACGATATCATCATCGCCCTGATCGATGAGCGTATTCAGCAGCCGGATTGCAAGAACGGTTTCCTGCTGGACGGCTTCCCACGCACCATTCCCCAGGCTGAAGCGCTGAAGAACCAGGGTATCGCCATCGATTACGTGGTGGAAATCGCCGTTGAAGACGAAGAAATTGTCAGCCGTCTGTCTGGCCGTCGCGTGCACGAGGGCAGTGGCCGTATCTATCACGTGAAATACGATCCACCCAAAGTAGAGGGCAAGGACGACGAGACCGGCGAGCCGTTGGTACAGCGTGAAGACGACAAGGAAGAAACCGTACGCAAGCGCCTGAACATCTACCACGAGCAAACAGCGCCGCTGATCGGCTTCTACCAGGACTGGGCCAGCAAGGCACCTGCCGACGCGCCCAAGTACGTGCGCGTGGAAGGCATTGGTAGCCTGGACAGCATCCGCGACCAGATCCTGTCCCAGCTTAAGTAATCGAAACCGGAGTAGCCCGGGAGGCTTGATTCTGTGAAGCTTTTAGCACTGGATACGTCTTCTGAGGGCTGCTCCGCCGCTCTATGGCTGGATGGCCAGATCAGCGAGCGGTTTGAACTGGCCCCACGGGGCCACACCCGCCTTCTAATGCCCATGGTTCGCGAACTGCTCGCCGAACAGGGGCTTTCCCGGAACGATCTTGACGCCCTGGCTTTTGCCCGTGGCCCGGGCTCCTTCACCGGTTTGCGTATTGCGACCGGGGTTATCCAGGGGCTGGCCTGGGGGCTTAACTTACCGGTTGTGCCGGTGTCGTCGCTGTCGGCTGTCGCCCTGGACGCCATTGAACAGCACCAGTTGGCCGATGGTGAACACATTGCGGTGGCCTTTGATGCCCGTATGGGCGAAGTGTACTGGGGTACCTTCCTGTGTCAGCAGGGGTTGCCGGTGTTGATCGGCGAGGAGCGGGTCTGCCCGCCCGGGGCGGTGAGCCTGCCGGACTCAGACGTATCAGCGAACTGGACTGGTGCCGGCCAGGGCTGGACATTAAAGGGCGATATGCCCGAAGTGGTGGTCTGCCGGATCAGAGCGGTGGATGACACCCTGGTGCCCCGGGCCGCCATGGTGGCACGATTGGCAGAACAGGATTTTCGCCATGGCATCGCGGTGCCGGCGGAGCTGGCGCAGCCGGTCTATGTCCGGGATGAAGTGGCCTGGAAGAAACTGCCCGGTCGTGCGTGAAAGGTCGTTTTCTGATCAGAAATGTTGCCGCCTGCCTTTCCAAGAGGCCCTGGTTCTTCCATAATGCAGCAACACACTTGAACCGTTTCTGTGGTTGCGCATTATGATCGGTGGTATTAATCCGGCCAATTCCTCCCTGATTCAAACGGGTAACAACAACCCGGCACGAGAGCGTACCGATGTCGCCAGGTCCCCGGCCGCTTCTCCCCAGGCCCCCGGTGCCGAGTCGGTTCGCCGTGACCTGAATGCGCCCCAGCAAAGCCGGGATACCGCTCCCGGTAACCAGACGGCTAGTGAAGCGACCGATCGTCGCGTTGAAGCCCGCAGGGCCGCTGAGGATGCCCGGCTTGAACGATTCCGCGCCGACGAGCTGCCTTTGCCAGCCTCAAGAGCGCTTTCGACCTTTGCCGGTGTGGCCGCCGCCGGGCAGGAATTCGAGGGTGGCTCGGTTATTTCCGGTATCGACATTCTCGTCTGATGCCAAACCCTTCCCATGATACTTGCCACTCCCTGACGGCGACCGTTGCCGTTGGTTGCAGCCCGCTGGGTGACCAGATGGCTGCACGACAGTTGGCGGAAGAGCTGGAGTTGCGTTGGCTGGGTATCGTCAAACCCAAACAGGTCCGGGAATTTCCGGTGCTGCTGTACATGGACGACGAAGGGCTTGCCCTCCAGTTGACCGGCAAAGGGGCGCCAGGACCGGTGCGGGCGGAGTTTGTGACCGGCAAAATGGGCTACCGTCGGGAGCATGGTGGCGGCACCGGCCAGTTGGTGGCCCGGGCGGTTGGCTTGCAGAAAACCAGGGCCCAGCTGCACGTACTGGATGCCACTGCCGGCCTCGGCCAGGACGCTTTCGTGCTTGCCAGCCTGGGTTGCCGGTTAACCCTGCTGGAGCGAAACCCGGTGATCCATGCCTTGCTGGCAGATGGCCTGGCAAGGGCCGCACTGAATATCGATTGCGCGCCCCTGGTGGCGCATATGCGGCTTGAGGCCGGCAGTTCCATTGACTGGCTTGAGAGCGCCGGCAAGGATGCGGCGGATGTGGTGTATCTGGACCCGATGTTCCCCCACCGGGACAAAGCCGCCTTGGTCAAAAAGGAAATGCAGGTGTTCCGGCAGGTTGTCGGCGACGATGACGATTCTGAACAGCTGCTTGCCGCAGCCCTGGCCTGTGCCCGTTACCGGGTGGTTGTGAAGCGCCCCCGGAAGGCTCCAGCGGTGGCGGGGCCGGAGCCCACTACGCGGCTGGAAGGTAAAAGCAGCCGCTACGATATCTATTCCATCAAGGCGCTGCCGGCCTGAGATAACCCGGGCCGGCCCGCCTCAAAGACTCACGCATCCAGCATGGTGACCTGCTGAATGGCTTGTCTTTTCTCAACGCTCAATACCAGCCGGGCATCTTCGGCCACCTCATCCAGACCTTCTCCGTAACAAAGCAGGCCGTTGTCATCGGTGGTCAGCACGCCGGTTTTCTGCATATTGGCAATGAAGTTCCGGAACAGGGTTTTGTCGAAGAATTCCGGTGCATTAAGGCCAAACAGGATAGACATCCGCTCGGCCAGCAGCGTGCTTTGCTCTTCCAGTTCCGCCGCGGTCAGTTTGCCCGAACCATACTTGCGCAGAATCCCCAGGGTAATGTGGTAGCGCTCCAGGGTCTGGATAATAAACCGGGACAGGATGCGGGCCCGCAGCATGGCTTCGGTGCCTTCTTCGGGGCGACCCAGGCGCTCGTCATCCAGTTGGATAACCAGGCCCTGATCAATCAGCACGTCGATCCACTTGTTAATAACCGATTCCACTTCATCCTGACCGAATTTAAGGAACAGTTCGGACTGCAGGTAAGGGTAGGCAACGCTGGTAAGGAACAGAACCTTGTCTCTGCGCAGGCTGGTTTTGTTCTCGAACAGGCTTACAATCAGCGCCGGCAGTGCAAACAGGTGCTGGATGTTGTTGCGGTAGTAAGTCATCAGAATGGCATTGGCGCCTTCCAGGGCAATGATATCGCCCAGTTTCTGGGGTTGGCGGGTGACCAGCCCCATGTTCTCACAGTAAGCAACCCAGTCCCGCGCAGAACCCTCTGGCAAGGTGACGGTGTTGGCGTACGGGTAGGCCCTGAGCAAGTGGGCATACTGGTCCATCAATCTGATCAACTGCCCCTCATCCATGGCCAGGCGCTCGGTGCCCAGTAAAACCGTGGCGGTCATGCCAATCGGGTTGACCGCCACCGAAGCGTTGATGTTGCTGGCTACCCGCTTGGACAGTTCATCCACCGCTTCGGTAAGCCAGGAGGGCCGGTACTCGGCGTCGTAAGCCTCGCTGCGCCAGCTTTCATGGACTTCGTCCAGAACATCGGCCAGTGGTATGGCGTCACCAAAGTTCACCGCTACCCGGCCGAACGAGTTGGTCAGTTTCCGGGCCGTCTTGGCCAGGCCGAAGACGCTCTCCTTTTGTTTCTTCTTGCCGCGCAGCTCGCCCAGGTAGGAGCGGCCCTCCATCACTTTCTCATAACCGATGTAAACCGGCACGAAGACGATGGGTTTGCGGTGATCCCTCAGGAAACTGCGCACGGTCATCGACAGCATGCCCGGACGTGGTGGCAGCATGCGCCCGGTACGGGAGCGGCCGCCCTCGACAAAGTATTCCACCGAGTAGCCGCGGGTGAACATCACGTGCATGTATTCGTTGAAAACCGTGGCGTACAGCGGGTTATCCCGGAAGCTGCGGCGCATGAAGAAAGCCCCGCCCCTGCGCAGGATAGGGCCAACAATGGGCATGTTCAGGTTGATGCCGGCGGCAATGTGGGGTGGCATCAGGCCGTTCTTGTACAACACGTAGGACAGCAACAGGTAATCGATGTGCGAACGATGGCAGGGAACATAGACCACGGCATGGTCCTGGGCGACTTCCTTGGCCACCTTGATGTTGTTGACGGCGATGCCGTTGTAGATGCGGTTCCAGAGCCAGGCCAGCACCAGTTCGAGGAACCGGATGGTCACAATGGACATGCTGGCGGCAATTTCGTCCGCGTATTTGTAGGCTTTGGCGCGAACCTTTTCAGGCGGGATACCGTCTTTGGCGGCGGTTTCCCTTATCGCTTCCTTGACAGCCTGGGTGCGTACCAGGCCTTCCACCAGGGTACGACGGTGCGACAGATCCGGCCCCAGCACCGCCTGGCGAACCCGGCGGAAATGGGTGCGCAGAATACGTGCCAGCTTCCGCTTGGCTTTTTCTTCGTTGTTCCGGTATTCGTCGACCACCTGCTTGAGTGACAGGGGCTGGTTAAACTGCACATAGGTGTTGCGACCATGCACCAGAATGATCAGGAACTTCTGCAGCCGCCCGGCAACCGACCAGGTGTCTGACAGCAACAGCTTGACCAGGGATTTTTCTTTATCCGGTGAGCGGCCCCAGAACAAAGAGACAGGAACAATCTGGACGTCCTGCTCGGGGTGCTCCAGTCCAAATTTTACCAGGCCGGTGAACTCTTTGGTGGGAACCGGTGTTTGTCGGCCGCCGTTGAATGGCCCGCCAATGCGCTTGTACAGAAAGAAGAACGAGTGGGCTGGCCCATTTTTAACGGGCAGGCTCTCGGTGGCACCGGGCAGGCGGGCATGGATAACTTCTTGCTCAAGCACCAGCCGGCTGGACAACGAACTGTATTGGAGTACGTAGCACACCGGTTTGTCCGGATCGAGCCCCAGGGCCTCCAGGGTATTGCCGCTGACATCGGTCCTGACCCATAAAAACAGGATCTTGCGGAAAAGAGACAGGATCAGGCTGCGAATGCCCTGATAAAGTCGCATAAGATGTTACTCCGGTACTGGAAACAGGCGCCAAGTTTAACGGGTTGAGGCGGGTGCGGAAAGCGGTATACAGATTCTTGCTAGTGATTGTGATGTGTTACATTGCCGCTCAGATAAACGGTTGCTGATAAGGCAAAAGCATGGTGAGCAAAAGCGAGCAGTGGTTGCCGGGCTGGTTTGAAGACGCCCCTGTGCAAGGGGACCTGCTTCTGGCGTTTTCCGGTAACAATGTCCTTAAGCCGGATAACGGCTGGTTGTTGGCCTGGGGCGGTCCGGAAATGGGCGACAGTCGCCCGGAGGCCCTTGCTCTGGGTACCTGGAATGGCCGGCGTCTGTTCGTTTGTACCTTGCCAGACTCCGGGCTGCCTGGCGCCCAGTTGGTTACCTTGAGGGACGCCCTGCTGGTGTCATCCGAGGCGCCTGCAGATTTGCTCAGTACCGGCTTCCAGGTACTGCAGTGGTGGCAGGACCACCGCTATTGCGGTCGGTGCGGAGAGCGCACCGAGTCACATCCCCGGGAGCGGGCTCGCTGGTGCAGTCGTTGCAATATCCCCTGGTATCCCCGAATCGCACCCTGTGTGATTGTGGTCATCCGGCGCGGCAGCCAGTTCCTGCTGGCGAGGTCTTCCAGGGTGACCCGGAATTTCTACAGCCTGATTGCCGGTTTTGTCGAACCAGGGGAAAGCCTTGAGCAGGCCGTGGCCCGGGAAGTAAAAGAAGAGACCGGATTGGACGTTGGCAATATCCGCTACCGGAGTTCCCAACCCTGGCCTTTTCCCCATCAGATGATGGTGGGTTTTTTTGCCGATTATCAGGGTGGTGAACTCAGCCTGCAGGAAGATGAGCGGGCGGATGCCGGCTGGTTCAGTGCCGACGATCATCCCCCCATACCGCCCGATACCACCATTGCCGGCCGCCTGATCAGTGCCATGAAACAGGAAATTGCCGAGAACGGGAGCGATGCCGGATGATGGCCGGTTTGCCCCCTCGGGTGCTGGTATTCGATTCCGGTGTTGGCGGGCTCAGTGTGGCTGCCCGAATTCACCAGTCGCTGCCCGGTGCGGACCTGGTGTATCTCGCGGATAACGCTGGTTTTCCCTACGGCGGTCAGAGCGAGCAGGTGGTGATTGAGCGCTGCTGCTCCCTGATCCGGCAAAGCCTGCAACAGTCGCCTTGTGACATCATCGTGGTGGCCTGCAACACCGCCAGCACGGTGGTGCTTCCGCATTTGCGGGCTATGACGGAGCTACCGGTTGTGGGGGTGGTGCCAGCTATCAAACCCGCCGCCGCCTGCACCGTCAATGGTCGGGTCGGGCTACTGGCAACGCCGGCAACGGTACAGCGACCCTATCTGGATAAGCTCATTGCCGAGTTTGCCAGTGACTGCGACGTGGTGCGGCTTGGCCACCCTGGGCTGGTGTGCTGGGCAGAGCAACTGGTGCAAGGCGCAGAACCGCCCCAGGATGAGCTGGATGAAGCCATGGCGCCGCTGCGTGAGGCGGGTGTAGATACCGTAGTGCTTGGCTGTACTCACTATCCGCTGTTGTTACCCTGGCTCCGGAAAAGCCTGCCGGAGGTCACTGCATGGGTGGATTCCGGTGACGCCATCGCTCGCCGGGTCGCCTTTCTGCTGGGCGAATCCGGGCGTTTGGCAGCAGCGGAAACCCCCAGAGCGGATACCGGTGGCGTAGTGTCAGAGGCCCACTTTACCGGGGACGCCCCCCCGGATGTTGCTCTGTTCATGGCCGAAATGGGGATGTCAGTGGCGCGGGTTTGCGAGCATTGGCCCGGCGTTACAACAGCCGGGTCAGCTTGAACATGGCGAGGAATTCCAGAGCCGGAATAGCGCGTTTGTGGCAGCAGTAGGTTTTGAAGTTGTCACCCCGGAAGCGGGATTTGGTGAATTCCAGGCCTTTGAAGTTGTACAGGAAATTGCCTTTCTCGTAGATGCCGTGCATCAAACGTTTCAGTAATCGGCTTTCCTGGTGCTCGGTGGCCTGGTCCAGCGATAGCGGAATCAGGCCCAGGTCCAGGAAGGGCACACCTTCGGCCTTGAAGGTGTCCATGGCGTGGGCCATCAGGGTGTAGAAAATGCCCTGTCGGAAATCGGCGTTGGCGCGGGAGATATTCGGTACGTAACTGATGATCTCGTTGTTGCGGTAGATCGGATCAAAATAGATGAAGCCCACCGCCTTGCCGTCCTGGTAGGCGTAAAAGTGCCGCTCGTTTTCCCGATAGTCCATTTCCATGGGCCGAATCAGGAAGCGGATCTCGTTGCTCTTGCACTTGCGGGTGCGTATCCAGGCTTCGGAGATCTCCCGGGTGTGGTCATCACTGAACCGTTCCATGACGGTAATGCCGTTCTTCTCGGCCTGGTTAAGTGCGGTGCGCAGAATCTGTTTCTTCTTGCCGGTCAGGCTCCAGGACCTGAGATCAATCCGGGATTCGCAGCCAAACTGGGTGCCATACAGGCCGAAGCGAAGGTGTAGAAAATCCACCACCGATTTCGAAACCTGGATGTAGCAGGCGTTGGGAAAGGTCTGCTGGAACTTCTCCAGCATGGCGGGGAAATGCTCGGGTGCGCTCACTGGATCTGACAGGACAAAGGTGCCGCCCCATTTGCGCATATAGGCAATGTAGCCCATACCCGGCACATCAAAATACTGCATGCCCGGCTGCAGGGTTGAGAACGACTGTGAGTGCTGGCCGTATTTCTTGAGGTAGTTGACGCGCTCGGCGAAGCTGAACTGGCCGTCTGCCAGTTCCCTGATGTTGTCGAGGGCAAGAATCTGATCTGACATGATGAAGCTCCCGGTAACCTGTTGTTATTTTGAGTCGGAAGAGATTCAGGCTTGCTTGCGGCCAAGAATCGACCAGTAGCAATCCATGTTCAGAAGTTTGAAATGCTTTTTCTCGGTAACCTGCAGGCCCAGGCGCTGCATGTGTTCCGGGTAGTTGTAGATTTTGTGGAAGGCGTTGTTGGCAAACAGCCAGAAGATGAACACCGCCATGTACCAGTAAAGCTTCTTGAACATGCGGGAGAGGATGTTGCCGGTCGGGTAGCAGAAGTCACCAACCACCACGCTGGCGTCTGCCTTGCCCAGGCGAATCAGGTGTTCCAGCACTTTCACCATCATGTCTTCGTCAAACACGTTGAGGAAAAAGTTCGCCACTACCATGTCGTACTGCTCGAACTCGTTCACCTTCATGATGTCGCTGTGAATACGGCGTATGGTCAGGTTCGGCGCTTCTTTCTGCTGGGCATCGGCAAACTTGCGCAGCATGGTTTCAGACAGGTCGACCACGGTTACATCGGCGCCGAGTTCGGCGGCGCGGATGGCGTCCCGGCCGTGCCCTACGCCAGCAAACAGGATGCGGTCACCGGGTTTGACGGTTTCCACGTCGAGCATGGCGGTTTTGCAGCGGTGAATGTTTTTGCCGCTGTACAGGTTGCTCAGGAAGTCATAGACGGGGCCGATGTACTTGTACTTGTCGCGCATGATGACTGCTGCCTTCTTCTTGTTCGCTGGTTGAACGTCACCGTTATTGTGATTGTTATTCCGACAGCCTGTCGGACAGTCCGGTGATCGGTTACTGATAACCTGAGCTTAGAGAAGGGGTGGGTTCAAAGATGTGCAGTACTGCGCAATTCCAGATACACAAAGTAACGTATCGAAACACTTTGCAAACGGGGTCAATGTTTTAGTTAGGAGTGTCCTACAATCGAAAGCCGGTTATCCGGTGTGGGCGAAGGCCAGACCATCGCGGCTCAGCAGCCGGTCAATATCGGCCGCTGGCCGGGCGGGGCCGTAGAAGAATCCCTGCACCTGATGGCAGCCCAGGCTTGTCAGGTAGTTGAGCTGGTCGTCTGTTTCCACGCCCTCGGCGACGATCTCCAGTTTCAGGCCGTGGGCCATGGCAACGATGGCGTTCACTATGCAGGCGCCGTCCTCTCCGCTGCGAATGGCCCTGACAAAGGATTGATCCACTTTCAGGGTGTGGATGGGCAGCCGGTGCAAATAGTTGAGGGAGGAGTAGCCGGTGCCGAAGTCGTCAATGGCAATGCGTACACCGCAATCCGCCAGTTCTTTCAGTTTCCGGCTGATCTGTTCCAGATCGTTCATGATCACGTTCTCGGTGATCTCGATTTCCAGATTGCCGGCAGGAAAACGATGGGACTGGACCTGCTCCAGCAATGTCTCGACAAAGCGCGGATGCTCTACCTGGCTGGGTGACAGGTTGACCGCCAGGCGCAGGTTCGGATGCCCGCTGTTGATCCAGTGTCCTACGTCTCTGCAGGCCTGGTCCAGCACCCGTTCACTGAGCTTGCCGATTAGCCGGGTTTCTTCCGCCAGTGGCAGGAAGTCGCCCGGATAGATCAGCCCCCGTTCCGGATGTTGCCATCGCACCAGAGCCTCCAGCCCTACCACCTGGTTGGTCTTGGAGCAGACTTGAGGCTGGTAGAACACCCTGAGTTCGTCCCGCTCCAGGGCCAGCCGTAAATCCCGCTCAAGGCTGAGCCGGTTGGCGGTATTGATGCTCATGCTGTCGGAATAGAAACGATAGCCATCTTTACCGCGGGCTTTGACGTGATACATGGCAATATCCGCGTTCTGGATCAGCTGGTCCATGGAGTTTCCAGCATCCGGGAACACTGCGATGCCAATACTGACCCCCACAAAGACTTCATGGTTACCCAGCTGGAAAGGATCTTTCAGGGTTTGTATCAGTTTCCTGGCAATGCTCCGGGCGTCTTCCGGGCTATTTACCGAGGGCAGCAGCAGGGTGAATTCGTCGCCACCGAAGCGCGACAGGGTGTCGCCCCGTCGCAGGCATTTCTCGAGCCTGTGGGTCACGGCTTGCAGCAGGCGGTCACCCATGGCGTGGCCGAGGGTGTCGTTCACCACCTTGAAGCGATCCAGGTCGAGGAACATGACGGCGAGTTTTTGCTTGGCCCGCCGAGCCTGGGTGATGGCCAGCTCCAGGCGATCTTTGAACAGGGCCCGGTTGGGCAGTCGGGTGAGCAGGTCGTGGTAGGCCTGGAAGTTGATGAACGCCTCCGCCTCCTTGCGTTCAGTGACATCCCGGGCGATGCCGTAATAACGGGCGGGCTGGGCTGTCGAGCCGCCACGGGTGTCGCCGGTCTGGGGCCAGGTTTGCGGGTCTACCGGGAAGGCGGTGATTTCGAAATGCCGGGTTGCCTTGCTGCTGCCGCGGGTTTTAAGCCGCACTTCCAGCGTTCTGGGGTTATCCACCGAGATGTCCGGCCCCTGAAGGGCGTAGGTGCCCCTGGCCACGTCCCGGTCGTCCAGAATGTGCCCGAAATGACGACCGCAGAGCTCCGAAGGCTGATAGCCCAGCAGGCTTTCCACCTTGTTGTTGATGAAACAGATATGACCGGTTTTATCGAGCATGAATACGATATCCGGTGAACTGTTGACGATGTAGCGGTGCAGGGCTTCGGATTTTTCCAGCCGGGTCTGGATCATTTCGTGGGCTTTGATCAGAGACTGTTTGCCCAGTACGCCCTCAACCGTGGTCAGCAGTTCCTCGGGATCAAACGGCTTGCGTATGTAGTCCAGGGCTCCCCGGCGCAATGCCCGGCTGACGGTTCCGAAAGATCCTTCGCCGCTGACCACAACCACACCGCAATCCGGCTGGTGGCTGGCTATGCGCTCCATCACCGCAAAACCATCGGTGTCGGGCATGTTGAGGTCGAGCAGTGCCAGGTCAAAGGCCTTGCAGGCCAGTTGTTCACAAGCCTGTTTTCCGCCATTGGCTTCGGTTACGTCGAAACCTCGGCCTCTCAGTAAGTTGGCCAGGCTGGCCAGGAGGCGTGGTTCGTCATCGGCTATCAGAATCCTGGCCGGTTCGGACCCATGGAAGGGCTGCTTGCTCTGCTCTAATGCCATTGGTCTGCTTCCGCTAATTCGTCAGTCGGTACCATGCTTGTTGTGGCCTGCCGCCGGGAGCAGGATCCGGAAGGTAGTGCCTTCCTGCCCCGTGTGACAAGCGATGATGCCCTCCATGTCATCAATCAGTTGCTTGACAATGCTCAGGCCAAGGCCGCTGTGGCCCTGGCCCTTCGAACTGGCTACCGGCGCATACAGGTTGCGCCTGACGGCCTCGGGAATGCCGGGGCCATTATCGGTAATTTGCAATTCAACCCAGCGGCGCTGGTTCTGGAATATAGGTGCTGCTGTACTCAAGGAAATCTCGCCATTGCCGGGCTCCAGGCTCTCAACGGCGTTGCGGATCAGATTGATGATGATCTGCCGGACGGCAGAGGCGCTGCCCTGCACCTGGGTGTCCTCACGGCACGGCCTCAGTTTGAGGGTGCGGTCGTTGCCGTTGAACAGGCTGTCCTGAAGGATGCGGGCAAGGCTTTCAAGCTCCCGGTTCAGGTCTGTACCGCTGGTAGTGCCGGGCGCATCGCCGGTGCTGATTTGCAGCAACAGATAGCCTGCCCGATCCAGTTCCTCCTGGATTATGCCGAGGTCTTCCTGGACGGTCTCATCATGCATCCGGGCACGAAGCTGGAAAATGTACTGTTTGATGATGGTCAGGGGGTTGCTGACTTCATGTACCTGGCGACGTATCCGGTCGTGGGCGATCTGGCTGTCGACGCCTGGCCCTTCGGTTGTCTGACCTTCAATCAGCTGCGTAAGCTCGTGGATGAACAGCCGAACCAGCTGGGTAGTGACCTCCATTGATTCGGAGTCGGTGCCCAGGGCAAAGATCGCGTGTCTTTGCCCACCCTGCTGAACAGGAATCGCCAGGAGAGACGGCGTTCTCAGAATGGCCAGCAGTTGCCGGTCAAGTACGCTGGGCTCACGTTCGTTCAGGCTGACCAGAGTGCCGCCGTTCCACGCATCGCTCAGGACGCTGCCGCCAGGCTGGGGCGACAGGCGCAGGTCCGGAAGGTTGGCGCCGGTACCGGAAAGCAGCCTGAGCTCCTCTGCCTCGGGGCCAAAGCACAGGGCCGGCAGTCCGGTCAGGACGCCCAGACTGCTGACGGTACTGGCGATCAGATCGCACGGGGTCGTGCTGTCTGTGGCTCGCAGCTCAAGGGTTTTGCTGGCGATCGCCTGGTGTATCAGGGTTTGCCTGAGCTGCCGGGCGCCTTCCTCACTCTGGTAGGCGGTGTCCAGAGGAATTCCGAAGGAGGCCGCCATGGTGGCTACTTCATCGTTGATTCTGTCGCAGATTTCCCGTGTCAGGTCTTCCTGCAACCCAAAGATCGTTCCTGCAGCAGCAATGCCCGCTGAGTCTGAGAGGGCAAGCCGGGTCGACAGGCTGATCAGTTTCACCAGGTGGCTGGCGTCCCGGAGCTGGGTTGGTAGCGACTGCTGATATCGCATGGCGTCTGCCGCCAACGGTCCTAACCCCCATACGGTTACAAAATGGGCGGCAATCTCATTCTGGTGGTTGAGGATGTCCTGTTTTCGTTCCTGGGGCTGGGTCTTGATGGCGATCAGTTCACCAATGTTGTGAACCATGCCAAGCAGGAACGCTTCTTCAGGGCTTGGGTAGCGTGTCAGTGTGGCCAGGGCCCGGGCGGTCAGGGCTGTGGTCAGAGAGTGGCGCCAGAAATCCCTCAGTTGCTGCCACTCGTCGCCGCCGAGTTCAAATAGCAATTGTCGCAATGCCGATGTCAGCAGCAGGGTCTGGAAGCGGCGGGTGCCCAGGCGAAGCAGTGCCTGCTCAATGGAGCGGATGGGAGGATTACTTCTGTACAGGGCGGAGTTGGCTAATGACAGGAGTCGGGCGACGAGTGCGGTGTCCGTGGCGACAATCTGACTGATCTCGCGGTAACTGTCTCCGGCATGACATGCTTTCAGCGCCCGCAGGGTTACCTCCGGCAGGCTCGGTAGTTGAAGATCAGCTGCAATATCCATCGCATTACTCATCGCGCGCCCTTTGTCCCTGCCCCGCGCCATCGTATGTGCGGGTAAGGTTCCCTGTTCTGTATCAAAGTTTTATGACAGGGTGTTCATTCTTCTTGTAAGTCAGTGAGCTTAGACAATAATCCGCCAGTGTTAAACCGTTACTGCTGATTTTTTAAGCAGGGTATTTCAAGTCTGTGATATGTGTACCCTTTTTACAGGTTAAAATGTCGCTTATAGTGACAAGTCTATGGATTCGTCTGTTTTCGGTTGCTCAAGCTACGAGGGAAGGCAAAAGGTGCGCCAACCAAGAACCATCGCGGTAACAGGCGGTAAAGGTGGAGTGGGAAAGACCACCGTTGCCGTCAATCTGGCGCTTGCCCTGGCCAAAGCCGGGCAGAAAGTGCTGTTGCTGGACGCGGACACAGACCTTGCCAACGTGAGTCTTTTGGTGGGGCTTTATCCGGAACGCACGCTTGCCGATGTGATCGCCGGCCAGTGTGGTCTGGCTGGTGCCATTCTGCAAACCCACTATGGGCTGGACATTGTTCCAGGTGCCTCCGGGGTTCAGTCGTGTATGGAGATGACCCGCGAAGACAGCCTGAAGCTCCTGAAGTCGCTGCATGAGCTGGAGCATTGTTACGATTATGTGATTATTGATACGGCATCAGGGCTGCAGACTGTAGGTCTTCATATGATCGCAGCGGCAGAGTTGGCCTGTGTGGTTGTAACCCCGGACCCAGCCTCACTCACCGATGCTTTCTCCCTAATGAAAGTTCTCAAGCGCCGAGGTTACAGGCGCAAGCCGTCCGTGATCGTCAACATGGCACAAGGCGCCAGCCAGGCACGATCGGTGTTCCAGCGTCTGAACGGTGCCTGCCAGCGGCATCTGCAGTGGACATTGCATTACCTGGGGGCACTTTGGCGGGATGAAACGCTTCGGCAGTCCGTGCTCAATCAACACCCGGTGACCCTGCTGCCCACCTCTGACCCCTCCTGCCGGCAGTTTCACACCCTGGCGGAAATGCTCAATGTTCACCTGGCGGCACTGCCTCGGCGCAAAGCCGGTATAGCGGCATACTGGCATCAGGCCGCGCGCCGGCAAACCGGGCAGGCTGAAGCCGCCATTCCCGGCGGTGAATCCGTTGGCGAGCAATGTCGGGCCCTGGTCGGGCAGTTGGAAAAATTACTGGCAGCAAAGCCGGACGATGCCATGCTCCGGTATGACGCATTTACCCGCCTTTTTGCACTGTTGGGGCGCAACCCTGATGCCGATACCGTGGAGATCGTACAAACCGGGTTGGCATCAATGAAATGGGAGCATCTGTGCCAGGTAGACCGGGATAGACTGGCGGCCCACCTGCGGCACCTGGCCGATGATCTGGCGTCACCCTCGGCTAAGCCGGAGCCTGCTGTATTGCCTCGAGGGGTGGAGGGACCACTGTACGATCGAGTCAGTTTTGGCGAGCAGGATCAATTACTTCGGGTGCTGCGGGAGAAACCTTCGGATGTTTCCCTGGATGACCTCTTGCGTTCACTGGCAGGCAGGGATCCTACCCGATCGTGAACGAGCCAAGAGTATGTGCCCACTTGCTGGTCATTTTTTTAAGGATTTATGTGTCGTAATTTTGCAGTCTGTCACCGCCCTGTAACGATCATTGTGCAAGAATTGATCGAAATCGTGGCCCGCATTATGCAGGCAGCTCTGACAGGCGGATGCAAAACGGATGCATACATGTCGGGGCAAAGGAAACCGGCCCCCCGCGACTTTTGACCGGCGTTGATCGCTGGTGACATCGATCTCAGAGAAGGAGTTCTACCATGGCAAACCAGCAAGTGAATCAAAAAGAGTCTTCGTCGAAGGTGCTCGGGCAGCTCCGCGGCAAGCGGGTGCTGATTACCGGAACCACCGGCTTCCTGGGAAAGGTGGTTCTGGAGAAGCTGATCAGGTCCGTCCCGGACATTGGTGGCATTTACTTGCTGATTCGGGGCAATAAACGTCATCCTGATGCCCGCAGCCGCTTTGATAATGAAATTGCCACGTCATCGGTATTTGATCGCTTGAGGAGTGTCGATGCAGACTGGTTTGAAACCTTCCTCGAAGAGCGGGTTCATTGCATTACCGGTGAAGTGACGGAACCTTGTTTCGGTATGGGTGAGGACGCCTGGCAGAAACTGGCCGGAGAACTGGATGCCGTGATCAACTCTGCTGCCAGCGTGAACTTCCGGGAGGAGCTGGACAAAGCCCTGACGATCAACACCCTGTGTCTTGAGAATATCGCCGGGCTGGCCCGGCAGAATGCGGAGCTGGCAGTTCTGCAGGTGTCTACCTGCTATGTTAACGGCATGAATTCCGGGCCGGTCACCGAATCGGTGATCAAGCCCGCAGGTGAGTCAGTTCCCCGCTCAAGCGAGGGGTATTACGAGATTGAAGAGCTGGTGCAGTTACTGCAAGACAAGATTGCCGATGTTCGCGCCCGCTACTCTGGCAAAACCCTTGAAAAGAAATTGGTGGACCTGGGTATTCGGGAAGCAAACCGCTACGGCTGGAGCGACACTTATACCTTTACCAAGTGGTTGGGCGAACAGCTTTTGATGAAGGCGCTGAACGGCCGCAGCCTGACCATTGTTCGGCCCTCCATCATTGAAAGTGCCCTGGAAGAGCCTGCCCCTGGCTGGATTGAGGGGGTCAAGGTAGCGGATGCCATTATCCTGGCCTATGCCCGGGAGAAGGTGACCCTGTTCCCGGGTAAGCGCTCGGGTGTGATTGATGTCATTCCGGTGGACCTGGTGGCCAATGCGATTGTTTTGTCGCTTTCCGAAGGCCTGGCAGAACCTGGTCGGCGGAGGATCTACCAGTGCTGCAGTGGCAGCTCCAATCCGGTCTCACTGGGGCAGTTCATCGACCACCTGATGGCGGAATCCAAAGCCAATTACGCCGCCTACGATCATCTGTTCTACCGGCAGCCCAGCAAGCCGTTCATTGCGGTTAACCGTACCCTGTTTGACCTGGTGGTCAGCGGTGTGCGCCTGCCCCTGAGTGTGACAGACAAGGTACTGAAGTTGTTGGGTAATTCCCGTGACCTGAAAATGCTCAAGAACCTGGATACCACCCAGTCACTGGCCACTATTTTTGGTTTTTACACAGCCCCGGATTACGTCTTCCACAACGATGAACTGCAGGCGTTGTCTGCCAGAATGGGTGAGGTCGACAAGGGGCTTTTCCCGGTGGATGCACGCCAAATTGATTGGGAAGTCTATCTGCGCAAGATCCACCTGGCGGGTTTGAACCGCTATGCCCTGAAAGAAAGAAAGGTCTACAGTCTTCGGGCTACCAAGCAGCGCAAAAAAGCTGCCTGATCATCCTTCCTGGGTCCGGCCAGCGGCCGGGCCTGCTCTCCCCACGTCATGTTTTGCCATTCCCCGATCTGCAACTATTCTTGATAAAGCCGCTGTTAAAGCTGCTAAGCCCTGCCTTGATCGACGCATTGCTGAACAGGTTAGCCCGAAAATGGCGGTAGGTTAGGACGTTAGTCTAATTCATTGTGCGGTGGCACACATGTTGAACTACATGCATCTGTCTTAAGGGCAAAAATCGCCCGACCACCCTGAATTTAAAAAACCGACAATGACAACAGACTCTGATTAAGGGGGAGCACAATGACTGATAAACAGGTATATCCGGTGAGTCCGGAAGTTGCCGAGCGTGCACTGGTCAGCAAAGAGCAGTATGAAGCAATGTATCGCCAGTCAGTAGAAGACCCGGATACGTTCTGGGGTGAGCACGGCAAGCGACTTGACTGGATCAAGCCCTACAGCAAGGTCAAGAACAGCACCTACGATTACAACAACCTGTCCATCAAATGGTTTGAAGACGGTGTACTGAACGCCTCCGCCAACTGTCTGGACCGCCACCTGGAGAAACGCGGTGATCAGACGGCCATCATCTTTGAAGGTGACGATCCTTCGGTATCCCGTAACGTTACCTACCGGGAGCTTTACGAAGAGACCTGCAAGTTTGCCAATGCGCTCAAAGCCCAGGGCGTTAAGAAAGGTGATGTGGTCACCATCTACATGCCGATGATCGTGCAGACCGCGGTTGCCATGTTGGCCTGTGCCCGGATCGGTGCGATTCACTCGGTGGTGTTCGGTGGCTTCTCCCCGGAAGCACTCGCGGCCCGGGTGGTTAACGGCAAATCCCGTTTTGTGATTACCGCTGATGAAGGTTTGCGCGGTGGCCGTGCCATCCCGTTGAAGAAGAACGTGGATCACGCGCTCAAGCACGAGGAAGACGCCAAGGTCGACAAGGTGATCGTGGTTACCCACACCGGCAACAAAGAAGTCCCCTGGACCGAAGGCCGTGACGTTCGTTACGAAGACCTGATCAAAGATGCGCCGGCCGAGTGTAAGCCGGAGCCGATGAACGCGGAAGACCCTCTGTTCATGCTCTATACCTCCGGTTCCACCGGTGCGCCGAAGGGCGTTCTGCACACCACTGGCGGTTACATGGTCTATGCCTCCATGACCCACCAGTATGTGTTCGACTACCACGACGGTGACGTTTACTGGTGTACCGCCGACTTTGGTTGGGTAACCGGCCACAGCTACATTCTGTACGGCCCGCTGGCCAATGGCGCCATCACCCTGCTGTTTGAAGGTGTGCCCAACTACCCGGACAGCTCCCGCATGGGCCAGGTTGTCGACAAGCACAAGGTCAACATCCTGTACACCGCGCCCACCGCCATCCGTGCGCTGATGGCCCAGGGTGAGTCCTGTATGGACGGCACTAACCGCGAAAGCCTCAAACTCTTGGGTTCGGTGGGTGAGCCGATCAACCCGGAGGCGTGGGAGTGGTACCACCGGGTCATTGGTAACAGCAAGTGCCCGATTGTGGACACCTGGTGGCAGACCGAGACCGGCGGCATTCTGATTTCTCCGCTGCCTGGTGCGGTCGACCTGAAGCCGGGTTCCGCCACCAAGCCGTTCTTCGGCGTTCAGCCGGCATTGGTGGATAACGAAGGCAACATCCTGGAAGGTAAGACCGAGGGTAACCTGGTCATCCTGGACAGCTGGCCGGGTCAGATGCGCACCATTTACGGTGATCACGAGCGGTTCATCCAGACCTACTTCAGCACCTACAAGGGCATGTACTTCACCGGCGACGGTGCCCGTCGCGATGAAGACGGCTACTACTGGATCACTGGCCGTGTGGATGACGTTCTGAATGTGTCCGGCCACCGCCTGGGTACTGCCGAGGTTGAGAGTGCTCTGGTGGCTCATGACAAGGTGGCCGAGGCTGCGGTGGTTGGCTACCCCCATGAAATCAAGGGGCAGGGCATATACGTGTACGTGACCCTGGTACAGGGTGAGGAGCCATCGGACGAGCTGAAGAAGGAGCTGGTTCAGTGGGTTCGTAAAGAAATTGGCCCGATTGCGTCTCCGGATGTGATTCAATGGGCGCCTGGACTGCCGAAAACTCGTTCTGGCAAGATTATGCGCAGGATTTTGCGTAAGATTGCTGCTAACGAGCACGATCAGTTGGGTGATACGTCTACCCTGGCTGATCCGGGCGTAGTGGATGATCTGATCAGCAGCCGGGCGTTCCAGTAACGCCGGCAGTTGACAGCCCTAACCTGTGAGGAATCTGTTGAATGACACAAACAATTATCGTCGCTGATGATCACCCGTTGTTTCGGGCTGCATTGAAACAAGCGGTCAATCAGGCGGTGCCGGATGTCGAGACTGTGGAGGTCGACAGCATCAAGTCACTGCAGGCGGCGGTAGAGTCGCACCCGGATGCAGACCTGATCCTGCTGGATCTGAATATGCCGGGTGCCCATGGTTTCTCGGGGCTGGTGTTCATGCGAGGCCAGTATCCGGGGTTGCCGGTGGTGGTTGTGTCTGGCTCCGAAGACTTGCAGGCCATGCGTCGCTCGATTGACTACGGTGCCTCCGGGTTTATTCCCAAGAGTGCACCGCTGCCAACCATTACCCTGGCCATTCAGGCGGTTCTGGAAGGCGATGTTTGGCTGCCTGAGGGCATAGCCGACAAGATTGAGCGGATGCAGTCTGAATCCACCGATTTCTCGGAGCGCCTGGCGTCTTTGACGCCGCAGCAGTTCCGGGTGTTGGGTATGTTGGCTGAGGGGCTTCTGAACAAGCAGATTGCTTATGATCTGGATGTGTCTGAGGCTACCATCAAGGCGCATATCACGGCGGTGTTCCGCAAGCTGGGTGTTCGTAACCGGACTCAGGCGGTGATTGCCATTCAGCAGATGGAGCTTGATCCTTCGGAGCAGTCGCTCTCGGGGGGCTGAGATTCAGCTTTTAGCAGATGTATTGAGAACGGGCGCCTTCGGGCGCCCGTTTTTTTGGAGTTAGGCGGTAGTCGGGATGGGCTTCTGAAACACGCTGTGAATACTTCCCTGTACGCTCCGCTCCGCCATCCCTGGCTCCGCAGGGTTTCAGAAGCCCATCCCGACTATCGCCCCGTACTCCGAGTGGTTTTCAGCGAACGCTTGTTTTTATTTTTCATGGGTTCTGTGATTTTTCTATTTTCCAGCCATTGTTTAGTTGTCTTTATTGGTATAAATTCAGCGCACACATGTACGCTGTAAATTTATTATTGTCGAAATTCAACTAAGCAAAGGTGAAAAATGAACGCAGCAGTGAAACCGGGAGCGGCGGAGGCCGTGGTGTATGGTAAGCCGGACGAGCGGGAGCTTCGGGACCGGATGAAGAAGGAGCTTCCCGCTGATACGTTCAAGGCCCAGACCTGGCGGGTGATCTGGTTCTTGCCCCTGCAGGCGATTATCTGGGGTGGGCTAGCGGCGATTCTGATGGCGGGGTTGCCGTGGTATGCCAATCTTGGCCTGGCGTTGCTGGTGGGGCATACCATTGGTTGCCAGGCTTTGTTGGCTCATGAGGTGTTGCACGGGGCATTGGGCATGAGCCGGCGTTGGCAGAATTTTTTTGGCTGGCTGGGGTTTGGTCCGTTGATGGTGCCACCGGAGTTCTGGCGTAAGTGGCACAACGTGGTGCATCACGGTAATACCAACACCGGAGATACAGATCCGGACAGCTTCGGCACGCTGCGCCGTTATAAAACCAATCCCGGGCAGAAGAAGTTTCACAAGCTGGCGCCGGGTTCAGGCACCTGGTACAGCTATCTGTTCCTGACCTATTCGTTCACTTTTCACGCCCAACTGGTGCTGTGGATTCAGGCGAAACACCGAAAGCAGTTCAAGGGCTTTAACCGCAATCTGGCCATTGCTCAGGTGTTCTTGTGTCTGGCGTTGTGGGTTGCTTTGGCGGTTGTCTCAGGCCCGCTGGCGGTGTTCACGGTGCTGATTCCGTTCATGATGGCCAATGCCTTGGGGCAGGGCTATATCCTGACCAATCACTTCCTGCGGCCGCAAACGCCCACGAACAATCCGTTGGATAACTCCATGAGCCTGCGAAGCAACCCGGTTCTCGATCGATTGCATTTCCGGTTCAGTCATCACATCGAACACCATTTCTTCCCGAAAATGGCCCATAACATGGCGCCGCGGGTTCGGAAGTGGTTGGAGGAAAATGAGCCTGAGCGTTACATGGCGATGCCTCATGGCAAGGCTCTGAAAATGCTCTACACCACGCCTCGGGTTTACAAGTCCGCCACGGAGCTTGTGGACCCCAACGACGAGACTCGTGTTTTCGACTTGTTGCCGTTGCAGCGGGAGTTTTCGGCGGCCAACCGATAACTTGGGGATGTGAGCGGGTCGGAGGGTGCCTTCCGAAACACGCAGTAAATACGTCCATGTAAGCTCCGCTCCGCCATCCCTGGCTCCGCAGGGTTTCGGAAGGCACCCTCCGACCCGCTCAGTCCAACCCGGGAGTTGGTTTCAGTGAGTCAGGAGCGGCGTCCGGCCGGCTTACTCGGAGGAGCGGATGACGGGGAGCCCTCTCACAAACCTTGCGGAGCCAGGGATGGCGGAGCAGAGCGTACAGGGAAGTATTCACAGCGTGTTTGTGAGAGGGCTCCCCGTTAGCCGCTCCGGACTCTGACCCAAACGGCAAAGAACCCGAGCGGCAATCACAAAGGCTAACCGGCGTACCCAAGTTCCTTGTTGACAAGGTTGAACAGCTCGCCACCCTTGTGCCAGCGGTCAAAGTTCTCCAGGAACTGGTCCGTCAGCGCCCGCTTCCAGCCGATGAAATCGCCCGCCATATGCGCCGTCATAATCACATTATCCCGCTCCCAGAGCGGATGATCTTCCGGTAACGGCTCCTCCTCGAACACATCGAGAGCCGCTCCGGCAATCTCACCATCGTCCAGAGCTTTGATAAGATCATCCGTCTTCACAATCGGCCCGCGGCCGATATTGATCAGCCTGGCTGACTTTTTCATCGCCGCAAACGCCTTGCTGTCGAACAGCCCTTCGGTTTGCGGTGTCAGTGGTGCGGCAATCACCACAAAGTCCGCATGGCTCAACTGGTCATACAATTCATCGTTGCCGTGCACCGCTACAAAGTCCGGGTCTTTCTGCCGGGGCGTGCGGGCAATGCCATGGGCATGCATGCCTGCGGCGTTAACCAGTCGGCCGATCTGACGGCCGATGGAGCCGGCGCCCACTACCAGCACCTGCTTGCCTTCGGCCCGCTCTGTGTCCCGATGCTTCCACTCGTGCTTCAGTTGTAAGCGGATGGACCGGGGGAAATCCTTGGCGAACATCAGAATGCTGCACAGCACATATTCCGCAATGGTCCGGTCGAAGATGCCCCGGGCATTGGTCACGGTAACGTCGCCTTTGATCAGTGCCGGGAACATGAGTGCATCGACACCGGCGCTGGTGGCGTGAATCCATTTCAACCGGTCTGCGGTTGGCCAGGCGGCTTCCAGAGCTTCAGTCCGGAAATCGGTCACCATCATGACATCGGTGCCGGGCAGGGTGTCCCGGAGTGTCTGTTCATCGCAGGCGAAGCGAACTTCCGCCCTGGCCTGAACGGCTTCTATGCCGGGAGGCGGTGCCTCGCCAGGCGCTGTCAGAACAGTGACAACCGGTTTGTTGGACGCTGTCATTTCACCTCCGCAGGAATCGCAACGATTGGTTTTAGTCCATCGTTGTAGTCTGGTAGGCGAGTGGGTGTGGGTCAACCTGGCTTGACGGATCCATTGCCTCGGCGGGTTTGTTCAGTCTTTAGTCCCACTGGCCTTGTACCGCTGATTTTTACTGACTAACCTGCAGGGGTAGGTCTTTATTTACCCTGTTATCGGGAGGTGCGTATGGCGGAATCCGCGAACAAGGATGCCGGCGAGACCAAGCCGCGGAAAGTGAAGTACCGCAAGACCAAGGCCAGCTGGAACCCGGCCATGCAGGCCATTCCTGTTTCGGGGATTCGCCGGCTGGTGAATATGGCATCCACCATGAAGGATGTGATTCACCTGTCGATAGGGCAGCCAGACCTGCCAACACCAAAGCATATTATTGATGCCTATATTGACGCGCTGAACGCCGGCCAAACTGGCTACACCATGGATGCCGGCCTGCCGGAACTGCTGGTGGCGCTACGGGATTACTATGGCAAGCGCTACAACCGCAAGCTCACCCGCGACAATATTCTGGTAACAAGCGGTGCCACCGAGGCCATGTACCTGGCCATTTCGGCGACCTCGGCGCCCGGTCGTCAGTTTATCGTGACGGACCCGTCGTTCCTGCTCTACGCACCCCTTATCCGGATGACCGGCGGTGAGGTGAAGTTTGTGCCCACCCGTGCTGAGAACAACCACCAGCTGGACCCGGATGATGTGATCCGGGCCATGGGGGCACGAACATTCGCTCTTATCCTGAATAACCCCAACAATCCGACCGGAGCGGTGTATCCCCGCAGTACCGTCGAGACGATTCTCGAGGAGTGCGCCTATCGCGGGATTCAGGTATACGCAGATGAGGTCTATGACCACCTGATCTTTGATGATGATGACTTTGCCAGCGTCCTGAACTGTTCTATGGATCTGGATAACATCATGTGCATCAGCAGCTTCTCCAAGACCTACAGCATGGCGGGTTTGCGGGTTGGTTGGGTCATCTCCAGCCAGGCGGCAATCAAGTCGCTACGGCGCTACCATATGTTTACCACCTCGGTGGCCAATACACCGTCGCAGTTTGCCGGCGTGGCTGCCCTGACGGCAGACCAGCAGTGCGTCCGCGACATGGTCGATATCTATCGCGAGCGTCGGGACAAGATTGTGGAGCTGATCGACCAGACTCCCTATCTGACCGGCTACAAGCCCGGCGGCGCATTCTTCGCTTTTCCGGATTTGCCGCCCCATGTGGATGGTTCTGATCTTGCGCTCCGGATGCTGAAGGAAACCGGGGTATGTGTGGTGCCGGGTGACGCCTTTGGTGAGCACTGCACCAATGCCCTGCGCTTCAGTTTCTCGACGACCTGTGAGCGGATGGAAGAGGCGTTCGACCGGATCATCCCCTGGATGGCCAAGCAGCAGTTCTGAGTTCGCATGTCTGCGCTTGATTCAGTGCTCGTTCAATGCCCTTACTGCTGGGAGACGCTGGAAATCAGCGTCGACCCCTCGGTGGCTGAACAGGAGTATGTCGAGGATTGCCAGGTGTGCTGTCAGCCCATCGTGCTGACCGTAACGTTTGATGAACGGCTGACCCCAACCGTGCAGGCCCGTGCTGAGAACGACTGACTCCCTCACCAATCGTTAATCAACACGGCTTGCGTGGAAGGCATGCCTGCCGCAGGATAGGGGGCTCGGTTTCAGAGAAAGAAAAATGAAAACATTCATGCAGGTTCGGGCCTGGTTCCCGGTTCTGGTGCTGGCAGTACTGGCCAGTGGTTGTGCGAGCATTTCACCTTATGCCATCTCCGAGGGCGAGATTGAGCGGCATCTCAAGCGGGCCGTGGCCGACTATGATCGGCAGCATTTGCAGAGTGGATCGCCGCTCAGCCTGAGTCTTAGTGATGCAGATATTACCCTGGGGCCGGATGGTCGCGATGTCGCGGTGATTGATCTTCGGGGGCAGGTGGCTTTGAACGCACTGATGGCCAAGCTGCCGGTGGACCTGGCGCTCAAGGTTGAAGGTGCACCAGTGTATGACAGTCAGGAAAAAGCGGTGTACATCCGCCGGCTCCAGCTTCTGGAGAGCTCCATTGATTCACCCTTTTTCAAGGGCGACCTGGCGCCGGTCACGGACAACGTGATGCGGGTGGTGGCCCAGATGCTGGAAACCATGCCGGTGTATCGCCTCAATGAGGAAGACTTTGCCCAGCGGATGCTGGGCATTGTGCCCGTGGATATCCGTGTTGCCCCCGGGCGCCTGGAGTTTGTCACCGCCGACAGATAATACCGCCGTGGTTCCAGGATAGGCTCTGTGAGAAAGGCCGGATGATGGATATCATCCGGCCTTTTTCGTTTCATGAAATGGGGCTCAGGCGGTGGCTTTCAGGGCCTCCTCGAAGATGCCGGTCGCTTCATCAATCTGGTTCTGGGTGACGATCAGTGGCGGCAGCCATCGGACGATTTCCTGGTAAGGCCCGCAGCGAAGCATCAGTAATCCCCGGTTTTCGCATTCCTTGAGGATCTTGCCGGCCCGTTCGCCATCGGGGCAGTCGCCCCGGCGCATTTCAACTCCGACCATCAGGCCTTTGCCCCGGACATCGGCCATCTCCGGATAATCCTTTTTCAGGGCATGCAAATTGTCCCACAGGCGTTTACCCATGCGGTCTGCGTTTTCCACGAGGCCCTCTTCGCGAATGACGTCGATGGTAGCAATAGCTGCCGCCGCAGCCACGGCGTTGCCTCCGTAGGTGCCACCCTGTGAACCGGGCCAGCCTTTGGACATGGTTTCCTCGGAAGCCGCCAGGGCAGAGATCGGGAAGCCGCTGGCCAGGCCTTTGGCGATCATGATGGCATCCGGGGTTACGCCAAAGTGTTCATGGGCCCAGAACTTCCCGCTGCGGCCGAAGCCGGCCTGCACTTCATCGAACACCAGCATGATGCCGTGTTTGTCGCAGCGTTCCCGAAGGCCCTTCAGGAAGCGGGCGTTGGCGGGTACGTAGCCGCCTTCACCCTGAACCGGCTCAATCAGCATGGCGGCGGTTTCCTTGGGGGCCGAATAAGTTACGAAGATTCTGTCCAGCTCCCGCAGGCAGAAGTCGGTGGCTTCGTCCAGGCTCCAGCCATAGTGAAAAGCGTGTGGAAAGGGGGCAACCACAACGCCACCCATCATCGGGCTGACACCGGCCCGAAGGGCAACGCTGGAGGTGGTCATGGACAATGACCCCATGGTGCGGCCATGGAAACCGCCATGGAATACAATCACGTTGGGGCGTCCGGTGGCCTGGCGAACCAGGCGAACCGCGCCCTCGGCCACCTCGGTGCCGGAGTTGGAGAAGAAAAAGGCATTCAGAGGGTCTGGTGTCAGCTCTCCGAGTTTTTCCGCCAGTTCCGGCAGCCTGGGGTTCATTACCGTGGTGGCCTGGGCGTGAATCATGGTAGCCACCTGTTTTTGGGCTGCGGCCACCACTTTCGGGTGGCAGTGGCCGGTGCTGGTGACACCGATGCCGGAGGTGAAATCCAGATACCGACGGCCCTCGGGGTCAATAATATAGGCGCCTTCGCCTTTGGCGGCAGTAATGCCGGTAGCCTGCTTGAGCAGGGGAGACAGTTTGCCTTTATGGTCGGTCATGGGCACCTCCCGAAGTGAATGAAATACCTCTTTAGCAGACTAGTCAGGCCTGCAGGCGTTTACAAATGGCATCGCCAATCTGGCTGGTCGCCCGTTGCTGGTTACCCTGTTCGGCAAGGTCAGCGGCTACTGCGTCGAACAGCTCCTTCCCGGCCTGTGCCAGTTTGGGGTCTTTGCGGCCAAGCCAATCGAGCATACGCGCCGTGGTAAACAGCATGGCGGTGGGGTCTGCAATACCCTGGCCGGCAATATCCGGTGCACTGCCATGGGTGGGCTCGAACATGGACGGCATATTCGGGTCGGTCGGGTTGAGGTTGCAGGAGGGAGCAACGCCCATGCCGCCAGACAGGACGGCTGCCAGGTCGGTCAGGATATCGCCCTGCAGGTTGCTGGCCACCACCACATCAAAGGCCCAGGGGCACTGAACAAACTTCATGCAGGCGGCATCTACGAGTTCGTGGTGGGTGGCCACGTCGGGAAAGTCGTGGCTGACTTCCTCAAAGACTTCGGTGTACATGTCACCCCAGTAACGCAAGGCATTGCGCTTGGTCACCAGGCAAACCTGGCTTTCACAGCTTCGGCCATCCAGTGTGCGGAAGGCGCGGGTACGGCCTTCCTGCACCCGCTCACCGGCACGCTTGCGGGCCTGCTCAAAGCCGTAACGGATGATTCGTTCGGTGGCCCGGCGGGTAAAAACCTCCATCTGAGTGGCCACTTCGTCTGGCTTGCCCTGACGCAGTCGCCCGCCCTGACTGACGTACTCGCCTTCACTGTTCTCGCGGATCACCAGCATATCGATGTCCTTGGCGCGATCATCTTTCAGGTACTGCCTGGCGCCCGGTAAGAGTCGCGCAGGGCGTTCACACACCCACTGGTCGAAACCTTTACGCATGTCCAGCAGGGGAGCCAGTGAAATGCTGTCTGGCAGGAGGTACCGGTTGGTGTCGTCCATAGGGCCGGGATCGCCCAGGGCGCCCAGCAGGATGGCGTCATAGGCCTTTAACTGGGCAAGCGCGTCTGCCGGCCAGGATTCGCCGTATTCTTCGTGCCAGGCATGTGATGGCCAGGGGAACCGGGTCCATTCCAGTGCCAGGTTGTGCTTCGCGCGCAGGGTCTCCAGACAGCGGACAGCTTCGGCGACAACTTCCGGACCGATGCCGTCTCCGGGGGTAACTGCGATGCGAGTGGTCTGGGCCATTCCCGAGCCTCCTAACGTGCGGTGTTTGCGGGTTTTGAACAACAACCCCAGTGTAGTCCTCGGGCTGGCAGATGCCAGTGGTGGTGGCTTTAATTAATTGACGAAGTTTTACGACCTGTCGGTTGATAGCTATAGTGGAAACTAATTGATTCTTTTAAGCTTCCAGCGACATGTATCTGTTTTTGTTCCGGAGCCCGTGTGAATAAACCCGAAGTGCTATTTGATGAGTCACATTGTGAGCAGTGTGCCTGTGGGAGCGGTCTGGATTTTGCGTTCAGTTTTGCCTTCCAGCCCATTGTGGATGCGGACAACAAAACAGTGTTTGCCTATGAGGCGCTGGTGCGCGGCCCCGAAGGAGAGGGCGCCATGTCGGTGCTGTCCAGGGTCAATGAAAACAACCGATATGCGTTTGACCAGATTTGCCGGGTCAAAGCGGTCAAGCTGGCAGCCCGGCTCGACATGCAACCGCTACTCAGCATCAACTTCATGCCGAACGCGGTGTACAAGGCTGAATATTGCATACGGACCACTCTGGCGGCGGCGGAAACCTACAACTTTGATACCCGGAAAATCATCTTCGAGATGATTGAAAACGAGGATCTCAGTTCCGTAGAGCATCTGTCCTCCATCATCGAGGCGTACCAATCGATGGGGTTCAGCACTGCAATTGACGATTTCGGGGCCGGTTACTCCCGCTACAACATCATGATGCTGAGCCCGCCGGATCTCCTGAAACTGGATATGGCGCTGGTGCGGAATATTCATGACGATTCCAATAAACAGGCGGTTGTGCTTGGAATCATCACCATGATGCGCCATCTTGGTGGTCGGATTATCGCGGAAGGCGTAGAAACCAAAGAGGAATACTTCTGGCTGCGCTCCCAGGGAATTGCGCTCTATCAGGGCTACCTGTTCGCCAAACCGGGGTTTGAGTGCCTGCCAGAGCCCGTGTTCCCGGACTGACCACCTAAACGTAAAGGATAACTAAGTGCTGTACCGGATTATTACGCTTGTTGGCGGCCTGGTCTTTGTGGTTGCCCTGTTTGCCCTGCTGTGGTTCTTCTGCAAGAAGTTTCTGGAGCACCATGGTGTCAAAGAGCAGAGTTCGGATCGGGCCATGGTGCTGGCTACCTGGACCTTTGCCGGCATCGCAGTTGGCCTGGTGTTTGCTGTCGTGGGCTCGTTTGTGCTCGGCCCCTGGGCTTTCTATCGAACCTTGCGGGGCCACGACGTGCCAGTGTCAGACGCCGCCGCAATCTGGTGGGGTTTTGGAATTGTAGTGCTTTCCCTGGGCATTACCGCTGCCGGTTTCTTTGGCTTCCTTGCCCTGGTAGGCGCCTACTGATGTTGTGGCAGGCCGCGTAGCAGGTCCCGAAACCACACCAGCGCAGGCTCCCGCTCATACGCCCTGTGCCAGTACAGGTGCACATCGATGGAGGGCATCTGTGCGGGCGGGCTCATCACTTCTATTTCACTGCGTTCGGCAATAATCCGGGCGTAGGTTTCCGGCATAGTCAACAACAGGTCGGAATTCTCCACCACCCGGCAGGCAGCATAGTAGTGCTGGCAACGTAGCCTGATGCTGCGCTGTACGCCGTGCCGGGACAGCTCAAAGTCCTCGATGCCCGGACCCTCGGTACGGGACGAAACCAGTACATGTTTTGCCTTCAGGTACGCCGGCATATCCAGCCCGTCTTTAATGGCTGGGTGCCCCTTGCGCGCCAACACCACCAGGCGGTCCTGCCGAAGCAGTTCGTGGCTGGTCTGGTTACTGACCGGCAGCAATACATCAATGGCGAAATCCAGTTTGCCGGCGGCTAACTGGGTTTCCATATCCCGCCTTGGTATCCGCTGGGAGACAATCTCCATGTCCGGGTAGGGTGCCAGCTTGCCCATCAACTGCGGCAGAAAGGTTGATTCCAGCACATCCCGCAACCCCAGGGTGTAAGTCTTGCGCTGACTGGCCGGGTCAAAGGCATGGAACTGGTTTACCGCGCTCTGCACCTGATTCAGTCCCGGCCGCATGGACTCCAGAAACCTGCGCGCTAACGGAGTGGGCACCATCTGGTTGCCCTGGCGGGTAAACAATGGGTCATCAAAGTGATCCCGCAGCCGCGCCAGGGAATGGCTCACCGCTGGCTGTGTCAGGTGCAGCGCCCTGGCGGCGCGGGTCAGGCTGCCCTCCCGATAAATGGTATCGAAAACATGCAGCAGGTTGAGGTCCAGTCGATTCAGGGCCATGAGACGCGTCCGGTTCCGGAATAAGTAAGGGTAATGATAAACGATAAGAACAATTCAGTCGCGTAATAGCGCGTTGGCTCCTAGACTGTTTTCCATCTGAACAAAAGTGCGCCCCGGTTGGGGCAGGTAAGCGCGAGGAGCTGCACCATGGATTTCAATATTTCCGAGAAAGGCCAGGATTACCTCAAACGCGTGAAACAGTTCATGCGTGACGAGATCTTTCCCATTGAAGAGCAGTACCACAAGGAGCTTGCCTCCCTGGAAAACCGCTGGGTGGTGTTGCCGATCATCAAAGAACTGAAGGAAAAAGCCAAGGCCCAGGGCCTGTGGAACATGTTTTTCCCGGACGACAAATACGGCTGTGGCCTGCTGAACTCCGACTATGCCCTGATTGCCGAAGAAACCGGTCGCAGCTTCATTGCCCCGGAAATCTTTAACTGCAATGCGCCAGACACCGGCAACATGGAAGTGCTGATCCACTACGGCTCGGAAGAGCAGAAAGCCGAGTGGCTGCCCAAAATCATGAGCGGCGAAGTACGTTCCGCCTTCTGCATGACCGAACCGGCGGTTGCCTCCTCCGACGCCACTAACATGGAAGCCACCGCGATGGTTGAAGGTGACGAAGTGGTGCTCAATGGCCGTAAATGGTGGAGCACCGGCATTGGCCACCCGGACTGTAAAGTCGGCATTTTCATGGGCGTGACCGACCCGGACGCACAGAAACACCGCAGGCACTCCATGGTGTTGGTGCCGCTGGACACCCCTGGCATCACCATCGAGCGCATGCTGCCAGTCTTCGGCGCCTACGATGAGCCATATGGCCATGGCCAGGTACTGTTCGACAACGTACGCCTGCCCAAGAGCGCCATCATCGCCGGCCCTGGCCGTGGCTTCGAAATCGCCCAGGGCCGTTTGGGGCCGGGCCGCGTGCACCACTGCATGCGTGCCATCGGTGCCGCTGAGCGCACTCTTGAGTTAATGATCAAGCGCGCCATGACCCGCGAAGCCTTCGGCCGCCCCATCGCCAAGCTGGGTGGGAACCCGGATGTCATCGCCAATGCCCGTATGAACATTGAGCAGGCTCGACTCTTGACGTTGAAGTGTGCTTGGGCGCTGGATACCAAGGGCATCATGGGCGCGCTGCAGGAGGTGTCGATGATCAAGGCGGTGGTGCCGGCGATGTTGCAGCAGATTGTGGATGATGCGATTCAGATTCACGGTGGGGCTGGTGTCAGTGACGATGATTTCCCGCTGACGGCATTGTTCGGTTACGCTCGGGTATTAAGGCTGGCCGATGGCCCGGACGAAGTTCATCGGGCGATGGTGGCTCGGTTGGAGCTCCGGAAGTACAAGTCCTGATTTTGGGTTTGGGTTGGGTGCTTTGGTTCTCCTGATCTCTTGGTTGGCAGTGGGGTGGCCGACGGGGCGAGACTTCTGAAACACGCTGTGAATACGTCCGTGTACGCTCCGCTCCGCCATCCATGGCTCCGCAGGGTTTCAGAAGTCTCGCCCCGCCGGCCCCCTCTCCTACTACGGTGAGGGATTGCGAGAAGAAAATCGGAACAGCTTACTGATGAGATTGGGAGCTGATGCCGGGTAGGCCTTTCCAAAACCTTGCGGAGCCATGGATGGCGGAGCAGAGCGTACAGGGAAGTATTCACAGCGTGTTTTGGAAAGGCCTACCCGGTAGCAGCGCCTCCTCCAAAGCAAAGAACACGAACTCCAGAACATAAACATAACGGAGAGAAACACCGATGACACAACGGGTATTTATAACCGGCGGGGCCAGTGGCCTGGGCCGGGCGATTGCATTGCGATATGCCAAAGAGGGCGCGAAAGTCTGCATTGGGGACATAAACCCGGAGCAGGGCGTGGCCGTTGAAGCGGAATTGAATAGCGCCGGGGGCGAAGGCTACTTCGTTGAGTGCGACGTTCGCCGCCTGAGTGACTTCGAGAAAGTCCGCGATGAACTGGTACAGAAATGGGGCGGAGTGGACGTTGTGGTCAACAACGCTGGCGTTGCGTCCGCAGGCTCCATCGAAGACACCACCATTGGTGACTGGGAATGGATTCTCGATATCAACGTACTGGGTGTGGTGCGAGGCTGCAAAGCCTTCACGCCGCTATTCAAGGAACAGCGTTCCGGCGCGTTTGTGAATGTGGCCTCCATGGCCGGGCTTATGCTGGCGCCGTTGATGGACAGCTACAATGTTTCCAAGGCTGGGGTGATTGCCCTGTCTGAAACCCTCAGCCAGGAGCTGAGGGATTCCGGCATTCACGTCAGCTGCGTCTGCCCCGCATTTTTTCAGACCAACCTGGCCAGCACCATGCGCTCGGATATTCCCGGCATCCAGCAGAACGTCAACAAACTGATGAAGCGTTCCAACATCACCGCCGAAGACGTGGCCGAAGATATTTTCCGCAGTGTGAAAGACAAAGACTTCTGGGTACTGCCCCACGCCAAAGAGCGACGTATGTGGATGCTCAAGCGCCATGCGCCCTGGGCGTTTGACTGGTTGATGCACCAGGAAACCAAACGCTGGATGAGCAAGATGGGTGGCAAGGCTAACGCCTGAATACATCACAGGAGAGATCGAATGACTCAGATCGACCAGGCCGTAGACATCCGGGAAGGCGAAGAGCTGGATATCAGCGCCGTCGACCAGTTCATGAAGCAGGCCATTCCGGGCCTGGAAGGGAAGCCGAGTATCAAGCAGTATCCCGGCGGCGCGTCCAACCTGACCTATCAGGTGGACTACGGCGAGCAATCTTACGTACTGCGCCGGCCGCCGTTCGGCAAGATTGCCAAGTCCGCCCATGACATGCTGAGGGAAGCTCGGGTAATGGATGCCTTGAAGCCGGTTTACCCCTATGTGCCCAACATTGTCGCCATCTGCGATGATCACAGCGTGCTGGGGTGTGATTTCTATGTGATGGAGAGGCTCAAGGGCATTATTTTACGCCAGGATTTCCCGAAGAATTTTGAGCTGAGTGCAGAAGACACCCGCAAGCTATGCCTGAATGTGATCGACAAGCTGGTGGACCTGCACACCGTCGATGCCAGGGCTGCTGGCCTGGACAAGCTGGGTAAGGGGGCGGGCTACGTGCAGCGCCAGATTGGGGGCTGGAGCGATCGTTTCCGCAAGGCCCGCACCGAGGATGTCGGTAGCTTTGAAAACGTGATGGCCTGGCTGAACGACAAGATGCCGGACGACATCGCCCAGGTTGTCATCCACAACGATTTCCGTTTCGACAATGTGGTGCTGAACCCGGACAACCCGTTTGAAGTGATTGGCGTACTGGACTGGGAGATGGCCACCATCGGTGACCCGCTGATGGACCTGGGCAACAGTCTGGCGTACTGGATTGAAGCGGGCGATGAAGGCCCCTTCCAGATGCTGCGGCGCCAACCCACCCACCGGCCGGGCATGCTGACCCGCAAGGAAGTGGTGGACTACTACATGGAGAAATCCGGCTTCCGGTCTGAAAAGTTCGATTTCTACGAAATCTACGGTCTGTTCCGCTTGGCAGTGATTGTCCAGCAGATCTATTACCGCTTCTATCACGGACAGACCAAAGACAAGCGCTTTGCCGCCTTCGGCCACGCTGCCAATTATCTGGAGAAACGGTGCCAGCGCCTGATCAGTGAGAGCTCGCTGTAATGGCCACGATTTATCTGGTGCGCCACGGCCAGGCCAGCTTCGGCAAGGAAAACTACGACCAGCTCTCCCCGCGAGGCTGGGCGCAGGGCAAAGTCCTGGGCCGCTGGCTGGCGGACAAAGTAGAGCCGGGAGCCATTTTTGGCGGTAACCTGCAGCGCCATCGGGAAACCGTTGAAGCGATCACCACCGGTTATGGTGCAAGCCTGCCGGATATGCAGGTGATGGAAGGCCTGAACGAGTTTGATCACGTTGAAGTGGTGGAACGCCTGCGCCCGGAATGGGCGGATAAACAGGTGATGGCTCGGGACCTCGCGAGTTTCCCGAAACCGGCGAGGGCGTTTCAGCAGGCTTTTGAAAAAGCTGTTGCCCGCTGGGTGAGTGGTGAACACGACCACGAATACGCGGAATCCTGGCAGGGTTTCCGGCAGCGGGTTAGCACTGCGCTGGATCAACTGATTGAGCTGGCGGACGGTGCCGATGTCATTGTCTCCACATCCGGCGGGCCCATTGCGGTGATTGCCCAGCACCTGTTGGAGCTTTCAGATCGAAAGGCGCTGGAGATGAACAACGTGATTGCCAACACCAGCGTGTCCCGCATTTTGTATTCCGGCCCCCGGCGTAGCCTGGCCGTATTCAACAACTACAGTCACCTGGAAGCGGAAGACCCCGCCCTGGTGACATTCCGATAAGCTGAGGAAACTCCATGAGCAATGTAAACCTGTTCGACCTGACTGGCAAAGTCGCCTTGGTAACCGGTGCCAGCCGTGGCATCGGCGAGAGCATCGCCCGCACACTGGCCCACTACGGCGCCCACGTGATCGTCAGCAGCCGCAAGATTGACGGTTGTGAAGCCGTCGCGAGCAGCATCCGTGCCGATGGTGGCAGCGCCGAGGCCTTCGCTTGCCATATTGGCGAGATGGATCAGATTGAGGCGGTTTGGGAGCACATTGCAAAAGAGCACGGCAAGTTGGATATCCTGGTGAACAACGCCGCCGCCAACCCATACTTTGGCCCCGTCGAAGATACCGACCTGGGTGCTTTCCACAAAACCGTGGATGTGAACATCCGTGGCTACTTCTTCATGTGTGCCCGTGGCGCCCAGCTGATGAAAAAAAACGGCGGCGGTTCCATTGTGAACGTGGCGTCGGTTAACGGCGTAAACCCTGGCCACTTCCAGGGCATCTATTCGGTGACCAAGGCGGCGGTGATTTCCATGACCAAGTCTTTCGCCATGGAGCTTGGCCAGCAAAATGTTCGGGTGAACGCTTTGCTGCCGGGCCTGACCGACACCAAGTTCGCCAGCGCCCTGACCACCAACGAGGCCATCAAGAAACAGGCCATGGCTCACATTCCGATGAAGCGGGTGGCAGACCCGGACGAAATGGCCGGTACCGTGTTGTACCTGGTGTCCAACGCTTCCAGCTACACCACCGGTGCCTGCATTAATGCGGATGGTGGTTACCTGACGGTTTAATAACCGCCGGAATTAAAAAGGGCCGGAGAATTCGTCATCTCCGGCCCTTTTCTCTGTCTGGTGCTCAGCTGGCCAGATCAGGAGCAGGTCAGGGCGGTGAAGTCTCGGTTCAATTTGCTTGCCCGGGCCTGTAGGTGCTCCCGGTGCTGTTGGTCGCCAGCCTGGATCAACGCACGCATCAGGTTTGCCATGGCCAGCCGGCTTTCCCTCATCATGGCCTGGTATTCGGGACCTCGGGCGTTTTCGGAGTTAATCACCAGTTCGCGGATGGCCTCATCAAAACCGGGCTGGTCCCGGCCTTTCATGGTCTCCAGCAGGGCCTTTTGCCAGTTCTTGCGGCCCTGCAGCCAGATTTCTGTTTGTTGACCGCGATCAGCAGACCACTCTTCAAGCAGAGCCTGCTGCTGTCCATTGAGGCTGCCCAGCCACCGTTCAACCCGTTTGGCGGTGCGCTCTGCCCGCGCCTTGGCAGTTTGTTGCGGGTCGCCCCCCAGCATTTCCTGTTCAAGCTCAGCCTGATCTTCTGCCATGTTCCTGGCCAGTTCGGTCACCTGGTCATCAGACAGGCTGGTCAGAAGATTCACAGCCACTGGCACGGCTCTATCCAACAAGTCCGGTACAAAGACCAGGAGTTGTTGCTGATGATATTCAATGGTGTCGATATCCGGTGCGCCATCGGCTATGTCGGCCTCAAGTTCGTCCAGCCAGGCGCGGTAGCGGGGTAGCTCCGTTGAGCAATGCCACTTGAGCAGGCTGTCCAAGTCCTGGTTCAGCTGCCGTTTCTGCGCCCGGCTCAGGGTGACATAATCTTCTACCCACCAAACCACACCCCAGTCCGCATAGCGATAGGCCATGCGGGTAGAGCTGCAGCCAGCCAGGACGAACAGGACGACAAGGGAAAGCGTTGTCAGCTTCAGGGTTTTCGTGCGGTGCCGCTGATCCATGGTGCCTGTCTCTCGGTGGTAAAACTTTACATCCCTATTATGATGTTGCGATCGCCTATCTGCGCGCTAATCACTTTAGTCTAGGTACGGATTGGCGAAAATTTCAGATGCTGTTCGCTCACAATTGCCGAGGAGGTGTCATGTCTTCCGATAAAATGACGCGTGTAGAGGATCGTTTCTGAGTGCCTGCCAGCATAGAGAAAATTGTATTCAGCTCACATTCGTGATCTCGAATGTAAAAAATTGTGAATCCGTTTTTTTACCCTCCCCGTAGATTGCTTTGACGCATTAGTCAGGGACTGAACTGGTGCAGGTTCGAACCAAATAAACCGATCGTCAAGCTTTGTACAGTGAGGAACAGCGACAATGAAAACGATAGTGGCTTTACCGGTTTTGATGGCCGGCAGCGTTTTGCTTTCTGGTTGTTTTGATGGTTCGAGCAGTACTCCAAGAACCGATGTTCGGGTTGTTCATGCCGTATCCGACGCCCCTTCTGTTAACGTCAGTTTCAATGGCGAGGCACTGGTTACCGGTGCGGACTTCAAGCAGGCTGCGACCTTGCGGCCAAATCGCGGCAATTATTCAGTTGATGTTGATGCGATCTTACCAACAGGCGATCAGTTGACCGTCATCGAGGTCGGAAGCACCCGGTTTGAGGCAAACACCCGATACGATATTATTGCGACCGGTACCGTTGGCGGCAGCGACATCGAGCCGGTGGTGCTGACAGACGATGGCCAGCGGGATGATCCGAACTCGGCTCGCTTGAGGGTGGCCCATCTGTCGCCAGCCGCTGACAGCCTGGTGCCCGCTGTGTCGGTTTATGTGACTGCTGATGGCGCCGACTTGCCAGCAGAACCCGCTTTCAGTTTTGCATTCCGTGATTCCGTTGGGCCGCTGGAGCTGGACGCCGGAACCTACCAGATCCGGGTGACCGCCGAGGGCAGCGCCGATGTGGTGTATGACAGCGGTGCCGTCGAGTTGCCTGCAGGCTCTGATCTGTTGATTGCCGCTATCGATAACACGGTGTACGGCGAGTCTCCGGTCAGCCTGCTAGTGATTAATGGCAGCGAGACGTCTGAAATTCTGGACAAGGATACCGGAGCAGGCATTCGCGCGGTTCACAACTCTTCAGATGCACCTAATGTTGATATTTATCTGAACGAAGACCCGGACGGTTCCGCAGCCGCTACCGACGTGGCCTTCGGTGAGACAGTGCCGACGTTCGCCAGACTGGGAGAGTATGTGGGACTGGAGACCGGCGATAACCGCGTCGCGGTGACGGCAACTGGCAGCCTGACTCCTGTGTTGGATGAAACTCTGGCCTTGGATAATGGAAGCCTTCTGACCATTCTGGCAGCCGGTTCCGCCGAAGCGGGAACACTCGAAGCCCTGGCCTTTGCAGACGATAACCGCCGTATTGCCACAGAGGCTCGCCTCCGGGTTATCCACGGCGCGGTAGAAGCACCGCTGGTGGATGTATTCCTTGTTCCTGCGGCGGACGCCGGTACCAACCAGGGCAATGCCATGCCGGCACTGGATGACTTCGCCTATGGTGACTCGTCGGGCTATCTTGGAGTGCCGGCCGGTGATTATGTTGTGTTTATCACCTCCGCCGATGGCACCGAGGTGCTCTTCCGTTCCGGTGAAATCAGTCTCGCAGCCGGTGGAGTTTATACGGCAGTTGCTCGTCTCGCTCCTGAAGATACCGAGAATACAGCTGGTCTGACGCTGCTGGACGATTTCGTGCCGCCAGCGACCTGATTCCTGCCTCCAGGACCCAGATGAAAGCCCCGGCCCCGTCCGGGGCTTTTTTGTCTATACCCCCAAAGAAATACCAAATTTGATTTTTGCCAAGTTTGCTCTGTTTGACTAGGGTAATGAATACACACATAAAAAAGGCGGGTTTATGGACGACCTCCAACAACTGACGCCGGAGCAGCGCAAGAGCAGCGAATTCCGGTTATTTGTCTTCATCATCGTCTTCCTGTTTCCCATCCTGGCCGTTGCCGTTGTGGGTGGTTACGGTTTTCTGATCTGGATGTCCCAGGTATTCATGGGGCCGCCGGGGCCACCCGGGGGATAGGCAAACATGGCTGTGAACGAGTCCCGCCGGCTTTTTCTGCGCGGCGGCAGAGCGGTTTCGTCTGAGTGGCGGCCGCCCTGGACAACCCAGGCCATCACTGATCAGTGCACCCTTTGCGATCGCTGCATTGAGGCCTGCCCGGAAGATGTGCTGTTTCGTGGTGACGGCGGTTTTCCGCAAATCCGCTTTACTGGCGAAGGCTGCACATTGTGTGGGGAATGCGCCAGGTCCTGCCCGGAACCGGTGTTTGACCTGGCCCGGGAGGCATTCCCCTGGCGTGCCCAGGTGCAGGATAGCTGCCTTGCCAAAGCCAATATCCATTGCCAGACCTGCCGCGACGCCTGCGAGCCAATGGCCATCCGATTTCCACCCAGGCATGCTCATGTCGCCGTCCCGGAGATTGTCGAAGACAAGTGTACCGGGTGCGGTGCCTGTGTCGCCGTGTGCCCTGAAGATGCCATCAGCCTGATTGCTCAGGCACAGCGAGAGCCGGCCCATGCCTGACTCGCAGAAAGCCGAAATCCACATTGCCAGTTTTCTGGTGCACGTGCGCCCGGAGTCTCTGGACGCTGTTCTTGAACTGCTTGAACAAACAACGGGCCTGGAGGAGGGCACTCGAGACCCGGTTGGCAAACTGGTGGTTCTGGCAGAGGGTAGTAGCCATCAGGATCTGCTCGGTGCCATGGAGTTGATTGAGAGTGCGCCAGGCGTTCTGGAATGCATTCTGGTTTACCACGAAGTGATGTCGCCCGAGGAAGCGAGCCAGCAGTTGATTGCTACAGGACCGTCAGAAACATAGCAACAGGAAGCAATGTCATGAACCTGACACGACGTGAATTCGCAAAAGCCAACGCGCTCGCCATGGCGGCATCTGCTGCCAGCCTGTCGATACCGGCGGCAGCCAGTAATCTGATCACGAATGCCGAGCTCACTGAGCTTAAGTGGAGCAAGGCGCCCTGTCGTTTTTGCGGCACTGGTTGCAGCGTGATGGTCGCAACCAGGGACAACCAGATTGTGGCAACTCATGGCGACACGCAATCGGAAGTGAACCGTGGTCTGAACTGTGTGAAAGGCTACTTTCTGTCGAAGATTCTGTACGGTCGCGACCGGCTGACCAAGCCCCTGCTGCGTAAACGCGACGGTAAATTTCACAAAGAGGGCGATTTTCAGGAGGTCAGCTGGGACGAAGCCCTGGATGTAATGGCGGAAAAATTCACCAGTGCCATCAAGGAGCACGGTCCGGAAAGCGTCGGCATGTTTGGGTCCGGCCAGTGGACCATCTGGGAAGGTTATGCGGCGAGCAAGTTGTTTAAGGCTGGCTTCCGCTCCAACAATATTGATCCTAATGCCCGCCATTGCATGGCGTCGGCGGTGGCTGGCTTCATGCGGACTTTTGGGTCCGATGAGCCGATGGGTGTCTATGACGACATCGAAAGCGCCGATGCCTTTGTGCTCTGGGGCGCCAACATGGCGGAAATGCACCCGATCCTCTGGACTCGGGTAACGGACCGTCGCTTGTCCCATCCCGGCACGGAAGTGGCCGTGCTCTCAACCTACGAACATCGCTGCTTTGATCTGGCCGACCTGCCGATGGTGATGGAGCCCCACGCCGATGTGGCAATTCTGAACTACATTGCCAATTACATCATCCAGAGTAACGCGGTGAACCGGGATTTCGTCAGTAAACATACCCGGTTTGTGCGTGGTGCAGACGACATTGGCTACGGTCTAAGGCCGGAAGACCCGCGCGAGCAGAATGCCAAGAACGCCAATAATGCCAACGACTGGGAAGACATGTCGTTCGAGGATTTTGCCCGGCATGTCCGTGAGTACGATGTGAAGAAGGCCGCCGAGATCTCCGGCGTCTCTGAGGCACGGCTCGAACGCCTGGCAAAGCTATATGCCGATCCGGACAAGCGTGTCACCACCTTCTGGACCATGGGGGTAAACCAGCATACTCGCGGCGTTTGGGTGAATAACCTGATCTATAACATCCACCTGCTGACAGGCAAGATTGCCACCCCGGGCAATAGCCCGTTCTCGCTGACCGGTCAGCCTTCCGCTTGTGGAACCGCCCGTGAAGTAGGCACCTTCGCCCATCGCCTGCCAGCCGATATGGTGGTGGCCAATCCAGAGCACAGGGCCAAGGCCGAGAAGATCTGGAAACTGCCGGAGGGCACCATCCCGGCCAAGCCAGGTTATCATGCGGTGCTGCAAAGCCGGATGCTGAAAGACAGCAAACTGAAGGTGTACTGGACCCAGGTCACCAACAATATCCAGGCTGGTCCCAATACCATGCAGGAAACCCTGCCGGGCTGGCGTAATCCCGACACCTTTATCATTGTCTCCGACATTTATCCCACGGTTTCGGCGCAGGCCGCAGACCTGATTCTGCCCGCCGCCGGTTGGGTTGAAAAAGAAGGGGCGTTTGGTAACGCTGAGCGCCGGACTCAGTTTTGGCGCCAGCTGGTGAACGCTCCTGGAGACGCCCGCTCAGACCTCTGGCAAACCTTGGCCCTGTCTCAGCGAATCAAAGTGGCCGATGTGTGGCCAGAGGATCTGATTGCCAAGGCACCAGAAACGCGGGACAAAACCCTGTTTGACGTGCTATTCCGCAACGGCAATGTAGACCGTTATCCACTGGACGCCCTGCACCCGGATTATGAGAACCAGGAGTCGAAAGACTTTGGTTTCTACATCCAGAAGGGCATTTTCGAGGAGTACCGCCAGTTTGGTGCCGGCAAAGGCAAAGACCTGGCCGATTTCGAGACCTACCACGCCACCCGCGGCCTGAGATGGCCAGTCGTTGACGGCAAGGAAACCCTGTGGCGCTATCGCGAAGGGTCAGACCCCTACGTGGAGAAGGGCCGTGGTTTCCAGTTTTACGGCAACCCGGACAACCGGGCACGAATTTTCGCGGTACCCCATGAGCCGCCTGCAGAGTCTCCGGACGACGAATACCCGTTCTGGCTGTGCACTGGCCGGGTACTGGAGCACTGGCACACCGGTTCGATGACCCGCCGTGTGGCAGAGCTGCACAAGGCGATACCGGATGCGCTGCTGTACATGAACGCCGATGATGCCCATGACAAGGGCTGGCGGCGCGGCAGTGAGGTGAAGGTGATCAGCCGCCGGGGAGAAGTCCGGGTTCGGGTGGAAACCCGTGGCCGTGTTCGTATGCCCAAGGGCATGGTGTATGTGCCTTTCTTTGATGCCGGAAAGCTGATCAACAAGGTCACGCTGGACGCAACGGACCCCATTTCCAAACAGACCGACTTCAAGAAGTGCGCTGTCCGTCTGGAACTGGTTAACCTGGCTTAAGGAGACGTCACCATGAGAACGTTTGTCTTGTTGCTGACGGCCTCCGTGGCCTTCCTGGCTTACGCTGAGAGTGATCATCTGTCACCCTCTTCGCCTGAAGGCCTGCGCAAAGGCGGAACCCTCGGGCAAACCCTGCCCGCGCCGCCTATCGCCGGTGATCCCCGAGAGCTAAAACGGGAGGTGCGTAACTACCCGGAGCAACCACCGGTGATTCCTCATGCCATCCGTGACTATCAGGTAGACAAGAACTTCAACCGGTGTCTGGATTGCCACAGCCGCGAGGCAGCCGTGGAAGCCGGTGCGCCCATGGTGAGCGTGACCCACTTTATGGACCGTCACTTTCAGGTACGGGCTGAGGTAACACCGGGGCGATATTTCTGTACCCAGTGTCATGTGCCCCAGACTGACGCCCAGCCGCTGGTGGAGTCAGATTTCAAAGCCGTAGATGAAGTGATCCGTGCCTCCAACAGAGGAGATCGCTGATGATGAAACGGCTGAAGTTCTACTGGAATCTGTTGCGCAAGCCCAGTGTGCACTACAGCCTCGGTTTCCTGACGCTCGGCGGCTTTATTGCGGGGATCATCTTCTGGGGTGGTTTCAACACGGCGCTGGAAGTGACCAACACCGAGCAATTCTGCATAGGGTGCCATGAGATGTACAGCAACCCGTATCAGGAGCTGAAAACAACCATCCATTACACTAACCGATCAGGTGTACGTGCCGAATGTTCAGATTGCCACGTGCCCCACGGCTGGACTCACAAGATTGGTCGAAAGATGGAAGCCTCGAAAGAAGTCTGGGGTTGGATATTTGGCTCCATCAACACGCCGGAGAAATTCGAGGCCAAGCGACGTGAGCTGGCGGAGCGGGAGTGGCAGCGGCTGAAAGCCAACGATTCCCTTGAGTGTCGTAATTGCCATGAGTTCGATTCGATGGACTTCACGCTGCAGGATCCAAGGGCGTCCCAGGCGCACTCAACGGCATTGGCAGACGGCGAGCAAACCTGCATCGATTGCCACAAGGGCATCGCGCACAAGCTGCCTGACATGGCCGGGGTATCCCGGTAGGTTCAGGCTTTTACTGGCGGGGCCTTACTGGATGGAAGGCCCCGAGCCATCAGCCGGTGACTGGGACAGGGACGTTCCGACCGGTGGCCGGAAATGCAGGGAGTAAAGCACGCGATCCAGCACCGCCTGGCCATTCCATGCCGGGTTGTTATTGACCATGCCGACGATGGCCCAGGTGGTGTTCCTGTCATCACGAGTAAAGCCGGCGATGGAGCGCACATGCTCAAGGTAGCCGGTTTTGATCCGGCCCTGGCCGTCCATGCCGGTATTTCTCAGGCGCCGGGACATGGTGCCATCCATCGCAATGATCGGCATGGAGGCCATCAAGTCTGAAGAATAGGGACTGTTCCAGGCGTGCTGCAAAATCTGGGCGCCCTGGCGCGCGGTAATCCGGCCGTGGCGTGTCAGTCCTGCGCCATTATCAATCACCATGCCCGCCGTATTGATGCCAAGCCCTTCCAGCCAGTCATATATGGCGCGGATGCCCGCCACCCGGTCATCCTGTTCATCATCCTTGCGAAATTCGGCGCCAATGGTCAGCAGCATTTGCCGGGCCATGACGTTACTGCTCCACTTGTTGATGTCCCGCACCATGGTTACGAGGTCTGGTGAGGTGGTGCGCATAACCAGGCGTGCTTCATCCGGTGTAGTCTCGAAGCGATCGCCGCCACTGACAATCACGCCCATTTCAGACAGCACGGAACGGATCAGGGAGGCGGAATAGCGCTCATGGGGCAGCAAAGACAGATAGGTTGTGGTCCGGCAACCCTGCGGAAGTTCGCCGGTAACCTGAACGGTTACCCTGTGATCGTTATGGAACACCGGTTTCCAGTCAAAGCGGCTGCGAGCGGGGCAGGGGCCTTCCGGCAGGGCGGTTACCCGGTTATCAATGGTGACTTCACCAAGATCGGGCGTAGCCCAGGCCTGGGTACCCCGTTCATCTGCGCGCACCTGAAAATACAACAGGTTAAGGTTGGTCAGGTAAGCGGAGGGCTCCACCAGAAACGGCGCGTGGGGATTGTTGCCGTTGTCTTCAAAGGCAGGGAAACCACCATCCACCCGAAAATAACTGCCATCCAGAACCAGATCGCCTTCAATCCGGTTAATACCCATGCTGCGCAGTTCCCGAAGGGTACCCCAAAGTCGCTCAAAGGTGAGTTTGGGGTCGCCACCGAAACGCACATACAGGTTGCCCTGCAGGGTATCGCCAACCATGGTACCGTCGGTCAGGAAGTCGGTATTCCAGTGATGAGTCGGGCCCAACAATTCCAGAGCGGCGTAGGTGGTGACCAGTTTCATGATGGAGCCAGGGCTCATCAGTTCGTCAGCGTTCACATACTGCTCAATGCCCGGCCCGTTAAGGGGAATGGCTGCAACACTGAGGGCCTGCTCGCTATTCAGGGACTTGTTTGCGTAGTCTTTGATCTGACTGGCCCAGAGACGGGATTCCGCAAAGGCTGCGGCAGCGGTATTGCTTTCCTGGGCCAGGGCCGGCGTGCTTGCCATGGTGCAGGCAGCCGCAATGGCCAATACCAGCCGCTTGGGTGAGGTTACACACCTTGAAGCGCAGGTCCTCGCCTGCAAACCCTGAATCAGCATCACACCAGCCCGTTGTTATGTTCTCTTTGTACAATAGCTCATCCCGTGGTTTTGTACTATGCAGAAAAGCTATACATGACGTTAAAAAATGGCAGTAGAGTCGTTGTTTATATTGAGTTTTTGTGACAGCACGTAAGTGCCTTTCAGAATCATGGGGTTAGCTTTGACCGGACCTTGCTGACACCCAGGCCAATGGGGCAGACAGCGATTGTGAGACAATGCCGCCCCAGAGCCCGTGAACCGAATACAACGAACAAAGGGAACAATATGCTCAAAGCGATCAGACATCAGGTGAACGTACTGGAATCCGTGGCGACCTCTTCCTTCGCTGCCTGGCGTGGATGCCTGGTGATCAAGGCTATTCCGCAGCCGGAGAAACCTATCATTCTGTATGATATGGAAGCCTGCCCCTATTGCCGCCGTGTACGGGAAGTGCTGACTGCGCTGCACCTGGATGTGGAAATACGGCCCTGCCCCAAAGGCGGGCGTTTGTTCCGCCCGGAAGCCGAAGCCGTGGGTGGCAAGCAACAGTTCCCGTTGTTGGTGGATCACAACACCAACAAGGTGATCTACGAATCTGAGGATATTGTTGCGTACCTGTTCAGTCAGTATGCCGGTCGGTCTGTGCCCGGCTACTATCAGTCCAAAGCCTGGCAGCCAGCTTTAAATTCAATCGGATCGGCCGCCAGTGAACTGCGCGGCTTGCGCGCCACCTCTGGTAACCGTCCGGAACAGGGCTTGCACCTATGGAGCTTTGAGGGTAGCCCGTATTCGCGTCTGGTGCGGGAAAGATTGTGCGAGTTGGAGATTCCCTACACACTGCATAACCTGGGCAAGGAGCACTGGACCGAAATCGGCCCGGCCAAACAACGTTTAAAGCCAGGCGAGTACAGGCCCATACCGGGCGGCAAGCGGGATGCGTTTTTTCAGCAACACGGCCGTGTTCAGGTGCCTTACCTGGAAGACACCAATACTGGCCAGCAGCTGTTTGAATCAGGCCGGATCATGGCTTACCTGAACAGTCAGTACGGCGGCTGAGAGTCACGCAATGGCTGGCCCGGGGTGGCATTCCGGGCCCGACACGGTATGATCAGCGCCCATAGTTTGTGAGCCAGAATCGGGAGCGCGTGATGTACACCGGCCAATGCCTTTGTGGTGATATCCAGTTTGAATACGATGGCCCGCTTGGCCCGGTTGCCCTGTGCCATTGCAGCCAGTGCCGTCGGGCGCACGGCAGTGCTTTCTCAGCCAGTGTGCCGGTTCAGACGGTGCGCTTCCGGTATGTTGCCGGACAGGATCAAGTGCGTGAATTCGAATCCCGGCCCGGCAAATACCGGGCTTTCTGCCCCCGTTGTGGCAGTCAGCTATACAGCCGTGTTGACGCCATCCCCGGTATCCTGAGACTGCGTGTGGGCGTGATCAACGAACCCCTGGGAAAAAAGGCGGCCCAGCACGTCTACGTGGGGTCAAAGTCTGACTGGTTTGATATCACCGACAACCTGCCCCAGTTCGAGAAAACCGAACGCACCAACGATCCGCACTGATCACTCGGCCGGCACCACCCGGTACACCTTGCCCTGGCGTGAATCGGTCAGCAGCCACAGGGCGCCATCCGGCCCCATGCGCACATCCCGGATGCGCTCGCCAAGTTCGGTGAGAAGATCTTCTTCCTCTGTCACCTTTTCGTCATTGATGGTCAGTCGAACCAGTTTTTGACTTCTCAGGGCACCGACAAACACATCCCCTGTCCATTCGGGGAAAAGGTCTCCTGTGTAGAAGGCCATGCCAGAGGGGGCAATGGACGGGTCCCAGTAGTGCAGTGGATCGGTTACACCGTCCATGGTGGTCTTGTCTGAGATGGGGATGCCGGAGTAGTCGATGCCGTAGGTGACCTTCGGCCAGCCGTAGTCATTCCCCGCCCTGATGATGTTGATCTCGTCACCACCCCGGGGGCCATGTTCATGACTCCAGACTTCACCGGTGTCCGGGTGCAGGGTCATGCCCTGAATGTTTCGGTTGCCGTACGTAAAGAAGGTGTTGTTGATGCGGGAATCATCCATAAAAGGGTTGTCTGCAATCGCGTCACCGTTGGTGGAAATGCGATGAACACCACCGGCATCATCCCGATTGTCCTGGGCCCTGTCCATTTCACCCCGGTCACCGATGGCCACGTAGAGATGACCGCTCTGGTCAAAAACCATCCGGCCCGCAAAGTGCCTGCCATTGCTGGAGCGGGGTAGAGCTTCAAAAATCACTTCTACGTTCCCAAGCGCTTCGCCGTTGTAGGTGGCGCGGGCAACCCGGGTAGTCATGCTGTCGCTGTTACGGTGGGCATAACTCAGAAATAGGGTCTGATTGTTCTCGAATTGCGGATGCAGCACCACATCCAGAAGCCCGCCCTGGCCGGAGGCAACCAGATCCGGCAGCCCCCTCACCGGCTCTTGTACAAGATTGCCGTTTTCAATACGGCGAAGCCGACCCTCACGTTCGGTGACCAGCATGGTGCCGTCGGGCAGGAACGCCAGGCTCCAGGGGTGCTCAAGGCCTTGGGCGACGGTTTCTATCCGGAACTCGGTTTTGTCGGATGAGAATGTCTGGGCGGCGACTGCCGTTGAAAGCAGCAAGCTGCTGATGACGATAAGTTGTTTGCCGTAAAACATGGAACTCTCCCCTTGAGCCGTTTCTTCTGCACGTCTGGTACTTGTTGTTAGTCAAGAATAGCAGGTCGCAGGGCCCTGTTGGTCTGTGACTAACTATTGGTAATAGGGGAAGAGCATTATTATGGATCAACTTTAGTATTTAAAATTAGAATGATTCGTATTAATATGTGTCGACTGTTTTTTGGCTCCTATCATCGACAAAATTACGGAGATTCTGATGTCCCGATTCCCCACGCCCGCTTTGCGCAGAAATGCACTGGCGACTGCCGTTTGTCTGGCCTCTTTTCCTGCTGTAGCAGCGGCTCAAACCGGCGAACCCGCCACATTGGACGCAATTGATGTTTCGGCAGAGCGGGGCGTGTTGTCCACTGAATCCACGGGAAGTTACTTAAGCGGTGCAACGACTACGTCCATGAAAATGGAGCTGTCTCACCGCGAGACACCTCAGGCTGTTACCGTGATTACCCGAGAGCAAATGGACGACTTTGCCCAGAACAGTGTCAACGATGTACTGGAGGGCACCACCGGTGTGACCGTGGAGTCCGTTGAGACGGATCGAACCTATTACACGTCTCGCGGTTTTGACATCAATAACTTTCAGTATGATGGCGTGGGTATGCCAGCCGTATACGACAATATCCAGGGCGAGCTGGATACGGCATTCCTTGACCGGGTTGAAGTGGTTCGGGGCGCAAATGGTCTGATGACCGGCTCTGGCAGTCCGGCAGCAACGGTTAACTTCATACGTAAGCGCCCAACAGAGGATACTCAGGCATCTGTCAGGGTCACCGGCGGTTCGTGGGATCAGAAACGCATTGTTGGTGATGTTGCCGGCGCCGTAACGGATTCCGGTAAAGTTCGCGGACGAGTCGTAGCGGGTTATGAGGACAAGAATTCCTATCTGGACCGCTACAGCAACGAGAAGAAGATGTTCTACGGTGCAATTGAGGCGGACCTGACCGATACGACGCTGCTTACCGCCGGCCACGCGATTCAGACTTCAGACACCGATAGCCCGTTGTGGGGCGCCCTGCCACTGTTTTTCACCGACGGCACTGCTACCGAGTTTACTCGCTCCACCAGCACCTCTTCAGACTGGTCCTACTGGGATAACACCCTGCATAACAGTTTCGTTGAGCTGCAGCAGCAGCTGGCAAACGGCTGGAGGGCGCAAGGCACGGTTTCCCGGTTGGAAAGTGACAGTGACTCTGAGCTTTTCTATCAGTTCGGCACTCCAGACCCGGATACCGGTGAGGGCTTGATGGCCTATGCCAGCCAGTACGATCTGAATGTCGAGCAATGGGTGGTTGATGCCTTTGCAATCGGACCGTTCAATCTTGGCAATCGCACCCATGAGCTGGTGTTGGGGGCCACCTGGTCACGCTCTGAGACGGTAGATGAATCACGCTACGGCCAGGGTATTGGCGATCCGCTGCCGCCTTTGAATGAGTGGGGCGGTAATTACCCCAAACCTGCTTTCACCAATGGCGTTGATGGTTCCGATTGGACCGATCGCGAAACCGCTGGCTATGCCGCTGCCCGCTGGAGTTTGACAGATCGGCTCACCGCCATTACCGGCCTCCGGATGACCTGGATCGATAGTAAGGGCACCAGCTACGGCAATACCAAGACGACTCGGTACAACGCCGTTGAAACCCCATACGCTGGCCTGATCTTCGACCTCAACCGCAACCACTCGGTCTATGCCAGCTACACCGAAATATTTACGCCGCAAACGGAGTTGGATATTAACCGCAGCAGGCTCGATCCCATTGATGGCGTGAATTATGAACTGGGCCTGAAAAGTGAGTTTCTCGATGATCGCGTTAACACCACTGTGGCGCTGTTCCAGACTGAACAGAAGAACGTGGCGGAGGCTGCGGGTACCTTCGAAGGTACACAGGATGCCTACTACCGTGCTGTGGATGGCCTGAAGAGCCAGGGCGTTGAGCTGGAGTTTGTGGGCGACGTGACCGACAGAGTTCAGCTCTTTGCGGGCTACACCTATGTGGACATTGAAGACAACGAGGGTCGCTCTGCAAAATCGTTTGTGCCTGAGCACCTGGCTCAGTTCCGGGGCACCTGGAAAGTGCCTGGTATCGAAGGTCTGCAACTGGGCAGCAAAGTGCGCTGGCAGTCTGCGATCAGCCAGGAGCAAGGGGTCGCCACAACCGGGCCAAACGCCGGTACCACGATAGTGACCGAACAAGGCAGCTATGCGGTCATCGATTTAATGGCCAGTTACGATTTCGCCCGCAACTGGAACGCAACCCTGAACGTGAACAACGTGACCGATGAAAAATACATCGAAAGCCTGAAGAAGTTCGGCACGTCGGCCCAGGGTTTTTACGGTGCGCCGGCTAATGCCAGTATCACCGTTTCCTGGGTTTACTGATGACATTGGGGGCAGGGCGCAAGTTCTGCCTCTTTCATTCGCTGCTTACGGTAAATCCCGCAAGTCCCACAGTATCCGCCGTCCGGTAACAGGTACTTCAGGCAGCAGCCTCGCCGTTGAGGCAGTGCACAGCGCTGTTGGCTGAATTCAGCCGGTATCCAGTCGATGTATCGGTTTGCCTCACACTCAAACCGGGCCAGCCAGCTGGTGGCCAGGGCGCAGAGCGCTTCCGGGTCCACCTGATTCCAGACCGCGGAAAATGGTGCACCCAGTGCCAAGCCAACACTGCTCCAGTAGGCGCCGGGACTGACCCCGAAAGACTGCCGGAAGACCGGATACCACGCCTGCATCTGATCAGCGGTTATCTCAATAAATGCCTCGGGCGCCAGGGGTGTCTGGCCGTCATTCAAGTTAACCCAGCGAGACGGCGCGTCAGCGAGTTCCAGCGGGCACAGGAAAATTCGATCGGGGTTCAGGGGGGCGCAGACTCCATCCCGGAACAGCTGTAGCACCCGGGGGGCGATGACCTGCAAAGCCAGGCTCTGGTGTAGCACCGACACGCGGGCCTTGTGCATCCTGGGGCGGCACGCGTCCGGATAATCCTCCAGCAGCTGATTTTCCAGCAGCTCCGGCTTAGCCAGAACCTGTGCCAGGGAAAACAGCGCAGGGCGCAGCCCGGCGTCTTGAGCCAGTGCGCTGTTCAGGGTGTTCTGTGGGCTCAGGCCATGTCCGGTTAACAGATGGCGATAACTGGCCAGCCAGGGATCACCACAAACCTTAGTGACGGCCATGGCGGCTCAATCCCCAGAGAAAGTACAGGCCGCCCACCAGGGCCGCTAATAGCCCGGATGGCAACTGGTTGGGAAACACGACGACCCGTGCCAGATAATCGGCGATGGCCAGCAGCAATCCGCCTGCCAGCGCCGCAACCACAAGCTGACGCCCCACCGTTTGCTGGCCCAGCACCCTGGCAAGATGGGGTGCGATCAGCCCAACAAAGCTCAGCGGGCCGATCACCACGGTGGCGGCGGCAGTGAGTACCGAAGCCATCAGCAGGAGCAGAAGCCGGGCCCGCGCAACCGGCAGCCCCAGTGATGATGCGGCCGAATCCCCCAGAGGCAAAAGGGTAAGCGGTCGTATAACCAGCAAAAGCAGTGCTCCAAGCCCCAGCACCAGTGCCAGCAAACCAATGGCTTCCGGTTCAGACACCAGCCAGGTGGAGCCGTACATCCAGTTCAGCAATCGCGACGCAACGGTTCCCCCGGAAGCCATTACCAGCCTCAATCCGGCATCCATAAAAACGTAAAGCGCCAGCCCGCCCAACAGCAGTTGGTTGCCGGCAAAGCGATGACGGCGGGCCAGCAGAATCAACAGGCCCAATGCAGCAGCGGCCCCCGCAGTGGCTCCGACCAGTTGGCCGCCACGGCCGATGTCGAGGCCGGTGAGCACCAGGACCACCATCACCAAAGCCGCACCACCGCTAATACCCAGTAATTCCGGGCTGCCCATGGGGTTGCCGGTCATGCGCTGTATCAGGGTGCCGGCCATGCCCAGAGCCATGCCGGCAAGAATGGCCGCCATCAGCCGGGGGCCACGCCACACCCAGGCATCGCTCCAGTTCGAAACCGGTGTCCAGTTCCAGGAACTCAGGCCGGGCGACCAGGCCATAGACACAGCGATGGTCAGCACCAGCAGCGCCATTAGAATGCCGGCGATCAGAAGTGTTGGCTTGCGGGTGGGCATGAACCCGGCCGGGCTCGAATCTGCGCCGGGCATATGGTGTGTGTTTCGAATGCCCTGCAACGCCATCAGGATAATGGGGCCGCCGATCAGGGCGGTGGTGGTGCCGGTGGGTACAATGGAGCCGTTACCCAGAGTTGTTGCCCAGTGCGCCAGGGTGTCTGCCAGCAGCAAGAGCCCGCCGCCGGTGACCGTGCTCCAAAGCAGTCTCTCACCCAGCGTGCGGGCGCCCAGTAGCCTGGCCAGCACCGGGGCGGCCAGCCCCACGAATGCCACCACACCTACCCGGCTGACCACTACGGAACTCATCAGGACTACCAGAATCAGGGCGCCGCCCCGAACCAGCGCAACCTTGGCCCCGAGTGCCGAAGCCGAAGCCTGCCCCAATTGCAGCAGTGCCAGTGGCCGCATCAACATCAGCATGGCAACCGCAAGAATCAGTACCCGCGGCAGCAACTCCAGGAAGGGCTCCCAGTTATTCTGGACCAGTGAGCCTGCACCCCAGATAAACAGGTTGCCCAGCCATTCGCCTTTGAGCAGAAGAAAGGCCATGTTCATGGCGCCGAGGAAGAAGGTAATCACCAGCCCCGCCAGAATGACGGTGACCGGTGAAAAGCCCAGGCGCCATGTCAGCGCGATCACCAGGCCAATGGCCAGAAGGCCACCCGCCACGGCGGCAAGATCGGGGCTGAAGGCCAGCAAACCCGGTACAAAAAGGGTGGCAATGGTCACCCCGAACTGCCCGCCGGCTTCCACGCCCAGCGTGGTGGGCGAGGCCAGGGGGTTGCCAAGGATTTGCTGAGTAACAGCGCCTGCCAGGCCCAGTCCGCAGCCGATCAGAACGGCTATTGAGACCCTGGGGGCCCAGCTGTAGTGAGCGAGCACAGATGGGTAATGATCTTCGGTATAGCTCCAGAACGCCGCGAACAGCTCGCCTGGTGTCATCTGGCCCAGCCAGGGAAGGGAGCTGGCCGCCAGGGCGACAAGCCAGAGCAGGGCAATGGCAACCGGAAGTCTTCTGGGGAGGGACGGGGCGGTTGCAGGTACGCGTGCCGAGTCAGCGAACATTGTTGCGGCCTCCCTCCAACAGGGCATCAGCCAGCAAGATCGCCAGGCGTTTTACCGGGTACACCCCGCCGAATGGCCACACCGGCTCAATTTGATAAACCTGGTTTCGCTTGACGGGCGGCAGATAGGTCCAGAAGGGACTGCCTGCCAGGTGATCCGAGAGCCCGGGCAGGGTGGGTGAAATGACAACGATACGACTGTCGTGGTAGGGCGCAATGGCCTCCAGGCCAACCACAGAGAACCCCCAATAGTTACCCTCGTGTGGCCATGCATTGCGCAGCCCCAAGGCTTTGAGGGTGGTCTGATATAGGCCGTTGTGCGCGTAGATACGAACATGTCGGTCATCCAGAAAGTTGACCAGGGCCACCGGCTGCTGATTCATGCCGGCCTCGGCCAGGCGGGTGCGTTGCTCCTCGAGAGTTTGGTCAATATCCATAAGGATAGCCTCGGCCTGGTGTTCGAGGTTCAGCATCTCGCCAAGCGTGGTCAGCATTTCCCGGGCTTTGGCGAAGGGGGCGGAGCCCTCTTTGTAGACGCTGATGACGTAGGTGGGGGCAATGCGTTCCAGTAATTCGGCCGCAGGCGCCATTTCGGCACTGGTGACAATCAGGTCTGGCTTCAGCTCGGCAATCGCTTCCAGGCTGGGAGCGACCCGGGTACCAACATTGGCAATGCCGCCGGGTAATTCCGGGGCCTGGACCCAGGCACTATAGCCGTCCCGGTCTGCCACGCCCACCGGGGTCACCCCCAATAGCAAAAGCGCCTCGGTTGCGGCCCAGTTGAGGGCAACGATGCGCTCAGGCGGCCGGGGCAGGGTGATTGAGCCATTTTCGTGGCTCCAGGTTCCGGGGTGCGCGGGTTGGCTGATCATCAATGCAAGTAAGCAGAGATACGCCAGTGGGCGGTGAGCCCGTTGTTCAGTGCACATAAGACACCCACTGGCCGGGCGCCCGTTCCATTACACCCATGGCGACGCCGTAGATGGATTCCAGTACGCCGCTGTCCATAATCTCATTGGGCGTTCCATCCGCCACAACCTGTCCGGCCTTCAGGGCTACGAGGCGGTCGCAGAATCTGGCCGCGAGATCCACATCGTGTAATACCACAATGACGGTCAGTTCCCGCTCCTCGGCAAGGCGGTGGACCAGGCGCAGGGTCTCCACCTGGTGCTTCACATCCAGGGCGGAAATGGGTTCATCCAACAGCAGGCAGCGGGTTTGCTGGGCCAGCAACATGGCTATCCAGGCCCGTTGCCGCTCGCCACCCGACAGGGTGTCGACCGCGCGGCCAGCGAATCGTGCCAGGCCGGTGTCATGGATGGCCTGATCAATCAGTGTCTGGTCGCCGGCAGTGTAACGGCCGAGGGGGCCGCGCCAGGGATAGCGTCCGAGTGCGACCAGCTCTCTCACTGTGAGTCCGTCGGTTGCCGGGGGATGTTGTGGCAGGTAGCCCACGGTTCTTGCGAATGCTCGGGCACCTGTAGCCCGGAAAGACTGGCCATGGAGCAGGACTTCGCCGTGGGAGGGCGATATCTGCCGGGCCAGGGTCTTCAACAAGGTGGATTTGCCCGAGCCGTTATGGCCGAGCAGCGCCGTTACCTCGCCTTCCTGAAACGCCAGGCTGACATTGTGCAATATGGCGGTGTCACCCAGGCGAACCGCCAGTTGGTCGACTTCAAAAAACGCTGGCATTCAGACTCTCCCTTGGCTTTGGTGGGCAGGATAATCTAAATGCGAATTACTATCAATGTATGTCAGGTGTCAGCATTGTTCACCTGGCCGGTTTGAACGCGCCATTGCGCAGCGTAGGCGCCGTTTAGCGCCAGCAGTGTCTTGTGGTCGCCTTGTTCGACCACCTGGCCTCCGTCGATCACCGCGATGTTGTCCGCGTCAACAATGGTCGACAATCGGTGGGCGATCATGATCACGGTTCGGTTGTGGCCAATGCGCCGGAGCGAACGCTGAATTGCCGCTTCGGTTTCGTTGTCCACGGCGCTGGTGGCTTCATCGAGTACCAGAACCGGAGGATCTTTCAGCAGCGCACGGGCCAGAGACAGTCTTTGGCGCTGGCCGCCGGAGAGGCGTACCCCGCGTTCGCCAACCGGAGTATCCAGGCCCTGGGGTAACTGGCTGATGAACGACCAGGCCTCTGCTGTTCGGGCCGCTTCGATAATCTCTTCATCGGTGGCGTCGGGCTTACCGTAGGCCAGATTGTCGCGAATGCTGCCTTCAAACAGGTAGACATCCTGGCTGACCAGACCGATGGCGTCCCGCAGGGATTTCAGGCTCACGTTCCGAATAGCCTGACCATCCAGGCGGATCTCGCCGTGGGTGGGGTCATAGAATCGCAACAGCAGTTTGATCAGGGTTGATTTGCCAGAGCCGGTTGCGCCCACCAAGGCCAGGGTATTGCCGGCGGGTACCTCCAGGCTGATGTCGTTAACACCAGCACCGCTACTGGCATAGTGAAAGCCCACCTGGTCAAACGCCACGCTGCCCTGAACCGGTTGTTCAAGGTCTTTGCCAGCCTGGTCCCGAACGTTGACCGGTTCTGCCAGCAGATCGAGAATTCGTCGGGTGCTGGCCATGGCGCGCTCGAACAGGTCAATAACCTCAGCGAGGCCCGTCAGGGGCCAGAGCAGGCGTTGGGTCAGGAATACCAGCACGCCGTAGGCACCGACGTTGAGGTCGCCGTTCAATGCCATCATGCCACCGACTGTAAAGGTCGCCAGAAATCCGGCGAGAATGGCCATGCGAATCACGGGTATGAACGCTGAACTGATACGGATGGCTTGTCGGTTGGCCTCCACATAGGCCTCGCTGGCCTGTTTCAGTCGGCGAGCTTCACGCAGTTCCGCGGTAAAGCTTTTGATGGTGGCAATACCGCCGAGGTTATTGGCAAGACGGCTGGACAAATCACCAACTTTCTCGCGCACATCGGCGTACAGCGGCCCGGCTTTACGCTGGAAATAGAAGGCGCCCCAGATAATCAGGGGGATCGGTGTAAACGCCAGCAGGGCAATCAGCGGGGATAACACAAAGAACACGGCACCCACCGCGACCACAGTGACCACCACCTGAATCATGGCGTTGGCACCCCCATCGAGAAAACGCTCAAGCTGGTTAACGTCGTCATTCATGGTGGCAACCAGCTGCCCGGAGCTTCGAGCTTCAAAGAAGCTCATATCCAGACGCTGGGCGTGCTCATAGGCGTCTTGCCGAAGATCCGACTGCAGGCGTTGGGCCAGATTGCGCCAGAGGATCTGGTACAGGTATTCGAACAGGGATTCGCCCGCCCAGATGAAAAAGGTCAGTACCGCCAGGATGGTGATCTGTTGCTGGGCGGTCTCAAACCCAAGCCGGGCGACAAAGCTCTGTTCCTGGTTCACAACCACATCGATGGCCACGCCAATCAGGATTTCGGGGGCAATATCAAACAGTTTGTTGATGACGGAGCAGGTGGTGGCGGCGATGATCCGCCGACGATAACCCCGGGCATAACGCAACAGGCGGCCGAGTGCCGCAAAGCTGCTGGTGTGTTGGCTGCTTGTGGCCATGTTCCGCTTCCTTCTCGCCGTGGCTGATCTCACTGAAGGCGGGAAGGTTAGCGGATTTTTGACTGAGTTAAAATAGAATCATTATCACCTTCGGCCGTTGCGTTGCAGCCAGCGGTCCAGTTGATCGGCGAATTCTTTGCGGTCTGCCTGGCCGAAGGGGGCGGGCCCGCCGGTGACTTGCCCGGCGTTGCGCATCTCTTCCATGAAGTTTCTCATGGCCAGGCGCTGGCGGATGTTTTCCTTGGTGAAGGCCTGGCCTCTGGGGTTAAAAACGTCGGCGCCGTTTTCGATGGCTTCAGCAGCCAGGGGGATATCCTGGGTGATGACCAGGTCGCCTTTGGTCATCTGGTCCATGATTTCGTTGTCGGCGACGTCAAAGCCTTGGGGTACCTGGCGGCGGCTGATGTAAGGGCTCGGCGGCAGGGTGATGGCGTGGTTGGCGATGAAGGTGGTCTGGATTTGCCAGCGGGTGGCGGCGCGGCAGAGAATTTCCCGGATGGGGACGGGGCAGGCGTCGGCGTCGACCCAGATTGGCATTTTGGTGTTCCTTTGTTGGCTTGTCGTTGGTGCATTTTAACCGTTCATCAGGTGAGCTTGTTAGTTTTGGGCCGCGTATTTGTCTCTATGCCGTCTAGGGTTCCGGTGCCTGTGTCATTGGGTGCCGCTTTCCAAAAACCGCTACGAGCACATCCATGTGCGCTTCTCTCAGGCCATCCATGGCCTTCGAAATTTTTGGAAAGCGGCCCCCAATGACACCGATCTGACAGCTCGGATGCCTCCGCGGTTTGGCAATTAAATCGAAAGATGAGGGAACGCGATGAACGTTCTGATTTTGGGATTGTTAATGCTCTTATCGTTGTTGTCTCTGCAATCAGAGGCAGCCGAGAGCGAAGCCTGGACTGCCCTCGCGGAGGGCCGGGCGGTTCTGATGATGCGACACGCTCTTGCGCCAGGCACGGGCGATCCCGGCGGGTTTGACCTGGAGGATTGCAGCACACAGCGCAATCTCAATTCGGTTGGGCGGGAGCAAGCGCGTTCGTGGAAGCCGTTTCTGGAGTCTCGGGGTATTGCCGAGGCCAGGGTGTTTTCCAGTCAGTGGTGTCGGTGTCTGGATACGGCTCGGGAAATGGAGATGGGTGAGGTGACGGGGTGGCCGGCGTTGAATTCGTTTTTTCGGAATCGAGGTGATGGCGATACCCAAACGCGGCAAACGATTGCGTTGGTGAATGAGCTTGAGCCGGGGGCGGCGGTGATTTTGGTGTCGCATCAGGTGAATGTGACGGCGCTGACCGGGGTTTTTCCGGCTTCCAATGAGGGTGTGATTCTGGCGTTGCCGCTGTCGGAGAATCCGACGGTTCTGGCGAGGGTGTCTCCCGGGCGGTAGTGGTATAATTCTGTGCTCATTTAATTAACAGGAAATGATAATGTCTCAATTGCCCCCATGCCCCCAATGCAATTCTGAATACACCTATGAAGATGGCGTTCAGCTGGTTTGCCCCGAGTGCGGGCATGAGTGGACCGCGGCGGAACAGGCTGAGGCCGAGGCCGGTAAGGTGGTTCGGGATTCCAACGGTAATGAACTTCAGGATGGTGATACGGTCACTGTGATCAAGGACTTGAAGGTTAAGGGGTCCAGTCTGGTGGTTAAGGTAGGCACCAAGGTCAAGAACATTCGCCTGGTGGATGGCGATCACGATATTGATTGCAAGATTGACGGTGTTGGTGCTATAAAACTCAAGTCGGAGTTTGTGAAGAAAGCCTGATTCCCGTCGTCATCGGCAGCACAGGAGCGGTGCCATGGTGGATAAAGAAAAGGACGTTTTGCCGGAGCAATCTGCCCGGAATCATGAACTTCATCAGGAGCTGCCGATTGATTTCCCCGACCCTTTCTTCCGGGGGCTGCACCGGGTTATTCGCTTTGCCATAAGGGTGCTCGCGGTGCTGATGGTGGCGGTAATCCTGTGGGGCGTGGGTGATGTAGTGTATATCATTTACGAACGCCTGCTGACGCCACCTTTTCTGCTGTTGGATATCAACGATATCTTCTTCACCTTCGGTGCCTTCATGGCGGTGCTGATTGCGGTGGAGATTTTCATCAACATCCGGCTTTATTTGGGCACCAATGTGTTCCCGGTTCAGCTGGTGGTTGCTACGGCACTGATGGCGATTTCCCGGAAGGTCATTGTTCTGGATTTCGATACGCTTACTCCCATGTACCTGCTGGGTATTGCCGCAACCACGCTGGCTCTGGGTATCACATACTGGTTGCTCAGCCGAAAGAATTCTGGTGAACACTGGCACGACTAAGTTATATGCCAAGTACTTGATGTGTTCGATATCGGGTAGAAACAGGCTTCTGCCCAGATTCCCTAAGCCTGTCTCTTTTAACCGCGGATAGTTAGGCCTCTAAAGCCTGCACCTGCTGTTCCAGCTCCTTAGCCAGACGGGGGTCGAGCTTCAGGGCTGCGGCGAGTTGGTCAAGCCAGGCCCGCTCCATTGGGTTCTGGTCGTTGATCATCACCGCGCTGACGACATAGATTTCACGGCTTGCTTGTGGCGAATCGGAGTTTCTGGCGAGGGCTTGCGCATCCAGGGGGCCGTCAAACTGTTGCTGAATCCAGGCGTGTAATTCGTCGTCTGGTCCTAATTTCTCGATTTCCTGAGTGAGCAAAGCCCGTTCATTGGCGTCTATGTGGCCATCGGCCCTGGCGGCCATGATCATGGCCTGGAGTATTTCCAGTCCTCGCCTCTCCTGGTCAGCACCTTGAAGCTGTTCCAGAGGTCGCCCTTGTTGGGTGGGCGCTTGTTGCGGTACCCCCTGGGCGTTGTTCTGATAATTTTGGTAAGCCTTGTAAGCCAGCGCGCCAACGCCAGCCAGGGCCCCGTATTTGAGCGCAGTGCCTCCCATTTTCCTGCCGCGTTTAGAACCCAGCATCAGGCCCAGGGCGCCGCCGCCCAACAGGCTTTTCACGTCAACCCCGCTGCTGCCACCTTTGCTGCCAGAAAGCTGGTTGCCTAAACCTCCCATGAGGCCCTTTACATCCATTCCGCCGCCGCTCTGGGATTGGCCACCCTGAGCCTGACCCATGATCTGATTCAGTACCGACATGACATTCATTACTCATCTCCTGATGACGTTGTTGCCCGTGGCTTGTTGGTTGATTGTAGCTTCAGTAAACCATGACCAACAAGAACCGGGGGTGAACGTATTGTCAGGCGCCCGCCGGTAAAGTTCCTTTGATCATTCGTGGACCTTCGACTAAACCTTAAACAGAGTGCCAACCACCCCAACGCTGCCGCTGCCCGCCACAAGCAGGTTGTCTGTGCAGCCAGGCTTTTATCCCGAGGCCGGGGGACAGGAGGATGGAATGAGACGAATCCACGAATTCCATGTGGATAGCACCCGCTATCTGGATGACCACGGCAGACCACTTGCGGAACTGCCACCGCAGGCCGAGAACATTGACAGAGTGTTGGATGCCTATCGAAATATGGTGCTGACACGCACCTTCGATGCCAAAGCCATTGCGCTGCAACGCACTGGAAAATGCGGTACCTATCCGTCTGTGCTGGGGCACGAGGTGGTGGGCACAGCCATTGGTCAGAGCATGGCGAAATCTGACGTGTTCGTGCCCTATTACCGGGATCAGGCTAGTCATATTTTGCGGGGCGTGAGCCTGACTGAATTGCTGCTTTACTGGGGTGGCGATGAGCGTGGAAGCGCCTGGAAGAATTGCCCGGAAGACCTACCAATATCCGTGCCGATTGCCACCCAATGTTGTCATGCGATGGGCGTGGCGGCGGCCATGAAGATCCGGGATCAGAGCCGGGCTGTGGTGTGTTGTATTGGTGATGGAGGCACATCAAAAGGCGACTTTCTGGAGAGCATTAATCTGGCCGGTGCCTGGCATTTGCCCGTTGTATTTGTAGTGATCAATAACCAATGGGCGATTTCCACGCCGCGTAGCCTGCAAAGCGGCGCGGAGACCATTGCGCAGAAAGCCATCAGCGCCGGATTGCCGGGCCACATTGTCGATGGTAACGACTATTTTGCGGCGGTTGAAGCCATGGATGCTGCCATTGAGCGGGCCCATGCGGGCAAAGGTGCGACGGTGATTGAAGCCGTTACCTATCGCCTGGGCGATCACACCACCGCCGATGATGCTACCCGCTACCGAACCGCGGAGGATCTCAAACGTGCCTGGGAAAAAGATGGCATCAAGCGCTTGCAAAACTGGTTGCATGACAACGCTTTGTGGAGCCCGGATCAAGAAAAAGCCCTGCAGGCTGAGTGCAAGCAAACCGTAGAAAAGGCCGTTGAATCCTACCTGGCCACCGAGGCCGAGCCGCCCACTGTCATGCTGGATTATCTGTTTGAAGCCCTCCCCGCCGCGCTGCAACAACAGCGTGAGCAGATTGCCACTAAATACCGGGAAGGTGACGTATGAGCAAGGCGCAGGTTGTTGGATATACAAGAGATGTCACTCTGGTGGAAGCCGTCAATATGGCCTTGCACCGGGCGATGGCAGATGATGCTAACGTGGTGGTGCTGGGCGAAGATATTGCCACCAATGGTGGCGTGTTCCGGGCCACCGTTGGTCTGAAAGAAGCGTTTGGCTTCAAGCGGGTGATGGATACACCCCTGGCGGAAAACCTGATTGCCGGTACGGCTATCGGTATGGCCACACAGGGTCTGAGGCCGGTGGCGGAGTTTCAGTTTATGGGCTTTATCTACGCTGGCATGGAGCAGATCGTCAGCCACGCCGCCCGCATGCGTAATCGCACCCGCGGCCGCCTGCATTGCCCACTGGTGTTTCGGGCACCGTTCGGTGGCGGTATCCATGCCCCCGAGCATCATTCGGAAAGCACCGAAGCCCTGTTTGCCCACATCCCCGGCCTGCGAGTGGTCATTCCAAGTTCCCCGCAACGGGCGTATGGCCTTTTGCTGGCGGCCATCCGCAATCCGGACCCGGTGATCTTTCTGGAGCCCAAGCGTATCTACCGGGCAGTGACCCAGAGCGTGGAGGACAACGGTGAGGCGCTACCGTTGGATACTTGCTTCACCCTGCGCGAAGGCGATGACGTCACCCTCATCACCTGGGGCGCCTGTGTGCAGGAAACCTTGCTTGCTGCCGACAAGCTGGCGGAGCAGGGCGTCAGCTGCGAGGTGATCGACGTCGCCACCGTCAGCCCCCTGGACCGGGAAACCCTGCTGTGCTCGGTGGCCAAAACCGGCCGTGCGGTGATCGTTCACGAAGCCTGCCGCAACGGCGGTGTTGGTGCCGAAGTAGCGGCTTCAATCGCCGAAGGCGCCTTCCTGGACCTTCAGGCCCCGGTGGTGCGAGTCACCGGTTACGACACCATCATGCCTTACTACCGAAACGAGCAGTACTACCTGCCCCAGGTAGAAGACATCGTTAAAGCCGTCGAACAGGTGATCGCGCTCTAGGAGGATAACCATGAAAAACTTCAAACTCCCAGACCTGGGCGAAGGCCTCCCCGAAGCCGAAATCGTCGAATGGCACATCAAGGTGGGTGACACGGTGGATGTGGACCAGGTACTGGTCAGCGTCGAAACCGCCAAAGCCATCGTTGAAGTGCCGTCGCCCCAGGCCGGTACCATTGCCAAACTTTATGGCGAGCCCGGGGACATCATTCACACCGGCGAACCCTTGCTGGCTTTTGAAGGAGAGGGTGACGACACAGGCACTGTGGTGGGGGAACTGAAATCATCCGGAAAAGGCGATGGCAACGGCGCGCAGCAAGATCAGTTTATCGTCGGTGCGGCCCCTTCCAGCAAGCGGGCCCGGGCCAATCGCGCCACACCCGGAGTGCGTGCACTGGCAGAACGACTGGGGGTTGGCCTGGAATCCATCAAGGGCAGCGGCCCGGGTGGCCTGATCACCACTGACGACGTGCACAAACAGGCCAGCCACCAGAAACAACTGGGCGACGCCGCCCCCCTGCGCGGCACCCGTCGCACCATGGCCAAGAACATGGCGTTGTCCCACGCCCAGGTAGTGCCGGTGTCTATCTTTGAGGACGTGGATATCGGTGACTGGAAAAAGGGCACCGACATCACCATGCGCCTGGTGCAGGCCATCGGCAAGGCCTGCGAAGCTGTGCCGGAACTGAATTGCTGGTTTGATGGCGACAACCTGAGCCGGCAACTCCTGAACGAGGTGCATGTGGGCATCGCCGTAGACACTGCGGACGGCCTGTTTGTGCCGGTGTTGCGGGACATTACCCATCGTAGCCAGAAGGACCTGCGCCAGGGCCTGGAGAACCTGCGCGAGGCGGTAGCCACCCGCAAGATACCGCCGAGAGAGATGCAGGGCGCCACCATTACCCTGTCCAATTTCGGAACCATGACCGGCCAGTACGCCAACCCTATTGTCAGCCCGCCACAAGTGGCCATCGTGGGGGCTGGGCGAATCCGGGATAAGGTTGTGCCACATAACGGCACTGCGACCATTCGTCGCATCCTGCCGCTGTCGCTTACCTTCGACCATCGGGCGGCAACCGGCGGGGAAGCCTCGCGGTTTCTGGGGGCGATGGTCCAGGCCCTGAATAACGCATCGTGACCAGCCAACACTATTTGATGAAAACGGGTTAAAACACACTTGCCATCACGGCAAGTGATGGCAACACTTACTTCGAAAAGACTTCAAGACCACATAACAACAGAGTTAGTACCCATGAAACGCACACATTTATTCAACGTCGGCCTCCTGTTGGCTGCCGCGACACTGGCTGCTCCTGTCCTGGCTCACGATTACAGCCAGGGCGACATTCACATAGAGCACCCCTGGAGCCGACCAACCCCCCCGGGCACGCCCATGGGCGTGGGTTACATGATCATTAGTAATCACGGCAATCAGGATGTCACCCTCACCAGTGCCCAATCACCCCGGGCGGGTAACGTGTCGATCCACGAAACCCACATGCACGACGGAGTGATGCGCATGAGCCCTGTCAAAGGCGGGCTGGTGATTCCCGCCGGGGAGACCGTTGAGTTGAAACCTCACAGCTACCATCTGATGTTGGAACAGCTCACCCAGCCATTGGCGGAGGGTGAGTTCATTCCTGTGGAATTGGCTTTTGACGGTGCTGAGGGCATGGCCGTAGAGCTGGAGGTGCATCCCCTGGACGGCAAAGAAAAGGCAATGGACCATTCCGGGATGCATCATCACTGACTTTACGCCACGCTCGTGTGTCATGACGAAAGACTTCAGTCTTTCTTGCTGTACTCAAGATGAGGGAAGGCCCCTCGGTCTCGGTGACCAGACACCGGGATCAAACCGCCCTGTGCGGCTTGCATTAAGAGTGCGGGTCGTGAGCGACATGGGAAAAGGCCGTCAAGAGCGGTCAGGTACGTACCCAAGGAGATGAACGAAAGTGAACCGCCGATAAGGGGTCGAAATGTAGACAGATGTTGTCAGAACCGGGGACCGAGCGTCTCCCCGGGATGAGCTGTGACGTGAGCTGGCACAACGGACACAGCGGCAGCCGGTCTTGAGGCGGCATGACCTGGGTACAGGCTTGAGTATGGAACATGAGAACCTGTCGTCCTGATGTTAAGGGAGAAGCACAAGTGGAGATCCCACGAGGCGAGAGTACCGATGCAGGACACAGGGACGGATTGGCCCGTAGTAGTGTGGAAACACCTGTAATGGGTGTGGAGCGAAGGGGGCAAGTTATCCCGTCGGATCTAGATGGCCAACCGAATTCCGGGAGGAGCCGTCAGGGTCAGGCAAAACCATTTACCATCCCGAAGGCCTTGGTCTATCAGGCCTACAAGCGGGTTCGAGCCAACAAAGGTAGCGCCGGGGTAGATCATCAGAGTCTGGAAGACTTTGATGGTGACCTCAGCAATAACCTTTACAAGCTTTGGAACCGTTTGTCCTCAGGAAGCTATCATCCACCACCGGTTTTGCGCGTGGAGATCGAAAAGGCGGATGGGGCAACCCGTCGTCTCGGCATCCCAACGGTTGCCGACCGCATTGCGCAGATGGTGGTCAAGCTGCTGATTGAACCGGAACTGGAACAACACTTCCACCCGGACTCTTACGGCTACCGCCCGGGAAAGTCAGCGCACGATGCGCTGAAACAGACTCAGGCCCGGTGCTGGAAGAAAGCCTGGGTGCTGGATATGGACATTCAAGGCTTCTTCGACAACATCGACCACAACCTATTAATTAAGGCCGTGGATCGTCATGTGACCGAGGACTGGCAGAAGCTGTACATCCGGCGCTGGCTAAGCGCGCCGGTTCAGTTGGCGGATGGTTCCGTGGAGGAACGCGATCGGGGCACGCCGCAAGGCGGTGTGATCAGTCCCTTACTGGCAAACCTGTTCCTGCACTACGTCTTTGATCGCTGGGTGGAGAAGCGCTGGGGTGGCATCCAGTTCGAACGCTATGCGGACGATATCGTATGCCATTGTTCCAGTGAACGGGAAGCTCAAGCACTGAAATCGGTCCTTGAGGCACGATTCACAGCGTGTGGCTTGACGCTCCATCCCCGCAAGACAAAGATTGTGTATTGTAAGAGCGAGTACAACCGGCGGGACTACCCGGAGATCGCGTTTGATTTTCTGGGTTACACCTTCCGACCGCGGCTGATCCGCAACCGGTTGGGACAAAAGAAAGTCTACTTCACGGCGGCCATCAGCCAGAGTGCAGCGAAAGAGATCCGCAAGCAGATCAACGAGTGGCCCTGGAAATGGTGGCGACAGAAAGAACTCGGGCAGTTCGCTCGATTCTGTCAGTCCCGCCTCCGAGGCTGGATGCAGTACTATAGCCTGTTTGGCCGCAGTTACATTCGGAATGTGCTGTTTCATTTCGATCTGAGGTTGAGCCGGTGGGCATTAGGGAAGTATCGGAAACTCAGAGGTCTGTTACAGGCTGCCCGGAGAGTGAATGGACTGCGTCGGCGACGGCCGGATCTATTTGCGCACTGGGCAGGATCAAGGGCAGTGGTTGGATAACAAGAGCCGTATGAATCGAGAGGTTCACGTACGGTTCTGTGAGAGGCTTTGGGGGTGGTTCCCAGGGCCTACTCGACCAGGTAAATGGTACCTGCCTCTGTCTGCGGTGACCTGGTGGTTACTGTTCTGCGTTGAATCAGGTTTCCAGATTCGGCTCAAACAGCTGAATAAACCGGGTAAAGCCAATCCGTCCCCCTTTGACATACTCAAAATCCGACAGAATGGCCAATGCGGGGTTGCGGATGCCGGCAAGCATCCGCTTGAAGTCGAGGCTGTCAATGCGCACATGGATGCTGGCATCTTCCGAGACGCCCTTCCGGAGTTCTGACGCGCCACCTCTCACCGTGAGCGTGAAGCTCTGCTCCAGGTCGGGAAACTCAAACACGACGGATTGATAGATGTCCCATGCGGCTTCACCTTCAAGGTTGACACTCATACCGTCGAAGAAGGCCCTGATGGGAATGCCTTCAAGCATCGTATCGTTGGGAGTTACCGCCATCAGTGGCAGGATGATGTCGCCCGCCAATTCGGCGGCGGAGGTCAGGTAGTAATGGCGGGCTCCGGGATTGGTTTCGGCTGACGCCAGGGCATGCAAGGCGAGAATGCGATGCTCTGTGGCGGCCTGGTGTTCCGGACTCAGCCGCAGCACATAGTCCGTCAGCTCCAGCACCCATTGATGGTCTTCGTTACTGGCAGCCTTCTCCACAGCAGTCATCAATGCATCTTCACCGCCGGCCAGTTGGGCCATGCGCTTGGCTTTTTCTCCGGGTGGCGTAGGGTGCAGGTTGCTGGGGTTGCCATCGAACCAGCCAAGTGTTCCGCCAAAGACCATACGGGCAGACCACTCCGGTTTGCCATAAAACTCCTGCAGGAACGGGGACCGCGCCAGGCGGGGCGGCAGGCGGATTTCATGGGCAATGTCATCAGGGGTTTTGCCGGCATTCATCATTCGGATGGTCTGATCATAAACGTAGCGAATAGCATCCCGGTAGTCGGTCAGGTGCTTGCGGATCTCCGCTTTGCCTGTCACCGGGCGTGAGTGGCCGGGTACCAAATATTCCGGCTCCAGATCCCTCATCCTTTCCAGGCTGTCAGCCCAGGTTTTCGGGTCGCGGTAGCTGGTGCCGCGAATGGTGTAGAGGTTGGGAAAGGCGCGGTAGAAGTTGTCGCCCGGCAGCAGCACTTTCTGTTTTGGTAGCCACACCACCACCTGGTCGTCGGTCTCGCCAGGTGCGTGCTTGAGTATCATCTCCACACCGCCTACGGTAATGCTCAGCTCGTCTTGAAAGGTCTGAGTCGGTCGCAGAATCTGCAGGGTGCTGTGTTCCTGTAAATCCACAAAGGGGCCGATACCCACATTGGTTCGGTCGGCATCGGGCAGCCGGCTGCCGTACATACGAAAAGAACGCTGGGTGATGATGGGCTGGAGTACACTCACGGTCTGGTCGACTGCTTTCTCCAGAGAGTGGTGAGCATAAATTTCGACCGGGTCGCCGTTGTTGATAAAAGCTGGCGCCCCATGGATATGGTCTGGATGCGAGTGGGTATAGATAATGGCCCGCACTGGCTTGTCAGTGATTGCCCTGAAGCGCTTGGCGATTCGTTCCGCCGCTTCCAGGGATTCCATGGTGTCGACAATCGTGACGGCATCATCGCCTTCGATCATGATGGAATTGGCGATGCCGAAGCCAACGGCAACGTAAACGCCGTCGGTGACTTCAATCACGTCTTCCCGGAATTCTTCGCCATGGCGGTCAAGCGCTTCGGGTGTCAGGGTTCCGGATGCCGGCGGCCTGTCGGTGCCGGAAGGGCTGCAGGCGGAAATCAGGAGGACGCTCAGTAACAGGAAGGCGATGCGGGGCATGGTGAGATCCTTAATGTTGTTGTTTCTGGTAGCGCACATGAGTGTTGCACTGATCGTGACTGTTGAACCAGGAGGCTTTACTGTTGGCCCGTGAAGTGATGGAAGAGTATCAGGTCTTTATCTATCTGATGGCTATCTGCCTGGGCCTTTTGGTGGGAGTGTGGGTGCCCGACCTTGGTGGGCGTCTGGAATGGATTCTTTGGCCTCTACTGGGCTCTTTGCTCTACGCGACTTTTACCCAGGTGCCTCTGATGCGCCTGCGGGATGCGTTTACAGCGCCTCGATATATGTTCGCGGCGGTGATTGGCAACTTTCTTTTGCTACCGTGCATCGTCTGGGGATTAATGGCGCTTGGCCCGGCTATTCCAGCTCTCCAGTTGGGTCTGTTGCTGGTCTTGTTGGTGCCCTGTACTGACTGGTTTATCACCTTTACCCATCTGGGGGGCGGTGACACCAGAAGTGCCATTGCGTTCACGCCCATTAGCCTTTTGCTCCAGCTGCTGCTGTTGCCATTTTACGTGTGGTTGTTCCTGGGCACAGAGATCACCGCCAGTGTGGCCCAGCAGGAGTTGATACTGGCATTCGTCGGGTTGATGGTCGCGCCCTTGATTGCGGCTTATCTGACGGAAACCTGGGTGGCGCGGAGCAAAAACCGGCAATCTGTTGTGATAGCTCTTGGTTGGCTGCCGGTACCGTTGTTGGCCCTGGTGGTCTTCTGTATTGCAGCCGCGCAAGTGAATCTGGTCTTGGCGTCGGTTGGAATTCTTCCCTGGCTATTGCTGCTCTTTGCCGCATTCTTGCTGGCTGCCGGGATGTTGTCGGTGGTCGTCGCCAGGGTTGCGCGGTTACCGGTCAAGCAGGGCAGGGTGTTGGCGTTCAGCTTTGGCAGCCGGAATTCGTTTGTCGTCCTCCCACTGGCGCTGTCATTACCCGCCTCGTATGAGCTGGCCGTCGTTGTGGTGGTGTTTCAATCCCTGGTGGAGCTTTTCGGGATGGCTTTTTTCCTGTGGTGGGTTCCCAAGAAGCTCCACCGTTAACCTCCCTGGCCTGAATTACGCTGGTTTGTCTGAATGCCCGAGGGAGTGCTCCGGCGCTATCTGATCCCGCACCAATTGCTTCAATTGCTTGATGTCCGGGAAACCTCCCTGTTCCTTGCGGGACCAGATACGGGTGTCGTTTACCCAGACTTCGAAGATGCCGCCGGTGCCGGGTTTCAGGGTAAGTTCGTCGACCATGCCGTCGAAGGTGGTGAGGAGTTCCTGGGCCATCCAGGAGGATCTCAGCATCCAGTTACAGCCGGTGCAGTAATGTAGGGTGATTCGCGTTGCCATTTGTTAATGCTTCCTGCATGGAAAAATCTATGTGCCATGCTATCAAATGATGTGTGGTGTTTCCTTCGCTCAAGGCAATGGACGGCAGTGTGTAATCAATGTCATCAGACTATCCGGCAATCGGCCAACTATACCATCAGCATTCCCGGCAGGTGCTGGCTACCCTTATTCGTTTGTTAGGCGACTTTGAACTGGCCGAGGAAGCCATGCAGGAGGCGTTTGCCGCTGCTGTGCGCCAGTGGCCTGAAGAAGGGCATCCGGATAATCCGGTTGCCTGGCTGATCCGGGCCGGCCATCACAAGGGCATTGATCATATCCGCCGGGGTCAGACCGCCAGGCGCTATTCGCATCTGATGGCGGTAGACGAAGAAAACTCTGAAGCTGCCGCTCCAGAGGGTATCGAAGACGACCAGCTTCGGTTGCTGTTTATCTGTTGCCACCCGGCGTTATCGTTGAATGCACGAGTTGCGCTAACCCTCCGGGAAATGTGCGGCCTGACCACAGAGCAGGTAGCCAGCGCCCTTCTGCAAAAGCCGGCCACCCTGGCCCAGCGGATTGTACGAGCCAAGAAGAAGATCCGTGAGGCGGGGATTCCCTACGAGGTGCCGGTACCGAGGCAGCTTTCCGAGCGCTTGCCCGGGGTGCTTCGGGTCATTTACCTGGTGTTTAACGAGGGCTATTCCCGGAGCGATGGGGATTCGCTGGTGGATGTGAGCCTGTCGGGCGAGGCCATTCGGCTGGCTGAGGTGCTGGCAAGATTGCTTCCCGAGGGTGAAGTGTTCGGCCTGTTGTCACTGATGCTACTGCACGATTCCCGCCGAAGCGCCCGTGAGGACGAGCAGGGCGATCTGATTACGCTCGAGGATCAGGACCGTTCAAGGTGGGACCAGAAGCAGATCGAACTCGGGCTGAAGTGGCTGGAGCAGGCACTGGCGAGAACGCCGGCCTCTCCGTATACCCTGCAGGCATCCATAGCGGCGGTGCACGCCCAGGCTCGCCGGGCGGAAGACACGGATTGGCGGCGAATTGCCCGGTTATACGATGCCCTGTATCGCCAACACCCATCGCCGGTAATAGCACTTAACCACGCTGTGGCCGTTGCCATGCGGGATGAGCCGGAAGCCGGACTGGCGCTCCTGGATGGCTTGCTGGGCAACAAGGAAATCCTGACCTACCACCTGTTCCATGCGGCCCGTGCCGACCTGTTGCGCAGAGCCGGTGATTTCGAATCTGCGATCGTTGCCTACCAGCGTGCCCTGGAACTTGCGACTCAGGGGCCGGAGCGCCGTTTTCTGAAGCGACGGCTTCAATCCCTTTCTGGCGGTGTTTGAAAAAATATTCCCGACCTGTCGATTTCCGGGGTGTTGGCTCGACTAAACAGTAGAACACCCCCCGCAGGAGACGTTTATCGCGCAAAGCGGGCGAACCCAGTTCAAACCAGATCCTGCCCCACTGGCAGAAGGAGGGTAATCCATGAAATACGTTGCTCTGGTGTATTACCAGGAGAGCATTATCAACGCCATGACCGATCAGCAGTGGCATGACCTGAACCAGGAGTGTGTGGCCGGAGTAGAGCGGCTGACCGAACAGGGAAACTACGTCACCGGCCAGCCCCTGCAGCCAACCGACACGGCAACCACCGTGCAGGTTCGCAATGGTGACGTGTTGATATCCGACGGCCCGTTTGCCGAAACCAAAGAGCAGCTGGCCGGGTTTTACCTGCTCGAGGCCAGAGACCTGAACGAAGCCCTGCACCTGGCCAGCCGGATTCCACCGGCACGCTTCGGCAGCATTGAAGTGCGGCCGGTACGGGAGCTGCCACCGAAGGACTGAATCAGGAGAAAGATTATGAGCTATATCGATGGATTTGTGGCCGCCGTGCCAACTGCAAACAAACAGAAGTACATCCAGCACGCCAGCGATGCCGCAGCGGTGTTCAAGGAATACGGCGCTACCAAAATGGTGGAGTGTTGGGGGGATGACGTGCCAGACGGCAAGGTCACGTCGTTTCCCATGGCGGTGAAGTGCCAGCCTGAGGAAACGGTGGTGTTCTCGTGGATTGAATGGCCGTCCCGCGCAGTGAGGGACAAGGCCATGCCCAGAATCATGGACGATCCGCGCCTGCAGCCGGATGTGAACCCTATGCCGTTTGATGGCAAGCGGCTGATCTACGGCGGCTTTGAAGCGGTGGTGCTGGAGTAGCGGCGCCTGCTGGCACCGCCTGTGGTCAGAGCCCCGCTTTGCGGGCCCTGGCCGCGTGCAGCTTCTTGTAGCTTTCGATCATCTTCAGGTGCCGGTCCAGACCGCGCAGGTCCATGCCGGTTTCTTCCAGGCCATAGAAGCGGACCGTGCCGTTAATCGAGCCCACTACGGCATCCATTACCTCGTCACCAAACATACGGCGGAAGTTGTAGAGGTAGTCGTCCAGCGCCAGTTCTTCATTCAGCGTCGCTTCCAGGGCTGCGTTCATGGCCTGGTAGAACAGGCCCCGTTCTACGGTGTTGTCGTTAAACTGCAGGAACATGTCCACCAGCTCCTGGGCCTCTTCCAGCTCGCCCAGCGCCAGGTAGATGAGCAGTTTCAGCTCCAGAATGGTGAGTTGGCCCCACACGGTGTTTTCATCGAATTCGATGCCGGTGAGGGTGACGATGGTCATGTACACGTCCAGCTCGGCCTCTTCCAGGCGTTGCACCAGATCGGCCAGTTCGTCTTCATCCAAACGGTGCAGGTTGAGGATGTCCTCCCGAAATGCCAGCGCCATGTTGGTGTTGTCCCACACCAGGTCTTCCACCGGATACACTTCGGAATAGCCCGGCACCAGGATTCGACAGACCGGCGCGCCGAGGTCCTCGAACACGGCCATGTAGCATTCCTTACCCATGTCCGCGAGGATGCCGAACAGGGTATTGGCCTCTTCTTCGTTGGTGCCGGAGAAATCCCATTCGACAAAATCGTAGTCGGATTTGGCGCTGAAGAAACGCCAGGACACCACGCCACTGGAATCGATAAAGTGCTCAACGTAGTTGTTGGGCTCGGTCACCGCCATGGAGTTGAAGGTGGGTGCCGGCAGGTCGTTCAGGCCTTCAAAGCTGCGGCCCTGCAGAAGTTCGGTCAGGCTCCGCTCCAGTGCTACGTGGAAGCTTGGGTGCGCGCCGAAGGAGGCAAATACACCGCCGGTTTTCGGGTTCATCAGGGTCACGCACATCACCGGGAACTGACCACCCAGAGAGGCATCTTTCACCAGTACCGGGAAGCCCTGTTCTTCCAGGGCTTTGATGCCCTCAACGATCTCCGGGTACTTGGCCAGCACACTCTCGGGCACGTCCGGCAGGGCGATTTCGTTTTCGATGATTTCTTTCTTCACCGCCCGCTCGAAGATTTCCGACAGGCACTGTACCTGGGCTTCCTGCAGGGTGTTGCCGGCGCTCATGCCGTTGCTCAGGTACAGGTTTTCGATCAGGTTGGAGGGAAAATATACCGTTTCTCCGTCTGACTGGCGCACATAGGGAATGCTGCAGATACCGCGCTCCGGCGTGCCCGAGTTGGTGTCGAACAGGTGGGTGCCCAGCAGTTCGCCGTCCGGGTTGAAAATCTCCAGGCAGTAGTCATCCAGGATGCCCTCGGGCAGCTCGCCTTCCGGGCCGGGCTGGAACCATTTCTCGTTCGGGTAATGCACGAACTCGCTGTTGGCGATGTCCTGGCCGAAATACTGATCGTTGTAGAAGAAGTTGCAGTTCAGCCGTTCAATGAACTCGCCCAGGGCCGAGCACAGGGCGGCCTCCTTGGTGGCGCCCTTGCCGTTGGTGAAGCACATGTGGGCGGCGGTATCACGCACGTGCAGGGACCACACGTGGGGCACAATGTTGCGCCAGGAGGCAATTTCGATTTTCATACCCAGGTCTGCCAATATGCCGCTCATGTTGGCAATAGTGGTTTCCAGGGGCAGGTCTTTGCCTTCGATGTAGGTGCTGGAGTCGGTGCCCGGTGCAGCGGTGAGCAGGGCCTGAGCGTCTTCGTCCAGGTTTTCGACCACTTCAATCTGGAAGTCCGGGCCGGTTTGCACCACCTTTTTGACCGTGCAGCGGTCGATGGAGCGGATGATGCCCTGGCGGTCCTTGTCGGAGATGTCTTCCGGCAGCTCTACCTGGATCTTGAAAATCTGCTTGTAGCGGTTTTCCGGGTCTACAATGTTGTTTTGCGACAGGCGGATGTTATCTGTGGGAATATCCCGGGCGTTGCAGTAAACCTTTACAAAGTAGGCTGCGCACATGGCGGACGAGGCCAGGAAATAATCGAAGGGGCCGGGTGCCGAGCCATCGCCCTTGTAGCGGACGGGCTGGTCTGAGACGACGGTGAAATCGTCGAATTTGGCCTCAAGCCTCAGGTTGTCGAGATAATTGACTTTGATTTCCATGGGCAGCTTACCGGATTCAGAAATATGAGCAGTTTACGCGGAATAGACGAGGTAATCCCCGATGCGCGGGATGGTCTCACAAAAACCGAAAGGACGATACTTTACGTCCTCAGTGAAACCCAGAAGGAGCTGGGTGGCCGCAATGTGCCTACGGTGATGCTCTACGGCCGGGTGCTGGAATACGTGAACATCAGCGAGCAGGAGCTGCACCTGTATCTGGACCGGCTTGGGGTCAAGGGTGATGGCCGTTAAGGGCGGTGGCTACTGAAGTCACGCGGGTCCAGCCGGTAATAGCCGCACAACGCTTTGTAAACATCCGGCTGAGCTTCGAGCAGGTGTTCGGGCTGTTGAAAGAAGGTTTCGGTCAGTACCGCAAAGAATTCTGCCGGTTCGGTGGCGCCGTAGGGGTCTAGCCAGGGCTTGTGATGGTGTGCCAGGCGGTGTTGCAGGTGGTCCCAGGCCTTGGTCATGGTTTCCTGCCAGTTCCGGGCCTGCTCGCCATAAAGCGGGGGTGCGCCATCGGCGGTGCCGTCCAGGTAGTCCAGCTGGTGGGCGAATTCGTGAAGGATCACGTTATGGGGGCTGTGTGGCTCTTCGATGGCGCTTTCGCACTCGCTCCAGGCCAGTACCACCTGACCACGGGAAGACGCCTCACCCGCACGGACCTGGTCACTGTGGCTTACCACCAGGCCGTCACTCTCAGTACCCTGGGCCCGGTAGACGTCCGGATACACCAGAATACTCTGCACTTCATCGTAGTCTGAAAACGGCCGTTCCAGAATCAGCAGGCAGGCATGGCCAGCAATGGTTACGCGTACTCTGTCGTCTACCTCAAAGCCATCGCAGCCGTAATAGTCCTTCTCTGAGACAAACAGCTGCACCAGGCGCTCAAGCCGCTTCCTTTGCTGCGGTGCCAACCGTTTGTAGGCGGGCACCTGCTTTTTAAGATAGCTGCGCCAAGGTTTGGGGAAGGGCTGCTGCAGTTCCCGCTTTCGCCGCCAACTGCGGTAGAAAAACAGATAGAACAATGATCCGGAGATCAGAAGCGTGGCAAAGATGGCAAATACAACCGCTGTGGACATTCAGGTTCCCATTACCATGGCTGGTGGTTGTGTTTGTGGTGATCATACCTGATTCTGTGGGCAACAGTGGTCTGACCGGGAGTCATAATGAAGTACATTTTTGAGGTTACGGTTAAAGAGGGCTGTAAAGCCGAGGATTATGCGGATGCCTGGGTAAGAGCCAGCGAGCTGATCCAGCAGGCGCCGGGCGCGCGGGGCACTGAACTGCACCGCAAGATCGGCGAGCCGAACAAGCTGATTGCCATCGCCAGTTGGGACAGCAAGGCAGACCGGGATGCCATGGACGCAACCAAGGACCCCCGGATTATGGACATCATCAAAAGTGCGGCGCCGTTTGTGGAGATCCGGCCTTTGGGTGAATTTGAAGACCCGGAATGGGTGGTGATGCCGCCCGGGGACAACGGGTAATCAATGGCCATCGAGCTTGTTCAGCTTCAGGTCTTTTTCCAACCGGTATGTATCAAAATCTTTGGCCAGAAACAGGTGGCCTCTGTAGTGCTGTAACGCCTCCGCTGCCAATTGATTAATATGGGGCGTGCCACCAGGTACCGACTGGTAGCGTGAGCTGAAATGAGTCAGCACCAGGTTAGGCAGTTTCGCGCTCTGGGCGAATCGGGCTACCTGTTGGGCTGAGCTGTGTTGGGGCCAGGGGCCAACCCGGTCGGCCACGTCCTGTGTATAAGTGGCTTCGTGGATGAGTACATGAGTGCCTTGGCTGGCCTCTTTAAGAAGCTCCGGTGTGTCGTTATCGCCACCCACAATGATGCGCCGGGCGGTTCTGGGTATGTGCGTGTAGTCATCGCTCCGCAACAACCGGCCGTCATCCAGCAACACGTCTTTGCCCTTCTGCAGATCGCCCCAGGCCGGGCCGGCCTCTATGCGGTCCGCCGCCAGTTTCTCCTGCTTTAGCTGGCGCTCCAGGTTTCTTTCGGTAAAGACATAGGCCCGGCAGGCCACGCGGTGGGAGAGCGCCACGTTGGTAACGCCCATATGGTCATCTTGCCAGTAGAAATCCGGCGCCTCGGAGTTGATGAAGTTCAGCGGGTAGCTCAGGCTCGAATCACTGTTTTCGATCACGGCATCAATAAAGCGGCGCACCTGTGGCGGCGCAATGATATCCAATGGTTCTGTGCGGCCGAGCATGGAGGCACTGGTGAGCAGACCGGGCAGGCCGAAAATGTGGTCGCCATGGATGTGAGTGATGAAAATGGCGCGTAGCTGCATCACCGAATACCGGGTGCGCATCAGTTGGTGCTGGGTACCCTCACCGCAGTCGATCAGGTACCAGGGTTTCGGGCCGGAGCGGCTCAGGGCCAGCCCGGTGACATTGCGTGACCGGGTTGGTGTTCCGGCGGATGTGCCCAGGAAAGTAAATTCCATCATGCCTCGTTTCGCGGTAATGTGCCCCCTGATGATACGAAACCTTTTGCCGAGAGGATACGTGCCGCACCATGTCCGACCTGAAAGACCCCCGGGTACTGTTCGCCGCAGAGCGCACTCTACTGGCCTGGAACCGCACCAGCCTTGGGCTGACAGCCTTCGGCTTTCTGGTAGAACGGGCGGGTTTGCTGCTGGCGGCATTAGCTCCGGAGACGGGCAACAGCATGAACCTGGTGGCCATGTATTGGTTGGGAATGCTGTTCATTCTGCTGGGTGCCGCAACAGCGTTTTACGCCACCCGCCAGTTTGCAGCGGTGTTGAAAACCCTGAGCCCGGAAGAATTTCCCAATGGCTATAACGCCCGCTGGGGAATGACCATCAACCTGATCGTGGCGTTCCTCAGCCTGGCACTGGCAGCCGCCCTGTTTGTCAGTCAGTACTAACACAATCCAAGAACGACAGAATCAAAGGAGTCACACCTTGTCTGAACTAGCGAACTACGAAAGCTTCGATATCGAAGTAAAAGACCAGATTGCCCACGTGCAGTTCAGCCGCCCGGAAGCCCTGAACACCATGAACAAGGCATTCTGGCTGGAGCTGCCCCGCTGCGTGCAGGACATCGAAGCCAATACCGATGCCCGAGTGATTGTGATTTCCTCCACCGGCAAACACTTTTCCGCCGGTATGGATCTGGGCGTATTCTCCGATCCCAAATCTGTGCCCATGAGCGGTGATCCGGGCCGGATGGCGGAGAACCTCCGCCGGGTGGTGCTGCAGCTGCAGGATACCCTCACGTCTCTGGAGAGAGTGCGTTTGCCGGTGTTGGCAGCGGTTCATGGCGGCTGCATTGGCGGTGCCCTGGATCTGGTGTGTGCGGCCGACAGCCGTTACTGCACCGCGGATGCCTATTTCACCATCAAGGAAACCGAGCTGGGCATGACCGCCGATGTGGGCACCCTGCAGCGCCTGCCCAAGCTGATGCCCGAGGGCGTAGTGCGGGAACTGGCCTACACCGGGCGCAAGTTCGGGGCAGAGGAAGCTCACCGCCTTGGTTTCGTGAACACGGTATACGAATCTCAGGAAGCGATGCAGGAAGGTGTCATGGCCATTGCGGCACAGATTGCGGCCAATTCGCCCCTGGCGGTGACCGGTTGCAAGGAAATGATCAACTTCAGCCGCGATCACAGTGTGGAAGACAGCCTCAAGTACATGGCTACCTGGCAGTCTGGCATGTTTCGCCCCACTGACATGATGAAATCCTTCCAGGCCAAAGCTCAGAAACAGGCCCCTTCCTACGATGACCTGTTCCCGGTCAAGGATCTGTTCTCTAACTGATCCATGCCTGACCGCCGGAGCTCTTCAATCTCAACATCGGCCGCCCTGTTGTTTCAGGGCGGCATTGGTGTGGTTGGCCTTCTGGCCATCTGGCTGTTTGGTATTCCGATACTGTCGGGCGGCCTGAGCCTTGCCGGGGCGGTTTTGTCTGGCGTGATTGGTGCTGCTGTTACCTATCTTTCGTTGCTGTTGCTGACCCAGAACTCCTGGTTGTTCCCCGATGACCTCAGCAGCCAGATGCAAGCGCTCTATGATTTTGTCTCCGGTTATCGATGGCCGGTGTTGCTGGCATTGGCTGTGCTCGCTGGCGTCGGTGAAGAACTTCTGTTCAGGGGCGCGATACAGGGCTGGTTACTGCAATACACGGGGCCCTGGACGGCGGTACTGGCGGCCTCGGTGCTGTTCGGCCTGGTGCACTATGTGTCATTCACTTACTTTCTGGTTGCCACTGGCCTGGGCCTGGTGTTGGGGACTGCTTACCAGCTCAGCGGCAGTCTTGAGCTGGTGATGGTGTGGCATGCGGTTTATGACATGTTGGCGATATACTGCCTGCTGAGGTATCCGCACTGGTTTGGTGTCAGGGCCTGACCTGCGTGTGAGGACTTTTCTCAAGTAATCGGTTGTTGGTAAGTGCCTGAGTCAGGCGTTCCAGAGCTTCTCCGCTATGGCGCCAGAAATGCCAGTAGAGTGGCACCTCCAGTGATTGCCCCGGGGCGAGACTGACCAGCTCTCCAGATTTCAGCTCCCGGGTTGCCTGTATCTCCGGGATCATGCCGTATCCCAGGCCCGCGCAGGCGAGCTTCACGAAACCCTCCGATGACGGGCAAAGGTGATGGGGGAAGGCGCCATCGTATCCACATTGCGCAAGAAAACGGTGCTGGAGCAGGTCGTCTGGCCCGAAGACAATTGCCGGGGCTTGTTTCAGGCTTTGAGGATTGATGCCGTCCGGAAAATAACGGCGGGCATAGTCGGGCGTTGCCAGGGCGAGATAATGCATTGTGCCCAGCGCAACGCATCGAGCGCCGGCAAGGGGTTGTGGGCTACTGCAAAGGCAGGCTGCGACATCGCCTTCCCGCATCCGCCGCAGGCCAATATCCTGATCTTCAATCACCAGATCCAGTAACAGTTCGTCATCCCTGCATACGTTGCCGATGACCTCCGCCCACCAGGTCGCCAGGCTGTCCGCGTTCAACGCAATGCGTAATCGGCTGGCTCGCTCGGTCAAAGCTGGCAAAGTTCTGGCCAGGTCTCTTTCCAGTAGTTGTACCTGTTGAACGTGATTGAGCAGCCGCCGGCCGGCGGGGGTTGGCGCGAGCGTGGGACTGCGAACCAGCACCGGTTGGCCCAGTCTGATCTCCAGTGTACGAATGCGCTGGGAAACGGCGGACTGAGTGAGCCCCAGGGTGTCCCCGGCACGTTCAAATCCGCCGCATTCAACCACGGTTGCCAGTGCTTCCAGCAGCTTGTAATCGATCATAAGTAAAATTAATTCACTATTAGCAGGATGAATTTAAAGTATATAGGTTTGCGGTTAGTCTGGCCCCTCAATCTTCGGAGGAACGGGCGTGCTTGAAAGTTATCTGACCGGCTTGCTGGTGTGTGGCGGTATTATTGTCGCAATTGGTGCACAGAATGCCTATGTGCTGAGCCAGGCGATTCGTCGTGAGCATCATTGGTGGTCTGCGGGTGTGTGCATGACGTCCGATATCCTGCTGTTCACCCTCGGCATGTTTGGCGTAACGGCGGCCTTGATGGCCATGCCAGAGGCACTTGAGGTTTTGCGCTGGCTTGGTGTTGTATTCCTGGGCTGGTTGGCGATTCAGGCGTTCGTGCGGGCCGGACGGGGCAGGGCCGCGCTTGAAGCTGGGGCAGAGGCCCGAAGAGGTCTGAAAGGAGTGCTGTTGACTACTCTGGCGGTCACCCTGCTCAACCCTCAGGTTTACCTGGATACCTTATTGTTGATCCCGGCCGTAGGCGCCCAGCAATCCAGTGCGCCCGGCTTTGTTGCGGGGGCAAGCAGCGCCTCGGTGATCTGGTTTGGTGGGCTGGCCTGGCTGGGCTCTTCGCTGGCCCCTGTGCTCTCCCGACCCGGCGCCTGGCGGGTTATCGATGGTGTTATCGGTTTGATGATGCTCGCCATCGCTCTGCAACTGGCGTTCGCTGGTCTGTAAATTTCAAACGATCGTATGAATTCTTGTTGAAACTTGTGTCGGCCTGGAACAACATAGCAGGCTATATATTCACCCGCTTTCTCAGGAATTCCTATGAACGCTGCTGTTCGCCGCTGGTTTGCCAGTGCCGGCGCTATGCGCCGTATGATGAGTACGTTTGCGCCATACCTTGGCGCGGGCGTCAAAGTCACGAAGATTGCTGATGACTTTTCGTCCGCAACCGTCGAAATGCGCCAGCACTGGTACAACACCAATTACGTCGGCACACACTTCGGCGGTTCCCTATACAGCATGGTAGACCCCATGTACATGCTGTTGCTGATGCGGCGTCTGGGCAACGACTATGTAGTCTGGGACAAAGCCGCCAGTATCGACTTTATCCGCCCTGGCAAGGGTCGCGTGCAGGCCCGGTTTGAGCTGACCGACGATCGGCTTGAGGAAATCCGCAACGCCACAGCCAGCGGCGACAAATACTTGCCGGAATGGACAGTGGATATCGTGGATGACAGCGGTGAGATTGTTGCGCGAGTTCACAAAATTCTCTATGTCCGAAAGAAACATCGACCGGTTACCTGATCGGCCGGGGGCGGTGCTCGCGAAGTCTGTTTTTCTGCCTATACTCACGTCAGTAACAGAGGAATAGCTTTAACAACAACCACTCTGGCGGAGTTAATTTGGGAATCTTCAAGCGCAATCTTTGGATGTTGTTCTGGCTGGTTGTTGCTGTTGGTGTGCTTGTCCTGGCGTTTATCCTGACCAGTATCTGGCAATCCACACTGCGTGCCCAGGAAGCTCACCATCAGTCCCGCGTTCAACTGATCAGTCAATCTGCCATCAACGTGTTACGTACCCAGGAGTTGATTCTGGACGTAGCCGCCGCTGAGCTTGTGCGCCAGGATCTTGTCAACGCCACTCCAGAGGTGTTGCCTTTTCTCGACAATATCATGGAGGCCAGCCCGGCGCTCGCAGGTTTCGGTATGGCCTTGCCGGATGGGCAATTGGTGAAAGTGACATCCACTGTGGATGTCAGCCTGATGCCGAATCTGTTGGAGCAGGAGGAATCCCGGGACGGCTTCCAGCGGGCTATGGAGTCTGATCGGTTGGTGGTGGGCCGCACCTACTATTTGCCGGCGGTCGGTGCCTGGATTATTCCTGCCCGTAAAGCCATAAGGGATGCCAGCGGCGAAGTGATTGCGGTGATGTCTGCCGGCATTCGGGCTGATGGCGAAAAAGGAGTATTCGGGAGCAATCTGCACACCGGAGCGGACGACTCTGTGATGATCTTCCGGGAGCACGATGGCTATTTACAGTTTATGTCCAGCGAGGGCGTCACGCCAGATATGTACGCCCACATCCAGCGGACACCGGAACAGCGTGAAGAAGACAGGCAAAGCCTGATTGCCGCCAATGATGCTTCTGTTGAGGAACTGAAAGTAAGCCCGGAACCCAGTATCTACTACAGCAGAAGAGACGGTGATACGTTCATTGGTGGTGCCTGGTATTCCCCGGACTATGAGCTTTGGATTGTTTCAGAATCCAATATTCGTTCGGTCTGGGGTGCCTTTCTGGATCGTGCCCTGGTTTTGTTGGCGGTGTTTGTCGCCTTGTTTCTCCTGCTCTTCTATCTCGTGCGTCAGATCGAGCGTGCAGAGAAAAAACGCCGCTCTGCCCTGATGTATCAATCTCGTCATGATGACCTGACGTCGTTACTCAACCGGGTAGGCATGATTGACCAGATCCAGCAGCTTGTGAATCGCGACGAGGGCTTTGGCGTTGTCTTGCTCGACATCGATAATTTTCGAGGTATCAATGATCGGTTCGGGCAGGAACACGGCGACAAGGTACTGAGCGAGTTCGCCCGGTGTTTAGGTGAGCTGACCAGTGAACAATACGGCGCGTCGCGACTTGGCGGTGATGAGTTCGCAGTGATCAGCCGTATCCGTGAGCCTGAAAAGCTGCTGGCGTTCTGTAGCGATCTGCTGCGAGGGCTGGCCCGCCATATGGCCACCGGACCGCTGGGGCTCCAATTGGGCGCCAGTGTGGGGGCTGCTGCGTTTCCTGACCACGGAGATTCATTCAACAGCGTTATTCGAAGTGCCCACCTGGCGCTATACCAGGCCAAGAGGACCCGCAACGATGTGTGCCTGTACCGGAACGAATTTGAGGCAGGCTATTTGCGGCGCGTACACATTGAACAGCGACTTCGTGGGGCCATTCACCAGGGAAGGATATTTATGGCGTACCAGCCGCAGCTGGACGCCTGTGGCCGGGTAGTGGGCGTTGAGGCGCTGGCCCGATGGGATGATGAAGAGCTCGGGTATGTGCCACCCAATGAATTTGTTGAAGTGGCAGAATCCTGTGGCTTGATGGTGGAGCTCGGCAACTACGTGTTGGGCCGGAGTCTCTCAGACTTCCGGACGATTCTTGACCAGGCGCGAATGCCATTGGAGCTGTCGGTGAACATCTCCGCCATGCAGTTTATGCAGTCAGGCTTTGCCGAACTGGTGTTGTCTGAATTGCAAAAGCATGGCGTGCACCCCCATTACCTGACCCTGGAAATCACCGAAACGGTTTTCATGGCAGGTTTTGACCAGGTCATCCCCGTGCTGGAACACCTTCGGCGCGAAGGCATCAGTTTGTCCATGGACGATTTCGGTACCGGTTATTCGTCCCTGAGCCTGTTGCGCAAGCTGCCGATTGATGAACTGAAAATCGACAAGAGCTTTGTGGATAACATCATTGATGACGAGCCCGCCCGAAATATGGTCGAGAGCATCATTGCCATTGGCAAGAATCATCGCATGCGGCTGGTTGCCGAGGGGGTGGAAGAGCAAGCCCAGTTTTCAACGCTGGTAGCGATGGGGTGCGGCCGCTTCCAGGGTTACCTGTTCAGCCGTCCGGTGCCGGCGAGCAACGTGGCTTCCGTGGTCCGTCAGTGCAATGACAAGGCTATGCCCTCCGTCTGAGCCAACCTCAGGCGTGTTGTTTCTCCGCCTGGCTCAGAAACTCCCCGATGTCTTCAAAGGCTTGTTCCGCTTCCGGCAACAGGGGGGAGAAGATGTGCCATACATGGACCATGTTCTGCCATGTGTGAAGTTGTACCGGTGAGCCTTCGGCCCGGGCTTTGGCGGCATATCGGGTCGCGTTGTCCAGCAGCATCTCCGTGCTGCTGGCGTGAATCAGCGTGGGCGGCAAGTCGTTAAGGTTTCCGCGCAGGGGCGACGCCACGGGATTGGTGGGGGAAATTCGAAACGCCGCCAGGGTACCCCACCAGAGTACCGGTAGCGGAATCTTCGACAAGCCCCCGAAAACCGGCCCAAGTAAGGGATCGGTACGGATATTTTCCCGGTTGCTGGGGGCGGTCAGGGTGAGGTCTGTGGACGGTGACAGGGCAATAGCGGCATCGGCCTGGCGCAACCCGTTATCCCGAATCCAGGCCAGCAGAGACAGGGTATGGCTACCGCCGGCAGAATCGCCCGCTACTACCATGAACGCCGCCTTCTCTTCGCCAGCCGGGCCGTGGTTCAGCAGCCAGGTATAGGCCTGGCGGCAGTCGCGAATGCCGTCCATAAAACGGTGTTCCGGCATCAATCGGTAATCCAATGCAAACACCGCCGCATTGGCCAGTTGCGAGAACCGGTCGGTAATGGCGCGATGACTGCGGGGGCTTCCTGCGGCCCAGGCGCCACCGTGAATGTAGAGCACCCGGCGGCGGGTATCGGCACCGGGTGCAATCACCCATTCGCCCCGGGGGTGCTCGCTATGGCGAATCTCGGATTTAACCTCCACACCTTCACCGAGACTGTCCAGATGGTTCCTGAGTGCAATCAGGCGGGCTTTGCCCTTCAGGCCACGGGACGCTCGCCCCATATCTTTGATGCGTTCCATCACCTCGTCGTGGGCGGGGTTCGGAGCCACTTCCCGCACCGCCCAGTCACCGCCATCGTAATGGGAAAGGTCATGCACCCGGAACAGCAAGAAGGTTGAGAGAACGATGAGCGCAACGACAGCGAGCAGAATCCAGAGCATGGGTTTTCCTTTTGGGGCCCTGTGAAAAGGGAACTATGCTGAAACTATATTCGTACCATGGCCAAGCATACAGAGGAAAGTCATCTTGCAAATAGCCTATCGGGCCCGGGATATCACCGAGGCACACATTGTTGCCGGCATGTTGGAGGCCAATGGCATCGACGCCTATGTGGGCGGGCACTACCTGCAGGGTGCGATGGGGGAGATTGGTGCTGCCGGATTCAGCAATGTTCATGTGGACGATGATGATGTTTACCGGGCCAGAGTTCTGATTGACGAGTACGAATCCGACCGGGTGGTAGCGGCCTCGCAACGCGACGAGCAGGACAAGCCGGATCATTATGCTCGCTGGTTTATTGTTGTAATCGTTGCTTTGGCCTGGCTTCTATGGCGATTCTGAGCTGATCGGATGGTTTGGCTTTTGTTGTTGCGCCCCCACTGGTAATGGGTGCCTCATTTTTGTTATGTTGTAACGCTTTTGAGGCCGCACTCATGTCTGATCCCGTCCGCCCTGTTCCTACCAATCTGATCCTTGGTTTTCTTGGTGTAGGCAAAACCACCGCCATCCTTGATTTGCTCCGGCAAAAGCCGGAAGGCGAGGTTTGGGCGGTTTTGGTGAACGAGTTTGGTGAGGTTGGGATCGACGGCGCCATCCTGGAGACCGAGGGAGCCGTGGTACGGGAAATTCCCGGCGGCTGCATGTGTTGTGTTGCCGGCCTGCCCATGCAGATTGGCCTTAACCAGCTGATTGCCCGGGCGAAGCCCGACCGGCTGTTGATCGAACCCACCGGTCTTGGCCATCCCTCCCAGATTCTGGATACCCTGACGGGCGAGTATTATCAGGACGTCTTGAAACTGGGCCCGGTGATCACCCTGGTCGACCCCCGTAAACTGGAAGACCCCAGGGTGCAGGACAACGTTCAGTTCCGGGACCAGGTGGCGGCGGCGGATATATTGGTCGCGAACAAGACGGACTTGTGCACAGACAACCAGGTGCACGCATTTGATCAATGGGCGGCCCGGCTTGCACCGGAGGGCCGTCCGGTGTATCACACCAACCATGGCCACCTTTCGGTTGCCTTGCTTGATGGCACGGCCGCGTTACCCGAGGTGTCTGAGCCTCATGCGCACCATCACCACCATGGCAAGATCGCGGATAGCCCGCCACCGTCAGTTGATGAGAACCCATGGCAATGGGTCACTAACCGGGGGCAAGGGCACAATAGTATAGGCTGGCGGATTCATCCTGAGTTGATGCTGGACGAAAATGCGATACTGGCGATGGCCATGGATGACCGGTTGCTGCGCTTCAAGGCCGTTATTCATACCCGGGATGGCTGGCGCGTTGTAAACGTTGTGGACGGCGCTGTTACCATCCTGCCGGGCGAGCCCAGGGAGCTTTCCCGGGTGGAATTGATTTCAGCCGAGGCACTGGATGCCTCGGAAATGGACCAGCTGCTGCGGGCCGCAGCCGGGCTGACCGACCAGGATTAAGGTATGAGAATTCGGATTACTCACCAGAGAATCACCCTGTTTCTGCAATCCATTCTGTTGCTTGAGGCGGTGCTTGCGATCTGGGGGCAGCGCTGGTTTACCGCTTTCCTGACCAGCATGATCATTGTGATCACGCTGTTCCCGATACTGTTTGAGCGGCGGTTCCGGATTCACATTCCCCCGGAACTGCAGTTGGCGGCCATTGGGTTCGTGTTCGCGTCACTGTTCCTTGGGGAGATTCACGACTACTACAACCGGTTCTGGTGGTGGGACATGGCGCTGCATACCATGTCTGGCTTCCTGCTGGGGATTCTCGGTTTCTTGCTGGTTCACATCATGAACGAGACCGAAAAGATTCACGTTCACATGAAGCCCGGGTTTGTAGCGTTCTTTGCCTTTATGTTCGCGCTGGGCGTTGGTGCCCTGTGGGAGATCTTCGAGTTTGCCATGGACAGCCTGTTTGGCATGAACATGCAGAAGCCAATGCTGGGCGATCCCTCGGGGCTGACCGATACCATGTGGGACCTGATCGTTGACGCGCTGGGCGCGCTGATTATTTCGATCCTTGGCTGGCGATACCTGAAGAACCCTGAGCGGAACTCGTTCCTGGAGCGCTGGATTGATTCGTTTATCGAGCGTAATCCACGCTTTTTCAGGAAGTGAGGGAAAGCCCGGCAAGCGCCGGGCTTTTGGGTTTTAATGGCCGTAGATGCGCATGGTGGTGTCTTGAACCACCAGGTTGTCCATCATCACCGAGCCGATAGAGGTGCCGCCCACCAGCACCTGGTCAATCGACATGTCCGCCGCGAAGGTGTTCAGGTCGATGGCCAGGGCGTCGCCGGCGCCACCCAGGCGGGTACCCTTGTACACGTCCATATCAATGGTGGCTCCAAGAGTCAGAACGCCCGGGTTCGCAGCGGAGCCATCGAGCCGGGTGCCCATGTAGTCAGCGCCAGTCATCTTCAGGCCGCGGATGCCCAGGGCCAGGAAGTCGAAATCAACGTTGAGCTCGGAGATGCCTACCTGGGTATTCAGGTTGAGGGTGTCGGTGGCGGTATCAACGCGGATGCCAACCTTGGTGAAGGCACCCACCATGTTGAAGTTGCTGGCCAGCAAGGTCGAATCGGTATGACCCTCCAGCGTCCAGTCACCGGTGCTGATACCGAAATCGATCGGCGCCGCGGTGATCGGGAAGATGTTGATCAGTGCGTCACCGTCATCCGCGATGTCGATATCGATCTTGATGTTGTCGATCAAATCACTGGTCTGACCGAACAGGGCGTCGCGGAAATCGGTGATCTCCTCGAACAGATCTGTACGGTTGGCGCCACCAATCTTGATGTCTTTGATGGACAGTGAGCCTTCATCGGTGTACCGGAATTCGCCGATGTCCACCCGGGTTTCCAGCTCAATGGTGACACCGGCCTGACCGGTGATGTTACCCATATGGGCGTCGTCGAGAGGCTTCAGGTCTGCTTGTGCCGCAAAAGGCAAACCAGCGATGGCCAGCACTAGCGCGGATTTTTTCAGGCTTTTCATTGTATTGTTCCTTTTTGGTTTTGTTATTCGACGTTTCCAACGACGTAGCCACAGCCGGCTATCGCCAGCTGTGGCTGTGTTATCCGGCTACGCCGGATTTCCTTACTGTTCCGGGGTCAACTCCAGTTCAATGGTGTTGCCGGAACCGGTGAGGAACTGGTTGAGCAGACCAGTCAGCAGTCCGCAGTTCTCCAGCGGTGGCAGATCGTAGACACCGTTGACGGTGCCGCCGGTCGCTGGCGAGAAGTTGGAGCCTTCAACCGAAGCGAGGTCGATGCTGACGGGCTCGCGTGTCATACACTCGGAACCCCCTCCAACCCGAAGCGGCAGGCCGAGAATCTTGATAGCCACCTTGGGCACTTTCACGTACAGCTGTGAGTTGGCGGTGAGCTTGCCGTTGATCAGCGTGCCGGTGGTGACGTCTGCCTGTTCAAATTCAACATTGGCTGAGGCATTCAGCCTGCTGAAAAGCAGTTTGATGGAGAAGTTGCCATAGGTTGGGTCCAGCTCCAGGTCGGCCTCGAAGGTGCCCGTCGCCAGATCCAGCAGGGTGGCAATGGAACCGTTCAGGGGCAGGGTGCCGCCCGAGGACTTAATGAAGGTAGAGCCTTCCAGGCCGAGTAGCAGCTCAAGTTCTGAACCGGTTTGCTCAAAGGCCTCAGCGGAGACAGGAACGCTGACTTCCGGTGTTTCCGGGTCGTCTGAACGGATCACCAGGTTGGCGTTGCTGATGCCCACCGCGTTGGCGGTATAGCTCAACTCAACGGTACAGCTTTCGTTGGCGGCAATGGTTGTGCAGTTGTTGGTTTGAACAAAGTCTGCAGCGCCGGCACCTTCAAGTGCAATGCTGTCAATCAGCAGGACTTCGTTACCGCTGTTGCTGATGGTCACTTCCGCCGATGCGCTCTGGCCCAGCTGGATTCGGCCCAGGTCAATAGCGTCTGGATTAACGCCGATTTCCGGTGTCGGGGCCAGTACACCACGGCCGGTCAGCGCCACATCAACCGCAGGGTTGTCGGCATCGGTCGACTCGATGGTGAGGGTTGCATTGCGAGTGCCTTCGGTGCTTGGAGCGAAGGTCACGTTCACGTCACAGGATTCACTCGGAGCCAGGCTTGCGCAGTTGTTGGTCTGCAGGAAGGCGTCGGCATCGGTGCCGCTGATGACAACGTTGTTAATGCCCAGCGCGGCATTACCGGTGTTGGAAACGGTGACGGTTTGCTCTGCCGTCAAACCCGCTTGCACGTTTCCGAAGGCCAGGTCTTCCCGGTTTACGCCAATACGCGGCGTTTCGGACACCTCACCGCTAACCAGAATGGTTTGCAGCAGGTTGTCCTGATCCGGAAGTTGCACGCAGTCGGTGAGAATCTCGCCGATGGGGGCCGGCGCAATATCGCCATTCGGGGTGCGGGCTGTCAGGTCAAGGGTAAGCCCGCCAACGCGAATCTCAGCCTCGCCGATATCGTCTTCGGTAAAGAGCACTTCAGGTGCCAGGCCTGAGGCTGGAACATCGAATTCGCCGCTTACGTTAGGAATGAATGTGGGCGGAATTGTCAGTTCGACAATCTGTTCCAGACTGCGATTGGCGGTTACCACGGTGTTGAAGCTGGTTGCAATGCCTTCGACCGTTTCCGAACCAACCAGCTTGAGCCCGGTGCGGGCGTCGTCGTTCACTACGGTAATGGCGGTGACTTCAAACTGCGGGGTGGGCTCACCAACGTTGGCCACTGTGGGAATGTCTGCGCTGATCTGGGCGCGGATGGGTTGGGTTCCGATCAGGGGGAACGGGCATTCGAATGCCAGTTCAATGGATACCGGCTCTGCGGCTACGTTGCTTGCACCACCGGCCATCAAGGCCGCTGCCGCAACGGCCGGGCCGAGCTTGCGGACACTCGTATTGAGGTTCCTGAGTTTCATGAGTTCGTCCTCTGTCTATCTGTAGTTGTTGTAGTCGGGTTGCAGACAACACCGATGACGGACAGCTCAATCGGACTTGCAAAGATCCCTTTGCCACACGTGCGGGGCACGCATGAGTGCAGGGTCATTTAACGGTCTTGGGGCGGCGTGGGTCATTGCTTGCCCCGGCAGGGTTTTTGTCCAAAACGGAGAAGAGGGGAGGGATTGCCTAAAGCGTGAACAGCATCAACCTAATAGCTGAACCCTGTTCACTTTTTTTTGCGTGCCTTGCGACGAACGTCGCCGGGCGTATGGCCGGTCCATGACCGATAGGCTTTGGTGAAGCCGGCCTGATCACTAAAGCCCAGTTTTTCAGCAATGGATTCCAGTGGCACATTGGTGTCTTTCAGGTACAGCGTGGCAAAGCTTTCCCGGATGTCGTTTCTCAGTTCGCGGAACGAGGTGCCTGCGCTGGCCAGGTGTTGCCTGAGCGTCCTCGGGCTGATGTCCAGGCGCCGGGCAATGTTTTCAGTGGTGCAGGGGCGGCCGGGCTGGCTCATGATCAGTTCCCGGACCTGCATGACCGTCTCGTCGGCCTCCAGGGTTTGCTGTTTACGGTCGTGGCGGGTGCGGGCCACCAGGAATTCCAGGCTGGCGTCGTCTTTTCGGATCGGTAGTCCATTGAGTGGCATGGTGACCTGGCTTACGTTGGCATCGAATTCAAACTCGCAGCCTGGCGCCAGCCGTTTCCAGTCCTCTTCGGGTATGGCACTGGGGAAGTCGAACTGGAAACTGAAATGGCTGCACACCTGGCTGGATACCCGGTGAATGCTACCCATGTAAATTTTGGTCAGGCAGGGGCGAAGGTTCCCAAGCCCCCAGGTGTCAATCAGCCGGATTCGAAAGGTAGAGCCGGTGGAAGCCAGTTCCATATCCATCAACGGCAGCCCCACCCGGAGATACTGTACGATCATGCTGATCAACCGCCGCGGATTCTCCTGGCCGAGCACCGCAAACCCCAGCAGCCCATGGCTTGGGAGATCCAGCTGCTGGCCGAACTCGAAGGCGGCTCGTTCATCGGTCATTAACCAGTCCGCTTTACCTAGCACCGCCAGAACCTGGTTCATAGACAGGCTGGCCTCAGGACTTTCGAGCATGTCTTCAGTAACGCCGGTATCCTCAAGAATGGTGTGGCGCTTTACGCCCCGGCTTTCCATGAACCGGATGAACCGGTAAGCATAGCGGGCCGACACAATTGGCACTTCCAGGGCAAGACTGTTCAACGTATCCATGTTTTGTCTCTGGGCCGGATTACCCCGGCGTTTCGTCATAAACCATACTGTTGTTATTATTCATGCCTTTTACAGGCTGCTTCAGGCGCCAGTATAGGCACCGTAAGGGAGTGGTTTTCCGGCAGCTGGTCACAAACTGGTTTCATGGCCGGATATGACAATGAAACTTTCGACAGGTTGGGAATTGCCAAAATGGTAGAGGGTGATGGCGGCCGGCTCCTGTGCCCGGTGTGTGATTCGGGCACTTTGCAGACGTTTCGCACGGTTATGGAGAAACGCTACCTGCGCTGCGGGCAATGCCTGGCAACGGTCATGGCGCCTGAGTGTCACCTGACGGCAGATGAGGAGCGCGCCGTATACGCGCTGCATAACAATGACACCGGGGACGCCGGCTATCGCCGGTTTCTGTCGAAGCTGTCAGAGCCCCTGTTGGCGAAGCTGGCTGATGGTGCCCGGGGGCTGGACTTCGGCTGTGGGCCAGGGCCGGCGCTTGCGGACATGATGCGGGAAGCGGGTTTTGACATGGCGCTGTACGATCCGTTCTTTCACCCTGCCGGGTCGGCTCTTGAGCAACAGTACGATTTCATCACCTGTACCGAGGTGGTAGAGCACCTTCACCACCCGGCTGAGGTGTTCAGGCAACTGGATGCACTACTAAGGCCGGAAGGCTGGCTCGGGATTATGACGTGCTTCCAGACCGACGATGATCGGTTTGATCAATGGCACTATCGGCGCGACCCAACCCACGTGGTGTTCTATCGGGAACAGACGTTCGCCTGGCTGGCTGGCCACTACGGTTGGCAGTATGAAGTGCCTCGTAAAGACGTGGTGCTGATTCGCAAACCGGGCTAGCGCTGTCTCGTGTCAGCGGGGCAATCCGGTATCGGCGGGCACGAGCTTCGGCTGCCCCCGGTTTCGCCCTTTGGCAGCTCCGGCGCCTGGCCAAAACGGTCCGGGTTCAGGTTTGCCGCGCAGGCCAGAGCCTTGCTGGCCTGCTCTGGGCAAGACCGGGCGTTCAAGGCGTAAGCCAGGTTATTCCAGCCCTCCGAGAAGCCAGGAAAGCGGTTAACGGCGCGCAGGAAGTGTGATGCCGCGCCCTCGGCGTTGCCCTGGTCGTAAGCCAGGTTGCCCTGGGCCATGATCGGTGCGGGTTGGTCTGGCCATTGCTGTTCGGCGGCCTGATAGGCTTGCTGAGCGGCCCGGGTGTGCCCGGTGCTTTCCAGATCGTGGGCCGCTCGCAGATAGGGCAGGGTTTCCGCTGTCGCTGGTAGTGAATCAGGCGGCAGAATGACCACCGCCCATCGGTCTGCCCGGTTCCAGGTGGCGTGAAACACCTTGTAGGGCATCCGGTAATGGCGCCGGGTGTCTGTGTTCAGTATCAGGACTTCCTCTTCACTGTCGTAGCCCACCACTACCGCAAAGTGCCACTGTGGCCACCAATTGAACCTCAGGTTCTGCATGATCAGAACGGGGTTGCCTGCATTCACCTCGCCAAGCACTGCCTCAAGGTTGGGCTTCAGTGGATACACCACCATGTCGTGGGAACGGGCGCCAGCGACCATTTCAACTTGCAGTGAACCCTGGCGGCCGGGCAGGTAAACCAGTTCTTTCAGGATTTCAGGGTCCGTTGCCAGGCCCTGTGTGTTCAGCATGGTTGCCAATGAGGCCGGCCCACACTGGTACTTTTCCTGAGGATAGAAAGGGACATGATCCAGCAACGCCTGGTCCAGCACCGTATCGCCTTGTGGCGCGGGGGCTGGTGTTTCTGGCCAGGGCGGTGTGCTGGCACAGCCTGCCAGCAGGATCAGCCCCAGAAGGGCTGCAAACCTGCCGGCAAGGCCGGGCTTGTTGGCGGGGGCGGAAGGTGTCAACGAATGCAATTGATGAAGGAGAACAGGTTCGTGGCACACAGCATGTCAGTGATGATGAATACCAGAAGGAACAGCACGATAACGCCAACAACGCCTTCCCCGGCGGGTGCCTCAGCCAGTTGTTGCTCGAAGTCTGCCAGTTCAGCCGGTGTCAGGTTTTGGATACGTTCGGCAACCTGAGCTTCGCTGACACCCATCTGGGCCAGTTTGTCCTGCACGTTCTGGTCTTCGAGCATGTCCAGCAGTTGTTGGCGGTCAAGGTCCGTCTGTTGCTGCTGAATCAGCTCGCCTGTGCCCACCATGCCGGCATGGGCCGAGACGGAGAAGGTGGTTGCGAACGACATCAAGATGACCATGATCAGGGAAAGCTGCTTCATGTGACGTCTCAGGCTGTTCATATCAGACTCCTTGGTTCTTGGGTTATCGAAAAACCTTAGATGGGAATGTGTACTGATTCAACATACAAAACGTTCACGCTTTCATGCTAAAGCTCAGAATGTGGAGAGTCCCGTGGCTTCCATAATCCGGTATTGCCAGTATTTGCGCCTGGAGTGATCGGCCCAGGCTGAATAGGGCAGACTCAGGGCCTGCTCGTTGTCTGGGCCGTGTGTCCAGTAGTCGTCAAAGAAGGCGTTGGCCTTCTGCGCGACAGGGTCATCCTGTTGCACGGCCAGCCACACGTTGGATTCCAGGTTCAGGTCATCCAGATTACGACGGGTAAAGTTGGCGGAGCCCAGCAGCAGTTCGATTTGCTCATTCTGCCCACGGTAGATGACAAGTTTGCTGTGGCACTGCTCGCCCCGGGTGTTGCACCAGCGCACCGGAATGCCGGCCTCGTGCAGCTCACGGGCAACAGGTCGGTTGGGAATGCCGTTCTTCTCGTGGCCAAAGGCATCTTTGTTGGCATCCAGCAGAAGGCGGATTTCGACGCCCCTGCGTTGCGCTTCCAGCAGCCCGTTGATGATGGGACGGTGGGAAAGATAGAACATGGCCATGTCTAACTGCTCCCCCGGCTGGCTTCGATTGATCATATCCAGAGCAGCGTCCCGGATGGCGGATTCGGTCAGAAGCTTGAGGGTGCCCTGTGAATGGTCGGGCAGCTGGCTATCTTGAGTCATCCGTTCCAGCCAGCGCTCGAGTGTGCTGCTGTCGGCACCGGACATACGGATAACCGCCTGTTCGCTTCGGATAACATCCAGAACCGCGGGGCCACTGAAGGCCAGCCCGATATTGCTGTGCCGGCTGCTGCCATTGTGGGGGTTTGCGGAGGTGACAACCGCCCGCAACCGGTCGCCTTCGTCGGCCACCAGAAGCTTCCGGTGATTGGCTTTGAAATTCGGTAGCGCCAGGTAGCTTCGGATGGTGGCGGGTTGGTTGCCAAGGGCATTGGGCAGCCAGCCACCATCCGGGTTGTTGCCCAGCCACCGGCAACACAATCGCCACAGGGATGACCACGCGGGATTGCTGTCGCGCAGCGGTTCGAGATCAGTGACAACAACCTCAATGCCAGCGGCAGACAGCGTATCAAAGTGAGGTGAGTGGGTGCCCCCGTAAAAGGTGTTCAAGGGGTCTGAAATCAGAACAATATCCATGTCTGGTTGAGCATTCTTACGCTCAAGCAAAGCCTGGGTGAGCTGCTCGGCCAGGGGGCGAAGGTGGATGTCCTCGGGGCCGGTGCTGTTGAACAGAAACATGTCCAACAAGATAAAGGTTTCGGCCTGTTCGATCAGGCGGAAGATTTCGTCGAATATCTCATGATCCAGCGTTGATTGCCCGTCACTGAAATGTCGGGTAGTGTCTGTCAGCAGTTCAGCGTCTTCCAGCGGTGCCGCATCGCCTTGATAGCGAATGCCGGGTGGAAGTGGTTTGAAAGAATGCCATAGGCCAAGGCCGATCAGGCTGAGCAGGACAACGCCGACAATGAACTTGAGGATCATGGTGGGTTCGTTCCATCGAATGGGCATGGGTGGCTGGTTCAGTGCTGCTGATTGATCACCCAATCGGCGAAAAGCCGGAGCAATTGGCTGGCCTCGGGTGCTGGCTGAACGGAACTCAGCAAAGCGTTTGCGTCCAGGCCTTCGGACTCAAGATCAGGGTATTGGACTTCCAGGTAGGCTTTCATGATCTGTTCGTCGAATTCCGGATGAAACTGAACGCCCCAGGCATTCTTGCCAACCCGGAAGGCCTGATGGGGTTCAAAGGTGGAGCGGCCCAGAAGCACAGCGCCCGGTGGCAGTTCTATTACTGACTGCTTGTGGGTCAGTTGGGCCGGGAACTGTTTCGGCAGCTGGCTGAACAGTGGGTCGTGCTGGGCGCTGTCAAACAGGGTAACCGACTGGGTACCGGTCTCCCGGCCGTCAGGGTGATAATCCACTTTGCCGCCAAGCGCGTGGGCCAATAATTGATGCCCATAACACACGCCCAGAAGCGGGACGCCCGCTTCAACCGCTTGCCGAACCCACGCTGCCGTCGTTTCACTCCAGGCCGCACGCTCGCTCACCATCGCCGGTGAACCCGTAATGACGATGCCTTGCCAGTCGCCAGGTTGCCCGGGCGGCGGTGCTTGAGTGACGTCTGCAATCGTGAGTTCTAAATGGCTGGAAAGTGCCCGCGCAAACCAGACATCAAAGTCCCCGAACTGATCCCTGATCTGAGGGTAGGTAGACCCGGTTTTCAGGATCACCACGCGGGCTTTGTGGGGTGTTTGTGTTCCAGCCATAGCCAGCTCCAACTCTTATGACTCTTCCGGGAGTTCCGCGTTGTGGAACACGTTCTGAACGTCGTCCAGATCGTTCAGCATGTCGAGGAACTTCTCGAACATCGGAATATCGTCGCCTTCCACCACGGTGGTGGTTTTGGGCAGGAACTGGATTTCGTCAACATCAAACTCGATGCCTTCAAACGCCGATTCCAGGGCCTGTTTGGCTTTGGCGTATTCGGTGTTGGGGGCAAAGACCGTGATCTTGCCATCTTCGTTTTCGATGTCGGTTACATCGACATCGGCTTCCATCAGTGCTTCCAGAACGGCCTCTTCATCCTGGCCGGAAAAGGCGAAAATGGCGCAATGGTCAAACATGTGTGCCACAACACCAGGGGTGCCGATTTTGCACTTGGTTTTGGTGAAGGCCAGGCGCACATCGCCGAAAGTGCGGTTGGGGTTGTCGGTCAGGCAGTCGACAATCACCATGCAGTTGCCGGGGCCGTAACCCTCGTAACGAGCCGGGGAGTAATCTTCGCCCGCGCCACCCTTGGCTTTGTCGATGGCTTTTTCAATCACGTGTGCGGGAACCTGGTCTTTCTTTGCCCGCTCAATGAGTCCGCGAAGCGACAGGTTGGCCTGGGGATCTGTGCCGCCAGACTTGGCGCTCATGTAGATTTCCCGGCCGTACTTGCTGTAGACCTTGGTTTTTGCCGCGGCCGTCTTGGCCATGGATTCTTTGCGGTTCTGGTAGGCTCTGCCCATCTGTGGTGCCTCTCGTGCTCTCGGTAAAAGGACGGATTTTACTCAACTAGCGGCCTCGGTGACAGCCTATTTTGCTGGCTGGTGGTTCGAAGGTACCAGTTGAATGATGCTTTGGTAGCGGCGACGTGGTGGGCACCGGCTGTTAGCGTGTCATGGTGTATCAGTCTCGGTGGAGTTTCGCTATGAACGTTGTCCGGCCAACGGTTTTACTGGTTATTGTCATGGCCTTGGCACCCGTTACGGGGATCAGTGCCCAGGAAAATGATGAACAAACCCGCATAGCCCGGGATATGGTCAAGGCGTTGCAGGCCTATGCTGTATACAAAATGGGGCAATACGACGAAGCGTTTGATCGTTACTGCGAGCTGGCTGAGCGGGGCAACAGCCAGGGCATGCTGAATGTGGCCAACATGTATGCCGCCGGCCTAGGAACTGAGAAGAGCCTGGAAAAGGCATTCGAGTGGTATCTGGAAGCAGCTCAAGCCGGAGACGCCATCGGCATGGAGGAAGTGGCCAGTGCCTATCGCCAGGGCCTGGGTGTGCCCAAAGACGAGAATCTGGCCGATGAATGGCTGGCACGAGCACGGGCTGTGCGCCAGCCGTGATTCACGGAACGATAAACAGAGCGAATCAGACGTATTCCACCGGCTGCCGGTAGTTATCCTGTGAAACCAGATCAATTCCGCAGTCCATCTCGCTGACCCAGTTCAGGAAGCGGTCGACCATCACTGGTCCCTCGAAACGCTTGCCGTGCTGGGGCACGATCATAGCCACATCCATGCCGCGAACCATATTGGCCCAAAGGCCGCACACCTTCTTGGAGGCGATGTAGCGCCGATGGAAACCGATCATGTTGGGGATGTGCTTGTCGAAATCCTTGACCGGCTCGTGGTCATCTTCACCACCCATAGAGGCGCCAAGATCGCCTGAGAACAGGATCTTGGAGACCGGATCATAGAACTGCAGGTTGCCCACGGAGTGCATGAAGTGCGCAGGCAGGCACTGAAGGTAGCTGTCACCGAACCGGACGTTAGCGCCGCCATCAGGAATGCTGACGATGCGGTCGTAAACGCTTCCGCTGAGCTGATTGGTGACATAACTGGACACCAGATGCGGCAGGAATCTGGCCCACAGCTTGGAAGTCACAATCTTGGCGCGAGTGTGAACAATCCAGCGATCGATGGCGCCGATGATGTCTGGGTCCTGGTGAGACGCAAAAACATAATCCATATCGCGGATGTTCATATACTTCGAAGCAGCTACCGAGAGCGGCGTGTAAGTGAGGTCTCCGCCGGGATCAATCAGGGCTTCATGTTTGCCATCGACAACCAGGAACTGGTTCGACTGGACGCCTTCGCCAGTCACCAGTGAATCAAACATCAGGCACTTGTGGTGTCCGTTGTCGAAAAGCACAATCGGTTCAGCCGCCATTTCGCTCTCCCGCAGAGGATTGGTTGTGCCATCAGGAAGCCCGGTCAGGCCCCCTGATGGCCGGATATTGCAAGTTGCGCGGGAGGTTACAGAATTGACAAATGTGAAGTGTTGCCTCAGGTCAATTATCTGATATTCATCAAGTAACGGTTTGTCACACCGGCTGCCCGGGCCGGGGCTCTCATGGCATCAGGCCAGCTTGGGGACCCGCTTGATCCCTCGGCGCAGGCCCTGCTCCAGAGCAACGCTGACCACCTTCCCGGAAAACGGCACTATGTCTTCAAAGGTGATGGTGTAGTTGAGCTGGGTTTGGCCATCCGGAGTCTCCGAAAAGCGAATCCTGCCCAGATGGTTCTTGATCGGGCTCATGCTGGTGATGGCGTACTCAATCAGCGTATCGGGCTCGAAGTTCAGTACGGTTTCCTCCAGTGAGAGGGGGCCAATGCCGATCTTGCGCACAGAGCCCAGGCCGTTCGGGTCTGCCTGGTCACTGTCTTTGATCCGTTTGACCGGTGCGCCAAGCATTTTTCCGAAACGCTGGTGATCTGCAAACAGGGCGAATACCTTTTTGCGAGGGACATTAAAAGTCTCATTGATTTCAATGGTGTACATAGCCATGGTTGCTCTCTTGTTGTAGGCATTGGGACAAGAGTAACCGTTCACAGAGTTCAACAAAAGTCGCAGATGTGGGCAGATGCAAGGTTGGCCTTACAATCCACACTGGTTATACTCATGCACGCTCAGGACGAGTAAGCAGTTCATCATTAATCTTCAGGGACCGAAGTCATGCCCCAGGCAAGCGGATTGCAGTTCACCGCCCGTGTAGGCGAATTCCCCTCAGATCACTTCGTTGTCGTCAGCTTCGTGCTGACCGAAAGCCTTTCCCAGCTGTTTCAGGGCCGAGTGCATCTGGCCAGTACTGACCCAGACGTGCAGGCGGCGGATATCCTGGAACAGCCGGTAGACCTGGTGGTGTGGCAAGACGGCCAACCCCTGCGGCGCTTTACCGGCGTGGTCAATGAATTCGTCCGCGGCAACACCGGCCACCGCCGCACCGCCTATGAAGTGGTCATCCAGCCCCCGGCCTGGCGCCTGGGCCTGATGCACAACAGCCGCATCTTCCAGACCCAGACCACCGATGCCATCGTGCGCACCCTGCTCGAAGAGCGGGGCATCATTGATACGGTCTTTGACTTCAAACGCCCCCCGGAAGAACGGGAATACTGCGTCCAACACCGGGAAAGCGACCTGCAGTTCATCAACCGCCTGGCCGCCGAAGAAGGCTGGCACTACCGCTACCAGCACGGCAGCGTGGACGGCGAAGAACAACCGGCGTTAATCATTGCCGACCACCACGGCGACGCCCCGAAACTGGACCCGGTGCCCTGCAACACCCAGGCCGGCGGCAGCAGCAAACAGGCCTGCGTGTTCAGCTTCGCCTACGAAGAGCGCATCAAAGCCGCCTCCGTGGCCCTGAAGGACTACACCTTCAAAAACCCCGCTTACGCCCTGATGCACGAACAAAGCGCCGGCAGCCCGAACCACCGCGAAGATTATCAACACTACGATTACCCAGGCCGTTACAAAGCCGACGCCAGTGGCCAGCCCTTCACCCAGGCCAGACTTGACGCCCTCAGAAACGACGCCAGCCTGGCCAAGGGCGAAAGCAATCGCCCCGACTTCACCGTGGGTGCCAAAGTCGAGCTGCAGGAACACGACAGCCAGAGCCTGAACCGGGAATGGCTGCTGACCGCCATCACCCACACCGGCAAACAGCCCCAGGCTATGGAAGAAGAGGGTGGCAGCGAACCCACCAGCTACCACAACGACTTCACCGCCATCCCGGCGGACAAAACCTGGCGGCCCCTGTGTGAACACAAACCCATGATGGATGGCCCTCAGATGGCCATCGTCACCGGCCCCGAAGGTGAAGAGATCCACTGTGACCAGTATGGCCGGGTGAAAGTGAGATTCCCCTGGGACCGCTATTCAAAGAACGACGAACACTCCAGCGCCTGGCTACGCGTAGCCCAGGGCTGGGCCGGCGGCCAGTACGGTTTCATGGCTTTGCCTAGAATCGGCAACGAAGTGATTGTCTCCTTCCTGGACGGCGACCCGGACCAGCCGATCATTACCGGAAGAACCTACCACGCCACCAACACACCGCCGTACGCGCTGCCGGAACACAAAACCCGGACCACATTAAAAACCAAAACCCACAAGGGTGAGGGCAGCAACGAACTGCGCTTCGAAGACGAAGCGGACCAAGAACAGATCTACGTCCATGCCCAGAAAGACCTGGACCTTCTGACCGAGAACAACCGCACCGAAGTCATCAAGAACGACAGCCACCTGACGGTGGAAAACAACCGCTTCAGCCATACCAAAGGCAACAGCCACCACACCACCGAAGGCGAACACCGCGAACGCATCGGCGCCGACTACAGCTTGACCGTAAACGGCAGCCACCACAGCAAGCAGGGCAAGAACCAGCTGGTGGAAGCCGGCACGGAAATCCACCACAAGGCCGGTATGAAAATCGTGATTGAAGCCGGCGCTGAGGTGACACTGAAGGCCGGTGGCAGCTTTGTGAAGGTGGACCCGAGTGGGGTGACCATTTCCGGGCCGCTGGTGCGGATGAACTCCGGGGGTGGGCCTGGGAGTGGTAGTGGGGTTGGGCCGGTTAACCCGGAGCTGCCGTCAACGCTCTCCGAGGTGGCTGCCGATGGTAGTGATCCGGATACACTGGCTTTGTCTGATACACGTTCCTCCGTGGCCTCCGGGCAGTGGTCGGTAGAGGGGATAACAAGTGTAGTTCCTCCTGCCTCCGCTTTTGAAAAGGCAAGTGATAGGGGGGTGCTCTTAGTAAGCGGTTGTGCTCTTGACGATGACGGTAAGTGTAAGGTCCATGATCATGGCTGAGCGACTGGTAACAGACATTGTCGAGGACCTTCCATCCCGAATTCCCTTTGTGATCCTGGATCTTGCCTATCATCCATCGGTGCTGGAGTGGATCTATGAGGAGGTTGAAGCCCGACAGCCTGGGAGCTGTAGGCCGTTACTGTTGGGAACGGATTTTCAAGAGCGGTGGCAAGTGGGGCCGGCCCTGGTTGATCTGCGCTATGTGCCCGGTGCTCGTGACGATCTGATTAGCAAATATAAAGAGACCTTGCCGGGGATCTTTCTGACGCACCCGGCTGAGCGTTTTGATGAGGTGGCTGCATGGCTCCAGCAATTTCTGTTCATGTCGCGCGGGGCGCAAATGAACTTGATGCGGTTCTATGATCCTCGGGTATTCGGCTCGTTTCTTTCGGTGCTTGATCCGCAACAATACGGGCATTTTATTCCGCCAGGCGTCACCTGGTATTGGCAGAACGGTTTGCAATGGTGCGCTGCATCATCAGGCACCGAGTTGGATCGGCAGGCGAGGCCTGACGCACTCACGTGGCAGTTTCGCGACACCCAAATCGATGAATTTAGCGCTCGGCGCCGCCGTGAGTTTGTCGATGCGCTTACCGATAACTATGGAAAATTTACTCCCTCTGAGAGCCCGCAGAAGTATGTCGACGATGTGGTGACATTTGCTGAGGCTCTGGGGATGGATTCCAAAGCCGATATTGAGAAAGTTCTCCGGCTCCTGATTCAGAAAAAGAGTCAGCCAGCGGACCCCTTTTATTCATCGCTTGTTGAAAGAGTGGACCTAACCGCTTACCAGAAACTGGAAGCTATCGAAGACGGAAAGAGCTGATCATGGACGATGTTCAAACCTCAAAGGGTGCAGAAAATACAATCGAATTGCCAGAGCCTTCCTATGAATGTTCGCAGGAATCGACCAGCGCTGAGACCAGTGATTGTAGTAGCACCAACTATGCTTCATTGATTTACATCACTGGCCAGCGCTGTTTCTGGTTGCTTAGCGATGATGCACTTAACGCCATACAAAAAAGCTCTGCAAGTTTGTTGCAGATTGTCAAAACGGAAGAAGTTTCCGAGCGAATAGAAGGCCTCAAGGCAATCGGGATTTCAGACCTTTTTGTGCCCGCCCATCCAAGAACCTTCCTGCCGAGAATGTTGCAAGACGAGTGGAAAGCGGCCGAAAGAGATAGGGAACGGCTTGAGTCTGAAGCGGCTGCACTTGTGGATTCTTTCAAGGAACTTGATGACGAGTATGCGCGCCTATACCACGAAGTGCGCAACTCACCAGATGCCTCAAAGGCAACGAAGCAAAGATACAACGACATCGCAAACACTCACTATTCAGCAAAACGGGATGTACCGAAGAAGCATCGAGAGCTGAGGGCAAGCATTCATAAATGCACAAAACGTATCCAAGAGCTTCAGGATATGGGGTTTTCGGCCGCTGAGTCAGCGGGTTTTGTGGTTCAGGACAACACACTTTATTCGCCCCATCAGCAGAAAGTGTTCCAGCTTCTGCGAGAGTACAAAAAAGCAAAAACGGATTTTCTGAACCATGAGCTACCGGACGAGGCAAAGTATCACACGTTTATGCGGCTGTGCCGCGGCCACGGCCGAAGTGTGGAGTGTCAGTTGTCGCCCACCAAAGAGAACCTGGTAGAGATTGAAGAATTCCTTGAAGAGTACTATGGCCATTTCAGTCACATCGGGCCCTACTTGGAAAAGGCCATTGAGTTGGCATCCAATGGGGTCGCTGTGGCTGAGTATGTACTGGCGAATCATGATGATATCCGTACGGGACTGGATAAGCTATCCGAGTATCATCAAATGGAGCGAGACTACCGGAAAGTAGAGTCTGATCTCGAAAATGCGGTTGTGGATTGGGCCAAGGTGCTTGGCAGAAACGGCCCGATTCCAAGTGTTGAGATTGAGCAGTATCGGAAGAAGCTTGAGGCACACAGCGCCAGAATGTACCGGTTTCAGAAGGAGACAGAAGCACTGTCCAGAAAGATGGAACCCGTGCGATTGTTTGTCTGGAACCCCGATGATTTTGCAGCCGAGCCATTCAAGGTTTTAATGAAGCCAGGCATGCCGCTTCGTGAATATACTCAGATCGGCAATGATAAAGTTTTGAACCATTTCTGCCTTAACGACTTGCCCGGAATTGTGAGGCATGTTGATGGAGTACACCCACTCCCGGAGAATGATGTCTACAGTCAGGAAACCGCCGAACACATAGCTTTGTCACTGAAAAAAGCTCAGAAATCCGAGCACGATGAGATCCTCGAACGAGTGCTGACTGGCTTGGGATGCCAGAAATTAGATATGGATCCGGCCTGGTTCAGTGATCGTGGGCTGTTTCACCCCGATCTCTTTTATACCCAGGTTCAAGCCAGGTATTCCGTTTCAGCGCTGAAATCGGAGGAAGACAAAGAAAAATGGGGCATTAACCTGCGAAGTGTCCTGTTTGAGAAAGATGCGCGAAAGCACCTCATGGTGTTTGATGATAGCTACATGGCTCAGTTTTCCCGTTATGTTTTGGGTGGCATTGACCGTGATGTTGCGGATTATGTTCGAACGAACGTCAAAATATCTGCGCAATCCTCATTTTCGGGTCCCGACTCCGGTGTGGAAGGGTCAACGAAAATACGGGAAAACGGAGAGCAGGGCGACGGGATGAAAGTCAAGTACGGACTGGCCAATGCGAGCGTTGGTGGAAGGCTAACGGTTATGCAGGGGCATCTTGATCTTTTCGATATTCGGCTTCCGGAACCCCAGAATGCACGTCCATTTAAAGTCCGTTATCAGACTAAAAATGGCCTCGGTGAAATGCATGTCGGCAGATTCTACTGTGAGCTGAATGCCAAGCTCACTGGCTATGTTGGCGCCAACGTGATGCTGACTGGCGGGCTGGGGATCGAGGTTGAGAACGGGAAAGGTTTAACCTTATCGGGGATCAATAACGGAATGCCTGAAGGGCAAATGGATGCCTTCGCCGGAGCACAGGTGAGTGTGGTTGCCTCAACCAGTCTGTACTGGAACTTGCCGGACGAGGTTCGGAAAAAAGTCAATTACATGAGAGCCCACGACCCAGTAGAGGAGTGGGCCTGCGTCGGGATGCTGAGTGCCGGGCTTACTGCGAGCTGGGGAGTGGGTTATAGCCGGTCGTTTCAGTTGGGCATGAAAAATGGCAAGTTGGTGTTTGTTGGTGATGCGGGAATGACAACCGGCCTTGGCCTGAAAGGTAAGCTGGCGTTTGAAATAGATTTTAAGACGGTATCCTACTGGATGGCCGTGGTGCAAAACGAACTGCACAAGAACGATTACCGACACATTGAATGGGTAACGCCGGACGCATTCGATTTTTTAAGCATGCTTAGTTACTTGTCGCTGACCACTGCGCTTGATGCATCCTTTTTTGCTGCCCGTCAGTTGACCTTCGTGCAAAAGGTGTTCGATTCAATCAATCAGAGTGAACGGGCGGGGATGGTTGCTCTTCGGATAGATAGGGCGATGGAAGAGGCTGCAAAGGATCAAAATGGTAAAACGGCGGTGAGCTATCAGGAGTGGTTCCGTGGTTTGCAGCCGGAGGCGATTGGGCCGCTTTTGCATAATCTTGTGTCGGAGCCTGTTCCGTATGAGGGAGAGGATGGGAGCGAGCCGAAATCTGAAGAGGAGATGTTGAGGTTGCAGCAATCGACTATCCTGCAATGCCTTAGATGGATGAACGAAGCGGAAGATCTATTAACGGAATCATATCGAGGAGCTGAGCCCAATCGTGTACAGCGCCAGTTCGAGGAATCAGTTATCCGGATGAATACTCACGGTAAGAAGCCAGAAGGGGATCTCATCCTGGTAGCGCGAAATAATGTGGCGAGGCTGGATGAGTTTATGGGACGAGGTCTTAAATTTCGTGAAGATGAAATCCGCTACGAAGAATACCAGAGAGTGCGCAGTAAACTTGATGTTCACATTTGGAAAGGAGTTTAGATGGTGGGCTTAGTTGATTTATATCGAAAGCATTTTTTTCTGGTTTTGTTTCTCACAGCGTCTGTAACTTTGGCGGAAGCGAGCCAGGGCCGGGCTGATCAATTGTTTCATGAGGGGTATACGCTTTATCAGCAACACTCTGCCAACAGAGCGCTTGCTAAGTTCAAAGAGGCTGCTCAGTTGGGGCATGCAGAGGCGGCTTACTATGCCGGCAATATTATTCGCCAAGACTACACCTACATTACGAAAGAATCCGAGCAGTACTTCCGCCAGGCTGCAGAAGGCGGTGATGTCTATGCAATGCTGAGGCTTGCCCAGGGCAGCAGTGTCTGTGGCACGCTTCGTGACTGTGATTATGATCGGGAGGAGTGGGTCGATAGAGCGCTAAACACTGCGCTTATTAGAGCCGAGGCTGGCGACAGTGAGGCGATGATGGAACTGTTCTCTGTGTACTGGCAGAAAGGTGAAAGGTCTAAAGCCTTCGATTGGACTAAAAAAGCAGCAGAACATGGAAATCCGTTCGCCCAATATTGGCTAGCTGTGGGCCTGTTAGATGAGCGAAAAATGGGCTTCTATTGGACCCAAGCTGGGCGCCGCGCAGACATATTAAAGTGGTTAGAGGCATCGGCAGAGCAGGGCTTCCCCAAGGCGATGCATAAACTTGCGTCTGAGTACGCGCAGGATGGTCGAATGGAGGAAGCTATAGAGTGGCTAGAGCGAATGGGTGAAACAGACTACTTTTCGGCCCTTTTTGAGTATGGGTTGGTCCTCGTCGCTGGACCGGATGGGTCGGAAGGCAGGATTCAATACCCCGAATCCAAGTCAGTTGAAGGCTTGGCAGTACTCTTCGCTTTACATAGAGAAACAGGCAACTCTTCGGTTCAGTTTGGTATTGAGCAAACTTTGGCGGACTTAGACCCTGAAACGATTGCTGAAGCAAAAACAAGGTCTAGAGAATTGCTGGTTGATACCCCGATCCTCCACTACCTACCCAAGTTCGGGATATAGGCAAGATGAAACACTCTATGCGAATTATCAGGACGTGCGACGCCAATTAGATAAACACCTTTGGGAAGGAAGTTAAGTAATGAGTCTTGCCGGTCGAAGCATAAAGCCATTGCTCCTGATGATATTAATAACGTTATCTGTTTCAGGGCTTGAGGCAAATCAGAATCAAGGTGTCGCACTTTTTAAAGAGGGCTATGTGCTATACCAGCAAAATCTGGCGTCGAAGGCGCTGGAGAGGTTCAAGGAAGCCGCTGAACTGGGGCACATAGAAGCCGCTTACTATGCGGGTAATATAATACGTCAGAATTACACCTACATCACAAAAGAATCGGAGGAGTATTATCGTCAAGCCGCAGAAGGGGGAGATGTGTATGCCATGTTGCGCCTTGGTCAAAAAGATCGACTCTGCGGAACATTGAGAGATTGTGATTACGATCGGGAGGCTTGGATTGATAGAGCACTAAGTGCTGCACTTCCCAGAGCCGATGCCGGTGACAGTGAGGCGATGATGGAGTTGTTCTCTGTGTACTGGCAGAGGGGTGAAAGATCGAAGGCTTTCGAGTGGACTAAAAAAGCAGCGGAACATGGAAATCCTTTCGCCCAATATTGGCTAGCGGTGGGCCTGCTAGATGAACGAGAGATGGGGTTCTATTGGACCCAATCTGGGCGGCGTGCAGACATTTTAAAGTGGCTAGAGGCATCGGCAGAGCAGGGTTTCCCCAAGGCGATGCACAAACTTGCGTCTGAGTACGCGCAGGATGGTCGAATGGAGGAAGCTGTCGAGTGGCTAGAGCGAATGGGGGAAACAGACTACTTTTCGGCCATTTATGAGTATGGTCTGGTTTTGATTGACGGTCCAGATGGAGCAGAAGGTCTAATTCAATATCCTGAAACCAAACCCGTTGAAGGTTTGGCTATGTTGTTTGCGTTGTACCGCGAAACTCGCAGGTCTTCTGTTCAACGTAGCATCGATAGGCGGCTACCTGACTTGTCACCGGAGATTGTGGCCGAGGCAAAAGCGAAGTCTGAAGAGCTACTGGTCGACAAGCCCATCCTCTACTACCTACCCAAGTTCGGCATATAGGTATTTTGTTTCCAAGGGGGAACCTGAATCCACCCAAAAGAATCGCCTGATGACAATGATTCTGGCCATGTTTCTGGGGGTATTTGGAATTGATGAGGTGGTGTCCGGTTTAGCGGGGGCAACTACGATTGATGGTGCGTTATTGCGGATTGATGCCTTCCTGCATTCATTAGGGAAAGACTCTGGTTTTGTGAAAGACGCTCGAGGGCAGGATCTTCGGTTGGGGCTTTCGATGTGCCGATTGAAGGATGGTCGTATGCAGCGCGACTGGTTTTCAGGCTGAGCTGTGTACCGCTCACTCCTCGGGGATAGTTGACCACTACAGGCCAACCTCAAGCGTTACTGGGTGAATACTGCATTTCTGCCAAAACTAGCGGGTTAGTCTATTCACTCATAGATTCCAAATCTGGTCTTGAAGCGCTCCGAAACAGGTTAATTTTCAGTGATTGAAAATGTGAGACAGCTTTTCAAAATGGTCGTGGATAAGGTAGGCGATTCGTCCAGAGTACGAATTTTGAAGGGCAGCTCCAACAGTGGCTCCTACCCTTCGTTACCGGGACTATTAGAAGCGCAGAATGAAGAGTACTTGTCATTGCGAACGGCAAGCGCCGATTTAAAAGGCATTTTCACTGGCATGGGTTTTTTGTTGGGGGGATATGGATTTTGCCTTTTTGCACTGATTTTTTTATCCAGCGACGTTTCCAGCATTGACTGGTGGCTGCTGTTTTACTCGATCCTGGCGATCGTGTTGCCGCTCGTCTGGGAAACCAGCCGCCCGCCCTCGCTGCCGATTATTTTTAACCGGCGGACGCAGGAAATCTATTACGACAGAAAGGGTCAGCTATACCATGCGATTTGGGAGGGTATTGAGGCAGCGGCTTACGAATATAACATGGTGAATCAGAATACAGGCTCGATGCCTCACGGCAGTCTGGAAATTATCCTTCAGAAGTTTGGCGAACCTGATGAGCGCATTGTACTGAGTCTCTCTGGAGGGGCTGCAGGGAGGCGACTAGCAACCTTGATCTCCATGTGGGAATACGTGAGGCGATACATGACCATTGGCCCCTGGTTTGATGAAGCCGGTAGAAAGACCGATCAGATTAATCCGTTCATTGAGAAGACCTTAAAAGAAGGCAGGATGTCTTTTCTCGATTATGAGCGATCAAACAGAGAGTACCTGGCTCAGGAGCGGCGGGAAGGTAACGGAATATCAGGAACGGCGGTTTTTTTATGGGTGGGCTCTTATTTATTCTTTCCCATGGCATACGGTATGGAGGTTGTTCAGCGTTCAGACCGTAAAAAAACCATGCGCCAATGGCCGGAGGTTGTCCGTGTGCGTCTACACCCGAATGGCCCGAAAACCCGATTGATCGATATTGAAGAAAGTTATTTGGTGCAGAGGGAGAAAGAAGAGCAGCAAAAGCAGAAAGAACTCGAAGAGCTCCACGAGCGAATGCGCAGAACCTTGCCCAGGTAAAATGAGATCGATGATGTGACGTGAGTTTTACCCTTCCCCTCAATTTCTGCATGGAGCGCGGTATAATCCTGCAGGTTTAACGCTCAGTTTTTATCAAAAGCCAGCTCGAAACATGGAAGCATACAAGTTCAAGGAACGAAAAAATGAAAACTCTGAGAATCCTCAAGTACACCTTCACTGTCATCGGCGTAGCCATGCTATTTGGCGCCCTTGCCAGCTACAACAGCACCTCCGCTTTCATCGACCGGGCTACCGAAACCAGCGGGATAGTGACCGAACTGGTGCTCTCCCGTTCCAGTGATTCCACCAGCTACTATCCGGTCGTGGCATTTCAGGATGCCAGTGGCCGAGAGATCGTGTTTCAGTCCCGTTCCGGTTCAAACCCTCCCTCCTTCAGACGCGGTGAGCGGGTTTCTGTACTTTATGAGCCCTCGGCGCCGGAGAATGCGCAGATCAACAACTTCTTTTCCCTGTGGGGGATGTCGTTGATCGTCGGTGGGCTCGGCCTGGTGTTTACGTTGGTCGGTGGCGGGATGGTGCTGTTTGGTGTTCTGAAGGGGCGATCAAAAGCCTACCTGGAACAGCATGGCACCGAAGTGCTCGCAAAGTTTGCGTCGGTTGAGCAGAACACCAGCCTCACGGTTAACGGCCGGAATCCATTCCGCATTGTCTGCCAGTGGCAACACCCGCAAACGGGGGAGCTGCACGTGTTTCGAAGCGACAATCTGTGGTTTGATCCCAGCGATCACATCCAGCAGGAGACCGTGCCGGTTCTGGTGGATGAATCCAACCTCAAACGTTACTGGGTGAACACGTCATTTCTGCCCAAGTTAGCCGGTTAGTCTTGCACAAAACTGCAGGAACGCCCGCCAGCCAGCGTAGCTGGCGGGCTCTCTACCTCAAGGGTTCACATTCACCAGCAAATTCGGTGACCCGTTCAGGTTGGTCAGCTGGTTCTGGCTTGCCTGGTTGCGGAGCGTCTGGGCAACCTGTTCCGGTGTCAGCCCTGGGTTCAGGCTGAGCAGCAACGCGGCGGCTCCTGCCACGTGGGGAGAGGCCATAGAGGTGCCGCTGATGGTGTTAAAGGCGGTGTCGCCGGTGTGCCATGCGGCGGTGATGTCGGTGCCTGGCGCCATGATGTCCACGCAGGAACCGTGATTGGAGAAGCTGCTGCGACGGTCCTGGTTGTCGGTAGAGCCTACGGTCACGGCTTCTGCTACACGGTTGGGCGAACCGTTACAGGCATCGGCGTTGCTGTTACCCGCCGCAACCACCACCGGAATGCCGGAGGCGACGACTTCACGAACGGCGTTGTCCAGTGCTGCTGAATTGCCACCGCCCAGCGACATGTTGGCAACCGCCGGCTTCTCGGCGTTCTCTACCATCCAGTCCAGTGCTTCGATAATGGCGCTGGTGGCGCCAGAGCCGCTGCAGCCAAGCACGCGCAGGCCGATCACCTGGCTTTCCTTGGCGACACCGAACAGCGAGCCGGTTGCGGTAGAGGCAACATGGGTACCGTGGCCGTTACAGTCTTCGGCAGAGTAGGTTGCGATGGTGTCCTCGTCACCGAAGGGAATCAGCCCGCCCAGCAATAAATCGATGATGCCACCAATTAACGGCAGGCCGTCCAGGGCGCTGTCATCGTGGAAGTTCACGCCGCTGGCACGGCCCTGAAAGTCGGCATGGGTAGTGCGGATACCGGTATCCAGCACATAAACATTGACACCCTGCCCGGCAACGGTGGGGTAGGTAAACTGGGTGTCCAGGGGCAGGGTGGTCTGGTCAATCCGGTCCAGTCCCCAGGTGGCATCCTGTTGGGTTTGCGTGGAGGACGTTGTCATCCAGGTGTCCGGCTCCACTGCGAGTACTCCGGGCAGGGCGGGCAGCAGGTCGGCCTGGCTTTGGGTGAGCTGCACCGTTGCACCGGTCATCACGTTCTCATACAGAAACAGAATGTTCCCGCCGCCAACGGCTGTTAATAGCGCCTGGATACCGGCAGACAGATCACCACCAACGCCCAGAAGCGAGGGCAGGGTTGGGTCGACAGTCACTATGTAGCGTTGGGCAATGGTGTTTTCTGTGCTGGCTGTTGTGCTGGTGGGTTCCGTTGTTGAAGATGTCCCGAGCAGTCCTGAGAGAAGGCTGGCATGGGTGTGCAACGGTGCGGTAGAGAGAACGATCGCGGCGGCAAGTGCGCAGGGACCGGAGTTCAGAGAAAAACGCATGGTAGCTCCTTTGGTGACTTTTGTTTTTATCGTAGAGCATAATGCATGCGTTAATATTTCAAGTTCAATGCATAATGCATTAAATACTGGTCACGATGGGCCAACCGAACACGCATACTTCTTTTCGAACCGACGATCTGCCCAGGTTTCATAAACCCGTTTTGCGAGCGGATATAAAACAGGCCACAACAGAGGCTTGAGCAACCAGCCAAACGGCGTGTGAGACCAGGCACGAACATTGGCCGGCAAGCCGATCACCCATTCACCACTCCAGGTCATCAGGTGCAATCGTTTAAGAAGTTCTTCACGTGTTGGCAACTGTGCGTTGTGCGCATTCTGCTCGTGGATATCGGCAAAAATCAGGTCGCCACGTTGTAACTTTCTGAGCGTACGGATTTCCTTGGCGCACAGTGGGCAGCGTCCGTCGTAGAAAAGGGTGTCGTAACGTGGTGGCATCTGGTTCTCCGGTTCAACTCAGGCTTCGTGCCTTTGTATACGCTGTCGGCAATGCCCCCGGTTCAGTTTTGTGCTCGGGCGAATGGTAATTGTTTGATAATGCAAGCAAGATGTTGGAACGCTACACTAGCAAGCTACCTGCAACCCGCTTCTGCGGGCCTAACCGGCGTTGTCGATGACACGGCGCCATCCTGATCTGAAGGTATTGAAACAGCATGGATGATTCCCCAACAGATAACCGCTCTCCCGAAAACCCGTCCGGGAAGAGTGTGCTGGCTGAGCTCTCTACGCCCATCTATGGTCTGTTTATCCTGGGCATCCTGTACACACTCTATCTTGCTCACCAAATTATCCTGCCTATTGTTCTGGCGGTACTGACCAGTTTGCTGCTCTCACCGTTGGTGAAGAAAGCCTACCTGAATTGGCGGTTGCCAAAGGTGGTGAGCTCGCTCGTACTGGTGTTGGTTGTGCTTGCAGGTATCGTGGGTATTGGCGCTGCCGTTGCAACCCCGGCCCTTGAGTGGGCCCAGAAAGCACCTGAGGGCATATCCAGGCTGTTGGTGGGTGACAGTGAAATCATGCGCCAGCTCGATAAGGTAAGCCAGTCAGCGGAGCAGGTTGAAAAGTCCGTGGATGAACTGTCCGAGAACGACCAGTCGAAGCCCACAACGGTCGTCTTGCAAACGGAATCCTGGCGGAGCCAGCTGATGTCCAAAGCCCGCAACGGAGTGGCAGGCCTGGCGTTGGCACTGGCGTTAACCTATTTCCTGCTGGTGAGCGGTGACAGGTTGATCTTTAACTTCGTCAAACAGTTACCAAGACCGCAGCGCAAGACGGTTCTGAGAATCACCCACGATTCCCAGCAACAGATTGCCCAGTATCTCGCCGTGTTGGGGTTGAGTAACCTATCCGTTGGTGTGCTTACCGGACTCATCTGTTGGGCCATCGGTTTGCCAGACCCGGCGATGTGGGGGCTGATCGCTGGCCTCGCCCGGTTTATACCCTATCTCGGTAATATGCTCACGATTGCACTGCTGGCGGTGGTTTCCGCCATTACCCTGGATACCCTTTGGATGATGGCCATCGCGCCGCTGAGTTTTATCCTGCTGACCACCATTGTTGGTTTCTTCCTGGAACCCTGGATTCACGGCTTTCGCATGGCCATCAACCCGGTCATCATCTTCGTATCCATCTTCTTCTGGGGCTGGCTCTGGGGCCCGGTCGGTGTTCTGCTGGCGGTGCCGCTGATGACGGTCATTCAGGTCGTCCTCAAACAAATACCCCGGTTGCGTCCAGTTTACAAAGTCATAGCTCGATAACCAACGCCCCCTGACACAACCCCAGATGTCTCCTATGCTCTGAAGATCACTGAAACCACCAGAACAGGGAGGAGCCAATGTCCGAGATCCCGGCTTCCATGAAAGCCATGGTCCTCACCGGCCATGGCGGCATCGACAAACTCGAATACCAGGACATATCAGTGCCCAAACCGGCTGCCGGTCAGGTACTGGTGCAGGTAACCGCCACCGCCAAGAACAACACCGATCGCAAAGCCCGGGAAGGACTTTACCCCACGAAAAAAGGCGAGATGACGTCGTTCCAGATGGGGGGCAAGCCCACGTTGACGTTCCCGCGTATTCAGGGCGCCGACATCGCCGGCAGAGTGGTGGCGGTGGGCGAGGGCGTCAGTGGAACCCGTATCGGAGAGCGGGGCCTCCTGGACTTTAACATCTACGCGAACGACCGCACCGATATCAACCTGACTCCGGACTACTACGGCCATGGCGCCGATGGCGGTTACGCCGAATACGTGGCCCTGCCGTCCGATCAGTTTCACCATATCCCAAACCCGGATCTTGCCGATGCCGAACTGGCGGCCATGGGCATGTGTTCCTACCAGACCGCCTACCACATGCTCACCTCCGCCAACGTGCAGGCGGGTGAGCGGGTGCTGGTGACCGGTGCCAGCGGCGGCGTGGGCACCGCACTGATCCAGCTTTGCCGGATCATCGGCGCTGTCCCTTACGCATTGAGCCAGAAAGACAAGGCCCAAACCCTGCTCGATCTGGGCGCCGAAGCGGTGTTGGATCGCAGCGACATGAGTACCTTTGTAGACCGGGTGAAGAAAGAAACCGGCGGCAAACCCCTGGATGCGGTGATGGATTTGGTGGGCGGCGAAATGACGGACATATTCATCGACGCCATGATCTTCGACATGAACGCCCGCAGTACCTACCCGCGCCTGAGCATTGCCGGGGCCAGCGGCGGCAATATCAGCGAGATTCTCTGGACCCGAATCTACCTGTATCAGGTGCAGATTTTCGGGGTCTCCCACGGCACCCGTGAAGAAGCAAACCAGCTGATGACCTGGATTCGCGACGGCCATCTAAAACCCGTGCTGCACGGCGCCTTCAAACTGTCGGACCTGCACCGGGCCGAGGAATACTTCGTAAACCGGGGCGGTAATTATCTGGGCAAGATCGTCATCGTGCCGGATGCCCAATGGCAGGTACACGGCCAACCTTTTGCGCTGGAGGTAGGCGGATGAAACCGGAACTCACTATTCAGTTGATGGATACCCACGCCGGCGGCGATGTCAGCCGTATTGTGACCGGTGGCATCACCGCTCTGCCCGGCGATACCGTGCGAGCCCAGATGGAGTATCTGCGGGATGATGCCGACGGCCTGCGCCGGCTGCTGTTGGAAGAACCCTATGGCATCCCCGAAATGTCTGTCGACCTGCTGGTGCCCGCCACTCATCCGGAAGCCGCCGCCGGATATATCATCATGGAAGTCATGGGCTACCCCATCTACTCCGGCTCTAACACCATCTGCACGGCAACGGCGGTTCTGGAAGCCGGTATCGTCCGCAAACAGGAAGGCAAACAACACTTCAAACTGGAATCCCCCGCCGGCCTGGTGAGCATTGAGGCCACCGTGCATGACGGCGTGGTGGAAGCCATCACCTGCGAAGGCCTGCCCAGCTATATTCACACCCATAACGCCAGTATCAGCGTGCCCGGCATCGGCAAGGTCAACTACAGCGTGGCCTACAGTGGCGGCTTTTACGCCCTGGTAGATGCTAGATCATTGGGCTTCGACCTGACCCTGGATGAAGAACGCCGGTTAGCGGAAACCGCCCATGCCATTGTCGAAGCCATCCAGGCCGAACGGGGCTTTTCCCATTACACTCTGGGCGACGTAGGCCCACTGCCGTTCCTGCACTTCATGGGCCCGGTAGAACAAGTGGCCGAAGGCTACTACCGCTCCCGCTCAGCCACCTACGTGCACCCCGGCGTCATCTGCCGAAGCACCACCGGCACCGGCACCTCGGCAAGACTGGCACTCATGAACCACGAAGGCCGAATCAAACCCGGCGACAAGTTGGAAACCATCTCCCTGCGGGAAACCGGGTTTATTGGGCAGTTCACGGCGGTCGAACAGGAAGGGGAATATCAGGTGGTCAAAAACAACATAACCGGTAAGGCCTATGTCATCGCCCGTTCTGACATCGTGGTGAACTGTGATGACCCGATGGTGAAATGCAACGGTCTGACTCACATCCTCAAATCAGAGGGGGGGTGCTTAACCTGCAGAACCTATCCCGCAGGTAAGCAACCTAGGCGAACGCAGTAACGCCGGCGGGAGGTGGGGAAGGATTTTCTGGCAGGAAAAAAGATGTCTGAGCGAAGCGAGTTGTTTTTTCCAGAAGAAAATCCTTCCCCACCTCCCAGCCCGCCCCCACAACCAAACGGATAGGAGCCCAAACCTACCGAGGCCGCAACCGCCGCTTCTCCGCCCGCCGCATCCAGAACCACGCGATAAACGCGATCACCGAGACCACGGCAATAATGATGGTCGCCAGCGCATTGATCTCCGGTGACACCCCCATCCGCACAGATGAGAACACCACCATCGGCAGAGTCGTCGCCCCGGGCCCGGAGACAAAGCTGGCAATCACCAGGTCATCCAGGGACAGGGTAAACGCCAGTAACCAGCCCGACACCAGGGCCGGCGCAATCACCGGCAATGTGATCACAAAGAAGGTTTTCAGCGGCGTACAGCCCAGATCCATGGCGGCTTCTTCGATGGAGCGATCCACTTCCCGCAGCCGCGCGCTCACCACCACTGCCACATAGGCACTGCAGAAAGTGGTATGGGCAATCCAGATGGTGGCCATGCCACGGTCCGTTGGCCAGCCAATCAACTGCGCCATCTGCACAAACAGCAGCAACAGCGACAGGCCCGTGATCACTTCTGGCATCACTAGAGGCGCGGTGATCATACTGGACAGCAGGGTGCGGCCGCGCATCTTCTTGAACCGGGCAATCACAAACGCGCACAGGGTGCCCAGGCACACCGCCATGCTGGCGGAGTAGAAGGCAATGCGCAGGCTCATCCACACGGCAGACAGGATCTGCTCGTTGGCAAACAGGGCGCCGTACCATTTGGTGGAAAAACCGGCCCATACCGAGACTAACCGGGAGGCGTTGAAGGAATACACGATCAACACCACCATCGGCAGGTACAGGAACAGCATGCCCAGCACCAGCATGGTCTTGGAGAAACCGGGCGCTCTTAGCCTAACCATTTTTTTCCATCTCCCGTGCCTGGAAGCGGTGGAACAGCACAATGGGCACCAGCAGCAGCGCCAGCATCACAATCGCCAGGGCCGAGGCCACCGGCCAGTCACGGTTGTTGAAGAACTCTTCCCACAGCACCTTGCCGATCATCAGGGTATCCGGCCCGCCCAGCAGTTCCGGAATCACGAATTCGCCCACGGCGGGTATAAATACCAGCATGGAGCCCGCCAGGATTCCGGCCTTGGATAACGGCAGGGTGATGGCCCAAAAGGTGGTCAGGCTGCGGCAGCCAAGATCCGACGCCGCTTCCAGCAGGCGTATATCCAGCTTCACCAGGTTGGTGTAGATGGGCAGGATCATGAATGGCAGGTAGGCGTACACAATGCCCAGAATCACCGCGAAGTTGGTGTTCAGCATTTTCAGGGGCGAGTCGATCAGCCCCAGCCACATCAGGAACGTGTTCAGCAGGCCCTGGTTGCCGAGAATGCCCATCCAGGCGTATACCCGAATCAGGAACGAGGTCCAGGATGGCAGCATCACCATCAGCAGGAACACCAGTTGCCAGTGCTTGGGTGCCCGGGCGATAGCGTAAGCCATGGGATAACCGATCAGCAGGCAGAACAGGGTCGCCAGGAACGCCGTCTTCACCGAGCCCCAGTAGGCGGCCACGTACAAGCTGTCGGAGGCCAGGAACAGGTAATTGCCAAAGTTCACCACCACCGACAGGGTATTGTCGACAAAGCGGAACACCGGTTCGTAGGGCGGAATGGCCATCACCGCCGAGGTCAGGCTGATCTTCAATACCAGCGCAAACGGCAGCAGGAAGAACAGCAGCAGCCAGGCGAACGGTACGCCGAACACCACCCGGCGATGGAACAGCACGGCACGCACCCGCTCCACCACCGGGGCAGGAAAGAGCTTTCGATTCATCGCGTCAGTTCCAGAGCAGGATCGGGCTGGAGGCTTCCCAGGACACATAGACCCGGTCGCCCCAGGTGGGCCGTTCACCACGGCGTTCCACGTTGGCCATGGTGGCCTGAACCCGCTTGCCACTGGCCAGCTTCACGTAATAAGACGTGATATCACCCAGATAGGCGATGTTGTCGACCGTACCGCAGCTCCAGTTGGTGTCACCTTCCGGTTTCTCTGTGGTCAGGTAGATCTTTTCCGGGCGCAGGGCAATCAGGGTTTCCGTGGTTTCTGCGGGCGTGGTTACGCCCCGGTCAATAAACACCGGTGCATCCAGCAGCTCACTGGTCAGTGAAATGCTGTCGGAGTTGTCTTCCAGGATATTCGACTCAAAAATATTCACCGAGCCGATAAACTCCGCCGTCATGCGGCTGTTCGGGCTCTCGTAGATATCAATGGGGGACCCCACCTGGGCAATCCGGCCGTGGGACATAATGGCAATGCGACTGGCCATGGTCATGGCCTCTTCCTGGTCGTGGGTGACCATCAGGCAGGTTACGCCCACCTTTTCCAGGATATCCACCAGCTCCAGCTGCATTTCCGTGCGCAGTTTCTTGTCCAGTGCGCCCATGGGCTCGTCCAGCAACAACAGTTTGGGGCGTTTGGCCAGGGATCGGGCCAGGGCCACGCGCTGTTGCTGTCCGCCAGACAACTGTTGTGGCCGGCGCTTGCCGTAGGCTTCCATTTTCACCAGTTTAAGCATGGCCGCCACGCGGTCGGCGATTTCGTTTTTCGGCAGCTTGTCCTGTTTCAGACCCATGGCAATGTTCTGCTCCACCGTCATGTGTGGGAACAGGGCATAGGACTGGAACATCATGTTGGTGGGCCGCAGGTACGGGGGCAGGGCTGTGATGTCCTGTCCGTCCAGCACGATGCGACCGGAATCCGGAGTTTCAAAGCCTGCCAGCATGCGCAGCAGGGTGGATTTGCCGGAACCGGAACCACCCAGCAGGGCGAAGATCTCACCCTTGTGGATGTCCAGGCTGACATCGTCCACCGCCAGGGTGCTGTCAAAGCTCTTGGAAATGCCCTTGATGCTGAGAAGCACCTCCGCTTGCGCGGAGGTGCTGTTGGTTACGGCCACCGTCAGCGACCAGACTTCACGCTGGTCCAGGTACGGGTCATCAGGCGCTGGGCGTCCTGGGGCCGACCTTCCATGATGTAGAGATTCTTCATCACCTCATCAGTGGGGTAGATGCTGGTGTCTTCCAGGATCTCCGGGTTCACAAACTCGTCTGCCGCCTTGTTCGGGTTGGCGTACCACACGTAGTTGGTGACGTCTGCGATGATCTCCGGGCGCATCAGGAAGTCCATCAGTTTATGGGCGTTCTCCACGTTCGGCGCGCCGGCCGGAATGGTCATCATGTCAAACCACAGCACCGCACCTTCCTTGGGGATGGTGTAGCGGATCACGTTGCCGTTCTTTGCTTCGTCAGCGCGGGCAGCGGCCTGCAGGATGTCGCCGGAGTAGCCGGCCGCCACACACAGGTCACCGTTGGCCAGGTCGCCAATGTAGCGGGACGAGTGGAAGTAAGTAATGTTCGGGCGCACAGCCCGGATCACATCACCGCCTTTCTTTATGTCATCAGCGTTGTTGCTGTTCGGGTCCAGGCCGATGTAGGCCATGGCGGCGCGCACCATTTCCTCGCCGGAATCCAGCATGGCAATGCCACAGCCGCCAGCGGCCAGCTTGCCGGTTACTTGCGGGTCAAACACCAGGGCCCAGGAGTCCACGGGCGCATCGTCACCCAGGATTTTCTGGATACGGCCTTCGTTGTAGCCATAGCCGTTGGTGCCCCAGAGGTAAGGCAGGGAAAACTGGCTGCCCGGGTCAACCTTTTCCAGGTTGTCCATCAGGTCCGGGTTCAGGTTGGCCATGTTTGGCAGTTTGCTGTGGTCCAGCGCCACGAAGGCCTTGGCAGAGATCTGCTTGGCCACGTAGTGGTTGGAGGGCACAACAAGGTCGTAACCGGAGCGGCCAGAAAGCAGCGCAGCTTCCAGCACCTCATTGCTGTCGTACACATCGTAGACAACCTTGATGCCGGTTTCCTGGGTGAACTTCGCCAGGGTGTCCTCGGCGATGTAGTCAGACCAGTTATAAACACGCACTTCTCCGGCGGCAAAAACCGAAGAGGCACCCAGAGACAACGCAACAGCGGCGGCAAGCGCCTGTGGCTTACACAACTTGAACATTGGATGGTGTCCCTCACTGAAAAGGGATGGATACAAAGCGTGCAGGACGCACGCAGTTCTTGGTGGGATTCGAGCGATTTTTAACACGAGAACCCGGCGCGCGCTACAAAAATTTCAATGTTGGGATTGGGGGTTGTACGTAGCTGATTTCACTCTGAGCAAACGCCTGGTCCGGTGGGCCTTTACCCGGTCTTTACATGGGTTGACGGACACAAAGCGCGGCCTGACGAATAATAGAGGCAAACAACGGGTTGCGGAGTAAAAACATGGAAAAATCCAGGAGGTTGTGGACGATGGGGTTGCTGACACTTGCAGCCATGACGTTGTCTGGCTGCAAGGTGAGCGCCACATCCGGGGATCGCTACTACGACCGGGATGAACAGCACTTTAGCCGCGGCTATTTCCTGGATGCCCGAGACACCGGGCGCTACTTCCCCGAGGGCCGATGGAGCCTGAATTACGAGACGGAAGCGTGCATTGGCGACACCCTGTATTTTGAAACAGCGGACCGGCGGGTACGTGTCTACGGCTCACCCGCCTTCAGCGAAAATACCTTTCGTGCTGCCGCAACAGAGGTGAGCAACCGCATAGACGTCGTGCTTAACCGGTTCAGAATGAGCTGGCGTGATTTCGTCGATGAGCGCAGCTCAGCCGTGCCGTACCCGGAAAAGGTCATCGCCTGCTTGAGCCCGAGAGTCAGCAACAGCAATCTTGCCTCAGGTACCCTCGCCGCCGTGGCCGTCGCCCCCTATCACCGAAGCTGGCCCTACGAGGCCGGGCAGATCTTCACCCATGAACTGGCCCACTACGTTCAGGAAAACCTGAGCCGCTACACTGCCTCCACGTCTTTGCTACCGTACTGGTTTGCGGAAGGCCAGGCAGCCCTGGTGGCCGGTGATCCCGTAGCACCTGCCTATCGGCATTTCGACTATGACCCCCTGCGAGACGCCACCAGAAACGACGCCAGCAATGTCAGCTACCGTTTCGAACATTACGCGCTGGCCTACCGCTATCTGGAGCGGGCCAACGGCGCTCTGGAGATGACGCTGCTGCTGGATCTGGTTCAGTTTATGGACTGGACGGGTGACTACCGCGGGGTGATCAGCACGGGCGAATCACGGGCCTTTGTGGAAGCCTTTGATGCCATGGAGCTGGTGGACCATCGGGGGCGGTACCTGAGCTTTGCCCGTTTTCGGGCGGACTACCATTCCCTAGTAGGAGCGGGCGGCTGATTCAGCATTCATCCGGTTGCTGCTGCGTCTTCTTTCTGACATTGCGAGCAGCAGGATGCCCAGCCCAAAAAACAACGAGAGGCCGGACAGGTACGCAATCTCGGAGGTCAGGCTTTGGATTGGGGCCCCCATCTGATTGAGGGACAGGAAGCCCTGAATGCCGGGTTTGGCGGGAATCATCATGGTGAGTGAGTCTAGCCACTCCGGGAGATTAGACGCCGGCCAGGCAAACCCTGCCGTGAAGACGATGGGCAACGACGACAGCAGAACAATAACGGTCGTCAGTTCGGGCCTGGGCAAGAGGTAACCGAGCAGGATTGCAAAGAGTGTTGTTGAAGTGAGAAACAACAGGCTGAAACCGATTAATGCGAACTGCGGTGCAGCGTGCGGGACGCCATAAAGCTGAAAGAAAAAGCCGAAATACAAAAGCGCCAGGATCAGGTAGGCGAACACAAACGTTACTAATCTGATCGAAAGTGCCTGTCGGAGCGGGGTAGTGACAAGCCCTGATAACCGGCGGGCCCGATCCTTGATGGTGACCGTGCCTGCTGCAATCAACAGGGTCTGGTGCAGGATCAGAACAAAGACGGCAGGCACAATATAGTTGATGTATCCGCCCGTTGGGTTGAACACCCCATGTGGAGACATCCTGAACGGCATGATTTCACCGGGAATGTTGGCGGGGCTGCTGCCTTTTCGGAAGCTGCTGATAATCTGTGTTTCAACGGAAAGCGTGGTTGTTGCCTTCAGCAGGCCTTCGACAATATTCCCATAAATCAGAAAATAGCTGGCGTCACCGGCGAACGCAATATTCACCGGGCGCCCGAGATAGACGTCTCGCTCGAAGTTGGCGGGGATGACCAGCAGCCCGTGAACGACATCGTTCTCCAACAGGACGGTTGCCTCACCCATGCTTTGTGGGACGGCAGCCACGCGCAACTGAGGCGTTGCGTCGGCCATGCGTATCAATTGCCGGGCGAGCGCTGAGCGGTCCTGATCCAGAACCGCCAGGGCCTGTTGCCCCGGAACGTTCTTCTGGTAGGGCAGCGGGTAAAGCAGTGCATAGAATAAGATGCCACCGATCATAACCAGCATCACCGATCTGTCGTGGATGATATTCGACAGCTCGGCTTTCCAGGTACCCCACAGACTGGTGTTGCGGATCATCAGCTCACCTGCTCTGCAAGTTTGGGGTCAAGCCTTGCCGGAAGTAGCTTCAGCGCTATTGGCAAGACAAGTAGGAAAAGCAGCAACGCAATCAGTGAACTGACAATGAGCGGCAGGGAGGCGCCGTGGTCGGCAATGTCCACCTGCAACTTGATGTAGTGAGTGGATGGCATCAAGCCTCCCCAGGCCCATGCGATCACATTCATATCACCTCGGGGGAAGGTAATACCCATAAATGCAAACGCAGGGGCAAGATACGCAGCGCTAACACTCATTGCTTTTACCCGGTCCCGAACGAGAGCGACAATGAGGACTGCCATGGCCTGAACGCTGAAGATGGTCAGGGCCAAACCAAGAAGAAGCCAGACGATGTTGCCGGATGGCTGCCACCCCAGAAAGAGGCGAAACAATACGAGCATCAGCAACCCCTGGAGCCAGAGGAGCAGGCTGACAGGCGCAAGCGCGGCAGTGATCGCTTTGCTCCGCTCAATCAATGGTGCCGGGATGGCTTGTTTTTCGAGTCGCCAGCTTAACGTCAGAACCGTTGAGATAACGATGATAATTTGCCAGAGAGCCGGCGATATTGACGTCACCAGAAAGCGCGCGTAGCTCATGTTGGGGTTATAGAGCGATGTGACTTGCGGGCGCACTGGCACTGCCGAGGTGATGGCTTCAGGGGCAGTCTGGCCATGGCTGATCTTAAGGCCAACACCCGTGCGCGCGGCCAGATCCATGGAGGCGCTTATTAACGATGAATTGATGAATTTTCCGGACAACAGATATTGATTGTTGTAAAAGGCGGTCACCGTCGGGCTGATCGAAAGCCGAAGGTCTCGCCCAAAATTTTCCGGAATGATAACAAGGGCAAGGATTTCAGATCGCTGAAGGGCATCTGCGCCAGCGGACGCTGAGGTGTATGACCTTAACAGGCTCAGGCCCGGGCTTGCGTCCAACTGACGTTCAACCGTATAGGATTCATGGCTATGGTCCAGATTGACAACACCCACGGGAAGAGATTGCGGTGTTCCAATTCGGAAGATACTGATCAACAACACGAACAGAACCGGCGGTAGCCAAACGACCACCGCAAGCAGCCAGGGCTGCTCCCGCAGAGCTTTCCAGCCAGTCAGATGCTCACGACCCATCGGGCTCTCCGGTCCGTTTCCGAGCTTATGGTGCCATCTCAAGAAGAACACTCATGCCCGCCCTTAATCCAGCGATTGGCTCCACAGGTTGCATTTCTACCTCGAACGTTCTCATATCAAATCCGCGCCCTGGCGTTGTTGCACGCCATGTTGCGTAGTCCCCGAGCACAGAAATATGGCTGACACGGAATCGTGCGGATTGATCAAGGGCAGGGATTTTCAGATCAAATTCACTGCCTTCCGTGACTCGGCTGAGCAAATCTTCCCTGACGTTGAATAATGCCCACGAATCATCAAGATCAGTGACAATAATCACCGGGAAACCCTGGGGGGCAAGCTCTCCCTCGTTCAACAGCACATTACTGACAATGCCACCTCTGTGGGCCCGCGCCACAGTATCATCCAGCAGTTCAGCAACTTCGTCTCTCAAACTTGAGGTGGCTGCTTCACCGGCTTGCGCCGCGGTGCGGGCTTCCTGCCGTGGGCCTGCTTCGGCCAGTTTCAATATCTCAGATGCCGTAACCCGTGTTTTCTCGGCCACCTTCCACAGTGTGAACGTATCGTCGGCTCTTTGCCTGGCAACCAGACCCTCATCTGCAAGCGCACGAATACGTTCAAAGGTGGTTTTTGCCAGTGCCTCGGCGGCCAGTGCTTTTTCATACTCGCTGCGAGCTGCGGCGATACGTTCTTCACGCGTTCCACCCTCAACGGCTTGAGCGAGAGATTGGCTTATGGTTTCAAGCGCTTCTATCTGAGTCAGTTTGGCCTCAAGCTCCGGGCTGTCGATGCGGAAAACCTCAGTGCCTGCCTCTACGCGATCCCCACGGCGGACGCTAATGTCTGCAACCCGCCCCGGAATTTTGGACGCCACCATATGTTGCCTGGCCTCAATCTGCCCCTGTAACTGGATGGGGGCAGGTGCGTAGGCTTTCCAGAAGACGATGACAATACCTAACAGGATGACAACAACGATAAGAGGAATGGCAATTCGTTTCGCAGTCACTGAATTTCATCTCCTTCAAGCACGTAGGAAAACAGGCTTTCATAGTCGCCGCTCAGGGTCAGTAACTGAGTAAATGCCAGCACGAAACGGAGAGCCGCTGCATCACGACGGGTCTGTGTGGTCGCCAGGAAGGTTTGGGCATCGATGACATCAAGCGAGCGCCCGAGCCCTTCAGCAAATGCGCGTTCCTGCAATCTTAAGGTCTGCTCTGCCAGGGCCACGGTCGATGCCAGGTCCCGGTGCTCAGCAAGGGCCTGCCGGGCTTCACGGTAGTTCCGGTCGAGTAGCAACTCCAGCCTTCGTTGAGTGGCCTTTTGCAGTGAATCGACCTCACGAACGGTGTTGTCGGCTGCGCCTACCTTGCCTTTGCGGCCACTACGATCCACCAGCGCGATTCGGACGCCCACGCCAACCAGCCAATCCGGCGTGAGATCGCTCGCCAAAGAATCGTTCTCATACACGTTGTAGCTGCCGAACAGAAAAACGTCCGGGCGATACAGGCCCCGGCTCGCTTGGGCAATGTTCTTCGCCTGCTCATGCTTGGTGGACAGAATCCGCAGGCTAGGGTGTTCGCTTAACCCTGCCTCGAACGTATCCCGCGGAGGTAATTGCGGGAGGGTGAACAGAGGCGTTGTTGGATCCAGCCGGCGCGATTCAACCCGGTGCCCGTTATCCTGGAAATCCATATGTATCAACGACGCAAACGCGTTGTGCGCCGTGTCTCGTTGTTCCTCAACCGCTCGGGTGGTAATCCTGGCTCTGTCATAAGCGGCTTCCGCAGCCAGGCGCTCCACGCCGGAAATCTGTGCCTGATCCTCCAGGGCTGTTGCCACATGCAGATGCCTGGAAAGAGCGCTTTCTACCTGTTGCTGAGTGTTCAACGCGCGCTCCGCCATTACCAAACCGAAGTAGGTCGCAACCAGCTCCGTAAACCGGGCCCGCCGGACTTCCTCCAGGACATGTGATGCTTCGGTCTGCTCGAGTTGAAGCAGATTTTTCTTGGCCGTGATTTTTCCGCCGGTATAAATCGGCCACAGAGTGTTTATTGAGCTTCGAGTTATGTTGCGGCTTGTGACGGGGGTCTGGAAAGCTCCGGGGCCGCCAATCAAGTCGATCAGCAATTGCCCTGGTATGGTTTCCGATGCGCTGTTGAGGGGGTTCAGAGACAGCGCATCCAGTTCTATCTGGGAGTCGAGCCGCGTGTAAGACCCCACCAGGTCAACTTGGGGCAGATACAAGCTGTTCGCCGTTGATGCCAAGGCTTCCGCCCGAAGACTGGCTGACTGATTTGCGGACAGCAGATCGTCGTTTTGGAGAAGTGCTTGCCAGGATTCAGATAAGTTCAGAGAGGACGGTCTGTTCTCACCATACGCGCTGACACTCAAGCAGACAGCTAATATGAACGGCAAACATTTTACCTTTTCCCGCACGTTGACCTCGTGTTCTGGAGCGAAAGCGATTTATATCGATGTACGCCAAGTCTAGTCTAATTGTCTCCACACGTGCTCAGGGCTTTGTGGTTTTGAGAATTTTCTTAAATTTCTTAATCCGGGTTGATGGTCCCTGGTAACGCAATGACCTCACCATACACTCAGAAAACACCCTGACAGGAGATGCTGCCAGGGTGTTGTGGAGAGAACATCACAAAAGCTTGAATAGACTACTGAGCGGTAATAACGGTCATTACCAGCTTGCCATCCCGGCGAATCGGGCCGTCTTCCTTGGCACCCAGGGTGTATTCAAAAATACCGGTCTTGCTGCCGCCTTCTTCGTTGTGAATCATCAGCATCAGCTTGTCGCCGCTGGCCACTTCCTCGGTCAGGATGGCGGCCACGTCCATGTTCTTGCCTTTTTTCAGAGGCGCGTGACCCACGACCGGGCCAGGCTTCATGGCTTCATCAGTACGATGCACTACCAGCCAGCCATTCTCTTCAGTCACCACTTTCTTGGCGGTTACGGTGCCTTCGGATACAGATTGGTCATCGCCCCAGACACCCACCTTGTCGCCGTGATTCATCGCCAATGCTGAGCCGGAGGCGAATACGCCGGAAACCAGAGTGGCCGCCAGGAATGCAGTTGTCTTTAAGTGTTTTTTCATTGTGTGCTCCTTAAGTTCGGTTGTACCCATCCATCACCTTGTTTTTGATGGGAGTACAAGCAGCTACGGAGCGGCGCCTGAAAAGTTTCAGGCGCCATCACAATTTAGTTGCGACCTTTGCCTTGGTCGGCAGAGGTGGGGTAGAGGAAGCCGTGAATGGCCGGGCCAGTCGGTTGTCCGGTGGGTGAACCGCCCTTTGGCTCCAGGCTGATACCAAACGTGGCGCCCCGCAGAGTCTCCGGGTCGTAATCACGCAGTGCAGCCTGGTCCAGGGTGAAGTTTTCGCCGATCACGCCCACCGATCGTGGGTTAGGGCCATACTCCTCTGCCACCATCCAGAGCTGGTAAGATTTGTCCGGTTGAGGTTCGGCGGTTACCGGCTGGATATTCAGCTGGCGGCTGTTCAGGTCCACCGTCAACAGGAACGCAGGCTGTTCATCGTTGTGCTGGAATACCGCCACAAAGGATTGCGCCTGTGGGTCCGGCTCCGGTTGCGTGGCCAGCACGGCAACCAGTACCAGCGCCGCTGCCGAAGCAATGGCCGTGCTCCAGCGCCAGCGGGTCAGCTGTTTGCGCAGGCTGATGACATTGTCTGGTGCTGCGCTCTGCGCTTCTGGCACAGCGTATTGCTGGTCAGTGTTCTGGTCGATCGTTCGCTGAATTCTGGCAAACAGCTCGGGGCCGGGCGCTACAGGTTCAACCCCATCAAGCATGCCAGCCAGCCGGGCCTCCCATTGCTGAATCAACGCTTCCAGCTCAGGTTCGCGGGCACGGCGGGCCTGCAAGGCATCCCGCTCTACTTGTGGCAGAGTTCCCAGAACGAACTCCGCAACCATCATATCCAGGTCGTCGCGTTCGCTCATGGTTCAAGACACCTTTTGATCTGTTTCAAAGCTCGGTGCAACCAGGTTTTCACAGTGTTGATCGGCTGGTCAAAATGCAGCGCCAGCTGATCCCGGGACCAACCATTCAGATACGCCAGACGAACCATGTCCTGGCGATCTTTTTCGAGTTGGTCAATGCAATGGTTCAAGTGCTTTACCGTTTGTTGATCTGAGATTTCTTCATGGGCCGCGGGCGCATGGTCCGCAATATTGTCGAGTTCGTTGCTTGCGGTCTCTCGCCTTGCGGGATGCCGCCGTAATTCGTCGATAGCGCCGTGCCGGGCAATGGCTGCAAGCCAGGTGATCGGTGAGGAACGCTCTGCATCGAACTGGTCCGCCTTTTGCCAAACTTTGATATAGGTATCGTGAATCACATCATCTGCCCAGCTTCTGTCCTTAAGGATACGAAGCACGGTGGCCATAAGTTTCGGGGCGGTGGCTTCGTATAATTCGGCAAATGCTTTTCTATCCTGCTGGGCAACCCGGTGAAGGAGCCGGGTGATACCGGAGCTGCCCTCCTGATCAGTGCTCAGGTAGTCAGTGGCGCCGGGAGACGCATCTGGCTGATGTGAGTCAGAGTACATGCGCGCCTCAGTCGGTCTGTTGGGGGGAGCGGGCGCCGGTCCCGATGTACAGGTACACAGAATGGCGGCGGTGGTCTTCTACCCGGTGCAGAGCGACAGCCGGTGCCTTGGCTTCGCCGCTTGTAAACTGGATTCGCTCGCCCGCCGGCTTGCCATCACGCTCTCGGACACCCTTTTCGGCCTGCCAATCCGGCCCAAGGCACTCAGACAGTTCGCTTGCGGCACGGGCGTGCATGGTTTCCGCAACCTCCTTATCCGGAGCAGACACTGTGCAGGTATAGGCGGAGTCTCCGTTGCCCCAGGCCCAGATCTCGCAATGGCCCTTGATCAGGTGCTCTTTCGCCCGGTAGATCGTCACAGAATTGAAGTTGCTGCTGCCTCCCCGGAAATCGGCAAAGCCGGTGGGATAATCTGCCACTATGTTCTGAAGAGTAGCGCAGGGATCTTCCGTACCGCTGGTGACAGGCTGAAAACTGCTACAGCCGGCAAGTGCCGCGCTCGTCAGGGTCAAAATGAGAGCCGCGGTTGAGTTTCTGACCATCAATCGGTTCCTTCGCTGAATAGGGGGGGCAAAGAGCATTTGAGCTTAACTGTAGAAGCGATGCAAAGGCCAGACAAGCAAGATCAAAGTTGTTGGCGCGAGATGCCTTGCCGAACCCGGATAATATCTGCCATCACCGCCAGGGCAATTTCTGCGGGCGTTTTGCTGCCAATATTCAAACCTACGGGCATATGGATCCTGCGGATCTGTTGCTCGTTCAGCCCGCCAATACGAGCCAGCCGCTCCTGGCGCTTCTCAGAGGTTTTCATGGACCCCATCACGCCGATGTAAAAAGCGTCGGTTTTCACGGCCTCCATCATGGCGGTATCGTCAATGCGCGGGTCATGGGTGAGCGCGACCACTGCGGTAGCGCGATGGCAGCCCTCACGGGCAATAAACACCGAGGGCAACTCCTGTTGGAGTGTGACGTCTGCCAGGTTGAAGTGCCGAACTTCCTCGGGCCTTGGGTCGCACACAATGACCTCAAACCCCAGGCTGTGTGCAAAGCTCGCGCAGGCGGTGGCAACCGGTGACAGTCCTGCAATAACCAATCGCGAAACCGGGCCAACACGCAATCTCAGGCGGGCCTGGTCAGCATCTTCGGTGACCCGGGCGCCCAGCTCACTCTCAGGCTCCAGGTGAATGTCTCCGGTTTCCAGTGATACCACCCGGGCAATCGGCCCCTCGCCCGATAACGCGGACTGAAGCGCCAGGAAATGTTTTCGGGTAGCGGAGGATGCAGGCCAGTGCTCTATCAGAACATCCAGTACTCCGCCGCAGGGGAGGGTTACGCGGGCATTATCTGGGCCGTCCGGAGCGCCGTAGCGAATGCGATTAATGCGCCCTTTGAAGGTGTTGTCCTGCAAGCGGGCCAGAAAATCTTCTTCCACACACCCGCCAGAAAGCGAGCCACAGTGGGCACCATCCTGCCGGGCGATCAACCAGGAACCCGGCGCTCGGGGTGAAGAACCAAATGTGCTCACCACGGTACAAAGCCAGAAATCATGGCCTTCGTCGAACCAGTGCAGGGCTTGTTCAACAACCTTGATATCCAGTGGCTGCATGATGTTCTGTCGATTTCCTGTGCTTGTTGAATGTAACCGGCTGGTTAATCTATCAGTGTCTGGCCGTGTGGCGATAGTCACTGGGGGACTTGCCCATCACCTTCTTGAACAACCGGGAAAAGTAATAGGCGTCGTCATAACCCAGCTGCCGGCTGATGTCGGCGAAGCTCTGGCTGGTGGTATCCAGCAACTGGCAGGCCCGCTCCACCTTCAGGTGCAGGAAGTGCTGAATGGGTGAGGTGCCGGTCTGCGCCCGGTAGCGGGTGGCAAAGTGCGCCGGCGACAGGCCGGACAGCTCCGCCAGTTGCTGCAACGTTAGCCGTTCCTCAAGATGTTCCCGCATGTAGTTGTGGATGGTCTCCAGCTCCGCCTGTTGTGCCAGGCCGGTCTCATCGGCATTCAGGGGCACGGCGGCCAGCAGTTGTCGCAAGCGATTGCTGGCATGAATCAGCCCCCGGGCGCGAAACCCGGTCTGGCGAACCGACAACAGTCCGTTGAAATCCACCAACAGCCTCGGTTGCCGGCCCAGATGGCGAACGTGGTTGTTGCCATCAAAGCCCATGTAATTTCTGAACTCTTCTGCCAGCGGCCCGGTGTAGTGCACCCAGTGAATGGTCCATGGGTTGTCCGGTGCGGCGGTGTAGCGATGGCTGGCACCGGCGGGTAACAGCAGAAGATCCCCCGCGTTAACCGTCAGGGGCTCGCCCGCGACATTCAGGAAGGCCTGGCCTTCAGTGCAATAGATCAAAAGATTGTCACGATGGTGTTCCCGGTGCATGTGATGGCCAGCGGCCCTGCGGTAGTGGCCAAAAGCCAATGGGTACAGCTCGCGGGTTAATGGGTGCTTGGCCAGCAAGCGCACAATTGGTTCCGGCACCACATAGCGCACGCTGTCTGGCGGCACCGGCCATTGCGAGGTTTGGGTGGTTTTCGGGGTTCTCGGTTCCTGTGGCATCGAAAAATAATCCATCATGGGCGAAATTTAGTCAATCACCCTTTGCCAAACCCCATGCTACGCTCTTTTCATATCGTGCCGCTTCCCGCTGGGAAACGGCGCTCCCGCATAACAACAAACAGGGATTATCAGCATGAAGAAGATACCTCAGTACATCGCCGGTGAATTTGCCCAGAGCCAGACCGAAAACTGGATCGACGTCACCAACCCCGCCACCAACGAAGTGATCGCCCAGGTGCCCTGTGCCACCGAAGCCGAAATGCGCCGGGCCATCGATAACGCCGGGGAAGTGTTCAAGAGCTGGAAAGAAACCCCGGTGTCCGAGCGTGCCCGGGTGATGCTGCGTTACCAGGCACTGCTGAAACAGCACCACGATGAGATTGCCGAAATCCTGTCCCAGGAAACCGGCAAAACTTTTGACGACGCCAAGGGCGATGTCTGGCGCGGTATCGAGGTGGTGGAGCACGCTGCCAATGTCGCCTCCATGATGATGGGGGAAACGGTAGAGAACGTAGCCCGCGAAGTGGATACCCATTCCTGGGTTCAGCCTCTGGGCGTGTGTGCGGGCATCACCCCGTTTAACTTCCCGGCGATGATCCCGCTGTGGATGTTCCCCATGGCCATCGCCTGCGGTAACACCTTTATCCTGAAGCCCTCCGAGCAAGACCCGATGACCCCCATGCGCCTGGCCGAACTGTTCGAGCAGGCGGGTGCGCCGAAGGGCGTTCTTCAGGTGGTGCATGGCGCGAAAGAGCAAGTGGATACCTTGCTCACAGACCCGGCCATCAAAGCCATTTCCTTCGTCGGCTCGGTGCCGGTGGGGCGTTACATCTACGAAACCGGCACCAGCCACATGAAGCGGGTACAGAGCTTTGCGGGCGCCAAGAACCACATGGTGATCATGCCGGATGCCGACAAACAGCAAGTGATCAATGCCCTGGTAGGCGCCTCCGTGGGAGCCGCCGGTCAGCGTTGCATGGCCATTTCCGTCGCGGTATTCGTGGGCGCGGCGCAGGAGTGGATTCCGGAACTGAAAGAGGCCATGGCGAAAGTGCGCCCCGGCGCCTGGAACGATTCCGGTGCCAGCTACGGCCCGGTGATCAGCCCCAAGGCCAAGGAGCGTATTGAACAACTGATCGCCACAGGCGAGAAGCAGGGCGCTCAACTCCTGCTGGACGGCCGGAACTGCACCGTGGATGGCCTGCCCGATGGCAACTGGGTTGGGCCAACCCTGTTCGGCAACGTGACTCCGGAGATGGATATCTATAAGGAGGAAATCTTCGGGCCGGTGCTGACCTGCATGAATGCCAACGACCTGGGCGAAGCCATCGCGCTGATCAACAACAGCCCCTACGGTAACGGTACCTCTATCTTCACCAACCACGGTGGCGCCGCGCGCCGGTTCCAGCATGAGATTGATGTGGGCCAGGTGGGTATCAACGTGCCGATTCCGGTGCCCCTGCCGTTCTTCTCGTTCACCGGCTGGAAAGGTTCCTTCTACGGCGATCAGCACGCCTATGGCAAGCAGGCGGTTCGCTTCTACACCGAAACCAAAACCGTGACATCCCGGTGGTTCTCCAGCGAAGCCACCTCATCCGAGGCGAACTTCTCAATTCAGCTTCGCTAAAGGAGGAGCCGGGTAATGGACTTCAACCTGACCGAAGACCAACTGGCCTTCCGGGATGCCGCCCGTGCCTTCGCCGAGAAATCCATGGCACCGCACGCGGCCCAATGGGATGCCGAACACATCTTCCCGGTGGAGGTGATGAGGCAGGCGGGTGAGATGGGCTTTATGGGCATGTACACGCCCGAAGCCCTGGGCGGCATGGGGCTGTCTCGCCTGGACACCTCGGTGATCGTGGAAGAGCTGGCCATGGCCTGCCCCTCCACCGCTGCGTTTATCACCATCCATAACATGGCCACCTGGATGGTGGCCAGCTTTGCCTCGGACGACCTGAAGCAGGCCTATGTGCCCAAGCTGGCCAGCGGCGAATGGCTGGCCAGCTACTGCCTGACCGAACCGGGTGCCGGCTCCGATGCCGCCAGCCTGCGTACCCGCGCGGTGCGAGACGGCGACAGCTATGTGATCAACGGCAGCAAGATGTTTATCTCCGGTGCCGGTGCCACCGATATTCTAGTGTTGATGGCCCGAACCGGAGATGCCGACAGCGGTGCCAGGGGCATCTCGACCTTCGTGATTCCGGCTGATGCCGAAGGCATTTCCTACGGCAAGAACGAAGAGAAAATGGGCTGGCACAGCCAGCCAACCCGTATGGTCACCCTGGAAGATGTGCGCATTCCCGCCAGTAACCGGGTTGGTGAGGAAGGCGACGGCTTTGCCATTGCCATGAAAGGGCTGGACGGCGGTCGCCTGAACATTGCCACCTGTTCCCTGGGTGGAGCCCAGGCGGCCCTGTTGCGGGCCCGCAATTATATGCACGAACGCCAGCAATTCGGCAAACCGTTAGCGGCATTCCAGGCCTTGCAGTTCAAGCTGGCGGATATGGCCACCAACCTGGTAGCGGCCCGGCAAATGGTGCGTTTGGGGGCCTTCAGGCTGGACAGCGGTGATCCGGAAGCCACCCTGCATTGCGCCATGGCCAAACGTTTTGCCACCGACGCCTGTTTTGACGTGGCCAACGAGGCCCTGCAGCTGCACGGCGGCTATGGTTATATCCGGGAGTATCCGCTGGAACGCTACCTGCGGGATATACGGGTGCACCAGATCCTGGAAGGCACCAACGAAATCATGCGCCTGATTATCGCCCGCCGGCTGCTGGAGGATGGCGTGGTAGAAGCCATCCAGTAACCGACCAGAGACAAAACAAGGAACCGATCATGAGTGACCTGATTCAACTTGAGAAACGCGACCACATTGCCATCCTGACCATCGCCAATCCACCGGCCAACACCTGGACGGCGGATTCCCTGGCAGCACTGGCGAAACTGGTGGAAGAACTCAACCAGGACCGCAACATCTTTGCCCTGGTGGTTACCGGCCAGGGCGAAAAGTTCTTCTCCGCCGGGGCGGACCTGAAAACTTTCGCCGACGGGGATCTTGCCCGGGCCAACGACATGGCCCAGCGTTTTGGCGAAGCCTTCGCCGCGCTTACCGCTTTCCGGGGCGTGTCTATCGCCGCCATCAACGGCTACGCCATGGGCGGTGGCCTGGAGTGTGCGTTGTCCTGCGATATCCGCATCGCCGAGGAGCGCGCCCAGATGGCCCTGCCGGAAGCCAGCGTTGGCCTGTTGCCCTGTGCTGGCGGCACCCAGAACCTGCCCTGGCTGGTGGGTGAAGGCTGGGCCAAGCGCATGATTCTGTGTGGCGAACGGGTGGATGCCCAGAAAGCCCTGCAGATTGGCCTGGTGGAAGAGGTGGTGCCCTCTGGCGAGGGGCTGGCAGCCGCCCTGAAACTGGCCGAAGGCGCCTGCAAGCAAAGCCCGTCGTCCATTGCGCGCTGCAAGCAACTGGTGATGAGTGCCCGTGACGGTCGCAGCCACAGCGATGGCTGGCGCATGGAGCGGGAACTGTTCGTAGAACTGTTCCACACCGAAGACCAGAAAGAAGGCGTGAATGCCTTCCTGGAAAAGCGCAAGCCAGCCTGGAAGAACCAATAACCGTTGAGACTGCTATGAGCGAGCAACCCATTATTTTTGAAGAGTGGACAACCACCGGTGGTGAGCTGATTGCCGTGGCGCGGCTGAACACACCGCGCAACCTCAACTCGTTGTCGATGGAGATGATCCGCCTGCTCAAACCCCAACTGACCCGCTGGGCGGAAGACGAAAGGGTGTGCGCGGTCTGGCTGGAAGCCGAGGGTGACAAGGCCTTTTGCGCCGGCGGAGACATCGTGTCTCTGTACCGCAGCATGACCGAGCCGGGAAAACTCGTCGAGGGCGACCAGTTCTTCACCGAAGAGTACGAGCTGGACTACCAGATTCACACCTTCCCGAAACCGATCATTTGCTGGGGCCACGGCATTGTGATGGGCGGCGGCATCGGCCTGTTGGTGGGCGCTTCCCACCGGGTGGTTACCGAGCACTCGAAACTGGCGATGCCGGAAGTAAGCATCGGCCTGTACCCGGACATCGGCGCCGGCTGGTTCCTCAATCGCATGCCCGGGCGAATCGGCCTGTTCCTGGGCTTGACTGGTGCCCGGATGAACGCTGCCGACGCGTTGTTCACTGGCATGGCGGACCGGTTCGTGAAGCAGGAACTTAAAGCGCAGGTGGTCGACACTCTGGTTGCGGCCGACTGGCAGGGTTCCAATAGCCACGCCGTGGTCAGTCAGGTACTGCGCAGGTACGAGCAGCAAAGCCAGGATGCTGTGCTGGAATCACCGGTGCGGCAGCATTACGACGAGATCCAGCAAGCCACCGATGCCGATTCCCTGGAACAGGTGGTTGGTCGCCTGCAGGAATTCGGCAGCCGTAACGACTGGCTGGGCAGATCTGTGAAAGGCCTGGCCTCGGCCAGCCCGACGTCGCTGGCGCTGCATTGGCAGCATTACCACCGCAGCCGTTTGCAAAGCCTGGCCCAGGTATTGGACAACGAACTGGTCATGGCGAAGCAATGCCTGAGAAAAGGTGAGTTTGCCGAGGGCATCCGCGCCCTGCTGATTGATAAAGACATGCAACCCCGCTGGCGCTACGCCTCGCTGGGGGAAATCGACAACAGCTGGGTAGACGAGTTTTTCAGCCAGGAAGCCGAGGGCTAACCACTGCCCCTTGGCTTAACGACAACAACAAGGAGAAGCAACATGGCGAAGATTACCTTTATCGGCCTGGGCAACATGGGCGCACCCATGGCCTCTAACCTGCTCAAGGCCGGGCATGATGTGACCGTATTCGATCTGTCACATCATGCCGTTGAGGCGCTGGTGGCCGAAGGCGCCAGCACCGCCGATTCCGGCAAGGCCGCTGCCGAAGGGGCAGAGTGCATCATCACCATGCTGCCGGCCGGCAAACATGTGGAAGCGGTGTACCTGGGCGACGACGGCCTGCTCTCGGCCTTGCCGGAAGGCACCCTGGTGATTGATTCCTCCACCATTGCCCCGGAGACTGCCCGCGCCGTGGCGGAAGCCGCTGCAGCACGGCGCCTGGCGTTCATCGATGCCCCGGTGTCCGGTGGCGTAGGCGGTGCCAAAGCCGGCACCCTCACCTTCATCTGCGGTGGCGAAGAAGACACTTTCAATCGCGCCAAACCTGTCCTGGAAGGCATGGGAAAAAACATCTTCCACGCGGGCCCCCACGGCGCCGGCCAGGTGGCCAAGATCTGCAACAACATGATGCTGGCCATCCTGATGGCAGGGACCAGCGAGGCCCTGGCTCTGGGCGCCAAGAACGGCCTGGACCCAGCGGTACTGTCGGAAATCATGAAGCAGAGCTCTGGCGGCAACTGGGCGCTGAACGTGTACAACCCCTGGCCGGGTGTGATGGAGGGCGTACCGGCATCGCGAGAGTACCAGGGTGGTTTCCTTGTGAACCTGATGACCAAAGATTTGGGCCTGGCGTTTGATAACGCGGTGAAGAACCAGGCGTCTATCCCCATGGGCTCACTGGCCCGCAACCTGTTCCAGCTACATGCAGGGCAGGGTAATGGTGAGCTGGATTTTTCCAGCATCCTCCGGCTCTACAAGGCGGACTGAGCGGCTCAGCTTTGTAAGGCGGCGCTGTAAAGATCCGGTTATCGTCCTGGCTGGGGATGCACCCGCAACAGCCAGGACGCAGCCGCAACTCCGAGCAGACCAATCAGGGCGCCCGGTAGTGCACCGAGTGCCAGGCTGACAACCAGCCCGGCCATCAGCGAGAAGCCGCCGGCCAGGATGATTCGGGGCCTGGAGGTTGTCACAACGCCTTGCTTGCGGCGCATTTCAAAAGCCACCACCAGCGCGATGACCGGCACCACCATCAGGCCGCAGAGCACAATCCACCAGAATCGCCCCATCCAGAAGCCGGGTTCACCGGGCAAACCGGCGTCGACAGGCAACCCGAAACGGTCGCCCAGCCAGGCGGCTGGTAGTTCTGCAAGTTTGTGCCAGAGGTACAGGGGCATACTCAGGGCACTGAGCATGGTGACCGCCCCGCTGATTCTGCGCCTGTCCAGCAGCCAACGCCCCGGCCGCTCGAAGAACAGAACCGCGCCAACCTGAAGCCACATCACGCCCACCAGCGCCAGGGTGGGGGGCAGCATGTTGCTGTCGCCGTGAAAATCCCGGCCTACCATGCCGATGGGATAACCACTAGCCAGGGCAGCCACCAGCCAGAAGCCGCCCAGCACCAAGAAAAATAGACCTGTCCACACGCCCCTGAAGCGACCCCGCTTCCAGGCGATGCCCAGCTGCTGGGGTAACAGCCAAACCAGCACGGCATTGATCCAGCCGATGCTGTCTGCCGAATCCGTTACCCGGTGTCCCAGGCGCAGAATATCCGCCGCTGAGCCGGGCATGGCCCGCACAACATCCACCACCGCGGCTGCCACAACCAGCCCAACGACCGCCCCCAGGCCCCAGCGCCTGTCGGCCTCCACGCTCAGGGGCAACAGCGCCTGCACGGCCAGCAGCATGATCAGAAACCACAAGTGTATGGTGAGCGACTGGTTAAACGGCCCCAACACCCGGCCGCCGGTGTAGAGTGAAAGCAGGGCAATCAGGGTAATGGCGGCAAGATACGTCACCGTAGGCCTGGCCAGCGCCAGCGCTCTCCCTGCCCACCAATGCATTTGCCGGTGCCCCTGAGCCATCCGGTGCGCCACACCATCGGCACTGACGGTGGCAGATACAAACACGAACAGCGGCACCACCTGCACAAACCAGGTGATAAACCCTGACGGCTCCCAGATCTTTAACAGGTGTTCTGTTTGAATTTCCAGGCCACCATCAAACCGGGGCAGGGTGGCTATCCAGTGCCCGAATACCACCACCAGCAAGGCACCGGCACGCAGGGCATCCAGGTACAGGTCCCGCTCGGAAGGTGACTTGGTGTGTTTATCGGATGACGGCGTGGATTGTGTTGCCATGAAACTCCTAAGGAAGGGCTGCCAGCGCTTGCGCGATGTAACGGTAACCTTTCTCCCCGGGGTGATAGCCATCACTGGCCAGCAATTCCGGGTCTGAAATGACAGGGTAGTGAACGTAAGAGAACCGCTCTGGCATCTCGCTGGCAAGTGTCTTGTACAGGTGATCCAGCAGCCGCGCTCGCCACCCGATAACCTGCCGCAACGGCGCGGGCAGGGCGGTAAACAGGTGCATGGGCGGAACACTCAGAAGCATCAGCGGTGCCGGGTAACGGGCATCGAGCAACTGGCGCAGCTCCAGCAGTTGTTGGCGAAACTTGTACCTGGGCGTGAAGCCGGTGGTGTCGTTCACCCCCATGCTCAGGATCACCAGGTCTGCCTCTGGCAGGTCCGCCTTCGCGAGCTGCTTGTTCAAGGCACCCAGGCGAATACCGTTCACCCCAAAGGTATGCCAGGCAATGGCCTGGCCGGTACGTTCATGGATCTGCTTCGCCAACTGGCTGGCCAGCCCTTGCTCATGTTTGTCAACGCCCACGCCGGCGGCGGTGGATTCTCCGATCACCAGAACCCGCCTGGCGGGCTCGCCCTCGCCATACTGCCCACACGGAGAGCCAGAGGCCTCCGGCAGCCGAGGAGTGGCGCGCCGGGTGCGCTTACCCTGGTACAGCAAAACTGGAAACAGCAGGGCCGTTGTTAGCCAGAATGGAAGATGCATTGCGTGGGTCTCAGCTTTAATTAACCAACTTGGGGCTACAGTTAATCTCACCAGACTAGCACGAAACACAAAGGGCTGATCACCCGCCCCAGAGTGGTGGCCACTGGCCATGGCTTTTGATGTACTGCTCAATCGGCTCGCTGCGGTAACCGCTGCTGTAGCGCGTCTTAACGCTGGGGTGTACGTAGGTCAGGTTGGCCTCGGGTACGGGGATGGTGCGAACCAGCTTGCCCAGCAGCCGGTACTTGCCCTTGTATTCATTGTGCTGCTCGGCCGTTACATGGGTTTGGGAGGGCAGATTGTTATTGAACAACAGTTTCTGTTTCTTTGCCTCGTCTGCCATCCAGAGTAGCGGAATGTCTGCCAGAATCTGATTCGACTTGTCCGGGCCGTAGCCGCCACCCACATCCGAGTGCACCCCGGCAAACCACACCTGCTGGATGTCTGTGCCGTTCCTCGGCTCCCACAGCGTGGGTTCAAAATCCTCCCGCTGCTCATCCAGAGACAACGCGTGCCGGGCCGTTGCGATGTTGCTGCCAATCTCCCTGTCATAAAACAGGTCTTTATCCTTAATCAGCCCGAAAAAGGTAAACGGCAGCCCCAGGGCACCTACGGTATCCCACACACCCACAAACTTGATGGGAGTGCGCAGCTCTAACGAATGTGTCTTCTTCCCGTAAAACACCACCTGCTCCACGCCCTGATCATCCGTGGGCCGAATAGCCCGGGCAAACTGCAGAACATTGGTGGGGAAATCCTCGCCGATGTTTTCCTCTGGCCGATTCCAGGTGCCGTCAAAGCAAATGGCGATGCGCTTCATGGTGATGACCTCCTGTCACGCCCACACCTTGCTGACATACACCAGAGCTAAAACTCCGGCAGGCAAGTACCGCCTGGCTGTTGTGAATGAGTAACTCAGATAATTAAAGCCGATAGGTGAGGCGTGCGCCAGCGAACCCTGGCGGGCGTTATGCCCTAAAGGAGATGCCCATCTGGTAACATGCGTTTGTGTAGAATACGGATAATCTCAACGACACTGTCGGTCGCTACCCGATAGAATATGATGTGACTTCCTTGGGGATACTGTCGGTAGTCCGCGCGGATCCCATCGCAGGTTTGCCCCAGATTCGGGTTTTCGCCCAGTAGGTGGAAGCACTGGTCAAACTGGAGAATGTAGTGGTTTCGTTGATCTCGGCCCCATTTACGCTCCGCGTACAGTGCAATAGATTTGAGATCAGCTTTGGCCTTCCTGGAAAGCTTGAAATTCAGCATTAGCGCTCTTCGTTGTCCAGTTCGCGAATGAAAGAGTCATAGGAGTAGTCCTCAAAGCCACTATCTTCGCCTTCCTTAAGAAGTTTGCGGAGCGTAGTCAGGCGGGTTTCGGACTCTTCAAGCAGGCGCAATCCTGCACGAACAACTTCGCTGGTTGAGCTGTATCGGCCAGTTTTGAGTTGTTCCGCAATGAACGCATCAAAATGTTGGCCTAAAGTGATGCTGGTGTTCTTTTGCATGATGCTATCTCGCTAGTACCAATAATTGGTATATTTTGGTTCAGGTGGCATAACAAATCAATCCACGCGACAAGCGCTCGATTGCGGGCGTTAGGCATGCAAGGTGGCGCTTCTTGGATAGAAAACTTCTGAGCTTAGTTCAACGGTTGCAGGTCCCTGACCGACCAAAGACAAACAGCGGCTACGCTGGTCCGCGAGTTGCGGTGATTCACGGCTTCATGGCCCGACGACTGATGCAGCGCAACCTGCTGCGTTACCTTAGAAGCAAGGGGTTGTCAGACGTGACAATGTACGGCCACCTGCACTCGGTTGATGCGATATCAGATGACTTGCAAGCATCACGTCGCGAGGGGCGGAAGCTCGTGATTCTCGGGTATAGTCAGGGCGGGTTTCATGCGGTCAAGGTTGCACGCGAGCTTGAGCGACGAGGTGTGGAGATTGCCCTGCTCGTCAGCATCGCCGCAGGAGGGCTGGGGCGAGTATTCCCCGGACGGTGGGGGTTTGATCCTCGTAACGTACCGACAAATGTTGATGTGTGCCTTAATTTCTTCTCGCAGGGAGACTTGCTCGGGTGCGACCAAAGTCACCAAATGAACGAGGCTTTCGGGAGCAGTGCAACGCAACGGGTCGAAAACCACATGTTCCATGCGCACGAGGGCGTAAGTCATATTGATCTGGTCAGGTGTTATCCAGAAGAAAGGATCAAACCTGCGGTGCGGACACAGGTTATTGAAAGGATCATGACGGAGATTAGTGGGCTCAACACGTCCGGCGTCCAACACATATGAGCCTCTCCGGAAGCAGTCATATGATTCGAGAATAATAAACAGGCAGATGCCGACCAAATCCAGGAGATTTGGCTATCCGCCTCAATCGCAGCTCATAATCTAAAACAGGGATTAGTTTCCGTCGGAGACTTCCGTTTGTTGGTCGTCCTTTAGCCAAAAGTTTACCTTTACGTAAAGTGAAGGCTGTGCTAAACCTGATTGAAGTTTGTACAACCAACAACGACAACAAACGGAGTGTACGATGAGCCTTCCGCAATACAATGACGTGTACAACCAGTTTGATGCGGCCGCACTGGAAGCGGACATCCTGGACGGACGCCTGGAGAGTGGCCTGAACGTATGCCACGAAATTTGTGACCGATGGGCCGTTGACCCGCAAAAGGTTGCGCTCTACTACGAAAAAATCGGCGGTGGTGAGGGAACCCTGACCTTCGCTGAGCTCAAAGCCGCGTCTGCACGTTTCGCCAACTACCTGAAGTCTCTTGGTGTCACCAAAGGTGACCGGGTAGCCGGCCTTCTGCCCAGGGGGCCGGAGCTGCTGATTGTGATTGCTGGAACCCTGCGCCTGGGCGCGGTGTACCAGCCGTTGTTCACCGCCTTTGGTTCCGGCGCTATCGAGTATCGCCTGGAGAAGGCTAGCACCCGGCTGGTGGTGACCGATCCAGACAACTACCCCAAGCTGGAAGAAGTCAAAAATTGCCCGCCGGTACTGTGCCTGAACGCGGCGGCCACCGGTGCGGATGTGCGCGATTTCGATGCGGTGTTGGCGGAGCAGTCAGACCAGTGCGAGCCGGTAATGATCACTGGCAACGATCCGTTCCTGCAGATGTTTACCTCCGGTACTGTTGGCAAGGCCAAAGGTGTAGCCGTGCCCGCCAAAGCGTTGCTGGCATTCTACGTTTACATGAAATACGCCATCGACCTGCGCGAAGACGACGTATTCTGGAACGTGGCAGACCCCGGTTGGGCCTATGGCCTGTACTACGCGGTAACCGGTCCGCTGCTGATGGGCCACGCCACCCATTTCAATCCCAATCCGTTCACCCCGGAATCCACCTACGAGATGATCCGCAAGTACCGGATCACCAACCTCGCAGCGGCGCCGACGGCCTATCGTTTGCTCAAGGCGAACGATCAGGTTCTGCCGGAAGGGGAGAATCTTGGCCTGAGGGTGTGCAGCAGCGCCGGCGAGCCCCTGAATCCGGAGGTGGTGAACTGGATTGCTCGACGTCACTTCTGCCCGGTGAAGGATCATTATGGCCAGACTGAAACCGGCATGACCTGTTGCAACTTCCACGGCCTGGACCACCCGATTCGCCAGGGCTCCATGGGGTTCTCATCGCCTGGCCACAGAGTAGTGGCGTTGAACGAAAAAAATGAAGAAGTGGGCGAGGGCGAAATCGGCCAGTTGGCAGTGGATCTCAAGGCGTCGCCGCTGTTCCATTTTGATGGCTACACCTGGGGCGAGAAAGACCCGTTCGTGAACGGCTACTACCTGACCGGCGACATGGTGATCTGCCATGGCGATGGCAGTTTCTCCTTCAGCGGCCGTGACGACGACATTATCACCACAGCAGGTTACCGCGTAGGGCCAGCGGATGTTGAAAGTACCCTGCTGGAGCACGCGGCGGTGGCCGAATCCGGTGTGGTGGCCAAGCCGGATGAAAAGCGTGGCTCGATCATCAAGGCTTATGTGGTTATCAAATCCGGTCAGGAGCCGGCAGACGACGCCGTGCTCAAGGAAGAGCTGCAGGACCTGGTTCGCCACCGCTTGTCGACCCATGCCTACCCGCGGGAAATCGAGTTTGTGGAAGAGTTGCCGAAAACACCCAGCGGCAAGATCCAACGCTTTGTGTTGCGCAACCGGGCCAAAGAGGAAGTCGCCGTATGAAGATTACCTTTGAGGAGCTGCGCTATTTCCTTGAAGAGCAGTTTCCGCAGGGGGCCTCATACGGCACCCTGCAGGAACTGGGTGATGGCTGGGCAGAAATGAAGCTGGAGGTAGACGAAGAACACCTGCGCCCCGGGGGGACCGTGTCTGGCCCCGCCATGATGGGGCTGGCCGATGTTGCCATGTATGCCGCGTTGCTCAGCAAGATTGGCCTGGTGCCTTTGGCCGTCACCACCAACCTGAATATCAACTTCCTCAGGAAGCCCGTGGCTCATGCGCCTATCTGGGCCAGGGCGACCATTCTCAAGGTGGGGCGAACCATCGGTGTGGGTGAAGTATTTGTGTATTCCGAGGGCTCGGAAGAGCCCGTTGCGCACTCCACCATGACCTATTCCATACCGCCGGAAAAATAACCAAGTTTGTTCTTGACGTTTACGTATACGTCAATCTAATCTGTGGGTTGATTGTTAAATACAACAATAACAAAAGGTGAAGTGGCTCATGAGTGAACAGTTCGTTCTCGAGACCCGTAACCTGGTCAAGGAATTCAAAGGATTTGTAGCGGTTGATAACGTCAACCTGCAGGTCCGGCAGGGTGATATCCATGCACTGATCGGGCCCAATGGCGCGGGCAAGACCACGGTCTTTAACCTGCTGACCAAATTCCTGAGCCCGACCAGAGGCCAGATCCTCTACCACGGTGAAGACATTACCTCCCTGAAGTCTGCCGCCATTGCCCGTAAGGGTATCGTCCGCTCTTTCCAGATATCGGCGGTGTTTCCCCATATGACGGCGCTGGAGAATATCCGCATTGCGTTGCAAACCGCAGAGGGCACGTCTTTCAGCTTCTGGAAATCCGGCGCCTCCCTGAACAGGCTGAACCAGCGCTGCATGGAATTGCTCGATTCCGTCGGCCTTATCGAATTTGCCAACACCACCACCGTAGAACTGGCCTATGGCCGCAAGCGCGCGCTGGAACTGGCCACCACCCTGGCGATGGAGCCCAAGCTGCTGTTGCTGGACGAACCAACCCAGGGCATGGGCTCGGAAGACGTAGAGCGGGTGGTGGAGTTGGTGCGCAAGGCCGCCGCAGGCCGCACCGTCTTGATGGTGGAGCACAACCTGAGTGTGGTCAGCAAATTGTGCGACCGCATTACGGTGCTGGCCCAGGGTGCTGTGCTGACGGAAGGCGATTATCAAGCGGTCTCTGCAGACCCGAGAGTGCGCGAAGTGTACATGGGCAGCGATGGCAGCGGAGAACGCGGTGGCAACAGTCCCGCCGAGCAGGCGGAGGCAGCACAATGAGCCAGAATCCCCAGAAAGACTACGAACAGTTGCGGGTGTCTGGCCTGCACGCCTTTTACGGCGAATCTCACATTCTCCATGGCGTCGACCTGGTGGTTAAGCGTGGCGAGCTGGTCACCCTGCTTGGCCGCAACGGCGCCGGCCGCAGCACCACCCTCAAGGCCATTATGAATATGGTGGGCCGCCGCACCGGGTCCATCATGATCAACGGCGAAGAAACCATGCAGTGCGCGCCGCACCATATTGCGAGGTTGGGAGTGGGGTATTGCCCCGAACATCGGGGCATTTTTTCATCTCTCAACGTCCAGGAAAACCTCACTTTGCCGCCGGTGGTGCGCAGTGGCGGTATGAGCCTGGAAGACATCTACAACATGTTCCCAAACCTGTATGAACGTCGGTTCAGCCAGGGCACCAAGCTGTCCGGTGGTGAGCAGCAGATGCTGGCGATGGCCCGTATCCTGCGCACCGGCGCCAACATGCTCCTGCTGGATGAGATCACAGAAGGGCTTGCGCCCGTGATCGTAGAAAAGTTGGGCGAGGTGCTGATGGCGCTCAAAGAGAAAGGCCTGACCATCATACTGGTTGAACAGAATTTCCACTTTGCAGCCCCGCTGGCTGACCGGCATTACGTGGTTGAGCATGGGCAGATTGTGGAAGAAATCCACGCCGATGAACTGAGTGCCAAACAATCGGTGCTGGACGGCTATTTGGGGGTCTGAACTCCGGATAGAACAGGTGCAACAAAACCAATAACTCCAACAACATCAACCAACGCAAGACAGTAGCGGAGATACAATAATGACAATGACCAAAAAGCTTCTGACCTCAGCCGTTGCCTCAGCTCTGATGGTGAGTGGCGCGCAGGCGGCCATTTCCGACAATACGGTGAAGATCGGCTACCTGGCCGATATGTCTGGTACCTATCGTGACCTGGCGGGCCCCAATGGCCTCAAGGCCCTGCAGATGGCCATCAAGGATTTCGGTGGCACTGTGAACGGCGCCAAGATCGAAGTCCTCAGTGCCGATGACCGTAACAACCCCGATGCGTCTTCCAGCACGGTTCGCCGATGGGTGGAAAACGACAAGGTAGACATGGTTGCCGGCCTGGTGGCTTCGTCTGTCACCATCGCAGTCAGCAAGATCCTTGAAGAAAACGACAGACTGGGCATTGTCTCCGGTTCTGCCGCCTCAAGCATCACCAATGAGCACTGCACCCCCAACCACATCCACTATGTGTATGACACCTATCCGCTGGCCAACGGCACCGCCAGTGCGGTGGTTAAAGAGGGCGGCAAGAGCTGGTACCTGATGACTGCAGACTACGCCTTCGGCCACGCCCTGGAAGCAGACGTTACCCGCGTGGTGGAGGCCAACGGAGGTGAGATCGTCGGTTCTGTTCGCCATCCGTTCCCGACCCAGGATTTCTCCTCCTTCGTGCTACAGGCCCAGGCTTCCGGTGCGGATGTCGTTGGCCTGGCCAACGCCGGTTCAGACACCACCAACGCCATCACCACCGCCAGTGAATTCGGTGTTACCCAGGCGGGCCAAACCCTGGCCGCCTTGCTGCTGTTCCTGACCGACGTGCATGCGCTGGGTGTCGACACAGCGCAAGGTATCCAGCTCACCACCGGGTGGTACTGGGACATGAACGACGACACCCGTGAGTGGTCAGACCGCTTCATGAAAGAAACCGGTGTGCGGCCCACCATGGTGCATGCGGGTATCTATTCCAGCACCCTGCATTACCTGAATGCGGTAGCCGCGGCAGGCTCGGACGATGCCCAAACCGTTCGCAAGCAGATGATGGACACACCCATCAACGACATGTTCGCCACCAATGGTCGTATCCGCGAAGACGGCCGGATGGTGCACGACATGTATCTGGCCGAGGTGAAAACGCCGGCGGAGTCCAAGAACGAATGGGATCTTTACAAGATCCTGCGGACCATACCGGCCGACGAAGCCTACCGCCCACTCTCTGAGAGCAAGTGCAAACTGGTGACTAACTGAGGCTGAGGAAAGCCGGGCGCGCCCTGCAACAGGGCAGGGTGCGCCCGGCATATCACTGAGCCAACAAGCTCAATACCAACGTACGTGCTGCTTGTGGAGTTAAACCCATGACCATGATTTTCGGCGTCCCTCTTGCTGTGCTCTCCGGTCAGCTTTTGATCGGGTTCATCAATGGCGCCTTTTATGCCCTGTTAAGCCTGGGCCTTGCCATCATCTTCGGCCTGTTGAAGATCATCAACTTCGCCCACGGTGCCATGTATATGCTGGGTGCCCTGTTGACGGTGGTTATGTTCAACACCCTGGGCGTCAACTATTGGGTCGCCCTGTTTATGGCGCCGCTATTGGTCGGCGTGTTCGGGGTGCTGATCGAATTTTTCCTGCTGCGGCGAATTGCCGGGCAGGATCACATATACAGCCTGCTGCTCACCTTCGGGGTGGCGCTGATTATTCAGGGCGTGCTCACCAATATCTACGGTGTGTCTGGCCTGCGCTATGCCATGCCCGATATGTTCAAGGGCGGCATTAAACTGGACTTTATGTTCCTGCCTTATTACCGGGCCTGGGTGATTGTGGTGGCGCTGCTGGTGTGTTTTGGCACCTGGTTCATGATTGAAAAAACCAAGCTGGGGGCCTACTTGCGTGCCGGCACGGAAGATTCCCAGCTCATGCAGGGCTTTGGCATCAACGTGCCCTTGCTGGTCAGTCTCACTTACGGCTTTGGTGTGGCGCTGGCGGCTTTTGCCGGTGTGCTTGCCGCACCCATCTACTCCGTCACGCCCGGAATGGGCGCCAATACGCTGATCGTGGTGTTTGCCGTAGTGGTGATTGGCGGTATGGGCTCCATTGGCGGGGCGATTATCACCGGCATTCTGATGGGCGTGATTGAAGGCCTCACCAAAACCTTTTACCCACCCGCGTCGTCTGCCGTTATTTTCCTGGTCATGGTGGTGGTGTTGATGTTCCGACCCTCCGGCCTGTTTGGTAAGGAAGCATAATCATGAGCCAATCCTTTAATCCCGCCGATGTGCGAAAGGCGATCATCGACCAGCAAAAGGCCCAGGATCGCCGGAAGATGCTCCTCAACGGCGTACTGCTGCTCTTGCTGCTGGCAGCGCCTTTCGCGATGTACCCGGTCTTCCTGATGAAGATCCTGTGCTTCGCACTCTTTGCGGTTGCCTTTAACCTGCTGTTCGGTTTTACCGGGCTGCTGTCCTTTGGCCATGCCGCGTTTCTCGCCACCGGCGGCTATACCACCGGTTACCTGCTCAGCAACTACTCGGGCCTGACCACAGAAGTGGGCATTATTGCAGGCACCCTGGTGGCAACCGCTCTGGGCCTGGCGTTCGCCTTGTTGTCCATTCGCCGGCAGGGTATTTACTTTGCCATGGTCACCCTGGCCCTGGCCCAGTTGGTCTACTTCTTCTTCGTACAGTCGGAATTTACCGGCGGCGAAGACGGCATGCACGGCATCCCCCGGGGCCACCTGTTCGGGCTGATTGACCTGTCGGAAAACCTGAACATGTACTACTTCGTGCTGGCCGTGTTCATCGGTTGCTACCTGCTGGTCCAACGCATTGTCAGCAGCCCCTATGGCCAGGTGCTCAAGGCCATCAAGCAGAACGAACCCCGCGCGGTGTCACTTGGCTACAACGTGGATCGCTACAAAGTGCTGGCATTCGTGATTTCGGCGGCACTGGCGGGCCTGGCAGGTTCCATGAAATCGGTGGTGTTCCAGCTGGCTTCGCTCAACGACGCCCACTGGCATATGTCCGGTGAGGTCATCCTGATGACACTGGTCGGCGGCATGGGAACCTTGCTCGGCCCGGTGGTGGGCGCCACCTTTGTGGTCAACATTGAATACCAGTTGTCCCAGGGGCCTCTGCGGGATTGGGTGAACCCGATCCTTGGCGGCATCTTCGTACTGACCGTACTTGCGTTCCGCAGCGGGATCGTCGGCGAAATCCAGAAATTCCTGAAAAAGAACCTTGGCTGAATCCGACTTGGCCGGCTGTTGACAAAGTGGTTTGCCAACAGCCGGCAAGGCGTTAAAGCCAGGTCAGGCCGATGCTAATGATGGCGCCGGTAATAAACAGCAGCATCAGACAATAGCCCATGATGTCTTTGGCTTTCAGCCCGGCAATCGCCAGCACGGGCAGGGCCCAGAAAGGTTGCAGCAGGTTGGTCCAGGCGTCACCCCAGGCTACCGCCATGGCAACCCTGGGGATATCGGCACCCAGTTCCTGGGCAGCTGGCAGCATGACCGGCGCCTGCACCGCCCATTGCCCACCCCCAGACGGCACAAAAATGTTCACCAGGCCTGCGCTTATAAAGCTCCAGAAAGGCAGGCTTTGCGCGCTGGCGATGGAAACGAAGCCCGAGGAAATGCTGGCGGCCAGGCCGGATGCAGTCATAACCCCCATGATGCCTGCATAGAAGGGGAACTGAATCACGATGCCGGAACCACCTTTAACCGCCTCGTTCAGACTGGCCAACAGGCGTTTGGGAGTCTGGTGCAGAATGATTGCCAGGAACAGGAACATGAAGTTGACGATGTTCAGGTTCAGGCCGCCACCGTTAATGAAATACTGGAAGATGAACGCGATGCCGCTGAAGCCAATCAGCCACGCCAGAATCCTGCTGTTTTCCAGGTGGTCCGCCGGGCGATTGATCACAACGGCGGTGTCTGGCTCGTCGTCCAGCACTTTCGGGTCTGCGTACACGCTGTTTCGTTCCTCGGGCAACATGAGCCGGTTAACCAGCGGCACCACGATAAACAGGGCCACCACGATGGCCAGGTTGAAAAACGCGAAAATGGTTTCGCTGGTACCGATAACGCCGATCACGTTTTCCGTGAAGTGGCCATCGGTGGCAATTACCAGCGGAATGGACCCCGCCAGCCCGCCGTGCCACACGATAAACCCAGAGTAGGCGCTGGCGATCAACAGCGGATAGTGCACCCGAATCTGCCGGGCCAGGGCTTTGGCAAACAGCGCCCCCACCACCAGGCCGAACCCCCAGTTGATCCAGCTGGCAATCAGGGCCACGAAGGTAACCAGCACAATTGCCTGCCCGGGCGTTCTTGCCAGGCCCGCAATCCGGTTGAGTATGCCGCGCACCAGTGGTGTGCTGGCCAGCATAAACCCGGTAACCAGCACCAGCAGCATCTGCATGGAGAACGTCAGCAGGTTCCAGAAGCCATTACCCCACATCTCGATCACCGCCAACGGGCCATGGCCTTCAAAGACCATGGCGGCGATGAACGACAGTAGCGTGAGGATAATAACGAACAGGTAGGGGTCTGGCAGGTACTTCTCCACCAGACTGACAAAGGGTTTGGATGCTCTGTCTAACATGGTGTTCTCCTTTATTATTTTTGGGTCATCACAAGCTTAGCAATCAAACGGAAAAACGCACCATAAGCCCTTAATCGCAGAACTCGTGGTTCCCACGCCGGCATCAGGTATATCCCCAAGCCGCATTGTCGCAAAACAGGTTCAGTTCCAACTCATCAGTGACAGAGGTGTCGAACAAAGGCAGACACGGATGGGTGTGATGTCAGGGCTTCCGGGTTGATCACCATCAGCGACTTTGCCAGCCCTGAATCACTCACAGGAATGGCTTTCAGGGTGCCCGCCTGCACTTCGTCACTGACGCACGCCGCCAGCACCAGCGAAACACCCAGCCCGGCTTTAACCGCTTGCTTCACGGCCTCGGTGCTGCCCAGTTGCATTGACACGCTGGGAAACGGTCCCGAATCACCAAAGAAGTTGGCCAGAATCCGGCCTGTTCCTGTCCCGGGCTCGCCGCCCAGCAGAGTCATACCCGATAACGTATCGCGATCAATTTCTTTCATATGGGCGCACGGGTGGTCAGGTGGCGTGATCAGTACGATCGGTTCCTGTCGCCAGTCTCTGGCCAGGAAGCCCGATGTCGGACGCCACCATTCCATGATAGCGATATCCAGCTCTCCCTGGGTCAGCTGATCGGCAATAGCGGGGTTGTTATCAATCACCAGGTCTACTTCCGGAGCGGTGGGAGCGTTTCGGAATGAGCGCACATGGGGTTGCAGCAAGTAGATTCCAATGTTTGAGCTAGCCCCGACCCGGAGCCGGGTTCCACCAACGGCGTCACGAGCGCGCTGCTCCAGGCGCAACATGCTGAGGGCAATCGGCATTAGCGCGAGGGCGGCGCGGGTGGGCTCGCATCCGGCTTTGCTTCTGCGAATCAACAGTGTATCCAACTGCCCCTCAAGCTTCTGGATATGCTGGGATAGCGTAGGTTGGGCAATCCCTAGATGCTGGGCCGCAGCATGAAAGCTCCTATGGTTTACCAGCGTTGTGAAGCTTTTCAGCCAGACCAGGCTCAGCATGGCTGTTTCTCCGCAGCCTGTGGTGTGTTCACTGCATCTCGGGGACGCTCTCCTCGCAAAGCCTGGAGAATATTATCAGCCGCTCGCTGCTCAATGGCCAAACGCACATTTTTCACTGCTGAGCCAATGTGGGCCGTAAATAATGTATTGGGGTGCGCTCTCAGTGCTTCGCTGATTTGCCTCGGACGGTCTGCTCTCGCCCAATCCTCCATCTCGAAAACATCGGCCGCGTAGCCGCCCAGGTGTCCGGAAGCCAGTGCTTCAAGTACTGCAGATTCGTCTACCACCGACCCCCGGCACGGATTCACCAGGAACGCGCCTGGTTTCATGTGCCTCAGGCGTGCAGCATTCATGGTATGGAGAGTATGAGTGTTCAAGGCCAGAGCCAGTACAACGATATCTGACTGTGAGAGAACATCATCCAAACTGGCGCGGGTCAGGCTGAGCGCAGCTTCCTCCTCTCCCGGCAGGGCATCTGGTTGGGCGTAAAGTAAGTTGGCACCCCAGCCCTGAAAGCGCTTGGCGACCGCTTTACCGATGGCGCCCATACCCACAATACCGAGGGTCGAACCTTCAATTCCAAGGCCGTAGAACTGCGGCTGCCAGCCTACGAAATCACCGGAACGGACAAACTGGTCAGCTGCTCGAATCTGCCGTGTCAAGCCGATGGTCAGCCCGACGGTCAGCTCTGCAGTGGGCACTGTAAGAAGATCCGGCACGAAGGTCAGCCACACGCCATGACGAGTACAGGCGTGCACGTCGAAATTGTCGTAGCCTTTTAGGGCAGCCCCAATCACCTTCAGGTTCGGACAGGCGGCCAGAAAATCGTCGCTGACCGTGTCTGGCATGAAAGCCATCATAGCATCGGCGTTGGCAACGTGTGATCTGATGCAGCTCGCCGGCAGGGTGATGTCTGACTGGTTGGTAATTAGCTCACAATGAGGTTCCATGTTAGCTAGCACGCTCTCATGCACCCGATGAGTGATGATGACTCGTGGTTTCATTCGTTGTCCTTACTTGAATTTTTTACGGAGATGACCACTCAGGCTGTCAACCATCGTCACCATAATAAGGATGACAATCAGGATGGCGCTGACTTCCTGGTATTGCATGATGCGTAACGATCCCATCAGCTCGAAACCTATGCCGCCTGCACCGACCATGCCCATCACTGTTGAGGCGCGGAAGTTGTATTCCCAGCGATAGATAGAAACGTCAGCAAACTGTGGAAGCACCTGGGGCAGAACTGCATGCCAGAGCACCTGCAGCCGGGTTGCGCCTGCTGCATCGGCCGCTTCCACCGGAGCTGCATCCACATGTTCGATCGCCTCGGCAAAGAACTTGCCGACCATACCAATGGAGTGAAGCCCAAGGGCGAGAACACCGGGCAGGGCACCAAAGCCAACTGCTGCTACGAAGATTATGCCCATGATCAGTTCAGGCACCGAACGCAGGCCATTCAGGATCGTACGAGTTATGTGGAATACCGCCGGATGTGGTGAAGTGTTCCGAGCCGCCAGGAATGCCAGCGGCACAGAGACGCTAACCGCGATGGCCGTGCCGGCTATGCTCATGGCCAGAGTGTCGATCAACGGCGAGACCCAGTCCAGGGCGTTGGTGAAATCCGGTGGAAGTGACTCACCCAACAGTGTCCCGATGGCAGGTATACCATTGGCCAGGGTACGGAAATCCAGCAGATCCACGTACCAGCTGGCTACGAAAATCACCGCCAGTACCAAGGCTGCTTGCCAGAATGTTTTCCGCCAGCCCCGTGCATGCTCATCCAGCACGGAAGCTGACGGGGCCGGCGACAGGGTCGCCGGTTCCGTCTTGGTGTGTGTCATGGGGCTCCTTACATCTTCGCGAAATCTAGGTTGAGTAGACTGCCCATCTTGCGGATAACGTCATAATCGGCATCGGATATGGCGGCGAAGCCTTCGGCCTTCAGATTGCCGAGAATCTCTTCGTCGTCAATATTTAGGAAGGCTTCCCGTACACTGGCTTTGAGCTCCGGATCCAGGTTTGACCGCATGGCCCAGGGATACTGGGGAAATTCACCGCTGTAGCCGAGCACCCGCACTTTCTTTCTGTCGATCAGGCCTCGGTCCATAACGTGTTGGAAAATAACTTCGGACAGACCACCAGCCTGGGCATTGCCGTTGGCCACATTCACCGCTACCGAATCATGGGAGCCCACAAAGTGAGCTTCATAATCTCGTTCAGCTTCCAGGCCGGCGGATTCCATGAGCACTGTCTTGGGGATCAGGTGGCTGGACGTAGAAGCACGGTCGCCATACGCCATTTTTTTTCCTTTGATATCAGCATAGGTCTCTACACCCGATTCAGTATTGGCGATGATAATAGAGCGATAAGTTGGTTTGCCATCCACCATCATGGCGGCAAATGGTTCGATGTCGCTCTTGCTTTTAGCCATCACATAGGAGAGTGGGCCAAAGTATGCCAGGTCGATGCGGCCGAAGCGCATGGCTTCGATCATGGAGGAATAATCCGTGGTTACGATGAGCTTCACTTCCTTGCCAAGGGTCGTTTCAAGGTAATCCTTCAGCGGCTGGTTGCGCTTGATCAGTTCTGATGCGTTTTCATCCGGGAGCAAAGCGGCTTTCAATAAGTCAGGATTGGAATCAGCAGCGGCGTGCAGACTGAATCCTGCCATTAAACATATTGCTATCAGAGCATTGATTACGAATTTCATCGTGCTATCTCCAGTTGCGTGGGTTGGGGCATTACAGGTTGGGTTTTGGCTGCTGGGGCTTTGCCCGGCATCGGTGTTGAGTTCGATCCACCGTGGTAGATCTCGTTAAGGTGGTGTGGTTGCAGCTCCTCTGGTGCTGCATCGAACACGATCTGGGCGTTAGCCAGACCGATAATCCGGTCGGCGAAGCGCTGTGCGTATTCCAATTGGTGCAGCGAAATTACTGTGGTAATGCCATCTTCGCGGCAGATATCGCGAAGCAAGCCGAGAACTTTCTCCGAGGTTGCCGGGTCGAGGCTGGCTACCGGTTCGTCGGCCAGAATCATGGAAGGCTGCTGCGCCAGCGCCCGTGCGATGCCCACACGCTGTTGCTGGCCGCCAGAAAGCTGGTCAACTCGAGTAAGGGCTTTGTCCGCTAGGCCAACTCGCTCAAGGCAGTGCAGGGCCAGCTCAAGATCCTGTCTGGGAAAGGGCAGAAGACTGCGTAAGGTGCTGTGATAGGCCAGGCGGCCAGTTAGAACATTCTGCAGCGCCGTGTGACGTTCAATCAATTGGTGATGCTGAAACACCATGGCGGTGCGCGACCGGTGCTGTCTAACGGTACGCCGGCTATTTAGTGGGCCAAACTCTGCCGAGATCACGCTCCCGGCGGTGGGCAGAACAAGATGATTGAGTGAGCGGAGCAAGGTGGATTTGCCAGCGCCAGATAGGCCGAGCAAAACAGTAAACTCGCCCCTGTGAAAATCGACGGTGGTGGGCCGCAGCGCAAGTACATTTCCGGGGTAGGTCACACCCATGTCTTCGATACGGAGCATCATGCTTTGGGATGGGATAGATGCCATCGGATCACCTTTTACAATTGATAAGCTCGCTTGATTGCGACTTACAATGAAACGGTAAATCCAAACGGTGACAAAGCCGTGTCATTCAAATGACAGGACGGTGATGATTTTGGGGGCGGTTCTCAGCATCCACTGCATACTAAAAACTGTCTGAGGCGATCGACATTGCGTCGATGAGAACCGGCAATTCGCGAAAAGCCGCCGCCAATCGGCGGCGAAAGATTAAGTTTCAGGGTTTGACCGATTCAGCCAGCGACCTGTCTCCGGATGTGATCAATCACCAACCCGTGCTCATGCTGCGGGCTGAACATCACAATGTCGGTGTCTTGCTCGGCGCGCACACTGTGCCCGGGTGGCCAGTAGAACAGATCCCCGTTACGGGAGGTTTCTTCACTGCCGTCCAAATACAGTGCCGTGATTTCCCCTTTCACCACATAACCCCAGTGGGGGCATTGGCAACGGTTGCCCTCAAGCCCGTGTAGCAACTCGGTGATGTCGGTGCCAGCACCAAAGGAGAAGTATTCGGCCCCCATGGTGTTGTAACCGGATACATCGCCAAATTCGGTTTGTTGTCGTGCTTTTGCCCCCGGTACATCAATTCGAACAGGTATATCCTCTTTTGCGATACGCATAGAAATCACCTCCGTGGTGCTTCTTTCTGGCTGCTCCTACTTCATACATACATCTCGGCAGCTATTTATAAAGGTAGCAGAAAGAATCGAGGCGGGATTAACGCTCGCCCCTCAGAAAACAAACGAATCCATCGAAAGCACCCCGTGCTCAATGCCACCTTCAATAACCGTGGCCGGGGCATTGGAATCAGCAGCTCCAAGGGCAACCAGTAGCGGCAGGAAATGCTCAACCGTGGGGTGTGCGCGGCGAGCATGGGGAGCCAAGGTCAGGGCGTTTACCAGCCGCTCGTGATCGCCTGCAATGGCCGCTTCCCGAATCCAGTGGCTGAAGTCCCGGGCGTATTCGCTTGCCTGTTCGTCGCGCCAGCGGACCTCATACAGGTTGTGGGTCAGGCTGCCGGAGCCGACGATCAGAACACCCTCTTTTTGCAAAGGGGCGAGCGTCTGGCCCAGGCGCCAGGCAGAGTGGCTGTCGAGCCAATCCGGCAGGGATACCTGAAATACCGGCACGGACGCATCCGGGTAAAGATGCCGCAACGGCACCCAAGCCCCGTGGTCGAGGCCGCGTTGAGCGTCGGCGAAGGGCTTCCAGCCCGCTTCCTCAAGGAGAGAAAGCGCCATTCTGGCAAAAGCCGGGTGGCCGGGAGCCGGGTATTCGAGCTCATAAAGCGCGGGTTCGAATCCGTTGAAGTCGTGGATGGTTGCCGGTGTTTCGGCAAGGCCTACCCGCACCTCGGGCGTCATCCAGTGGGGCGACACCACCAGCACAGCAGCCGGCCGTGGAAGTTGCTGCCCCAGCCGGGTGAGGGCCGGGCCTGCCAGGCCCGGCTCCAGTGCAAAGGTGGGGGCGCCGTGGGATACGAACAGACTGGTCATGGCGCGTTGCTCCTTTGGGTTGAGTTCGTTGTACCGTTTAGCGAGCGGCCACAAGCCGGTCAACCGATGCGCGCCCGGCACCGCTGAACATCAGCGAAACAGAAGCCGCCAGCAAGGCCAGTCCGAATTCGTAGCCATTGTTGCTCATGAACAGGCCGTTCTGGATGTGCACGCTGAAAATGGCAATCACCATGGCGAAGGCCAGAGCCGCGCTGGCAGGGCGAACCAGCAGGCCGATGATCAGCGCCAGACCGCCGAAGAACTCCGTACCGCCGGCCAGCAAGGCCATCAGGTAGCCCGGGCTTAAACCAATAGAATCCATCCATTGCCCAGTGCCTTCAAGGCCGTAGCCTCCGAACCAGCCGAACAGCTTCTGGGCACCGTGGGCGGCGAAGATAATACCCACCGGAATACGCAGGGCGAGGGCGCCCCAGCCAGCGTTGGTATCGAGCAGTTTGTTGATGAGTGCGTTGTTCATGATCGTGTTTCCTTCTGTGTGGTTGAGTATGGGGCTACTTTACGGGGATCTATTTTTGGGATAAATATGCGCTTAATAGATTGACTGTTTCAAAAAATGGAACAATAGGATGGATCGTTTACTGGAAATGCAGACCTTCTGCGCCGTTGTGGAAGCCGGCAGTTTTGTCGCCGCCTCCGAGACCATGGGTATGTCCAAGGCTGCCGTATCGCGCTACATCAACGAGCTGGAGTCGCGCCTTACCGTGCGGCTGCTACACCGCACCACCCGGCGGTTGTCCCTGACAGCGGAAGGGGAGGTGTTTTACGTTCGTTGCCGGGAACTGCTGGCGGGGGTGGAAGAAGCCGAAGCAGAACTGACCTCGCGCACCAGCGTGGCCAAAGGGGTGCTGCGCATCAACGCACCGGTGAGTTTCGGTATTCGACATCTGGGCCCGCTGTGGGGTGAGTTCCACGCCCGGTTTCCGGATGTGGAACTGAACATCGAGCTGTCTGATCGCATCGTGGATATCGTTGAAGAAGGGTTTGACCTGGCCATTCGTATTGCCAGCCTGCGAACCTCCACCCTGGTGAGCCGTCGCCTCACCAACACCCGGCTGATGGTGTGCGCCTCGCCCGAATACATCCGGGCGCACGGAGCCCCGGAAACGCCTGAAGACCTGATGCACCACAAGGTCATTGCCTACAGATACCTGGCCAGCGGTAACGAATGGCAGTTTCAGGGGCCGGAGGGGCCGGTCAGCACGCGGGTACGCCCGTGGATGTACGCCAACAACGGTGACACCTGTTGCGCCGCCGCGGTGGCTCACCAGGGGGTGGTGTACCAGCCGAGCTTCCTGTTGCGTGATGATCTGGACTCGGGCAGGCTGGTGGAGTTGCTGCCGGAATACTGCTCTACCGAGCTGGGGGTGTATGCGGTTTATCCCACCCGCAAGTTTGTTACGCCCAAGGTGAGGGCGTTGGTGGACTTCCTGGTGGCAACGTTGCCAGACGCTGTGTAGTGCCGCCGTAAATTTACAGTAGCCTGCCGGAGGTGACATGAAGTTTCCTTCAAGTACCTCGTTTGCTCTCCTGGGTGCCGCCCTGATAGCCATCAGCTTCGGGCTGGCCCGCTTTGCCTTCGGCTTGTTCGTGCCGCCGATCCGGGCGGAGCTGGAACTCTCGCCAGACATGATCGGCATCATCGGCGCGCTTCCCCTCATCAGTTTTATCCTGGCTACCCTGGTCGCGCCGCTGGCGGCTGATCGATTGGGCGCCCGCAACACGGCGGTGCTGTCTGGTGGCTTTGGTGCGGTGGGTCTGGTGTTAATCAGCCAGGCATCGGGCGTTTTGTCGCTGGGCTTGGGCGTAGTCGCTTGTGGTATCTGCACCGGCCTGATGATGCCTGCACTGACCGCCGCCATGCAGGCGCTGGTAAAACGCTCACTTCATGGGCGCGTGAGCTCGGTGATGAACGCCGGTACCAGTGTGGGTGTGGTGATTGCCGCGTCGGCCATTCTGTTACTGGCCGGGGCCTGGCGTTATGCCTATTTCTCCTTCGCGGTTTTGGCCATGATCGGGGTGTTGGCAACCTGGTATTTCATCCCCTCGGTTTCACGAGTCATGCCGGCGAATGCAGCGCCGCCGCCTGCCATTACTACCCTGCAGTGGGTGCGCCTGCTGCGGCTCTCATTGTTCGCCTTTGTGATGGGCTTTGTGTCCGCCGCGTACTGGATTTTTGCGCCGGACCTGGCGGTTACCGTGGGTGCCTTGCCATCGGGTTCCACCGGTTGGCTGTGGCTGGGGGTAGGCCTGGCTGGGCTGGGCGGTGCCGTGGTTGCAGACCTTGCCGATCGCAACAACCCACCCATCACCCAGGCCCTGATGCTGATGATGCTGTCTGCCAGCCTGGCCCTGCTGGCAGCCAGCCCCGGCAATATAGTGATTGCGGTGTTTTCCGCCCTGGTATTCGGCCTGGCCTACATGAGCCTGACCGGCCTGTACCTGATGACCGGCATCCGCCTGCTACCCGGCCGGTTGTCTGTGGGGCCGGTGTTACCCTTTATATCGGTATCCCTTGGCCAGGCCGTCGGCTCGCCCATCGTGGGTATGTTGGTGAACGAGTTCAGTTATGCGGATGCGTTTGCCATGTTTGCCGCCATCGGCATACTGGCGGCACTGCTGTCGCCGCTTTACCCGCGCTCCCTTGAACCGAGCGCAGAAGAGCAGGGCGAGGACGAAACCGGCTTGCAGGCGGCTTATGATTATCAGTTGCAGACTGAGGAGGGGGAGCCGTATCGGGCCGTCAAAATCGAAGCACCGAGTGAGGGCAACTAACTATGATCCTGAAGACGACTAAGGTAAAACGTCTGTTCCATCGTAAATCGTGTGCCCAGCAGCCGGACGTAGGTTACCCCATTCTCTTTGAGGACTTTGGCGGTGGCGTCTGCAATGTGAAGCAGGGGAATGCTCATCGCCCGTTCAATCCCGGCGGCGACCTTGTCTTCACATACCCCGCACTTTTCTAGGGTAGTCCGGGAGCAAGGAATCACCACTTCGCGTGGCCTCTCAGCCCGATTCGGAGCGGTCACTATTGGTTGAGTCGATCGGCATGCGCCAGGAGCGATACAGACTTTTCTGACCATGCGTCCCCCGCAATTCCAGTAGCCAGTAGTAACATGGTAGGTCATTAACGGGCAGTCCTGAAGGCACATCAAAACTGAACGGCACAACACGCTCCCTGCCGTCGGGCTTCACCCGAATCTGCTGCTTTATGCTCCAGTATTCAGCGTCACGCGACGAATTATTATTACTAACGATTGCGTCCTTCTTATAACAAACCAGCTTCACCTCCACTGACTGGTTTCCCCGCAGAGGCTTCAGAAAACGTATGATTCCTGAAGCGTTGCCACCAACCTCAGGTTCCGTATCCAGTTTTAGCAATGTGGTTCCGTATTTGAGCAGCTTCCGTGTGGTGTTCAGTCGAGAGGAAAGCATGCAAATCCCGAAAAACGGACCGCACAACAGATTAGGATGGAAATAGTTGCCCAGCGTTACCGCGTAGACAGTCAGTGGCAACAGCAGAAAAAACAGCCCGATGAGATACTGTATCTTTGATCCTGTTGCCTGCGCACTGCGTGTCCAACGGCCAACTCCCGGATATCCCAGCTCCTCACGGGACATTGGTTTCAGGCCGGGGATCGGAATGCTTTTTTTGTATGACACACTAAAGCCCAGAGCAGGGCTTCGCTGACTTACGGAAATTGTTTGCGGACTTGTTTCGCGACACTCTGCTCCTGACATAAATACTACTCTTCCCTGAAGTACACCGTTCGCAGAGGTTGCCACAGCCAAACGATGCTTTCTCTGTTTCAGCTAACAATTATGAGCATCAGTCGTGATGCTAGCTTGGATCGGGCGCCGCTGCGCCCCGTTGTGAAATGCACCTCATCAAGAGAAAGGCGAGGGGCTGGCTGTTTGGCAACTAATCTCTTTGCGAGAGTGCTATTACCAGCGTCAGCATTTCCAAGAAGTATCGTTTTTACCGTGCTGTCTTTCCTGGCTAACGCAGAAGGCGGTGGCGCGCTTTAGCGCGTCCGCTGGCCCGACTTGTTGGCACAGATGTCTTTGAGACCGCCGGAGACATACTTGTGCAGTACACTGGAAACCAGAGACTGGTAAGGAAGTCCCTCTTCCAGGGCTCGACGTTGCAGTGCTTCCAGATCTCGACTGGAGATGCGTATATTGATTCGCTTGTCCTTCTTGAACGTTTCTTCCGCTGCCTTCGCCAAGTACTCCCGACGATCGGCATCCAGATCTGACTCGAACTCTCCGGACTCGTAAGCCTCCAGCAGTTCTTGCTCTTCGGGATCTAATTTGGTCTTAGCCATGCTACCTCCCTAGAAATTTCTTGGTGGCCTTGCGACTGGGGATGACCGTCTTGAGAAAAATTTCGCTATCATTTTCAACGTACGGCACCTGAACCGCCCCGGGTTTGAGGAGGCCCCAGGAATCGAAATCCAGAAGAGGAAAGCTCCTAGTAGTAATTTTTGCGACATTTCTCCTCTCCTAGAAAACTTAACGCTGAATGTTAAGCGGCGCCTGCGGTCGAGTAGGCCCTGGGAACCACCCCCAAAGCCTCTCACAGAACCGTACGTGAACCTCTCGATTCATACGGCTCTTGTTATCCAACCACTGCCCTTGATCCTGCCCAGTGCGAAAATAGATCCGGCCGTCGCCGACGCAGTCCATTCACTCTCCGGGCAGCCTGTAACAGACCTCTGAGTTTCCGATACTTCCCTAATGCCCACCGGCTCAACCTCAGATCGAAATGAAACAGCACATTCCGAATGTAACTGCGGCCAAACAGGCTATAGTACTGCATCCAGCCTCGGAGGCGGGACTGACAGAATCGAGCGAACTGCCCGAGTTCTTTCTGTCGCCACCATTTCCAGGGCCACTCGTTGATCTGCTTGCGGATCTCTTTCGCTGCACTCTGGCTGATGGCCGCCGTGAAGTAGACTTTCTTTTGTCCCAACCGGTTGCGGATCAGCCGCGGTCGGAAGGTGTAACCCAGAAAATCAAACGCGATCTCCGGGTAGTCCCGCCGGTTGTACTCGCTCTTACAATACACAATCTTTGTCTTGCGGGGATGGAGCGTCAAGCCACACGCTGTGAATCGTGCCTCAAGGACCGATTTCAGTGCTTGAGCTTCCCGTTCACTGGAACAATGGCATACGATATCGTCCGCATAGCGTTCGAACTGGATGCCACCCCAGCGCTTCTCCACCCAGCGATCAAAGACGTAGTGCAGGAACAGGTTTGCCAGTAAGGGACTGATCACACCGCCTTGCGGCGTGCCCCGATCGCGTTCCTCCACGGAACCATCCGCCAACTGAACCGGCGCGCTTAGCCAGCGCCGGATGTACAGCTTCTGCCAGTCCTCGGTCACATGACGATCCACGGCCTTAATTAATAGGTTGTGGTCGATGTTGTCGAAGAAGCCTTGAATGTCCATATCCAGCACCCAGGCTTTCTTCCAGCACCGGGCCTGAGTCTGTTTCAGCGCATCGTGCGCTGACTTTCCCGGGCGGTAGCCGTAAGAGTCCGGGTGGAAGTGTTGTTCCAGTTCCGGTTCAATCAGCAGCTTGACCACCATCTGCGCAATGCGGTCGGCAACCGTTGGGATGCCGAGACGACGGGTTGCCCCATCCGCCTTTTCGATCTCCACGCGCAAAACCGGTGGTGGATGATAGCTTCCTGAGGACAAACGGTTCCAAAGCTTGTAAAGGTTATTGCTGAGGTCACCATCAAAGTCTTCCAGACTCTGATGATCTACCCCGGCGCTACCTTTGTTGGCTCGAACCCGCTTGTAGGCCTGATAGACCAAGGCCTTCGGGATGGTAAATGGTTTTGCCTGACCCTGACGGCTCCTCCCGGAATTCGGTTGGCCATCTAGATCCGACGGGATAACTTGCCCCCTTCGCTCCACACCCATTACAGGTGTTTCCACACTACTACGGGCCAATCCGTCCCTGTGTCCTGCATCGGTACTCTCGCCTCGTGGGATCTCCACTTGTGCTTCTCCCTTAACATCAGGACGACAGGTTCTCATGTTCCATACTCAAGCCTGTACCCAGGTCATGCCGCCTCAAGACCGGCTGCCGCTGTGTCCGTTGTGCCAGCTCACGTCACAGCTCATCCCGGGGAGACGCTCGGTCCCCGGTTCTGACAACATCTGTCTACATTTCGACCCCTTATCGGCGGTTCACTTTCGTTCATCTCCTTGGGTACGTACCTGACCGCTCTTGACGGCCTTTTCCCATGTCGCTCACGACCCGCACTCTTAATGCAAGCCGCACAGGGCGGTTTGATCCCGGTGTCTGGTCACCGAGACCGAGGGGCCTTCCCTCATCTTGAGTACAGCAAGAAAGACTGAAGTCTTTCGTCATGACACACGAGCGCAGCGTAGTAGGCGTCCGGCGGACGGCCACCAGGCCGGTAGCGAACTTGAACGATTGGTTATGCATGCCCACCATACCGCTGCATCAACTCCAACACTAAAACCTCATCACTTGCACCGGAATGGTAAGCTGATGATAAAATCTGAAACAGCTCCAAAGACTCAGCCCGATCAAATATCGATGCTGCGTTACCCTCAAATAATCCGGGCAATGTATAGCTCGCCCCGCCTAGCCCCCATCCGGAACCCTCGGTAACCACAAATGGTTTATCGCTTTCGAGGCTGACTCCGAATACTTTAGGATACTGGCCGTGATGACCACCCTCCCAATCGCCGTCAATCCTCACGAGCTCAATATAATGTTCCATGGTCATCTAGTGCATAACGCCCGGCACACCGGACCAGCTGCGGTGTGCCAATATGTGGTAAGAGCGCAGCGACCACATATTGGTGCGCCGTAGCTGGCTCCGAGTGCTGCCGATTGTTATGTGCTACACCTTGCCAAACTTTAATTCGTTGTAAACGAGAGTGCAGCCTTTCATGTTTGGCACACCCATCTTAATGTCACCAGTAAAATTCAAACCCGTAAAACCTGAATCAGATTGCCTTTCAAGTAACCTAACGCAAGACTTAATTAAATATCGATCAGGAGTATACGTATTGTAGAAAGCAACTTTGCAAACCGATCGCTTTCTATCGTCTGTTTTCACTACTTCTTCACGACTGGACTCCACCACTATGATCTCAATTGGATCTAGCTCTACGCCTTCTGAAGCCAGCTCGTCAATTTTTGGGTTCAAAAAGCCAACAATGAACTTTTTTAGCAATTCTTCATCTGGCCTGAATCGGTCATCAGCTATTGGCATTACACACCTGCTCGTACCTTGCGATCACATAACGAGGCTGTAGAAAAACCCGATTCCGAGCCTTCCCCAGCACCTGGTTCCTAAAATTTTCTTAGCGGCCATCAGTTAGCCGATTATCATCGTTCCGATGTTCAGCCATGAGTTTCAGTCCTTTTGACGGTGTCAGTGCCGGTATAGCTGACATCCAGCAGACACATTTGTAACCGCCTGATCCCGACATCACGCTGCTAACCGCCCGTAATTCGCCAACTTCTCAATATTGTGCACCAGGCAGTATAGCTGCCATTGGCCTTGCACCTTCTTCTTGCCTCGCAAGCTGAAGCGATTCAGCCGTTTGTTCGTGCCGATGTTGCCGAACACCGGCTCCACCACCGACATTCGGTGGCTGTATATCTCTTTGCCCTGTTGGCTGTCGACCCGGTGCTTCATCCAGTCCGTGTAGTTCGGCAGACGCTTGTTCTCAATGGTGAACGACACCTGTCGGCCAGACCCATTTCGGTGGTTAGCGGATGCAGGGTTCTGCATGCATTGGTGCTTCTTGGGACAGTGGCGACATTGCAGCAATCGACCTTCGAAGTGAACTCGGACCTTGCCATTCTCGGCTTCCCTTTGACCCCAATAGGTAAGCTCTTCGTCAGTCGGGCAGACGCAGATCAGGTTCACGGGATCGAACTGGAATTCACTGGCCGGAATGATGTCTTTCCAACCCTTGTCCGGCAGGTTTTGATGCCGCTTGCCGTACTTGTCTTTCTGGTTTGTGAACTTCGGGTCCCGGCTGCGGAATTTGTTGTCCGGCACGTAGCCATTGATCTGCCGTTCGTGCAGGTACTTCATATTGGCTTCGTTGGCGAAGCCGGTGTCAGCGGTAACGATGGTGCCTTGCTGATAAATGCTGTCAGCGATACCCAGTTTCTTGAAACGGGCTTCGACGGTTTCCAGTACCGGTTGCAGGGTATGATGTTCCTGGCCTTCGCCAAAGGCCTGGGCGTCGATGATGATTTGGTGTTTCTTATCCACCGTGGCGACCCCATTGTAGCCCTGGATCGTGCCTTTGCTGGTGGTCATCTTGGCGCTTTCGTTATCGGTGACGTTGCTCTTCACTTCCTTGCTCCGTTTCCCCCGGCCCATCCGTGGGCGGCTCGTCTTTAGGAAACGATCAATCTTTTTAGCGGCCTCATCCAACGACAGAATGGTCTTCGCTCGGCGGATGTCGCGGTCCAGTTCGGCCTCGGTGTCTGCCTCGTCCCGCTCGTAATGCGCCCTGAGGTGATGACGGATCAGTCGTCGCAGTTTCTCCCGCTTCTCGCCCAGCTCTTTAAAGGTGCCGGACCATTCCTTGGCCGCGTTGGAGGACATTTTGCAGCCGTCGATGGCAAACAGCTCGTTACCCAACAGACCTTCTTCGTGGCACACCAGCAGAACTTGTTCGAACAGCGCTTCGATCTCATCGGCGTGGCTGCTGACAAACTTGGCCAGGGTGGTGAAATGCGGAACGGTATCGCAGGAGAGGGCTTTGAAGAGGATGTTGGTCTCGCAACACCACTGCATTTCGCGACTGGAGGTGATGCCCTTGGAGTAGGCAAACAGGATGATCTTCAGCAGGATGGCCGGATCGTAGGCCAGCCGGCCAGTGTCTTCGTTGCGGTACTTGGGATGAAACACCGCCAGGTCCAGCTTGTGCTCGATCAGGTAGTGCACCGCGTGTTCAAAGGTGCCGGGCTGGAGCTGTTCCTGGTAGTTGATGACGACCATGGTGTCCTGGTCGTAGTTGTAGTGCTTGAAGCGGGGCATCTGACCACTCCTTGTCCGTTTGCCTGATCCTATCAAAACACAGGGTGATTTCGGGGTTTTTCTACAGCCTCAACGCCAACAGCAGGGGCGCGACGTAAGGAGCGTCCCTTGCCTGTAATTGTTAAGGCCACCCTAAACTAGAGGTAGCTTTGAAGTTGTTCATAGTTCGGATGGTTTTTTAATTTGCCTACGTGCGTGGCTACCGAGTTTCCACTTTTGTTCTGAATATGGATATCCGCACCAGCCTCTAACAACTTGCTAATGATCAGTGCATTTTCCGGTTTGTTTCCGAGCGCTCTCTGAATGGGCGGATTCCCCCATTCATCCAGCAAGTTAACGGATGCGCCACAGAGAAGAAGACGGTCTACGACGGAAACAAGCTGATACTGTGCGGCTGCATGAATGGGCGCATAGCCGTTGTTGTCCTGCTCGTCGAGGTCAAAATTTCCTGATTCAATGAGTTCGATGGACAAATCAACATCTTTTCTGAAAATGGCGTTCAGTAGTTCATTTCTGCCATCTCTATCTCTACTCACGGTATCCCCCTGGAGCCTTAACGCTGAGCGCACCGGCGGCCTCACAAGGCCGTCCGAGTGACGCGACTTGTTAGAACAATACTACCCATGACGAATTGGGGCCGTGAAATAGGATAAAAAAATAAAAACTAGAATCCCGAGAACTACAGAAACCAGCACCACCTCGACGCTAAATCCGCCGAATAGCTTCCCCAACAGGTAGCCAGGGATAGGCGCAGCACCAAGAGAAACCCACATACTGGCTCCCCCCTGCACCGAAATGGTTGATCTGCAGTGAGGACATTCAATTGCCTTGTTCTCCGATGGGGTGAGCCTCTGACGGATCAGATTGAAGAACGGCAGGGTTTCAGAGCAATAGGGACAGGTTTTGATACTGCTACCTCACGTTCTAACGCTAATATTAAGCGGCGCCCGACTAGGGCGTCCGGTGGACGGCCGCCAGGCCGGGAACGAACTTGAATGACTGGTTATGTGCTACCCGAAGAAACAGCCATTCTCGTCGGCATTTACGATAGCAAAAAATTCCTCGATGGAGCGTGACTCAGGTTCTGGCGTGTAGGAGTGCCACTTTAAATCGCTACGCATCCAGTAGATTTTCCAGCGTTGAGATTTTTTGACGTAGGTAGCTTTTGCAACCGGCGACTCAATGATCGTGGCTGGCTCGCGGAAATGGGGGCGAATCTCGACAATCTGCACGCTTTGGCCAGAAACTCGAACGTCTAGATCTAACTTGGGCCGGATCTCGACTGGCGGCCTCCGGGCTTCAAGAAATTCTGAGGCGGCCCGCTCAATTTTCTTTGCTTCAAACTCACTGAATGCCATATGGATTCTCAATGGGAACGCCCACATAACGCTGAGCTTAGCGGCGCCCTTGCAATGGAGGCAATGAAGTGGACCCCGAAATTTGGACAGGTGCCTAAGCTCTGATTCATCATCTCCACAAGGAGGAGAATCATGAGCAAGAAACGCAAGCAATACAGCGCATCATTCAAGTCCAAAGTCGCCCTGGCCGCCCTCAAGGGTGACCAGACCACATCCGAAATTGCCGCCCGTTTCCAGATCCACCCGACCATGGTCAGCACCTGGAAGCGAGAGCTGCTAGAGAATGCCCCGGACCTCTTCGAAGGCAAGAAAAAGTCCGGCAAACAGTCCAACGAGCCCAGTTCTGACGAACTCTATCGCGAGATCGGCCGACTGACGGTTGAACGCGATTTTTTGTCGCGCAAGCTCGATCAGTAAGCCGTCAACGCCGATTGGCGATGATCGAGCGTGGTCATCCCCAAATCAGCCTTGTACGCCAGTGCGAGCTGCTCAAACTGAGCCGCTCGTCGGTGTATTACGTCCCTCGTAAACAGTGTCAGGAGGATCTGGATCTGATGTACCTGATTGACCAGCAGCATCTGGAAACGCCGTACTATGGCTCTCGTAAGAGGCGTGTCCACCTGGAACGCCAAGGCCACCGGATAAACCGCAAGCGGGTTCAGCGCCTGATGCGCACCATGGGCATTCAGGCGGTGTATCCACGCCCCAGAACCAGCATTCCGGGCGACGGGCACAAGGTTTATCCGTACCTGCTCAAAGGGCTGAAAATTGACCGCCCCAACCAGGTGTGGGCAACAGATATCAGCTATATTCCGCTGGCCAGGGGCTTCATGTACCTGGTCGCCATCATCGACTGGTACAGCCGCAAAGTGTTGTCCTGGCGGGTCTCCAATACCATGGACACAGATTTCTGTATTGATGCCCTGGAGGAGGCCTTACAGCGCCATGGAACGCCAGAGATCTTCAACACCGATCAGGGTGTCCAGTTCACCAGTGAAGCCTTCACAAGCGTTCTCAAAGAACATAGCATCCGGATCAGCATGGACGGCAAGGGCTGCTACCATGACAACATCTTCGTGGAACGGCTCTGGCGCAGCGTCAAACACGAGTGCGTCTACCTCACTGCCTTTGAGGATGGCCGACACTTGAAGCAGGCGCTTCACCGGTACTTCCGGCATTACAATCAGACCCGGTACCACCAAACCCTTGATTACCAAACGCCCGATGAGGTGTACTACGGGCAACCCATATCTCTGGCAGCCTGAGCCAGGGAAACAACCGGATCATAGCTTAGGGACACCATCAGGTTGTCCAACTGAATGGGTCCACCTCACAAAGCCGCAATGAAAAGGGCGTCCGGCGGCCATCGGCCGCGTACTACAGCGATTTGTTATATCTTATTTTTTCTTCGGCGGGTTCTTCGGAGCCATTTCAGATGTCTCTGGTTTATGGCCATTTGTCGCCGGCTCTTTCTGCGGCTGCCACCCCTTTTTCTCGGGGACATAGCCATCTCTGAAATTGCCTTTTTTAGGGTCACTCATCGTCATCTTCTCCACCGTGGTAGAACTCAACAGAACGTATTTCTGAGGAGAGTATGATCACTCCTGCAGACTGTTCAGCTTGCCTTTCAAACCCACCGTCTTCGTTCAATATCCATTCTTCCTCGAGGTATAACTGCTCTTCGGAAGGTGCGCTTGAGGCGAAAGAGTTTGGACCAAATTTTCCGGCCACCTTCTGGCCATCCTTCAGGGTAACTATAATCCAGTAACACCGACGCTGGCCAAAAACAAAGTCCCAAGGTTTTTGGATGGGATGTGGAATGAGGTTTTGTATAAAACTCCTCTGGCGCAAAAACTTCCACGCAAAAACCCAACATATTGGCGCTACAAATAGAACGAAAGACCAAAAAATAATATATAGATTCGGGTGGCTCTCGGAAATTGAGCAGCTCTCGATCAAGTAAATTGGCCAGAGTAGTATTGCGTAATTAAGGCAGCTGTATGACACCGCATCAATTAGCTGCTTTGAGGATTCGGTATAGCGCGAGGGGGCTAGCAATTCGTAGGTTTTGATCGCAATGAAACCTGGAACCACGAATGCGATGAAAATTATTAGCTTGCTTTCATCCCAGATATTCAAAGATTACTCCCGATATAACGCCCGGCTCACGCGCCGGTTTGGAGCCGCAAAGCGGCGTAAAATCGGTCGCTGTGCAGCCGATTGTTATGTTTCCCCTGAAGTGCTAAATTGTGTATAGAAACCTAAAACTATACACATAGGTGCTCCATGAGAACGAACATTGTCATTGACGACCAGTTGATGGCCGAAGCCCTCAAAGCCTCTGGCTACGAAACCAAAAAAGAAGCGGTTGAGCAAGGCCTGAAACTTCTGGTCCAGTTGAGCAAGCAGCAGGAAATTCGAAAGCTGCGAGGCAAGATCAAGTGGGAAGGCGACCTGGACGAAATGCGGAGCGCCCGATGATTCTGGTGGATACCAGCGTCTGGATCGACTATTTCAACGGAGTCACTAACCCACATACTGACCTGTTGGATGCCTCGATAGTCCAAGGATCTGTCGCTATCGGGGACCTCATATTTCTGGAAATCCTGCAAGGCATCCGCAGCGACAAACAATATCGTCAGACCAAACAAAGCCTGATGGCGCTGGAACAATATGAAATGTTTGGCAAAGACATGGCAGCCAAGTGCGCCGACAATTATCGAGCCCTTCGTAAAAAGGGCATCACGATCAGAAAGACTGCCGATGTGATCATCGCGACATTTTGCATAGAGAAGGACCTACCCCTGTTGTTCCTTGATCGCGACTTTATCCCCTTTGTTGATCATCTTGGACTTGAGCCGGCCCTGAGAGAAACATAACGCCAACAACACGGGCCGGAGCACGCGCAGCGTGCGGAGGTCCAGCACCACGCAGTGGTGCGAGCGTGCTTGTGATTGTTAGGCATTGATATGTAGCTCCATAAACACGCTGTTTGGGTCTTCTTTATATGAGCCAAAAGGCCCGCAATAGGAAAACCCGTGTTTTGAATAAAGCTTTCTGGCCGGATCGAAGAACGGCATTGAGCCGGTTTCCAACTTGAGAGACCGATAGTTCCTGCTCCTCGCCTCTTCCACAATGTGGCTGAGCAATTTGGATCCGATACCCTGGCCCCTAGCTGATGCACAAACTCTCATGGATTTGACTTCACCATGATATGGGTCAACCTCTTTGAGTGCGCCACACCCTAAAACCTTTCCATCGTCATAGATTGTCCAAAAGGTTATCTCTGGCACCTGTAAGCCTTGTAGATCCAGGGCATGCTTGCTTTCAGGCGGAGAGACAGCCTTCATGTCCTCAATATGCTGCTGCAGGAAGTTGGCGATTTCCTTCCCTTTAAGATTGTCGATCCGTATTTCCATCCGTTTGACTCTAGGCTTGCCTAACGCCGATATTCAGCGGCGGCCTTTGCGTAGCGAAGCGGAGAAAAGGCCGTCCGGTGGAGGCCCTTCAGGGCCGGAACGAACTGGAATGTATAGTTAGAGTCATTCAGGCTCAAAACCCGGAAATCCATTGTTGGAATACTCTTCGAGTGACCCAGGCTTGGCCCCTCGAACCGTCCAGCTCGAGAGGTAGTCGGGGTCGACAACAACTTCTCCAGTCGACCTGAGACGATACTCGCCCTCATCCGCTGGCAGGATATTCGAGAAATCGGGAGGCAAGTAGAACTCGGTTCCGCTGCCATTTCTCTTTATGATAATACCGCTCCCATCTACGTGGGTGATAGGACCATATACTTGCACTTGGCCAATAAGCTGCTCTTCATCATCCATTAAAGTGATTCCGACGAGCAAAATCTTCCCTATCAAACTTCCAATTTCTTCCATTTTTTAAAACTCTAACGCTGAAGGTAACCGGCGCCGGAGCGTAGCGGAGGGAACCAAAAGCGGTACGCTTTTGGCGTGGACTTCCCCCAATAAAATGGACACGCCCCATCAGTTAATTCCCTCGAACTCTATCGGAGTCCGGTAACCAAGGCTACTGTGCAGCCGTAGGCTGTTATAAAAGCATTCAATATAGTTACATATACTAATGAGTTCGAAAGTAAGCGAACATCATTTATAATGTAGGCTCCGTTCGCCAAGCTTATCGGATATTTACACACATGCGCCACGATGACGGTCGTAAACTTGATCACAAAACATTAGAAGCCATTCGCGTTCGCGCCGTTCAACGGGTCATGGATGGCGAGAGTCCAGAAGTCGTCATCAAAGCGCTGGGGATGAGCCGAGCACGAATCTATGAATGGCTGGCTGCCTACCGCGAGGGTGGCTTTGACGCGCTCAAGGCCAAGCAGATTTCCGGTCGTCCCAAGAAACTGAGCGGTGCTCAGATCCGGGAGCTGTATATCTGGATAACGACCTTTACGCCGGACCAGTTGAAGTTTGATTTTGCCCTGTGGACTCGGGGCCGAGTGCGTGAGCTCATCCGGCAAAAGTTCAACGTCCGGTTAAGCGATGTCTCGGTCGGTCGTCTGCTTCGAAACCTGGGGCTGACGCCTCAGAAACCCCTGCATCGGGCCTACCAGCAAAAGCCAGAGGCCGTGAAACAATGGAAAGAAGAGACCTACCCGGAAATTCGCAAGGAAGCAAAAAAAGTCGGCGCCACCATCTATTTCGGCGATGAAGCCAGCATTCGGTCTGATTATCACAGTGGCACCACCTGGGCACCCAGGGGTGAAACTCCGATCATCCGTAATACGGGCAGTCGCTTCAGCATCAATCTGATCTCGGCCATCTCGCCTCGCGGCGAGCTTCGCTTTAAGACCATTCAGGGCAACATGAACACCGATGCGTTTCTTGGTTTCCTCAAGGCTCTGGTGCAAGACGTTGACAAGCCGGTTTTCCTGATCCTCGATAACCACCCGGTTCATCATGCTCGTCGGGTTCGAGACTATGTTGAGAGTCTCGACGGCAAGCTCAGGTTGTTCTTCCTGCCGCCGTACTCGCCGGAGCTGAATCCTGACGAGTCTGTTTGGGGCTATATCAAATACCATCACGTCGGTAAAAAGATCATTAACAGCAAAGAACAACTTCGGAGCACTGTTTACCGGCAGCTTCGACGTTTGCAAAAATTGCCACGACTATTGAAATCGTTTTTTGGCCATCCGGATTTGGCTTATATCTCCGGGTAATGTTCGCTTACTTTATTTCGAATTAGTATGTTTCCGTAACTGCCGCATTGTCACGAAGCTGGTGGCATGCAGCAATTCTCCCTTCAACGTCTTGAAGAAGGACTCCACCTCCGCATTATCCGTGCACTGTCCAGGTCGGTTCATGCTGTGTCGTACCCGATGCTGATTCAGCAGCGCCTGGGTCTTGTGAGCGCGATATTCGATGCCACGATCCGTGTGGAACAACAGATTGGGGGCTGGCTTTCGCGATATAAAAGCTTCCCTTAGGGTTGCCTTAGTAAAGTCTGCACTCAGGTTTTCGCCCAATCGCCAACTGATGATGCGTCGTGAGTAGAGGTCCAGCACTACCGCCAGGAACACATACTTCTTTCCCAGCTTGATGTAGGTGACATCGCTGCTCCAGTGCTGATTTACAGCAACCGGCTTATCCGCATCTAGCCGATGATTTGGAAGGGCTTTTAAATCCTCTCTGAGCTTTGTCATACGGCGGTATACGCGCATGACTCGAGCTTTCATACCCCATTCCTGCATTAACCGGGCAACCCGATTCTCGCCAACCACTTCGCCTTCACGGCGCAGCGCCTGATACACCCTGGGACTGCCGTAGCGCCCCTTGCTGTCGTTGTAGACTCTACTGACCTTCAACAGCAAATCGGCATTCGCAGCGGCTCTCTGACTGGGCTTCCGGCTTGCCCAGGCATAGTAACCAGAGCGGGAGATGCTCAGGTGGCGACACAGAGCCTTTACCCCATGTTCTCCCCGGTGTTTCCAGACGAATCTGAACGCTTCCGTCGTTCCTCGGCCTGAAAACGTTGAAACTTTTTTAGGATGTCGTTTTCCTCCTGAAGCTCTGATACTCGGCGTTTCAGGCGATTGATCTCATCCCGCTCCTTCATCAGTTCTTTGGCTCCCGCCGGAGCTTTCTTGACCCGTTTCATGGCGAACTTTCCCTCTCTGTATTCCTTTCGCCAGCGTGACAGCATGAAGGGGTGAATATCCAGCGCTTCCGCTACCCCTTTCACGCTCCGGTGCGCCTGGTAGCTCCATTCCACTGCTTTGACTTTGAACTCGACACTATAGCGTTGGGTCTTCTTCCCCGAGAGCATCTTTGGCATCGCTCTTCTCCTGTTGCGGAGTTATCGATGCGTGTCCACTGAACTGGGGGAAGTCCAGCGTCCGGTTGACCGCCTTGTTAGTGGCCGGATACCCCGTGGATAATCTCTGGCATCCAAACCCGAATGCCGTGTACTGACTAGCTTGCACCGAACTTGGCCCATAGCGTGAGGAACCAGAACACGGAATTTTCGGATTTTGCAGAGATTTGCGGGGAGAAGTGCTGGACGGTGGTAAACACTTGAAAGCAACTCCCTGCTCTACCGACTGAATCCTTCCGAGGCCTGGGCCAATAACGCAGAGCGAAGCGGCGGCTGAAAGCCGTCCGCCTTACGCGTTTTGTTACACACTGCCCATGCGCAGGGCCCACAATTCTCTGGTCCTTTGAAAGTAGTCTTTCGCTGCCTCTTTCGCTTGGCGCCTAGACATTCCATGACTTCTCATCTTCTTGGTCATAGCTTTGACTAACCTTTCATCCCAATCAGGAATCTTGGTTCGCGGCGCAACCTCGACCAGAACTTTTGGACTATCCAAGCCCTCTGCCACGCGCTTCCCGAAAACACTTGGCTGAATATAGACCCCTTGAGACTGAACTATGCCGTCGGCGAGGTTCGCTTGGCTTTGAAGGTCGAACTTGACTCCAAAGTTCACCTCTGAAGGTTTGGAAAACGAAAAGAGCAAGAACGCATACTTTTTGTTTATCCCCCACGTGCAGTTAACATCGCCTGGGGGGGAATCGGTATGAAGATGCACCAGGTTGAGCACTTCTTTATGGTTTTCACAGTCCACAACCAGTACCGGAATTGCACGCCCATCTGCAGTACCACCTGTGGCAATCGCCCCGTCACTAACGATCGGGACGAAATGACTATCATCCATCTTCGTCTTGCGTTTCATTCCTAACTAACCTCATCAAAAAAGCATATAGCTCTGCCTCTCCGCCATCCGGAGACCGGCCAACAACCCTGTACGAATTTATGTGAAACGCTCGATCTTCACCTTTTGGTAGCTTGAATGAAATCCAGCCAGTCACTGTTTCCTTGGGAGGTAAGTTGATTGGTATTTCCAGCTTTTTGTACCCATATGAGAGGCCTGGAGGTTCTACCTCCAAACTGGGTTCCGAAATTGCTTTACCGGAAACCCCTTCGTTATCAACGAATTCAGCCTCTAGAATTAAGGAAGAAAACGTTCGAGGGCTAGACGATTGGTTTGTATAGGAAATTGCAAACGAGCAGAACTTTTCATCGCCGTTATAAAAAACAAAGCAGTCTATCAGGTACGAGATTATTGGAAGTTTACGTTCCGATACCTCTTGTTCCGATAATTTCAATGCTCTGCGCGAAGAAAGATAACTGAAGAAGGCCAAAAGCAGTGACCCCATAGAAATAGCCAAGGCGCCTAGAGCTATTTTGTCGGATACTTCCACAAATCAATCCTGCATTTAATTGGTGTAACGCCAGCCAGCATGCGCGGCTGCGAAATGGAGGCGAAGCCGCAATGTAGTAGGCGTCGCTGTGCCTGGCCTTGTTATAAATTGGGACATGGAACCTCAGTTTAGATCCTTGCGGCGCTTGTTGATGTCTCCCAGAACTAGACCTGTAAAGATAAAGATAAACGGAGACCCAAACTGGCTTATAGCAGTATCAAGACCAGAGCCCACCAAAATTGCCAATGCATGCAGTACTCCTGCGCAGATCAGAAAAGCTGGCAAAAGTAGCTGTAGTAGTTTGATCCATTTACTCATATGCCCCAGAAGCCCTGCCTCGGCCTTAATCTAATAGCAGCTATCCACTGTCCGTCTACTGCCCAACAAAGCCTTCTCAAAATTTATAACGCGGAGCACAGCGGCGGCCCGTCAGGGACGTCCGGCGGCCACCGGCCGCGTACTGCTGCGATTTGTTATTTGCTTGGATACTCATCCACCCACCTTGGGGCCACGTTGAGCCTGCGAACAAAAAAGTCGCAAATGTCCTTTGCCTGACGAAAGGGTGGCTCAACTCTGAAAAGTTCATGCCATAGTGTCGGAATATCTGGACCTGACGACCGGCGATCATCTTTCTTCATGTGGATGATTCTGTCCCGCACGCGCTTGAGCTTTACAAATCCTTTCCAGCACTTCGTTCCTTTTGGTGACTCCACGTTCAGCGCCTCTGGAAGGACTTTCGAAAGCTTCTCGTCCAACGACAAGAACCTCTCAATCTCTGATTTTTTCATCCGCTCAAGGACGATCTCACTTCTTTTGTGCGTGTGATAAACAAAATCATCCGGAATTAGCTCATTTACAAATGCTTCGAGAGCAGTGAAGGCCATTACTATCGACTCCATCACTTGCTCTAAGTAGTCGAATGAATCGGAAGTGGTATCGAAAGCGACCTCTGATTTGATGGAACGGTCAATTTTCGAGTGCTCTCTTATGCTCCGAGCGCTTTCCCAAGACCTCCGTGACGCGCTCAAAAAAAGTGCGGTGGCATTTGGGAGCGTAATACGGACCATTTTTTTCTTTGTTAGCTGAGCAACAGATACCTTCGTGATCTGACTACCTTTCGGAACTAACTGGCCAGACCAAGGCGAGCGCCAGTCTTTAGCAAGAGTGACAAAATCATCCATCCGCCAATCGTTATCAGGTTGCTTCATGTTCCCTCAGTAGCGGAAGCCAATAACGCCAGCAATAAACGGCGCCCTGACAAGGGCGTCCGGTGGAGGCCGTAGGCCGGAATGAATTTAATTGCCTTGTTAGAAAAGCCACCTATTCAGTACCAGAACTTTGCTCTAACTCTCTAATTTTTTGCTCTTCTTCAAGCCGTTTGCGCTTGATGTACGTGCCAATCAAGCTAGGTGACGCTTGGCTGCGGATTGACCATAGCGTAAAGATATTAATCAACGGCAGAAGGGTAAGTCCTGAAAGTATCAAAAACTCTTCACCACTAATGCGAGGCGCTGAAACCCACATGAATATCGCGAAGATTAGTAGCACCAAGTTACAGACCGCAGTGAATAGAACCATATACAAACCATTCCTTTCTCTGGGCAGATGTAGAAGAACTTCTAACGCTAAGGTAACCGGCGCCGGAGCGCCAGCGGAGGGAACCAAAAGCGGTACGCTTTTGGCGTCCGGTTGACCGACTTGTTATGGGCGTTCACGTCCACCCCCCTTGACCCGGAGATGTAGCTGAGACATCAAAGATTGATACACAGCCATATTGAAGATTTGAAGGTTTTCCACGCTAAAGTCCCCGCCAAGAATCGGATGAAGCTGCCACCCGATACACTCGCCCTCACTGGGGACAAGGCCGTTCTCCAGAGCTATGGGATACCAGCTTGCAATAAAGACCTCGTCACACCGTAAGCGTCCGGCCATCACACCTTGTCAGGTATAGCCGGGGTCCAGTTGTGGGGCAATAGCTCGTTGATGGCGTTGTTCTTCTGCGTCGGCAGTCGGGTCAGCACATCCTTCAGATAGGCATACGGATCATGCGCGTTCAGCTTGGCCGACTGGATCAGCGTCATCACCGCAGCCGCACGCTGACCACTGCGCAGTGATCCCGCGAACAGCCAGTTGCTGCGCCCCAGCGCCCAGGGTCGGATCTGGTTTTCCACCCAGTTATTGTCGATGGGCACAGAACCATCGTCCAGATAGCGCGTCAGCGCTGCCCAACGTTTGAGGCTGTAATCCAACGCTTTGGCGGTGCCGGAGCCATCCGGTACTTTCTGGCGATGCGCCAGCATCCATTGATGCAGGGCGTCAGCAAGTGGTTTGGCTCTGGTTTGTCGGATTTTCCGGCACTTATCCGGCGGCAGGTCTTTGGTATCCCGCTCGATCTCGTAGAGTCCGCCGATGTAGTCCAATGCTTTGGCTGCCAGTTCGCTTTTGTTGGCTTCGTGCAGGTCGTAGAACTTGCGCCGGGCGTGGGCCATACAGCCGATTTCAGTGATGCCATTACCGAACCCGGCCTTGTAGCCGGCGTAGTCGTCACAGACCAGCTTGCCCTGCCAGTCACCCAGGAAGGTGCGGGCGTGTTCACCCGCCCGGCTTGGGGCGAAGTCATAAACGGTGGCTTTCAGATCCGAGAACGGTGTGGTGCAGTAGGCCCAGACGTAGGCCTTATGGGTTTTCTTCTTGCCCGGAGCCAGCATGCTGACCGGCGTTTCATCGGCGTGCAGAACGTTGTGTTCCAGCAAGGCGTTTCTCAGTGCATCGACCAGGGGCTGCAACTGCACACCGCAGGCACCGACCCATTCGGCGAGTGTGGAACGGGGTATTTCCAGGCCAGCACGGCCGAAGATACGTTCCTGACGGTACAGAGGCAGATGGTCCGCGTACTTGGCCACCAACACCTGAGCCAGCAGGCCGGCGGTGGGGATGCCCTTGTCGATCACCTGCGGTGGTACCGGTGCCTGGACCAAGGTCTCGCACTGGTTGCAGGCCCACTTGCCCCGGATGTGGCGTTCCACCGTGAACTCACCGGGGACGTAGTCCAGCTTCTCACTGACGTCTTCGCCAATACGCTTGAGCTGGCAGCCGCATTGGCAGTGGGTATTGTCCGGTTCGTGGTGGATCAGGGTACGGGGCAGTTCCGGTGGCAGCGGGGTGCGCTTAGGCTTCTGCTTGGGCTGGGCAGCCTTCTGCTCCTCAGTCATCGCCTGGTCCAGCTCGGCTTCGATCGCCGCCAGGTCGCTGTCGATCAGCTCATCCAGGAGCTTGCCCTGAACGGCATCGAGTTGCTCACTGCGGCGGGCGAACTTGTGACGTTTGAGGATGGCGACTTCGTGGGTCAGTTTCTCGATGACGGCATTCCTGCGCACCAACTCCCGCTCCTTCCGGCCCAAGGCTTGATCCTTGGCGTCCAGGGAGTCCATCAGTTCCGTCGCCAGAGCGCGGAGCTGATCGGCTGAGAGTTGGTTGATATCGGGGCGCTGAGTCATGCCGCCTAGTATGCCAAGCCCGTATGCCACAAGCGATTCGCGGTTCTGGTTATAGCGAGACCGCAGGGCTTGTGGTTACAGGATAGAGATCACGCCTTCAGCGCCTATGCGCTGCCAGGGCAGGCCCTGAACGAGGGCGGACAACTGTTCTTCGGTCAGGCGCAATTGGTCACCACGCCAGGCTTCGCCCCAGTGGAATTTGCCCCGGTTCAGCCTGCGGGCACACAACCAGATGCCGAGCCCATCATGGATCAGCACCTTCATCCGATTGCCTCGCTTGTTGGCGAACAGGTAGGCGCAATGGGGTTTGGCCGAACCGAATACCTGAATAACCCGCGCCAGGGCCTTGTCGGGCCCGGCCCGCATATCCAGCGGTTCGGTGGCCAGCCAGATCTCGTCAATGCGGATCATCCCAACAGATCCCGAAGCAAAGCCGCACACTGATGGGCTTGCTCCGCAGGCCACTCCACCACAACCGTGCCGCCGGCGCGGGGGATTTCGATGCGGATGGTGCTACATTGACTCGAGACTGACGGAGTGTCCGGCACAGGCGCTGCGGCTGGCAGACGGACCGGAACGAATCCAGGTGTTTCCGGTGTTTTACCCGCTCTTCGCGCTTCGCTCATCCAGCGCCGGACCATGTTGGCGTTGAGGCCATTATCCAGCGAAATCCGGGAAACAGACGCTCCGGGCTTCAGGCATTCGGCGACGATACGAGCCTTCAGCTCTTTGGAGTAACGACGACGTTTTTGGTAGGGCTTGGTTACGCTTATGTTGGTCATATTAAGTGTCCACTTAAAAATAAGTGGACACTATCCTGACGGCCGCAGCGCCTGGCTCAAGATGGGTTTACCGGACGGTTACGTCACACCACTCAGCAGATTTATTTAACCGATTATATTCTTCTGAACTGCCCGCTACCTTTTCATAGTTGCCGTCGAGCAGAGAAAGCACGGATAAAGATCCGTCTGGATCCCCGAAAACCCAGTCACCGAAAGCGCTGAGGAATAGTGGCGTGACGCCAGAGGGAACTAACCAAGACCATTGAGGCAGCAGTGTTTCGACTTCCTCTTCGCTGGGCTTCTTCAAAAACTCCATGCTCGAATCATCCTGCCCCATAACGCCGTTGTTCAGCGGCAGCCTTGGCAGAGCGAAGCGGAGACAAGGCTGTCCGGTGGAGGGCCATCAGGCCCGCAACGAACTGGAACTATTTGTTAGGCTTTTCTACAGAACGATGCTCAACACAACGATCAAAAAAGCGATAACAAAAGTGCTGATCTGCGCATAGAAGCAAAACACCTGCTTCTGGTCCGGATTCCGGCTGAACCAAGCGGGATTTTCGCGCTCGCCATTCCGCACCTCTTCAGCCAGCTTATACGCCCTTTTGAGATCACTAATGGGCTTGGCCATTACAATGAACTGTAGCCATATCCCGAAGAGTATAGAAACAGAATGAAGAACCAGTCCTGATTTCAACAAGAAGCTCAGCCCACCGGCGTCACCACTACGGAGACCAACAATCAGGCTGACCAGAGTGACGGAAAGGCCAAGCATCAAGCGAGTAAAGGAATCGTACTTCGCTTCGTGCTCCTGCATAAGCACGTCGTGAATCTTTTTGTACGTTTCGAAGTCCATTACTCCCTCAATGCCTAACGCAGAGCGCACCGGTGGCCTTTACAGAGCAAAGCGGCGTAAAGGACATCCGTGTGACGCGTTTTGTTAACTGCTTTAGATCCAAGCATCTTCTGCCGTCCGGCTACCGCCCTCGGCTCCGGTATTCACGACTCCCCTTGGCTCAATGAGCAATACTTTTGCTTCTTGCTCCGCATAGGGCTTGTGTTCGGTCCCCTTTGGTATCACGTACATTTCGCCCTGAGCAAGATTTACATGGCCATCTCTGAAATCGATTCTAAGACTGCCCTCAAGTACTATGAACGTCTCGTCCGTGTCCTTATGGTCATGCCAAACGAATTCACCCTGGATTTTGACTACCTTGAATTGATAGTCATTCATCTCGGCGATCACCTTTGGTGACCACTGCTCGCTGAAGAGGCCGAGCTTGTCTTTAAAGTTTACCGCCTGATAGCTCATGTGAACTCCTTTTCGATTGCAGTTAACGCTGAATGTTAAGCGGCGCCTGCGGAGCGCAGCGTAGTAGGCGTCCGGCGGACGGCCGCCAGGCCGGTAGCGAACTTGAACGATTGGTTATACATAAGGCTACCACCCCCACCAATGCCAAACCTTGGCGATACCGCGCCAGACACCCCCGAGAATAGACGGAAACAGTTTCGGGAGCAGCAACGCCAACACCGCGAAAACTACGATGCAGGAAATAAGGTAACGACTGCTGAGAAATCCATCCCAGTAGACGGCCAACTCCAAATTGACCCAGAGCCAAACGAACACTGCCGTTGGGATAGAGAAAAACAGCGATGCAAAAAGGCTGATCAACCTTGTTTCAATCGGCCCACCTTGGCCGCGATTCCTTGCCATGATCTATGAACATTCCTTGTGTATAACGCTGAATATTAAGCGGCGCCTTCGTAGCGCAGCGTAGTAGGCGTCCGGCGGACGGCCGCGAGGCCGGTAGCGAACTTGAATGATTTGTTAGCCAAGTTTCGCGTCCTTCTGCTTATCTACTGATAACTGCAAGACCTCTTCTAGTAACGCAAACAAATCCCGACCAGTGCTAGAGACAAAGTAATTACCAAGACTCGTGATATCAGGGGATATGCTGGTACCCCATGGCGGTTGAGCATCTCGGTTTTCTATGTCCCACACAACATCTGAAGGTGGAATCCTATCGAGCACCGCCTTTGCGTCACGAAGCTCTTCGAGCGCTGCAGCTGCATGGGAGTGGGGCAGATAGCCTTGATAAAGCTCGTTCATTAAATGGGGGTATCGACTGCCCCAACCATGTGGTTCACAGTGAATGGTGACTGTAGAAAAAAATGAGTGAACAAAACTTCCGGCACCAATTTCAGCGGTAATTGATCCTACCGTAATCCCTACTGCCATGACTTCTCCTATTGGCTAACGCCTGCATAAACGGCGGCTTTTTTGTAGCGAAGCGGAGAAAAAGCCGTCCGGTGGAGGCCCTTCGGGCCGGAACGTATTTAATGCACTGGTTATACGTTACTCAATTTCGATACCTGAGCCATCGTTTGAAGACCCGGGTGAGCCGCGATTCATACGTGACCGGCAGTCGCCAATGGGGAGTTCCGAAGCAGAACTTGCCAAATCAGGCTTTTGTTTCCCGCCCTTGCTACTTGCCCACGGCCAGATACCCGAGAACAAAATAAGCCCAACGAAACCAGCAAGATAAAACATCTCCGCCTGTTCACTAAACCAGCCAAACAGAGCCAGACCGGCTGAACCGACCAGAATTAACGCTGAAATCACTTTTCGAGCTTTAAGCACTTTGTCTCGAACCTACTTCCGTATAACGCCGATATTCAGCGGCGGCCTTTGCGTAGCGAAGCGGAGAAAAGGCCGTCCGGTGGAGGCCCTTCAGGGCCGGAACGAACTGGAATGTATAGTTAGAGTCATTCAGGCTCAAAACCCGGAAATCCATTGTTGGAATACTCTTCGAGTGACCCAGGCTTGGCCCCTCGAACCGTCCAGCTCGAGAGGTAGTCGGGGTCGACAACAACTTCTCCAGTCGACCTGAGACGATACTCGCCCTCATCCGCTGGCAGGATATTCGAGAAATCGGGAGGCAAGTAGAACTCGGTTCCGCTGCCATTTCTCTTTATGATAATACCGCTCCCATCTACGTGGGTGATAGGACCATATACTTGCACTTGGCCAATAAGCTGCTCTTCATCATCCATTAAAGTGATTCCGACGAGCAAAATCTTCCCTATCAAACTTCCAATTTCTTCCATTTTTTAAAACTCTAACGAGGCCGTAGAAAAACCCGATTCCGAGTCATTCCCAGCGCCTGATTCCTGTAATTTTTATCGCGGCCTTCAACTGGCCGATTCTCGTGATTTCTATATTCAGCCATCCGCTTTGGCCTTTTGGGGCTTTTGGCGCCGGCATTGCTGGTTTCCAGCAGGTGCTCTTCCGGCACTTCCGCTCTCAGCATTACGCCGCCATTCGCCCGTAATTCGCTAGCTTCTCAATATTGTGCACCAGGCAGTATAGCTGCCACTGGCCCTGCACTTTTTTCTTGCCCCGCAAACTGAAGCGATTAAGGCCCTTGTTCGTGCCGATGTTGCCGAACACCGGTTCCACCACCGACATACGGTGGCTGTAGATCTCTTTGCCCTGCGGGCTATCCACCCGGTGTTTCATCCAGTCGGTGTAGTTCGGCAGGCGCTTGTGCTCGATGGTGAACGACACTTGTCGGCCTTTGCCTTTCCGATGATTGGCGGCGTCCGGGTTCTGCATGCACTGATGCTTCCTCGGGCAATGACGGCATTGCAGTAAACGCCCCTGGAAATAGGCTCGGCTCTGGCCGTTCTGGTCTGCCCGGGTACCGTGGTACTTGAGGATTTCTCCCGCCGGGCAGATGCAGGTCAGGTTCACAGGATCGAACCGGAATTCACTGGCCGGGATGATCTCTTTCCAACCCGTGCTTGGCTGGTTCTGATGGCGCTTGCCGTATTTGTCTTTCTGGTTCTGGAACTTCGGGTCGCGGCTGCGGAACTTGTTGTCTGGCACGTAGCCGTTGATCTGCCGTTCGTGCAAGTACTTCATGTTGGCTTCGTTGGCGAAGCCGGTGTCGGCGGTGATCACAGTGCCCTGCTGATAAATGCTGTCAGCGATACCGAGCTTTTTGAAGCGGGCCTCCACGCTCTCCAGCACTGGTTGCAGGGTGTGATGTTCCTGGCCTTCGCCAAAGGCCTGGGCATCAATAATGACTTGGTGCTTCTTGTCCACCGTGGCCACGCCGTTATAGCCCTGGATCGTGCCCTTGCTGGTGGTCATCTTGGCGCTTTCGTTATCGGTGATGTTGCTCTTCACTTCCTTGTTTCGCTTCCCCCGGCCCATCCTTGGGCGGTTCGTCTTTAGGAAGCGGTCGACTTTCTTGGCAGCCTCATCCAATGACAGGATGGTTTTGGCTCGTCGGATATCCCGGTCCAGTTCGGCTTCGGTCTCTGCCTCGTCCCGCTCGTAATGGGCCTTGAGATGATGGCGAACCAGCCGGCGCAGTTTGGTGCGTTTCTCTTCCAGTTCCTTAAAGGTGCCGGACCATTCTTTGGCAGCATTCGACGACATCTTGCACCCGTCGATGGCGAAGAGTTCGTTGCCCAGCAGGCCCTGTTCGTGGCAGACCAACAATACCTGCTCGAATAGTTCTTCGATCTCATCCGAGTGGCTGCTGACGAATTTAGCCAGGGTGGTGAAGTGTGGAACCGTGTCGCAGGACAGAGCTTTGAAGATGATGTTAGTCTCGCAGCACCACTGCATCTCGCGGCTGGAGGTGATGCCTTTGGAGTAGGCGAACAGGATGATCTTCAGGAGGATCGCCGGATCGTAGGCCAGCCGGCCGGTGTCTTCATTGCGATACCTTGGATGGAATACCGACAGGTCCAGTTTGTGCTCGATCAGATAATGCACCGCGTGTTCAAAGGTGCCGGGCTGCAGCTGTTCTTGGTAGTTGATGACGACCATGGCGTCTTGGTCGTAGTTGTAGTGCTTGAAGCGGGGCATCTGACCACTCCTTGTCCGTTTGCCTGATGCTACCAAAACCGAGGGCGATATCGGGGTTTTTCTACAGCCTCAACGCCGATATTCAGCGGCGGCCTTTGCGTAGCGAAGCGGAGAAAAGGCCGTCCGGTGGAGGCCCTTCAGGGCCGGAACGAACTGGAATGTATAGTTAGAGTCATTCAGGCTCAAAACCCGGAAATCCATTGTTGGAATACTCTTCGAGTGACCCAGGCTTGGCCCCTCGAACCGTCCAGCTCGAGAGGTAGTCGGGGTCGACAACAACTTCTCCAGTCGACCTGAGACGATACTCGCCCTCATCCGCTGGCAGGATATTCGAGAAATCGGGAGGCAAGTAGAACTCGGTTCCGCTGCCATTTCTCTTTATGATAATACCGCTCCCATCTACGTGGGTGATAGGACCATATACTTGCACTTGGCCAATAAGCTGCTCTTCATCATCCATTAAAGTGATTCCGACGAGCAAAATCTTCCCTATCAAACTTCCAATTTCTTCCATTTTTTAAAACTCTAACGCTGAAGGTAACCGGTGCCGCAGCGCAGCGGAGGGAACCAAAAGCGGTACGCTTTTGGCGTCCGGTTGACCGCCTTGTTAATGGCCGTTTACCACCGTGGTTGAGCCTGACACCCAGGTCGCATGCCCTCTCCCGGAAAGCTTGCACCAACTCGACCGATGGCGAAAGGAACCAGAACGCAAAAGTCGCCAACCCGATTACCGTTTGAGACGGACGACCCCACAACTGGGGCACGCCATGAATACCAACACCGCTGGCCATTGTGGCAACCAAACCAGACAGCGAATTTTCCGGCCTTGGCAATCACCAGAGTGAACGAGCGTTGCAACCAAACCCGGTGCCAAGGCCTTTGCACCGCACCCGCCAAAACTCACAAATGCCGGGCCATTAACGCTGAGGTAACCGGCGCCGGAGCGCAGCGGAGGGAACCAAAAGCGGTACGCTTTTGGCGTCCGGTTGACCGCCTGGTTAATGGCCGTTCACCACCGTGGTTGAGCCTGGAAATCCAGACCGCATGCCCTCTCCCGGACAGCTTGCACCAACTCGACGGATGGCGACAGGAACCAGAACGCAAAGGCTACTGGCCCGATTACAGATTAAGACGAACGGCCCCACGATTGGGGCACGCCATGAATACCAACACCGCTGACCATTGTGGCAACCAAACCAGACAGCGAATTTTCCGGCCTTGGCGATCACCAGAGTGAGCGGGCTTACAACCAATCCCGGTGCCAAGGCCTTTGCACCCCACCTGCTAAAAACTCACGAATGCCGGGCCAATAACGCTGAGGTAACCGGCGCCGGAGCGCCAGCGGAGGGAACCAAAAGCGGTACGCTTTTGGCGTCCGGTTGACCGGCTGGTTAGTGGCCGGTCACCACCAGGGTCTCCCTTGGCAGCCAACGCTGCATGCCCTCTCCCGAACACCTTGCACCAACTCAACGGATGGCGAAAGGAACCAGAACGCAAACCGCACCAACCCGATTACCATTTGAACTGGACGGCCCCGCGACTGGGGCACGCCATGAATAACTATGCTGCGTGTGATGTTGGCAACCAACCCGGACAGCAACTTTTCCGGCCTTGGCCATCATCGACATAAGCGGCTTTGCAGCCAAACCCGATGCCAAGGCCTTTGCACGGAGCCCGCCAAAAATGGCGACGGCCTGGGCCAATAACGCCAGCCAACATGCGCGACTACGAAATGGAGGCGAAGCCGCAATGTAGTAGGCGTCGCCGTGATTGGCCTTGTTAACAATTATTTCTCGACGACGACAAACATACGCTCGTCAATTCCGGGCCCTGAATGATAGGTATACTTCAAGATGTGTGACTCACCATCGATTGAGGTGTCAGTAGTGCCGAAAAAAGCGTCAAGCACCTGATCAACTTTCCGAGGCGCATACATTGTCCCCAATACAGATACCCATGCCCTGGCTAGGGCTTCATCCGCATGTTTGCCATAGCCCCCATCTCGAGTCCAATCGTTCCATAGGAACTTCACATTTTTGACCTGACCGTTGCTCGGGTCTTCATTGATGAAAAACTTAACGGTCTCTGACTGTCCGCCGACACAGCCGTATAGAGCTCCCCAGTTACCACTTCCGGGGGTTATTTTTGGACTAGCACATTTAATCTGATCCGTAACCTTGTCAGATTCGTTATTGAAACTATCGAAACCCAACGAACTGGCCGCGTAGAATGCAAACGCAAGGAATACTACGTATCTCATTTGATCTCCATATTGTTAACGCTAGCGGTAACCGGCACCGGAGCGAAGCGCAGGGAACCATAGCCCGCAAGGGATATGGTGTCCGGTTGACCGCCTGGTTAAGGGCCGTTTACCCGTTGTTTTGTATTGGCACTCAATGCCGAATGCCCACTCCCGATACCTTGTACCAACTTGAACCATTGCGCCAGGAACCAGAGCACCAAATGACCGGATTTGCCCGGCGGATTCGACGGATTGCACCGCGACCTGTAGACCAGATTACCGGCCAAAACCGTTGCCCGACTGAGGGCTGTTTTCTGCCTGCGGGCAACCATTGAAACCGGAGCCAAACACCATACCCGAGAACACGACAGCCAGGCCTTTAACGCTGAGCGCAGAGGCGCCCTGTCAAGGGCGTCCTGCGGCCTTTGGCCGCGTACTGACGCGACTGGTTAGCTGGGGGTAATTGCGATGCCTGTTCCCTGGCTAACAACATGACGGCCTACTGCGCTGCCCTGGCACCGGCAGCCGCCGATGCACTTTGATGAATCCACCACAGTCGATGCGGTGAGCGAACCTGAACTTCAGACTAGCAGATCACAACCGAGTTATTGGCGGATTGCCCCACGCGGCGAACACCGGAGTTGCCAAAAATGCCGATGATCGAGTTGGCTGCGATTATGACGCCGGTTTGAAACCGATGGGCACACAGCCAACAAAAAACTACGCCAAACCAAACAGATAACGCCGCCAGCATGCGCGGCTACGGAATGGAGGCGAAGCCGCAATGTAGCAGGCGTCGCCGTGCCTGGCTTGGTTAAATGCCGTAATCACGCTCCACCCTTGCCACACGAACCCGAAAGCTGGAGTACCATTTCTGATGGCCAAGTCGCTGAGCTTCTCGATGCTCTGCGTTCTTTTTCCAATTGGTGATGGATTCCAGGCTTTCCCAGTAAGAGACCGTGATACCCAAATTCTCCCGCACAGACTCCATACCCAAGAAACCTGGTTGGGATGCCGCCAACTCGACCATCCTGTCTGCCATTTCCCCGTAACCGTTGTCACCCTCGGTGCGATGGCTACTGAAAATGACCGCGTAATACGGCGGCTCAGGAGTTTTGGCTATCTCTGACATAGATCCCTCTAGGCATTTAACGCTAAGCTTAGCGGCGCCCTTGTAATGGAGGCGAAGCCGCAATGAAAAGGGTGTCCGGCGGCCATCGGCCGCGTACTACAGCGACTGGTTAGACGCTCATTAACTCCGATACCTAGCCCAGATATTGGAGTGTAGAAATTCCACCTCATCACCAGCCTCGAGGTCACCGAATGCATCGGAATCGTCGATGATGCGGTTTACAGTCCCCTCGTACGAATCACCATTGATCGTGTCGACTATGACGTTAACCCTGTTTCCACTAACCTTGAGTGTCACCTCATCACCGGGTTCGATGGTTTGTGACAGGCTTGTCCCGGGTTCATAGTCGCCCATATACATGAGGCCAGAGTCGTCGTCTGCTCTGTAATCGAATTCCATGGCTGCCCCTCCCGTTGATGATCAGTGTCTTGAGCGTTTAACGCTGAGGTAACCGGCGCCGGAGCGCAGCGGAGGGAACCAAAAGCTGTAGGCTTTTGGCGTCCGGTTGACCGCCTGGTTAGTGGCCGGTCACCACCAAGGTCTCCCTTGGCACCAAAGGCTGAATGCCCTCTCCCGAACAGCTTGCACCAACCCAACGGATGGCGAAAGGAACCAGAGCGCAAACCGTACCAACCCGATTACCATTTGAACTGGACGGCCCTGCGACTGGGGCACGCCATGAATAACTATGCTGCGGGTGACTTTGGCAACCAACCCCGACAACAACTTTTCCGGCCTTGGCCATCACCAACACAGGCGGCTTTGCAGCCAAGTCCGATGCCAAGGCCCTTGCACTGAGTCCGCCAAAAATGAAGACGGCCTGGGCCATTAACGCTTGCAGCATGCGCGCCCGCGAAATGGAGCCGAAGGCGCAATGTAGTGGGCGTCGCCGTGCCTGCATTTGTTAGTGGACCACTGGGACTGAGTTGCAGTCATCGATCGCGCTCCGCGCATACAGACGATTTACCGAAACGGTCATTGTCACGACAGGCCGTTTTTATGGCGTCTACGGATGCTCCATCACCAATTGGAGTCCAATAGTTCTCAGCAACGAGAAACCGCAATCGTTTTTCGCTGCTGACGATACCGACACCCTTAGCAAGCTCCTCAAACCAACCTATTACACTATTAGCAGATCTAGTTCGATACTCAACGAACACCACTACGGACTCTGGCTGCATGTAAGTCCGCGCAACTAGGGGTGGAATTCTGAATTCAGTCGAAGAATTGGCCGGAATGACATAACCATCCATGCCCTCAAATTCGAACGCGGGCATGTAAGTTGTGCTTCCTCCAGGAATTGATACACCATTCTCAGAGAAACTCCCGTATACGTTTTCAGTGATCTTGAAGAGAAATTGTTGTTCAAGATCAGGGACCACCTTTAAATACTCGATGATTTGGGCAGTAGAGCTGTTGTTTGTAAGTCTGAATTCATAGCCTCTCCCCGCTGGTTCCACATAACGGGCTTCTACTTCGCCAGTAAAATATTTGAATGCAAACTGGCTGGCAAACGCAAGAAGGCCAGTTGCAGCCAACCACATAAGCGCAGTGTTGGCGCGAGAGAGCTGCTTTTGCCAGCTTCTCTTGGTCGGTGTATTCACGCGCTTGGCTGGTTTGCTCCTTGCCTGCTTCTTCTTTCTAGTTTTTCGATTTTTTGACATTAAGGTTAAACTTTTTAAGCTTGGTGGATGGCGAGTAAGTCCACTAACGCTGAGGTAACCGGCGCCGGAGCGCAGCGGAGGGAACCAAAAGCTGTAAGCTTTTGGCGTCCGGTTGACCGCCTGGTTAGTGGCCGGTCACCACCAAGGTCTCCCTTGGCACCCAGCGCTGCATGCCCTCTCCCGAACAGCTTGCACCAACCAGACGGATGGCGAAAGGAACCAGAACGCAAACCGCACCAACCCGATTACTGTTTGAACTGGACGGCCCCGCGACTAGGGCACGCCATGAATAACCATGCTGCGGGTGACTTTGGCAACCAACCCCGACAGCAACTTTTCCGGCCTTGGCCATCACCAACACGGGCGGCCTTGCAGCCAAGTCCGATGCCAAGGCCCTTGCACTGAGCCCGCCAAAAATGAAGACGGCCTGGGCCATTAACGCTTGCAGCATGCGCGCCCATGGAATGGAGCCAAAGGCGCAATGTAATGGGCGTCGCCGTGCCTGCACTGGTTATGTGCTGCTACGGCGCTGCACCACGGTTTTATTGATGACGCGTCGATTGATCTTCTGCTTCCAGGCAATTTGCTTGGGCGATAATTTCCGTTTTCTGCGTGTGTCCATCAAGAACTTGTATTCTTGATCAAAGATGTAGCCAAGCTTGAAAGCATGATAGATCAGGTCTTCGTTTGCATTGGCGGTGTCGTCTGCCGCTATGCGGCGAAGCCCAGCGAAAAGATTGCCGGTCTTAATACCGATGAAGCGATTAATACATACGTTACCGACGTACGTGGTGTTGCCATTGATCTGATTGCGGATGTAGCAATGCTCTTTGATGTCTTGGCCGCAAGGGCAGCTATCAAATTCTTCGCTGACCTCCACCCCAATGAGCGCCCATTCAGTTCTCGCGGTATCAAAATCGGTTGCCACTGAAAGGGGGAGAATGTGAGCAGCCAAACGTTCTCGATTATGATCCACACTACCTCCCCATGAACACATAACGCTTTTGTTCAGCGGCGGCCCGTCAGGGGCGTCCGGTGGAGGGCCTTCAGGCCCGGAACGTACTGGAACTATTTGTTAAATTATTTCTTACAACCCTGGGCACTCATTCCGTGGCGAACACGGACTATGGATTCCTGGCTTTCCTCGTAATCAACTACAATGCCGGTGGCCGGATACTTTTTGGATTGTATACACTGGCCCCGCTTCTGAAGCAGGCTCGTTGGAAAAAGCTCACTTTCGCGAGTTTGGAAATTTGCGTCACCGCGGGAATACCACCGAGAAATCACGTTATTGATCATCATTTTGTTCACGGTTTGACCGAACTCAGATGCTTGCATACAACTCTGATCATCAAAGGTCAGCACACCGATATTTGCGGTGACCCCGTCGTGAAAGTAATGGGAGCCCTCAACAACTTCTTGGTGATACCAGCACTGCTCTCCCTGATCATTTTGGATGAATCCCTTCGGCTGAAAAAGAGACGAGCCAGCAAACGCGGGGCTTGCTATAACCAATGCCAAAATTGTAGAGAAACGTGTGAAGGGCACGGTGTTATCTCCTCCCTGAAAATTTAACGCCGAAGCACAGCGGCGACCTTGGAGTGGCGACGAAGGAGCCACGTAAAGGGCGTCCGGCGGCCATCGGCCGCGTACTGCTGCGACTTGTTAAAAATTTGTTGCGGGCTAGCTCGTAACAATGTCATATGCCGCGACAATCTTGTCTATCTGCACCGAAGCCCTACGACGGTCATCAGCTACAGCGCAGACTATGTTTGAATGATTTAGTTCGGGCACTTCGTCTTCAGTCAAAAGCTCCACATCCATCCATTTACCGTCATCGGATATTGCGTGAATTGTGCTAATTGCGATGAGGCTACCATCTATGGTTTTGAGTCCGAACCACCACTGATCCATCATCATTCGACCCGTGTACCAGGCTGGCAGTATTTCTATTGCAGCGCCTGCATCATTTAGCATCGCAATCTTTCGATTGATCTTTCGCCACTGCCGTTCGGTGAACCAAAGGCTCCCTAAAGCTGTAAGTGCGCCGATTATGGCGATAACGGTGCTGAGCATGACTTCCCTTGATTTTTAACGCTAAGCTTAGCGGCGACCTTGGAATGGCGACGAAGGAGCCATGGAAAGGGCGTCCGGCGGCCATCGGCCGCGTACTACAGCGACTTGTTACTAATTCGAAATAAAGTAAGCGAACATTACCCGGAGATATAAGCCAAATCCGGATGGCCAAAAAACGATTTCAATAGTCGTGGCAATTTTTGCAAACGTCGAAGCTGCCGGTAAACAGTGCTCCGAAGTTGTTCTTTGCTGTTAATGATCTTTTTACCGACGTGATGGTATTTGATATAGCCCCAAACAGACTCGTCAGGATTCAGCTCCGGCGAGTACGGCGGCAGGAAGAACAACCTGAGCTTGCCGTCGAGACTCTCAACATAGTCTCGAACCCGACGAGCATGATGAACCGGGTGGTTATCGAGGATCAGGAAAACCGGCTTGTCAACGTCTTGCACCAGAGCCTTGAGGAAACCAAGAAACGCATCGGTGTTCATGTTGCCCTGAATGGTCTTAAAGCGAAGCTCGCCGCGAGGCGAGATGGCCGAGATCAGATTGATGCTGAAGCGACTGCCCGTATTACGGATGATCGGAGTTTCACCCCTGGGTGCCCAGGTGGTGCCACTGTGATAATCAGACCGAATGCTGGCTTCATCGCCGAAATAGATGGTGGCGCCGACTTTTTTTGCTTCCTTGCGAATTTCCGGGTAGGTCTCTTCTTTCCATTGTTTCACGGCCTCTGGCTTTTGCTGGTAGGCCCGATGCAGGGGTTTCTGAGGCGTCAGCCCCAGGTTTCGAAGCAGACGACCGACCGAGACATCGCTTAACCGGACGTTGAACTTTTGCCGGATGAGCTCACGCACTCGGCCCCGAGTCCACAGGGCAAAATCAAACTTCAACTGGTCCGGCGTAAAGGTCGTTATCCAGATATACAGCTCCCGGATCTGAGCACCGCTCAGTTTCTTGGGACGACCGGAAATCTGCTTGGCCTTGAGCGCGTCAAAGCCACCCTCGCGGTAGGCAGCCAGCCATTCATAGATTCGTGCTCGGCTCATCCCCAGCGCTTTGATGACGACTTCTGGACTCTCGCCATCCATGACCCGTTGAACGGCGCGAACGCGAATGGCTTCTAATGTTTTGTGATCAAGTTTACGACCGTCATCGTGGCGCATGTGTGTAAATATCCGATAAGCTTGGCGAACGGAGCCTACATTATAAATGATGTTCGCTTACTTTCGAACTCATTAGTAACTGAATTTCCCGATAATGCCTTCTTCGGCCATTTTCGAAATGAAACCAGGTGCATCACCTGTGAGATGGCTACCATCCGAGCGAACGTGCCCGTCATTCGGTGCAGCATACAGACCAGTCCGGTAGACCTCTTTGAAAAATTTAAGTGCTTCTCGACCTATACCTTTGTGTGTGTACCTTGGATTAATCTGATCTAGGTACATCCAAGTTATGTAGAAACCATCATCAACTTCTTTGAGGTCAATATTCCCGATCTTCTCATTTTTTTCATTGAACACTAAAATCGAGCACTCATCCTCATCTATGGCAATAGTAATAACTTCACCATTGGATATCGTGTGCTGTTTGACCAGTTCAAAATCTTCCATAGGGTCACCAACTCTCGATTCAGTTAACGCCAAAATTAAGGTTCATCGCGCTTTACCGGGAAATGCTGCTTTTATCTTCAGAAAGAAGTAGTCGTTATCCCGGTAGCCGTAGGCCACCCGCTTGATCACCTTGATCTTGTTGTTCATTCCCTCCAACACACTGGTGTTCAACCGGTAGACCGCGCTGGCGATAATGCCGTCGACGTAGCCCTTGAGGCGCCTGGCAAACTGCTGCACGGGGGCCAGCCCACTACTCATAGCCAGATTTAGCCAGTCTTGCCAGCGTTGTCTGGCATCGGCCTCTGAGGGAGCGTACCAGAGCTCTTTGAGCTGGTCTTTCAGGACGTAGACAGTCATCAGGGGCTGGTTGGCTTGCAGCAGTTCTTCGAGCTTCAGAGCCTGCTCGTCCTTGAGGTTGCCTCGGTTTCTGAGCAACAGCCAGCGACTTCGTTTCACTACTTTGCGAGCCGGCTTGTCGTGTCGAAGCTGATTGGCCTGATCGACCCGGACACGGTCAATCACTTCCCGTCCGAACTTTGCTACAACGTGGAACAGGTCATAGACCACCCGTGCTTGTGGGCAGTGGTGCTGAACTTCCAGGTCCATGGCGGTATTCATATCCATCGCCACGGCTTCGATCTGGCCACAGGTTTCCGGCCCCAGCCATTCAAAGAAGGGGCGTACCGCTGCTCGACTGCGGCCTTCTCCAACCCAGAGGACTTGTTGAGTATCCGCATCAATCGCCACGGTGGCGTAGCGGTGTCCCTTGAACAAGGCGAACTCATCCATGATCAGTCGACGAATCCGGCGTTTATCTGGCTCAGTCACTTCTCGTTTGAGGCGCCGATGGTCGATGGCCTTGACCGTATGCCAATGCAACCCTAGCAGCGTTGCCACATGTTGGATCGGCATCAGTCGTACCAGGGATTCAATCCAACTGACCATGCCTGCCGTCAGACGCTGTCGCCCTGGTAACCAGCGAATCTGTTCAAGCTTGGGGCCACAGGTCGTACAACGAACTCGGCGAACTGGCACGTCCAGCCAGACGCGGTATTGGAACAGGTCGCGTTCTCGGACTCGTCGGGTGCTGATGTCATGGATGGCAAGCGTGTGCTGATTACAACCACTGCAGCATGGCAAGTAATCGTCGGCAGGTTGCAGTCGGATGAGCAGAGATTGAGCGTCAATCTGGGCATACGATTCTATCGTGAATCCTTCCCAGAACAGGGCAAGAGGATTAGCATTCATAGGGACGGCGGTGAGTCGGTCAGGTTTGTTGTTTTGGCGAACTCAAAACTAACCGGTTTGACCGCCGTCTCCTACTTTTTCACGCTAACCCGCGATGAACCAAAATTAAGCGGCGCCCGACCAGGGCGTCCGGTGGACGGCCGCCAGGCCGGGAACGAACTTGAATGATTGGTTAGGCATTTCTCAGTCTCCCGCACCGCACGGAGCTGCCGGTAGTTTGCCTGCCAGAGTTCGCTGCCAGGCTATGGCAGCTTCTTGGGAACTGAATGCCCCATATATGCTCCCACTAGAAATTGGCACCCACATTGTCGCCCTAAAGAACTCCCGATCACCGACAACAAGGCGGCTCATTCTGCCAATGTTTGCTTCAGTGAACCTCTCAAAACTTGTGGCTCCCTGTTGCGTCAACTTTACGCGAACCGGCCACCCACTTTCGGTCTGTGCCCCTACTGCCGACTGCTCCACGTAGGCCGAACACAGGTGAAACTCTAGCTCAGTTTCTGCCACTACAATGCCGGGGGTAACCAGCAACAGAATTGCGATCCATTTCATCGTGACGATTGCCTAACGCCGCGCTCTGCGGCAAATTTGGAGTGCAGCGGAAAATATGTCCGGCAGCAGCGCCTTGTTAGGCGAGACAATGCACGGTCGGCAAATCAAATGGTCACCCCAAAAAGGGCACCGATCCCCGCAGTCAGGGCCATTGCCAGGGCGCCCCAAAAAGTTACCCGAGAGGCAGCTACAAGAACGGGAGCGCCCCCCGTTCTCGCTGCTAGTGAGCCCAGCAAGGCAAGGAACAAGAGAGAGCTGCTTGGAACAGCCCACATAAGTAGGTGACTCGGCAACAACAAGACGATGAGCAGAGGAAGTGCCGCGCCAACCGAGAATGTACCTGCCGACGCAAACGCGGCCTGAATCGGGCGAGCCGTCGATACCTCCGAAATACCAAGTTCATCGCGGGCATGCGCCCCAAGCGCATCGTGCTTCATGAGTTGAATTGCTACTGTGCTTGCAAGTTCTGGGTCCAACCCTCGCCTTACGTAGATCTCAGCCAATTCCGCTTGTTCTTGTTCGGGCTCGCTAACGAGCTCTCCACTCTCTCTGGCAAGATCCGCCCGCTCGGTATCAGATTGAGAGCTGACTGACACATACTCACCCGCTGCCATCGACATAGCGCCTGCAACAAGACCGGCAACACCAGCAACCAAGACAGCCTTGGAGTCCGCCCCTGCCGCCGCCACTCCCAGAACCAGACTAGCGGTAGATACAATGCCGTCATTTGCACCCAGAACCGCAGCACGGAGCCAGCCAATCCGTTCTGTCCTGTGCCTTTCAGCATGCCTCATACGGAATTCCAATTAAAAAGGAAGCTGCGCGTCTCACGCCTCCGCCTTACGGGACTTGTTATAGGCCAGGAGCACGACACCCTGACCCTCGTTGAATTGGTGGGCACGGCACTGTGCCGAATGAACAAAAGACACAGCAGTCGCCATGCTTGGGCTTCAGTAAAACATGGCAAGACTCACACTCGTAAAAATACTGGCATGAGTCGGTAGGCATGGTTTCCGATTTCTGATGGCCACAGTTTGGGCATTTGATCGTTGATTCCAAGATCATTTCTACCATAGCCACACCCTCCCGAAAGGTATGAATTAGCCCAACCCACATTGGACTAGGCTCTGCACAGAAATCGACCAGGCCTATAACGCCGGAGTTAAGCCGCCGCGCGTAGCGCGGTCGGCTTGAACGACTTGTTATACAAATTTTTCTGGTAGCCAAATTGGCCATTTTTGGGGAATCAATAGCCTTTTATAAGCTGTATGAACTTATCAACATCGGCTTGGTAGTCTTGTAAATTGAAACCGTTTTCGCAGTTTGCGTGAACATACCCGCCGTACCCCATTCCAAGATACCTGAAGGTATCTTTAAATGAATTGAGAAATGAGCTATCAGCATCACTGCTAATAGATGTGCAAACAACAAAACCTGTTTTGTTGCGCAGCCGCCTCCCAATATCCTTTAGCTCATCAACATCCAAAAAATCCGATGTCCTATCAATGAATATCTTCATTTGAGCACTTGGGCCGTACCAATAAACTGGTGTTGCAAAAATTATATTCTCGTAATCTAACAATTTGTTCATCACGGAAAGAAAGTCATCGCCTATGTTTTTGTGATCATAGTCATAGGGTGATATGTCTTTATCCAACAAATTGATTACATCAATATCTAACTCCGAAGAAATCCAATCTATAAATTTACCTGTATTGCCATTCCTTCTGGCACTCGCAAATACTGCTATTGTTTTGCTCACTGCTGACTCCTTTTATTTGTATAACAGCTAATTCAACGACAAATTACAGCTATCCAAAATGCGCTTATCCCGAGGCACTAGGAAGGTCATTCATCAAATTATTTTCAAAATCAAACTACTACCGGCCCACCAAATATGACGCACCGAGAAATAAGCGCCAGTTGTCGGTGTTTCCCCGAATCAGTGGAGCGCCTATTTACAATTTAACGTTCTGACTATTCCATGATTTTCATTAGGTTACAAGCCAAGAGAGACCACGTTCACAGAGTTTTACGACAGTTGTCGTCTATTTCCACTATCGACCGTGAATTTGCAGTGGCACACGCCCTGTTTGAACTCTGGCGTATACAGCCGGGAAGGGAGGCCGGCCCAGTGTGACTCTGGGCCGGAGTGATGCTGTAAGAAGGTCGGTTACTTCTTCAACCCCATTTCCTCAATCGAAATCTCCCGCATCTTGAACTTCTGAATCTTCCCGGTCACGGTCATCGGGAAGGCATCCACAAACTTGTAGTTCTTGGGGATTTTGAAGTGAGCGATTTTGCCTTTGCAGAATGCCTGCAAGTCCTCACCGGTTACCGGGTCTGTGTCTGGGCGCAGTTTTACCCAGGCGATCAGTTCTTCGCCGTATTTTTCATCGGGTATGCCGGTTACCTGCACGTCTTCGATGGCGGGGTGGGTGTAGAGGAATTCTTCGATTTCTTTCGGGTAGATGTTCTCGCCGCCGCGAATCACCATGTCTTTGATGCGGCCGACGATCTGGATGTAGCCGTCTTCGTCCATGGTGGCCAGGTCGCCGGTGTGCATCCAGCCGCCGTCGTCTATGGCTTCACGGGTTTTCTCTTCGTTGTTCCAGTACTTCAGCATCACGCTGTAGCCACGGGTGCAGAGTTCGCCAATTTCGCCACGGGGCACCACGTTGCCGGTGCCGGGGTCGACAATCTTGGTTTCCAGGTGGGGCTGGGTGCGGCCCACGGTGGTCACCTGCTTCTCGAACGGGTCTTCGGAGCTGGTCTGCGTGGAGACCGGGCTGGTTTCGGTCATGCCGTAGGCAATCTGCACTTCCTTCATGTTCATCTTGCCGTTGACCTTTTTCATCACTTCCGCCGGGCAGATGGAGCCAGCCATGATGCCGGTGCGCAGGGTGGAAAGGTCGTAGCTGTCGAACTCCGGGTCGGCCAGTTCGGCGATGAACATGGTGGGCACGCCGTACAGGGCGGTGGCTTTTTCCTGGTGCACGGCCTGCAGTACGGTTTTCGGGTCAAAGCCTTCGCCCGGGTAGATCATGGCGGTGCCGTGGGTAATGCAGCCCAGGTTGCCCATCACCATACCGAAGCAGTGGTACAGGGGTACGGGGATAACCAGGCGGTCGTTCTCGGTCAGGCGCTGGCTTTCACCTACAAAGTAGCCGTTGTTGAGGATGTTGTGGTGGGTGAGGGTGGCGCCTTTGGGGTTGCCGGTGGTGCCGGAGGTGAACTGGATGTTGATGGGGTCATCAAACTGCAGCTCGCTCTGGCGTTGGCTGAGATCGGCTTCGGACACTTGGCTGGCAAAACCGATGAACTCTTTCCAGGTCCACATGCCGTCGTGCTTGTCGTCGTGCATGTTGATCACGGCGCGCAGGTCTGGCAGGTGATCGGCTTTGAGTTTGCCTGGTGCGCTGCGTTTTAGTTCCGGTGCCAGCTCGTAGATCATTTCCCGGTAGTTGGAGGCTTTGAAGCTGTCTGCGGTGACCAGGGTGGTGATGCCGGCCAGGTTGAGGGCGTATTGCAGTTCGTGCACGCCGTAGGCCGGGTTGATATTCACCAGGATGGCGCCGACTTTGGCGGTGGCGAACTGGGTAACGGTCCACTCATACCGGTTGGGGGACCAGATGCCCACCCGGTCACCGCGTTTGACGCCGATCGCCATAAAGGCGCGGGCGGCTTCGTTGACCTTTTCAACGAACTCTTTGTAAGTCCAGCGGATGTCCTGGTGCAGGCACACCAGGGCGTCGTTGTTGGGGAATCTCTCGGCGGTGCGGTCGAGCATGTCGCCGATGGTCATGCCCAGTAGCGGCTTGTCGGCGGTGCTGCTCGTATAGCTGGGATTGTAGCTTGGGAGAGTCTTGCTCATGTCTCTGCCTCCATTTGTTTTTGTAATTGAGGGCTGGCAAGTCAACGCACTTGCTAGCGACTCTGGCTGTGGTATTCCGGGTTGGGTTGCATGTCGCTGGCGATGGCCACGCGGTTACTCATATTGTAAAAGCCGATCAGGTTGCTCAGGTCCCAGATGCCCCGGTCACTCAGGCCGGCGTCTCGCAGGGCCTGGGTGTGTTCTTCGGTCACCAGGGCGGGTGTGCGGGTGAGCAGGGACGCGAAATCGAGCATGGCGCGCTGGCGTTGGTCGAGTTTGGCGCTGCGGTAGTTCATCACCATGTGTTCGCCCAGGGCTGGGTCGCCGCTCAGTACCCGCACTGCGGCGCCGTGGGCGACCAGGCAGTAGAAGCATTTGTTCTCTGAGGAGACGACCACGGCCACCATTTCACGCTCGAGTTTGCTGAGTTCGCTTTCGCCGAGCATGAGTTCGTTGTAGAGGCGGGTGAAGCCTTCTAGCTGTTTTAGGTTGTGGCTGTAGGCGGTGAGTACGTTGGGGATCATGCCGAGTTTTTCCTGGCAGATCTGGAAGTACTTTTGGGTGTCTTCGGGCATGTCGCTGATCTCCGGGATGGGGAGATCGAGGGCCACTACGTTTTTGTTGCTCATTTTTGGGCTCCTAGCCTGCTTGATTCTGTGTGGTGGAGGGCGGGTACTCCTTCCCGGGACACGCTGTGAATACGTCCTTGTACGCTTGACTGCAGCATCCATGCTGCAGACAGTCCCGGGAAGGAGTACCCGCCCTCCACTTCGATCATTGGCAGTTTCCGCCTAATGCCTGGCCGACTTTTGAGCCGTTGTGGCGGTTCAGTTGGCTGCTGATCCAGTCGCCGGTGGCGACCAGTTTGTTCAGATCCACGCCGGTGTTGATGCCTAGGCCGTTAAGCAGGTATAGCACGTCTTCTGTGGCGACGTTGCCGGAGGCGCCTTTGGCGTAGGGGCAGCCGCCGAGGCCGGCGGCGGAGGCGTCGATGATCGAGACGCCTTCTTCCAGCACCGCATACAGGTTGGCCAGGGCCTGGCCGTAGGTGTCGTGGAAGTGGGCGGCGAGTTTGTCCATGGGTACGTGGGCGGCGACGGCTTCGAGCATGCGTTTGGCTTTTAGCGGGGTGCCTACGCCGATGGTGTCGCCCAGGGAGATTTCGTGGCAGCCCATGTCGTACAGGGCTTTGGCCACGGTGGCGACTTGTGCCGGGGCGATGTCGCCTTCGTAGGGGCAGCCCATGACGGTGGAGACGTAGCCGCGCACGGGGATGCCGTGTTTGCGGGCTTCTTCCAGCACCGGGGCGAAGCGTTCGAGGCTTTCGGCGATGGTGCAGTTGATGTTCTTTTTGGTGAAGCTTTCGGAGGCGGCGCCGAATACGGCGACTTCATCTGCTTTCGCGGCCAGGGCACCCTCGAAGCCTTTCAGGTTCGGGGTGAGGGCGGAGTAGCGTACGCCGGGTTTGCGGGTGATGCCGGCCATCACGTCTGCTGCATCGGCCATTTGTGGCACCCATTTGGGCGACACAAAGCTGGCGGCTTCGATGTGGCTCAGGCCGCAGTCGGCCAGGCGGTCGATCAGGCCGGTTTTGATGGCGGTGGCAATCACCGCGCCGGGCTCGTTCTGCAGGCCGTCCCGGGGGCTCATCTCAACCAGGCGCACCTGTTTGGGAAAGGCCATCAGCCTGCCTCCTCTTCCGTCACTTCAATGGCGATCAATTCGGCACCTTCGGACACCTGGTCGCCTTCGGCGAAGAAGATCTCGGTGACTACGCCGTCGGCCGGTGCTTTGATGGCGTGTTCCATTTTCATGGCTTCCATGATCACCAGGCTCTGGCCGGCTTTGACCTTGTCGCCGACTTTCGCTTGCACGGCGACGATGGCGCCGTTCATGGGTGCGGCCAGGCTGCCTTCGCCGGCCATTTCTTCAAAGCCGTAGCTTTCTTTGTAGAGGGTGCAGTTGAAGGTGTCGCCTTCGTAGAAGAGCACCAACTGGTCGTTGTGCAGGTTGCCGTGAACGCTGATGCGATGGCCGTTAATCACCGCCTGCAGGTAGTCGTCGTCCAGGCGCATGGTGAGGTTGTACACGCTGCCGCCCACGTAGACCTGGTAACGGTCGTCCCGCTCCAGAACTTTCAGGTCGTGTATGTCGTCGCCTACCTGTAACTGCAGCGGCTGGGCGTATTCGGAGTTCATGCGCCAGCTGTTCTGGCGGGCGAAGGGCGACCAGGGGTCTGTGCTGATCACTTCCCGGGATTTGCGTTGTTCCAGCACAAAGCCGGCGGCCAGCACCAGGGCTTTGTGGGTATCCAGCCTGGATTTCGGGAACAGCAGTTCCCGGTGGTCGTCTATGAAACCGGTGGTCAGGTCCGCTTCCCGGAACGGCTGGGCGTCGGCCAGGGCGTGCAGGAAGCGGATATTGGTTTTCACGCCGGCAATGCGGTAATGCTCCAGGGCCTGGACCATGCGGTTGATGGCCTGGTCCCGGGTTTCATCCCACACGATGAGTTTGGCGATCATCGGGTCGTAGTGGATGCTGATGTCGTCGCCTTCGGTGACGCCGGTATCCACCCGCACGTGGGCGCTTTCATCCGGGGTGCTCAGGTAGCGCAGGTTGCCGGTGGCGGGCAGGAAGTCCTGGTCCGGGTCTTCGGCGTAGATGCGCGCTTCCAGGGCGTGGCCCCGGGTTTTTACCTGGGATTGCTCCAGCGGCAGGGGCTCGCCCCAGGCCACTTTCAGCTGCCATTCCACCAGATCCTGGCCGGTGACCATTTCGGTGACCGGGTGTTCCACCTGCAGGCGGGTGTTCATTTCCATAAAGAAGAAAGAGCCGTCCACGTCGTACAGGAATTCGACGGTGCCGGCACCCACGTAGTTGATGGCTTGTGCGGCTTTAACGGCGGCTTCGCCCATGGCTTTGCGGGTTTCCTCACTCAGGCCCGGCGCCGGGGCTTCTTCCAGTACTTTCTGGTGGCGGCGCTGCACGGAACAATCCCGTTCCGCCAGGTACACGCCCTTGCCGCTCTGGTCGCAGAACACCTGGATTTCCACGTGCCGTGGCTGGGTCAGGTAGCGTTCGATAAGCATGTCCGGGTTGCCGAAGGCGTTCTTGGATTCCCGTTTGGCGGCGGCCAGGGCGTCGTCGAAGTCTTCCATGCGTTCCACCACCCGCATGCCTTTGCCACCGCCACCGGCAACGGCTTTCAGCAGCAGTGGGAAGCCGCATTTCTCACCCTCCTGGCGAAGGGTTTCCGGGGATTGGTCGTCGCCGTGGTAGCCGGGCACCAGCGGCACGCCGGCTTTCTCCATGATGGCCTTGGCTGCGGACTTGGAACCCATGGCGGCGATGGCCGAGGAGGGCGGGCCGATGAACACGATGTTGTTGGCTTCGCAGGCTTCGGCGAACTGGGTGTTCTCAGACAGGAAGCCGTAACCGGGATGGATGGCCTGGGCGCCGCTTTCTTTGGCAATTTCGATGATCTTGTCGGCTTTCAGGTAACTCTCGGAGCTGGGGGCCGGGCCAATGTGGAAGGCTTCGTCTGCCATGGCCACATGCCGGGCATCTGCGTCTGCATCGGAATACACGGCAACGCAGCGGATGCCCATGCGATGGGCGGTATGTATGATCCGGCAGGCGATTTCGCCGCGGTTGGCGATGAGTATCTTACTGAACATTATTATTCCTCCGGAACCCAGTTGGCCTTGCGTTTGTTCAGGAACGCGTTGAGCCCTTCCTGACCTTCTTCACCCACCCGGATGTCCGCGATGCGTTGTGCGGTGTCGTCGATCACGTCCTGGCCGATCACCTTGTGGCTGACGGCAAATACCAGATCTTTGGCGGCTTTCATGGCTTCTGGCCCGTTGAGGGCAAGCTGCAAAAGCAGTTCGTCGCAGCGGCGTTCCATGGCGCTTTCGTCTTTACACACTTCATGCACCAAGCCGAAGTGCTCGGCTTGCCGAGCGGTGAAGACTTCGGCGCTGATAAAGTAGCGCCGGGCCTGGCGCTCGCCGATGGCGCGCACCACGTAGGGGCTGATCACGGCGGGAATCAGGCCGAGTTTGACTTCGCTCAGGCAGAAGCTGGCCTTCTCGGTGGTCAGCACGATGTCGCAGCAGGCGGCCAGGCCAACGGCGCCTCCGAAGGCGGCACCCTGAACCAGGCCGATCACCGGCTTGGACAGGTGGTTGAGCACGTTCATCAACCGCGCCAGTTGCCGCGAGTCGTCCAGGTTTTCCTGTCGGCTGTTGTCGGCCATGCGGCGCATCCAGCCCAGATCCGCCCCGGCGGAGAAGTGTTTGCCTTCGGAGCGAAGGATGACAACGTGGGTGTTGTTGTCTGCGTCTACCTGTTCCAGCGCCTTGATCAGTTGCTGGATGATCACGTCGTCAAAGGCGTTGCGTTTGTCCGGGCGGTTGAGGACCACTTCGGTGACACCCTTGGCGCGGTGATTGAGGCGAACCGCTTGTTCCTGATCGGTCATGGCGATGTCCTCCATCACATCCGGAACACGCCGAAGCGTGTTGGCTTGGCGGGTCGGTTGAGGGTGGCAGACAGGCTCAGGGCAACCACTTCGCGGGTCTGGGCCGGGTCGATCACGCCGTCGTCCCAGAGGCGCGCGCTGGCGTAGTAGGGGTGGCCCTGGTGTTCGTAGGTGTCGATGATCGGCTGCTTGAATTTGGCTTCTTCGTCGCTGCTCCAGTCCTGGCCTTTGCGCTCCATGCCTTCCCTTTTGACGGTAGCGAGTACGCCGGCGGCCTGTTCACCGCCCATTACAGAGATACGGGCGTTCGGCCACATCCATAAGAAATCCGGGCTGTAGGCGCGGCCGCACATGCCGTAGTTGCCCGCGCCGAAAGAGCCGCCGATCAGTACGGTGATTTTCGGTACGTTGGCACAGGCCACGGCCATGACCATTTTGGCGCCGTGTTTGGCGATGCCTTCGGCCTCATATTTCTGGCCCACCATAAAGCCGGTGATGTTCTGCAGGAACAGCAGCGGGATGTTGCGCTGGCAGCACAGCTCGATGAAGTGCGCGCCTTTCTGGGCGGATTCGCTGAACAGGATGCCGTTGTTGGCGATGATGCCCACCGGGTAACCGTGGATGTGGGCAAAGCCGGTGACCAGGGTCTGGCCGTAATAGCGTTTGAATTCGTCGAATTCGGAGCCGTCGACAATGCGGGCGATCACATCGCGCACGTCGAACTGTTTGCGCAAGTCGGTGCCGACGATTCCGTAGATTTCGTCGGCGCTGTACAGCGGCGCTCTCGGTTTGCGGATCTCCACGTCCACCGGTTTGCGGCGGTTGAGGTTGGAGATGCAGCGCCGGGCGATGTCCAGGGCGTGGGCGTCGTTTTCGGCGTAGTGGTCGGCTACGCCGGAGATTTTGCAGTGCACGTCTGCACCGCCCAGGTCTTCGGCGCTGACCACTTCGCCGGTGGCGGCTTTGACCAGTGGCGGGCCGGCCAGGAAGATGGTGCCCTGATCGCGCACGATGATGGATTCATCGGCCATGGCGGGCACGTAGGCGCCGCCGGCGGTGCACAGGCCCATGACGACGGCGATCTGGGGGATGTCGTCGGCGCTCATGCGGGCCTGGTTGTAGAAGATGCGGCCAAAGTGGTCGCGGTCCGGGAAGACTTCGTCCTGCCGGGGCAGGTTGGCGCCGCCTGAGTCGACCAGGTAGATGCACGGCAGGCGGTTCTCCAGGGCGATTTCCTGGGCGCGCAGGTGTTTTTTGACCGTGAGCGGGTAGTAGCTGCCGCCTTTGACGGTGGCGTCGTTGGCGATGATCATGCATTCGGTGCCGGAGACGCGGCCCACGCCGGCGACGACGCCAGCTGCTGGGACTTCTTCGTCGTAGACGTTGTAGGCGGCGAACTGGCCGATTTCGAGGAACGGGGAGCCGTCATCGAGGAGGCGGTTGATGCGCTCTCTGGGCAGCAGTTTGCCGCGGGCGATGTGGCGTTCCTGGTAGCTTGGGCCGCCGCCTTGCTGGATGGTGGCGACTTTTTCTTTCAGGTCTGCGACGGCTTTGGCCATGGCGTTCTGGTTGGCCAGGAACTCATCGGACCTCGGGTTTATTTTGCTTTGCAGCACGGTCATGGTGTTCTTGTCCCTCAGTTTTGGGGGCGTCCGGGTTTGGCGGGGTGTCCTTTCCGGGAGACGCTACGAGCACATCCATGTGCGCTTGGCTGTGGCCATCCATGGCCACAGACACTCCCGGAAAGGACACCCCGCCAAACCCTCGTCCAACCTCTTCAGTGGATTCGTCGGGGGCGCTTACTTGTTCAGGAACAGCTCTCGCCCGATCAGCATCCGCCGGATCTCAGACGTGCCCGCGCCGATTTCATAGAGTTTGGCGTCTCGCAGCAGGCGGCCTGTGGGGTATTCGTTGATGTAGCCGTTGCCGCCGAGCAGCTGGATGGCATCCAGGGCTAGTTTGGTGGCCATTTCGGCGGAGTAGAGGATGGCGCCGGCGGCGTCTTTGCGGGTGGTTTCGCCGCGGTCGGCGGACATGGCGACCATGTAGACGTAGGATTTGGCGGTGTTCATCCAGGTGTACATGTCGGCGACTTTGCCCTGTACCAGTTCGAATTCCCCGATGGCCTGGCCGAATTGTTTGCGTTCGCGGATGTAGGGGACGACCACGTCCATGGCAGCTTGCATGATGCCCAGCGGGCCGCCGGAGAGGACGAGGCGTTCGTAGTCCAGGCCGCTCATGAGCACTTTGGCGCCGTTGCCTTCGCCGCCGAGGATGTTTTCACGGGGTACTTTGCAATCTTCAAACACCAGTTCGCAGGTGTTGGAGCCGCGCATGCCGAGTTTGTCGAGTTTCTGGTGGCGGCTGAAGCCCGGGGCGTCGCGTTCTACGATGAAGGCGGTGACGCCTTTGGAGCCGGCTTTGACGTCGGTTTTGGCGTAGATGACGTAGGTGTGGGCATCCGGGCCGTTGGTGATCCACATTTTGGTGCCGTTGAGGACGAAGTGGTCGCCTTCGTCGCGAGCACTGAGTTTCATGGAGATAACGTCTGAGCCGGCGTTGGGCTCAGACATGGCGAGGGCGCCGATGTGTTCGCCGCTGACCAGCTTGGGCAGGTATTTCTGTTTCTGTTCTTCGGTGCCGTTGCGGTGAATCTGGTTGACGCACAAGTTGGAGTGGGCACCGTAAGACAAACCAACGGAGGCGGAGGCGCGGCTGATTTCTTCCATGGCGATCACGTGTGCCAGGTAGCCCATGTCTGAGCCGCCGTACTGTTCGCCCACGGTGATACCCAGCAGGCCCATGTCGCCCATTTTCCGCCACAGGTCCATGGGGAACTCGTTGTTGCGGTCGATCTCTTCAGCGCGCGGGGCGATTTCAGCGGCGGCGAAGCCGTTGATCTGTTCGCGCAGCATGTCGAGGGTTTCGCCGAGACCGAAATTGAGTTCTGAGTATTGTGATTTCATCGTTGGCTACCTTGTTGTTCTTGAATCGGATCTGTGTGCTTCGTCACGCTCAGGTGACGGTTTGTTTGGATTCTTTTTGCCCTTCGCCCTGTTGTTTCTTTTTCTTCTGCAGCTCTTCCAGTGCCTCGCGGCACCGGGTTTCGGCGGTTTCGATTTCCATTTCCGCCTGGGCGATGTCGTTTTTCTGTTGTTCCAGCTGGGCGCGCCTGTCGGCGAGGATTTCCAGCATCTTCAAAAGCTGTTTTTCGTTACCGGTGAGGGTTTCGTCCCACAGGTCGAACAGTTCCCTGGTTTCTGCCAGGGAGAAGCCCATGCGCTTGCCCCGGAGAATAAGCTTCAACCGAACCCGGTCTTTGGTGCTGAAGATCCGGGTTTGGCCCCTTCGGGTGGGCTTGAGCAAGCCCTGATCCTCATAGAATCGGATGCTTCGGGTTGTCACGTCGAACTCTTGGGAGAGCTCGCTGATGCTGAAGGTTCTTTTTTCGTTCATCACGATTTCCTTTTTAGACCAAGGTTAGATAAAGTTTACGTAAACGTAAAGTAGTTTTCGGGTCCGATTTTCAACAAATACAATCCTGAGAATAGGAGTGCATGATGGAATTCAATAATGTGGCGGCCATTGTAACAGGCGGAGCGTCTGGGCTGGGCGAGGGCGCTGCGCGTGCGCTGGCGGCTGCCGGGTGCAAGGTGGCCATCCTGGATCTTCAGAAAGAACAGGGTGAGAAAGTGGCCGCAGACATCGGCGGGATCTTCCTTGAGTGCGATGTAAGCTCCGCACAAAGTGCCGAAGCGGCCATCAACGCTGCGCGGGAAGCCCATGGCCCCTGTGGTGTCGCAGTTAACTGCGCAGGCATTGCGCCGGCGGCGAAGATTCTGGGCCGGGAAGGTGTGATGCCGCTGGACAGCTTCAGCAAGGTGATCCAGGTCAACCTGATTGGCACCTTCAACATCCTGCGTCTTGCTGCGGCAGATATGGCCCAGCGCGAGCCGAACGCCGATGGCGAGCGAGGCGTGATCATCAATACTGCTTCTGTGGCCGCCTATGAGGGCCAGATCGGCCAGGCTGCCTACAGTGCCTCCAAGGGCGGGGTTGTGGCGTTAACTTTGCAATCCGCCCGCGAATTGGCCCGTGAAGGTATCCGCGTGAACACCATTGCTCCGGGCCTGTTTATGACCCCGATGATGGCCGGTATGCCGGAAGAAGTGCAGGACAGCCTGGCGGCGACACTGCCGTTCCCCAAGCGATTGGGTAAGCCGGAAGAGTTCGGCATGATGGTAGACCAGATGGTGCGCAACCCGATTTTGAACGGCGAAGTGATTCGCCTGGATTGCGCCCTGCGCATGGCGCCCAAGTGAATTGACGCAAACCACCCGTCACAAGCGGGTTCAGGCAACAGGATTCGCCACAAGCGAACAAATAACAACAGGTGAGTGATATGACCAACCACGTCGATCAAGAAGAATTGGCCATGTTTCGGGAGTCGGTGATCAAGGCTCTGGAAGCCGAGGTGAAACCGCACTACGAGGCCTGGGAGAAAAGCGGCATTGTGCCACGGGAGCTATGGAACACCTTGGGCAACGCCAGTTTACTGTGTGTCGACGTGCCGGAAGACTGCGGCGGCATTGGTGCGCCTTTCCAGTTTTCTGTGGTGGTGGGTGAAGAAATGGCCCGCATGGGGTTCGGGGCGTTGTCCACCAATGTGATGGTGCACTCAGACATCGTGGCGCCTTACCTCAGCCACATCGGCAACGAGGCCCAGCGCCAGCAATGGTTGCCCAAAATGGTCTCCGGTGAAGCCGTCGGCGCCATCGCCATGACCGAACCCGGCGCTGGCAGCGACCTGCAGGCCATGCGCACCAGCGCGGTTAAAGACGGCGACGACTACATCCTCAATGGCTCCAAAACCTTCATCACCAACGGCCAGCACGCCGACATGGTAATCGTCGCCGCCAAAACCGACCCGAAAGCCGGGGCCCGCGGCATCAGCCTGTTCCTGGTGGACACTTCACTACCGGGCTTCAGCAAGGGCCGCAACCTGGACAAAATCGGCCAGCATTCTGGCGACACCTCCGAGCTGTTCTTCTCCGACATGCGTGTTCCCGCATCCGCTTTGTTGGGCGAAGAAGGGCAGGGTTTCATGTACCTGATGCGCGAACTGCCCCGCGAACGCCTGGTGATCGGCGCCCTCGGCGTCGCTGCGGCCCGGGGCTCCCTGGATCTCACCATTGCCTACGCCCAGGAGCGGGAACTGTTCGGCCAGAAGCTCAGCCAGCTTCAGAACACCCGTTTCGAAATCGCCCGCATGGAAACCGACTACCGCATCAACAAGGCGTTTGTTGATCAGTGCATCCGCGAATACGAAGACGGCAAGTTGGATGCGCCCACGGCGTCGATGGCCAAGTACAGTGCCACGGAGATGCAGTGCCGGGTGGCCGATGGCTGTTTGCAGTTGTTTGGGGGCTACGGTTACACCACCGAGTATCCGATTTCCCGGAACTTTATCGACGCTCGGGTTCAGAGGATTTACGGCGGTACTTCAGAGGTGATGAAGGAGGTTATTGCCCGTTCGGTACTTGGGCGCTGAGGGGCTGGCTTGGGCCCCCAGCCTTCCGGTTTGCGGGCGGGCTTGCGGGGTGGCTGTTGGATTTTTTTTGGAAAAACAACTCGCTTCGCTCAGACATCTTTTTCCGGCAAAAAATCCAACAACCACCCCGCGCCGACGGGCATTGGCGGGTAGTCGCTTGATAAAAACCCTTGTAGGTTTTGCGCTTAGAAAGGGAAAGGATAGATTCAGTGCAACACTCACACTTACCCCAGGGTACTTTCTTTGTTTTTACCCTTGGCATTCCTGTACTGCACGTCGGTAGTGGGGTATGGGGTATTTTTCTGGCAGGGAAAAAGATGTCTGAGCGAAGCGAGTTGTTTTTCCCAGAAGAAAAATACCCCATACCCCGCGTACCCGCCCGCACACCCGAAAGGCTAGGAACCCAAACAAGACCGATGAGCAAAATAAGAACACCAACTAGATTCCGTTGCAGGAGAACATAAAACATGAACAACGATATCGTAATAGCCGGTTCCGCCAGAACCCCGATGGGGGGCATGATGGGCTCTTTGAGCTCTGTGCGTTCACCGGAACTGGGCGCCGTTTCCATCAAGGCGGCCATTGAACGTGCCGGGCTGCAGCCGGCAGATATACAGGAAATCATCATGGGCTGCGTGCTACCCGCCGGCCTCGGCCAGGCACCTGCGCGGCAGGCATCCCGCGCTGCCGGTATTCCGGATAGCAGTGGCTGCACCACCATCAACAAAATGTGCGGCTCCGGCATGCAAGCCGTCATCATGGCCCACGACCAGATCAAAGCCGGCACCAACAACATCATGATCGCCGGTGGTATGGAGAACATGAGCCAGGCACCGTATCTGTTACCGAAAGCCCGCGCCGGCATGCGCATGGGCCACGGCCAGGTGATGGACAGCATGTTCCTGGATGGCCTGGAAGACGCCTACGAAGGCGGGCTGATGGGCGTGTTTGCCCAGCGCACCGCTGATAAATTCAACATCACCCGTCAGGCCATGGACGAGTTCGCCATCGGCTCTCTGCAAAAAGCCCTGACGGCGATCCAGAATGGCTGGTTCCGGGATGAAATTACTCCGGTGACCGTTGCCGGCCGCGGTGGTTATACCGAAGTCGACACCGACGAACAACCCGGTAACGCCAAACCCGAAAAGATCCCGCAACTGAAACCGGCCTTTGCCAAAGACGGCTCGGTAACCGCCGCCAACTCCAGCTCTATCAGCGACGGTGCCTCTGCCCTGGTGCTGACTTCAGCGGTTGAAGCAGATGCCCGAGGCCTTGTTCCACAAGCCAGAATCGTGGCCCACGCCACCCATGCCCGCTTGCCGGCAGAGTTCACACTGGCCCCGATTGGCTCCATCGAAAAAGTGCTTAAGAAAGCCGGTTGGACGCTGGATGATGTCGACCTGTTCGAGATCAACGAAGCCTTCGCAGTGGTCACCCTGGCCGCCATCAATGAGCTGAAATTACCTGCGGAAAAGGTCAACGTGCACGGCGGCGCCTGCGCCCTGGGCCACCCCATCGGCTCCTCTGGCTCCCGTATCATCATTACCCTGATCAACGCCCTCAAACAACGTGGCCTGAAGCGTGGTGTGGCATCGCTGTGCATTGGTGGTGGTGAAGCAACTGCGGTGGCCATCGAGGTGGTCTGAGTTCCGTTCTGAGCCTTCTGGTTTTGGTGTGGGGTTTGGTTTGGGCTCCTGGCCTTCCCGGTTTGCGGGCTGGGTATGGCTTCGGCTCCTAGCCTGGTGGTTGGCGGGCGGGTACGCGGGGTATGGGGTATTTTTCTTCTGGGAAAAACAACTCGCTGCGCTCAGACATCTTTTTCCCTGACAGAAAAATACCCCACACCCCCCTACCGACGTGCAGCACAGGAATACCAAGGAAAAAACAACGAAAGCACCCTGAAATAAGCGCGACCATCGTACTGAATCGATCTTTTGCAATTTTAAGTGCCAAATATATTGGCTCTGTTATCAAGCGAATACCCGCCAATGCCCGTCGGCGCGGGGTGGTTGTTGGGTTTTTTGCCGGAAAAAGATGTCTGAGCGAAGCGAGTTGTTTTTCCAAAAAAAATCCAACAGCCACCCCGCAAGCCCGCCCGCACAGCTAGAAGGCTAGGAGCCCAAGCCAAACCCCGCCCCCCAACCAGAAGGCCAGGAGCCCAAGCCCGAACCCAGAAACCCAAGCCAACACTCAAGAAGCCCGAAACTGCCGGGCATCAAGCTTGAGCTTGCCCAGGCGGGAATTGAGGGTCGTTGGCTTGATGCCAAGTAGTGCCGCTGCCCCGTCATCTCCGAAGATGCGCCCGCCGGTCATTCTCAGCGCCTTGATCAGGTTCTGTTTCTCCAGCTCCTTCAAGTCTACCTCGGTCAACAACTCACTACCGTAATGACGCGATGGCGTTGAGTTCGCTGCGGCATGCGCAGAAGGTTCGACACCCGGAAGGTCCAGGTCCAGGCGGCCAACGGCGGTAATCACCTGGCGTTCGATCACGTTTTCCAGTTCCCGAACGTTGCCCGGCCAGTGGTAGGCCTTGAGGGTACTCACATCTCGTTCTGTCAGAACCAGCGGTGGCCGGTTGAACTTCTGACACGCCCGGTTCAGGAACTCCTGGGCCAGCATCGGGATGTCTTCAAGTCTCCTGCGCAGGGGGATGGACTCGATGGGGAAGACGTTGAGGCGAAAATACAGGTCTTCCCGGAAGGTTTTCTCCTGCACCTCCGTTTTTAACTCCCGGTTGGTGGCCGCTATTACCCTTACATCGACGGCGCGAGTCTTGTTCTCACCCACGCGTTCGAACTGCTGATCCTGAAGCACCCGCAACAGCTTGCCCTGCAATTCCAAAGGGATTTCACCCACTTCATCCAGAAACAGGGTGCCGCCGTCGGCCAGTTCGAATCGGCCGATTCTGTCGTTCACGGCGCCAGTGAAGGCGCCTTTGATGTGGCCGAAGAACTCGCTCTCAAACAGGTCTTTTGGAATCGCGGCGCAGTTTACCCGGATCAACGGGCGGTCGCGTCGGGTGCTGGCCTGGTGGATGGCGCGGGCAATCAACTCCTTGCCGGTGCCGGATTCGCCGGTGATCAGAACGTTGGCGTCTGTCGGAGCCACCATGCCGATGCGCCGCACGATGGCCTTGATGGCGTCGCTCTGGCCGAGGATTTCGTGGAAGTGGAACTCCGCGCTGAGTTCTTCCTGTAGGTAGGCATTTTCCATTTCCAGCCGGCGTTTCAGGCTCTCTACTTCTTCCAGTGCTGACTGCAGTTCCTTCTGGGCTTGCAGTCTGGCGGAGATGTCCCGGAACACCACAACCGCACCCACCGGGTGGCCGTTGTCCATGATCGGGGTGCTGGTGTACTCCACCGGAAACCCGGTGCCGTCTTTGCGCCAGAACCAGTCGTCGCCAACGCGCTTGATGCTGCCATCCCGGAAAGCGCCGTAGATGGGGCATTCTTTCAGTGGGAACAGGCTGCCGTCTTCGTGGGAGTGATGCACAACACGGTGTATCACGCGCCCCATGAGTTCATCCATGCGCCAGCCCAGCATGCGCTCGGCGGCGGGATTGGCGAAGGTGGTGCGGCCTTCGGCGTCCACCCCGTAAATGCCTTCGCCAACGGCGTGGAGAATCAGCTGGTTCTCCCGCTCCATATCCTTGAACAGCTCTTCCACTCGTCGCCACTCCAGCAGGCCACCCCGGTGGTAGTGATTGGCTTCGTGGCGTTCGCGCAGGGTTCTCAATTGTCGCCGATCACGCAGGAGCAGTAGCAGGGTTTGCGCTTCTGCCTCGCCCACGCAGGAAGAAGAAATTTCCAGTTCAACCGTGTGGCCATCCCGGTGTTTCAGGTGGAAATCACGGCTCCAGCTGTGGCTGCGGAACAGGGTTTCTTCGGTGAAATTGATCAGCTGGGGCCGCTGGTCAGCAAACAGCTGGGTACATGCCATGTTGGCAATGGATTGTCGGTCGGTGCCGGCCATTCGTGCCATGGCGCTGTTGGCGGAGAGGATCAGGTCCTGGCCCGCATCTACCAGAAGGGCAGCCTCTGGCAGGTGGTTGATCCATTGGTGTGTTTCCATGCGTTCGGGCTGGTTCATGCCGGGCCTCCGCTTGAGTGACGGTAAATGCCAAACAAAGCCTGTGCCAACTACGAAAAATCGAAGCGCTCACTACGATAAATCGTGCATTGCGAAATTTCGTAGTGCACCTGGTTAGCATGAGTTTGTATTAAGCCCCATAAAAACAATGAGGTAGAGGTTTTAATAAAGTTGGCACGAACCCCGCAATAGTCATCTCAGAACGTGCTGTTTGCCAAGGCCAAATCCTGGCCGGGCAGAACCAGAGTCTTAGTTGCACCGCAAGAGTGCAAAAAAACTATCTGAGAGTAGGGAGAGTGCACCATGACAACCAAAAGCCTTGGAAACCCGTTTGACGGCGACCAGTCACTGATCCACGCGAAAACCTGTGGTTGCCCGGAATGCAAGCCTGGTGACGGCCTGCCGTCTGTATCGCTGAACCTTCGTGAGACTGCGGGCGAGCAAGCCACAGGCTCTACGGCCGGGATGGATTCCGAAGCCATGATGGACCGCGCCATCGAAAGCGCCGTGGTGCGTTCGGTGTTCGGTCACAACGATCACAGTCGCCGCAGCTTCATGAAGATGATGGGGGCAGGCACCGCAGCGGCATTGCTGGGCTCTGTGTTCCCCATGGATAAAGCCAAGGCGGCGGTGAAGGAATCTCTGGGCAAGCTGGAAAAAACCAAACTGAACGTTGGCTTTGTGCCGATCACCTGCGCCACGCCCATCATTATGGCCGCTCCGATGGGGTTTTATGAGCGCTATGGCCTGGACGTCACCGTCACCAAAACGGCGGGTTGGGCCGTGGCTCGGGACAAGTCTCTGGCGGGTGAATATGACGCCTCACACATGCTCACTCCCATGCCCCTGGCCATGACCATGGGCGCCGGTTCCACGCCGGAGCCGTTCATCATGCCAGCGGTTGAGAACATCAACGGCCAGGCGATCGTGCTGCACGTGGACCACATGGACAAGCGCGACCCGAAGCAGTGGAAAGGCTTCAAATTCGGGGTGCCGTTCGAGTATTCCATGCACAACTTCCTGTTGCGCTATTACCTGGCTGAAAACGGTATTGATCCGGATAAAGACGTTCAGATCCGGGTGGTTCCGCCACCTGAGATGGTGGCCAACCTGCGCGCCGGCAACCTGGATGGCTACCTGTCACCAGACCCGTTCAACCAGCGAGCGGTATGGGAGAAGGTCGGCTTCATTCATATGCTCACCAAGGATATCTGGGAAGGGCACCCCTGCTGCGCCTTCGCCTGCAGCCAGAAATTTGCCAGCCAGAACCCGAACACCTACGGCGCTTTGTTGCGCGCCATCATCGACGCCACCCAGTACTCCAATGAGCCTGAAAATCGCAAAGAGATCGCCGAGGCCATTGCCCCCCGAAACTACCTGAACCAGCCGGTGCCGGTGATCCAGCAGGTGCTGACCGGCCGATACGCCGATGGCCTGGGCGAGGTGCAGAACGTGCCGGACCGCATCGACTTCGACCCGTTCCCCTGGCACTCCATGGGCGTTTGGATTCTTACCCAGATGAAACGCTGGGGCTACATCGAGGGCGATGTGGATTACAAAGGCATCGCTGAGCAGGTCTACCTGGCGGGTGAAACCGGCAAGCTGATGCGTGAGATGGGTTATACGGCACCCACCGAGACCTACAAAACCCACACCATCATGGGCAAAACCTTCGATCCGGAAACCCCGGAAGAGTATGCCCGCAGCTTTGCCATCGGGAGGATTTGATCATGGCCTCGTTGAATGTGAGGGCAGCGCTGCTGTCGGTGTCTTTCCTGATTCTGGCTTTGGGTATGTGGGAAATGGCCACACAGCCCCCGGCCGCTCAGGAAGCCATGTCGGAGTATGAACTGCTGATGGGCGGTGCGGACCAGGAATCCCGTGTGCCGCCACCCACGGCGGTTCTCAAGGTGGCCTGGGCTGAATTGTCCAACCCGTTCTACGACGCGGGTGCCAATGATAAAGGTATCGGCATTCAGTTGGCCTACTCGGTTTACCGGGTGCTGACGGGGTATCTGGCGGCCATGGCGATTGCCCTGCCATTGGGCTTTCTGATTGGCATGTCGCCGCTGATGTACAAGGCGCTCAACCCGTACATCCAGGTGCTGCGACCGATCTCGCCCCTGGCCTGGATGCCGCTGGCCCTGTTCATCATCCAGGATTCGGATGCGTCGGCCATCTTCGTGATCTTCATCTGCTCCATCTGGCCCATGCTGCTGAACACCGCCTTCGGCGTGGCCAACGTGCGGTCGGACTGGGTCAACGTGGCCCGCACCCACGAGCTCAATCCGTTCAAGACCGCGATTACGGTGATTCTGCCTGCAGCAGCGCCAACCATCCTGACCGGCATGCGCATCTCCATCGGTATCGCCTGGCTGGTGATTGTGGCGGCGGAAATGCTCGTGGGCGGAACCGGCATTGGCTACTACGTGTGGAATGAGTGGAACAACCTGGACCTCGCCAGTGTGATCTTCTCCATCCTGATGATCGGGGTGGTGGGCATGCTGCTGGACCTGGCCCTGGGCAAGGCTCAGAAGCTGGTTGAATACAAAGAATGATCGGGCAGGGCGCCGGTTGTCTGGCGCCCGCCAGAACCCTCCGACTGGAGAATTGATATGAGTAAGTCATTCCTGGAAGTAGATGGATTGTCGAAGGTATACCCGGACGGCCAGGGCGGTGAGTTGACAGTCTTCGAAGACATCCGCTTCGCCCTGCAGAAAGGCGAGTTTGTGTGCATCATCGGCCATTCCGGCTGTGGCAAATCCACCATCCTGAACGTGTTGGCCGGCCTGGACGAGGCCAGTACCGGCAACGTGGTGATGAACGGAAAAGAAGTGAAAGGCCCGGGCCTGGAGCGCGGCGTGGTGTTTCAGAACTACAGCCTGTTGCCCTGGAAAACCGCCCTGAACAACATCATCTTTGGGGTAAAGGCTCGCTGGCCCAGCTGGTCCAAAGAGAAGGTGCGAGAGCACAGCGAGCGATACCTGAAAATGGTCGGTCTGGACCACGCCATGGACCGCAAGCCTTCCCAGCTGTCTGGCGGTATGCGCCAGCGGGTGAGCATCGCCCGCGCCTTCGCCACCCAGCCAGAGCTGCTGTTGCTGGATGAACCCTTTGGGGCTCTGGATGCCCTCACCCGCGGGGTGATTCAGGACGAGCTGGTAAAAATCTGGGAAGAAACCCGCCAGACCGTGTTCATGATCACCCACGATGTGGACGAGGCCATTCTGCTGTCTGACCGCATCTTCCTGATGTCCAACGGCCCCAACGCCCGCATCGCCGAAAGCGTGAAGGTGAACCTGCCACACCCGCGCTCCCGGGCCACGATCTTCCAGAACCCTGCCCACCAGAAGATTCGCCATTACCTGGTGGATTTCCTGGTGAATCGCAGCGGCTCAGCGCTGCCGGAGAAAGATGGCAGCCCGAGAGTAGTAGACCCCAGCACCGATGAGCTGACGCCCGACCCGGCGCCCGCTGAAACCAAGACCGAAACCACCGCGCGAGCGGTGAATGCCTGATGTTGATTATCCCAAAGAGGAAATAACCATGATGAACAAAGAACTGATGACCGCAAAAATTCTGGAAGCCAAAGTTAGCAAGGGCATGACCTGGGAAGCGATTGCTGAAGCGATTGGCATGTCCCCGGTGTTCACCACCTCAGCCTGCCTGGGCATGAACAGCTTCACCGAAGACAAGGCGTTCGCCCTGTGCGAAACCCTGGGCCTGGACAAGCCGGTGGCTGAGGCATTGCAGGTTTGCCCGAAGAAAGCCTGGGAAGGCGGTGTACCCCAGGACCCGCTGATCTACCGCTTGTACGAGATTGTGGGGGTGTATGGCGACACCATGAAGGAGCTGATCCATGAGAAGTTTGGTGATGGCATTATGAGTGCGATTGATTTCACCATGGATATCGAGAAGGAGGAGAACCCCAAGGGTGACCGGGTGGTGGTTACGCTTAACGGGAAGTTCCTGCCTTACAAAGCTTGGTAGTTTTGAGTTTGCCCGCTCCTAGCCTTCTGGTTATGGGGCGGGTACGGGGGGTATGGGGTATTTTTCTTCTGGGAAAAACAACTCGCTTCGCTCAGACATCTTTTTCCCTGCCAGAAAAATACCCCATACCCCCCTACCGACGTGCAGTACAGGAATGCCAAGGGTAAAAACAAAGAAAGTACCCTGGGGTAAGTGTGAGTGTTGCACTGAATCTATCCTTTCCCTTTCTAAGCGCAAAACCTACAAGGGTTTTTATCAAGCGAATACCCGCCAATGCGCCGTCGGCGCGGGGTGGTTGTTGGATTTTTTGCCGGAAAAAGATGTCTGAGCGAAGCGAGTTGTTTTTCCAAAAAAAATTCAACAGCCACCCCGCAAGCCCGCCCGCAAACCGGAAGGCTGGGAGCCCAAGCCAAACGGTACCCGCCCCTCAACCAGCAGGCTAGGAGCCCAAGCCCGACCCCCAGTCCGGACTAGGGCAGGTCAGTAACGGCCCCCGTAGATGCAGAACTGACCACCCGGGCATACTTGGCGAGAACACCCCGAGTGAATCTTGGCTCGGGCGGCGTCCAGGCCTGGCGGCGTTTCTCCATTTCCTCTTCAGAGATCTCCAGGATGATAGAGTTGTTGACTGCATCAATGGTGATGGTGTCGCCATCTTCTACCAGGGCAATCGGCCCACCAACGGCCGCCTCCGGGGTGATGTGACCAACCACGAAGCCGTGGCTGCCGCCGGAGAAACGGCCGTCAGTGATCAGGGCGACATCGCTGCCCAGGCCCTTGCCCATGATGGCGGAAGTTGGGCTGAGCATTTCCCGCATGCCGGGGCCGCCTTTGGGGCCTTCGTAGCGGATCACTAGCACATCGCCGGCCACCACGGTACCGTCGAGGATGCGTTCCTGCGCTTCTTCTTCTGAATGGAATACCCGTGCCCTGCCGGAGAAGTGGGTGCCTTCCTTGCCGGTGATTTTCGCCACGGAGCCTTCCGGCGCCAGGTTGCCAAACAGAATGCGCAAGTGGCTGTCTGCTTTGATGGGGTTTTCAAAGGCCCGTATGATCTGCTGGTCCTCCGGGTAGGGGGTTACCGTCGCGAGGTTTTCAGCCAGGGTTTTTCCGGTCACCGTCATGCAGTCGCCGTGCAGCAGGCCCCTCTCCAGCAGCATCTTCATCAACGGCTGGATACCGCCGATGGCTACCAGTTCCGACATCATGTAATGGCCGGACGGCCGCAAATCGGCCAGTACCGGCATCTGTTTACCAATGCGCACGAAGTCATCCAGCGACAACTCCACACCAACCGTACTGGCCATGCCCAGCAGGTGCAGCACCGCGTTGGTGGAACCGCCGAGGGCAATGACAACGGTAATCGCGTTCTCGAAAGCCTCACGAGTCATGATGTCGGACGGCTTGATGTCTGCTTCCAGCAGCTTCAGCACCGCTGCACCAGCGGCTTCGCAGTCAGCCAGTTTGGTGTCAGACACCGCATTCTGCGCCGAACTGCCCGGCAGGCTCATGCCCATGGCCTCAATGGCCGAGGCCATGGTATTGGCCGTGTACATACCCCCACAGGAACCCGGCCCCGGAATGGCGGTTTCCTCGATCTGCTTCACCTCAATCAGGTCCATATTGCCGCGGGCATGGGCACCCACCGCTTCGAAAACCGAAATGATATCGGTGTGATTCTCACCGGGCATAATGGTACCGCCGTAAACAAACACCGACGGCCGGTTAAGCCGCGCCAACCCCATCATGCAACCCGGCATGTTCTTATCACACCCACCAATCGCCACCAGCCCGTCAAAACCCTCACAACCGGCCACGGTTTCAATGGAATCCGCAATCACCTCCCGCGACACCAGCGAATACTTCATCCCCTCCGTGCCGTTGGCAATGCCGTCTGAAATCGTGATGGTGTTAAAAATCAGACTCTTGCCGCCCGCTGCATCTGCCCCCTTGGCCGCTTCCCGGGCCAGACCGTCAATGTGCATATTGCAGGGCGTCAGATTACTCCAGGTAGAGGCAATACCCACCTGCGGCTTCCGAAAGTCCTCATCCTGAAACCCCACCGCACGCAACATCGCGCGACTGGCAGACTTGTTAATACCATCCACCACCGGTGCGGAATAACGACGTCGTTTATCCGTGGTCATAAAAGTGCCTCCCATCAAAAGAAAAGTCATCCAACCAGCAAAACCCACAAATCTCCAAAGCGCAACCGCTGTCAAAAAAGCGCCGCAGGCAAAAAGCAGCCTATACCAGAGCAGCTCGTAGGTAGGGGGACAACACATTCCCAGGAAGTTTCCCCGTGAACCCGCCAATGCCCGTCGGCGCGGGGTGGCTGTTGGATTTTTTGCCGGAAAAAGATGTCTGAGCGAAGCGAGTTGTTTTTCCAAAAAAAATCCAACAGCCACCCCGCAAGCCCGCCCCCACAACCGGAAGTCTGGGAGCCCAAGCAGACCCTTAGGCAGAAACAGAGCGAGCCGAAGCCGCCTGTTCCTGAAGGGCCACGTCTACAACGGTATGCAGCTTCTCCAATTGCGAACGTAACATACCGATAGGCCGACTGCCCGAGAGAGTCAGGGCGATGTCCAGATGGTTGTCGGCCGCCTCCATGGTCATACGCGAAATCTGGAACCCCCGAACCCGAACCACCTGGCATAGCCGCTCCAGCGCCGCCGCCTCCTGGTTCATCCGACAGTTCAACGTATAACTCGGTAACTCTGTTTGTGCTTGCGCGCTCATGCTACGTGCTCCTTGCTGGTGGTAGTGCGACGTTTTTCGTCAATCATGTCTCGGTTACTGGCGCCGGGTTTCACAATCGGCCAGACGTTCTCCTCCCGGCTGATGGCCACGTGCAGCAACATCGGGCCGTCGTAAGCCAGGATCGTCTCAATGCCCCGGCGAATCTGATCGGTGCGCTCAATGTGCAGCGCCGGGATATCAAACGCCCGCGCCATGGCCACAAAGTCCGGGTTGTCGTCCAGATTGATGTGGCTTTCCCGGTTGTTGTAGAACAGCTCCTGCTGCTGGCGCACCATGCCCAGGCATTGGTTATCCAGAATGATCAGCTTCAGCGGCAGGTTATAGCGGCGAATGGTGGCCAGCTCCTGGGCGTTCATCATGAACGAGCCATCACCGGTAACATTGATGACCGTGCCGCGACGATTGGCAAACTGGGCGCCAATGGCCGCCGGCAGACCGAAGCCCATGGTGCCCAGGCCGCCACTGGTCAAGTGGTGCCGTGGATGGTCGAATTCGTAATGCTGGGCAACCCACATCTGGTGCTGGCCAACGTCACAGGCGATGACCGTATCATCCGGCGTAATCCGTGAAAGCTGGCGGATAAACGCGGGGCCGGTGATCGGCGCCAGGGCTTCCTCGTTGTCCGCCGCCTGGAAGCCACTGGTGGTGTGCCAGGTTCTGCATTGCTTTTGCCAGTGGGCAATGGCCAGTGGCTTTTCCTTCAAAGCCTCGGTGAACGCAGGTAATATCCGGTTCAGGTCACCCCGCAGGGCCAGGTCTGCCGGGCGCAGCTTGTTGATCTCGGCGGCGTCGGCGTCGATGTGAATCATCCGGGCGTTGGGCGCGAAGCCGTCCAGTTTGCCGGTGGCACGGTCGTCCAGGCGGGCGCCGATAACCAGCAGCAGGTCGCATTCATCAACCGCCTTATTGGCCGCCCGGGAGCCGTGCATGCCCAACATGCCGAGGCTGTGAGGATTGTTCTTGCCCGGGTTGCCAATCCCCTTGAGGGTCACAACACCCGGCAAGGCAGAAGTGTTGGCAAATTCACGGAAGCTGTCTTCAGCACGGCCCAGAGATACGCCGCCGCCACTGTAGAGCAGGGGGCGTTTGGCTGAGTAAAGCATGGCCAGGGCGTCGGAAATCTCCGGGCAAAGCGGATCTGGCTGAGCGCAGGTTGCAGCAGCCGGCGCCTCGATCTCCGTTAACTGAATGTCTTTGGGAATATCAATCCATACCGGTCCTGGCCGGCCGCTCTGGGCCAGGTTAATGGCTTCTTCCATGATGGCGGGCAGGACCTCGGCGTCGTCTACCAGGTAACTGTGTTTCACGATGCCCAGGGTCATACCCAGAATGTCGGTTTCCTGGAAGGCATCGGTGCCAATCAATCCGGATGGAACCTGCCCGGTGATTACCAGCATGGGGATGGAATCCATATAGGCATTGGCAACGCCAGTGATCAGGTTGGTGGCGCCGGGGCCAGAGGTGGCGATGCAAACGCCGATCCCGCCACTGGCCCGAGCATATCCATCGGCAGCCAGGGCGCACGCCTGTTCGTGGCGGCACAGCACGTGCTCCACACCCACATCGTCCACCAGGGCATCGTATAGCGGCATGATGCAGCCACCCGGATAGCCGAATACGGTATGGATGTTATGGCGGTGGAACGCTTCAAGAATGTGCTGTGCGCCGTTCATGCTCGTTTTTCCCTTTTTCTTTGCCGCAAAAAAGAAACCCCCGGGACCTTTCGGTGCCGGGGGTTTCTGGTGTCTTTGTCAGGTTGTCGCTATCTCACCCGCTTGTCCACGCAAAAGCCCCCGGACGGTACCACGACCACCAGGACTAGCTTCACGATGACAACCATTGCGTTGAGATTCATAAAATCGACAGTCTGCTCTGAATTGATTCAAACAATGTGTGTAGAATCTAACCCACGTTTAAATCCGGTTGCAACCGTTTATTGCCGGAAATGTGGCCTCGCCCGCCTATCGCGGGTTGTCAGGGCCATCAATTAAGAACGATTCCGTGGCGAGTGTTACATGACGAAAGCAAAATTGGGCTCTCTCGGGCTGTCACTTCTGATTCTCGTGCTGCTGGTTGTCTGGATGGCGACTGGCGATGTAAAGGTGGCCAGTAAAGAGGCACCGGATGAGCCGCAGGTTCAGGAGGCAGAGAGGATTCGGGTTGAAATTGAGACCCTTGAGGCAACCCGTTACCAACCAACCCTGAAACTACAGGGCCAGCTTGAGCCCTGGCGTTCGGTGATGGTGGGTGCGCGGGTAGCCGGCACGGTTGAGCGAATGCAGGTAGAGCTGGGGCAAAGCGTTCGTGCCGGGCAGGAGTTGTTGCAGCTGTCTGTTGATGGCCGGGACGCCGTTGTAGAGCGCTGGCGCGCCAACATTCGAAAGCTGGAGGCTGACCTTGCCGCCGGGCGCCGGTTGAGAGCCAACAACCTGGCGGCGGAGACCGACATTCTCAGGCTGCAGAGTGACCTGGCGGCGGCCCGGGCGGAGCTGGCGGCTGCGGAACTTGCGGTCAGGCACCTTCGGCCCGAGGCCCCGTTTGACGGCGTGGTTAACCGTAAAGATGTTGAGCAGGGCGATCTGGTGCAGGTGGGTACGCCGATGCTGGAGCTGGTGCAGATTGACCGGCTGAAAGCCACCGGCAGAATTCCACAGCAAACCGTGAAGGATGTTCAGCCGGGGCAGGCCGTGGAGGTTAATCTTCTGGATGGCACACGGCTGGCCGGCGTCGTCAGTTTTGTAGCCAGCGCGGCAAGCCCTGAAACCCGCAGTTTTGCAGTTGAAATTGTAGTGGAGAATCCCGAACAGAAACGCGCGGCCGGGGGCACGGCCAACCTGAATATCCGGTTGCCCGAGCAGGATGCGATTTTTATCTCACCGGCGTATCTGAGCCTGGACGATGACGGCCGGCCCGGCGTGAAATATGTGGATGACAGCAACGCTGTGGTCTTCCAGAACGTTCGGCTGTTGAGCGTATCCACCAACGGTGCCTGGGTCTCTGGCCTGCCGGAGCAGATTCGCCTGATTACCCGTGGTGGCGGTTTTGTGGCCGAGGGTGAACAGGTCGAGCCCGTTGATCGCTCGGATCGGCGGGGTTAGCGGCCATGCGAGCGCTGATTTCGGCGGCCATGGACCGCAGCCGCACCACCTTGTTGCTGTTCCTGTTTCTGTTACTGGGCGGCATGGCGGCCTATCAGGCGATTCCCAAGGAATCCAACCCTGACGTCACCATACCCATGATCTATGTATCCATGACCCTGGAGGGCATCAGCCCCGAAGACGCCGAACGACTATTGGTGCGCCCCATGGAACAGGAACTGCGATCCCTGGAGGGCATCAAGGAGATGCGGGGCAACGCCTCGGAAGGTCACGCCTCGGTGATGCTGGAGTTTGATGCAGGCTTCAATCCCGACAAAGCGCTGCAAGACGTTCGGGAAAAAGTAGACACCGCACGCGGCAAGCTGCCGCAGGAAGCCGACGAGCCTCGTGTGAACGAGATCAACGTCTCCCTGTTCCCGGTATTGTCGATTGGTTTGTCGGGGCCTTTGTCCGAGCGCGAGCTGATAACCATTGCCCGCCGCTTGCAGGATGCTATCGAAGCCATTCCCGAAGTATTGGAAGTCGACATTGGCGGTGACCGCGAGGATCTTCTGGAAATTGTGGTGGATGCCCAGGTGCTGGAAAGCTACGGCATCGATTTTGACCAACTGGCCTCTCTGGTCAGGCGCAATAATCAGCTGGTTGCCGCTGGCTCCCTGGACACCGGCAATGGCCGTATTGCCCTGAAAGTGCCGGGGGTGATCGAGACCATCGAGGATGTGATGTCGATGCCGGTGAAGGTAGACGGCGATTCGGTGGTCACCTTTGGCGATGTGGCCATGCTGCAGCGTACCTTTAAAGACCCTACCGGTTTTGCCCGCATCAATGGCGAGCCGGCACTGGTGTTGGAAGTGTCCAAACGCTCAGGCGCCAACATCATTGAAACCATCGAGAAAATCCGCGCGCTGATCGACGACGCCAGACCACGGCTGCCAGACACTCTGGACATTCGCTACATCATGGATCAGTCCGATGAAGTTCGGGATATTCTGTCTGACCTCCTGAATAACGTGATGACCGCCATCGTGCTGGTGATCATTGTGGTCATTGCCACCATGGGGCCCCGCTCCGCGTTCCTGGTGGGCCTGACCATTCCGGGCGCCTTCCTGACCGGTATTCTGGTGATCTGGAGCATGGGGCTTACCCTCAATATCGTGGTGCTGTTCAGCCTGATTCTGGTAGCGGGCATGCTGGTGGATGGCGCCATTGTGGTGTCTGAGCTGGCGGACCGGAACCTCAGCGATGGTCAGCCGGTGAAAACCGCCTGGGTAGAAGCCGCCTCGCGAATGGCCTGGCCGGTTATAGCTTCAACCGCCACAACGCTCGCCGTGTTTGTGCCCCTGTTGTTCTGGCCCGGGGTTGTGGGCGAGTTCATGAAGTTCCTGCCGATGACGGTGCTGATCTGCCTGATTGCCTCGTTGGCCATGGCTCTGGTGTTCCTGCCAGTGATGGGTGGTGTCAGTGGCGGCCGGCGTGTGCACCAGGACGCCACGGAAGGGCGGTTCATGGTCATTTACCGCAGTACCCTTGGCACCTTGCTGCGCCGCCCGGGGTTGACCCTGTTGGGTGCGTTGGGAGTGATTATCCTGATTTACGCCGCCTATGGCCGTTTCAACCACGGCGTGGAATTTTTCCCGAGTGTGGAACCGGACTCTGCCCAGGTGCAGGTGCGTGCCCGGGGTGATCTATCTGTGTGGGAGAGAGACGCCGTTGTGCGCCAGGTGGAGCAGCGCCTGCAGAATATGCCGGAAGTAAAAGCCCTGTATGCGCGTTCCATGCTGTCAACCAGCAGCCAGTTGGCGCCGGATGTCATCGGGGTGTTGCAGTTCCAGTTCAACGACTGGTTTACCCGCCGCACCGCCACCGACATTCTGGAGGATTTTCGGGAACGAACCAGGGACATCCCTGGTATCGAGCTGGAGTTTCGCAAGCAGGAAGGTGGCCCGGCAGAGGGCAAGCCCATTGAGCTTCAGGTCAGCAGTATGGACAGTGGCGAACTGGATGGCTACGTGGACGAATTACAGCGACAGATGCGCGCGTTGGGTGGCTTCGCCGATATTGAGGATGACCGTAGTCTGCCGGGTATCGAGTGGCGCCTGCAGGTAGACCGGGAAGCGGCGGCCCGCTTTGGTACCGACGTGTTGAGTATAGGCAGTGCCGTGCGCCTGGTCACCAACGGTCTGGTGCTGGCTACCTACCGGCCGGAAGATGTTCGGGATGAAGTCGATATTGCCGTGCGGGTTCCAAACAACTGGCGGGAGCTGGACCACCTGCAACGCCAGACCATCCACACCCCGCGCGGCCAGGTGCCACTGTCGGAATTTGTCAGCCTCGAACCGGGTGATAAAACCGGCTCCATTGTCCGGGTAGACGGCCAGCGCACCATCACCATCAAATCCGATGTTGCCCCGGGCCGACGCATGGATGAGGTCTTGCGCAGCCTGCAGGCCGAAATGCCAGAGCCGCCGGAGGGGGTAAGCGTTCGCTTCGCCGGCGAAAACGAAGACCAGCAGCAGGCGGCCACTTTCCTGACCACAGCTTTTCTGGTGGCGGTGGGCCTGATGCTGCTGATACTGGTTACCCAGTTTAACTCTCTCTACCAGACTTTCCTGATCCTGTCGGCGATTGTGCTGTCGACCGCCGGCGTGCTGCTGGGCCTGCTGGTCAACGGCCAGTCCTTCGGGGTGGTGATGGTGGGTATGGGAATCATCGCCCTGGCAGGCATTGTGGTGAACAACAACATCATCCTGATTGATACCTTCAACCAGATGAAGAAAGAGGGCAAGGCCGCCTACGAGGCCGCCCTGGAGACCGGCTGCCTACGTTTGCGCCCGGTGCTGCTGACTGCCGTTACCACCATTCTGGGCCTGATGCCCATGGTGCTGGGCGTCAACGTCAACCTGCTGGAGCCGTCGCTCGGGCTGGGCGCCCCTTCAACGCAGTGGTGGACGCAGCTGTCCAGCGCCATTGCCGGTGGCCTTGCCTTTGCCACGCTGCTGACATTGCTCCTGACGCCGGCGCTGCTGGTGTTGGGCGAAAAAGCCGGCCAGCGGGTTCGGGCGTTGTTCGGTCGGGATTCCTGATGCCATTCGCCGACAACCCTCTTGTCGAACTTTATCGCGATCAGTGGCTGCTGGCGGTCCACAAACCGGCGGGGCTTCTGGTTCATAGAAGCCCCATCGACAAACACGAAACCGAGTTTGCCCTGCAATACGCCCGTGCGCTGAATGGCGGCGAGCATGTGTACCCGGTGCATCGCCTGGACCGGCCCACCTCGGGTGTTTTGCTGTTTGCCAGAGATCCGGAGACTGCTCGCCTTGTTGGGCAGGCCATGATGGCGGGCGAGGTGGAGAAAACGTATCTGGCGATGGTGAGGGGGTGGGCGCCCGAGTCCGGCGTGATTGACCACCCGCTGAAGGATGAGCCGGAAGACCGGCGTTTACGTGGAACCGAACAGCCTGTGCGGGAAGCGCTTACTCACTTCCGAAGGCTGGCGACCACTGAGATTCCGGTGGCCATTGAACGCTATCCCTCCAGCCGGTACAGCCTGGTGGAGCTATACCCGAAAACCGGCCGAAAGCATCAGCTACGCCGCCATATGAAACACATCAACCACCCCATCATCGGTGATGCTAACCATGGTCGGGGGCGCCATAACCGGTATTTTGCTGAACGGTTTGGCGAGGGCCGGTTGATGCTGGCGGCTACCCGGCTGTCGTTGTTGCACCCGGTCTCCGGCGAAGAGCTGACACTGGTATCCGAGCCGGAAGAGAGCTTTCTCCGGGTGCTTGAAGTGTTTTCTTAGGCCCCGTTTAACAATTGGCTAAAAGTGTTTGATTAATAACCATTGTGTATCTTTTTTTGTCATTTTGCGTCGATTGGTAGTAGCGGCAGGCGCCGCGCCCAAGCTTGGTGCATACTCGTTGATAAGCACATAACTACACTAAATGCTTATACCCGAGGCCCACTGTGCCAAGACTCTCGTTACTGCTCATTCTTGCCCTCAGTCTTTTGCTGCCATCGTCAGTGTTGGCAGAGCCGGCAACCTGGGACAAGCACTCGAAGCGACTGGAGCTGGCGCCCCATGTCGATTACTGGTTGGAAAACGGGCGAACCTCGTTCTCGGAGGTCACTCAGTTACCAGATGAATCCTGGACCGCCGGTGGCGACGAAAGTGCGAACTTCGGCTATAGCGATGATGTTTACTGGTTCCGTTTCCGAGTGACCAACGTCACCGGAGTGGAAGCCGTCAATTTCATGGAAATTGGTTACCCGGTCTTGGACCACATCGAAGTCTACCTCCCTGACGCTCAAGAACCTCTTCTGCTGGGCGACAAGCGGCCGTTCTACGACCGGCCCATCCACCACCGTCATTTTGTTGTGCCTTTGCTGTTGCCAGCCAATGAAACAGTTACGGTATACCTCCGGGTGGACACTACCAGCTCCATGCAGGTGCCGCTGACACTCTGGGAGCGGGATGCGTTTTATGCGGCAGACCAGGGCCGCAGTATGCTGGAAGGTATCTACTACGGCATTGTTCTGGTGATGATCCTGTACAACCTGTTTGTGTTCATGGCCGTGGGCGAGCGCAGTTTTCTCTACTACGTTGGCTACATCACCACCATGCCCCTGTTTCTGGCCAGTCTTCACGGGGTTGGTTTCCAGTACCTTTGGCCGGAAGGCACCTGGTGGAACGATCAGTCCATTATTGTGTTTCTGAATCTGGTGATTGTCTTTGGTGGGGCCTTCAGTATCCGCTTTATCAGCGTTACCCGTGAGAATCACCCGTTGTTGAACCGGTGGACCATGGCGATGATCATGGCCGCGGGCCTGATGGCTGGGGCAGGTCTGTTTATTCCCTACAAGCACATGATTCTGCCCACCATTCTGATCGCTGCGGTGGGCTGTTCGACCATGCTGGTGCTGAGCGTGATGCGTTGGATCAAGAAAGATCCCGCGGCTCGCTATTACACCGTTGCCTGGGTGTTCATGCTGTCTGGGGGAATTGTACTGGCCCTGAACAAGTTCACCTTCCTGCCGCGCAACCTGCTGACAGAGAATGCCACTCAGGTGGGCTCGGCACTCGGTGTCATCCTGCTCTCACTGGCCCTGGCAGACCGCCTGAACCGGGAGAAGAAGCGTTCATTTGCCGCCCAGCAGAGGCTCCTGCGTGAAGAACGCAAGGCTCGCCTGGCTCAGGAGAAGTCGCTGCGGGTGCAGCAGGAGGCCAACGCCATGCTGGAAGAGCGGGTGCAGGAACGTACCCGGGATCTGGAAACCCTGAACGAGCAGTTGCTGGAATTGAATGCCACAGACCCGCTAACGGGCCTGAAAAACCGGGGGCATTTCGACAAGGCGTTCCAGTCATCGGTGGTTCATGCCTACCGGTTTGAGGAAGTGGTGTCACTGCTAGTGCTGGATATCGACCATTTCAAGAAATTCAACGATACCTACGGCCATCTGGTCGGCGACGATTGTCTGAAAATGGTGGCCCAGTGTATCAAGCGCCACGTGACGCGCCCCCAGGATCTCGCTGCCCGCTATGGCGGGGAAGAGTTTGTGGTACTGCTGCCGGATACTCCCGGAGATGGTGCCGAGCGCGTAGCAGAGCGGATTCGGAAGGAAATCGAGAAGACCGCCTTCCGGGTGTCCGGTGAAATACTGCATCTGACCGTCAGTATCGGCGTGTGCAGTGTGTCACCGTCCCGTGCCGACGCCACCAAGGAGATCTTTTCCTGCGCCGATGAGGCACTCTATGAGGCCAAAGGGCAAGGCAGAAATCGTGTGGTGGCGAACCGGCATCAGGGTCAGACCATTACGGCTACATCGCCCGCGTAGCGTCTATCTCCCAGATTTGAGATCAGGGGCAGCCGATGGTCAGCCTCCAGCGCATAAGCCAGTTCCAGCAAGGTGCGTTCATCACCATGGCGGGCCATGAACTGAACGGAAACGGGCAGGCCCGCGTCTGTGAGTGCCATGGGTACGGAGATCGCCGGTGCGCCGGTGGTATTGGCGAGTGGGGTGAAACACACGTATCGGGTCAGCCTCTCAAACAGCTGATCAAATGGAACGGTCGGGCTCAGGTGCCCCAGCGGCGGTGTCGTCTGGCCGAGGACCGGGGTCAGCACGGCGTCGTATTGTGACATATGCCGCGCATAGTCCTGCTGCGAGCGCTTGAGTCGCCAGAGCGCGGCGGGCAATTTCCAGAGTTTCTTCCGGAACATGCTCTCTAGCCCGTTGGTCAGCCCGTCAACTTGCCGCTTATCGAACTGAGGGTGCATCAACTTGCGCCCCTGCAGTTTCACACCGAAGGCCAGCAACCCCCAGTAAAGCGCGAAGTCATCCGGAAAAGACGCTGGAATGGGAACATCCATCGGCTCGATGATATGCCCGAGTTTCTCGAGATAGCGCGCGGTGGCCTCCACGGTTTTGCGGGTTTTCGGGTCTGTTTTGTGGCCGGTCACCGAGTCCAGAACCACTCCGATCCTCAGCTGCTTTCCTGACGGACCCTGCACATGGCCCACTCGGGGAAGGGCCGGGTTGCGTAAATACTCGTCCGCAGCTGCAATGAAGCCTGCGGAATCCCGTACAGAGCGGGTGACCACTCCATCACTGACAATATTGATGGGCAGGGTTTTGGCGGCCTCGTTATCCACCACACGGCCCCGGGTGGGTTTCAGCCCAATCAGCCCGCAGCAGGCCGCCGGGATTCGGATAGACCCGCCACCATCGTTGGCATGGGCCACAGGCACAACGCCGGCGGCCACCAGGGCCGCAGCGCCACCCGAGGAGGCGCCGGAGGAATATTGCAGATTCCAGGGGTTACGGGTGGCGGCGCCATGGGCTGGCTCGGTGGTGGCATTGAAGCCGAATTCCGGCAGCGTGCTCTTGCCCAGACACAGGTAGCCCTGTGCCAGCATCTGCTCAGCGAACGGGCTGGTTTTGCTGGCGGTATTGCTGGGCACGGCCGCCGAGCCATGGCGCGTTGGCAGGCCCTGAACGTCGGTGTTGTCTTTGATAAACGTGGGCACACCGGCAAACGGGGCCTCAGGCTTTGTGAGGCTCCGGGCAAGTGAAAGGCTTCGGTCGTAATCCGTGGCAACCATTCCGTTAATCACCGCTTGTGCCATTTCGGCCCGTTCAATGGCGGCTTTCGTGACGTCCAGCGCTGACACTTCACCTGCACGAATGCGCGCCGCCAGTGCGGTTGCGTCATCTTCACCCATGGCATCATCACGGAAACAATGGAACGGACCTTGGTGCTCGGACTGCATGGTGTACTCCAGACTGATCAGATCGTCTAACGATAACCTACCTGAAAACGTGATGGCATGTCATTTTGGGTATCGCGTCACATGCTTCGTTAAAACCAGCGAACTGGAGATTGATTCTGATCACTTTCAATAACCGGAATCAGACAGTAAGCTGATGGCCAACCTGTTGAACCAGAATGCATCAATGGATCTGATTGAACCCGCTGTCCGAACGTTTCTCGGCATCTTTTTTCTGATGATTGGCCTGCAGTTCTCTGCCAGAACACTGGGCTTATACGCCCGTATGGGGTTCAGTCACATTCATTACGGTGCCCGGGGTAAAGCGACCTGGTGGCATCGCCACATCTTCAATGTCTTTCGGGCGGCGATTCTTCTGGTGTGTCTGGCGCGGATTTTTGTCGACCTGGATGGCTGGCTCGGGGTATTTGCCTGGCTGTATCACTGGCCGGTTCTGTTGGCCGGTGCGGTGTTACTGCTGGCATCGTTTACGGCGGTGAATTACCTGCAGGCGTATATGCACGAAGACTGGCGCTCCGGTATCGCACCCACTGCAGATAAGGCCAGGCTACTGACTCAAGGCCCCTACAGCCGTTCCCGAAATCCGTTGTTTCTGGCGGTTATGACCGGGCAGCTGGGCTTTTTTCTGGCATTGCCCAGTGCGTTTTCGCTGGTTTGCCTGGTGGCGGGTGTGCTGGTGATTACCCGCCAGGCAAAAGAGGAAGAAAAAGCCCTGGCTCAGCGCTTTGGCCAGGACTATGAGGTTTACCGGGCAAAGGTGCCCCGTTGGTTCTGACGTCTGTCGTCAGGATGCCTGTTTTCGGGCGTCTTTGATCACATCGTAGGCGTGGCTGATTTCACGAGTGCGCTCTTCCGCCATCTCCCGCATGCTCTCGGGCATGCCGCGCCCGGCCAGTTTATCCGGGTGGTTCTCACTCATCAGCTTGCGGTAAGCGCGTTTGATCTCTGCATCGGAGGCAGAGGCGGAGACCCCCAATACCTTGTAGGCGTCCTCAATCTGCTGCCCCGAGGAGTAGTTCGGGCTGCCGCCGGCATGCCCGGCATGGGCGCCGCGCAGCATGGCCTCCAGTTGGTCTACCTGGCTTTCTGGCAGGCCAAGGCCCCGGGCAATACGCACCAGCATCTCGTGCTCGGCCGGGTGTACCTGGCCATCTGCGGCCACCGCCGACACCTGAACCTGCAGGAACATCTGCAGAAACGCGGGCTGGCGGCCGGAGTTCTGCAAAAAGCGGTTGAGCTCCGCGTCCAGGTCGAAATCCGGTTGCTTGCCACGGTTGAAGGCGTCCCGGGCGATGGCTTTTTGCTCTTCGTTCAAACGAAACCGTTCAAACATCGCCTCCGCCAGTTGAATCTCGTCCCGGGTCACCACGCCGTCGGCCTTGCACAGGGCGCCCATGACGGCAAACACGGATTCAACGAAGTTGTTTTGCAGGCTCTGAATCTTGCCTATCAGCCGGCTCTTCATCCGCTGGAACAGGAATGCGCCAATGGCAGCCCCCACCAGGAATCCCGGAAACCGGCCAAAGGCATAACCGATCAGGCCACCGAAAATCATTGCGAACAGCATTCAGATATCCTTAGCGAGTAAATCAGTCCGTAGAATATACGTGTTTTTGGTCAGGGCTTCATGAACAGGCTTTCATCCACCGGATCAATCTGTTCCGGCCGCAGGTGCTGTTGCGCGTAGGTCAGCCAGATACGGGACTGCAAAAACAGGTTAAAGGTGTCCTTGTCCAGGTGCCCCTTGTCCACCATAATCGCCATCAGCCCCAAGGATTCGGAGAGGGTTTTACCGCGTTTGTAGGGGCGGTCTACCGCGGTGAGGGCTTCGAATACATCAGCGATTGCCATGATTTTTTCCGGAATGCTCATGTTTTCACCCGTCAGCCTGCAGGGGTAGCCATGACCGTCCATTCGCTCGTGGTGGGTGCCGGCGAGCCTCGGCACATTGGCCAGTCGATCTGGCAGCGGCAGGGCATCCAGCATGCAAATGGTCTGCACGATATGCTCGTTGATTTTGAATCGCTCTTCGTCGGTGAGGGTGCCATAACGCACCGTAAGGTTGTGCAGTTCACCCCGATTGTAGGCGTGCTCGGGCAAGGTCATATCGAACCCCCAGCGGTTACGGGGATCGTCTTTGCGCACCGGGGGAAGTTTGTCGCCCCAGCTGCGCAAGTGGCCGGGTTTGTCAGCCAGCAAGGTTTCCATAACGGGTAGCTCGGGTGTTGGCTGGTGTTCCAGAGCTTGCTGTTCGTCGCCGGACAAGCCCAGGCGATCGTTAAAGTTCCGTAGCCAGGTGCGGCTGCCTATCTCGTGAATGCGCGCGACATCGTCATCCGACATGGATTCGCTGCCTTGATTGACCCGCGCAAGAAACGCGAATTCCTCCTGCAGGGTTTCTTGCAACTGATCCCGTTGTTGCCGCGCCTCGTCAGAATCTTTCCCTTCCAGGCACGCCTTCAGGTACTGGATGTCGGCATCCCGGTGTAACACCTCAAAACGGGTTCGGATTTCATGTATCCGGTTGTGAATGGTCTCAAGCTTGACCGCCTTATCAACCACATATTCCGGGCTGGTTATCTTTCCGCAGTCGTGGAGCCAGGCGGCCAGGCGGAATTCATAACGTTCGTCTTCGGACATCCTGAAGCGTGCAAACGGGCCGTCACTGGCGCTCTCAGCCTGTTCAGCCAGCATCTGTGCCAATTTGGGCACCCGCTCGCAGTGGCCCCCGGTGTAGGGGGATTTGGAGTCGATGGCGTTGGCCACCAGTTGAATGATGCCGTCCAGCAGGGCCTGCTGGCTTTCGATCAGCTCACGGGTTTCGATGGCAACGGCGGCAGAACCGGCAATCTCGTCAACAAACTGGATCAGGTCATCGCTCAGTTCTGTTTTGTCTCCGTGCTCGATCTCGATAATCAACACGCCAATCAGTTTGCGGCGGCGGTTGCGGAGAATGGCAAACACTGAGTGGCCCGGAATGTGGCTGCGCAGAACACGGATCAGTTCGTTGTCATCGGCGGCAGGGGGGATAGAGCTGAGTGCACTGGGTATTTCAAGGCCGCCATTCACGGTCAGTTCGAGTTTGTGATCGTGAATGTTGAACAGATAGATCGCGCCGAGTTTCTGGCCCACGATGCTGACGATCTGCTCGAGAATATCCTGCAGCAGCTGGTTCAGGTCCTGGCCGCGGTTCAGTACGGTGGAAATGTTCTGGAAGCTCCGGATGGTATGGGCCATGTCGTCCAGCGCAATGCTCAACTGCGACGCCTCACGGATGTGAGACTCGGAACGAACCTTTGTATCGAAACGGAAGCGTGACAGCTGGCTGACTCTGTCTGTCAGCTGCTCCAGCGGCTTGCCCACCTGGCGCCCCATAAACCAGCCGATGACCAGCAACAGCAGGGCGATGGCGCCGGCAATGAGGGTTTGCCTGGCCAGTGCGGCCCAGACTTCTGCAAGCAGTTCATCAGAGGGAATGGCAATCACAATCGACAGTGACTCATCCGGCAGTGCATCCAGAGCCACGGCAACGCCATACCAGTCACGCCCCTCTGCGGAAAAACCGCCGACGCCCCGTTCCGTTTGCTGCAGCCGGGCCGTTTGGATAACGGCACCGGCCTCTTGCTCAAACTCTGAACTGGCCAATAACTGCCCTTGATCATTGATGATGGCGATCTGGCTGCCGGGCGTCTGGCGCAGTTGGGCGAGCTGGGCGCCAAGATCGTTCACCGTAACGTCAATGCCAAGGACCGTGGAAGGCTGTGCACTGGCCCGCTGAGACAGTGTCAGTCCGGTTTCCTGAGTGGTAAAGAAGACGTATGGCGCGGATAGCTGCAGTTCGCTGACGCTCTGGGCTGCCTGATACCATGGCCGTTGGCGGGGATCGTAGTCATAACTTTCCAGCACCCGATGCTCAATCAGGTTTAGCCCCGTATCGTAGAAACGCCATACCCCAACCCGTTGCTCACCTTCCCGTTCGAGGCTTTGCAACAGGAAGTGGCTGCCAGTGGGAGCATCCGGAAACTGCACGGACCCTGAATTGCTCAAGGTGCGGAAGAGAAAGAAATCGCCGTCGCCGAAGCCGGCGTAAATAGCACTGACGATGGTGCTGCTGGACAGGATGTCGGCCAGTACCGACAGGCGCTCAAGGCGCTGGTCCAGTGTGGTTGCCGCCGTTAACGGGTCATGTCGGAGCACCGCAAGGGCGGTGGACGGAGGCTGGGTAATGGCGTTGATTCGGTCATCCACGCTGGTGGCCAGTTGCCGTGCTGTGGCCTCGGCAGCCGTCAACTTGGCCTGTTCCATGCCCCGAAAACTCTGGCCCACCAGCACGACAGTGAGAATGAGCATGCCGAGGGTGATGGCGGAAGCAATCAGGAAAGCGAGCGAAACCTGGGCGGTCTGGCGGTTCAACAGCATGGGCGAGCCTTAATTGGAAAACAGGTATCCTGAGTGTAGACGCTGACCGCCGAGGTGTTTCGAATGTTGATGAAAATGATCAGCTTATGACAACAGATCTGTTTGATCTCAGTGATGGTGAGCCATGGCAGGAACCGGTGGGTGAGGGCGTTGTGGTATTGCGCCGGTTTGCCCGGAATACGGCCCCGGATCTGATGCAAGCCATCGGAGAGGTGGCCAGCAAAGCGCCCTTTCGGCACATGGTAACGCCGGGTGGCCATAGCATGTCGGCCGCCATGACCTGCGCCGGCGAACTGGGCTGGGTGACCGACCGGTCGGGTTACCGGTACCAGTCCACCGATCCGGAATCCGGCCTGCCCTGGCCTGAGATCCCCGAGTCCTTTATAACGCTGGCGCGGAACTCTGCCGAGGCGGCGGGGTATCGGGGATTTGTGCCGGATGCCTGCCTGATCAACCGTTATCAGCGCGGCGCCCGCATGGGGTTGCACCAGGACAAAGACGAGCAGGATTTCTCCTGGCCCATTGTCTCCGTTTCCCTCGGTTTGCCGATAACCTTCCAGTTTGGCGGGCCGAGGCGATCAGACAAACCCCTGAAAATCCCGTTGGAGCACGGCGATGTGGTGGTTTGGGGAGGGCCGGCCCGGCTGTTCTATCACGGCGTACTGACACTCAAAGCGGGCCACCACCCTTTAACGGGCTCTTGCCGTTACAACCTGACTTTTCGCAAAGCCGGTTGAGGTGTGCGGCAGCGAGGCGGTTGGCACCCTTGCCTTACTTTCCTGACCCGCTTCTGGTAAGCTTCGCCGCCCCGATTCGACAGTAATCTGACTTTCATCCAAGCGAAGCATTCCATAACCGTGATGATCCTTCCGCCATAGCGTTCATGCTCCCTTAACTGGCCTCGCCCAGACTTCTTTTTCAGGTTTCCTGACACCCGCCCGTGCCCGTGTGCATGGAGCCGTTTATTTTTCATTGTTCAGTTGGATATCCCCAATCATGGTGCAATCACTCAAGCAAAACTGGTTTTCCAATATTCGAGGCGACCTGCTCGCCGGTGTCGTTGTTGCCCTGGCGCTGATTCCGGAAGCGATTGCGTTCTCCATCATCGCGGGCGTGGACCCGAAAGTGGGTTTGTATGCCTCTTTCTGTATCGCCGTTATTATTGCCTTTGTGGGTGGCCGGCCGGGCATGATCTCGGCAGCAACCGGCGCCATGGCCCTGCTGATGGTGACCCTGGTCAAGGAGCATGGCCTTGAGTACCTGCTGGCGGCAACCCTGTTGACAGGTGTGATCCAGATTGCCGCAGGCTACCTGAGACTGGGTGGACTGATGCGCTTTGTGTCCCGGTCTGTGGTCACCGGGTTTGTAAACGCCCTCGCGATTCTGATCTTTATGGCCCAGTTGCCGGAGCTCACCAATGTCACCTGGCATGTCTACGCCATGACCGCCGCCGGGCTCGGTATCATCTACCTGTTCCCTCTGATACCCACTGTTGGCAAGCTGATTCCATCACCTTTGGTGTGCATTGTTGGTCTGACCCTCGTGGCCATGGTGATGGGCCTGGATATCCGTACGGTTGGCGACATGGGCGAATTGCCGGATACCCTGCCCATCTTCCTCTGGCCGGACGTGCCGCTGACCCTTGAAACCCTGATGATCATCCTGCCGTATTCGGTTGCTCTGGCCGTCGTCGGCCTGCTCGAATCGCTGATGACAGCCACCATCGTGGATGACCTGACCGACACCACCAGCGACCGTGACCGGGAGTGCAAGGGCCAGGGCATTGCCAACATCGGCTCTGGTTTGTTGGGTGGCATGGCCGGTTGCGCGATGATTGGTCAGTCCATCATCAACGTGAAATCCGGTGGTCGCACTCGATTGTCGACCCTCACCGCCGGTGTCTTCCTGCTGATTCTGGTGCTGGTACTCGACAAGTGGCTGGTGCAGATTCCCATGGCCGCGCTGGTGGCGGTGATGATCATGGTCTCTATTGGTACCTTTAGCTGGGACTCCATTCGCAATCTCAGGGAGCACCCGTTGTCTACCAACATCGTGATGCTGGTAACGGTGATTGTGGTGGTGGCCACCCACAACCTGGCCTTTGGCGTTCTGGCGGGCGTGCTGCTGGCGGCACTGTTTTTTGCCAACAAGATTGGCCACTACATGTTGGTGACTTCTGAGCTGGATGAAAACACCGAGACCCGTCGCTACACCGTGGTAGGTCAGGTGTTCTTCAGCTCGTCAGAGAAGTTCCTGGAATCCTTTGACTTCAAGGAAGCAGTCGATAATGTAGTAATAGATCTCAGCCGGGCCCACTTCTGGGACATCACCGCCGTAGCTGCGCTGGATAAGGCGGTGATCAAGTTCCGCCGTGAAGGCTCTGATGTTGAGGTAATTGGCCTGAACCAGGCCAGCGCCACCATCGTTGACCGCTTCGGTGTTCATGATAAGCCGGATGCCGTCGACCGCCTGATGGGTCACTGACAATGATCGACAGCAATGAAAAGAACAACATTCGCAGCCACAATAACAACCAGACGGACAACCAAGGCGAGGCAAGTATGTTACGAGTAGTGGCCTGTATCGATGGCTCCCGGGCAGCACCCGCAGTATGCGATTACGCAGCCTGGGCCAGCCGACACATGGAAACGCCCCTGATGTTGTTGCACGTTCTGGACGAAGAACGTTACCCCGCAGAGCCGGACCTGGCCGGGAACATCGGCCTTGGCAGCCGCGAGCAGTTGCTGGACGAACTGGCACAACTGGACCGAAAGCGGGCCAAACTGGCGCTGGAGCACGGCCATCATATGCTGGATGAAGCCGAGGCCCGGGTGAAAGCCGCCGGTGCGGAGGAGGCCATCAAGCGCCAGCGCCACGGTAATCTGACTGAGTCGTTGGTGGCTCTTGAGAAAGAGACCCGCCTGTTTGTCATGGGGCTGCACGGTGAAAGCAGTTCTGACCGTGATATCCACATCGGCAGCCAGCTGGAGACCGTCATCCGAAGTGTGCATCGCTCCATCCTGCTGGTGCCGGATGACTATAGTGAGCCGAAAAGTGCCATGCTGGCGTTCGACGGCAGCCCCACCGCTTTCCGGGGGGTGGAACTGATTGCCCAGAGCCCGGTACTCAAAGGCATGCCCCTGCACCTGGTGATGGTTGGCCCGGATACCGCCGACCGCTGGGAACAGCTCAAGAAGGCAGAGCAGATGTTGTCCGGGTTGGGCGTTGATATCACCCTGGCCATTCGCGCCGGGGATGTAGAACCTGCATTGCACGCGTACCAGGAGGAGCATGACATCGACATTCTGGTGATGGGCGCTTACGGCCATTCCAGAATTCGCCAGTTCCTGGTGGGCAGTACCACCACAACCATGCTGAAAACCGCTAAAAAACCATTGGTTATCATTCGCTGACAAGGAATCCCCCGGCCATGCTGACCCGGCAAGTAGTCCCGTTGATCGCCAGGCTGAGCCTGTTATTGTTTGCGGGGCTGCTTGCCGGCTGCGCAAGGGGATTGCCGCCGGTCGACCATGGCCCGGTTTTGGCGGTATCCTCGGTGGCAGACTCCTTCACAACGGATCAGCGCCGGATGCACCTTGATCCCGAATCCCGACTCTCTGCGTTTGGGCTGCTCGACACGGGCCGCGATGCCTTTGTGGTTCGCAGCGCCCTGATTGAAACCGCCAGTCAGCGCATTGATGCCCAATATTACATCTGGAACGACGATGCCAGCGGCCGGTACCTGGCTGGCCGCCTGGTAGCCGCCGCAGACCGGGGCGTGCAGGTTCGCCTGTTGCTGGATGACATCAATGTGGCCGGCAAGGAATCCCTGTTTGCCATGATGGAGGCCCACCCGGCCATCAGCATCCGGATTTTCAATCCGTCTCCTTCCCGCAAGGGCGTTGGCCGTTGGCTGTCGTTCATCACCGACTTCGACCGCATCAACCGGCGCATGCACAACAAGACCTTTGTGGTGGATGGCAATGTCGGTATTACCGGCGGCCGCAACATTGGCGACGAGTACTTTGACGAGCACCAGGAACTGAATTTCCGGGATCGCGACGTCATGGTGCTCGGGCCGCTGGCTGGCGCCATGACCGATAACTTTGAGGCCTACTGGCAAAGCCCCTGGTCCTACCCGCTGGGGCAATTGTATGAGCTGCCGGAATCGGAGCGTGCAGGTGACCGCTTATCCGGACTCAGCCGTGCCACCACTGAGCCGCTGCCTTTTACTGCGTCAGTACCCCAGGGCAGGAACCAGGCGGAATCCCTGCTGGCAGGGTGGTTCGCTGACATGGTGAAGGCGGAGGCCGAGCTGGTGTTCGATCCGCCACCGGAAGACCTGGAAGCGCCGGCGGACAAACCGCGAAACACCGCAAAGGCCCTGTTTGATCTGATCGAATCGGCCCGGAAGGAAATCCTGATTGAGTCCGCCTATCTGATTCTGGCAGACGAGCAGCTGAACGGGCTGGACAATCTGGGCAACCACGGGCTGAAGGTGGCGGCGATCACCAATTCGCTGGCCACCAACGATCTGGTCACCAATCATTCCGGCTACGCCCGTTGGCGGCGTGAGATGCTGGAGCAGGGCTTTGACCTGTACGAGTTACGCCCTGAAGCGCCAGCCTGTAAACGTTGGGTGGCCAATGAACAAGCCTGCGATAAAGGTGTGATCAGCCTGCATTCCAAAGCCGTGGTGTTTGACCGGGAAACATTGTTTATTGGCTCGTTCAACGTGAACCTGCGTTCTATCTACCTCAACGGCGAGACGGTGCTGGTGATTCGCAGTCCGCAACTGGCGCGCGCGGTAGCCGAAGATATTGAGCGCGCCATGGCGCCGGAGAACAGCTGGCGGGTGAGCCTGAACGAGCAGGGTAGTCTGGTGTGGCAATCCCGGGATGGTGAGGTTTATCAGGAACCTGAGAGCGGATTCTGGCGCCGGGCGGCGTCCCGGATGTTGTCCTGGCTGTCGATCGAGAAGTATCTCTGAGGCCTGTCAGGCCACGTTACCCGCCGCCACACCGGAGGCCCAAGCCCACTGGAAGTTATGCCCGCCCAGGTGGCCGGTAACGTCCACCACTTCCCCGATAAAGTACAGGTTCGGGTGATCCAGGGCCGCCATGGTTTTGGAGGATAGCTGGCGAGTATCCACACCGCCCAGGGTCACTTCGGCCGTTCTGTAACCTTCCGTTCCAGCCGGCTTGATGGTCCAGTCGCTAAGCGTGCCGGCAACCTGTTCCAGTTCCTGGTTGCGATACCCCTGCAGGGGGCCGTTCCAGCCGTGTAGGTCGTTAAACGCCTGGGCGAATCGTTTCGGCAGGTGTTGGTTCAGATAGTGCGCGATGGTGGATTGCGGCTTGCTGTTGCGCAGGGCCAGCAGGTCTTCGTGAATGTTCTCAGTCGGCAGCAGGTTGATGTGTACCGCATCGCCTGGCTGCCAGTAACTGGACACTTGCAGCATCGCCGGGCCACTGAGGCCGCGATGGGTGACCAGCATGGGTTCCCGGAAGTGTTGTTGGTGGCAGTGGGCGTCCACCGGGCAGCTAACGCCAGACAACGGCGCCAGTTGTTGCTTCAGTTCCGGGTGCAGGGTGAAGGGCACCAGCCCCGCACGGGTGGGCAGCACGCTCAGGCCAAACTGCCTGGCGATCTCGTAACCAAAGCCGGTGGCACCCATGGTGGGAATCGACAGCCCACCGCAGGCTACGATCAGGGATTCGCAACCGAGTGTGCCGCCACGGGTCTTCAGGGAGAAGCCCGAGCCTGCTTGCCGAATGCCGGACACCGACGTGTTCATGCGAATCTCGGCGCCGGCCCATTCGCACTCGGTCAGCAGCACGTTGAGAATGTCCTTCGCACTGTCTTTGCAGAACAGTTGGCCCGGCGCTTTCTCTTCATACTCCACACCGTGGCGGTCCACCAGTTCCACAAAATCCTGCGGGGTATAGCGCTTTAGCGCGGAGATGCAGTAGTGCGGGTTGTCGGAGATAAAGTTCGCAGGCGTGCTGTTCAGATTGGTGAAATTGCAGCGGCCACCGCCAGACATCAGGATCTTTTTGCCCGGTTTGTTGGCGTGGTCCAGCACCAGTACTTTGCGGCCGCGATAACCAGCGGTGGCCGCGCACATCAGCCCGGCAGCGCCTGCGCCGATGATGATGACATCGTACCGGGATGTTGAACCTGCCATAGAACTGCCCACCACTCGTTGAAAATGGCGGGCAGTATATCAGCCTCAGGGCAGGTAAACGGACCCTTCCATGTAAAACGCCGCCTGGCCGGCGATGGCTACCCGGTCAACTCTGAGCTCGCATCGCAGAACGCCACCGCGTGCAGAGAGTTGGCGGGCTTCCAGTGTTTGTTTGCCGAGCTGTTCAGCCCAGTAAGGCACCAGCACGCTGTGGATGGAGCCGGTTACCGGATCCTCATCGATACCCGCTCCGGGGGCGAAGTAACGGCTGACGAAATCGCACTGAGTTCCTGGCGCGGTAACGATCAGTCCCTGATTGCCCAGTTCTGCCAACAACGCCAGGTTCGGGGCCGCTGCGGTCACTGCAGCTTCTGAATCCAGAACCACCATGTAGTTGGTGTCATTTGGCACGTAGAACGCCTGTTCGGGGGCGTTTGGCAGCGCTTTCCGGATTAACTCCGGGGTTGGTCGGGGTTCAAACGGCAGGTTGGGGAAGTCCAGTTCCAGCCAGTCATCGGAACGGCGGGTAACCGCCAGGGGGCCGCTTTTCGACTGGAAACGAACCCTGTCGTGCTGCCAGCCAAGACGATTGAACACCACCCACGCCGACGCCAGGGTGGCATGCCCGCACAGTGGCACCTCTACCGTCGGGGTGAACCAGCGGATATGAAAATCTGCATCATCCTGTTCCGGGAGTGGCACCAGGAAAGCGGTCTCGGACAAATTGTTCTCCAGGGCAATGGCCTGCATCTGTTGCTCCGGAAGCCAGCTGTTCAGGGGCATCACCGCCGCAGGGTTTCCCCGGAACAGTTCATTGGTAAAAGCATCCACCTGGTAGATATCGGTCTTCATGGGTTGTCCTTGTGGGTTGGTAGTAGAACGCGTCTGGCTGGTGAGACTGAGATTCCATGTAGCTCCTGCTCACTGTAACAGTGAATCTCTGGCAGCGGCGCAGCGCCCCGAAGAACCCAGTGACGGTTGCCAACCGGTATCACACGGATGCCCTCACGGGCCAGGGCCTGCATGGCTGTCATCAGTGTGCCGGCGGCCGGCGTGCCCCCTGTGGCGTAGAGGCCCAGTACATCGTTCCGGGTGGCGCGGTGAACACGGCGCGGTGAACGCGAGTCGGGTTTTGGGATGGTTGCCGTTGCCATGATGAAACTCCTTTTCTGATTCAGCAACCATTATTGGTTTCATCGGATTTCCATAACAGATTCAGCTACAGTGTTATTGAATCGGTACAGATGCAGAAAAATGCAAACTGTACTGCCGAAAAAGCCGGGAAACTGTACTGCTCATAGTGGCGTCGGTTCTGGTGGAATAGAGCTTATAAAGCACGGCTTGGCGGAGAACACGATGGGCATGCTCTACAACCAGGTGGCGGACCAGCTTCAGGCGCTGATCCTTGATGGTGTATACCGGGAAGGGGAGCGTGTGCCCGGTGTGCGGGTATTGAGCCGGCAGTTCGGTGTCAGTATTTCAACCGTGCTGCAGGCCCACCAGACTCTGGAAGCCCGAGGTTACCTGCAGGCCCGGGAACGCAGCGGGTATTTCGTGCGCCGGCCAGCCCGGGATTTGCCGGAACCAAGAATGACGGAACAGCGCAGTCGTCCGGTACCGGTGTCTGCCCGGGAAATGACCCTGGACCTGTGTGCCGATGAACAAAAGCGTATGGTGCCCCTGGCCACGGCCATTCCGCACCCGGACTACCTGCCGGTCAGGCAGATTCAGCAGAGCACGTTATGGGCGGCGAGGCGAGGCCTGGAAACCCTCGACTATGCGTTTCCCGGCATCCTGCAGGCGCTGGAAGTGGTGGGCCTGCGGGTGATCGAGATTCCCACCCACCCGTCAGACGGCATCAGCCTGGAGGGCCTGCAGCTTGCCCTGGAGCAGTGGCCCTTGAAAGCCTGCGTGGTGGTGCCAAACCACAGTAATCCCATGGGTGCCCGGATGAGCGACGAGCGCAAACAACAGCTGGTGTCCATGCTGGCGGCTGCTGGGGTGCCATTGATTGAAGACGATATCTACGGCGACCTTTTCCATACCGGCGAGCGCCCGCGCCCGGCCAAAGCTTTTGACCTGGCGGATAACGTGATTTACTGCAGCTCATTCTCCAAGACCATCTCTCCGGGGCTGCGGCTTGGGTGGATGATCCCCGGTCGGCATATGGCTGCCGCCCGGCAACACAAATATTTTGTGAATCTGGCAACTTCCACCATCCCGCAGCTGGCAGTCGCCCATTTTCTGGAACAGGGTGGTTATGACCGTTACTTACGCTCGGCCCGGCAGCACTACAAGGAGTCCACAGACCGGCTTCGTTCGGCTATTGCCAGAACCTTTCCGGAGGGCACTGCGGTGAGCCGGCCCCAGGGCGGGTTTGTGCTCTGGGTTCAGCTGCCGGAGGGGGTGTCGGGTACCGAGGTGTATCACCGGGCGCGGGGAGAGAATATAAACGTCGCCCCGGGACGGATGTTCTCCACCGCCAACAAGTTCGACAACTGCCTGCGGCTGAACGGCGGCAATCCCTGGACCGGCCGGATTGAAGCCGCGGTCGACCGCTTGGGCGCCATCGCCCGGGAGGTGCAGTCCGGGGTCAGCCCGGACCGGTTCTGAGATTTGCCGGGTCGAGCAGTCCAGCGGCAATGGCAATGCCGGTGACATCCGGCAGCCGTTCTGCGCCCAGGCGCTTCATTACCCGAGCCCGATACAGGTCGATGGTTTTAACGCTGACATCCAGCTGTTCGGCGATTTCCTTACTGGTGTAGCCCTGGGCCAGGGGCAGAAAGACATCCCGTTCCCGGCGGGTGAGGGTGCTGATCAGCGCTTCGGTATCCGCATCGGAGCGAACGGGTGGCTCGGGTTCGGCGGGTGCCTGTAGTGCCTGCTGCACGCTGTCCAGTAACAACTGCTCATTGAAGGGCTTCTCGATAAAATCAAAGGCGCCGGATTTGAAGGCGCGCACCACGATGGGCACATCGGCATGGCCAGAGACAAAAATAATCGGTATCTCCAAACCCCGTTTTTGCAGTTCTTCCTGAACATTCAGCCCGCCAAGGCCGGGCATCCGGATATCCAGAATCACGCAACCGGGGCGTTGGTCTTCCACGGCATCCAGAAACTGCCGGCCATCACTGTAGGCTCTGACTTCAAGCCCGACCGATTCCAACAGCCATTGGGTGGACTCCAGCATACCGGCATCGTCATCAACAACGTAAACGGTGTTGGCGTTTGACTGGGTGGTACCAGACATCGGGGGCTTACTCCTGGGTTGGTTTGTGGGTGCATCGGGTGTTGCCGGGAGGGAACCGGCAGATCAGCGAAAGGCCGCCGGTGTCTGTGCGGGTGGCATCCAGAAAGCCGCCAAATCCCTCAATGATGGAACGGCTCATGGACAGCCCAAGTCCCAGCCCCTTGGCCTTGCTGGTGTAGAACGGCTGGAACATCTGGCGGATGCCTTCGTCGTCCAGCCCCGGGCCTTCATCGATGACCTGAATCAGGGTTTCCTGTTGGTCGTTGACGCAGGTGCTGACCACAATCCGGGAAGGGCCTGCACTGTCTTTCTCTGCCCCGGCTTCCACATTGGCCTCGATGCCGTTACGGATCAGGTTGATCAACACCTGTTCAAGCAACACCGGGTCTGCGGTGATGGTGGGGGAGTCTGCGGCCAGGTTCTCATAGATCCGGACGCCGTTCTTCTCTGCCTCCCACTGGCACAGGCGTGCAACCTCGGTAATCACCGAATTCAGGGATACCGGGCCCATGCGCTTCTGGCCTTTACGCAGGAACGCCCGAAGACGTTTGATCACCTCGGAGGCGCGGTTGGCGTGGTGCACGATCTTTTGCAGGCCGTCGTCTACCTTCAGCAGCTTCGCGGGATGTTGGTCTGCTTCCTTTAGAAAGCGCTGGCTGGCGGACGCGAAATTCACAATTGACGCCAGTGGCTGATTCATCTCATGGGCAATGCTGGAAGCCAGTTCACCCAGGGTAGCCAGGCGGGCCGTGTGGGCCAGTTCATCTGCCAGCAGCCGGTTCTGCTCCTCGGATTCCACCCGGGCGGTGATGTCACGGGATACGCTGATCACCTCCACCACGGCGCCGGTATAGGTCTCCCGGATGGCGCGGCTGGCAATCTCGAACCAGCGGCGGCTGCCGTTGCGGTGAATAATCTCCAGCGTCATGGTGGCGTAGCCGTCTTCCCGCAGCCGGTGGCGGGTCAGGGCCAGTTGCTCGGCCACGTTTTCCCCCTGGAACACCTCTTCCAGGGCCTTGCCCCGGAGCTCTTCCGGCCAGTAGCCCAACAGGCGCCAGGACGCTGGCGTGGCATCAATGAATCGTCCGTCCGGGGCATGCCGCGAGATCAGGTCTGTGGTGTTCTCGGTAATCAGCCGATACAGGCGGTTGGAGCGAACGGCTTCTTCCAGGGTGAGGATATCGTTGGTGGCATCACGGCCCCGAACCAATACTTCCCCGCTGTCTGGATCCGGAATGAAGCTCCACAGGAAAATATGGTCGGCAAACCGGGATTCCACGTTTTCAATGGCTCGGCCCTGTTCCAGGGCTGATTTAACAAGCGCTGCCGCGTTCACCGGTAAAAGGTGCTCCGGATGGTCCAGTTCTGCGCGTTGGACGAGGGAATCGGCCGCATGATTACTGGCCAGGACCTCTAATGTGCGACCGACCATGAGAGTGGGTTGTGGGTCATTAGGGGCCATTTGGCTGAAAATGCGGGCTTTTTTAGGGTTGCTCATAAATTTATAGTAATAATCCTATAATACCATAGTAGAGTTTCTAATATTTGTTCTATCTTCTACCATTTCGGGCAATCTGGAGTATAGCTGCTTTGGCTATTCTTCTGAATATGCCATAAGAACAACATCTGAGTTAGAGGACCACACCAATGACTTCGATCTTCGACCAGGGCCTTGCGCCCCGGGATGCCAACTACGCAGTTCAGTCCCCCATTGATTTTATCGAGCGCACCGCCAGTGTGTACCCGGATTATCCGGCCATCATCCACGGTGCCATCCGTCGTAACTGGGCAGAAACCTATGACCGTTGCCTGCGCCTGGCCTCTGCCCTGAAAGGCCGGGGTATCGGCCGGGGCGATACCGTGGCGGTGATGCTGCCCAACATTCCTGCCATGGTGGAATGCCACTTTGGCGTGCCCATGATCGGCGCAGTACTGAACACCCTGAACGTGCGCCTGGATGCCGAGGCCATTGCCTTCATGCTGGAGCATGGTGAGGCGAAAGTTGTGATTGCCGACCGCGAATTCGGCCAGGTAGTTAAAGATGCGATTCGTCACCTTGAGCACAAGCCCCTGGTGATTGATGTGGATGACCCCGAGTACGGCGAGGGGGTCCAGGTCAGCGACCTTGATTACGAAGCCTTCCTGCAAGAGGGTGACCCCGAGTTTCAGTGGAGCTTCCCGGCCGATGAGTGGGATGCCATTTCCCTGAACTACACCTCCGGCACCACGGGTAACCCCAAAGGGGTGGTTTATCATCACCGAGGCGCCTACATCAACGCTCTGGGTAACCAAACTGTTTGGTCCATGGACATGCACCCGGTGTACCTGTGGACCCTGCCGATGTTCCACTGCAACGGCTGGTGTTTCCCCTGGACGATTACCGCCATGGCCGGCACCCACGTGTGCCTGCGCCGGGTGGACCCTGAGAAGATCCTGCAGCTGATCCGTGACCACCAGGTTACCCACATGTGTGGCGCCCCGATTGTTCTGAACGCGCTGCTGAATGCCTCGCCAGAAGCCAAGGCTGGTATTGATCACGAAGTGAAGTCCATGACCGCCGGCGCGGCGCCCCCCGCCCAGGTGATTGGCTCCATCGAAGAAATGGGCATCAAGGTGACTCACGTTTACGGCCTGACCGAGGTGTATGGTCCGGTAACCGTGTGTGCCTGGAAGTCGGAATGGGATGAACTGCCGTTACGTGAGCGTGCCCAGATCAAGGCGCGCCAGGGCGTTCGTTATCACACCCTGGGCGGTACCATGGTGGCTGACCCCAACACCATGCAGCCGGTCCCGAAAGACGGCAAGACCATTGGCGAGATCTTCCTGCGCGGCAACACTGTGATGAAAGGTTACCTGAAGAACCCGAGTGCCACGGAAGAAGCCTTCCGGGGTGGTTGGTTCCACACCGGTGACCTGGCCGTGTGGCACGAAGACGGCTACATGGAAATTAAAGACCGCCTGAAAGACATCATCATCTCCGGTGGTGAGAACATCTCCACCATCGAGGTGGAAGACACCCTTTACCGCCACCCGGCGGTAATGGAAGCCGCGGTGGTTGCCCGGCCAGACGAGAAGTGGGGTGAGACACCCTGCGCCTTCATTACCCTGAAACCGGAAGCCGGCAACGTAACCGAGGAAGACATCATCAGTTTCTGCCGCGAGCACCTTGCCCGCTTCAAGGTTCCGAAAACCGTGGTGTTCTCGGAGCTGCCGAAGACCTCTACCGGCAAGATCCAGAAGTTCGTACTGCGGGACCAGGCCAGAGAACTGAACTGATCCGGCAAGGCTGCGCCGCCGAGCGCAGCCACACCTCTTTCCACAAAAACAACATTGACTGGCACCCTTTACCGGCGTGCCCGGAGGTAATGCAATGCAAATGTTCCACAGAAAAAACGGTGAAGAACAGCCGTTCTGGCCCGCGGGCCCTTTCAAAATCCGTCTGCCGTTCGTCCACTATCGTTGGGAGTTCGCAGAGATGGTCCAGGCCCTGATCATGTTCGTGGTCAGTTTGGCGATGATTCCCCTGCTGGAAAAATACCTAGGCGTTCCCTACGACGTGGCCCTGGCCTACGTGGTCATCTGTGGTATCGGTTTCATGCTTCCGGCGCTTCTGGGGGTGCCGCTGGTACCGGGCTGGATTACCCCGGGTATTCCCGTGGTGCTGTTGTTCCTCGGCGATTATGAGCCAGGCCCCGAAGCTATTCAGGCGTTGTTTGCTCTGCAGTTCCTGGTGTTCATCATCTTCCTGGTGCTGGGAATTACCCGGCTGGGCAGCAAGCTGGTTGAGCTGATCCCCCGGTCCATGAAAGGCGGCATCATCATCGGTGCCGGTATTGCCGCCCTGATGGGTGAAATCGAGGCTGGCGGCCGCCTGGCGAACACTCCGATCTCCCTGATTATTGGTGGCCTGGTGTGCCTGTACCTGATGTTCTCCGTGTCCTTCAAGGGCTTTGTCGAGACCAACTCCATTGCCCGCAAGATTGCCAATTACGGAATGGTGCCGGGCATGGTCGTGGCCATCCTGGTGGGCTTCGCCACCGGCGAGTACAAGGTGCCCAACGTGGAGTGGGGCATTACCAAACCGGCGTTTGACGAGCTCTGGAACTACCTGCCCTTTGCGGTCGGTTTCCCGGATTCCAGCGTGTTCCTGTACGCCATTCCGACCGCTGTGATTGCCTACGTTATTGCTTTCGGTGACATCGTGGTGGGTCAGTCCCTGATGAACCGTGTCGATCACCTGCGCAAGGATGAGGACATTGATAACAGCATCGACCGTGTGCATCTGGTCACGGCGATTCGCAACGGCGGCCATGCGTTCTTCGCACCGTATCCCGGCCTGGCCGGCCCGATCTGGACCGCGGTGACGGCGACTATGGCCGAGCGTTACAAGTACGGCCGCAATGCCATGGACTCCATCTACAGCGGTGGTGGCACCTTCTGGATTACCGGTTTCATTGCCCTGTTCATCCTGCCGTTGGTGAGTTTCTTCCAGCCGGTACTGCCGATTGCCCTGTCGCTGACTCTGCTGCTGACCGGTTACATCTGCCTGATGGTGGGCCTGGAACAGCTCGAGAACAACACCGAGCGTGGCATCGCCGGTACCATGGGCGTGGTGTTGGCGGTCTATGGTGCAGGCTGGGGCCTGGCAACTGGCGCGGTGCTGTATTTCCTGATTGAGCGCACCCATATTCTCGGCTTCACGCCAGACCCGGAAGCACCGGGCGCGGAGCCGGTCAACGAGCACTGAAACTGATGCCGCCGCGTTCGGCGGCGGCATCAACCCCCTGTGTGTCCTTGGGAGGCCTGAGCGCCTCCCTTTTTTGTTGCTCGGGCAGCTTCAGTGCCCGTGCTTACCTGCTCCAGCCGCCCCGTGAACGGCTTCTACGTAATGGATGTAGTCAACATAGTCGGTCACGAAGTGGCGCCCTTCCTTGACACTCTGATCGGCGCTGGCCAACGAGTTGTGGGCCTGGTCATAGCGTTCCCGAATCCCGGTCTCTATTTTCCGGGTGATGTTTGCAATCAGCTGGTCAATCTCGCCGTTGCTTAGTGCAGCATCTGCCGCCTTCAGTCCGGGGTCGATGTTCCCTGCCGGCTTGATCCCGGTAAAGGGTGCACCCTCGGAGGCACGATGAACTTTTACCAGTGTTGCAAAGAGATGCTTGTCTGCAATTTTGCGTACCTTCTCGCCCTCGCCCCGGATGTCCCGGACATCGGCGAATACACGCCTGATTTCGGCCTCGTCCTCGGCGGGAACCCATTTCAGTAGTGGGGTAACATCACCGGCTTCGAGCGCTGCCCGGGCTTCGGTAATGACAGGGCCATCCAGCGCATCGCAATGGGCCTGGGCATTACCTGCCAGCATGAGCCCCAGGAGGACGGCAGCACTTGCGGTAAAGGTGGCTTTTCGTAGTTTGGTTTTCATGGACGTTTCCTCGCGTTTTGGTGATTGAGACAAGTTCCGGTTTCGGTGGAACCTGGGAACCAGCTTAGGGAAAACGCCCCGGCGAATCGTTCGCAAACGTGAAGTCAGACCTGGAAAGTGGTAGGCATAAAAGACATATAAACCAATGGGTTGGAGGTTCTTGTTTGCGGGCATCCAAAGTCGAACGCCATGGCTGGTCTCACGATGAGGGTTGGGTGCGGTTGTTGTCGTTGCGAGTGTGCATGCGACGGAAATCGCTGGGGGTCAGACCAGTGTTGTTTTTGAAAGCCGTATTGAAAACGGACTTGGAATTGAAGCCGGAATCGTACATCACCTGCAGGATGCTGGAAGTGTCCGAAGGATCGGCCAGTCGACGCTTCGCTTCCTGTACGCGGTAGCTACTGACAAATTCGAAGAAATTGCACCCGAACCCCTGGTTTATCGCTCGGGAGACCTCTCTGGGGTGGGCTCCGACTTTTTGAGCGAGCTGCTCCAGCGTAAGGTTCGAGTAAAGATAGGGTTTATCCTCTGCCATAAACTGTGCCAGTTTCTGTTTAAGGTGCTGATCAAATTCAGGAACTGTGGTGTCGTCCAGCAGCGCAGCCTGGTCGGCTGCCAGCCCCGTGAAAATTACCGGCTGTCGAAGCGCATTAACCATCAAAAAGTTGATAAACAGAAACCCGGTAACAGCGCCGGCCCCTGCCACCCAATCGGCGCCCGGTGCGCTTTTGAAGACATGGGCCGTCATGCAGTAGAACATACTGACTGTCCAGGCTATTGCGTAGCCAATCAGAAGTAGTCTTAACCATGAGAGCTGTTTGTTTTCGATACTTGAAAAGACCTGTCGCAGGCTGAGGCCGAAGCGGTTGATGGTGCGAATGGTGGCGTACAGGTACCCGAGGAAAACAGCGTGAATGGCAACAGCGAGCAGAGGCGAGGTCAACACGCCCGGATGATCGCGTTCGTTCAGAATGCGGAGTTTTTCGCCGGTTGGCTGCAAATAGTACTCGATCAGGAAAATGGCACCGACGACCCAGAACAGTAGGGTGTGAACGAGATGCTCCTTACGCAAGCGGAAATCCTGATACATCAGAGCCCGGGTGTATAAAAAGAGCGTGCCCGCCTGCAGTAGCCCGATAAGGGTGCCGAGGTACGCCAGATTGGGGTGTGCAAGCGCCAGTCCGCTGCTGTAGAGAAAAATCTCTCCAAGCCCGGCCGCGAAGAAAACCAGTGTCGCAACAAGAAGCTGGTTGCTTACCAGTCGATTATTGGGTGGAAGCAATAAGAATGTGGCCAGACTCAGCGCCTGAATAATACTGGTCAGCAGAATGAGGTCGGTCAAGGTCAGGTACACTGGCCAGAATCCCTGCCGGCATGGGTTACATTGATGTCTGCTTCGAAACCATCCGCCCGTCCGGTTGCCGGCGAGCGCAAATGCAGGGTCATACCAGCACCCGAAGCAATGGCATCGGCTATGGCGAGTCCCAGGCCGGAGCCGGCGGACTTGGTGTCGTAGCGGGAAAACCGGTTTCGCAGCAGGGTCAGTTGTTCTGGAGGCACGATGTCGCCTCCGTTGCAGACTCTCACGCTGCCATCGTCGGTCATGATTATGTCGACGGGCTGTTGCATGGAGCCGTGCTTCAGAGCGTTTTCGATCAGGTTGCGGGCCAGAATGGCAAAGGCATCCGGATCCAGGAAGGAGTTCACTTCATGGTCCGGCAAAGTCAGGCGAATCCGGCCAGGCGCCAGAGGTTCAAAGTCGCGGGTGATCATCGCGAGTATCGGCACAAGGTCATGCGGTTTTTGTGAAAGTGCGCCTCCGCCTTCGGCCTTGGCAAGTTCGAGCAGCTTGCCGGACAATGTGGACAGGCCATGCAGCGCCTCTTCGATCTCGGCCACATTCTCTCTCAGGCGGTTATCCTCAAGCTGTGTTTTCAACCGTTGCACTTTGGCCAGCGCCGTGGCCAGTGGGGTGCGCAATTCGTGAGCGCTGTTGGCGGTGAAACTCCGTTCTGCGTCAAGTGCGCGGTTGAGCCGCTCCAGCAGCCGATTGACCGCATCCGCTGTTGGTTCGAATTCTTCTGGTAGCCGGTCTTTGTTCACTGGTGACAGGTCGCTGGCTCCCCGGGCTTCAATCGAGTGCTGGAATTCAATGACCGGGCGCAGGGAGAGCCGGACAACCCACCAGATTCCGAATAGACTGACCGGAATCAGGACAAGAAGCGGTACCAGCAAAGCGATACCAGCTTCCAGGGCGGCCTCGCGCCGGTGGGCCAGGGGTTCGGCGACTTCGATGTAGAGGGTGTCGCTGACCGCCGAAGCAACATAGATGCGATGGGTGGTGGTATTGGTGAAACCTTCGCGGGGCAGTTCCGCGAAGATATCGGGGTTGGCATCGTGGGACTGCAGCAGAAGGTTGCCCTGGCGATCCCTGACCACGTAGGTGAGGTACTCGTCATGCTCTTTCAGTGCAGGAGCGGTTTGATTGCCGGTAATGGTATCGCGATTCAGGATGTCGGTAACGGCCAGCGGCAAAATGCGTTGCGCAGTTTCCTCAAGGGCGCTGTCGAAGACTTCGTTCATTTCATGCTGCGCCACCAACCCGGACGCGGCAACGCCCAGCAGCCACAGGAGAGTGGCTCCCAGGGTGAGGCCAATGCCCAGGCGTTTTTGCAGGCTGCGGTTACGACTCATGGGTTTCCAGACGGTAGCCCATGCCCCGGACCGTTACGATGGCATCGCGCCCCAGCTTTTTTCGCATACGGCTGACATAGACTTCAATGGTGTTGCTCTCGATTTCCGCCCCGAAGGCATACAGCCGATCCTCCAGTTGCTGCCTTGAAAGCAGCATCCCGGGTCGCTGGATAAAGCCCTCAAACAAGGCCCACTCGCGGGCGGTCAGTTCCACCGGTTGACCATTGCGCTGGATGCGGTGATCGCGAAGATCCACCTCCAGGTTACCCACTTGGATCCGCGGATTCGGGTTGCCTCTGTAACGACGGGCGACGGCAGCCACACGGGCGGACAGTTCGGACAGATCAAAGGGTTTTATCAGGTAGTCGTCGGCACCGGCATTCAGTCCCTCAATGCGGTCAGATACCTGGTCCCGCGCCGTGAGAATAATCACCGGGGTGCTGTTTCCGCTGGCTCTGATGGTTTTCAGAAAATCCAGGCCATGGCCATCCGGGAGCATCAGGTCGAGAAGAATCAAATCGTAGGTGGTGGTTCGGAAGCCTGCTTCAGCAAACCTCAGTGACTCCACCCAGTCCACGGCATGGCCTTCCTCGGTGATCTGATCCCGCACGGCCTCGCCCAGGCCCACGGTATCTTCCACCAGCAATATCCGCATAGCTCACCTCTGATGCAATTTCCGACGAAGATACTACAGCCAGAACCTGACGGCAGCCTGAAAAGTCAAGGATCGGCCCTGTTTTCTGATCCGCTTCAGCTGGCTGTCAGGTTCCGGCGCTAGCCTGATCGTGACGATTCCCGGAACTGATCAGAGGAGACACCATGATCCGGCTGATATTACCTTTCATTCTTGTGGTTACCGGCCTGTGGGCATGGAGCCTGACAACATCCGGCGGGCAGTTGTCCGTCTATGACCAGGGCCTCTTGCTCAGCGGCTGGTTATCCATCGCCTTACTGTCCCTGACCATGATGCTGGCCCTACGCCCGGCCTGGCTTGAACGACCCATGGGTGGGCTGGACAAGATCTACCGAACCCATAAATGGGCGGGCATTCTTGCGGTGACCTTCGCGGCGGCGCACTGGTTGATCGAGATGGGTGACGATGTCATTGAAGCGATCTTCGGAGGAGTCAGCCGACTCGACGACCCGCACTATTCGGGGTTAATCGAAGCCATGCGAGATGCGGCAGAAGAGGTGGGCGAGTTTGCCATTTACCTGTTGTTCGCCATGTTGCTGATTACCCTGTGGCGTAAGTTCCCCTACCGGTACTGGCGTTATCTGCACCGGGCAATGCCTGCGCTTTACCTGCTGCTCGCGTTCCATGCGGCCTGGCTTGCTCCGCTGGACTGGTGGCAGCAACCCATCGGTTGGCTGATGGCAGCCCTGTTGGCAGGCGGCAGCCTTGCCAGCGTGCTGTCACTGGCCGGAAGAGTCGGTCGACATCGGCAGGTGCAGGGCACTATCGCAGCCATCGATACCCCGGAACCGAATATCACCGAGGTGACTTTGGACCTGGGCCAGGCCTGGCGGGGGCATCGGCCCGGGCAGTTTGCCCTGGTGACGTTCAACAAGCTGGAAGGCTCTCATCCCTTCACCATTGCCAGTGCCGATGGTGGTGATGGCCGCGTCACTTTTCTGATCAAGTCTCTTGGCGACTTCACCCGCAACCTTGCCCATAAGATCAGGGTGGGTCAGCCGGTGACCGTGGAAGGTCCCTACGGTTGCTTCGATTTCAACCGAAGAAATCGCAAGGCCCACCAGATCTGGATTGCCGGCGGTATTGGTGTCACGCCGTTTCTCGCCTGGCTCGAAGCGGCGAGTGCCGCCAACCAGCCCGAACCCGAAGCGGATTTGCATTACTGCACCCGCAACGCGGGCCAGGACCCGGTGGTAGAGCGGCTTCAGGCCCTTTGCCAGGACTTTCCGGGCATCAAGCTGCAGATTCACGACAGCAGCAAAGGGGAGAGCCTTTCGGCAGAAGCCCTGTCTGCCAGTGAGCCCTCGGGCACCAGGGCGGAGGTCTGGTTCTGCGGCCCGGCAGGGCTGGGGCAGGCCCTGGAGCGGGGATTGCGGGCAGCACCGTTGCGTTTGTCACGCTTCCATAAGGAAGCCTTCCAGTTCCGTTAATCATTTTCGGGGCGTTCAGGCTAGTGTCAGGTCTGCGCCCCAGAATAGACGGTGTGGATTTAACAGGAGACATCCCATGAAAACCAAACCTGTGATTATCAGCCTCGCGCTAATGTGCCTCAGTGCGCCGGTGCTGGCGGACGATGACTGTGACGACCCGATGGCTGACTGGCAGCCACGGGAACAGCTGCGTCAGAAGCTGGAGGCGGAAGGCTGGACGGTTTACCGCATCAAAGTCGATGACGGTTGTTATGAAGTGAAGGGTATAGCCCCGGAAGGTTTCAGTGCTGAGGCATCGTTTGCACCGGCGACTTTCGAGCTGATGGATCTGGAACGGGAAGACGATGACGACGAAGACGACGATGACGATAACAGAGATGACCGAAGTAACGGCCAGGCCCGGGACAAGGCTCAGGCCGATCGTCCGGTTCCCAGTAATGGCATCGTCAAGGGGCGCCCGACAGTGACCGTGGAATAACCCAGCCATTGTTTTACCCGCTGTTTCTGCAATTCAACGTGATATCGGAATTACGATACGAAGAGGTACGGTATGAAAAAGATTCTTCTTGCTCTGGGCCTGGCTGTTTCAGTCGCCTTGCCCGCTCTTGCTCAGGCTCGTGAAGTGACTTTCACAACCGAGTTACTCGACTACGGCGGAGATGGCGCCTACATGGCCCTCTACCTGACGGATGCGTCCGGAGCGTATCGGGGGACTCTCTGGGTTGCCGGCAAAAAGTCCAAGTACTACAAGCATCTGAGTGGCTGGGCCCGGGGCAGCAGGCTGGACCCTGCGGAATACGATGGGCTGACGGGCGCCAGCATCACCAGCGGCCGAACCCTGAAAATCACGCTTAATCTTGATGACGCTCTGATTGACAGCGGCCATGAAGTCCGGGTCGACACCGCGGTTGAGGATATGCGGGACAACCGGGCCGATGTGGCTTTACCGCTGACCACCGAGGGCGCGGGCAAGCCGGTCTCTGGGCGGGGTTATGTTCGCTCGTTCCGCTACGATTTTTAATGGTTAGCCAGGAGCAAGTTTGATGTTGCGTAAATTGCACGGTCTGCCCGGTCTGTTTGCGGTGGTGTTTCTGGCGACACTTGCTGTTACCGGTTCAATCCTTGCCCTCGCGCCGGCGTTGGACCGGGCCGGAGCAGTGGTTCCACCGGCCGGCGAGGTCAGCGTCGCCCAGCTGGCAGGACGGGTGGTGGCAAACTACCCGGGTACTGAGCAGATTGTGCGTGACCTCTCCGGCCAGGTGGTCGTTTACTACAGCCGGGATGGCCAGGCCGGGGCGGATCTGGTCAACCCGGTGACCGGCGAGCGTCTGGGGGCTTACCAGCCATCGGCGTTCTTTGTATGGATCAGGGACCTGCATCGCTCGTTCCTGCTGGATACGCCAGGGCGGATGGTGGCGGGCATCTCGGCCGCATTGATGTTGCTTGTATGCCTATCGGGCATGGTATTGCTGGCCCGTCGGAGCGGTGGCTGGAGAGCATTGATGCGACCGTTAGCCGGCACCGGCAGTAAACGGGTTCACGCCGAAATGGCCCGGTTGGCGGTTTTGGGGCTGTTGCTGTCGGCACTGACCGGCAGCTTCATGTCAGCCCAGCGATTTGGTCTGATACCCGAGGCCTCCGATCTGGGGCCAGGTTTCCCGGCCGAGGTTTCCGGGGGCCAACCCCGTCCCGTGGATCGGCTTCAGGCGCTCTTAGAGGTTGATCTTAACGATCTCCGTGAACTCGTGTTTCCCTATCCGGATGACCCTCAGGACGTGTACTCCCTGACCACCACCGGGGGCTCTGGGTTCGTTGATCAGGCTACCGGCGAGCTGCTGCAGTTCCAGCCCCGGTCCACCGGCAGCGTGGTCCAGCAATGGATCATGAGGTTGCATACCGGTGAGGGCCTCTGGTGGCTGGGCCTGATACTTGGTGTGGCTGCGCTTGCCGTGCCGGCGCTTTCGGTGACCGGTGCTATCATCTGGTGGCAGCGGCGCCGGTCGTCGGTACAGGCCCAGGACAACGTCGCTGCCGCCGAGGCCGATGTCGTTGTGCTGGTAGGGTCAGAGGGCGGTGCCACCTGGGGCTTTGCCCGGGCGTTGCAGACGGAGCTGACCAAGGCGGGATTTCGGGTGCATTGCGCTGAGATGAACGAACTGGCGCATTCTTATCCAAGGGCCGCCATGCTGTTCGTACTGACCTCCACCTACGGTGATGGTGATGCGCCAGCCTCTGCCCGGCAGTTTATGGCGAGGCTTCGTGACTTCAGGGCCGAAAGCACGCTGAAGTATGCCGTACTGGGGTTTGGTGACCAGCAGTTCCCGAACTTCTGCCGGTTTGCCCTGGGTGTAGATGAAGCGCTCGCCGGCAAGGGGCTGACCCAGATACAACCCGTTGAGCTGATTGACCGCTGTTCCGCTGCCCGGTTCAGCGAGTGGGGTGACCGGCTTGGCACTGCGATCGGGGCTTCGCTTTCCCTGAACCATGACCCGGTCCCACCGCGCACCTTGCGGCTGGAGCTTGCAGAACGTGTGGATTACGGGCTGGCAGTGCAGGCGCCGACCAGCATCCTGCGCTTCCGTCGGGCAGACGCGCGGCAGGGATGGCGGTCCTGGTTTTCCCGGCCTGGTCGCCGCAGCCTGCCGGCGTTCGAGGCGGGCGACCTGCTCGGCATCCTGCCGCCGCAAGGGCACGAAGCGCGGTTTTACTCGTTGGCTTCATCTGCCAGTGACGGGGTAATTGAGATCTGTGTTCGCAAACAGCCCGGTGGCCTTTGCTCCGGTTACCTGCATGGCCTGAAACCGGGTGACAGTGTTGAGGCCTTTATTCGCCAGAATCCGGGGTTTCGCCCGGCCGCTGGCACAGTGCCCGTCATTCTGATTGGCGCCGGTGCCGGGATCGGCCCGCTGACCGGATTCATCCGGAAAAACACCGCCCGTAACCCCATGTACCTGTACTGGGGCGGTCGAAGTGCGAATTCGGACTTTCTGTATCAACCGGAACTGGGGCATTACCTGGAGGATCGCAGGCTAACGGGGCTGAGTACCGCGTTCTCAAGATCCGATGAAAGGACCTACGTGCAGGACAGGCTCCGGCAGGATCAGACCGCCTTGCGGCAGATGATTGATACCGGTGCCCAGGTTCTGGTGTGTGGCGGCAGGGACATGGCCGCCGGGGTGAAACAGGTTTTCGAAGAGATTCTTCAACCCTTGAGGCTGGAGGTGGATGATTTGAGAATACAGGGGCGTTATCTGGAGGATGTTTACTGAGCCGGGCATGGCCTTGCTCCCGGCTTTCCAGGAGCTATTCAGGCGCGAAAATGGTCCAGAGAATTGACAATTTGTCATATCGTGACAAATTGTCTCATTTATTCTGTCGTTGTCTTTTCGGTAGCATCCGGGTGAGGTTAGACTGGCTCTTCCGGTTAAAAAATAAACGAAGTTCAATGTGGTGATAACAATAACCTGACGACAGGAGGCCATCATGTCAGTCAGCTCGACCCCGGAAGGGGTGTCTGTCGCACCCCGGAACATGCATTTCGATGTCAGCGAGGACCTGAAATCCTTCTGGCATGGCAACGACGCCTTTCGTACCGCCTTTTTCAATGCGTTGTCGCTCCAGTTTCCCGATGGCGAGCAGCAGTTCATCAATGCGGTGCGTCTGTACCGGGACCGGATTGATGATCCCAAGCTCAAGCAGGAGATCCGGGGCTTTATCGGCCAGGAGGCCCTGCACAGCCGCGAGCACAAGAGCTACAACGAGGCACTGAAGGCCCGGGGCTATGACATTGATGCAATTGACCGGCGTTTCCTGAAGCACATGGAGTGGGTCGGCAAGTTGCGCCCGAGCCGGCAGCTGGCGGGCACCTGTGGCGCAGAGCACTACACGGCGGTCCTGGCCAATGCGATCCTGAAGAATCCGGAGTGGATGGAGGGCGCCACGCCTGCCATGAAGCAGCTCTGGCGCTGGCATGCCATCGAGGAAACTGAGCACAAGTCGGTCGCGTTTGATGTCTACCGGGCCTGTGTGGGCAATGAGCGGCTGCGCCGGATCGTGTTCCTGTTCGTGACCTGGAATTTCTGCAAGTACACTTTCCTGAATACCTGCAGCCTGCTGCGCACCGATGGCAAGCTCTGGAGTGTCCGGACCTGGCTGGGCGGGCTCAACTTCCTGTGGGGCAAGCCCGGGGTCATCCGCCGGTGCCTGCCCGAGTTCCTGGCCTACCTGCGCAAGGACTTCCATCCCTGGCAACAGGACAACCGGCGGCTGCTGGCTGAAAACCTGCGGGAGCTGGAAGGCGTGGGTGCAGCGAACTGAGCGGGTGCTGAAATTCCGCCCCGCTTATGTAAAACTTGGCGACTCAAAATAACGATAAAATAAAGGGCGTTCCCGTCGAGGAATCGTCCGCAGCTGGAGAGTCTCACCATGCGAGTAGGTTTGATCGTCGATTCCGCGTGTGATCTGCCCTATGAGTTCAGTCGCAAGCACGACCTCTTTATCCTCCCCGTGACCGCTGTCATCGACGGCCAGACCTACATCGACGAACACGACCCGGTACGCACCCAGGAGTTTTACCAGAGCGGGCTGCTGCAGAAAGGCCATCATGCCGAGACCCTGGCCTTCACCGAAGAACAGATCCATGACCTGTTCATGGAGAAAATCGTCACCCAGTTCGACGTAGCCGTCTGTGAAACGGTCACCCGCAGCCGCAGCCTGATTTTCGAGAACGCCACCAAGGCGATGAACAGTGTGCTGGCCAACTACGAGAAGGCCCGGGCAGCCGCCGGCCGGGAGGGCAAATTCTCCATGCGGGTCATCGACAGCAAGCAGATCTTTACCGGGCAGGGCCTGCTGGCGGCCCACACCCTGCGGCTGATCAACCAGAAAGTCTCCAAGAATGCCCTGCGCCACGAGGTGGAAACCTTCACCGACAAGATCTACACCTGCGTGATTCCCCGCGACCTGCATTACATCCGTGAACGGGCCCGGCGCCGCGGCGACAAGAGCGTATCTGCGATGGCCGCCTTCATGGGCAAGGTGCTGAACATCAACCCGGTGATCTTCGGGCAGGGCGTTGAAGGCAAGCCCGTGGCCAAAACCCGCGACTTCAACGTGGCGGTCGAGAAAGTGATGAATTACGCCATCGGCCGCCTGGAAGCCGGTTTGCTGACACCCTATGTGAGTTTGTCCTGCGGCCTGAGCTGGACTGAGATCGAAGAGCTGCCGGGCCTGAATCGCCTGCGCGATGCCTGTGAAAAGCACGGTGTAGAGTTGCTGTTGTCGCAGATGGGCATTACCAGCTCCATCTACGTTGGCCCCGGCAGCCTGTGCCTGGCGCTGGCGGCGGAACCCCACGAGTTTTCAGACTTCCAGTAACCGTCTGTTTTTGCCGGGCTGGTCGCCGGACTGGCCCATAATCACGGGTCCGCCGGTAATTCCGGCAAACCCCAGCTGCCTGCTTCCGTGTTAGCCTCATCGGCATACTTCAGGAATTCAGCCAAAGGATGCCAGCTCTATGAGCAAAACTGCCCCCAGTCTTGTCGATACCCTGTTTGAAGCCCACGTAAAGCATGAAGTGGCCGCCCTCAAAGGCGCCAAGCTGAAGAAGTTCCTGGAACAGGAAGTGGATGAATTGCTTGGCTATGCCGAAAAAGTCCCGCTGGGCCGGCTGATCAGCCCCGAGCAGGTAATGGGCGTGATCAAGCGCATCGCTGTGAACATGGAGCTGGATGCCGGCATTCCGGAACTGGCTGCGGAGATGGCGGCAGAAGTGCTCAAGGCACCGGTTCAGGCAGACACCACGCTGGGCGAAATCCTGTCACGGGAGCAGGCCAGCGGCTTTATCGAAGAGGCCCTGGAGCTGCGCCAGCAGCGGGAGCGGATCATCAGCGAGATCATGGCGCACCCGGTGTACCAGGAGCTGGTGTCGAACGTGGTGTACCACGGGCTGGTGAATTACCTTTATGAAGATAACCTGATTACCCGCTCGGTGCCGGGAGTGGGTTCGGTGATGAAGTTCGGCAAGAAAATGGCCAACAAGGCCGTGCCGGGGCTGGATGAAACCTTCGAGCGTCGCATCAAGGCCTGGCTGGCAGAGAGCTTGCCGGGGCTGATTGTACGCAGCGAGCAGTTCCTGCATCGGGCACTGACCGATGATGAGCTTCGTGACAGTGTGATGGCGGCCTGGGTATCACTGGAGAACCAGACCATTGCGGAGCTTCAGGACGGCCTGGGCGAGGTGGAACTGCAGGAATTTGTGGTGCTGGGCTATGACTTCTGGCTGAACTTCCGCAAAACCGCCTACTTTGAAGGCTGTGCCCGGGCAGTGGTAGAGCACCTGTTTGCCAAGTATGGTGACCGGCCGGTGATGGACCTGCTGAATGACATCGGGGTGACCCGCGAAGTGATTGTGACGGAAATTGCCGAGCTCGGCCTGCCGATTATCGATGTGCTGCACAAGGAAGGTTATGTGGAGGCATTGGTGCGCAGAAGGCTGGGAAGCTTCTACAAGTCTGCTGCCGCGAAGAAGTTGCTGGCAGAGGGGTAAGCCGGGCTGCACAGGCCTGAAATAAAAAAGCCGGAAGAGGATCGCTCTTCCGGCTTTTTCGCAGCTGCTGACAGCTTTTGGCCTCAGCGCTCCAGGTACTGGAGCTTGTCGGGCTGGCCGTCCCACTCGTCGGCGTCTGGCAGCGGGTCTTTCTTCTCGGTGATGTTCGGCCACTTGCCGGCCAGGTCCGCGTTGATCTCAACGAAGGCTTCCTGGCCTGCCGGCAGTTCGTCTTCAGAGAAGATGGCTTCCGCCGGGCACTCGGGCTCGCACAGGGCGCAGTCGATGCACTCGTCCGGGTCGATCACCAGAAAGTTGGGGCCTTCATAGAAGCAGTCTACCGGACACACTTCCACGCAGTCGGTGTATTTGCACTTGATGCAGTTATCAGTAACGATAAACGCCATAGTCAGATCCCTGGTTCGTAGAACATTCAGTCTCATCAGGAGCCCTGAAAATCCGGCCCCATCTATAATTTTGTGCGCGATATTGTAGGGAGCGGCCCCCGCAGCCGCAAGCGTTGGGCTGCTATAACCTTATTACACAGATCAAGTTTGGCCCAGTTTTCTGTTATTTCTTCAATAATGCCCGCAGTTCATACAGCTGGTTCAGGGCCTCCCGGGGCGACAGGCCATCAACATCCAGCTGCTGTAAGGCCTCTTCCACCGCGCTTGGCTCCGCCATGGCGAACATATCACCCTGATAAACCGTTTCCGCGCTGGTCGGTTGTTTGACGGCTTTCGGCGCCGGTTCATGCACATGCTCCGGGGCCGGCGCTGAGGGGCTGGCACTGCCTTCCAGGTGTGCCAGCTGGGCCTTGGCGTTACGGATAACATCCTGTGGCACGCCGGCCAGCTTGGCCACCTGCAAACCATAGCTCTGGCTGGCGGGGCCGTCATGCACATTGTGCAGGAACACGATGGAATCATCATGTTCGGTGGCAGTCAGGTGCACGTTTACCGCATGTTCCAGGTCATCCGCCAGTTGCGTCAGCTCGAAGTAGTGGGTGGCGAACAGGGTGTAGCAGCAAATGTCCTTCGCCAGGTGCTCTGCTGTGGCCCAGGCCAGCGACAGGCCGTCGAAGGTGCTGGTGCCCCGGCCTACTTCGTCCATCAGCACCAGGCTGTGTTCGGTGGCGTTGTGCAGGATGTTGGCGGTTTCGGTCATCTCCACCATGAACGTAGAGCGGCCACCGGCGATGTCGTCGGAAGAGCCCATGCGGGTGAAAATCCGGTCTACCGGCCCCAGCACCGCCCGGTTGGCGGGCACGAAGCTGCCAGTGTAGGCCAGCAGGGCAATCAAGGCGGCCTGGCGCATGTAGGTGGACTTACCGCCCATGTTGGGGCCGGTAATCACCAGCATCCGGCGTTTGGTGTCCATCAGCAGGTTGTTGGGCACAAAAGGCTCGTCCAGCAGTTGCTCCACCACCGGGTGGCGGCCTTCTTCCACATCAAAACCGGGCTGGTCAGTAAACTCCGGTGCGGTAAAGCGCAGGCTGGTGGCGCGCTCGGCAAAGTTGCTGAGCACATCCAGCTCGGCCAGGGCCTGGGCGGCATCCTGCAGCGGCGCCAGTTGTTCGGCGACGGTTTCCAGAACGTCGTCATACAGGCCTTTTTCCCGGGCCAGGGCGCGGCTCTTGGCACTCAGGGCCTTATCTTCGAACTCTTTCAGTTCGGGCGTAATAAAGCGTTCGGCGTTTTTCAGGGTCTGGCGGCGAATGTAATCTACCGGCGCCTGGGCAGACTGGCCCCGGCTGATTTCAATGTAATAGCCGTGTACCCGGTTGTAGCCCACTTTCAGGGTGGAGATGCCGGTGCGCTCCCGCTCCCGGGTTTCCACATCCAGCAGATACTGGCCTGCGTTCTCGCTGATGTTGCGCAGCTCGTCCAGCTCTTCATCGAAGCCCTCGGCTATCACGCCCCCCTCGCGGATCACCACCGGCGGGTTTTCGATGATGGCCCGCTCCAGCAAGTCAGCAAGCTCCGGGTATTCGCCAATGGTTCCGGCCAGCTGGGCTACATGGCTGGAATTAACCGGCTTCAGGGCTTCCTGAAGCTCTGGCAGGGTCTGGAAAGCATCCCGCAGGCGGGCGAGGTCCCGGGGCCGGGCCGAGCGCAGGGCTACCCGCGCCAGGATCCGTTCGATGTCTCCCACACGCTTGAGTAGGTCGTGCACCGGTTCATAGTGAAAACCGTCCAGCAGGGCCGAGACTGACTGCTGGCGTTGCTGGACCACCTCCACATTCCGCAGCGGGCGGTTCAGCCAGCGGCGCAATTCACGGGCACCCATGGCGGTGGCTGTGCGGTCCATTACCCAGGCAAGGGTGTACTGCTGGCCACCCATCAGGTTGGTGTCTATTTCCAGGTTGCGGCGGCTGGCGGCGTCCAGGATCACCGCATCTTCCCGACGCTCGCGGGTCAGTTTGCGGATGTGGGGCAGGGCGGTACGCTGGGTTTCCCTGGCGTACTGCAGCAGGCAGCCAGCGGCACAAATGGCCAGGTGCAGGTCTTCGCAGCCAAAACCGGTGAGGTCACGCACCTGGAGTTGCTGGGTAATCACACGCCGGGCTGAATCCAGCTCGAACAGCCAGGGGCCTTGCCGGCGCACACCGGTGAAGCCTTCCAGCAGGTCACCGAAGGGGAAATCTTCGCTGATCAGGATCTCGGCCGGGCGCAGCCGCTGCAGTTCCCCCTGCAGGGCTTCCAGGCTGTCCAGTTCAGACACTGCAAAGCGACCACTGGAAATATCCAGCGAGGCAAAGCCGAACTGCTCTTTATGGCTGAAAATAGCCGCCAGAAGGTTGTCGCGGCGGTCTTCCAGGAAGGCTTCATCGCTGAGGGTGCCGGGGGTAACAATGCGCACCACCTTCCGTTCCACCGGCCCCTTGCTGGTGGCCGGATCGCCAATCTGTTCGGCAATGGCGATGGATTGACCTGCGCGCACCATGCGGGCAATGTAGCCCTCAGCGGAGTGGAAAGGCACGCCGGCCATGGGTATAGGATTGCCGCCGGATTGCCCCCGGGCGGTCAGGGTAATGTCCAGCAACTCGGCGGCTTTCTTGGCATCGTCGTAAAACAGCTCGTAGAAGTCACCCATGCGGTAGAACACCAGCTCGTTCGGGTGCTCCCGCTTGATCTTCAGGTACTGCTGCATCATGGGGGTATGCTTGGAAAGATCGGTCTGGGTTGCAGGCATGGAAGCGTCCGGTTGATCGTGCGTTTGGGTCAAAGCGGGGATTGTAAGAAAATAACGCCCGGGATGAAACGAAGGGTTTGGCAACAGGATCTTGGAGAAGGCTATGCAAGCAACCGATCAGCAACTGGAAACCGCCGGCAATGCGCTGGGAGACTTGTTGATGCAGCAAGGCAGAACCATGGCCACCGCTGAAAGCTGCACCGGTGGCTGGGTGGCCAAGGTGCTGACAGACAGGGCGGGTTCCTCTGCCTATGTGATGGCCGGGCTGGTGACCTACAGCAACGAGGCCAAACAGGCCATTCTGGGCGTGGAAGAAAAGGCGCTGGCCGAACATGGCGCTGTCAGCGAACCGGTGGTGCGCCAGATGGTGGCCGGTGCCGTTCGCGCCACCGGTGTGGATGTGGCCGTGGCCATCAGCGGCGTTGCCGGCCCCGGCGGCGGCAGCGTGGAAAAGCCTGTGGGCACGGTATGGTTTGCCTGGGGTACCGGCCCGGACAACACGCAAACCCGTGTTCAGCACTTTGACGGCGACCGGGAACAGGTACGCCGGCAATCGGTTTTGTATGTGTTGCAAGGGGTTACGGAGTTTCTGAAAGCACTGTGATGTTTTTCACCCCGGCAGGGGTTGGTCTGTGCCAAGGCTTATGTTTTAATACTGTTCAAATATACAGGAAAACACTGGATACACCTCCGGTGTCGTCATATCGAATAGTGAGGGGCAGGTAACAATGGAAGACAACCGCAAGAAAGCACTCAGCGCAGCACTGGGCCAGATTGAACGCCAGTTCGGCAAGGGCGCCGTGATGAAAATGGGCGACCAGCCCCGTGAAGCCATTCCTGCGGTATCCACCGGCTCCCTGGGGCTGGACGTGGCCCTGGGTATTGGTGGCTTGCCGTATGGCCGGATTGTAGAGATCTACGGCCCGGAAAGCTCCGGTAAAACCACGCTGACCTTGCAGGTGATTGCGGAAGCCCAGAAGGCCGGCAAAACCTGCGCCTTCATCGACGCCGAGCACGCGCTCGACCCCATTTACGCGGAAAAGCTGGGCGTAAACGTAGACGACCTGCTGGTGTCCCAGCCAGACACCGGCGAACAGGCCCTGGAAATCGCCGACATGCTGGTGCGCTCCAACGCCATTGACGTGATCATCGTCGACTCCGTTGCCGCACTGACACCGAAAGCCGAAATCGAAGGCGAGATGGGCGACAGCCACGTAGGCCTCCAGGCCCGCCTGATGTCCCAGGCCCTGCGTAAACTGACCGGTAACGTCAAACACGCCAACTGCCTGATGGTCTTCATCAACCAGATCCGTATGAAAATCGGCGTCATGTTCGGCAGCCCGGAAACCACCACCGGCGGTAACGCCCTGAAATTCTACTCCTCCGTACGCTTGGACATCCGCCGCATCGGCGCTGTCAAAGAGGGCGACGAAGTGGTCGGTAACGAAACCCGCGTAAAAGTCGTCAAGAACAAGGTATCTCCGCCCTTCAAGCAGGCCGAGTTCCAGATCATGTACGGCAAGGGCATCTACCACATGGCCGAAGTGCTGGACATGGGCGTTAAAGAAGGCTTCGTCGACAAATCCGGCGCCTGGTACGCCTACAACGGCGATAAAATCGGCCAGGGCAAAGCCAACGCCTGCAAGTTCCTGGAAGAGAACATGGACATCGCCAACGAAATCGAAGCCAAGGTTCGCGACAAATTGATGCCCAAGCCGGTGAAGAAAGAAGCGGCAGAAGCGCCAGTGGAAGCAAACGGCGAGCTGTTGTAACTTTTTTCGGACCGCCCTCTGTAAAGTTGGGGGCGGCGCAGTGGGGAGCTTTTCCGGGAATCTCGGAGGCCATGGATGGCCGGAGCGAAGCGCACATGGATGTGCTTGTAGCGTTTCCCGGAAAAGCTCCCCACTGTGCTGACCTGGCACGTTAGTTAGGTGCAGGAGTAAGGTTGGAATACTATGACGATAAAAAAGCAGTTGTTGATAGTAGCCCACGCCCCATCCCCAAATACCCTGAAACTCCGGAACGCCACAGAAAAAGGCGCCCGTAACCCCGACATCGAAGCCGTAGAAGTGGTGGTAAAAGCCCCACTGGATGCCGGCCCCGAAGACATCCTCGCCTGCGATGCCATCATTCTCGGCACCACCGAAAACCTCGGCTACATGTCCGGCGCCCTCAAAGATTTCTTCGACCGAAGCTATTACCCCTGCCTCGAGAAAACCCAGGGCCTGCCCTTTGCCTACTACATCCGCGCCGGCCACGACGGCACCGGCACCCGCCGCGCCATCGACAGCATCACCACCGGATTACGCTGGAAACGCATACAGGAGCCATTGCTGTGCAGGGGAGATTACAGGGATGAATTCGAGCAACAGTGCGAGGAACTGGGCATGTACGTGGCGGCCAGCCTGGATGCTGGCCTGATCTGATTAACTGGCGAACCGGTTGTAAAAACCCTCAATCCGGGAAAGCGCATTGTCGATCGCTCTCGAGTAGCCTTTCTTGTCGAGACAGTAGCTGAACTGCAGACTCACACGGAAGCCCGTCTGAAACGGCTGGCACGACACCACTCGGGCATCAATGCGCGACTCGCTGATGTATTTACCCTCAATATCCAGGAACAAATGCGCGCCGGAGTCTACCGGCCGAGGGCACAGCACCGCCATACCGTAACGATTGAGGTCCAGGCAGGTTACCGCCACTGGCTGCTTCCCGCGACCAAAGAACGCCCTCTCACGGAGTTGCACCCTGAGACACGACGCCGAAAAACGATCCTTGATGCGGCGATCTGCGGAATAATTCGTCATTGCTTTGACCATCACCCGTATTGTACTTGTTGTATCCGGAATCCGTCCGGGCATGGAAGTGTAGTAATCGACGGCCTGCCTGAAAAATGACCAAGGGGGAATTTGTGACCCGGTTGGCATATTGTCACGAATCCGGCCTCTTCCGATAAATGCGGCGCGGATAGGCGACAGCTTGAAGCTCAAACACTACAATGCGAGCGACAGTTACTACTCAAAACCGAACTCAACGGGAATCGAACTTGAAGTCATTGCCCTTGCATCAGCTCTACAAAGCCTGCGTTCTCAAAGATCTGCCATTCAAAACCACCCGGCAACTGGAGCCGCTGGCTGAGATTGTTGGCCAGAACCGCGCTCAGGAAGCGGTTCGTTTTGCGCTCGCCATGCCCCACGGTGGTTATAACGTGTATGCGGTCGGTCGCAATGGCTTGGGTAAGCGCACCATGATGCTCCGGTACCTGGAACACCACGTCGATACCGAACAGCAGAGCCACGACTGGTGTTACGTGGCCAACTTCGATGAGCCGCGCAATCCGCGTTTGCTGCAACTGCCGGCAGGAATGGGCACCCAGCTCAAACAGGACATGGACAAGCTGATGTCGCGGTTGGTGAAGGTGATTCCCCAGACGTTTGACAGTGACAGCTTCCTGGAGCGCTCCGAGCACCTCAAGAACGAGTACGGCAAAAAGCAGGAAGATGAGCTCGAGAAAGTGGCCAAGCAGGCCCGGCGCAAGAAAGTCAGCCTCACGGTAACCACACCGGGTGGCTATCGGCTGGTTGCCATGAATGGCGATGAGCCCCACACCGTGGAGAGCTTCCAGGCGCTGACCGATGAGCAGCGTGACAAGTTTGAAGACACCATCAACGCCCTTGAAAAGAAGCTCCGCCAGGCCCTTCGCAAGCTGGCCGATTGGGAGCAGGAGTACGCCGAGAAGCAACAGGCATTGAACCAGGAAACCCTCGAAGGCATCTCGGGCCACCAGATTGATGAGTTGGTCAAGCGCTACAACGACCAGCCAGACGTGGTTTCCTATCTTGAAGCCGTTCGCAAAGATCTGGTCGACAACCTGGATATCTTCCTTGAGGACGATGAAGAGCAGGCGGCGATCGCCTACGCCTCACTGGACAAGAAAACGCCCCGGCGCTACGTGATCAATGTGCTGGTGCACCAGAAAACCAATGAAGTGCCGGTGGTGGTGGAAGACAATCCCACCTACCACAACCTGTTCGGGTACGTTGAAAACGTCACGTTCAAAGGCACCGTGTTCACCGACTTCTCCCTGATTCGCCCGGGTAGTCTGCACAAAGCCAATGGCGGTTACCTGCTGATGGATGCCATCAAGGTGCTGGAGCAGCCGTTTGTCTGGGACGGTCTGAAGCGCGCCCTGCGCTCCCGCACCCTGCAGATCAATTCCCTGGAGCGGGAGCTGACGCTTTCAGGGACCATTTCCATTGAGCCGGAAGCCGTACCTCTGGATGTTAAAATTGTGCTGTTTGGTGATCGCGAAACCTGGATGCTGCTGCAGGAATACGATTCCGAGTTTGCTGAGCTGTTCCGGGTGACCGCCGATTTCGAAAACGAGATGTACCGTACTGAGGAAAGCCAGCTTCTGTATGCCAAGTTCATTGCCAGTCTGGTGGTGGAGAAGAAGCTGCTGCACTGCACCAATAAAGCGGTGGCCCGTATAATCGAGCACAGCGCGCGCATGGCCGAACATCAGAACAGGCTCTCGCTGCATGCAGCGGACATCGCCAACATTTTAAGGGAATCCGATTTCTGGGCCCGACAGGCGGGTGCCAAACTGATCTCTGAAGTGCACGTTGAGCGCGCGCTGGAGAGTGCCCGTTACCGTAGCAGCCGTATCCGGGATCATTTTTACGATTCGGTTCGGGACGGCTCCACCCTGGTGACCACAACCGGCACCTGCGTCGGTCAGGTGAACGCCTTGTCGGTGCTGTCGACCGGCGGTTTCGAGTTTGGTCTTTCCAACCGGGTAACCGCAACCTGCTACTATGGTGATGGCGGTGTCATGGACATCGAGCGGGACGTGAAGCTGGGTGGCAATATCCATTCCAAAGGCGTGATGATTCTCAGCTCCTGGCTGGCCTCCCATTTTGCGGTGAATGACCCGATGCACCTGTCGGCCAGTCTGACCTTCGAGCAGAACTACGGCGAAGTGGACGGTGACAGCGCCTCCCTGGCCGAGCTGTGCGCCTTGATCTCTGCACTGTCTGGTATTCCGGTGCGGCAGGATCTTGCGATTACCGGCTCGGTGAACCAGTTTGGCGAGGTGCAGCCGATTGGCGGCGTCAACGAAAAGGTCGAAGGCTTTTACGCCACCTGTGAGCTGAAGGGCGGCCTGACCGGCTCCCAGGGCGTTATTATCCCGGTCACTAACGTGCAGAACCTGATGCTGGACAGCGAAGTGGTCACGGCATCCAAGGCGGGCAAATTTGCCGTATACCCGGTTGCCCGTGTGGAGGAGGCCATTACACTGTTGCTTGGCAAACCGGCGGGCAAGGCCGATGACAAAGGCAGGTACCCCAAGCAAAGCGTTTTTGGCATTATCCAGCAACGGCTCGAGAAAATGCGGGAACATGAACGGCAGGAACATGCCAGGGACGATCACAAAGATCCGTCCATCCACTGACCGGCTCCATAATAAAACGGACAGGAGAAAACAGATCCATGACTGATATCCAGCAGACTGTGTATGTGGTAGAGGACGACGAGGCCGTCCGCGATTCACTGGAATTGTTGCTGAAATCCGATGGCAAGCCGGTGAAAACCTATGAAAGCGCCGGCTCTTTTCTGGCAGATTATTCTGACCAGATGGCGGGCTGCATTGTGCTGGATATCCGTATGCCGGGTATGGACGGCATGGAGTTGCAGAAAAAACTCAACGACAAGCATTCGATCCTGCCCATTATCTTCGTGACGGGGCATGGCGACGTTCCCATGGCTGTCGATGCCATGAAGGAAGGTGCCGTCGACTTTATCCAGAAGCCCTATCGCGAGGAAGCGCTGCTGGAGAAGATCGAGGCGGCGCTGGAGCAGGATCGTGAGCAGCGGAAATCTCTGGATGAGCGCCAGGAGATCGTTCGCCGTATCAAGAGCCTGACACCCCGCGAGCGTGAAATCATGGATCGGATGATTGCGGGCCAGGCCAACAAGGTGATCGCCATCGAGCTTGAGATCAGCCAGCGCACCGTTGAGATTCACCGGTCCCGTGTGATGCACAAGATGGGCACCCATTCATTGGCACATCTGGTGCGTATGGTTCTGTCCGTAAAGGAACTTATCGACTAGGTCTGTCGGTATCGTCATCATACAATGACGTTTTTAACCGGCCATGTTTCTATGACTGAAGTTGTCAGTGAGAACTCCGAGGTGACGGTTCTGCTGGTTGATGACAACCCGCAGAACCTGAAAGTCCTCTACGAGACCCTGAAAGACAAAGGCTACCGGCTTCTGATCGCCAACGAAGGCGAGAAAGCATTGGACCTTGCCCACCGCCATCATCCGGAAGTGATTCTGCTGGATATCATGATGCCGGAAATGGACGGCTATGAGGTGTGTGAGCGCCTGAAAGCCGATCCGGAAACTTCAGATTGTGCCGTTGTATTCCTGTCAGCCCTGGACGACCTGCAGGCCAAGGTGAAAGGCTTCAGCCTGGGTGGTGCAGACTACATCTCCAAGCCATTCCAGTCCCTGGAAGTGATTGCAAGGGTTAAAACCCACGCCCAGGTGATTCGCCTCGAGCGGCAACTCCAGGCCCGGAACCGCGAGCTGCAGAGCGATCAGGCGCGCATCCTGAACTCCATCAGCGAGGGCATCTACGGCCTTGACGAGAACGGCATCATCGAATTTGCCAATCCCGCAGCCGCCATGATTATGGGATGCCCGGCGGAAGACCTGATCGGCAAGAGTTTTTTCGAACTGCACTTTTCGACGGCGGCGGAGTGCCAGGACAGCCTGCCGGTGATGGCCACCTGCCGGCAAGGTGTGGCGGAAAACCAGCGTGATATCCGGCTGCTGCGAGCTGATGGCAGTGGCTTCCCCGCGGAGTATCGTTCCACCCCCAAACTGGATGACGGCGAGTTGCATGGCGCGGTGGTTGTGTTTCGGGACATTACCGTGGAACTGGACAACGAACTGGCCCTGGAGGAAGCGCGGGCCCTGGTTCAGGAACAGCGGGATCAACTGGCCCACACCTCACGCCTGACCACCATGGGTGAGATGGCCGCAGGGTTTGCCCATGAGGTCAACCAACCGCTGACCGCTATCACCAATTATGCCCGGGTGTCCAAGCGCATGATGGCCAAGGAGCAACCGGACCTTGTGTTGCTTCAGGAAACCCTCGACAAGATCGAAGCGCAGTCGCACAGGGCCAGTGAGATTATTCGCCGCATCCGACGGTTCATGAAAAAGCCTGCCACTGGTAAAGAAGTCCTGTCTGTTCCGGTGCTGCTGGAGGACACCCGGCAGTTTGCGGAAGTGGATATGAGGAACAACGAGGGCGGTATTGATGTCCGCGTTGAAGATGACCTGCCAGACGTACTGGCGGACCCGATTCAGGTGCAGCAGGTTGCCCTTAACCTGATCCGTAATGCCCTTGAAGCCACTCGCAGTGCCGAATCATCCACGCCTGTGGAAGTCAGCGCCCGCCGATGCGGTGACCAGTGTGTGCGCATTCAGGTGCTCGATCACGGGGTGGGTGTGCCGGAGGATGCCGAGGAAAAGCTGTTTCATCCCTTCTACACTACCAAGGATGAAGGCATGGGCATTGGTCTGGCCACCTGCCGGTCCCTGATTCAGGCCCAGGGTGGCGACATTGGCTATGAGCGTCCGGAAGAGGGTGGTGCCTGCTTCTACTTCACGCTGCCTGTTGCCAATGCGGAGGGGCAGCCCTGCGCAGCAGATTGAGCATCGATCTGGCGGTGAGCGGCCAGATCGATGCGTTTATCCCGCCGTTATAGCCATTCAATACGACCACTCAGGTGTGGCGCATCGCCTTTGCTGTTCAGGAGCTGGTAATCCCAGGCGTCGCTGGCGGTCTGCCAGTTCAGTTGGGCGGTGCCGGGCAGAAACAGGGGTTTCTTGAACTGACAGCTCACCCGCACAGGGCCGGATTGCCAGTCAGCCTGCTGTTCCAGTAATGACAGCGCCCGGGCTTTGCTCCACACGCCATGGGCAATGGCCCGTGGGAAGCCAAAGGCTTTGGCACTCAATGCGTGCATGTGAATCGGGTTGCGGTCCCCGGATACCTGCCCGTACCGTCGCCCAAGGTTCTCCGGTGCCGTGATGGACTCGCTGAACGGATAGGTTTCGAGTTTGGGCGGTTGCGCTTTCGGCTTGCCACCTTCAGCATTTGCCATCCGGAACAGGTTGGTGCTTACCTCCTCCCAGATCAGCCGGCCCGCAGAGCGCGCCTCGGTGATCAGGTCGAACTCGATGCCGCGCTCCGTGCTCTGCTGATTGCCCAACGTAACCCGGATATCCAGGTTTTCGCCGGTCTGGATGGGTCGGTGTTGGGTGATGGTGTTGCGCAGATGCACAAGGCCCAGCAGGGGCAGTGGAAACCGTTTGTCGGTCAGCAATTTCAGGTGCAGCGGGAAAGCAAGGATGTGCGGCCAGGTCATGGGCAGGGTGGAGCCAGGCTTGAATCCGCACACGTTCAGATAGCGGGACAACATCGGCGTATCTGTGGCCACGCCCAGCAGCTCAGCCTGCAATTCCGGGATCTCTGTGTTGGCGCCGGGCTTGTGTGATTTTGGCAGCAGTGCTCTGCCGAACATGGGCAGCAGAGAGGGTGGGGTGCTGCGATAAATCAGTGGTTCTGTCATGGTATTCTTCTCCCTTGTTGGCCTGATCGGCCGGGTAATTTCCCGTGAATCAGTAACGTAATTACCGATTTTCTCTACATTCTGGTACAACTGTGCGTCTGTGGCCTGATATGCTCTAATGTAAGACGAAAGTCGTGGCGGCCTCGCAGTCTGGCAAACCCCTCCAGATCGGGCATTGACCCGCCGTGCCATGAGCACTGTCCGGTGGGTCAAAGTAGTAACCATATAAATAAAATAGCGGGATACTATGCAGGAACTACGTGATGCGGGCGTGATGTTGCGCCTGATTTATGAGGCGATGAAGAAAAAGGGTGTCGATACCGATGCCATATTCAGCCGCCTCGGCGTTGACGAGAACTACGTCTACACAGACCAGCTTCGCACTCCCCACAGCGCCCAGCTTTACTTCTGGCAGGCGGTGGAGGATGTATCCGGCGACCCGGACATAGGCCTGCACCTGGGGCCGCTGTTGCCCGCCTATAAGGGCCAGGTTCTCGAATACCTGTTTCTCAGCAGCCCAACCTTCGGAGAGGGACTGCGCCGGGCTCAGAACTATCAGCGCTTGCTGAGCGATGCCGCCAATACCGATTTCTTCATTGAAGGCGAAGAAGCCTGCATGGTGCTGGACGCCGCCTCCGATGAGATTCGCAAGCTCAAGCACTTCAATGAGTGCTTCGTACAGGGGCTGATTACCTTCTTCAAGTCCATCACCGATGGCAATTTCTACCCATCACGAATCGAGTTCGAGCATGGGCGGGAGCAGGGAGCCGAGCACGTACGCGAAGTTCTGGGTTGTAACGTGGTTTTTGGCGCAGAAGAAAACCGGTTGTATTTCCCCGCTGCGATGCTGTCCCACGCCTCTCCCCACGCCGAACCAGAACTGTTGGCGCTGCACGAGCGCTTTGCCAGTGAACAGGTGGCGCGGCTAGAGAAAAAGGACATTGTCGGTCAGGTGGAGCGCATCATCGCCGAGCTGCTGGACAGCGGCGAGGTGACCCTGGATGCCGTTGCAGAACGGCTGGGTATCAAACCAAGAACCTTGCGCACCCGGCTCACCGAGGCGGAAACCAGCTTCAACCAGGTGCTGGCGGATTTCCGCTATCGGCTGGCGCGGCAGCTCCTTGCGACCACCGATGAGTCCATTGATGAAATTGTGTGCCTCACCGGTTTTTCCGAACCCAGTACGTTCTATCGGGCGTTCAAGCGCTGGTCTGGTATGACGCCCATCGAATACCGGAAGACGGCCCAGGGCAAAGATGCCATGGTTGACGCCATGTAACCGGGGGTTTGGAAAAATCTGAAAAAAGTTCAGTAAAAGCGTTGACATAAACGGGGGCCTCTTTATAATGCGCCCTCGTTGTCACCGAGCAGTCAGCAAACAGGCTGTTAGGCAACAAACGCGGAGCGGTAGTTCAGTTGGTTAGAATACCGGCCTGTCACGCCGGGGGTCGCGGGTTCGAGTCCCGTCCGCTCCGCCATTTTTATCCCCCCCTTGCTTTACCTCAGTTACTTCCCTTGATGTGTTTCCGGTATTCTCCCGGGCTTATGCCATACCAGCGCCGATAGGCCTTGTGGAAGGCTGGTGGGTTCGCGAATCCCAATAGCCAGGCGATTTCCGAAAGCGAACTGTTGGTCTCCTGCAAATAGTCTTGTGCGAGTTGTCGTCGAGTGTTGTCCAGCAACTCCCGAAAGCCGGTTCCTTCACTGGCAAGCTGTCGTTGCAGTGTCCAGGGCGTTGTTCCCAGTCGGTTGGCCAGGGTTTCAATGGTGGGTGTTTCTCCCCGCAATAACGGCGTCATCAGGTACCGGGCCCTGTCAGCCACACTCCAGCCTTTGCGAATCTGCTGCAGCTCCTGTTCACACCAGGCGGTCAGTTTTTCGTGCATACCTTGGTGCGCCTGGCTCGGTGCCTGAAGCCAAACGCTCTCCTTCAGACGAATCGAGTTTTCCTTCGCGCCGAATTCCACGGGGCAACGAAACCAGCTCTCGAATACCTCGTCCAGCCCGATCGAGGGATACTCAATTCGTACCCGTTCCAGGATGTCGTAACGGCCGGTCATGTGTCTGATCAGTTGGGTCCAGGCGGCAAGGATGGAGTCCACGACAAAGTAGTTGTACTGGTTGTATGGACTGATCGAATAGAAACAGGCCTTACGGTGTTCAGCCGCCAGACTTGGCTCGCCTCTGGAGTTCCGGCTGCTTAACAGAGCATACCGTACCAGTGTGGCAAGGGACTGGTGTACGGTGTTGGCGGTTTCTGCGGCCAGGCCGGCAATGCCGGCGTCGATGGGGCGGGTCAGGGCGCCCATACGCAGGCCCAGGGCGGGGTTGCCCGTTGTGGCGATGGCAGCCTGGCCCAGGCGCATGAACCTGGGAATGCTGATGCGTCCTTCCGGCGCGGCCAGCTCAGGGTCGTTAAGATGGAACTGGGATTTTAGCCTTTCGGCATCGCCTCCCTCGGCCTCAGTGGCACGCAGCAACACGGAAGCATAGAGCAGGCTGATGTCGCCCAGCGAATTCTGGTTGGGTCTGGATGCATTGGTCATGATCGTATTATCGGTGTTGTCCAGGGATAATAAAATGTTCTTTTTGGATATTGTTGCGCTGGCGGGAGCTGGGTAGTGTAGGGCCATAACAACGGGCGCGATGGTTGCCCGATCCTACAATCGATGAGGAGATTACCAATGGCTGCATCACCGGGCGTGAGCAAGTACCCGCACCTGCTTGAACCACTGGACCTTGGCTTTACCACCCTGCGTAACCGCACACTGATGGGTTCCATGCATACCGGCCTGGAGGAAGTGAAAAACGGATTCGAGCGTCTGGCTGCGTTTTACGCCGAGCGTGCCCTTGGTGGCGTTGGCCTGATCGTAACCGGTGGCATCGGCCCGAATACCGAAGGTGCGGTATTCCAGCACGCCGCCAAGATGAACACAGAGGAAGAATCTGACAAGCACAAGGTGATTACCCAGGCGGTGCATGAGGCTGACGGCAAAATCTGTATGCAGATCCTGCATGCGGGCCGTTACGCGTATTCCCCTGAGCTGGTCGCGCCTTCGGCTATCCAGGCGCCGATCAATCCGTTCAAGCCCAAAGAGCTGGACGAAGCCGGCATCCAGAAGCAGATCGACGACTACGTGAACTGTGCTGCCCTGGCTCAGCGCGCTGGATACGACGGCGTGGAGATCATGGGTTCCGAGGGTTATTTCATTAACCAGTTCATTGTCAAACACACCAACCACCGCACCGATCAGTGGGGTGGCAGTTACGAGAACCGCATTCGCCTGCCCATTGAAATCGTTCGCCGGGTTCGTGAGCGCGTGGGCGAAAACTTCATCATCATTTATCGCCTTTCCATGCTCGATCTGATCGAAGACGGCAGCACCTGGGAAGAAGTGGTGCACCTGGCCAAGGAAATCGAGAAGGCTGGCGCCACCATTATCAACACCGGTATCGGCTGGCATGAGGCCCGTGTGCCGACCATCGCCACATCCGTGCCCCGTGGCGCCTTCACCAAGGTAACGGCCCGCCTCAAGGGTGAAGTCAGTATTCCGCTGGTAACCACCAACCGGATCAACATGCCGGACGTTGCCGAGAAGGTTCTGGCAGAAGGTGATGCGGATATGGTGTCCATGGCCCGCCCCTTCCTGGCGGACGCTGACCTGGTGCTCAAGGCGGCGGAAGACCGCGCCGAGGAGATCAATACCTGCATCGGCTGTAACCAGGCCTGTCTTGATCACACGTTTAGCGGCAAGCTGACGTCCTGCCTGGTCAATCCCCGCGCCTGCCACGAAACCGAACTGGCGTATGTGAAGACGGCTACGCCGAAGTCGGTTGCGGTGGTTGGTGCTGGTCCCGCAGGCCTGGCGTTTGCCTCGGTTGCCGCGGAGCGTGGACATAAAGTCACCGTCTTTGACGCCGGTAGCGAGGTGGGCGGTCAATTCAATGTGGCCAAACGCATTCCGGGCAAGGAAGAATTTTACGAAACCCTGCGCTACTTCCGGGTGATGCTCGACAAACATGGCGTTGATATTCGGCTCAATACCCGCGTTACGGCAGAGGACCTCAAGGCCGGTGGCTTTGATGAGGTGGTCCTGGCCACTGGCGTGGAGCCACGCACACCGGAGATCGAAGGTATTGATCACCCGAAGGTGATTGGCTACCTGGATGCGTTGTTGGAGCGTAAGCCGGTTGGTCAGAAGGTTGCTGTCATCGGTGCGGGTGGTATCGGCTTCGATGTGTCTGAATTCATCGTCCACAAGGGTGAATCGCCTTCGTTGAACACCGAGCACTTCATGAAGGAGTGGGGCGTGGATCTCACGGTTGAGCACCGTGGCGGTATTCAGGGTGTTCAGCCTCAGGTGCCTGAGCCTGCGCGGGAGGTCTACCTGCTGCAGCGCAAGGCCTCGAAAGTTGGCAAGAACCTGGGCAAGACCACCGGCTGGATTCATCGTACCTCTCTCAAGCACCGCAACGTGCAGATGGTGCCCGGCGTCAGCTATCGCAAGATTGATGACGAAGGCCTGCACATCACCATTACACCGAAAGGTGCCGAGCAGGGCGAGGATAAAGTGTTGCCGGTGGATACCATCATCGTGTGTGCTGGTCAGGAGCCGCTGCGTGAGCTGCACGCAGGCCTGGAAGCAGCCGGTTTGCCGGTGCATCTGATTGGTGGTGCCGATGTGGCGGCAGAGCTGGATGCAAAGCGGGCCATTGATCAGGGTAGCCGCCTGGCAGCGGAGATCTGATCACAAAACGTTGCAGTTTTTCTCTGTGTTTCGGTTAAGGTCTGGCTAGACTATGGAGTTGAAGAGCGGGAGGGGGATGGAACTCTCTTCCCGCATCGGGCGTCCATAACAAGAGTTTTCCGAAGCATGGAGAAAGTGAATGGTTAATGCCGGGCAGGCAGCCGACGGGTATTCGGCGGTTTTCTTTATGGAGGGCAGTCAGGTTGCCCGGCAGATGCGGTTGTCTGAATTTGGCGCGTTTCTGGACGGCTATGTTGGCCTATCTGATCTTGCCGAGACAGATGTTCGGGCGGTGCTGGTCAACCTTTCACCGGAGTTGACGGTTCGGTCGTTGGTTTTCTTCCGTATCTGGTTTGATGATGAGGGGCGGGCCGACAGTCACTGGAACGTGCCTATCGAGGCGTTGGCAGAGAAAGGCGCCAAGGGACCGGATATGGGCGGCGGTGCTATCCGGCTGGTTTGTAGGAGCCAGTGTCCTGATCCGGCATTTGCCCAGGAACTCTGGGACCCGGACATGACACCGGGCAGTAACCACTTCCAGTTGATCCGCAAAGCGGTTGACGCCAACGCTTTGCGTTTCCAGAAGGTGGAACCGGAAGAAGAGAATATTCCGGTCCTGACCGCGGCGAGTGTGGAGCAGCCCGTCGAGGATAACCGTGACCGGGCCCGTGTTGCCCAGATCCTCCGTGAACAGCGGCTCAGGATCAAAACCCTCCAAAGTGTGCATCGGGATTCCCTGGCTGACCTCCAGCGTGAGCATCGCCTCGAAATGCAGGCTTTGCGCAGCGAAATGTCAGATCTGGAACAGCGATACGAACGCACCCGGATCAGCAATGAACAGCTCAAACAGCGCCTGGCTCAGCGCAACGAGCAATATCTCTCCATGCAGGAAAAAATGGCGGAGGGCGACGCCCGCCAGCGTAAGGACGTTCATGCTGACGCCGAGACCGTTCTGCTGCATGAACAGCTGGAGCGCAAACAGCGTGAGCTGGAGCTTCGGGATGACAAAATTGTTGCCCTTGAGCAGGAAAACCACGAGCTTCGACACCAGGTACCACCCGAGGATTCGCTGCTGGAACAGTTGCAGAGCCAGTCCGTATTCCTGGTTGCCTATCATCCCGGCGTGGGCCATATCACACTGCCTTACGACGATATCGATACCTATTTTGGCAATCCGGTGGCCTATGCCGCCGAGCGTTGCGGTATGAACGAGCCGGCCTACAAAGACTGGCTGGCACACTACGAACACCCGGTTTGCCGCCACGTGGATAGTGACGGAAATGCCTGCGGTGAGCCGATCATGCGGGTAACCCAGCCGGCGGAATTCCAGCCAGGGGTAGATGATCATTGCGAACAGCACCGGTCCTGACGCGGATCTTTTTTCAGTATCTGCCTGAGATTCGTTAAACTGTGGCTCTGTTCGTTACAGAACAGGAGGGGCCATGCCTTTCCTGTCTCATTCAGACACCACGGGATACTTCATGGATCAGTTCAGGAATATCGGCATTGTCGGGCGCATGGGCAGCGTCAAGGTGGTTGAGTCTCTGCGGCAGCTCAAGCAGTACCTGACGGCCAACAACTACCACGTCATCATCGAGGAAGATACCTCCACCATGATTCCGGGCCATGGCCTGCAGGTCGCCAGCAAAAAACTGCTGGGCGAAATCTGCGACCTGGTCATTGTCGTGGGCGGGGACGGTAGTTTGCTGGGGGCTGCCCGTGAACTGGCCAAATCCAAGATCCCGATTCTGGGAGTTAACCGCGGCCGCCTGGGCTTCCTGACGGATATTTCTCCATCTGACCTCGAAGAGCGCCTGGCCCGGGTGCTTGAGGGTGAATATATCGAGGAATCGCGGTTCCTGTTGGATGGCCATGTGGAACGTAATGGCCAGCCCCTGGGCTACGGTTCTGCCCTGAACGATGTGGTGCTGCACCCCGGTAAGTCTACCCGGATGATCGGTTTTGACCTCTACATTGATGGCCACTTTGTTTACAGCCAGCGTTCCGATGGCTTGATTGTTGCCACGCCCACCGGCTCAACCGCCTATTCCCTGTCAGCAGGTGGTCCCATCATGCACCCGAAACTGGATGCTGTGGTGCTGGTGCCCATGTTCCCGCATACCCTGAGCAGTCGTCCGATCGTGGTCGATGGCAAGAGTGAAATCAAACTGGTGATTGGTGAAACCAACGAAACCTACCCGCAAGTCAGCTTTGATGGCCAGATGAACATTGCCTGTGCGCCCGGGGATATCATCCGAATTACCAAAAAGCCGTTCAAGATCCGTCTGATCCACCCGACCGATCACAATTTCTATGCCACCTGCCGTGACAAGCTGGGTTGGGCAAGCGAAATAGCAGCGAGTTGATTATGGCGGGACAGACTTCAACCGCGAGCCGCGGTTACGACATTATTGGTGACATTCACGGTTGCGCCCACACCCTGGAGCGGTTGCTCCAGCAGATGGGGTATCGTAAACAGAACGGCATTTACCAGCATCCCCGGCGCCAGGCCATTTTTATTGGCGACATCATCGATCGGGGCCCAAGAATCCGTGAGGCCCTGCATCTGGTGCGGGATATGGTGGAGCACGGTGCCGCCCGCATCGTTATGGGCAACCATGAATACAATGCCCTCGGCTACTGCACCCGGGCGCGGCCGGGCAGTGGCAAGCAATTCCTGCGCGAACACAACCCTCGCCATGACCGCCTGATCAAGGAAACTCTTGAGCAGTTCGATGCGTATCCCCACGAGTGGAACGATTTTCTGGAGTGGTTTTACACCATTCCGCTGTTTATCGAAGAGGAGCACTTCCGGGTGGTGCATGCTTGCTGGGATCAGGATCTGATAGACAAGTTCCGGCAGAATCAGGGCGGTGCCTGTATTGATGAAGACTTTCTTCATGCCTCGGCCGCCATCGAATCTTTCGCCGGCCAGGTGATGGACACCTTGTTGCGTGGCACTGACTTGCGCCTGCCGCCAGGGGTCAAGATTACGGGGCGGGATGGCTATGTTCGGGAATTCTTCCGCACCAAGTTCTGGGCCGACAACCCACAAACATACGCCGATGTGGTGTTCCAGCCAGACCCATTACCACCGGAAGTGGCGTCCATGAGCTTGCGGGAGGATGAGCGTAAACAACTGATTACTTATCCGCTGGATGCGCCGCCGGTCTTCGTCGGGCATTACTGGATGGATGGTGAGCCGGCACCTTTGAAGTCGAATGTGGCCTGTATCGATTACAGCGCCGTAAAGTACGGCAAGCTGGTGGCCTATCGGCTGGATGATGAAAAGGCACTTTCCCGCGACAAGTTTGTCTGGGTAGAGGTGGATCGTCCCGAGCAGCCGGATTATCCCACCAGTGAAGACAGCGTGGCGCGCTAAGTATCAGCGAGGTTAGTTTGGACCAACATACATCATCTCCGATTACCCCCAGCGGGCGCTGGCAGCCGGCTCCCCGGCATGCACCGTTTGTTGTGAGCGTGATCGGCATCGCCGTTGCCATGGTGTGGCTGACATCCATGGGGCAGAACCCCCTGGCCGCGGCCATGATGATCGTCGATCCGAGGCACTATTCCTGGGACCTGTTCAGTTCCCTGGGCGGGAGGTTGGATGCGCTTTCTGCGACAGTGGCAGGCGGGCAGTTGTGGCGCCTGATTTCACCGGATTTCCTGCATTTCAGCTGGACCCACATCATTTTCAACTCGGTCATGCTCTGGTTTCTGGGCAGCCAGATTGAATGGATTGATGGTCGCGCCCGCCTGGTGGCGCTGTTCCTGGTAACCAGTCTGTCCGCCAATCTGTTGCAGTATCTGGTGTCTGGCCCCCTGTTCGGAGGTTTGTCGGGTGTCGTTTATGGCATCCTTGGTTACTGTTGGCTGAGCCAGCAACGCCGGCCCAGATTCCAGTTTCCACCTGCGTTGGTCACCTTTGCCCTGGTGTGGATGGTGATCGGCTTTACGCCTATCCCGGAAATGATTGGCCTGGGCCGGATGGCTAACGAGGCTCACCTGGGAGGCTTTGTGGGTGGTCTGGCGTTGGCAGCGGTGATGCCCGCCCGGGGGCGGTTTCGGTGAAGGCATAAAAAAGCCCCACCAAAGGGTGGGGCATTAAAAGAGCTTATAGCTCCTGATGAGAGAGACCAAATGATACGACCGTCGTCATTTGGTGAGATAATGATAATTGTTATCATTTCCATCTGTCAAACGGATTTGCCGATTTTTTTATGAATGATTTTTCAGGAGGTGGGTAATGACCTACGACGAACTCATTGAACGGCTGGATCCGACTGTATACCGGAACCTCAAGCAATCTATCGAGCTTGGTAAATGGCCTGATGGAAGGGCAATGACCCGAGAGCAGCGGGAAATCAGCCTGGAAGCGGTTATCTATTACGAGAACAAACACAATGTGCCCGAAGAGCAGCGGGTGGGCTATCTGGACCGGGGCGAGAAAGCCGGTACCGCCTGTGATCCATCCGTGCAGTTTCGTAAAGATCGCCAGAACGGCAACGATGTGGATCCAGACCAGTTCGTCGAGGTCAAGGTTTGAGCGAGTCAATTGATGTAACCGGCCGCTTGCGTAAGATGCCGGCGCAAGCCGGCGATCCGGTGGCCTACACTCTGGCCGTGGGTGACACCCGCATTCCCCTGAATGACCTGATTGGCCAGAAGGTGCGACTGGACTTTGACGGTGTGATTCGCTGCATCCACTGCGACCGCACCACCAAGAAGAGTTTCAACCAGGGCTACTGTTATCCCTGTTTCCGCAAACTCGCTGCCTGTGACAGTTGCATCATGAGTCCTGAGAAGTGCCATTACCATCTGGGTACCTGCCGGGAGCCCGAGTGGGGCGAGGCGAATTGCATGGTGGAGCACGTGGTCTACCTGGCCAATTCCAGTGGCTTGAAGGTGGGTATTACCCGGGGCTCGCAAGTGCCGACTCGCTGGATCGACCAGGGCGCGGTGACAGCCATTCCCATGCTGCGGGTAGCCAGCCGTTACCTGTCCGGTCTGGTGGAAGTGGCGTGCAAGAGCCATGTGGCGGATCGGACCAATTGGCGCGCAATGCTCAAAGGCGATGTGCCGGAGCTGGACCTGGTGCAGGAGCGCCAGAGGCTGCTGGCAGTGATAGAGCCTGATCTGGCAGACCTGCGGCGAACCCATGGCGAAGACAGTTTGCGAGTTGTGGACGAGGCCTCACTGGGGCTTGGTTATCCGGTTCAGGTGTGGCCGTCTAAAGTGAAAACGCATAATCTGGACAAGTCACCGGATGTGGAAGGGCGGCTGGAAGGCATCAAGGGCCAGTACCTGATGCTCGATACCGGTGTGATCAATATTCGAAAATTTACCGGATACGAAGTCCGGTTCCGGGTTCTTGACTGAGCGCGGAAGTCTACTGTCTGGAGAGTGTGAATGCGTACCAACCAGCCACAAACCATCTACCTGAGCGAGTACCAGGCGCCGGCGTATCTGGTGGACCATGTAAGCCTGAGGTTTGAATTGTTCGAGGACGGCGCGCGGGTGCACAGTACCTTGTCCATGCGCCAGAACCCCGCGGCCGGGCAGAGTGGCACGCCACTGGAGCTGGATGGTGACGGTCTGACCCTGGAGACTCTGTCCCTGAACGGTCAGCCGCTGGCCAGTGGCGAGTATCAGAACGAGGGTGACAAGCTGGTGATTCCAGTGGTGCCGGATTCGTTTGAGCTGGCGGTCGTCACCTGGATAGAGCCGCAGAACAATACCCGCCTGGAGGGCCTGTACAAGTCATCGGGCATGTTCTGCACCCAGTGCGAGGCCGAAGGTTTCCGCTGTATCACCTATTATCCGGACCGGCCGGATGTGATGGCGCGCTTCCAGACCCGCGTTGAAGCCGATAAGTCTGCCTACCCGGTGTTGCTTTCCAATGGTAACCCCATTGAGCAGGGCGACCTAGAGAACGGCCGTCACTTTGTGACCTGGGAAGATCCGTTCCCCAAACCGGCCTACCTGTTTGCGCTGGTGGCGGGCGACCTTGTCGAGAAACGGGATACGTTTACCACTGTTTCTGGTCGCGATATCGATTTGCGCATCTACGTTGAGGCGCGCAATGCCCGCAAGTGCGATTACGCTATGGATGCGCTCAAGCGTTCGATGCGCTGGGATGAAGAGGTGTATGGCCGTGAGTACGATCTTGATATCTTCATGATCGTAGCAGTGGATGATTTCAATATGGGGGCCATGGAAAACAAGGGCCTGAACATCTTCAATTCATCCTGCGTGCTGGCCAGCCAGGACACGGCTACGGATGCCGCTTTCCAGCGTATCGAAGCCATTGTTGCCCATGAGTATTTCCATAACTGGTCCGGTAACCGGGTTACTTGCCGGGACTGGTTCCAGCTGAGTCTGAAAGAAGGCTTTACGGTATTCCGGGATTCCCAGTTCTCGGCGGATATGGGCTCGCCCACCGTCAAGCGCATTGAAGACGTTACCCTGCTGCGCACCGCTCAATTCGCCGAAGATGCCGGCCCCATGGCGCATCCGGTTCGGCCGGCGTCGTACATGGAAATCTCCAACTTCTACACCCTGACCATCTATGAAAAGGGCGCAGAAGTGGTGCGGATGATTCACAATCTGCTCGGCGCCGAGCTGTTCAGGAAGGGCAGTGACCTCTACTTTGGCCGCCACGACGGCCAGGCCGTCACTACCGATGACTTTGTTCGGGCAATGGAAGATGCCTCCGGGCGCAACCTGAGCCAGTTCCGTTTGTGGTACGAGCAGGCGGGCACGCCGGTGTTGGCGGTAGCGGATCATTACGATGAGGCACAAGGTGTGTATCGACTGGATATCCGGCAGTCGATTCCGGATACGCCCGGACAGTCCGGGAAAAAGCCGCAGCATATTCCGTTTGCGATCGGCCTGCTTGATTCCGAAGGGCAGCCGCTGCCTCTGAACATGGGGGCGGAGGACAGCAACGGTCCCGCTGAGCGGGTGCTTGAACTGACTGAGACGCAACACAGCTTTGAGTTCCATGGACTCAAGGAGCGGCCGGTGCCGTCGTTGCTGAGGGATTTTTCCGCCCCGGTGAGGGTTCATTACCCATGGGCCCGCGAACAGCTGTTGTTCCTGATGAGTCATGATCCGGATGGCTTTAACCGGTGGGATGCTGGCCAGAAACTTGCGGTCGATGTTATCCAGTCATTGGTTGACGCGCCTCAGGGCACGGAAATTGAACCACGGCTGGTGGAAGCCTATCGCCTGTTGTTGAACGATACCGAGTTGGACCAGGCGCTTGTGGCCAAGATGCTGCTGTTGCCTTCGGAAGCCTATCTGATCGAGCTTTCCGAGCAGGCCGACGTGCCGGCCATTCATGACGCCCGGGAGCAGGTTCTGACGCATCTGGCCCAGGCGCTCCGCGATGACCTGCTGGCCTGTTATCAGCGCAACGCTGGTCAGGGCGATTATCAGCTGACGCCGGGTGCCATCGCCCGTCGCAGCCTTCGTAATACAGCGTTGGCGTGGCTGCTGCACATTGATGATGAGCAGGGGCGGGCGCTGGCCGTTGAGCAGTTTGAGCAGGCGGATAACATGACGGACCGGCTCGGCGCCTTGCGTGCCCTGGTGAATTCCGGTTTTGAATCGGATCGGATCAGGGCCCTGGCAGAATTCTTCGAGCGTTTCCAGGATGACCCGCAGGTGGTTGAACTCTGGTTCTCGGTGCAGGCGTCCAGCGACCGGGCAGGGCAGTTGCCGCAGATCCAGGCGTTGTTGGAGCATCCGGCCTTCGACTGGAAGAACCCCAACAAGGTGCGTTCTGTGGTCGGGGTGTTTGCTGGCCAGAACCTGGCAGCTTTCCATAAACCGGATGGCAGTGGTTACCGGTTCCTGGCGGACCAGGTGTGTCGACTGGACGACAGCAACCCGCAGATTGCTGCCCGGTTGGTGTCTCCGCTTACCCGGTGGAAGAAGTTTTCACCGCAATACAGCAGTCAGATGAAGACCGCCCTTGAGCGGATTCGTGACAAAAACGAGCTTTCACGAGACGTGTACGAGGTGGTTCACAAGAGCCTGGCGGACTGACCCAGGCTCGTACCCTGGCTGTGATTGTAAAGCCGTCGTCACAGCCAGATACAAAATCGCACTTTCGGTCGATAGACAATGTTGCTCAATCGGCTAATCTGATGGAAAGTCTGCGATTACGTCAGACCATAACAATAAAGCCCTGTAGAGGCTCCCAGACGGATTTAAGGTTGCACAATGAGATACAACAAGAACGCATTTTTGGGCGGGCTGCTTGCGCTTTCGTTTGCAGCTGCACCGGTTCACGCCGGTGTGTCTGCCGCTGAGGCAAACCGCCTCGGTCAGGACCTGACGCCCTTCGGGTCCATCAAGGCTGGCAATGAAGCTGGTACCATTCCTGCCTGGACTGGCGGGCTGACAGAGCCCCCGGCTGGTTACGAAGGCAGTGGGCAGCACCACATCAACCCGTTCCCGGACGATCAGGTGTTGTTCACGATTACCGCCTCCAACATGGAGCAGTACGACGAGTACCTGACCGATGGCGTCAGGGCCATGCTCCGTACCTACCCAACCACATTCCGTATTCCGGTGTACCAGTCGCGCCGCACCCATGCCGTGCCCGACTGGGTTGCCGAGAATACCCGCAAGAACGCAGTCAACGCGGAAATTGTCGGACAGGCCGAGGGCTTGAGCGGAGCGTTTGGCGGTTACCCGTTCCCGATCCTGCACGGTACCGATGAAGAAAAAGCCTGGCAGGTGGTCTGGAACCATCTGACCCGGTGGCGCGGTATTTCCGTTACCCGTCGTTCCAGTGAAGTGGCGGTTCAGACCAACGGTGATTATGGACTGGTGACCTCGCAGCAGGAAGCTTTCTTTAACTTCTACAACCCGGAAGGCGGCGAAGCCGATCTCGATAACATCATTTTCTACTACCTCTCGTTCACCCAGTCTCCGCCCCGCCTTGCCGGCGGTGCCATTCTGATTCACGAGACACTCAACCAGATTATCAACCCTCGCAACGGTTGGGGTTACAATGCTGGCCAGCGGCGGGTTCGCCGTGCCCCTAACCTCGGGTACGATTCCCCGATCGCGGCGGCCGATAACCTGCGCACCGCGGATGACACCGATATCTTTAACGGTGCCATGGATCGCTACAACTGGAACTACGAGGGTATGAGGGAAATATACATCCCTTATAACAACTACCGGATTGGCGAAAAAGGCACACCGTATTCCGAGATTCTGGGTATTTCCCATCTGAATCCTGATCTGACCCGCTGGGAGCTGCACCGCGTGCACGTGGTAGAAGCCACCCTCAAGCAGGGCGAGCGGCACATATACGGCAAGCGTCGTTTCTATGTGGATGCGGACAGCTGGAACACCGTGCTGCTGGACCAGTACGACGGTCGTGGAGAGCTGTGGCGCGTGACCATGGGTATCCCCAAGAACTATTATGAGCTGCCCGGCGTGTGGACAGTGCTGGACGTGTACCACGACCTTCAGGCTCGCCGTTACCACGTGCTGGGTCTGGATACGGAAGAATCCGGTACTCGGGTGTTTACCGACGATGTACCGAATAAACGTTATTTCTCACCGGCCTCGCTGCGTCGGCGGAGTGTGCGCTAAGGACTCGGCGCACAGTCTGATCCCGGAGTGGCAGTAGTAGTGCCAGATATACCGGCGGCCTTATGGCTGCCGGTTTGTTTGTGCTTCTGCGAGGCTCAGGGATAACGCAACAAGATACAATCAACGTAAAGGCAATTTGAATGGCTAATAGGTTCATATGCGAGACACTGGGGTCTGCCTGTCTGGGGTTCTCCATGGTACTGGCAGCCCCCGCGGCATTTGCGGTGCCAGATATTCTTGAAACTCCTTCCCGCCCGACACTGCTGGCGCCGGAATCGTTGCTGAATGACGCAACGCGTGCTGGTGAGCGGATTGTTGCCGTTGGAGAGCGTGGGCATGTGATCTTCTCGGACGATGAGGGACACACCTGGGTTCAGGGCGCTGTTCCCGTGTCCCTGACACTCAACGCCGTGGATTTTGGCACCGAACAGCACGGCTGGGCGGTTGGTCATAGCGGCGTGGTGTTGCATTCGTCGGACGGTGGAGAGAACTGGACCTTGCAGCTGGACGGTAATCAGGCTTCAACCCTGGCTATTGAAAGCAAGCAGTCTCAAATTGCCGAACTGGAAGAACAGATCGAACAGGCTGAAGACGATGAGAAAGCGGATCTGGAGTGGGCGCTTGACGACCTGTTCTTTACTCTTGAGAACATGCAGGCAGACCAGGATGTCGGGCCGGTAAACCCGTTCCTGGATGTCTGGTTTGAAGATGACAGCCACGGGTTTGTGGTAGGTGCTTACGGCATGATCCTGAGAACCCAGGACGGCGGCGAAAACTGGGAAGACTGGGCGCCGAACCTGGATAATCCTCAGAACTTTCACCTCAATAGCATCACTCAGGTTACCGGTGGTGCCCTGGTAGCGGTTGGTGAAGCCGGGCAGATCCATGTGTCGGTGGACGGTGGCGATACCTGGGAACGCCGTGAAAGCCCCTATGAGGGGTCTTTGTTTGGGGTTATGGGTACTGGCCAGGTTAACGAAGTGTTGACGTTTGGTCTGCGGGGCAACACCTTCCGCTCGACCGACCTTGGCCGCAGCTGGACGGTGGTTCCCAACGAGGGCGGTGCAACCATTAATAACGGTGCGGTTGCAGATGACGGCAGGATTACCCTGGTGGGCAATGGTGGCGCCGTGCTTATGAGTACCAATGGCGGCGAGAGCTTCCGGGTGTACTTCCGGAACGATCGGGAAGGTGTGATGGCCGTTGTTCCCCTGCAAGGAACCAATCTTCTTCTGGTTGGCGAGGGCGGTGTCAAGTTCACCGACGCTCGTGGTCGGAATCCGAATTAACGCCCTGGTGTGGCATCAACAGATTAATGGATAGAGGGGCTTTTTAATGTCTAACCCGATGCACGACAGGGGTGAACATTACCTGACAACGCCAAAGGCGGAGCCGTTTCTCGAGCGGCTGATTTTCAATAACCGGGCACCGATCCTGGTTGCGTTTTTCATTCTGACGCTGTTCCTTGGCTACAACGCTGTCAAGATTCAGCCAGACGCGAGCTTTGAGCGGATGATTCCGCTTGAGCATCCTTACATCGTCAATATGCTCGAGCATCGGGACGATCTGGAGAACCTGGGTAACTTTGTCCGGATTGCGGTGGCCGTGGAAGAAGGCGATATCTTTACCGCCGAGTACATGGAAACCCTGCAGCAGATTACTGACGAGGTCTTTTACCTGAATGGGGTAGACCGTTCCGGCCTCAAGTCCCTGTGGACTTCCAACGTACGCTGGGTAGAGGTAACAGAACAGGGCTTCCAGGGTGGTACGGTCATTCCTGATGGCTACGACGGTTCCCGTGAAAGCCTGGAGCAATTACGTCAGAATATCCTGCGTTCCAACGAAGTAGGGCGCCTGATTTCCGATAACTTCCGTTCCACCATCGTTTACGCGCCACTGTACGAGAAGAACCCGGAAACCGGCGAAGCGCTGGATTATGGTGAGTTCTCACGACAGCTCGAAGAAAAGATTCGCGATAAGTACGGAGCGGAAAATCCTAACGTCAATATCCACATTGTCGGTTTCGCCAAGAAAGTGGGTGATCTGATTGAGGGTATTGCCTCCATTGCCTGGTTTGCGGGGATCACCATCCTGCTGACCACGCTGCTGTTGTTCTGGTACTCCCGCTGCATTGCGGGCACCCTGGTGCCGGTGTTCACGTCGATTATTGCCGTGTTCTGGCAGCTCGGTACTCTCAAGCTGCTGGGCTACGGGCTGGACCCATACTCGGTGCTGGTTCCTTTCCTGGTCTTTGCGATCGGTATCAGTCACGGCGTTCAGATTGTCAACGCCATGGCGGTTGAAGCAGGCAAAGGGTTCGATGCCATTACCTCAGCCAGGCTCGCGTTCCGGGCCCTGTATATTCCGGGCATGCTGGCCCTGATTTCCGATGCCTTCGGCTTCCTGACCCTGGTGTTTATCGAAATCGACGTAATCCGGGATCTGGCTATTGCGGCCGGCCTGGGTGTGGCGTTCGTGATCATCACCAACCTGGTGCTGCATGTACTGATCATGTCTTACATCGGTATCTCGAAGGGTGGTGTCCGGCATGTGCAGAATCACGGGGAAAAACAGGACCGCAAATGGCGGGTCATGTCGTACTTCTCTCATCCGGGTGTTGCGCCGATTTCCCTGCTGATTGCGGTGATTGGTCTTGGCCTGGGTCTTTACTACAAGCAGGACCTGAAGGTTGGTGACCTGGACGAGGGTGCGCCGGAGCTGCGCCCGGATTCCCGCTACAATAAGGATAACTCCTTCATCATCAACAATTACTCCACCAGTGCTGACGTCCTGGTGGTGATGGTGAAAACCCAGGAAGAGCAGTGCACCCAGTACAACGTATTGCGTGCGATGGATCGCCTGCAGTGGGAGCTGCAGAACACCCCGGGTGTGCAGAGCTCTGCTTCCCTGGCGGATGTTTCCAAGATGGTGACCAAGGCCCTGAACGAGGGTAGCTGGAAGTGGTACGAGATCTCCCGTAACCAGACCATCATCAACGCTTCCATTCGTGAGGCCCCGGCAGGCCTGATCAACACCACCTGTGATCTGACGCCGGTGCTGGTGTTCCTGGAAGACCACAAGGCGGAAACCCTGCAGACCGTGGTTGACCGTGTTGAGGAGTTTGCCGATAACTTCAACAACGACGAGCACACTTTCCTGCTCGCCGCAGGTAACGCCGGTATTGAGGCCGCTACCAACGAAGTTATTGCCAATGCCAAGGACATCATGTTGCTGCTGGTCTACAGCGTGGTGAGCTTGCTGTGTTTCCTGACGTTCCGGTCGATCCGCGCGGTGGCCTGTATCGTGATTCCGTTGGGCCTGACCTCCATCCTGTGTGAGGCAATCATGGCGGTCTCGGGTATTGGTATCAAAGTGGCGACCCTGCCGGTGATCGCATTGGGGGTAGGTATCGGTGTCGACTACGGTATCTATATCTACAGCAAGCTTGAGAAGTTCCTGCTGGAGGGCAAGACGCTCCAGGATGCTTATTACGAGACTCTGCGCTCAACCGGTAAGGCGGTTATCTTCACCGGTGTGACTCTGGGTCTTGGTGTGGTGACCTGGATCTTCTCGCCGATCAAGTTCCAGGCGGATATGGGCTTCCTGCTGTTCTTCATGTTCCTCTGGAACATGGTGGGCGCCATTTGGTTGCTGCCTGCGTTGGCGCGCTTCCTGTTGCGCCCGGACAAAATGCTTGCCAAGGCAAGAGCGGCGAAATAATCGCCAGAACTGCAAAAAAGCCCGCACTCGCGGGCTTTTTTGTTGCTGGGTCAGACGGTTAGCGAGCTAATGCATTCTTTATTTATGGCCCGAAGTGGTCTATGTTCTTAGACGACCGGGATGTTTGCCCGCACTTTGAGCCGGGCAACTGACAATAAAGACCAAGAAGAGAAGGAAGAGCACACATGACACTAAAACTGAAAGCGTCCGCGTTTGCCGTTGCTGCCGCCGTGAGCCTAGGGGCCGCATCGACAGCCGTTTCCGCACAGGAACAGCGCTTCGTGACCATTGGTACTGGCGGCGTGACCGGTGTTTACTACCCTGCCGGCGGTGCTATCTGCCGTCTGGTGAATATGGACCGAAAAGAACACGGTATTCGCTGTTCGGTCGAGAGTACCGGTGGCTCCGTGTACAACCTGAACGCGATTCGCGGTGGTGAGCTTGATCTGGCGGTGGCCCAGTCCGATTGGCAGTTCCACGCCTACAACGGTACCAGCCAGTTTGAAGATGCCGGAAAAAACGAAAAACTTCGCGCCGTCTTCTCTCTGCACCCTGAGCCGTTCACCGTAGTGGCGAGCAAAGGCTCCGGTATCAAGACCTTTGAAGACCTTGAAGGCAAACGGGTATCTGTAGGCAACCCGGGCTCCGGTCAGCGTGCCACCGCCGAGGTTCTGATGAACGAAATGGGCTGGGGTATGGACAAGTTCGCCCTGGCGGCGGAAATCAAGGCGGCGGAGCAGTCCCAGGCTCTGTGTGATGGCAACATTGATGCTTTCTTCTACACCGTTGGCCACCCCTCCGGTGCCATCAAGGAAGCCACCACCTCCTGCGACAGTGTCCTGGTAAACGTGGATAACGCGGCCAGCAAGAAACTGATTGACGACAACCCGTACTACCGGAAGGCGGTTATTCCGGGTGGAATGTACCGTGGGTCTGACCAGGACGTAACCACTTTCGGTGTGGCAGCAACCTTTGTGTCATCAACCGATGTGGCAAACGATGTGGTTTATGAAGTGGTTAAAGCGGTCTTTGAGAACTTTGACAGCTTCAAGCGCCTGCATCCTGCGTTCGGTAACCTGAAGAAGGAAGAGATGGTCTCTGACGCCCTGAGTGCGCCTCTGCATCCGGGTGCCGCCAAGTACTATCGTGAGGCTGGCCTGATCGACTGATCCGGCACGTCGCCGGCAGGGTGGGCGTCCGGCCCGCCCTGCTGATTCCAACCAGGTTATCTCCCATCACAGGTACATTCTATGGCGAAGAACGACCCCGGTACCGGGGCGGGTGTTGACGCCGCCAAGGTCGATCAGCTGTTGCAGACAGAAACCGGAGGCAGGGCTCTCACCGGACCGGCATCTGTCATCCTGTTTATCGTGCCCCTTTGCTGGTCTTTGTTTCAGCTCTGGATTGCATCACCGCTACCGTTCATTCTGAACTTCGGTATTTTCAATTCCACGGAAGCCCGCTCCATTCATCTGGCCTTTGCGGTTTTCCTGGCCTTCTCTGCTTTCCCCATGATCAAAGGGGTTCATGTCAACAAAGTGCCAGTCTACGACTGGGTGCTGGCGCTTGCGGCTGCTTTCTCCGCATCTTACCTTTTCGTGTTCTATAACGAACTTTCTACCCGTCCGGGTGCGCCGATTACCATGGATCTGTGGGTTGCGCTCAGTGGCCTGGTGTTGTTGCTTGAGGCCACTCGGCGGGCCCTTGGCCTGCCGCTGACCATTGTAGCGGCGGTGTTCATCACTTACTCGATTGCTGGCCCTTACATGCCGGATGTCATTGCCCATAAGGGTGTCAGCCTCAACAAGCTGGCGTCTCATCAATGGCTGGGTACCGAAGGTGTTTTCGGGGTGGCGTTGGGTGTATCCACCAGCTTTGTGTTTCTATTCGTACTTTTTGGTGCGTTGCTTGAACGTGCCGGAGCCGGCAACTACTTCATCAAGGTGGCCTACGCCATGCTTGGCCATATGCGTGGTGGCCCGGCGAAAGCTGCGGTGGTGTCCAGTGGTTTGAGTGGTGTTATTTCTGGCTCATCGATTGCCAATGTGGTCACCACGGGCACGTTTACCATCCCGCTGATGAAGCGTGTTGGCTTTCCGGCTACCAAAGCGGGTGCTGTCGAGGTTGCTGCGTCCACCAATGGGCAGCTCACACCGCCTATCATGGGCGCTGCCGCGTTTTTGATGGTTGAATACGTGGGCATTTCTTACCTGGAAGTGATCAAGCACGCCATTCTGCCGGCTCTGATTTCCTACGTGGCATTGATTTACATTGTTCACCTTGAAGCTTGCAAGCTGAAGATGGAAGGCATGGAGCGGCCGAACCGTCCCTCCCTGGCACAGCGAATGCTGAATTGGGTGGTGATTCTGATCGGCCTGATTGTGCTCACCTTTGCGGTTTACTATGGTGTGGGCTGGACCAAGGATGTTCTTGGCGAGGCGGCGCCCTGGGTGCTTGGGCCGCTGCTTGTTGCGGTCTATGTGGGTCTGGTTGGCTATGCCACCCGGTTTCCCGAGCTGGAAGTCGATGATCCCGAAAAGGCGATGGGCGCATTGCCTGAGGTGGGCCCCACCGTCAAAACCGGCCTTTATTATCTCCTGCCTGTGGTGGTGCTTGTCTGGTGCCTCACCGTAGAGCGCTTTTCGCCGCAGTTGTCTGCGTTCTGGGCGACCCTGTTCATGATCTTTATCGTGATAACACAGCGCCCGCTGAAAACACTTTTCCGCAGCCGCGGCCAGGTGCTCCGTGAGTTTGTCAGTGGCTTTGTTGATCTGGCGCACTCTTTGGCCACCGGCGCTCGCAACATGGTGGGCATTGGTGTTGCCACGGCCACCGCTGGCATCGTGGTTGGCACAGTAACCCTCACCGGCATCGGGTTGGTGATGACAGAGTTTGTAGAGTTCCTCTCCGGGGGGAATCTGCTGTTAATGCTCATCTTCACCGCAGTGATCAGCCTGATACTGGGGATGGGCTTGCCCACCACGGCTAATTACATCGTGGTATCGACACTGATGGCGCCGGTCATCGTTACCCTCGGCGCCCAGAATGGCTTGCTCGTGCCGCTTATTGCGGTTCACCTGTTTGTGTTCTATTTCGGGATACTGGCGGATGATACGCCGCCCGTGGGTCTGGCCGCCTACGCGGCGGCGGCTATCTCGGGCGCAGACCCCATCCGAACGGGTATTCAGGGTTTTACCTACGATATCCGTACCGCCATCCTGCCGTTCATGTTTATCTTCAACACCCAGTTGTTGCTGATTGGCCTGACCGGGTGGGTCGACCTGCTGATTACCGTGGCCAGCGCGGTAACGGCCATGCTCGTGTTCTCCGCCGCGACACAGGGTTTCTGGTTTACCCGCAGCTACAAGTGGGAAAGCCTGCTGTTGCTGTTGATTACCTTCACCTTGTTCCGGCCCGGGTTCTGGTGGGACATGATCTATCCGCCTTATGAAGAGCGGCAGGGCAGTGCGATTATGGAGTACGTCGAGACGGTGCCGGTTGATGACACAACGGTTTTCCGGGTATCGGGCATGGGGCTGGATGGCAGTGACGTGACCACTTATGTTCAGCTCGATATTCCGGCTGGTGGGTCAGCGGAGGAACGGCTCTCAGCCGTCGGTTTGGACGTGTCCGATCAGGGTGACGTGCTGGCGGTGAATTTTGTGGATTTTGGCAGCGCTGCGGAAGATGCCGGTATTGAGTTTGGTTGGAATATCGAAGCAGTTCAGGCAAAGCTCGACCGGCCACCGAGGGAATTGATGTTTATTCCCGCGCTGTTGTTGCTTGGATTGGTGGCGTTTGGCCAGCTCAAGCGCAAAGCAAGGGAGGACGCATCACCTCAAACGGCGTAAAGCTCATGGCACTTAGTAAAAACCCGGCGTTGCTGCCGGGTTTTTTTCTGTTAGACTCGCCCTCAAACCGGCCCGTGGTTTGTATCACGGAGCCCGGCCACCATGTGATCTTTGGTATAGATCACCGCTGAGAAACCATCAGGAGAGAATCATGCCCGTCGTTACCCTGCCGGATGGCAGTCATCGCAGTTTTGCCGAACCCGTTACCGTTCATGATGTGGCCGCCGATATTGGTGCAGGCCTTGCCAAGGCCGCCCTGGCTGGAAAAGTGAATGGCAAACTCGTGGATACCAGCTACCTGATCGAAAACGATGTGGATCTGGCCATCGTAACCGAGCGCGATGAAGACGGCGTAGACGTGATTCGCCACTCCACGGCACACCTTATGGCCATGGCGGTACAAGATCTGTTCCCCGGCGCCCAGGTAACCATCGGGCCGGTGATCGAAAACGGTTTCTACTACGACTTCAAATACGAGCGCCCGTTTACCAACGAAGACCTGGCGCGCATCGAAAAGCGTATGGAAGAACTCGCCAAACAGGACCTGCCGGTCTCCCGTTCCATCATGTCCCGGGAGGAAGCGGTCAAACTGTTTGAAAAAATGGGTGAGGAATACAAGGTTCGGATCATCGAGGATATCCCCGGTGAAGAAGATCTCTCGTTCTACAGCCAGGGTGATTTCATTGATCTTTGCCGTGGTCCTCACGTGCCCAGTACCGGGAAGCTGAAAGCCTTCAAGCTGACCAAGGTGGCGGGTGCCTACTGGCGCGGTGATACCAGCAACGAGCAGTTGCAGCGTATCTACGGGACCGCCTGGGGCAACAAGAAAGACCTGAAAACCTACCTGCATCGCCTGGAAGAGGCCGAAAAGCGGGACCACCGCAAGATTGGCAAGAAGCTTGGCCTGTTCCACATGCAGGAAGAAGCCCCCGGCATGGTGTTCTGGCATCCGGATGGTTGGTCCCTGTACCAGGAGATTGAGCAGTACATGCGGGGCAAACAGCACCAGCATGGTTACAAGGAAATCAAGACACCGCAGGTGGTGTCACGCACGCTCTGGGAGAAATCCGGGCACTGGGACAAGTTCAAGGATGGCATGTTCACCACCGAGTCCGAGAAGCACGATTACGCCATCAAGCCCATGAACTGCCCGTGCCACGTACAGGTGTTCAATCAGGGTCTGAAAAGCTACAAGGACCTTCCGCTGCGCCTGGCAGAGTTCGGCTCATGCCACCGAAATGAAGCCTCCGGGGCTCTTCATGGCCTGATGCGGGTGCGTGGATTCACTCAGGATGATGCCCACATCTTCTGTGAAGAAGACGCCATCCAGGAAGAAGTGTCGGCGTTCATGAAAATGCTGCACGAAGTATACGAGGACTTCGGTTTTACCGAGATTCTGTACAAATTGTCCACTCGTCCGGAGAAGCGCGTAGGTTCGGATGAGGTCTGGGACAAGGCGGAGGCTGCCCTTGAAGAAGCCCTGAACCGCGAGGGGGTTGATTGGGAGTTGTTGCCGGGTGAGGGTGCCTTCTATGGTCCCAAAATTGAGTATTCCTTGAAGGACTGTCTCGGCCGGGTGTGGCAGTGTGGTACCATTCAGGTAGATTTCTCAATGCCGGGCCGCCTGGGTGCCCAATATGTGGCCGATAATTCCGAGCGGAAAACTCCCGTTATGCTGCATCGGGCGGTTCTCGGGTCTTTTGAGCGGTTTATCGGTATACTGATCGAAGAATACGAAGGCGCATTCCCCACGTGGCTTGCTCCGACACAGGTTGCGGTGCTGAATATTACCGATAACCAGCGTGATTATTGTCAGAATCTGGCCAAAAAGTGGGATTCTTTGGGTTATCGGGTTAATGCTGACTTGAGAAACGAGAAGATCGGCTTTAAAATCCGCGAGCATACTCTTAACAAGGTTCCCTACCTGATCGTTGTTGGCGATAAAGAAATCGAGAACAACGCCGTTGCAGTAAGAACTCGCAAAGGCGAAGATCTGGGCACCATGTCTGTCGACGAGTTTGAACAGCTGCTTGCAGCTGACGTCGACCGAAAAGGCAGAAACAAAACGGAGATCTGATTATTAAACAGCGAACGAATCGGGGTGGGCGTACTCCAAAAGCGCCTATCAATGAGAACATTGACGCAACTGAAGTCCGTCTGATTGATGCCGAAGGCAATCAGGTCGGGATAGTACCCATCGAGGACGCGATCCGCATGGCGGAAGAAGCCACCCTTGATCTGGTGCAGGTTACGGATTCCGATCCGATCGTCTGTAAGATAATGGACTACGGCAAGAAAATTTTTGAAGAGAAAAAGGCCAAGGCGGCTGCCAAGAAAAAGCAGAAGCAGACGCAGGTCAAAGAGCTGAAGTTCCGACCAGGAACGGAAGAAGGGGATTATCAGGTCAAACTACGCAACCTGGTACGTTTCCTTGAGAACGGGGATCGCGGCAAGATCACGATTCGGTTCCGCGGCCGTGAGATGGCACACCAGGAAATTGGTATGAAACTCATGGCTCGGATTGAAACCGACATCGAAGAACTTGCAACGGTTGAGATGCGGCCGAAAATGGAAGGCCGGCAGATGACCATGATCGTGGCTCCCCGCAAGAAGAAGTGAACCTGATCCCAGCACGGGTCCCCCGCAGCGGCGGGGGATTTGTCGTTCAGGGGCACAGTTGTTTTTATTCATAATAGAATGCGGAGTTTTAAAAATGCCGAAGATGAAAACCAAAAGCGGAGCTACCAAGCGGTTCAAGAAGACCGCCACCGGCTTCAAGCACAAGCAGTCCTTCACCAGTCACATCCTGACCAAGAAGAGCCCGAAGCGTAAGCGTCAGCTGCGCGGCACCAAGCTCATCGCCAAGTCGGATGTTGCATCTATCAAGCGCATGACCGCGTGCTGATCCAGCCGCGCGAAACGTTCCTTAGAAAGTAAAGGTAGAAGGATTAAAGTATGGCTCGTGTAAAGCGTGGCGTGGTAGCACGTCGTCGTCACAAGAAGATTCTCAAGCAGGCCAAGGGTTACTACGGCGCTCGTAGTCGTGTATTCCGCGTTGCCAAGCAGGCGGTTATCAAGGCTGGTCAGTACGCCTACCGTGACCGTCGCAACCGTAAGCGCGCTTTCCGCGCTCTGTGGATTGCCCGTATCAACGCTGGCGCCCGTGCAAACGGCCTGTCGTACAGCCGTCTGATCGCTGGCCTGAAGAAGGCGAATGTTGAAATCGATCGTAAGGTTCTGGCTGATCTGGCCATGAACGAGCAGCAGGCGTTTGCCGCTGTGGTTGAGAAGGCCAAAGCATCCCTGTGATCGCTTAAGCTCTTTCATCGATGACTGATCGATCCGGGTGCTTCATGTCATCGTGAATGCACCCTCTGATAGGGGAAGGGCACGCTCTTCCCCTATTTTTGTTTTAACCTACCCCATTTCTGGTTTGGAGCAGGGTCAATGGAAAACCTGGAGCAACTGGTTCAGGACGGGTTGAACGCGGTAGAAAACGCGAGCGACCTTCAGGCACTTGATCAAATTCGCGTGGAATACCTCGGCAAGAAGGGGGTGATCACCCAGCAGGCGAAAACCCTGGGTAAACTCTCTGCGGAGGAGCGTCCTGCCGCCGGCCAGAAGATCAATGAAGCCAAGGGGCAGGTTGAGCAAGCTATCAATGCGCGCAGGGCAGATCTTGAGACAGCCGCCATAGAGGCGAAGCTGGCCAGCGAATCCATTGATGTGACCTTGCCCGGCCGTGGCCAGGACCTGGGGGGCTTGCACCCGGTCACCCGCACCCTGCAGCGTATTGAAGAGATCTTTGCCCGCGCCGGTTACAGCGTGGAGCAGGGGCCAGAAATCGAAGATGACTACCATAACTTCGAAGCGCTGAACATTCCCGGGCATCACCCGGCCCGTGCCATGCACGATACCTTCTATTTCAATCCCGGCACTCTGCTGCGGACCCATACCTCTCCGGTTCAGATCCGTACCATGGAAGCCGGCAAGCCGCCATTCCGGATGATCTGCCCGGGCCGCGTGTACCGCTGCGATTCGGATATGACTCACACCCCCATGTTCCACCAGGTGGAGGGGTTGCTGGTTGAGAAGAACGTCAGCTTTGCGGATCTGAAAAGCACGGTGGAAGAATTCCTGCGGGTGTTCTTCGAGCGTGATCTGAAAGTACGTTTTCGTCCGTCGTATTTCCCGTTCACCGAGCCCTCCGCGGAGGTGGATATCGAGTGGGGCCGGGAAGCAGACGGCAGCATCAAGTGGCTGGAAGTGATGGGCTGCGGCATGGTGCACCCGAAAGTGTTCGAGCATTGCGGTATTGATGCCGAAGAATATCGTGGCTTTGCCTTTGGTCTGGGCGTTGAACGCCTGGCCATGCTCCGCTACGGCGTGAAAGATCTGCGCATGTTCTTCGAAAACGACCTGCGTTTCCTGCGTCAGTTCCGTTAAGCCCAAGGGCAGGACGACGTACGCAGAGCTCAGAATCAACCGCATAAACCGCATCAGGACAAGGCAAGAACGATGAAATTCAGTGAACAGTGGCTGCGCGAGTGGGTTAACCCGAACCTTGGATCCCAGGAATTGATGGACCAGATCACCATGGCCGGGCTGGAAGTGGATGGCTTTGAGCCGGTGGCCGGTGAATTCAGCGGTGTGGTGGTTGGCGAAGTGCTTTCTACCGAACCCCACCCGGATGCTGACAAGCTGCGTGTGTGTCAGGTGAGTGACGGGACCAATACCGTTCAGGTGGTTTGTGGCGCTCCCAATGTGCGCGCCGGCCTGAAAGTGCCGTTTGCGGTGGTTGGTGCGGTGTTGCCCGGTAACTTCAAGATCAAGAAGGCCAAGCTGCGTGGCCAGCCTTCCGAAGGCATGCTCTGCTCCGAATCCGAACTGGCGCTGTCTGAAAGTCACGATGGCCTGATGGAATTGCCTGTTGATGCGCCGGTTGGTCAGGACGTAGCGGATTACCTGAAGCTCAACGACATCGCCATTGATGTTGACCTCACTCCGAACCGCAGTGATTGCTTGTCCATCAAGGGGTTGGCCCGGGAAGTGGGTGTTCTGAACAGCCTGCTGGTAGAGGCACCAGACATTGCTCCGGTGGAAGCGGTGCATTCGGAAGTGCCGGATATCCGCGTAGAGGCGCCGGAAGGTTGCCCCCGTTACCTGGGGCGCGTTCTGCGAAACGTAAATCTGCAGGCGGAAACACCCTTGTGGATGCAGGAAAAGCTGCGCCGTTCCGGTATCCGGTCCATTGATGCCGCAGTGGATGTCACCAACTACGTGATGCTGGAACTGGGCCAGCCCATGCACGCCTTCGACCGTGACGAGATCAGTGGCGGTATCATTGTGCGTATGGCCAAGGCAGGCGAAAAACTGGTGCTGCTGGATGGTCAGGAAGTTGAATTGACTCCGGAAACCCTCCTGATTGCGGACCACCAGAAACCGATTGCCATTGCCGGCGTTATGGGTGGGGAGCACTCCGGGGTGAGCCCGAAAACCCGGGACCTGGTGCTGGAGTCGGCCTATTTCGACCCCATTACCCTGGCGGGTAAGGCCCGCGAATATGGTTTGCACACCGATGCCTCCCACCGTTTTGAGCGTGGTGTTGATTACCAACTGGCTCGCGATGCCATGGAGCGGGCAACGCGCCTGCTGATGGACATTGTTGGTGGCGAGCCCGGAGAAATCGTGGAAGTGGCAAGCCAAGAGCACTTGCCGAAAGCGAGAGTGATCGATCTGAGGGAAAAACGCCTGGCCGATGTGCTGGGCCTGGCGATTGACCGCACCACGGTGGAAGAAATCCTGTCTCGTCTTGGTCTGCATATCGACAAGTTACTGAAAGACGGCTGGCGCATCAGTGTGCCCAGCTTCCGCCCGGACATTTCCATCGAAGAAGACCTGATCGAGGAAGTCGGTCGTATCTTCGGTTACAACAACCTGCCGGTGACCGAGCCAACGGGCTCCCTTGGCTTGCGGGCGAGGGAAGAGGCGGTACGGCCGTTGTCGGCCATTCGCAACTTCTTCGTGGCGCAGGGCTACCAGGAAGCAGTTACCTACAGCTTTGTTGATCCGAAGGTACAACAGCTGATCGATCCAGAGCGGGAAGGCATTGCTCTGGCCAATCCGATTTCGGCGGATTTGTCAGTGATGCGTACCACCCTGTGGAGCGGCCTGTTGAAGACAGTAGTGCACAACCAGAACCGCCAGCAGCCCCGCATCCGTCTGTTTGAAACCGGTCTCAGGTTTGAGAAAAATGACGGTGAGATCGACCAGCAGCCGATGCTAGCCGGTGTGGTGGTGGGCAATCAGGTACCGGAAAACTGGGTAAACGGTCGCAGAACAGCGGACTTCTTTGATGTAAAAGGAGAGTTGGAAAGCTTGTTCCGTGTGCTGGGTATCGAGATTCAGTTCATCGCCAGCCAGCATCCGGCGCTGCACCCGGGCCAGACCGCTGAATTGTTGCGTGACGGTGAACATGTGGGCTGGTTGGGCACGTTGCACCCACAAGTTCAGAAAAATCTTGAACTTAATGGCACGATCCTGATGTTTGAGCTATTCTTGAATTCGATCGTTACCGGATATGTGCCTAATTTCAAAGATATTTCAAAATTTCCGGAAGTTCGGCGGGATTTGGCTATTATTATCGGGAGCGATGTGGCGTTCGCCCAGGTTGAGCATGTGGCCAGGAGGCATGCTGGTGAACACCTTACGGCGTTGCGTGTGTTTGATGTCTATGAAGGCGAAAGCCTGGGTGAAGGCAACCGAAGCCTGGCGCTCAGCCTGTTCTGGCAGCATCCCGAACGCACGCTCAATGAAGATGAAGTGCATTCGCTCTTCAACGGCGTTATTGATGCCTTGAAAGAAGAGCTGGGGGCAACACTGAGGAGTTGAGAAATGGCGGCTTTGACGAAAGCGGACATGGCAGAGCGCTTGTACGAGGAGTTAGGTCTTAACAAGCGTGAGGCCAAGGAAATGGTAGAAGCTTTCTTCGACGAAATCAGAGGCGCACTCAGCCACAACGAGCAGGTTAAGTTGTCGGGATTTGGCAACTTCGATCTCAGGGACAAGAAGCAGCGCCCGGGACGGAACCCGAAAACGGGTGAAGAAATTCCCATCAGTGCACGACGCGTAGTTACGTTTCGACCAGGTCAGAAACTGAAGCAGAAAGTAGAAGCGTATGCTGGAACCGAGTCATAACAACGAGCTCCCCGCCATTCCGGGGAAACGCTATTTCACGATTGGTGAAGTGGCCGATTTGTGTGCTGTAAAAGCCCACGTATTGCGCTATTGGGAACAGGAGTTTCCCCAGTTGTCGCCGGTCAAGCGCCGGGGCAATCGTCGTTACTACCAGCGGGCGGATGTGATCACCATTCGTCAGATCCGTAGCCTGTTGTACGATCAGGGCTACACCATCGGTGGTGCCAAGCAGAAGCTGAGCAGCTCGGAAGTCAAAGACGACACCTCCCAGTACAAGCAGCTGATCCGGCAAATGATCACCGAGCTGGAAGAGGTACTGGATGTGCTGAATTCCCCCGCCCGGTAAGTTGCCTCGGGGAACGCAGTGTAAGCCGTTGATGAAAGGCCGGAGTGGGTACCCACTCCGGCCTTTATGCTTTCTGGCGTGCGCTTTCTGCCTATTTGGTCTTGCAGGTTTTGATCCCCAGCAGGGAATAGGCGGGGCAGTTGCCAATGGCAGCGGTGGCCAGGGGCACCACACCAATCCAGCCCCAGGCCGTTTGTGGCCCTACAAACACCAGGGCAATCAGAACAATGCCGACAATGGCGCGAATAATCCGGTCCGCTGAACCCATGTTTACCGTCATCTTTGTCTCTCCTGTTTGATGTCGGGCGATGCTGGCACTATAGGCCTGCGGCGACGAGCGTTCAGTGATAAAGTCACACAGCCAACCAAGATTATTCGTCCGGAGCCATTAATGGCGAAACACAGTATTCTGGAAACCCTTAACGAAAGCCTGCGCAAAGACACGCTGACGTCGATCAGTGTTATGCGATTTCCTCCAGGGAAGGTGCTTTTCAGCGCCGGGGAGCATTGCCGGGGGCTGCCATTGGTGCTTGATGGCAGCATCAAGGTCCAGATGACCGGCGTTTCCGGGCAGGGCATCGTGTTGTACCGGATGGGTGCTGATGATATATGCACCTTGTCGATTGGCTGCCTGATGACCGGCCGTGGCTACCGGGCCGAGGCCATCGTTGAGGAAGAGGCGGAAGCGGCGATCATCCCTCGAAGGCTTTTTGACCGGCTGATGGACCAGTCCGCCGAGTTTCGGCTGGCGATTATGGAGTCTTACGGAAAGCGCCTCGACGATCTCATGTTGCTGGTGGAGGAGGTGGCGTTTCGCCGGATGGATGAGCGCCTGGAAGAGTGGTTGCTGGCGCGGGCGAGTCATGGCCAGCGGGTGCTGGCCATTACCCATCAGGAGCTGGGGATTGAGCTGGGCACGGCTAGAGAAGTGGTCAGCCGCCTGCTGAAGGAGCTGGAGCGGCAGGATCAGGTCAGGTTGGCCCGCGGCAAGATTGAGCTGACGGGGCTTGCCGATAAGCTAGCGCCTGCCTGAAACGCTGTGCACCAGTCGTGCCAGCTGCCCTGCGGTTGTTTCCAGATTATCGGCGGCCTGGGTGTAGGCCTCCTGCAGTTCCATCGGTGCAGGGGTAATGGAAAAGGCAGCAGACAACCCGAGGCGGTGCAATTCTCCCAGTTCCGCCCCCAGTTTCCCTGCCAAGCCAATCACCGGAACACCGTATTTTTTTGCCAGCGAAGCAACGCCGGCAGGGGTTTTGCCGTAGGCGCTCTGGGAGTCAATCGCCCCTTCGGCAGTGATCACCAGGTCCGCTTGGGCCAGATGGCTTTCCAGCTCCACGGTTTCCATCACCAGCTCTATACCCGGGCGTAGTTCCGCCCCCAGAATACCCGCAACCATGCCGCCTATTCCACCCGCTGCGCCACTGCCCGGAAAACTGGCAATATCCATTCCTTGCTGTTCCACCAGGCGGGCAAAGTGCCCCAGATTGCGATCCAGCTCCACCACTTGCCGGGAGTCAGCGCCTTTCTGCGGCCCGAACACCGCTGCCGCGCCATTCGGCCCCAACAGAGGGTTGTTGACGTCGCAGGCCACAACCAGGTTTACTCCGGCCAATCGCTCCAGAGCAGGGGCCAGGTCCAGGCTGGCCAGTTCTGCCAGGCCGTTACCGCCGCCCGGTATGGGGTGGCCACCGTGATCCAGAAGACGTGCCCCGAGGGCTTGCAATATGCCAGCGCCACCATCGGTGGTGGCGCTGCCGCCCAGGCCCATGATCAGGGTTTTGGGTTTGTGCTCAAGGGCAGCCAGTATCAGCTCACCGGTACCAACGCTGGACGCTGTCAGGGCATTTCGGCTACTGGCGGGCACGCAGTGCAAGCCGCTGGCCTCGGCAACTTCAACAATGGCAATCTCTCCCTCATTAACCAGGCCGTAGTGAGCCGAGACGGGTTCACCCATTGGCCCGGTGACCTTTACAGTGTGAAGCTGCCCCTGACGGGCTTCCGTCAGCGCCCGGGTGGTGCCTTCACCGCCATCGGCCAGCGGCACCGTCACAAGCTGATCATCCGGAGCTGCGAGTCGCCAGCCCCGGGCAATCGCCTGGGCCACCTGTTCGGCGGCCAGGCATTCCTTGAATGAATCGGGGGCGATGACCACTCGTAAAGTGCAGGATTTGTTCGTCGACATTGGAGGGTTCCTCACAGGCCGCGGTCTTTAACGCTTTCCATTACTACAAAGGTGCTGGTTTGCAGCACATGGGGCAGGCTGGAGATCTGTTCGCCAAGCACTTGCCGGTACTCGGCCATGTTTTTGGTTCTGACTTTAAGAAGGTAGTCGAAGTTGGCAGCCATCATATGGCATTGCTCAACTGCGGAGATTTGCCGAACCGCCGTGTTGAACGCCGCCAGCGCCTTGCTGCTGGTGTCGTTCAGGGTGACCTGGGCAAAAGCTACGTGCGACAAGCCAAGCTTGGTCTGGTTAACCATGGCGCTGTAGCCGGTGATGTAGCCCTGCTCCTCCAGGCGCCGCATCCGGATCTGGCAGGGAGTCTTGGAGAGGCCTACCCGGGAGGCAAGGTCTGTCACGGTTATGCGGCCGTTCTTCTGTAGTTCCCGGATGATCGAGAGGTCAATCCTGTCCAGATCCGCCATGGCTGCTATCCTTTTAGAAAGTCGGTCTGTTTTTTGTGCCCAGGTAATAATTCCTGTTCTTGGCCTGAATTAGGGGTAATGATTCTGTAATTTCAATCCAAAAAAGGAAAAAGGTAAACCAATTTCGACCTGAATAGGTAAATAGTATATAGCGGCTTCGTTAAAATGCGGACAGTATTCCAATAAGCAGGAGGGTATCCCCCATGAGTCCACAGCAATCCATGACGCCAGAGCTTCATAACATTCGCAAGGCCATCCGTGCCAACTACCTGGCGGACGAGTATGAGGTTATTCATCGATTGATTGCTGAGGCTCAGCTCTCCGATGACGCTCGGGTGGCGATCTCTGCCCGGGCGGCCGATCTGGTTCGCAGCGTCCGTGGCAGTGCCCGCCCGACCATTATGGAAAAATTCCTTTCCGAGTACGGGTTGACCACCAAAGAGGGCGTGGCCTTGATGTGTCTGGCCGAGGCGCTGTTGCGGGTTCCGGACAACCTGACCATCCACGATCTCATCGAAGACAAAATTACATCCGGTAACTGGGGCGCCCACGTGGGCAAGGCCAAATCCGGACTGATCAATTCGGCCACCCTGGCCTTGTTGATGACCAGTAACCTGTTGAAGGACTCCGAGCGCCAGAGCGTGGGGGATACCCTGCGCAAACTGGTCAAGCGCCTTGGCGAGCCGGTAGTTCGTACCGTGGCGGGGCAGGCCATGAAAGAAATGGGCCGACAGTTCGTGTTGGGCCGGGATATCGAAGAAGCGCAGGAGCGTGGCAAGGCCCAGGAAGCAAGAGGCTACACCTATTCCTATGACATGCTGGGTGAGGCTGCCCGTACCGATGCCGACGCCCAGCGTTACTACCAGGCGTACTCCGATGCTATCGACAGCATCAGCAAGCGCTGCGAAGGTGATGTGCGCACCAATCCGGGTATTTCGGTAAAACTGTCCGCACTGCTGGCCCGCTATGAGTACGGTAACAAAGAGCGGGTGATGAACGAGTTGATGCCCCGGGCCCTGAAACTGGCCCAGAAGGCCGCAGCGGCCAATATGGGGTTCAATATTGACGCGGAAGAGCAGGACAGGCTCGACCTGTCCCTGGATGTGATTGAAGCGATTCTGTCGGAACCGTCACTGAAAGGCTGGGACGGTTTTGGCGTGGTGGTCCAGGCCTTTGCCAAGCGGGCGTCCCAGACGCTGGACTGGCTCTATGCACTGTCTGAGAAACTGGACCGCCGGATCATGGTGCGGCTGGTGAAGGGTGCCTATTGGGATGCCGAAATTAAACGGGCCCAGGTGATGGGGTTGTCAGACTTCCCGGTGTTTACCCGCAAGGCCTGCAGCGATGTGTCGTATTTGGCGTGTTCCAAGCAGTTGCTGGGCATGACAGACCGGATTTACCCCCAGTTTGCCACCCACAACGCCCATTCCGTCTCTGCGGTGTTGGAGTTGGCAAAAGGCCTGGGTCGCGACAAGTTTGAGTTCCAGCGGTTACACGGCATGGGTGAATCCCTGCACGATCAGGTGCTGGAGGACAGCGGTGTACCTTGCCGGATCTATGCTCCCGTTGGTGCCCACAAAGATCTGCTGGCGTACCTGGTGCGCCGCCTGCTTGAGAACGGTGCCAACAGTTCTTTCGTGAACCAGATTGTGGACACCAGTATCACTCCGGAAGAGATTGCCAAAGACCCGATTGATGTGGTGAAGACTCTGGGGCACAACTTGTCCAGCAAGGCGATTGTGCATCCGTCGAAGCTCTTTGGTGAGCAACGCCGTAATTCCAAAGGTTGGGACATCACCGACCCGGTAACCGTTGAGGAAATCGACGAGGGCCGCAATCGTTACAAGAGCCATCAATGGCACGGCGGTCCGGTATTGGCCGTTGAGCCCGCCAGTGATGAAGTGGTTGAGGTGCGCAATCCGGCCAACCCGGATGATCTGGTCGGCCACATTACCTACGCCTCCGAGGCGGACGTGTCTGCTGCCCTGGACGCTGCCCAAGACGGATTCAAGCAGTGGTCAGCTTTGTCGGCAGAGGATCGCGCCGAGTTGGTCCGCAAGGTAGGCGACCTGTATGAAGAGAACGTACACGAGCTCTTTGCCCTGACCACCCGGGAAGCCGGTAAATCCCTGCTGGACGCGGTGGCGGAGATTCGTGAGGCGGTGGATTTTGCGATGTTCTACGCCAACGAAGGTGTCCGGTACAAAGACGCGGGCGAGGCCCTTGGCGTGGTTTGTTGTATTTCCCCCTGGAACTTCCCGCTGGCCATCTTTACCGGCCAGATCCTGGCGAACCTGGCGGCAGGCAATGCGGTGGTCGCCAAGCCGGCGGAGCAGACCTCACTGCTGGCGGTACGGGCGGTTGAACTGATGCACCAGGCGGGCATTCCCAAGGCGGCTATCCAGTTGCTGCCGGGCACCGGTGCCACCGTGGGTGCTGGTTTGACCTCCGACGCCAGGGTGAATGGTGTGTGCTTCACCGGTTCTACCATGACTGCCCAGCGCATCAACAAAGCCATGACCGAGCACATGGAGCCGGACGCTCCACTGGTGGCGGAAACCGGTGGTCTGAATGCCATGATCGTGGATTCCACCGCCTTGCCCGAGCAAGTGGTGCGCGACGTTCTGGCGTCGTCATTCCAGAGCGCTGGCCAGCGCTGTTCTGCTCTGCGTATGTTGTACGTGCAGAAAGACATCGCCGACAACCTGCTGGAAATGCTCTATGGCGCCATGGAAGAGCTGGGCATTGGCGACCCCTGGCTGCTGTCTACGGACGTTGGCCCGGTGATCGATGAGAATGCCCGCAAGAAAATCAACGATCATTGCCAGAAGTTCGAGCAGCAAGGCAAGCTGCTGAAGAAGATCAAGGTGCCCGAGAAAGGCCTGTTCGTTTCCCCTGCGGTGCTTCAGGTGAGTGGCATTGAGGAACTGGAAGAGGAAATCTTTGGTCCGGTTCTGCACGTGGCTACGTTTGAAGCCAAAGACATCGACAAGGTTGTGGATGCGGTGAACGCCAAGGGTTACGGCCTGACCTTCGGCATTCACAGCCGGGTAGATAACCGGATTGAGCACATTGCCAGCCGAATCAAGGTGGGCAACACCTACGTTAACCGGAACCAGATTGGCGCCATCGTGGGCTCTCAGCCGTTTGGTGGCGAGGGCTTGTCTGGCACTGGCCCGAAGGCCGGCGGCCCGCAGTACGTGCGTCGCTTCCTGAGAGCGGAGGTGGTCCACAAGCGGTCGGAGTCCAGCAACAAGGTGCTTGGGGCTGACAAGGTGCAGAAGCTGATCGACAAGCTGGAAAAGGCCGAAGTACCGGCGGCGGATCGCCGTAAAGAAGCTCTGCGCCCCTGGTTCAAGAACGTACCGGCGCCTCTGGATCTGGGCTATGAAGAAATGCCAGGACCAACCGGCGAACAGAACCACCTGTCCTGCCATGCCCGCGGCACCATTTTGTGCCTGGGGCCGGATGCGGAGTCTGCGGTAGAGCAGGCTGGCACTGCGTTGTCACAGGGCAACAAGGTGGTTGTGATTGCACCTGGTGCCGAAAAAGCCCTGGCGGATGCCATCAAAGCCGGCCTGCCGGTAGTGGCCGCCGACGGCGTGATCGCTCCGGATGCACTGACCCAGCTTGAGGGCTATGCCGCCATTACCAGCGTGGCCGAAAAGCCTCTGCTCAAGCAATATCGCCAGGCCCTCGCCCGGCGCGATGGTGCGTTGCTGCCCATCATCACCGAGCACAAACTGGACCAGCGTTACGTGATCGAACGGCACCTGTGCATAGACACCACCGCCGCCGGCGGCAACGCCAGCCTGATCGCCTCCGCTGAATAGGGTCTGTCCCCAAGGGTCTGTCCCCGAATGGGGACTGACCCACTTTTACCTCGGCCCATCTCCCAACCCCGATACCTGGTGCGTTTGGGGTCAGTCCCCGTATGGGGACTGACCCACTTTTACCAAGGCCAATCTCCCAACCCTGATACCTGGTGCGCTTGGGGTCAGTCCCCGTTCGGGGACAGACCCCGTAGCCAGACCCCATAGCCAGCTCCCCATTCCCAAGCTACCATACCCACTCCCGAGTTCACGTCACCCATTACCGGAACACCATTGAACACGCCCGCACCAAAAGAGACCACCGAAGCCGAAGCCACTCAAACCTTCTGCGCAGTCTGCCTGTCGCTGACGCTCTGTTTCGTGGTCTACTCTATGCTAATCGTCGTGGTACCGGTCTACGGCTTGCAACTGGGCGCCTCTCCCTTGGTGCTTGGTGCGGTTCTGAGTGCCCAGTATCTGTTACCTCTGGCCCTGGCTATTCCGCTGGGTGGGGTGGTCAGCCGTTTCGGTGGTCGGGCAACGCTGATAACCGGTGCCGGCTTGATGGTGGCGGGGCTTCTGGCCATGCACCTCTGGCCTGGTTTTGGTGGATTGGTCCTGGGACAGCTATTGGTTGGTCTGGCGCATCTCCAGATGGTTCTGGCGGCACAAACCATTATTGCCAACCTGGGCGCGGGTCCGCGCCTTGAGAAGTATTTTGGCTGGTACTCCACCTGGCTTTCCGGCGGACAGGTGATCGGCCCTCTGCTGGCAGGGCTGTTGCTGAGCGCCAGCGGAACGGCCTACGCGTTTCTGGTGATGGCAGCGTTTGCGCTGGTAGCCGGCGTGGTAGGATTCTGGTTGACCGGCCAGGCCACTGAACGCATTCAGGTTACTCGAAAGCAGGCAGGATTCCGGGCCCAGTGGGCTTTGATGCAATCGAATCGCGGCGTACAGCTGTCGGTTCTGGTGACAGTATTGGGCATGTTTGCCCTCGGTGTTTACGGCAGTTACCTTCCAGTTTATCTGGAGAGCCTTGCAATCAGCCCGGTGATCATCGGGATATTGGTGAGCCTCAGGGCGGGGGTGTCCATGGTGATTCGTCCGTTCATGGCGTCGATCATCGAGCTCGCCGGCGGCCGTGTGAATACGGTGTTTTTGTCACTGGTCACTGTGTCTGCAGGTATCGCGCTTCTGGGTGCAACGGAACAGGTTGTCGTCATGGGATTGCTCGCGGTGCTGGTCGGTATCGGCTCAGGACTTACCCAGCCTTTGTCCATGGTTATTCTTGCGGAGTCGGTTGACCGCGCCAAGCGCTCCGGTGCGCTGGGAATGCGACTGATGGCCAACCGCGCCATCCACTTTCTGGCACCGCTGATGTTCGGCCTTCTGCTGGAGTTGGGCGGTTTCGCACTGGCGTTCGGCGCCTCCGGTGTTGCCATCGCCGCCGCGCTACCCATAGGGCGAAAGCTGTTCAAGCCGTAATCCTTTGCAAATTGAACTTCGGTACTCGGGTGGTTACCATTCAGCCTGCAGAAATGAGGGGCTATTCCGTGACCAGATTACTGATTTTCTTGATTGTGGTTCTCGCAGCCAATACTGCGCACGCCAATGAATCCCGCTGGTTGCTGCAGACCAGCGTTTTCACAACCCACCACAATCCCAAACCGGAACACAACAATGACCAGAAACTGGTCTCGCTGGAATATGCCCGTGAGGACGACTGGGTGGTTGGCGGAGCAAGCTTTCTGAATTCCTTCAGTCAGCGTTCAGCGTATGTCTTCACCGGCCGGTACTTTGATTTCGGGCCGGGGCCAGTGTTTGCCAAGGTGACCGGTGGGCTGATGCACGGGTATCGGGGCGAGTATCGGGATAAGATTCCGCTGAATCACCTGGGCGTAGCGCCCGCTATTATTCCTGCGGTGGGGGTTCGAGGGCAGCATGTATCCTCAGAGCTTTCGTTTCTGGGAGCCGCAGCAGTGATGATTACCACCGGCTTGCAGTTTTAGGTAACTACCAAGGATTCCTTGACCGTTCAGGTCGGCATTCAGTTGTTCCGGAATATGTTCGCCAGAAACACAAAACCCGGACCTTTCGGCCCGGGTTTTGTGTAGGGAATTCTGGTCGGGACGGTAGGATTTGAACCTACGACCCCTTGCACCCCATGCAAGTGCGCTACCAAGCTGCGCTACGCCCCGTAAACTGCGGTCCACCAAGAAAAGAGGTTTATCTCAGTGGCTTAGCGGGAGCGAAGTCTACACCAGCCCACGGTAAAAATAAACAGGGAGCTGGTGATTTTCTCCAAAGGATTACCTCAGTTTGGTTTCCCTCAGTTTCAGGATGAACTCCGGCGGCTCAAAGGTATCGGGCCGGGCTTCTTCCCAGTATTTGTCGAATACCGTCAGGCCGGTTTTGCCTTCCAGCAGGGCGCCGGGTTCCAGAAACGGGAACAGGTCCAGATAGCTATGTATTTCCGTTTTGGAGACGCGCCGGACAATATGCTCGGGGCCCAGTTCGGAGGGGTGTTTCAGGCCAGATGCTTCCAGCAGGTTCTGAAGGGCGTCCAGCGTGTTCTTGTGGTAGTTGAATACCCGTTCGCTTTTCAGGGGAACGTCCAGTTTGTTGCCCCGGCGTGGGTCCTGGGTGGCTATCCCGCTGGGGCAGCGTCCGGTATGGCAGTTAAGGGCCTGGATGCATCCCAGGGCAAACATATAGCCGCGAGCGGCGTTACACCAGTCTGCACCGAGTGCCAGGGTGCGGGCAATGTTAAAGGCCGAGGTGATCTTTCCGGCGGCGCCAATGGCGATGTCTTCCCGAAGGTTGGTGCCTACCAGGGTGTTGTGTACCAGCAACAGGGCTTCGGTCATGGGCATGCCCAGCCGGTTGATGAACTCGAGGGGTGCGGCACCGGTTCCTCCCTCACCGCCGTCTACCACAATAAAGTCGGGCTTCTTGCCGGTTGCCAGCATGGCTTTGACAATGGCAAACCACTCCCAGGGGTGACCAATGGCCAGTTTGAAACCGACCGGCTTGCCATCGGAGAGTTCGCGAAGCTGCTCCAGAAACTCCAGAAGCTCTACCGGGTTGGAAAAAGCGGAATGGCTGGCAGGAGATACGCAGTCTTCGCCCACCTGAACGCCTCGGGCTTCGGCAATCTCTTGGGTTACTTTTTCACCGGGCAGAATGCCGCCATGGCCGGGTTTGGCACCTTGGGATAGTTTGACCTCTATCATTTTAACCTGATCAATGCAGGCATTTTCCCGGAACATATCCGGGTTAAAGCTGCCGTCTGGATGTCGGCAGCCGAAATAGCCGGAACCAATTTCCCAAACCAGATCGCCGCCTGGCTTCCTGTGGTAACGGGAGATAGAGCCCTCGCCGGTGTCGTGGTAGAACCCGCCTTTGCGCGCACCGGAATTCAGGCTGAGAATGGCGTTGGCAGACAGCGAGCCAAAACTCATGGCGGAAATGTTGAATACGCTGGCGCTGTAGGGCTTGTCGCAGTTCTTGCCGATCACAATACGGAAGTCGCTGGAGCTCAACTTGCTTGGTGTAAGGGAATGGTTCATCCATTCGAACCCCTCCTCATACATGCCGAGTTGTGAGCCAAACGGTCTCTTATCGAGTACGTTCTTGGCCCGTTGGTAAACAATGGTGCGTTGTTCCCGGGAGAATGGCCGTTCTTCGGTGTCTGACTGGATGAAGTACTGCCGGATTTCCGGCCCCACGGACTCAAACAGGTAGCGAAAGTTCGCCATGATCGGATAGTTGCGACTTACCGTATGACTTCTTTGGAGCAAGTCCCAGGTTCCCAGGGTGGTCAATCCAGCGAAAATCAATGGAATAACGTATCCAGCGCCTGCCCACAAAGTGATCGGTAAGGAAATGATCAGACCGGCAATGCTGATTACATAGGCCGAGTAGCGCAGCGGGAAGGTGGTGGTTTTCGCCATGGATACCTCGGTGGTTGGAATGGGTCAGGACAAATTTGAGTAGGCTCAAGTATATCTTACGTCCTGTGATGCGGAGGGTTCAGATAAGTGTCCGGTTGGACTTTCGCACCTGAAATCTGGTCTATGCTTGAATATGTAGTGATGACACACGTCAACTTTGATGTTTTGAGCTCAAAATAATAAGATGACCAGCTTGTAATCTATGAAGGTAGATTCACAGCTAATGAACCCGAACGAATATTCAATCGTCACACCAGACCAGGAGGCGCCAACGTGGGCGAGGTAGTGAAAGACGAATATCAGACGGATTACGTCGCAGGCCAGGACAACATAAGACCGTTTGGACTGGACCTCCATAACTGGGTATTCCCGGTCACATCAGTCATTGTTGTGCTGTTTGTCATAGCAACCCTGATGTTCCCGACAGCCGCCAAGGAAACGTTGGACGGCATGAAGTGGGACATTATCGGATCCTTTGACTGGTTCTTCCTGATCAGTGCCAACATCTTTGTGGTGGTTAGCCTGGCCCTGATCTTCATGCCCGTAGGCAAAATACGGATTGGCGGTCAGGAGGCAACGCCGGAATTCTCGACAATGTCGTGGTTTGCCATGTTGTTCGCAGCGGGTATGGGGATTGGCCTGATGTTCTGGGCCGTAGCAGAACCCGTGGCTTACTACACCGGCTGGTATGAGACGCCGTTCAATGTAGAGGCGAACTCGGCCGAGGCCCGTAACATGGCCATGGGCGCGACTCTGTACCACTGGGGTCTGCACCCATGGGCAATCTATGCTGTGGTCGCCTTGTCGTTGGCGTTCTTTGCTTACAACAAGAACATGCCCCTGACCATCCGCTCAGCCTTTTTTCCGCTCCTGAAAGATAAAGTGTGGGGCTGGCCTGGGCATGTCATTGATGTGCTGGCAGTGGTCGCCACCATCTTTGGTTTGGCGACGTCCCTCGGCTTTGGTGCGCAGCAGGCTGCCTCGGGCCTGGACTACCTGTTTGGTATGGGCGCCGGGATCAATGTTCAGATGGCCATTATTGTTGGTGTCACGGCATTGGCACTGATTTCGGTGCTTCGCGGTCTGGATGGCGGCGTCAAGGTGCTCAGTAACATCAATATGGTCACCGCGGGTGTGCTGCTGTTCTTCGTGATTTTTGCCGGCCCGACGCTGGCCATCGTGGAAACCATCTGGATTACCTCATCCACCTACGTGGCCAACGTGGTGCCCCTGAGTAACCCGTTTGGTCGCGATGACCAGGCCTGGCTGCAAGGCTGGACCGTATTCTATTGGGCCTGGTGGATTTCCTGGTCACCGTTCGTCGGGATGTTTATCGCCCGGGTGTCCAAGGGCCGGACAGTGCGCGAGTTTGTGACTGCAGTACTGATCATTCCGACCCTTATTACCACCGTGTGGATGAGTGGGTTTGGTGGCGCGGCCCTGGAGCAGATTCAGCAGGGCATGGGAGCACTGGCAGAGGACGGCCTGACAGAAGTCTCGTTGGCCACTTTCCAGATGTTTGCCAACCTGCCGCTGACCGGAATCATCTCCTTTGTGGGTATTGTTCTGGTTCTGGTGTTCTTCGTGACATCGTCGGATTCCGGCTCACTGGTCATCGATAGCATTACTGCCGGTGGCAAGACCGATGCACCGACGGCTCAGCGTGTGTTCTGGGTGGTGATGGAAGGTGCGATTGCCGCAGCCTTGATCTTTGGTGGTGGTGACGATGCCCTGGGGGCCATTCAGGCGGTGGCCATCAGTGCCGGCCTGCCGTTCACTGTTGTGCTGCTGATCATGACATGGGGTCTGTTGAAGGGCCTGACACACGAACGTAAACTGTTGTTGCAACGCGGTGAGCTGCTCTGATAGGGCAGCCCTCACGGCAAAAAAAAACCGGAGCCTGGTGCTCCGGTTTTTTTTGTGGCCTGCCATCGGTCAGAATTTCCCGAAAGCTCCCATCGCGTACTGAACACGCTCCCTGGGGCTGAAATGGGGGCGCTTCAGGGCCTCAATGTTTCTCAGCCTGGGTAACAACCCTTCCCCGTTAGCCATCTGTATGGCCAGGCCGGGGCGGGCATTCAATTCCAACAGCAAGGGGCCTTTGTAGGCGTCTACCACCAGGTCTACGCCCATATAGCCTAATCCTGTGGCCTCGTAGCATCGAGAGGCCATTTCCAGCATGTCTTCCCAGCTGTCAATCTGGATGTTCTCCAGCGCCAGGCCGGTGTCGGGATGGAGTTTGATAGGGCGATTGAACTGCACCGCGTTGAGGCTGCGGCCAGTGCCTACGTCCAGGCCAACACCAACGGCCCCCTGATGCAGGTTGGCTTTGCCATCGGAATCCTTGGTGGCCAGCCGTAACATGGCCATCACCGGATAACCCTGAAAGATAATGATGCGGATATCCGGAACGCCCTGGAAGGAATACCTGGCCAGGGAGGGGGTGGGCTGCACCAGGTCTTCCACAATGGCGACGTCTGGCGTTCCTGCCAGGGAATATAGGCCGGCCAGGATGTTGGTCAGATGGCGTTCGAGCATGGCTACGGAAATGCGGGCGCCAGAGGCCTTGACGTAGTCATCGCCATCCCGCCCGGTGATCACGGTAATGCCTTTGCCACCGGAGCCCTTGGCTGGCTTGATGGCGAAGCCAGCGAGCCCGTCGGCAATTTCCCGAAAATGGGAAATTTCGTGTTGCTGGCGAACTACCTGCAACAACTCTGGGGTTTTGACGCCGTACTCGCTGACTGCCAGCTTGGTTTTCAGCTTGTTATCAACCAGCGGATAAGACTCCCGTTCGTTGTACCGGGAAATGTAGTCCACATTTCGCCGGTTCATGTTCAGGATGCCAAGCTTTCTCAGTTTTCTGGGGGAAATCCAGTCCATATCAGTCGTAGGCCTTCATCGGGGTAAAGCGCCTTAATTCGCTGAGCTTGTAACCGGTGTATTGCCCCATCAGCAGGATCAATCCCAGCACCACCAGGTGCAGTTCCGGGAAGTTGAATGTCAGGTGCCCGGCCAGCGACGTGTTCATGGCCAGATAGGCACAAATTGCGACAAACAGACTGCCACTGCCTTGTGCCATCACCTCCCGGGCACCTTCCTCTTCCCAAAGGATGGACATTCGTTCAATGGTCCAGGCAATGATCACCATCGGGAAAAAGGTGACGGTCATGCCGGTGTTGAATCCCATTTGATAGCCAATAATGCTGAGCCCTGCGGTGATGAAGATCACCAGGATGATCAGCGCAGATATTCGTGAAACCAGAAGCAGGTTGAGGCTGGAGAGATAGCCTCGTAACAGCAGCCCAATAGCCACTACCGACAGGAAAGCGATCAGTCCGGGCACCAGGGTTGTCTGAACAAACGCCACGGCAATCAACACGGGCATGAATGTACCGGAGGTGCGCACCCCGATGACAATTCGCATAAATGCCACAATCAGGGCCCCGATGGGCAGTAACAGCAGCATTCGGAACATGCTTTGTTCTTCGATCGGGAGTTGGTAGAAACCCAGTACCCCAAGGCCGTTCTTGTTGGCCTCCAGGGTGGCCAGCTGAAGTGCGGGCACCGTCTGCCGGAGCATGGAGAAACTCACCTGGGAGTTGTCGCCACCCACCACATCAAGCAGCGACTCCGACCCTTGGCGCCACAGCAACAGGTTTTCCGGTACCCCTTGTTCGGCGGTTCTTGGATCAAAGGTGAGCCAGCGGTCACCGTTATGTATCTGCAGGAATTGCATCAATTGCTGGCGCCGGCGGGCATCTTCCAGTTTGAGTGCGTCGGCGGTGCGGGCTGGGATGCCAGCATGATTCAGCATTCGAACCAGCATTTGCAGATAGTTGTCGTCAGCGACCAATAGGGTGGTGTTCTGGGTTCGGCTGTCAGGCTGAAGCAGCCGGATTAGCTCCCGTGTCAGGCTTTCCGGAGAGCTGGAGCGTTCGTTAGCCTGGCGCAGTACTTCGCGGACTGCGGTAGCCTGGGGTTCTTCCCAAAAGGTGGGGGTTGGCCTCGGTTTTCGTGACCGCGCGGATTCCCCGGCACTGTCATCAGGCACAAACTGGGCTTTGAAATAGAGTGTCTGGGGGCCGGAGACATCCCGCTTTGTCCACTCGGCGCGCCGGCTACCCGAGGTTTCGATGATAGAGAAACCATAGCCTGGGGACGCTGCTTGCTCGGTGAGGATGCTAAACCCCGGTGGTTGTTCCGGAATGTGCAGACTGATCTGTGCCGCCTCATCCTGTCCGACGAAGTCCACCCGGGCCTCGATCATCCAGACTGGCCGTTGCTCTCCTGTCATCCAGGGTACGCCAAGCTCGATATGCCGCCAGGTGGCAATGGAAATGCCAGCGGCAATCAGCAGCAGAACAAAGGCGTAGAAAGGTGCTCTGGAGCGGACGGTCATGAGTCATCCCCGTTAACCGCTTTCCTGCGGTAGGAATCGGGGAGTTCCGTGGCGTACTCCTTGCCCACGTCAATGAGCATGACATCCCGTAACACGTTACGGCCGATCAGTACTTCGTAAGTCAGGTTCGCCCGGTCAGCAAGGGTAAACTCAGCCACTTGCTGGTGGTCGCCAATGGCAAACTGGAGTTCCACCACTACGCGCCGCTCGGCCTCTTCGGCACTGGCCTGGATGACCCTAACACGGCGCGATATCTCCCGCTCCATGGTGACCCATTCCCCGTCCGCGCCGGGCACCGGGACCTCAAAGCGTACCCAGTTGCTGCCATCCCGCTCGAAACGTTTGACGTTGCGTGCGTGGATCGAAGATGTCTCTGCGCCACTATCAATGCGAGCGGTGTAGATGTGCCCGGGGCCGGCCAGGTAGAACTTTTCTATTTCCCCTACAATCACCTTGCCTTTCAGCCTGTCGGCGCGCCCCTGGTTCTCTGCAACGGCAGGGCACACGGGTACTGCGGCCGGTGGGCAGACGGGCCTTTCAACCTGAGTAGCGATGGCGTCCAGAATGGATTGTGTGGCAGCGTCGCTTTTATTGAGAAGCTGCTCATGACGCACGGTGGCGTTGCTCTCCATCGTCACAAGCGTGGCTCTCTGGGTTTGTACCGACGTTCTCAGGTCTTCCATGTTATTTTTGGGGACCATGAAGTAACGGTCTGCCGAGCAGCCGGTGATCACAAGCGCTATGGCTGGAATAACGAACATCAGGAAGCGCCGAGGCTGGAAGAACCTGTAACCCATTGATTTCCCCTGAACTGGCTGCGGAAGCGGTTTCTGCGACCGATTATAAAGGCAGCCTTTGAATGTGTTTCTGAATCAAGCGGCAAAGTATACTACACGTGACCTGTGTGAATACTTTACAGTTGGTTAAGGCCCTGAAAAACGACTCAGAGTGAAATCAGCTGTTCGTGGCCAAGGGCGGTTTCAGAGCGGAGAAATTCCTGGATCACCGGGGAGCAGTTCAGATAGAACAGTAGCAGTTCGCGCTGGATATCCTGATCTTGAATGCGTGAGGCAAAGCCCACGATGTCTTTTAGCGCCTGGTCGCTCACAGCGCTGTGCTCATTTGTTGGCACTGACTGGCCGTAGCGTGAGTTAAGAAGTTGGGTCAGGCGCTCAAGGTGAAATTCGCCGGTGTGGGTAATATGCGGCAACACCCGAACAGATTCGTGCCCCGCCAACGCTTCGGAGGTTCCAAGTGTTTCATCAATGCATCCCGCGCCTGATGTCGGCATGGTATCTACGCCCAGTTTTCTCCAAAGTGCCTTGAGCATGTGCTGTTCCTGCCTTGGCGCGCTCCTGGTGTCGGAACCCTGCGCCGTTGAGAGATCCTTTTAATCCTTGTAGAGCAATTTACGTTGGCCGTAAAGAACCGGATTCCGTCACTTGCCGGAAATGCCAATCAGTCGAGGGCGGAACTGAGATCAGCACAGGTAATGAGGGTTTAACGGGCAAAAAGTTCCGCGCTTGGGGTAGACTGGTTCGCTAACACTAACCATTGAAAATCTTTGGTGTTAACACGCTACGAAAGGAGTTTCACGCTGTGGTCGATACCCTGACCAATCTTATGGAGCTACGCCCCGAATGGCTGGCCGGCTGGATTATCACGCTTCTGGTGGCGTGCGTCGCCTTGTTTGCTGGCCTGGTCTGGGCCGCTTTGACAGTGCGCAAAGTTCGTGCCGCGCTGGATCTGAAGGCACAGGAGTTGTCTGATCAGAATGCCCGGTTGCGCGAATCGGATCAGGCTCAGGCGTTGCACCATCAACAGGTAAGCCATCTGGAACAGCAGATAGAGCAGCAGCGGCAAACCCTGCTGGAGCGGGATAACAGTCTCGAGACCTGGCGCCAGAAAGCCACCAGTCTGGAGAACCGATTGGCCTCTACCGATTCGGAGCTGGCCAGTCGCCGGGACCGGTTAAGTCAGCTGGAGCAGGAGAACCGGGATCTCCGACTGCGGGCTGAGAGCCTGAGCGATGAGTTCAACCAGCTGAAAGTGGAGCTCCGGGAACAACAGGTGACCCTGGACAAAGAGCGCCGCTCGGCAGAGGAAAAAATGGAGCTGCTTGAGAAAAACCGGGACGCTCTCAAACAGGAGTTTGAGAACCTGGCCAACCGCATCTTTGACCAGAAAAGCGAGCGCTTCAGTCAGCAGTCGAAAACCAGCCTGGATTCCCTGCTCAACCCGTTCCGGGACCAGCTCCAGGACTTCCGCAAACGGGTTGAGGATGTATACACCACCGAAACCCGGGATCGCCAGGCCCTGCGAAGCGAAATTAAATCGCTGCAGGATCTGAACCGCCAGATTACCGAGGAAGCCGCCAACCTGACTCGCGCCCTCAAAGGCGACAAGAAAGTACAGGGCAACTGGGGGGAATTGATTCTTGAGCGAGTGTTGGAACGCTCAGGCCTGCGCAAGGGTGTGGAATACGAAACCCAGGGCAGCTACCGGGACGAAGACAACCAGTTACTGCGCCCCGATGTCATCGTACATCTGCCGGACCAGCGCAACCTGGTGGTAGACTCGAAAGTGTCACTGCTGGCTTACCAGCAGTGGGTAGTGGCCGAGGAAGACAGCGCCCGTGACGAAGCCCTCAAGCAACACGTAGAGGCGGTGCGCAGCCATATCCGGAGCCTGAGTGAGAAAGACTACAGCCAGCTTAATGGCCTGCATTCTCCGGATTTCGTGCTGCTGTTCATGCCAATCGAGCCAGCCTTTGTGGCAGCATTCCAGCAAGACGAGAACCTGTTCGCAGAAGCCTTCGAGCGAAAGATTATTGTGGTGACTCCCACCACCTTGCTGGCGACCCTCAGGACGATTGAAAATATCTGGCGTTACGAGCGGCAAAGCCAAAACGCCCGTCGGATTGCCGACCGGGCTGGCGCCGTCTACGACAAACTTCGGGTGTTTGTGGAGGCCATGGAGCGCTTGGGCACCCAGCTGCACACGGCTCAGGGCACCTATGATAACGCCATGAATACGCTGACTCGTGGCCGTGGTAATCTGATCTCCCAGGCCAACCGTTTTGTGGAACTTGGGGTTCGGGTAAAGAAGGAACTGCCCAAGGCCATTGTGGACCAGGCCGAGGTGGATGCGGATGACGAAGATGCCGATTCCGGCGAGCCGAAGCATACCGAGCTTGGCGCGCCTACAGACGCAGGTAGCGACGCACCTGAGGTGGCGGAAGAAGGCACAAATGACAATCAGGAGTAGCGGTATGTTGTCACCCAGAATTGTAAGCCTGGCCGGTGGGCGGTCATTAGTGGCAGGCCTGGCAATGGTGGCCTCGTTGGCCACGGTTTCTGCCCACGGGCAGTCGTTGGCACCGGAGCATGAGATCCGTCGCCTGATGCTGGCTACTGAAGAGGCCGTTTCGGCAGAGCGCTGGGGTGAGGCGAGCGAGTACCTGAACCGTCTGCAGAAGATGGAAACCGAAAAGCCCGCAGATTATTTCTACTACCGCGGCCGAGCAATGTTGCAGGCCGGCCACCTCAACGAGGCGCGGGCGGCCCTGGAAGCTTATGTGAGCAGGGCTGGAGTGGATGGGAAGCACTACCAGCAGTCACTGAAGCTGATCACCGATATTGAGAAAGAAAATCGCGCCAACGTGCGGGCGCTGGCCAACGGCAATGGCGAAGCCAAAGAGCCCGTGGCCATTATCGAACCGGCGGGCGGCCAGGAGCTGAAAAGCCTGCGCCAGCTGTACCTGGCCGACTCAGACCGGGAGGCGTTGACCATCCATCTCAATGCCCTCTTGGAAACCGCCGGCTGGCGCAGGGACAAAACCGTGGTGCGGTTGGACCGGCCAGCAGACATCCGGTACCGGGTGAGCGTTGCCAACGGTAACCTGAACATTCAGGAAATCACCCGGAACACCGATGATACAACCGTCCGGAAGTCTGTTTCGCTGCCGGTATTTGGCGTAAACCCACAGCCCCGCTGGGACTGTGAGCCCGCTGTAGGCGCCTGCTGGATTTATGATCCGAGGGATGGCTCCCGGCTGTTCCAGCTGGCTCAAAGCCGAAACCAGGTGAATGAGATTGCCCTGACCCTGGGCCGGCTGATTCGCAACGTGCAGCAGGGCAGCTCCGGCTCCTGATCAGTTGGCCAGGTCACCCCGTTCGCCTTCACGCCAGGCGCCCGGGGTGACGCCAGTCCACTTCTTGAAAGCCCGATGGAAAGTGGACGGTTCGGTAAAGCCGACCCGCTCGGCGATATCGTTGATCGGCAATTCCTGATGGCTCAGGTAGTAAATAGCCATATCCCGCCGTAGCAGATCCTTAATCTCCTGAAACGACGTATTTTCCTGCTTCAGCCGCCGCCGGAGGGTTTGCGGACTGGTATGCAATTCCTGGGCAATCCAGTCAAAGTCCGGCATGGGCTTGGAAAAATCCCGGCCAATCAGTCCCCGGATTCGGCCCGTCCAGGTGTTGCTCTCGTCCGGCCGGGATAACAGATCCGCCGGCGAGGTTTTCAGAAACTGGCGCATCTCCGGCTTGTCCCGGATCACCGGGGCGGAGAGAAAACGCTTGCTGAAGGTGAGGGCGATGCAGTCGGAGTCGAACGCCAGTGGGCAATGGAAGATATGGCGGTACTCATCGCCATGCTCGGGGCGGGGATAGTTGAACTCCGCCTTCTCCAGCTCCACCGGCTGGCCAATCAGCCAGCTGCCCAGGCGGTGCCAGATCACCAGGATGCTCTCGCGCAGGAAATAGCTTGGGTCGTGAATCTCGCCCTCGATACGGGCCACCAGCCGGGCGTTGTCTTCGTTAACTTCCAGTTCCATGCTCACCATGGGCTCAAACAGGCGGGAGAAGCGGAACGCCTGCTCGTAGACTTCTTCCAGCGTCTGGCAATTAATCACCAGGGCGCACATGGTGGCAAAGGTGCCGGTGCGGGCCTTCCGCGGCCCCATGCCCATAAACTCGTCACCGGTGCGGTTCCAGATCACCTGCATCAGCCGGCTGAACTGGTCGCTGCTTACCCGGGCCATGTCTATGCGCAGCAAATCCGGCGAAATGCCGGCCTCCTGCAGCAGCGCACGGCTATCCAGCCCCAGGCGCTCCGCGCCGGAGAGGGATGCTTCAACGAAATGCTTTGAAACCGTAAGGGTAGACATAACCGGTGCCATTGATGGAAACGATGTTCATCATAAGTGCCCCGAGGGACAATGCAACCATCTGATTTCGCGAAAGATGGAAGATTCTGCCAATGGGAATGAAGGAACCGGCAGTTGGCCCCCTCTGCAAAACCCGGCAGCATGAGCCACAGTAATAACAATACCTCAGATCAACCAATGGAGACGACCATGGCAGGCCCACTGAACGCCCTGAAAATACTCGATTTCAGCACCCTGTTACCCGGCCCCTACGCCACCATGATGCTTGCCGACATGGGCGCGGAGGTGCTGCGTGTGGAAGCGCCGGACAGGGTAGACCTGGCCAAGGTAATGCCCCCGTTTGATGGCAAGTTCAGCACCACCTTCTCGTACCTCAGTCGTGGCAAGCAGACACTCCAGCTCAACCTGAAACAGCCTGAGAGCGTGGAGAAGGTGAAAGAACTGGTCAAAGACTACGACATCGTAGTGGAGCAATTCCGCCCGGGTGTGATGGATCGGCTGGGCATTGGCTACGAAACCCTCAAAGCCATCAACCCGAATCTCATATACTGTGCCATCACTGGTTACGGCCAGACCGGCCCCTACAAAGACCGCGCCGGCCATGACATCAATTACCTGGCCATCTCCGGCGTCGCCAGCCACTGCGGCCGCGCCGACAGCGGCCCACCACCCATGGGTATACAGGTTGCCGACGTGGCCGGCGGCTCTCACCATGCGGTGATGGGCATCCTTGCTGCGGTCATCCAGCGCCAGCAAACCGGGCAGGGCGCCTTCATCGACATCAGCATGACCGACGCCGCCTTCTCCCTCAACGCCATGGCCGGCGCCGCCGCCCTGGCCGGCGGCCAGCCCCAGAAGCCCGAGGGCGGCATGCTCAATGGCGGCACCTTCTACGATTACTACCAGACCAGCGATGGCCGGTGGTTTTCGGTAGGCAGCCTGGAGCCGCAGTTCTCCGCAAGGTTATGTGACACGCTCGGGCTCAGCGAGATGAAGAGCTTTGCACTGAGCCAGAACCCCGAGCATCAGCAGAAGTTGAAGGCTGCAATCAAAGAGAAGATCGGAGCGAAGACCTTTGCCGATTGGCGGGCGATTTTTGCGGAGGTGGATGCTTGTGTGGAGCCGGTTTTGACGATTGAGGAGGCGGCGGAGCATCCGCAGATTAAGGCTCGGGGGATGGTGGTTCAGCGGGATCGGGGGGATGGTGTGGGGCAGCGGCAGTTAGGGAGAGCGTTAAGGTTCAGTTAATGTAGATAAGAGTGCGGTAAATGACTTCAGCATTCTATCGTAGAAAATAAAAACCCCGTCAGCTTGACGGGGTTTTTATTAGCTATTGATATTAGTCGGCGATTACGGATACCTCGGTACCGTCTTCGACTACTGCCACGCTATCAAAATCGTTAAGCGAAATCAGGCTCAGCGTCTGTGCTACCATTTGACCAAACGTCGCTTGTGCCAGCGGATTAGTCGGATCTGGCAAGACTGGAGTTCCGTGAGAGGCTTGATCAGTGAATCTCACAAACGCTGGCAACAGAACATCTCCAGATGTTAGTCGGTTAGCTCCCATGAGCTCGCTTAGCGGTGTTGAACCGGACAGAGGTGCTTTGGATGAATCCATATCCACTTGAACGGTTTGGCCGGCAACTACCCCTGGGAAAAATCCTTGGAGGTTGTTCACCCGGCCATCGTTAATTGTGGTTGTGTCTCCATCAACTTCTGAGATGACCGCGTTTTGGAGGTCGGCCACAAAGTTTACTGGGTCAACAGAATCGATTGCATGCTGAAGAACGTTCAAATACGTCTGCAGGCCAGCATCCTGTTGCGTCAGACCGGTCTGGGCCGAGAGGCCGCCGATGATGGTCGGGCCGAATGCCGGTGAATTTTCCAGCATGCGAACAACACCACCCACCGGAGTCAGAAGGTTAGCCGCTTGAATCTCAAGGTCTGAGCGACCTGAGGCATTGGTGGATGCAACGAAAGCTCCGCCGTTAATTGTACCCAGCGAGTGGCCAACGAAATAAACGTTGGACGCATCAAATGCTGGTGCAATTGCGCCGATAGAGGCCCGCACTGTCATCAAATCGACAGAACCTTGGCGCAGGTTGTCTCGAGAGCCCAAGAAATTCGTCAGGTTTATGAACAAATCCCCGGAATCTCCCGCTGCGGCGCTCGAATCAAAGTTCATCTTAATGATGTTGTTGAAATCGTCAGTGCCATAGCCAAAGTGCCGCTCTGTCGCTCCCGCCGCAGCAAGGCCTTGGCCGGTGAACGCGGGGGCCAAGCCGGGTATGGTGCTACCGGCTCTAGCCACCGTGTTTTCCAAGCTAATAGCGGACTGGATAGTTGGTTTGGCAGTTGGAGCTTGATCATCGAGAGCACCACTCAGAACGAGCGCGATGGCGTCGTTCAATTGCTCTAGATTGTTCGGATCGGTAATGCCAAGATTTGGCGCACCATCCGGGTTTGCAGCGTCAAGTTGCGTTTGAATCTGCAGAACTGCGCCAAACTTAAATGTTTGGCTAATCACCGCTGAAACATTTTCCTCGGTGTTCATGCCAGCAGCGGTAAGAAGCGTTTCTGCCAGAGCTTTTTGTTCCTCTGCCGAGAACGGCGCTACACCGTGCAAGGGCTGATCTATCGCAACAACAGCTACGCCGTTCGCCGCAAGCGCACTACCGAAAGTCAATGCTGCGCTGCGATCGGTCGTGATGCCATGCTGATAAATTACCACCGGGAGTGAATCTTCGCTTTCCAGGTCGGCTCCGGATGGATACATGACCAGCATTGGTACAGTAATGTCCGCGTTCTTCTTCGGGAATGGGAATACGGCGTTCACAACCTCTGACTTGCCGGTGCCTTGTGGGATGACCAATCCAGCATCTTTGAATGCATTGTTAAGGCCTGCAGCGAGTTGTGTGTCCGCTTTCCAGAATTCTGTTCTAAGCGCGGCACCACTCTCGCTGTTTGGTGTTCCCAAGAAGTAGGGCAGAGTGATTGAGCCTTGCGCAACAAGTACGTTGCTTGCTCCAGGAATGCTGGACAGCACAGCAGAGACAGCTGGCGCCGGCATTGCTGAACTGAAGTCGATAGAGGGTTCTGATGCCTTTGGTTCAGGGAATGTAATTCCTTGAGCCTGCAGACCACCTTTCAGAAGGATCCCTGCACACTGGAACTTATCAGGCACGGTGACAACCGGTTCGGCACTCACAACAAACGGCTCGGCATCGCAAGATGCGAGCGCTGGATTAACTGAGCTGGGCTCAAACGCGCCCGAGGCGAGAGCCACTGCATCTTCAATTTCAGAGAAACCGAAAGAGGCCAAAATACCTGGAAGTTGGGCGGCATAAATGTCATAGAATGGCTGGAAGTCAGCTTTCGAGACTACACCGTCACCGTTCATATCCCACGTAGTCGCAGGGAGTGAGGGGGCATTGGGAACATTGTTCTCATTAAGCAACAACAAGTGTGCGCCCCTTGCCCTTTTTGCTGCCTCGGTCGTTACTGACAGTCGCAGCTGGTCTTCGATCCACTGGGCCGGGTTTGCTATGTACTGGAGAACCTTCTTATCGTTGGACGTCGTGAAACTGTATGCCATGGCGATGTTCTCAGCATCAATAGCAGTCCCACCAAAGTTGGTTCTGAGGCCGCTTATGGCCGATCTTGCTGTTGGTTCCCAGAAATTCTTGATCAGATTGCGAACGGCATCGACGCTTGGGCCAAGTACGGACTCGCCTTTGAGCTCTGTATAAGCTGGTGAGCTGACGATTGGGTCGCCATTAGAGTCCAGAATGTCCTTTGTGAGCGCGACCACGTATCGCTTGAACGGATCAAGAGGTTTGGTTGGGAGAATCCGAACGTAGTCTGTACCGCTGAGTGCCTTTACTTCAACTTCGAAATCGAAGAAAAGGTCGCCATCAGGAACTTCAGTTGCGCGAAGGCCTCTCAGTGGGTCTCCACTGGCGTAGTCAAGCTCAATTACAAACACATTTTGCGCGAGAATAGATTGAATGTCGGCGGGATCAGGAGCTTGCTCAGTTGCAATTGCAGTCTGTACTCTAACCAATGCGCCAAGGTCTGGACCAACGACTGATTCCGCATCGATCGATTGGCTGAATTTCAGGTCGATGGGCGCTACTGTCGATGCGCCACTCAGGCCGTTCAGTGCCGTGGTTACAGGGGGCTGTGTGTCGCCAACCGCAAAAGAACCGTCACCCACGTTTGCATAAATCAAATCATTCGGAATTGGCAGGTCGGACACTGCCGGGAACGGGTCAAACACCGGCCATGTCTTCCCCTCAAATTGAGCAAGGAATTCAGCCCGGTTCTTATCCTGGCTGATCTTATAATCCGGATTCGCATTACCCCCATCGCCGGCGCTATCGAAGCAACCAGTCAACCCAAGGGAAGAAGCCACGGCAAGACTTATTAGAGTTTTCTTGAACATGGGTGGAACCTTTTCCTGTTGTTGTGTCGTTATATCCGGCGTAGACGGAACCGGTCGGCCCCTGAATTCCGTGCTTTTGCCTGTTCTGCTTTTATGAATTCGTTCGTTGTCTGAAATTGTAGCCAGCACTTGAGCCAATTTCTGTAGCTTTGACTATAGCGACAGTCTGGCAAGTGTTGATCAGCCAAAAGTGTGATTCTGCTTTCGGAATCCCTCCCCGCACAGTCGGAGTGGCCTTTCTGAAAAATAGTGGGCACCGGCGGGTTTGTCGAGTCCTATCGGGTTCATTTCTGGTAAACTCACGCTTCCTTATATAAGCAGGGGCTGCCTGGGTGGCTCCGCACACTTCCGATAATCAGAAAGCTGATGAGGCGACTATGACCACTGTTATCCGCCAGGACGACCTGATCGAAAGCGTAGCCGATGCGCTGCAGTTTATTTCCTACTATCACCCCAAGGATTTTATTCAGGCTGTGTACGAGGCCTATCAGCGCGAAGAGTCCCAGGCTGCCAAGGATGCCATGGCCCAGATCCTGATTAATTCCCGGATGTGTGCCCAGGGCCATCGCCCGATCTGCCAGGACACCGGCATCGTGACCGTATTCGTGAACATTGGCATGGATGTGAAATTCGAGTGCGACATGCCGCTGGACGACGTGATCAACGAAGGCGTGCGCCGTGCTTACACCCACCCGGACAATGTTCTTCGTGCCTCCGTGCTGGCAGACCCGGACGGCAAGCGCCAGAACACCAAGGACAACACCCCCGCCATCATCCATTACAAGATGGTTCCCGGTAACACGGTAGACGTGCACGTGGCAGCCAAGGGCGGCGGCTCTGAAGCCAAGTCCAAGTTTGCCATGCTGAACCCGTCTGACTCGGTGGTGGACTGGGTGCTGAAGATGGTGCCGCAGATGGGTGCCGGCTGGTGTCCGCCTGGCATGCTGGGTATCGGTATTGGTGGTACCGCCGAGAAGGCAATGGAACTGGCGAAAGAAGCCCTGCTGGACCCGATCGACATTCACGATCTGCAGGCCCGTGGCGCGTCCAACCGATCTGAAGAGTTGCGCCTGGAGCTGTTCGAGAAGGTCAACGAGTTGGGTATTGGCGCCCAGGGTCTGGGTGGTCTGACAACGGTTCTGGATGTGAAGGTTAAGGATTTTCCGACACACGCGGCCAACAAGCCGGTGGCGATTATTCCGAACTGTGCCGCCACCCGCCACGCGCATTTTGTGCTGGATGGCTCTGGCCCGTCCCTGCAGACACCACCGAGCCTGGACGACTGGCCAGAAATCACCTGGGAAGTGGGTGAGAACGTGCGCCGTGTAAACCTGGACACCGTGACTCCGGAAGACGTGAAAGACTGGCAGCCCGGTGAAACTGTTCTTCTGTCTGGCAAAATGCTGACTGGCCGTGACGCCGCCCACAAGAAGATGGTGGATATGATCGAACGTGGCGAGGAGCTGCCGGTGGATCTGAAAGGGCGCTTCATCTATTACGTAGGCCCGGTTGATCCGGTACGTGAAGAAGTGGTTGGCCCGGCTGGCCCCACCACGGCCACCCGTATGGATAAGTTCACTGACACCATGCTGGAGAAAACCGGCCTGACCGGCATGATCGGTAAAGCCGAGCGTGGCCAGGTCGCCATTGACGCAATCAAGAAGCACGGCGCGGTATACCTGATGGCGGTGGGCGGTGCGGCTTACCTGGTGTCCAAGGCGATCAAAGGTGCCGAGGTGGTGGCCTTCGAAGAGCTGGGAATGGAAGCCATCTACGAGTTCGAAGTGGAAGATATGCCGGTAACCGTAGCGGTGGATTCCCGCGGCAGCTCCGTGCACCAGACCGGCCCGGTCGAGTGGCACGACAAGATCATTGCTGCCAAAGCGGTTTGATCTGAGTCTTTGTTAGTCTCAGTGGCAGCCTTGAGTGTTCGGCTCAGGGCTGCCACTGAAAGTCCTTCATCTTTACCTTTCCTTTATACACCTCAACGCCTTCCAGTCTCAGCTTCTCGGTTTGAAGCTGGCAGGTTTCTGTGCCTTCAGGAAAAGCGATCTGGCCGTTGCTACGGATAACCCGGTGCCAGGGGATGCTGTGGCCGGCAGGCAGTTTGCCCAGTGCCCGGCCAACAAAACGCGCCTGCCGGCCCAGGCCGGCCATGGCGGCGACCTGGCCGTAGCTGGCCACCCTTCCTTGCGGAATGGCGGCCACTACCTGCCAGATCTTTTGCTCTTTTGTCGGTTCTTTGTCGAACTCGTCCATTCAGAGCCTCATGCGTCTGCGCACTAGAGACGCAGGGCGCCGTCTACTTCGATCATACGTCCGGAGACATAGTCGTTCTCAAAGATGAACGCCACGGCAGAGGCAATTTCCTCCGGCTTACCCATGCGCTTCAGCGGAATGCCGGCGGTCATTTTCTCCAGGGCTTCCGGTTTCATGGAGGCGGTCATTTCGGTTTCGATGAATCCAGGGGCGATGCCCATGCAGCGGATGCCATAGCGGGCCAGCTCTTTGGCCCAGACCGGCACCAGGGCCGATACGCCAGCCTTGGCGGCGGAGTAGTTGCTCTGGCCCATGTTGCCAGCGCGGGAGATGGAGGCGATGTTGATGATGGCGCCCTGGTCACCGTTCTCGATCATGCGGGTGGCGGCTTCGCGGCCGCACAGGAACACGCCGGTGAGGTTTACATCAATGACGGACTGCCACTGGGCCAGTTCCATGCGTTTTTCCAGTTTGCCGTCTTTGAATTTCACCATCAGGCCGTCGCGCAGAATGCCGGCGTTGTTCACCAGGCCGTTCAGGTGGCCAAAGTCGTTGATGATGGCCTGGAAGGTTTTCTCAACATCGTGTTCTTTAGCGACGTTGCAGACATAGGTTTTGGCATCGCCACCGGCTTTTTGGCAGGCGTCGGCGGCTTCCGCCAGTTTGTCTTCCATCAGGTCAATGAGGGCGAGTTTGGCGCCTTTGGCTGCCAGGTACTCTGCCATGGCGCGGCCGAGGCCCTGGCCGCCGCCGGTGATTGCGATCACGGAATCTTGAAGTTTCATGGTTTGCCCTAATTAAGTTCAGAGGTGGTTTACGTTCTCTGTGTGTCTGCATCGTTTTTATAAGGAGGCATTTTGCCCGTTTTCCTATTTCTTTTCATTATTATGCCCATCGCTGAGATGGTGGTTCTGATCAAGGTCGGCGGCCTGATCGGGGTGTTGAACACCATCGGGCTGGTGCTGCTGACCGCCGTCATTGGCGCCTGGCTATTGCGTCAGCAGGGGCTGGCTACGTTGTTGCGGGCGAACCAGCGGTTGAACAGCGGCGAATTGCCGGCAAAGGAAGTGGCCGAGGGGCTGATTCTGGCCGTGGGCGGGGCCTTGTTGCTGACACCGGGGTTTATCACCGATGCGGTGGGGTTGGCTTGTTTGTTGCCGGGGTCCCGGCACTGGCTCGCGGCGAAGGCTTTGAAGCGAATGACGGTAGCCGGCCAGAGTCGGAGCTTTTATTTTGGTACAGGCGGTGGTGCCGGGCCATTCGGGCAGGGGCCGTTTGAAGGGCATGGACCGTTCGGGCCGCAGCGTCCGTTTGATCGGGATGCCAATGGCGACATTATTGAAGGCGAATATCAGGATCAGACGGAGAGCGATCGGGAACGCCTTGAGCGGGCACGGGAGCGCGGTGAGGGCGACGAAAAAAAGTGAAATTTTTTTCGCTCTGGGTGTTGAAAACGTTGGTGGCAACCCCATTAACTCACCACAGATTCGTCTCGGGCTGAAAACTGCTGTCTATCAGTGGCTTGGATGCCGGGGCAATTTGTCCGGTCCGGGGTTCCGGCCAGACACTTTTAACATGCAATTGTCATTGCCACATTAATCTGACTATTGGAGAAACCGAGCAATGAAAATTCGTCCGCTACACGATCGTGTTGTCGTACGCCGTAAGGAAGAAGAAGAGAAAACTGCGGGTGGCATCGTGCTGCCGGGTAACGCCAAAGAGAAGCCTTCCCAGGGTGAGGTAGTTGCTGTGGGCAATGGCCGTATTCTGGATAACGGCGAAACCCGTGCACTGGCGGTCAAGGTGGGTGACACCGTGGTCTTCGGTCAGTATGCCGGTAACACCGTAAAGGTTGACGGTGAAGAGCTGCTCATCATGAGCGAAAGCGAAATCTACGGCGTGCTTGAGTGATCGCAGCAGCGATAAGTACGAACGCTCATTAATCCGATCTTATTCAACTTCGGTTTAACGAACAGGAATAGAAGACATGGCAGCAAAAGACGTTAAATTCGGTGATAGCGCCCGCAAACGCATGGTTGCAGGTGTAAACATCCTGGCAGACGCCGTCAAGGTAACCCTGGGCCCGAAAGGCCGTAACGTGGTTCTGGAGAAGTCTTTCGGCGCTCCGACCGTGACCAAAGACGGTGTGTCTGTGGCCAAGGAAATCGAGCTGAAAGACAAGTTCGAGAACATGGGCGCGCAGATGGTCAAGGAAGTTGCTTCCCAGGCCAACGAAACCGCTGGTGACGGTACCACTACCGCAACGGTTCTGGCCCAGTCCATCGTCAATGAGGGTATCAAGGCAGTGACTGCCGGCATGAACCCGATGGATCTGAAACGCGGTATCGACAAGGGTACGGCTGAAGCCGTTAAAGCGATCCGTGAAATGGCCAAGCCCTGCGACGACAGCCGCATGATCGCCCAGGTTGGTACGATTTCTGCCAACGGTGACGAGACCATCGGCAAGATCATTGCGGACGCCATGGAGCGCGTAGGCAAAGAAGGCGTCATCACCGTTGAGGAAGGCCGTGGCCTGGAAGACGAGCTGGACGTGGTAGAAGGTATGCAGTTTGACCGCGGCTACCTGAGCCCGTACTTCATCAACAACCAGGACAACATGTCTGCCGAGCTGGACGACCCGTACATCCTGCTGGTTGACAAGAAAATCTCCAACATCCGCGAACTGCTGCCGGTGCTGGAAGCTGTGGCCAAGGCTGGCAAGCCGCTGCAGATCATCGCCGAAGACATCGAAGGCGAAGCCCTGGCCACTCTGGTTGTGAACAACATGCGTGGCATCGTTAAGGTGAACGCGGTTAAAGCACCTGGCTTTGGTGACCGTCGTAAGGAAATGCTGCAGGACATCGCCATCCTGACCGGTGGTACCGTGATTTCCGAGGAAGTAGGCCTGACCCTGGAGAACACCACTCTGGATGACCTGGGTACTGCCAAGCGCGTTAACGTGACCAAGGAAAACACCACTCTGATCGGCGGTGCCGGTGCTCAGGGCGATATCGAAGCCCGCGTTGAGCAGATCCGCAAGCAGATCGAAGACAGCACTTCTGACTACGACAAAGAGAAACTGCAAGAGCGCGTAGCCAAGCTGGCGGGCGGTGTTGCCGTGATCAAGGTTGGTGCCGGCTCTGAAGTGGAAATGAAAGAGAAGAAAGCCCGCGTTGAAGACGCGCTGCACTCCACCCGCGCCGCCGTTGAAGAAGGCATCGTAGCCGGTGGTGGTGTTACCCTGATCCGCGCCATTGCGGCTCTGGACAAGGTAGACGCCATCAACGAAGAGCAGAAAGCCGGCGTGAACATTCTGCGCCGTGCCATGGAAGCGCCGCTGCGTCAGATCGTATTCAACGCAGGTGGTGAGTCCTCTGTTGTGGTTGCCAAGGTGAAAGAAGGCGAAGGTTCCTTCGGCTTCAACGCCGCAACCGAGCAGTACGGCGACATGCTGGAAATGGGTATCCTGGATCCTGCCAAGGTCACCCGTTCTTCCCTGCAGGCGGCTGCCTCCGTAGCATCTTTGATCATCACCACCGAGGCGATGGTTGCGGACGAGCCTGAAGACGAGAAGTCTGGCGGCATGCCAGACATGGGCGGAATGGGCGGAATGGGAGGCATGGGCGGCATGATGTAATGCCGGCCAGGTCCCGACCAGATCTCAGTTTCTGAGGTCTGGCCCGATCTACCCCTGAAAAACCCCGCGCTGGTTCACACTGGTGCGGGGTTTTTCGTTATTTTTGTCATGAACTTGCCTAATGGCTTTGTTAGACTCGGTTACCCGTTCATTAACGTGCAAAACTCAATGACTGAACCCCAAGCCAAGCCTTTCCTGCGCCCTGCCAAGATCCTGCTGCTGTTGCTGCTTGGCTTCCTGGTGTATGGGGTGGTGCTGGTGCTGTGGGTGCCGGCGGGGTGGGTTTGGCACCAGGCTTCCCGGCATGTCCAGTTACCGCCGCAGGTAGTGGTGCAACAGGTGTCGGGTAGGCTCTGGGATGGCGCCGCAGGCGTTGTGGTTGCCGGTTTTCCAGCCCGGGTGCAGTGGACGTTGGGGTGGCCCTCGCTGACCGGGTTGGAGTTACCGATTGGAATTTCCCTGGCGTCGTCACAATCCCGGGTGGAGGGAACTGCTAGTATCGGTTGGCCGGGTAACCTGGATGTGACGGCCCGCGGCCGGATAGCGGTCGAGGAATTCGAAGATCTGATTCGTCAGAGCGGCGGAGCCATGATTGAAGGGGACGTCAGTATCGATCGACTGCGTCTGGTCTTTGCGGATAACCGATTGCAGCAAGCCGATGGTGTCGGGCGCTGGAATGGCGGGCTGGTTACCTGGCCTATGGGGAATCAGACCGGGCAGGCAGAGTTCCCGCCTATGCAGGCCAATATAGATACCACCGAGGGTGGCGTTGCGTTGTCGGTATCGGAGCAGGGCGGCGATGGCCCCGCCGCAGATGCCAGTATTCTTTGGGACGGCATGATGGAGCTCAGGGTGTATAAGCGCATGGTTGACCTGGCGCAGCAGCCATGGCCCGACAGTGCGCGCCCGGGTGATGTGGTGTTCCGGGTTCGTCAGCCAATACTGCCGGGAGGGTTCTGACGTGGCAGGATTGGCAGTACATCATCAGGAGCGTCTATCCAGAGCCCTTGCAAACATTATTCTGGTCGCCCTGGTGGTTTATCTCAGTATTTCGGCGGCCAAACTGACCTGGCTGTATGCATGGTCTGATCGGCCGGTTCCGGATGTACCGGCACAGTTGGGTGGCCAACCTGGCGCCCAGAACCGGGTACCCCAGGCTTCCATCGCCGGTTACGAATTTTTCGGCCGGCCAGAGCAGCAGGCCGGTGTGGCAGAGGTTGTTCGCCGCAGCGCACCGGAAACCGGGTTACGGTTGCGCCTCGAGGGGGTGCTGATAGGGCAGCGGCCGGAAGACTCCGGCGCTATAGTTGCCGGAAGCAATGGTGAAACCGAGTATTACCGGGTAGGTGAAACCCTGCCCGGTAATGCAGAGCTGGCCGAGGTGGAATCAGACCGCATTCTGATTCGGCGTGGCGGCCGCTATGAGTCACTCGCATTTGAAGAACAGCTGGACTCTTCGGTAATGGTTGCGGACGCACCGGTTCAGGCGGCAGAATCGCCCGATGATTTCCTGGCCGGGGCCAGGCAGCAGCTGGATGCAGAAGGGGCTGCGGCATTGGCGGCTTATGGCTTACGGCCAGCGGATGACAGCGGCGCTTCTGGGTATGTGTACGATGGCTCCAACCCGATGCTCAATGCGGTCAATCTGCGCCAGGGCGATGTCATTACTGCCATTAACGGTCAGCGCCTGGGTGATGTAGAACAGGATAAATCCCTGCTGGAAGACTGGCGCAGCCAGGCCCAGCTGGATATCGAGATAGAACGAGACGGCTCCATACTGACCGTTAGCTATGCCATACCCGAGCAGTGGCGCTGATCGGGAACATTACAACAGGACGATATCGCCAGATGTATAACCACAAGACCAACGTACTCCGGACCCTCGTGTTTCTTCTGCTGTTGCCGATCCTATCGGTGGCTCAGGCACAGGATGAAACCTGGCGGTTGAACCTCAAGGATGCGGACATCCGGGCCTTTGTCACTCAGGTGGCGGATATTACTGGGTACAGTTTTGTGGTGGACCCCAGGGTAAAGGGTAAGGTGACCGTGCTGTCCAGTGCGCCCATGAACAAGCACGAAATCTATGATCTGTTTCTGGCGGTATTGAATGTGCACGGTTTCACCGCCATTCCCGGGGAAGAAGTCATCAAGATTATCCAGCAGGTGGATGCAAAGCAGTCTGCCGAGATTCTGGATCGATTCGAGGTTACCCCATCTGAACAGCTGATTACCCGGGTTATCCAGATTGATAATGCCAATGCCCTGGAGTTGGTGCCGATCCTGCGGCCGCTGGTGGCCAAGTATGGACATCTGGCCGGTGTGGCTGCGGCAAATGCCCTGATTGTCAGTGATCATTCATCGAACATTCAGCGAATTGAGCAGATTGTTCGCGAACTCGACAGCCCTTCCAAATACGAGGTTGAAGTTATCCAGCTCAGGGAAGCCTGGGTGGGTGATATGGTCAAACTCCTGCAGGAGCTCGCGCCCGATGAATTGCGTCGTGGCAGCGGTGACAGTTCCGCGAGAAAGTACAGCGTGACGGCGGATGAGCGGAGCAATCGGCTGATTCTCAGGGGCGACGAGACTTTTCGTGACAAAATGCGGGGCTTGATTCGTCAGCTTGATCAGCCCTCGGCAACTGGCGGCACGACAAAAGTCATCCGACTCAAGCACGCTGACTCCAAAGCCCTGACCGAAATTCTAAAGGGCGTGATGGGCGAAGTGGTGCGGGAATCGAGTACCGGCAGTGGCTCCGGGGGCAGTGGCTCATCGGGTAGCCGTTCCGCAAGCTTCTCGGTGTTCGCCGATGAAGGTTTGAATGCGCTGGTTGTCCGTGGCGAGCCGTCGTTGATGCAGGAAGCCGAGCAAATTGTGGCCGCTCTGGATGTGCGCCGGGCTCAGGTGATGATTGAAGCGGCGATTGTCGAGATCAGTGACGAGCTGGGAGATCAGTTGGGTGTCCAACTGGCGGCTGGTGATGAGTCTGCCAACGCTTTCCCGGTAATGGGCACTAACCTTACCAGTGGTGAGGGCATGCTGGGGCTGAACTCGGTGATTGGTGCGCTGGTAGGCGATACCCTGCCGCAGTTGGGGGGCGGCATTACCGTTGGCGCTGGCCAGCGGGATCGGGACGGTCTCACCTGGGGGATTCTGATTCAGGCGCTGTCTTCCTCATCCGCCGCCAACCTGCTTTCGACACCGAGCATCATTACCCTGGATAATCAGGAATCCGAGATTATTGTGGGCCAGAACGTGCCGTTCCGGACAGGGCAGTCGACGGTCACCGGTGATGGAACCACCAACCCGTTTACCACCATTGAGCGCCGTGATGTGGGACTTTCCCTGAAAGTAACACCGACCATCAGTGCCGACGGCCTGGTTCGGCTGGTGGTCGAGCAGACCACCGAGGATATCTCTACCACGACGGTCTCCGGCGCCTCCGATTTGATCACTAACAAACGTGAGATCAAAACCACTGTGCTCGCCGATGATGGTGAAACCGTGGTTCTGGGCGGGCTGATCAAGGATGACTTCCAGGTCAACAAGAGTAAGGTGCCGCTGCTAGGGGATATCCCGTTGCTTGGGCGCCTGTTCTCATCGGAATCTGAAACCCGCATCAAGCGCAACCTGCTGGTCTTCCTGAGGCCGACCATTATGCTCGGTAAAGACGAGAGCGTGGCTGCCACTACCGAGAAGTTTAACCAGCTGTGGGACGTAAACCTTGAAGTCCGCGAAAAGCTCGGCCTGCCCGCCCCGGAAGACCAGCCCTCGGTGGATATGCTGTTCCAGGGGCGTAGGCAATAGGGTCTGTCCCCGAACGGGGACTGACCCATTTTGGAATCCAAGCACTTAGTTAAAGGGTCTGTCCCTCAGGGTCTGTCCCCGCATGGGGACTGACCCATTTTGGCAGGCTAGGTACGTGGTTAGACTTGGGTGCAACAGACGGGCAAAGGTGGGTCAGTCCCCGTTGGGGGACAGACCCCTTAGAGGCATCGGGCAATCCAGCTGATCTGCCACCAGCCGCATTAATTCATACTCCCGAACATCCACCTTGCCATCGTGGGTCACGCAGTAGCCGCAGGCGTCGATGACGGCGGGCTTCAGTAGCGGCGACAGCCGATTCAGTATTTCCAGCGCTTCTCTCAGTTCTCGCATGGACACCTTCCCGGCTCTGCTTTCTTCCTGACCGGTACCAAAGCCGGCCATGGCTTCAAGATACAGTTTGTCGGCGTCCTCAGGGGTGTCGGTGCCGGCGCGGGCGAACAGGCTGAGCAGGCGCCGCAGGGCCGGTATCACCTGGCGATAGTTCCTGTATTTGACCGGTACAACCTGTTCTGCGCCAAGCCCGAGATGCCGGTTCAGGAAGGTGGTCAGGGCCAGCTCGAACAGGCTTACCCGGTTGTCGGCTGCAACCAGCTTCTGAACGTTTTCAAGCAGGGCGTCGCGTTCGTCCGGGTCCAGCTTCCGCAATGCCGGCATGGCCAATTCCAGTACCGGAAAGCGTGCAGTTTCACCCAGTCTTGCCAGGGATGGCAGCATCTTGTCCAGCAGGTCTGGCTGCGCCCCCAGTAGCGGGTGATCGGTTAACAGCGCCAGCCGTTGTTTCTGGATGCTCGGCGAAAGATCAAAGATCAGCAGGGCATAGCACAGCTGAATTGCGCCGGCGCGGGTGTAGAGCAGGTTACGGAAGGTGGATGGCAATTGTTCCAGAAGCTGGACAGCAAAGGCTTCGCTCTGGGCGCTGACGGTGCCTACCCGTGTGGACAGCTTTTCAGCCGCCTGTGGCGTATCGGGTGCCAGGGAAGAGCGCACCGGTGATGAGCTGCCACGGCCCCTTGCAGGCGCCACAACCTGATTGACCAGGTCGTTCAGGCCCGCTTTGCCGGCAGTCTTTGAGGTGTCCTGGCGAAGTTTTTGGCCTGGTTCAGTGTCTCGCAGGCGGCTGCGTAAGCGTGCCAGCATACCCGGCTGGATGGCATTGATGCGTTCGTTGATGGGTGGGTGGGAGGCGAGAAGAGAACTGAACTTCATCCGTGCCGACTCACCAAAACACATGTGGTTCATATCGCTGGCATGGCTGGTGGTGTCCAGGTAGCCGCCCTTAATGCCAATTTTGAACAGGGCGCTGCCTATGCCCTCGGGGTTACGGGTAAATTGTACGGAGGAGGCGTCTGCCAGCATTTCTCTTTGCCGGGATACCGCTGCCTGAATCAGCCGGCCGAAGAACACACCCACATAGCCGATGATCATCAGGGCCAAACCGATCAGGCCCATTGCAGCCTGCGCACGGCCATCCCGATTTCGGCTTCGGCCGCCGCTGTAGAAACCTGCCCGAAGCAGGAACTGGCCAATCTGACCAAGCATCAGAATGCCGGCCAGCAGCGCAATCAGCCGGACGTTAATGCGCATATCGCCATTCAATATATGGCTGAACTCGTGCCCCACCACGCCCTGAAGCTCGTCTCTGGTGAGGTGGGTAAGTGCGCCGTGGGTAACCACCATAACGGCCTCACCAGGCGTGTAGCCGGCCACAAAGGCGTTGATGCTGGTTTCGTTGTCCATCACGTAAAGGTCTGGCACGGGCACGCCACTGGCGATGGCCATTTCCTCCACGATGTTGCGAAGCTTGCGTTCTTCAGGATCGTTGGTGTCGGGCTCAATCGGCCGGGCGCCCACCATTTTGGCCACCCGGCTACCGCCACCGGCCAGGTCTGCCCAGCGAACCAGCGAGCCGACCCCTATAAGCAACACCACCGCAAGTGCGGTGGTGAGTCCGTGGCTGGAGGTGAGCCAGTAATGGAAGGGTAGAGCCGAGGTTTGGCTGCGGGTGACCAGATACCCGACCAGGCAAACAGCCAGGGTAATCAATGTGACGGCTGTCAGAAACAGGACGATTAACAGGCCGGTATTGCGCCGGGCATGGGCCTGGCGCTGGAAGAAACCGGGGTTTGCCATGATTCAGGCCTCAGAAGCTGACTTTTGGTACCTGGCGCGCTTCCGGGGTTTCCAGTTGCAGCTGGGCGGTTTCCTTGAAGGCAAACATGCCGGCAACAATATTATTCGGGAACTTCTCGCGGAAAATGTTGTAGGTCATCACGCCGTCATTGTAGGCCTGGCGGGCAAAGGCCACCCGGTTTTCGGTGCTGGAGAGCTCTTCCATCAGTTGCTGGATGGTTTCGTTGGCTTTCAGTTCCGGGTAGTTTTCAGAAACGGCGTAGAAGTTTGCCAGGGCTTTGGTCAGCAGGTTCTCGGCACTGCCCAATCGCTGTATTTTGGTGCCGTCCCCCGGGTCTTTCGCCGCGTCTTTCTGGGCGCTGACGGCGTTGTTGCGGGCTTCCATCACCTGGGTCAGCGTGGATTTTTCGTGAACGAGGTAGGCTTTGGCGGCTTCCACCAGGTTGGGAATCAGGTCATGGCGGCGTTGTAGCTGCACATCAATCTGCGCAAAGCCATTCTTGAACTGATTACGCAGCGATACCAGGTTGTTGTAGATAAACACCAGGTACAGTATGACAACGGCAATAACAACAAGGCCGATGACGGTCGTTCCCATGACTACTCCTCAGGATGAAAGGTTCAGGCGTTATTTTCCACGATACGGGCATGGAAAGTCTGTACAAACGTCTCAAATTCCTTGGGTGGCAGTGGCTTGCTGAAAAAGTACCCCTGAGCCAGTTTACAGCCACGCTGGCTCAGATAGTACTCTTGTTCGGCGGTTTCAACCCCTTCGGCCACGACGGTGAGGTTCAGACTTTTGCCAAGGTCAATGATGGTGTTGGCAATTCGTGTGTCTTCCTCATTGATCAGCAAGTCCCGAATGAACTGCTTGTCGATTTTCAGGTGCTGAACCGGCATCTGCTTCAGGTAGGTGAGAGACGAGTATCCGGTGCCAAAATCGTCCACCGCGATGCTGATGCCTGCCCGATGCAGGCGATGCAACTTGGCCACGGCATCGCTGAGATTGGTCATGAAGCTGGTTTCGGTGACCTCAAGCTCTAGCCGGCCGGCGGGAATGTTGTGGCGTTTCAGGGTGTTCAGGATGTCATCGACAATGGATTCCTGGCGAAGCTGAACCGCAGACAGGTTCACCGCAATTCTGAGGGGTGAGCCTTCACTGGCCCATCGGGCGGCTTGCCAGCAGGCCTGGTCCAGTACCCATTGGCCAATCTCGACGATGGCGCCATTGGACTCGGCAACGGGGATGAAGTGATCAGGGGGAATCATGCCTCGCTCGGGATGTTCCCAGCGCAGCAGTGCTTCGGCACCGATGACGCGTTTGGTCTCGAGGTTGATCTGAGGCTGGTAAACCAGATGGAACTCGTGGTTTGCCAGTGCGTTACTCAGGTCTTTCTCAAGCTGTTTGCGCTCCCGGATCTCCTGATCAATGCTGGCAACGTAGAACTGGAAATGATTGTGTCCGTTCTGTTTGGCCAGTGCCATGGTCTGTTCGGCGCTTTGCAGAAGCCGGTCGGCCTGGTCAGCATCGGAGGGGAACAGGGCAATACCCAGGGTAGCCGTCATGGATATGCGATGGTTGCCGGCGTTGATCGGGGTGGCGAAGCTGCCCAGAATCTTTTCGGCGGTATCGGCTGCCTGAAATCCATCGCGAAGCCGCTTCTCGACAACGACAAACTGGTCGCTGCCCAGCCGGGCAACACTGAACCGTTCCGAAGGCAGGTTGGCGGTCAGGCGACTGGCGACCGTCTGCAATATGGTGTCGCCAGTTCGGAAGCCGCACTGTTCGTTCACGGATTTGAAGTCATCAATGCCGCAAACCATCAATGCCAGTGTGCCATGGGATTCCCTGGCAGACACGATGTCGTGTTGCAGGTCTTCCATGAATGCATCGCGGCTGGGCAGCCCGGTCAGAGTGTCATAGCGTGCCAGGCGGTTGACCCGATCTTCGGCTTCCTGATGCCTTTTCTGGCTCTCAGCGATAGAGACCAGAAGATTATTGGTGGCGTTCACCCATAGCCCAAGCTCGTCTGCCCGATGTCCGTCCGGAACCGCAATCAGCCGGTCGTCGGGCCGTGCCGGGTCGACTTTGCGAACGGATTGCACAATGCGTAAAAGGGGGCGGGTAAGCACCAGATGGAACACCACGAACAGTACAAGGCCCAGAATCAGTGCCAGTGCAATGCTCGAACCAAAGGTGATCAATGCGCGGTTCAGCCAGTTCTCAGCGATAGGGGCAGTGTCGTAGTGCACTTCAAGGTAGCCGTAGATCGTGTCTGGGCTGGTGCCTCGGTGCAGGCTTTCGCGGTATTCACGAATGCTGCCGAAAATGGGGTCGGTAATGGGGCGGAATGCCCGGTCTTGCAGTGGCCTGAGCCGGCCGCCCAATTGGTCGCCATCCGGGTGAGAAATGCGAGCCAGGTGAATGGGCTCCAGCGCGAAAAGGCCATCAACCACTTGCTGGGCCAGGGTGTTATCAATACTGAAAACGGACTGGGTGGCGGCGTAACGAACCATTGCCATGGTCTGGTTGGCCTGGCGTTCCAGTTCCATGGATACCCGCCTGGCGTCGAGAGCAACCTGAACGGTGCTGACCAGGATGCCTGTCAACAGGGCGACAATCAGCACACAGCGCAGGATTCGGTATCCCAGGTGATTTTCAACTTTGAAGGCGGTTTGCATTCCGAGTCTTGTGGCTCATCTGTCCGGATTGTTCTTGAGTGCCGGCGCCAGGGTCAGGCCTGCCGTGTACGACAGTATGGTTCAGATTTTTTGCAACTGCATGGAGTATGGCCGATTTTTTCAAATAATCATGGGTGGGCGTGTATCGATTTGTTGCGGTTTTGTCGCATCTGGATACAGAAACGCCCGCCAGGCTTACCTGGCGGGCGTTCAGGCGGAAGCGGCCGGGCAGCTTCCGATGGCACTACTCTGTGATCAGGCCAGATTTTCGTTAACGAAATTCCAGTTGACCAGGTTCCAGAAGCCTTCGAGGTAGTTCGGGCGGCTGTTCCGGTAGTCGATGTAGTAGGCGTGTTCCCATACGTCGACAGTCAGTACCGGCTTGTCAGCACCAGTCAGCGGTGTTTCCGCGTTGCTGGTATTGACAATGGCTACGCTGCCGTCGGCCTTCTTCACCAGCCAGGTCCAGCCGGAGCCGAAGTTGTTGGCGGCTTTGTCGTTGAATTCTTTCTTGAACTCCTCGAAAGAACCAAATGACTTCTCGATCGCTTCTTTGGCAGCGCCAGTGGGCTCGCCACCGCCGTTCGGGCTCAGGCAGTTCCAGAAGAAGGTGTGGTTCCACACCTGCGCAGCGTTGTTAAACAGTGGGCCGCTAGCGCTCTTGATAATGTCTTCCAGGGATTTGCTGGCATTATCGGTGCCGTCAATCAGGCCATTCAGCTTGGTGACGTAGGTCTGGTGGTGCTTGCCGTAATGGTATTCCAGGGTTTCCTGGGACATGTGCGGTTCCAGAGCGTTTTTTTCGTAAGGCAGTGCGGGAAGTTCAAATGCCATGAGGTCGTTCTCCCTGTCTCTCTGTTTATGTTGAATGTGTACGTCACAGCAATATAGGGGCGATTTGAGCTAAATCAACCCCTTGGTGTAAGAGTACTTGTAAACTCGGGGCTGCCGGGCAGGAACTGTGCGCAGTTCCGGACCCGCCAAACCAGTTCTTCGTAGCTGTCGGCCAGAATGTTTACATGTCCCAGCTTGCGCCCCGGGCGCTCACCTTTATTGTAGAGGTGAACATGAGCGTAGGGCAGTTCCAGTATGCGTTCAATGTCTCCATGCTCGCCGATGATGTTAATCATGCAGCTAAGCCCTCTGGCTTCCACGTTGCCCAGGGCATGGCCGCTGACGGCGCGAATGTGGTTTTCAAACTGGCTGGTCATGGCACCTTCGATGGTCCAGTGCCCGGAGTTGTGTACTCGCGGCGCCATTTCGTTGGCCACCAGGCCATCATCGGTCTCAAAAAGCTCGAGGGTTAATACGCCCACGTAGTTCAATTCGTTCAGCAGAGATTTGATGTATTTCTCTGCGTCTTGCTGAATGTGTGCCTGAAGGGCAGGCGCGGGAGCAATGGAATAACGAAGGATACCTTCGTGGTGGGTGTTCTCGGCAATGGGGTAGAAAGCCAGGTCGCCGTCCTCCGCGCGCACGGCAATAATCGATACTTCACGTTTGAAGTTGACGAACTTTTCGACGATCACCCGTGGGTGCCCGATGCTGCTCCAGGCGGCTTGTGCTTCTTCCGGTGTTTTCAGTACTGCCTGGCCTTTGCCGTCGTAGCCTTCGGTGATGGACTTGGCAACCACCGGGCAGCCGAGTTCTTCGGCAGCGGCTTTGAGTGACTCGGCGCTGTCTGCGATTTGCCATTGGGGTGTGGGGATGCCCAGGCGGCCGAACAGGGTCTTTTCGGCTTCGCGGTTCTGGCAAACTTCCAGGGCCCTGGGGCAGGGATGCACGGGTTTGTGTTTGGCGAGTTCTTCTGCCACGGCGACGGGCAGGTGTTCGAATTCGTAGGTAACGCGGTCCACCCGGGAGATGAAGTCGTCCAGGTATTGGCCGTCACGGTCGATGATGACTTCGCCAAGGCCGGCGCTGGGGCTGCCGGACATGTCATAGAACACGAAGTCTTTGGCCAGGGGGTAGCCTGCGAGGGCTAGCATGCGGCCTAGTTGACCGGCGCCAAGTACACCAATTCTCATGTAATTTCTCCTGCCACGGTTTCGGCTCTGACATTGGTGGTGTGAGCAGTTCGGGGAAGGCTTTCCAAAACACGCTCAAGCCCATCCATGGGGCGCTTGGGCTCCGCCATCCATGGCTCCGCACAGTTTTGGAAAGCCTTCCCCGAACTGCTCATCCAGCCTTGGGAGTTGGCTTCACTGATCTCTTGGATCAGGGTTATCCAGAATTGTTTGTGTCTGTGTTGCTCTGAACTCGTCAACAGCCTTTCGGACGCCATCGTCAGACGTGCCAATAATCTGTGCTGCCAGCAGGCCGGCGTTGGTGGCGCCCGCTTTGCCGATGGCCAGGGTGCCAACGGCGATGCCGCCAGGCATCTGTACGATAGACAGCAGCGAATCCAGGCCGTTCAGGGCCTTTGATTGTACAGGAACGCCCAGGACTGGCAGAGAGGTCTGGGAGGCAACCATGCCGGGTAGGTGAGCTGCACCGCCGGCGCCTGCAATGATGACTTTCAGGCCGCGGTCGGCTGCGGTTTTGGCGTAGTCAAAGAGCAGGTCGGGTGTGCGGTGGGCGGAGACCACCCGGGTTTCGTAGGCGACGCCGAGTTTTTCGAGCATGTCGGCGGCGTGTTCCATGGTGGGCCAGTCGGATTTCGAGCCCATGATGAGTCCTACAAGCGGCTGCATATGCAACTGTCCTGTGATAATTGGAAAGCCGGCCATTGTATGTTTTGCCTACCTACCATGCAACACAGGGCGGGCGTGGTTCCGGTAATCTTTAAAAGGCTTCATTTTAACGGATTGTTAAGTGCGGGTATTATCGTGGCTGACATTTTGACCATCCCGATTCAGGAGTAGTAATGGAACCCATTCGCCCGGACGATGACGAGCTGAGAGCTGAGCCCCCTATTGGTGGCGCCGAGCCCAGAAAGCCTGATGGGCAAAAAGGTAAATCCGCCAGTAACCGGCAGAAGCCTCCTAAGCCCCCAAAACCGGAGAAGACGTCTGGCGGTGGCGGCCCGGGAGGTGGGTTGTTGATGTGGCTTTTTTTGGTGGTCGTGGCCGCAGGCGCGGGTGCCGGCTGGTATGTTCAGAATGAGCGTATTGAAGCCCTTGAGGGGCAGCTGGAAGAGGCGGATTACTGGGCTCGGCAGAGTAAGTTGGCGCTGGCGCGCTTTGAGGGTGAGTTATCAGAAACCGGGGAGTCGCTGCAGGAGCGAGGAGCTTCCCTGGAGGAGAAGATTGCGGCTAATGACAAGCGCCTGGATGCAGCCGACAGTGAAATCCGTAAACTCTGGGTGATTGCCAACGAGCGCAACAAAAAACGGCTTGATGAGCACCAGCAAAGGTTGGCGGATGTTGATGATCAGCTTGCCCAGGCAAACAAGGCTGCGTCTGATTTGACCGCATCGTTGGAGCAGGCACGCACGGGGTTGTCGGCGGATGTGGCGCAGGTGCGGCAGCGGCTTGACGATTCCGTCGCTTCGCTGGAGCGAGCGAACCAGGAGGCAACGCAGCAGTTGACACGGTTGAGTCAGCAGATCGGTGATGTGGACCAGGTGGTTGAGAGCCGGATAAGGCGCTTTGAGCAGGAGCAAAAGCTGGGGATCAGTGGCATGGAAGGCCAGATTGCCGCGCTGGAACAGAAGGTGGACTCCATGGCGGGCGACGGCGAGGTCCGGGCTTTGAGGAATCAGCTGTCTGAGCTCAAGAAAACCGTTGATGCGGTGGATGCGTCGCGGTCTCAGCTTACTTCCCGGCTGGTCCGGTTGTCCGAAGAGGTTAACCAGCTTCGCTCGCAGGTTTCCGGAAACTAGGCTCTTGCCTTCTCCAGAAGACTCGGCTTCCAAGGTGTAGGGGGTGAATGTAACGATTTGTATTCATCCCTTGCGGTAGCTCTCATTTCTATTGAGTGGCAGTTGTTATCATCGGCTAACTCGATAGGGATGAAGAGTGCATAACAATGAAAAAACGAGTGCCTTACCTTCGGAACGCTATCGCCCTGTTGTGTGTGGTGGCGCTCTCCGGCTGTACCATCTATCAATCTATTGGCAAGAGTGTGGGGGCTTTCCTGCATCCTGTGTCGGGGCATGACTTTGTCCATATCGACACCGATGCCTGGGATCAGCGCAATGCTGTTCTTTACTTCTACCGCACTCACTCCCAATGGGCTGCGGATGAGATCGAGTCGCCCAGCGTCTACATCGACGACAAGCACTACTTCAACATCCGCAACAACAGCTACACCTGGCTTGAGGTGAAACCCGGTGAGCGCCATATCGCTATGCGCAGGCCGCTGTTGGGGCTGGAGGGGCTGAATTCGTTCAGCTTGAGCCTGATTGCCGATGCCACGCTGCGGGTTGAGCCCGGCAAGATTTATTACCTGCGTTACAACGAGCTGACCGAGCCGGAGCGGCGCCATTCGGATCTGGACCCGGATCATCCCCTGGCCAGTGGCGATCTGCAGCTGGTGACCCGTGACTACGCCATGCAGTCTGGTCAGATTGTTTCCACCCTGTTCCTCAACAGCGACCTGCTGGCGCCGAATCATGCCGGTGCTTCCATTGTTGAGGTCAATGAAGACATGGATTACAAGAAGCGAAAGGCGGCGTTGGAGGAAGAGCGGGAACTTGAGGTTGAGCAATTGAAGCAACAGGGTAAGTATGAGTCTGCCTCCTGGTACTGGCCGTTCGGTGGTGGCCCCACAGAGCCCCTGGAGGCGGATCAGAAGCTGGAGGCGTTGGAGCGGGATTACGCAAAGCTGGAATTGGAACGTAAGCGGCGCCGTGAAGAGGAATCCGGCGGCGGCTGGTGGATTTTCTGAGCGAGGGTTGTCTACACTGGAGTTGGTTGACTGCGGTGAGATAAAAACAATGTCGCTCAAAGATAATCTGGTAGTTCGATTCGAGAAAGTGGCGGGGCGCCTGGTGCCCTATCTGGAAGAGTCCTGGCGGGATGTCAGGGTCAAGCTGGATGATCTCAACCGTTCGCTGGCCAGTCAGGCGATACCGAATGAACGGAGAGACAAAGTCAGTGAGTTGGCGTTGCGTCAGAAGGGCGAGCAGGCGGGCCAGAAAACCGGGGAGGTGCGCGACTTTCCTGGCGGGCGTAAACGGCACACAAGCTCCTGATTTTGATTAATAAATGCTCAGGTAATGCCGGGTCAGAAAAAATTCAGGAAATTTCCGGAAAACATTTGACACGGTGAGCCAAATGCTTAAAATGCGCGTCTCACTTGGTTGATGCAGCAATGCTGAATCAACAAGCGCCAAGCGCAACAAGTGACCGCTTTGAGCCTGAAGAACAGTAAGGCCACGAAGTGGGTGGTTAGCTCAGCTGGGAGAGCATCGCCCTTACAAGGCGAGGGTCGCAGGTTCGATCCCTGCACCACCCACCATTTTCAAGCGGTTTCAGGTTCGGCGTTTATTTGCAGCGTTGAACCGATGCGGAGCGGTAGTTCAGTTGGTTAGAATACCGGCCTGTCACGCCGGGGGTCGCGGGTTCGAGTCCCGTCCGCTCCGCCAACTTTTTCCCGGGTGGTTAGCTCAGCTGGGAGAGCATCGCCCTTACAAGGCGAGGGTCGCAGGTTCGATCCCTGCACCACCCACCAGATGTGAAGAAAAGCAGATCCAAACGGATCTGCTTTTTTTTCGCCTGAAGGAAAGTCTGACCGCTTCCCCGATACAAAAAACCGGGAGCTCGATGCCCCCGGTTTTTCGTCGTTCAGGTTAGTGCAAGGTCCGGCATCATTTGCCGATCAGCGACTGCCCGCACACCCGCACAACGTTGCCGTTAACGCCGGCAGAAGCCGGGTTGCAGTACCAGGCAATGGCTTCTGCCACGTCTACCGGTTGTCCGCCCTGAGACAGACTGTTCATTCGCCGGCCCGCCTCGCGGATGGTGAATGGCATGGCGGCGGTCATCTGGGTTTCGATGAAACCGGGGGCAATGGCGTTGATGGTTATGCCGTTTTTCAGGTGCTTTGCCATAGATTCCACATAACCGATCACACCGCTCTTGGCGCAGGAATAGTTGGTCTGGCCGAAGTTGCCTGCAATGCCGCTGATGGAGGAAATGCACACAATGCGGCCGTTGTCGCGCATTAGCTTGCGCTCGGCCAGTTCTTCATCGATCAACTCCTCAGCAGTCAGGTTGACAGCGATCGTCATATCCCAGAAGTGCTCTGGCATGTTTCCGAGGGTTTTGTCGCGGGTAATGCCGGCGTTGTGAACCACAAAATCCACCCCGCCGGTTTCTTTTTCAATGAAATCTGCAATCAGCTTGGGTGCCTTTTCTTCGGTAATGTCGCAGGCCAGCGCCTTGCCTTTGATGGCGTCGGTTACTTTCTGCAGTTCCTCCAATGCCGGGGGGATATCCAGGCCGATAACGGTTGCGCCGTCGCGGGCCAGGGTTTCTGCAATGGCTGCGCCAATGCCCCGGGAGGCGCCAGTGACCAGGGCTACCTTGCCGGCCAGCGGAGCCACCGGGTTGGTGGCTTTGGCTTCCTCTGCTTTGCCAATACGCACCACCTGGCCGGAAACATAAGCCGAGCGTGCAGACAGGAAGAAGCGAACCGTGGAATCCAGCTGGTTCTCGGCGTTCGGAGCCATCCATGCCAGGTTGGCCGTGCAGCCCTTCTTGCCAATTTCCTTGCCAACGGCGCGTACAAAGCCTTCAAGGGCTTGCTGGGCGGCGGCCTGGGGTGCCTTCCGGCAGGTGTGAGGGTCCAGGCCAATCACAAGTACACGGCCGTTGGCAGCCAGTTTACGGATAGTCGGGTGGAAGAAGTCGTACAGGGCACGCAGTTCCTGGGGGGTCTTGAGGCCGGTCGCATCGAACACCAGGGCCGAAAACTTTCCGTCCACCTCACCGGACACGTCGAAGGCCTTGGCTTTGTTGCCGGCCTGGGCTGAGTCCGCCAGGGTGTCTACGCCCGTGGCATGGTGCAATCCGGTCGGGCTGGCGCCAAGGATGGAGCCAAGAGTGGCGATAGCCCGGGCGCCAGTGCCTGCGCCAATCAAGACATCACCTTCAATAAACGGCTGGTCAACCCGCTTCAGGCGTTTGAGTGGCGCCGGCGAAGGCAAGCCCAGGGATTGCGCTGCAGTTTTGCCGACAGGGGTATTCACCAGTTTCAGGTAGAGGTCAGACATGATTTCTTCCTTGTGGGTACAGTTGAGTGTGAAATAGCCTAAAGGGTAAAGCTTCTGCCAGTTATTGGATTGACTCAACTCAGTCATGGCGTTGTCAGAGTTGCCAATGAGACACTGGCGCCAGGCGCTAGACTCTGCGGTAACTTGTATTAAACCACTACGTTCATTCTCAAAGGGACAGTTTGCTATGGCACAGGCACCTAAAACCACAAAATCGGCTTCCTCGTCGTCAAAAAGCGCGCCCGGCATTCGCCGCGTTGCGGTAATTGGCGGCAACCGTACGCCTTTTGCCCGCTCCAACACGGCCTACAGCAAAATCAGCAATCAAGAGTTGCTGACCTCCACGCTTCGGGGGCTGGTTGACCGCTATAACCTTCAGGGCATGCGCCTGGGCGAGGTGGTTGCCGGAGCCGTAATCAAGCATTCTCGCGACTTCAACCTGACCCGTGAATCGGTACTCAGCTCCGGGCTGGCCCCGGAAACCCCGGCCTATGACATTCAGCAGGCCTGTGGTACTGGCCTGGAGGCCGCTATTCTGGTGGCAAACAAGATTGCGTTGGGGCAAATCGAGTGCGGTATCGCCGGTGGCACCGATACCACGTCAGACGCGCCCATCGGTGTGGGTGAGGGCCTGCGGGAAATCCTGCTGGACCTTAATCGTGCCAAAACCACCAAAGAGCGCCTGAAGATTCTTGGCCGTTTCCGCCCTGGCCACCTGATGCCGGAGATTCCGGAAAATGGCGAGCCACGTACCGGACTGTCCATGGGGGATCACTGCCAGGTAACCGCAAAAGAATGGAGTATTGCCCGGGAAGACCAGGATCGTCTGGCCTGGGAAAGTCATCAGAAGCTTGCCAAGGCATACGATGAGGGCTTCTTTGCTGACCTGATTACGCCCATGGCGGGGCTGGAGAAAGACAATATCCTGCGCCCGGATACCACGTTGGAGAAGCTGGCCACCCTGAAGCCCTGCTTTGATCGCGAGAACGGCACTATGACAGCGGCCAACAGCACTGCACTGACTGATGGTGCCTCCTGTGTGTTGTTGGCCAGTGAAGAGTGGGCCAAGGCCAACAATATGGAAGTGAAGGCATGGTTTACCTTCTCTGAAGTGGCCGCGGTGGACTTCGTTGATAAGAAAGAGGGCCTGCTGATGGCGCCGGCCTACGCGGTGCCGCGCATGCTGGAGAAGGCAGGCCTGACCCTGCAGGACTTCGACTTCTACGAAATTCACGAAGCCTTCGCCGCCCAGGTTCTGTCTACCCTGAAGGCGTGGGAAGACCCCGGCTTCTGCAAGGAGCGCCTGGGCCTGGACAAGCCGCTGGGTAGTATTGACCGAGCGAAGATGAACGTGAAAGGCTCGAGCCTGGCAACCGGCCACCCGTTTGCCGCCACTGGCGGTCGTATCGTCGCAACCCTGGCCAAATTGCTGGAAGAAAAGGGCAGTGGTCGAGGCCTGATTTCCATCTGTGCGGCGGGTGGTCAGGGCGTGACGGCGATTCTGGAGCGCTAAGTTACGGGAAAACCGTAATTTCCTTTGACAGGGGCAACTTCACGCCGTATTATTCGCGCCACGTTGATCGGGGCAACCCGGTAAACAACCAGTTTGATGCGGGGTGGAGCAGTCTGGTAGCTCGTCGGGCTCATAACCCGAAGGTCGTTGGTTCGAATCCAGCCCCCGCTACCATATAATAGAAAGGCAGATCAGTTACTTACTGGTCTGCCTTTTTTGCGTCTGGGGCGGCCAAATTTCCCTGTGACGTATATGTGACACATATGTGCCAATCCCTGTGACATCCTATTTTGATGGTTGAGCGTGTAAATAAAACTGTGTAAACCGCCTATCATAGAACCCTGGCCGGGTAAGGATAGGCATATGAACAGGAAAGAACTGGAAGCCTTCGCACATGAGGCAGCCGAAACGCTTAAGACCGAGAAGGACCCCAACGAGTTCAGCCAGATGCTGACCAAGATCACCGTCGAGGCGGCGCTTAATGCCGAACTGGACGATCATCTGGGCTACGAGCTGAACACGCCCCGTGACTGCGAGGGCAGCTTCAAGCCGCAATTGGTGAAGAAGGGCCAGACCCGCTTCACCCCCGATGGACGACAAGATCCTGAGCCTCTACGCCAAGGGTATGACCACCAGGGAGATCGTCGCCACTTTCAAGGAGATGTACGACGCCGACATCTCGCCCACCTTGATCTCCAAAGTCACAGAAGCTGTGATGGAGCGGGTCGTGGAATGGCAATCGCGTCCTCTGGATCCGGTTTACCCCATCGTCTACCTGGATTGCATCGTGGTCAAAATCCGCCAGGACAAGCAAGTGATCAACAAAGCGATCTACCTGGCCCTGGGCGTCAATCTTGAAGGCCACAAGGAGTTGCTGGGCATGTGGCTCTCCGAGAACGAAGGCGCCAAGTTCTGGCTGGGCGTCCTCACTGAGCTTCAGAATCGCTGTGTGAATGATATTCTGATCGGCTGCGTGGACGGGCTCAAGGGCGTCCCCGATGCCATCAACGCGGCCTTCCCTCAGACACAGATCCAGCTGTGCATTGTCCACATGGTGCGCAACTCGATGAAGTATGTGCCTTGGAAGGACTACAAGGCCGTAACGGCCGACCTCAAGCGCATTTACCAGTCAGCCACAGAGGAAGAAGCCCTGCAGGCGCTGGATGAGTTCGAGAGCCACTCGGGTGCTAAATACCCGCACATCAGTCGCTCCTGGCGCAATCACTGGCCGAACTTGAACACGCTATTCCGTTATCCGGAGGACATCCGCAAGGCGATATACACCACCAATGCCATCGAGTCCTTGAACAGCTTTATCCGCAAAGCGATCAAGAAACGGAAACTGTTCCTAACGGACGACTCCGCCCGCAAGGTGGTCTACCTCGCTATCATGGACGCGTCGAAAAATGGACAATGCCAATCAGGAACTGGAAGGCTGCGTTGAACCGGTTTATGGTTGAGTTTGTGGATCGCATCAGCGATTACGTTTAACCCCGGCGGTGACACAGAATTATTTACACCCCCGCTGACCGATATTCGCCGGCCGTTGCAGATCGATGTTGCCGGCTTGCCGGCGCTTAAGACTTTGCCACGAACGTTCTGCCCGAAGCCGGAGGCACTGGATCAGCTGGTGGCTGCGGTGCGCTCTTTGCGGTCAGCCTCGTTACAGGTGTTCATTAAGCGAGTATTGGAGCGCCGTGACAGGCTGGAAGTCTTTCTGAAAGCTCCGGCGAGCAGGAATGACCATCATAACGAACCCGGCGGCCTGCTGGCTCATTCCCTGGACGTTGCGAAGAACGTACTGGTCATGACGGAGGCTAATGAGCCCGATATGCCTCAGGAGCTTCAGGAACTCGGTTTCGTCCCTGGGTTACACGACATTGGCAAGACCTACACCTATGATACGTGGGGTAAGCCGACAGCAACCGCAAGGTTGTGCGACCACGCCGACATGACCTTGGAGGCCTGCGCCTACGGTCTGGCTTATCTCGACAAGGTAGACCCTGATGCGGCGCTTGCACTCCGGCACATCTGGACCTGCGCCTCCCCCGGCGCGCGCTACGGTGCCACCCCTGCCATGACGCTTGCCCGCTATGTTCGGGACGCCGATGCCCAGAGTGCCATGGCTGACAATCAGCGGAAGGCCTACCGAAAGCGCCAGCCAATGGGTTTTGGGCGGCTCGGAAATAACGTGTATTGGCTGCCATCGATAGAAGCTCATGGATGAGGCAGGTGAAAACGACAGTGAGGGGTGTGAGCACGTTGTGGCCACACCCATTTTTTATTCGATGTTGTGTGAGGACGGCAGCCACCGGTTTGAACATATGGAGGAAGCGCTAAAACTGATTCAGGAACATGTTGAGGGTTAAAGCTCCGGCATGATGAGATTAACCGCAAGGAAACTGGTTTTCCTTAGGCTTGGATGCACTTGGATGCGTCAGGGTGCGCCCTACCACATAACCGGCTGCCACACCCACCAGCGCTGTCACTGGCCCGATCAGGCCGCCCACCAAGCCGCCAATAAACATCAGTATTACGCTTTTCATACAGATTCCTCCCGCCTTCCTGACAGCTGCACTATTCCGAGTATAGGGCGTTGTGCCCAATGGTGGGTTGACCCGCTGATATTGTCTCGCCAAAATACTGTATATTCAAACAGTATCCGGTGTAAAGCATGTCCTGCATTCTGCTTGGTGATTACGAATCCGTCTCACGCCTGAACATTCCGATGTTTTTGGAGCGGGTCTCGGCTGGCTTCCCGTCGCCGGCGGAAGACTACGTTGAGAAGACCATCGACCTGAATGAGCTGTGTATTAAGCACCCTGCTGCCACCTTCTTCGTTAGGGTTCAGGGTGAGTCCATGACTGAGGCTGGCATCTATCCCGGCGATGTCCTGGTGGTAGACCGGTCGCTGAGGGCCGGGCACGGCGACACAATCATCGCCAGCCTGGAAAGCGAGATGACGGTGAAGCAATTGCACCTGACTCCACCACCCGTGCGCCTCCTTCCGCGCAATCCCGCCTACAAGCCCATTACGGTTGAGGGTGACATGGTGATGGAAGTGTTTGGCGTGGTGACCAACGTCATCCGGTCAATGAAGCGGGGAGGGTAGCGATGGCATCGGTTGGCCGAGGTCAGGCCGTCTTCGCTCTGGTGGACTGCAATAACTTCTACGCCTCCTGCGAGAAACTGTTCCGTCCGGATCTGCGCAATACGCCGGTTGTGGTACTGTCCAACAACGACGGCTGCGTGGTCGCACGCTCAAAAGAAACCAAGGCACTGGGGATCAAGATGGGCGTGCCGGTTCATCACATCAAAACGGAAATTAACCGGTACGGCATCCAGGTGTTCTCCTCCAACTACACCCTCTATGGCGACATGAGCCGGCGGGTTATGACGACACTCGAAGCCCTGGCCCCACGGGTGGACGTGTACTCGATTGACGAAGCCTTTCTGGACCTCACCGGCATTGACCGGGTGGTGTCCTTCGAGGATTTTGGCCGAGAGGTCAGGAACACCGTGTATCAGAACGTCGGCTTGCCCGTCTGTGTGGGCATTGCCCCTACGCGAACACTGGCCAAGCTGGCTAACTTTGCCGCGAAGAAGTATCCGGCGACCGGAGGCGTGGTAGACCTCACAGACCCCGCCCGGCAACGGCGACTGATGGCTCGGGTGCCGGTTGAGTGCGTAAACCGCTGAAGGTTGCCACCCATTCCATGTGAAGCCTGCCACCCGGACCGGAGCAAGGCTGCCACCCATCGGAGCGTAGCGACGCGGGGTTTCTCTTCTTACTCCGAAGTCTCGGTGGCCGTCAACTTTGCCTGTTGTTTTCGCATGGATTCGCCCCGCAGGTTGATCTTGTAGGCGTTGTGTACGAGCCGATCCAGAATGGCGTCTGCCAGAGTGGCGTCACCGATTACGCCATGCCATTCCTCGATGGGTAATTGGCTAGTGGCAATGGTGGAGCGCCTGCCATGCCGGTCTTCCAGCACCTCCAGCAAGTCTCGCCGATTCTCGGCGCTCAGTTTCATCAGCCCCCAGTCATCCAGGATCAGCACGTCGACCTTGGCCAGATTCGTCAGGAGTTTTGAGTATTGGCCATCGCCTTTGGCAATGGTCAGCTCCCGTAGCAGTCGGGTCAGGCGGACGTACTGGGCGGTGTAACCCTCCCGGCAGGCCTTATGTACCAGAGCACAGGCCAGCCAGGTTTTCCCGACCCCGGTGGGACCGGTGATGAGCACATTCAGGTGTTCCTTCACCCATTGGCAACCGGCCAGCGACTGGACCAGTCCTTTATCTAGGCCGCGTGAATAGCGGTAATCCAGGTCTTCGAGGATGGCATTGTGCCGCAGCTTAGCCCGGCGCAACCGGCTGGTCATGCGCCGGTTATCTCGCTCGGTCATTTCCCGGTCGACCAGCAGCCCGAGGCGTTCCTCGAAGCTCAGATCGGTGATGTCGGGGGTGGCCGACTGATCCGCCAGGGCGGCGGCCATGCCGGTCAGTTTGAGGGCGTGGAGCTTGTCCAGTGTGGGATGTTTCAGCATGTCAGAGATCCTTCAGTGGTAGTAGGCGGGGCCACGGATGTTGTCGTGGGTATCGGGCAAGGCCAGTTCCTGTTGCTCTTCCAGAGGCTGCTGATCCAGACGGTGTTTGAGGATGGATTCAATGCTCTTGTAGCGGCAGCTTCCCAGCATCAGGGCTCGCTGGCAGGCGGCCTCCAGCCGCGACTCGCCGTAGCTCTGCCCCAACCGGAGAATGCCCAGACAGGAGCGGTACGCCTGCTGAGGGTGTTTGCGGGCACCCAGAGCGGTGCGGATAAGCTTCTCCGTCGCCGGTCCGGTCTTGGCCGCCCAGGCGATGAGCCGTTCCGGCGACCACTCGCCAGCCTGGCGATGGGATTCGGGCATGTGCGCGGCGATGGTGGTGTGCCGTCCCTTCTGGTCTGAGCGCCGGTGGCTGGCGATCCGGTTGCCCCGGTAAAAGCATTCGATGGTGTTGTTGGTGATGCGAACCTCCACCTCTTTCTTGATCAGGGTGTAGGGCACTGAGTAATAGTGACCGTCGATGGCTACGTGGTAGTCGATATGCACCCGAGCCTTCTTCCACTCTGCGTAGACATACGGTTCTGCCGGCAACGGCTGTAGAACCGGTTTATCCAGCTGTTCGAAGTGGTCGCGCCGGCAGCCGGGCAACTTGCGGAAGGGGCGGCTGTTGAGCCGCTCCAGCAGTTCACGGATGGTGGCGTTGAGTTGCCCCAGGGAGAAGTGCTGGCGATGGCGCAACGCCGCCAGGATCCAGCGCTCGACGATCAATACACCGCCTTCTACCTTAGCCTTATCACGGGGCTTGCGAACTCTTGTCGGGACAACGGCCACGCCATAATGGGTGGCCATGTCCTGATAGGTTGGGTTGAGATCCGGCTCGTAGCGATGGGCCTTGCTGACGCCGGAGCGGAGGTTGTCCGGAACCACCAGTTCCGGCACTCCGCCCAGGAACTCGAAGGTCCGGATGTGGGAGCCGACCCAGTCCGGCAATGTCTGGCTCCAGGTGGCTTCGGCGTAGGTGTAATTGGATGCACCCATCACCGCGACAAAGACTTGTGCCTCGTGGATCTCTCCGGTGGTGCGGTCAATGACGGGCACGGTCTGGCCGGCATAGTCCACGAATAGCTTCTCACCGGCCCGATGGTCCTGGCGCATCACCAGGTCCAGCTTGCCCCGCCAGGCCCGGTAGTGCTCGCAGAACCAGCTGTACTGATAACCGTCCGGGTTGGCTTGCCGGTACTCCTGCCAGAGCAGGAACAGGGTGACGTTCTTGCCCGTGAGTTCGTCACGGATGTGTTGCCAGTCGGGTATACCTCTGGCCTGTGCTGGCAGGTCCGGTGGCGGCGGGAACAGCAACCGCTCCAGGTGGGCCTCATCCAGATCCGCTGGCAACGGCCAGCTCAGACCGGCCTCAACCGTGCGGCGCAGGTAGTCGCTTACGGTGGGGCGGCTAACGCCACAGGACGCCGCAATCTGGCGGTTGCTCAGCCCTCGCTCCCACTTGAGGCGAAGGACTTCTTTGATTTTACGCATGGATAACCTCTTCGCTGGCATCTGGCCCATCTCCGGATGAAAAGGGTCAGAGTACCGTTAAGTTATCCCGCGCCGGACGATTTTGATGGAGCTTCAGGCAGTCTGCTGGGGTGGCAGCTTTGCCGTGGAATTAGTGGCAGCTTTCGCGTGGAATGGGTGGCAGACTTCGTCTGGAATCAGTGGCAACCTTGGTCTGGAATACGCACCGTCTGGAAACAGCGCAGACATTCCATTGAACACGTGAGTCATGAATGCGTCCCCATTCACCCAATATCTGGGTACTTGCTCGAACTCAAAATCTTGCCTACGAACTGGGAATGCGGAAGTGAGTTTCGTTGTGGCCACAGTCGGCTCCTCTATAAACCAATTGTTGAGCTTTTATATAGAGATTTGATGGTGATCGGGATTTGCCACTTTGGGACAAGTAGTTATCCGATTCATTGCTAAAGCCCAGTCAGCGCCTGGTTCTGCGCCAGTATCTGGGGCAAGAGTGAGGCCGGCTGACATTTATGTTACGAAAACTAGTATGCCGATTGGCATATAGTAAATTATGCCGATCGGCAGGCGACTCGTACTTTGGGTTTGCCTAAGATGTTTGGCGTATGAGGGCTTTTGACAAGCATTCTTGGATCAATAATTGAGGTAATTCCAGATGAACAAGTTAGCTACTCAACATAAGATTTCCAGTCTCGTTGCTCTTGCTGTGGCCGCGGCTTTCTCTGCAAACGCCCACGCAGAAATTTCTGAGGCAGATGTACTTGCTGCCCAAAAGACGTGGGGGGATGCGGTTGTCATGCTTTCAGAACACTATGCGGAAGGCGGCATTGAAAAAGCTCGAAATACGGCAAGAGCGGTTATCGATTCGGCCTATGGCTACACGATGGGGCCGGTTTTGTTTAAACCGACACTGGCCGCTATTCCTCAGAACATTCGTCTGACTGCTGAAGGCGCATTAGCGTATTTCGTTGGTCACGACAAAGCTTTTCCAAATGACGAAGGTTTTGGCATCAAGGGTTGGGCTGCGGTTGAGTTTGAAAACGCAGCCATCCATCTCTCGGGCCCCGTAGCTATGTCCATGGGCAACGTCCATTTCACCCATAATGATGGCTCTGTTACAACTGTAGACAAGTCATTTGGTTACCAGCTGGATGACGCGGGCAATCTGCGCATCGTTCTTCATCACTCGTCACTGCCTTACGGCAATTGAGCCAGGCGCTTGTTACGTCCCGGAAATGAATTCCGGGACGTAACAACGGATATGTTGCTCTGCTCTGGCGCCTCAGGACTGCCATGGCCCATGGGGCGACATATTCGGTGACTCGCCCAGGGACTTTAGTTGAAGGTAAAGGCGTCTCATTTCCAGCAGGTTCCACACGCGTAACACGACTTCCATATGGTCGAAGGGTTTGGTTAGGAAATCCGAGGCACCTAGCGACAACGCTTTGTAACGAGCTTCCTTGGTAATGTCCGCAGTGAGAACAACAACTGGAATCCAGTGCCCCTGCTCGCGCAAGTCATCTAGCAAACTTAATACTTCAAAACCATCAATATCAGGCATTCGCAAATCGAGTAAAATGATGTCAGGGCGAAATCCCTGGATAAGTGAAGAGGCTCGGACAGCATCAACGGATGAAAGCACTTGTTCAAAGCCTTCTTTTGCAAACAGCTCTTCGAGCAACTCAAGATTTGCTGGTTCATCATCGATGATCAGCAGCTTGGATTGGCGAATATCGTTGAGAATCGCTGACATTAATGCATCTCCTTTAATAAAAGCCGAATTCGCATAGGCGTTGCGGGAGGAGCGAGCCATCGGATGTCGTTGTTTTGATCGCTCGGAGGAGGCTCTGGCGTGATGTGCAACTGTTTTCCTGACCGCAGGCTGGGTGGCAGGTCCAGTCGAGCTGCTGGTATGTCTGTGATGAGAACAACATGAGTGTCTGGGAGTAACTCCGGCCAACATGGATCGGACACATGAATAACCTTGGCGTGAAACCGAGCTGCTAGCGTCTCAAACAGTATAGGGAGGTCCGGGCTTTCAATGGCGAGTACCCACGTCGTTTCAGGATAACTTTCCTCTTTGAGCAGTTTAGACTCCCTATCAGGCGGGCCATAACTGTCTGAACCTCTGCCTCGTGAAGAACCATCAGCCGCCGGCAATCTGAGCACAAATTCACAGCCACCTTTGGTGGCCCGATGTTCTATGTGGCCGCTCATATTTGTTGCCAGAGAACGGCTGATGGCCAGCCCTAAACCGATGCCGTCAGTTTTGCTATCGAGGCGATTGAAGGGACAGAACAAGTCTTTCTCAAAGCCGGGCGTTATGCCTGGCCCGCAATCATGAACGACGATTTCATAATTCTCTCTACCAGAACTGCCTAACGGTCGCCAATTGACGGTGACCGTCGTCTTTTTCGGCGTGAATTTAATCGCGTTGTCCAAAAGATTGATGAGAATTTGTAGCAAGCATTTCGGATCAGCCAACACATAGCTTTTGTCGTCGTCCGAGATATTCAGTTTAACGGCTTTAGCTCTTGCTGCCTGGGAAACAAAATCTACTGCTGTGGTGACAATTTCTTTCAATGACACGGGTGTGATCTCTGTTGAGATGTTCCCGTTCTCCAATTGAGAAAGGGTCAGGAGGTCGTTAACCAACTCGAGGAGATGGCTGGCACTGCGCCGAATGACACCCACATGCTGTAATTGGTCGCGTGTCAGTTTGTTGTTGCCTAATAAATCACTGAATCCGATTATGGCATTGAGAGGAGTTCTCAGTTCATGACTGGTGCGGGACAGGAAGTCAGTTTTCGCCTGGTTTGCATTTTCCGCAAGTGACTTAGCATATCTGAGCTCTTCAAGTCTCTTATCCTGCATAAAACCTGTCTGTACCACTAGCTTGTCGAGTTCAGCCAGTTCGTCTTGATATTCACTCTGCCGCTCCTTCAAAGGGATGCCTCGACCAATGTTGGTTGCGTTATCTCGAATGCGGCGTATCCGTATTATCAGGTCTCGGGCGAAACCCTGAGAAAACAATACGGCAAGTGCTACAGCCACAACCAGAGTACTGAAAATGATCCACTGGCTGCTTCTTCGTGCCCGTTGCAGGTTTTGCTGCAAAGCAAGAATGATTTGATTTTCACGGATCTCCATCTCTTTGATATGTTGGCGTAAACGATCAAGTAGCGCTTTGTTTTCCAGCGAGTAGGAGCGAATTGAGCCACCGTTGACTGCTAGGTCCGGGTTTTTGAGTTGGGCGAGGTTAGCGAGCTTTACTGCAATGAGCGTTGATATATCGGCCAGATTCTGGCGCTGCACTGAATCTTTCACATCTACTTCCAGCTGTCGCAGCGATTGCTTCAAAAGCTCTTCAGCCCGCTGGTAGGGTGCCAGGAATGCTTCATCCTGCGTCAGCAAATACCCTCGTACACCGCTGGCAGCCTCGGCTAATGCGGCGTGTGCAGCGTGAATCTGCCCGAGAACTCTCAGACCGCGCTGAAGTTCATCCTCTGCGTGCCGGTTGAAAGCAAGGACTTTGGCCATAACAAGGAGAACGATGGTCGCAACCAACAGTGGGATAATCAGCGAAGCCAGGCTGCGACGTCTTAGGCTCCACCCATGCCAATGTTTTCTGATAGTAGCTATCATTTTTAACAACCAGAGTTGCCCAACTTGGATTCCACCGCAAAAGCAGCGGCTTGCGCTCGGTCTTCAAGCTGAAGCTTCTTGAGAATACGTTCTACATGAGTTTTTACCGTCCCCGGCGCGATATCCAGAGTGGCGGCGATACGAGCGTTGCTCATGCCTCGTGGTAACAAACTCATCACTTCTTTTTCGCGCGGTGATAGCAGCGATAATTCTGAGTGTTTATGTGGAATTTTCTGGTTCATTGGCGTGCTGGTGAAAATTAATTGGCCCGTCAATAGGCTTGCAAGAATCGACATGAGCTGTTGATCACGTTCTCCTGGAGCGGGTTGCGACTCAAAGCCGGCCAGCGCGAGTAAACCAATGACCGACCCTTGGAGTGCAATGGGAACGAGCCATTCGAATCCCGGGTTTGTGCAATAGAAGATCCAGGCATTTTCTGGCAGGTTTCTAAGGTAGGGCTTACACGGCCATTTCAGAAAGGGTGCGAGGTTGGCTTTTACGGCTTGTCTCGATGCGTTTATTGCTGCGCCACCGGTAGACGCCAGTGTACGCAACCTCCCGGATTGATAGGCAAACAGAGCAGCATGAGGAACGCCATAATGAGTGACGACGGTTTCTAATAGCTTTGTGCAACTTTGTTCGTCCGGCGATTGAAGCAGCCCGGCGCATATTTTCAAACATGAAAGTTGACGCTCAGATAGTCCAGCTGCCCTGTAGCCAGCCCTTAAGTCTGAGGCAGTCGAATTTGATTCAGACATTCGACGTCCTTCTGGAATCCATAGTCTGTCAGCCTATGTAACACGGTTTTATTTGAGACTGTAAAATTTTGCTGTGTAAATTTATGTTGAGCCTTCAGCACCCGAGCGTCATGGGAGGTTGGCTCGCCAATGCTTCACTCTCACCTGGTCCTTAATCGCCTCGAGTATTTCCAGAATCAGGTTGATCAACGCCTCTTGTTCCTGGTTTGCTCCTTTCTCTTCTCCCGGCTCCGGCAGCATCACGTTCACAATGTCTTCGATAAAAGCGTGATTGCTGGAAGACGCCAGATCTTCCAGGATCTGGTGGATCACGTTTGCAACAATATCGCCAACGGCATTTTCCAGCGTGTCCTGTATGGTTGGGCCAACCACCGGCAGGTATTTCAGTCTCGACAGTTCAAGATTCTGCTTCAGGGCATTGTCAACACGGTCTTCCAGATAGACTCGCAGGGCACCTCTATTTGGGATGTAGCCTTGCTGCGCAGCCAGGGCGACGCGTTCCGATAACCAATCCGACAACATGGACCGTCTCGGGAACAGGATGTCAGTCTGGATCCGTTCAAACAGGGGCGAACCACGCTTTACCTCATCCTGAACGCCGCTCAGAACCTTCAGAACAATCCGGTCTGATAACTCTTCCATGAAGGCTTCATAGTAAAACGACACAAACTGGTACAAGCGAGTGCTGGTGAAGTCGATGATCTTGTATTGGTGCAGGCGGTAGATGATCGAAATGATCCGCAACGCCCGCAGGAAGCGGAAGCCGCCAACGGGGATGCAGCCCACCAGATCGTACCAGTGTATGAACGGGTAGAAATACCAGCGGTCGTAGACCTTGGCTTTGACGGAGTAGCCCCAGCGGACAAAAAACTCGGTCAGGAAGATGGAGACGAAGATCAGATCATAGAAAATAAACCGTTCATGGATCGGCTGGTAGATCGCATTGACGGCGGGGAGGCTTTCTTCCAGCAGGTTCTGAACCGCAACGAAACTGTATATCGAATCCCAGATGATAAAGGCCAGGTTGATGATCAGCAGGCTCAGCATCAGGAAATCGATAAGGAACCAGATCAACTGATGGCTGGACCTTAGGTTGTCGCGGTTAATCCTGAGCATCCGGGCTACCTGTCATTGGTCAGGGGCATAATATAAGTCCCTGACAGGTTAGCTTATTTCAGCTCGGAGGACGACTTTTCGAGTAATCGTCGGGCGATGATCAGCAGCTGGATCTGCTGGGTGCCTTCGAAAATATCGAGTATTTTGGAGTCCGTGGCCCATTTTTCGAGCCTGGTACCCCAGTGAAGCACACAGCTCCACGCAGCGGAGCGTAATCTGGTTACCCACCCGGCCGGCCCGGGCCAGGCAGCATTCCCTGATGGCATTGTGGTCAATTGTGATTTTGGCGCGCCAGGCGTAGAAGCGCGCATCCGCTATCGGTAAACTCACCCCCTGACTCAGGGATTCGTCAATCATCCAGGTGGGAAACCCAAACACTGCATGCTGTTAGCCCGATACCACATACAAAGAATCCTGAAGCTGACCGGGCTTGCGTTGCTGTTGAGCGCGTCTGCCAGCCATGCCAGTCAGGTCAGGGTTGAGGTTGAGGGCGATCACAGTGACTTGAGAGACAATGCCCGGATTTTTGTGGGTGAGGTAGAAGGCCGCTCAGCCGATGGCCTGCGCCGTTACGCCTCCACGGCGATAGCCCAGGTTGAACAGGCCATTCGGGCCCTGGGGTACTACAATCCGGTGATCACATTTGAAGTCACTGAAAATGCGGATGGGCTGGCCGAGCTGGTGTTGACGGTTGTGCCGGGGGAGCCCGTCCGCATTCGTTCCAGGTCAGTGCTGATCGAGGGGCCAGGCAGTGAAGATCCGGCACTGGTTGATCAGATTCCGAAAGAGCCGGCGGAAGGAGATGTGCTTCATCATGGCCGCTACAACACGCTGCGGCAGGCCATACAGAATCGGGCGCGACGTCTGGGTTACTTTGACGGTGAGTTTGTGACCCGCCGACTGGAAGTAGACCCTTCCGAGAATCACGCAGATATTACCTTGCACTACCGTACCGGCGAGCGGTATCGCCTGGGCGCGGTTACCTTCCTGGAAGGCCATGGTTTTGATGAAGGTTTACTGAACCAGTTTGTGACCTTTGAACCCGGCATTCCTTTCCACGCCGATGAAGTGGCGAAGCTCAACAGCGATCTCTCAAGCAGTGGTTACTTTTTCGGTGTGGATATTGATGCTTCACCGAATCGGGCAGAGGATGGTGTGATACCGGTGGATATTGGTCTTACCCCCAGGCCGCCCCGGTCGGTAGGCGCCGGTGTTGGCTTCTCAACAGACGTCGGCCCCCGGTTCCGCGGTAACTGGCGAGAGCATTACACCAACCCCATGGGTCATCGACGCGGGGCAGACACGGAGCTTTCGGAGCTGCGGCAGAACGTCAGTGGATGGTATGAGCTGCCATTGGACCCGCCAATGACGGATTCCATACGGCTGGGCACCGGTTACCAGCGAGAAAATATCGAAGATGTGGAATCGGAGCGACTGACTCTGGGGCAGCAATGGCGGCATCAGTTGGATACCGGTTGGATGCAGGTGCTTTCAATACGTTGGGAAGGCGAGCGCTTCAAAATTGGTGAAGATGAACGGGGCAACTCCAGCCTGTTGCTGCCGGGGCTCAGTTACTCCAAACTCCAGGCCAACTCGCCCCTGGACCCGTCCCGGGGCTATCGATTGCAGCTTGATGTGACCGGTGCCCATCGGGCCATCATATCGGACGCAGACATCCTGCACGTGAATGTGCTGGCCAGGGGGCTGTATACCCTGGCTGATAATCACCGGTTTCTGACCCGTTTCAACTTTGGTGGGGTGGCGACCAACAGTTTTTCCGATGTGCCTCCCTCATTGCGCTTCTTTGCCGGTGGTGATCAGAGTGTCCGGGGCTACGGCTACGAAACCCTGTCGCCCCGTGATGACAATGGCGTAGCCGTTGGTGGCCGTTTTCAGCTGGTCGGTGGTGTCGAATATCAGTACGAGTTTGTCCGGAACTGGCGGGTGGCGGCGTTCGTCGACAAGGGCAACGCGGTGAATGATGTGTTTGACCGGCTGGCGACAGGTGCGGGCCTGGGGATTCGCTGGGTGAGCCCGGTAGGGCCGTTGCGCCTCGACGTGGCCAAGGGGTTGGACGAGGAATTTGGCGGCGGCTGGCGTATTCACTTTTCCATGGGGCCAGAGCTGTGACCGATCATCCACCGGTGCCACCAGAGCAGGCTGAACGTCAGCCGAAGAAACACAAAAAGCCGCTGCGCCGGCGCTGGTGGTTCTGGCTGTTGCTGGTTGTCGCATTGTTGCTGTTTTTGCCTCTGGTGGTCGTTGGGCTGATTTTGCTGGCCCTGCATACCGAAAAGGGCACAGCCTGGACCATTGATCAGATTCCCGGGTTGCAGACCGAGGCCGACCGAGGTTCCCTGCTTGGCCAGTGGCAGGCCGACCGCCTTGAATGGCAGGGCTATGGCGTGGGTGTGGTGGTTGAGGCTCCGGAAGTAGACTGGTCTCCGACGTGTCTGTTCGAAAAAACCATCTGCCTGGATACGCTCAAGGCCGATCGGATTGCAGTGACCCTGCAGCCCTCTGAATCTGATGATGAACGTTCCGGTGATATCAGTCTTCCCAGGGTTAACCTGCCGCTGGCGGTGGTGATCGGGGATGTTGCCCTGGGGCCGCTGACGGTCAATGACGGAGCCATCTGGGACCGGTTTGAGCTGCAATCCCGGGCCTCCGGTGCCAGCCTGGAGCTTGAACACGTGCTGTATCAGCTGGAAGAGATGCGGGTATCGGCGAGTGGTCGCGCTGACATGCGGCGGGATTGGCCCCTGGATATCGATGTTGACGTATCCTTGCCGCCGCCATCGGGAGATGACTGGCAGGTCACCGTTAACCTGGGTGGCAGCGTCAGGGACTTGCGGTTGCGAGGTGCCAGCAGTGGTTATCTCAATGCGAATATACAGGGGCAGGTTCAGCCGCTGGAAAGCCGTCTGCCAGCGTCCATCAGACTCGAATCCGAGCGTTTTCTTGCCCATCATGATCTTCCGGAAACACTGACGCTGAAGAACTGGCGATTAACCCTTGACGGTTCCCTGGCCAACGGCTTCAGGACCCGTACCCAGGCGCTACTGCCGGGTACCGAGGGTGATATCCAGACGTCTATCCAGGGATTGGTCACCACAGAGAAGGTGACAGATCTGGTACTGTCCATGGCCGGCCCGGAAAGAGGGGGTGGTGAGCCACCCGGAACCCTGGAGGTGCAGGGCGAGGCCTCCTGGGCTGATGGTCTGGCCGCTGATGTGGGGCTGGCCCTGAACCGCTTCCCCTGGTACACCCTGGTGCCGGGGCTGGGCGAGCCTCCGGTTTCGCTCAACCGTCTGGAAGGTCGGGCAAGTTACCAGGAAGACCGCTACCAGGCGGATCTTGACGCGCAGGTTGCCGGTCCCCTTGGGGATGCCGAGCTGAAGGCCCGCCTTGATGGCGATACTCAGGCTGTCCGTATCACCCAGCTCGACATGACGACCGGAGCGGGTTCCCTGTCTGGCGAAGCCGAGCTCGATTTTTCTTCCCAGCTGGCTTGGCAAGCTGCCCTGGTTCTGGATCAGTTCAATCCGGGCTATTGGGTGCCTGTGCTGGAGTCCCGGTTGGATGGCAACGTAACCAGCGAAGGCCAGCTTCAGGACGACGCATTGCCCCGAATGTCGGCGGGCTGGAATCTGCAGGGACGATGGCAGGGGAACAATGCTCGCGCCCGGGGCCAGTTGGTCAGTGACGGTCGCGAATGGCAAGTGGATGATCTTGTACTTGTCGTGGGTGAGAACCGTATAGAAGGGCAGGGTCGTTACGGCAGCCAACTGGCAGGTGACTTGTCCATCCTGTTGCCTGAACCGGCGATGTTTGCCGAAGGTTTGGCTGGTGAACTGGAGGCCAGCCTGCAGTTTGCGGGCACCGTGGATGATCCCACCGCCGAGCTTGTCGTGGCTGGCCGCGGATTGAGCTGGCAGGATCTGTTGCAGATTGAGGCCGTGGATCTTGATGCCAGTCTGGCCAAAGGCCGTGTGCTGGATGCAGCGCTGGAGATCAATGAGATTCGTGCTGCCGACCAACAGCTGGAGAGCGTATCCCTTCGCCTTGAAGGTACCCGGGATGAGCATCAGCTAACAGTCAATGCCAGCCACAGTGAGGCGACCCTGCTTGCCGTATTTGCCGGCGCCCTGGGTGAAAGCCTTGATGCCTGGCAGGGTGCCCTGAACCGTGGTGAAATCGACATACCCGGCCCGGGCCAGACGTGGCAACTGGAATCTCCCGCTGACCTTGCCTACACCGAAGAAGGCAAACTGAGCCTAGGCGCTCACTGCTGGCGCTGGCAGGACAGTTCTGTGTGCGCTGACGATCAGCAGCTATTGCCGGATGCCCACATCGCCTTCCAGATTCGCCAGTTTCCGACCACGGCCCTTGAACCACTGTTGCCTGATACCTTCCGATGGAGTGCGCACCTGGATGCCGACGTGGATCTGTCACTGACCGACGCAGGGCCGGATGGCAGAATCACACTGGATGCCGGTGAGGGAACCTTCGAATTCCTGGTGCTGGATGACTGGGAAACCCTGAGTCATGAGGGTTTGACCGTTGATGCTCGTCTTCAGCCCAGCATAGCTGAGCTTTCAGTTGCCCTGCGAGGCCCGGAGCTGGGCGATTTTAATGCCGAGCTGGCGGTTGACCCGATGGCTGAAGAACGACCGGTACAGGGCCGTTTCAGCCTGAACTCACTGGATCTGGCTTTTGCATCCGCCTTCGCCGGGGTGGAAGAGATTGGAGGTCAGGTTAACGGCCAAGGCGAAATTACCGGCCCATTGTTACGTCCCATGATTCATGGCGAGCTGGCTCTTACGAATGGTCGTTTTTACGATCCGGGCCTGCCACTACCACTGAACGATGTGGTTCTGGTGCTCGAGTTTCTCGGGGATTCCGCTGATATCAGCGGGCGCTGGAACAGTAACGACCGCAGTAGCGGGCAACTTTCGGGGATGATCAATTGGCAGCAGGAGCCCGAGATTGAGCTGTCGATTGTTGGCGATAGGCTGCCAGTGAATGTCGAACCCTATGCCCGGGTTGAAGTCGGGCCAGACCTCACCATTGCTTTCCGCAGTGGTGAACTCTCTGTGTCTGGACGGGTGGAAGTACCCCGTGGTGAGATCGAGATCAAGGGGCTTCCGGAGTCAGCGGTTTCTATCTCCGAAGATGAGGTGATTGTCGGAGTTGAAACCGAGGAGCCGACCATCCGGCGTATGGTGATGGACGTGACTGTGGTGGTCGGCGAAGACCGGGTAGCGTTTGATGCTTTCGGTGTGACCGGGAATCTCGAGGGGACTCTGCGGATTGGCAACGACATGGATACCCGGGGTGCGCTTCAACTGGTGAATGGTCAATACCAGGCATTTGGGCAGGATCTGGAACTGCGGCGAGCGAGAATCCTGTTTGTGGGTGCCCTGACGGAACCCTACCTGGACATAGAGGCAGTGCGCAGAGTAGACACTGTTGTTGCCGGTATCAGGCTTAGCGGCCCCGTGAACGCCCCTGAAACCGAGGTGTTCTCTGAACCTTCCATGCCCCAAAGCGATGCGTTGTCCTACATCATTCTGGGCCGTCCGCCCCAAGGCCGCGGTGATGACGGCCAGATGGCGCAGGCTGCGTTGTCGTTGGGGCTGACCCAGGCCAGCAGATTGACCCAGGGCATTGGAGACGAGCTGGGCATTCGCAATCTCACCCTGGAAACGGAAGGCTCCGGAGACGAGGCCGCGGTGGTGGCCAGCGGATACATTACCGATGAATTGAGCCTGAGGTACGGCGTCGGGATATTCGAACCGATCACCACGGTCGCACTGCGATATGATCTGGGCCGGTATTTCTATCTGGAGGCGGCCAGTGGCCTGGCCGCCTCGCTGGATATCTTCTACACCCGGGATTTCTGATCGATGGTTGTTAATCCAGGTTGAAGGTGGCGTTGACGCTGGCCTGGATTTCCCGGGGGGCGATACTGGAAACGGTGTCGCTGGCGGCTCTTGCTTCCGCCATCATCATGGGCATCGGGCGGTGGCCGCCATTGATGTTGATGGTTTTCACCTCACCACAGGTTTTGCCCAACTGTTCCGCCACAAAGGCACACCGGCTGCGGGCATCCTCGATGGCCCTGGCCAGTGCCTGACGTTGCAGGCGCTCTTCGTCGGAATGGAAGAACTGGTGTTCGCTCAGATGGTATTGCAGACCAGCCTTGTGGGCCTGTTCCAGCAGAGGGTTCAGGAGTTCAAGATTGTCGATGGAAAAGCTGACTGTCTGGCTTGCCACCGCCATTCGCTCCGGTTGTTGCCCACGCTCCTGAACCGGTAGTGACCGGGTATACAGGTTAACGTTGGCGTCTGAATAGTCCACCAGTTGGTCGCGGATGCCCTGTATCGCCTTGCGCCATTGCTCCATGGTCTCGGAAAGGCGATCAGAAGCCCGCTCTGGGAGGTTGTGCTCGGCACTGGCGGTAAATTGCAAACGGGCGCTGTCCGGAGTGTAGCGAACGCTGCCCTCCCCACTCAGGCTCACTTCGCCAGCGGAAACGGCCAGTGGTGCCAATGAAGCCACGAACACCGTTGCGGCCAGTGCTTTGGTGTATTTTTTCATCATCAGTCTCCTTGCTGGCCAAAGGCCATATCTTGGCTTTGCAGCCGCTCCAGTTTCCGAGCCCGGGCGGCATGCACAAAGTGGCTGAAAATCCGCCGGTGGCCGGTGTGATACAGCAGGTATTCCGGATGCCACTGAACCCCCATCAACCATTGTTGCCCGGTGTTTTCGATGGCCTGCACGAACAGGTCGTTGTCCAGTGCCGTTACCCTGAGATTCCGCCCCAGGTGTTTAATCGCCTGGCTGTGAATACGGTTCGCGCCAATCAGGGTGCTGTGCATCAGCCGGCCTATCCGGCTGTCCTGGACCAGCTGGACCGTTTGAAGGGGTAGCAGCAAAGGGCGGTGGCGGGTTTTCATTCGCAGCGGGATCACGTTCTGGCACAACGACCCGCCATGAAAGACATTGATGAACTGGGCCCCACGGCATATACCCAGTACCGGAATGTCTATTTCCTCGGCTTGCTCAAGCAGCCTGAAGTCGGTTTCGTCCCGTTTCAGGTCGTATCTCGCGGTCACTTGTGGCTGTTGGCCATAGCGGTTGGGGTGTACGTGGGTGCCGCCAGAGAGGACCAGGCCATCGAGCAGGGAGACGTCCGTGCTGGATCCGGGGCGAATGTAGTGCGTGTGGGCGCCATGCAGCCGCAGGCCCAGATTGATCAGTCTGTGGGCGGTGCTGCGCCTGGCGGGGCCGCTGATGCCAATGGTGATCCCCGGCGATTCTGGTGCTTCTGAGATCTCAGACATAGCCGCGCTGTTTAAGCCATTGTTCCGTGGTGTCACGCCATGAGCGGGTGAGATTGCGAAAACTGAATGTCTGGGCTTCGCGGAACAGTTCCCTGAGTTCTTTCAGGTGCTCTGGATGGTTTGCGATCTGCTCCAGTACCACCCAGTCGTTCCAGACCGTGGAAAAATGCCATCGGGGGTTGTCGATATCGCAATCGGGTAACCGGTAGTGAAGCGTCGGCCGGCTCTTGATTCTCGGGTCGTCCACATAGTCGTGCAACAGCTCTGAATCCAGATGTGCAAACAGTGGCAGAAGGTCCAGGGCCTTGTTCCGCGTCGGGTTGAAGTTCAGGTAGTCTTTCATCAGCGAGGCCTGGTCGGGAGCATAATCTTCCGCCATCAGCATGTCCGTGTAACGGCTGCTCCAGGGCTCGATGTAAGTGGTAAATTTTCGGCTTATGTCAATCTGATGCCGGGATTTGAGCCAGTCATAAAGTGCCGCGAAGGCCTGCAGGTAGGTGACAATGGTTGCGGGTTCCAGGTCCGGCAGTTCGGGATTGAGTTGCAGGCCGAAAGCAAAATAAATCGCTTCCCGGCTGCCTTCCGCGCCAAGTTCGCGCAGCTCGTCTACCAGTTCTTCGATCAGACCCAGTCTGGAAAAGGGCAGAGGTGGCCCGACAATCTCAAGAGGCACAATGCGTTCTGCGGCAAAATCGATGACATCCATGGCGTGGGTGCCCAGCTCGCGGATTGACTCGGGCAGGCGTTCGTCCGCCAGGTCAAGATCCTTCACAGGGTCAGAGTCCAGCTCAATGGTGAAGGTTCCGGCGTCAGTCTCCAGGCGGCTGACATAACGCGACTCCAGCTCCGGGCTGCCCTTGAGCAGGCGGGCGACATGTTCAACCAATTCATCGTAGCCCAGTCCGGAGAGTTCGATCTCCACGCCAACTCTACGCTCTTCTCCTTGATGATTACGAAGCCGCTCCGGCATCGCACAACGCTCTGTCGAATTCATTGGCACCTTGCATCCATATAATTCACGGACTTAAACCATAACACACCGATATGCAGCGGCCCGATTACATGACAGAAAATTTCAATCGGGCTTTACACTGGATAAAACACTGTATATAGTCAAATCACTGTATATAAAACCAGGATGAAAAACCCGGAGTACATGCATGAAGCTGACCGCGCGACAGTCCCAGGTGCTGGATATCATCCGGCGGTACGTAGACGAAACCGGTTACCCGCCAACGCGGGCAGAAATCGCTGCCGAACTGGGGTTTCGCTCCGCCAATGCGGCAGAGGAGCACTTGCGGGCCCTGGCCAGGAAAGGCGCCATCGAAATGGTGCCTGGTGCCAGCCGGGGGATTCGACTGCCGGAAGTGGAGCAGGACCCAGGGTTACCGGTTGTCGGCCAGGTTGCGGCGGGTAGCCCGATTCTCGCCCAGGAACACATTGAAGAGCACTGCACTTTGCAGCCGGAATTTTTCTCGCCATCCGCCGATTACCTGCTCCGCGTGCGCGGCATGAGCATGAAAGACATTGGCATTCTCGACGGTGATTTGCTCGCAGTGCATCGCACTCAGGATGTTCATAACGGGCAGGTGGTTGTGGCCAGGGTTGGTGAAGAAGTGACGGTAAAACGGTTTCGCAGGGACGGCTCGAAGGTCTGGTTGATTGCGGAGAACGAAGAGTTCGCCCCGATTGAAATTGATCTGGCCGAACAGGAGTTGTTTATCGAAGGTCTGGGTGTGGGCGTGATCCGCCGATCAGATTTGCATTGATAACCAGCAATAAGAAACGATTAGCGCAGGTAGGTGAGCAATGGAACAGTTAAGCTTCACTCAGAACATGGCGTTCCAGCCGGCGGCCATCATGCCCGCCCGCACGGTGTCTACAGGAAAAGCACGGGCCACAGCCCTTCACTCATCGTCAGACGTCGGTCGGGGAACCAGGGATTTTGGCGGTAACGTGACGGAAATTATTCTTCCTGAAGGCCAGGTAGAGAATGTCCAGTTACTGCTCCCTATGCTCACCCAGCTGAATCAGGAGAAGCGCTGGCTGGCCCTGATTGACCCGCCACAGTCCCTGGTTGGCAAGTGGCAGAAAATGCACGGTATTGTGGCCAGTGAGTTGCTGGTATTGCGCTCAACCAACGATTACTCCGCACAGCAGCTGGCTGAGCGGGCTTTGAGTGCTGGTACCTGTCATGCGGTGGTGCTCTGGACTAACAAGCTCGGGCGTTCAGCCTTTGAGTCCCTTCAAAAGGCTTCGGCGCAAGGTAGCAGCCACGGCGTGGTGCTGCGTCATCGGTAAAGGAGTTCAGTGGAGGGTGTATTGGGGCTGGGATTCGGCCAGATCATTGTCGTCATCGTCCCAGTCAATATCGTGTGCGATATTGCCAGCGGCCTCAATCCCTGCCGCAATCATCGCCTTGGCAACGCTCATGTCGCGGTCTTCCATCATTTCCCTGGCCTCCTGCGAGAAGGAAATGCGCACCAACGGCGCTGCGTCGTCATCAATGCGGCGCAAGGCGTAGTCGCCATTGGCAAGTTGTACGATTTCAAAAAACGATGGTGACATTCGTTCAACCTTTGTCTTGGTGTATTCGATTCGGTGCGGGAATTTAGCCAACAGGGTGGGGCTACCACTCGCTGTGTTGTTCCTCAAGCCGTTTGGCCAGTTCAGTCATGGCCGCCAGAGTCTTTCTGAGTGTGGCGGCGGAACGGTCCGGGCCCTGTTCGACGGAAACCGCAATGATATTCTCTTCGGTAACATTCTTGCGTGTGGTCGGAGGCTGGCTCAAAGCCGATTCAACCTGATCAAGATGGTTCCACCAGCTTCCCGATGTCTCTGCCAGTTCTCTCAAAAGCCGGGTCTCGTGTACCTCGTAAGGAAACAGTGTTTCCAGTTCTGCCAGTGTCTGCGGTTTTTCGGCTTTGTGCTGATGGTATCGCGCAATCATCACCAGCAGCGTTTGCCTTGCCCGCAGCAGGAGCTCGGCGGAGCCCTGAGACAGCGCTTCCGTTTCCGCAGCGGAGCGCTTGGTGTCCGACTCAAGCCTGGTGAGTAAGGTGTTGGCCAGAAAAAGCTTTTGGGCTACCAGTGAGTACCATTGTGATGCCATCTACCACCCGCACTACGTGAGCGTTCAAGAGTCCAATCAGAACAACCGTCAGAGTCTATCATTTTTGCGCGCTAATTTCTCCTCCCCTGGGCTCCCCGGAATAGCTGCATCTCACAAGAAACTACAAACAATCACTTGAAACGGTCGTTTGAAACTGGCAAAAAGGCACACAGATTGAACAAGCTTTGATCGTCTTGTGGTCCATTATTGGAGGTAATAAGGATGCGAAACCGGATAATTGCTGCTATTGCGGCGGTGGTATTGGGGTGTTCAGGTCCTGTCTTGGCAAAGGTGTCGCCGGCCGAGGCCGAGCGTTTGAAGAATGATCTCACACCAGTGGGTGCAGAACGGGCGGGTAACGAGTCTGGCACCATTCCGGCATGGACTGGCGGGTTGGCTTCACCCCCGGCCAATTGGCGCGAAGGCACCGTAGAGATTAACCCGTTCCCGGAAGACGAAGCGCTGTACGTTATTACCCGTGACAATCTGGACCAGTACCGGGACATACTGTCGGACGGCCACATTCAGATGCTGGAGCAGTACGGCCCGGAATTTTTCATGCCGGTGTACCAGACCCGCCGAACAGCAGCGTTCCCCGAGCATGTCTACGAGAAGTTTTACCAGAACGCTCTGACAGCTGAACTCCTGGATAACGGTAACGGTGTTCGAGACACCATCATGACCAGTCCGTTCCCCATTCCACAGAACGGCCTGGAAGCGATCTGGAACCATATTCTGCGATACCGGGGTGAGGAACTGTCGTTCCGCAGTGCATCGGCTACGCCGCAGCGGGACGGCTCATTCAACCCTGTCGTCAACCAGTACGATTATTTCTTTGCATACAGTCGCCCCGGCGCTGAGCTGGAAGACATCGATAACAAGATTTTCTACCTGAAAACCGAAACCGTCGCGCCGTCCAGCCTGGCTGGCACCATTACCCTGGTGCATGAAACCCTTGACCAGGTTCGCTCACCGCGGCTGGCATGGCGTTACGATTCCGGTTCCCGCCGTTTGCGCCGGTCCCCGAATCTGGCCTATGAGACGGACCTGCCGAACTCTTCGTCTCTGCGTTCAGTCGACCAGAAGGACATGTACAACGGTGCCCCCAACCAGTACGACTGGGAACTTAAGGGCAAGCGTGAACTGATCGTTCCCTACAACGCCTACAAACTGCACGATGAAAGTGTTCGGCCAAATGACGTGATCCGGCCGAACCACATCAATCAGGACCTGACCCGATACGAGCTTCACCGGGTGTGGGTGGTCGAGGCCAAGCGACGCACCGGCATCAGCCACATCTATGATCGCCGTGTTTACTACATCGATGAGGACAGCTGGCAGATTCTGGCCACGGAAGAATATAACGAGGCTGGTGAACTCTGGCGCGTATCCGAAGCACACAACATTGTCTATTACAGTGTGCCGGTCTTCTGGACCACCATGGAGATGACGTATGATCTGAAAGCACAGCGTTATTACATCGATGGCCTGGATGACGGCTACCCGGCCTACAATTTCGAGCCTGGGTATCGGGGCAACGAATTTACCGCTGCCGCCGCCCGCAGGGCCGCGCGCCGGTAAACCTCCCCGGGTGCTGCCTGCTTATGGGCGGCACCCGCCTCAACCAACTGCCAGGCTCCAACATCCCGTCAAAACGTGGAGTACATCGCATGGCAGACCCCCAGGCTCTTCTTGAAAGTCTTGATCAACTCCGGTCCGAGCTGGACCAGGCCCTCGCTGCCCAGGACTGGGAGCAACTTGCGGAACTGAATGCCCGTGTTAAACCTGCAATTGAACCGTTAATGGTGGCGCTGGAACAGGGGCGCATTGATGCGGCCCTGATCAGGGACCGCCTGGACGCTTTGAATCAGTTCGTGGAAGCGGCAAACCAGGCCGCAATCAAGGCCAGGGATGAAGCCCGGGAATCGCTCAAGGGCGTCAATGAAAACCGTACGGCGGCCCGTGCTTATCAGAACGTTTCAACAAACCGCCAAAGATAGCGTCATAAAATTGACTCCTGAGCTTATACAGTCTTAAATACCGCACAAATTCCCAAAGAGATTCTCGTGAATGTCCAAAAATAACAAAGTGCTGGTGCTGAGTGAGGATGACTCCAGGCGCAGGGACCTGATCACCATTCTGGAATTTGTCGGCGAAGAGCAGGTGCTGGCCGGTGACGAAGCATTGGCGCTTTTGGAGAGCGACGACGAGCAGACCAAAGAAAGTATCGGCGTAGCCGTGATCAACGGCGAAGACGCCGCCAGCACCGCGCATGTGCAGAGGGTGTGCAAACTGGCTCAGGGGCTGCCGATTCTTCTGGTGGGTGACCCGGACCTCAAGGGCGTGTCGGAAGACGATGCAAACCGTATTATCGCCAGGATGGAGTGGCCCCTGAACTACACCAAGTTTGTGGATTCACTCTACCGGGCCCAGATCTACCACGACCAGTTCAGTCGCAGCAAGGAGCGGGGGCAGCAGCGGGGTGTTCAGTTGTTCCGCAGTCTGGTGGGCACCAGTCGAAAGGTTCAGCAGGTGCGCCAGTTGATGGAGCAGGTGGCTGATAAAGACGTCAGCGTTCTGATCACCGGTGAATCCGGTACTGGTAAGGAAGTGGTCGCCCGTAACCTGCATTATCATTCCTCCCGCCGGGATAAGCCGTTTGTGCCGGTCAACTGCGGCGCCATTCCCGCAGAGTTGCTGGAGAGCGAGCTGTTCGGGCATGAGAAAGGAGCCTTTACCGGCGCCATTACCGCCCGGGTAGGGCGCTTTGAGTTGGCCGAAGGGGGCACCCTGTTCCTGGACGAAATCGGGGATATGCCGCTGAACATGCAGGTTAAAATTCTGCGGGTGTTGCAGGAGCGTACCTTTGAGCGTGTGGGCAGTAACCGTACCCAGTCTGCGGATGTGCGGGTGATTGCCGCCACTCACAAGCATCTCGAAGACATGATTGAATCCGGCGATTTCCGGGAAGACCTCTATTACCGTCTCAATGTATTTCCCATTGAAATGCCGGCGCTGCGGGAACGGGTGGAAGACATCCCGTTGCTGATTAATGAGCTGATCTCCCGGATGGAGAAAGAGAAGCGCGGCTCACTGCGGATGAACTCCGCTGCCATTATGAGTCTGTGTCGCCATGACTGGCCCGGCAATGTGCGGGAGCTGGCCAACCTGGTTGAGCGCTTGGCCATCATGCATCCCTACGGAGTGATTGGTGTGCAGGAGCTGCCCAAGAAGTTTCGCTACGTGGATGACTATGACGAGAACCGCCCAGTGGAGGACACCGGCATGCCATCGGCCATTCCCGGGCTGGTGGGCCTGGATGCGCCGGCCCTGTTACCGGTGAATGGTATCGATCTCAAGGACTACCTCTCCAATCTGGAGAAGCAGCTTATTCAGCAGGCGCTTGATGAAGCTGCCGGCGTAGTGGCGCGGGCGGCCGAGAAACTCAGAATTCGCCGTACCACCCTGGTGGAGAAAGTCCGAAAATATGGCCTTCGGGAAGAGTCAGACGAAGGTTGATCGCTCCCCCTGAGCGGCGTCAAAGGTTTGTAACCTTCGGCGCCGCTTGCATTCCCGACCGACGGAAACTTGTCGTTTTCCAGTTTGTCGTTTTCTTAACCTTCTGAAAAATATAGTAAAAACCAAGTTGGCATAGTGTTGGCTTAATCAAACCTGAACGAAAGATCCGTTGGCCCGGTCGGGGCCCGTCAGGGGGAAGGTTATGAGTCACGCACGCGTTGCCATGGAGTCCGGTCACCAGAAGTCAGGTGCCAATGCCGCTGCTGATGTTAATGACAAGGTCACTGCTCTGTTTCCACAACAGGGTGATGAGGCCGTGGACTCTGCGCTTGAGTTGTTTAATCGCATGTCCCGGCAGATTACCGACTCCTACCGAACCCTGGAATCCCGCGTAAACCAGCTTTCCGGTGAACTCTCCCACGAGACGCTTCAGCGTCAGCAGGAGCTGGAGGAAAAGGAACAGTTGGCCGACCGGTTGTCGACTCTGCTCAAGGCCCTGCCGGCTGGCGTGGTGGTGCTGGATCAGCAGGGCGTGGTCAGCCAGTGCAATCCGGCGGCCATTGCGCTGTTGGGGGAGCCCCTGGATGGCGAGCGTTGGGTGGATGTTATCCGGCGCTGCTTTTCTCCCCGCAGCGATGACGGTCACGAAGTGTCCCTCAAAGATGGCCGGCGCGTCAGCATTGAAATCCGGACCATGGAAAACCAGCCCGGCCAGTTGATTCTGTTAACCGACCTGACCGAGACCCGGCAGCTGCAGTCGCAATTGGCCCATGCCCAGCGCCTGTCTGCCATGGGCCGGATGGTGGCGTCTCTGGCCCATCAGATCCGCACTCCGTTGTCTGCCGCCATTTTATACGGCGGTCACCTGAGCCAGCCGGATCTGGACGAAGAGCTGCGTCAGCGGTGCGCTTCACGACTGATGTCGAGGTTGACTCACCTGGAGCAGCAGGTGCGGGACATGCTGATTTTCGCCCGTGGCGAAACCCGCCTGGCGGAGGAGTTGTCGGCCGGCAAGCTGGTGGCCTCCCTGTCCGCGGCCGTTGAGGGTCTGAAACCCGCCAGTGGTATTGATGTGACACTGGACAGCCGGGTAGATGACCAGTGCCGATTGATGTGTAACCGCGATGCCCTGGTCGGCGCCTGCATGAACCTGGTGAACAACAGCCTGGAAGCCGGTGCCACCGACGTGCAAGTTCAACTGGCGTCGTCCGCTGAAGGTATGGAGATACGGGTGCTGGACAATGGCCCGGGCTTTTCGAAAGAGCAGTCCGGCAGGATCACCGAAGCATTTTACACCACCAAGTCTCACGGCACCGGTCTAGGCCTGGCCGTGGTGCAGGCGGTGGTCAAGGCCCATAACGGCCGGTTTTCTATTTTCTCGCCGGAGCAGGGCGGCGCAGTGGCGACACTGCAGCTGCCGACCCTGGCCGACAGAACATAACGAATAGGCGTTGGAGGCAGATACCATGGCGAAGGCCCAGATTCTGATTGTTGAGGATGACAGGGACCTGCGGGAGGCGCTGGTCACGACCCTGGAGCTGGCAAAGTTCCGGGTGCGGGAAGCTGCCAGCGGCCAGGAGGCGCTTGCCGCCCTGGCTCGCGACCCCGTCGATATGGTGGTCAGCGACGTCAACATGCCGGGCATGTCTGGTCACGAGCTGCTGGCGGAAGTACAGCGTCATTATCCCGGGCTGCCGATGATGCTGATCACTGCCTATGGCCAGATCAGCCACGCGGTGTCTGCCATGCAGTCCGGAGCCATTGATTATCTGGTCAAACCCTTCGAGCCTCAGGTTCTGGTGGAGGCGGTCACCAGGGTGGTTGGCGGAGCAAAACCCAAATCCGGTGACGAACCGGTGGCGGAAGATCCTATCAGCAAAAGAATGTTCCAGTTGGCGGCGAAAGTTGCCGGCAGTGATTCCACGGTCATGATCTCCGGTGAGAGTGGCACCGGTAAAGAAGTGCTGGCCCGCTATATTCACCAGCAGTCGCCCCGGGCAGATCAGCCCTTTGTGGCGATTAACTGTGCCGCCATTCCCGAGAACATGCTTGAGGCCATACTGTTTGGTCATGAAAAAGGGGCCTTCACCGGTGCGGTGGCGTCGTCCCCTGGCAAGTTTGAGCAGGCCAATGGCGGCACCATCCTGCTGGACGAAATTTCCGAAATGGAGCTTGGCTTGCAGTCTAAACTCCTGCGGGTGTTGCAGGAGCGTGAAGTGGAGCGGGTAGGGGGGCGAAAAACCATCCCGCTGGATGTTCGTGTCGTGGCAACCACCAACCGCGACCTGGCGGATTACGTCCGTGAGGGCAAGTTCCGTGAAGACCTGTATTACCGGCTGACCGTGTTTCCCATGCACTGGCAGCCTCTGAGGGAGCGGCCGCTGGATATACTGCCGCTGGCCAAATTCCTGCTCAAGAAGCACTGCCGGAAAATGAAGCTTACCGGTATCGCCCTGGCGGAGGATGCCCGCAAGGCCCTGATCAGCCATGGCTGGCCTGGTAATGTTCGTGAACTTGATAATGCCATTCAGCGAGCGCTGGTGTTGCAGCAGGGCAATGTGATTCACGAGGGCGATTTGTGCCTGGAGCTGGGGATCACTGGCCGGGCCGATTTCAGTTCACCGGGTTTGCACAGTGTCGCACCACAGATTCATCACCAGCCGTCAGAGCCCGAACCCAGCCAGTCCGTTCCGATGGAGTCGGCACCGGAACCGCTCAGTAAAGAGCTTCACGAGGCCGGTTCACTGGGGGATGGTCTGCGACAGCAGGAGTTCCGTATTATTATCCAGACGCTCAGGAAAGAACGGGGCCGTCGTAACCGGGCTGCGGAGCAACTGGGAATCAGCCCCAGAACGCTCCGCTACAAACTGGCCCAGATGCGTGACGCCGGAATCGATCTTGAGTCTGAACTGGCACAGGCCTAAGGGTATTACCCCACGGCAGACGAAGACTGGCGGACCGACCCAGTTCTGTCCGGTTCAATTCCTCTACCTGATTCTTCTGAGGGGGAATAACATCAGAATGGCTGATTTTTCCGTCCACAAACAAAGCTGCTGAACATCCTCCCCAACGATCCGATTGGTTTGAACATGCCCCGATCTACCTTTGTTGAGCGCAACTCAGTGGGGCTGTAATTCAGGCAGCATTGGGGTAAGAGTATTTCCAGCGTGCTTGATCGGCGAAAAGATGCTCTGATTTCCGCCTCTGGAATGTGGAGAAAGGCGAAGATTCATGCAGCTTCTCTGCCATCACATTGCGCCGCTGGGCGGCGTCAATGATGGTGACTTCGGTGAACATCCGATCCACGTGCTTCTTGAAGGTTTCATCGTCCATATCCCGCCAGTAGCGCGCTGGCCGGCCCGTCTTCTGGTCATGCTCTGCCGTGGTCGGATCCAGCGGGCGGTATCGCTCAAGCAAGGGAAGCTCCGGCAGGGGCTTGGTGATATCCATGTAATTCGTCGCCCCTGCAAAAACGCCGTTTTCAGATAACCAGCAATTCACCGGTCTCTGTTGATTCATCCGGCAATGTCGAAATTGACCATAAAACAGCCAAAATCATCCGCAAATACCGTCCATTTTCATAAGGCCAAAGAAGCTCGGCGAGCTTCCTCAGAACCTTCCTCAGGTTCAGGCCCACGCCGCACAGTACCGCGTGTATCTTGTCGCCCTGGAATCCTCTGAGGAAGCTTCGGAACATCAGGCCATCGCTTTTCAGGTGGCCGATGATCGGCTCGATACTGTTGCGCCGATGTTGCTGGTCCGGATGCCCCCTCTGTCAAGGTAGTTGGAACCCCACCCGATGTTAGACTCTCTAAATGAAGTGGGGCGAGACAGAGGTTTTTATGAAGTATTCACCGGAACGCCGAGAAGCCATTCTTCGCAAGTTACTGCCACCGAATAACCGGCCTGTGGCTGAAGTAGCGGAAGAAGAAGGCATTTCAGACGCTACTTTGTACAACTGGCGCAGCGAAGCCCGAAAGAATGGTCAACTGTTGCCAGATCACGGCTCAGACCCGGAAGGCTGGAGTTCGCGCGATAAATTCAACGCCGTGCTTGAGACCGCCGCGCTTAGTGAGTCCGAACTGGGCGAGTACTGCCGTAAACGTGGACTCTATCCCGAGCATATCCGTCGTTGGCGTCAGAGCTGTGAAGCCGCCAATGATCGCGATGAAAAGATTGAAAAACGCTCCCGTGAGGCGGTCAAGCACGAGAAAAAGCGCACCCGTCAACTGGAACGTGAGCTGAAACGCAAGGAAGCCGCACTGGCGGAAACAGCCGCCCTGCTGACTCTGCGAAAAAAGGCCCAGGCGATCTGGGGGGACGAGGACGACTGACCAGTGCCCTGGATCGCCAGTATGCTGTGCAGCTGGTCGATGAAACGCGTACCGATGGGGCGCGCCTAAAAAGCGCCTGTGCCGAACTGGGTATTGGCACCAACACTTACCGCCGCTGGAAAGCCGGTGGTGAAGATGGTCGGCCCAACGCCCCGAAGCACACCCCCTCTCACACACTGACCGCCATGGAGAAAGCGATGATTCTGGCCGTTTGTCACCAGTCCGATTATGCCAGCCTGCCGCCGTCTCAGGTCGTGCCGCTGCTGATGGACGACTATGGGTGGTACATCGCCTCGGAATCCTCGTTCTACCGCGTTCTGAGCGAACATAACGAGAACCACCGCCGGGGTGCCCGCCACTCCGGGCGAGTCGGCCCACCACGCCGTCATGAGGCCAGCCGACCGAACCAGGTCTGGTGCTGGGATGTGACCTACTTGAAGTCGACGGTTCGGGGTCGGTTCTTTTATCTGTACTTCATGCTCGATGTCTACAGCCGCAAGATCGTTGGCGCTGAAGTATTCGATGCGGAAAACGCCGTCAACAGCGAAACCGTGTTGCGCAAAGCACTGTTACGCGAGGGCTGCGTGAACAATCCACCGGTGGTGCATTCTGACAACGGCAGCCCCATGAAAGGCGGCACGCTACCGGCCACGTTCGAGAAGCTGGGTGTCACGCCCTCCTACAGTCGACCGCGTGTGTCCAATGACAATGCCTATATCGAGTCACTGTTCGGCACCACCAAGCAGCGCCCGGAATACCCGCATGAGGGCTTTGAGAACCTTGAACTGAGCCGTGACTGGGTGAGCACGTTCATCCGCTGGTACAACAACGAGCATCGCCATAGCGCGATCCGTTATGTGACACCGGCTGACCGTCACGCCGGAAAGGATGCAGACATCCTGGCAAGTCGAAAAATGACCTTGCTCAGGGCCAAGGAAAAGAACCCTGGTCGCTGGTCCACCGGTATCCGCAACTGCGAACCGGTGGGAGCCGTGTGGCTAAACCCGCTACCCGAGGAACAAACTGTTAAAGAGCAATGCGTGGCTTATTAGAGCCAAAATGAATCAGGTTCCAACTACCTTGACAGACGACGGATGCGCCTTGCCACGCCCACGCCGTTTTCCGGTAATGTGAACCCGGGATAGGAACGTGCTTTCACTGCCACGATAGCCCCGGTCGGCCAGCAGATGTTCTGGCATTTTGCTGGTGTGCAGAAGGACACGTTTGAGCGCCGTGTCGACAGTATGGCCATCGTAGGGGTTGCCCGTCAGGGCCTGGCAATCCAGCACGAAGCCCTCTTTGGCGGTGGTCACCACGCTGACCTTGGCGCCGAACTCATACCGGGTACGGGCCTTGCCCTTGGCGATACACACCACGTCCGGTTCGTGCAGACTGTACAACTGGGGTTTGACGGTTCGGTCACCGTACTGGTTCAGCAACCGGAGTGCCTGGTGGAGCTTGTGGTTCAGGCGCTCGGAGCGCTGCTCCATCGGACGCTGTTCAACGATGGCGTTACAGACTTTGGCCAGATTCCGGTGCATCCGCTTGAACTGGCGGGCATGGGCGTATTGAGGCTTTCTGGAGCGATGACACCGGTATCCTGGCCCAGGGCGATGCTCATTGTCAGAAGCTCACGGGCTCCGTCTTCGCCAATGCGGTGGCGGAACCGCATCATGGTGGTTTCGTCCATCGGGAACCGGTGCTGGAAGATCACTTCGCCGCAGAACTGTTGCCAATAGGGGTTTTCCACCCAGCGATCCAGAATATCCCGGTCGGACAAAGCGTACATGTGCATGAGAAGCTGCAAGCCCACGTGCAAGCGGATGGGAAGCCCAGGACGCCCGGCCTCCACCGCGTACAGCTGACCAAAATGCTGCTCGCAAGCCGTCCAGTCGATCCGCTTGCCCATCTGCACCAGTTCGTGCCGGGGGTTGAGGATGTCTTCGAGGTAGGTTTCCAGCAGGTCTCGCTGCGGTGCTTGGCGTTTATCCCGTGGGATCATGGGCTTTTCTTCCGGTTTTTGGGCGAAACGGGGAGATTTGTAGCGGACATTATACCCGGAAATCACTTCAACACACTGGTATTATTGGCTTTTTCAGTTTTGCAGGGCCGACTATGTACGCGATACCAGCAGCACTATCATTCCAGAAAGGCAGTTTGAATTCCTTCCCTTCCGTCCAGCGAGGCATCGCTACTTCTCGACGTTGCCGGTTAAACCTTATCGGCGGGGTTCCTTTCACCACCTTGTTACCTAGGAAATAAAAATAAAGCCCCCAAGGTAAAGAAACTAGGAGGTTTCCAAGAAGCATGAACAATGGCGCCTCCCATGCCCATTGGCCAAACTGGTTCGGGCCAACTATGAACATAAACCCAAACCCCAAGAAACCGATAGATAGCAGACCCAAGCTTAGAAACATCAAGGCAAATTCGGTGCCAAACAATAGGTTCCCTATCTGCAAATCCAGCCAGCCCTCGGTTTTTCGCCTAATCCAAGTGTTGACGTCTACCGCCCGTTCCCCTGTCATCACCGGCTCAGGACTGAGCGCCAGTAACCGGCCATCTTTGGTGGTGCGGCGCAGGCCTGCTTCCCAATTGGACTCAGATAATGGCTGAGGCAATGGCGGGGTCTCGTCAGCTGTGTGCATCAAGATATAGGGATTCCCTTAGCATGAGACTCAGGCCCGGAAACGGCCTCTCCCCCCGCTTTTGTGGCGACTTCTTTTCTCGCCCCGCTTGCCACTCAGACACCGGCCCCATATGGGTAAAACGCAAGCCCCGCCCGTAAGCATCAGTGAGCTTCTGGTTGAGCCCCTGTAGCGCCTCGGATGGCTTGGCCCATTGATCTTTGGGCAAAGGCGCGGACCAGGCTTTCAATTCTTCTGGCAAGCTTTTCAGGGCCAGGGTCTTGATGCGGCGTTCAGTGATGATGTGGGCTAAGTAACGCTGAAAGAACCAGTCGCCCACTTTCTTGACCAGCCAGGGTAACAAGGACATTTCTTTACGGGCCTGGCGGCACTTGGCTTTGTAGTGAGCCAGAGTCTCGTCCTCCTTCGGATCCGGGCAGGCCTCGGGGCCGTTTTCCATAAACTGGCGAATACACTCCCATTGGGCCAGGCCGGCCGTTTCATGGCCGACGTTGATGCTGGCAGCGGCCAAGGCCGATTCCGGATCGTTGGGTTTCGGAATCGCCAGCGTGAGCACCGTGTGTGTGGCCATCAAACTGGGGCCGATGTCCTGGCGGGTTTCGATGTAGGCGACCAGTTTTTCCCAGGGATAGATTTCGTAGACGAGTTTGGGGTCGTGTTTTTTCTTTAGGCGGAGGGCGATGAAAAGGTACGTGCTTATTACCAGGATTTCTGTACCTAGAATAAGCAATCCCCAAAACACCAATGTGCTCCGATATTCATCGGACGCATTCTCCTGCGTAATAGCAGAAAAAACAAAGCCTATGGTGAGCAGTAAAACTATATATGCAATTAAGCCCGAGTTTGAGTTCCAAAACGGCAGCTGTAAGCCCTTTCCGGTCGTCCAGCGCGGCATGGCCACTTCCCGGCGCTGCCGGTTCAGCCTCACCGGTGGCGTTTCTTTCACTGCCTTGTTGCCCAGGAAATGCATGCACAGCCCCCACGGCAGAGAGATCAAGAGATTTCCGACAAGTACAAATAAAGGCAACCCCCAATCCCAACGTCCAATGTTGATGCCAACTTCCAAGGTGAAACCCACTGCCGCCATTACAGTCAACAAGCTCAAACTCAAGAACATTAGGGAAAACTCAGCGCCGAACAACAAGTTGCCGTTCTGCAAATCCAGCCAGCTCTCGGTTTTTCGCCTAATCCAAGTGTTGACGTCTACCGCCCGTTCCCCTGTCATCGCCGGCTCAGGACTGAGCGCCAGTAACCGGCCATCTTTGGTGCTGCGGCGCAGGCCTGCTTCCCAATTGGGCTCAGATAATGGCTGAGGCAATGACGGGGTCTCGTCAGTTGTGTGCATCAAGATATAGGGATTCCCTTAGCATGAGACTCAGGCTCGGAAAAGACCTCTGCCTCGCTTTTGTTGTTGCTTCTCCTCACGACCCGCTTGCCATTCAGACACGGGCCCCATCTGTGTGAACTTCAGGCCACGTTCGTAAGCGCGTGCGAGTTGTTGGTTCAGGTTCTGCAGTGCCTCAGACGGTTTGGCCCACTGTTCCTTGGGCAAAGGCGCGGACCAGGCTTTCAATTCTTCTGGCAAGTTTTTCAGGGCCAAGGTCTTGATGCGGCGTTCGGTGATGATGTGGGCCAGGTAACGCTGAAAGAACCAGTCGCCCACTTTCTTGACCAGCCAGGGTAACAAGGACATTTCTTTACGGGCCTGGCGGCATTTGGCTTTGTAGTGAGCCAGAGTCTCGTTCTCCTTCGGATCCGGGCAGGCCTCGGGGCCATTTTCCATAAACTGGCGAATACACTCCCATTGAGCCAGGCCGGACGTTTCATGGCCGACGTTAATGCTGGCAGCGGCCAGGGCCGATTCCGGGTCGTCCGGCTTCGGAATCGCCAGGGTGAGCACCGTGTGTGTGGCCATCAAACTGGGGCCAATGTCCTGGCGGGTTTCGATGTAGGCGACCAGTTTTTCCCAGGGATAGATTTCGTAGACGAGTTTGGGGTCGTGTTTTTTCTTTAGGCGGAGGGCGATGAAAAGGTAGGTGCCGATGACTGAAAGCTCTATTGCAAGTACAACCAAGGCCCACATTACTATCGTGTTGCGATACTCTTCTGTTGCGTCCTCCAACATAAATGGTGCGAAAACAGCGACAATGGTGAATACAACCGTCACATAAGCCCATCCTTCTGCGCTTTCATTCCAAAATGGCAGTTTATATTCCTTGCCTTCCGTCCAGCGCGGCATGGCCACTTCCCGGCGCTGCCGGTTCAGTCTCACCGGAGGGGTTTCTTTCACTGCTTTGTTGCCCAGGAAATGCATATAGAGCCCCCAAGGCAAAGAAATGAGGAGGTTTCCAACAAGCATGATAAGCGGTGACTCCCAATCCCAGTTGCCTAAATGGTCCGGTCCCACCGCGAACATAAGACCAAACCCCAAGAAACCAATCGATAACAAGCTCAAGCTCAAGAACATTAGGGAAAACTCAGCGCCGAACAACAAGTTGCCGTTCTGCAAATCCAGCCAGCCCTCGGTTTTTCGTCGAATCCAAGCGTTGACGTCCGCCCCCCTCTCGCCGGTGGTCACAGGTGCAGGACCCAGGGCCAACAGTCGTCCCTCTTGGGTCGTGCGGCGCACACCCGCTTCCCAGTTGGGCTCAGGCGATGTTTGAGTTGGTGATGGGCTTTCGTTAGCTGTGGTCATAGTCAGGACTTAATGGGATGGTTTACCAGTGCATGGTAGTTGATGATCAATGGGGTCAATCGCGTGTCCGGCGCATCCAGAGGTGTTATCGGCTGCCACTCTTTCGTTTCGTTAGCGCTGACCATCGGCAAATTACCATGCTCGTGCAAGGTCAGCTTGTAATGGTACGCCTTGTCTGTCTCTGGCAACCAGTTGGGGGAGTTTGCAGCCTTATAGCGGAAGGCCAAATAGAACCCATCGGCCGTATCCAGGTCGGCTCCAGTCAGGGACAGCTCCAGGGCAACGCCCACCGAGCCCATACTCTTGGTAGTAATGGCCTGATTCCAGTAGTCGTGGTCAGGCTCCCAGGCCGTCCTTTCCTGCCGCAAGATTGCCCATTCCATGTTATCCGCTTCCAGCGAACTCAGTCCGGGCAATTCCAGGCGGAAGGCGCAATAACTCGTGCGCCCATCCAACGCGGCTTGTTCTGCCTTCACTGACAGAGTGGGTTGGTAAATGACCTTGGCCAGTTCGTGGCGCTGCTGATCCGTATCCCAACCCTTGGTGTCATTGCCCCAGGCACTCTGCTCACACCAGCGCTGCACGTCTGTGCGTTTATAATAGCTTTGTACCCAATTGCCTATGCAGACCAAACCCGTGCCTACCCAAAGGTAAGCATTCACCCCCCTAAACAAATCACCCGCTAACGATAACATTCCACGGTTTACCGATTTCCAGGTGATATCGACGGAGGTTTTACGGATAACGTGGATAATACCGGCTGACCCAGTTCGGGCCATTCGCCAACTTCCGCCAGCGATCAGTGCATCACCAGCGAGGGCAATTCCACTTCCAAAACGAACGCCGTTATTGCTCTTCGGACTGATTAGTTCAAGGAACTGTTTGGCGCCATCAGCTAGCGCCGAAAAGAACCCCGCCCAAGCCGCAATGGTGCCTCCCCATACATTTACTCTGGCCAGTCGGGTGAGCACTTCATCCGCCTCTGAGATGGTCTGGTAGTAATAATTCAGGCGGGCGCTGCCGACAATAGTCAGGATACTGGCCGCCGCACCGATCGTGCCGGTAGCCCCAGAAAACACCTCCAAACGACTAGAATCTGGATCGTCATTACTCAGCTTCTTATAGGCATCCCATGTTCCAACGGCTCCAACCAATCCCATGAACGATACAAGCCCAAGACCACCAATGCGTTTCGGCAGATCCAGAGTGTCCTGTCCGTGGATCATACCCCGGCCATAATCCATCATGCGGGTAAGCCCGCCCCGCTCTCTCAGACGTTTCAGCTCATCGACTTCGGATTGCACAGCACGGCCGTAGGCAGTCCGGGTCAACCCAGCAATCAAGAGCTCTCCGCTATGATTTTCACCCTCTAACGGGGATGTATCCAATAATCTGAACCCGCGTTCCCGAAGCTGATGGGTCAGCTCTTGCTTTTGAGCACGAATAGCTTGGATCTGTTCGTCGTACTCTCGTTTATATCGGCGACGGTCTCGGGTGCTGGCCTCGCTATGCCGCTGCTGAAGGCGATTTTCCCGCTCCAAAACCTCCTCACGCAACTTGGCCAGCCGTTCGATTTCCTTCACGAGAGATTCATGCCTGGCAAGGCTGTCGGCATCTGCAATCTCCAGGTCAACCTGGTACAGCCTTTGGTTCTCGAAGATGTGGGCTCGAAGCCCAGGATCCATCCGTTCGAACACTTGCTTCAGTCGGCCATGCAGATCGGCTGCATCCACCGCCTGTACCAGCTCGAATACCGCCAATCGCCCGGTAATGTTGAGCTGAGCCAGATGGTGGCTGAGTTGTGCGGCAGCGCCCTCTGAAAGCGACGGAAATTGCAAATGGGGGCTCTGCTCAACCAGCCGAACCCACTCTTTGTATGCCGCAGGAGCTTGCTTGGCATCCATTATGGCTTTCAGGCCGTCGACTACGTCTTTTAATGTGCCGGGGATGATCTCGGGTTTCAGATCCAGGGAGATCAAATGCTGGTGCCCGATCTCCTCAAAGTAAAATCGCTTCAGGAAGGAAAAATCACCCGATGACTGTGCCCACTCCGTAAGCACCGCAATCAGACCGTTGTCCATCTTCAGCAGCGCCATATAGTCGGCATCGCTTTCCCGGTCGTGCAGATGACCATGAAGGTAAAAGGTAGCTAGTAACGACTGGATATCCGTGACGATCCGTCGTTTTTCCTCGGCGAACTGCATCAGGTGTTGCTGAGCCTGTTCCAGATAGGCGTTCATGTCTTCCAGCTTCACCAAATCCGCGATACCTTGTTGACCACTGAGAGCAGAACCTTCCACAAGGTCGGCCTGATAGTCCGCCATGGATTCGACGATACTGAATACGTCACGCTGTGACATGCCCAATTCTGTTGCCAGCGCTTTAGCAGCGTCACGCATTCTGGTGACCCGTTCATGGTCGGACGGCATATAGCTATAGGTGCTGGGGCCAGCGACCTTTCGGGCGCTTTGCTGATATTCAGGGAAGTCGTCGATCAGCTCTTTCAACCGGACATGTTGGTCGCGGCTCCCCTGAGCAACCTTTTCAAACAATGCCCTGGCATCTTCATCTTCAACCTGCGCCGAAAACGCGCGGGCCAGCTCGGCTACTCGCTCGTCATCCAATCGAATCAGATCGCTGATGAAGCGCGCCGGATAGTATTTCGCGTCCTCTGCCTCCAACCATGCGTTATGGTTGGTATCCACAATCGCCCAGGCATCCAGCAGGTCATCGATATGGCCCATAAAATCATCAACCACGATATAGGCATGGTCCAGATCATAAGCTGGCAATCGATGGGCGAACGGTTCAGAGCCGGCATCCAGTGTATTTTGTGCCCAGTACCACGAGGGTAAATGGGTTTTCCCATCCATTGGCACGGCTTGGGCATCTGGGTGTGTCAGCAGCGATTCCAGATTTGCCTTGCTCAACAACTGCGGCTTGCCGTTGATGGGGCAGTAACCAGATAGACTCACCCGCTGCATCACCTCTCGACGGTAATCATCCCAGCGCATCAGCATGCTGCACTTTTTCGCGGTCAGCTGTGTGGACGAGAAAAAGACATCGACATGCCCCCTGCGCGGCACCACGATGGCCGGAGTATCCGGGGTTCCAGTACGCTGATCCTGAGCGCCCTCGTTACCTTGCCATAACCGCTTGGTGACCGCGCCGCCGTCTTTGACTTCGTACTCATGCAGAATGTCCGGGGCATCGGAATGGAACAAGTAGAGGTAACCATCCCGTACCTGACGGATGCCAATTGGCTGAAATTCGAGGTTGAACCGGGGCTCCAATGAGGGGTGTCCCGCCGCTTCATCGGCATAGGCGTATCGTACCGGGATCAACTGAATATCCGACCGGGTCAACGGGCAGGCGCCTTGAGCCGTGGCGCTTGCCAGGCTTGCGCGATCGGCGGCGGTTATGGGGTTAGTAAGTTGCTTACCCATGGATAGGCTCTCCTTGCACTTGGGTTCCAGCTGAGGACATGGCGATCATCGCTGCTTTTCTAGCCTGCGCTTCTGCGGCCGTTCCTGGCCACCGATGAAAAAGGTCATAAATGCCAGAGGCCGCTGCTTCCCACAGTGACAGCTCTCCCTGATAGCCGTACACGGTACACCAATGGAGCAAGGCCTGAAGCGATTCATAGCCGTTGGCCAACGCCTGTTCCATGATGGTCCTAAGATCCTTTATTACAGCCTGCCTTACATTTGGCGCGGCTCTACTCGGGAAATAGGTCTCAAAATGCTGGATCAATTTGACCAACGTTGTACGCCGATCAGTGTCCGTTAAACCTCTGAGGGTGTGTTCACCCAGCCGAAATGAAGCGCTACCCTCCGTGTTCCTTCCAACGCCAACCTCTGGCAACGAGTCCGGGCGCACCTCAAGATGCCAACCATCCCATAAAGCATCGGGGAGTTTTACCGCAGTAAACGGAGACCAGTATTCGGGCACACCGCCATCACCGGAAGAAGCCAGCAGGACCCTTGCAACCGTGGGATCGGCGAACCGCAACATGACGCTATAGCCCAAAGGGTGGCGTACCGTGATAAACCGGCATAGATGAGCAGCTACCGCGTCCAACGATTCATCACTGGCGATCGCGTAGCCCCACTCGAACGTTTTGCCCTCCAGAGACAGTTTTTCCAACAACGGGTGGCCCCGGTCAGTGCTCACCAGCAACGGTGCAACATCGCGAATCGATGCCCACTCAGTGCCATCAAACAGATTACGATAGTCCGGAGTGTCAACAAGCTCGTACAGCCAGCGTTCCGCCTCTGCGCGTTTGCTGCCATCAATCAGGACATAATTGAAATGCATGTCCTGAAGCTGATTGTTAGCTTTTGAAGGTCCCTCGAAAACATCAAGCATCGGACCCATCTCCCGATGTGTTCTCTTCTGATTGGCAAATGGAGGTCAGGGCTTTGCCTTCCTGCAGCGCACGCATCTGGGCATCCGGTTGCGCATTGGTTCTCTGGCCGACCGTGACCAGCGCAGCGGGCTCGGTATACGCCCCACCGGCATCCACCAACCCCGGCCTCTCCGGCACCTGCACCTTCTGCCCACTGCCTTTGCCACCAGCGCCACCGGCGTTCATCTTGATACTCGCACCACCCAAGGCCACGCCGCTGGGGTCGATCTTTACGAAGCTGCCGCCGGCTTTCAGGGTGATTTCGGCTCCTGCTTCGATCACCGCTTTCTGACCGGCTTTGATATGCAGCTCGGTGCCCGAGTCACTGAGCCAGGCGGTGCCGGCTTTGAGGTGCAGGGTGCCGGTGACGTTGAAGCTCTGGTCTTTGCCGGTTTGTTCGCGCTTCTCGCCGTCCACGGTGTGGTGGCTGTTGCCTTTGGTGTGGCTGAAGCGGTTGTTCTCCACCGTCAAGTGACTGTCGTTCTTGATGACTTCGGTGCGGTTGTTTTCCGTGAGCAGGTCCAGGTCTTTCTGGGCGTGGACGTAGATCTGTTCCTGGTCCGCTTCGTCTTCAAAGCGCAGTTCGTTGCTACCCTCACCCTTGTGGGTTTTGGTTTTTAATGTGGTCCGGGTTTTGTGTTCCGGCAGCGCGTAGGGCGGTGTGTTGGTGGCGTGGTAAGTCCTGCCGGTAATAATGGGCTGGTCCGGGTCGCCGTCCAGGAAGGACACAATCACTTCATTGCCGATTCTCGGTAAAGCCATAAAGCCGTACTGGCCGCCGGCCCAGCCCTGGGCGACGCGTAGCCATGCGCTGGAGTGTTCGTCGTTCTTTGAATAGCGGTCCCAGGGGAATCTCACTTTCACTCGCCCATACTGGTCGCAGTGGATCTCTTCACCCTCGGGGCCGGTGACGATGGCCATCTGGGGGCCGTCCATCATGGGTTTGTGTTCACACACTGGCCGCCAGGTTTTATCGGCCGGGATGGCGATGAAGTCGTTGTGGTAGCTGGTGGGTTCGCTGCCACCCTCTTCTTCCATGGCCTGGGGCTGTTTGCCGGTGTGGGTGATGGCGGTCAGCAGCCATTCCCGGTTCAGGCTCTGGCTGTCGTGTTCCTGCAGCTCCACTTTGGCGCCTGGGGTGAAGTCCGGGCGGTTGCTTTCGCCCTGGGCCAGGGAGGCGTCGTTTCTCAGGGCGTCCAGTCTGGCCTGGGTGAAGGGCTGGCCACTGGCGTCGGCTTTGTAGCGGCCTGGGTAATCGTAGTGTTGATAATCTTCGCGGTGGTTCGGGCTGCCGGCGCTTTGTTCGTGCATCAGGGCGTAAGCGGGGTTTTTGAAGGTGTAGTCCTTCATGGCCACGGAGGCGGCTTTGATGCGCTCTTCGTAGGCGAAGCTGAACACGCAAGCCTGTTTGCTACTGCCGCCGGCCTGGGTGTTGCAGGGCACCGGGTCCAGCTTGGGGGCGTCGCCATGGTGGTCGGCGATGATCAGGGCCGGTTGTTCTTCGCCATCCACGCTGCCGTGCTGGTAACGGTAGTGCCAGCCTTCTTCGGCGGCCAGTCGTTCAATGAACTGCAGGTCGCTTTCCCGGTGCTGGACGCAGTATTCCCGTTCTTCCGGGGGGCGCTTGAAGTCAAAGACCGTATCAATGATGCCCCGCTCTTCCAGCAGGGTGCGCACGATGGCATCGGTACTCTGGGTCTGGAAGATGCGGCTGTTGTGCATCAGGTCCAGGCGCCAGGCCGGGGGCTGGATGACCACTTGATAGGCGGTGCGGCGGTGGCCGGTGTTGCCTCGGACGAACTCGTTGACCACGCCGGTGAAGCGCCGCAGGGGTTGGCCGTCTTGCCACACCACCAGGTCCACCGGTTGTTCCAGAACGTCAGCAGCGGCCACATCGGGGTCGGTGCTCGCCAGTTCTAACCGGCCATGAAACAAGGAAGACAGCTGTTCGGCCAGCTTAAAGCCAACTACCGAAAAGTGATCTGAGGGGAATTCGCCTACACGGGCGGTGAACTGCAATCCGCTTGCCTGGGGCATGACTTCGGTCCCTGAAGAATAGTGGTTTGTAACTGACTCATCCTGAGCCCGACCGATTATAACCGCACAGTCGTGGATTACAAACCACCGTTCTTTGCGCTACTCCTCAACAAAATCATGGGAGTGCCGCATCTCTCATGACCTCAACTTCTCGAATTGCCCGGTGAGGACCCCAATGGCTCCCCCCTCTATCCTGATTTATCTGCCTGTCCTTGCTACCTGTCTCCGTCAAATGTCCGTCACTGATTAACGCCCTCTGACATTAATGATCCTCAATCTATTGAATTAGAAAGGTAAAGTGTTCCTGGCCTGCCATTTGCTTAGTCCTCTCCATGTAACGAACAAGTGAAGCCCGAGGGCTTAGCCTGGTTAGTGTGGAGAGAAATATGGTTCAGCGTGCCGACATCAACAGCGTTCTGTCAGATATCCGTTCCCTGCGTTCCCAGATGATGCAGAACCAGCGTATTGAGCAGGATCAATCGGTTCGTGGCCGTGTTGACGGCCCGCGCAACGTTCAGGAACCCCGGGAAATTCCCAGTTTCAGCGATATGCTGGGCAATGCGGTCAACAGTGTGAATGATGCCCAGAAGCAGGCCAACGACCTGCGCACGGCTTACGACATGGGAGACCCCAATGTCGATATTACCCGAGTGATGATTGCTGCCCAGAAATCCAGTGTGTCTTTCGAGGCCCTCACCCAGGTGCGTAACCGGGTGGTACGAGCGTACGAAGACATCATGAATATGCCGATCTGATAACGGAGCACCCGCATGGCAAGCGTACCAGCACAAACCACTGCCTCTGACGTGCCGGCAACCCAGGACGCGGATGCACCTGAAAGCCGCAGCAACCTTCTGCTGGGTTTCAACCGCCTGAACCTGTTGCGACAGGTTGGCCTGATGGTCGGCCTGGCGGCCAGTGTTGCGCTGGGGGTTGCCGTGGTGCTTTGGGCCCAGGAGCCCAACTACCAGCCGGTTGTGGGGGATCTCTCTGCCTACAACCCTCAGGATGTCACGACGATTCTGGACAGCAATGGCATCAAGTACCGTATGGACCCGCGCACCGGCGCGCTTCTGGTTCCCTCCAATGAAGTTCATAACGCCCGCCTGAAACTGGCCGCCGAAGGGGTGACCGATCGGCGTACCATCGGTTACGAGTTGCTGGATCAGGACCGGGGGCTGGGTACCTCCCAGTTCATGGAAACCATCAGCTATCGCCGTGGTCTCGAGGGTGAGCTGGCCCGCACCATCGCCACCATGCGTGGTGTACGCAATGCCCGGGTACACCTGGCCATTCCCGAGCGTTCGGTGTTTATCCGGGATGCCCGAGAGCCAACGGCGTCGGTGTTCCTGGAAGTGTTTGCCGGTCGCCGGCCTGAACAGGAACAGATCCGCGCCATTGTTAACCTGGTCGCCGGCAGCGTGCCGATGATGAGCCGGGAACAGGTCACGGTGGTGGATCAGAACGGCAATCTGCTGACCGGGGACGAAACCCGGGCTAATGCCGACCAGATGAAAGACCAGTACGAGTATACGGCGCGGGTTGAAGACCGTCTTTCGCGCCGGGTGGCGTCAATGATCGCCCCGATTGTCGGCATTGGACGCTTCCGTACGGAAGTCACCGCAGATCTCGATTTCTCCGCCGTGGAGCGGGCAGAAGAACTGTATAACCCGGAACAGCAGGCGGTGCGCAGCGAACGGGAGCTGAGTGAACAACGCGGTGCCGGTGCGAACGGTGGCATTCCGGGCGCCTTGAGCAACCAGCCCCCGGGCAATGCAACCGTGCCCGAACAGGCAGCGGGCCAGGAAGGTGATGGTGCTCCCGCGGCACCTCCGGTGAATGTGCGTCGTGAATCCACCCGAAACTATGAACTGGACCGCACCGTCAGCTATACACGTCAGCAGTTGGGCGGTATCAAGCGGGTAACCGTTGCCCTGGCAGTGGATGACATGAAGGTGGTGAACCCGGAAACAGGGCAGGTTACCTACGAGCCCTGGCCGGAATCCGAACTTCAGCGCCTGAGTATGCTGGTGCGGGATGCGGTCGGTTACTCGGCCGCCCGAGGCGACAGTGTGACGGTTATGAACACGGCGTTTTCGCCGGAAGAATCGGTGGAGTTTGAGACGCCTGGATTCTGGGAGCAGCCCTGGTTCTGGGACCTGATGAAGCAGGTTCTGGCCGGCCTGGTGATTCTGATTCTGGTGTTAGGCTTGCTACGGCCCGCGCTCAAGAGCCTTTCTGGCGCGGGAACCAAAGAGCGCAGTGATGAATCTGACGGTGGTGGTTACGGTGGCTTGGATGGAATCGAGGGCGGCGATGCGCTCAGAGACGCCATGTCAGCTCAGGATGATCTGCTTTTGCCGGGTGCCACAGACAGTTATGATAGGCAATTGAATGCTCTCAAAGGCCTGATTGCGGAAGACCCGGCCAGGGTTGCTCAGGTCATGCGCCAGTGGGTGAATGTCGATGACTGAAGAGAACGCTCAGTTCCAGGGGGATAACACCCCCAGAAAACAGCAGCGCAAGATTCCGCGTGTCGAGCAGGCGGCCATACTGTTGATGTCCCTGGGCGAGGCAGATGCCGCCGAGGTGCTCAAACACATGGGCCCGAAAGAAGTACAGCGTGTGGGCGTTGCCATGGCCCAGATGAGGGATATCAGTAAAGACGACGTCACCTTTGTGTTGAACCAGTTTGTCGAAGCCGTGGGCGGCCAGACCGGGCTCGGGGTTGGTAATGACGATTACATCCGGGCCATGCTGACCCAGGCCCTGGGCGATGACAAAGCCGCCAGTTTGATTGACCGGATTCTGGTGGGCGGCAACACCACGGGCCTGGATACCCTGAAATGGATGGAGCCGCGGGCCGTTGGCGATATTATCCGTTACGAACACCCCCAGATTCAGGCCATCGTCATTTCCTACCTTGATCCGGACCAGGCCGCCGAAATTCTGGCAACCCTGGATGAAAAAGTCCGGCTTGATGTCATGATGCGGGTAGCTTCTCTGGAAAGCATCCAGCCCCAGGCCCTGCAGGAGCTCAACGACATTCTCGAAAAACAGTTCTCTGGCGGTTCCGCAGCCCAGACCAGTCGGATTGGCGGTGTCAAACGGGCGGCGGATATCATGAACTTCATGGACCGTGGCATTGAAGGTAACCTGATGGACTCCATCAAGGACATGGACCCGGATCTGGCCTCAACCATTGAAGACCTGATGTTTGTCTTCGACAACCTCAAGGAAGTGGACGATCGCGGCATTCAGGCGCTGCTCCGGGAAGTATCTTCCGAAGTGCTGGTGGTTGCCCTTAAGGGCGCTGATGATGCGGTCAAGGACAAGATCTTCAAGAATATGTCGAAGCGTGCCGCTGAACTTCTGCAGGACGATCTGGAAGCGAAGGGTCCGGTGAAAGTCAGCGAGGTGGAAGCCGCCCAGAAAGACATCATTACCGTGGCACGCCGGATGGCGGAAGCCGGTGAGATTTCCCTTGGTGGTGCCGGTGAAGAAATGATGTGATGAAAGATTCAGACCAGGACACCAAGCGCATTCCGAAAGAACAGCTGACCGCCTGGGAACGGTGGGAACTTCCCCTGCTTGATGAACGGGGCAACCAGGTGGTTCAGGAGCAGGAAGTCAAACCGCTGACAGCGGCGGATCTTGAAGAGATTCGTCAGGCCGCCAGGGAAGACGGCTTTCAGGAAGGCCGGGAGGCAGGCTACCAGGAAGGCTTTGAGAAAGGCCGTGCCGAGGGGCACCAGCAGGGGCTTCAGGCCGGCGAAGCAGAGGGCCGGGAACAGGGCCAGCAGCAGGCCGAAGAAGCGACTCGAAAGGAAGTGGAATCCCGGGTTGGTCGCCTGGAGCATTTGCTGGGCGAACTGGTGTTGCCGATCCAGCGCCATGAGGAAGAACTGGAATCTGTATTGGTCAATTTGACCACCGCGCTGGCCAGGGCGGTGGTTTACCGGGAGCTGAGCCTGGACTCTTCCCAGATTCGCCAGGTGGTCCGTAAAGCCCTTGCGGCCTTGCCTTCCACCGCCGATAACCTCCGAATACATATTCACCCGGATGATCTTGAGCCGGTTCGCGAAGTGGCCGAACGGTTGGAAGTCAGTCCCTCAATCATCGAAGACGACACCCTGATGCCTGGCGGATGTAAAGTAGAGTCCCGCTACAGTCTGGTGGACTACACCGTTGAGAAACGCTTTCAGAAGGCGGTACAGGGCATGCTTGAGGGGCAGTTGAGTAATCGCGCCGGCGCCGAAGATGAAGAACAGGGCGAGGACGATGACCTACCGCCTGGCTGAACGCCTGCGCCAGCTTCAGGGCGCCATTGTTGCTGAACCCGAACCGGAATTGTCTGGTCGACTGACCCGCATGGTGGGCCTGACCCTCGAGTGTGTTGGCTGCCCGATGGTCGTGGGTGATCGTTGCATCATTCAGGGTGAAGGCAGCGGCAGTGTGGAAGCAGAAGTGGTTGGCTTCGAGGAAGACAAGGTTTACCTGATGCCGCTAACGGCCATCGAAGGCTTGAAGCCCGGCGCCAGGGTGATTCCACTGTCATCGGCCAGCCTGGTGCCGGTCGGCCCGCAAATGCTGGGGCGGGTAGTGAACGGTGCCGGCGATCCGTTGGATGGCAAAGGGCCTTTGCAGGCTGAGGCCAGGGTCCAGCTGACTGGAGACATCATTAACCCACTGAACCGGGCTCCGGTTCGGCAGTCCATGGACGTGGGTATCCGGGCGATCAACGCCTTGCTGACTGTGGGCCAGGGCCAGCGGCTGGGGCTGTTCGCCGGCAGCGGTGTGGGTAAAAGTATGCTGCTTGGCATGATGACCCGGTTTACCGACGCCGATATCACCGTGGTTGGCCTGATTGGTGAGCGGGGTCGGGAGGTAAAGGAGTTCATCGAAGACATTCTGGGCGAGGAAGGTCTGGCCCGCTCGGTTGTGGTGGCTGCCCCGGCGGATGATTCGCCGCTGATGCGGCTGCGAGCCGCCATGCTGACCACCCGTATTGCCGAGTACTATCGTGATCAGGGGAAGCGGGTGCTGCTGTTGATGGATTCGCTTACCCGTTATGCTCAGGCCCAGCGTGAGATCGCCCTGGCTGTGGGGGAACCGCCCGCCACAAAAGGCTATCCGCCCTCGGTCTTCGCAAAATTGCCACAGTTGGTTGAACGGACCGGCAACGGACGGCCAGGTGGTGGCTCCATCACCGCCTTTTATACCGTTCTGACAGAAGGCGATGACCAGCAGGATCCGATTGCCGATGCTGCCCGGGCGATTCTGGATGGCCATATTGTGTTGTCCCGCCGGTTGGCCGAAGAGGGCCATTACCCGGCCATCGATGTGGAAGCGTCTATCAGCCGGGTCATGCCTCAGGTTACCGAAGCCGAACATTTCTCCCGCGCCCAGCGGTTCAAGCAGGTGTATTCCCGTTACCAGCAGGCTCGGGATCTGATCAGTGTGGGTGCTTATGTCAAGGGCTCTGACCCTGAAACTGACTTTGCAATTCAGCACATCGGTAATATGCGGCAATTCCTGCAACAGGGGCTGAACGAGTCCGCCCCCTTGAGCGAGAGCATAGAACAGTTGCTGGAGGTGGTTCCGGAGCGCCGCTCGCCAGAACGGCGCAAGACGGCCGTTCATAACCCCGCCGCTGAGCGTGGTGAAGGTTAATGTTACGCTCGAAGCGGCTGGAACCGGTACTCGCCCTGGAAGAACGTAAGGAGCAGGAAGCTCTGGAGCGCATGGGTGAGGCCCGCAAGCTGGCTGAAGCGCATCGGGAACAGGTGGAAAACCTGGAACGCTATCAGCAGGAATACCGTGACCAGATCCGTGCCAACCAGCAGGGGGTGGTGCCCGTGGCTCGCTTGCAGGCCTGGCAAGCCTTTATTGCCCAGCTCGATCAGGTGATTGCCCAGCAGAACCGCCAGTTGCAGCAGGCCGAGCAGGTGTTCGAGGTTCGCCGCAAAGAGTGGCAGCAGGCCTGGGAGAGACGTCGGGGCATGGAAAAGTACATTGAATCCTGTCGCCAACAGGAACAGCGGGACCAGGACATGAAGGATCAGAAGTTGGCGGATGAAGCCGCCGGCCGTGCCTTCGCCCGCCGAAATCGATGACATGCCGGGTTGATCTCAATCAGTAATGTCAGATGCATTTTTCGCTAACTTGGCTATGCTTACCCAGATACGGTAGAAGCTGAACAGGGAGAACTGCCATGATCGTTGAACACAGGGGCCGGGGGGTGACGGAATGCCAATAGAAACGCGCCGGAGTGACGACGGTCAGACTCTGACAATCCGGGTAGAGGGCCGTTTCGATTTCAGCACTCATCAGGCCTTCCGAGACGCTTATGAGCACAGTGATGCCAGCGTCAACCGTTATGTGATCGACCTCTCCGACACCACTTACCTCGACAGCTCCGCCCTGGGTATGTTGCTCCTGTTGCGGGACCATGCCGGTGGAGACAGTGCCAGTATCTCTATCGAGAACTGCAACAGCGATGTCCGGCGCATCCTCTCTATCTCCAATTTTGAGCAACTCTTCAGCATCGGCTGAGGCCGACGCCCTGAAGGTACTGATCGCTGAAGACAGCGACAGTGACCGGCTGATCCTCTCTGCCCTGGTTCGGCGACTTGGCCATCAAGTTGTTGAGGCCAGGGACGGCGTAGAGGCGGTTGCCATGTTCTGTGATCATCAGCCGGATATCGTCCTGCTGGATGCGCTGATGCCCAGGATGGATGGCATGGAGGCGGCCCGGCAGATCAAGGCCCTGGCCGGTGAACGCCTGGTCCCCCTGATCTTCCTGAGCTCCCTGTCCGATGCCGCTGAGCTGGCTCGTTGCCTGGAGGCTGGGGGGGACGATTTTCTGGCGAAACCCTATAACCGGGTGATCCTGGAAGCCAAGATCAATGCCTTCAATCGCATGCGCAAGATGCACCAGGTGTTATCAGACCAGCGGGACCAGATCCGCCGACAGCACGAACAACTGGTCGAGGAACAGATGGTCGCCCGGCGGGTATTCGACAACGTTGCCCATACCGGATGCCTGAATGCCCCCCATATTCGCTACCACGCTTCCCCGCTGTCTGTCTTCAATGGTGACGTACTGTTTGCGGCGGAACGTCCCGGGGGCGGTACATTGATATTTCTGGGAGATTTCACTGGCCATGGCTTGCCTGCGGCCATCGGCGCGATGCCCGTTGCCGAGATTTTCTACGGCATGGCAACCAAGGGGTTTGGCGCGGCGGACATTCTCTCTGAGATCAATCGAAAGCTGAAAAAGATCCTGCCGGTGGGGATGTTCTGTTGTGGGGCCATGCTCGATGCTGATTTCAAGCTGGGCCAGCTGCGCGCCTGGAATGGCGGATTGCCGGATGGCTGGTTGGTGCGTGCCAATGGCAAACACCTGACCATCCCCTCCCGGCATTTGCCGTTGGGGGTTCAGGCCCCCGATCAGTTCCAGGCCTCCATGACGGTACTGCCTGTGCAACCTGGTGACCAGGTTGTCATCATGACTGATGGCTTCCCGGAATCACGGAATGTCCGGGGTGAGCAATTCGGGGAAGCAGGCGTACACCGGGTTCTGGCGGATCTTGATCCACCAAAGGAGCCCTTTGATGCGTTGATGGAGCACATCCGGATGTTCACCGGAAAACCGGATGCCGCGGATGATCTGACGCTGTGTGCGCTGGAAATCATTCATCACGAACAGCTCCAGGCACGGAATGACCGGGCGCCGGAATCGGCGCTGTCCGGGCCGGTCGACTGGCACTGTGTCTATGAAGTGCGAGAGCGAACGCTAGCGGATTTCAATCCGCTACCCCTACTGCTCCACATTTGTATGGAAGTCCCTGGTCTTCGTCGCAAGAGCGGTGAGGTTTACACCCTGTTGTCCGAGCTCTACAACAACGCCCTGGAACACGGCGTGCTCGAACTGCCGTCGGATTGGAAAACATCCCCCGACGGATTTGGCCACTACTACAAAGAAAGAAGACGTCGACTGGCCCATACCAACGGCCACTATATCCGGTTTGCCCTGAGCCATCAGCCCACGGATACCGGCGGTCGGTTGCATGTGGTTTGTGAGGATAGCGGGCAGGGCTTTGATTTTGAGAGTTATTCTGAGAAGGTGTTGGAACAGAGGTTACCGCCCGGTACACGTTACGCGGGCCGCGGCCTTGAACTATTGCGCCGGATGACCCGGCAGTTGAGGGTGCATGGGCGCGGCAATCATGTAGAAATCGTTTATGATTGGGAGTCAACCGCACTCGCCGACAATGCGCCTTCCGGCCACAACGATACGCAGAGGATTGCAGATGACTGACAAACCACATCTTGACGAAGAGGCGTTGGCTGAATTGCAGGATGTCATGGAAGATGAGTTTGAAGTATTGATTCAGACCTATCTGGCAGACTCGCGAACGCGCCTAGACAGCCTCAGGCAGAACCTGGAAGCAGGCGACGCCGATGCCTTTGCCAAAACCGCCCATAGTTTCAAGGGCAGCTGTATCAATATCGGTGCGCCGTGTCTCGGGGCATTGTGTATGGAGGCTGAGCAGGCGGGTAAAGCTGGCAACCTGGATGAAGCAGAACCCATTGTCAAAGCCATAGAGGTGGAATTCTCAGAGGTAACCACACGGCTGACACCCTTTGGTGAATCAACCTGAGGCTTGTTCTGGCATCGCTTTTGCAATCTTCTGCTCAGAGCCCGATTGCGGGTAACTCAGGTTGATAAAGCGGCAAGAGGTTGCCATGCAGCAGATGATTCTTCCCCAAGCGCCATTTCCAGGGGCACAGAAGGACACAGCGACTAACAAACCGGCGGGCAATCGGGATTCCGGCTCTGAATCTCGGTTTGACGAGGTCTCCCGCGCAGAAAGGAAGCGCCTGGACCAAAAGCAGGCAGACCGTCAGGACCAGAGCCGAGCGGTTCAGGACAAGCGCGAAGCCCGGCGTGCCGACAAGAAAGACGTCAATGCGCCCAAAGAGTCCACTGCCTCGGAAAGTGCCGATAAGCCGGGCGCCCCGGTTACAGCGGGTAAAGAGCCTGGTTCACAGCGCACGGCGGCCGAACAGGACGATCCTGCCCAGATTGATGCAGTGACCATGACCTTCGCCAGTCTGCAGTCCTTGCTAACGCCAGCAGGCAATGCCTTGCCGGCTACGGATGCCGATCCCCTGATGAACCCCGCCCTGATGCCGATGGCTGGCATGCAAGGCGCCATCAGTGGCCAGAACGGACAACAAGGCCCGGCTACCGCCACCATGAATCTGAGTACGCAATTAACTGACCTGTTGTCGGCCGGCGTGGCCGGTGAAAGTACAAGACCGGTTGATCCCGCCAACCTGTTGTCGGCCCCCAGATTCCAGGCAGCCCTCGAGGTTGCTTCACAACAGGCGGCCCAGCCCGCACGGCTGGCGGCAGAGGCTGCTGTGCCCCTGAAGGGATATGCCACATCGGTAGAAGTGCCCGTGGGGCAGGCGGAATGGGGCGACAAGGTGATGGGCAAGCTCAGCTGGCTGACCGCCCGAAACATGTCTGTGGCAGAAATTCACCTGACGCCGCCGGATATGGGACCGATGGAGGTAAAGGTTCGGGTGCAGAATGACCAGGCCAACATCACCGTGCATGCCGCCAACCCGGTTGTACGGGAGCAGCTGGAACTCAACTCCCACAGGCTGCGGGATATGCTGGGGGAGCAGGGTTTGTCTCTGAGTCAGTTTGATGTTTCCGACCAGCCGGGCAGGCAGGGTGGTGAGCAGGGAGATGGTTCCGGAGAGCATGCGTCGGCTGGCGCAAGTGGCGGGCCGTTGACCGGAGATACGGATGAGTCCCTGCAAGAGATGGCTGGCCTCGACCTGGCCTGGAAGGGTGAGGTGGATGTGTTTGCCTGATTTTGTTCGTTTTCTGACCGCTTTGCGTTAACTCTCCAATCCTCTTTGCCCATCCCCTCCGGCAACGCTAAACTGCGGTTCTGAACCGGGGGGATGGGAGTTCTGGCCCGCCCCTTGCATTAATCATGGAAAGTCAGGTGCAGATTGCCTGACTGACAAAAATCTGACAAAGCGGACATTATGGCTGAGAACACTGCTGCACCGGCACCCGCCAAGAAAGGTAAACTGAAGCTCATCATCATGCTGGTGGTGATCATTGTTCTGGCGGTTGCGCTTTCGGTCGCAGGAACGCTCTGGTTCCTTGGCGGGGGGCTTCCAGGTGGCGGAGAGGGAGAGCAGCAGGCCTCTCCGGCAGAGCCGGCCTTTGTCGCCAGCAGCTATATTGACCTGGAGCGCCCGCTGGTGACGACAGTTCAGGCCCAGGGGCGCCAGCGTTATGCCCAGGTTCATCTGTCACTTGAGGCGCCGGACCCAGCCGCCCTGGCCGCGGCGGAAACGCACATGCCGTTGATTCGCAGCCAGTTGGTGATGGTGCTTGGAAACAGTGAATTCAATGAGCTGCAAACGCCGGAAGGGCGGTCAACCCTTGCTGAGCAGCTGCTGGCTACCGTGAATCAGGTGCTCGAGGAAGAAGGCGAGCCGTCGATCAAGCGGGTGCTATTCAGAAATTTTGTAGTGCAATAGGTACCCGATCGGGTAAACGAATCTCAGGGCAGGGTCAGGTATGCAGGATTTATTGTCACAGGACGAAATTGATGCGCTTCTCCACGGTGTGGATGACGGTGACATAGATACCTATGAAGAGACTGATGAAACCGGCGTAAAGACCTACGACCTGGCCAGTCAGGACCGTATCGTCCGTGGCCGTATGCCCACCCTTGAGATGATCAACGAGCGGTTTGCCCGCTACACCCGTATCAGCCTGTTCAACCTTTTACGCCGGAATGCTGACGTCTCCACCGGTGGCGTGCAGATCATGAAGTTCGGTGAATATATTCACACCCTGTATGTGCCCACCAGTCTCAACCTGTGCAAGGTGCGCCCACTGCGTGGCACCTCGCTGTTCGTTCTGGACGCCAAGCTGGTGTTCAAGCTGGTGGATAACTTCTTCGGCGGGGAGGGCAGGCACGCCAAGATTGAGGGCCGTGAATTCACGCCCACCGAAACCCGCATTGTCCAGATGGTTCTGAACCAGGTTTTCCACGACATGAAAGAAGCCTGGCATGCGGTCCTGCAGGTGGAATTCGAATACCTGAGCTCGGAAGTGAATCCGGCGATGGCCAATATTGTCAGCCCGAGTGAAGTGGTGGTGGTCAGTACCTTCCATATCGAACTGGATGGCGGTGGTGGTGAGCTGCACTTTGCTTTGCCCTATTCCATGATTGAGCCCATTCGGGATGTGCTGGATGCCGGGGTGCAGAGCGATATCGACGATGTTGATGAGCGGTGGGTCAACGCCCTGCAGGAAGACATCAAGGAAGTGAATGTTCCGATCAATACAACGGTTTGCCGGCGCAGGATATCACTTAGGGATATTGCCAGGATGAAGGCCGGGGATGTGATCCCTGTAGAAGTGCCCGAGCATTTGACGGTTACCGCCAACGGAATTCCGATCTACAAGGCCACGCTGGGAACCCGAGACGGAAAGCTGGCGCTGAGAATTCATGAGCGGGCGACATTGCCCAAAGTAAAGAAACAACTGAAGGTGGGACGCAATGGCTGAGGACGACAAGAAAGACGATAAGGAGCTCAGCGAGGACGAAAAGCTGGCTGCTGAGTGGGAAGCTGCCATGGAGGAAACCGGCGGTTCTGAAGAGAGCGATGCGGATGGCCGTGAGGACGAATGGGCAGCAGCGATGGCCGAAGCCGAGGGAGCCGATGAGCCCGGGCAGGATGTCCGTGCCGCCCCGATGGAAGAATTCCCTGACGACGCAGGTATGGGTGGTAGCGGGGAAGCTCCGGATATCGACGTTATCCTCGATATTCCAGTGACCATCTCCATGGAAGTGGGCAACACCCAGATTCCAATCCGTAACCTGCTGCAGCTTAACCAGGGCTCTGTGATTGAGCTGGACAGACTGGCGGGTGAGCCGCTGGATGTGCTGGTGAATGGCACCTTGATTGCCCACGGTGAGGTTGTGATGGTGAATGAAAAGTTCGGTATCCGCCTGACCGATGTGATCAGCCCGGGTGAGCGCATCAAACGGTTGCAGAAGTAACATGGTGCGACTTCTGAACGGCCTGGTGCCCCTTATTTTTGCTGTTCCAGCATTCGCCGAGGAGGCCAGTGCACCGACTCGGGACGCTGGCCGAAACGCGCCGGAGACTCTGGGGACCATTGTCAGCCTGGGCCTTGGGTTGCTGGCGGTTGTCGCGGTGATCTACGGCTGTGCCTGGCTGATCCGGCGTATGAACGGCATGACCGGCATGAATAACAACGCGATCAAGGTGGTCTCTGTGCTGGCCATTGGGGCCCGGGAGCGGATTGCCCTGGTGGAGGTGGGTGGCCAACAGATATTGCTGGGTATTACCCCTTCCACCATTCGAACCCTGCAGGTGTTCGACCACCCGGTTGTGGATTCCGCCAACCCTCCCACCGGTGAGTTTGCCCGCCGGTTACAGGGCATGATCGGCAAGTCCTGGTCGGCACCGGAAAGGAAAGACTGACGCTATGACCGTGGCCCTGCTCAAACGCTGTCTGCTATTGCTTGTGCTGTTCCCTGGGTTGTTGCTGGCGCCTGTGGCTTTTGCCGACCTGCCAGGCATTCCGGCCTTTACGGTGCAGCCTGGAGAAAACGGAACCGAGGAATACTCGGTCACCCTGCAAATCCTGGCGTTGATGACAGCACTGACCTTCCTGCCCGCGATGTTGATGATGATGACATCGTTCACCCGCATCATCGTGGTCTTCGCCATTCTCCGGCAGGCCCTGGGGTTGCAGGCAACGCCATCCAACCAGATTCTGCTGGGTTTGGCACTGTTCCTGAGTATTTTTATTATGAAGCCAGTGCTGGAAGAGGCCAACCGGGTGGGGTTGCAGCCCTATATGCAGGAGGAGGTCACCTCCCTGGAAGCCGTGGAGCTGGCCAGTCAGCCGTTCCGCCGGTTCATGCTGGAGCAGACGCGGGAGTCAGATCTCGCGTTGTTCATGCGCATCGCCGATGTGCAGTATGAAACCCCCGAAGACGTTTCCTTCTGGGTGCTGATGCCGGCATTTGTGACCAGTGAACTCAAGACGGCGTTTCAGATCGGGTTTATTCTGTTCATACCCTTTCTAATCATCGATATGGTGGTGGCCAGTGTTCTGATGGCCATGGGTATGATGATGCTGTCGCCCATCATCATCTCCTTGCCATTTAAAATCATGCTCTTTGTTCTGGTGGATGGCTGGGCGCTGATCATGGGCACCCTTGCCGCCAGTTACGGGATATAGGAGGCCAGCCATGACCCCTGAGACCGTGATCGACATTTTGCGCGAAGCGCTCTGGATGATTGTTCTGTTGTCGGCTGTCATTATCGGGCCGGGCCTGGTGATTGGTTTGGTCGTGAGTACCTTTCAGGCGGCAACCCAGATCAACGAGCAGACTCTGAGCTTTTTGCCGCGCCTTCTGATTACACTGATAGTCATTATCGTTTGGGGTCCCTGGATGCTGACATTGTTGTTGGACCATGCAAACGGCCTCATTTCAAGCATTCCATTTCTGATCGGCTGACGGATGGTACCGGCAGAACTCAGTGCAGACCTGATCAGTCAATGGGTGGGTCAACACCTGTGGCCGTTGTTCCGGCTGGCCAGCTTTTTAATGGTCATTCCCATTTTCGGTACCCAGCTGGTGCCCGCACGGGTGCGGCTTGGGCTGGCCCTGCTGATGACCGTGCTTATTGCTCCATTGATTCCCGAAGTTCCCCAGGTTGAGGCGTTCAGTGCGGATGCCGTGGTGATCACCCTGCAGCAAATCCTGATCGGCGTCGGGCTGGGGTTTGCGCTGACCGCTCTGTGGCAGCTTTTCGTGATTGCCGGCCAGATGATCGCCATGCAGATGGGGCTTGGCTTTGCCTCCATGATGGACCCTTCCAATGGGGTGAGCGTTCCAGTGCTTGCGCAAATCTACACCATCACCATCACCCTGTTGTTTCTCGCCATGAACGGACACCTGGTGGCGTTCGAGGTGTTTATCGAGAGCTTCTATGTTCTGCCTATTGGTATGGAGGGACTCGGCCAGGCGGGGGTCTGGGAACTGGCTCACAGGATTACATGGATGTTTGCATCTGCGATGCTGTTGGCGCTGCCAGCGGTAACGGCAGTATTTATCGTCAACATTTCGTTTGGCGTGATGACACGAGCAGCCCCGCAGATGAACATTTTTGCACTAGGTTTCCCCATTGGCCTGATTTTTGGGTTGTTCGCTATCTGGGTGTTGCACGCCAATTTCCTGCCGCATTTTGACCAATACGCTCGTGAAACCTTCGATTTCATGCGACTGCTGCAAGGACAACCGTAGCGATGGCTGAAGAGAACGATAATAGCCAGGAGAAAACCGAGGAGCCTACGCCCCGACGGCTCGAAAAGGCCCGAGATGACGGCGAAACTGCGCGCTCAAAAGAGCTGGCGACGATGGCAGTCTTGCTGGCCGGTGCAGGCGGTCTCCTGATGTTTGGTGTCAGCATAGCCACCATGCTTGAGGAGCTGATGCGGGACGCCTTTATTATCGAGCGTGCTGCCGTTTTCGATACTCGGTATATGAGCGTGCAGCTCATACTCTCTACCAAAGCGGCTGTGGTTGCGTTGCTCCCGATCATGGTTCTGCTTCTTGTTGCTGCTATTGCGGGATCTGTAGGAATCGGCGGATTGCTGTTCAGCAGCAAAGCCATTGCGCCCAAACTCAATCGGATAGACCCTATAAAGGGCTTGGGCCGGATGTTTTCCATGCGATCCCTGATCGAGCTGGTCAAAGCGATCGCTAAGGTTGGGTTAGTACTTGTCGTAGCTATTCTCATTCTGGACCTCCGCACAGAAGACTTGCTTGCTATTGCTGAAGAGCCTGTCATACCTGCAATGGAACATGTGATGTGGACTGTTGCCTGGAGCTTTTTCCTGCTCTCTTCTGCCACCATCATCATTGCCATGATTGATGTGCCGTTTCAGATCTACGACCACCAGAAGAAACTGCGCATGACCAAGCAGGAGGTGAAGGACGAGTACAAGGACACCGAGGGTAAGCCAGAGGTAAAGGGCAAGATTCGCCAGTTGCAGCGTGAGATGGCCCAGCGCCGTATGATGCAGGATGTGCCGACAGCGGATGTGGTGATTACCAACCCGACCCATTATGCGGTGGCGTTAAAGTACAACCAGGATTCGATGGGCGCGCCGGTGGTGGTGGCCAAGGGGGCGGATGAGATTGCCTTCAAGATTATGGAGATTGCCCGTGAGCACAAGGTGGAGATTCTGCGCACGCCGCCGCTGACCCGGGCGGTGTATCACAACACCGATGTGGGGCAGGAGATTCCCGATGGTTTGTATATGGCCATTGCGCAGGTGCTGGCCTATGTGTTCCAGCTCCGGCAGTTCCGCAAGGGGCGCGGGGCCAAACCGGGTATGCCTGATTTTCCGATTCCGCCGGAGATGCGGCGCGATATTTAGATTTTGGAGTTTGGCTCTGATTGTAGCCTGATGGTTTGGTGCGGCGATCCGTCGGCATGGCCTCCCAAAAAACGCTACGAGCTCATCCATGAGCGCTCCGCTCCGGCCATCCATGGCCTTCGAGATTTTTGGGAGGCCATGCCTACGGCTCGCGACCGAATTGGCCACTATAGGAATCAGAGGGGTCGTGAATTGTATCGGACAGCGCCGGGATGGAAATCCGGCTGCTGTTAGGGGAGAGAGGTCAGGCCGAGCTCGTGTCGACCTGACCGGTTTCATTTACTAAGCCTTGGGCTCCTGAATTCGCTTACCCCAGGCTTCTTTCTCGCCAGGCAGAATCAGGTTCAGTGCGATCGCGACAACCGCACACAGTGCTATGCCTTCCAGCGTTCCAATCACCATGTTGCCGATACCGAACACCAGGGTTACGCCTACGATCACCAGGTTACGGGACTGGGACAGGTCTACCTGGTGGCGGATCAGGGTGTTCAGGCCGACCACGGCGATGGAGCCGAACAGCAGGCACAGGATGCCGCCCATAACCGGAACCGGGATGGTCTGCAGGGCTGCACCGAACTTGCCGACAAAGGCCAGGACGATGGCGGTACCGGCGGCCCACCACATCACTTTCGGGTTGAAGTTGCGGGTCAGCATCACGGCGCCGGTGACTTCTGAGTAGGTGGTGTTGGGTGGTCCGCCGAGCATGGAGGCGGCGCTGGTGGCCAGGCCGTCGCCCAGCAGGGTGCGGTGCAAACCGGGTTTTTGCAGGTAGTTTTTGCGGGTGACGTTGCCGATGGCCAGTACGTCACCGATGTGTTCAATGGCCGGGGCGATGGCGACCGGGATCATGAACAGGATGGCGCCCCAGCTGAAGGCGGGTGCGACGAAGTTGGGAACGGCGAACCACGGAGCTTCCTGAATTGGCGTGGTGTCTACAATGCCGGCAAACCAGGACAGGATGTAGCCGACGATAACGCCAAACATGATCGGGATCAGCCGGAAGATGCCCTTGGCCCAGACCGACATCACGATGGTAACGGCCAGGGAGATCATGGCGATGGTGATGGCGGTATTATAGGGCACCAGTTCGGCGGCGCCGTCGCCGGTGCGTCCAGAGGCCATGTGCACGGCCACAGATGCCAGCCCAAGGCCGATGGTCATAATCACCGGGGCGATGACCACAGGCGGCAGCAGGCGGGTGACAAAGCCCGTGCCCCTTGCCCGCACGGCGCCGGCCAGGAAGATGTACAGGATGCCGGCCGCCATCAGGCCACCAAGAGTTTCCTCCAGCCCGAAGCGGCCCTTGGCGGCAATGATCGGCGCGATGAAGGCAAAGGATGAGGCCAGGAAAATGGGGATCTGGCCGCCGGTGACCACGTGGAAAATCAGGGTGCCGACGCCGGCGGTAAACAGCGCCACGTTGGGGTCCAGCCCGGTGATCAGGGGCATTAATACCAGGGCGCCGAAGGCGACCAGGAGCATCTGGGAGCCGGCTAATGCCTGCTTCCACACGGGTTCATGGGTGTGTTCCTGCATGCTCAGACGTCCTTCTGCTTGGTGCCGAAGATTTTGTCACCGGCATCACCCAGGCCAGGCAGGATGTAGCCTTTCTCGTTCAGGCGCTCATCAACCGAGGCGGTGTAGATGGAAACGTCTGGGTGTTTTTCCAGCACTTTCTCGACGCCTTCCGGCGCGGCCACCAGCACCAGGGCCCGAATTTCGGTGCTGCCGGCTTTCTTGAGCAGGTCGATGGTTGAGATCATGGAGCCACCGGTGGCCAGCATCGGGTCGATAATCAGAGCCATGCGCTGGTCCAGCTCGCCCACCAGTTTTTCCAGATAGGTTTCCGCTTCCAGGGTGTCTTCGTTGCGGATCTGGCCCACTACGCTCACTCGTGCCACCGGGATCAGGCTCAGCACGCCGTCGAGCATGCCCAGGCCAGCGCGCAGAATCGGCACGATGGTGACTTTCTTGCCGTGAATCTGTTCCACGGTCACCGGCCCGGCCCAGCCATCAATGGTTTTTTCCTGCAGGTTGAAGTCTTTGGTCGCCTCGTAGGTCAGAAGTGCGCCAACTTCCTGTGCCAGTTCACGAAAATTCTTGGTGCTGATGTCGGCGCGGCGCATCAGGCCGAGTTTGTGGCGGATCAGGGGGTGCTTCACTTCGTGGATCGGCATTGGGGTCACCTGTGTGTTCGAATGTTCGGGCTTGATTTCGGATGCAATAAATGGCGCAAGGATACCGTATCTGGGCGCCCGCGTCAGGCGCTGGCAAAGCGGGAAATATCAAAAATTGTAAGGTCTGGTACGGTTCTTGCGATCACTCTCCCAGATTGGCGCGCCGCGTCAGTTTTTCGACCCTGACAGTTCCGGAAAGCACGGCAGAGCGGAGAAGTATCCAGCATGGACAGAGCGTTAGTTCTGAGTAACGTCAAAACCCTGACGCGGGGCAGCATCGGTATTCCATTGATGCTGATGGGTTTGCTGGGCATGATGATCCTGCCCATGCCGGCCTTCCTGCTGGACGTGTTCTTTACCTTCAACATCACCTTGTCCATCGTCATTCTGCTGGTGTGCGTGTACGCGCTTCGACCGATGGAGTTCGCCTCATTCCCAACGGTGCTGCTGGTTGCCACGCTCCTGCGCCTGGGCTTGAACGTGGCCTCTACCCGGATTGTCCTGCTCAACGGTCACGAAGGTGGTGATGCTGCCGGTAAGGTGATCGAATCGTTCGGTGAGGTTCTGATTGGCGGGAACTATGCGGTTGGTCTGGTGGTGTTTGCCATCCTGATGATCATCAACTTCCTGGTAGTCACCAAGGGTGCCGGCCGGGTGTCGGAAGTCAGTGCCCGTTTTACCCTGGACGCCATGCCCGGCAAACAGATGGCCATTGATGCGGATTTGAACGCGGGCCTGATCAACCAGGACGAGGCCAAAAGCCGCCGTTCGGAGATTGCCCAGGAAGCGGATTTCTATGGGTCCATGGATGGTGCGTCCAAGTTTGTAAAGGGCGATGCCATTGCGGGGTTGCTGATTCTTGCGATCAATATCATTGGTGGTATCTCGATCGGCATGCTCCAGCATGGCCTGGACTTTGGCCTGGCGATGCAGCGGTACGCGCTGCTGACCATTGGTGACGGCCTGGTTGCCCAGATTCCATCACTGTTGCTGTCTACTTCCGCTGCCATCATGGTAACGCGGGTAACGGCCAGCCAGGACATGGGCGGGCAGATCATTCATCAGATGTTCAACGCGCCCAAGGCCATCGGTATTGCCGCAGTCATCCTGATTATCCTGGGTCTGATTCCGGGCATGCCCCATGTTGCCTTCCTGGGATTGGGCAGCCTTGCCGCCGGTGCGGCCTGGCTGATCTGGAAAAAGCAAAGCCAGACTGTGGAAGAAGAGGGCGTTTACGCCGGTCGTGGCGGCATGGCTGGTGGAGCGCCCCGTGCCGGTGGCGAGGTGGTTCAGGATCGGTCCGGCGCAGAAGGACAGGCGCTGCCGGCGCCCGGTGAAACCCGGGAGCTGGGCTGGGATGATGTGGCGACCGTTGACATCGTTGGTCTGGAAGTGGGCTACCGGCTGATTCCTCTGGTCGATAAATCCCAGGGCGGGCAGCTGCTCAGTCGCATCAAGGGGGTTCGCAAAAAACTGTCTCAGGATCTGGGTTTCCTGATGCCGTCAGTGCACATTCGGGACAATCTGGACCTGATGCCGAACGTCTATCGCATTACCCTGATGGGTGTGACCATTGCCGAGGCGGAGATTCACCCGGAACGTGAGCTGGCCATTGATCCGGGTCAGGTGTTCGGCAAGGTGGAAGGCATTGCCGGCAAAGACCCGGCCTTCGGCCTGGATGCCATCTGGATTGAGCCTGACAAGAAAGACCAGGCCCAGACTCTGGGCTACACCGTGGTGGATGCCAGCACGGTGGTGGCTACCCACCTTAACCAGATTCTGCAAAAGCACGCCCATGAACTTATCGGCCATGAAGAGGCCCAGAAGTGGCTGGACCAGTTGGAGAAAATGGCCCCGAAACTGGCTGAGGAGCTGGTGCCTACGACGATTTCCGTGAGCGTCCTGTTGCGGGTGCTTCAGAATCTGCTCCGGGAAGAAGTGCCGGTCAGGGATATGCGCTCCATTGCCGAAGCCATCGTTAACGTCCATCCCAGAAGCCAGGACCCGAAACTGTTGACCACCCTGGCTCGCCAGGCGCTGCGCCGAATGATCGTTCAGAGCATCTGTGGCAATGACACCGAGATACCGGTGATCACTCTGGATCCAGACCTGGAACAGTTGTTGCTTAAGTCAGTTCAGCAGAGTCAACAATCCGGCGGACAGGACGATATTGGCCTGGTGCTTGAGCCCAATATGGTGGAAAAGCTGCAGCGGTCCCTTCAGGACAGTGTTCAGCGCCAGGAAATGCTGGGCAAGCCGGCGATTCTTCTGGTTTCCGGGCCCTTGCGGCCAGTGCTGGCAAAGTTTGCCAGTTATGGGGTAGAGCGTTTGCATGTGCTCTCGTACCAGGAAATTCCGGATAACAAACAGATCACGATAGTCGCCTCTGTTGGTCAGTAAGGCCGGCAGGGCAAGGCGAGCACCCGATTCGGGCACGCCGGTGGAGGATGAAACGCTATGAAAGTACAACGGTTTTTTGCAAAGACCATGGCCGAAGCCCTGAAACAGGTCAGTCATGAGATGGGACCGGATGCCGTTATTTTGTCCAATCGCCGGGTGGACGGAGGCGTCGAAATTGTGACGGCCCTGGACTATGACGAAAATATGGCACGCCAGCGCCTTGGCGAGAGAGCGGCACAGGCCACCAACGGCTCCCGCCTGGCGGAGCTGCAGGCAGACCAGCATCGTCGGCTGGAAGAAGAGTTGAACCGATCACGCAATCGCATTCGCGAAGTGCGGGAGAAGCGGGCGGGTGTCGGCGCGGAATATGATCGTGCACTGGCTGATGATCGGCCGGCTGCCGACTGGTCAGGTGAGTTGGCTGGTGGATCGACCTCGGTGGGCAATGCGGGTGGCCGACCAGAGGCGGGCTACTCGGATGAGTTGGCGAGCATGAGAGCGGAAATCAACTCCCTGAGAGAGATGGTCAGCGGCCGTACCTCGGTACCCGAGAAGCCTGCCGTCGCGGCATCCAATGCGGTTCAGCAGAGGCTTGCCGAGCGGCTGCAGGAATTTGGCCTGGGCGCGGAGCTGGCAACCTCTCTGTCCCGTCAGCATCGCGCCGGCAGGTTGGAAGACGGTTGGAAGCAATCCCTGAAGATGCTGGCCACCGGCGTACGTACCGCTCGGGAACACTGGCTTGAGGCCGGCGGCGTCTATGCGCTGGTGGGGCCAACCGGGTCTGGGAAGACCACCACCATTGGCAAGCTGGCAGCCCAATATGTACTGGAGCACGGGCCGGATTCCCTGGCTTTGGTCACCACCGATCGCTACCGGGTGGCAGCCCATGAACAGCTGTTTGTGTTTGGCCGTATCCTCAATGTTCCGGTCCGGGTTGTGGACGAGAGTCATTCCCTGGATGACATTCTGGACGAATTGTCAGACCGGCACCTGGTTCTGATTGATACTGCCGGGCTGACCAGCTCGGATCGCGGTTATCAGGAACAGCTGGCGGAGTTGGCCCGGAGCGATCACAATATCCGTACCCATCTGGTCGTGTCTGCCACCAGCCAGCCGCGCATCATGAAATCCGTGTGGCATTGCTATAAGATGGCAAACCTTGCAGGCTGCGTGATGACCAAAATTGACGAAGCGCTGACACTGGGTGAGTCTTTGGGCTTTGTCATGGAAACCGGCCTGCCAGTGGCATGGTATACCGATGGCCAGAAGATTCCCGAAGACCTGCACCGGGCAGAGGCCATTCCTCTGGTGCGGTTGGGCGTAGAACGCCTGAAAACAATGCAGCACGGCCAGGCCGTTGCAGAAGGGGCCTGAGGCCCGGTGGTACAGCCGGTGCGCTGCCGTTTGTGCCCACACAAGAACGCAGTAAGAGACTGATAACAGTATGAGCAGACCACATCCGGTTCAGGTGATTGCGGTTACCGGCGGCAAGGGCGGTGTCGGCAAGAGTAATGTGTCCGTCAACCTCGGTATCGCGCTGGCCCAGAAAGGCCGGCGGGTGGTGTTGCTGGATGCAGACCTTGGCCTTGCCAATATCGACGTGCTGTTGGGCATTACCGCCAATCGCAATCTGCAGGATGTGCTCAGTGGCGAGTGCGACCTCAAGGACGTTCTGGTCAACGGCCCGGGTGGTATCAAGATTGTCCCCGCATCGTCCGGCACCCAGCGTATGACCCAGTTGAGCCCGATGGAACATGCAGGGCTGATCAACGCCTTCAGCGAGCTGGGTGACCAGATTGATGTGCTGATTGTTGACACAGCAGCCGGTATTTCCGAGTCGGTCGTCAGTTTCCTGCGGGCCTCCCAGGAATTGCTGCTGGTGGTGTGCGATGAGCCTACCTCCATTACCGATGCCTATGCCCTGATCAAACTGATGAATCGCGACTACGGCACCAACCGTTTCCGTATTCTGGCGAATCAGGTGCGAAATGAGCAGGAAGGCCGGCATCTGTATGAAAAACTGACCCGTGTCACCGAGCGTTTCCTTGATGTAGCACTACAATATGTAGGTATCGTGCCTTACGACGAAGCCGTCAAAAAAGCCGTTCAGCGGCAGCGGGCCGTTCTGGATGCCTATCCACGGGCCAAGGCCTCGCTGGCGATCCGTGCCCTGGCAGAGAAAGTGGACAGCTGGCCGCTGCCATCATCGCCAAGAGGGCATCTGGAGTTTTTCGTGGAGCGGCTCGTCGAAGTCTGATCTGAATCCAGTCCTATAAGAAAACCGGATACATGACATTGGCGAAGAACCTGGGAATCTACCATCAGGCTGGCGCAAAAGGCCCCTCTCAGCTGATTGAGGAGCATGCGCCGCTGGTCAAGAAAATCGCCCTACACTTGATGGCCCGTTTGCCGGCCTCGGTTCAGCTTGAAGATCTTATGCAGGCGGGTATGATCGGCCTGCTGGAAGCTGCGCAACGCTATTCCACCGGCAAGGGTGCCACCTTTGAAACCTACGCAGGTATTCGTATCCGCGGTGCCATGGTGGATGAAATCCGCAAGGGCGACTGGGTTCCCCGCTCCGTTCACCGCAATGCCCGCCGTATCGCGGCAGCCATCAAGACAGTTGAAGACCGCACCGGGCGCGAGGCCCAGGATGTTGATGTTGCCGAAGAGCTGGGCATTGACCTGTCGGAATATCATGCCTCCCTGGCAGACGCCAACAGTGGCCGACTTTTTAGCCTTGATGAGCTCAATGAATCCGGGGAGCTGCCGATAGAAGAAACAGAGGCCAGCGATAATCCCCTGGATGGCATTGCATCAAATGCATTCCAGAAAAGCCTGGCAGAGGCAATTGAAGAGCTTCCTGAGCGAGAAAAACTGGTGTTGAGCCTCTACTACCAGGAAGAGCTGAACCTCAAGGAGATTGGCGCGGTGCTGGGTGTCAGCGAGAGCCGGGTCAGCCAGATTCATAGCCAGGCGGCCCTTCGTCTCAGGGGGCGGTTGTCCGATTGGCGGGAAGACGAGCCAGAATAAATCGGGCCGGCGCTGACCGCGCGGCGCGTAACTGTGTAGATTTTGGTAACCGGCGCTTTACAACGCGGCCAAACACCACACAATAAGCGGTTAAAGCAGCGGCCTGCTAGACTTTCAAAAGGCTTAATGAAATCCGGGTGTTACTGACTGGAGGTCCCATTGGACAAAAACATGAAAATTCTCATTGTGGATGACTTTTCCACAATGCGGCGAATCATCAAGAATCTGCTGCGCGATCTTGGCTTCACCAATACGGATGAAGCGGACGATGGCAACACTGCCTTGCCCATGCTCAGGAGCGGCAAGTACGACTTCCTGGTGACCGACTGGAACATGCCAGGCATGTCGGGTTTTGATCTGCTCAAGGCGGTGCGGGCAGACGAGAACCTGAAGAACCTGCCGGTGCTGATGGTAACTGCGGAGGCCAAGCGTGACCAGATTGTGGCGGCGGCCCAGGCCGGCGTTAACGGGTATGTCGTCAAACCGTTTACTGCTGCCGTTCTCAAGGAAAAGATTGAGAAGATCTTCGAGCGAATCCAGTAACCAGAGGTCGGATGGCTGTCATGACTGACAAGAACGAGAACCATCAGGGCCTCGACCCGGAGGTAACCGAAAAGCTCCAGCAGCAGAGTTCGGAGTTGGCCGAATGCATCAGTTCCGGTAACTACGCCCGGGCAATGTCGGTGATCAACGAGCTAAGTGAAGTTCGCGACCAGAGCCTCTATCGGGAAGTGGGGCGGTTGACCCGGAGCCTGCACGAGGCTATCCGGAATTTTCAGATAGACGCCCGCAGTGCCGAGCAGAAAGAAGTCTTGTCCAAGATGTCCGATGCCTCGGATCGGCTGGCCTACGTTGTCCAGATGACCAGCCAGGCGGCCAATCGCACCATGGACCTGGTCGAAGAAAGCATGCCGGTGGCGCACACCATGCGCGACGAAGCGACCGCCCTGCGAGACGAATGGCAGCGGTTGCGCCGTCGGGAAATGGAGCCGGCAGAATTCCGGGAACTGTACGGACGCATTGATCGCTTCTTTGCGGGCCTGGCGACAGATTCCGATACCCTGTACAGCAATCTGTCTGAAGTCCTTCTGGCCCAGGACTTTCAGGATCTTACCGGGCAGGTTATCCAGAAAGTCACGGCCCTTGTGAAAGAAGTCGAAGAGAACCTGCTTGGCCTGGTGGTGATGGCCAGCCACGTGGACCAGCTCACCGGCACTGTGCACCAGATTGAAGAAAAAGAAGAATCGGCCGAAAAAGGGGTAGGGCCTCAGATCAAGGCTGAGGAGCGTGATGATGTAGTTTCGGGGCAGGACGACGTTGATGACCTGTTATCCAGTCTCGGTTTCTGAACGATTATAGAGGGTGACGCATGGCGTTTGATGCCGACGAAGAGATCCTGCAGGACTTCCTGGTTGAGGCCGGCGAGATTCTCGAAAAGCTGTCCGAGCAGCTGGTAGATCTTGAGCAGCATCCGGATGACAGCAACCTGCTCAACGCCATCTTCCGTGGTTTCCACACGGTCAAGGGCGGTGCCGGGTTCCTGCAGCTCGAAGCGCTGGTCAACTGCTGTCACTCTGCGGAAAATGTGTTCGATATCCTTCGCAACCACAAGCGCAAGGTTACCTCCGAATTGATGGACGTGGTGCTGGAAGCCCTGGACCACGTCAACGCCATGTTTGATCAGGTTCGTAACCGTGAAGAGCCGACGCCGGCTCCGGACGAATTGATCGCCGCGCTGGATGAACTTGCCAAGCCGGAAGGCGACACGGCAGCGCCGGTAACGCCAACCCCAGAACCCGAACCTGCCGTGGGTGCGGGCAATGATTCCGGTGATATTACCGACGAAGAGTTTGAGCAACTGCTGGATGCCCTGGCCGATGAAAAAGGTGCGGAGCAACAGCCGGCGGCCGCACCGGAAAACACCTCCGCCAATGACGCCGGATCAGACGGCGACGAGATCACCGACGACGAATTTGAAGCCCTGCTGGATCAGTTGCACGGCAAAGGCCAGTTTGCCGGCGCCCCGGTTGTTGATAACGACACCCCGCCGGAGCCGGAACCAGAAGAACCGGCAAAATCATCCACTGGTGATGATCTGATCACCGATGACGAGTTTGAAAATCTGCTGGATGAGCTGCACGGCAAAGGCAAGAGCCCTGGTGCAGCCCCCGCAGGGGAGACCAAACCTGAGCCTGCGGCCAGGCCTGAGCCAAAGAAGCCGGAGCCAAAACAACCGGAACCCGCCAAGCAGGAAGCCAAACCGGCAGCCCCCGCCGCTCCGGCAAGAGATGCGGCGCCCACAGCTGAGACCACCGTGCGGGTGGATACCAAGCGCCTTGACGACATCATGAATATGGTGGGTGAGCTGGTGCTGGTCCGTAATCGTCTGCAGCGTCTGGGCTCCGAGAGCGAAGATGAACATATGCACAAGGCGGTCGCCAACCTCGACGTGGTGACCACCGATTTGCAGGCGGCGGTCATGCAGACCCGCATGCAACCGATCAAAAAGGTATTCGGGCGCTTCCCACGGGTGGTACGAGACCTGGCCCGAGGGCTGAAGAAAGAAATCAACCTGGTGATGCACGGGGAAGAAACCGACCTGGACAAGAACCTGGTCGAAGCGCTGTCCGACCCGCTGGTTCACCTGGTAAGAAACTCCGTTGATCATGGCATTGAAATGCCAGAGGTGCGAGAGAAGGCCGGTAAGCCCCGTGCTGGCACCGTTACCCTGTCAGCGGAACAGGAGGGGGATCATATCCTGCTTTCCATCTCTGACGATGGCGCGGGTATGAACCCTGATGTTCTGCGCCGAAAAGCGGTGGAGAAGGGGCTGTACGACCAGGATGCAGCGGATCGACTGACCGATAACGAGTGTTTTAACCTGATTTTTGCCGCCGGTTTCTCGACCAAGGAACAGATATCCGATGTGTCTGGCCGGGGCGTGGGCATGGACGTGGTGAAAACCAAGATCGGCCAACTTAACGGCCAGATCAACATCGTGTCTGAACAGGGCAAGGGCACCAGCATTCTTATCAAGGTGCCGCTCACCCTGGCGATCATGCCTACGCTGATGATCATGCTGGGCGATCAGTCCTTCGCCTTGCCCCTGGTGAACGTGGTTGAAATTTTCCATCTCGATCTGTCGAAAACGAACATCGTCGATGGCCGGGAATGCATCGTGGTTCGTGACAAGGTATTCCCGCTGTTCCACATCAAGCGCTGGCTGGTACATGGCGCGGCTGGTCAGAAAGAGCCGGAAAACGCCCATGTGGTGATTGTGGCCATGGGTACAAAGCAGGTCGGGTTCGTGGTGGACCAGCTGATCGGCCAGGAAGAGGTGGTGATCAAGCCCCTGGGGCGGGCGTTACAGGGTACGCCCGGTATGGCCGGGGCCACCATCACCGGTGACGGCCGCATTGCCCTGATTATTGACGTACCCAGCCTTCTTCAACATTACGGTTAGCGGTGCCAGGGCAGACAACATGCAGGATTGTTTAGGAGAAATGGATGACAGTTTCTGTCCTGGTTGTTGATGATTCAGGGTTCTTTCGCAAACGGCTGACGGAAATCCTCACGGCCTCGGGGCAGATCGAGGTTGTCGGTGCGGCAACCAATGGTCGTGAAGGGGTGGAGCTGGCCGAAAAGCTGCGCCCTGATGTGATTACCATGGACTACGAAATGCCCGTGATGGATGGCATTTCGGCGGTTCGTTTAATCATGAAAAAGCACCCGACCCCGGTGTTGATGTTCTCCTCTCTGACGTATGAGGGCGCGCGGGTTACTCTGGATGCCCTGGAAGCCGGGGCAGTGGACTTCCTGCCCAAGAACTTCGAGGAAATTGCCCGGGATACCAGCCAACTTCAGAAAATCCTCATCGATCGGATTCTTGACGTGGCCGGCAGCAAGCCGAGCGGTCGTTCTGCGGCTCCGGTTGCGCGCCCGGCAGCGCCGCGTCACGGGGTTTCGCGCCCGGCAGCGCCGCAGCCTCCAGAGCGGCCCGCCAGACCGGTAACCCGCGACCGCTCAGCCCCGGTCCAGCCAGAGCCGACCCGCGAGCCGGAAACGCCAAGGCGGCCCTCCCGGAAAGCCGCACCAAGACATTACAGCGTGGTTGCAATTGGCACTTCCACAGGAGGACCGGTGGCGCTGCAGAAGGTCTTGGCCGCACTGCCGGCGTCGTTCCCGGCTCCCATTGTGCTGGTGCAGCACATGCCTGCCAGCTTTACCCCGGCTTTTGCCGAGCGCCTGAACAAACTTTGCCGTATTCAGGTCAAGCAGGCCGAAGATGGCGATATCCTGAAGCCTGGCCATGCCTTGTTGGCGCCTGGCGGCAAGCAGATGATGATCGAAAATCGTGGCGGTCAGGCGAGAGTCAGGATCCTGCCGGGTGACGAACGGCTGAACTACAAACCTTGTGTGGATGTCACTTTCGGTTCTCTCGCCCGCAGCTTCCCGGCGAAAACCCTGGGCGTCATCCTGACGGGAATGGGAGCAGACGGTAAGGAAGGCTGCCGGATGATGAAGCAGTCCGGTTCGGTGGTCTGGTCCCAGGACGAGAAATCCTCGGTGATCTACGGCATGCCCATGGCCGTCGCCAAGGCCGGATTGAGTGACGAAATCCTGCCGCTTGATGAAGTGGGCCCCCGGCTGGTTGAAGGCGTGAGCTGATGGATATTCTTAGCCTGCTGGGCATCATCCTTGCGTTTGTCGCCATCCTGGGCGGCAACCTGCTGGAGGGTGGTGCGGTCGGTTCACTGTTCAACGGGCCCGCAGGTCTGATCGTGGTCGGCGGCACTTTGGCAGCCACTATTCTGCAAACCTCCTGGCCCATGCTCAAACGGGCCATGACACAGATTCGCTGGGTATTCGTTCCGCCCTACATCAGCCTGGAAGATGGTATTGGCAAGGTCATCGATTGGAGCGTCAAGGCTCGTAAGCAGGGTTTGCTGGGCCTTGAGGGCCTGGCAGAGCGGGAGCCGGAGAAATTTGCCCGCAAGGGGCTGCAGTTGCTGGTTGATGGCGCTGAGCCGGAAGCCATCCGCAGCATTATGGAAGTGGATCTGGAATCCCGTGAGCAGCGGGATCTTGAGGCGGCGCGTATCTATGAAGCCATGGGTGGTTATTCGCCGACGATCGGTATCATTGGGGCGGTCATGGGCCTGATTCAGGTGATGACCAACCTTGAAGACCCGCAGTCTCTGGGTAGCGGCATTGCCACCGCGTTTGTAGCCACCATCTACGGCGTGGCCCTGGCCAACCTGCTGTTTTTCCCTGTCGCCAACAAGTTGCGAAGTATCGTCAAGGAACGTACCCGCTACGAAGACATGATGATCGATGGCATCATCGCCATCGCTGAGGGTGAGAACCCGAAATCCATTGAACTGAGGCTGCGGGGCTTCCTGCAGTAATCAGGACGGAATAGCCTATGCGTCGGCGCAGACAACCCCAGGATGACCTGCACAATAAGGAGCGTTGGCTGATCTCCTATGCGGATTTCATCACGCTTCTGTTCGCTTTTTTTGTTGTCATGTACTCGGTGTCTTCCGTTAACGAGGGTAAATACAAAGTTCTGTCCGAAACCCTGACAGGCGTGTTTAACGCCCCCCAGCGCTCGGTGCAGCCTGTCCAGGTGGGCGACCAGCCACTGCGGGCCCCGACCAGTTCACCAGAAGACGTCATTCCCCCGCCGGTCACCGAGGCGCCGCGCAATCCTCAACTGGATGCCGAAAGCCGCACACAAGCCCTCAGAACCATGGCAGATCAACTGACTATGGAGTTTGACGAACTGATCAGTCAGGGCGTGGTCAGCCTGGAAACCAATGAACACTGGCTGGAGCTCAACCTGCCAAACAGCATGCTGTTCAGTAGTGGTGACGCCGAACCTCACTACGATGCATTCCAGGTCATCGAAAAGATCGCGACGGTGCTTCGCAACCGCGATAATGCCATCAAGGTGGAGGGGTTTACCGATAACCAGCCAATCAGAACCAGCCGGTTTCCATCCAATTGGGAGCTTTCCAGCGCCAGGGCATCGGCCGTGGTTCGTATGTTGATGATGGAAGGTGTAGAACCCGAACGCCTGGCCGCGGTGGGTTACGGCCAGTACCAGCCGGTAGCGAGAAACGACACCGAGGAAGGGCGGCGTCGTAATCGCCGGGTTGTGCTTCTGATTTCCCGAGACGCCAGTATTCGTGGTGCCGTTCGCTAATCTGCCGGTGGCAGATGCGTATGGCCGAACTGGCACGCTTCCTGTATTACAGTCTTTTTATCATCCGGATCGGCAAAGGCTTGCCGCGTAAAACGGACAGCGGACAGTCAAGTTCCGGGCCAGCGTGCCGATATGGTCAGTAGCGGCCGGTATTTCTGTCGGGCATAGCCAAACTGGAGTAACAAGAGTGCGAATCTGGGCTGTAGCCAATCAAAAAGGTGGTGTAGGTAAGACAACCTCGGTGGTAGCCCTGGGCGGGTTGTTGGCCGAACGCGGCAAACGCGTGCTGGTGGTCGACCTTGACCCCCATGGCTCTCTGACCAGCTGGTTCGGGTATGACCCCGATTCGCTGGCGCACAGCGTATTCGATCTGTTCCAGCACCAGGGCAAGGTACCGGAAGGCCTGCCTGCCCAGCTGATTACCGAGACCAGTTGTCCGAATCTGTCGTTGCTGCCGGCCAGCACAGCCCTGGCCACCCTTGAGCGTCGGATGATTGGCGTGGAGGGGATGGGGTTGATTGTTTCCCGGGCCCTGGCGCAACTCTGGGATGACTTTGATTACGTGATTCTGGACAACACCCCGTCGTTGGGCGTGCTGATGGTCAATGCCCTGGCGGCGGCCCAGCATCTGATTATTCCGGTACAGACCGAGTTTCTGGCGATCAAGGGCCTGGAGCGCATGCTGCACACCCTGCAAATGATCATGCGTTCCCAGAAGAACGAATTGGCGTACACCATTGTGCCCACGCTCTATGATCGCCGTACCCAGGCCTCAGTGAAGAGCCTGAATCTGTTGCGTAAAACCTACGGCGACAAGCTCTGGCGTTTTGCCATTCCGGTGGACACCAAGTTCCGGGATGCCAGCCAGGCCGGTGTTATTCCATCGGCACTGGATGCAGACACCCATGGCGTTCGAGCCTACCGGCATCTGCTTGACGATGTTCTGGCGTTAACCGCTACCGCGAAGGAGCGGCGGCATGGCTGACAAAAAAATGGCACAGCTGGCCACGCCCGATGCGGCGATCGCCAGCTACCTCGACGAACTTCTGCATACGGCAACCAGCAGCGCTCAGGTGCAAGAGCCTGAACAGGTTCAGCCGGCACCGGAACCGAAACCGAAGACCGAAACCAGAACCAGAGTCCGGGAAAAACCGGCGGAGATAGTAAAACCTGCCGAGATAGTAAAATCGGAGCCTGCCCCGGTTATCGAGAAGGCGCCGCCCGAGCCGCCAACCCGGCCAGATTGGTCCCATGGGCCGTTTGAGTGCCTGATTTTTACCGTGGCGGGGCTGCAGCTCGCGGTGCCTCTGGTGCTGCTTGGAGCCATTCATCGAATTGAAGAGGAAATCCGGACAATCCCGGGTAGCCCTCGTTGGTACATGGGTATTCGCCCGGATCGTGATCATAATCTGCGGGTGGTCGACACCGCAGAGTGGATTATGGCGGGGCGGGTTCCAGCCGGTGCCCGTGATAATTATCGGTTTGTGATCCGTCTGGATGACAGCGATTGGGGCCTGGCCTGTGACGATGTTGCCCAGTCGTTCACCCTCAAGCCAGATGAGGTACGCTGGCGCACCGCGCGGAGCAAGCGGCCCTGGCTGGCGGGAACCGTGATTGATCACATGTGCGCGTTGATTGATGTCAGAACCATGGCTCACCTGTTGGTGAGGGCCGAGCGGGAGCACCATCTGGATCTGAGCTGAGTTGAGTTGAGGTGACCGCACAGGCGGAAACTGTACAGATTGGTTACTGAAAGAAACCGTGCAAGGCTGGCACGGTTTGTGCCCTTAACTATAGTATTGGGCACTGATGATGAATTTTTGACGATCAGGTTGCCCCGCCGGGCAGCCGAGAAGGAGAGAGCGCTATGGCATCCCCGAGCGGACAAGTAAATCAGGCCCAGGATGATCAGGTACTGCAGTACGTGACCTTCCGCCTGGATGATGAGACCTATGGCATCAACGTGATGCAGATCCAGGAAGTACTGCGGTATACCGAGATTGCTCCGGTACCGGGTGCCCCGGATTACGTGCTGGGCATCATCAACCTGCGGGGCAACGTGGTTACGGTTATTGACACCCGTCGGCGCTTCGGCCTGGCGGACGCAGAAGTGACGGATGCCACGCGGATTGTAGTGATGGAATCCTCCAGCCAGGTCATGGGTATTCTGGTGGATTCAGTGGCGGAAGTGGTCTATCTCAAGGCCAGTGAAATTGAAACCGCACCGAACGTGGGTAACGAGGAAAGTGCCAAGTTTATCCAGGGCGTGTGCAACAAGAATGGCGAGCTGATTATTCTCGTCGAGTTCGACAAAATGTTGTCAGACCACGAGTGGGCTGAAATCGCATCGCTGTAAGGGCATCTCCTTCCAGCGCTCCCGATGGACGTCTTCCGTGGTGACACACAAGGGAGACGTCTGTCATGAGTTATACCATTCCTTCCTGGCTCCCCTGGGGCCTGACTGCAGTCGCGATTGGCCTGGTGCTGGTTCAGGGTGTCATCCACGGGCGTCAGATCAGCGCATTGCGAGCTTCAACAAAACAGCGATGCGACACCCTGGGCCGCGAATTGCACGCTACGACCAGCGGTAGCATGGGCGTCGGCCAGCGCCTGGTGGCCTGCGAAAGGCAACTGCACGAATTGCGTAACGCCCTGGATGAAATGCGCCAGAACGACCCACTGAGAATTTCCTACGACGAAGCAGCGCGCCTGGTTGATCTTGGTGCAGATATTGACGATCTTATGAATACGTGCGGAATATCCCGCCCCGAGGCCGAACTGGTGTCAGCACTGAAGAAACGTCAGGCGGCCTGATCCGAAGCTGTCACAGGCGCTGCTGAATGAAGAAACTCTACCCGAGAGCCGCCGAGGCTCTCAATGTTGTAGACCGGCGGGCGTTCGTCTCCGGTGTTTGCCGAGAAGGCCAGAGAGCGTTTTACCCTCGGAGGTAAGCACAACGTCGAGGTGCTGGTTGCTGATGCGGGTACTGGGATACCAACCGACGAATTATGTGACCTGATTCTGTGCACCACTTGATATTCCCGAGCCAGCGGCTCTGGAAGTTATTCGGGCCTCCGGCCCCGAATGTGAAACGCGAAAGCGAGTATTTCCGCAATCACCCGGTAAAGCTCTTCCGGGATTTCTTCGTTCAACGACAGTCTGGCGAGAATGCTGGCCAACTCGGCATTTTCATACAGCGGCACGCCGTGCTCCCTGGCGATGCGGATAATCTCTTCCGCCAGTTCCCAGGTCCCGGTTGCTGCGATAACCGGTGCCCGCTCGCCATCGTATTTCAGGGCGACGGCTGCCGGTATGGCTGTGTCAGTCTGTTTGTTCTTCATGCCTTGGTGTCCACCAGTCGGTGTTCCAGTCGGGTTTGTGTGCGCTGGGGGCTGCCGCGCCGGCAATCCAGGCCTTTTACCTCCAGCCCCAGGTCGGTCAGGCTCTGCCGAAGCAGCGGCAGTTCTTCGTGTACCTGGCGCAGGGTGCTCTGCTTTTCCGCCCACACCTGTGCACTGACCGATGGATACCGGAAAGAAACGTCGAAGTGAAGCGGCCCGGCTTCGTCCAGATCCATGGACAGCGCCAGCCGCCATTCACTGACAGTGGCATGACCGGTGGCTTTGGCAGACTCCTCGTCTCTTTCATATTGTTCCAGCCGCAGTTGAGCCGTTCGTGGTTCCTGATGCGGCGTCAGCCAGGGCAATTCGATCAGTAGCGTGTTGGTGGGTGTGCCGGTTTCGGCACCGGCCCTGGCAGTAAGCACCTGGCTATGGAGCTGATTGACGGTAATCCGGTTCAGCATGCCGGCCAGCAGGCGCAGGGCCTGTGCCACCGACAGCGGTTCGGCCGTGCTGGTTGATGAGGGGCCAGTGGTATTCGGGAATTGCAGAGGTGATTGAACCAGGTCGTGGCTGGCAAGCGGTGTCAGCCGATTGAAGTGTTCAGGCCCCTGGCCCTGTGCAGCCAGGAGTGCATCTGCAACCCGAGCCAGGGCCAGCTTCAGATCGGTCGGCGAACCCTGGGCCGGGCTGGAATGCAACAACCTGGATTCTGCGAAAACTCCACTTTCGGTTAGCCATTGCCGGACCTGTTGGGCAATACCATCGGTCTTGCCGACGCCGGGTGCCAGGGCATCCGAACGGGGCAGGCTGGCAAGCAGGTTCTGCAGTTGTTGCTGGGCCAGGGCAGGCAAGGGCTGGGTGGCATTTCCGGCCGGTGGTTGGCCAGGTTGTAGCGCAGGCTTCAATCCACTGGTCAGACTTTGCAGCAGTTGCCCGAGCCCGGCCTGTAAATTCTGTTGCCAGGGCAGCCTCTGGGCCAGTGCCCGCGCAATACTGGCATCTGGGCCCGGGGCCAGTTTGCCAAGCAGTCGCAGTTCGTTGCCGGCCCGCATCACCTTGATCAGATCGCCTGCGGACAGGCCTGCGGAATCCGGGCCGGTCGACACCGCCAGGGCACGGCCACGCAACTCCAGAAGCAGCTCATGGCCACCACCTTTCTGTTGAATAATGTCGGCCACCCGGGCCAGGGCGGTTTCGTTATTGCTGAGCCGGAGTTGCATTAGCTGCTGCTGTGCAGATTTGAGCGGGTCTGCCCGGGGTACAGACGATGCGCCGTCCCGAAGTTCAGGGGTGCCCTGCCCGGGTGAGGTCCGGGCCGCTGGCGAGTCCGGTGTTTTGACTGGAGGTTGTCCGCCGTTCAGCTTCATTGTCATGGATTTGATGTCGGGCAAGAGTAATCCTGGAGCGCTTTCGTTATAATACGCCGCGCTGGCAACCAATGCCTTGAATTCATGTTGGCACCTGCGTGACCTTCGTCCATACACCTGATGCCTGTTGAGCATCCTTCGTCCTGAACGGGGCCCTGATGTCCGAGCCGTTGCTACAGGCGGTTGATCTCGAGTGTGAACGGGATGAGCGCCTGTTGTTCCAAAACCTGTCTTTCTCCATAGTGCCCGGTACGCTCACCCGTGTCGAGGGCCCCAATGGCTCAGGTAAAACAACCCTGTTACGTATTCTGGCGGGCCTGAATGATGCCTGGTCCGGTGAGATTCGATGGTGCGGACAACCCCGAGGGCATGATCGCGAGTCGTTTCTCCGAAACACTCTGTATCTAGGCCATCGCCCCGGAATCAAGCCGTTGCTGACACCGCTGGAGAACCTGCGGGCATTGATGGCGGGCCGTCGCCCGGTCAATGATGAGGTTTTGGTACAAGCCCTGGCTGGCACTGGCCTGGCGGGGTATGAACATGTTCCCTGTCGCAATCTCTCGGCAGGCCAGCAGCGACGGGTTGCGCTGGCCCGGTTGCTGATCGCCGACGAACCCCTGTGGTTGTTGGACGAAGTATTTACCGCGATAGACGCGGATGGCGTTCAGGCCATCGAAACCCTGCTCCAGCAACGGGCAGCAGAGGGTGGCGCGATTCTGGTCACCACCCACCATGACCTTCAGGTTGAAGGTATGCGGCGTATTACCTTGGGCGGGGGGCAGTGTGATGAATAGCTCGGCCCATCCTCTGATAAAGCCGGTCGAACGGGGCGTCGGGCCTGTCAACGCCATGGTGGCGGTGTTTTCCCGCGATGTCAGAGTCGCGTTCCGGCAGCGCCAGGACCTGCTTAACCCCCTGTTGTTCTTTGTCATGGTTGTCACCCTGTTTCCACTTGGTGTCAGCCCCGAGGTGGGGTTTCTGAAGCAGTCCGGGGCGGGCATTCTCTGGGTGGCGGCGCTGTTGTCGGTGCTGTTATCCCTTGATCACCTGTTCCGGCATGATTTTGATGACGGCACCCTGGAGCAACTTGTGTTGCAGCCACAGCCCCTGTTCTTGCTTATCCTGGCAAAAACACTGGCGCACTGGATGCTCACGGGCCTGCCATTGGTGGTGCTGACCCCGATTCTGGGGGTTATGGTGCATCTGGACGGGAACTCTGTTGCAATTCTATGTCTAACGCTGCTGATCGGCACACCGGTGCTCAGCCTGATCGGTTCCATTGGCGCTGCGTTGACGCTGGGGCTGCGCTCTGCGGGCGTGCTCTTGTCATTATTGATTATTCCGCTGTACATTCCCGTGCTGATTTTCGGTACCGGCACGGTGGCAGCGGCGGCTGAAGGTGCGCCGGTAGCCGGCTATCTGGCCCTGATGGGGGCATTTCTGGTGCTGGCCCTGACGCTGGCTCCGTTCGCGTCCGCGGCAGCGTTGCGGATAAGCATGTCCAACAGTTAAACGCCACGGGTGCGCCCGCTGGCAAAATGAACAGTAAGACGGTGACCAACTGATGTGGCAATGGTTTCACAAATTGGGTTCCCCCAAGTGGTTCTTCGGGATTGCGACCCGGTTTATGCCCTGGCTCCTTACCGGTGGTTTGCTCCTTCTGGTGGCAGGTTTGGTGTGGGGATTGGCATTTGCGCCGAAGGACTACTTACAGGGTAACAGCTACCGGATTATCTTCATTCATGTGCCCAGCTCCTTCCTGGCCCAGTCCATCTATGTCTCTATGGCGATCGCTGCGGTGGTGACTCTGGTATGGCGTATGAAACTGGCAGATGTGTTTGTTAAAGCCATAGCGCCGGTTGGGCTTGTATTCACGTTCCTGTCGCTGTTTACCGGCGCTGTCTGGGGCAAGCCGACCTGGGGCACCTGGTGGGTGTGGGATGCCCGCCTGACCTCTATGCTGATTCTGCTGTTCCTTTACGGTGGCGCCATTGCCCTGGACCGGGCCATTAATGATGAAAAGTCTGCCGCCCGTGCTGTTGCCGTTCTGCTTCTGGTGGGGGTAGTAAATATCCCGATTATCCAATACTCCGTGGAGTGGTGGAATACACTGCACCAGCCTTCTACGTTCAAGCTGACCGAAAAGCCGGCCATGCCCATGGAAATGTGGATGCCGTTGCTGCTCTCTGTGTTGGGCCTTTACCTGCTGTTCGGCTGGTTCGCCTGTATCAGAATGAAAACCGAGATCCTGATTCGGGAACAGAAAACCCGGTGGGTAAAAGAGATGGTCCTGGCAGGAAGGAAATAACCGATGGCGTTTGATTCATTCTCAGCATTTATTGCGATGGAAGGCCACGGACCCTACGTGTGGGTATGTTATGCGGTCTTTGCCGTTCTGCTAGGTGGTTTGATGATCTGGTCAGTGAAGCGAAATCGAGTGGCCCTCGAGGACTGCCAGCGCAGGCATGAGACAGAAAGCCGGGCATCTGCCAGGGCACCGGGCAAAGCATCGGCCACCTTTACCCGAGTTGAAATTCCCCAAGACTGAAGAGCAGGTAATTCATGCATCCGATTCGTAAGAAGCGACTGACCATTGTGTTGTTCCTGTTGGCCGGGCTTGCCATCGCTGTTGGCCTGACCACCTATGCATTGCGCCAGAACATCAATCTGTTCTACGACCCCAGTGAGATCGCCGATGGCAAAGCGCCAGTGGATGTTCGCATTCGGGCTGGCGGCATGGTCGAAGAGGGCAGTGTGGTGCGCGATCCGGAAAGCCTGAAGGTGGAATTCCGGGTGACTGATTATTCCGCCTCGGTGGCCATGGAGTATGTTGGTATTTTGCCGGACCTGTTTGCTGAGGGGCAGGGCGTTGTTGCCATGGGTCGGATTAACGCGGATGGCCGGTTTGTTGCTGACCAGGTCCTGGCCAAGCACGATGAAACCTATATGCCGCCGGAAGTTGCCGAAGCCCTGGAGCGGGCGTCGAAGGGCAGGCACCAGGCTGCCGATGTAGAGAAAGCCGCGGAATCCACCGCTTACTAACCATTCACCCCGAACCCCTGTTGCTGGAGGAACCCGATGTATCCGGAACTCGGACAGCTTGCACTGATTATCGCGCTGCTGCTGGCAGTACTCCTTTCTGTTGTCCCGTTAGCCGGGGCACTGACCGGCCGTGACAGTTTGCAGGCCTTTGCCCGCCCGCTATCCACCGGCATGTTTGTCTTCACCGGGTTGTCTTTTGCGGTTCTGACCCATGCATTCATGGTGGATGATTTCTCGGTTGCCTACGTTGCCAATAACAGCAACAGCATGTTGCCCTGGTACTACAAGTTCAGTGCCGTATGGGGTGGCCACGAGGGTTCGTTGTTGCTGTGGATTCTGATGCTCGCTGGCTGGACACTGGCAGTTGCGGTATTCAGCAGGAAGTTGCCGTCTACCATGGTGTCTCAGGTGCTGTCTGTGATGGGCATGATCTGCGTCGGGTTCTTCCTGTTTATCATCATCACTTCAAACCCCTTCGAGCGCATTCTGCCAAACATTCCTGCCGACGGTCGGGACCTTAATCCCCTGTTGCAGGATATCGGGTTGATCTTGCATCCGCCCATGCTTTACATGGGCTACGTTGGCTTCTCTGTGGCCTTTGCCTTTGCCATTGCCGCCCTGATCAACGGTAAGCTGGATGCAGCCTGGGCCCGCTGGTCCCGCCCGTGGACCACGGTGGCCTGGGCATTCCTGACGCTTGGTATTGCGCTGGGCAGCTGGTGGGCCTATTACGAGCTTGGCTGGGGCGGCTGGTGGTTCTGGGACCCGGTTGAAAACGCTTCCCTGCTGCCCTGGTTGTCTGGCACCGCGCTGATGCATTCGCTGGCGGTTACCGAAAAACGGGGCGTTTTCAAGAGTTGGACAGTTCTGTTGGCGATTGTCACCTTCTCACTGAGTCTGCTGGGTGCCTTCCTGGTTCGGTCCGGTGTTCTCACGTCTGTGCATTCGTTCGCCAATGATCCCGAGCGGGGAACCTTCCTTCTGGCGCTGCTGGGTATTACCGTCGTTTGTAGCCTCACACTGTATGCGTTCCGTGCGCCTGTGGTGCACGTGCGGTCCCGTTATGGTTCCCTGTCACGGGAAACCTTCCTGTTGCTCAATAACGTGTTGCTGGTGGCAGCGACCCTGTTAGTGGCCCTTGGCACGCTTTACCCACTGGTTCTTGATTACCTGAACATGGGCAAGTTGTCGATTGGTGAGCCGTTCTTCAACGCAACCTTCAGCCCTATGGCGGTGGCTGCTGGGTTGCTGCTGGGTGCCGGTATCTTCTCGCGCTGGAAAAAAACAGACGGTGGCTGGATGGGGCGGAAGCTGCTTTGGCCCCTGGCGGTCAGCATACTGGTCGCGACCGCGGTGATGCTGGTTTACGGTGGCTTTGCACCTTGGGCGTTTGCCGGCGTGTTTACGGCGGCCTGGGTAACCCTGGCTACGATTTGGGATTTGTGGGACAAGTCTGCCTCCCGGAACGGCCGCTGGCACGGCTTGAAACGACAGTCACGCAGCTATTACGGCATGGTTCTCGGGCATCTGGGCATGGCCATGGTGATGGCCGGGGCCACGGTGGTCTCGAACTATGGCATCGAGCGGGATGTGCGCATGGTGCCTGGTGGTTCCGCCGAAGTGGGTGACTACACCGTGGTGTTTAATTACATCGGAGAGCGACAGGGGCCGAACTTCACTGCCCAGTACGGGGAGTTTGATGTCTTTGTTGATGGCCGGCAGGTCGCCAATCTGCATCCCGAGAAGCGCAATTATCTCGTGGGCATGAGCGTGATGACCGAGGCAGCCATTGATGCAGGCTTCTTCAGGGATGTGTTTGTTGCCATCGGTGAGCGCATCACAGACGATGCCTGGGCCATTCGCCTGCAGTACAAGCCTTTGGTCCGCTGGCTGTGGTTGGGGTCGCTGATCATGGCGATTGGTGGTTTCCTGGCTATTTCAGACAAGCGTTATCGGATCCGGGTGAAAGCTGCGGCTGGGCTGACTGATCCGAAGACAAAAGCGGATACGTCGAGCGGGAAGCCGGTGGAGGCCGGGACATGAAGCGCTTGATGCTGTTTTTGCCCCTGGTGCTGGCTGTGGCTGTTGGAGTCTTTCTCGCGGCGGGTATTGGCAAAGATCCCACGGAGCTAGAATCGGCACTGATCGGCAAGCCGGTTCCGGAGTTTAGCCTGGAGAGCCTGCACGAGCCTGGTGAGATGCTGGATCAGTCCGTGTTCCAGGGCGAGGTTGCACTGCTCAACGTCTGGGGGGAGTGGTGCCCGGCCTGTTGGGATGAGCACGAGTACCTGATGTGGCTTGCCAACGATAAGGGGGTTCGCATTATCGGGCTTAACTACAAGGACCAGCGGGAAAACGCATTCCGCTTCCTTGGGCGCCTGGGCGACCCCTACCAGACCATTATCTTCGACCCGAGAGGTTCGCTCGGCTTTGACCTGGGTGTATACGGTGCACCGGAGACCTTCGTAATCGATGCCGGGGGTGTCGTGCGCTATCGCCATGTCGGTGTGGTCAACGAACGGGTATGGGAAGAGATACTGCTGCCCGTAATCAATCAGGCAAGGGGGGCTGGCTGATGCGTTTCGTGCCCATGTTACTGGCAGCGTTGCTGGTGTTTTCCGCGTCGGCCCAGGCCGAGGCGCCGGAATTTTACGATTTCGATACCCTGGTCGAAGAACAGCGTTTTCGCAGTCTGATTGCGGAGCTTCGTTGCCCGAAATGCCAGAACCAGAACATTGCCGATTCCAACGCGCCCATCTCAAAGGATATGCGTGATCAGGTGTACGTGATGATGCAGGCTGGCGCAACGGACGACGAGATTGTCGGCGCCCTCGTGGACAGGTTCGGTGAGTTCGTCAAGTACAAGCCCCCCGTAGACCGCCGTACCGTCGTGCTTTGGGCGTTTCCGGCCATCGCCATGTTTGGCGGCGTTCTGATCGTTGCCGGCGTGGTGCTGCGGTCCCGGCGTCGAGACTCTGCAGAGTCAGCGTTGAGCCCGGACGAAAAAGCACGGGTCAATCGAATACTGGCCGACGAGGATCGGTGAACACGCCGCTAATCCCTGCAAACCCTTTTTAACTGTGATGATAGTTCCATGACCGAAACATTCTGGATTGCCGCGACGGTACTCATTCTCTTTGCCCTGGCGTTCGTACTCTACCCGGTGTTCTTTCACCGTCCGCAAGCGCGACAGGAAACCGACCTCAGAAACCAGAACCTGTTGGCGTATCGCAGCCGACTGAAAGAGCTGGAGCACGAATATGAATCAGGTATTCTGGACGATGAAAACTACCGGCTGTTGAAAGAAGAGCTGGCTGGCGCCATGCTGGACGACGTTCCGGAAGATCAGGTTCCGGAGAAGCGTATCCCCGGCCGTCGCAGTGCCATGGTGGTTGCCCTGGCCGTTGTGTTGTTGTTACCTGCTGGCACCTTCCTGGCCTATGATCGCTGGGGTGCCATGGAACAGGTGGAACAGTACCTGACGATGCAGGAGATGAACGCATCGGGTGGTGAACAGGTAGCACGGGTTTCCGAGCTGGCTGAACAGCTGCGTAACCGGTTGGAGGCCAATCCCGATAACCCGGATGGCTGGGCCATGCTGGGCCAGACCTACATGCGCATTGAACGTTACGAGGACGCTGCCCAGGCGTTCCGCAGGCTGGCTGAGGCCGTTGAAGAAGATCCTGCTTCCAGCGCGGTGGCTTATGGACTGTCTGCCCAGGCCTTATTTTTTACCACTGAAGGCCAGATGACTCCGGAGGTTGTGGAGGCCATCGAAGCGGCACAGGCGTTGAACCCGGACGAGGTGAACTCGCTGGGGTTATTGGGTATCAGTGCCTTCAGCCAGCAGAATTATCAGGGGGCCATTGAATACTGGGAGCGGATTGTGGAGGTGGCGCCGGATCACCCGCAGATTGCCTCAATCCGCGGTGGTATTGACGAGTCCTACCGGCGCCTCGGTCAGCAGCCTCCAGCGCCTGAGGAGCCGGCCGAGCCCGTGTCGGCGAGTGGCCCGGGTGTTTCTTTGCGGGTATCTCTGGATGAAGATCTTCAGGGCCAGGTACCTGCCGATACTGCATTGTTCATTTTTGCTCGGTCAGCGGGCACCAGCCAGGGGGCACCGGTGGCGGTTGCCCGCCTGACCGCCGGCGCCTTGCCGGCAGATATCCGGCTGGATGATCGCTACGCGATGTCACCGGAAACCACCATTTCAGCCGAGCAGAACGTGGTGGTTATTGCGCGCCTCAGTCGCAGCGGCAGTGTTAACCCGCAGCCAGGAGACTGGCAGGGCAGGGTAGAGGCCCAGGTGCTGTCATCGGATGCCCAAGGTGAGCCCGTGAATCTGGTGATCAATCAGGAACTCACCAACTGAGCCTCTGAGTTCCCTGCGGCCGGCTCCGTCAGTGTGACAGGCCGGCCGGATACAATGGCGGCAAAGCTGTTGTGCCGTTCGGGTTGGTCTGACGGTTTCGCAGCTCTTCCAGGCATCGGGTCAGTTCACTGGCCACCCGGTGGCCCTGGGATGGTGAATGATTTGAGAAAAGCCTTTCCTGAAGCTGCCCGACTGCATTCGCAAGGTCCGGGTCACCGCTGAAGTTGATGACATCCTCCAGAGTGACGAAAGTCTGGCCGGGAAATCGTAGCCTTGCCCATGTCACCATGAGCCCGGTGGTCTGGGCTGAGTGGTCATCAATGGCCGCCTTGAGCCTGGCGAACGCCTGACGTTCGCTGGCATCCTCCGGATGACTCTCGTTGGGTGCGGGTGCCTGCCGTTTGCGGGAGTACCACCACAACCCCGCCGTGGCCAGCCACAAGCCTGCCAGAACGAGGCTGGAGATGAACCAGGGTGACACCCCGTCAACGCCAGATGGCGTAGTTACGGTTGCTTCCGGCAGTGCGTCTGGCGTTGGCCCGGACTCCGATAAAGGCGCGGCGACCACGGCGCTTCCACCTGCGATGGCGTAACGGCGTGGTGGCAATTCCGCGTATTCAAGCTCGTCGGTCTGGGTGTTCCACCAGGGGATGCGGATGGCCGGCAGCACAGCCTCGCCCGATTGCACCGGCACCAGGGCAGAGACCTGTTGCAGGGTCGAGCGCAGACCGTCTGTGGTGGTTTCCGTGTTTCTCAGTGGCTGTTCCGGGTAGCTGCGGATGGCATCGGGTACCGTTTGGGGCAGTGCCGGCAGGGCCTCGGAAGGCAGGCCAACGGCTTCCAGTGTCAGTTTTCGGTTCAGATTGCTGCCCGCCTGAAGTTCTCCGGAGGGCGGCAATCCTTCATCGGTCAGGCTCAGTTGGCTGGCAGGCAGCCAGGCTTGATTGGCGGGATAGCCGTCAGGTACTGGCTTTACCCTTACGTCGAAGAGCTCCTGGCGGTCTCGCAAAAAGCGGAGCTGGCCGGAGGCGTCACGGGCTTGTCCTTCAAAGCGGATTGGGGGCAGGGTCAGCTCACCCGGTTGTTGCGGGAAAATGGCATAGCGTCGCTCTACCACCCGGTAGCGAATACCATCTCGGTAGCGAGCGTATTCCCGCTGTTTGCCCAGGGGCTCAATAATTGCGTCGGGATGTTCGGGTTCTGACAGCTCGCCCCGAATCAGGTTTCCGGAGAAAAACAGCTGGATAGTCAGCACCAGCTGTTCCTGAACATACACCTCGGCTTTGTCCGCTGCCAGCTCAATAAAACTGTCCCTGGCCGCGGCGGGTTGATTGGGTGGGGTGCCGTCGGTCACTTCAACGGTGACAGGGGATGAGCTGGTGTCCTTGAAGGTCAACGCCGGGATGGTCAGGGTGCCGGTGCGGGTGGGCGCCAACTGGTAGGTCCAGGTAATCTCGCCAACCATGTCGTTATTGACCGTTTGCACGCTGTAACGCTGGTTCCGGGCAAGAATTTCGAAATCCGGTTCAACCTTCTCGATATCCGGTGATGGCAACTGAGAAAGATCGAAGTTGAACAGGTTGTTCAGGTTGATGTCGATTTTCATCGAGCCTTTGACCGTCAGTGTAAGGACTTCCCCCTGATACAGTTGGGTGCGGTCTGGCTCCACCGACAGGGTGTCTGCCAAGGCCGAGGAGGCTGTCAGCAACACGAGCAAGCCCAGACGGCTGATGGTTCTTAGAAAGCGTTTTACCATGGTGTGTCGCCCTCGTCCGGTGTGGTCTGACGTTGTTGGTGTTGCTGCAGGAATTTGCGCTGCAGTAGTCCGCCCGGGTTGTCTGGAATCCGTCTGAGCCATTGCTCCTGGCCCTGGGTGAGGGGCTGCTCAGAGATGGCTGCTGGTGCCTCGGCGGTCTGCTCGCCGGTGTCCTGCTCTGTGTTGTCAGACGGTTCCTGCGGCTCGCCCTCGGCTGTGTCCTGTTCGGGCTCTCCATCGCTCTGATCGGTGTCATCGGGCTGATCAGCATCTGGCTGCCGGGACTGGCCGGGGTCATTGCCCTGATCGTTCTGTTCCGATTCTGAACCTTCGCCCTGCTGTGAATCCTGGCTCTGGTCACCGGAACTGTCCTGCTGGTCCTGATTATCCTGGTTCTGATCGCCGTTCTGCGAACTTGAGTCCTGTTGTTGTTCCAGCAACTGCTTGACCAGCTCATGGTTGGCCCGGGCATCTTCGAAGTCGGGATGATCATCCAGGGCCTGTTGGTAGGCATCAAGAGCCTGCTTCAATTGTCCGGCTCTGGCCAGGGCATTGCCTCTGTTGTAATGGCCAACAGCGCCCGGTTGGTCTGCGAAGGCCTGGGCGGCGTCATCGAATCTGCCATCCCGGTACAGGGCGGAGCCCCGCCAGCCTGGTTTCTGAAGCAGATCAGCGGCCCGCGCCGGGTTCTGCTCGATCAACTCCGGACCTCTCTGGTCCTCTCGCTGCCAGAACCCGCCCCAGTCAAATGCCATTACCGGGCGGGGCGTCAGGGCCAGTGGCAGTATGGCCATTGCGCAGACGGCAAACGCCCCTTTTCGCCAGCCCAGCAGTAACAGGGGCAGTGCAAGCCACAACAACCAATAACCATCATCCTGCCAGCGGTTAACGGTCAGACCATCCTCACCCCGGGACCAGTCATCACTAACCTCGGGTTGCAATCGCAGTTGCCGGATGTCGGTGTCACCCAGAGTCAATTCGTGGCTGAACCCACGGTTTTCCCGGGCCAGTCTGGCAAGGCTGTCCGGATCGGCCCGGGCGATGACAATATTTCCGTTATCCCTGATGAAGCCTCGCTTGGCCAGGGGAATGGGCCCACCCTCCCGGGAGCCCACTACCAGAGTGTTCAGGCTGTACGGGGTGCCTTGCAACCGGGCACGGATATCGTTGTGGTGGCGGGCCGGTACGTCATCAGCAATCAGCAGAATGCGGCCCTGGCCAGGAGCGCCCTGCTCCAGAAGCTCGACAGCGCGCTTTATTCCGAGGTCAGCCCGATTGCCCTGGGCGGGCATGATGGTTGGCTCCAGCACGTTGAGCATGGCCTCTATGGTGCGGTGATCTTCGGTCAGAGGTGTCACAACATGGGCATCACCGGAATAGACCAACAGGCCGGTCAGGCCTCCTTCCCGGATACTCAGGATGTCCCGGATCTTGCGCTTGGCCAGAGTCAGACGGTCTGGTTCAACATCCGTTGCCAACATGGATAACGACAGGTCCAGTACGATCACCAGGCTGTCTTCGGGCTGTTTCAACGGCGTTGGTGCCTGGCGCCAACTTGGGCCTGAAAGTGCTATCGACAGGGCGAGGATGCCGAGGCTGAGTGGTAGCAGGGGAGGGATGGTCCGGGCCCCTGGTTGCTGCCCCTGACGCCGGATCAAAGGGTTCAGCAACGCTGGTGGGATATAGTGTTCCCAGCCGGTGCTACCGTGCCGCAGCCGGTGGCGCATCAGGTAAAGCAGGGGTATGGTCAGCGCCAACAGCAGCCACAGCGGCCGGATCAGGTGAAAATCAGCCATGGTTTGCCTCCGGGTCGTCGGCCTTGCGCCGGATCCCACCGCCAAGCCGTGTCGCCAGCAGGATAAGCCAGAGGCCGGCCGCTGCGCTGGCAGGCCAGACATAGAGTTCGGTGACCGGACGGTAAAACTGTCCTTCCTGTTCAATGGGCTCCAGTTGATTGATGCTGTCGTAGATCATCTCGAGTTCCGGCAGGCTGCGGGCCCGGAAGTACCGCCCGCCAGTCTGCTCTGCCATTCGGGTCAGCAGGTCTTCGTCCAAGTCGCGGGAGGGGTTGACCCGTCGGGTTCCCAGCAGGCCTCGCTGGACCATGGAATCCGCTCCGATGCCGACGGTATAGACCCTGACACCTGCTGCCTGGGCAATCTCGGTGGCTTTGTCCGGCGTGATCTGGCCTGCTGTGTTGGCGCCGTCTGTCAGCATTACCACCACCCTTTGGTCGTGGGGCCGGTCACGCAGTCGTTTAACCGACAGTCCGATGGCATCGCCGATGGCGGTGGCCCTTCCGGCCATGCCGATGCCGGATTCTTGCAGTAAGGTGCGTACGGTTTCCCGGTCAAAGGTCAGGGGAGCCTGCACATAGGGCTCGGTACCGAACAGGATAAGCCCAAGCCGGTCACCCTCCCGGTGGTCAATAAATTCATCCAGTACTCGTTTTACCGCCTCCAGCCGGTCTATGCCACGACCGTGCAGAACCATGTCTTTCTCATCCATACTCGGGGAGATATCCACCACCAGCATCAGGTCGCGACCACTGACCGGCATCTGGATCTGTTCGCCGACATGCTGGGGCCTGGCAATGGCCACCACCAGGCATAGCCAGGCCAGCAACAACAGCAGTCGCCGCCAGCGGGGTGTCGCCTGGCCACTGCTGCTGACGCCGGGTAACCCGGAAAGCCAATGGCCGACAGGGATAACCGGGGCATCGGCGGCCTGTTTGCTGTGTCGGCGGACCAGAAACAGTAGAGGCAGAAGCGCCAATAACAGAAGCCAGGCGTAAGCAAGGCTCATGATATCTGTGCCTCCAGCCAGAGGACTGCGAAATCCAGCACCTGGTTTGGGTCGGCGGTTGGGCTGGGTTGCCAGGTGCTGGCGACCATGGCTTCCACCAGCGGGCGGGAAGCTATCCGGTTGTCAGGCGCGGTCGCCAGTAAAAAGGCGATCCATTGCTCACCGGACATGACTTGCGGATTCTGGTTGGGGTGCACCTGCCTGGCCACCCGTTTCAGGAACGTGTTGAGCTCACCAAACCACTCAGGGGTTTTGCTGGCGCGGGCCTTAAGGTCCGTCAACAGGCGGCGGGCCTCACGGCGCCACGCGGTTTTTCGGCGCTGCCGCCGCCACAGCGTTACCGCGACCGCAAGACCAACGGCGCACACGATTGCCAGAAGCCACCAACCGGGCGCCGGCGGCCAGATTCCGCCGGTGTCCGGAAGGTGGATATCCCGCAGTTGGGCCAGTGGGTCCTGTTCGTTCATCCGATGCGACCTCCCGGGCCCAGCAAAATACGTAGTGCGGCGGCAGGTTCCTGTTGAGTCAGTACCGTGGCTGCCTGCACCCCGGAGGTGCGGAAGCAGTCAGCCAGCTGCTGTTCATGGGTGGCTACTTTTTCACGCCATGCCCTCTGGAAGGCCGTGTTGGAGGCATCGAACCAGATGGGGCCATCCGGGCCGGCAACGGCGAAACGCCCGCTAGGTGGTAACTCGTTTTCCAGAGGGTCAAGAATACGGATGGCGCTGACGCTGTTGTGCCTGGCCAGTGCACCCAACAGGCTGGTTGTTGTGTCTGTGACCGTCATGAAATCGCTGATCACAAAAATCCGACTGCCGGTATGGGCCACCCGGCGGGCCTCTGCCAGTGCGGTATCAAGCCGGTGTTCGTTAGCGGCGGACGGGGCGGGCGGTGAGTCAGACCGGTGCTGCAGGCCGGCCACCTGGTCCAGCAGGCGCAGTACCGATTTCTGACGCCGTGCCGGGCGCAGTACTTCCAGTTTCTCACTGTTGAACACCAGTCCACCTACCTGGTCACCGGCCCACAACGCAAGCCAGGCGAGCAATGCTGTGAGCTGGGCACAACGTACCTGCTTATAGGCGCCGGCACTGGCGAAAAACAGGGTTGGGCCCAGGTCAGCGATCAACAGAACCGGTCGCTCCCGTTCTTCTTCGTACAGTTTGGTATGGGGAGCCTGACGCCGGGCGGTTACCCGCCAGTCGATACTCCGGATGTCGTCCCCGGGCTGATACTGACGAACTTCGGAAAAGGTCATTCCACGGCCTCGCTGGCGAGATTGCCGGAGGCCAGACTGGCGGGACCGCACCGGCCGTGCCGAAGGCAGCTTCAGTGCCCGGGCGTCAGCCTGGAGCCGCACCAGCTCTTGCAAGGTGATGTGGGTGGCGGGAATTGCGTTAACCATGCTGTCGTTACTGCCTCCTGCTGCAGGTAACTTCAGGCTGTCACCGGAACCTGGTCAATCAGTCTCTGGAGCACGGTGTCTGCGGTCATGCCTTCAGCCTCGGCTTCAAAGGTCAGCAAAATCCGGTGCCGAAGCACATCAAAGGCCATGGTCCGAACATCGTCTGGTGTGACGTAATCCCTGCCGTCCAGCCAGGCCAGGGCGCGGGCGCAGCGGTCCAGCGCAATGGTGCCGCGGGGGCTGGCGCCGAACGCGGTCCAGCGGGCCAGTTCCGGGTCCAGGCTGGCGGCATCCCGGGTGGCAAGAATCAGGGCTAACAGGTACTGCTCGACCGGTTCTGCCATGTAGATGTCCGATACCGCCTGGCGTGCAGACATCACCTGATCCTCTGTTAGACGAATGTCTACGTTCGGGATTCCCTGACGGTAGTCGCTGCGAGCAAGGTGCAGAATCTGTCTCTCGGCATCGGCAGACGGGTAGTGAATCACCACATGCATCAGGAAACGGTCGAGCTGGGCTTCCGGCAGCGGGTAGGTGCCTTCCTGCTCGATCGGGTTCTGGGTGGCCATCACCATGAACAGTTTGGGTAATGCGAAGGTTTGCATGCCAACACTGATCTGGCGCTCACCCATGGCCTCCAGCAGGGCGGACTGAACCTTGGCTGGTGCGCGGTTGATTTCATCGGCCAGTACCAGGTTGTGAAAGATGGGCCCGCGCTGGAACTCGAACAGGCCCGTCTCAGCCCGATAGATCTCGCTGCCTGTGACGTCGGAGGGCAGTAGATCCGGGGTGAACTGGATACGGTGGAAATCACCCTCAAGGTGGTCGGAGAGTGCTTTTACGGCGGTGGTTTTGGCCAGGCCGGGGGCGCCTTCCACCAGTAAATGGCCATCAGCCAGCAAGGCAATCAGCAGCCGGTCTACCAGTTTCTCCTGGCCGATGATGCGTTTTGCCAGTTGCGCACGGAGGTCACCAAACGTTTGCTGTAACGACATGAAATTCTTTGCTCTTGGTTCTTGATAGTCCAGCGGGCGCGGGACGAAATTCTGCGTAAGTAGTTGCCGCAGTTTTGGTGTCTGGCCGGCAAAAATCAAGGGCTTGACTATGCTTATGTGACGATACCCTGATTACGTTTATTTCACACAAACCAGAGGTTGGATATGAATGCGCTGACAATCGCCAGCAAGGATCAGTTTTTTGAACAGTTGGCCGATGCGTTCTCAGAGAAGATTGCAAAGACCGAGGCGAAAAAGATCGCGGAATTCGCCCGACAACATTATGCGCATGTTCCTCTAGAGGAATTGGTGAGTCGCCGGTTTTCAGATACCTATGGTGCGATGCTTGCGGCGTGGCAGTTTATCCAGAAACGTAATGCCGAGGCGACACCTGTTTCAGTATTCAATCCCGATCTGGAAAGCGACGGATGGCAGTCCACTCATACCGTCATTTTCATCCTGCACCCTGACATTCCGTTTCTGATCGATTCGCTACGAATTGCTATTAATCAGCGTGAGATCGGGACGCACTCGATTCAATATTCCATCCTGAATGTGCAGCGGGACAAGGATGGCAAGCTCAAGAAGTTGTTATCCACTAAAAAGGCGACGGCCGGTGCCGCCTACGAATCGTTTATTGTCCTCGAGATAGACCGGCACAGCGCGCCGGAAGATCTGCGTAACCTTGAGGATGCCCTGCAGAATGTGCTCCACGAAGTGCGGATTGCCGTGGAGGATTTTCCGGTTGTCAAAAACAAGGTGAGTGAGATTCTTTCCGAACTCGAGGCCACGACGGCTGGCATCAGTGACGAAGGAAAGCAGGAGGCGAAGGCCTTCCTGCAGTGGTTGGTGGAAGATCACTTCACGTTCCTGGGCTATGACGAGTATGACTTCGCGAAGGACAAACAGGGCATGGTGGTCCGCCGGGTTGAAAATTCGGAGCTGGGCATTCTGAGGGTCAACAACGAACGCCCTGACAAGGTTCGCCTGAATGAGCTGCCCCAGCGAACCCGGCACGAGATGACCCGCACGGACGATATTTTCATCTTTGCCAAGTCGGCACAGCGTTCCCGGGTACATCGCCCGGCGTACCCTGATTATATCGCGGTCAAGAAATTCAACAGTAAAGGTGAAGTGGTTGGTGAGCGCCGGTTCCTGGGGCTGTACACCGCCAGGGTATACAACGAGCGGCCCGATGAAATCCCCCTGCTGCGCCGCAAATTCCAGAGTGTCATGAAGCGCTCCGGTTTCCTGACCGATGACTACGCAGGCAAGGAGCTGGAGCAGATACTCACTCTGTATCCCCGAGACGAACTGTTCCAGATTGAAACCGATGAACTGTTGCGGGTGGCCAAGAATATCCTGTACATCCAGGAGCGCCGTCGAATTGAGCTGTTCATGCGCGAAGACGTCTACGGCCAGTTTGTGACCTGTCTGGCGTTCTTCCCCCGTGATATCTACAACACCGAGCTGCGCTTGAAGGTTGAGCAGGTACTGCTGGACAGGCTGGAAGCGGAAGACATCGAATTCGTCACCCACTTCTCCGAATCGGTGCTGGCCCGGGTACAGTTCACCATCCGGGTGCCGCAGGTTGAAAACCGGCAGCTGCCGCTGGCGGAAATCCGGGACAAGGTCATTGAACTGGCGCAATCCTGGCGTGATGGCCTGTATGAGGCGCTAAGTGAAGCCTACGGAGAGGAATACGGTAACGAGATGTACCGGGTCTGGGCTGGTGGCTTCCCAGCGAGCTATACCGATATGTTCTCTCCCCGGCGGGCGGCTATTGATTTGGAGCACATTGTCGCCTCGGCCCGTAACGATGACCTGGCCATGAGTTTTTACCGGGCGCTGGAGGAAGACGAGAGTACCTTGCACTTCAAGCTGTTCTATCCGGATGAACCGCTGCCCCTCTCTGATGTGATGCCGATTTTTGACAATCTTGGCTTTCGTGTCATCGGAGAGCACCCTTTTGAGGTCATCGACCGTACCGGCAAGACGGTATGGATTCACGATTTCACCCTGCAGGCTCATTCCGGCAGCGTGGTCGACATTCATCGCATTCGCCCGATCTTCGAGGAGCTTTTCCGCCGGGTATGGCACGGTGAGGCGGAGAACGACGCCTTCAACCGGATGATGCTGTCGTCCTACATGAGCTGGAGGGAAATCGCGCTGTTGCGGACTTACGCCCGCTATATGCGCCAGATCCGCTTCTCCAATAGTCAGACCTTTATCTCCAACACCCTGGTGAACCACGTCAATCTGACCCGGACACTGCTGGAGTTGTTTGAGATCCGTTTCAATCCGGACCGGTTCCAGAGCCGGGGCAAGTGCGAGGCAGCTCAGCAGAAGCTGGAAATTGAGTTCAATGCCGGCCTTGATGAAGTTGAGAACCTCAGTGAAGACCGGGTGCTGCGGCTGTTCATGGAACTGATGCAGGCCACGTTACGCACCAATTATTACCAGCCGGATGCCGACGGTCAGCCGAAGCCGTACATCAGCGTGAAGTTTGACCCAACCCGGATACCGGACATGCCGTTGCCCATGCCCATGTTCGAGATCTTCGTGTACTCGCCGAGGGTTGAGGGTGTGCACTTGCGTGGCGGTAAAGTGGCCCGTGGTGGCCTGCGCTGGTCCGACCGTTTCGAGGACTATCGCACTGAGATCCTGGGCCTGGTCAAGGCCCAGCAGGTGAAGAATGCCGTCATCGTGCCTGTTGGCGCGAAAGGTGGTTTTGTGGCCAAGCGCCTGCCAGATCCTTCGGACCGCGAGGCGTTCCAGGCGGAGGGTATTGCTGCCTACAAAACATTCATTCGCGGGCTGCTGGATATCACTGACAATCTGGTGGATTCGGCCATTGAGCCGCCGCAGCGGGTGATCCGTCACGATGACGATGATCACTATCTGGTGGTTGCTGCGGACAAAGGCACGGCGACCTTCTCGGACATTGCCAACGGATTGGCGGCCGAATACGGCTTCTGGATGGGCGATGCGTTCGCCTCCGGCGGCAGTAATGGCTATGACCACAAGAAAATGGGCATCACCGCCCGGGGTGCCTGGGTGTCGGTTGAGCGGCACTTCCGCGAAATGGGCATCAACCCCGCGGTAGACGAATTTTCCGCCATTGGTATTGGCGACATGGCCGGCGACGTTTTCGGTAATGGATTGCTGTGCTCCGAGAAAACACGGCTGGTAGCGGCCTTCAACCACATTCACATTTTCATCGATCCCAACCCGGATGCTGAAAGGAGCTTCAAGGAGCGTAAGCGGCTGTTTGAGTTACCCCGTTCAGCCTGGACCGATTACGATGCCAAGCTGATTTCCAAGGGGGGTGGCGTATTCAGCCGGAGCGCCAAGTCCATTCCGGTCAGCCAGGAGATGAAAAAGCTGCTGGGTATCAAGGCCGACCGTGTTCCGCCCAATATGCTGATTAGCCACATTCTCAAGGCGGAAGTGGATCTGCTTTGGGTGGGTGGTATTGGCACCTATGTGAAATCTGCCTCTGAAAGTCACTCCGATGTAGGCGACAAAGCCAACGATGGCCTTCGGGTCAATGGCGGTGAGCTGCGCTGCAAGGTGGTCGGAGAGGGTGGTAACCTGGGCTTTACCCAGCTCGGGCGCATCGAGTACGCCTTGAAAGGCGGTCGGCTGAATACCGATTTCATCGATAATTCTGGCGGTGTGGATTGCTCGGACCATGAAGTGAACATGAAGATCCTGCTCAATCGTGCGGTCGCCATGGGCGATCTCACCGGCAAGCAGCGCAATATCATGCTCGAAGAAATGACCGACGATGTTTCCGCATTGGTGCTCAAGAATAACTACCGCCAGACCCAGGCCATCAGCATTGCCAGTATCGATACGGCGCCACGCCTGGAAGAGTATCGCCGGCTGATGAATACCTTCGAGGGGCAGGGCAAGCTGAACCGGGATCTGGAGTTTCTGCCGGATGACGAAGCGTTGTCCGAACGCAAGCTGGCCAAGAAGGGTTTGACCCGACCTGAATTGTCGGTGCTGATTTCCTATGTCAAAGGCGACCTGAAGCAGGCCTTGATTGACAGCGACCTGCCGGATGACCCGCTGCTGGCCGGGGAAATGTACAAGGTGTTCCCGAAGGAACTCACCAAGCGGTTTTCCTCGGAGCTTGGCGAGCACCAGTTGCGGCGGGAGATCATCGCAACGCAGATTGCCAACGATATGGTTAACCACATGGGTATCACCTTTGTCGAGCGGCTGAACCAGTCAACGGGCGCGGATGCGGCATCCATTGCCCTGGCCTGGATTATTGCCCGCGACGTCTTCCGCATTGACAACTGGTGGGACCGCATTGAAGCACTGGATTACCACGTGTCCGCCAGTTTGCAGATAGAACTGATGCAGGACCTGATGCGCCTGATGCGACGGGCTGTGCGCTGGCTGCTTCGCAATCGCCGCGCAGAGCTCAATATCCAGAGCCATATGGAACGCTTTGCCGACAGCGTCTGGGCGATTACGTCCAGCCTGCCAGAGTACCTGGGTGAACAGGCTTGTGCCGTCTGGGAAAAACGCCATTCGGACCTGGCCAGTGCGGGCCTGCCAAAAGACCTTGCCCAGGTACTGGCTGGTACCGGGTATCTGTACTCATCCCTGGGCATTATTGAAGCTCAGGAGGCAACCAGTATGCCACTCAAGACTGTGGCCAACCTCTACTACGACCTGGGTGAGCGGCTTGATCTGAACTGGTTCGCCAACTCCATTGCGGTGCTGACACCGAATTCCCATTGGCAGGCGCTGGCCCGTGAGAGCTTCCGGGAAGATCTGGATTGGCAGCAACGGGCCCTGACGACGGGCGTCCTTAAGCTGGCCAGAAAACCCGAGGATGTCATGGACAGTGTGGACGCCTGGCAGGTGAAGCATCAGCCCATGATTGATCGCTGGAAAGCCATGCTGGCCGAGCTGAAGAGTGCCCGGGAGCCCGAATACGCAATGTTTTCAGTGGCTTTGCGGGAGCTGTTGGACCTGGCCCAGAGCACCATGCATCAGTCGCCCGAAGACGCCAAGACCAACTGACTATTGCGTTATGCCGTTGATTCCCGTTCAATCCCGGGCGGGAATCAATGCCGGGAGACGTGTGAATGCCACACCTGCAACATTTATTGGAGAAAAACCGTGCCTGGGCAGACGGTATCAAAGCGGGCGATCCGAAGTTTTTCGAGCGCCTGAAAAACCAGCAGGCACCGGAATATCTCTGGATCGGGTGTGCAGACAGCCGGGTGCCGGCCAACCAGATTGTCGATCTTATGCCGGGGGAATTGTTCGTGCACCGCAATGTGGCGAACGTTGTGGTGCATACGGATTTTAATTGCCTGTCGGTGCTTCAGTTTGCGATTGACGTGCTGAAGGTCAAACACATCATGGTTGTTGGCCACTATGGTTGCGGTGGGGTGCGTGCAGCACTGCTGAACGAGGGCTTCGGCCTGATTTCAAACTGGCTGCGCCATGTACAGGATGTTCGGGACCGCCACCAGTCCGTTCTGGATGCCTTGCCGACGGTTGAGGACCGGGTGGACCGCCTGTGCGAACTGAACGTGTTGGAACAAGTAGCCCACGTGTGCCAGAACAACATTCTCCTGGAGGCATGGCGCCGTGGCCAACCCCTGACCGTTCATGGATTTGTCTACGATGTGGCCGATGGCCTGCTGCGTGACATGGGGCTGGCGATCACCGGTGAAGAGGAGCGGGAGAAGGTTCGTCAGAAAAACCTTCAGGCGCTGGTGGAGCGACCCGTTCGGTCAGGTCGTCAAAAAACATGACACCTTAAATGTCAAAAAGTGTCAAAGAATCGTGACGAGCGTCACTTGTTGACCCTTGGCGTCATCACAGATGGTCACCCCTGTGTTTGGTACAGTAGGTACTGTAGTAATGAGGGAGGTGACCATGAAAGAACTGATGCAAAAGGCCCTGAGTGCAATCGAAGCTCGCAGAAACGCGGCCACGACCATGAGCAGTAATCGGCAGGACAGCAAGCGAAGCGAACCCCGCCCCCAGGAAGACTGGGGAATGTCACCGGAAGATGCACTGCGTGTCGGCACCGTTGCTCGATACAAGTAAGGCCTTCACCAGGTGCCCACTGGTGTTCTGATTTACCGTTCCGTTTCCCTTTCTGATAAAGCCCTGATGTGCCGCGATGGCAGACTCAGGGCTTTTTTCCGGTTAGCATAGCGCCTTTTACGATCTCCAACGGGCTTGCTATCCATGTCTGCACTGACCAATACCCACGACGTTCTTCTTCGTAACCGCGATCTGTTACAGGGACGGCTTGCCTTACTGGGTGTTACTGAGCCTCTTGTACTGTCCCAATGTGGTGACAGTGGCCTGGCCATGAGTGAGCATGCGGGCGTATACAGCGCACTGGCACAGCGGTCTGGCTGGAAGACCTGTTTTGGCTACGACACCGATGGTCTGGCCGCCGCAGATTACGACACGATTGTGGTTTTTCTGCCCAAGGCCCGGGCGGAGCTGGCTTTGCGCCTGACAATGGCTCGGTTTCTGGGTTGTGAAGGCGCCAGGTTGGTGCTGATTGGCGAGAAGAAAGAAGGCATCGGTGGTGCGGTCAAACAGTTCAACGAAGTGGCTTCCGATACGGGCAAGGTGGACAGTGCCCGGCATTGTCAGGTCTGGGTCGGCACCAATAGTCAGCCCCTGTCGGTGTTCGATGTTCGTGAATGGATCAGCTGGAGCCAGCTCGAGTGTGCAGGCGTTGAAATCGCCGTGGCTGGACTGCCGGGGGTATTCAGTGAAGGGGAGCTGGATGCGGGCACGCGGATGCTGCTTGAAACCCTGGCGGAGTCGCCCTTGAAGGCTGAGCGCGTGCTCGACTTTGCCTGTGGCGCCGGCGTGATCGGTAGCTGGTTGCAGGGCTTTGCCAAACGGCAGGGGCGCTCACCGGTGACAGTGGACGGCGTGGATGTCCAGGCCCAGGCTGTGCTTTGTTCCGAAGCCACCTATGCCAGGGCAGGCCTGGATGGCCAGATCTACGCTGCCGACGGGCTTTCGACCCTTGAAGGGCGGTGGCAGGCGGTAGTGACCAATCCGCCGTTCCACAGCGGGGTCAAAACCGACACGTCCATGACCGAGCAGTTTCTCCGGGATGTGGCTGGTCACCTGGTGCCCGGAGGGGAGTTGCGACTGGTGGCAAACAGTTTCCTGCCCTATGAGGGCGACATCCAGCGGCATATCGGGCCGGTAGAGCGACTGGCTCAGGATCGTCGCTTTACGGTTTATCGGGCTTTTCGCCGCGCCAGTGCCGGGTTGCGCCCATAAAAAAAGCCCCTGGGGTAAGGGGCAAAAGTGTATCTCCGGAAAAGTGCCGTTCGTCCGGGCATGAAGAGCCGGACTACGTAACCGGAAAGGGTGTTCGGCGTGAACAGCTTTAACTTAGGATTATTTTCTAGAGTAAACAGCCTAAAACCGGTCATTTTCATCAAACCTGAAACAGAGTGCCCAAAATGACAACCGCAACGTTAGAGTTCTCTGCTGGTCAGCGAGTGCTCTGTCGCCCCGGCGTGAGTGACCCGAACTTACGTGCCTGGGATGCAGCGGATGAGCTGCTTCTGGATGAAGCCCTACGCCGAGTGCACGCCGGCGATCGTGTGTTGGTGGTGGATGACCAGTTTGGCGCACTCACGCTCGGGTTGTCTGACTACGCACCGGTATCGGTGGCAGACAGCGCAGTTCTGGGGGGCGCATTGAGCGCTAACATCTCTTTGAATCCCGATATACCTTCCGCGGTACAGCTGGCCAGTTGGCTGAATCCACCGCAGGGGCCCTTTGACCTGATCGTCATGCGTGTGCCCCGTCAAAGCGAATACCTGGCGTGGCTGCTGCGCTGGGTGAATTCCGCACTGGCAGGCAATGGCTGCCTGCTTGCCGGGGGCATGATCAAGCACCTTCCAGATCGCAGTGTTGACGTATTTGCCGAAGCCATGCCCACCGAAGCCGTTCTGCCAGCCCGCAAAAAGGCGCGTGTTGTGGTCTGTCGCCGGGGAGAGGCAAGCCTGGCGGGCTGGTCAGGGCTCTGGAAAGGTTATTCCGTTCCGGGTGTTTCAGTCGCCGTGGAGGCCATGCCTGCGGTGTTTGCCCGGGACCGTCTGGACATTGGTACCCGTGAATTGCTGCCACTTGTAGCCCCTGCCGTTGCCCGGCTCCCAAAGGGTGCCCGGGTACTGGATTTGGCTTGCGGTAACGGTGTTCTGGGGTTGGTGGCACTGGCCTGCCGCGACGATATCCGTGTGGAATTTGCCGATGTGTCCGCTCAGGCTGTGGCGAGTGTACGGCATAATCTGATGCGTTGCGGGTTTGAAGCAAGGGCCAGCGTCTGCCATTCCGACGGCGTCGACAGGGGCGCGGGAAACTATCAGCTGATTCTGCTCAACCCGCCGTTTCATGAGGGTGGGGTAGTAGGCGATCACATCGCCTTGAGGCTATTCCGGGATGCTGCCCGGCACCTGGAACCCGAGGGCACCTTGTTGATGGTGGGGAATCGCCACCTGGGGTATCACCGCTCCCTGAAACGCTATTTCAGCAGTGTGGTACAGCGGGCGGCAAGCCCGCGTTTCGTCGTTTTTGAAGCCTGCCTGTGAACCCTCAGCTCCCGGCTGTCGGCGGCCGGTCGTAGCCGAGCCGGGCCAGGGTGTCTACGATGGTCTGGGTCTGGCTGTCTACCTCAATGTTCACCCTTTGCCCTTGCTTAGCGCTTCCGAACGTGGTGGCGCGCAGGGTTTCCGGGATCAGGTGCACGTTAAACCGGTTCTCCTGAACCTCGCCGATGGTCAGGCTGGCGCCGTTGATGGCGATATAGCCTTTCGGGAACACGTACTTTTGCCACTCTGAAGGAATTTCGAACCACAACGTTACGTTATTCTCTGGCCGAACGATGTCCACCAGGGTAGCCGTGGTATGAATGTGGCCGCTGAGCAGGTGGCCGCCGATCTCATCGCCAATGCGAGCTGCCCGTTCAAAGTTTACTGTGTCTCCGGGGGATAGCTCCCCGAGTGTGGTCAGGCGCAGGGTTTCCTGCATGGCGTCAAAATAAAGGTGGGTTCCGTCCTGTCGAGTGACCGTCAGGCAGGTTCCGTTAATGGCAACCGACGCCCCGATGGTCACGCCTTCAACCCGTGCCCCTGGAAAGTCGACCACCAGAGTATTCAGGCCCGGTGATGCAATAATCTCGGTGACTTTGGCGATACCCTGAACAATACCGGTAAACATAGTGGTGCTCCTGAACCCTGATGTGATGGAGCAAGGATACCGGTGGCCGGTTCGGTTGCCAAGAAAGCCCGCTGAACAAGCGTCGGCAAACAGGACATTCAAGAAACAGTCGTATTGGCCGATACTTGCAAAAGGAACGAACCGATAAGGTGGCCTCATGGCTGAGCAAACAGCAAAGAACCTGACAGACGATGCCAACGCTCCGGGCGCGGTCCTGAGGCCGGGCCGTGCGGCTGATCCGGTGCCCGACGCTGCGGGGTCTGCCCTGAACTCGGCTCAGCGCACTGCGGCTCTGCAAGCATCAGAGGCGGCGCGGTCGGAGTCTGATCGAACCCCGGAGCCCGCCGAACAGGAGGGGGGTGATGAGCAGGACAACGAGGCAGGGCGCGAGTCACAGGGTGACATAGAGAAAGCGCTGGCGGAATCAAAGCAGCGCAAGCTAAGACTGATGCTGCGCCAGTGTGATCGGGTGCTGCTGATGGATTTCGACCTGTTGTCGATGTCTGACTGGCCAACCAACTATCAGATGGCTGCCGCCCGCCGGAGTCGCGACCTGTGGGTGTTCAGTGCACTGGTGGCCGCCACCATTTTTCTCTCCGGGCTCACCGGTTTCATCCCGGCCTGGATTGCCGGTGGTGGCTTTGGAGCCTTCGTTATCATCCTGTTGCTGGGAGTGCCGATCATCCGGCGGATCTACACTGAGAAGCCGTCCTATCTGGACCTTGTGGTTAAGCGGCAGCGCCTGCTGCGCGATGCCCGGAAGCACGTGGAGCATCTGGAAGGCAAGGAGGGGCTGGTTTGGCAATGCGCCAGGATGGCGGAGTATAACCCCGCACTGAAGCATCCCAGGTTCAGCGATATTATCCGCTTGAGTGAACAGCGGGTTCTGGCCAGGCAACTTGTCCGGCGGGAGTATGTGCGCCTGTATCTGATTTACATGCTGGAAGCAGAAAAGGCGTACAGCCGCGTTCAGCAGGCGTTTTTCGATGGTAATCAGGAAGCCATCGATAAGGGTTGGCAATCGGTTGCCGCGGTGCCGGCCGAGCGAACTTGACATGGCGGGTCTTCAAACGTATGTTTCAAACAGACGTTTGCTAGAGGCACTGAAAACAACATGGCGCAGTCTGATACCGTTGACCGCATACTCGACGCTGCTGAGGAGCTGTTTGCCGAGCGGGGGTTCTCCGAAACATCACTCCGGATGATCACCAGTAAGGCTAAAGTAAATCTGGCCGCTGTCAATTATCACTTTGGGTCTAAAAACGCGTTGATCCACGCGGTTTTTGCCCGATTTCTGACGCCATTTTCGGCGACTCTGGAAACCGCCTTCGACGACCTGGAAGAGCGGTGTGACGGCAATCCCCCCACGCTAAACCAGACCCTCTGGGCGCTCACTGAGAGTGCCATACGGATGCCCCAGCGCAATGAGCGTGGCATTTCCATCTTCATGCGCCTGTTGGGGCTGGCTTACACCCAGTCCCAGGGCCATCTGCGAAAGTTCCTGGAGCAGGAATACAGCCAGCCGTTTGGCCGGTTCATGCGACTGCTCAAAGAGGCTACGCCGGAACTCACCGCCGTTGACCGTTACTGGCGCATCCAGTTCATGCTGGGAGCCACGGCGTTCACCATGTCCAGCAGTGATGCTTTGCGGGATATCCTGCAGAACAAACTGGGTGTTGAAACCTCCGTGCAGGAGATTGCCGCCAGGCTGGTGCCATTCCTGGCAGCCGGCATGCAAGCGCCCGATAAATTGCTGACTCCGCCACCTGAGAGCAAAGTCTCTGTTGCCTGAGGTTCCCTGCCTCGGGTAGGCTTCCCTCTGGTTTTTAACCGGAGGGAACCGTGCCCCCTGTACATACACCATCCAGCCCGATCTCGCATATTGAGATTTCCATCAGCGACCAGACCCTGGTGCTGGTGGATTCAAGTGGGCAGGCGTTAGCCCGCTACCGGATATCCACGGCCCTGAATGGCCCCGGCGAGCGCAATGCCAGTGGTTGCACGCCTCGCGGTGAACACTATGTGCGGGCCATGATCGGCCGCGGCCTGCCGCTGAACACGGTGTTTATCGCGCGCAGGCCCACCGGTGAGCGCTATTCGCCGGAGTTGGCCGCGGCGCACCCAGACCGGGACTGGATCCTGTCCCGAATTCTCTGGCTGTGCGGCCGTGAATGGGGGCGTAATCGTGGGCCAGGGGTCGATACGTTTCGCCGCTTTATCTATATCCATGGCACGCCGGATACCGAGCCTATGGGCGTTGCCCACTCCCATGGATGCATTCGCATGCGCAATCAGGACGTTGCGGACCTGTTTGAACGCGTTGCGCCGGGCACCCGGGTCTTGATTCTTTAATTACTGACGTTCAGAGGGATACGATGATCGGAGAAACATTAAGCATTTTGAACAGCTGGATAAAAGATTTCGGAATGCTTTCGGAAGGGTGGCGTGCCGGTATTCTGATCTTCATGCTGGTGTTTGCGACGGCTACTGCCGCATTCATTGCATCCCGCGTGATCGTTGCGCTGGAGAACAAATTCAGTGCCACCCGTAATCTCTGGGACGACGCTTTGCTCCATGCCGCCCGCAAGCCGGTTGTGGCGTTTATCTGGCTGCAGGGGGTCTATTGGGCAGCAGAGGTTGCCCACCACTTCTCCGATGCTGAAATCTTCAAGGCGAACGGTACGCTGTTGCAGATCGGATTTGTCTGGGTTCTTGTCTGGGCACTGCTCAGGCTGGTCAAGGAGGCGGAGAAGATTCTGGTCTCGCCCATGAAAATGCGTAAACCGATGGACTACACCACGGTGAACGCGATCAGTAAGCTGCTGCGGGCGGTTGTCATTATTACCGCGGTTCTGACCGCATTGCAGACCCTCGGATTCAGTATCTCCGGGGTTCTTGCCTTTGGTGGTGTGGGTGGTATTGCCGTGGGTTTTGCGGCGAAAGACCTGCTGGCCAACTTCTTTGGTGGCTTTATCATCCATCTGGACCGCCCCTTTAAAGTGGGCGACTGGGTGCGTTCCCCGGACAGGAATATTGAGGGTACGGTGGAGCACATCGGCTGGCGCCTGACGACCATTCGTACGTTCGACAAGCGCCCGCTCTACGTTCCCAATGCGGCCTTCACTACCATTGCGGTGGAGAATCCGTCCCGGATGACCAACCGCCGTATCTCGGAAACCATCGGCATTCGCTACGCAGACGTCCACTCCATGAAGAAAATCGTGGATGAAATACGTGACATGCTCAAGAATCATGAAGACATTGCGGCCGATGAGACGCTGATTGTGAATTTCCTGGCCTTCAATGCGTCATCCCTCGACATTATGGTTTATGCCTTTACCAAGACTACCCAATGGGTCCGGTTCCACGAGGTCAAAGAGGATGTTCTGCTGAAGATCAGTGACATTATCGAAAGTCATGGCGCCGAAGTGGCCTTCCCGACACGTACCCTGCACCTGCCAGACGGCGTGAAAGTCAGCGGCGACAATCAGGAGCAGTCAGCGTCTGAGCCAGCCAGAGAGGATGGCCGGGGGCAGGATTCAGGAACACAGGCGGAGAAACAGAATGACAGCAGTCGCTGATAGCAAGCCGGTTGGTATCATTGGTGGGACCGGGCTGACCAGTCTCAGTGATCTCACCATTGTGGGCGAGGAAACCGTCTCCACCCGCTGGGGGGAGCCGTCTTCCGCTCTGGTTCATGGCGTGCTGGGGCAACAGAAGGTGATTTTTCTGTCCCGACACGGTAACCCGCACCGGATTCCGCCCCATCAGGTGAACTACCGGGCCAATATCCAGGCGCTCTATGATGCCGGCGTCCGAACCCTGGTGGGTGTCAACGCCGTTGGCGGTATTCACCCTGACATGGGGCCGGCCCATGTGGTTATTCCCGATCAACTGATTGACTACACCTGGGGGCGGCCGAGTACCTTCTTTGAAGGCGAGCTGGAGCACGTCACTCACATTGATTTCACCTGGCCTTATGACCGGGAAGCCCGGGAGCTACTGGTTGCCACGGCACGGGAGGCGGCCGTGCCGTTCTCGGACTTTGGTGTGTATGGCGCCACCCAGGGGCCGCGGCTTGAAACGGCAGCAGAGATACGCCGAATGGAGCGCGACGGCTGTGATATCGTGGGTATGACCGGCATGCCTGAGGCGGTGCTGGCGGCGGAACTGGGGATGCGTTACGTGAGTCTGGGCCTGGTGGTGAACTGGGCGGCGGGCAAATCCGACCACATCATTACCATGGCCGAGATTGAAGAGGCCATTGAGCAGGGGATGTCCGGGGTCCGGTTGATCCTCGAGCGCTCAATGGCCGGCCTTGGTCAGCTTGAGGTGCTCACTCCACCCGCTTGAAGAAAACCAGTACGCCGATCGTGGGGGAGTCAATGAAATGGATTTCCTCACTGCGCATGCGGCGGGTTTCCCTGATCCAGGTGACCAGTTGAAGTGGAGAAGCCGGCGTGCTCTCGTCAATCATCCAGTGATTCAGATGAATGCCCACGTGCAGGAATCGTTGCCGGTCAATGGTGATATGGCCTTCCACGGCTCGCTGGCCCGCGTCCGGCAGCCAGTCTCCCAACGCAATCTCAAGGGGCTCGCCGTCGTAATTGGGCGGAAACGTCTGGTACCAGCCGGTGGCTGCCAGTACCCGATAGTTGCCGCTGTTTTCAAGGCGTCGGGCGGCCTGATTCAGGTGCAGCTCACTCTGCGGTACCAGTTTCAGATCGGAGAGGCGGCTGCCGTCGGCCTGATCCACCCACAGGGCTTTGTCTGGCTGAATGGTTGGCTCAACCTGTTTACCAGCCATCTTCTCGTCAATGCCGGATGGGTCAACCAGTCGCTCCAGAATAATGAACTCGGCCCGGTAGTAGTCGCGGGGTGCGTTGCCTGACTGGCTTTGGGCCATCAGGACGGTCGGGGCGAGCATGAAGGCCGCTGCCAGAAGGGAACCGATCACTGTGTGCCGTAAACAGAAATGCTGGGCTTGCAAGAGTCTTACTCCACCTGAGTCGTTGTTTGCTCACAACGCCTTGGCTGGCTTATCGCCGGGCGTCAATTCCGTGAGCATGGCTGCAATGGCGTCGAGTTTACCACTGGTTGAATCATCATTCAGCCGGAAGCGGAAGCTGTTGGCGCCTTCCAGCCTGTAGGTGTCCGGCGCGGATTGCACTTTTTTAACCAGCACCAGAGGGTCCACCGGTGTGGTCGCACCGAACTCCAGTCGCACCCATTCCTTGCCAGCGTCCACTTTTCCGATGCCCAGAGCTTCGGCTTTCAAACGCAGCCGGGTCTGGTTGATCAGATTCTTGGCCGGTTCCGGTAATAATCCGAAGCGGTCGATCATCTCAACCTGAAGTTCTTTTAATTCATCTTCGCTCTGGACGCTGGCAATGCGCTTGTACAGCATCATGCGGTTGTGCACATCGGGCAGGTAGTCGTCGGGAATCAATGCCGGGATGCGCAGGTTCATTTCGGTGCCGTGGCTCAGGGGCAGTTCAGCATTCGGGGTGCGGCCCTCGCGAATGGCTTTTACCGCTTCATCCAGCAATTGCATGTAGAGGGTGAAGCCAATACTTTCAATTTGCCCGCTCTGTTCCTCGCCCAGCAGCTCGCCGGCGCCTCGGATTTCCAGGTCGTGGGTGGCCAGCATGAAGCCGGCGCCCAGGTCCTGGGCGCCGGCGATGGCATCCAGGCGTTTCTTGGCATCGTTGGAGATGCTTTTCGGTGGTGGCGTTAGCAGGTAGGCGTAGGCCTGGTGGTGGGACCGGCCAACCCGGCCGCGCAACTGGTGCAGCTGGGCCAGGCCAAACTTGTCGGCTCTCTCGATGATGATGGTGTTGGCGCTGGGAATGTCGATGCCGGTTTCCACAATGGTGGTACAGACCAGCACGTTGAAGCGCTTGTGGTAAAAGTCCGACATGATCTGTTCCAACTGCCGTTCCCGCATCTGGCCGTGGGCGACGCCCACCCGGGCCTCCGGAATCAGTCTGCGCAGATCTTCGGCGGTTTTTTCAATGGTCGACACATCGTTGTGCAGAAAATACACCTGGCCACCACGCAGTATCTCCCGAAGGATCGCCTCTTTCACCATGGCCTCTTCACGTTGGCGCACGAAGGTTTTCACCGATAGCCGGCGGGCCGGGGGCGTGGCAATGATCGACAGATCCCGCAGGTGCCCCATGGCCATGTTCAGGGTTCTCGGGATCGGCGTAGCGGTCAGCGTAAGCATGTCCACCTCCGCCCGCAGGGATTTCAGCCGTTCTTTCTGCTGAACACCGAACCGGTGCTCCTCATCGATAATGACCAAACCCAGATTCTTGAACTTCACATCGCCCTGCAGCAATTTGTGGGTGCCGATCACAATGTCTGCCTTGCCTTCCTCGATAGCGGTCATGGCTTTGGTGGTCTGGCTGCCACTGCGAAAACGACTGAGCAGTTCCACGGTGACCGGGGTGTCGGAAAAACGATCCCGGAAGGATTCGTAATGCTGCTGGGCGAGCAGGGTGGTGGGTACCAGCACGGCCACCTGCTTGCCGGACCAGGTGGCCAGGAAGGCCGCACGCATGGCTACCTCGGTTTTGCCGAAGCCCACATCACCGCATACCAGGCGGTCCATGGGGCGCTCGCCGGTCATGTCTTCGAACACCGACTGAATGGCCACTTGCTGGTCCGGCGTTTCCTCGAACGGGAAGCCTGCGGCGAACGCCCGGTAGGCCTCTTTCGGGTCTTCAAACTGGAAGCCTTTGCGGGCTTCTCGGCGGGCGTAAACGTCCAGCAGCTCGGCGGCGGTATCGCGTATCTTCTCCAGGGCCTTTTGTTTGGCATTGCTCCAGCGGTCGGTGCCGAGCTTGTGCAGGGGCGCGTGCTCTTCGTCGGTGCCGGCGTAGCGGGAAATCAGGTGCAGGCTGGAAACGGGAACGTAGAGTTTCGAGCCACCGGCGTATTCCAGGGTCAGGAACTCATCGGCCTGGCCACCGGCATGGATGGTTTCCAGGCCTTTGTAACGGCCCACGCCATGGTCAATATGCACCACCGGCGAGCCGATACGCAGTTCGGACAGGTCACGGTAGCCGTGGTCGTCCACTTCCGTGGGTTTTTCGCGCCGGCGCCGCTGCAGAACCCGTTCGCCGAACAGCGCGGTTTCAGTAATCAGGGCGAGGTTCTGCTCCGGTAGCACCATTCCCTGTTCCATCGGCGCGATGGTGATGGCCAGGGTCGCGCTGTCACTTTCAGTGAATGCCTGCCAGCCGCTGAGGGTGACAGGCTTTAGCTTGTGATCCCGCAGGTTCTCGATCAGGGCTTCGCGCCGGCCGGAAGACTCGGCGCAAATCAGCACGCGGCCCGGGAAATCTTTGATAAAACGCTTGAGGCGCCCGGCTGGGTCTGCTGCCCGGCCATCCATGGCGACATCCGGTAGCGGTGTGGCGCCGCAATTGGCAGTGCCGGCGCCGTCCATGGCGTCGGGGGTGCAGGTGATGCGCGGGTATCGCTTGATCTGGCCAAACACTTCGTCCTGTAGCAGGAAAAGCTCGGCCGGCGGCAGAATCGGTCGCAGCCGGTCGTGCCGGCGGTCCTCGTGCCTGGCGCGGGTTTCCGCATCGAAAGCCGCAACGGCATCGTTCAGACCGTCTGCGGTAAACACCAGTGTGGTGGCGGGCAGGTAATCGAACAGAGTGGCGGTCTGGTCAAAGAACAATGGCAGGTAATACTCGATGCCTGGCGGGGTAATACCGTTACTGACGTCCTGATAGACCGGGGCGTCTTTGTCGGCATGGGGGAAATGTTCAAACCAGCGGTTGCGGAAGCCGGACCGTGCCTCTTTGTGCCAGGGGAACTCATGGGCTGGCAGCAGTTCGATCTGTTCGATTCGGTCAATGGAGCGCTGGGTTTCCGGGTCAAACGTGCGCAAGGTTTCGATTTCGTCGTCGAACAGGTCAATCCGGTAGGGCAGGTTGGAGCCCATGGGGTAGATGTCCAGAATCGCCCCGCGCACGGCATATTCACCGTGCTCATACACATTTTCAGCGTGGTGATATCCCGCAGCCTCCAGTTGCATTCGCCAGCTGTCGATATTTAGGCTCTGGCCTACTTTTAATAGCAGGGTGTTGCCTTGTAGGTAACTTGGCGGCGCCAGCCGATGCATCAGGGTGCGGGCGGGCACCACCAGAATACCGTGGCGTGTGGATGGCAACCGGTGCAGGGTGCGGATACGCCTGGAAGTAATGTCCTGGTGGGGTGAAAACAGGTCGTAGGGCAGGGTTTCCCAGTCCGGCAGCGACAACAGTTCGAGGCCGTCTGCGGTCACCGTAGCGCCGTCTTCTTCCGGTGGCAGGTTCAGGAAAAACCGGATGGCTTGCTCCAGGCGGATGGCCTCATCGGTGCTTCGGGTAACCACCAGCGTTAGCCCTTTATGCAGCTTGGCGCTCTCGCAGATGGCCAGGGCGTCACTGCAACCGTGAAGCTGGCCCCATTTGCGGTGGTCGGCGCTTTTATCCGGCAGCGTCGGGGCAATCAACGGGGCGGGTGAGGCCGCACGGGCGGAACCTTGGGGCATGAGCTGTCAAATCTCCTGAGTTAGCGCGTCTGGAACCGAGCGGCGCTATTCTAGCGTTCGGGGGTTTCAGTGTCATGGCTGGTACCGACAAATCGCTATTTGCCGTCGGGCGTCTTAAGTTGGATAATGTGCGCCTTAAAATTATTCCCAGTGCTATACGAGGTTCCAACCGTGAGTCACGAACAAATCAACCAGCACCTGTCCAACTGGACAGAAAGAGAGTCCACCGCCGAAGCGATGATCCCGCTGATTGGCCGCCTGTACCGCAAAAACAACGTTGTTACGTCGGTATACGGCCGGGCGATCATCAACCAGTCGGTGATCGACATCATCCGTGCCCATCGTTTTGTTCGTCAGGTTGAGAACAGCGAGCTGTCCGTTCACGACACGCTGCCGATCCTGCAGGCCATGGACAAGCTGGATCTTGGTCGCGCCCACGTGGACATCGGCAAGCTGGCGGTCAAGTTCAAGGCTGAAGGCGGTGACCTCACCGAATTCCTGAAGCGTGAAATCGGCCCGGTGGTTGGCCAGTATGCCAGTCAGTCCGAGCAGGACGCCCAGAACGAAACCAAAGACGTAGTGCTCTATGGTTTTGGCCGTATCGGCCGTCTGCTGGCCCGCATCCTGATTGAAAAAGCCGGCGGTGGTAACAATCTCCGCCTGCGAGCCATTGTGGTTCGCCAGGGCGGTGCCGAGAACGACCTGGAAAAGCGCGCCAGCCTGTTGCGTCGTGACTCCGTGCATGGTCCCTTCGACGGCACCATCACGGTAGACGAGGAAAACTCCGCCCTGATCGCCAACGGCAACTTTATCAAGGTGATCTATTCCGATGGTCCGGACAAGGTGGATTACACCAGCTACGACATCCACAATGCCATTGTGATCGACAATACCGGTAAGTGGCGTGATGAAGCAGGTCTGGGCCTGCACCTGAAGTCCAAGGGTGTCAGCCGCGTTATCCTGACCGCGCCAGGCAAGGGCGACATCAAGAACATCGTTTATGGTATCAACAACGACTGGATTACCGACGAAGACAAGATCCTGTCCGCGGCTTCCTGCACCACCAACGCCATTACCCCGGTGCTGAAGGCCATCAACGACGAATACGGCATTGAAGATGGTCATGTTGAGACTGTTCACTCCTACACCAACGACCAGAACCTGATCGATAACTACCACAAGGGTAGCCGTCGTGGCCGTAGCGCAGCACTGAACATGGTTATTACCGAGACAGGTGCGGCCAAGGCTGTTGCCAAGGCGCTGCCGGAGCTCAAGGGCAAGCTGAGCGGTAATGCTATCCGGGTGCCGACGCCGAACGTGTCCATGGCCATCCTGAACCTGAATCTCAAGTCCGATGTGGATGTAGAGAAGGTGAACGATTACCTCCGCGACATGGCTCTGCACTCTGAGCTGCAGAAGCAGATCGATTTCGTGAATTCCCCGGAAGTGGTATCCACAGACTTCGTAGGCTCCCGCCATGCGGGCATTGTCGATGCCCAAGCCACCATCGCCAACGGTAAGCGCCTGATTCTGTACGTATGGTACGACAACGAATTCGGTTACAGCGCTCAGGTTATCCGCTGTGTCAATCAGATGGCCGGCGTAACTTACCCGATCTTTCCGAAGCGGGCACGTGACTAAAGTCTAAGTCTGTTTCAGCCAGGTCGGATCAAAAGGCCCCGGTAGCGTGAGCTGCCGGGGCTTTTTTACTACTTTGGAGGGATAAAACCATTTTCCTTACCGGTGGAAATAGGTTTCCTTAATCTCTATAATTGGCGCGATTTTGGGTATGTCTGGCACCCATATTCTCACCCCCGAGCGGCGGGGCCGGGCGTTAAAATCCACAGAAAAGTTTCTGATGATTGGATGAGGCTAATGATCAAGATCAAAAAAGGCCTGGATCTTCCCATCAGCGGCGCTCCCGAACAGACCATTACTGACGGCAAGCCGATTCGCCACGTGGCATTGATCGGCTTTGACTACAACGGCATGAAGCCGACGATGGCTGTGAAAGAGGGAGACCGTGTCAAGCGCGGTACGCTGCTGTTCACGGACAAGAAGACCGAAGGCGTTCGTTATACTTCACCGGCAGCCGGTGTAGTGAAAGAAATCAACCGCGGTGAGCGTCGCGTGTTCCAGTCTGTTGTCATCGAAGTGGATGGCGATGAGGCGGAAACCTATGCTCGCTACAACGATTCCGATCTTGCCGGCCTGGAACGCCAGCAGGTAGTTGATAACCTGGTTGAATCCGGTCTGTGGACAGCGTTCCGCACCCGGCCTTACAGCAAGGTTCCGGAAATCGACTCCGCACCGAACTCCATCTTTGTTTCTGTCATGGATACCAATCCGTTGGCAGCAGACCCTACCGTTATTATCGGCGAGAACAGCAAGGCGTTCGAAAAAGGCCTGACCATCATCTCCCGCCTGACCAACGGTAAGGTATTTGTGACCGGCAAACCCGGCTCCGACGTGTCTGTGCCAAAAGCAGACAACATCGAAGTACACCAGTTCGATGGTGTGCACCCTGCCGGTAATGTGGGCACCCATATCCACCACCTGGACCCGGTCTCAGTCAGCAAGACTGTCTGGAGCATCAATTACCAGGACGTGATCGATATTGCCAAACTGTTCGAGACCGGTGAAGTGCCGGTTGAGCGCATTGTGGCCATCGGTGGCCCTAAAGCCCTGAAGCCCCGCCTGGTTCGTACCCGCCTGGGTGCCAGCCTGCCGGAACTGTTGGATGGCGAGATCGCCACTGATTGCGAAGTCCGCGCCATTTCAGGCTCGGTATTTGGCGGTCGTCGTGGTGATGGCCCCTGTGCCTACCTGGGCCGCTTTGCCAATCAGGTGTCGGTGCTGGAAGAAGGCACCAAGCGTGAGTTCATTGGCTGGTTGTCTCCGGGCACCAACAAGTTCTCGGTGCTGAACATCTACCTGTCCAAGCTGACCGGTGGCAAGCTGTTCAACTTCACCACCACCACCAACGGCAGTGAGCGGGCCATGGTGCCTGTCGGTGCCTATGAGCAGGTGATGCCGCTGGACATCCTGCCGACTCAGCTGCTGCGAGCACTGATTGTTGGCGATACCGAAGTGGCACAGAAACTTGGCGCCCTGGAGCTGGATGAAGAAGATCTGGCGCTGTGCACCTTTGTGTGCCCCGGCAAATATGAATACGGTCCGATTCTCCGCGAGAACCTGACCCGAATCGAGATCGAGGGATAATACGATGGCTATCCGACAGTTTCTCGATGGAATCGAGCATCATTTTGAAAAGGGTGGTAAGTACGAGCGCTGGTATGCCCTGTACGAAGCCGTTGATACCATTTTCTACACCCCTGGCAAAGTAACTTCCACCACGGCCCATGTGCGTGACGGCGTAGACCTCAAGCGCATCATGATCACTGTGTGGTTGTGTACTTTCCCTGCCATGTTCTTCGGTATGTGGAACATTGGTTTTCAGGCCAACAATTTCCTGGCAGCCAACCCGGATGCCATGATTGCCGATGGCGGCCTGCGTGAAGCCTTTATCACCGCCCTGGCCGTGACCGGCGCCGGTGCCGGCTGGTGGGACAACTTCGTCTACGGCATGGCCTACTTCATTCCTATCTATGCCGTCACCTTTGTGGTGGGTGGTTTCTGGGAAGTGCTGTTTGCCACCGTGCGTCGTCACGAAGTGAACGAAGGCTTCTTCGTAACCTCCGTACTGTTTGCTTTGATCTGCCCGCCCACCATTCCGCTGTGGCAGGTGGCCCTGGGTATCACCTTCGGTGTGGTTATCGGTAAGGAAGTGTTCGGTGGTACCGGCAAGAACTTCCTGAACCCGGCCCTGACTGGTCGTGCCTTCCTGTACTTTGCCTATCCCGCGCAGATTTCCGGCGACACTGTCTGGACTGCAGTTGATGGCTTCAGTGGCGCAACAGCTCTGAGTTGGGCTGCCTCTGGCGGCCTGGAAGCACTGGAAACCCAGATCGGCTGGATGAATGCCTTCGTGGGTAACATTCAGGGTTCCATGGGTGAGACGTCCACCATTGCTATATTGATTGGTGGTCTGATCCTCCTGGCCATGAAGATCGCCTCCTATCGCATTGTCGGCGGGGTGTTGATCGGCATGATCGGCATGTCGTTGCTGTTGAACATTGTCGGGTCCGAGACTAACCCGATGTTTGCCATTCCGGCTCACTGGCACCTGGTTATGGGTGGCTTCGCCTTCGGCATGATGTTTATGGCGACAGACCCGGTATCGGCTGCGATGACCAATACCGGTCGCTGGATGTTTGGCATTCTGGTCGGTGTGATGACTATCCTCATCCGTGTGGTCAACCCGGCCTTCCCGGAAGGCATTATGCTGGCCATTCTGTTCGCCAACCTGTTCGCCCCGCTGATGGACCACTACGTGGTTCAGGCCAACATCAAACGGAGGCTCGCACGTGGCTAAGAAAAAAGAGACGGTCGGAAAGACCATTCAGGTCGCTTTCGCCCTATGTATCGTTTGCTCCGTGATTGTGTCTGCTGCAGCTGTATCCTTGCGCCCGCAGCAGGCCCTGAACCAAGAGCTGGACATCAAGTCCAATATCCTTCAGGCCGCCGGCATGGCGGAGCCTGGCGCCAATCGGGCCCGTATCGAAGAACTGTTTGGTCAGTTCGAGCCGCGCCTGGTTGACCTGCGTACTGGCCGGTTCACCACCCCGGAAGAGCTTGGCGTGCCTGATGTACTGAGCTACAACCAGTACCGCGCTGCCGGTGATCCGAACATGTCTACCCGCCTGTCGGGTGAGCAAGACACCGCCAATCTGCGTCGTCGTGCCCACGCAGCCACGGTTTACATCCTCGAGGAGGATGGCGAGCTGGTTCGTGTGGTGTTGCCGGTTCACGGTCCTGGTCTGTGGTCCACCTTGTATGGGTTCATTTCACTGGAAGGTGATCTGAACACCATCGAAGGCCTGGGCTTCTATGACCACGCGGAAACGCCTGGCCTTGGCGGTGAGGTAGACAACCCTCGCTGGAAAAGCCAGTGGGTTGGCCAGAAGATCTACGGTGACGACAAGAGTGAGCCCCAGATCCGCCTGATCAAAGGCGGTGCCAATCCGGACAGCGAGCATCAGATTGATTCCCTGTCTGGTGCAACGCTGACGGCTCGCGGTGTCGAGAACCTGATCAACTTCTGGATGGGTGAGAACGGTTTCGCGCCGTTCCTGAAAAATCTGCGCGACGGGGAGGCCTGATCATGTCTGACGTATCAGCCAAGAAGGTTCTTTTTGAACCGATTTTCAGTAACAACCCCATCGCCCTGCAGATTCTTGGGATCTGTTCGGCGCTGGCGGTTACCACCAGCCTGAGCGTTACGCTGGTTATGTGTGCTTCGGTTATTGCGGTAACCGGGTTTTCAAACCTGGCGGTATCTCTGATTCGTACCCAGATTCCCAACAGCATCCGGATCATCGTACAGATGACCATCATTGCGTCGCTGGTAATCGTGGTCGACCAGGTGCTGAAAGCCTATGCCTATGAAATCAGCAAGCAGCTGTCGGTATTCGTTGGTCTGATCATCACCAACTGTATCGTTATGGGCCGGGCCGAGGGCTTTGCCATGCAGAACCCGCCGATGCTGAGCTTCCTGGATGGTATCGGTAACGGTCTGGGCTACTCCATTGCGATCCTGTTCGTGGCGTTTTTCCGTGAGCTGTTCGGTTCTGGTGAACTGCTTGGTTTCACCATCCTGGCCTCGGTTAACGATGGTGGCTGGTATGTGCCGAACGGCATGATGCTGCTGCCGCCGAGCGCGTTCTTTATCATCGGTCTGGGCATCTGGGCACTGCGTACCTGGAAGCCGGATCAGGTTGAAGAGCCTGATTTCAAGATGTCAGCCCATAAAACCCGGGAGGCCTTCTAATGGATCATTATCTGAGTCTTCTGGTTACGGCTATTTTCGTTGAAAACCTGGCGTTGGCGTTCTTCCTGGGGATGTGTACCTTCCTGGCGATCTCCAAAAAGGTAGAAGCGGCGATTGGCCTGGGTATTGCGGTGGTTGTGGTACTGACTCTGTCTGTGCCGGTGAACAACCTGATCTTCAATACCGTTCTGCGTGAAGGTGCCCTGTCCTGGGCGGGACTCCCAGATGTTGATCTGAGCTTCCTGGGACTGCTGACCTACATCGGTGTTATTGCGGCACTGGTGCAGATTCTTGAGATGGTTCTCGACAAGTACATCCCGTCGCTGTACGCAGCGCTGGGCGTGTTCCTGCCTCTGATCACCGTTAACTGCGCGATCCTTGGTGCGTCACTGTTCATGGTTGAACGTGACTACAACTTTGGTGAGAGTGTGGTGTACGGCTTTGGCGCTGGCGTGGGCTGGGCCCTGGCCATTGGTGCCCTGGCAGGTATCCGCGAGAAGCTCAAGTACAGTGATGTGCCCGATGGCCTGCGTGGTCTTGGTATTACCTTCATCACTGTCGGCCTGATGTCACTCGGCTTTATGTCGTTCTCCGGCATCTCGCTGTAATGCGCCCCCGGATCATCGGATAACTACGAGAAGGCGAGACCATGAATACAGAAATTATTCTTGGCGTGGTCATGTTTACCGTCATCGTGCTTGCACTGGTGGCGGTGATCCTGGCAGCGCGCTCAAAACTGGTCAGCACCGGCGACGTCACCATTGAAATCAATGACGACCCGGAACACACCATGAAAACGGAAGCAGGTGGAAAACTGCTGAACACCCTGGCGGGCAACGGCATCTTCCTGTCGTCTGCCTGTGGTGGCGGTGGCACCTGCGCCCAGTGTAAATGTAAGGTTCTGGAAGGTGGCGGCGCCATGCTGCCCACCGAAAAGACCCACTTCACCAACCGTGAAGAAAAAGAAGGCTGGCGCCTGTCGTGCCAGGTTCCTGTAAAACAGGACATGAAGATCGAAGTACCGGAAGAGTTCTTCGGCGTGAAGAAGTGGGAGTGCGAGGTGGTGTCTAACCACAACGTGGCCACCTTCATCAAAGAACTGGTACTGAAGCTACCGGAAGGCGAGGAAGTGGACTTCCGCGCTGGTGGCTATGTGCAGCTGGAGTGCCCTCCCTACGAAATCGATTTCAAGGACTTCGATATCGAGGAAGAGTTCCACGAAGACTGGGACAAGCACGATATCTGGCGCTATAAGGCGATCAACAAGGAAGACACCATCCGTGCCTACTCCATGGCGAACTACCCGGAAGAGAAGGGACTTCTGAAGTTCAACATCCGTATTGCGACACCGCCTCCGGGCACCAATCACCCGCCAGGCATCATGTCCAGCTACGTGTTCAACCTGAAGCCGGGTGACAAGGTCACTGTAATGGGGCCATTCGGTGAATTCTTTGCCAAGAAGACCGACGCGGAAATGGTGTTCATTGGTGGTGGTGCGGGTATGGCGCCCATGCGCTCCCACATCTTTGACCAGCTCAAGCGCCTGAATTCCAAGCGCAAGATCAGTTTCTGGTATGGTGCCCGCAGTGTGCGCGAAATGTTCTATGTGGAAGACTTTGATGGTCTGGCCGCAGAGAACGAGAACTTTGAGTGGCATTGCGCCCTGTCAGATCCGCTTCCGACTGACGACTGGGATGGCCCTACCGGCTTTATCCATAACGTGTTGTACGAAAACTATCTGAAGGACCACCCGGCTCCGGAAGACTGTGAGTTCTACATGTGTGGGCCCCCAATCATGAACGCGTCCGTCATCAAGATGCTGAAAGATCTTGGTGTTGAGGACGAAAACATCATGCTGGATGATTTCGGAGGTTAACAGGCTCAGATGACATCCCGCATGTTTGGACCCGTCAGGGTGGTTGTGGTCGGCGTCTTTATGACGCTGATCATGGCTGCCCTGGCGGGTTGCTCGTTTCAGGAAAAGGAAAAAGTCTGGGAGATTTCCGGAGGTATCTTCGGAACGACCTATCACATAAACGTCGTATTGCCAGAAGACAGGGAACGCCTGCAGACTCTGGCTCAGGGTATTCAGAAAGAGCTGGAAGCGGTGGATGCGTCCATGTCAACCTGGAAGCAGGATTCCGAGTTGTCATTGTTGAATCGCAAACAGGACCAGTCGGAGTGGACGGAGCTTTCTCCGGCCTTGTTTGAAGTGATACAGCGTTCCCAGGAAATTGCCGAGCTGACCGACGGGGCGTTTGATATCACCATCGGTCCCGTGGTCAATCTCTGGGGCTTTGGGCCGGATGCCCGGCCTGATACCGTGCCGTCTGACGCGGCCCTTGAGAAAGCGCTTGCAGATACTGGCTACCGCTATATCGAGTTGAACGCAGAGGCCATGGCGTTGCGTAGCGAAAAGCCCCAGTACATTGATTTGTCCGGGATTGCCAAAGGCTATGGTGTCGATGTGGTGGCCCGTTACCTGGACCGTGAAGGTGTGCAGGCGTACCTTGTAGAGATCGGTGGTGAGGTGAGGGTCAATGGGCGGAAACCTGACGGCGGTGCCTGGCGCCTGGCCATTGAAGAGCCATCGGAACAGGCAAGGCAGGTCAGCAAGATAGTGGCCATGGATCAGCATGCGATGGCAACCTCCGGTGACTATCGTAACTATTACGAATCGGATGGACAGCGTTACTCGCATACAATAGATCCATCGACTGGTAAGCCGATCACCAACAGGATAGCGTCTGTGACGGTGATTACCGAAGACAGTATGACTGCCGACGCTCTAGCCACCGCATTCACCGTGATGGGTTATGAGCGGGCACGGGCGCTGGCAACGCGGGAAAATATTCCTGCTTATTTCATCGTGCGAGGCGAGGGCGGCTTTGAGGTGCATGAAACACCGGCTTTCTCTTCCTTCGTGGTTCAGTAAAGGAGGGCAGTATGGGTACCTTTCTTCTCGTTTTGTTCATTGTGGGCATTCTGATTGCCGGCATGTCGATCGGCGTGATCTTTGGCCGTAAGCCGATCAGCGGCACCTGCGGTGGGATTGGTGCCCTGGGCATCAGCCAGTCCTGTGATATTTGTGGCGGTAACACGCAGAAGTGTGAGGAAAGCCGCAGCGAGACCGGGGCCTCTGAGAAAGGTGAAGATCTGGCCTACGACGCCTCGCGCACAGAAAAGTAAGCGACACTCATCAATAAATAGAACTACGCATTTTATGGCGTAGATAAGGAGTCACTGCGCACATGGCAGAGCATCACTACGACGTCGTCGTTATTGGCGCCGGCCCTTCCGGTGAAGGGGCGGCAATGAACGCGGCCAAGCACAACAAGCGAGTCGCCATCATTGAAGACAAACCGACGGTGGGCGGTAACTGCACGCACTGGGGCACCATTCCATCCAAGGCGCTGCGTCACTCGGTGAAGCAGATCATCACCTTCAACACCAATCAGATGTTCCGGGATATCGGCGAGCCGCGCTGGTTTTCCTTCCCGAGGGTGTTGCAGAATGCGCAGAAGGTCATCGGCAAGCAGGTAAAGCTGCGCACCCAGTTCTATTCCCGTAACCGGGTAGACCTGATTAACGGTCGTGCATCGTTTGTAGACACCCATCGGTTGGAAATTCGTGGTAACAAGTCGGTTGAGACTATCCACTTCAAACAGGCCATTATTGCTACTGGCTCCCGTCCGTATCTGCCGCCCGATGTGGATTTCCGCCATCACCGGATTTACAACTCTGACTCCATCCTGAACCTGTCCCACACCCCGCGCACCCTGATTATCTATGGCGCCGGCGTTATCGGTTCCGAGTACGCCTCCATTTTTGCCGGGCTGGGTGTAAAGGTTGACCTGATCAACCCGGGCAGTCGCCTGTTGTCATTCCTGGACGACGAAATCTCCGATGCGCTCAGCTACCACCTTCGCAACAACGGTGTGCTGGTTCGCCATAACGAGCAGTACGAATCGGTGAAGGGCGACGACCACGGTGTGGTGCTTTCCCTGCAGTCTGGTAAGAAAATTCGCGCCGATGCCTTCCTCTGGTGCAACGGGCGAAGTGGCAACACGGAAAACCTTGGGTTGGAGAATGTGGGCCTGGTGCCCAATGGCCGCGGCCAGTTGGCAGTGGATGACCACTACCGTACCGAGGTGGACCACATCTACGCGGCGGGCGATGTGATTGGCTGGCCGAGCCTGGCCAGTGCAGCCTATGACCAGGGCCGTGCGGCTTCGTCAGATATCACCCAGGACGAGTATTTCCGATACGTGGATGATGTGCCTACGGGTATCTACACAATTCCTGAAATCAGCTCCGTCGGTAAAACCGAGCGGGAGCTGACAGAAGCCAAAGTGCCATACGATGTTGGTCAGGCTTTCTTCAAGGACCTGGCGCGGGCACAGATCACGGGTGAAGCGGTGGGCATGCTGAAGATCCTGTTCCACCGTGAGACTCGGGAGATTCTGGGTATTCACTGCTTCGGTGACCAGGCGGCTGAGATTGTACACATCGGCCAGGCGATCATGAACCAGAAAGGGGAGGCGAACTCCCTGAACTACTTCATCAATACCACCTTCAACTACCCGACCATGGCGGAAGCCTATCGGGTGGCGGCATTGAACGGCCTGAACCGGATCTTCTGATCCGGTCAGTTCCGTACCGGCGCCGGTATTATGCCGGCTCGGGCATTCCTTCCTTTGCTGGCAAGCTCAGAACGGCTCTGGCGCGGTTGTCGAAGAACATCCGTGTGCTTGTCGGGTAGTCGGTAATAATGCTGTCTACGCCCATCTCTTCCAGCTTCAGCATGTCGTGAATGCGGTTCACCGTCCAGGTGGACACATGCATATTACGCTTGTGTGCCTGGGCAACCATGTCGGCATTCAGAATCTTCCAGTTCACACAGAAATACTCACAGCCCAGGCGGGTAGCCAGGTTCAGCGGCTTCGGGAACTTTCGCTCAGCCACAAGGCCAATCCGGAGGTTCTTGTCACGGCGCCTCAGTTCCCTGAGGAACCAGGGATCGGATGAGGTAACGGCGGCGGTCTGGTAAAGGTTCCGGCGCTGGATAACTTCTGTCAGGCGGTTGCAAAGTATGTTCAGGCGGGCCCGGTTGTCCTTCTTCACTTCCAGCTGCAGGTGCTCCAGATCGTCGAACTGGTCGAGCAGGTTTTCGAGAGTCGGAATGCCCGCTTTGCGGGGCCAGGCGCTGGTGTTGCGCCGAGCGTCCATGTCGGCCAGCTCGGCGGCCGTGTAATGGCCGACATTGCCCTTCTGCCCGGTAGTGCGATCTACCGTCAGGTCGTGCACCAGCACCGGCACGCCGTCTTTTGACAGCACCAGGTCCAGCTCGAAGTGCCGGATACCATGCCGATAGGCATGGATAAAACCGGGCATGGTATTTTCTGGAGCCTCACCTTTGGCCCCGCGGTGACCATAAACGATCATTCTGCAGTACTATCCTTGAGAGTCTGGTAAATAGCCTGGCGTTTCTTCCAGGTGTCGTGGCACAGGCGAATATCTTCCAGGTACGCCGGCAACTCTTTCATCAGCAGGGCCTGGGGGCCGTCAACCAGAGCTTTCTCCGGCTTCGGGTGGAAGTCGACCAGCACCATGTTGGCGCCGGCGATCACGCCCTGGGCGGTGGCGTGCATCACGTCCAGAATACCATCCGGTGAGCGGTCCCGGCTGCCCACGGAGTGGGACGGGTCTACACACACCGGCATGCGAGTCAGGCGCTTTACCGCTGGTACGTGGGCGAAATCCACCATATTTCGGTGCGGCTGGCCGGCCTCGGTTTTCATGCCCCTCAGGCAGAAAATCACGTTGGCGTTGCCCTCACTGGCCAGGTACTCCGCGGCGTTCAGTGACTCGTTCAGGGTAATACCAAAACCGCGCTTGAGCAGTGCCGGGTAGGTTTTCTGCCGGCCTATGGCTTTGAGTAGCTCGAAGTTCTGGGTATTCCGGGTGCCAATCTGCAGCATCACACCGGTGGGCCGGCCCAGTTTCTCCAGGCAGGTGTCGATTTCTTCGATATGGCTTTCGTGAGTGATCTCCATGGCAATAACCTTGATGCCATGCTTGCCGGCTTTCTCGAAGACCCAGGGCAGGCAGCCCTTGCCGTGCCCCTGGAACGAGTATGGGTTGGTGCGGGGTTTGTAGGCGCCCATGCGGGTGCAGACCTCGCCATTGTCCTCAAGCGCCTGCATCATCTGCTCAACGTGCTCGGGCACGTCTACCGCACATAGCCCGGCAAAGATGTTCAGGTTGTTCTGGCTGAACTCGACGCCGTTGTAGGTGAAACCGCTCTGGCGGTGATCGTCTTTGTGGCGGCCCAGAATGCGGTAGTCATCAGAAATTCGGATGGCCCGCTCCACGGCGGGTAGCGCTTCAATCTCTTCCTTGTTCAGGGTTTTGGTGTCGCCCAGCAGATAAATCTCCGTCAGCCGCTGGCTGGCACCCTGAACCTCATGTACCCGCACACTGACGCCAGGCAGGTTTTCCAGGTAGTGCATGGTCTGGCGGTAGGCTTCGCTGTCCAGTTCTGTGTTGGGGTGAAGAATGGCTAACATGAAATCTCCTTGGGGTTAACCGGCGGCGTCTTCCGCCCTGTGCCTGGCCTGCATGAATTCCCGATGATTAAGATGCAGCAAGTCCGCAATCCGGCGAATAAGGTGTTCTTCGTATTTGTCGATACGGCCGTCTGCCAGGGCTACCCGCCAGATACTCTCCAGCAGGGCCTGTTTCTGGGGCTGGTCAAAGTGGTCGTTGATCTGTCCGGTGAACTCATACAACGACGTGGAATCCTCTGCGTGTGCCAGGGCGTCGGCAAGAATCTCTTCCGCTTCTTCCCGGGTAACCTGATGGGCCTGAACGGCGCAATCGACAATAATCTTCAGCTCGCGCTCGTCCTCGTGATTGTCGACACGGGCAAGCTGCACCATCAGGGCTGTGGCAGCCACAGCCAGTTGGTGGGCGTCGGTTTGCACAGGCTCGGATTCCGGCACTGCAAACAGTTTTTTCAGGCGATCAATCATACAGCGCCCCTTGGCTAAAGGTTGGGGTGTTGATCAGGCAGCCTCGGTCGCTAACTGCCGCACCCGGCTTTCCAGTTCAATCTGGTCTGCGGCAAACCGGCGAATGCCATCAGCCAGTTTCTCGGTGGCCATGGCATCCTCGTTGGACTCCCAGCGGAACCGCTTCTCGTCCACGTGGTGTGGTTTGTCGGCGCTGCTTGCGCTGCCCGCGTTCAGTCGTTGGGGCAATTCGCCATGATCGTCTTTCAGCTCCTGCAACAGGGCAGGGCTGATGGTCAGGCGATCGCAGCCGGCGAGCATTTCAATCTCGCCAGTATTACGGAAGCTCGCCCCCATCACCACGGTATTGAAGCCATTGGCCTTGTAGTAATTATAGATGCGTGTGACCGATTGCACGCCCGGGTCTTCCGCCGCCGGGTAGCTGTCGCGGCCCGTGCTGGCCAGGTGCCAGTCCAGGATTCGCCCTACAAACGGCGATATCAGATAGGCACCGGCTTCGGCGCAGGCGGCAGCCTGTACAAAGGAGAACAGCAGGGTAAGGTTACAGTGGATGCCTTCTTTTTCCAGCTGCTCAGCGGCGCGGATGCCTTCCCAGGTAGAGGCAATCTTGATCAGCACCCGGCTGGTGTCTACGCCCTGGCGGTCATAGTAGTCGATCAACCGGCGTGCGCGTTCCAGGGTGGCGGCGGTGTCAAACGACAGGCGGGCGTCTACTTCTGTGGAGACGACGCCGGGAATGAGGTTCAGGATTTCTTTACCGGCCAGCACCGCCAGCATGTCAGTGGCGATGGTCAGTTGTTCGGCGCCAGAGCCCCCACGCTGGCTGGCGAAGGCGACGGCCTTGTCCAGCATCGGGCGGTAGGCTTCCGATGCTGCGGCTTTCAGCAGCAGTGAGGGGTTGGTGGTGGCATCTTGTGGCCGCCATTGGGCAATGGCATCAAGGTCGCCGGTGTCGGCCACCACGGTGGTCATGGTCTTCAGTTGGTCCAGCTTGCTGTTCATTCGTCCTGTCGTCCCGGTTGTGCGGTGTTATGGCGGTATCCAGCTCCAGAATACCTTTGTAACCCCTACAATAACGGCAGCTTACGACAGGAACAAGACAACAAAAGGTATGGGGATGATCAACTTTCCGTAATGAGTTCCGGTTCCCTGACTTTGGCCAGAGCCTGCTCCACCACTTCCAGGCCGGAACCCGGCTTGTTGGCGTTCTCGCTCAGATGCCGGCGGAACTGTCGCCCTCCTGGCTGGCCCAGGAACAGGCCCATGATATGGCGGGTAATGTGGGTCAGGTACACCCCCCGGTCCAGTTCCTGCTGGATGAACGGAAACATGGCGCGCAGGGCATCATGACGGCTGGTGACAGGTGCCGGCTCACCAAAGAATTCGGTATCCACGTCGGCCAGTAGCCAGGGATTGTGGTAGGCCTCGCGGCCCAGCATCACGCCGTCGGTGTGGGCCAGGTGCTCATGGCAATCCTCAAAAGTTTTGATGCCGCCGTTGATGATGATTTCAAGGTGAGGGTAGGCCTGTTTCAGGCGGTACACCCAATCGTACTTTAGCGGTGGGATATCGCGATTTTCCTTCGGGCTCAGGCCCTCCAGAATGGCAATGCGGGCGTGCACGATGAACGTCTTGCAGCCGGCTGCAGCAACGGTTTCGATAAACTCGCACAGCTCATCCCAGGATTCGCGGCCGTTGATGCCAATACGGTGCTTGACCGTAACCGGCAAATCCGTGGCCGCAATCATCGCTGCCACACCTTCCGCCACCTTATCCGGATGGCCCATCAGGCAGGCGCCGATCATGTTGTTCTGCACCCGATCACTGGGGCAGCCGACGTTCAGGTTCACTTCATCAAAGCCAAACTGCTGCGCCAGCTTTGCGCAATGAGCCAACTCACCGGAATGGCTGCCACCAAGCTGCAGCGCCAGCGGGTATTCGGATGGATCATGGCGCAGAAACCGCTCGGTATCCCCATGAATCAACGCCCCGGTGGTCACCATCTCGGTATACAGCAACGCCCGGCGGCTCAGAACTCGCGCCAGGTAGCGAAAATGAGGTGTTGTCCAGTCCATCATCGGGGCCACACAGAAGCGGCGGGAAGGGCCGGAGTCGGCGGCAAATGGAATCGGCGATGGAACAAAAGACATAGAGCTACCTGTAAACGGCAATGGCGCAGATCATACGAAAATCCAAGCGTCCTAGTTTATCAGGAATACCCCTAATAAGCAGGCTGCGAGGGGGCTCCCAGTGCCATCCCCGAATGTAACAAAATGTACCGGGGTCTGACCCCAGTACATTTACCCGGGCGAAATGTCTTGGGGTCTGACCCCGGCATGTATAATCCGCGGTGGATGAACCGGACAACAGGATATTGAATGACCATCACAGCCTTTGACGCCTTAGCCTGCCCCCTGGACGGCGCTGCCTTGCAGCGGGAGTCGGGTTCGTGGCGGTGTGCCAGTGGCCATAATTTTGATGTGGCGCGGCAGGGTTATGTGCATCTGTTGCCGGTGCAGAAGAAACGTTCGCTGGACCCGGGTGACAGTAAGGTGATGGTGGCGGCACGCCAGCGGTTTCTTGAGGCAGGGTATTACCAGCCGATTGCCGAGGCGGTGTCGCGGGCAACGCTGGACGATGCGCCGGCCAGCACCACACTGAGTTGCCTGGATGCCGGTTGTGGTGAAGGCTATTACCTGCGGCAACTGGCCTGGGCGGCGGGCGACGAGCGCTCCCTGGCGCTATTGGGCCTGGATATCTCGAAATGGGCGGTACTGGCGGCGGCCCGTGAAGACAAACGGCCGAGCTGGGTGGTGGGCAGTAATGCGAATCTGCCGGTGCTACCTGGCTCACTGGACCGTATTCTCTGCCTGTTTGGCTTTCCCGTGTACCCGGAATTCGGCCGTGTTCTCAAACCGGGCGGCAAGTTGATTCAGGTGGACGCAGGGCAGGATCACCTGCGGGAGCTGCGGGAAATTATCTATCCTGAAATCCGGAGCGAATCGAAGAAAGTGACGCCAGCCCCGGAAGGATTTCGCCGAGTGGCTTCGGAAGATGTTCGGTTTTCACTGCATCTGGCGGGGGCGGAGCCCATCGCAGACCTTCTGGCGATGACGCCCCATTTCTACCGGGCAAACGCGGAAGGCCGGGAGCGGGCGGCTGCCCTGAACTCCCTGTCACTCACGGTAGATGTTTGCCTGCACACCTTTGAGCGGGTTGCTGAGGGCGATTAATCCGCGTTTTCCATGCCCAGCCGGGTACCACGGGCCTTGAGCCGGTAAAACTCCTCAATAATACCAGCCATGGCCTCCGGGCAGTATTCCCGGAGCCCGCCCAGCATCAGGCGTTTGGACACTTCACCAACCGAGCAGCCATCAGACATCAAGTGGTAAGAGAGGGTTACGTTGCCGCGCTTGCCCGCCACTTCCAGGTCCGCCTTGTTCAGTTCCAGGTCTGGCTGAAGATTGTCCTGTTTATTGATCGCCACGCTCATGCTTTCATACATCACCATCGGGCGGTCGGGGTTGAACATGACCCCGTGGGATTCCATCAGCGGTTTGAGCGTGTGGGGGAAATTCTTGCCAGAGGCCGCCACGTAGGCGCGGGTGAAGTCATCAATCACTTGCTCGTCTCGGATTACCGCACCGCTGCGGCTCACTTCCAGGTAGACCTTGCCGGCTTCGTCGCAGACTTCGATGGTGTCGTCACCGGTTTCCCGGAACTCCAGGGGAATTTCTGCCCCCAGCAGATTGCGGAAACGGAATGTCATGTTCTCTGATAACCCAAAGCGCCCGACCACAATGGCAAACAGCAGGTCACCGGGCACGCAGAAACGGCGGGCGTCCGGATCGTGGATAGGGTTGAAGTCTCCGGCAATCTCTTTGGCAAAATGGCTGGCCTGGGGCGCAGTAATAACAATGCGTCCGTCCTGGACGGTATAAAAACGTTCTGAAAGCATGGTGTACCTTTTACGGATCGCAGAGATGAGGGAGCGAGATGTTTGTCGGTCCGCAGATTGATCCTGCCATTCTAAACGATTAAACGCCGCAGGGCCCTCCGGCTTTCGTACAATGCCCGGTGGCAACGTCAGTCTTCGTCTTCGGCATCCCGCAGGCGTTCCTGGCGTTCCCATTCTTCTTCCTTGGCGGCTTCAATTACATCGAGCAGCTCATCCACGTTCGCGCTTTCGGTGTCGTGCTCAAAGCAGCCAGTCAGCTGGCTGTCGGGGTGCAGGTCGCCGGCTTCATAAAGCGCCCAGATCTCCTTGCCATAATCGGTATTCAGCAGTTCCGGGGCAAAGCGGCCGAAATAGCGGCGCATGTTGTCTACATCCCTCTCGAGCATGCGCTCCGCGCTGTTATTGCCAGCTGCATTAACCGCCTGGGGCAGGTCGATAATGACCGGACCGGTGGCATCAACCAGAACATTGAATTCGGACAGGTCGCCGTGAATCAGGCCGGCACTGAGCATGCGCACGACGTCGGCAATCACCTTGCTGTGGTAACTGCGGGCCTGTTCGGGGGTGAGGGTAACGTCGTCCAGCCGGGGCGCGGCCTTGCCTTCACCGTCGGCAATCATTTCCATCAGCAGCACGCCGTCAACAAAACCGAAAGGTTCTGGCACGCGAACGCCGGCGTCCGCCAGGCGGTAGAGGGCGTCTACTTCGGCGTTCAGCCAAGCGTCTTCCTGCTCTTTCTGGCCATAGCGGGTTTTCTTGCTCATGGCCCGTGCGCGACGGCTGTTCCGTACCTTACGGCCTTCCTGGTACTGAACGGCCTGTTTGAAACTGCGTTTCTGGGCCTCTTTGTATACCTTGGCGCAACGCACCTGGTCGCCGCAGCGCACCACAAACACCTGGGCTTCCTTGCCGCTCATCAACTGGTACAACACCTCATCCACCATGCCTTCATCAACGAGGGGTTGTAATCGTTTTGGTATCTTCATATAAGTTTCTGTGCCCGGTTCAACTTGCTGGCTCTGTATGGTCATGGCCAGCGTTTATCGGCACATACTACCTGATTGTGAGCAAAGGAGTGTTGTATTGATCCCGCGCGGACGATGTCCATGGCGATCGCTGATCATCCTGTTGGCCTGCTTGCTGTGGGTGCCGTCAGCTTCCGCGCTGGACTGGTCGTTCTTGCTGCAGCAGGGGCGAATGGGCATTGCCCTGCCGGATATCGAGACTGCGGATTGGCGCGTGACCGGCATCCGGGCTGAGGTGGTTAACTCGGTTGAGGCAGACAACCAGGCGGTTATCGTCCGTTTTAAACCCGGTTCAAGGCTGACGGCCGCCACCCTTGCACAGAACGCCGGAGATTCTTCGGTTTTCTTAAATAACGTGCAGCTGGATCTGACCGATGTAACCGTCACCATCAACCTCGGTGGCGCCGAAGCCCTTGTGGACCGCACTGCGGTGGCTGGCCTGGTCACCATTGAGATTGAAGACTTGCAACACCCCAGCCTGAAACCCCAGGGTTGGCGGTTCGACGGGCGGGTGAGTGGCGCTGTGTCTGATCTCAGCCTTGAGGGCCAGCTGCGATCAGATTCCGGCCTGTTGGCGGAGGTGGTGTTGAGAAGCCGGACTGGGGAGTTCATGGCTGGCCGAGTAGCTATGGCCATGGCCGCTGAACAAGCCGGCACGACACTCGCTGACACACTCGCCCAGTGGCCCTCACTGCTTACGTTAAACCATGGTCGGCTTGAGGCGGCCGCCAGCTTTCGGCTGGAACCTGACGCCCCCCTCGCACTGGATGCCCGGCTGAATCTGGCGGGCGTGAGCGGGGTCTTCGATCGAACGGCGTTTTCCGATATGAGTGGCCGCTTGTTGTTCAGCCTCGAAGACGAATCACTGGCTGCCCGCCTGCGCGACATCACCATAGGCCAGATCAACTCCGGCATTGGCCTAGGGCCGGTGCGGTTGCTGGCGGATTATCGGGCGCCGGCCGCCGAGCCGCTCACTGGCCAGTTAGAGATTCAGCAGGCCACAGCCGAATTTCTCAATGGCCGCCTGAGAGTTGCACCGCAAACCCTCGACCTGGCCAATCATCCCGTTAACGTCCCGTTAGACGTCTACGAGTTATCGCTTGAACGGCTGTTGGAAGTCTACCCGGCCGAAGGGTTTGAAGGCTCCGGCAGGCTTAATGGCCGTATACCGTTGATGATCTCCGGCACATCGGTAGAGGTTGAACAAGGCACCATGGCAGCTATCGTTCCGGGCGGCCGCCTTCGACTGCCGGGCGAGCGATTGCAGGCCATGCTGGGCAGTAGCCAGGCCGTGGACCTGGTGGTGCAAGCTTTGCAAAACTTTCACTATTCGGTGCTGGATAGCACGATAGACTACGATAAGAATGGAAAGCTGATGTTAGGCCTGCGGCTGGAAGGGCAAAGCCCGGGCGTTCGCGGCGGCCAGCCGGTGGTGCTGAACATCAATCTTGAAGAAGACATTCCTGCGCTGTTAACCAGCTTACAGCTGAGCGGCAGGGTGAACGAAGCCGTTACCGAACGCGTTCGGGAGCGGCTGCAACAGTCCGGGCAGGAGGCAAAACCATGATCAATGTGTGGCGGTCACGCAGGCCGCTGGCCATGAGAGTTCTGATGATATCGGTCCTGCCATTGGCGTTCATCGCCTGCACGCCAACGGTACAGATGGCGGCACCAAAAGAGCCGATTACCGTGAACCTGAACGTTAAAATCCAGCACGAAATCTACGTAAAAGTGGACAGGGAAGTGGATGAACTGTTCAGCGATAAAGGCCTGTTCTGAACAACAGCGGCCTGACCAAGGGCAGATCAAGGGGTTGAAGATGAAACGACTGATGCAACTGGGCGCCTTCCTTCTGGCCATCGGCCTGGCACTGCCGGCGCTCGCCATGGGCCTGGAAGAGGCCAAGCAGAAACTGGAAACCGTCAAACAGCAGGGCCTGGTGGGTGAAACCCCGACGGGCTACCTGGAAGTGGTGCGTGCAGAGGGCGATGCGCCTGCGGTGGTACAAGCTATTAACCATGCCCGCCGGGATGAGTATGCCCGTATTGCCGAGCGGCACGACATTCCGGTCACCCAGGTGGAAACGGTGGCTGGCAAGAAAGCTATTGAGAAAACTCCGGCAGGGCAGTTCGTTCAGGTCAATGGCCAGTGGGTGAAGAAATAGCGCTTACTCCAGCTCAAGGATCAGTGGCTCCATCAGCCTGTACACCCAGGCTGATCGGCCATCCTGCAGTGTTAACTCCACTCTTTCGTAGCGCACGCCTAGCCGCTCGTACCTGTCCAATGCCCGCAATTCACTAGCGCTCACTTCAATCACCTCTCCGGCTACGCTGGCATCAGCGTCCGGCTTTATATCCAGTTTTTCCTTGCGAAAACCCGGGAGTATTGCCAGTTCGCTGCTGCCGGCACGCCCCGTCACCAGCCAACGCACCCAGGGCCGGGTGAGGGTGCCGTACACAAACACCGAATAGGTTTCGTCCTCGTCGATGGCAGGCAGCTCCGCCGTTGGGTTATAGCCAAAGCTGCTGACAAAGGTCAGCCAGAGATAGGCAATGCCCACCATCAGCAGTGTCAGAATCAGCGCCAGGGAGCGTTTGATCGATTTTCTCATAAATTACTACACAGTCTCTCCGGCATGGCTGATCAGCACCCCGGGCGCACCGGTTTCCAGCTTGTCTCTCAGGCTGCCTGGAATGACGGCCTTGGCCATCTTTGAAGGCTGGATAAGCACGTAGGTGATGTCTGCATCGGCGATAAACTGCCCGTCACCGTGCCGGAAGAATTCCAGGTGCAGGGTGAACGACGTATTCCCCAGCCGCCCGGCCTTGATGCGGGCTTCCAGCACATCGTCAAACTTCGCTGGTGCTTTCCAGTTAACGGTCATGCTGACTACCTGGATGTCCAGGTCCTGATCAAGCAGGTGCTGGTAATCACCAAACAGCGTGCGGATATACTCATTCACAGCAATATCCACGAAATCTGCATAGCGGGCATTGAACACCACGCCCTGAGCATCGCACTCGCCGTAGCGCACCCGGAAGCGAAAACGGAAAGGATTATTCTCGTCAGTCATTGGCCTTTAGTCCGATCGGGATATTTATAAGCCCCGCATAGCGAGCGCTGATTGGCCCATCAGAATGGCTTAATTGCTGCCTTGTGCCAAGTTTCGTAACAGCTCCGCCGCCGGAACCTCCAGGCACCCCGATGCATTCTGCCCACACCACAACGGCGAGAAATCCCCGGAGCCCTGTGCCTCGGCGGCCGCCCGCAATGGTGCTATGGCGTTGGTGGCCAATGGGAAAGCGGGAGCCAGGGCTGATATCGGCCCCAGCTCTCGCATCACTCGGTTCATAATGCCTCTTGCCGGGCCCCCGGAGAACAAATTAGTGATGGCCGTGTGCCGGGCCGCATCGCTCTTTAGCGCCTCGCGATGAACCGCCCGGGTTGTGGCTTCCGGGCAAAGCATAAACGCCGTGCCCACCTGGGCCGCCGCAGCGCCAAGTGCCAGTGCCGCCTTTACGCCCCGGGCATCGGCAATGCCACCGGCTGCAATAACCGGCACACTCACCGCAGCAACCACCTGGGGTAAAAGGGCAAACGTTCCCATCTGCGTGCTCATGTCCTTTGTCAGGAAAATACCCCGGTGGCCACCGGCCTCAAGCCCCTGGGCAATAATGCCGTCGGCTCCGTTGCCCTCCAGCCAAAGGGCTTCTTCTACCGTGGTAGCCGATGACAGCACCGTGGCTCCAGCGGCTTTGACCCGTTGCAGCAACTCGGGCGCCGGCAGGCCAAAATGGAAGCTCACAACGGCTGGCTGGAATTCCTCCACAATGGCAGCCATCTCGGCGTTGAAGGGTTGCCGCCCGGGGCCATTGTTAATAACGCCTTCGTCCAACCCGTATTCCCGATAGTAGGGCGCTAGCGCCGCCCGCCACGACTTTTCCGCTGAGGTATCAGGTTCTGGTGGAGTGTGGGCAAAGAAATTCAGGTTGAATGGCCGGTTTGTGCTCCCTTTCAAGGCTTCAAGCTCTGCCCTGAGTGCAGCCGCGGTCAACATCGCGCAAGGCAGCGACCCCAGCCCGCCGGCATTGGAAACCGCTGCCGCCAGCCGGCTGTCTTGAACGCCTGCCATGGGCGCCTGAATGATGGGTAAATCTGTTCCCAGAAAGTTCAGCATGACGTTTTCCTATCCTGCATGACGGGACCTGCTGTTGCTGTGGACCACAGCGGGTAGGGGATGCCGGCCAAGCGATTCATGACAAAAGCATGCGCCAGCAGCAAGCCGACACCGGCCATCAGTATAGGTAATTGGACCGGGTCTGGCATCAGCCCCAGGGAAACGATCAGCGCCGTAGCGCCCGCTGGTGGGTGCGCTACCCTGAACACCACCATCAGGCAGCTGGCCAGCCCCAGAGACAGGGCCGCTGCGCCCACCCGAGGCAAGTCGACACCCGTCATAAAAGCAGACGGCTGATCCTGCAAACCGAACAGGTACAGGCTGAACAGCCCAGTGAGAGCGCCAATGAGGTGTCCGCACAGGGTGTTTCTTGGTGAAGCGGGTTGGGCCATGGGCACATAGAACAGAATAAAGGCGGTGGCGCCGAGCGAGGGAAAGATAAACGCTTCCTGGGTGACAAGCGCAACAAAAGAGACCAGCGCAATACTGAAACCACCATTGATCAGATTGAACACAGCCATAACCGTGGTTCGACTGTACCGCGTGGCCAGTCGTTCCAGATGAAGTGCATTCAGCAATCCTTTGGCCAGCTGCCAGCGCAGCTGCTCGTTCCTGCGTCCCATGATCTTGGCTTGCCCTGATTTGGTGCATTAATTGAAAGGGGCGCGATGGTAAACACTGATGAATATCAAGGCAAACAGGGATTTTCGATATGGGTTAAGGGTAATCTGGATAATGTGCGGGCTTGAACCTCAGAGTGAAAGGCCAAGGTTGCCTGCTCTGCAAAACTTGTGGAATTTCTTGGAAATATGAGCCTTGAAGGCTAAGGTTCGATGATGAGTTCGTTAGCAAGCAATCATGACAGTCAGCGATCTCAGCGTTTAGCCGATGGTCGTCGTCAACACGGAATGTAATGGATGCAACAAACTGGAATTTACGAGCAGCTAATCACCAAGCTCGTCGAGAGTCGACTGGACAGAGACAAGTTCTACGTCGGTGAACGCCAGCTCAATAACGCCGAAGCCTCAGTGTGGCTGTCACGATTCCTTTCCAGCATCCTTGAATTTGCCATTGAAGCCGTGCCGTCGGGCGATGATCGGCTGCAAGAGCAAATCAAACTCTCCAACCAGCTGCTGATGTGGCTCAAGAGCCAGATTTCTGACGAAGGCTTTCTTGCGGAAAACCTTCTCGATAGCCAAGGCAAGCTTCTCACCGCGCTTTACGAGCTGGAAAACCCTGTTGCTGCCAACCTCAAACAATACGTAGAAGACATTTTTCCGCTAACAGGCCTGACGCAGAGCGAGCTGTTCTCTGGCAGCAATGCCGGCTTGTCACTGGAATCCGAGCTCAAACGTGAGATTCTGTCCGCAGACAAGATTTATTGGCTGGTGTCGTTCATCAAGTGGGCCGGCATCCGCATTTTCCGGAAAGAGCTGGAAGCTTTCACCACCAGTGGTCGTGAGCTGAAAATCATCACCACCTCCTACATGGGGGCAACGGATGCCAAAGCCGTTGAGTATCTGGCCAGCCTGCCCAATACCGAAGTGAAACTGAGCTACAACACCGAGCGCGAAAGGCTTCACGCCAAGAGCTATTTGTTCCTTCGGAACACTGGCTTTCACACGGGTTACATTGGTTCATCTAACCTGTCCCGATCGGCATTAACCAACGGCCTCGAGTGGAATTTGAAGATCACCTCGCAAGAAATTCCTCACATCATCAACAAGTCTTTGAGCACTTTTGAGACGTACTGGGCATCAGACGAATTTGAGGGTTTTGATGGGCAGGCGGAGAGCACTGAAAAGCTAAACCGAGCTCTTAAGCAGCAAAAAGGGTTGGATGTTCCCGGTGTCTCCCACTATTTCGAAATCACCCCGTTCGCCCACCAGAAGGACATTCTGGAGCAGTTATCTGTCGAGAGGGACGTGCATCAGCGTTTCCGAAACCTCGTGGTGGCCGCCACAGGCACCGGCAAGACGCTGATTTCGGCGTTTGATTTTCAGCGGTTCCTGAAAGCAAAACCGAATGCCCACTTTCTGTTTGTGGCGCACCGGGAAGAAATCCTACGGCAAGCCCGCGAAGCCTACCGAGGCGTGCTGCGAAACAATGCCTTTGGCGAACTCTGGGTGGGCGGCCAGTTGCCAGAGCACTACCGCCAGTTGTTCGTGTCGATCCAGACATTAAACAACCAGCTGGATCAGCTAAAGCTCACTGAAGACTATTACGATTACATCGTGATCGACGAAGTGCATCACATTGCCGCATCCAGTTACCGGGCGGTACTGGAGCAGTTTTCTCCTGAGATACTGCTGGGGCTAACTGCCACACCAGAGCGGCATGACAATGAGGATATCCTCAGCGACTTCGGCGGTGTGATTGCCGCCGAACTCCGCTTGCCGGAAGCTATTAACCGTCGGCACCTTTGCCCCTTTCAATACTTTGGAATAGATGATGACACCGACCTGCGCACCATTCCTTGGAGTCGTGGGCGTTACGATATTGCTCAGCTGACGAACTTGTATACGCACAACCAGAATCGCGTAAAAAAGATTCTGCGAAGCTTGCGGGAAATCATCACTGATATCGAAAGTATGAAGGCTTTGGCTTTCTGTGTGGGTCATGACCACGCAAACTTCATGGCGCAACAGTTCCTACTGCACGGTATCAAAGCGGATGTGCTCACCAGTGACAACAGCCACGAGCGCCAGCAAAAGCAGCAAGCCATTCGATCCGGGCAAATCAACGTTCTGTGTGTGGTCGACATATTCAACGAAGGCGTCGATATTCCGGAAGTCGATACCTTGCTGTTCTTGCGTCCAACCGAGAGCCTGACCATCTTCCTGCAACAACTCGGCCGTGGACTGCGTTTGGCAGACGATAAAGACTGCTGCACGGTTCTGGATTTCGTGGGCAACTCCCGGCCTGAGTACGACTTTGCCAACAAATTCCGGGCACTGGTGGGTAAGTCAGAACGCTCGATTACGGAGGAACTCAAGCAGGGCTTCCCGCATGCACCGCTGGGTTGCCGGATTGAGCTCACCAAGAAAACCCAGGAAATGGTGCTGAGCAACATACGGCAAGCCACGCTGACCATGAAGCGGCTGGTGTCTTTGGTTCGTCAGTTTCCTCAGCATTCCACGCAGCCTCTCACGCTGAAAAACTTTATAACCCATCATCCTCATATCGACCTGAACGAACTATACAAACGGGGCAGTTGGGCGGAGTTGGTAAGCAAAGCGAAAGAAGAAGACGTAGCCGATGATTCGCCGTTCAAGCTCGCGAAGAAGGCCATCTATAACCGGATTCTGATCTGTGACGATCACCAGTATCTGCTGTTCCTCCAGAAGCTATGCCAAGCCGGCTTTAGCTGGGATAACGCCAACGATCGCCAAGCCCTTATGTGCCATTACGATTTCTGGCAGAAAACAGGGCCGGAGCTGGAATTTGATTCGCTTGCCCAAAGCCTGGCAGAACTCAGCAAGCTGGGGCTGGAACAGGAGCTGGTGGACGTGCTCGACTGGAAACTGACGAAAACAAAGCACGAACAGCTGGCCATGCCGGGGTTGCAGGAAGTGCCGTTGCGATTGCACGCCCGCTATTCCCGAGAGCAGATTCTGGTTGGCTTTGGTGCCATGACCTTCGAGCACCAGCCACCATCGAGGGAAGGTGTGTATGTCATCCCGAATCAGAACATCGAGCTGCTGTTTGTCACCTTGGACAAAAACGAAAAGCAGTTCTCACCAACCACCATGTACCACGACTACGCGATCAGCGAGCAGCTGTTTCACTGGCAGTCGCAAAACAGTTCCCGGCCTGACCGGGGCAAAGGGAAAGGCTATATTCAACACCAAGCCCTCAACAAGCGGTTGTTCCTGTTTGTAAGAGAGCAGGCGAAAGACGAATATGGTCGCACGATGGGATTTGTGAATTATGGTGAGGTGGATTACGTGTCTCACACTGGTTCCCAGCCCATGAGTATTACCTGGAAACTCCGAACCCCGATGCCAAACTTTATGTGGCAGCAGGCGGCCAAGCTGGCGGTGGCATGAGTTACGGTCCCTACAACAAAAACGCCCAAAAATTCTTCACCCAATACTAGTCCCTGACCTTCGAACAGGTCCACCGCGACTGGCTTCCCCAGTTGGACAAGAAAGCAGGTCTGGCGCTGGATGTGGGCGCTGGTAGCGGCCGAGATGCACTGGCACTGGCAGAGCGTGGTTGGGACGTAGTGGCGGTGGAACCGGCAGCGGAATTGCGCCGCCTGGGCGAGGTGGCAACCGCTCATCGCAGTATCCAGTGGGTGGAAGATGCCCTGCCGGACCTGAGCGAAATCCGCAAACTCAGTTACCGATTTGATCTGGTGCTGGTGTCGGCGGTGTGGATGCACCTGCCGCCTACGTCTCGAGAGCGGGCGTTCCGTATTTTGACTGAACTGCTGGCGCCGTCTGGCATGTTGGTGATCACTCTGCGACACGGACCGGGGGATGGTGAGCGCCAGTTCTACGAAGTGTCAAAAGCCGAGCTGGATAGCTTTGCCCGCCACCGGGCCGTTATGCCGGTGCCTTTGCCGGATAGGCCGCGTGCCGATCAGCTGAACCGTGCCGATGTGTGGTGGGAGATCGCTGTGTACCGGGCTTAATTCTGTTGCCTTGCCTTCCCCTAAACCCCACTTACAATGAAAGTAGCTACCAACCGGAAGCCAATGACAACCAGGAGGCAGTTATGTCCAAGAAAGCTGAGAAAAACCTGAAGAAAAAGATCAACGCCCGCAAAGCCAAGATCGAGAAGCACGAAGCCAAGATCAAGTCACTGAAGAAGAAGCTGAAGAAAGCTTCCTGATGCCGTATAGGGCCGCCTCAGCGGGGTGGCCCGTTTACCAATCTCCGTCTACCTGTTCCTCCAGCGTGCGTTCCCGGATGTCGTCTTTCACGCCTTCGCGCTCCAGCTCTGCCAATACCCGTGCCAATTCCCGGGCAAGGTTGCCGTGCCGGCGGTTCACATAGTGGTAAAGCTTGAAACGGATAACCGGTTCCGGCAGCACGGTGAATTGGTTCCAATTGTCGGATGTCAGTGGCGACAGCCCTTCAATGTCAGACACCAGGGCAAGCTCCACGCGCCCCCGCTCAAGCAGTTGGTGCATCTGCTCGTAGCTTTCGGTATGCAATGGCTCCATGCCAAGTGTATCGGCGGTTTGCTCGGCGATGATGACGCCGCGGCGAACGGCCACTTTAAGCGGCTGATCTCCAGGCTCTGGCATGGTTTGCGCGTTGGGGTCGCGCACTACCGCGAATAATCCACCCTCCAGCAGCGGGTAATCAACCTGCGTGAGGTTTGGATACTCAGCCGCCACGCTCTCAATGCGGAACAAGTCTCCGTCCAGCTTGCCGTTGTCTGCCATCATCAGGGCGCGCCGAGAGGGTGCCACCAGGGTTCTCATCTCTAGCCCCAGGCGTTGATAGGCAACCTCCAGTAATCGCACCGCCATGGTGGTGCTGGGTATGTCGTCGATCACAGCAATATAAATACTGCTCTCGTGACCATCGGCATAGGCGGTGGCCGGTGCCATGCTGGCGATGGCCAGCGCCGCGGATATAAAAAGGATTCTGGAATGCATTAAATTTCCCCTCTACTCCCTTGAAGGGTTTATCTGAATACTAGTTCCAAATCCTGCAAATGCCTGTGACTTTCTGTTAACGAACGTTGCGGCCGGTGTAATCGGAAAAATCCGGCTTTTGTGACCGGTGATTGTCGTCGGTCATGTAGGCGGAGGTCAGCACGAACTCTGCGGTGGCGCGGTTGCAGGCAACCGGGATGTTCCAAAGGGCGGCGATGCGCAGCAGGGCTTTGATGTCTGGGTCGTGGGGTTGGGGTTCCAGTGGGTCCCAGAAGAATACCAGTAGGTCGATTTCACCCTCGGCTATCTTGGCGCCGATTTGCTGGTCGCCACCCAGAGGGCCGCTCAGCAGGCTGTGCAGGTCGTCACGTTGCAGGCTTTCTTTGAGCAGGCGGCCGGTGGTGCCGGTGGCGTATAGACGCAGCGGCGCGAGGCGGGTGCGGTTTTCGTTCGCCCATTCAACCAGTTCTTTCTTCTTGTTGTCGTGTGCCACCAGGGCGACGGATGTTACGGCCATTGTGATGGTTTGCTCCTTTGCTGTGCCATGGAAGTGGCCAAGTGTTTCACAATCGGCAGGTTCGGGAAATAGGACAAATGTTGCGGGCAGCACAAGCTGGTGGGTGGGTCAATAGCCCCACTGTCGGTCATTGAAAAGGCGCTTGGGGCATGGGGTGTCACTGCCTTCGCCGATATGCTGGAGGTATAACAAGACAATTCGGAGTGTGATTGTGGAAAAACAGGTGTACATAACCGGCGGTGCGAGTGGTATCGGCCTTCAACTGGCGCGCACGTACCTGGCTTCAGGCGCGGCGGTTACTCTGTTTGATATTCAGCCAACTGAACAGGCATTGAAGGCACTGGCCACCATTGCCGGACCAGACCGGATACGGGCGTTCGCCATGGACATAACCAGGCCGGACGAGGTGAGGGCAGCCTTCGCCCAGGCCGCTGACGGCGGGCGGCCGGATGTGGTGATTCATTGCGCGGGCATTGCCATTGCTGCGGATTTTGAGGCTATCGATGACGACGCCTATGCCCGGGTCATCAACATCAACCTGATTGGCTCGCGTAATGTGGTGGCTGGCGTACTGCCTCATATGGCCGCCGGTTCGCACCTGGTTCTCGTGGCTTCAATGGCGGGTTTGGTGGGCTGTTACGGCTATGCGGCTTACTGTGCTTCCAAATACGGCGTGGTTGGCTTGGCCGAGGTGTTGCGCATCGAGCTGGCAGCCAAGGGTGTTGATGTATCGGTGGTGTGCCCACCAGAGGTGGAAACCCCGATGGTAGAGGCCGAGCGCCTCAATCGCCCAAAGCAGACGGAAGCCCTGAAGCTGATGGCCGGCACTTTGCAGCTGGATGATGCCGTGGCACAGATCCGTAAAGGCATCGACCGCCGACGATTCATGATCATTCCCGGCTGGCGCGCCCGCAGCCTCTGGTTCACCAACAAACTCCTGCCCGGTTTCCTCACCCGAAAATTCGCCGACTTCCTGGTCAGCCGCTGAAATTGGGGGCAGACCCCAAGACATTTCGTTAGGTGAAATGTCCGGGGGTCTGACCCCAGATTACCCAATTCGGAAATCTGTATGTAAGTTTTGCCAGTGCCGGGCCAGTTCCTGCTGCTGTTGGGGGATCATGGGGAGTTCTTTAAGAGCTTTGGGCCACTGGGCTCGGGCTCTGTCCAGGGTGTCCTGAAGGTGGGGCTTTATGGTGCGCCAGGGAATGCCTGATTTTTCTGCCCAGCTCTGGAATTGAGCTATATCAGCGTTATACCAGTCTTTGGCCCTAGCCAGGTTTAGCGCAAACTCGTGCTCGTTTTCGATGTATACACGGGTGGTCAGGATGTCATAGGCCGGAGATAGTCTGGGGTTGAATTGGTCCTCGTAGAGCACGCTCCAGTTCTTCAGGTGGGCGTCTCCGTTAGCCAGCAGAATGTTAACCAGAAGCCTTCGGGCCAGTTGTTGCACATCAGCCAGGCCATCCGTGGAATACTCATAAAGAATTCGGGCAATTTGTTGGTAATTCCCGCCGTGATACTTATCGTGAGGGTATTTGGTCAGGATTTGCGCGAAATCTTCCATGTGGATGCGCTTGCCACTGGCCCGGTCGAATCGTTTGATGGCAAAGGCATGTTGTTCGTTCGGTAAGTTGATCTGAGGCAGTTGGTCCACGTGGGCCAACGGCACCAGTCGGATTTCGGGAATGTCGATGCCTGCCATCTCGGCGAGACGCATGGCGGTGTATTCATTCAGCGGGACGTGTTTGTGGGTCGTGGAGGGTGTCTTGATAATCCATTCGCCGAGTTTACCGGTTTCTGCAATCTGATAACGGCCATCGTGCTCGCGCATTGAGAACTTCATTTGCACGCCTGCCAGAGAAAAACGTTTGCTTGCACCCTGCGCCGGGGGCTTTACGATGCTGGGCTGTGGTCCTTGCTCTAACACATAGGTTGGCACCGCATCAGGCTCCATCGGGGTTGCAATCAGAGCGCCGGGCAAATCCTGCCCTAGCCAAGACAAAAGCTCGAACTCGTTATCTGGGTGTGCCTTCAGTGCCTGAGCCAGAAACTGTCGTAGCGCGCCTTCAGGGAGAAGGTTGGACAATACCGGATGGAGTCTTTGCCGTCGCACCCAGGGCAAGGCCATGACCTGCTCGGCTGCGGGAAACGCAGGATGGGTGATCAGGCTGAAGGTAGGGCGCGTGGCAGTTGCCCTATATTCCGGGCTAAACGTAAGAATGCTACGGCCATCCCGGAAGCCTGTGAGGAAGCCAACCGTCGTTTCGTGCAGGGTAAGTTCCAGCACACTGGCGCTTGCGGGCTTAGTCATCATCGTCTCCAAGCAGTCCTTGCCATGGATTATCTGCTATGTGGCCGGTGCCGGGCACCGTCGTGGTAGGTAATTCCGTTTTACCGGCAAGAAACTCTTCAACGGCGCGCACCTTGTCTTCCGGGATCAGCATAACCCTTAGATTCAATCCTTTCGCCACCAGTTCCAATGTGTCTAGTCGCGTATTGCCGCCGGATTCAAGCCGCTGATACTGTTGGCGAGGCATACCAATCCGCATCTCCATATCCTGTTGGCGCAGGCCGAGTGCTTTGCGGCGTTGTTTCAATTGCTTGTGCAAATTGCTCATTGTCTACTCTTGCATCATAGGTGTTTCATTTTCCCAATAATGAATCATATTAGTGGCATTATGTTGTGTTGCAACCCAAATTGGGGTCAGACCCCAAGACATTTCGTTGGGTGAAATGTCCGGGGGTCTGACCCCAAAGTTTATGGGATCAGTTCCAGCTCTTTGCGCATTTCCTCGGCGGTGGGGCGTAGTTGGGCGAGGCCTTTTCGGGTTCGGCGTTCGCTCAGGTAGTAGAGAATGGGCGAGGCGATGAACACGGAGGAGCTGGTGCTAATCACGATTCCGAACAGCATGGGCAAGGCGAAGCTGGATACTGCAGCACCGCCGGCGATGCCCATGGGCAACAGTGCCAGGAAGGTGGTCACCGAGGTGAACACGGTTCGGGTGAGCGTGGAGGAAATGCTCTGGTTGAGCAATTCCAGCATGGGTATGTCGGGTGTTTGGCGCAGGTTTTCCCGGATGCGGTCGAACACCACCACTTTGTCGTTCACCGAATAGCCAATCAGTGCCAGCAAGGCGGCCACGGCGGTGAGGTTGAATTCCACGCCGGCCAGGGCGAAGAAGCCGATGGTTTTGGTGAGGTCCAGGGCGATGGTGATGGTGGCGGCCAGGGCGAAGTGGGATTCAAAGCGAATCCACAGGTAGGCCAGCATACCGGCGCCGGCCAGCAGGATGGCCAGGATGGTGGCATCGCTGAAGCCGCCGCTGACTTTCGGGCCGACCACGTCCACTTTCGGGAAGCTGGCATCCGGTTGCAGGCTGGTGACGGCGGATTTCAGGGCGTCTACCGGGTGTGCCGCGCCTGTGTTGGAGCTGGCGTCCGCCGGGAGCCGGATCAGGAAATCACCGTCCTGGCCGAACTCCTGAATGGAGGCAGCGCCCAGTTGCTGGCTTTGCAGCGTTGTTCGCAACTCATCCACAGAGACAGAAGGCGCGCGCACTTCCACCAGGGTGCCGCCGGTGAAATCCACGCCGTAATCCATGCCGGGCTGGATGAACAGGGCGATGGAGGCGATCGACAGAACGCCAGACAGCACCAGGCCAATCACCCGGCCTTTCATGAAGTTGACGCCCCGCTCGCTCAGGCGATCCAGCCAGGCAAAGCCGGCAATGGTGAGCGGCTCCCGTTCCCGGCCCTTGATCCACCATTCCATGACCAAGCGGTTGAAGGCGACGGCGGTGAACAGGGAAGTGAGCAAGCCGATGCCGATGGTTACCGCGAACCCTTTTACCGGGCCGCTGCCGAACAGAAACAGCAGGCTGACGGCAATCAGGGTGGTGATGTTGGAGTCCAGAATAGTGCTGTAGGCGCGCCCGAAACCTTCCCGGAGTGCCATCCAGGCGACCTTGCCTTTACGGGATTCCTCCCGGATGCGTTCGTTGATCAGGATGTTGGCGTCTACCGCCATGCCAATGGTGAGAATGATACCGGCAATGCCGGGCAGGGTCAGGGTGGCGCCCAGTATGCTGAGCAGCCCAATAACCAGGCCGATGTTGATGGCCAGGCCGGTACAGGCGATCAACCCCCACCGGCCGTAGATGCCGAGCATGAAGGCGATCACCAAGGCCGCGCCCAGCAGGCCGGTGCTCACGCCCATGGCGATGGCGTCGCTGCCGAGGTCTGGCCCGACGGTGCGCTCTTCAATGACGTGCAGGGGCGCAGGCAGAGCGCCGGCTCTCAGTAACAGGGCCAGGTTGCTTGCTTCCGCGGTGGTGAAGGAGCCACTGATTTCGCCGCTGCCGCCGGCGATCACGCTGCGAATGACCGGCGCGGTGATCACATGATTGTCCAGCACAATGGCCAGTGGCCGGCCGATGTTCTGGCGGGTCATGTCGCCGAACAGGCGGGCGCCCTCGGAGTCCAGTTTGAAGTTAACCACCGGTTCGGTGGTGTCCTGGTTGAAGGCCATCTGGGCATCGCTGATGCGCTCACCCTGCATGGCTACCCGCTTCTCCAGCACGTATTCCTGCTCGCCGGTGGTGTCGGTTAGCCGAAGAATCGCGGAGCGCCGGCTTTCATCCGGTTTGGCAACCCAGTGGAAAGTCATCTGGGCGGTGGTGCCCAGTAGTTCGCGGATGTGGGCCGGGTCGGCCACGCCGGGCATCTGTACCAGGATATGGTTCTTGCCCTGGCGGGTAATGCTGGGCTCCACCAGGCCGGTTTCGTCCAGCCGCCGGCGCACCACTTCCAGGCTGCGTTCTACGGCATCTTTTAGGAGCAGGTCTTCGGGGTGGCCCGGGTTGTTGGCGAGCAGTTCGGTGGCGTCAACTTCCAGCAGCAGGTGCGAGCCGCCCTGCAAGTCGAGCCCCAGAGCAAGGGTGTTTTCCAGGTACCACTCGGGCAGCTTGTCGGCCAGGTTGGCCGGCAGAAGATTCGGCATTGCACTCAGCAGGCCGAGCACGATAACCAGGCCATACACCATGGCCCGTGAACGTAATGATTTCATCGGTAATCCTTGATAAACAGGGTCGCGGTCAGACAGGCGTTACGGCCGGTCTGCGTGATGTTCTGTACAGAGGATTACGCGATGGGCGGTGCCCGCAGGGGCGGAGTGGTGAAATCAGCGAGGGATGCTGCTCGCTCGGTGCGGTAGTCGGCTGCCGGTACCGGAGAGCGGGACTTCGACCAGAGCACAGCGCCAAAAAGCCGGGCCAGGTGCTCCGGGGAATCAATGAGGGGCTCGTCTTCCGCTGAGCCAGTTTCTGCCACCGCCAACGCCGGGTTGTGGCTGGCAACCACCAGATGGTCCAGGTGATTGACCACCACCTTGCCCGCCGGGCTCGGCTGGGCGTGCGCTTGGGTAATTGAGCAGAGAAGGACCAGGGCAAATACAGCCACAGCAAAACCGGACACCATCTGGCGCCAGGGCGGCAACTGCATTGCGAGGGTTCTGTTCATGGAAATGTTCCCGGAAGATCCCTGCATTATTGGGGCAAGGCCTCCGGGATTCAAGTTGGGGTCAGACCCCAAGACATTTCACCCCTTCAAATGTCCTGGGGTCTGACCCCAAATTATTACTGCGGGTGGCGGTTGAAGATGCCGATGATCGGGGTGCCATGGGCCCGCAGGACCGGTTCGATCTCGCGATGCAGGGCGTGGTAGCGGTAGAAGGGCACTCTGGGAAACAGATGGTGGATGGAATGCAGATTCTGCCCGAGCCAGAACCATTCCAGCGGCTTCATAGCGGTGGGCATGATCAGGCTGTTAGTGTTGCGGTAGCGCTTGGGCTCCTTGTAGGGCAGGTGCGGCCGGTAAGCAAACCAGTAGGCGGTGAAGGCGCCGCCAATCAAGTATCCGACCAGAACAACCACCATTGCGCCGCTCTGGCTCACCAGCGACAGAAACAGGATTCGCCAACCGAAGGAGACAAACAGCTCGGCGCAGTAGATGACTTTTTCCCTTCGGGATGCGTTGCCCCAATGTTGACGGGCGAAGAAGGTGTTCTGTACCCACAGGAACTTGAGCACCGTCAGCAGGGCGCTGAAGGGCCCCTTGCCCATGCCGCTGATAAGGAAGTCCGGGTCTTTATCTGGCTGGTTGGTGTAGCGGTGATGGGTGAAGTGCTCCAGCCGGTGAGATTGGTAGGGCACGGCAATCAGCGGCGCAACCAGATACCCGCACAGATGGTTGAGCCAGGTCAGCTGGTCGTGTTCACCGTGGATATTGTTGTGAACGGCCTCGTGCAGCGGTGTGTAGGAGAAATACGTCAACGCGCCGATCAGCAGGGTGGCGGCCCAAGCGGGTAGCAGCCCGGCGGCGAAAAGTGCCAGCGTAAGCGCAAAAGCCCCCACCGTGGCAAAGGTCAGCACCACTGTGGGCCAGGCCACTTCCCCCATGTGTTTTTTTGCGGCGGCGATGGCCTGCTTGTTCAGGGTGGTCAGGTCTTCTGTCATCGGGCTCTCCGGTTGGTTCGGACAATGCCCACAGTAAACGCGCCGTGCCAGCTCAGACAGGGCAGCTTCGGCCAATCAACAGGCATAAATGGCCTTGGCACTCTGTGCGCTTGTCGGGTTTGCGACGGCGGGGCATACTCCCGGGCTATGTCAAACTCCGATACGCTTCTGCACCCCGTCACCATTAGCCAGGTCATGATCAACTTTGCCGCCCGGCAAGGTGTGGATCGCCAGACCTGTTTGCTGGGTTCCGGGATTGCTGAAGAAGACCTGCAGGCTGCAGATGGCCTGATTACCCGCGCCCAGGAAATGCGGCTGATCGAAAACGTAATTCTGGCGCTGCCAGACACGCCCGCTCTGGGGTTCCGGATTGGCCTGCAGTATAACGTGGCGACCTTCGGTATATGGGGCTTCGCCTTGCGCACCAGCCGTACCTTGCGGGATGCCACTGCATTAGCCTTACGGTACCTACCGCTCAGCACCGCCTACTGCCAGATGTCCACGTTCGTGGAGGGTGATGACTTCGGCGTTGCGTTTGATGCTGACGATGTTCCCCGGCATTTACGCCAGTTTTTGCTGGAGCGAGATCTGGCCACGGGGCTGAATCTGTTCAAAGAGCTGAGCCTGGCAGGGTTTGATGTGCAGGCGATCGAACTGAAAGGCGAGCCTTTGGCCTATGCCTCCTGCCTTGAGGAGCTGAGCGGCGTGAGGTTGACGTTTCACAAACCGCGCAATGCCTTGGTTATCCGGCGAGCCGATGCTGATCGGCCACTACCCACCTTCGACCCGCACCTGGTGCAAGTGCTGGATCATCAATGTCGTCAGCAACTTGAGCGGCGGCAATCTGGAGGCTTTGCCGGACAGGTGCGGCAGCAGTTACTCGGGCCACTGGGGCTGGTGGCATCGCTGGATGAGGTGGCAAGATCCCTGGCCATGTCTCCCCGCAGTCTCCGGCGCAAGCTGGACCAGGAGGGCACCAGTTTTCGCAAGCTGTTGGAAGAAGAACGCCGCCAACTGGCCTTGCAGCTGCTGAAGAACAGCGCCATGAAGCTGGACGAACTCGCCATTCACCTAGGCTACACAGACACCGCCAGTTTTACCCGAGCCTTCCGCCGCTGGATGAACTGCTCCCCCGGCGAATACCGCAAAGCCACCCCACGAACGCCGGACTAAACCCATTTTTGGGGTCAGACCCCAAGACATTTCGCCCCTCCAAATGTCCTGGGGTCTGACCCCAAAGGTTATTTCAGGGCCTGGTTAAGGTCTGCGATCAGGTCCTGGGCGTCTTCCAGGCCTACGGACAGGCGTAGCATGCCGTCGCCGATGCCGCGTTTGAGGCGTTCTTCCCGGCTCAGGCTGTGGTGGCTGGTGGCGCTGGGTTGGCTGACCAGGCTTTCTACACCACCGAGGCTGGTGGCCAGCAGGAAGATTTTCAGGGAATCCGCCACACGTTCGGCTGCTTGCTGGCCGCCTTCCACTTCAATGCTGAGCATGCCGCCGAAGCCGGTCATTTGTTGTTTGGCCAGTTCGTGGCCTTCGAAGGAGGGCAGGCCGGGGTAGTGGACTTTGGTGATTTTCGGGTGCTGTTCCATAGCGCGGGCCACCGCCATGGCGTTTTCGTTGTGCTGGCGGATTCGTACCGGCAGGGTTCGCAGGCTGCGGGAGAGCAGGGCCGCTGTTTCCGGGGCGATCAGCTGGCCAAGGTTCTTACGCCAGGCGGCGACCGCTTTAGCCAGTTCGGCTGAAGTCATCAGAGCCCCGGCGGTGATGTCGCTGTGGCCGCCCAGATATTTGCTGGCGCTGTGCAGTACCAGATCCGCCCCCAGTGTTAGCGGTTGCTGATTAATGGGGCTGGCGAAGGTGTTGTCCACCGCCACCAGGGCGCCGCAGCGGTGGGCGATGTCGGCAATCGCACGAATATCCAGAATTGCCAGGTTCGGGTTGGCGGGGGTCTCGAAGTATACCAGCTTCCCAGGCACATCCAGTCGGCTTTCCAGCTGTGCCAGCTCTTCCCGGAACAGGAATTGCACATCAATACCTAGCGCCATGCAGTGGTTTTTCAGCAGCTCCTGGGTGCCACCATACAGATCACCCACGCACACAATGCCGTGACGGCCATGGGTGAGCAGTGTGGCGGAGATGGCCGCCATGCCGGAGGCAAACGCCAGCGCTGCTTCCGCCTGTTCCAACCCTGCCAGCCCCTGTTCCAGCTCATTGATGCTGGGGTTGGTGCCCCAGCGGGTATACAGATTACCCTCGGTGCGCCTCTCAATGACATCCAGCAGCGCTGCTGTGTTCTCAAACCGGTAAGTGGTGGTGTTGTATACCGGCGAGTAAGGACTGCCAAACGCATCCCGGTGGCGACGGTTGTGAATGATGCGGGTGGCGGGGCCTTGGTTCTCTGGCTTGGTCATGGGCGGTCCTGTCTAATTTGGGGTCAGACCCCGGTACTCAGATACCGCCACACATTACATTTCGCCGGTCAAAATGTCTCGGGGTCTGACCCCAAAAATTGGAGGGGGAGGTGGTTGAAGCCGCCGGTGGGGAACATGGCCCGTTCGGGGGCATCGGTGCTGACCGCTTCGATGGCGTTGACCTGTTCGCGCAGCAGCCGGGTGGTAACGTCATCCGCTGCCTGGTCGCCAGCCTGGCGTCGGGTATCCAGCAAATCACGGATGTAGCCGTCGAACTCTTCTGCCACTTCCGCCATGGCGGCACGGTCGGCGGCCAGGGTTGCCCGGTGATTCTTCATAACCCACTGCGCCAGTGGCTGGTGCAGGCCGTCAGGCCAGCCCATAAAGGCACACTGGATTCGCAGGGCAAATGGGCGGCTCAGGGCGTCGACCACATCCACCGGCTGGTTCTTTTGCAGCTCAGTGACGAGCGCCCGGGCGAGGTCCCGGCATTGAGGCTCAAAACGGGCCATGGGCTCCGGGGCGAAGTACGGCTCAATGGCCTTGCGGTAGGGCGTATGCTCGGGCGGGTCCATGCCGTTGGGCACGGAAAGATGGGCAGAGACGGCATTGCTGAAGGTGTCGTGGTCTTCCAGAACACGCATCACATCGGCGTGGCGGAACAGCGTCCATTGCTGGTAGTCACTCCAGGCCACCGGGCAGCGTTCGCGCATGTCGTCGTACGCGCGGATCTGGTCTTTCTGTACGCTGGCGGCTCTTGGGTCCCAGTCTTCGTGGCGCTTTTCGGTCATACGGCCTCCTGATGGTCTCGTTAGCTTGCTTTCAGGCTAACACCGGAGGCCGCTGGCCATTTGGAGAAATGTCAATTTATGACATTTGTAAAGGAAATTGCTTATGCGCCGCGGGTAACGCTCACCACCTTCAGGTGGATGGGCTTGCGGCCTTTCATCGGCCATTCAATGCTGTCGCCAATGCTCAGGCCCAGCATGGCGGCACCGGCCGGGGCCAGGATGGATACCTTGTGGTCTGCGTCACCCACCTCGTGGGGGTATACCAGCATCATCTCGTGTTCTTTGCCGGCGTCTTCGTCTACAAATCGGACCATTGAGTTCATGGTAACGACGCCCTCGGGCATCTCTGCCAGTGGCTTAAGGTCTGCACGGCTCAGTTCTTCCTCCAGGCCATCAGCCACTTCGGATTTTCCGGCCATGCGCTCGAGCAGGGTGCTGAGGCGGTTGTAATCTTCTTCGGCAACAGTAATCGCAGGTAAATCAGACATAGTAATCTCCGGAAAAAAGGTTCAGGTATGTTTGGTTAAGTGCTGAATCCGGGGAGGTATTTGCGGGGGATTCAGCGAAATCAGAGACGGACAGAAGCCCTGCCGGTGTTCACAAGAGAAGACCGCAGTGCCGGAGGGAATGTGTGAATGCTGGTGCTAGGTTTGTTCACGATGAACTCATCACACGGGAATAGACAATTATCTGAAATCTACCCGCTGTGTCTGAAAAGAGCAACGTGCAATTGAGGCCCGGCCGGTTTATACGGATGGCCGGGCCCTGAGTCAGGCGGGGTTACCTGGGCAGGCAGTTGGTAACGGCGTCAGCGATGCTGTACTGGAAGTTGATGTAGCCTTCCGCATTGCTTTCAATATCGGAGGCCAGCGGGTCCCAGGTGCTGAAGGTGACATCCAGGCCATCGGTGATGGAGCGCCACCACTGCCTGTTGAACTGGGGTTCCGTGAGCAGGCAGGGCTGGTTGGCTTGCTGCAGCTTGCGCTGAACTTCGGCGATATGCCTGGCACCGGGGGACAATTCCGGGTTCAGGGTTAGTACGCCGTCCAGAGTCAGGCCGTAATGCTCAGCAAAACGGGTGAAGGCGTCGTGGTAGGCGAACAGGCTGATATTCTTTGCGCCGCTGAGTCGCGCGCGAATGTCCTGCTCAGCCTTGGCCAGGCTCTCTTCAAACCGCGCCAGGTTGGCATCAAGTTGGTCGGCACTCATGCCGTCCAGAGTGGCCAGTCTGGTACGAACGTCTTTTGCCATCTCCAGTGCCAGCGCAGGATCAATCCAGATGTGGGGGTCTTCGCCGTCGCCATGGTCGTGGTGGTGATGATGGGCATGCGCGTCTTCCTGGTGGCCATGATCGTCATGATGATCGTGGTGGCCATGATGATCATCGTCATGATCTTCTTCCTTATCGGTTCCAGTTCCTTCCATAAACGCCTTGGCTCGATCCTGGAATTCCCGCCCGCTCAGCAGCCGGTTCAGGAAAGTTTCCATCTCCGGTCCTACCCAGAAGATCACGTCTGCCTGCTCCAGGGCCCGGCGCTGGGAAGGTTTCATGGTGTAGTTGTGGGGGCTTGAGCCCGCCGGCACCAGGGTAGTTACCTTGGCGTCGTCACCGGCCACCGCCTTGACGATCAGTTCCAGTGGTTTGATGGAGGTGACAATGTTGGCTGCAGCGACCGGAGCCGAGGCAACCAGGGCGCTCAGCCCGAGGGCGAGGTAAGATGCTTTGATTTGCATAGTGGAAGGCTATCCTGAAGTTTTTTGCGATACGTTATAATATTACATCTCGAGTGCGCTGTGCAAAACCGGATCATGCGAAAACTGGCCATGGCCGCTATAATGCCGGCTTTATTCACTGGCCAGTTATTTTCAGGATGGTTTCATGACTGTACGCACCCGAATTGCCCCGTCGCCCACTGGTGACCCACACGTTGGTACCGCCTACGTGGCTCTGTTTAATCTGTGCTTTGCTCGCCAGCACGGTGGTCAATTCATTCTGCGCATTGAAGATACCGACCAGGCCCGCAGCACGGCAGAATCCGAGCAGGATATTCTCAAGGCGCTGCGCTGGCTGGGGCTGAACTGGGATGAAGGCCCCGATGTGGGTGGCCCCCACGGCCCCTATCGCCAGTCTGAGCGTAAGCACATGTACGGTCAGTACGCGGAAGACCTGGTGACGGCCGGCCACGCTTTCTATTGCTTCCGCACCCCGGAAGAGCTGGATGCCATTCGCGAAGAGCGCAAGGCCCAGGGGCTTAACCCGGGCATCAAAGGTGACCTGGAGCTGCCCCAGGAAGAAGTAAAGCGCCGCCTGGATGCTGGTGATCCGTACGTTATCCGTATGAAAGTGCCGGATGAAGGCGTGTGCGAGATCCAGGATATGCTCCGGGGCACCATCGAGATCGACTGGGCCCAGGTGGATTGCCAGATTCTGTTGAAATCCGACGGCATGCCCACATACCACCTGGCCAATGTGGTGGATGATCATCTGATGGGTATCACCCACGTACTGCGCGGTGAGGAGTGGATTAACTCTGCGCCCAAGCACAAGCTGCTGTACCAGTACTTTGGCTGGGATATGCCGGAGCTGTGCCACTTGCCGCTGCTGCGTAACCCGGACAAGAGCAAACTGTCGAAGCGCAAGAACCCCACCAGCATCAACTTCTATGAGCGCATGGGCTTTCTGCCGGAGGCGGTCACCAACTATCTGGGCCGGATGGGCTGGTCCATGCCGGATGAGCGTGAGAAGTTCACCCTGGATGAGATGATCGAGAACTTCGACATCCAGCGGGTATCCCTCGGCGGTCCTGTGTTTGATGTGGAAAAGCTGCGTTGGCTGAACGGCCAGTGGATTCGTGACGAGCTGAGCGATGAGCAGTTCATGGAGCGGATGCATCAGTGGTGGTTCAATCGCGACGACCTGCAAGCGCTGGTGCCGCATATCAAGGGCAGGGCAGAGGTGTTCTCTGATGTAGCGCCCATGGCCCAGTTTATGTTCAGCGGCATGCTGAACCTGAAGCCGGAAGACTTCGCCCATAACAAGCTGGAAGAAGGCCAGGTCAAGCGGGTGCTGCAGTTCGCCCTGTGGAAGCTGGAGGCCCAGCGCCACTGGAGTAAGGACACCATCTTTGCTGACATCAAGGCCCTGGCGAAAGCGCTGGAACTCAAGATGGGGGATTTCATGTTCCCGATCTTCGTGGCCATTGCGGGAACCCCGAATTCCTGGTCGGTGATGGACTCCATGGCCCTGCTTGGCCCGGACATGACCCGCTCCCGTTTGCGCCATGCCTTGGATGTGATGGGCGGCTTTTCCAAGAAAGAAACCAAGAAAGTTGAGAAGGAATACGCCGCCCTGGGCATTTGATGAGCGGTTTGTTGGTTAATTGAACGACGCGAACAGGGATGTTCAAAAAACTTTAAAAAAAGCGGAATCGGGTGTTGACGCCCCAAGGGCGGATCCTTAATATACGCATCCGTTGAGGGGCCATAGCTCAGCTGGGAGAGCGCAACACTGGCAGTGTTGAGGTCAGCGGTTCGATCCCGCTTGGCTCCACCAATTTCTAGTCCCCTTCGTCTAGTGGCCTAGGACTCCGCCCTTTCACGGCGGCAACAGGGGTTCGAACCCCCTAGGGGACGCCAATTCGGCTTGACGGTTTAGTCCACCGGATAGCCATAAAAAAACCGCCTTCGGGCGGTTTTTTTGTTTCCGGGTCTTGAAGGGTCTGTCCCCGCATGGGGACTGACCCACCTTTGCCCGTCTTGAGCACCACACCAGAACCCATGGGATAAGCAGACCGCCGCCGGCAGAAGGGTGGGGTCAGTCCCGCAGGGACAGACCCCTTTGTAGCCTTCAGGTTTGGTGCCATAAAAAGAGTCAGTCCCCATGGGGGGACTGACCCCTGAAAACCCATTGGTTCTGATGTGATGCTCAAGACGGGCAAAGGTGGGTCAGACCCCGTTCGGGGTCAGACCCGGTTGGCAATCGCCCCCTTACCAACCCCCTCATAAGCCTTCACCCGAATCTCGTCTTCCGGAAACTCTGCCTTGAGTTTGTCGGCGATGTGGGCAGCAATGAGTTCCACGGTGGTGTCGGTGTCGAGCATGTAGACGCGGCTTTCCGGCAGGGTTAGGGCGAATTCGCCCTGGTTGGCTTCGTATTCGAAGGTGATGTAGCCAACGCCGTCTTCGCCAACAAAGCGCCGGGTCACGTCTTCTTCAGTGCCTACGTAGATGTCTTTCCATAACTTGGCCCAGCGGTTTTCCAGGTCGTAGTCCCGGTGGCCGTTGCGGTCTATGCGGATGGGGGAGCGGTGGCCGTGGGCGATGCGCTGGCAGTTGCCCAGATGTTTCTTCAGGCCGTGCACGTAGTGGTAATAAGCGCCTTCGATCACATCTTCCCGCAGGTTGATCTCAACCGACGTGACGTTGCCGGGCAGAACGGCTTTCAGTTCTTTTTCCAACAGGGCCGCCACGGCAGACGGCACTACCCGGTCGGAAGACAGCCACACCACGGCTTCGTCGGGGGAGCGGTGTTCAATGTGGCTGCCATCGGTCAGGTTCCAAATGAAAGCATCTGGTGTCTCTTCGTCCCAATTCAGGCCTTCATAGCCACGCGGAATCACCAATCGGTGATCGACCCGTTCATCGATTACCCGTTTGATGGTGCGTTTTACCAGGCTGAAATCGAACACCATACCCTGGTCGTCCAGTTCACCGCCCAGGACTACGTCTGTAATCCAGCTTTCACCCACAAGGCCCCGGGCCGGGTCCAGGTAGGCAAAGTCAATCACGGTGATATTGTCGACAAAGAGGTGGTTCATGGGTGGTCCGGCTGATTTGGTTGCATGGTGGCGGAATTCTAGCAAAAATCGGGTGATTCAGCAGTTTACTGCGGCTTGCCTGGATTCCCGCATACCAAGGAGAAGGATATTTTAACCAGCAACGGTGTTACTCACGATCAGCAGTTTCCGGCATTGGTGCTGGCCGCTGGGCGAGCCTCACGGATGGGGTGCACGAAGCAACTCCTGATGCTGCCGGGTGGTGAATCGTTGTTGTCCAGGGCCGTTGGGCAGGCTCGGTTGTTGTCCCGACAGGTCAGGGTAGTGGCCGGTTGTGGTTACCCCCTGGTTAGATACCGCTGCGCGCTGCAGCCGGGCGCCTGGATCTATCATCCGGATTGGTCGCAAGGGCTGGCCGGATCACTGGCGGCGGGTATCCATCAACTGGGGCGGCAGGCTCTGGGTGTGTTTGTGGTCTTGGCAGATCAGCCGCTGCTGGCGCCCGAAGGGTTGAAACAGCTGGCAGCGCAGGCCCGCGCTGAGCCCGAGCGGCCATGGGGAGCCAGTTACGGGGGACGTGTGGGAGTGCCTGCCTGGATACCCCGTTCATTGTGGCCGCAAGTGGTGGCTCTGGCGGGGGACGCCGGGGCGGGGCGGGTACTGAATCGTTCAGGCGCTGGGGCCATTGATATTGCCGGGGTGCAACCGGATGTTGACACCCCGGAAAGTTGGCAGGAAGTCAGGCGGTTATTAGCCGAACAAACCTGACAGCCAGGCAATACCCACAGTGAATATGCCAAGGCTGACCGCCAGTCCCAGCGTGTAGATGCGGGAGTTGGCAGAGCGCTGTTGCGATACATACAGGTCAATGGTGCGCTGGGCAATGTCTTCGGCGGTTTCACGGGAGATCTCGTGGGCCTGCTGAATGGCCTCAGACTGCAGGGTCTGCCAGAACTCGGTGTCGATGGTCTGAACGCTGGTGATGTGGTCTTTCAGCTCTGCCATGTGCTCAGCGGTGAAGCCGGCGTTTTTCGACAGTTCCTTCTTCAGCCGGGCCAGTTCCTGGCTCAGGCTCAGGTTGACCTCGGCGGCAACGTCATCCCGAAGGTTGCGGGTGCGGTCATCCAGCAGCTTGGTGAGTTCGTTCAGCCGCTCTTCAATGGCCGCGTCCTGTTTGCTCCGATTCTCGTCCAGGGCCCGCTTCAGGTGGTCAAACTGCTCGTCAAACAGGTCACTGAGCAGTTCGTGCAGGCGGTTGTTGATGTGGGTTTTTACCGCAGAACGGGCAATCTGCTCGATCAGGTCGCTGGTCAGTGGCACCACGTTCGGGCTGGTATGTCCGTTAGCGCCGAGTTCGCCTTTCGGTGACATCTCCACTGAGGCATCTGTGGGTATGTGCAACAATTCGTCTTCAGTATCCGGCAATTCGGCGTCGTTTGCGGTGGTAACCGTGGGCGGCAGTGTTCCCTGTTCCACATCACTGGCCAATTGGTCCAGAACCAGGCTGAGGCCATCCGTTTGCGGGGGTTTGGTCAATATGTTGTACACCCCGAAATTGCGGGCCTCTTCCACAAACGAGGAGGACTTCTTCGAGGTGCACATGATGATGGGGATGCCGGCGGTATCCGGGTTCCCCTTGATGGCTTTGGTGGCCTCAACGCCGTTCATGCCGGGCATCAGGTGGTCCATAAAGATCACGTCCGGGCGATCATGGCTTTTCAGGAAGTCCAGTGCTTCCTCGGCAGAGCCCGCCATGTTTACTTCCATGTCCCGACCCTCAAGCAGTTTGCTGAGCGCAAATCTTGCTACTTTAGAGTCGTCCACCAGCAGAGCGTTTTTGATTGCCATGTCACTACCTCAACCTGTTACTGCAAACACGTGGTTACTGCGGCCGGGTGGTTACCAGCCTTCCAGTTGCGGGCATTGCGTTGCCCGATAACTCTTGTCCCGATAACACACACCGGGTTCTGTGGTGCGGGCGGTAAAGACTTCGCCAGCCGCAGTGGTCAGGCGCACCTGTCCGTAGGGTTCGCCATGCCGGAACGTAGCTTCTATCGAACTGCCGTTCGGGTTGCGCAGCAGGCCCCTTCCATGGAATCTGCCTTCTATGTACTGGCCGTCGTACTTCTTGCCGTCGGCAAACACTTCTGAGCCCTTGCCGTGGAATTCGCCGTTGGAGAATTCGCCCTCATAGGAGCGGCCGTCCGGGTAGGTCAGGGCGCCCTGGCCATGGAATTCGTCGTTGCGGAAGCCACCAACGTAAAGCATGCCATCAGCAGTGGTGAGCGAGCCATGTCCATTCATGCGGCCGCGGCTCCAGTTGCCGGTGAGGATGTCGCCGTTGTCCAGGGTCAGGGTGCCTTTGCCGTGGAACTGATCCCGTTCGAACTGACCGGTATAGGCGGAGCCATCAGCGCTGCGCCATTGGCCTTCACCGTGGCGCTCGCCATTGTCCCAGTCGCCCTCGTATCTGCTGCCGTCGGGGTACCAGGCCTTACCGGTGCCGTGGAACTTGCCGTCCACAAAGTGTCCTTCGTAGCGAAGGCCGGCCTCATCCTGCCAGGTGCCGTCGCCGGTTCTTACGCCACCAACCCATTCGCCGTTGCGATAATTGACCGTGGTGTAGGCTTCCAGGCGGCCCACCAGTGTCAGCTCCTGGCCTGCGGTCAGTGCAACGGTGTCGGTCCAGGGTTGGTAACCGGGTTTTTCGATGGTTACGTCATAGCGCCCAGGCTTCAGTTCCAGATCAAGCCGGGTGGCGCCATAAGTCTTGCCGTTGATCGTGACCCGGTCGCCCACCACATTGGAGCGCAAGACCAGTTTGCCAGTGCTCGGTGGCGGCGGCTCTTTTGCCTGTTCCGGGGTTGATTGCTGAACTGGGCGTTCAGCCAGAGGAGTGTCCAGCCGGGTGTTGATGGCTGAAACCGGCTCTGCCACGGCAACCATCTCCGGCTGTTCCGGCATGGGGGGCAGGGTGAAGGGTGTGGCGCTGGCGGTTTCAGATACCGGTTGCGAGGGCTGTTCGGGTTCCGGTAAGGCAGGTGCCGGCGCTGGCCGTGGCTCTGGTGCCAAGACCGGCTCCGCCGCCGCGGCTATGGTTTCGGTCACGCCGGGAACGGTTACCTCGGGCACGTCTTTTCTAACCGAGGCAAAGCCGGCGGTAACCAGGAGCATTAACGCAAGGGCGTTTACGAACAGTAGTGGTCTGAAATCGACCATGACGAAACCTCGTGATCCAAACTTACCGGATACTTTCTTATGGTTTCATCTTACCCACTGTCTGCAACGTTATGTAACAGAAAGTGTCTGAAGTTAGCCAGAATGCTGGCCAAATCACATTTTGTCCGGAAGCTGGTCATGATTGAGCTGCTCCCAGGACTTCATGTACACATCGGCTTCGTATTGATACGGTGACCGAAATGGCGTCAGCACGAAATCGAAAACCAGGAAGAAAGAACCGATCGACAGCCAGGCAATGGTCAAGGTGCTGATGGTGGTGGCCTGTTGTTCAGGGTTCGAATTCACAAACCCTTGCAGCAGGGGGATCATATCCGACGCCATCACCACCGGATTAAAACTGGACAGAACGAACGGTAGCCAGAAAGCGATGAAAATCGGGAAGAACCCGAACGACCATAGCAGGCGGCGCAGCAGGTAAATGGCAACTTCTCGCCAGAAGCGCTGTCTTATTTCCGGTACCTTGCGGATTCGCTCCAGGTACTGGCGTCTTTCCGCCCACCAGGCGGCTACTTCCGGGGCGTCGATATGCTTGGGGGTGCGGTCTGTCATAATGCGGCAGGCTACCTTGTTGAGTCCGTTCCGTGCATCATATCTGATACTACGTGTTACCCTGTAATTCTCCAATTGTTCAATACACAGGATTGTCTTAATGGCTGCAGCGACCGATAACGCAATTCACCCGGCCTTCGAGAAACTTCGCAGTCACCGGATCAACACGCTGAACCTTGAGGTTGAGGAATATCGCCATAAGAAAACCGGCGCCCGCCACCTTCACCTGGCGGCGGACAACGACGAGAACGTCTTTTTTGTGGCGCTGCGTACCTTCCCGATGGATTCCACCGGGGTGGCTCATATTCTTGAGCACACGGCGCTGTGTGGTAGCGAACGTTATCCGGTCCGCGATCCGTTTTTCATGATGATCCGGCGTTCTTTGAACACCTTTATGAACGCCTTCACCAGCAGCGACTGGACCGCCTATCCGTTTGCCAGCATGAACCGCAAGGACTTTGACAACCTGCTGTCGGTGTACCTGGATTCGGTGTTTTTCTCCAGGCTGGACCCGCTGGACTTTGCCCAGGAAGGCCATCGCCTGGAGTTTGACAAGCCGGACGACCCGTCCAGCGACCTGGTGTACCGGGGCGTGGTCTACAACGAAATGAAAGGGGCGATGAGTGCGCCCACGTCCCAGTTGTGGCAGAACCTGACCAGCCACCTGTTCCCGACCACCACCTACCACTACAACAGTGGGGGTGAGCCGGATCATATTGTTGATCTGACCTACGATGACCTGGTGAAGTTCTATAAGCATCATTACCACCCGAGCAACGCCATTTTTGCTACCTATGGCAATATTCCCGCCCGGGAGCACCATGAAAAGTTCGAGGAGCTGGCGCTCAAGCGGTTTGATCGGCTGGAAATCGAGCTGCCGGTACACGACGAGAAGCGCATGTTCGCGCCGCTGCGGGTAGAGCAGGGCTATGCGGTCAATGACGGCGAAGGCACAGAGAACAAAACACACATTGTGATGGGCTGGTTGCTGGGCCACAGCTTTGACCTGCAGGAGAACCTGGAAGGCCAGTTATTGTCTGCCGTATTGCTGGAAAACAGTGCCTCACCGCTGATGCGGGCTCTGGAAACCACCGATATTGGCCATGCTCCGTCGCCCATGTGTGGCCTGGAAGATTCCAACCGGGAAATGACCTTTGTGTGCGGCATTGAAGGCAGCGAGCCAGATAGTCGGGCAGAGCTGGAAACACTGGTTGAATCCACTCTGCAGAGCGTGGTGGATCAGGGCGTGAGTCAGGACCGGCTGGAAGCCATTCTGCACCAGCTTGAACTGCATCAGCGGGAAATAGCGGGGGACAGCTTCCCCTATGGCCTGCAACTGATCATGAGCGCGATTGCGCCGATGGTGCACGGTGGTGATCCGGTGGAGTTGCTGGATCTGGAACCTGTGCTGGCCAGCCTGCGAGAGAAAATCAAGGATCCGGAATATGTGCCCGGCCTGATTCGCCGCAAGCTGCTGGACAACCCGCACCGTGTGACCCTCACCTTGCGCCCGGATGAGAAGCTGGAGAGCTATCACCAGCAGGCCATTCGTGAGGCCTTGGCGCGCCGCAAAGCCAGCCTGACGGAAGAGGAAGTGAAGGCTATTGTGGAGCGTGCTCAGGCCCTGGAACAACGCCAGCTGCGTAAAGATGACGATTCCATTCTGCCAAAGGTCGGCCTGGACGATGTACCTTTGCAGATGCCCGAGCCAGAGGGCAGCTACGATGCCGACATCGGAGCAACCGTGTATTCCCGGGGCACCAATGGCCTGGTGTACCAGCAGGTTGTATTGCCGGTACCGGCGTTGTCAGAGCAGGAATTGTTACTGTTGCCTTACTACACCACCCTGGTTTCCGAAGTGGGTTGTGGTGAACTGGATTACCTGCAGATGCAAGACAGGATTTCCGCGGAATCCGGCGGTATTGGTGCCTCATTCAGCGCCAAGGGGCGTATTGATGATGTTCAGGACGTGTCTGGCTACCTGATTTTCAGCGGCAAGGCCCTGGCCCGCAACGGCAAGGCCCTTACCCAGTTGCTGAAGGATGTATACACCGGCGTCCGGTTTGATGAGAAAGAGCGTATCCGAGAGATTATTGCGCAGGTGCGGGCGCGCCGTGAGCAGGCCGTGACTGGCAGTGGCCACGCCCTGGCCATGGGCGCTGCGGCTCAAGGGTTGAGTGCCGGCTCCTGGCTGACCTTCCGTTTGGGTGGCCTGGCGGGTATCCGTGGGACCAAAGAGCTGGACAAATCCCTGAAGGATGACCAAGCCCTGGCTGAATTCTGTGCCAGCCTGGCGGCGCTGCACGACAAAATCCGCAACCAGCAACGGCAGTTCCTGCTGATTGGCGAAGATGGTCAGTTGGCGCCCATGCTGGATGATCTCAAATCCTGCTGGCAGGGTGATTCCGGTCGGGCGGGCGATGCCTGGGCCATGGCACCGGTTAATTACAGCACCCGTGAGGCCTGGTTGACGTCAACCCAGGTGAATTTCTGTGCCAAGGCCTACAGCACCGTTGCGGTGGATCATCCGGATGCTGCCGCGCTGACGGTTCTGGGCGGTTTCCTGCGCAATGGCTTCCTGCATCGTGCTATCCGGGAAAAGGGCGGTGCCTATGGTGGCGGTGCCGGCCAGGACAGTGTCAATGGCGTATTCCGTTTCTTCTCGTACCGGGACCCGAGGCTGGCGGAAACCCTCGACGACTTCGACGGTGCCCTGAACTGGCTGCGCACGGAAAACCACGATGCCCAGTCCCTTGAAGAGGCCATCCTCGGTGTTATCGGCCAGTTGGACCGGCCGAGGTCACCCGCCGGTGCCGCTCGCCACGCGTTCCATAACAAGCTGTTTGGCCGCACGCCGGAGCAGCGGGCCCGGTTCCGGGAGCGAGTGCTCGCGGTGACGCTGGACGAGCTGCAACGGGTGGCCGATACCTGGCTGGTGCCGGAAAAGGCCAGTGTGGCGGTCGTCACCAACCCTGATAATCGCGGCGTGGCCGAGGGCCTGGGCATGGCGATTCAGGAACTCTGAGGTAGAGTCGCAATAACTGCCTCTCAGAGAATTGAAAAGGGCCCGGAAATCAGATTTCCGGGCCCTTTTCGTTTAAGCCTTTTGGCGGGTATCACCGGTGTCGCTTCAGGCCGGTGGTGACCATGATACGGGTGGATATTTCCTCAACCGAATAGGCCGTCGTGTTCAGGTAGGGAATGCGTTCCCGCTTGTACATCAGTTCAATTTCCTCGATTTCGTGCATGCACTGCTGAATCGAGGAGTAGCGGGAGTTCGGTCGCCGTTCATTGCGGATGGTTGCCAGTCGTTCCGGTTCAATCGTCAGCCCGAAGATCTTCTCTTTGTGGGGGCGCAGAGCCGCAGGCAGTTTCTGATCCTCCAGATCTTCCTCAGTAATGGGGTAATTTGCCGCCTTGATGCCGTATTGAAGCGCAAGGTAGAGGCACGTCGGTGTCTTGCCACTTCGGGAGGCGCCCACCAGGATCAGGTCTGCTTCACTGTAGTGTCTTGTGCGGGCGCCGTCGTCGTTATCCAGTGCAAAGTTCACCGCGTTGATCCGGCGCTCGTAACTGCCTTCGTTATTGATGGCGTGGGATTTGCCCACGGTGTAAGACGACGATGAGTTAAGTTCCTGCTCCAGCGGACTCAGGAAGGTGCCAAAAATGTCGATCATGAAGCCGTCGGCGGTACTGATGATTTCACGGATACTGCTGTTAACGATGGTATCGAGAACCAGGGGCGCGGCACCGTCTACCTCCGCAGCCTTGTTGATGCGTTTGACCAGGTCATGAGCCTTTTCTTCATCATCAATATAGGGCACGGTTATACGTTCAAAATCGATTTTCTCGAACTGGGCAAGCAGGGCATGGCCGAGTGCTTCTGCCGTCAGGCCTGTGCCGTCCGAAATAAAAAAAGCGGTTCTTTTCATGGCTGTATCCGGTTTGGTTTTGGCTGATTGCCGGGAGTTGTTCCGCAGCTCCCTAGGTAATTTCCGCAGGTTACAGTATCATACACGCCAGATTCGAGACTCCGCGCTACACAGACTCAAGGGAGACGTGCTTTGGAAGATTACATCATCTGGTTTGACCACCTGGGAATGTCCGATGTTGACCGGGTTGGAGGCAAGAACGCTTCCCTCGGTGAAATGATCAGTAATCTCGCCAATGCAGGCGTTACCGTTCCCGGTGGTTTCGCCACCACTGCCTATGCCTATCGCGAGTTTCTGGCCACCGATGGCCTGAAAGACAAAATCGACCAGGCTCTTGATGCCCTTGATGTAAACGATGTTAACGAGCTCGCTCGTGTCGGTGCCCAGATTCGCCAATGGGTGGTTGATACTCCGTTCCCCGATAGCCTGGATAATGCCCTGAAAGAGGCCTTTGCGAAACTCCAGAATGGTAACGAAGACATGGCTGTGGCGGTTCGCTCGTCTGCCACGGCAGAAGACTTGCCGGATGCCTCCTTTGCCGGCCAACAGGAAACCTTCCTCAATGTGTCTGGCCTTCAGCAGGTTCGTACCTCGGTCAAAGAGGTGTTTGCCTCCCTGTTTAATGACCGGGCGATTTCCTACCGTGTTCACCATGGCTTTGATCACAAGCTGGTGGCGCTGTCTGCGGGCATCCAGAAAATGGTACGCAGTGAAACCGCTTCCAGTGGTGTGATGTTTACCCTGGATACCGAATCCGGCTTCCGCGATGTGGTGTTCATCACGTCGTCCTACGGCCTGGGCGAGACGGTTGTACAGGGCGCCGTTAACCCGGATGAGTTTTACGTGCACAAGCCTACGCTCGAGGCTGGCCGCCCGGCGGTGCTGCGCCGGAACCTGGGCAGCAAGGCCATCAAGATGGTTTACCATTCCGAGCCGGGCGAAGGCCAGTTCGTGGAAACCGTCAAGGTAGAGCAGGAAGACCGTAACCGCTTCTCCATTACCGATGCGGAAGTGGAAGAGCTGGCCAAGCAGGCCATGATTATCGAACAGCACTACCAGCGCCCGATGGATATTGAATGGGCTAAAGATGGTGACGACGGCAAGATCTACATTGTTCAGGCCCGCCCTGAAACCGTGAAGAGCCGCGCCTCGGCCAACGTGATGGAGCGCTACCTGCTGAAAGAGACCGGTAAGGTGCTGGTGGAAGGCCGCAGTATCGGCCACAAGATCGGCAGTGGTCCGGTCAAGATTATCACCAGCATTAACGAGATGGACCGTGTGCAACCCGGTGATGTGCTGGTCACCGACATGACCGACCCGGATTGGGAACCGGTGATGAAGCGCGCTTCCGCCATCGTCACCGACCGTGGTGGCCGTACCTGTCACGCGGCGATCATCGCCCGTGAGCTGGGTATTCCTGCGGTTGTGGGTTGTGGTGATGCCACCGAGTTACTGAAAGACGGCCAGGATGTGACCGTATCCTGTGCCGAAGGCGACACCGGCATGATCTACGAAGGCGCCCTGGACTTCGAGCTGCGTGAAAACACCGTGGATTCCATGCCCAACATTCCGTTCAAGATCATGATGAATGTGGGCAACCCGGACCGGGCCTTTGACTTCCAGGCGCTGCCCAACGAAGGTGTTGGCCTGGCCCGCCTTGAGTTCATCATCAACCGCATGATCGGTGTTCATCCAAAGGCGTTGCTGAACTACGACGGCCTGCCCCGCGATATCAAACAGACAGTCGACAAGCGTATTGCCGGCTACACCTCCCCGGTGGATTTCTACGTCGACAAGCTGGTTGAAGGTATTTCGACCCTGGCCGCAGCATTTGCGCCGAAGAAAGTGATTGTGCGGTTGTCTGATTTCAAATCCAACGAGTACGCCAACCTGATTGGTGGCACCCTGTATGAGCCGGACGAAGAAAACCCGATGCTGGGCTTCCGTGGCGCATCGCGTTATATCTCCGAAACTTTCCGCGACTGTTTCGAGCTGGAGTGCCGGGCGCTCAAGAAAGTCCGTAACGACATGGGCCTGACCAACGTTGAGGTAATGGTACCGTTCGTGCGCACCGTGGGCGAGGCCGAACAGGTGGTTAATCTGCTGGCGGAGAATGGCCTCAAGCGTGGCGACAATGGCCTGCGGGTTATCATGATGTGTGAGCTGCCGGCCAACGCGATTCTGGCTGAACAGTTCCTGGAGCACTTTGACGGTTTCTCAATCGGCTCCAACGATTTGACGCAGCTGACTCTGGGCCTCGACCGGGATTCCGGTATCATTGCGCATCTGTTTGACGAGCGGAATGATGCCGTCAAAGCCCTGTTGTCCAACGCTATCCAGGCCTGTAAAAAGGCTGGGAAGTACATCGGCATCTGCGGTCAGGGCCCGTCTGATCATCCGGACCTGGCCAAGTGGCTGATGGACGAGGGTATCGATACGGTATCCCTGAACCCGGATTCCGTGCTGGATACCTGGTTCTTCCTGGCTGACGAGAAGATTGACTGAGCGCGAATATTTCGGAAAAGCTAACATTTCGGAAAAGGAGAGTAGCAGGTGAGCAAGATCATTACGCCGGATCTGTGCGACGAGTTTCCGGAAGTACAGGTGGTTGAGCCTGGCTTCAACAATTACGGTGGTGTGCGCCAGTTTGGCGGCGAAATCGTTACCGTGAAGTGCTTTGAAGACAACTCCGTGGTCAAGGAGCAGGTGGGCCTGCCGGGCAACGGTCGGGTAATGGTGGTAGACGGTGGTGCGTCCAAGCGCAATGCGTTGCTGGGCGACATGCTGGCCGAGAAAGCCGCAGAGAATGGCTGGGCCGGTCTGGTAATTTACGGCTGCATCCGGGATGTGGACGAAATTGGCCAGACCCACCTGGGTGTTCAGGCGCTGGGCACGGTTCCCCGGAAGACTGAAAAGCGTGGTATTGGTGACCTGAACATTCCGGTTACCTTCCACGGCGTGACCTTCCATCCGGGCCACTACGTGTATGCCGATAACAATGGCATCATCGTATCCGAGAAACCCCTGGTTTGACCCGGGGTTGTCCTGGAGAAATACAAAGCGGCGGCCTTCTGGCCGCCGTTTTTTATTGGGTAACTTCTGTGATGTTGACGCCGATCAGATAACCTTCGCCCTCTGGTTCGCAACGAATGACCTCACACACGGTCTCCAGCGGGGGTAGCTGGTTATCTGCGCCTTCCAGGCGGGTTCTGAGTTCACTGCCCACGGCGACAGCTTCGTCAATGAACAGCTGCATGCCCGCGGCGCTCAGGTCCCGGCAGATGCCGGTGAATGTATCGCCCCTGGCATTGGTGATTTCAATGCGGCTGTTTACCTGCATCCGGTGAAAGTCACGTTTTTCCGAGTAATCTTTCATGGCATTTAGGCCCAGTTGTCGGTTTTTCTTGTTGGTTTGAGCATCGGAATGAGCAGGGCCAGCAGAACACCGCCAAGCACCAGGCCGGCGCCTAGCAGCATGAAATCGGAATCCTTGCTGGCTTCAAGCCGTTCATTCTCTGCCGTCAGTACTTCCAGATCGTTACGCAGTTTCTGATTCTCTTCGCGCAGCTCCCGGTTGCGTCGCTCCAGGTTGATGGAGTCCGCCGCGATATTCTTGATGCGGGTGAGTTCTTCCTGAAGTTCACCAGCGCGGTTGGAAAGGCTGCTTTCGGCGTTCTGCAGGTTGTCACGTTCTTCCGTAACCTCCGACAACTGCTCGCGGACACTCGTGAGCTCTGAGCGCGCCTGCTCCAGTTGCTGGGTGGCGCGTCGTAACCGGTCAGCGGCAATCGGCTGGTTGCTGAGATACTGGCTTGAAACCCAGCCTTCAGTGCCTTTGGGCGTTCTCACCTTGGTGTAACCATCGCCGACTTCCAACACCTCCAGCGGTGTGCCGCTGGGAACCGCGTTTTCAATAATCCGGAACTGGGAGCCGGCTCCGGATCGAACGGGCAGGTAGAGCTTGTCGTCAACCCATACGGTACGGGCTTGAGCGACGGAAACCGAAGCGATGATAAGCAAAAGGCTGAGAAGAAGACGGAGCGATGTCACGGATTACGTTCCCTGGTATGGTCTATTGACGGTCATTCAAACACGCAATTTTGTCACACAGTGACGGGTATTCAAGCAATCGCGGGTTACAATCCGCTCATGCAGTGCTGTTGTCTGGTTACACTGTCACCAGCTCAGGGCAGCACAACCTTGTAGGGCTTGACGGTCACGGATTGATACACCCCGGCTTCAATGTACGGGTCGGCATCCGCCCACGCCTCAGCCTGTTCCAGTGATTCAAACTCGGCGATGACCAGGCTGCCGCTGAACCCGGCTTCGCCCGGGTCCGGGGAGTCGATGGCCGGGTGGGGGCCGGCTACCAGCAAACGCCCCTCGGCTTTCAGTGCTTCCAGCCTTGCAACATGAGCCGGGCGGGCGGTCATCCGAAGGGCCAGGCTGTTGGGGACATCTTCGCTGATAATGGCGTAATACATGGGTGCTCCGGTACAAATCTCGGTTTGGTTAGGGCCGGATAGCCAACACTGGTACACTGGCGGCTATCGCCCAGTTCAGGACTGTTTGTGACTATACCTCAAGACCCGAAACCGTGCATTGATCTGCATTGCCATAGCACCGCATCCGATGGCGCGTTAACGCCGGAAGACCTGGTTGCCCGGGCGGCAGAGCAGGGTGTCAGCCATCTTGCACTGACCGACCATGACACCATTGCTGGTCTCGCTCAGGCCCGCGCCCGGGGGCAGGAACTGGGGCTGTCACTGATTAGCGGTGTTGAGCTGTCTTGTGTCTGGCGCAGCCACACCATTCATGTGGTCGGCCTGGACTTCGATGAAGCGGATCCGGCGTTTCTGAAAGCACTGGCGCAGCAGAACGAGAACCGGTGGCAGCGAGCGCGGTTGATTGCCGATAGGCTGGCTCGCCTGAAGGTTGACGGGTTGCTGGAGAAAGCGACGGCCCTGGCCGGAGGGGACGTGCCGGGACGACCGCATTTTGCCCAGGTTCTGGTGAACGCCGAGGTGGTGCCAAAGACGGCCCATGCGTTCAAGCGCTACCTTGGTTCCGGAAAGCCCGGTGATGTGAAGGCCTGCTGGCCCGAATTATCTGAAGTGGTGCAATGGATCACGGATGCTGGCGGCATCGCTGTGCTCGCGCATCCCCGAAAATACCGGTTGACGGCAACCCGCCTGCGTGAGCTGACAGCGGATTTTCGCCGGGCTGGTGGTCGGGCCATTGAGGTGTCGGTATCCGGGCAGTCCAGTGGCGATCTCGGTTTTGTGGCAGAGCTGGCAAGGCGGGAGCAGTTGCTGGCTTCTCAGGGCAGCGATTTTCATTTTCCCGGCGCGCCCTGGTGCGAGCTGGGCCGTATCATGAAAATGCCAGAGGGGCTGGAGCCCGTCTGGCATCATTTCAGGCAACCGGTGAACGCTTAGTCCGGTGCGTGGAACAGCAGGTAGAGGTCCGTCAGTGAATCCGGAATGGCTTCCGCCATGCGACCTGATAACTTCTCATCGTTACGCACGTTCTGGAAGTCCTCGTCCTCGAACAGGCCAGACAGGGTAAGCATCGGTACCATCAGGTCCGCGACGTCTTCCTCGCTGGCGGCATCGAGCCAGGCCTCTTCATTTTCCAGGAAGGTATCAACAAACCCGGCGCACCAGTTTTCCAGTGCGTTCATGGGGTCGCCGTCTTCCGGTTCCGGCAGTTCCAGCGGCTGGCCCATGTCCAGGGCGTGGGCCATATCAGAAGCCAACACCTTCACACAGTGAGCGAAGACCTCCGGTACCTTGCCGTTTGGCAGGGTGTCTGCGCCGGTGGCGAGGCGGAAGAGATCTTCCGCCTCCAGGCTGACCGGGCCGATAACGCTGGCACACACCACGCCGTGGAATCCGAAGAAATCCAGGGCTTCATCTCCCCAGGGCTCAGCGAACAGTATGTCTTCCAGCGCCTCGATATCCGAATTGGTCAGCATATTCAGTTACTCCCGGCCTTCTTGGCTTCGGCGGCCGCACGCTGGCGCTTACGGACCTCACGTGGGTCATTGTATGCACGGCCCGGAGTGACCGGAACGTCTGGCATTTCGTCCTGTGCGGGGGCGTTCTGCGCATCGTCGGCTTTTACTTCTGCCTTGGGCTCTGCGTCAGTCTTAGCCTCAGCTTCCGGTTCTGCCTTGTCAGCCTTGGCCTTGGGCTCGGGGCTCTCTGGCTGGGCTTTTGGCTCTTCGCTCCTGGGCTTCTCGGTGGTTTCAGTCTGTTCCGACTTTTCAGCCTTCAGAGCATCCGCCGTTTCGCTGTTTGCTGCCTTGCTTTCGGTCTTTGGAGCTTCTGTCGCTTCAGCGGGCTTGCTCTCGGACTTCGGCGTTGCTTCCGGCTTGTCAGTTGCCTCTGCTGCTTTTGCTTCGCTGTCGGTCTTGGTGGCCGGCGCTTCAGCATTGGCGCTATCTGCAGCCTTGTCTGCGGCTTTCGGTTTGCGCTGACGGTTTGCCGGGCGAGCCTTGCGGGGTTCCCTGGGCTCCTTGTCCTTCTCGGCGTTACCGGATTCAGGCGCGTCAGCCGGCTTCGCGGCGTCAGCCTTGGCGTCGGTTGTTTCGCTCGCCTTCTGGCCGTCAACCTGGTTGCCTTGCTCTGCCGGCTGGGCAGGTTGCTCGGCTTTCTCTTCCGGCACCTTGTCGGCTTTCGGCTGTTCCTGCTTGTCAGCCTTGGGTGTCTCCACCGTGGCCTTGTCTTCGGCGGCAGCGCTCTTCGGTGCTTCAACCTTCTTGGGCTGTTCAACCGGTTGCTGGGCTGGCTGTTGCTTCGCCTCTTCGTTACCGGTCTCTACGCCTTTCTCGGGCTGAGTGTCCTTCTGGTGCCTTTCGCTCCGTTCTGCCTTGCGAGCGGCCGGTGTGCTGGCCGGAGACTCGGCAGGTGAGCCGTCGCGATTACGCTGGCGGCGCGGCTTACGACGCTTGTCGTCGCCACCTTGCTTGTTCTCGGCCTGGGCTTTTTGGCCGTCCTGCGGCTCGCGGTTGTCTTTCTGGTCTTTTGCGTCGCGCTGAGGACGATTGCGGTTCTGATTGCGACCCTGTGAATCCTTGCGGTTATCCCGACGGTTCTCACCGCCCTTGTTGTCGGTACCACGGTTATCGCCACCCTTGTCCTGCTGCCCTGAGCGATTCTGGGCGGCACGGGACTGGTCTTCGTTGCGGTTGCCGCGATTACGGTTGCGGTTGTCATCGGCGCGGTTTGGCTGGCCACCCTGACGGCGGTCGTTGCCGGTGCGATTGCCACCCTGGCGCTGGTCGTCACGGGCTACCCTTGATTTACGACGGTCCTGGCGGCCCTGATTGCGACGGTCTCCGGCGCGGTCACGGTTGCCGGCGGCTTGTTTGGTGTCGGTTTGCTCCTGCTCGCCGCGGAAGAAACAGGCGATTTTCTTGCCGAGCTTGCGGAACAGGCCTTCCTCCGGCTCCGCTGGTTCAGCGGCGGCCTGGGGGGCTGTCGGGGCAGGGGCTGTGGGGCGGATGGCCTTCACGGCAGCCTGCTCACGAACCGGCTTTTCGGTGGTCGTTACTTCGGCGCTTTCTTCTTCCCGCTCGTTGTATTCCTGGGCAACCTGATGGCTGGCAATGTGCTCAGGGGTTGCTTCATCCTGACGCAGGCGGATGATCTCGAAGTGCGGTGTTTCCATATTTGGCACCGGGGCAACCACCACGGAAACGCCCTGGCGTGCCTCGATGTCGGCCAACTGCTTGCGTTTTTCGTTCAGCAGGAAGGTAGCCACGGACACCGGCACGATGGCGCGGACTTCGGCGGTCTTTTCCTTGGACGATTCTTCGTAGATCAGTCGCATGATGCTCAGGGCCAGGGATTCGATACCCCGGATGGTGCCCTGGCCTTCACAGCGAGGGCACACTTCGCTGCGTGTTTCACCCAAAGATGGGCGCAGGCGTTGACGGGACATTTCCAGCAGGCCGAAACGGGAAATCTTGCCGACCTGAACGCGGGCCCGGTCGATTTCCAGGGCTTCACGCATTTTCTGCTCGACTTCGCGCTGGTGCTTGGCCGGCGTCATGTCGATGAAATCGATAACGATCAACCCGCCCATGTCTCGCAGGCGCAGCTGGCGGGCGATTTCTTCTGCCGCTTCCAGGTTGGTCTGCAGGGCAGTCTCCTCAATGTCGTGGCCTTTGGTGGCGCGGGAGGAGTTGATATCAATGGAGACCAGTGCTTCGGTGGGGTCGATCACAATGGAGCCGCCAGAGGGCAACTTCACTTCCCGCTGGAACGCGGTTTCGATCTGGCCTTCGATCTGATACCGGCTGAACAGGGGAATCTCATCCTTGTAAAGCTTGATCTTGTTCTCGAAGGTGGGCATTACGGCGCGTACAAAACTGAGTACGTCTTCGTAAACGCCGTCAGCGTCGATCAGGACTTCGCCGATGTCCTGGCGGAGGTAGTCACGAACCGCCCGGATGATAACGTTGCTTTCCTGGTGAATCAGGAAGGGCGCCTTGCGCTCCCCGGCGGCCTGGGTGATGGCTTCCCAGAACTGCACCAGGTAATCAAGATCCCACTGGAGCTCTTCGGTGGTGCGGCCAATACCGGCAGTACGCACGATGATTCCCATGGACTTGGGAACCTGTACGCCGTTCATGGCGTCTTTCAGCTGCGCCCGGTCATCGCCTTCAATGCGACGGGAAATGCCACCGGCGCGGGGGTTGTTGGGCATCAGCACCAGGTAGCGACCGGCCAGAGAGATAAAGGTGGTCAGGGCTGCGCCCTTGTTGCCACGCTCTTCTTTATCAACCTGCACGATGACTTCCTGTCCTTCAGACAGAACATCCTTGATGTTGATTTTGCCTTCGATCTGGCCGGGAGACTTCTTGAAGTACTCTTTGGAGATTTCTTTCAGCGGGAGGAAGCCGTGGCGCTCTGCGCCAAAGTCGACGAACGCCGCTTCAAGGCTGGGTTCTACGCGGGTGATACGACCTTTGTAAATGTTGGCTTTTTTCTGTTCACGGGTGCTGGATTCGATATCCAGGTCAAAAAGCCGTTGGCCGTCTACCAGAGCTACGCGCAACTCTTCAGGGTGAGTTGCATTGATCAGCATTCTTTTCATGGAAAGAAAGGGTTCCTGTCGTTTGTTAGTGACAGAAAACCGGGAGCGTTCGCATCAGCGAAGCGGGATGTGCGTGCCGCGGGCCCGTTACAGCAGGGCGGCCGGCGGCCAGACGGATCAAACCCTTATGGGTTGCGATCCTGTAAGTCTGAGACCACCGCCGACAATCCGCCTGCCTGACAGCAGGGAGAGGTCGAATAGGGTGAATGTCTGTTGACGCATAATATCCGTTTTCAGGTTCACACAAACTCCTGGGTCTCACGTCGTATTGGTTTGCTGGACGGCCCGGGTTTGCATGGTAGTGATTCTTCGCGATGTCGCCCGACGGTTTTCCGGTCGGTTTTTCCTCTCCCGGAGCAGGTCGCAGCCTCTCTGGGTCTGCCCTGTGGTCCGGGAGTTTGTTTCACGCCGGGCCCGGTAATGATTGGGCTTCGGCGTTCAATCTCTTAATCAGTGTCGGTATACTGCTGCCGCTCCGGCTTCTGACCAGAGTTCGTCAGGCCGTAGACAAACGGCAGAGCACGCCGGAATATAACAGTAAAGCGGTGTTCGTTCAATCCCGCGTTTATCACCCAGGAAAAGGTATCCCATGTCGCGCAAGCCAGCAGCCCGTCGTCAGCCGCCGAAACGCGGCAATCCGTCCCATGGGGGATCGGGCCGGGCAGGGCCGGTGTCCTCTGATGGGCGTCGCGGAGAGTTGCTGGCAGGCCAGGTGCAGAAGGGTGTCCAGTGGGTGACGGTGGACGAGGATATGGCCGGCCAGCGCGTAGACAACTTTCTCCTCGCCCGCCTGCGGGGTGTGCCCAAAAGCATTGTGTATCGAATCGTTCGCAAGGGTGAGGTGCGGGTTAACAAAGGTCGAGTAAGGCCGGATTCCCGCCTTCAGGCTGGCGACGTGGTGCGCATTCCGCCGATTGTCCAGAAGAGCAAGCCGGAGTCGCCTACGCCCGGTGATCGGGTGCAATCGGTTATGGAAGCGGCCGTGGTCTTTGAAAATGACGATATGCTGGTGGTGAACAAGCCCTCGGGTATTGCCGTTCATGGTGGCAGTGGTCTGAGTTTTGGTTTGATCGAAGTGCTCAGGTCGGCCCGGCCGCAGGCAAAGTTCCTGGAGTTGGTGCATCGGCTGGACCGGGATACGTCCGGTTTGGTGATGGTGGCTAAAAAACGCTCGGCGTTGCGTTTTCTTCAGGATGAACTGCGGCACAAGCGCATTCGTAAGCATTATCACGCCCTGGTGGCGGGCACCTGGCCAGCGGCCATTGGTCGGGTTGATGAGCCACTCCTGCGCTATGAGATGCCGAATGGCGAGCGGCGGGTGAAAGTAAGTCCCGAAGGCAAGGAATCGCTGACGCTGTTTCGCTGTTTGCAGCAGTACCAGGGGTACAGTCTGGTGCAGGCGTCGCCGGTAACCGGTCGCACGCACCAGATTCGCGTTCACAGTGCCTCGGCTGGTCACCCGATAGCCGGCGATGACAAATATATGGACGACGCCAGTCTCAAGGCATTTCGGGCCATCGGTGGGCAGCGGCTGATGCTTCATGCCAGGGCCCTTGAGTTCACATTGCCGGGATCTGATGAGGCAATGAGTCTCGAAGCGCCGTATGATGAGCCATTCGCCAAGGTGCTCAAAGAGCTTGAGCAGCGTAGCAAGGGTAGTTATTGATGGATGTAAAGGTTGTTATTTTTGACTGGGACGGAACGCTCATTGATTCCGTGGACCATATCGCCGACAGCTTGCACCAGGCTGCGACTGAGCTGGGGTATCCGGAGCTGGAGCGCGAGGCCTATCGGGATATTATTGGGCTGGGCATGATCGAGGCTCTGGAACGTCTTTACCCGGGGTTGAGCCGCGAGGAAATGATGCGGATTCGGGAGGGTTATGCAGGTTACTTTTTCCAGAAAGTGACCACGCCCCAGAACGTATTCGAGGGTATGGCGGACATGCTGGCGGACTTGCGTGGCTCTGGCCGGAGCTGTTCGGTGGCCACCGGCAAGAGCCGACGGGGGCTGGAAGTGGCACTCACCTCCAGCGGGCTGGGCACCCATTTCGACATTACCCGGTGTGCTGACGAAACCAAATCCAAGCCTGACCCGCTGATGCTTGAAGAAATTCTGGATTTCTACGGTTACCGGCCGGAGCAGGCGGTGATGATCGGTGACACCCGCTACGACCTGGATATGGCTCGCCGTATTGGTATGCCGGCGATCGGGGTTGAGTGGGGCGTGCATAAGCGTGACGTGCTGGAACAGTATGATCCCCACGCAGTAGTGAGTTCTGTTGACGAGCTTCGGCGTACGCTGGGGCTATGATCGTTTGTGGTTAAGGAATAGCGGATGAGTGACTGGGAATCGGATAAGGAGCCGGGCTGGGGTGACAAGCCTGCAGAGCCTGAGCAGAGTGCGCCGGCGCGAAAGCGAGGTTTGTTTGGCAGTAAAGAGCCGGCGTTGCCGCCGGAATCGGGGCGCGACTGGCGACTGATCGAGAAGCTGGTGATGTCACTGCAGGCCGAGCAGCGCCGAAGCCGTCGCTGGGGGATCTTTTTCAAGATTTTGACTTTTGGTTACCTGTTCGCGCTGCTGTTCTTTATACGTTCGCCTCTTGGTGACAGTGTTGATTCCGTTGCCGGTCACCACACCGCGTTGGTGGAGGTCAGGGGCACTATCGCCGCAGATGAGCTGGCGAGCGCCGATAACCTGGTGACATCGCTGCGCAATGCCTTTGAGGCTGAGCGCTCAAAGGCGGTGGTGTTAAGGATCAATAGTCCCGGCGGCAGCCCGGTGCAGGCAGGCTACGTCTACGATGAAATCAAGCGCCTGCGGGAAGAGTATCCGGATAAAAAGGTATATGCCGTCATTTCGGACATCGGAGCCTCGGGAGCCTATTACATCGCGGCGGCGGCTGATGAAATCTACGCCAACCGTGCCAGTCTGGTGGGATCGATCGGCGTAATTGCCGGCGGATTCGGGTTCAGTGAAATGCTGGACAAAATCGGTGTGGATCGCCGCCTCTATACCGCCGGCGAGAGCAAAGCTTTCCTTGACCCGTTCTCGCCAGAGCGCGATGAGGATGTTGCGTTCTGGCAGAGCGTGCTGGAAAACACTCACCAGCAGTTCATTAGTGCCGTAAAGGAGGGCAGGGGTGATCGCCTGGCAGACGACGAGCGGTTGTTCAGTGGTCTGGTGTGGAGTGGCGAGCAGGCTGTTGAACTGGGGCTGGTGGACGGGTTGGGCAGTACCTCCTGGGTGGCCCGTCAGTTGGTGGGTGAGGAGAACTTGGTGGACTACAGTCGCCGTCGCTCGCCCTTTCGTGAGCTTGTGGACCAGTTGGGCGTCTCGGTCGGCGAGGGTGTCGCTACCCGTATGTTGGAATCGCGCCTCGAATTGCGTTAATCGTCTGCTACACCCCGGATGATGGTTCGGGGTGTAGCAGCGGGTTGTTACCGAGCCGGATCAGAATCTCGTTCAGGGCAATCAGTGGCAATCCAATCAGGCTGTTGGGGTCTCGCCCTTCCAATCCCTTGAACAGGGTTATGCCCAATCCCTCCATCTTGAAGCTGCCGGCGCAGTCATAGGGTTGCTCTCTGCGCAGGTAATTGCTGATTTCCTCGCTGGTAAGGTCGCGGAAATGTGCAATAAAGGTTTCGCAGCAGTGTTCGAGAGCGCCTGTCCGGGTGTCGAGCACCGCCAGGCCGGTGAGGAAGTGCACGCTTTTCCCGCTGCTCTGGCTGAGTTGTTCAAGCGCCTGCTCATAGCTGCCTGGTTTGCTTAACAGTGTACCGTTCGGCAGGGCGGCGACCTGGTCCGAGCCGATGATGAGTTTTCCTGGGTGCTCCGGTGCAAGCGCCTGGGCTTTCTGGGTGGCCAGTCGAACCGCCAGAGCATCCGGTAGTTCGCCTTGTAGCGGCGATTCGTCGATATTTGGGCTGGCTGTCTCAAAGGGCAGGCCCAGCTGTTCGAGCAGGCGTTTGCGGTAAGGGGATGATGACGCTAGCAAAAGGCCGGATGAGGTCATGGTTGCCTTGTAGAGGTGGTGGGTGGATGGATCTGGTCAGGTTTGCCGGTCCATATCGTAAAATACCCCTACACGGAGCGGAACCCCCGGCAGAAAGTGGATTAAGTCTTTGACAGAGGCGGGTCGCGCCCCTAAAATTGCGCGCCTATGTATAAAGCGCCGATCGCCGAACTGCCGAAATCCGTTGACCCTATCCGGTTGGCTGAGCAGAACAGAACACTTGAGGGGGTAGTTCCACTCAAGGGTCTCGCTCGTTTTCGAGAAGCAGTTCCTGGCTTGCAGGATGGCAGTGAATGCCATGTTAAGCTGTCCTTTTATCAGGATAGTGAGCGCCGAAGGGTTGTGTCGGGCGAGCTGTCTGCGCCGGTCACACTGGAGTGCCAGCGTTGCATGACTGATATGCATACGACACTGGAATCCCGTTTTGATCTCGGGTTGGTCATCAACGATGAGCAGGCCCAACGATTGCCGAAAGCACTGGAACCCTTTCTGTTCGAGGACTTCAGCGCAGACTTGTGGGCCATGGTGGAAGACGAGCTATTGCTGGTATTACCACCCTTTCCTCTTCATGAGAGGGACGAATGCCCGGCAAAGGAAGACCTGGAGGCACTGGAGCCATCAAAGGCTGCCAGTGAGCCAGAGGTAAAGAAAAGAGAAGACAACCCGTTCAGTGTGCTGGCGGGTCTCAAGACGACAAAGCATTAACGTTTTCGTAAATAGGTCAGGAGCATAACCATGGCTGTACAGCAAAATCGCAAGACCCGTTCCAAGCGTGGCATGCGCCGTTCGCACGACGCACTGAGCGCCGCCGCTCTGTCCACAGACGCAACCACCGGCGAAGTTCATCGTCGTCACCACGTCTCTCCGGACGGTTTTTACCGCGGAAAGCAGGTTGTTGAGGCTCGCGACGAGTAAGATCGTCGGGATACCCTTCTGACCCGTGACGCATGGACGAGCGGTGAGTAAACCGGTCACCATTGCTATCGACGCCATGAGCGGTGATCGTGGCGCCGAGGTGGTGGTTCATGCTTCGCTGGAAGCAGTGCGTGAAAATGAGGCCTTGAGTCTTGTTCTGGTGGGAATCCGGAGCGAGCTCGTGGCCTTGTTGATTGATGGGCACGAACGGATTCGCATCGTTGAGGCGGCGGATGTGGTACGCATGAACGAGCGCCCTTCCCACGCCATTCGTCATAAGAAAAACTCCTCCATGGCTATTGCGCTCGGGCTTGTCCGGGACGGCGAGGCCCAGGGGTGTGTCAGTGCTGGCAATACCGGCGCCCTGATGGCGTTCGGCCGGTCGATTATCCGCATGTATCCCGGTATTGAACGGCCGGCCATCGCCAAACTTATTCCTTCCCTCCGTGGCCGTTGCCACGTTCTGGATCTCGGTGCGAATGTCGATTCCACGGCGGAGAACCTGTATCAGTATGCGCTGATGGGGTCGCTCATGGCCTCGGCCATTTGTGCCCAGCCTGAGCCTCGTGTTGCTTTGCTTAATGTTGGCGAGGAAGAGATCAAGGGCAACGAGCAGGTTCGCCTTGCCTCCCATATGTTAGCCCAATGCGACACCATCAACTACATTGGTTATGTCGAGGGCAGTGACCTGTTTCGGGATGTCGCCGATGTAGTAGTCTGTGACGGTTTTGTCGGCAACATTGCATTGAAAACCGGCGAAGGTGTCGCCGGGTTGCTGATCGAGCTTCTTGAGCAGGCATTTACCCGCTCGCTTTATGGTCGCTTTGTGGGCTGGTTGGCAAAACCGATTATTGGCCGCCTCCTTCAGTTGATGGACCCGTCCCGTCATAACGGTGCGAGCCTGCTTGGGCTCCAGGGTGTGGTCATTAAAAGCCATGGCAATGCCAACGAGCGCGCCATGCTGGCTGCTATTCGCCAGGCCGTTCGGGAAGTGGAGCTCGAAGTGCCACGAAGGATCAACGAAAGACTCGATGATCTGATGTTATGATGCCTGTCCCGGTCGGGTCCCGACTAAAGTAGACCCGCATTTTCAGGGTTAATCGCGGATAATTGGCCTGAATTGTACTATTGGCTAATCTCCAGTAACCCATCAATGACGATAAGATTCCGCTTATGAAATCAGCGTTTATTTTCCCCGGACAAGGCTCCCAATCGGTCGGCATGCTTAAGGATGCTGCCGAGGCGTGGCCAATGATCAGCGAAACCTTCGATGAGGCGTCTAACGTTCTTGGCTACGATCTCTGGCACCTGTGCCAGCACGGTCCTGCTGAAGAGCTGAATCAGACCATGGTTACCCAGCCGGCCCTGTTAACCGCCAGTGTTGCCCTGTGGCGCCAGTGGTGTGTCTCGGATGGGTCACGTCCTGATTTCGTCGCAGGTCATAGTCTGGGCGAGTACAGCGCGCTGGTGGCCGCGGAAAGTCTGGACTTCATTGAAGCAGTCAAACTGGTTCAGCTTCGTGGCGAACTTATGCAGGATGCTGTCCCTGCCGGTGAAGGCCGCATGGCTGCCATTCTGGGGCTCGAAGACGCAGACGTTGTTGCGGCCTGTGAAGAGGCGGCCCAGGGCGATGTGGTGGCTGCGGTGAACTTTAACGCCCCGGGGCAGGTGGTTATTGCCGGCTCCGCCGCTGCCGTTGAGCGGGCTATTGAAGCCTGTAAGGGCCGCGGGGCGCGGAAGGCGATGCCGCTGCCGGTGAGTGTGCCGTCCCATTGTGCCCTGATGAAAGGTGCTGCCGAACAGTTGGCCGAAGCCTTGGAAGATGTCCGGTTTAACGATGCTGTCATCCCGGTGGTCCAGAATGTGAATGCTACTGTTGTCAAAGACGCAGACACGCTCAAGAGCAATCTGCTGAAGCAGCTATACTCTCCTGTGTTGTGGACGGACTCGATCCGCACGCTCAGTGATGAAGGAGTGACGGTTGCGGTTGAATGCGGTGCTGGTAAAGTGCTTGCCGGGTTGATCAAGCGGATTGAGCGCGGTTTGCCGGTGCACGGTATTGAAGATCCCGATTCTCTGGCCGGCGCCCTGGCGGCATTCGGCCAGTCCTGATAAACGGAGTTGTTTATGTCTTTGGAAGGCAAGGTTGCGCTGGTTACCGGCGCAAGCCGTGGTATTGGGAAAGCCATTGCCCACGAGCTGGCCCGCCAGGGTGCAGAAGTCATTGGCACCGCGACCAGCGAAGCCGGCGCAGAAGCCATCACCAGCGGACTGAAAGAAGCCGGCTACCAGGGTTATGGCATCGTGATGAACGTGGCCGAACCGGAAAGTATTGAAGCGGGCCTGAAGCAGCTGACTGAACAATCCGGTGCGCCTGCGATCCTGGTCAACAATGCCGGTATCACCCGTGATAACCTGCTGATGCGTCTGAAAGACGATGACTGGGCTGCCGTGCTGGAAACCAACCTTTCCAGTGTGTATCGCACCAGTAAGGCGGTGCTTCGCGGCATGGCCAAGGCCCGTTGGGGCCGGATTATCAACATCAGTTCGGTGGTCGCCGGTATGGGCAACCCCGGGCAGGGTAATTATTGTGCAGCCAAGGCCGGGGTGGAGGGTTTCACTCGTAGCCTGGCGAAAGAGATGTCTAACCGTGGCATTACCGCCAATTGCGTGGCACCCGGTTTTATTGACACGGATATGACCAAAAAACTGGACGATAAGCAGCGTGAGGCTATGCTGGAAATCATACCGGCTGGTCGCCTCGGGTCACCGGAGGAGGTTGCCTCGGTGGTGGCGTTTCTGGCATCGGAAGGCGCTGCTTACGTTACCGGAGAAACCATTCATGTGAATGGCGGCATGTACATGGGTTAAGCCCGTTGCGGGCTGATGTGCAACCCCTTGTCGCACAACATGTTTGACAGAACCCCTGCTTGTTTGCAGGTAGGGTTTAAACTAAACTGGCAACCATAGAGTTGCTTGGTTGACACATAAAGTGAGGACATTATGAGTACAGTTGAAGAGCGCGTTAAGAAGATTGTTTGTGAACAGCTGGGCGTGAAAGAGTCCGAGGTTCAGAACACATCTTCTTTTGTAGAGGATCTTGGCGCTGACTCACTGGACACTGTTGAGCTGGTTATGGCCCTGGAAGAGGAATTCGAGACTGAAATTCCTGATGAAGAGGCCGAAAAGCTGGGCACGGTTCAGGACGCGATCGACTACATCGTCGCGCACACCTGATACTCTGCTGATCAGATAGCCAGGCTAAAGCCGTCCTTTGGGGTTGATGAAGGACGGCTTTTTTATTGGTGGAACGAAAGTCTCAGTGTTTGGATGTTACACGGAATAATCGGGTGAACAGGGTTATGAGTAAACGACGGGTTGTTGTCACGGGCATGGGAATGCTTTCTCCGGTGGGGAATGATGTACAGTCGTCATGGGCGGCCATCCGGGCAGGGCGCAGCGGTATCGGGCTGATTGATCGGTTTGATGCAACTGACTACGGCACCCGGATTGGAGGGGCAATAAAGGATCTTGATATTGAACCCTATCTGTCCAGCAAGGAAGCGCGCAAACTGGATGCCTTTATCCACTACGGACTCATTGCTGCCCAGCAGGCGGTGGACGACAGTGGCCTGGAGCAGTTTGGCAATCTCGACAAGGAACGGGTTGGTATTGCCATCGGATCCGGCATCGGTGGCCTGGAGTACATCGAGAAGAACGTGATCCAGATGGAGAAATCCGGCCCCCGTAAGGTGTCTCCGTTTTTTGTGCCCGCCTCGGTTATCAACATGATCTCTGGCAATGCTGCCATTCGCTTTGGGTACAAGGGGCCGAATATTGCCATTGTCACCGCCTGCACCACAGGTACCCATAATATTGGCTACGCTGCCCGAACCATCGCCTATGGCGATGCGGATGTCATGCTGGCTGGTGGCTCGGAAATGGCGACAACCCGCTCTGGCGTGGCGGCCTTTTCGTCGGCCCGTGCTTTATCGACCCGTAACGATGAGCCGGAAAAAGCCAGCCGTCCCTGGGATAAAGGCCGTGATGGTTTCGTATTGAGTGACGGTGCCGGGGTGGTCGTGCTGGAAGAGCTGGAGCATGCTCGGGCTCGCGGAGCCACCATCTATGGCGAGGTGATCGGTTTTGGCATGAGCGATGATGCTCATCACATCACGGCGCCGCCCGCCAGTGGCGAGGGTGCCGGCCGGTCGATGGTCAACGCTATCCGTGACGCGGGTCTGCAACCTGAGCAGGTTGACTACATCAATGCCCACGGCACCTCCACCCAGGTCGGGGATGTAGCGGAAGTGGCTGCGGTCAAGGCGGTGTTTGGTGCGCACGCACACAAGCTTGCTATGAGCAGCACCAAGTCCATGACCGGCCATTTGCTGGGGGCCGCTGGCGCTGTCGAAGCGATTTTCTCGATACTGGCCGTGCGCGACGGGGTTTTGCCGCCGACCATCAATCTGGACGAGCCAGACGAGGGCTGTGATCTGGACTTGGTGCCGCACAAGAGCCGAGAGGCGGACGTCCGGATTGCTCTGTCGAATTCGTTCGGTTTTGGCGGCACCAACGGCACGCTGATTGTAAGTCGTTACGAAGACTGACCCTACCGTGTTTGATCTGTATTGGGCTGAAGACGGTGGTGTTCCACCGGGAGACCGGGGCCTTGCCTACGGCGATGGTCTGTTCGAGACCATTGCCATCATGGGCGGTAAGGCCAGCCTGTTGGGTTATCATCTTGACCGGATGGTCCGTGATGCCGGCCGGCTTGCCATCCCGGTGGCGCGCCCGGAACTTGAGGCAGCCTGCGCTCGCGCCCTGGAACGATATTCCGGCCTGTACCCGTCCTTAAACTGGGTGCTCAAACTGACCCTCACCCGTGGTTCGGGCGGGCGGGGCTACCGCCCGGAGCCCCGCATGAAGCCGTCTCTCATTGTGTCCCATTCCGCTTTCCCCAGTGTTCCCGGGCCGGAAGGTGTGGTGGCCGACTTCTCCCGTGTTCCGCTGACAGTGAACCCGCTTCTGGCCGGGATCAAGTCGTTGAACCGACTTGAGCAGGTGATGGCGGCCAGGGAGCTTCAAGGGGATGTCTTTGAGGTGCTGATGAGCAATCGTGATGGCCATGTGGTGGAAGGCACCCGGACCAATCTGTTCATGCTGTTTGAAGACGTATGGCTGACACCGCCCGCTTCAACCCTGGCGGTTGCGGGTGTGATGCGTCGTTACGTGCTTGACCGGCTGAGAATTGCCGGCCACGAATTCCGGGAGATGCCACTGACGCTTGATACACTGTTGGGCGGCAGCTGTCAGGGGCTTTGGCTCAGCAACAGTGTTGTCGGGGTGGTGCCGGTTCGCAATCTGGCCGGGCACGATTTGCCTGTTGACCAGCGACTTGCGACAATCGTTGGTTCACCGGCAAGACTGGATTGATTCGCGTGTTCAAGAAGTTACTGATCGTTGTTGTTGCTGTATTCGTGCTCGCTGCTGCCGGCGGTGGCTTGTGGGCCTGGCAGGGTTTGCAAACCCTGAAGCAACCCGTCGCACTGGACGAGCCGGTGCTGTTTAACGTGCCGGCAGGCACAGGGTTCAGCCGGGTGGCACGGCAGCTGGAGAATGAAGGCTATGTGTCGGATGCGCTCTGGCTCAGGCTCTATGGCCGCCTCTATCCGGACCAGACCAGGATCAAGGCGGGTGACTATGAATTCTTGCCCGGCATGACACCGGTTGCCATGGTAGACGCCATGGTCGAAGGTAAGGTAAAGCTTTGGTCAGTCCAGTTTATCGAAGGCTGGACGTTCCGCGACATGCGTGCTGCGCTGGCGCGTTCTGAACGGCTCCAAAAGGTTACCAGTGACTGGACTGATGAGCAGATCATGGCGGCGGTTGGCGCGGAAGGTCAGCATCCTGAAGGCTGGTTTTTTCCGGATACCTACATGTTCAGCTCCAGTGAGTCTGATCTGGATATTCTCAAGCATGCCCACAATCGTATGGTGAGTGTGCTTGAGGAAGAATGGCAGAACCGGGCTGAAGGGTTGCCCTACGATACCCCGTATGAAGCCTTGATCATGGCTTCTATCGTTGAGCGGGAAACTGGTGTGCCCTGGGAACGCGGGGAAGTGGCGGGCGTATTTGTGCGGCGCCTGCATAAAGGTATGCGGCTGCAGACGGATCCCACGGTAATCTACGGCATGGGGGATCAGTATCAGGGCCGTATTCGCCGCAGTGATCTTCAGACCTACACCCCCTATAACACTTACCGAATCAACGGTCTTCCGCCCACACCGATTGCGCTGCCCGGGCGGGACTCTGTGCACGCCGCTTTGCATCCGGAGGACGGCGATACCCTCTACTTTGTTGCCCGTGGTGATGGTAGCCACAAGTTCTCCCGAACCCTTGCGGAGCACCAGAAAGCGGTCAGGGAGTATCAGTTGAATCGTCGTGAAGACTATCGCTCGTTTCCGGCACCGGGAACCCTGAACAACAGCCGGGAAGAATGATGCATACCAGAGGTCGTTTCATTACCTTCGAGGGCACCGAAGGCGTTGGCAAATCCACGCAGCTGGAAAACGCTGCCAACACCCTCAAGGACCTCGGCATCGATGTTATCGTCACCCGGGAGCCTGGTGGCACGCCTATGGCGGAAAACATTCGGGAATTGTTGTTGTCGCCCCGGGAAGAGCCGGTTCATGAAACCACAGAGTTGCTGTTGATGTTCGCAGCGAGGGCCCAGCACCTGCATAACCGGATCGTTCCGGCACTCGACAAGGGGCAGTGGGTGCTGTGCGACCGCTTCACCGATGCCACCTTTGCCTATCAGGGCGGTGGCCGGGGGGTGCCCGCCGAGCGTATCGCGTTGCTGGAAACCTTGGTTCAGGGTGAGGTACGGCCAGACCACGTCATTTTGCTGGATGCACCCGTGGAAACCGGAATGGCCCGGGCGAAAAAGCGGGGTGAGCTCGACCGATTTGAACAGGAAACCCTGGCCTTTTTCCAGCGCATTCGCGATACCTACCTGGCGCGGGCTACGGCGATGCCTGGCAACTACCATGTGGTTAACGCAGCACTGCCGCTGGAGCAGGTGTCGGCCAGTGTGTCGGCGTTGTTGGCTGCCCTGGTTAAAATAACTGAATCCGCCTGATTAGCCGGAGTACGGCCATAGTTGTGTCGATTTCGTGCACTTTTTGTAATGTTCTGCTTTAATTGATGTACATTCTCAGTTAACGGCCGGCAGCATTAATGCTCAACGCAAAACTTCTCAAGCTTCCCATCGCCGCTCACCAGCATCGGCACGAACACCACCAGATTGTCATCGGGGTGAGGGGAGAGGCTGAGTTGAGTGTTGGTGGCACTGGGGCTCACCTGGATACCTGGAAAGCCTGTGTTGTGCCCACTGAGGCGAGCCACGATTACTGTGGCGATGATCAGAACCACGTTCTGGTGATCAATCTTGACCCGCTCACCCCTGCTATCAATACGCCGGCCCATGCGGATTACGAACGGATGATTCGGTTTTTCGAGAAGCCGCGCACCCTGCAGATGGACAGCCGGCTACAGGGGCTGGTTCAGTTTACCGCCGGTGAATTTGACCGCGCGCCAGACAACCTCACCCTGCAGCAGCATCTGGCTTCGAGTATTCTTTACTGCATGGCGGACCGCATTGTGCACCGTCAGGTCCAGTCTTCCAGCCGGGCAAGCATCAGCCCTGAGGTGATCCGACGTTATATCCTGGCCAACCTGCATCGAAAAATTACTGTCGAGGAAATGGCCAGTGAGGCGTGCCTCAGTGTCAGTCGATTCCATGAGGTTTTTCGGGAGGTGGCGGGCATAACCCCTCATCAGTTTCTGCTGCAGACCCGCCTTGAGCAGGCCGCTCACCTGCTCGCATCATCGTCTCTCTCGGTGTCGGAAATAAGCTACCGAACCGGGTTCTCCTCCCAGAGTGCCTTGACCAATGCGTTGCGCAAATACAAGGGCACAACACCCTCCAGATTGCAGATTAATGAAAGTGTTGCCTGAGCTGGGCGATAAATTCGGTAGTCCCGTAGGATTATGCAAAAGAATCGTAGGATTTTGTAAGCCGTAGGTCAGTAGTAATACTAACTTAATGCATCTGTAGAATCGCGCTTTTTGCTCGGCAATCCTGGTCGTAAAGGTGTGAATAATAACTATAGTGAAGGAGTGGCTGTGCGGGGGCTTGCCTCGCTCCAATTCGGATGGATTTTGGGTAAACAAGAACAACGGCCAGTCAACCAACAGTGATGTGGTACCTGTGCCTTAAGAGCGGATTCAGTCCGACTCAATAAACCGGAGGAGCCTTATGGCTATTGGCGTTTGGATCAGTCTATTTGCGTATTTTGCGATTATGATCGGCATTGGCGTTTACGCCATGCGGAAAGCCTCGGCGACAGCTGAAGATTATATGTTGGGTGGACGTGGGCTCAGCCCAAAAGTAGCGGCCTTGTCGGCCGGTGCTTCCGACAAGAGTGGCTGGCTGCTTCTGGGCTTGCCCGGGGCGTTGTTTGTTACCGGCCTGGCGGACGCCTGGATCGGTATCGGCCTGTTTGTGGGCGCGTTCATTAACTGGGTGATTGTTGCACCCAGATTGCGTGAACAAACTGTTCACTACGGTAATGCCCTGACCATCCCGGCCTTCCTGGCCAACCGATTTCCAACCAAAGCATTGCCGCTGCGCACGGTATCGGCGATTGTTATCGTTGTATTCTTTGCGGTCTACACGGCATCTGGTCTGGTTGCAGGCGGCAAGCTGTTTGAAAGTGCGTTTTCCGGCATCTTCAACTTCGGCGGTCTGAGCGACTATGGCGTAGGTATCGTGATCACTCTCGGTGTCGTTCTGGCGTACACCGTGGTTGGTGGTTTCCTGGCGGTGAGCATGACCGACTTTGTACAGGGCTGCATCATGATGCTGGCCCTGGTGCTCATGCCAGCGGTAGTGCTGTTCGGCGAAGGTGGCGGCGGCTTCGGCCAGGCTTCTGAAACCCTGAACAGTGTTGATCCAACCCTGCTGTCCTGGACCGAGGGGCTAACCTTGGTTGGCTGGCTGTCAGCGGTGGCCTGGGGGCTGGGTTACTTCGGCCAGCCGCATATCATTGTGCGTTTCATGGCAATCCGTACCGTGCACGAAGTGTCTGTGGCCCGTAACATCGGCATGTCCTGGATGGCCATCTCACTGATTGGCGCCATCTCCCTGGGCGTTTTCGGTCGCGCTTACGCTATCCGGAACGGTATGGACGTGGCTGACCCGGAAACCATTTTCATCATCCTGGCGGACCTCCTGTTCCACCCGTTGATCACCGGTTTCCTGTATGCGGCTCTGCTGGCAGCGGTTATGAGTACCATCTCCAGTCAGCTGTTGGTGGCTTCCTCATCCCTGACCGAGGATTTCTACCGCCTGTTCCTGCGTAAAGAGGCTTCCGACAAGGAGTGTGTGAACATCGGCCGTGCCTGTGTTGTTGCGGTGGGTCTGGTTGCAGCGCTCATTGCTTCTGATCCCAACTCTCAGGTTCTGGCGTTGGTCAGTAACGCCTGGGCAGGCTTTGGTGCCGCCTTTGGCCCGCTGATCATTCTCGGCCTGACCTGGTCACGTACCAACGGCGCTGGCGCACTGGCTGGCCTGATCGTAGGTGCTGTCACGGTAATGGCGTGGATTGCTCTGGGCTGGAACGGCAGCTTCATGGGTGGCCCGGGCGTCTATGAAATCATCCCAGGCTTCATCGCTGCGTTCATCGCTATCGTAGTAGTCACCTTGGCTACCAGCGATGCTGGAGAGTACCAGCATATCGAGCGATAACAGCAGTCACTGATACTATTCAGTGATCTGATAAGGGCTCCCTGCGGGGAGCCCTTTTTTGTACCTGAAAACTGCACATGGTTCAGCGCTGGCGGCGGGGTGGGGGAGTCTTTTCTGCAGGGAAAAAGATGTCTGAGCGAAGCGAGTTGTTTTTCCCGGAAGAAAAGACTCCCCCACCTCGGGGCCAGCTCACTCCGAAACCTGAACCCCAGAGGCAGCCAATTCCAAACTAGAGACATAAAAAAACGCCAGCCCGAAGGCTGGCGTTTTCAGATCAGAGGTAAGCTACCTCAGAAGGTCTCAGGCTACGGAAGCCTCAGACGCTTTCTGGGTGTACTCTTCCATCTGGTCGAAGTTGAGATACTTGTAGATCTCTTTGGACATGCTGTTCAGGTCCTTGGCGTACTCCATGTACTCCGCCGGAGTTGGGAGTTTGCCCAGTACTGCGCCCACAGCCGCCAGTTCCGCAGAGGTCAGGTACACGTTGGCACCATCACCCAGACGGTTCGGGAAGTTACGGGTAGAGGTAGACAGAACCGTTGACTTCGGTGCTACACGTGCCTGGTTACCCATGCACAGGGAGCAGCCCGGCATCTCGGTGCGAACACCGGCGGTGCCGTAGGTGTTGAAGTAGCCTTCTTCCATCAGCTGCTGCTGATCCATCTTGGTGGGCGGAGACATCCACAGACGGGTGCTCAGGGCGCCCTTGTGTTGCTCCAGCAGCTTACCAGCGGCACGGAAGTGACCAATGTTGGTCATGCAGGAACCGATGAACACTTCGTCTACCTTGTCACCAGCCACTTCGGACAGGAACTTGGCATCGTCCGGGTCGTTCGGGCAGCACACGATCGGCTCTTTGATGTCAGCCAGATCGATTTCGATCACGTGGGCGTATTCTGCGTCTTTATCAGCACGCATCAACTTCGGATCTTTCAGCCACTCTTCCATCTGCTGGGCGCGACGCTCCAGGGTACGCGGATCGCCGTAACCCTCAGCAATCATCCAGCGCAGCATAACGATGTTGGAGCGCAGGTACTCAGCCACGGAGTCTTCCGACAGGTTGATGGTACAACCGGCAGCGGAACGCTCGGCAGAGGCGTCAGACAGTTCGAACGCCTGCTCGACAGTCAGGTGCTCCAGACCTTCGATCTCCAGGATACGGCCGGAGAATTCGTTGATCTTGCCTTTCTTCTCAACAGTCAGCATGCCCTGCTTGATGCCGTACAGCGGGATGGCGTGTACCAGGTCACGCAGGGTGATGCCAGGCTGCATTTCGCCTTTGAAGCGAACCAGAACCGATTCGGGCATATCCAGCGGCATAACGCCGGTTGCAGCGGCAAATGCCACCAGGCCGGAACCGGCCGGGAAGGAGATGCCCATCGGGAAACGGGTGTGGGAGTCACCACCGGTACCTACGGTGTCCGGCAGCAGCATGCGGTTCAGCCAGGAATGGATGATGCCGTCGCCCGGACGCAGGGAAACACCGCCACGGGTGCGGATGAAGTCCGGCAGGGTGTGCTGCATTTCAACGTCAACCGGCTTCGGATAAGCCGCGGTGTGACAGAAGGACTGCATTACCAGGTCTGCCTGGAAGCCCAGACACGCCAGGTCTTTCAGCTCGTCACGGGTCATCGGGCCAGTGGTGTCCTGGGAGCCTACGGTGGTCATGTGCGGCTCACAGTAGGTGTTCGGGCGAACGCCTTTGCCTTCCGGCAGACCACAGGCCTTGCCAACCATCTTCTGGGCCAGGGTGAAGCCCTTGTCGCCAGCTTCCGGATCTTTCGGCAGACGGAAGATGTCAGTAGCGCCCATGCCCAGAGCCTGGCGGGCCTTGTTGGTCAGACCACGACCGATGATCAGCGGAATACGGCCGCCGGCCTGAACTTCGTCCAGGATCACATCAGACTTGAACTTGAACTCGGAGATAGTTTCACCGGCTTCGTTCAGGATCTTGCCTTCGTACGGGCGGATTTCGATCACGTCGCCCATGTTCATGTTGTCGACCGGGGCCTCGAATACCAGGGCGCCGGCATCTTCCATGGTGTTGAAGAAGATCGGGGCAACCTTGTTACCGATACAGACACCGCCGGCACGCTTGTTCGGCACGCCCGGGATGTCTTCACCGAAGAACCACAGAACAGAGTTAGTGGCAGACTTACGGGAAGAACCGGTACCAACTACGTCACCAACGAAGGCAACGGGCAGGCCCTTGGCCTTGATTTCGTCGATCTGGCTCATCGGGCCGGTTACGCCGGGCTCTTCCGGCTTCAGGCCATCACGTTCCATTTTATAGGCAGCGCGGGCGTGCAGCGGGATGTCCGGGCGGGACCAGGCATCCGGGGCCGGAGACAGGTCGTCGGTGTTGGTTTCGCCGGTCACCTTGAACACCACCATCTTGGTGCTCTCGGGAACCTTCTTCTTGTTGGTGAACCACTCGGCGTTGGCCCAGGACTCAACCACAGACTTGGCGACGGCGTTGCCGGCGTCCATCTTTTCCTTCACATCGTTGAAGGCGTCGAACATCAGCAGGGTTTTCTTCAGCTGCTCACCGGCCAGTTCGGCCAGCTCGCTGTTGTCCAGCAGCTCAACCAGGGTCTCGATGTTGTAACCGCCCTGCATCATGCCCAGCAGCTTCACAGCGTATTCTTTGCTGACCAGCGGGGAAGTGGCCTCGCCCTTGGCGATGGCAGACAGGAATGCGGCCTTAACGTAGGCAGCTTCGTCTACGCCCGGCGGAATGCGGTTTTCCAGCAGGTAAACCAGGGTTTCTTCTTCACCGGCCGGCGGGTTCTTCAGCAGGTCAACCAGGGCAGCGGTCTGCTCGGCGTTCAGGGGCTTGGGGGGGATACCCAGGGCTTCACGTTCGGCAACGTGTTCACGATAGGCTTCTAACACGATATGGACCCTCATCAGTTGGAATGTTCCGCGCTGTGGGCGTGGTGCCCGGCGGGAGTTTTTTGGCGAAAAGGCCGCAGGAGCCTCTGAATAACGCCTCAAATCACTGATGGGGTTTCAGGATTTATTCAGAGACTCCTTGATCTGGCGCTGCATTCTATAGGAAACCCCTTATAAAGTTAAGTTGGACAGTGGTCGGAGAGATCTGCTAGCTGCGCTATACTGCCGCGCTTGATGAATCAGACTGCTGCTGAAGCCATGAATGACGCCCTGAAAGAGATACACGAATTTTTGCCCTGCCGCACGCCGGAACAGTGGATTGAGAATGCGCTGGCCAACCAGGATGTGATGCTGATTGACCACGCCCACTGTGAGAAGAAAGCGGCCTCCACGGCGCTGAGCCTGATGTACCGCTATGTGGACAACACCGATCTGCTCAACAAGATGTCCCGCCTGGCCCGGGAGGAGTTGCGGCATTTTGAGCAGGTGTTGGCGATTATGAAGAAGCGGGGCGTGGCCTACACCCATCTGTCACCGGCCCGCTACGCCGCCGGCCTGCGTGAAGCCGTACGCACGGAAGACCCCGGCCGGCTGGTGGATGTGCTTATCGTCGGCGCCATCATCGAAGCCCGCTCCTGCGAGCGCTTCGCCGCCCTGGCACCGCACCTGGATGACAAGCTGGCCGAGTTTTACAACAGTTTGTTGAAATCCGAAGCACGGCATTACCAGGATTATCTGGTACTGGCGCAGCAGGCCAACGGTGGCCCGGTGCAAGATCGGGTGGCGGAGTTTATGGCCATTGAACAAAAGCTGATTGAAGAGCCGGATTCGGAGTTCCGGTTTCACAGTGGGCCTCTCGCTTACTGACTCTTTGCCACGGACACTCACAGACGCTCACGGACAAAAGAGTAAACAACATTGTTGTCCGTGTTCTTCCGTGAGTGTCCGTGGCTAAAAAGTTTTTAAAGCTCTCTGCATAGAGTCATCCATCGATCAATCCCCGCACTTCGGTATTTCTGCTTGTGCAGTATGAAATAGAAGTGCCGGTCGAACTGGCGGTGGGGGATGGCCAGGGGCACCAGGCTGCCGCGTTTGAAGGCGTCGGCCAGGACCACCTCTGACAGGCAACCGATGCCCAGGTTGGCTTCTACTGCCCGCTTGATGGCTTCGGTGTGTTCCAGTTCCAACAGCACGTTCAGGTCTGGCAGCAGCCCGTGCATGCCCCGTTCGAAGCTCTGGCGGGTGCCGGAGCCCTGTTCCCTCAGAATCCAGGTGGCGGATCGCAGATCGTCATCGGTTAACTTGGTTTTTGCCGCCAGTGGGTGGCCAGGGGAACAGAACGCCACCAGCCGGTCTTCCCGCCAGGGAATGACCTCCAGCTCCGAAGCCTGCAGCTCGCCCTCGATCAATCCGATGTCGAGTTCAAAGTCCCGAACCCGTCTTGCAATGGTGCTGGTGTTGGCAACTTCCAGAGAGACTTTCGGGTGGTTTGGCGAGCTCATGTACTCGGCCATCACGCCTACTGCCAGGTAATTGCCGATAGTGAGTGTGGCACCCACTTTCAAGGCGCCGACCTCGGAGTGTTTGCTGAAGGCCTGTTCCAGTTCCCTTGCCTGAGCCAGCAGGGCTTCGGCTTTCGGCCGATACAGCCGGCCCAGCTCGTTCAGTTGCAGCCGTTTGCCCACCCGGTCAAAAAGCTGGATATCAAACTGGGATTCCAGCTCCTTGAGCGCACTGCTGGCCGCGGATTGCGACATGGCAAGGGACTCCGCCGCCCGGGTGATGTTCTGGAAATGGGCGGCGGCGAGGAAGACCTCGAGTTGGCGGAAGCTGTACTTCATAATCGATCAGGCCGGATAGATGGGAGAAAATGTCCTGTCTGATCGATACGTTAGCCGGTCACTGCCGCCAACACAACCGTGATGGCCGGTTCAGGGGATCATCAGTACCGGGTAGGGGCTGCCGGCCGCCACATGCTCCGTGGTGCTGCCGATCATGATCTCCTGAATGGGGGTTGAGCCCCGTTTGCCCATAATGGTCAACAGCGGGCGGGTGTCATTGATGGTTTGCAGAATCTGGTCCACCGGCCGGCCGGTCAGGATATTCCGATGTACGTTGGGGTGCCGCTCTGCCAGTACATTGATCCTCTGTTCCGTGGCTTCATCAGATTGTTCCGGCTCTTCAGAATGTGCCCATACCACGCGCCCGGTGCGATGGTTGGCCATGAGCTTTTCAAAGACTGCCTGGGCATTGAACGACGCCTTTGATCCATCGGTGGCCAGCAAAATCTCCTCTTCGGCCGCCGGTGGCTCGTCCTGGACCGGAATGATCAATAGCGGAACTTTGGTCATTCGGGCGAGGTTAAGGGCGGTGTTTCCGAAGAACAGTTCCTTGGCTGCCCGATGGCTGCGGTTGCACGCTACCACACCGTCGGCGTTGAGTTTCTTGGCCAGCGCCTGGACTTCCTGGGCAACAAAACCCTTGGAAACGTGGATGGCGGTTTCTATGCCGAGGCTGCTTTTGAGGTGTTCCCCGATCCTCCGTAACCGCTCGGTAGCCGAGCCTTCGGTGTCGTCCGGATGCAGTCGTTTATGGGTCTGCAGGACATAGGTGAGCGTAATCTTCCGGGTGCCCAGGAGTTTGAGCAAAGCTGGCAGCTGTTCCATAGCCTGCTCCCATTCCCTGGTGTAGTCCACGGTCAGAATCAGGTGATCGAGCATGGTGTTCTCCCTGGTGGTTGTTTGTTCTGGGGCCAATTTCTTTCAGGCTAGTTCAGGAGTAAGCTGAAGACCATGACCCTGGTCAGTTTGTTACCGATCTATATCCATAAAATCGAACACACATATGGGTATTGCCTGTTTTGTCGATTTAACCTGTCGGGTTAAACTTTACTCATTGAATTCCCATATAACCTGTTTGAAGTCGCAACAACGAGGCTGCCATGAGTAATCTGATGAAAGAAACGGTCACCAGCGTTCACCACTGGAACGATACTCTGTTCAGTTTCAAGACCAGCCGGGACCCGGGGTTCCGTTTCAAGAACGGGCACTTTGTCATGATTGGTCTGGAAACAGACGGCAAGCCGCTGATGCGGGCCTACAGTATCGCCAGCGCCAACTATGAGGAAGAGCTTGAGTTTTTCTCGATCAAGGTTCCGGACGGCCCACTGACGTCACGACTGCAGAAGATTCAGGTGGGGGATGAAATTCTGGTCAGTCGTAAGCCCACCGGCACCCTGGTGTTGGATAACCTGTTGCCGGGACGCAACCTCTGGCTGATCAGCACCGGCACCGGGCTTGCGCCGTTCATGAGTATTATCAAAGACCCTGAGGTGTATGAAGCCTGCGACAAGGTCATCCTGACCCACGGGGTACGGTATGTGTCTGAGCTGGCTTACCAGCAGGATATCCAGGACCTGCCGGAAAACGAGTTTTTCGGTGAGATGGTGCACGGCAAATTGCTGTACTACCCGACGGTCACCCGTGAGCCCTTCCGCAACCAGGGTCGCCTGACCGATGCCATGGAGACTGGCAAGATCACCCGTGATCTCGGTTTGCCCGATTTTGATGTGGAGCAGGATCGCTTCATGATTTGCGGCAGCCCGAGCATGCTCAAGGACACCTGCAGCATTCTCAATAACATGGGCTTCCGTGAGGCTCGCGGCGGCGACATGGGCCACTACGTTATTGAACGGGCGTTTGTGGAGCAGTAAACCGCCTTTGGGCCTGCTGCGGTCTACCTCAGCCAGTTGCGGATCTGCATTGCCAGGCGCTCACCATCGCTGAGCGCCGCGCGCTCTGCCATCAGCTCAGCCAGCACATCCGGGCGGTCGGTAATGATATTATCAACGCCCATATCCAGAAAGCGTGCCATGTCGGACGGTTGATTGACAGTCCACACATGCAGCTCATTGCCCGCCTTGTGCGCCCTGGCGACCGCTGCCGGGGTGGCCCGGTTCAGGCGCAGCGCCAGAATGTCGTAACGATCCTGCCACAAGGGGCCTACCACGAACTGTGCCAGCAACGCGGTTTTCAGGCCCGGTTCCATTTGCTTTGCCAGTTCCAGGCTGGGCCAGTCAGCTGCTGCAATGATAGTGCCTTCCACGGCATTATTTTCTTGCAGGGTCTGGACAACGGCGGTTACCAGTGCCCGCTCGTTGCGGTTCGGTTTCAGGTCAACAAACAGTCGGGCCTGGCCACGGGTGGCCTTGACCGCTTGCTCCAGCGTTGCGATACGCTCATGGGCAAAGTGATCACCAAACCATGAGCCGGCATCCAGATGATGGATGTCGTCATACCGGACATCGCCAATCCGTTCCGGCTTTCCGAATATCCTCGCCATATCCTGGTCGTGCCAGAGCACTGGTACGCCGTCTGCGGTCAGTTGGACATCAATTTCAACGTAGTCGGCACCGTCCTCTACAGCTTGGTGTATGGCGCTGAGAGTATTTTCCGGAGCTTTGAAGGCGCTGCCACGGTGGGCCGTTATGGTCGCTTTGTCTTGCTGGTTCAGCGAGTTGACCACTTGAACGCTTTGGGTCAGTACCAGCGCGATGATCACGACCTCGAGCAGCCAAAGCCGGCGCCCGGTTTTTGCATCCTGTCGGTCCGGAGACGGCTGCTGCCATTGCAGCTTGCGCCCGGGTATTGCTTTGTAGCGGGCGACGATGAGGGTGCCCAGTGCCGAGCTGGCCAGGAAGGTAAGGGCAAGACTGACGAGAAGGTAGCTCCCCACCAACAGGATAACCACGGGCAAGAGGATACTGGCTTTCGCTGGCACAACCCTGAACACACTGGCCGCCAGCAAATCAAACACCAGCGTTACCACGGCCGGCATGGCCAGCACCGCGACAATACCAAGCGACAGGAGACCGACCGTTTCGCGATGAGCGCCGCGGGTGTCGCGGGCACTCTGTTGAAGGGCCGCCATCGGTGTTTGTTGGTCCAGCATCAGGGCCGGGATGGAAAGAATCCAGCGGAGAAACAGGGTGCCGTTGGCCACCACAATGGCACCCAGCATGACCAGACAGAAGCCAAGGAACCACCAGAGAATCGGTGGGCGCTCAAGGTTTAGCAGGTAAGGGTCGAAGTTGTTGAGCAACAGATGTGCGGCGAAGCCCATGGCCGCCAGAAATGGCAAGGCAATCAACAAATGCGCCAGGGTTTGAATGATGGCCAGTAGAGCCAGTTGCGGCAAGCGCCGACCAATCCCCACCAAGGCACGGATGGCTGCCCTCGAGGTGTGATTGCCAGTCTGGGCGGCGATCAAAGTAACCCCGGCCAGTTGGAGGACGATCAGTACCGCTGCAAGTAACAGGGTTACCAGCAGCCAGAGCACGCCGCCCGGCGATGCCAGAAAGTCCAGCAGGCCACCGGTTGTGATGGCCGCGTCACCGGTGAGTGGCCTGAGCAGAGACACCGCGGCAGTAATCAGCGGTGTAAATACCGCGATGGATAAACCGGTGAAGGTCAGGTAGAGCGCAAGCAATGACCGATGATGGTGGCGGAACAGGGCCAAGCCTTGTCTTAGCAGGGGTAGCACGTTATTCGCCTTCCTGGGTCAGCAGTGTGGCTTTCTCCAGCAGTGCCAGGCGCTCATCGAAGGACAGGAAGGGTTCGTCTTCGGTTTGTTGCAGGCTTCCGAACAGTCTGTCTGGATCGAACGCCCAGTTGCTGCAGCGGGTAGTCAATTCGGTACAGGCGAGCAGGGTGCCGGATTCCCGGAGAAAGTACTTCATGCCGGTGTAGGTGTCGGCCAGCATCAGGTCGCGAGCAGGCTCCGTCGGCTCAGACAGCAGGCTTCGGCCAAGCATGTCCCCGGCCAGGTGGCCGTTGCCCGTAGCATCCAGAATGGTCATCGGGATGTCGAACTGGGCAACAATCCGGTTTTCCGGTGCGAATTCACTGAGGTCTGGCCGGCCCGGCGAGCGTATGGCCAGCACGCCGAGGTTGCTGTTCAGCGGCAAGGTCTCATGGTCGTCGCGAACAAAGCCGCCGGATTCATCGGATGTGACAATCACCAGAGTGTTGTCCAGCAGTCCTTCCTGCTCAAGCTGTGTCAGAAAGCGTTCTAGGGAGTTGGCCATGACCACCATGGCCTTTTTGCGAGCCATCTGGGTGGCAGGGAGCCCCGTTGTTTCTTCAGAAGGAGATTGGTTGGCCTGCTCGGCTTCCAGTTCCTGTTCGGCTTCTGGTCCGATGTTGAACGGATGGTGGGTGCCGACATTCAGGGTTGTGACAAACCAGGGGCCGCGTTGGCTATCCAGTTCACTCAGGCGTTCAGCAATGTCCGGGAAGAACGTCGGGTCTGGCGGTCCCCAGCCATCCTGTTCCTGCGCGTGACCAAATGCCTCTGCGCCGGTGACGTTCTCATAGCCCGCCCGGGGCATGAACTGATCTTTTTTCATGTATTCGATTGGCGCAGCTTGCCAGTAAGCGGTGGTGTAGCCCTGATCTTTCAGCTTCCCCGGAAGGCAGTCGGGATTGGCTTTGTCTTCCGCGACGGCCAACATCTTCTCCGATGGCCGGCGCAAGTCGGGGTAGCGCCCACACACCAGGGCAAAGGTGCCGCGATCCGTCTGCCGTTCCATGCTCAGCACGTTGTTGTAGACCCGGAAACCGAAGGCGTCGAACGTCGCCTCCAGAGTGTCGAGAGAGACGATGGGCTGAAGGTTGTGATATTGGCTGATTTTCGGCAGGTAGCCTCCGGACAGCCCCTCGATCATGATCAACAGAACATTGGGTGGCTCGGGATTCTGAAAGTTGCTGGTTTGTTGGTGGAAAAAGTTTGTTCGTCTGTCCAGTTGCTCACTGAGTTCAGTGGTTTCGTCACCGATAGCAGTGCCAACCGGATTGAGCAACGCACCTGGAACCTGGGCGACAGTGCTGGCCACCACATTATTGGCGGGTGTCGTCAGGCTCGGAAACGACAGAGTGTAGAGGCCGGTGACCAGAACGGCGGAACTGATAAGCAGGACTGGCGCACGCTCTGAAGTGGGCACCCATTTTCGATGCAGCCAGTGCAACAGCCAGGCCAGCACGAGGTAGCCCGGGAGGGTTATCAGATAGATGTTGAGCAGGCTGCCGGTAATGAACGTACTGTCCATACCCTTGCCGGCGAAGGCCAGTTGGAAAAGCGTGCCATGGGCTGTCAGGTGCATGCCGGCCACATAGAGTGCGACGCCCAGGGCGGTGATCAACAGGGCGCGGACAACGCCAACCGATAGATGCAGGAATACGGCCAGCAAAAAAGCCCCGGCAACGTCGCCGCCCAGGGTACCGGGCAGGCTCGGGAGTACCCCGCTTTGAATGATCAGCAGGCCGCGAATCACTGCCAGCCAGATCCAGGCAAGGAAGAAGGTGCGTATGAAACAGGCTGCAAGAGAAGCCCGGTTCCCTGTCATAGGGTTCACTCGTGTCAGTTGCGTTATATGAACAGTATGAGGCAAGAGGCTTGTGCTTCAACCGCTGGAGCTTGCTAAGGTAACGGATCAGATGGCCGGGAAGTTTCTGAAAATTCCTTCGTTATCAGAGCCTTTGTCAGAAAATCATCACTACGGGAAGCGCAGGGGAATGAAAAAAAGTGTCCAAATCGTAATTGCGGGAGCCATCGCGGTGGTGTGCGGCGCGTTTCTCGGCAGTCTGGTGCAGACTCAGTTCAACCTGTCGGCGTTGTCGGCCCTTGGGGCCTCGTTCAGCCTGGTGGATCGCCTCGTTGTCATGGGGCAGGACCTGGTTGGGTTCGCGCCTGTCTATGGGGTGCTGCTGGCCGCTGCATTGGTTCCGGGCTTCCTGGTAACTGCGGGATTGCTCCGGTTGTTGGGCTGGCCCTACCGGGATTTCTGGTATGCCCTTGGTGGAGCTCTTGCGTTGTGGGCAACGCTGGCCCTGGTTGATGTGTTGGCGCCCATGCCGACACTGATCGCAGCAACCCGAACCCTGCCCGGGCTGTTGGCGATGCTGGGGACCGCAGCAGTAGCGGGATGGGTGTTTGCGCAACTGACGGGCAAGATGACCATGACCGTGGCCCGTCATGGTCTGATAGCACCTTTCTTGGTATTGGCCGGCGTGGGCGCTCCGGAGCCGACATTGGCCCAGGAAGCGGCCGATTATCGGATAGACGTGGTCGCTGAAGGGCTTGATCACCCGTGGTCGTTGGCATTCATGCCAGGGGGTGATTTTCTGGTGACCGAGCGCGCTGGAGAACTGAAAAAAGTATCGCCGGATGGGCATCAGGTGCAGGTGTCGGGTGTCCCGGACGTATTCGTCTCCGGCCAGGCCGGATTGTTTGATGTGCTACTCGAGCCCGGCTTTGATGGCAGGGCGGGGGATGATCGACGTCGTGGTGTGTTCCTCGCCTATGCCTGTGGCACGGTTCGGGAAAATCATCTGTGCGTCGCCCGTGGCCAGCTTGTCGGAAGCGAACTGATGCAAGTGCGGGAAATCTTCAGGGCCAGGCCGGGTAAATATGGTGATGCCCATTACGGTGGGCGCATGGCCTGGCTGGCCGACGGCACCTTGCTGGTAACCCTGGGGGATGGCTTCGATTTTCGGGAGGAAGCACAGAAACTGTCCAGCCATCTGGGCACCATCGTGCGACTGAATCCGGACGGTTCCATTCCGGCGGATAATCCGTTCGTACAGGTGGATGGCGCTCTGCCGGAGATCTTCAGCCTGGGGCATCGAAATGTTCAGGGGCTGGTCTACGATGCCGGTAATGACCGGGTCATCGCTCACGAACACGGCCCCCGTGGCGGTGACGAGATCAACCTGATCCAGGCCGGGCGCAATTACGGCTGGCCGTTGGCCACCGATGGCCGTGACTATACCGGTGCCATGGTAACGCCATTCAAACGATACGAGGGTACCGAGCAACCCCTGTGGTCATGGACGCCGTCCATCGCACCATCGGGCCTGGCGTTGTACAGCGGCCACCAATTCCCGCACTGGCAGGGCGACCTGTTTGTCGGCGCCCTGGCCAATAAGAGTGTGCATCGGGTTGTTCTCAGCGAGGGCCGGGTTGTGGAAAGCGAGCGCCTGTTTTCTGAGCTTGGTGAGCGTATCCGCGATGTGCGGCAAGGGCCCGACGGCGCCCTGTATCTCTTGACCGACTCAGCCGATGGGCGGTTGCTGCGAGTGTCGGGCCAGGTGCTGGAGCAGGCACAGACCATGACGTTGACGGCCGAAGAGCTGGCCTGGGTTGGAGAACGAATTTTCCGAAACGAATGTGCCGGGCGGCATGAATGCCTGGTGCACTGGAATGAGGGCGAAGCGTTTCCTTCGTTGGGGATTGGCCACTTTATCTGGTATCCGGAGGGCGAAAGCGGACGTTTTACCGAGAGTTTCCCGGCGCTTCTGGACTTTATGGTTGATCGCGGTGTGCAGCTTCCCGGCTGGCTGGAAGACGCCCGCACCCAAGGCGCGCCCTGGCCAGACCGTGCCGGTTTTCTCAGTAGTTCGAGTGCGACCGATGAGGTAAAGGCGCTGCGGGCACTCCTGTATGAAACCCGCGGTTATCAGGTGCGCTTTATCCAGGAACGCGCCGCCCGCTCCCTGGAAACGGTGGTTAATGCCGCGCCCGAAGCGCAGCGGCCGGTTATTCGGGAACGCTTGTGGCAGCTTGGGCAAACGCCCGGTGGTGTCTACGCGTTGATGGACTACGTCAACTTCAAGGGCGAAGGGCTTTCAGAAACGGAGCGCTATGAGGGCGAAGGTTGGGGGTTGTTGCAGGTCTTGCAGGCTATGGATAAGAGCCCGGGGCTTCGCCCGCTGGATCGCTTTCGGGAGGCCGCGGGCCGGGTGCTTACCCGGCGCGCCGAGCTGGCAGAGCAGGCCATAGAGCGGGAACGCTGGTTGCCGGGTTGGCTGCGCCGTCTGGAAACCTATCGGGAGCCCACCGACGGGTAAGGCCTGAGGAAGGGGCGACCCCTGCGGCATCAAGGCTGCAGGGGCTGCTTTTTCAACTCAGCTTCCTTGCCGGGCTGTACTTCCAGCCACCAAAGGTGGCTGTGCCAGTCACCGAGCACAATCCGGCGCGCTGGTTTGTTATTGGCTTCGAGGTGGTGCACGGCCGGACGATGGGTGTGGCCATGAATCATCAACTGAACGCCGTGGGCTTCGAGCTCCTTGACTACTTCCTCTGGCGTCACATCCATGATGTCTTCCGCCTTGCCCTGGTTCTTGGCCATCGACAGCGCCCGTAATTGCTTTGCCATTTGCTGGCGGTCTTCCAGGGGGCGGGCCAGCATCATCTTCTGCATCTGCGGGTTGCGCATGTTGGCGCGGAATTTCTGGTATTCCACATCGGCAGTGCACAGGCTGTCGCCGTGCAGCAGCAGAGTAGGCGTTCCATACAGATCGATCACCGTCGGGTCGTCCAGCAGGGTGGCGCCGGACCGGTGGCAGAAATCTTCTCCGATCAGGAAGTCCCGGTTGCCATGCATCAGGAAGATATGGGTGCCGCTGTCGCTGAGGTGCTTCAGGGCGCCAGCAACCTGCTCCTGAAGTGGTGTGCGCTCGTCGTCACCAATCCAGGCCTCAAAAAAATCGCCCAGAATGTAGAGCTGCTCAACCCCTGCTGCCTTCTCTCGCAGGAACGTCAGGAACGCGTCCGTAATATCCGGGCGCGACTCCTCAAGGTGCAGATCCGAGATAAACAGCGTGGTCACGCGTCCTCCAGAACCTCGGCCTTTTCAATGATGACGTCTTCAAATGGCACGTCCTGGTGGCCGGCACGCATGGTGGTGCGAACGGCGCGGATGTTGTTTACGGTCTCCATGCCGTCAACCACTTTGCCGAACACACAGTAGCCCCAGCCCTCGGCATTCTTGGCGGTGTGGTCGAGGAATCCGTTGTTCTCCACGTTGATGAAGAACTGGGCCGTAGCTGAGTGCGGGTCCATGGTGCGGGCCATGGCAATGGTGCCGACCATGTTGCTAAGGCCGTTGTCGGCTTCGTTCTGGATGGGGTCGCGGGTTTTGCGTGGGGTCATGCCCGGCTCAAAGCCGCCGCCCTGAACCATGAAGTTGCTGATGACACGGTGAAAGATCAGACCGTCGTAAAAGCCGTCGCGAACATACTGCTCAAAGTTCTTTGCGGTTTCCGGGGCTTTTTCGTAGTCCAGTTCCAGTTTGATATCACCGTGGTTGGTCTGCAGCAGAATCATCAGGTCGTCCTGTTAAATAGGGGTTGTGGGTCTGAAGGTTGCATTGTACTCAAGAGTTTCGTCCTGTGCATGAGTCCGGCAACGATTTGTGAGTATAATAGGCGGTTTAAGGGAGCCTGCACCGTGCTCCCCGGATCCATTCCCTGTTGACAGAGATTGTATGAGCGCCGAGTCGAAGAAAGCCCACAATTTTATTCAGAGCCTGATCGAAGACGCCATCGCCAAGGGTGAGCACGCTGGCAAGGTCGTTACCCGTTTTCCGCCGGAGCCCAACGGCTACCTGCACGTTGGTCACGCCAAGTCGATCTGCTTGAACTTTGGTATTGCGCAAACCTTCGGTGGCGAGTGTAACCTTCGCTTTGACGACACCAACCCGGAAAAGGAAAGTCAGGAATACATCGATGCCATCAAGCAGGACGTCGAGTGGCTGGGCTACGAGTGGGCGGACGACGTACGTTACGCCTCAGATTACTTTGACCAGCTGTACGCCTTTGCCGAGGAGTTGATCGAAAAAGGCAAGGCCTATGTGTGTGCACTGAATGCTGAGCAGATGGCTGAATACCGTGGTTCCCTGAAGGAGCCCGGCAAGAACAGCCCATACCGGGACCGCCCGGTGGAAGAAAGCCTGCAGTTGTTCCGGGACATGCGCGACGGTAAGTTCGAGAACGGCGAGTTGGTGTTGCGGGCCAAGATCGATATGGCCTCCCCGAACATCAACCTGCGGGACCCGATTCTTTACCGCATTCGCTACGCCGACCATCACCAGACCGGAAGCAAGTGGTGCATCTACCCGATGTACGACTTCACCCACCCGATTTCTGATGCCTTGGAGGGGATTACTCACTCCCTGTGTACGCTCGAATTCGAAGACCACCGCCCCCTGTACGACTGGGTGCTGGATAACATCACCGTTCCGTGCCATCCGCGCCAGATTGAGTTTGCGCGGCTGAACCTGAATTATACCATCACCAGCAAACGCAAGCTGAAGCGCCTGGTGGACGAACATGTGGTAGAGGGATGGAACGATCCGCGTATGCCGACTATTTCCGGCATGCGCCGCCGTGGTTACACCCCGGAATCCATACGCAGCTTCTGCGACATGATCGGTGTTAACAAAGCTGGTGGTACCGTTGATGTAGGTATGTTGGAGTATGCCATCCGGGAAGACCTGAACGACCGGGCGCCCCGCGCCATGTGCGTCATGCGCCCGCTAAAAGTGACTCTCACCAACTACCCGGCTGATCAGACCGAAACCCTGACCTTGCCGGTGCACCCGCAGAAGCCGGAGATGGGGGAGCGGGACGTCACCTGGAGCCAGACTCTGTACATCGACCGGGAAGACTTCGAGGTGGAGCCGCCGCGTAAGTGGAAACGTCTGGCGCCGGAGCAGGCGGTGCGTCTGCGCGGAGGTTACGTGATGACCTGTAAAGAGGTGGTGCGCGATGACAGCGGTGAGATCGTTGAACTCAAATGCGAGTACGATCCGAACACGTTGGGTGTGAACCCGGAAGGTTACAAGCCTAACGGCGTGATTCACTGGGTATCGGCCAATGACAGCATCGAAACCGATATCAACCTGTATGACCGACTGTTTAACCACGAGAGCCCGGACAGCGACAAGGAAGGTGACTTCCTGGATCACCTGAACCCGGAGTCCCTGGTGGTGCTGAAGGGCGCGCGGGTTGAGAAAAGTCTGGCCGAGCCAAGGACCGATTTACCGTATCAGTTCGAGCGTGAGGGCTATTTCTTCTGTGATCAGGAGCTGACAGCCAAGGCCGGCAAGCCGGTGTTCAACCGGACAGTCACACTTCGGGATTCCTGGGGCAAGGGAGGCAAGTAATGCGTATCTACAATACGCTGACGCAGCAGAAGGAAGCGTTCAAGACCATCGAGCCAGGTAAGGTACGCATGTACGTGTGTGGCATGACGGTCTACGACTACTGCCACCTGGGCCACGCCCGGGTGTTGGTGGCCTTCGATGTGGTTACCCGTTACCTGCGCCACCGTGGCTATGATGTGACTTACGTGCGTAACATCACCGACATCGACGACAAGATCCTGCGCCGGGCCGATGAAAATGGTGAGGTCTACACCGACCTGACCGACCGCATGATTCACGCCATGCATGAAGACGAAGCTCGCCTGGGTGTGCTGGCTCCCAGCGATGAGCCGCGGGCTACCGCCTACATCGACGATATCATCGCCATGATCCAGACGCTGATTGCGGGCAACCATGCCTACGCGGCTGATAACGGTGACGTGTATTTCGCGGTGGATTCCTTCCCGGACTACGGCAAACTGAGCAAGAAAAAACTCGAAGACCTGGTGGCCGGTGCCCGGGTGGATGTGCAGGAAGCCAAGCGCAGCCCTGCGGATTTTGCCTTGTGGAAAGCCGCCAAGCCTGGCGAAGTTAGCTGGCAGTCTCCCTGGGGCGATGGCCGACCGGGCTGGCATATCGAGTGCTCGGCTATGTCCACCAAGTGCCTGGGCGACACCTTCGACATTCACGGTGGCGGGCCGGATCTGCTGTTCCCGCACCACGAGAACGAAATTGCCCAGTCGGAATGTGCCACCGGCCACAAGTTTGTTCATACCTGGATGCACGCCGGCGCCATTCGGGTGAACAAAGAGAAGATGTCCAAGTCTCTGGGCAACTTCTTTACCATCCGGGAAATCCTGGAAAAGTATCCGGCGGAAGTGGTGCGCTACTTCCTGGTCTCCAGCCATTACCGTAGCCAGGTAGACTATTCCGAGGAAAGCCTTGCTGAGGCAGGGCGCACACTGACCAAGCTGTATCACGCCCTGCGTGGCATTACTCCGGCCAAGGATAGTGATGTGCCGGAAACCGACCACGATCGCCGGTTCGCCGAAGTGATGGACGACGATTTCAATACCGCCGGTGCCATCGCGGTTTTGCATGCCGTGGCCAACGACATTAATCATCACCGCCGTGAAGGCGATGACGAGCAGGCCAAACGCAGCGCAGCCATACTGGTTCGTCTGGGTGGCGTGCTGGGGCTGCTTCAGCAAGACCCGGAAGCTTTCTTTCAGGCCGATACCGGTAGTGAGCTGACGGCTGAAGATATTGAGGCCATGATTCAGGCCCGCGCCGATGCCCGCAAAGCGAAAGATTTTGCTGGGGCCGATCGTATCCGGGATGAGCTTCTCGAAAAGGGTATTATTCTGGACGACAGTCGGGAAGGGACCACCTGGCGCCGCGCCTGAGATCCGGCAGATGCACATAAAGTCGCATTGTGCTGTGCGGGAATGACCTTGTAGGGATTTTCACGTACAATGCGCCGCTCAAATACTAATGCCCCCGCACCTGATGCGCTAAGGGGGAGTCGGGAAACATAACCCATCGAGGCAAGCAACGATGACAGAACGCGTTCAAGTTGGCGGCATTCAGATCGCCAAGAATCTGTACGATTTCGTAAACAACGAAGCGATCCCGGGTACCGGCGTTGACGCCGACAAATTCTGGGCCGAGTTCGACAAAATTGTGAACGAACTGGCTCCGCGCAACCGCGAATTGCTGGCCAAGCGTGACGCCCTCCAGGAAAAGATGGATGCCTGGAACCGTGACCACAAGGGCCAGAAGCTGGACATGGCTGAGTACAAGGCATTCCTGAAAGAGATCGGTTACCTGGTCGATGAGCCCGCCGATTTCAAAATCTCTACTGCCAACGTAGATCCGGAAATCGCTACCATGGCCGGCCCGCAGCTGGTTGTTCCGGTGATGAACGCCCGTTTCGCCTTGAACGCCGCCAATGCGCGCTGGGGTAGCCTGTACGATGCCCTCTACGGCACCGATGCTATTTCCGAGGAAGATGGCGCTGATAAAGGTCGCGGCTATAACCCGGTTCGCGGTGCCAAGGTCATCGAGTGGGCCCGCAACCTGCTGGACGGCTCTGCGCCCCTGGCTTCCGGTAGCCATAAAGATGCTGCCAAATACTACATCGACGGCGGAAAACTGGCGGTGAAACTGCAGAATGGTGAAGTCACCGGCCTGAAAGACGAGTCCGGCTTTGTTGGCTACACCGGTGCCGCCGATGCCCCCACTGGCGTTCTGCTGGTGAAGAATGGCATGCACTTTGAAATCCAGATCGATGCCAGCCATCCGATCGGCAAAGACGATGGTGCCAACGTCAAAGACGTGCTGATGGAATCCGCCCTGACCACCATCATGGACTGCGAAGACTCCGTTGCGGCGGTTGACGCAGACGACAAGGTAGTAGCCTACAAGAACTGGCTCGGCCTGATGAAAGGTGACCTGGAAGAGTCCTTCGAGAAGGGCGGCCAGATGATGACTCGCCGTATGAACGGCGACCGCACCTACACCGGTGCTGATGGCAGCGAACTGACCCTGAAGGGCCGCAGCCTGCTGTTCGTTCGTAACGTTGGCCACCTGATGACCAACCCGGCCATCCTGCTGAAAGACGGTAACGAGATTCCGGAAGGCCTGATGGATGGCCTGGTCACTTCACTGATCGCCATTCACGATCTGAAGGCTGATGGCAAGTTCCAGAACAGCACCAAGGGCTCTGTTTACATTGTTAAGCCCAAGCAGCACGGTCCGGAAGAGGTGGCGTTCACCAACGAATTCTTCGGTCGTGTTGAAGATGCGCTTGGCCTGCCGCGCTTTACCCTGAAAGTGGGCATCATGGATGAAGAGCGCCGTACCACGGTGAACCTGAAAGCCTGTATCCACGCTGCCAAAGATCGCACCGTGTTCATTAACACCGGCTTCCTGGACCGCACCGGCGACGAGATTCACACCTCCATGGAGCTGGGTCCGTTCATCCGTAAGGGCCCGATGAAGCTGGCCACCTGGATCAACGCCTACGAGCAGTGGAACGTAGATATCGGCCTGGAAGCGGGTCTGTCTGGTGTTGCCCAGATTGGTAAGGGTATGTGGGCCATGCCTGACCTGATGGCCGGCATGCTGGAAGCCAAGATTGGCCACCCGAAGTCTGGCGCCAACACCGCCTGGGTTCCGTCGCCGACGGCCGCTACCTTGCACGCCACCCACTACCACCAGGTGAACGTGTTTGATGTGCAGAAAGAGCTGGCTAACCGTCAGCGGGCGTCTCTGGACGACATCCTGACGGTTCCGGTGATGGACGATCCGTCTTCACTGAGCGCGGAAGACATCCAGCAGGAGTTGGACAACAATGCCCAGGGTATCCTTGGCTACGTTGTACGCTGGATCGACCAGGGCGTGGGCTGTTCCAAGGTGCCGGACATCAACGATGTAGGCCTGATGGAAGACCGCGCGACCCTGCGTATCTCTTCACAGCTGCTGTGCAACTGGCTGTACCACGGTATCTGCTCCGAAGAGCAGATCATGGAAACCATGAAGCGCATGGCTGCCGTAGTAGACAAGCAGAACGCCGGTGATGCCGCGTACCGCAACATGGCCCCGAACTTCGACGACAGCATCGCCTTCCAGGCAGCTGTGGATCTGGTTCTGAAAGGCCGTGAGCAGCCGGCTGGTTACACCGAGCCGCTTCTGCACGCCTACCGACAGAAGGCTAAGGCCAAGTACGGGCAGTAATCTGCTCCGTGTTTAAAAAAACCCGCTCCGGCGGGTTTTTTTGGGTCTGTCCCCCTGGGGTCTGTCCCCGAACGGGGACTGACCCATTTTGGACCCATGGGCTCTAGCTGTGGGGCGGGGGCGGGCAAATGGGGGTCAGTCCCCTTTGGGGACAGACCCTTGGGAGTCTGACCCATTTTGGACCCATGGGCTCGAGCTTTGGCATTGGGGTCTGTCCCCGAATGGGGACTGACCCATTTTGGACCCATGGGCTCGAGCTTCGGGGCAGGGGCGGGCAAAGGTGGGTCAGTCCCCGTTCGGGGACAGACCCTTGTGAAGCACATCCGCCGCGTAAAGGGTGTTCTCCAGCAGGGTGGCGATGGTCATGGGGCCTACGCCGCCGGGGACCGGGGTGATGTAGGCGGCGCGGTCGGCGGCTGCGGCGAAGTCTACGTCGCCGCAGAGTTTGCCGTCGTCCATGCGGTTGATGCCTACATCAATCACCGTGGCGCCGGGTTTTACCCACTCGCCTTTGATGATGCCGGGCTTACCGACGGCGGCAATCAGGATGTCTGCCTCACCCACAAACTTCTCCAGATTGCCTGTGAACCGGTGGCATACGGTGGTGGTGGCGCCTTTCAGCAGTAATTCCATGCTCATGGGGCGACCCACGATGTTTGAGGCGCCCACAATCACCGCGTGCTGACCTTTGTAGGGTGTGCCTATGGAGTCGAGCAGGGTGATCACGCCGGCCGGCGTACAAGGGCGCAGGCAGGGCTTGCGCTGCATCAGGCGGCCGATGTTGTAGGGGTGAAACCCGTCCACGTCTTTATCCGGGCGAATCTTTACCAGAATCGGGTCGGCGTCCAGGTGTGAGGGCAGGGGGAGCTGAACCAGGATGCCATCTACGGCGGGGTTTTCGTTCAACTCATCAATCAGTCCTTCCAGAGCTTCCTGAGAGGTGTCTTCGGGCAGGTCATAGGACAGCGACAGAATGCCCGCTTCATCGCAGGCTTTGCGTTTATTACCTACATACACGTGGGAGGCGGGGTCGTTGCCCACCAGAACCACTGCCAGGCCGGGTGCTCTCAGGCCTTTGGCTTTCCGGGCCTGTACGCCCGCAGCCACCTGTTGTCGAACCCGGGCAGCGATCTCTTTTCCGTTAATCAGTTTGGCGCTCATGTTTCCGTCTTGTCGGTTGGGCATGAATAGTGAAGAAGTGAAGGGCGGGCATTGTCTCATGCTTCGGCATCTACGCCAATGCGCTGAACAGGGACTCAGGCAAAGCTCCTTGGGGAACTTTTTGTGCCCGCCCGGGTCTTCTTAGGCAACGTTATCTCTATGATTTTTGAAATCGTTGTTGACGGATGCCTCAGCCGCCGGTAATATGCGCGCCAACTTTGCTGAGGCACTTGTTGTTCAGTCGAAACGGGGTATAGCGCAGTCTGGTAGCGCGCCTGCTTTGGGAGCAGGATGTCGGGAGTTCGAATCTCTCTACCCCGACCATTTTCTGGATATTCAGGTGGGCGAACGGTCAAGCGCCCGTAGCTCAGCTGGATAGAGCATCCGCCTTCTAAGCGGATGGTCGCAGGTTCGAGTCCTGCCGGGCGCGCCATCAAGCCGTTAGTCCGGACCGGATCGCCAAACCAGCAAAGTTGAAGCAAGCAGTAGTGAGTGCCAAAGGCACCTCCCTGATGTGGTGGACGTAGCTCAGTTGGTAGAGCTCAGGATTGTGACTCCTGCGGTCGAGGGTTCGAACCCCTTCGTCCACCCCACTTTTCCCCTTGTTTGTTTTTCTGCCTGTCTGTACGGCGTTTGGTCGTTTCGGTACAGTGCCAGATACGCGAGAGTGGCGGAATTGGTAGACGCACTGGATTTAGGTTCCAGCGGGGCAACCCGTGAGAGTTCGAGTCTCTCCTCTCGCACCACCCTTTCTTTTTTCGGTAATGCCCCCATTTTTGTCTATGTCGGTTGTGGCGCTGGTCTCAAAGCGATATTCAGCCTTACCGGGTGATTCTCTCGGTGGGGTAAACCGTGATAAACTACCGGCTTTTAATTTTGCGTCCCTTTCGGGCTTGTCGCCTTGAACAGGGTTTTGTCTTAATTTTCATTCACCTACAGAATCTGTAATTTGAGGAACTTCCATGCAAGTGTCTGTTGAAACGACCTCTAACATCGAGCGTCGCATGACGATTGGTGTGCCCGCCCAGGAAATCGATCAGGCGGTTCAGAAACGCCTGCAGGAAACTGCCCGTTCCGTGCGCCTGAATGGTTTCCGTCCTGGCAAGGTGCCCATGAGCGTGGTCAAGCGTCGTTTCGGTGACAGCGTTCGCCAGGAAGTGGTTGGCGAGGCCATGCGCGACCATTACATCAAGGCACTGCAGGAGCAGGATATCAACCCGGCTGGCTGGCCGAAGTTTGAACCGAAAACCATGGAAGAGGGCAAAGACCTCGAGTTCGTGGCCATCTTCGAAGTGCTGCCTGAAATCGAGCTGGGCGATCTGTCCAAGGTTGAGGTAGAGAAGCCGGTTGCTGAAGTGACCGACAAAGACATCGATACCATGATTGACAACCTGCGTCGTCAGCAGGCCACCATGAAAGAAGTCAAGCGCAAGTCCAAGAACAAAGATGTTCTGACCATCGACTTCAAAGGCTTCATCGATGGTGAAGAGTTTGAAGGCGGTGCCGCTGAAGGCCATCGTCTGACTCTGGGTTCTGGTCAGATGATCCCGGGCTTCGAAAAGGCCATTGTTGGTGGTAAGGCCGGTGAAGATCTGGAAATCGAAGTGGAGTTCCCCGAGGACTACCACAACGAAGACCTGGCTGGTAAGCCTGCCAAGTTCGAGATCAAGATCCACAAGGTAGAAGAGCCGCAGCTGCCGGAACTGGACCAGGAGTTCTTCAAGAAGTTCGGTATTGAAGCCGAAGACGAAGCGACCTTCCGTGAAGAAGTGAAGAAAAACATGGAGCGCGAGCTCAAGCAGGCGGTATCCAACAAGGTCAAGAACGACGTTGTTGAAGGCCTGCTGGCAACAACCGAGCTGGAGATTCCGTCTGCCCTGGTGGATCAGGAAATTGATCGCCTGCGTCAGGATGCCGTTCAGCGTTTCGGCGGCCAGGTTGACTTCCAGCAACTGCCCAAGGAAATCTTCGAAGAGCAGGCCAAGCGCCGCGTGAAGACGGGCCTGTTGTTCCAGGAAGTGGTCAAGAAGAACGACCTGAAGGCCGAGCCGGCCCAGGTAGATGAAAAGATCCAGGAGATCGCATCTACTTATGAACAGCCTGAAGAGGTTGTTGCGCACTTCACCAACAACCCGGACCAGAAAGCTCAGATCGAGTCGTCTGTACTGGAAGATGCCGTGGTCGACTATGTGCTTGGTCAGGCCAAGGTGAAAGAGAAGAAAATGAAGTACGAAGAAGCGGTTCAGGCCGGTCAGCCCCAGCGCTGATGGCCCCCGGGCCTGGCCCGGAGTCGCTTTCTGGAAACAGCCGGCGTGTCCGGCTGTTTTCATCTGGGCTCACTGGTGGCAGAGTATAAGGGTATCCTGACGATCACTTCCGGATATCCTGCCACAGGAGTCCATGCCCATTGTCCATAAGGAGTTCAGGCGCACATGACGCAGAAACCGTTTGATGGCCCTACAATGATAACCAACGCCGGTCTGGTGCCGATCGTAATTGAACAGACGGCACGCGGAGAGCGTTCCTTTGATATCTATTCCCGGCTGCTCAAGGAACGGGTGATTTTTCTGGTTGGCCCGGTCGAAGACCACATGGCAAACCTGGTCGTTGCTCAGCTGCTGTTCCTGGAATCCGAAAATCCGGACAAGGACATCCACCTTTATATCAACAGCCCAGGTGGCTCTGTGACTGCCGGTATGTCCATCTACGACACCATGCAGTTTGTAAAGCCGGATGTTGCCACCTTGTGTATCGGCCAGGCGGCCAGCATGGGCGCCTTCCTGCTGTCAGGGGGCGCCAAGGGTAAACGGGCGTGCCTGCCGAATTCCCGGGTGATGATTCATCAGCCGCTGGGTGGTTACCAGGGGCAGGCGACGGATATCGAGATTCATACTCGCGAAATCCTGAAGATTCGCCATACCCTCAACACCTTGCTGGCGGAACATACCGGCCAGGACCTGGAGACCATCGCGCGCGACACTGACCGCGACAATTTCATGGATCCGCAGCAGGCGAAAGAGTACGGGTTGATCGATACAGTACTTGATAAGCGCGTACCGAATAAATAATACTGAAAGTCATCGCATCATCCCTGGTCGGCGTATTGTTTGATTGCGCCGACCAACGAAGAACAGAGGTATTTCAATGGCAGATGAAAGAAACGGCAGAGGCGACGATAACGGCAAGTTGCTGTACTGCTCGTTTTGTGGAAAGAGCCAGCATGAAGTCCGTAAGCTCATTGCAGGGCCCTCGGTGTTCATCTGCGACGAGTGCGTTGACCTGTGCAACGACATTATTCGCGAAGAGATTCAGGAAAACGCCCAGGAAGAGGCCAGCGATCGTCTTCCCACGCCGGCGGAAATCCGTGAGACTCTGAACGAATATGTGATTGGCCAGGATCGCGCCAAAGTTGTGTTGTCTGTCGCGGTTTACAACCACTACAAGCGCCTGCGCTATGGCGAAGGCAAAAGCGACGTTGAGCTGGGCAAGAGTAACATCCTGCTGATCGGTCCGACCGGGAGTGGCAAGACCCTGCTGGCCGAGACGCTGGCCCGGATGCTGAATGTGCCGTTTACCATTGCAGACGCCACCACGCTCACCGAAGCCGGTTATGTGGGTGAAGATGTCGAGAACATCATCCAGAAGCTGCTGCAGAAGTGTGACTACGATGTAGAAAAGGCGCAGCGCGGCATTGTCTATATCGACGAAATCGACAAAATTTCCCGCAAATCCGATAACCCCTCCATCACCCGTGATGTGTCGGGTGAGGGTGTGCAGCAAGCGCTCCTGAAACTGATCGAGGGTACGGTCGCATCGGTGCCGCCCCAGGGTGGTCGTAAGCATCCGCAGCAGGAGTTTCTGCAGGTAGACACCACCAACATGCTGTTTATTTGCGGTGGTGCTTTTGCCGGCCTGGAGAAAGTGATCCAGGAGCGTTCGGAGCGCAGTTCCATAGGCTTTTCCGCAACGGTGAAGAGCCAGGACGACAGCAAGAATACCGGTGACATCATCCGTGATGTCGAAACCGAGGATCTTGTGAAATTTGGTCTGATTCCAGAGTTTGTTGGCCGTTTGCCGGTGGTTGCTACGCTGACAGAGCTGGATGAACAAGCCCTGGTACAAATCCTCACCGAGCCCAAGAACGCGCTGACCAAGCAGTATCAGAAGCTGTTTGACATGGAAGGCGTGGAGCTGGACTTCCGGGAAGACGCGCTGCGAGCTGTAGCGCGCAAGGCGATGGAGCGCAAAACCGGTGCCCGGGGCCTCCGTTCAATCATGGAAGCCACACTGCTGGATACCATGTATCAGATCCCATCTGAACATGATGTTTCCAAGGTGGTGATTGATGCCAGCGTCATCAGTGGTGACTCTGAGCCGTTCAAGATCTACGCAAGCAGTGACCATGCCAAAGCGGTACCCGAGGACTGACTCAGTTCTGTGGGTATTGGCAGTGCATTGAAAAGGGGCGGCTATCGCCCCTTTTTCATGACAGCTGAATGCTGTTCCTGCCCAGCGGTTCCTTTCGTAAAAAGATTGCAATTTTCGCCGCCGCCCCAATGATGGGTGATATGCTGAATAAAATGCTGTCAGAGGATTCCCTATGACCCGTATATCTGAAGAAACCGTGCAAGATTACCCACTGCTCCCGCTGCGGGACGTCGTGGTGTTTCCGCACATGGTGGTCCCGTTGTTTGTGGGCCGGGAGAAGTCCATCCAGGCACTGGAAGCCGCGATGGAGGGCAGCAAGGAAATCCTTCTGGTCGCCCAGAAAGACGCCTCAACCGATGAGCCTGGTGCCGTGGATGTGTTCTCGATGGGGACTCTGGCCACCGTACTGCAGATGCTTCGTCTGCCGGATGGTACCGTCAAGGTGCTGGTTGAGGGCAATGCCAGGGCCAGCATTACCGATATTTCCGAGGGTGATTTCCTGTCAGGACAGGCCATTCTGATGGAAGAAGAGTCGTTGCCTGAGCGCGAAGAGGACGTGCTCACCAAGACTCTGATGGACGAATTCGAAAAGTATGTGAAGCTGTCCAAGAAGGTGCCGTCCGAGGTTTCCAATGCCTTGACGGGTATTCAGGAGCTTGAGCGCCTGGTGGATACCATGGCAGCCCATCTTGAAATGCGCATTCCCGAGAAGCAGGAATTGCTGGAGGCGCTGGACGTTCGCAAGCGTGTTGACCTGCTGCTGGGCAAACTGGACGGTGAGATCGACCTGATTGAGGTCGAAAAGCGCATCCGCGGCCGCGTCAAGAAACAGATGGAGCGGAGCCAGCGCGAGTATTACCTGAACGAGCAGATGAAGGCCATCCAGAAAGAGATGGGCAATCTGGGTGAAGGCAATAACGACTTCGAAGAACTCGAGCAGAAGCTTGAGGAAGCCGGCCTGCCGGAAGAGGCGCGCAAGAAAACCGAAACAGAACTCAACAAACTGAAGATGATGTCACCCATGTCAGCGGAAGCCACCGTTGTGCGGGGTTACATCGACTGGATGCTGGCGGTGCCCTGGAAAAAACGCAGCCGCGTGCGTCACGATCTGGAGAAGGCCCGTGAGATCCTGGATAAGGACCACTACGGCCTGGATGAGGTGAAGAAGCGCATCCTTGAGTACCTGGCAGTGCAAAGCCGTGTGAAGAAGGTCAAGGGGCCTGTGCTTTGCCTGGTTGGGCCTCCCGGCGTCGGCAAGACGTCTCTTGGGCAGTCCATCGCTAAGGCGACTAACCGCAAGTATACCCGGATGGCTCTGGGCGGCGTTCGGGATGAGGCAGAGATTCGCGGGCATCGGAAAACCTATATTGGCGCTCTGCCAGGCAAGCTTTTGCAGAAGCTGTCGAAGGTTGGCGTGAAGAACCCGCTGTTCCTGTTCGATGAAATCGACAAGATGGGCATGGACCACCGGGGTGATCCGGCGTCTGCCCTGCTTGAGGTGCTGGACCCTGAACAGAACCACACCTTTAACGATCACTACCTGGAGGTGGATTACGACCTCTCGGACGTGATGTTCGTGTGTACTTCCAACTCCATGGATATTCCGCCGGCCCTGCTGGACCGGATGGAGATCATCCGGATTCCGGGCTACACCGAGGAAGAGAAGGTCAATATCGCTCTGCGCTACCTGTTGCCCAAACAGATCAAGGCGAACGGTTTGCGCAAGGACGAACTGAAGATTCCCGAACAGACACTGCGTGACCTGATCCGCTACTACACTCGTGAGGCGGGTGTGCGGGGCCTGGAGCGGGAAATCGCCAAGATCTGCCGGAAAGTGGTCAGGGAGCACGTAGAGGCCAACGACAAGGCCTCTGTGACCCTCTCGCCCGAGATGCTGGAGGACTACTCCGGCGTCAAGAAATTCAAGTATGGTCTGGCGGAAGAGAAGAACGAGATTGGTCAGGTGACCGGGCTTGCCTGGACCCAGGTGGGTGGCGAGTTGTTGACCATCGAATGTGCTCTGACCCCAGGTAAAGGTCGAGTGGTCAAGACCGGTTCATTGGGGGACGTCATGCAGGAGTCGATTCAGACGGCCCTGACGGTGGTTCGCAGCCGGGCTTCTGGCCTTGGCATTGCCGATGATTTTCATGAAAAACACGATCTCCACGTGCACGTACCTGAGGGTGCAACGCCAAAAGATGGTCCCAGTGCCGGTATTGGTATGTGCACAGCGCTGGTGTCTGCACTGACCAAAATTCCGGTTCGGGCCGAGGTGGCCATGACCGGTGAGATTACCCTCCGGGGCAAGGTTTTGGCGATTGGTGGGCTCAAGGAGAAGCTGCTGGCAGCCCATCGGGGGGGCATCAAGACCGTCATTATCCCGGATGAAAATGTTAGGGATCTCAAGGAGATACCAGAGAATATAAAAGAGTCTCTGGAGATCCGCCCGGTGAAGTGGATCGATGAGGTTCTGGACATTGCACTGGCTTACCAGCCGGAGCCGCGCACGGCTGATTCGGCAAAAGAGGGAGCCTCGTCGAAAGCCGGAGATGATGCCGGCGATGCTGCCGAGCGCATAAATACACATTAAACACCCGATGAGTTGTTGACATGCCTGAGAGCCCGTTGGTATAACTGTTTCGCCGTGAAGCAGCCAATACCAAGGGCTCCCGCGCAGTAAGTGCCTATTCCGAACACCGGTGTACTACCGAAAGGAATAAGAAAACTGAAGAATGGAATTCTCCGACCGCATATGCGATAGTCGGGAACGTCCTCGAAAAACAAACCGACCTATAACATCTTCAACCTGAAATCGAAGGGGTTTAGTGTGAACAAGTCCGAACTTATCGATGCAATTGCAGAGTCCGCAGATATCTCCAAAGCTGCAGCTGGCCGTGCGCTGGATGCCATGACCAACTCCATCACTGGAGCACTGAAGAAAGGCGATCAGGTTACCCTGATCGGCTTCGGTACCTTTTCTGTGAAAGAGCGCGCTGCCCGTACCGGCCGCAACCCGCAGACTGGCGCTGAAATCAAGATTCCGGCCTCTAAAGTGCCTGGATTCAAAGCAGGCAAGGCCCTGAAAGACGCCGTTAAGTAAAGGCTCTTTCTTTGGCAGCTTTCGCTTGCGAAAGCTGCCGCAAGAATTCAAGGCGCATTCCGGACAGGGTGCGCCTTTTTTACGTTAAAGTGCAGCCGTCTCACCAATAACACCAGCACGACCTTGAACAGGGATTCAGGAACAACATGCTTCAAGATATTCGGGATAACGCCCAGGGTACTATTGCAAAGGTTATTATCGGCCTTCTGATTATTTCTCTGTCAATCTGGGGGATGGACGCCATTGTTGGCGGTTTTTCCGGTGAGCCGGAAGTGGCCACTGTTAACGGAGACTCCATCACCGAGCGTGAGTTTTTGCGCACCGTGCAGCTGGAAACACAGCAGCGGCTCATGCAGATGGACAGCCCGGATCCCTCCATGCTGGATGAAGATCAGATCCGCCGGGATGTGCTGGAATCCCTGATCCAGGAGCGGGTACTGACCCTCGACGCCCAAGCCCAGGGTCTGGAGCTGTCGGATGCCGACATCGATGCGCTGATTACCCAGATGCCCCAGTTTCAGGTAGACGGCCAGTTTAACCGTGATCGGTTTGTGGCAACGGTACGCAATGTTGGCATGGGTGTGGGTGAATTCCGCGAGAACCTGCGGAAGAACTACGTGGTCAACCAGATTCGTGCGTCCATCGCGCAGACCGGTATTGTGGCCAGTGAAAACGTCGCACAACTGTTGCGTATCCAGAATCAGACCCGCGATTTCCGTGTGCTGACCGTTAGCGCAGACTCCCTGTCTGAGCAGATTAAGGTAACCGAGGAAGAGATTCAGTCGTTTTACGACGACAACGCCGATCAGTTCCGTGAGCCCGAGCAGGTGCACGTGGCTTACATTACGCTGTCGTTGGGCGCCCTGGCGGATGCGATCGAAATCTCCGAGGAAGACCTGCGGGGCTTCTACGATGAGCGGGCCGAAGAATACGCCCGTGAGGAGCGGCGCGCTGCCCATATCCTGATTGAAGACGGTAGCGATGCTGAGGCTACCATCGCGTCGATTCAGGAGCGTTTGGAGGCAGGTGAATCGTTTGCGGAACTGGCCGAGGAATTCTCCGCTGATACGGTTTCAGCCCGTGACGGTGGTGACCTGGGTTATGCTGGCCGAGGTGTCTACGATGAGGCTTTCGAGAACGCGCTCTTTGCCCTGGAAGAAGGTGAAGTGTCGGGCCCGGTTGAAACCAGCTTTGGTATCCACCTGATCCGGCTGGAGGGCGTGCGTCGTTCCGATGTTCCGTCGTTTGAGTCGTTGCGGGGTGAGTTGCGTGATGAACTGGCCCGCAGCCGCGCCAGTGAGCGTTTCGCTGAAGTACGTGCTCAGCTGGCGGATGCGGCCTACGCTGCGGACGATCTGGCGGGCCCGGCAGCCGAGCTTGGCCTGGAAGTGCGGGAAGTGGACGGGGTAACCCGGGAGGGTGGAGCCGCGCCTTTCGATCACGCCGGGCTGGTGCGTCAGCTGTTCTCTGATGATGTACTGCAGGGCGGTTTCAACACCGAGCTGATCGACGTTGGTGACAACGCGTCTGTGGTGGCTCGCGTCCGCGAATACTTGGAGCCTCGTCAGCGTGAGCTGGCCGACGTTCGTGACGACATTGCCGCCATGTTGGAAGCGCGCAAGACCCGGCAGGCGCTTGAGGCTCGGGTAGACGAGCTGATGGCAGCCCTGGAAGCGGGAGAAGATCCCGAATCGCTGAATGCCGGTGACTGGCAGCGCTTCGAGAACCAGGGGCGAGACGGCGCTAACCTGAGCCGCTTTGTGGTGCAGCGTGCCTTTGCCATGCCGCGCCCGGAGGAAGGTAATCCTTCGATGGCCAAAGCCGTGGGCCAGCGTGAGGCGGCGATTATTCTGGTTGATGCCGTAAACGAAGGTGCGGTGGATACAGATGGCGCTGAATACCAGCAGTTGCGTCAATTCCTGGCCCAGCTCGAGGGCCAGCGTGAGTACATGGCTTATCAGCAATACCTGAGAAACACCGCGGAGGTCGACAGGGATTGATTCCCGGGTGCGATCAAGAGTGATTAAAAAAGGGTGCCGATCAGGCACCCTTTTTTTTACGTGTTAGGGAATCAGTTGGCTTTTTTGATGTACACCGTGGGAGTCTCACCGGTGACGTCGAAATAAAAGCCGTATACCGCCGATTCCGGTGGCGTGAAACGGAAGTTCTCAAACACGGCTGAACAGTTCGCTCGAACCGGCGTGTTGAGCGCTACCTCCTTGTCGTCTTTCTCGGACAGGTAACCGCAGTTGGCCCCATTGCTCCAGTTGGCATCGCCAAACTTGAATTCATAGGGTTGGCCGTCAGCCTTTAACTCGATTTCCGTTCGATAGACGCCGGTGTCCACCTTCTTGACCTTGTATTCGGGTAGCGCATCCCACCAGGCAAACTGCCCGCGCAGATACAGTGACTGGCTGTAGTCACGCTCACCACCGGTGGTGGCACAACCGGTCATGGCAAGCACAGATATCAGAGCCAGATTGCCAAGTACTTTTTTCATGTTGTTCTCCTTGTTATCAATGGTCACAGCCGGCATGGCCGGCTGTGTTGAGGCCCGCCGGTCAGCGGGCAAATACCGCAACCGAGAGCCCGGGCACCAGGAACTCGCCAGCGTCGGCAGCCGCAGACTGGGCCGGGGAGGTATCGGCCCTGACGGAGAAATCCCCGTCCAGGGTGTGGTTCAGGGTCTGGGTGGTGTTGCTGGCGTTGATCACCACCACAATCTCGTTATTGGCATCGTCCAGCTCCCGTAAACCGGCGGTACCGTCATCCAGCAGGCTGAACGCGATCAGCCCCGGAATCTGCTGCGAGCCGGTGTTGAGGAAGCTGAGGCGGTTCTTGATGTCCTCGGCGGTCTGAAGCCGGAACAGTGGGCTTTCCTTGCGCACCCTGAGCAGCTCCAGCACCTGATCCCTGGTGTAGCTGATCGTCGCCGGAGTGGGGTCGGCGTGACTGCCAGCTAAGGTGATGACCTCGGTGATCAGGTCCCAGTTAGAGCCATCCTTATCCTGGCGGGGCAGGCCGCGATTCCAGGCGGAAGCCTGGAAGCTGAAATCCACGTCGTTGTACCAGTCCCCGGAATCGTAGCTGTCCCGTTCCATGGATTTGGAACGCAGCAGTTCAGAGCCCATATGCAGGAACGGGATGCCCTGGCTGAGAATCGGAACGGCCAGGCCAACAACCTGCATTTGCGCCCGCTCCTGGGTGCTGGCGTAGTAGTCGGCTTTGTACTGGTTGTTGTCCCAGAGAGTCTGGTTGTCGTGCTTGGAAACGTAATTGATGATTTCCTGGGGATCTGCCGTGTAACCGGCGGCCTGCCCGTTGTAGTCGATTTCGGCAGCGGTTTTCAGCTCGTCTGTGGCGGTCTCGAACGGGTAGTCTGCGAGGCTGCCGGCGATGCCCACACGAATCCAGTCACTGACCTGCAGTAACCGGTTTCTTTCATCTTCGCTGCCCGTGTTCCGATCATTGGGGTAGGTGAACAGGCCATTGGCAAATCCCTGGTTGGCCCGAATGGCATCACCTTCATCGAAGGGCCCGCCGCCACGTACGGCATCCCGCAGGCGATCGTTGAACGAGCCAATACCGGTTCCGGCCATGTTGGTCTGGATGGCGTTTACACCTCTGGCGTTGTTGGCCACCTCGCCGAAGTTCCAGGCTTCACCATAGAAATAGGTGTCCGGATCGACCGCCTGCACCGCGGCCAGGGCCTTCTCCATGTTGCTCAGCATGTGGTGGCCCATCAGATCAAACCGGAACCCGGATATTTTGTAGTGCTGGGCCCAGGTAACGAGGGAATCCACCATTAGCTTTTCCATCATGGCGTGCTCAGAGGCGGTATTCTCGCAGCAGGTGGACTGTTCGACGGCCCCGGTTTCAGGATTCTGGCGGTGGTAATAGCCGGGTACCAGCTTGTCCAGAACCGAGTTGTCGGCAAGGCCGGACGAATTGGTGTGGTTGTAGACCACGTCCAGAACCACGTTCAGGCCCAGTTCGGAGGCCGCCATCACCAGTTCCCGGAACTCGATAATGCGTTGAGGGCCTTGGGCGTCTGTGGCATAGCTGCCTTCCGGCACGGTGAAGTGAACCGGGTCATACCCCCAGTTGAAGCTGTCCAGGTCGCGGAACGTGTTATACAGAGCCTGGGCGTCACCGGTGAGCGGGTCAAACCCTTCCAGAACCTGGCGAACCGTTTGCCCGCTTGTGCAGTATTCAGAGAACTCGCTGGCAGCTGCTTCAGACAGCTCACACAGCCGGCTGAAATCGTCCTGAATATCGACCACCTGGTTCGGGCTCTCATTCACGGTGGCGATATCAAAGGAGGGCAACAGGTGCAGGTGAGTTACGCCAGCCTCGGCCAGGGCCCTCAGGTGTGCGACGCTGTCGACACTGCCGTCAGAAGGGGCTGTAAAGGCCTTGTATTTGCCTCGATGGGTCCGCTCAACGGTTTCGTCTGTGGCGCTGAAGTCGCGAACGTGCACCTCATACACCACGACATCCTCCGGCGCTGACCTCGCTGGAAGTGTAAGGCTGTCCCATCCGGATGGCTTGTAGTCTGTGCCAAGGTCCACCACCTGGGCGTACTGGCCATTCGCCGAGAGGCTGAGGGCGTAAGGGTCGGATACCAGGGTGGTTTCGATTTCGCCGGTTCTGGGGTGGTAAACGGAGACTTCGTACTGATAGTACATCTCCAGCAGGTCAGTCCGGCTGCCGGAGTGACTCCAGACGCCGTTGGTTTCGGTCATCTGCACCGGATAGCCGGGCAGCGGGGTGCCATTGTCATCAAAGACATGAAGCTTTAGGGTTTGAGCGGTGGGTGCCCAGACGGCAAAGTTGACGTTACTTCCCTCAACGACGGCGCCCAGTTCACCGGTGTAGGCGAACAGGTCATCCAGAACTCCCGGAATCTGCACGCCAGTGGCGGCTACCAGCTCGTCGTTACTGTTGTAGGCGGCGGCGACCAGTTGGCCTTTTAACGCGGATTGGATGGTTTCGCTGTCAGCGATGATCTCGTAGGCTGGCCAATCTGCCAGGTGGGGGAACTTGTTTGCACTGGCTTCAGGTAACGTGGTGGGTGTCAGTTCCAGTACGTTGCCACCACTCAGGGTGTCGGAGTCGCTGACGGCAATCCCTGCATTGTGGTCATAGCGAAGTTCAACCCGTGGCAGATTTCCGGTGTCCCGGAAGACCAGAGTGTTGCGATCAACCCAATGGGCACTGGCGCCGGCAATGGCAATACCGTCGGTCTCGATCGGTGTACTGGATAACAGCTGGCTGCCGCTGACGGTGAAAATGCGGTTGCCGAGTGCACCAAAGTGCCAGCGGTGGTCCTGGCCGCCAAGATCTTTCTCATCACCCTTATGGAGAATGAAGTAGAGGCAGTCCCCGGCCTCGCGCATGGGTATCCGATAATAGGCGCCGTAGGTGTCGCTGATGCCGTCCGCCAGTCTTGGGTTGTCCCAGTCGGTGGGCACACCATCGGCCAGGCCGTCACAACCAGCGCCGGCGTCGTTCCACAGGTGCAGGCCCCAGCCGTCATAGCTGGCATCTGGTCGCTTGTAATAGAGCAGGGCCTCGTTGGCCCCGGGTTCGAGCAGGCCGTCAGCACCAGTGTTTCCGCCGTTGGCCGGTGAGTCGCTGCTACTGCCGGAGTTGCAGCCGGTGAGAGCCAGCGCAAGGGTCAGCACTATGCCGCCCGTGAGCCGTTTATGGTCAGGCATTGTCAACATCCTCTTTCCAATTGTTTTTGTTGGTGGAAGATCCGCTCCGGATCTTCCTCATGGTTGCGTGAAGCGTGCACGAGAACATCCCTCCGGGATCGGATTTTCGGGGCGTAGCCCCAGGTGGCAGCGGGGCGTAGATGTTATTGGGCGAGGGGTAATAAAAAGGGCCGGCAAATGCCGGCCCTGAAGGAGGTCCAAGTAGAGTGTGTGGAGTTTAGAGCCTTACCACCAGGCTTCGATCTGGGCGCCGATCTGGATGTCGCCATCAATGCCTTCGCCACCGCGTGCGGCCTCGGCTTCATCTCCGAAGAAGGTAGCCGCGTAAGCGCGGATAACGGGGCGCGCCCAGTAGCCAGGGCCGGCCTGCCATTGCTGGGCGATGGCCACTTTCCCGAGATCCTGGGATTCGGTGAACCAGGGGCGGTCGGTATCGCTGTAGCCGATCTCAATCGCGGTACTCATTACGGTTGACCAGTTGTAGATCGGTCGGGCGATGATGCTCAGGCGCTCACCATCACGGGCGCCGGCATCATGGGGTTTGGCTTTCTCATAGACAACGGAATGGCCCAGGTCCCAGTTATTGCCCAATTTAATCACGCCGTGGTTGAGCACGCGCCAGCTGGACTCGAAGTAGCCGGCAACGTTGCCGTTATCCACTCGCCCGCCACTGCTGCTTTCGGCATTGGCGAAGCCCATGGAATCAGCACCATACTGCACGGCGAACTTGTTGAAGCCACCCATAACACCTGAAGACAGTTCGGCGGTGAGAAAGTAGCCGTTCTCGTCTTCAATGCCGGCGTCTTTCTGCTGGTCGGTCAGGTCCGCCATGGCGTAGATACCGATCAGCTCGAGGGTGTGGCCGCCGGCAACGGGGAAGGCATAGCGAACGTCAACTTTGTTGTTCTGTACCAGGCCATCACCGTCGCTGGTGTCGGCATTGGTATAGGCAACGGACAGGTGGCCGGCGCCAGCCTTGATGTTCTCGATACCCGCGCCGTAGCCGGAGTTGTTGACGTAGAAGAGATCCATCTGGTGGATATCTTTACGCTGATAGAAGCGTTTGCCGGCCCAGAGGGTGGCGCCGGGCAATGATTCGACGACGTTTTTGGCAGACACATAAAGCTGTCTCAGGGCAATCTCACCGCCGCCGAAGGGGTCTGCGTTGTTGCGGGCGACTTCGACTTCTCGGTTGTCGAAGTCGATACCGATACCGCTGATGTTGTTGCCGCCATTCAGCGCCTGGTAATCGTTGCCCTGGGGCTCAGCGCTGTAGGCAAGCATGGAATCAATGCGGAATGTTTTGCCGTCCTGACTGAACAGCTCGTCGCCCAGTGACAGCTCGGCATAGGTGTCGCATTCGTCAGCCAGGCGGCCTACATAGTGACCGCTGGCGCCACTGCCGAAACAAGTTTGTTCGCCGCCGCTGCCGATATTGGTGGAGGCTCCTGCCCGGGCGTAGCCGTGGAAGTCCACCGCGATGGCCGGTGTTGCCATGACAGCTGCGGTGATGGCAGCTGCCAGTGGGAGCTTGCTAGCGAAGAGAGGCTTTTTATTGTGCATCGTTTGAGTCCTGTGTTTTTGTCATTCTTGCATGTCAGGGAAGCGGAGTTTCCGGTTCCTAGGTCCCGGTCAGGCTTCCGGTTCCCTTGATTGCAGCTTCTGCCAATCAGACATTGGGAAACCGGATTTCATGGTTCCTCAAGGCGTGTCTTTGTACATCCTCCGAGTCGGGGAATTTGGGGGGTGAGTTTCAAGGGGGAGGAGGGGCGTAGATGGCTGCGCCCCTGCCGGAGGGTGTCTGCGTGGTGCAGGCGAGTACTATGGGGGATTACTCCAGTGGATAGCGGGTAGCCTTGAGGCTTTCCTTTATCTTCTTGAGATGGTTCAGGAAATCCTTTCCGCGCTTGAGGGTCACACCGGTTGCCAGGATATCGATCACGGTCAGGTGGATGATGCGGGAGGACATCGGCATATAGACTTCGGTGTCCTCCGGAGCGGTTACGCCAAGCACCGCTGTGCAGCATTCAGCCAGCGGAGATTCCGGATTTGTGATGCCAATCACGGTGGCACCATTGGCACGTGCCACCTTGGCAATCTCAACGGCCTCTTTGGTTCTGCCGGTGTAAGAGATTAATACGATGACATCGCCTACCTGGGCACCGGCGGCGACCATGCGTTGCATCAGGGCGTCGTCGTAAGAGGTGACCGGGATATTGAAACGAAAAAATTTGTGTTGCGCATCCAGAGCAACGGAGGCTGAACCACCCATACCGAAGAAATTGATCTGCTTGGCTTGAATCAGGTAGTCAATGACGGTGCCCAGTGCTTTGGGGTCCAGGGACTGGCGGGCTTTGTCCAGGCTGGCGATGGTGCTGAGCATGATCTTGTCTGCGAACTCCGCCACGGTGTCGTCTGGCTCGACATTCTGGCCCACGTAGGGGGTGCCGGTGGCGATGCTCTGAGCGAGGCGGATTTTGAAGTCGGGGAACCCGGTGGCCGAGAATCCCCGGCAAAAACGATTCACCGTGGGTTCACTGACATCGGCAGCGCGGGCGAGGGCAGCTATGCTGTAACGAGTGGCTGCGCTGGGGTCACGAAGGATGGCTTCCGCGACCTTGCGTTCAGATTTGTTCAGGCTGTCGAGTCGGGACTGAATGTCCTCCAGCAGGTTGTCGTCACGGTGCGCATGGTTTGCCGCCATGTTTGGGTACTCCCTCGGGGTGTGCCATTGTTGTCAGAAATTGTAGTGATTATACCGTGTTTATGAACTTTTTGGTGTAGTAAAAATATCAATTAATGAAAAATACCCTTGGAAAATGCCGGTCAAGCTGTCATTATTTTTATAAAATTACTACATAATGCCTTTCAGGCGTCTGGTGTCGCTTTAAACTGAGAGAAGGAACCGATGGTCAACCGTACCGCTACCCGTTGTGACCTAATGCTATTCGGGGCGCTGGGGGATCTTGCCCAGCGCAAACTCTTCCCGGCCCTGTATCAACTTGAACGGGCGGGCCTGCTGGCGCCTGGCAGTCGCATACTTGCTGTTGCGCGAACCGAGGCCGGCACGGACAAGGTGAAAGAACAGCTGCTGGAGAAACTGAAAAAGCACGTGAAGTCCGAGGAGTTTGACCCGGATATCGCGCAGGCTTTTCTCCAGCGAGTGGAATACCAGCGTCTCGACTTCAGTGACCCGGAGGGCTACCAGGCGCTTCGGGACTGGCGGGACGAGCCGGATAACCAGTTGATTGTCTACATGGCAACTCCGCCATCAATGTACGGGGTGATTGCCCGCAATCTCGAAGCAACCCGTTGCTGCAATGAGCGGACGAGAGTCGTGGTTGAAAAGCCCATTGGCCACGACCTGGAAACCTCCAGGGTGATCAATGACGAATTGGGGCAGGTATACAACGAGAATCAGATCTTCCGGATTGATCACTATCTGGGCAAGGAAACCGTGCAGAACCTGATTGCCCTGCGCTTTGCCAACAACCTCTTTGCTTCCCAGTGGGATCAGAACCACATCTCCCACGTGGAAATTACGGTTGCGGAAAGCGTGGGTATCGAGGGGCGGTGGGGTTATTTTGACAAGGCTGGCCAGATTCGGGACATGATCCAGAATCACCTGCTGCAGTTGCTTTGCCTGATTGCGATGGATCCGCCGGCGGACCTGTCTGCGGACAGCATTCGCGACGAGAAAGTGAAGGTGCTCAAGGCGCTCAAGCAGATTACCCCGGAATTGATGGGCAGCCATGTGGTTCGTGGCCAGTACACCGCAGGCACCAGTGGCGGCCAGCCGGTACCGGGGTACCTGGAAGAAGAAGGGGCGAACAAGGGCAGCGAGACGGAAACCTTTGTGGCCCTGAAGGCGGAGATCGACAACTGGCGCTGGTCTGGCGTGCCGTTCTATATCCGCACCGGCAAGCGGCTTCCGGAAAAGTTGTCCCAGATTATTATCCATTTCAAGCCGGCGCCTCATTACATCTTTGATCCAGACCAGAAGCATCTGGCCAACAACAAACTGATTATCCGCCTGCAGCCCGATGAGGGCATGTCCCTGAAGATTCTCACCAAGGACCAGGGACTGGATAAAGGTATGCGCCTTCGCCAGGGGCCGCTGGAGCTGACGTTCTCGGAGACATTCGAAACCGACCGAATTCCCGATGCCTACGAGCGTTTGCTGTGGGAAGTAATGAAGGGGAATCAGTACCTGTTTGTGCGTCGTGATGAAGTTGAGTACGCCTGGCGCTGGGTGGATCAGGTTATTGCAAACTGGCATGACAGCGGCGAACCGCCAAAGCGCTATGCCGCAGGAACTTGGGGGCCGGTGGCATCCATTGCCATGATTACCCGGGACGGGAGGAGCTGGTATGAAGATGCCTGATATGCCCCTGCCGGATGGTGTGACTCTGGAGTCGGGGGAAGACCCACAGGAGGTGGCCGAAGCCCTCGCCGCTGATGTCGCCCGTTTTCTGGTGCAGCGTCTGGAGAGAGCTGGCAGGGCAAGTCTGGTGGTTTCCGGTGGGTCCACGCCGTTGCCGTTTTTTCGGGCGCTTTCGCAGGTGGATCTGGATTGGTCACGGGTGGATGTGCTCCTGGCTGATGAGCGTTGGGTACCCGAGGGAGATCCGGCCAGCAATACCACCCTGGTGCGTGAGAATCTGCTGCAGAACAAGGCTGCTGATGCCAACTTTCTCTCTCTGAAGCAGGTTGGTGCAACGCCTGAGGAGGGCCTGCCACGGGTTCGCTCTGCACTTGCCGGGCTGAAACTGCCGCTGGATGTGTTGATCCTGGGTATGGGGAATGATGGTCATACCGCGTCTCTGTTCCCGGATGCGCCGGAGTTGCCAGAGGCCATGGACCTGGAATCCAGGGATCTGGTCCTGGCGATGAATCCGCCGTCCCAGGCGCAGCAGCGCATTACCTTGACGCGTCCGGTGCTGGCCGGTGCCAGGTATACCGCCCTGCACCTGAAGGGGAATGACAAGCTGGACACCCTGGCCGCAGCGATGGCAAGGCCCGAGGCCATTATGGCTATGCCGGTCAGGGCCTTTCTCAAGCCCGGACTGAAAGTGTTCTGGAGTCCGTGATGACGAGACAGTACGAATCAATGCGGTCAGTAACTGCATTCAGGAGACATAGATGACACAACTTTCCGATTACCACAGAGACCGTATTCAGGCTGTACTCAGTGCCTCGCCACTGGTGCCGGTTATTGCCATCAATGAACCGGAGGATGCCATTCCCTTGTGTCGTGCGCTGGTGGATGGTGGTATCAAGGTGCTGGAAATTACTCTTAGAACCGAACATGGGGTGCGGGCCATTGAACAGGTTAGAAAAGCCATTCCCGAGGCATGGGTTGGTGCGGGTACAGTAACCAGTATCGCCCAGTACCGGCAGGTGGAGGCTGCGGGTGCCCAGTTCGTGATTACGCCGGGTGTTACCGAGGCGATTCTGGAGTTTGCGCTAACCTCTGAGGCACCATTATTGCCAGGTGTAGCCACGGTCTCCGAGCTGATGTTGGGGTACTCGTTGGGTTACCGTGAATTCAAGTTCTTTCCGGCTGAAGTGTCAGGCGGTATGCCGGCGCTGAAGGCATTTCGGGGCCCTTTCCCGGACGTGACCTTCTGCCCGACTGGCGGGATTAACCAGGATACCGCGCGGGACTACCTGGCCTTGCCTAATGTGGCCGCCGTGGGTGGTTCCTGGTTGACGCCGGCGGAGGCGATCCAGCGCCGGGAGTGGAAGGTGATCACCGAGGTGGCGCGGGCCAGTCTTGATCGGCTCAGGTGACGTTGTTTGCCCGCCGGCATGAAAAAGCCCACTTTCAGGAGTGGGCTTTTTGCTATCAGGTTGCGTTGCTCAGGCCCGACGTTAGCGTATGTCGGCTCCAACACGGACAATCTTCATGGTGTTGGTGCCTCCCTGGGCATTGACGTAATCACCCTTGGTAATCACCACCAGGTCGTCTTCCTTCACTACGCCCATGCGTTTGAGTTCGGCAACGGCATTGGCGTTGGTTTGCTCATTGGCAATCTTGGCGGAATCAAAAGGCACGGTTTGCACCCCGCGGAACAGCGCAACGCGGTGTTGCGTGGAGTGGTGCCGCGAGAAAGCAAATATCGGCAGGCTGGACTTTATGCGGGACATCAGTCTGGGAGTGGCGCCAGTTTCGGTCATGCAGATGATAGCGCGAACGCCCTCCAGGTGGTTGGCGGCATACATGGCCGAGAGGGCGATGGCCTCATCAACCCGCTCCATGCTTTCGTGGATTCGGTGCTTGGACTGATGCATGGAAGGGTGGCGTTCCGCCCCAAGGCAGATGCGCACCATGGCTTCAACGGCCTCCGTGGGGTAGTCGCCCACGGCCGTTTCCGCCGACAGCATCACTGCATCGGTGTAGTCCATCACGGCGTTTGCCACATCCGACACTTCTGCCCGGGTTGGCATGGGGTTGGTGATCATTGATTCCATCATCTGGGTGGCGGTGATCACCGCCCGGTTCAATACCCGCGCCCGGGAGATGATGTGTTTCTGAACGCCAACCAGTTCGGCATCGCCGATTTCCACCGCCAGATCACCTCGGGCAACCATGACAGCGTCGGACGCCAGAATAACGGCGTCCAGTGCCGCTTCGTCATGGGCCAGCTCGGCCCGCTCGATCTTGGCGACCAGCCCGGCATCTGAGCCGGCGTCTTGCAGCAGTTTCCGGGCGATGTGCATGTCATCGGCCGTTCGAACGAAAGATACCGCTACATAGTCCGCGCCCAGGCGGGCTGCGGTGACAATATCCTGTTTGTCCTTGTCGGTGAGGGCTTCGGCAGACAGGCCGCCTCCCCGTTTGTTCAGGCCCTTGTTGTTGGAAAGCGGGCCGCCAATCAGAACCCGGGATGTGATGCTTTGGCCATCCACGCTCTGGACTTCCATTTCGATGCGACCATCATCCAGGACCAGAATGTCCCCCGGTTCTACATCTTCGATCAGTTGCTCGTAATCAATGCCGACCCGTTCATTGGTGCCGGCCTCTTTGTCCATGGCGGCGTCCAGAACGAAGGTCTGGCCGGCCACCAGAATAACTTTGTTCTCAGCAAATCTTGCTATTCGCAGTTTCGGGCCCTGCAAGTCGGCCAGCAAGGCAACAAAGCGCCCCTGGGCTGCAGCTGTCTCTCTTACCCGCCGGGCCCGGGTAATATGCTCATCAGCACTGCCATGAGAAAAGTTAAGCCGGGTGGCGTCTACCCCGGCTGCAATAATGGCGGCCAGGGCTTCCGGGGTATCGGTAGCGGGGCCGAGTGTGGCGACTATTTTGGTGCGCCTGAGCATGATGCGGATCCTTTATTGGGTGTTACTGAGCGGCTTTCATAAGCTCGATGGCGTTGTCGAGCATGCGGTTTGAGAAGCCCCATTCATTGTCGTACCAGGCCATGACTTTTACATGACGGCCAATGACCCGGGTATGATTTGCGTCAAACACGCTGGACAGGGCGTTGTGATTGAAGTCGATGCTGACCAGCTTTTCGGTATTGTAGCCGAGTATCGGGCTTCGCTGCGCGGCGTCACGGACGGCTTCGTTGATCTCCGCTACGCTGGTGTTACGGTTGGCAATAAATCCAAAATCCACCAGCGACACGTTGATGGTTGGAACCCGGACGGCCAGGCCGTCGAGTTTTCCGTCCAGGTCTGGGATCACTTTGCCGATGGCAGCGGCAGCGCCGGTCTTTGTGGGAATCATTGATTGGGTGGCTGACCGGGCCCGGTACAGGTCAGAGTGGTAAACGTCACTCAGTTTCTGGTCGTTGGTGTAGGAGTGGATGGTGGTCATCAGGCCACTCTCAATGCCCACGGTCTCGTGCAGGGCGGCGACCACCGGTGCCAGGCAGTTGGTGGTGCAGGAGGCGTTGGAAATGATCTGGTGCCTGGCAGTCAGTTCCTGATGATTGACGCCATAGACAACGGTGGCATCTGCGTCTGCGGATGGGGCGGAGATAATCACCTTCCGGGCGCCGGCGTTGAGGTGTGCGGCGGCTTTGTCCCGGTTGGTAAACAGCCCGGTACATTCGAACACCACATCCACGTGGTAGTCTTTCCAGGGCAGGTCTTCCGGGTTACGGATGGCGGTAATGGCGATGCGGTCGCCGTTGACGGTCAGCGACTCTGCGTCGTGACTGACCACACCGGCAAATCGGCCATGTACACTGTCGTATTTGAATAGGTGAGCGTTGGTTTCGGCGTCGCCAAGATCGTTGATGGCGACTACCTGCAGTTGATTTCGGTAGTTATTTTCGTAAACGGCCCTCAGGATGTTGCGGCCAATACGCCCAAACCCGTTGATGGCGATGCGGATAGTCATGACCAGACTCCTTGTTGTCGGTTTTTTGTTCAGTCTTTAGGGTTGATGTAGTAAATATAACAACAAAAATTTCATAAATGAACGTCGATTGGCTGTAATGATGAAAAAAAGTAAGTAAACTTACGTCATGCAGCAAAAACATAAGTGAAATCACGGAGTCTGCCATGCACCCCATCATTACCAAGGTCACGAACAGGATCATTGAACGCAGCCGGCCTACCCGGCAGGACTATCTGGCTCGAATGACCACGTTGAAGGAGCAATCTCCGCATCGCAGTACCTTGTCCTGCGGCAATCTGGCTCACGGCTTTGCGGCTTGTAGTCAGCAGGACAAAGACACCTTGAAGTTTATGAACAAGGCGAATGTGGCGATCGTTTCGGCCTATAACGATATGCTTTCGGCCCACCAGCCCTATCAGACATTCCCGGATGTGATCCGTGAGGCGGCTCGCGGTATGGGCTCGGTGGCCCAGTTCGCCGGCGGCACGCCCGCCATGTGCGACGGCGTTACCCAGGGCCAGCCGGGCATGGAGCTGAGCCTGTTTTCACGCGACACCATTGCCATGAGCACGGCGGTGGCACTGAGCCACAATATGTTTGATGCCACCCTGTTACTGGGGATCTGTGACAAGATCGTGCCGGGGCTGTTGATTGGCTCCCTGAGCTTTGGTCACCTGCCCACCATTCTGGTTCCCGCCGGCCCCATGCCGTCCGGGCTGCCGAATAAAGAGAAGCAGCGCATCCGCCAGCTGTATGCAGAGGGTAAAATTGGCCGGGATGAGCTTCTCGAAGCGGAAAGCAAGTCCTACCACAGCCCGGGTACCTGTACCTTCTATGGCACGGCGAACAGTAATCAATTATTGGTGGAGGTGATGGGGCTGCATCTGCCGGGTTCGGCATTCGTCAACCCGGGCACGCCGCTGAGGGATTCGCTGACCCGCGCCGCCACCGAACAGGTGATCAAGCTGTCCAGGCCCCACGGTGGAGATCTGGGGCTGGCCGATATGGTGGATGAGAAAGCCATCGTCAACGCGCTGGTGGCCTTGCTGGTGACCGGTGGCTCCACCAATCACACCATTCACTGGATTGCGATTGCCCGCGCCGCCGGCATTATCATTGACTGGAACGACTACTCGGAGCTGTCGTCGGTGGTGCCGTCCATGACCCGCATCTATCCGAATGGGCAGGAAGATATCAACGCCTTCCATGAAGCCGGCGGCACGCCGTTCCTGATTCGGGAACTTCTCGAGGGAGGCTATCTGCATAACGATGTGCAGACCGTCGTGGGGCAGGGCCTGGAGCGCTACACTCAGATGCCTGAGATGGAAGGTGAGCGCCTGGTGTGGAAGCCCGCCGTTGAGAAAAGCCTGGCTCCGGATGTGCTGAGCAGCGCGGCTGAGCCTTTCGCCCCTGACGGTGGCCTGAAAGTGTTGGACGGCAACCTTGGCCGGGGGGTGATCAAAGTATCTGCGGTTGCCCCGGAGCATCATGTGATTGAGGCACCCGCCGTCGTGTTTAATGAGCAGAACGAACTGAAGGCTGCGTTTGACGCCGGTGATCTGGATAAAGACTGTGTGGTTGTGGTTCGCTTCCAGGGGCCGAAAGCCAATGGCATGCCGGAATTGCACAAGCTGACGCCTTACCTCGGGGTGCTCCAGGATCGTGGCTTCAAAGTGGCCCTGGTGACCGACGGGCGGATGTCCGGGGCTTCCGGTAAAGTGCCGGCGGCGATTCATGTGTACCCTGAGGCTCTGGACGACGGCCCGCTGGCGCGGGTGCACAACGGTGATCTCATCCGCCTGGATGCCGTCAAAGGCACCTTGAGTATTGAACTCACTGATCAGGAGCTTGCCGCCCGTGAGCCTGAAAAAGCGGACATTAGCAGCTATCATCACGGGTTTGGCCGGGAGCTGTTCGGTTGGCTGCGTCGGTCGGCCAGCAATCCGGAACAGGGGGCGAGCTTTTTCTGGAATCACGAGTCATGACAGACATGCTGTATTCACTGGTCGGTGATATTGGCGGTACCAACGCGCGCTTTGCTCTGGTGGCGCAGGGCGACGTGCGGCCCCGGGAAATCGAGGTGCTTGCCTGCCGTGACTACGAAAACCTGGACTGTGCCGTGGTGGATTACCTTCAGCGCGTCGGGGTCGAGGAAGTTGGTCAGGCGTGCCTGGCGGTTGCATCCCCGGTCCGTGGTACTCAGGTTCGAATGACCAACAACCACTGGCGCTTCGATACCGAAGAGATTCGCCGGCAGTTTTCCTGGTCGGCGTTCAAGGTCATTAACGATTTTACCGCCATGGCCCTGGGTGTGCCCCATGTTCCGGAAGCTAATCTGGTACACGTCTGCGGTGGCCCGGGGGATCCACGCCGGCCCCGGTTGGTGATGGGGCCGGGCACGGGTTTGGGCGTGTCGGGGCTGGTGCCCATCAACAATGGCTGGGTGCCCCTGATGACGGAAGGTGGACACGTGGACTACGCACCGACGGATGACCTGGAAATGGACGTGTTACGGATTCTCCGGGCCCGGTTCGGCCGGGTGTCTGTGGAGCGTATTCTGTGCGGTCAGGGGTTGCTGAATCTCTATCAGGCCCATGCGGAAATCCGGGGTGTACCCGCAGCTCTGGATTCCCCGGAGAAAATCACCGCGGCAGCCGTGGCCAATGAAGATGCTCTGGCCAGGGAAAGCCTTCGTCATTTCTGTGAAATTCTTGGCCGGGTGGCTGGCAATGGTGTGCTGACGCTGGGTAGCCTGGGTGGTGTTTACCTGTGCGGGGGCATTCTCCCGCGTATCCTCGATTTCTTTCTGGAAAGCCCGTTCCGGAACGGGTTCGAGGACAAGGGCAGAATGCGCCCCCTTCTGGAATCCACGCCCGTTTACGTCGTGACGGAGCCTTATACCGGACTGCTTGGCGCCGCTGAAGCCCTGTCGAATCCGGAGGTTTAATGGCCAGAAATGGCGTCGGGCAGGCAAACGGAGAGCTGGAGTATGTCAGACAATCTGGACCACCTTTCCTTTTCCGAACTGGTTGCCCGTGTGCGCGCCTGCACGCTGTGTGCCGAGGTACTGCCGGAGGGGCCGCGCCCTGTGGTGCAATTAAGTGAATCGGCTCGCATCCTGGTGGTCGGCCAGGCCCCCGGGCGCAAGGTTCACCAAACGGGCCTGCCTTTCAATGATCCCAGTGGTGATCGGCTCCGGGGCTGGATGGGCATCGACCGGGACACCTTCTATAACGAGAAGGAGCTGGCCATTCTTCCGATGGGGTTCTGCTACCCGGGCACCGGCAAATCCGGTGACCTGCCTCCGCGCCCGGAGTGCGCGGATACCTGGCGGGAGGCCCTTCTGGCTCGTCTTCCCAACATCGAATTGACCCTGTTGATCGGTCAGTACGCCCAGGCCTGGCATCTGCCCGACGGCAGCAAAAAGGTGACCGCTAATGTGGAACAGTGGCGTCATTACTGGCCTCAGCAGCTACCCATGCCGCACCCCAGTCCCCGCAACAATCTTTGGCTGCGCCGTAACCCCTGGTTTGAAAAGGACGTGATTCCGGCGCTTCAGGGACGTGTCAGAAGGTTGCTTGCGACTGCCTGAGCTCAGGGGACCGGGTTTCCCTGCACCGCTTCGAGCAAGGCATACCAGAGCCCCCGGGGCAGATCAGCCTGGGCGCCCCGCGAAGCGGCTTGAAGCCGATCTGAACGGAGCGAGCCAATCACCGGAATCGGTGCGCCGGGCAGTTGCCGAATCCATGCGATGGCCAGCCCCGTCTCACAGAGACCGGTTTCCCATTGAGCGTTGGTAAGCAGTTGCTCTGGAATGCGTTCCGGCAACTTGCCGCCGGCCAGCGGTGACCAGGCAAGCCAGCGTAGCCTGTCAGACAGCATGGCTTCCAGGCCACCATCGAAGAGTGGTTGCGGGTGGCCAAGAGACAGTTCGGACTGGTTGCAGACCAGCGGGAGATGGGTGTTCTGTTGTAACCATCGCCATTGCTCCGGCAAAAAGTTGGACACACCGATATGCCCGACCTTGCCGGACTCGACGGCTTGCTCAAGCACCCTGGCCAGGGCCGGCGCTTCCAGCAACGGGTCGGGCCGATGGATCAGGAAGGTGTGTAGCTGGTCTACCTGCAAGCGTTGAAGCGAGGCGTCAATGGCGGCGCTGATATAACCTGCCTCCGCCCGGTAGTGCTTGCTCCGCCAGGGGCTTGTGTCCTGATGTTTCAGCACGATACCGGCCTTGCTGATGAGTTTTACCTTGTGCTTCAGGTGGGGAGTTGCCCGCAGGGCCCGGCCAAACAGGCGTTCGCATTCACCGTCACCGTAGATATCGGCATGGTCAAACACCTCAAGGCCATCGTCCAGGCACTGTGTAATCCAGTCGGCCAGAGCCCCAGGGGAGTGCAGCTCCCGATGTTCCAGAAGGCGCATCAATCCGACAACCAGAGGCGTTTGTTTGAGATATTCGGGCCCGGCTGTTTGCATCAATTCCCGCTCCCGAACGCGATGACCACCGTGTCATCCCCATGCTGTCGTGAGAACACATAAGGTTGCTGGCTGATCAGCTTATGCTCCCCGGCACCGATGGCGGGGTGGCGTTGGCGGAACTGACCCAGGGTGCGCCAGTGGTTCAGGATGTCGGAAACCTCACCAGCCTCTATGGCCTGCCAGTTCATGGCAGAGCGGGTGCCCTGATGAGGGTCAGAGCCGGTGGGGCCAAAGGCACGGCCGGACTCGTCACCGTAGAACAGCTGGACTGCCCCAGGTGTGAACAACAGGGCGGCGGCCGCGCGTTTTTTCAGCGTATTGTCATCACCGGCAATCTGGGCGAACAGTTTGGTGTCGTGGGACGAAATATAACTCAGCACATTGAACGGGTCATCGCCGTGCAGCTTATCGGCGTATTCGCGGTAGACGGGCTCCATGGCCTGCAGGCATCGGGCGCCTGCTTTGGCCTCTGCCTGCAGATCGAAGTTGATGACAGCATCAAAGCCTGCGTCAAAGTAGCCGGTCTTGCGAACCGAGTGCGGAAACACTTCGGCGACCATCCAGAATTCTTCGGAGGGCAGGGCAGTGTCCGGGTGTCTCTCGCGGTAATCGTCCAGGGCCTCCTGCGCCCGCGCTTTCAGTTCACGCCAGGCGTCGGGTTCTACATGCTTGGCCGTGTCTACCCGAAAACCGTCAACACCGAACTCCCTTACCCAATCCGTGAGCCAGGTAATCAGGTACTCGCGAACAGTAGCGTTGTCCAGGTGTTCCGCCCGGCTGCTCTCTTTATTGCGCAGGAAGACGGGCAGCTCCACGGGGTTGGTCGATTCGGTCTTGAAGTCCGGCAGAAAGGCGAGGGACCCACGTACCGGGTCGACGGATGCGCTGGGTGGCGTGTCGTAATCGGCGATACCAGCCCGCACCCAGTCCTTACCCCACCAGTTACGCCAGTCCGCGTGATCGTAATCGATCAAGGCGTGATAGGCATGATGGTTTTCCCAGGATTCCGGGCGCCAGTCACCCCAGTGTTCCGGCAGGTGTTTTTCGAAACCCGAGTGCAGGGCGCCAAAGTTAAAGGTCTGCATATCCTGAAGCGAGCTGTAGCCGGGGTGGTTCATCACCACATCCATGACCACCCGGATACCCCGTTGATGGGCCTGTTGCACCAGCGTCCGGAATTCCTCCCGGGTGCCAAAATTCGCATCTGGTACCGTGAAGTCCAGGGCGTAGTAGCCATGGTAGCCGTAGTGCCGAAAGTCGCCCCGATCACCGCCGCCAACCCATCCGTGCATCTGCTCGAAGGGTGGGGTAATCCACAGGGCGTTGACGCCCAGATCAGCCAGGTAATCCAGTTTCTGGGTCAGGCCGGCGAAATCGCCACCATGGAAGGTGCCAATCTCGTCTTTTCCGTCTTTCTGCCGGCCATAGTTGATGTCGTTATCGGCGCGGCCGTTGGCAAACCTGTCGGTCACCGCGAAGTAGACGGTGGCGCCAGCCCAGGTAAAGGCGTGTACCGTCTCGTCTACCGGCTCCAGCAATAGAAGACCCTCGGCGTTATCGTCTGGAGTCATCCTGACCTGGCCATCGCGCACGCGGGCGGTGTTGCCGGTGTAGAAATCCCTCACCAGGGTGCCCTCGGCAAAGGCCCCGCCAACCGGAATTACCAACTCAGTCCGGGAAGCCTCGCAGAAAACGTTGCTATCATTGAGCGCCGGAGGGCCGGGAATGGCCTGCGCCGGCCCGTCGACAGTGGTGGCACAACCAGCAAGCCCAAGAAAGGCAGACAGCAGAAGCGGGCGTTTGAGCGGCGAAGTAATGTGAACCATGGCAATGACTCCAGGTAGGATTGTCGTTGTTGTTGGGCACATCAAACCAGAGTCCTGGGGTAACGGGTAGAAGTAATTTTCTACTCCCTACTACTCCCCCGTTCTACGCCTCGGGGAATGATATAAGGGGTGATGCTTATTCCCCGGATTTGCAACACAGTTTGAACACTCGCAAAAGAAGGTTTTGCGGCAAGCCCGGCCAGGCGACCTCTTGGCAGGCCGGACAAGAACAAAAAGGCAGGAACACACAGAGGAAAGACCTGATGAATCGTCGAACTTTTATTCGTAGCACGCTCGCCGCTTCGGTAATGGCCGCCACCCTGGGCGCCGGATCACCCGCATTCGCGGGTATTGAAGAAGGCAAACTGCTGATCTGGATTAACGGTGACAAAGGCTACAACGGCCTGCAGGAGGTGGGCGACTGGTTCACCGAAGAGACCGGCATTCCGGTGGAGGTGGCTCATCCGGACAGCGCCACCGACAAGTTCCAGCAATCGGCTGCGACCGGAAACGGCCCGGACATTTTCATCTGGGCCCACGACCGTTTCGGCGAATGGGCGCAGAGCGGCATTATTTCTGAAATCCAGCCCTCCCAGAATGTCATTGATGCCAACTACGACTTTACCTGGGAAGCCGTCACCGTCGACGGCAAGATGTACGGCTACCCGATGGCCGTTGAGTCCATCGGCCTGATCTACAACCGGGATTTGCTGCCGGAGCCGCCCGCCTCGTTTGAAGACATCCCTGCGATTCACAAGAAACTGGCAGAGGATGGTAAGCGAGCCATCCTGTGGGATTACAACAACACCTACTTCACTTGGCCGATACTGGCCGCCGCTGGCGGTTATATCTTCGGCGAGAATGGCGATGGTAGCGTTAATGTGAAGGATACCGGCGTTAACAACGACGGTGCCATGAAAGGTGCCAAGGCGCTGGCGATGCTGATCGAAGAGGGTGTCATGCCCCGTGGGGCAGATTACAGTGCCATGGAATCCTCGTTTAACAAAGGCGAGACGGCGATGATGATCAATGGCCCCTGGGCCTGGGCCAACCTCCGCAAGAGCGGTATCAATTTTGGGGTGGCCACCATCCCGGCCATTGATGGCAAACCTGGCAAGCCCATGGTTGGTGTAATGGCCGCCACCCTGAATTCTGCAAGCCCCAATAAAGACCTGGCCGTTGAGTTCCTTGAGAACTACGCGCTGTCGGTGAAAGGCCTGAAGATGGTGAACGACGATGTTCCGCTGGGTGCTGTGGCCAACAGGGAATTCATGGAGGAACTGTCCTCCGATGACAACATCAAGGCTACCTTCGAGAACGCCCGCTTGGGTGAGCCCATGCCTAACGTACCGGCCATGGGTGCGTTCTGGTCTTCCATGGGGCCGGCACTTCAGAACATTACCTCTGGACGCCAGTCAGTGGAAGACGCCCTCAACTCCGCGGCCCAGCGCATTACCCGCTGATCGCCTGTGATTGCGCCGTGGCAGGGTAACGCCTGCCCGGCCTGTCATGCCGGACCCTGAGTGATGAAGCCGTTGCCCCGAGGCGACGGCAACCTACAGGCTGACTACAATGATAACGGAAACCCTGTCTCCTTCCGCGACTGATAGCAGACACTCCATGACACGAGTATTCCTGAAGTGGGGCACGCTGGCGGCATTGCTGATAGCGGCGCTCTACCTGATCCTGGCGTTGTACGCCCAGCGCGAATTTGTGTTCGCCATGTTGTTTCTGGTACTGACCGCCTCTGCCGTGGCAGTGTTTGTCAGCCGGAAGCTCTATGCGCATCGTTACATATTTCCGGCGGTCGCCGGTATGGGCGTCTTTGTGATCTTCCCGCTGATGTACACAGTGGGCATCGGCTTTACCAATTACAGCGCCAGCAATCTTCTGAGCTTTGACCGGGTGAAAGAAAACCTGCTTGGCCGGACCTATCAATCCGAGTCGGTTCGCTATGACTACCAGCTGTTTCAGACGGATCAAGGCTATGTCCTGTACCTGGACGGCGTCCATCAGGACCTGGTGTCGCCCCCCATTGAACTGGGAACGGAAGAGTCCCGTTTTCCGGTATTGCCATCGGCGGACCTCCCGGAGGGCGAGCCTCTGGCCATCCGCGACATCATCCAGCTGCGGGGCGACCTGTCGAAGCTGAAGCTGGTCACCGAAGATGGCCGGGAGCTGAGCCTGGCGAGTCTGCGCTCCTTCGCGGCGATACACAGCCGGTTTACGCTGCACGATAACGAAACCCTGACCAATAACGAAACCGGTGTGACCTACTTTCCGGACCACGAGACGGGGTTCTACCGTGACGCCGATGGCAATGCCATTTCTCCGGGCTGGACAGTCAATATTGGCTGGGACAATTATCTGAAAGTGGTGAGCGACCCCAGTATTCGCGGGCCGTTTCTGCAGATTTTTGTCTGGACGCTGTCGTTCGCACTGGCAACGGTGGTGTTTACCCTGGCCCTCGGGCTGGTGCTGGCCAATCTGCTGCAGTGGGATCAGATTCGAGGCAAGGGCTTTTACCGCACGATGCTGATATTGCCTTATGCGGTGCCCGCCTTTATCTCGATTCTGGTATTCAAAGGTCTGTTCAACCAGAACTTCGGGGAGATCAACCTGGTTCTGGAAGGTTTGTTCGGTGTTCGCCCGGACTGGTTCAGTGATCCGGCCCTGGCCCGTTCGATGATTCTTATCGTCAATACCTGGCTGGGTTATCCCTACATGATGCTGTTGTGCATGGGCCTGTTGCAGGCCATCCCCCGGGATCTCTATGAGGCTTCGGCAATGGATGGAGCCGGGCCCATCAGCAATCTGTTCAACATCACTCTGCCGCTGATTATCAAACCGCTAACGCCGTTGCTGATTGCCAGTTTTGCGTTCAACTTCAACAACTTTGTTCTGATTGCCCTGTTGACCGGTGGCGCACCGGATATTATCGGAGCCAGCACGCCCGCTGGCACAACCGATTTGCTGGTGAGTTACACCTATCGCATTGCATTCCAGGATTCCGGGCAGAATTTCGGGCTGGCGGCTGCCATCGCCACCGTGATCTTCCTGGTGGTTGGCGCGCTGTCGCTGATCAACCTGAAACTGTCCAAGGTCAAGGTATAAGGAGCTTCCCATGGCGATGGTTCAACCGCGCTCCACTAAATACCGTGTGCTGGCATCCCATCTGGGCATGCTGGCATTTATCGCGGTGATTCTGTTCCCGCTGCTGATGGTGATTTCCATCTCCTTCCGCAGCGGAAACTTTGCCTCCGGTAGCCTGTTGCCGGAGAATCCCTCGCTGGAACACTGGTATCTGGCGCTGGGTATTCCCTACACAGACGACGCCGGCATCACCACCCAGCCGCCGTTTCCTGTGCTGCTCTGGCTCTGGAATTCAGTCAAGGTGGCGGTGGTTTCGTCCATTCTGATTCTGGCATTGTCCACCACCAGTGCCTATGCCTTCGCCCGCATGCGGTTTGCGGGCAAAGGCGCAGTACTCAAATCTATGCTGATCTTTCAGATGTTCCCGCCGGTGCTGTCCCTGGTGGCGCTGTATGCGCTGTTCGACCAGATCGGCAACCATGTCAGCTGGCTGGGTTTGAATACCCATGGTGCCGTCATCGTGGCCTCTCTGGGCGGCATGGCGCTGCACATCTGGACGATTAAAGGCTACTTCGATTCCATCGACCGGTCACTGGAGGAAGCCGCCATCGTTGACGGTGCCACCACCTGGCAGGCATTCCGCTACATCCTGCTGCCGTTGTCGGTGCCGATTCTGGTGGTGGTGTTCATCCTGGCGTTCATCATGACCATCATGGAATATCCGATGGCCTCGGTGCTGCTGGTGGATACGAACAAGCTGACCCTGGCGGTGGGTGCTCAGCAGTACCTGTACGAGCAGAACTACCTGTGGGGCGACTTTGCCGCGGCGGCGGTGTTGTCTGGTCTGCCGATCACCGTGATTTTCCTGTATTGCCAGAAGTGGATCGTCGGCGGGCTGACCGCCGGTGGTGTCAAAGGCTAGCTTTGTTGTTGCTCTCAGGGCCCGCAAGGGCCCGCTCTCCCAGGCCGTAGCGGAAGATCCCGCACGGCTTCCTTACGCGACCTGCGTCTTCCCGCGTTATCTTTCGCGACCCGGTCAGAGTTATCCCCCCTGCTGACCGGGCTTTTTTGTAAGCGTCTTACCTTGGCGAACACATTGGTGTACAGCCCCTTGGTTCCGGTTGCCTATCGCCTGATGTAGCGCGCCCATGTGGGAGGTCCTTTCCAAAACCGTGCGGAGCCAGGGATGGCGGAGCCGAGCGTACAGGGATGTATTCACAGCGTGTTTTGGAAAGGGCCTCCCACATGGGCGTGCGGCCGGCTGTCACCAGTTAGGTCAAGGGAGGGGGCACAAAAAAAGCCGGTAACGAATACCGGCCAAGGAGAGTGTACTGCAGATCAAGTCAGAAGCGGGCAGGGCCCTAGAAGTCGATGCACGGTTCCCGATAGAGGCGGGGGCAGGCGGTGCCGTCTTCCCGGAACAGGTGGCATTTGTTGGCATTCAGCCCCAATGTCATGGGTGCGCCTTCCTGAACGGGGTTACCGCCATCGGTGCGCATGGTCAGCACGCCCTCCACGTTGCTAACGACCAGGTGCACCAGGGTCTGATAACCCAGACGCTCAACAACGTGAACCTCACCTTGCAGGTACATGTCGGCCTCCTGGTCTTCGGTCAGGTGTTCCGGACGTATACCCAGAGTGACGTTTTCGCCCTCAAGCAGGTTATGACCGTTCACCGGCAACTCCAGCTGATGGTCACCCGGCAGGGTCACGGTGACCGACTGGTTACTGGCAGAAGCCACCTGGCAGTCGATGAAGTTCATTTTCGGTGAGCCGATAAAGCCTGCCACAAAGCGGGTGGCCGGATAGTGGTAGAGTTCCATGGGCTTGCCCACCTGGGCAATGCACCCGTTATCCAGCGCCACGATTTTGTCGGCCATGGTCATGGCTTCTACCTGATCGTGGGTGACATAAATCATCGTAGCGCCCAGGCGTTTGTGCAGGCGTGATATCTCGATCCGCATCTGAACGCGCAGCGAGGCATCCAGGTTGGACAGCGGCTCGTCAAACAGGAACACCGCCGGCTCGCGAACGATGGTGCGGCCGATGGCGACCCGCTGGCGTTGGCCGCCAGACAGGTCTTTGGGCTTGCGCTCCAGGAGCTTGTCCAGTTGCAGCAGGGTGGCGGCATCCTGAACCCTCCGGTTGATTTCGTCCTTGTGGGTTTTCGCGAGCTTCAGGCCGAAGGCCATGTTCTCCGCCACATTCATGTGGGGGTAGAGGGCGTAAGACTGGAAGACCATGCCCACTTCCCGTTCCTTGGGGGGCAGGTCATTCACCCGGTCATTGCCGATGTACAAGTCGCCGCTGGTTATGTCCTCCAGCCCGGCAATCATCCGCAGCAGGGTCGACTTGCCGCAGCCGGAGGGGCCGACGAACACCACAAACTCGCCGTCATCGATGTCCAGGTTAACCTTCTTGGTTACCTGGGCGTCGTCATAGCTTTTACAGATATTTCTCAGGGTTACACTGGCCATAGCGTTTATCTTCTTGTTCGATGGTCACCCGTCAGAGCCTGGCGATTTCAATACCCCAGGGCCCCAGTTTCAGTTGTTTGCCGTGCCATTGACCGCCGATGAAATCGGGGGTTCCGGTAATGGGAGAGCCTTGCGCCGGCAGGGTCACGGTACTTCCGGTCTCGCTCAGGTTCAGAGCGATGATCAAGCGTTCCTCACCAAGACTTCTGACGAACACCAGTGTGTCTTTCGGGCTCTTGAGGAATTCGATATCTCCTTTCAGCAGCACAGCCTGCTCCCGGCGCCAGCCCAGAAAACTCCGGTAGGCGGTGAGCACGGAATTATCTTCGGCATGCTGCAGGGCAACGGCGGCGTTGTAATGATCATCATACACGGGCAGCCAGGGGCTGGTGCTGGAAAAGCCGCCGTGGGTTTCTTCGTGATGCCAGACCATTGGAGTTCTGCAGCCGTCCCGGCCTTTGTACTCTGGCCAGAAGTTGATTCCGTAGGGGTCCACCAGGTCTTCGTACTCGAGCTCGGCTTCGGTCAGGCCAAGTTCTTCGCCCTGGTAGATACACACGCTGCCCCGCAGTGTCAGCAGCATGGCCATGTAGGCTTTAAGTTGTTGTTCCGAGCGGGCCTGCCAGCGGGTGGCCACCCGTGCCACATCGTGGTTGCCAATAGCCCAGCACGGCCAGCCATCGGTCAGTTTCTGTTCAATGGTGTCCACGGTTTTGCGGAAAAAGTCGGCACCATGTTGCTCGGTCAGCAGGTCAAACGAGTAGGCCATGTGCAGCTTGTCACCGCCGCTGGTGTAGTCTGCCATGGTCTGCAACGAATCATCATCGCCGATCTCGCCCACGGTCGTGGTGCCCGGGTACTGATCCAGCAGCACGCGTAACCGCTTCAGGAACGTCAGGTTCTCCGGCTGGGTTTTATCGTGCTTGTGATGCTGGTAGGCGTAGGGGTTTTCTTTGCGAACACCGATGGAGCCCTCCTGCAATGCCTTGCTTGGTGGGTTGTCCCGCAGCTTGCGGTCATGGAAGCAGAAGTTGATGGCGTCCAGGCGGAACCCGTCAACTCCCCGGTCCAGCCAGAACTTCACATCGGACAGCACCTGTTCCTGAACCTCCGGGTTGTGGAAGTTCAGGTCTGGCTGACTGGCCAGGAAGTTGTGCAGGTAGTACTGCTTGCGGCGACTGTCCCAGGCCCAGGAGGAGCCGCCAAACACTGACAGCCAGTTGTTGGGCGGCGTGCCGTCTGGCTTGGGATCGGCCCACACATACCAGTCGGCTTTTGGATTGTCACGGGACTGGCGACTTTCCACAAACCAGGGGTGTTGGTCGGAAGAGTGGCTCAGCACCTGGTCGATCATGATCTTCAGGCCGCGCTTGTGGGCTTCGGCGATCAGTTCATCGAAATCTTTCAGGGTTCCGAATATCGGGTCGACATTGCGGTAGTCAGAGACGTCGTATCCAAAGTCTTTCATCGGAGAGGTGAAAAACGGGGACAGCCAGATGGCATCCACATTCAGGCTGGCGATATAGTCCAGCTTCGCGGTCACCCCGGGCAGGTCGCCCACTCCGTCGCCGTTGGAGTCATAGAAACTGCGTGGATACACTTGATAGATAACGGCGCCACGCCACCAGTCCGGATTTCTGCTCATCTTGCCTCACTTACACCCTGGTGGTGAAAAGTTCTTGTTGTGCGATGGAGGCGAGTCCCCACCGATCAATACACCTGCCATGGTGCGATGTTGCCTTGGGTGGTTCATCCTCCTGCCCGTGTTTTTGTCGGCGTAGCCGGGGGGAGGAGGGGGGCGTAGCGGGGCGTATAGGGTAGTAGTGGGCGTGAGGGGTGGAGGAGCCGATGCCGGCTCACTCCCCCTGGATCTTGCTCAGCAGGTCCTTGGCCAGTTCAATCGCTTCGGAGCGGTGGCTGATGTTCTGCTTCTGGTACAGGCTGCGGATGTGGGTTTTTACCGTGGTAGAAGCCACTTTAAGATGCTCGGCAATCTGGTCGTTGGACAGGCCGGCATGAATCAGGCTCAGTATCTGCCACTCTCGTCGGGTCAGGGGTGAGGTGCGAATCAGCTCCGGCACATCGGGCCGGTCGATGATGTCCTGGATGATGGCTTCGTCCAGGGAAATCCGGATGGCCCGGCTGAAATCCCGCTGCTGTTGGGCAAGCTGAATCAGGCGTTCGGCCCGCTGTTGTTCCATGCCCTTAATCAGGCCGTCGTTGATCAGCGCTTTGAGAATGACAATCAGAACCTTGCCCAGGCGCAGAAAACTTCCCACTGCGCCGGTGGTGCTGGCCAGTTCCAGGGCCAGGCGCATGTGTTCCAGAGCCTTTTCGCGATTTTCGATCTGCCAGAACAGATAGGCCAGCGCGATATGGTTGCGGTTAAGGTCGGTTTTCAGGCCAATCTGGCCGGCAACGCTGGTCAGTGCCTCCAGGATTGGCCGGGCGTCCTGATATTGGCCCAGACTCATCAGGGCACGGGCCCGGTTTCGACCGTTGCACTGATAGAAATGGTTGGTTGCCTCCTCCGGTTTACACGGTGGTGCAATGGTCAGCCAACGCTCAATGGCATTCTGGTCCCGCACGGCGTCCCAGTACGTCAGCATGGTGGCATGGGCGTTGGCAACCCAGTCCAGATGGTAGTCGCCAGCGGCGAGCATCTTCTGGACCTTGGCTATGTAGTCTGCACACAGGCTCTGGCGGCCGCGGGCCTGTGCAACCTTGGCCAGAGTGGTGTAGCTCTGGACATACCAGCGTTCGCCCTGGGCTTCCAGAATCTCTATACCCTGGAGTGCGCAACGTTCCGCGCCCTCCAGGTGATGCCATTCCCACATCACCTGACTGCGAATGCGGAACAGGAACTCGAGAATGGGCAGGTGGTTCAGCTGGTTTTCTTCGGCATACTGAAATGCCCGCTCCTGAATGTTGTAGGCCTTTTGTAAAAGCCCCATGGCCACGCTGATCTCGCTTTGCTGGCACAGGGCCCAGATCACATTCTGGTGCGCCTGATGGGCCCGGGCCATATGTTCGGTTTCCTGCATCCGGGTCAAGGCCTCCTGCAGCTCGCCCCGGACAAACAGGGCTTCACCCAGAACCGAAGCAGCTGCAACCCGTGAGGTGGGTAGGTAGGCGGCTTCTTGCGCTACCGCTTCCCGTGCCAATGCCAGGGCGCGGTCGCTGTCGCCATAGTTCATGGCCACCTGTGCCCGAATGGCACTGAATTCGCCATGGACTGTCCGCTGGGACTCCTCGCTCATGACCGCTTTCAGTTGGGTCTCAGCGGCGGATAGCCAGTTTTCCACCTCGTCGAACTTGTATTGTCCCTGGGCTACCCAGGCCCGAAGCAACGTCAGTGTTGGATCTTCTGCAATGATTTTCTGGGGCAGGGCGTCCAGGCATCGTTGTAGCAGTGTAAACTGGCCTTCGGTAAAGAACTTTCGGCCATGCTGGTTCAGGACCCGGGTAATGCGCTCCGGGTCTTCTGCGGCGACTGCATGCCGGGCGGCTTCCTCTGCGTGGTCCAGCTCCAGCCAGGCATCGGTGGCGCGCTGGTGCAGGGCTTTCTGATTTTCCTGTGTGGTACTGGCAAGCAGGTGCCGCAGGTAGACAGAGAACAGCTGGTGGTAACGAAACCAGAGCGCGCTGTTATCAACGGGCGTGATGAACAACCCCATGGCCAGCAGGCTGCCGAGCAGTGCCTGGCCATCGGAATCGTTCATTACCCGCATGACCATGCCCGCGTTGAAACGGTCAAGGATGCTGGTGCGCAAGAGGAAGGAGCGTTGTTGTTCACTCAGGTCCTGCCCGACCAGTTCGTCAAAGTAGTCAAAAATGTGCTGGTTACCCTGGTCAAGCTGGTCGACAAAATGACTGAACTCGATGCTGGTGCGGGCGGAGGCAGACAACAGTTGCAGCGCCGAGACCCAGCCTTCTACCCTTCGAACCGCACGCTCAATGTTTTCCCGGGAAACCTCAAATGGCAGCCGTTGCTCGAAGTAGCTTTGCGCCTCATCGGCATCAAAGGCGAGATCCCTGCTGGTAATTTCAATCATTTGCCCCTTCATCCTGAGCTGGGCAACACCCAGGGGCGGGAGTGTTCTGGAGATGACAACAAGAGTGAGGTAGGGCGGCAGATGCCGCAGCAGGAACCTGATCCCTTGATGAATCTCCGGGTTGGTGATGATCTGGTAGTCATCAAGAACCAGGTAACTGGGCTCCTCAGAAAGTGGCAGTCCGGCGAGGAGTTCTGTGAGAAATGATTCGAGACCGTGACCCTGTTGGTCCCCTGTCGGATCAATTGCAGGCATATCCGGCGTATCGACAATCTGACCAAGGGCATGGGCCAGGTACCCGGCGAACCGGACGGGGTCGTTGTCGGTATTTTCCAGGCGGTACCATGCGGCCTTTGCCTCCAGATCGTCCAGGCGTTCGGCCAGGGTGGTGGTTTTGCCATAGCCTGCCGGGGCATGAACCAGCAACAGGGAGACCGGCTCCCGGGTTTGCAGCAGGTCGTTAAATTTTTCCCGGGCTAACAATCCGGCCGGCGGCAAAGGGGCACTGGTTTTAGCGGCAATAAAGGTCAGATTTGATGGCGCCGGTGTGGTTGGCATGAACGGTTTCTCAGACATCTTATTATTGTCCTCTGGCCGAGCCAGGGTTAAACGTATTAGTCAATTACTGTGATCAGGAAGAACACTCTAGCATTTTCAGGCTGAATTGGGACTGCAGGTAATCTTTTAGCTTCTGGAGTTCCTCCTGGTTGATGTAGAGCCCCTGTTTTGTTCTTCGCCAAAGGACGTCTTCCGGAGTAACAGCCCATTCCCGCGTCACCAGGTAATCGACCTCCCGTTGGCTGAGAGTGTCGGTAAACCAGTGCCCGAGGTCGTCCCTGGATTTGCAGCCGGCCAGGATCTGATGGCTGTCGGTACCATAACAGCGCACGAATCTGCGGATACTGTCGGTGTTCAGCCACGGGTAGTTAATCTCAAGCTCCGCCGCCAGTTGTTGCTGGTTACCAAAGTCACCACCCGGCAGAATGGCCTGCCTGGTCCAGGATTTTCCGGCGCCAGGGAAGTACTCGCATACTTTGTCGGTCACCGCCTCGGCCAGCTTCCGGAAGGTGGTGATCTTGCCGCCGAAAACGGAGATCAGGGGCGGCTGGCCGTCCTCTTCGTCTACCTCAAAGGAGTAGTCCCTGGAGGCAGTCTGGGCGGTTCCCTGTTCGTCATCCATCAGTGGCCGGACACCAGAGTAGCTCCACACCACATCTTCCGGCCCAAGCTGTCGACGGAAGTACTGGTTGACGATGGTCAGCAGGTAATCGGTTTCTTCCGGTGATATCCGGGCCTCGGACGGGTTGCCTTCGTAATCCACATCGGTGGTGCCAATGAGGGAGAAGTGTTCTTCGTAAGGGATGACGAAGACGATGCGCTCGTCCTGATTCTGCAGGATGTAGGCCTCGGTGTCGACGTTCAGGCGGGGTACCACAATGTGGCTGCCTTTGACCATCCGAATCTGTTTCGGGGCCTGCATGCCGAAGCTATCGCCGAACAGCTGGCTGACCCAGGGGCCGGTGGCGTTGACGATCACCTTGGCATGAACGGTGTGTTGGCGATCTCTTCGGGTATCTTCCAGAACCGCTTTCCAGCGCGGGCCCTGGCGGCTGGCCTGAACACACCGGGTTTGTGTCAGTATGGTGGCGCCTTTCTGTTGCGCCTTGCGGGCGGACAGCACCACCAGCCGGGCATCGTCCACCCAGCCGTCTGAGTACTCGAAACCTTTGGTAATGTCGGGTTTCAGGGGAGAGTTCTGGTCAAAGCTGATGGCCCTTGAGCCAGGCAGCATTTCCCGCTTTGCCAGGTGGTCGTACAGAAACAGCCCGGTGCGAATCATCCAGGCCGGGCGAAGGTGGGGCTGGTGAGGCAGGCGAAAGCGCATGGGCCACATGATGTGTGGCGCATTGCGTAACAGCGCCTCTCGCTCGGCCAGGGCCTCCCGGACCAACCGGAATTCATAATGCTCCAGGTACCGAAGCCCGCCGTGGATCAGCTTGCTGCTGCTTGATGAGGTGGCGGATGCCAGATCGTTCATCTCGCACAGTATGACGTTCAGGCCACGCCCGGCAGCGTCCATGGCAATACCGGTACCGTTAACACCGCCGCCGATAACCAGCAGATCGCACTGGCCAGGAACGCCTGACGGTTCATTTGCTTCCATTCGTTGACTGCTTTGCCCTGTTAACACGCCTGCTTGCCCCTGATCATCCTTTGAGTGAATGCTGATTATCAGAGAATGAACGCAGGGGGTAAAGCGACGGCGTCACTGAATGGCGGCCCCGAGGGCAGGATGCCCCGGGGCCGGCCGGGTCAGAGTGAAACCGGTTTGCCGGCTTCACGGCGGCGAGCTTCCCACTCTTCCCTGGTCTGGGCGGCCTCGTCGCCGGGCATGGAGTCGATGATGTCGAAGTAGTCCGAGCTGAACTGGTCCGCCATGATCTTCTCACGGGGTTTTACCTTCACCACATAGACGGTCTGCACGTTCTGGTGGTCAAACGCCCGCCAGTACTGCTCGTCTTTCAGGAAGCTATAGCGATGCCCCTCAAGTTCCCGGATGACCGCTCGGGTATTGGTGGTGCCGGCCCGTTCGACGGCGGCTTTGTACTGGTAAACAATGCTGTAGGCCGACGCGGCAGACGAAGATGGGCGCATTTCATAGCGGCTGGAAAAAGCCTCAACAAAATCTTTGCCCCGCTGATAGTTGTTTTCATAGGGCAGGTTCCATACCCAGGGGGCGGCGCCTACCACCCCTTCCATGATGGTTGGCCCGACCTGGCGTGCCATACCCAGAGTGAGGTTTGGCACCACAACCTGCATTCGTTTGGTCAGGCCCATTTCATAGGCGGCGTTAAGGGCTCTGACCATGTCGTCGCCAAAGAGCACCAGCATCAGTACTTCGGCGTCACTCTCGGCTGCTTGCTCCAGGGCCACCCGGAAGTCAGTAATCAGCGCCCGGGGGAAGGGCGTTTTCACGCCTTTATGCTGTTCTGTGTCTTCGGTGTTGGAAAACTTGCGCACAGATTCTTCCACTGACCAGCCCCACGTGTAGTCGGCAGTGATGTAGAAGTAGTTCTGGTCTGCGTGGTGGCGATTGAGGTATTGGCTCAAGGCCTTGGCAGTCATCCAGGCATTGTAGGGTTCCCGGAACATATGGCTGTGGCCTTCACTGCCGGTGGTGGCATTGGAATAGGTAAGGGTGCCGAAATAGAGTCGATTGCGATCCCTGGCTGCCTTGCCTGATGAAATGGCAACGGCACTGGATACTCCGCCAAAGACCATCTGGGCACCCTCACGGTCGATAAGCTCGGCAGTGTTCTGCGCGCCCTGGTCGGGTTCACCGCGGGAGTTGCGGATAACCAGTTCCAGGGGTTGCCCCATCACGCCGCCGGCTCGATTGATCTCATCAACCGCCAGGAAAGCCCCCAGTCGTTGCTGAAGCCCCTGGTCTTTGTACCGGCCAGTCTGTGGGTAGTTGAGTCCTATCTTGAGTGTTTCTGCATACACTACCGAGCTGCCCAGCAGCAGTAGACATGCCGTGAGCAGGAAGTTTCTGAAAGTCATTGTGGTTGGCCTCCAACGGTTTGGACCCCGAATGCGGGTTATTTTTGTTGTTCGGATCAAACAGGATTAGTGTCTGCCCTCGTTAGTGGACCAACAATGGGACTAAAGTGGAATTTGGCGTAACAATTTGTAGGGTCTTGATATACGTCAGGTTGTGCGAAAATAGTGCGTAATCTGGTGTCAGGGTTTGTGTGTGCACCAAACTGGTGCCCGGTAATCTGTGTGTTGCAGGGGGATTGGTGTGAATTGGCTCACGTTTGGGCGTTCGGGCGCTGGCAGGCCCGATCTTTGCTGAGGTCTCAGGGTTCCGAGGGAGCGAATAACTCTGTTCTGCTCCGATGTCCGGTCTGGAGAATCCTGAAATGACTCTGAAAAGCTACAAAATGAACCTGTCTGCCGGTGAGCGTTCCTGGTTGCCTGTCTTTGGGCGTAACGGAAAGCTGGCCATGCGTTGGTCCTGTTTCCTGAACCGAAACATGTACGAGACCAATGAACAGATATTCGAGAACCTGGCCAGAACCAGGCGTGATGCCCTGATTGGGTGGGCAGACCACAAGTGGTCGTTTCTGGAATCCGTTGCTGGCCGCCTGTATGGCAAGAACCCCGAAGCTCTGGGGGAGACTATTGCCCAGACCTCCACCCGGCTAAGGGAGATATCCGAGCTGTTTGTGGTGGCAGAGGATGGCCAGGTTGTTGCGTCCAGTGTGCCTGTCCGCAACGGCAAGCGTGACCTGGCTCCGGAAGCAGTCCGGAGAGGAACGGGTGAGCGTTTCCTGCATGGTCCTTACCGGGACCCGGTAACGGCGTCGTTGGGCAAAACCACCAGTCGGTTTCACGATGCGGTGACTCTGATGTTCTATCAGCCAATCGAGTTGGCCGGGGGGCAGCGGGCAGCTGTGTGTGCGCGAATTCCCAATGATGTGATGAGCGATCTGATTCAGCGTGAGGCCGGACACGTTTTTGAGGAGTCCGGCGACAACTACCTGTTCATGATCGACAGTCGTTTTGACAAGTCCATCTCGCCGGGAACGGCGCTGTCCCGATCCCGCTTCGAAGATGCCACCTTCAGCCACGGCGATAATCTCAAAGACGGCATAGAAACCGGCTTTGGCGTGGTGCGTATTCGGGAGCACACTGAATTCGAGATCCGGTTTACCGATCCGGCAACCGGCCGCTTGCACCCCGGTGTCAGGGAGACCATTGCCAATGGTGAGAACCTGTACGTGCTGTACCCGGGCTATTCCGACTATCGACACATCCCGGTGATTGGCAAGGGCATCACCTTTCAGATGCCTGGTTCGCCTGATACCTGGGGCATGATGTGTGAAGGCGATCTGGAAGAGGTATACCGACGGCGCTCCATCAGCTGGCGGTTATCCAGTCGTTTGGGCTTGCTGGCCGCGGCGCTGTGGCTGGTGAATGTTGCGTTGTCCACGTTGGGGGTGTCGGTATGGCTCGAAAGCGGGATCAATGCCCTGGCGATTTTCGCCATGGTGATGATCTTCCGGTCCACTTCCGTCAAACCGGTGTCGGAGCAGTTGTCCGCCATGGGGGATATCATCCGTGACATTGCCGAGGGCGGAGGCAACTTGCGGCAAAGGATTGACCTGAGCCGGACGCGCCGGGATGAGAGCGGGGATCTGGCCCGCTGGACCAACAGCTTTATTGACAGCCTGGATGGCATGGTGGGCCAGGTGTTGACACTGGCCGCAGACTCCCGGCAAGCCAGTGACCAGATGGTGACCCACAATCGCAGCGCCTATGAGCGGGTTCAGTCTGTGTTGGCTCATATCGACGATATGGTGCACGGTGCCGGTGTTCAGGAAAAAGAAATCAATAACGCGTCAACGACCGCTGAGGAAATGCGGGAAGGCATGGACGCGGTGGTCAGCCGTGCCCAGGCGCAATTTGCCCGGGTCAGTGAGGAAGCACGGAGTATCCGGACGGTGATCACTCGTTCAGCCGATGGAATCCGGGCTGCCAACGATCGGACTGAGGAAATCAGCAAAACTGCCCTGGTCATCAACGATATTGCAGCCCAGACCAACCTGCTTGCCCTGAATGCGGCGATTGAAGCCGCCCGGGCTGGGGAGTCAGGCCGCGGATTTGCGGTAGTCGCGGATGAAGTGCGCCAGCTGGCCAGCCGCACAGCAAAGGCAACGGAAGAGATTGGCCAGCGTCTGCAAGGCGTGCAAGACGAGACACAAAGGGCCGTGGCCGTTATGGAGGAGGGGATTTCGGAAATGGAGAACCGGCTTGCCAAAGCGGAAGCTGCCGCCGACGACAGCTCGGACTTGCATCATATGGTTGGCAAGCTGTTTCGGGCCATTGCCAGCATTGAGCAAACGAATCGCGAGCAAAGTCAGCAGACCCACGGCGTCTCGGAAAGTGCGGCGGCCATGCGTGGCGTGGTAGAACAGCTATCTGCGAGCTCAGAGCGAACGCAGGCCGCAGCGGCAAAGTTGCAGAGGCTGACGGGACAGTTTCAGGTCTCTGCCGAGGTTGCCTGACGGATAGTCGCAGCCCGGCGACCTCAGGCCGTCTCTGCGACGTCCGGATTAAACAGATGGTACTGGTTTCGGCCGTCCCGCTTGGACCGATACATAGCGATGTCGGCTCCGTGCAGTAGCTCTTGCACCGTGGTTCCGTCTTCCGGATACAGGCTGATGCCGATGCTGGAGCCGATCTGGATATTGTCGTTATTGATCCTGTAGGGATTTCGGTTCAGCTCGATCAGCCGCTCCGCCACCTGGATGACGTCCGAAAGCTTGTCGAGTTCCGGCAGCAGCACAATGAACTCATCGCCGCCGAGCCGCGCGAGGGTGTCGTCCTCACGCAGGTAATCGCGCACCCGGGTGGTAAATTGCAGCAGAAGCTCGTCACCGACCGCATGGCCAAGGGTGTCGTTTACCTCTTTGAACTGGTCCAGGTCGATAAACATCACCGCCAGCAACATGTCTTTTCGGTGTGCGTGGCGTATGGCATGTTCCAGACGATCTTCCAGCAGTCGCCGGTTGGGAACGCCGGTGAGTGCGTCGTAGTAGGCGAGCTGGCGGATCTGCTCTTCGTTCTTGCGATTCTGGGTAATGTCGGTAAACAACCCGGCATAGTGCGTGGTCTGGCCATGGTCATCGGTAATCGCAGTAATGGTCAGCAACTCCAGGTAGAGCTCCCCGGTTTTGCGTCGATTCCAGATTTCACCGCGCCAGTAGCCATGGGTTGTCAGGGACTGCCACATACGCTTGTAAAACTCTGCATCGTGACGTCCGGAGGACAGCAGTTCCGGCGTTCTCCCGATGACTTCCTCGGGGCTGTATCCGGTCAGTTGAGTAAAGGCGGGGTTCACGAACTCGATCCGAACATCCTTGTCGGTGACCATGATGCCCTCGAACGAGGATTCGATGACCCTCTCGGCCAGTTGCAAGGTGCGTCGGGATTTTGCCAGTGCCTGGTCCCGCTGTTCGAGCGCTTCACGCAGGTCATCCAGGTACATCTGTTCTGCGCCGGCGAGCATGTCGTGGTAGCCGATCAGACCGGTCACTTCACCACTAAAGTTGACCACCGCCAGGTGCCGAATCCGGTGATCAATCAGCAAATCCCGGGCGTGAATCAACGGGTCTTCTTCGTTGACGGTGAGCAGGGGGCGCGTCGCCAGCTCATGTACCGGAGTGTTGCTGGTGTGGCGGGCGATAAAGCGCACCATATCCCTTTCGGTCAGGATGCCCAGTTCACCGTCGCCACAATTCACCACTACGGCATCTGCGTGGTGATGGTGCATCTCGCTGGCCACCTCGGCCAGCGATCGGTGACCGTTAACCAGCAAAGGTGGTCGGGCAACCACGGCCCGGACTTCCCTGAGTCTCAGGTAGGGTTCCAGCCCCTGATTGAGCGCCAGGTCGGTTTGGGACAAGATGCCAACGGGCGCTTCATTTTCATCGACGACCAGGAAGTGTCGTTTGCCGCTGTCTCTCAATCTGATGGCTGCCTGGCCGGCGTCCATGGTGCTGGGTAAGGTCAGAACCGGAGAGCTCATCACCGTGCTGACCGGCTGGTTGAACCTGTCAGGGTCAGTGAAATCGAGTGCCAGGGCATCATGTTCTGTCCAGATGCCGATCACCTGATCCTGGTCCGCGATCAGTATCGAGCTAACGGAGTTTTCCGACATTCGCGCCGCTGCGTCGGCAATACTGGTTTGTGGACTACATTGCAGTAAAAGCCCGCTATACATAATGCGGGAAATGGGGAGCGGCTGCGCCATGGATAATCCTGTTTTTATCAGCGTTTTATCACCGTTCCAGTTTAGCAACGACCGGCCTCCGCTGCCTTAACTTTCACGTAGCTGCCCGGCGCATCCTCCAGGATGGCAAGCTTGCCGTCACCGAGCTGCCGCGCTGGCACCTTAGGGCCTTCAAAGTTCGCTAGCCAGGTGTTCCAGTGTGGCCACCAGGAGCCCGGGTGGTGCTCGGCCGACTGGAACCAGTCGTCGGCGTCCGCTGGCAGGTTGTCGTTGGTCCAGTAGCCGTACTTTTCCTTGTAGGGTGGATTGATAACCCCTGCGATGTGTCCGGAACCAGACAGTACGAAAGTGACCTGGCCTCCGTAAACCTTGGCGCCTTGGTAGGTGGTTTTCCACTTGGCGATGTGGTCCTGGCGGGCCGACAGGAAGAATGACGGAATCTGAATCTCGGCCAGGTTGATAGATTCACCAGCCAGGGTGAGGGCATCGGGCTCGACCAGCCGGTTGTGCAGGTACATTTCCCGCAAGTAGTAGCTGTGCATTCGAGCGGGCAGGTTGGTGCCGTCGGTGTTCCAGTAGAGCAGGTCAAAGGCAGCAGGCTTCAAGCCCTTGAGATAGTTATTGGTCCAATAGGACCAGAACAGGTCGTTCTCCCGGAGCAGGTTGAAGGTGAAAGCCATGGCCCGGCCATCGAGATAGCCTTTCTTTTCCATGGCGCGTTCAATACCACGAATCGAGTGGTCGTTGATAAACACGCCAATGCCGCCCGGATCGGAGAAATCCAGCAGGGTGGTCAGGTAGGTAGTACTGACGATGGGCTTACGCTGCTTTTTCTCAAGCCAAGCCATGGTAGAGCCCAACAGGGTTCCGCCGATGCAGTAGCCAATGGCGTTCAGCTGGTCTTCACCGGTCGCCTCCCTGATGGCATCAATAGCAGCCAGGGGGCCGAGCTCCATGTAGTCTTCCCAGCCTTTATCTTTCTGCGCAGGCCCGGGGTTGCGCCAGGACACCACGAAAACCGTCTGGCCCTGGTCGACCAGCCATCGGATAAAGGAGTTCCTGGCGGTCAGGTCGAGGATATAGAACTTGTTGATCCAGGGCGGGACAACCAGCAGTGGGCGCTGGGCCACGGTCTCTGTTGTCGGCGCATACTGGATCAGTTGCATCAGCTCATTCTGGTAGACCACCTTGCCAGGCGTTGTGGCCAGGTTACCGCCCACCTCAAACGCCGAGCGGTCGGTCATGGCCACATTGAACAGGTTCGGGTTCTGGCGCAGGTCTTCAACCAGGTTGCGCATGCCGTCCACCAGGTTCATGCCCTTGCGCTCCCAGGTAATACGCAATACTTCCGGGTTGGTCAGCGGGTAGTTGGATGGTGACAACGCACTGGTGAGTTGGCGTGCGTAGAACAGCATCTGGTCCCGGCTTGGGCCAGGCAGCCCCTCCATGTTCTCAACCCATTGCAGGAAGGCTTTCGAATTGATCAGGTAGGCCTGCTGAAGTACGTCGAACGGCAGATGTTTCTGCCAGTCTTCGGCCAGGAAACGGCGGTCGTCCTGGTCGGGTTCAACAACAGGACCAGCGGGTTTGCCCGTCAGGCGGGCAAGAGTGTATCGGGCCAGGCCCAGGTGCTTTTTGGCAAGGTCAATTTCCGCGCTGGCAAACCGCAACGGGTGAAGCAAAAGGTCTTCCGCCATAGCTCGATAGGCCTCCGACATCTCGTTCACGGTAGAAAGTTTGGTGTCGTCTACCAGGCCGGTGTCACCGAGCCATTTTTCCAACTGTTGCTGGCCCTGGCGGACATTATCCTCGAACGCCTTTACCAACTGGTTTGCGGTTTTACTGACCAAATCCAGACCAAACATGACGCCTCCTGGCAACAGATATAAAAAGGTCGGAAAGGCATTGCCAATCCGACCGTTGCAGCCTTTGGAACATCAGGCCGCGGTTTTGCTACCGCCAGATTTCTGGGTTGGGGCTTTCTCTTTGGCGGGTTTAGGGGCTTCGGCCTCAAACACTTTCTGTACCTGCTCACGGGTCTCGGTGAGATAGTCCTGCCAGGCTTTCCAGTCATTGGTGAACTGTTCGCTGAGAGATTTGAGTGTTTCTGCCTGTTCGGAGGTTACCTGCTTCAGGTCATCCAGGTCGCGTACTTCAGATACCTTGCGGGCCTGATTCATGGCAAGGTCGGCATAGCGACGAAAGGCTTCCATCTGCATTTCGGTAGCTTTACTGAACTGGGCGAACAGGGTTTGGTTCAGACGGTTGGCTTTTTCGAAAAGGTCTGTGCTCATTTAATACAACTCCTTTGTATATGGGATGACTGAGCAGCTAGTCTACCGTATGGGGAATGACACGATTTTGACAGGCGTCAAACCCGGATTCAGCATATTCTCTAGGGTATAGACCAATAACAACCCGCCGGGAGATGGCCATGAGCAATCGCAAATCTGAACTTGAAACCCTGAAAGCCGATCTTGAAGCCAGGCTGGTGCGTTATCAGGCTCACCAGCGTCGGGAGACCGGAGCGCTTGACAAGGATTTTGAAGAACAGGCAAGCCAGACCCAAAACGACGAGGTGGTGGATTCACTGGAAGCGGAAACCCGGGCAGAGCTTGTTCAGATTGCCCATGCCCTTGATCGTATCAACAACGGTCTTGGGGACGAGTGCGAGAAGTGTGGTGAGGAGATTGACCCCAGACGTTTGCAGGTGTTGCCTTACACCACAGTTTGTGTAAATTGCGCCGCTGACTGAGCAGGCCAATCCATCGTCCCAAACCAGGGTGGTACTACATGACAGCAACGCACTCTTCTGAGAGCAAACCCAGGGGGTTACCCAAAAGCCAGGTTATCGGTTTCTTGCTGGGTGTCCTGTTTCTTCTTATAACCCTTATGGTGCCGGCGCCGGCGACTATGAGTCCGGAAGCTTGGGCGGCATTGGGGCTGATGTTGCTGATGGCAACCTGGTGGTCAACCGAAGCCATCCCGATTCCTGCAACCGCATTACTGCCGATTGTACTGATCCCGGCCCTGGGGCTGGGATCCATTGGTCAGGCGACGTCACCTTACGCCAATCCGATCATTTTTCTGTTCCTGGGTGGTTTTACCCTGGGGCTGGCCATGCAGCGATGGAACCTGCATCGTCGAATAGCTCTGCTCACGCTCAGGGCCGTGGGTGACCAGCCCAAGCGCCAGGTGGCCGGGTTCATGTTGGCCACCGCATTTCTCAGCATGTGGGTCAGCAATACGGCCACGGCCATCATGATGTTGCCCATAGGTTTGTCTGTGGTGGCGATGATGGATAGCTCCAACCCTGAGGGTGTTCGGCGCTATGCAACCGCCTTGCTGTTAGCCATTGCCTATTCGGCGAGTATTGGCGGAATTGCCACCCTGATTGGGACACCGCCCAATGCCTTGTTGGCGGCGTACCTGAGCGAAAATCAGGGCATTTCGGTGGGTTTTGCCCAATGGATGTTGCTTGGCGTACCGGTGTCGGTGGTCATGCTGGTGCTAGCCTGGTGGTGGCTGACCCGGAAGGATTTTGGCATTGGTGGCTCGGCAGATAGCGGGGAGATGATTCAGAATGAGCTAGCGAAACTGGGCTCAATGAGCCGGGGTGAGAAGCTGGTTGCCCTGGTGTTTCTGGTCACGGCGGCCGCCTGGATTTTCCGGCCTTTGTTGTCCGCCAACCTGATGCCGTGGCTCAGCGATACCGGTATCGCGATTGCGGCTGCCATTGCCATGTTTGTTATTCCTGTTAACACCGCCGAGCGGGTGTTTGTGCTGGACTGGGATTCGGCCAACAAGCTGCCCTGGGGTGTGCTCCTGCTATTCGGTGGTGGTCTGGCCATGGCGGGTGTTATCAGTAGCTCAGGGCTGGCGGAGTGGATTGCCCAAAGCCTTGGTGTTGCCGGGGCGTTGCCGACACTGGTTATGATTGTTCTGGTGGCTACCGTCATTATTTTTCTGACGGAAGTGACCAGCAATACCGCCACCGCCGCAGCGTTCCTGCCCCTGTTGGGTGCCCTGGCCATGTCGCAGGGTGTGTCGCCGTTGTTGCTGACGGTGCCTGCGGCCATCGCGGCCAGTTGTGCCTTTATGATGCCGGTAGCGACTCCGCCCAACGCGATTGTGTTTTCCAGTGGCCATATGCGAATTGCCGATATGATTCGTGCCGGCTTTGCCCTGAACATTATCGGCATCATCGTTGTTACCCTGCTCAGCTACCTGCTACTCGGGATTGTCTTTACCCTCTGATGGGGTACCTTGCCCATCGGTTTTCCTTCCCACCTGCCTGTTTCCGATACCTTCGGGAACAGGCGGGTGTTGCCGGCTACCTTGAGCCTTGAACCAGTTCTCAGTCCATCCATGTCAGGCCCCTTCTGCAGCGACAGATTTGAGGCACAGTTATCTTTAAGCCAGTCGCGATTTCGGTATCGTACCGTAACAACATGTAACCCGATAAGTTGCACGTCTAATAAAAACAGGGACTTTCCAAGATGCTGCTGGTGCTGGCCGGATCCATTCTCACGTTCACTATGGTGCAGGAAGCCACCGAGGTTGAGCCGTTTGATCGGGGCACGATTGTTATCCAGCAGAACGTGGACACCAGCCCGGCGCTGCTACGTTCTGATGTTCGGGTTGAGCCTCTGGTTGAACAGAAATTCCGTAATATCGTGCGTCAGGCATACGACTACAGCTGCGGCAGTGCGGCACTGACAACCGTCCTGAATTTCTATCTGGGCAGAAATCTGTCTGAACGTCAGGTGATGGAAGGATTGCTCCACTACGGTGAAAGTGAGCGCATTGTTCAGCGCCGGGCGTTTTCAATGTTGGACATGAAACGACTGGTCACTGCCCTGGGTTATCCCTCCGGTGGCTTCCGGGCCAAGATTGATGACCTCATGGAGCTGGACCACCCCGCCATCGTTCCCATCGATCACGCCGGTTTCAAGCATTTTGTGGTGCTCAGGACCATTCGTGACGGGCGGGTATACCTGGCGGATCCTGCCGTTGGCAACATCTCCTTCACGCTCGATCAGTTCGAAGAAAAATGGGACGACAACGTTCTGTTTATCGTTTTTCCGGGTAGCGACAAGCCGCTGGATAACCTTGAACTCAAAGAAGAAGATCTGCGATTTGTGGATGACCAGACAATGACCCTGCTGGCGTTACAGCAAATGCCTGTATTCCATGAATCTACCGAAAGACGTATCCAGAATGTGCTCGAACGTCAGAAAAACAACCCGGACGGCAGCGTAGAGAATACTCGAAAACAGCTGTACTACCGCCGCAACTAATTTTTCGGGTGGTAAGCCCGGAACAGGAATAAAACCAATAAAAGTAGGGAGTCAGGATGAATCGTTGGTTAGTGCGAGGCTTTATCCTTGTTTCCGCCTCGGGTCTGCTTCCGGCCATGTCAGTGGCGCAGGATGGCAATGTTGATCAGGCGCGGGAAGCGCTGGCCCGTCAGGAAGGCGATGAGGATGCCACAAGGCAGTTGGAGGAAGTGTTCCAGGCGGCGGAAAAGAACTATTCGCTGCAGAAAAAGGGCACTCACTCCCTGAACTATTCCTTTGACTACTCCTACACCGGTGACCAGCGTCTCGATCTAGCCATTACCAATGGTTCGGTCAGGAATCTTGATGTTGTGCCCACAGCCACGCACAACTTCACCAACGCTTTCTCATACGACTACGGCCTGCTGGATAACCTGACCATCGGCACGCGTATTCCCCTGGTGGTGAAATACGACACCGAGGACGAATTGTCCGTGTATGACTTCGGCGACATCTCTTTTACCGGCCGCTGGCAGCCGTTCGCTTACGTGCCGGGCAAGGTATCGACCACCTTCTTTGGAACGCTGACCTCGAAAACCGGTGTCAGCCCCTATGAAATTGACATCAAGGAGCAGCTGTCCACGGGCAGCGGATATTACTCCATCGGCGGCGGCCTCAGTATGTCGAAGGTGTTGGACCCGGTGGTGGTCTTCGGCTCGGTCAGTGCTACCTACAACATTGAAGAGGATGGTCTGGAGCAGGTCCGGGGCGCTCGCCTGCTGACCAAGGTTGAGCCCGGCTTCGGGTTGTCCGGTTCTGCCGGTTTTGCCTACTCGCTGTCTTACGATATTTCCCTGAGCATTTCCGCCCAGCTCAGTTACAGCGATGAAACTGTGCTCACGTTCCGCAATGGCGATCAAGCCGTTGCACAAGACCAGATGACCGGCTTTCTGAGCATGTCTCTGGGTACCCGGGTGAGTGACACCACCATCGTCAACACCAGCCTGGGCATTGGGCTGACCGAAGATGCTCCGGATTTCTCCCTGGGTATATCCCTGCCCATTAATTTCTCCGGCCTCAAAGAGTGATTGGAGCTGCAGACGATTTAAGGGAAGGGACGAATTTCATGGCACATTTCAGCCAAACAAAGCAGCTTCTGGGGGCCGTCATCGCCGCGACACTCTCATGTGGAGCACAGGCGCAGCTTGCCCAGAATCTCACCATCCATCCCAAGGCGTTGGCGCTGGGCAATGCCGTGACAGCGGATCCACCCGGTGTCATGGCCATCCATTATAATCCGGCGGGCCTGACCAAACTGAAAGACCGGCAACTTGAGGTAAACCTCCTGAGTGTTTACCTGGACATCGATGCCGACTTTATTGCTCCGGATGGTTATGAAATCTTCGGTATCGACGGACTTGAAATCGACCCGAACACGGGAAAACAGCGGGATCCCGTGGCCAATACCCACAGTCATACCAACAATGTTGCACTCTACGTTCCGGGGTTCGGGATTCTGAAAGCGCCACCGGGCCCTGCGGTTGCGCCGTCAGCTGGCATCAGCATCAATCCTCCGGGGTCAAAACTGACCTTTGCCAACGCTTTCTACCTGCCGCTGGCTGCAGGTTTCTATCGGGACAAGGATGATCCGGGCCGTTACCAACCCCAGGCCACGGCTTTGCAGCGCACCACCTATCTGTCGCCAAGCGTTGGTTATGAAATCAATGACCAGTGGTCGGTGGGTGCGGGTATTCACCTGTCACACATGGGTATTGCCGCCGATCAGTATATGCGGGCGCCCAACATGTTGTTGGGTGTTGCGGAAGTGCTTCAGGATGCGTTCAACTGTGAGAGTGGCGATGAGCCCCTGCAGCCCTGGCTGGCCCTGTGTGGCGGTAACGTGGGCCCCTGGGATGATATTGGTGCTTTGAGCATCAATGTTCAGGAAACCATATCGCCAACCTACACCCTGGGGGTGCTCTGGGAGCCGAACGACTGGTTTCGCTGGGGGGCAAGCTATACCTCTGAAGCGGACATGAACCTCAAAGGGACGTTCGAGATCCAGTACACCGACGACTGGTCCGGTTTCTGGCAGAGTGTTAACGGTTCGGTATTGGGGGCTATTACCTCTGCCATCCTGAGCCTGCCGTCTGGGGCACCCCGGGAAGCGGGTAATGTCAGCATGGATCTGGTCTACCCACAGCATTTCCAGACCGGTATCAGTGTCGATGTTCACCCCAAACTGACGTTGAATGCTGATGTGGGTTGGACAGACTACGCCCAGTGGGATGCCTTCGTGTTCCGCTTTGACCGAAATCTGGAATTCCTGAACGCGGCGCGGATTCTGTCGCCCGACAATGCAACGCCAAACACTCTCCGACTGCCGCTGGGCTTCAAGAGTCAGTGGAACTGGGCGTTTGGTGCTGAGTTCCATGCGTCATCACGACTGGATCTACGGGCCGGTGTCGAGATTCGAGACTCAGTCATTCCCGATGACCAGCGATCGATCATGGCACCGTTCGGTGGCGCCAATCTCTACAGCATCGGGATGGGGTACAAGTGGGACAAAAACACCGAGATCGATATGAACCTGTCCTACCTGCAGTCCATTGAAACCATTCCGGCCAATACCAGCTGCAACGTGAACTGTGACAACATCACCAATATCATCTATAACCCCTATGCCGGGCTGGATATCAAAACCTCGTTGCGGGTGGTCATGGCGGGGCTGAGCTTCCGGACCAAGTTCTGATTGTTGCTGGCGGGAAACGGGTATGACAACGGCTCAATTGAGATGCCTGACGGCATTCATGGCAGCGATGGTGATGATGGGGTGCCAATCGTCTGGAACACCCGCAGGGGAGCGGGAGGGCTATTTCTCATGGGTGGATGAGCAGGGGCGTGTTCAGTACACCCGCATTCCGGACGCAGAAGCCAGGCCGACATCTTCGCAGGCGGAGGGCGCCCGGCGCCCCGCCGAGCGGGAGGAACCAGCGCTTGAGCCGGATGAAGAATACACCCTCGACAGCTATCCCGATGGCGATGAACTCAACAAAGCCGGCAATCTTCGGCCGGGTCAGCGACAACCCTATTTCACCTGGCGGGATGCCGACGGCAATGTGCGTGTCAGCTATTTTACGCCCGACACCCGTAGCGACGTTGAGAAGGGCCTGATTGCCGCCCCAGTGGAACTGAGCCCGGCCAGCGTTTATCACCCGAGTGAAGGCCGCTATGCCGAACCGGTGGAGGGTTACGATCCCGATGCCTTTGCCATACTGGGCATCGAGCAGGAGCCTGAAAGTGAGTTTGATGCATTCAGTCGCCAGTGTTGTGACAGCTTGACATCCCGCTCCAGCCAGACCTGGCAGGGCGGGCGTGAGTTTGCTGTCCGGCTTGAAGCGTCGTCACCGGAGCATGATTTTGACACCGGCCGATCTCCGTTCCAGTTGATCGCCCTGCCAGCGCGGTCCTCTGTAGAGGCCTTTGTCGCCCGAATACGTAGTTATCACCACAACGGTCTTGTTATTCCAAGCCTGGCGTTTCTTGACGAGGATTTGCGCCCAATCCGGTTGGTGACCGATCTGGTCATGGATTACTCACCTGAGACCTGGCGCAAACGAGGATATCTGGAAGCCTGGGTGCCGGTATTCCCGGGCCAGGGCGAGCGTTGGCTGCTGCTTTATACCCGTGAGCAGGATTTGCAGGCTCAAACCGTTGTTGAGACCCGACAGGGTCCGAAGGCGATACCGCACGTCCGGTTTGGGGAGTTCGGTATCGCCACCTTCGAAGATTAACCGCTCAGTCTTCGGGTTTCGACCGGTCCAGCCATTGTTGTGACAACCAATAGAAGCTGCCCTGGCCGGCGGGGTGGGTGCAGTTGTAGCGGAAGCGCCGGCTTTGCCCGGCTTTGGGAGCCTGAACCCGGACGACGCCGTCAACCACGTCGAAGTCGATCCGGCCCTGGCCGGTGGCAAAGCAGGTGAGCCGGTTGGCATCCAGTTTGTCGCCCAGTGGGAAGGTCAGTAGGGGCGGGTTTTTATCCAGAATACCGTCTGGCAGGTCTTTGGCGGGGGCGGGGAAGCCTTTGCTCAATAGCTTGTCTTTCAGGCTACCAAGCTGGCCGTATGGGTTGGCCATGGGGAACCTGGGCAGGCGTGTCTCGTGTGACCAACGGCCAATGGCACCGGATTGCTGCCCGTAGCCGTACCAGCCTCGCTCCGCTAGTTTGGCTTCCAGGGCTTCGTCATACTCGCCGTAAGGATAGGCAAACATCGGCTCTTCAACGTTCAGTCTTTCCTTGAGAACCTTCTGGGCAACATCCAGGCTGCGGGTTACCCGTTCTATCCACACGGCTTCGGGTTCATCGATCTTGCGTGCCAGGTGCCCATGGTCTGTGCTGTGGTTGGCAATGGTTACGCTTTCATGGCTACCCAGTTCCCTGAGTTCGTCCCACGTCATGTAGCCCCTTGAGCCGATGGCATCAGTATTCACGAAAATCGTATAGGGCATATCGAAACGTTCGAGAAGGGGAGCCGCTGCGCTATAGACGGATTCATAGGCATCGTCAAACGTGATGGCAATCTGCTGGCGGCTATCCAGATCGCCGGCCAATGCCTGCCGGGTACCTTCCAGAAGCGGCACCACCTCCAGTTCCAGGTCTGCGATCATCTGCAGCTGGGCTTCAAACAGTGACCGGGAGGTACTGGTTGATGCCGGCGTACTGTCGTCCACGTGATGGTATTGCAGAACCACCAGATCCGCTTTTGCGCTGGCGCCCGCCATGGAGAGGGCGGTGATCATCATAAGGAACGTAAACCATTTGATCATGATCGTCGTCTGTCCTGAATATCGGTTAAATGGATTATGCGTAGTGTGCTTTCAAGACCGAAAAGGCCTCATTAAGTTTCTGGACTGCTTCGGTATTGCCGCCCCGGTCGGGGTGAGCCTGCATCACCAGCTTGCGAAACCGCTGTTTGATCGGGGAGAAGTGTTCAGGCAGTTCGGTAAAACCGAGTGTTCCGGCGGCCTCTGATACCGCCGGCAGGTCTGGCCGTGTGCGGCACTGCCCACGCCAGAAGTTATCCATCATCTGGTGGATGGTTGCTTCGGGCATATGATACTGGGACAGATCCAGATAGAACGCCCTGAGTTTGTCTTCTTCCCCCGGCAATCCATCACCAGCAACGGTTTGCTGTTGGGTAATGGTCAGGCGCAACGGTGAAATCAGCAGCGACTCCCCACCGGGAGCCAGTTGGTCCCGCAGTCGGTAGAGTACGTGAAAGAGCAGAAAATGCACCGGGTAGAGCTGATCCGGTTCGTGGTAATTGACGCTGCCAATCAGCGCCCAGGGTTCTGCCTGAAGCGCCTTGATCAGCTCCAGCTCACTTAATCCGCCTGGCCCCACCTGGCGTAGCTCATGCTCTACCGCCACCAGCAAGTGCTCAGTGTGTTGCTCCAGCCATCGCAGTTCTGAGCTGGCGACAGTGGTATCCGGTTCTGTTGCGGTCACGTCTGGGGAAGTCATCATGACTCCATGGTATGCGACTCAGCCCTGGCTTGAAAGCTCGGCCATGGCGGGTAGCCCGCCCAGGAACAGCTCGGTGGAGAAACGGGCCGCCTTCTCGGCCTCCTGCTGAGCAAGCTCCGGCTCTTGATGTGCGCGCCTGGCCACCACTGTACTGATGTCATAGGCAACACCGAAGAAAGCTGCGCACAGGTACTCCGGGTCGAGATCCGGCAGCAGGCCCCTGGTGATGGCGTCACGCACGTCTTCTTCCAGTGATAACATGGCCAGGCCAAGAATGTCTGAGCCGAAAAGATCCCGCAAGGCGCGTTGGTTCTGGTGTGCCAGTTCATAGATCGCCGGGTCTCTGGCGGTGGCGGAATAGAGTGCCAGGTAGGCGTAGTAGATAAAGTCGCGGGTTGAGCTGGCGGACCGGCGGTAGCGGCTCATATCTTCATTAAGGTGACTCAGGAAATCCGTCAGAAGTGCGGCAAAGATGTCCTGTTTGCTGGAGAAGTAATTGTAGAAGGTACCCGCCGCCAGGCCGGTTCTGCGGACCATGTCACGGATGGTGGAGTTATCGTAGCCATTTTCGCGAAAGCATTCCCTGGCCGCGACCAGTATGGCATTGCGGTTGCGGATCCGGTTCATTGCCCGTTTTCCGCCAACGTCGTCGCTCAATTTCAACATATCCATGTTGCTATCCTGTCCCTGATACTTTGTGACGCGTATAATTGCCCGCTCACTTATCCTGTGAACGTGCGAGAGTATGTCCCAAGCAATGACCGCCAATCCCGAACTGACCGCTGTTTCTGAGCAGGATCGTCGCCAGAAACTGGAACTGAACAAACTGCAGAAACGCCTGCGCCGGGAAGTCGGGCAGGCCATTGCCGATTTTTCGATGATCGAAGCCGGCGACAAGGTCATGTGCTGCCTGTCAGGTGGCAAGGATTCCTACGCCATGCTGGATATCCTGCTGAACCTTCAGAAAAGCGCGCCGGTCGACTTCGAACTGATTGCTGTGAACCTTGACCAGAAACAACCGGGTTTTCCCGAGCATGTGCTCCCGGAATACCTGAAGTCGCTTGGTATCGAGTATCACATCATCGAAAAAGATACCTACAGTATTGTTAAGGAAAAAGTTCCTGAAGGGAAGACCACTTGCGGACTGTGTTCACGCTTGCGCCGGGGAATTCTCTATAATTTTGCGGAAGAGCACGGTGTCACCAAGATTGCGTTGGGCCATCACCGGGACGATATGCTCGAAACCCTGTTCCTGAACATGTTTTACGGGGGCAAACTCAAGTCCATGCCGCCGGTCTTGCACAGTGATGACGGCCGCAATACCGTGATTCGTCCGCTGGCCTATGCCCGCGAGAAAGACATTGCCCGATACGCCTCACTGCGAGAATACCCCATTATTCCGTGTAACCTGTGCGGCTCCCAGGAGAACCTTCAGCGCCAGGTGATCAAGGACATGTTCCAGACCTGGGACAAGCAGCATCCGGGCCGCCTGGAAACCATGTTTCGGGCTTTGTGCAATGTGGAGCCTTCACACCTGGCTGATCCGAATCTATACGATTTCAAGGAAGGCAAACGGTTGGGGGGCAAGCGCCAGGCGGTGCAGCCAGCCAGCCCTGAGCCGGACTACGGCCGCCTGGATGTGCTGAATCTCTGAGGGTCGGCTCAGTGCATCAAGGCCTGGAACGGAAGCGTCCATAATCCGAACAGGATGAGCAGCGCTCCACTGATTCTGCGGAACCCCCGGTTGCCCTGAAGGTTGCGAATCCAGTTGGCGGCGTAACCGGTGGCCAGCATAGATGGCAGGGTGCCAAGACCGAAGAACAGCATGGTCAGAGCGGCAGCGCCAATCGTGGGTTGCAGGGCTGCCCAGCCCAGGGTGCTATAAACAAGACCACAGGGTAACCAGCCCCAAAGCGCACCCAGGGCCAAGGCCTGGCCGGGATTGTTGACGGGAATAAAGCGGCGGGTCAGCGGGGCCAAGCGTTTCCACACCGGGGCCCCTACTTTCTCAACAAAGCGGATTCCCTGCCACCACTGGCCCATCGACAGCCCCATAAAGATCAGTAGCAGCCCTGCCAGGGTCATCAACAACAGGGCTGCCCAGCGCCACTGGCCCGCGGCGCTGGTACTGAAAATGGCAATCAAGGCGGCAATCAGCGCGTAGCTTCCAACCCGGCCCAGATTGAAGGCCAGCAACATCATGGTCTGGCGCAGCCTGAACCCTTTGCCCACCGGCAGGGTCATCGACAGCGAGGCACTGATCCCACCGCACATCCCCAGACAATGGGTGCTCCCCAGCAGCCCGATCAGAAACGCACTGGAGTAACTTAGGTAGAGTTCAGGATGCATTCAGGCTTTGTCTTCCGGGTCGCTCTGTTTCGAAGAAGGCTCGGGGTCGTTTTCGTCTGGGCGGACTTTATCCTGACGAGCTTCGTCAGGAATCATGTCTTTGTCGTCGTCATAGAGAATCCGGTGCGCAGGGCCTTCCAGATCATCGTATTGGCCGTTCTTCACCGCCCAGGAAAACAGCACGACCCCCAGTGCCACCAGAACCAGCATCAGGGGGACCAGGAACATGACTATCTGCACGATGCGCTCCTAAACGATAAGTAGATGATTACGGTATCAAGCCGTAGCATGAGAGCCAACTGTATCAGGTTCCTGGCCGGACCTCTTTGAGGATGTGCCAAGCCGCAAGGCATTAAGCACGACCAAAAGAGAGCTGGCCGACATACCGATGGCCGCCATCCATGGGGTGACCAGGCCTGCTGCTGCGAGGGGCAGGGCGGCGACGTTGTAGGCAAGCGCCCAGAGCATGTTCTGCCGAATGATCCTGCGGGTCTGCTGGCTTGCCTTGATGGCCTGGAGCAGTTGCATCAGCTGACCATTCATCAGCACCGCATCGGCTTTTAGCTGGGTCAGGTCGGCGGCGGTGCCCATGGCGACCGAGATACCCGCACCGGCCATGGAGGGGAGGTCGTTCAGGCCATCGCCCACCATCATTACCTTGTGACCTTCATCGCGAAGCTGATCGAGCACCGCCAACTTCTGTTCCGGTGAGGCTTCGCCAATCGCCGTTTTTATACCCAGTGTCTCAGCAACCTGCTGGACATGGGCCGATCGATCACCACTGAGGAGCAGGGACCGTATTCCGGCTTGATTGAGTGCCTTGATGGCTTGCCCGGCATCTTCGCGGATTTGATCATCCAGTTGGAAGCTGGCAAGCCATTGATCGGCGGTAGCGAGCCAGATTTCCATGCCAGAAGCAATGTCCGCATGGGGGGGCGGAGCGGAAGTGTGTTGCTCAACGAACGCCTTGTGACCGATAAACACGGGCTTGCCATTAAAAGTACCAGACAAACCTCCGCCCAGATGGTTGTTCACATTCTCCACGGCCACCGATGCACATTCGTGAAAAACTCTGGCGATCGGATGTTCGGAGTGTTTTTCCAGGCCGGCTGCCAGTTTCTGACAGCTGGCTTGGTCCATGTCACCGAAGGTCTGGCTACCAGTCAGGGTCAGCTCGCCACGAGTCAAGGTGCCGGTTTTATCGAACACCACGGTGTCGATGCTGTACAGGGATTCCAGTGTGTGGCCTTTGGTCGGCAGGAAGCCGAGTTTTCGCAAACGCATGGTGGCTGAGGTGAGTGCCGTTGGTGTTGCGAGAGAGAGGGCGCAGGGGCAGGTAACCACCAGCACGGACAAGGCGATGTCGAAGGCGTTGCCGGCGCCGGCGAGAACCCAGCCGCCCCAGACAAGGGGCGTCAGTATCAGTACCTGGCGAATAAACTTGCCAGCGATGCGATCTGCCAGGCGCGCCACCGGAGGCTTCTCCGACTGAACCCGGTCCAGTATCCGCAGGATTCCGGAAAGCCGGGTTTCCGCACCGGCTTTGACCACCCGGATATCCAGCGGATTCTCGCCGTTGATGCTACCGGCATGAACGGTATCGCCGGGCCCCCGGGATTCAGGCAGGTATTCGCCGGTCAGGGCGGCTTCGTTGAGGGTAGATTCACCAGACACAATCTCTCCGTCCACCGGCAGTGTCTCGCCCGGGCGTACACGGATAATATCACCAGCTTTGACTTCGTGGGCCGGCACCAGATCTGTCTCGCCATCCCGTACCATGGCGGCGACGGTTGGCTGAAATCCCGCCAGGGCACCGCCTGTCAGGCCCGCGCGGTAGCGGGCCTGGACTTCCACGTAGCGCCCCAGCAGAAGGAAAAAGGTAAACATGCATACGGATTCGAAATACACCTCTTCGCCACCGAACACAGTGACCCAGGCACTGGCCACATAGGCGAGGCCGATAGCAATGGCCACGGGCACATCCATGGTCAGATGGCGGGTGGTCAGGTCGCGCCAGGCGTTCTCGAAAAACGGTCGCGCACTGTACAGCAACACTGGCGTTGCCACGATCAGGCTGAACCACCGAAAGAAGCTGACGTATTCCGGAGATAACTCACTGATCAGCTCAAAATAGAGCGGGAACGCCAGCATCATGGTCTGGAACGAACCGGCGCCGGCAACTAACAGCCGGATGAGCATGGTGCGGTGCTCGGCTTTCAGGGTCTGCTCGGCTTCGTCGGCCTGGTAGGGGCGAGCGGTATAGCCAAGCTGGTGGATGGCAATCAGCAGATCGCTGAGGCGAGTGTGATCCTGTGCCCACACCAGGCGCGCTCTCTGGGTACTGTGATTAATCGAGAAAGCCTGAACGCCGGGGTGTTGTTTGAGGTGGTTCTCCAGCAACCAGATACAGGCCGCGCAGGTGATGCCGCTGATCAGCAGGTTCGCTTCCTGCCCGCCTTTTACCGGGACAACGAAGGATTTCTGGACCAGCGGATGGTCCAGCTCCTTCAGGCGATCGGTTTCTGAACGGGTCAGCTCCCGCGGGGTGACGGCGGGTTCTGTTCGAAACTGATAGAAGCCTGTGAGCCCTTCGTTATGAATGGTTTCGCACACAGCCTTGCAACCCTGGCAACAGAAGGGTCGGGTTTCGCCGTCAAGTTCCAGGGTTATCGGCGGGTGGCCGTCCGCTGGCTCACCGCAATGGAAGCACTTCAGGGCACTCACCCCTGGGTAGGACTGGTCGCTTTCAGGGCGATTTTGTCGGACGCTGGCAGCCAGAATTCGCCTTTTACACGCCAGTCGTTGTCTGGGCCCTGCAGGTCGTAGTACCAGCGGCCGTCCATATCTTCGATCAAGTTACCGGTGTACTCTCCGGCGGCCATTCGACGAAACTGGATGGTGCGATCTCGCTCCGACATGGTCGGGTGGTAAAGGTTGAGAACCAGATACGGGTAGTCTGCTGCGCCTTCTTTGGTTTCCAGCGTCAGGCGTGCAGAGCGTTCGTCAACGGTCAGTCCGCCTTTCAGACCCAGATCCAGGGCTTTCTGGTCCCGTGCGATGGCCATATTGATGCCGCGCCCTTCACGGGAGTAGTCATCTGTCACCATGGAAGGAGAAAGAATGCTACCCACCGTCAGTATGGTGATACCGGAAATAATTGCAGCGATCGGAAATATCGTCAAAAACCAGAACCAGGGTTGGCGATACCAGGGTGCCACGGGGGTGTTGTCAGTCATTACGCTATCAACTCTTGTCAGTGTATCGGGTCTGCGGCTTGCGATATTCTATCGCGGCCTTGGACCAACAAAACGGCTTTCAGTTTCCAGAATAAGTGATGGATCTGTTTCGGACTCCGCATAGAAACGGATGGTGTTATTGGTGTCCGGGATAGATTCTGGCGGAACATCCACGACAGTCGGCAGCGAGCGGATTTCAGCGCTGGCAACTGTGACGTTGGTTGTTGTCAGAATCCGGATGCCCTCAAGCCCCTCAACCGACAGGTTGAAGGTCTGGGGAACCTCCGACATGTTCTGGATTTTTATCGTGTACGAGTTCTCAACGTGACCTTCGCCGTTGAAGCTGAAAAGCGCGCCACGGTCACGCAGTACGTCCATTTTGGCCGGTACCCGCGTGACCAGAGTGAAAATGATCGCTCCGATCATCAGGGTCAGAACCGCACCGTAGCCAAAGGTCCTTGGCCGAAGAAGCTTGGAGGTTTTGCCTTCCAGCTCGTTCTCGGTGGTGTATCGGATAAGCCCTTTGGGGTAATCCATTTTTTCCATCACTTCATCGCAGGCGTCAATACACAGCGCGCAGCCAATGCATTCATACTGCAAGCCATCGCGGATATCGATACCTGTGGGGCATACCTGCACGCACTGGCCGCAGTCAATGCAGTCACCCAGGCCGACGTCTGCGGGATTGACGCTTTTCTTGCGGCCACCGCGGGGCTCACCCCGGTTTGGGTCATAGGAGACAATCCGGGTGTTCGGGTCGAACATGACAGACTGGAAACGGGCATAGGGGCACATGTACAGGCACACCTGCTCGCGCATCCAGCCTGCGTTCAGGTAGGTGGCGACAGTGAAGAAGGCTACCCAGAAATAGGCCCAGCCATTGGCCTGAAGGGTGAACAGATCAACGATCAGTTCCCGGATCGGGTAGAAATAACCTACAAAGGTAAGGCCCGTTGCCAGAGCGACAAACAGCCACAAGCTGTGTTTGATGGTTTTCTTGGTGACCTTTTCCGTTGAGTTGGGGGCTTTGTCGAGCTTCATGCGCTTGTTGCGGCTACCCTCAACTTTCTCCTCGATCCACATGAAGATGAAGGTCCAGACGGTCTGGGGGCAGGTATAGCCGCACCAGACCCGGCCAAACAGGGTGGTAATGAAGAACAGGCCAAAGGCACAGATAATCAGCATGCCCGAGAGCAGGAAAAAGTCTTTGGGGAAGAAGGTTACGCCATACAGGTGGAATTCCCGTGCCGGCAGATCGAAGTGAATCAGCGGCTGGCCATTGAGGGTTAGCCACACAAATAGAAAGTACATGCCCATGAGCAGCGTCAGGCTGACGTTGCGGATCTTCTGGAACGTGCCTTTCACTTCCTTGACGTAAATCTTCTTACGGCTGGCGTAGAGATCGACGGTTTCCGGCTTGTTGTTTTTATTGGGAGGCTCGGAGGAAGGGTCTACCTGGGTGACCGGAATTTCATTGCTCATGGGTATCTCCCGAAAGGTGTCGTGCTGGGAGCGGGCCTCGAGGGTCAGCTGATCTTCTCAAGCCTGCACCCGCGAGGCAGGTGCAGGGTTGAGAAGACCGGGCCGGGGAATGCCCGGCCGGTCTGGCTCAGTTTGACAGGCTGTAAACGTAGGCTGCCAGGATCTGGATCTGATCGTCGGTCAGACGGCCTTCCTGAGCTGGCATCTCGTTCTGGCGACCGTGTTCGACGGTCTCCCGGATCCACTCGTAGGTAGAGCCGTACAGCCAGATGTTGTCGGTCAGGTTAGGTGCCCCCATGGCGGTCATGCCGGTTCCATCGGCGCCGTGACAAGCCGCACAGGCTTGCTGGTAAACAGCTTCACCCGCTTTTGCAGCCTCGGCATCCCGCTCACGACCACTGTAGCTGAGTACAAAATTAACCACCTGATCAACCTGCTGGCTGGTCATGTTGGGCATGACACCCTTGGCCGGCATGTTGCCCTGACGACCTTTGGCAATGCTGTGCCAGATCTGGTCAGGCTCACCGCCCCACAGCCAGTCGTCGTCGGTCAGGTTGGGGAAGCCCACCTGGCCGCGAGCGGCAGTACCGTGGCACACCGAACAGTTGTTGGCATACAAACGCTGGCCAATTTTCATGGCATCTTCGTTCTGCGCCAGCTCCGGGATCGGGGTGTCGCCAAACTGGGCGTAGATTTCACCGTACCTGGCATCGGCTTTGGCTACTTCCGCCTCCCACTGGTTGGCAGAGGTCCAACCCAGAATGCCCTTGAAGTTACCCAGGCCCGGATAGAGAGCCAGGTATCCCAGTGCAAACACACAGGTTGCGATGAACAGGTAAAACCACCACTTTGGCAGCGGGTTGTCGTATTCCTCGATGCCATCGAAGGAATGGCCCATTGTGCGGTCGGTTTCGGTATCGGTCGTCTGGCTTTTGCGGGTGGCCCAAAGCAGCCACCAGCAGCCGAAGATGGTACCGAGCACGATCACGCTGATCCAGATGCTCCAGAAGGTACTCATTGTTTCTTCTCCGTTTTTTCCTGTTCGAGCGTACGCTTGGCTACTTCATCGTCATCATCGGAGAAGGGCAGCTTTGAGGCTTCTTCATTTGCCTTCTTTCGGTGGGCGCTGAACGCCCACCAAATGATGCCGAGAAAAATCGCCATGATTACCAGCGAGTGTATGCCGCGTAACTCATTAATATCCATGGGATCACCGTTTGTCTGAAATCACAGTACCCAGCTGTTGCAGGTATGCGACCAGTGCTTCGATTTCGAACTTGCCTTCGATGTCTGAGGCAGCACTTGCTACCTGCTCGTCGGTATAAGGCACGCCGAGGGTCTGCAGTGTTCTCATTCGAGCTTCGATGGTGGTGTGCTTCACACGGTTATCAAACAGCCAGGGGAAAGCCGGCATGTTGGACTCAGGCACCACGCTGCGCGGATCGTACAGATGCTGGCGCTGCCAGGCATCGGAGTAACGGCCACCCACGCGGGCAAGGTCAGGACCAGTGCGCTTGGAACCCCACAGGAACGGGCGGTCATAAACAAACTCGCCCGCCACGGAGTAGTGGCCATAACGCTCGGTTTCAGCCCGGAACGGGCGAATCTGCTGGGTATGGCACACGTGGCAGCCTTCGCGGATATAGATGTCCCGGCCTTCCAGTTCCAATGCGGACAGCGGTTCCAGACCATCTACTGGCTGGTTCACATCCTTCTGGAAGAACAGGGGCACTACTTCGGCCAGAAAGCCGCCGCTGATGACCACCACAATCAGGACGATCATCAGGCCAAGGTTCTTTTCTACTATTTCGTGTCTCATCTGGTCTCTCCCCTTACGCCGCTTGAACGGCAGCGTTGTCCTGTGCTGCGGCTTCTTTCTGGCGTACGGTCATGTACACGTTGTAAGCCATGATCAGCATGCCGGCCAGGAAGATGGCGCCACCAATAAACCGGACGAAATAGCCGGGGTAGGACGCTTCCAGAGATTCAACGAAGCTGTAGGTCAGAGTGCCGTCTTCGTTAACTGCGCGCCACATCAGGCCCTGCATGATGCCGTTAACCCACATGGCAACGATGTACAGGACGGTACCAACAGTAGCCAGCCAGAAGTGAACGTTGATCAGTGCGGTGCTGTACATGGCTTGCACGCCCCAGAGTTTCGGAACCAGGTGATAGACGGCGCCGATACTGATCATGGCTACCCAGCCGAGGGCACCGGAGTGCACGTGGCCGATGGTCCAGTCAGTGTTGTGGGACAGTGCGTTAACGGTCTTGATGGACATCATCGGGCCTTCGAAGGTGGACATGCCATAGAAGGACAGGGAGACCACCAGGAACCGCAGGATTGGATCGGTGCGCAGTTTGTGCCAGGCGCCAGACAGGGTCATCATGCCATTGATCATGCCGCCCCAGGACGGAGCCAGCAGGATCAGGGACATCACCATGCCCGCAGTCTGTGCCCAGTCAGGCAGGGCAGAGTAGTGCAGGTGGTGGCCGCCGGCCCACACATAGGTGGTGATCAGCGCCCAGAAGTGCACGATCGACAAGCGGTAGGAATAAACCGGACGGTTCGCCTGCTTGGGTACGAAATAGTACATCATGCCCAGGAAGCCGGCGGTCAGGAAGAAGCCAACGGCGTTGTGGCCGTACCACCATTGCATCATGGCGTCAGTGACACCCGCGTACGCCGAGTAGGATTTCCAGGCGGTAGCTGGCAGGGCCATGTTGTTACCGATGTGCAGAACTGCCACGGTAATGATGAATGCGCCGTAGAACCAGTTGGCCACATAGATGTGCGGTGTGCTGCGCTTCATCACGGTGCCGAAGAACACCAGAGCGTAGGTTACCCACACGATGGCAATGGCGATATCAATCGGCCATTCCAGCTCTGCGTATTCCTTGGAAGACGTGATGCCCAGTGGCAAGGTAATGGCGGCCGATACAATGATCGCCTGCCAGCCCCAGAATGTGAACGCTGCCATACCATCGGAGAACAGGCGGGCCTGACAGGTCCGCTGTACTACGTAGTAAGAGGTAGCAAACAGGGCACTTCCACCAAAGCCGAAGATGACGGCGTTGGTGTGCAGCGGCCGCAGGCGACCGAAGTGAGTCCAGGGCAGATCGAGGTTGAGGGATGGCCAAACCAGCTGTGCTGCAATCAGCACACCCAGAGCCATGCCTACAATACCCCATACCACTGTCATGATGGCGAATTGTCTCACCACCTTGTAGTTGTATGTCAGGTTTGCATTTACTGTGCTCATAGCCTTACCAATGGGTTTAGGATGGGGAAATATGCGGGCGCAAGTATGGAGAAACCATTAGGCCTTTGCAATGATTCAGGTCAACTCCTGACATTCGTCAAATCCGCTGGAATCAGCAGTTTGGCCAACAGTTTGCAAGGCTTGAACCGCGTTACAAAAGCGCCTTGAAGGTTTCCGCTCGGTCGCTAATGATACCCGCTGACAGCGAGGAGTTGAATGTTGTGAACCGGATTAAGACCAAAGGTTACGGTAAAGGGGCCAAAAGTGTCATGTTGCTGGCCCATGGGGCCGGCGCGCCCATGGACTCTCCTTTCATGGAGCAACTATCTGACGCTTTGGATCGGCAGGGGATTGCAACGGTCAGGTTTGAGTTTCCGTATATGGTTCGGCGGCGGGAAGACGGCCGCAAGCGGCCACCGGACCGAATGCCTGTGTTGCTGGATTCATTCCGGGCCGAAGTGGCACGGGTGCGAGATGAGGTGAGTGAGGACTGCCTGATGCTGGTTGGAGGCAAGTCGATGGGTGGTCGGGTGGCCTCAATGTTGGCCAGTGAACATGCTCCGGGTATTGCTGGGGTTATCTGCTATGGCTACCCTTTCCATCCCCCGGGCAAGCCAGATCGGTGGCGTATTGATCATTTTTCGACCGTTGGCTGCCCGATGATGATTGTACAAGGAACCCGGGACCCTTTCGGCAAGCTGGAGGAGGTAGCGGCCCAGGGTGAGATGCCGGGGCTTTCCCGGCTGTGCTGGTTGGATGGCGGAAACCATGACTTTCAGACACCGGCAAAGCATCCCGGCAGCCAGGCAACCCTTATCGAGCAGGCGGCTGGCGAAACCGGCCGATTTGTTCAGGAGTTGCTGGCGGGCTCGGAGCTGTGTTGAGCAAGGGTAATTGCGTCCCGGCCGGCGGCTTTGGAGGCATAGAGGGCTTCATCGGCGCGTCGGAACAGGCTGTCTGGCTGCTCTTCGACGCCCAGTTCCGCGATGCCTGCGCTAACGGTGAGGCTGACGGCTGTACCATCGGGAGCGGTAATGCGAGAGTCCCGCACCGCCTCAAGAATATCCTGGCACAACTTGGAAGCGCCGGTGGCGTCTGTACCGGGTAGCAGCAGGGCAAATTCCTCACCACCAAAACGGACCGCGACATCCCGTGGTCGCTTGATCTGGTTCTTCAGGCAGGTCGCGATGTGCCTGAGGCATTGGTCACCGAAATCGTGGCCCCAGCTGTCGTTAATCCGCTTGAAATGATCGGCATCAACCAGCGCCAGCGACAATGGCTGGCCGGTTCGACGGGCTTCACGGCAGAGTTCCGGTAACAGGTTATCCATATGCCGGCGGTTGTGTAGTCCGGTCAGGGCATCGTTCAGGCTGAGGGACGCCAGTTTCCGGTTCGCCTGCTCAAGTTCCCGCATGGTATTGCGCAGTTGTGCGGTGCGCTCGTGAACCTTGAACTCCAGCTCTGTGCGTGCTTGGTGCTCAATATCCAGCAACTTCTGATTCAGCAGGCGCCAGCGTTGCACCATGGCATAGTTCAGCAGGATAACCTGCCCCCCGACAGCCGCTTGCATCATGACCTCGCGGGCCAGGTAGTCGCCCAGGTAGCCGAAGGCCGCCAGGGCATAGGCCAGGGCACCGACCACCATGATCATCCAGGCAGCGATGTACCAGAAGGCGGGCAGGTAACCCTGGCGCCAGCGGATAGTCGCAATGACCGACAACGCGGCAATCACCATCAGCGCATGGGCTGTGTTGAGCAGGATGGCTTTGGAGTAGGGTAGCAGGAAGGTCAGGGCCAGGAAGCCCACAGCAGACCAGACCAACCCCCGGAGCACGGATTCTGAAATCGTGCCGGCGCTGACATCAAGAAATGACCAGCCAAACAGTGCCATGGCGGCTGAGCAGATGACCAGGGTGAGCGGGATCGACAGGTTCGCCAGCTGTGCACTCTCGGGCCAGAAATACTGATTCGCGAAGCCGCCCATGGCAAACAGAAACATCGCCATGGAGCTGATATAGAAAGCGTTATAGAAGTAGTACCGGGTGCCGGAGCTGAAGAATAGCAGCAGGTTAAAGGCGGCCAGAATCAGCAGCGCCCCGTAAAACAGGCCGTGGATCAAGGTCAGGTGATTGCTTTCTGCAATGACCTCTTCCGGTGTCATCAGGGCCAGGGGCACATTCAGCGCCCCGCTGCTGTGAACCCGGATGGTAATGGTGCGCCGTTCGGACGGATCCAGCGTGACCGGTAACAGGTAATAACGGTAATCTATGCCCCGGGTGGCAAACGGCAGGGAATCACCTGTGGTCAGTGGCGGCGCCGCCTCGGTGACGACATCCGGGCTGCCCGGCTGGTGGCGGTATTGCCAGAAGGTGATTTCGTCCAGCAGCGGGTAATTAAGTTTCAGATACCAGAGCGCCCGGTTGGCGCCCGGGTTGTGGACGGTCAGTGGTATCCAGTAGACGGCGTCTGTATGGCTGAACACCAGGTCGTGGCCATTGGCGGGTGTCCAGGGCATATCCACCGGCAGTTCTGATGCGCTCTGAGCGGCGTGGGCTGGCTCGCCGGGGCGGGCGGAATGGAAACACAAGTGATGATTAATTGCGCTCCGGGCTTCGGGGTTGGTTGCCTGTAGGGTCGGGCATGGTTCCGCCGCCATGCTGTAACCGGGCATAATGCCGGCAAAGGCCAGCAGGCCAAGCATCAGCAGGGCGCAGAATCGAGGCGTCATCAACGAAATCCCGTGTCGAATGAAGGCGGAAGTGTAGCCAGCGTAAACAAATCCTGCTGTTAAACAGGTTCAAGTTTCTTGTTTGTCGGGGTGTCAGATTCCTGACAATTTTGAATGAAAAGGTGATAGATGCAACAGGTTATGCTGGTGTGCCGCCCGGGATTCGAAGCCGAGGCGGGCCAGGAAGTGACGGATCAGGCAGCCCTTAAAGGCGTGTTTGGTTATTTTCAGCCGGTCAGGAACAGCGGGTTGGTCCGGTTTACCATTGGCAGTGAGGAAAGCCCGGAGGAACTGATGGGCCGCCTGCCGTTGGACGAACTGGTATTTGTTCGGGACTGGTTCGTTATCCTGGGCGATTGTGCGTTGCCAGTACAGGATCGGGTTGGGGCCGTGGTCGGTTTTCTGCGAGATCAGGATTGGAAGGGGAGTGGCTGTGCCCGGGTAGAGGTGCGTTTACCGGAGAACAACGAGGACCGGGACCTGGGTAACTTTTCCCGAAAATGGGTGGCGCCGTTATCCAAGGGCCTGCGGGGCGCGGGATTGCTTCAGGAAACGGCGGATGCAAAGACTAGAAAACGGCTGGAAATACTGCTGGCAGACTTTGGTATGGCTGTGATTGGGTACAGCCTCGCTGGTAACCGGTCGCCGTTCCCTGGGGGCGTGCCGCGGCTCAGATTACCCGCCTCGGCCCCCAGCCGCTCCGCGCTCAAACTCGAGGAAGCCTGGAAAGTATTTCTGCCGGAGGATCGCTGGCTCGACTACCTGGGTGGTGGCAGGAAAGCCGTCGATCTGGGAGCCGCGCCCGGCGGTTGGACCTGGCAACTGGTGAACCAGGGTATGATGGTGACGGCTGTTGATAATGGCCCGATGAATCCGGATTTGATGGCCAGTGGGCATGTTGAGCACATTGAGGCGGATGGTTATGCCTGGCGCCCGAAGCGGGCGGTCGACTGGATGGTTTGCGACATAGTCGATAAGCCGCGCCGCACCGCCCGGATGGCAGTGGACTGGCTGGCAGACAGGCTTTGCCGTTACACGGTATTCAACCTGAAGTTACCGATGAAGAAGCGCTACGACGAATGGCTGGTATGCCAGGACATCCTGGTGCGTGGTCTTGAGGAGGCGGGCCTGACTTGCCGTGTACGGGCCCGCCACCTTTATCATGATCGAGAGGAAATCACCTGTTTTATCGAGCGCCTGGACTAAGCCGGAGTGGCTCAGGGCATAGGGCTTTGCTCAAGAACTGTGATGATTTCATCGCGGTCCATCATGGGCACCAGTTCTGCCATCAGCTCGCGCCGCTCCCGGGAGTGGTACCAGCGATCCCAGTCAGCTTCAGAGCGCCAGTTGGCAAGGGTGATACGGTGGTTCGGGTCATGGCTGTCGACCAGCGTCTCACCTGAAATAAAACCGGGTGTACTAACGGCCTGCTGCAGTACCAAACGTGAACGCTCCTCGTAGGCGGTTTCCAGAGACTCTGCGATGTGTCGTTCAATCAAAACCCGAATCATGCAATTGGTCCTTTATTTTCGTTGCTGTAAACAATAATTTAGCACCGGATTCTGAAAATCACGAGAACTGGAGGTGGCTGTTGTGACAACCCTGGAGTTTCAAGCCGAGCTGGACGCTCGAGGGCTGTTGTGCCCGGAACCGGTAATGATGCTGCACACCCGGATCAACGATGTTGGCGTGGGGGAAGTGTTGCGCGTTGTAGCGACCGATCCTTCAACAACCCGGGATATACCCCGTTTTTGCCAGTTCCTGAGCCATGAGCTGCTGAGCCAACAGGAACTGGAAGGGGAATTCCATTTCCTGATTCGCCGTTGTGAGAGCTGAGCACACCGCTCAGCTCTCCCGGGCCACCTTGCCAAGATGGTCAAGGAACTGCCTACGGTTCATTTCCCCGAGCACCCGTGCTTCCTGTAGCTCTTCGCCGTTGGTTCGATAGAACAGAATGGCCGGCGGACCAAATAGCCCGAGTTCATTCAGCAGGGCCTGTTGGTCACGGGTGTTGTCGGTCATGTCGATTTGCAACAGGGTGTAGGGTGCTAACGCCTGGATCACGTCCTGGTCGCTGAACACGTTCCGCTCCATGATTTTGCACGACACGCACCAATCCGCGTAGAAGTCGAGCACAACAGGTTGCTGGTTGGCGCGGGCATCGGCCAGCATTGCGCGAATCTGTTGCGGATCTTCGACCCGCTGGAAGTCTGCATGGCTGGCGCCGCCGCCCTGAACCTGGCCGGCAGATGCGGTAAACGGTGCCAGCGGCCGCAGCGGATCATTGGCGCCGCTGAACGCCCCTGCCAGGAGCGCCAGGCCATAGGCGAACATTACCAGGCCCAGGCCCTTGCGTGTGCGTTCCCAGCCAGCCCTGGCCGCATCAAAAGCCCCCAACTGAACGCCTGTGATGGCCACCAGTAGCCCCCACATGGTCAGGCCTGCCCAGGCTGGTACCATCCGCTCGATAAGCCAGATGGCAACGGCAAGCAGCATCACGCCGTAAAAATGTTTGACGGTCGTCATCCAGTGGCCTGAGGTAGGCAGCAGCTTGCGTCCGCCGACGGCCACAAGAATCAGTGGCACACCCATGCCAAGCCCAAGTGCAAGCAGGGCAACGCCGCCTATGACGGCGTCCTGTGTGGTTGAAATGTAAAGCAGGCTACCGGCCAGAGGCGCAGAGACACAGGGCGAGACAATCAGTGCCGACAATGAACCAATGCCGAAGATACTGATCACCCGGGTGCCGGTCAGCTTCTGGCTGGCATCGTTCAGCGGCTCGCGGATAAACCTGGGTAGCTGAATCTCAAACAGGTCAAACATCGCCAGGGCAAACACCACAAACAGTGCCGCAAAAACACCGAGTACGAGGGGCGACTGGAGCTGTGCCTGCAGGTTGAAACTGGCGCCCAGCAGGCCGGTAATCACCCCAGCGGCGGCGTAGGTAAGCGCCATGCCCAGCACGTAGCTGCCGGAAAGAAGGAGAGCATGGCCTGTCGTGCGGGTGTTGTGGCCTGAGACCATAGTGGAAATAATCGGCACCATGGGCAACACGCACGGGGTGAAGGTCAGCCCCAGCCCCAGCAGGAAGAATACCCCAGCGATCATCCAGATCGACTGGCTGGACAGGAATCCGGCCAGGCCGGTTGCCGAAGAAGTGTTATCTGTCGTGTTGAATGCTCCGCTGCTGGAGACGCTGCCTGAAGCGGGTGAGGAACGACTGCCCTGGCTATCACCTTTACCCGGATAGTACAGAACGTCCCGCGTCTGCGGCGGATAACACAGACCCGCCTTTGCGCAGCCCTGGTAGGTCACTTGCAGTTCCGCTTCCTGTATACCCTCGGGAAGGATGACCGGCACCCGGGCCTCGACCGGATCGAAGAACACCATCATCTCGCCGAAGTATTCGTCTTCGGTCAGGGTGCCGGGCAGGGAGAACTCGGGCTCGCCAATGCTGACGCCTTCAGTGACCGGAGTAATCTGTATACGGCTTTTGTAGAGATAGTGTTCCGGGGCAATATTCCAGGACAGGACAACGCTGTCGCCTTCCGTGCTGTGGTTGAAGGGCAGCGCCTCGTCTACGGGCAGGAAGCCGTTGTTGCCGCCACCAAACAGGGAGCTTCCTGAGTTGCCAAAGGCCAGGGCGGAGGCCGGAAGCAGGGTAAACAGCAGTGCCAGCAAGGCCCCGAGCTGGGAGACCGGGCGGCGCAATCGTTGATGGGAGTCTGGAATAGCTGTCATGAATTCTTCGTTATCCTGGGTGTTTCCAATGGGGGGCGGTATTGCGGCTCGTCGCCTTGCTGCCAGTGACATCATTGCCATGGCAAAGTTCCCTCTGGTATTGCTTGTATTAAAGTCGCACAATAGCCAACCGATGAATCACAATCCAGACGATCTTATCATGCTGTTCAACGACCTGTTCCGGGAATCCTTCCGGACCATTCTGGTCAGGGGCAGTGACGAACCGGAGTACCTGCCTGCCAGCGAGCCAGACGGACTTGCCCGGGTAGTGTTTGCCCACGGTTTTTTTGCCAGTGCCCTCCACGAGATTGCCCATTGGTGTATAGCCGGTGAGCATCGGCGCACATTGCACGATTACGGATATTGGTATTGTCCGGATGGTCGCAGCCTGGAACAACAGCAGGCGTTTGAGCAGGTGGAGGTCAAGCCTCAGGCCGTTGAATGGCTGTTTTCCCTGGCGGCCGGCTCTCGCTTTCATATCAGCGTTGATAACCTTGCCGGCAGCGGCGCGGCCAATGAGCAAGGCTTCCGCCAGAATGTGCGCCTGCAGGCCTCCCAATATCTGGCTCATGGCCTGCCATCAAGGGCTCAGCAATTTTTCGATACACTCAAGTCTTTCTACGGGACTGCCGACAGGGTCCAGCATCACTGGAACCAGGACAGGCGCCGTTTGGCGCCCATGGCAACCGAACACGACCAATCAAGGATAACAGAACCTCTATGACAGCTGACCTAAAACCTACCGGCGATTTACGCTTCAGCGATCTTAACCTGGACAAGCGTCTGCTGGATGCCATCAGTAAAATCGGATTTGAATACTGCACGCCCATTCAGGCCGAAACCCTGCCCTGGACCCTGGCTTGCGAAGACCTGATCGGCCAGGCCCAGACCGGTACCGGTAAAACGGCAGCCTTCCTGATTACGGCGATACAGACTCTGCTGGAAACACCGGTGGATGAAAAAGACCGGTTTGCCTCTGAGCCCAGAGTGCTTGCCCTGGCTCCAACCCGTGAATTGGCGATGCAGATTGCCAAGGACGCAGAGCAGCTGTGCCAGTACACCGGCCACAATGTGGTTACCGTGGTGGGCGGTATGAACTACGACAAGCAACGCGAGCAGTTGCAGAACGAGATTGTCGACATTCTGGTGGCAACCCCGGGCCGGTTGATCGACTTTTTGGGCTCCCAGGACGTGTTTCTGGACCAGATCGACATCCTGATCCTGGATGAAGCAGACCGCATGCTGGATATGGGCTTCATCCCTGACGTCAAACGAATTATCCGCAAGTGCACCAGCAAAGAAGATCGCCAAACCCTGCTGTTCAGCGCCACCTTCAACCAGGACGTTCTGAACCTGGCGTCCATGTGGACCCAAAACGCAGAGTTTGTTGAGATCGAGCCGGAGCAGAAAACCGCCGAACGGGTAGAGCAGACCGTGTATCTGGTGTCTGACGACGACAAACTGCCGGTGCTGGTGAACTACCTCAAACGTCCGGAAGTTGAGAAGGCCATTGTGTTTGCCAATCGTCGTGACCAGTGCCGGGATCTTGAGGAGGATCTGAAGAATCAGGGCGTGAAGGTGTCCCTGATGTCTGGTGAGATCGCCCAGAACAAACGGTTGAAAACCCTGGACCAGTTCAAAAAGGGGCAGATCCAGGTGCTGGTGGCTACCGATGTGGCAGGCCGGGGCATTCACGTGAATGGCGTTACCCACGTGTTCAACTACAACCTGCCTGAGAACGCCGAGGATTACGTACACCGGATTGGTCGTACCGGGCGCGCAGGCAAGACCGGTGTTTCCGTCAGCTTTGCCGGGGAAGACGACTCTTTTGCCTTACCGGAGATCGAGAAGTACATCAGCCAGAAGCTGAAAACCGCGGTGCCAGACGAAGACTTGATGGCCACCATGGATAACCCGCCGATCACGCGCAAGCGCGGTGGTCGCCGCCCCCAGAGCGGCCGCGGGCCGGCAGGGCGTGGCGGTTCGCGGCCCCGGCGCAACTGAGTCGCGTTGGTACAGGGCGATTTAGGGTGATGGAGACCAGGTTATGCTGATCGTTGCGGACGAGAACATTCCTTTACTGGACGCGTTCTTCGGTGATATTGGAGAAATACGCCGGGTTACAGGGCGAACACTGAGTCGTGAGCAGGTGCAGGATGCGGATATCCTGCTGGTTCGTTCGGTGACCCGTGTTAACCGGGAGTTGCTTGAAGGCAGCCGGGTTCGTTTTGTGGGTACTGCGACCATTGGCACAGACCATATTGACCTGGAGTGGTTGCAGGCGAGGGGTATCGGCTTTGCCGCCGCCCCCGGATGCAACGCCACCAGTGTGGCCGAATACGTGTTGTCGGTGGTATCGCTGTTTGCTGAGCGACGGGGGCTGGACGATTGGACATCCCTGACGGTTGGTATCGTTGGCGTTGGTAATGTCGGTGGTCAGCTGGCTCAATGCCTGGAGCGCCTTGGTTTTGAGGTGCGCCTGTGTGACCCGCCGAGGCAGGAACGGGAACCCGGTGCTGAGCTGCCCTTTGTCAGTCTGGCTGAGGCGCTGGAGTGTGACGTGGTTACCCTGCATACGCCATTAACCCGCCATCAGCCCCACGCCACCTGGCACATGGTGTCTGACCCGGAGCTGGCGTTGATCGGCGCCGATCAACTGCTGATCAACGGTGGTAGGGGAGAAGTTGTTGATTCCGAGGCCTTGATGCGCAGACTGGAACAGGCTGATGCACCGCTGGTGGCCCTGGATGTCTGGGAGCATGAGCCTGGGATACGTCCCGATCTTGTGGACAAGGTATGGCTCGCGACGCCCCATATTGCCGGGTACAGCCTGGAAGGCAAGATGCAGGGCACGGAAATGGTTTATCGGGCGCTGTGTCAGTTCCTGGGCCTGCCCATACGCAAGAAAGCAGGCCAGTTTTTACCTGAACCAGCGGTCAGCAAAGTCTCGTTTACCAGTTCCGCCGAGGAAGATGAGGCCATTCGTACGGCACTGCGGGTCTGTTATGACCCAAGGCGGGATGACGCCAGGCTGAGACTGGCCATGCGGGGAAATCCGGAGCAACGGGCTGTGGCGTTTGACCGCCTGCGCCGGGACTATCCGGTGCGCCGGGAGTGCTCCAGCCTGAAGATTCAGCTCAAAGGGACCAGTAAATCGCTCCAGGATGGTTTCCGTGCGCTGGGCTGCAAACTCAAGATCTGATCAACATTACCTGATTGCACAGGCAAAGGGGGGCGCCGATAGCGCCCCCCCTTTTGTTTTCTGTCAAACCCTGGCGTTCTGCAGAGCTGCGATGCGATCTTCCAGTGGTGGGTGGGTCATGAACAAGGCTGCGAGGCCGGCCCGGGCGCCGCGATTAATGCCGAAGGCCTGGAGGGTATCGGGCATTTGATCCGGCACTTCACTTTCCTGCTTCAGGCGAGCCAGAGCGCTGATCATCGCTCCGGTACCGGCAAGCTGAGCCCCTGCAATATCGGCCCGGAACTCCCGGCGGCGGGAGAACCAGAACACAATGGTGCTGGCCAGTATGCCAAGGACAATCTCGGCCGCGATGCTGACCACGAAAAAGCCAATGCCATGGCCATTCTCGTTCTTGAACACCACCCGGTCAACGAAGGAGCCGATGACCCGGGACGCGAAAATCACAAAGGTGTTCACCACACCCTGAATCAGCGCAAGCGTGACCATATCACCATTGGCCACATGACCAATTTCATGGCCCAGTACGGCCCGGATTTCATCCTTGTTGAAGCGGTGCAGCAGCCCTTCGCTGACGGCTACCAGCGAGTCATTCTTGTTCCAGCCGGTGGCAAAAGCATTGGACTGGGAGGCGGGGAAAACAGCCACCTCGGGCATGCCAATGCCCGCTTTCTTTGACAGCTCTGCCACGGTGTCCACCAGCCAGCGCTCGGCCGGGGTTCTGGGCGAGTCGATAACCCGGGCCTTGGTACTCCACTTGGCCATGGGTTTGGAGATCAGCAGTGAGACGATGGCACCCGCAAAGCCGAATACGGCAGCAAACGCCAGGAGCGAGCCGTAATTGATGCCCTGTTGGGCCAGGTAGCTGTCAACGCCCAGCAGGCGCAAGGTAAAACTTGCGACCAGGATGACCGCCAGGTTGGTGGCCAGAAACAACAAAATCCGCATAGTCTATTCCCGTGTTAACGATCCCTGAAACTGGTTGCCTGTCTGACCGATATATGTGGTCCGGGTTCACTCCTTCAAGAGCCTTACCTGGATTTAATGCACGCTCCCCGCGCCGGTATCAATGAAGAAGGACGACTGAACGGCCAGGCTGATTCGGCTGGAACTGCCACTCTTGAGGGCCGATCTCAGCAGGTGGATATAGGTTGATAGATCCTTTTGTACGGAGGGAGGCAGTTCCGCTTCAGTGCTGGAGGCATTAAGCTCCCGTATCAACGCCTGGGGCGCCGGGGCACTGAGGCGCACAAACGCCTCGCGGGTCAGAACGGCCTGGTCCAGGGCTTCCTGCCGAATGGTGTCGACGTAGCGCAACAGGCCTTCCTCTGAAAGCCACAGGAGCGCTCCAAAGCAGGCCATGTGCCGTTTACTGTGCAGCCCGAATTCATCCGGCTCGTCTGGCCCGGCGATGTCTTCCACGAACAGGTTGATCCTTCTCGGGAACGCAGCATAAAGCTGGATCAGCGCAATAGCGACGTCCTTGTAGAACTCCTCGACATGTATGTCGGCCATATCAGCTCCGGTTACTGGCGGTAATGCTCCAGGAAATTGCCCAGGCGGCCCATGGCGTCTGCCAGGGTATCTTCCCGGGGCAGGAAAACGACGCGCAGATGCTGTTTGTCATCAATGTTGAAGGCGGAGCCCTGAACCAGCAGGATTTTCTCCTGCAGCAGCAAGTCGAGCACCAGCTTTTCATCGTTGACCACCGGGAAGTGCTTCGGGTCCAGTCTCGGGAACAGGTACAGGGCACCCTGGGGTTTGACACAGCTGACGCCGGGAATGTCGTTGAGCATGCGCCAGGCGGTTTCCCTCTGTTCATAAAGCCGGCCGCCGGGTGCCACCAGGTCGTTGATGGACTGATAGCCACCCAGAGACGTCTGGATGGCCAGCTGTGCCGGAACGTTGGCACACAGGCGCATGTTGGAAAGCATCTCGATGCCTTCGATCAGGTCTCGGGCGCGATGTTTGGCACCACTGATAATCATCCAGCCAGAGCGGTAGCCGGCGGCCCGGTAGTTCTTCGACAGCCCGTTGTAGGTGAAGAACAGCACGTCGTCGGCCAGGGAGGCAACGGAGGTGTGCTGGGTGCCGTCATACAGGATCTTGTCGTAGATCTCGTCTGACAGGATGATCAGGTTGTGCTGCCTGGCCAGTTCGATGACCTGCTGCAACAACTCTTCCGAATACACCGCACCGGTGGGGTTGTTGGGGTTGATCAGCACAATGGCCCGGGTACGGCGGGTGATCTTTTTCTTGATGTCATCGATGTCCGGGAACCAGCCCTGTTGCTCATCGCACCGGTAGTGCACCGGCTTGCCGCTGGAGAGGGTCACGGCGGCGGTCCAGAGCGGGTAATCCGGCGCTGGAATCAGCACTTCATCGCCCGTATTCAGCAGTGCCTGCATGGACATGACGATCAGCTCACTGACGCCGTTGCCCAGGAAAATGTCGTCGATGTCGACCTTGGCGATACCCCGTTGCTGGCAGTAATGCATCACGGCTTTTCGGGCAGAGAACAGACCCTTGGACTCCACGTATCCCTGGGCCTGGTGCATGTTGTAGATAACGTCTTGCTGGATCTCTTCCGGTACATCCAGCTCGAACGCCGCCGGGTTGCCAATGTTCAGCTTGAGAACCCGATGGCCCTCTTCTTCAAGGCGACGCGCCTCACGCAGAACCACGCCACGAATTTCATAGCACACATTGTCGAGCTTGGCGGATTTGAAATAGTTCTGCATGGGTCGCTGGCGTCCTTAACAAACAGTCTGAAAGAGGTTCCGGTAAACGGAAGCATCCTATTCTAGCGGAGGGGAGCCCCGGGGCAACAGGGGCAAATGTGTTGAATTGTGGCCAAATACGGATAGTTTGCGGCGGTTTTTGAAAGTGAACTCTGGATTACTGGCCCGTTAAGCCTTTTCAGAGTGTGGCTTTGCCAAATTATATTGTGCACAATGTAATTTCACGAAAATCCTCGACAGGAGTAAACGTATGTCTGGCGTATCCATTTACGATTTCAGTGTTCGTGACATTAAGGGCAATGAAGCCTCCATGGCGGATTACAAGGGAAAGGTCTTGCTGATTGTAAACACCGCGTCAAAGTGTGGCTTCACACCTCAATTTGAGGGCTTGCAAGCGCTGCATGAGGAACTCGGTGACCGCGGATTCGAGGTATTGGGCTTTCCCTGTAACCAGTTCATGAATCAGGATCCGGCAAACGAGGATGCCATCAGTCAGTTCTGCTCCCTGAACTATGGTGTCAGCTTTCCGATGTTTGCCAAGGTTGACGTGAACGGGGATGGCGCACATCCGCTGTTCCAGTTTTTGAAGAGGGAAGCCAGGGGCCTGATGGGGTCGGAGAAGGTGAAGTGGAACTTTACCAAGTTTCTGGTCAACCGCGACGGACAGGTTATCCGCCGTTACGCACCCACAGCGAAACCCGCTGACATTCGTGCTGATATCGAGAAGCTGCTCTGACATGAACGGTGATGATCAGATGCTGGCGCTCGATAACCAGATCTGCTTTGCCCTCTATGCCCTCAATCGGGCCGTCACAGCGCGGTATCGTCCCGTGCTGGCGGAACTGGGACTGACCTATCCGCAGTATCTGGTGATGCTGGCTCTCTGGGAGCATGGCCCGGTTGGCGAGGCCGCCCGGGTATCGGATATAGGCGCCCGGTTGCGCCTGGACAGCGGCACTCTCACGCCGCTTTTGAAGCGGCTGGAGGAGCGCGGTCTGCTCATCCGGCGCCGGCAGGCAAGTGACGAGCGGGTTGTTCGCCTTAGCCTGACAGGCGACGGCTGGCGGTTACGGGAACAGGCTCGCGGGGTGCCAGGGCAATTGATGTGCGGCCTGGATGTGGCGCCGGAACGGTTGGTCGCCCTTCGGCAGGAGCTCAGAAGTCTGCTTGAGGTTCTGGAGCGTTCGGGGCCCAGCGATTGATAATGGCCCTGAGCTCCTCACGCTTGTAGGGTTTGGTGATGTAATCATTCATTCCGGCTTCCAGGCAATCCTCCCGATCACCCTGCATAACATTGGCGGTCACCGCAATAATCGGCAAGTTTTGCCATTCCGGGTTGCGCCTGATGGCCCGGGTTGCCTCGTAACCATCCATAACGGGCATCTGGCAATCCATAAGAACCAGGTCGTAACGGCGCTTTTGCAACGCCTCCAATGCCCTCTGGCCGTTCTCTGCATGGTCTACCCGATGGCCCAGCTTCTTCAGCAGGCTGCTGGCGACCAGCTGATTGACCTGGTTATCCTCGACCAGCAGCAGGGTGAGTTGGTTCTCGGTTCTCGCGGCCCTGGTTGATTGATCCAGCGGTTGTGAACTGCCGCTGTCCGGCAATCCTGCGGCGGCGCAGAGGCAGTGGTAGAGTTCGGTGCGTCTGAGCGGCAGCGGCAGGATAAACTGACCGGGACGGCCGGAACTGATTGAGCCAGTGCTGTCTGCCATGATAACGCCCATTCCCTGCCAGTCATCGGCAAAGGCCTTGCACTCTTCGTCGCCAGGCTCTGCGGCCACCAGCAAGATGCCCTTGGGATGACGGCTGGCGCTTCTGACCGGGATAGCCCAGGCCCGCAGTTGTGATTCAATTGCCAGCCGGTGCGGGTGATCCTGTGGTATGGCCATGGCGACACCTGTTTCGCACAGCCGGGTTGCAGCGGCTTCTGGCAGAGTCGGGTGTGCGGGTTCATGCACCGGCAGGGGCAGGGTGACGGTGAAATGAGTACCGGCGCCCTCGCTGGAATCCACCAGTATCTGCCCGTGCATACGTTCCACCAGTTGGCGGCACAGTGTCAGGCCAAGACCGGTGCCGCCATACAGCCGGGTGGTGTCGGTGTCGGCCTGCGAAAACGGTGAGAAGATCCGGTGCAAGCCTTCCTTGGACATGCCTATGCCGCTATCGATAACCTCCATGCGAAGGCTTCCACCGGAATAGGTGGTGCGCACCCTGACATGGCCATCGTCGGTAAACTTGACCGCGTTACTGAGAAGATTATTGAGGATCTGGCGAGTGCGCGTCGGGTCGCCCAGAAACTGCTCGGGTAGCATCGGGTCGGTTTCATTGACCAGGTTGATGTGTTTGCGTCGAGCTTGTTGGGCGTGAAGAGTTGAGCATTCCTCCACCAGGTCGCGAACGCTGAACGGAATGTTCTCGAGATTGAGTTTTCCGGCTTCGACCTTGGAGATGTCAAGAATGTCGTTGAGCAGGCCCAGCAGGCTCTCACCGGCGTTCAGGGCAATCTCCAGGCGGTTTCTCTGGCCAGCGTCCTGTTCACTTTCCAGCGCCAGCCCGAGCATTCCCAGCACCCCGTTCAGGGGGGTGCGGATCTCATGGCTCATGCTGGCCAGGAAGTTGGCTCGTGCCCGGGCCCGTCGCACCGCGTCTTCCTTGGCACGAACCAATGCCCGATTACCCCGTTGCAAGGCCTGATTCTTTTCCGAAATCTCCCGTGTTCGATCTTCAACTTCCTGCTCCAGCTGGCTGGAGTAATTTTTCATGGCGCTTTCGGCTGCCCTCAACTGGGCCACGCTGCCTTCCATGTGTTCAAGGTGCTGGTTGATGATGCCAACCATGGTGCCGATTTCGTCAAAACGATGGTTGGCAGGCACCGGCAGCCGGACCTTTTCCGGGGTGCTGGCCCTGACCCGGCTCAATGCTTCAATCACGTTGAGCATGGGGCGGGTCAGCACGAAATAGAAAATGCCAAGCAGCGCAACCGACAGCACCAGGCTCTTGAACAGTCCAATGACGAATGTGTTGACTGCCCGCTGGAGGAACTGCCAGCCGTAGTGCCAGGTATCGATGGTGACAACCAGATGGCCCAATGGCAGGTCCTGTAACTGGGGTACCTGGAGTTCTGTGCTGAAGACACTGCTGGAACCGAACAGCAGGTCGCTGATCCAGCGGTATCGGGAGATCGGGCTACTTTGGCTGGCGGCCGACATGGTCTGGCCATCACTGTCCACAATCCGCGCATCTATGGTCGCCGGGTGGCGTAACAGGCCATCCAGCAGTTCCTCGGCCAGCCTCACGTCGATATTGTAGGCAATCTGGGACGCCGGACTGTTACTGATCTCGATCAGTGCCCGTATGTCCTGTTCCATGGCGTCTTTCGCCGAGAAATAGTCGAGGGTGATCTGAATCAGGTTCAGAATCAGGCCAAGAGCCATGGCCACCAGTACGGTGTCGCGGGTAAGGCGGTAGGAAAGTCTGTGCCGGAAGCTCTTTAACACGGTGAATGGTCGTCCCTGTGGCTGGTCAATTGGGTAAAGCGTGTTCCTCAGTCGTCGTAGTCAGCCTTTTTCTTCCAGGTGCCATCGTCCTGCAAGAAGTTATCCCATTCCCGGTCTAGCTTTGAGTGGCTTTCGGTTTGTGTGGTGCCGTCGGCCATACTGGCTTCAAGCTCTTTGATGCGCGTTCTGAAGCTCTTGACGGCTTTCATGGCCAGCGGATTATCTTTGGATTTACCCATTTCCGTGCTGGCCAGGTGGTAGGCGTGTATGGCCTTGCGGATCTGGTTCTGCCGGATATGGTCCCGGGCCTGGAAAACGTGCAGGTCGGCGTGGGTCTTGTGCACCAGAAACAGCACATGCTTCAGGTGCTTTTTGGCGCTGGCGGTGTCGAGCCGGCCGGCTTTGTGCATGGCCTCAATCATTTTGAACAGGCTTTGAAGCAGTTCTTTGACGTAGGTTGCTTTCTCGGGGGAGTCGATTCTGACCGATGCCCGGTTATCATTGTTCTCCAGTACCTGTTTCCTGGTCTGTTTGATGGTGTCGAGCCATTCGCTGACCGGTTGCTCGGACTTAAGCGCGACCAGATCGTGACAGGATTCCTCCATGCGCTTGAGCAGCAGCAGCTTGAGGTCGGGAGACAGGTACTGGGCCGGAATCTCCGAGAACAGGCGGTAGGCGCGATTGTATTCGTCTTCCCGGGCGGTCATCTTGCGAACCCGCTCAATCCGCGCCTTTTCACGCATCTGACTGATAACGATAATGACCAGTGAGACGGTGACGATCGCCGCGAGCAGCAGCACAATGGTGGTGGTATCCATGGTGTCGGTAATGGCTCCGGATTACAGTGAACGGACCGCCTTTGCGGGCGCGCCTCTAATTGTCAGATATTATTGGGTAACGCCCTGAAAGCCTAGCAGAAATCTGGGCAATCGTCCGTTTCCGGTTGTAAGTACAGGAAATACTTCATTCATTTAATGAATTGTGGGTTTCCTGTATATTGGTCTGGTGAATGTGTGGGCGGGCCAGACCGGTGCCGCCACTCTGCTTTCCAGGATTTTTTGCATGGACATTTCCCGGGTAGATCTCAATCTGCTTGTATACCTTGACGTGCTGCTGCGTGAACGCAATGTCACCAAGGCCGCCAATCATCTGGGCATCACCCAGCCTGCTATGAGCAACGGTTTGCGCCGGTTACGGGATCTGTTTGGCGACCCGTTGCTGGTGCGTACCAGTGAAGGCATGACAGCCACGGAGCGGGCCCGGGAACTGCAGCCGTTGGTCCGTGGCATTCTGTCGGACATTGAACAGGCGGTGCAGGAGAAAACCCCCTTTGCTGCCCAGGAGAGCCAGCGGGTATTCCGTATCATGGCCAGTGACTACGCGGAATCCTGTCTGATGCCCAGGGTGTTGCGGCGGATTCGCCAGGAGGCGCCCCACGTTACCCTGGACGTGCTGACCCCCAGCGACGTGAGCTTTCTGGATGTGGAGCAGGGCCGGCTGGATATGGCCATCAACCGTTTCGACAAGATTCCTCAATCGTTCCACCAGAAAACCTTGTGGATCGAGTATTTTGCCTGCCTGATGAATGCCCGTAATCCCATTCTTAAAGAGCCGTTTACCCTGGATACCTACCTGGATGCCAGCCATATCTGGGTCAGTAAAACCGGTTTTGGTGTGGGCGTGGGGGTGAACCCCAAGGATGTCCAGCGGCTGGGGTGGGTAGACGAAGCCTTGGGGCGAATGGGCCGCAAGCGGCAGATCTCGGTTTTCACCCGGCATTATCAGGTGGCCATGTTGCTGGCGGAGCAGCATGACCTGATTGCCACTCTGCCATCTCGCGCGGCCTGGTTGCAGAAAGACAACCCGAACCTGGTGGTGAAGGTGCCACCGTTCGAGATTCCGCCGTTCGAGCTGAAAATGGCCTGGAGTCCATTACTGCAGCACAACAGCGATCATCAATGGTTGCGTAAGCTGATTGCCGAGGTGGCGGAAGAAGTGGACGAGGAGTTTGCACCCTTCGGTGCCAGATTTGAGTCGCCACAAGCTACCCCGGGGCTGCATTCAGAGCGGTAGTTCCCGAAGTTCCAGCGAGCCCCGGCCAGCATCCCACATGCGCTGGAAGGCTTCCTCCATGAGCTTGACCCGGCCCGGGTTGGCAAAATTGGCGAAGCCTTCCGGCTTATTGAAATCGTGGCGGTACAGTACACCCTCACGGTCTGCCAGCAGGAACGGCTGGTTTTCCATCGGATAATCGGTGTTGACCAACCGCAGCTCAATCCGGCTGGTGAGCCGGCGCATCAGCTCTACCAGTTGGTGCCGGCGTTTAACCAACGGCTTGTCATCGTGAATCAGGATGCGCACTTCGCTAAGCCGGTGCCGGCGAGCCACCGCAGAGATCAGTTCCCGTAACGGGTAGCGGTCGTAGAGGCCGTGATCAAGCACGTCGTCATACAGCCATATGCGTTGGCCGGCTTGGGCGACCAATGAGTCCATCAATTCCAGCATGGTGCTTTCATCGCCGAACAGCCAGCTTTCGGAATCCTCGCCAAGAATCAGTGGCTTCGCGCGTTGATCACCTGGATGACTGGCCAGTGTGGGAGCCAGGCAGCGCATATCCAGATGGGGAATGCCAGCGTCATCATAGATATCCGAGCAGATGTGAAAGCCGAAGCGTTGGTAGAACCCGGTGGCGTGCTGCTGGGCGGAGAGTTTCAGTTCCTGGAAGCGACCAGCGGATTCGGCCAGCAGGTGTCTGAGCAGGGCATCACCAGCCCCCAGGCCACGATACTCCGGTAACACCGCCATACGACCGATGTAACCGGTTTCCTCCATTGTGGAGAAAAGGCGAGCGGTAGCCACCGGTGTGTTGCTGTCATCCACCGCCAGGTAATGGTCAGCAATCTCGTCGGTGTCGTCCCACTCCAGCTCCGGTGGCACCTGCTGTTCCTCAACGAACACCCGTTGGCGGATGTCCCTGATGGATGATGGCGCCAGTTGCCAGCTGTATTTTCGGAATCTCAGGTTCATGGCTTACTCGAAATACACCGAGCCCTGGTTGTACAGATTGGTTAGCAGGCCAAGCAAGGCCTCGTCGCCGGCAAACTCTGCCAGCGCGGCCATATTCATCCTGGCGCTGGCGCAGAGTAGTGGCGCCAGTGGCCGGGCATCGCCTTTCAGAAGGTATTGTTCGCCATCCACAAACAGGGCAGTTTCACTGTCCAGTTCATGATAGGCGAAGCGGGAACCCTCGTTCCAGCGCAGTTGCTCGCCGGCGCGGATGGCTTCAGCCAGATCTTCTGCTTCTGCAGGTTCATCCGCCGGCACCACAATTTCCAGGCTCTTGGGAGCGGTGGCGAACTGGCCAAACCACAGGGCCAGGTTGCGGCGATCACCCAGTTGTTCACGGATGATGGTGTCCAGGCGGTTGATGACCTCCGGGCCGATGGTACCGGGGTTGTCCTGTACTCGAAGGTCCGGGTCATCCAGATGCTCGGCGGCTTTTTCTTTCTGACTGAGAAAATCGGTAAAACTGGTGAGCAAGTCATCGATGGTCGGGGCACGAAAACCCACGGACAGAGTAATACAGTCGTCTTCAGCCACGCCGTGGTGGCCTATACCCGGGGGCAGGTACAGCATGTCGCCCGGGGCCAGGGTGACGGTTTCCTCGCCATCCCAGCTGCTCAGGATGCGCAGTGGGGTGCCTTCTACTCTCGGCGAGGTATGGTCACAGTGGCCGCCGAACGTCCAGCGCCGGTGGCCCTGGGCCTGCAGCAGGAAAACATCATACATGTCGTAGTGAGGGCCAACGCTGCCACCTTTCGGGGCGTAGCTGGCCATGATGTCATCCAGACGCCAGTTGGGAATGAAGCGGAAGTTGTCGAGCAGGTCGGCAATCTCCGGTACCCAGTGGTCCAGGCCCTGAACCAGTAAGGTCCAGTCCTGTTCCGGCAAGTCACTGAAGCGGTCCGGGTTGAAAGGACCGTTGTGCAGTTGCCAGGGTTTACCGGCATCGTTCTCGATCACGATGCGAGATTCCACTGCTTCCTCACAGGCTAGCCCGGCCAGTTCGTCCGGACTGACCGGACACCGGAAGCCGGGAAATGCCTGACGGATAACCAGCGGCTTCTTCTGCCAGTAGTCCCGCAGAAATTCAGAAGCTGTCAGTCCGCCAAGCATGTCCATGGTGTTGCTCCAGGTTAAATATTGCCGGCCTGTTCGACGGCATTACCAATGTAGGTATCCGGTGTCAGGGCGCGCAGTTCGGCCTTGGCGTGCTCCGGAATATCCAGTGTTTCGACGAAATTCTTGATGACTTCCGGGCTCATGGCTTTGCCACGGGTCAAGTCTTTGAGCTTTTCGTAGGGTTTTTCGATGTTGTAACGGCGCATCACGGTCTGGATCGGCTCGGCCAGCACTTCCCAGGCGTTGTTCAGGTCTTCGTTGAGGCGGGCCGGGTTGATTTCCAGTTTGCTCAGGCCCTTCAGGGTAGCCTCATAGGCAATCAGGCTGTGAGCAAAGCCCACGCCCAGATTACGCAGCACTGTGGAGTCGGTCAGGTCACGCTGCCAGCGGGAGATTGGCAGCTTGGCAGACAGGTGGCTGAAGAGCGCGTTGGCGATGCCCAGGTTGCCCTCGGAGTTCTCGAAGTCGATGGGGTTTACCTTGTGGGGCATGGTGGAGGAGCCAATCTCGCCGGCCACTGTCTTCTGTTTGAAGTAGCCCAGGGAGATGTAACCCCAGATGTCCCGGTCCAGATCGATCAGGATGGTATTGAAGCGGGCAATGGCGTCATACAGTTCGGCGATGTAGTCGTGGGGCTCGATCTGAGTGGTGTACGGGTTCCAGTCCAGGCCCAGGCTCTCAATGAACTCTTCGGCGTTGGCTGCCCAGTCCACATCCGGATAGGCGGACAGATGGGCGTTGTAGTTGCCGACCGCACCGTTGATCTTGCCCATGATTTCCACTTCGCGGATTTGCATCAACTGGCGGCGCAGGCGATACACCACGTTGGCCAGTTCCTTGCCGACGGTGGTGGGAGACGCGGTTTGTCCGTGGGTGCGGGACAGCATGGGCTGTTCGGCATGTTCCTTGGCCAGTTCGGCCAGTTTGTCGACGACTTTGTCCATGGCCGGCAACAGGCCGTGGTCCAGGCCTTCGCGCAGCATCAGCCCGTGAGACAGGTTGTTGATGTCTTCGGAAGTGCAGGCAAAGTGGACGAATTCGGTCACCGCGTGCAGCTCGGGCACATCGGCGATCTTTTCTTTGATCAGGTACTCGACCGCTTTGACATCGTGGTTGGTGGTGCGTTCGATGTCCTTGATGCGCTCGGCGTCAGCCAGGCTGAATTCGCTGACCATTTTGTCCAGGAAGGCGTTGGCTTCGTCGGAGAATGCCGGCACTTCGGTAATGGCCGGGTGAGCGGCCAGTTTCTGCAACCAGCGGATTTCGACAGTTACCCGGTTACGGATCAGGCCGTATTCACTGAAGATGCTGCGAAATACGCTGACTTTACTGCCGTAGCGACCATCGACCGGGGAAATGGCGGTCAGGGCGGTGAGTTCCATCGAAAACCTCTCAGTTCATCAAAGAAAAATCGGATCGGAAATATATGAAGGCGCTAATGATACACCAGAGGGCGCCGCGAATCAGCGCAGCAACTCCCGGGCGTGCATGATGACCTTTTTGCGTTTGAAGATCAGCTGCCAGCGGTGGCCGCCGCTCTGACGCCAGAGCACTGCCGAGCGGATACCAGCCAGCAACAGGGCGCGGACCTTCGCTGCATTTTCTTCCCGTTGCAGCACCTGGGGGTTGCCGCTGACCTGAATGCGTAGGCGGAACGTGCTGATGGTGTCTGTGTAAATGGACGCCAGATTGCCGATCAGGTTGCTGTGGGTGTATCCGAAGTGGCTGGCGGTATGCCGTGCCTGTTCAATCCGGCTGCCAATCACATCGAGCATGTCGCCGTCGCGTTTGAGTTTGGACTCGAGATGAACGAGGTTCAGCACGTATCGCAATATCTCGACGTCCTGTGGGCGGCTCTGTTGCGCCAGTGAGGTAGACAGGGCCTCCAGGCCTTCACGGATGTCGGACAATTCGCCCCCGTAAACATCCAGGGTGGACGCGGGATCGGTGGCGAACAGAGAGCGTATGCAGGTTTCCAGGGACTCGTCGCTACAGCTGCCATTATGGGCAATCTGCCGCACCAGTGCTGCTGCCTGGAACAGGCCAGCCAACGCCAGGGTCTGGTCGTGCAGGGATTTGCTCATGCGCGGGCCCCTGCATCGACAGTTAGCTCCAGCCGTGATGGCAGCGCTTCGCCATCCCGCCAGGTTTGTTCGATCACGCCGCCGCCCAGGCAGACATCGCCCTGATAGAACACCACTGACTGGCCGGGGGTGACGGCCCGCTGGGCATCGTCAAAGACCACTTTGACGCCGCCTTCGATAACGGTCACTTCGCAGTCCTGATCTGGCTGGCGATAGCGGGTTTTTGCTTTGCAGCGGAAGCTCTGGGCGGGCGGCTCACCGGCCACCCAGTCAATGGCGCCAGACACAAGGCCGCGGGAAAACAACAGTGGGTGGTTCTTGCCCTGAACGGCAATCAGTACATTGCGGGACAGGTTTTTTTCAGCCACATACCAGGGCTCGTCACCAAATTCCGCGAGGCCGCCGATACCCAGCCCCTGGCGCTGGCCGATGGTGTGATACATCAGGCCCTGATGTTTGCCGATCACTTTGCCATCCGGTGTTTCGATGTCGCCGGGCTGGGCCGGCAGGTACTGTTTCAGGAAGTCGGTGAACTTGCGCTCGCCGATGAAGCAGATACCGGTAGAATCTTTTTTGTCGTGGGTAACAAAGCCTTGTTCCTCGGCAATACGGCGAACTTCCGGTTTTTCCAGCTCTCCTACCGGGAACAGGGTGCGCGCAATACGGTCACCAGACACCGCGTGCAGGAAGTAGCTCTGATCCTTGTTGGGGTCCAGACCCTTCAGCAGTTGAGCCTTTCCAGTGCCATCATTAAGAGGGCGCTGGCGGGTGTAGTGGCCGGTAGCGATGTAGTCGGCACCCAGGGTGACGGCATAATCCAGAAACGCCCGGAATTTCACTTCCTTATTGCACAGGATGTCCGGGTTGGGGGTGCGCCCTGCGCTGTATTCTGACAGAAAGTGCTCAAACACCCGGTCCCAGTATTCAGCCGCAAAACTGGCGGTGTGCAGCTTGATACCAATGGCATCCGCCACTGCCTGGGCATCGGCGAGGTCGGTCATGGCGGTGCAGTACTCAGTACCGTCGTCTTCATCCCAGTTTTTCATGAACAGGCCTTCCACCTGGTAGCCCTGGTCTTTCAACAGCCAGGCGGCAACAGAGGAGTCCACGCCGCCGGACATGCCGACAATCACGCGGGTGTTCTTGGGAGTACTGGAGTCAGGATTCTGGATCATGAGCCTTTCGGTAGCCGGTTGAAAACGGCGATTTTATCATCTTGTGGTGATTACGTCTGGTCATCCACCACTACATCGAGGGGGAATTGCCGGCCATTTCGGTAATCCTCGATACAGCGCAGCACCAAAGGGCTGCGGAGCTTGTCGCCGAGTCCCCGAATTTCTTCAATGCTGAGCCAGTGCGGCTGAATAATGCCGGTGTCCAGCTCCGTGGTGACCTGCTTTGTCGCGCGGGCGGCGTAGCAAAAGCGGTGATAGGTAACGCCGTTGGCCGGTGCTTTATAAGTGTATACGCCCAAAAAGAACTGAGGCTCCACTTCCCAGCCGGTCTCTTCCAGGGTTTCACGGCACACCGCATCCAGCACGGCTTCGTTTTCTTCAATGTGGCCCGCTGGTTGATTGAACACCACTTTGCCGTTGCTGATTTCCTCAACCAGCAGGAACTGACCCTGTTCGTTTTCGACCACAACGGCGACGGTGGCATGGGGTTTCCAGGTCATGGTTAACGAGGTCTCCTGTGTCTGACCGGCCGGGATTTCGGGCGGCCGGGTTTCGGTTTGCCGGTTGCCGGGCTGTCAGGCAGGTGCACGGTCTCAAGCCGATACTGCCCGGGCTCGAGATTGTCGAGTGTCCAGTCACCAATCCGGTACCGAATAAGTCTAAGGGTAGGGTAGCCAACGGCTGCTGTCATGCGCCGTACCTGGCGGTTACGGCCTTCGGTGATGGTGAGCTCAAGCCAGCTGGTCGGAATGGTTTCCCGGTGCCGGACTGGCGGAACCCTGGGCCAGACGGTCGGTTCGTTCATTCGGCGGGCTGTAGCGGGCCGGGTTAACCCATCTTTCAGCTTGACACCCTGACAAAGCTGCTCAATGGCCTGCTGGGAAATCTCACCATCCACCTGAACCCAGTAGGTTTTTGGCATTTTGTTGTCAGGTGCGGCAATTCGATGTTGCAGGGGGCCGTGATTGGTCAGCAGAAGCAAGCCTTCAGAGTCGTAGTCCAACCGGCCAGCGGGGTAGAAGCCGGGTTTCTTGATCCAGTCGGCAAGTGTTGCGCGGGGGTTGTTCTGGCGTTCGTCGGTGAACTGACTTAATACCTGAAATGGCTTGTTGAAAAGAATCAGCTCCGCCATGCACGGGGTCCTGTCTCGCTAACGGGTGCTCGAAAGCGGCAAGCGTAAAGGATAAAACCCTGTGAAAAAAGCATAAAAAAACGTACCTGCCAGCTGAACTGGCAGGTGAGAGTGATTGGCCAAGGCGCCTTCTCAGGCGTTAACGGCTCTGGGCGGATATCCGTCCCGGCCTGACGATTGGTCCCGGGAGGACGGCTCAGACTGTTTGCCCCCAATTTCAGAGGGCTGCTTCGCCTGAGTTTCGTCAGGAACGATATTGACGGCGTGCACCCCTTTGTCACTGGGCTTTTTCTCAAAGGTGACCGCCTGGCCAGCTTTCAGCGTTTTGTAGCCGTCCATTTGCACCGAAGAGAAGTGGGCGAACAGGTCATCGCTGCAGCCGTCTTCGATGATAAAGCCGTATCCCTTGGCGTTGTTGAACCATTTGACCTTGCCTCTAGGCATGATGAACTCCCCTGTTCCTTTGCTGTCACTCTTATTATTGGAATTGCTGCCTGAGACCCGGACGGGCCGGGTCATAAATGGTGCGATTCGGCATGGCAGGTGTCGCTTGCTGTTACATGCCGGTTGCACAGGTTTACATTATTTTACAATGCACCTTAACTGTCGGCCAAACCCGGGCTCGAGTCAAGGGGCAGTAGTCGCCGAATGAGTGGTTCAACAAGGTCCGGAAGCGGTATCATGTCCGTATTGATAAATAACTCACGCTTGAACCGGGCTTTCGCTTGAAAACCGGGTTGCGGGCAACCACATTTAGTCAGGAAACCGAATAACCGGTAAACAGAACCATGCGGACAATTGAGAATTCTCTACTAGTATTTAATCAGGGGGAGGACGAACAGCCCGGGCGTCATGAAGGTGTTAGTGTTGCGCCCGAGAAGCCAGCTCTGAAGCGCCCGGCCCGGTATCGGGTTGTGCTCCTGAACGATGACTACACACCCATGGATTTCGTGGTGGATGTACTGATGAAGTTCTTCGGAATGAACGAAGAAAAGGCGACGCAGGTGATGCTGCTCGTCCATACGCAGGGAAAAGCCGTATGTGGGGTATATACCCGTGACATCGCGGAAACAAAGGCGGCACAGGTGAACCAGTATTCTTCGGAATGCGAGCATCCGCTCCTTTGCGAGATTGAACGTGCGGACTGATAGACGGCGGGGTGGCCCATGCTGAGCAAAGATCTGGAAATTACGCTGAATACGGCCTTCAAAAATGCCCGTGATAAGCGCCATGAATTCATGACGGTCGAGCATTTGTTGCTGGCTCTCCTCGATAACGAATCGGCGGTGGGTGTCCTCAAAGCCTGTGGTGCAGATCTCAAGCGCCTTGAAGATGAACTGGTCGAATTTGTCGACTCCACTACACCATTAATTCCAAGCACAGACAGCGAGCGTGAAACCCAGCCAACGCTGGGATTCCAGCGCGTGCTGCAGCGAGCGGTATTCCACGTCCAGTCCTCTGGCAAAAAAGAGGTGACCGGTGCCAATGTACTGGTGGCTATCTTCAGCGAGCAGGAGAGCCAGGCGGTATATGTCCTGAAGAAGCAGAGCATCGCCCGGATTGATGTGGTCAATTTCGTTTCCCACGGTATCTCCCGGGTTCAGGGCGCGGAAGACCAGGAAGGCGCGGACCATGCTGCCCATGAAGAGGCCGGCGAGGAAGGCTCCCAGTCCAGGCCGCTGGAAAGCTATGCCACCAATCTGAACGAGCAGGCCCGTCAGGGCCGCATCGACCCGTTGATTGGTCGCGAGCACGAAGTAGAGCGTGTGGTCCAGATACTGGTGCGTCGTCGCAAGAACAATCCGTTGTTGGTGGGCGAGGCCGGTGTTGGCAAGACCGCTATTGCCGAAGGACTGGCCAAGCGAATTGTGGATGGCCAGGTACCGGAGATCATTTCCGATGCGGTGGTGTATTCCCTGGATATGGGCGCCCTGCTGGCGGGCACCAAGTACCGGGGCGATTTTGAGAAGCGCCTGAAGGGCTTGCTGAGTGATCTGAAGAAGCAGAATCACGCCATTCTGTTTATTGACGAGATCCACACCATTATTGGGGCAGGTTCGGCCTCGGGCGGGGTGATGGATGCGTCCAACCTGCTCAAGCCCATGCTGAGCTCCGGGGAGTTGCGTTGCATCGGCTCCACCACCTTCCAGGAGTTCCGCGGCATCTTTGAGAAAGACAGTGCTCTGGCACGTCGCTTCCAGAAGATCGATGTGAACGAGCCAAGTGTCGAGGATACCTACCAGATTCTCAAAGGGCTGAAGCCGAGCTTCGAGAAGCACCACGACCTGAAGTACACCGACAAGGCGCTTCGGGTGGCTGCTGAGCTGGCGGACCGCTACATCACCGACAGGCATCTGCCAGACAAGGCCATCGATGTGATCGACGAAGCCGGCGCAAGGCAGCGCCTGCAGCCGGAAGACAAGCGCAAGAAGACCATTGATGTTACCGACATCGAAGACGTGGTCGCGAACATCGCCCGGATTCCGCCGAAGAACGTGTCCACCAGCGACAAGGATCTGCTGCGTAACCTTGAGCGCGATCTGAAAATGGTGGTATTCGGACAAGACCCGGCCATCGAATCTCTGGCCACGGCGATCAAGCTGGCCCGTGCCGGCTTGAAAGCGCCGGAGAAACCGGAAGGCGCCTTCCTGTTTGCGGGCCCAACCGGGGTTGGTAAAACAGAAGTGACCAAACAGCTGGCGAAGGTGCTTGGCATAGAGCTGGTGCGGTTCGACATGTCTGAGTACATGGAGCGGCATACCGTGTCTCGGCTGATTGGTGCGCCTCCCGGTTATGTCGGCTATGACCAGGGTGGCCTGCTGACCGAGGCGGTTAACAAGCACCCGCACTGCGTGTTGTTACTGGATGAAATTGAAAAGGCGCACCCGGAAGTGTTCAACCTGCTGCTGCAGGTGATGGACCACGGTACCCTGACCGACAACAACGGTCGGAAGGCCGATTTCCGCCATGTGATTCTTGTGATGACCACCAACGCCGGTGCCGAGAGTATGGCTCGTCGTTCCATTGGCTTCAGCGAGCAGGACCACAGCACCGATGGCATGGAAGTGATCACCAAGACCTTCACGCCGGAGTTCCGTAACCGCCTGGACGGCATTATCCAGTTTGCCGACCTGCAGAAGGAAACCATCACCCACGTGGTCGACAAGTTCCTGACCGAACTTCAGGCCCAGCTGGATGAGAAGCACGTGGTGCTGCACGTGGACCATGCGGCTAAATCCTGGCTGGCAGAGAAGGGCTACGATGTCACCATGGGTGCCAGACCGATGGCTCGCCTGATTCAGGACAAGATCAAGCGGCCGCTGGCTGAGCAGATCCTGTTTGGCCGGTTGTCGGAGAAGGGCGGAGACGTGTTCATTCAATTGAAGGATGATGAGCTGGTCTTTGACTATGAGGACGAGCCAGCCGAAGCGGTTTGACCGCAATCGTTGGTAATGGAAGCCGCTGCCGGGCTATGCCCGGCAGCGGTTTTTTTGTGGTGCGCCTTGACGGGCGCTGTCTTGGTGCAGGTGGGCTGGCTGTTAACCGGTTGACCGAAGCAGGCCCCAGCGCCTGGCCGTGCTGTCAATCCATTTCAGGGCAACTTCTGTCAGTTTAAGGCAAAGAATGCGTGGCGATTTGCCACGGCTTGCCAATAACAACGATAAGGAAGCAGCCCAATGAGGACGTTCCGTGAATTTCCCCTTACCCTGGCAGTGATTTTTGGTCTGTTGGTGCTCCTGGTTCGCCCGGCACTGGCGGCTACCGAAAGAAAGCAGTTCTGCGTGTTTGATGTGGCCGGCGCTAACGGCTTTGTCTATCAGTTGCTTCGTGATTACCAGCGCGGCGCAGTCTCCGCAGGTACGTCTCTGGTGATGCAGCCCTACACAGATGAAGACCTGGCCATCAGGGACTTTCGCGAGGGCCAGTGTGACCTGGTGGCACTCACCGATATGGGGGTGCGGCATTTCAACGATTTTACCGGTTCGATCAGCGCCATCGGTGCCGTACCTTATTATGAAGACTTGCGGGTCTTGCTGCATGGTCTTGCCAGCCCGCGTATCGCGAGACACCTGAGCCAGGATGGCTATGAGGTGCTTGGTGTCGCGCCCATGGGCGCGGCTTACCTGTTCGTCAATGACCGGGCCATTAACCACGTTGAAGCGCTCAAGGGTAAACGCATCACGGTTTTTGAAGGCCACCATGATGCCCGACATATGGTGGAGTTTGTGGGTGCCGAGCCGGTGCCGGCGAAGATCTCGAACTTTGCCCGGGTTTTCAACTCAGGTCAGGCTGACATGAGCTATGCGCCGGCAGCGGCCTGGGAAGTGCTTGAAATGTTCCGTGGGGCAGGCGATCGGGGTGGCATCATTCGCTACCCGGTCGGTCAGGTGACAATACAGCTGGTGGCGCGGGAAGGTGCATTCAGTCCCGAGTTTGTTCGGGAGTCCCGGAAACTGATGGCCCGGCTCTATCCGGATGCCATCAGGGTTATTCGGCAATTCGAGGACCGTATACCAAGTGATCGGTGGGTGGATATTGGTCCGGAGGACATGCGGGAGTATCAGGAAATGCTCAGGCAGGTACGCATAGATCTACTGTCGAATAAAGGGCAAGAGGCCCAGTTGGCCGCCGCTGTTTATCACGAAGATATGATGACGATTCTGCGCAAGATACGTTGTTATACAAACCCGGGTGCCATGGAATGCTCGGATCAGAACCGCGAATGATGGTCAGCGAACGCCCGACTTACCAGATCTAACAAAAAAGCCCCGCAGAAGCGGGGCTTTTCAGATGTCACTGGAGCATTAACGGGCGCGGTACACAATGCGGCCCTTGCTCAGGTCATAGGGAGTCAGCTCAACCTTGACCTTGTCGCCTGTCAGGATGCGGATGTAGTTCTTGCGCATTTTTCCTGAGATGTGAGCGGTTACAACGTGACCGTTGGCCAGCTCAACGCGGAACATGGTGTTGGGAAGGGTGTCGATAATAACCCCTTCCATTTCAATGACATCTGATTTCGCCATTCAGTAAAAACCTCGTTCGGGAATGCTTTCGGTGATTTTAAATTGCGCAATTCTGCCTGATTTCTTAACGTTTGGCAAAAATCAGTCCAATTGCATCTCTCGCCAGTGGCCGTCGCGCAGGGCTTCGATCGGGGTAAAGCGGGTTTTGTAGTTCATTTTCCGGCATTCTTTGATCCAGTACCCCAGATAAAGATGGGGCAATTCCCGCCGGCGGGCTTCTTCAATTTGCCAGAGCACGGCAAAGGTTCCCAGGCTTCGGTGTTCCAGTTCCGGGGCGAATATGGTGTAGATGGCCGACAGGCCATCGTCCAGCAGATCCACGGCGGCCAGCCCCACCAGTTCACTGTCCAGGGAAATCTCCAGGAACCAGGAGTCTGTTGCCCCCTCTACCAGAAACGACATGAACTGCTCCCGGGAGGGTGGGTACATGTCTCCGTCCTCATGGCGTTCTTCTATATAGTGGGCATAGAGGCGATAGTAGCGCTCGCTGAAGGCGGCTGGCACCAGTCTGCAACTGAGGTCCTGGTTTTTGCGCAGCACCCGCCGTTGATTGCGATCAGGCTTGAACTCATCAACTTTCAGGCGAACAGGCACACAGGCATTGCAGTCTTCACAGTGGGGGCGGTAGTAATGTGAGCCGCTGCGACGAAAGCCAAGGGCCGTCAACTGGCTGTAGAGTTTCTTGTCGATGTGGGCCCGTGGGTCCACAAACATGGTGGTGGCTTCGCGGTCTGGCAGGTAGCTGCAATCATGGGCTGGTGTTGCAAAGAAAACCAGGGTTCTGAGGTTGCTCATTCATGCCTCCGGGCCGGGCCAGCGCCAGGTGAATGTCCAGTCTGGCTGATCCGCTTTCCGATCCACACATGCCCTGAGTATAGATAAAAATTCCGCCCGCGGGATAGCCCTGGCACCCATGCTCAGCAGGTGGCTGCTCTCAACCTGGCAGTCCATCATCTGGTAGCCCCAGACCGCCAGTTGGTTGGCAAGGTGTACCATGAGCACTTTGGAGGCATTGGTCTCCAGAGAAAACATCGACTCTCCGAAGAAGCATCGCCCCAGGGCCAGGCCGTACATGCCGCCAGCCAGCTCGCCCTGTTGATTCCAGATTTCAATGGAGTGGGCGATGCCTTGCCGGTGTAGCCTAGTGTACGCGGTGACCATGTCATCGGTGATCCAGGTGCCCTCGGCACGGGTATTGGCGCAAAGGCGGATGATCCGGCTGAAACACTGATCGGCGGTGACCTCGAAACGACGCTGGTTCAGGGTGCGCCGCAGGCTACGGGAGATATGAATCTCGTTGGGGAGGAGCACGCACCGTGGGTTGGGCGACCACCAGAGGATGGGCTGGTCGTCACTGAACCAGGGAAAGATGCCGTTGCGATAAGCCAGCAACAGTCGCTCTGATGACAGGTCGCCACCCAGGGCCAGCAGGCCGTCCGGGTCGTCCAGTGCTTCGTCTGCCGGGGGGAACCAGAGCTGATCCGGGTCCAGCCAGGGTAGCGACGTCATGTTGCGATTACCTGGATCAGTCCTGTTGATCCAGGAATTTTTCAGCATCCAGGGCGGCCATGCAGCCAAAACCGGCAGAAGTAACCGCCTGGCGGTATACATGATCAGCCACGTCGCCGGCGGCAAACACGCCGGGAATGCTGGTTTGGGTTGCCATGCCATTGAGCCCGGAATTGATGCGGATGTAACCGTTATCCATCTCGAGCTGGCCTTCAAACAGGCCGGTGTTGGGCTTGTGGCCAATGGCGATGAAGACACCGGCCAGTTCCATATCCTGAGTGCTGCCGTCTTCCATGCTCCGGATGCGCATGCCGGTAACGCCGGTGCCATCGCCCAGAACTTCGTCCAACGTATGGTTCCAGACAATCTTCACATTGCCGTTTTCTGCTTTCTCGAACAGTTTATCCTGCAGGATCTTCTCGGCTCGCAGTTTGTCCCTGCGATGAACCAGGGTCACCTCGTCAGCGATGTTGGAGAGATACAAAGCCTCTTCCACTGCCGTATTGCCGCCACCAATCACCGCGACTTTCTGTTTCCGGTAGAAAAAACCATCGCATGTGGCGCAAGCCGACACGCCCTGACCTTTAAACTTCTCCTCGGATTCCAGCCCGAGATACATGGCAGATGCGCCTGTGGCGATAATCAGGGCGTCACAGGTGTACTCTCCGCCATCACCTTTCAGCCGGAACGGGCGGTTGTTCAGGTCAGCTTCGTTGATGGTGTCGTAGATAATGTTGGTTTCGAAGCGTTCAGCATGCATCTGCATGCGCTGCATCAGTTCCGGGCCCTGAACGCCATCGTTATCGCCCGGCCAGTTGTCCACATCGGTGGTGGTGGTGAGCTGACCGCCCACTTCAATACCGGTAATCAGTGTTGGGTTCAGGTTGGCGCGGGCCGCATACACGGCAGCGGTGTAGCCGGCCGGGCCGGAGCCAAGAATGATCAGTCGTGAGTGTCGGGTTTCGCTCATGGAATGCTCGCTGGTAATTAGGAGTCAGGTTCAGTCCGGCCGTGCGGACTGTTGATTAATTAAGAAGTCGAAAGGCTAACATGAAATAACCAGGCTGCCATTCGTTTCCGATAATGCGGCCAATTAAGCTTCGCTATATGGGCATTGCGGAATTATTCAAGTACTGAGACGGTGGTCAGCAGCTGCCGGACCCTTTCTTTGCTTTTGCCGGACTCTCCCTGCTCGAGGCGATGCTCGGCAACGGACGGGAAGACCGCCTGGATATCGTCTGGCAGCACATGGTTGCGGCCTGCCATCAGTGCCCAGGCTTTGGCGGCCCGGAGCAGACCGAGGCCAGCCCTCGGGGAAAGGCCATACAGCAGGCCGGGCATGCGACGGCTTTGTTCGAGCAGACGCTGGAGGTAATCCAGCAGGGCCGGGCTGGCAGTGACCTCGTCCACGGCACCTTGCAGTGCCTGCAGTTGGTCGTGGGGGAGGATGGCCTGGAGCCTGTCTGTGAGGGTCTTGCGATCCTCGCCTTCCAGCAGTTCCCGCTCGGCCTTCGGATCCGGATACCCCAGGCGCAGGCGCATCAGGAAGCGGTCAAGCTGGGATTCGGGCAGCGGAAAGGTGCCGCCCTGTTCGATGGGGTTCTGGGTGGCAATCACGAAAAACGGCGAGGGCAGTGGCCGGGTTTCGCCCTCAATGGACACCTGTCGCTCTTCCATGGCTTCCAGCAACGCGCTTTGAGTACGGGGCGAGGCCCGGTTGATCTCGTCTGCCAGTACAACCTGGGCAAAAATCGGGCCCGGATGAAATACCAGGCTGCCGGCCTGCTTGTCATACATGGAATAGCCCAGAACATCGGCGGGTAGCAGATCGTTGGTGAACTGGATGCGCTGATAACTCAGGCCCATGATCTTGGCCAGGGCGTGGGACAGGGTGGTTTTGCCCATCCCGGGAATGTCCTCGATCAGCAGGTGGCCGCGGGCCAGTAATCCACACAGGGCCAGCCGAACCTGGGTGTCCTTGCCCAACAGTATTTTGTTGAGTTCGGTAACAACGCTGTCCATCTTTTGTTTCATGCAGGCCTCAGTCCAGTACCCGTTTCAGAATGTCTTCGTAGGCATCAATGCGACGATCACGGAGATACGGCCAGATGCGCCGAACGGATTCGGTGCGGCTGCGATCAAGTGTGGCGGTCAGGATGCACTCGCTCTGGTCATCCCCCCTGGCCAGGAACTCGCCCTGAGGGCCACAGATAAAGCTGTTACCCCAGAATCGAATGCCCTCGCCCTGGCCAGTGGGGTCAGGTTCGGTGCCAACCCGGTTGGGTGCAATAACGGGCAGGTTATTGGCGACGGCGTGGCCCCTTTGCACTGTGACCCAGGCCTCCAACTGCCGGGCCTGTTCGGCTGGGTCGTCGGTAATGTCCCAACCGATGGCGGTGGGGTAGATCAGGATATCAGCACCGGCCAGCGCCATCAGGCGGGCTGCCTCCGGGTACCACTGGTCCCAGCACACCAGAACGCCCAGTTTTCCGATTGAGGTGTTGATCGGGGTGAAGCCGCTGCGGCCATCATTGAACCTGGCATCACCGGGGGTGAAATAGAATTTCTCGTAGAAGCCCGGGTCATCGGGGATGTGCATCTTGCGGTAGATGCCAGCCAGGCTGCCGTCGGTATCAAACACCACCGAGGTATTGTGGTAGACGCCGTTCATGCGCCGTTCGAAGATGGAGCCGACCAGAACAATCTCCAGTTCGCCGGCGAGATCTGCCAGCCGGTTGCTGGTGGGGCCGGGAATGGGCTCCGCCAGTTCAAAAATGTCTGTGTCTTCTGTCTGGCAGAAATACAGCGTGGCATGCAACTCTTGCAGCACCACCAGTTGTGCGCCGCCCTTGGTGGCTTCACGGATCAGTTTCTCAGACGTGGCGAGGCTGGCGGCCTTGTCGTCGGTGCACTGTTGCTGGATGGCCGCAATCTTCAGCTGCGGGTTCTCGGGCCGGCTAGTCATAGAGTGACCACTCCTGCGGGAATCTGCATGGTGACACAGTGAAGGCTGCCGTGCTGCTGGATCAGCGGGCGGCAGTTGATCGCAACAATCTCCCGGTCAGGGAAAATGTCGGCCATGATTCGGATGGCTTCCTGATCCTGCGGTACATCGTACACAGGCAACAGAACCGCGCCATTGATGATCAGAAAGTTGGCGTAGGTGGCGGGCAGGCGCTCGCCGTCTTCATCATGGATGGCATCCGGCCAGGGCAGGGCAGTCAGTTGATAGGGGCTGCCATCCTTCTGCCGGAACTCCTGCAGTTCTTCTTCCATGGCTGCCAGTGCACTGTAGTGTTCATCGGCTACGTCCGGGCAGGTGACGTAGCAGATGTGGTCGGGGGCGCAGAATCGAGCCAGCGTGTCGATGTGGCTATCCGTATCGTCACCGGCCAGGTAGCCGTGGTTCAGCCAGAGAATCCGATCGGCCCCCAGAAGTTCCGACAGTAACTGTTCAATAGCCGAGCGGTCCATGGAGGGATTTCGGGACGGTGTCAGCATGCATTCGCTGGTGGTCAGGACCGTGCCCTGGCCGTCGGACTCGATGGAGCCGCCTTCCAGAACGAAGTCCACAGACTGCAAACGATGGCCGCCAAAGACGCCGGCATTCGCCAAGTGCTGGTTAAGCGCGTTGTCTTTTTCCCACGGAAACTTGCCACCCCAGGCGTTGAACCGGAAGTCCAGCAGGGTGAGGCCGTCGCCGGTGTCGACCGTTATCGGGCCATGATCCCGCGCCCAGGTGTCGTTAGCAGGTGCCGGGACGGTGATCACACGCCCCGGAAGGCCGTTCTCTTCTGCGAAATGGTTCAGTTCCTGGCCGAGTTTCTGCAGCCGTGCCACAAATTCACAACTGATCACCAGATGCTCAAATCGAAGCACCTGGTGAGCAATGTTCAGGAAGACAGGTTCAACCTCGTCCATTATCCGGGCCCAGTCAGTGCCCGGATGAGGCCAGGTCAACATGACTGCGCTCTGGGGCGCCCACTCCGCAGGCAACACTCGCTTGGATGTCACTGTATTTGTCACCTTGGTTCGCAAAAGCCGCCATTCTATCTGACCATTGCCACAACGTCAGGCCGTGGGCGGAAAAATGGGACCTTTGTCCGGAGGGGGATTAGCGGTTGCGCTTGACGACAGTGTGTAGCACCCGGTCGTGTTCGAAATAGACGATAAAATCGGAGTAGTGCCACTGGCTGATTGGAGGCTCACCTACTGGCCCCTGGATATCCTGAGGAGCGCCCCAGCGGTTGCGAACCGAGGCCTGGGTCATGCCGGTGGTCGGCAGGCTGACCTGGCTGCGATCGGCCTGGCTGCCAACGGGAATTTTCAGCTGTTCGGCCTGCAGGTTGGTTGCCAGGCCGGCAGACATCAGGGACGTCAGTGCCACGGCGGTAATCAGGTTTCGCTTGTTCTTCATTGGGTTCTCCATTAATGCCTGGTTCCCGCGAACGATACCGCAGGACATGGATAAAACGTAATATCCCGAAAAAACGGGCAAAAGTCAGTGTTTTTTCAAAGTTTACTCTTTTTGCCGCTGCCGGATTTGCCAACGCATCACATGGCGGGCAATTTGTTGGCGGCTACTGTCGTCAAGTTGAACGAACTCGGTGTGAACCCTTGCTCCGCCCCGATCATCTACCTCTGCGCTCAGAACTTCTGCAATGGCTTGAGGTTGATAGAGTTCCGGTGGCAGGGTCATACGTACCGCAATACGGTCGCCCTGGTTCCAGGCAGGGGTGCTGCTGAAAAACGACAGGCCACCCTCGCTGAGAGTCACATCCTGCCAGTCCTCCGGTTGCAACGGATTTTGCTCAAAGGCGATAATGCGCGCCAGCGTGTCGAGCTTGCTGTTCATGGATTTGATTAATCCGGTCAGTAGCCGGTCACGTTCCGCCAGGCTGGCGAGGTGTGCTTTTACGTCCTGGTCCAGCCGGCGGAATTCAGCTTTGAGGCTTTCCAGTGGCGATCCATTGAACGGATCATCCTGCTCGCTGTCAGCGTTCCCGGAGAGACGGCGGATTTCAAGGCCAATACGGTCCTCGATCCGGAAATACTCGCGTCGGTCGGCTTTGGCATCGGTGATCGGTGGCGTGATAGGCGAGCCTGGCATTCGGTCTCCGGCGGGCTGAAATTTTATTGGTAAAGAGTAGTTTAGCAGTTTCCCGGAGGCTCGCGAGTGATCCGGGGTACCAAACCACGACAGGCCAGAAGGTAGCGACAGGCACCTCCCCATGTTCAGACCCTTATCGTTCTATATCGGCTTGCGGTATACCGCAGCCAAGAGACGTAATCACTTTATATCCTTTATATCGCTGACTTCCATGCTCGGGCTGATGCTTGGCGTGGCGGTCCTGATCATCGTGTTGTCCGTCATGAATGGTTTTGACCGGGAATTGAAGCAGCGCATTCTGGGCATGGTGCCCCACGCCACGATTCAGGGGGCTTCGGGCCCGCTGGAAGACTGGGAGGAGATTGATCGCCGCGTACAGGAGCATCCACGGGTACTGGCGGCCGCGCCCTTTATTCAGGGCCAGGGCATGGTGACTGGCGGAGGTGATGTTCGGGGAGTGATGTTAAGCGGCATTGTGCCCGAGCAGGAAGCCACGGTATCGATCATTGAGAATCACTTCATTGAAGGCAGCCTGGATGAACTCAAGCCGGGAGAGTTCGGCATTATCATCGGTCGGCTGATGGCCAACAGCCTCAGGCTCCAGGTCGGAGACAAACTGACGGTTGTCCTGCCCGAGGCCTCGGTAACCCCGGCCGGCGTGCTGCCGAGACTCAAACGATTTACCGTCAAAGGCATATTCAGTGTCGGTGCCGAGCTGGATGGCAACTATGCGCTGATTCATATGGACGATGCGGCCCGCCTGATGCGAACCGGTGGCCGTGCTGAGGGCGTGCGGCTGCTGGTGGATGACCTGTTCGCGGCCCCACGCGTGGTCAACCAGGTTGCGCTGGATCTGGGGGGGCGTTACTACGTATCTGACTGGACCCGTACTCACGGCAACCTGTTCCAGGCTATCCGGATGGAAAAGACCATGATTGGCCTGTTGCTGATGTTCATTGTGGCCGTGGCCGCTTTCAATATTGTTTCCACCCTGGTCATGGTAGTCACCGACAAAACCGCAGACATCGCGATTCTGCGAACCATGGGGGCGACACCCGGGCGCATTATGCGAATTTTCATCATTCAGGGCGCTGTAATAGGTATCTTTGGAACCCTGATGGGAACCGCGCTCGGAATCTTCGGAGCCCTGAATATCAGTGGTTTCATTTCCTGGCTTGAGGGACTGATGGGGCATCAATTCCTGAGTGCCGACGTCTACTTCATCAGTTACCTGCCGTCCCAGTTGCAGTGGCAGGATGTGGCCATTATCAGCAGCGCCGGAATGGTGATGAGCCTGCTGGCAACCATCTACCCGGCATGGCGGGCATCCAGGGTCGAACCGGCAGAGGCGTTACGTTATGAGTGAAGTAGAAATGACCACCAGCAAGCCTTTGGTCATCGACTGCCGCCAGGTTACCCGAACCTACGACCAGGGCCCCGAGACATTGACGATTTTCTCCGACATTTCCCTGGAAGTGTCGGCAGGCGAAACCGTTGCCATCGTGGGCAGCAGTGGTGCTGGCAAAACCACGTTGCTGAATCTGCTTGGCGGCCTGGACCGGCCATCATCCGGCCAGATTCATATCTGTGGTGAGGATATTCACCGGTTGTCGGAGGCCGGCCGGGCACGTTTCCGCAATGGCCACCTCGGCTTTGTCTACCAGTTCCATCATCTGTTGCCGGAGTTCACCGCGTTGGAAAATGTGATGATGCCCTGCGCACTGGGCGGTCAGTCGCTGGCTGTGGCCAGGCAGAAAGCCGAAGCATTGCTGGACCGGGTTGGCCTGGGCAAGCGATTGAAGCATAAGCCTTCCGAGCTGTCTGGCGGTGAGCGCCAGCGGGTGGCCATTGCCCGGGCACTGGTCAACGAGCCCCAATGTGTGTTGATGGACGAGCCAACCGGTAATCTGGACGAGCATACCGGCGAGGGTATCAGGGCTCTGATTGAGGATTTGAGAGAGCAGTCTGGCATTGCCTTTGTGATGGTCACCCACGATATGCGAATGGCGCGGAGTCTCGGTCGGGTGTTGCGACTTGAGCAAGGGCGATTGGTTCAGGAGGCCTGATTGCGGGTCTTCTTGCAGGCTCTTCTCGAGAAGCGCCGAACCTGCCAGTCTGTGCGGATTTTACGCCGCCAAAGGTACTGGATGATCAAATAGGCGCTGCAACCCGCAGCGGTCGCCACCACAATTGACCCAACATAGAGCGGCACGCCAATCTCCATCAGGCGGCTGCTCAGCCAGGACCAGGAGAGCTGGAACTCAAAAGCCAGCACGGGGCGGTCCAGAATCCAGGCGCCGACTTTGTAGTTAAAGTAAAAGATGGGCGGCATGGTCAACGGATTGCTGATCCAGACCAGGGCGACGGACAACGGCAGGTTGGCATTGATCCAGATGGCCATGCCTGCTGCCGCCGCCATTTGGAATGGCATCGGGATAAAACTGAGAAATAGCCCGATCAGGAACGCGCGAGACACACTGTGCCGGTTGATGTGCCACAGGTTGGGTTCATGAAGGATATCGCCCAGAAAGCGCAACGATTCGATGGATTGCACTTTTTCCGGGGAAGGCAGATACCGTTTCATGAACTTCTTGGGCATAGGAAGTTCGGCCTGTTGCTTCGGAATGGATAACTTCCGGCACCCTGAGCGCGCCGGGCTAATGCACTGGAGGACAAGGATTGTCCGGTCTGATTCATACTCACCAAACGCCTGAACACAGCGTAGTCGGCGCGCCCGGCATTGTCGCGTTCTCGTGCGGCGTTATCTTACTGTATCAACTAACGCTTTTACCACCGCCCGGGTGGCTGTTTCTGGCGGGATTATTGCTCGTGGGCATTTCCGTTCTGGCCAGGCAGAAAGTCCTGCAGCGTATTATCCTGCTATTGGTGCTGGTTTTACTGGGACTGGCCTGGGCAAGCTGGCATTCAGAAACCCGCTTGGCGGAACGTTTGCCGAGTGACTTCGAAGGCATGCGCGTGGAACTGTCCGGTTATGTCTGTGAGCTACCACAAGCCGGCAGTTTCGATAGCTTGCGCTTCAGTATTTGTGGTGTCAGCTGGGCAGAAGAAACTCGGCAGAGTGCGGGCCAGCCGCTACCCGGCCGGATTCGCCTTTCCTGGTATGGCCGGAATGATCAGGCGCTGCCCGGCCATCGGCTGAGACTGGAGGTGGTCCTTAAACGGCCGCACGGCAACCTGAATCACGAGGGGTTTCGTTATGAGGATTGGCTGTTCAGGAAAGGTTACCGGGCAACCGGAAGCGTTCGGGCAGTCGCCCTGGACCATGACCTTCATTGTGGCTGGCATTGCCGGTACCACGCCTGGCATCAAACAGTCGCTGAGCAGGTTCATCGGCATTTTTCGGATGCCAGTGAATACCCATTGATTGCCTCGTTACTGATTGGTCACCGCGGTTATCTCACGGATCAGAATTGGCAAACGCTTCGGGCGACGGGCACGATTCACCTGGTGGCAATATCAGGATTGCATTTGGGACTGGTGGCGGTTGGTGCCGGCCTGGTTGCCCGCCGATTCACCATGTCAGTGCCGGCACACTGGCTGGATGAGCGGCGCAGGCGAATCGCAGGCTTTGCGTTGGTTATCCTGTGTTGCCTGTTCTATGCACTGGTTGCCGGGTTTACCGTGCCAACCCGCCGAGCCTTGATCATGGTTCTGGTTGGCGGCTGGTACCTGCTGCTGGCCCGGCAGACCAGTGTCTGGCGGCCCTTCTGCGTAGCCTTGTTTCTGGTGCTGTTGCTTGACCCGTTCGCGCCGCTGGATCAGGGGTTCTGGTTGTCCTTTGGTGCGGTGGCAGTTTTGCTGGCGATATTCAGCGGGCGCCTGGCAGGCCCCGGCTGGCTCAAGGGGCTGGTGTTGGCACAGGTAGCGGTTTTTGCAGGCTTGTGGCCATTGTTGACCGGGCTTGGGCAGAGCCAGCCGCTGGCGGGTTTGGTGGCAAACCTGGTGGCGATTCCCTGGGTATCACTGGTTGTCATGCCGGTGCTGTTCGCAGGTGCTTTGTTGGTACTGGTGTCTGGTGGCGCGGTGGCGGGTTGGGTAAGTTCGCTGCTTGATGCAGTCCTTAGCCCGTTGATGGCCTGGCTGCAGTGGGTGGAGCAACTGGCGGCTCCAGTGTCCGTATTAACGCCAGAGGCATCACCCTTTTTGCTGGCATTGTTGGCGGCTGTCGTCGTTCTGCTGCTCCGTTTCCCTGACAGGGTTTTTCGCCTGATGACCGTGGCGTTAGTCGGGGCCTGGGCGGTCACGGCGGTGCTGACAAGGCCTGCCGCCATTAACCCAGAGGTGGTGGAGCCGGAAATTCGTGTCTGGGATGTCGGCCAGGGTCTGTCTGTTCTGGTGCGTGTGGGGCGCAAGGCACTGGTTTACGACACAGGGCCGGAAGTACGGGGTGTGTTTTCGGCTGTTGACTCGACACTGCTTCCGAACCTCCGGGCCCTGGGGATTAACAAACTTGATCGTCTGATAATCAGCCACGGTGACAGTGACCACGCCGGTGGCCTGGTACAGTTGCTACAAGCCGTCGATGTGGGGCAGATACAGAGCGGTGAGCCGGAAGTCGTGGCCGGGATTCTGGACGAAGTGGCGGGGAAATCGGTAGGACAATGTCGGTCAGAGCCGTTCGAGTGGCATGGGGTGGTGTTCGAATTCTGGCAGTCCCAAGCCGAGCGTACAGGAAACGATGCGTCCTGTGTGGTCCGGGTTCACCATCCTGCAAGCGGTTCTGAGGTGCTGCTCACCGGGGATATCAGTAAACGGGTAGAGGCAGAGATGCTTGCCCCCGGCGCGGTGCCGTGGTTGCGCAAAGCGATGGATTTCCGTCTGGTACTTGCACCGCACCACGGCAGTAAAACATCGTCTTCTGCACCGTGGATCGATTTTGTCGCCCCCGACTGGGTAATTTACACAGCGGGTTATCGGCATCGATACGGCCACCCCCATCCTGACGTGGTGGCCCGCTACCAGCTGGCGGGCGCTCGCCCACTCAACACCGCCTGTTCCGGAGAGATCGTTATCACCCTGCGCGAGGATGGCCCAGAAATCAGTGAGCTACGCCACACTGCGCCGTTTTGGATCCAGGGGGCGGGGCTGACCCGTGACCAATGTAAAATACCGTGACATTCCGGGTGTGGCCTGAACCGGCAGCTATGCTAAAGTAGCGCGGCTTGTAACTAATCAGGGAGATCAAGCGTGTTCGAGCTGTTGAAAGCCGGTGGCATCCTGATGGTGCCCATTGTTGCCTGTTCCATCCTGGCGCTTGCCATTGTTCTGGAGCGATTCTGGACTCTGCGGGCCTCCAGGGTAGCGCCCCCACAATCGATTAACGAACTCTGGCGCTGGATCAAGAAAAAAGAACTGAACGGGCGCAAGCTCAAGGCGCTTCAGGGCTCATCACCCCTGGGCCGTATACTCGCTGGCGGGCTGATCAACGCCAAGCACGGCCGGGAGATCATGAAAGAGAGCATTGAGCATGAAGCCAGCCAGGTCATCCATGATCTGGAACGCTTCCTGAACCCCCTCGGTACCATTGCCACTATTACACCGCTGCTGGGCTTGCTGGGTACGGTCATCGGTATGATCAAAGTATTTGCGGAAATTCAGCTGGCGGGCGTGGGTAACGCCGGTAATCTCGCTGGCGGTATTTCGGAAGCGCTGATCACTACGGCCGCGGGCCTGAGCGTGGCTATTCCCGCCCTGATTTGTCACCGCTACTTCATTCGTCGCGTTGATGAGCTGGTCGTTAACATGGAGCAGGAAGCCATCAAACTGGTGGAAGTGGTTCATGGCGACCGTGAAATCGACGTGGAAGGAGCCTGAACACCGTGAAGTTCAAGCGCCAGAGAAGCCAGGAGGTCGGGGTTGACCTGACGCCACTGATCGATGTGGTGTTCCTGTTGCTGATTTTCTTTATGGTGTCCACCACCTTTACCCGGGAAAGCCACCTGCAGGTGGATTTGCCCGAGGCGAGCGGCGAACCGGTTTCGCCCTCTGAGGTAAGGCAGATCGATGTGGTGATCAATGCTGAGGGCCAGTACATCCTGAACGAGAGGACCCTGGTCAATAATCGGCGTGAAACCCTTGAGCGGGGTGTCAGGGAATTAGCTGAGGGAGACAACAGCTTGCCGTTTATCATTACGGCCGATGCCAGAACTCCCCATGAATACGTTGTGCGTGCCATGGATGTGGCCGGCCGCCTGGGGTTTGCGAAACTGAGCATAACCACAGAGCGGGAGGCTGAGACTCCGTGATCGATGCAAGGCCGGAACCTTTGAAGGTACCGCCAACCGGAAGCTGGGCAACGTACAAACGATTGCTCGCCTATGTGAAGCCTTTCTGGTTCGCGTTCTCCCTGGCCGTTCTGGGGAACATTATCTATGCAGCGGCCTCCACAGGCATGGCGGCTGCCATGGAGTATGTGATTACCGCCATTGAGAATCCGACGGATCAGAACCGGTTGTTGTTGACGGGTCTGATTGTCGGCATTTTCGCCTTGCGGGGGGTGGGCACCTTTTTCAGTCAATACTTCATCAGTTACGTCGGGCGGCAGGTAATCAATGCCCTCCGTAATGATGTGTTCGATCGCCTGATGACACTGCCGTCCCGGTATTATGATGACAATGCCTCGGGCAGGTTGGTGTCCAAGCTCACCTTCAATGTCGAGCAGGTGGCCGAGGCCTCAACCAACGCCATCACCATCACCCTCCGCGAAGGCCTGACCATCGTTGGTTTGCTCGGCTTTATGCTGTACACCAACTGGAAGCTGACCCTGGTGTTCCTGACCGTGGGGCCGGTGATCGGGCTGGTGGTGAATTACGCCAGCAAGCGCTTTCGCCGAATCAGTAAGCGCATTCAGGGTTCGATGGGTGATATCACCCACGTGGCTTCAGAATCCATCTCCGGCTACAGAGTGGTGCGCACCTTTGGCGGTGAGGACTACGAACGTGAGCGCTTCCGAGACGTCAGCGACCAGAACCTCAAACAAAGCCTGAAAATGGCCTCCACTCAGGCCATCAGCGTGCCGGTCATCCAGGTGTTGGTGGCGATCGCCATTGCCGCGCTGGTCTGGACCATGTTGTCTCCGGAAATTCGTGGTGAGATGAGTACCGGCCAGTTAATCGCCTTCATTACGGCGGCGACGACCATGGCCAAGCCCATTCGCCAGGTAACCTCGGTGCACGCCAAGATTCAGAAGGGCGTGGCTGCGGCCTATGACGTGTTCGAAACTATGGACGAGCAGCCAGAGGAGGATCGCGGCGAATACACCCCAGAGCGTGTGGAAGGCCATATTGAGTTCGACAAGGTGTGCTTCCGCTATCGTGATCAACTGGATAATGTTCTGGACGGCATTTCAGTGAGCGTGCCGGCCGGGCAGAGTGTGGCACTGGTCGGCCGTTCGGGCAGTGGTAAATCGTCTATGGTCAGCCTGCTACCCCGATTCTATGAGTATACCGAGGGTGACATCCGAATCGATGGCAGGTCTCTCAAGGAATTCTCGCTCAAAGGTTTGCGTTCCCAGATTGCTCTGGTGAACCAGAACGTGGTGCTGTTCAACGACACCATTGCCGCCAACATCGCCTACGGTGCCTTGCGCAACTGCAGTCGTGAAGAAATCCGGGAAGCGGCCGCCAAGGCTCATGCCCTCGAGTTTATCGACCGGATGCCGGAAGGTCTGGATACCATGATCGGGGATAACGGTGTGATGTTGTCTGGCGGCCAGCGCCAGCGCTTGGCCATTGCCCGGGCTCTGCTGAAGAACGCCCCGATCCTGATCCTTGATGAGGCCACCTCGGCACTGGATACCGAGTCGGAGCGGCATATTCAGGAAGCCCTTGAGACGGTGATGCAAGGCCGGACGACGCTGGTGATTGCCCACCGCCTGTCCACCATCGAAAAGGCGGACCGGATACTGGTGATGGACAAAGGCCATATTGTCGAATCCGGCACGCATGAGGAATTGCTGGCGGCAGATGGCGCCTATGCCCAGTTACATCAGATCCAGTTCAGCGAGCATGCATGAGCAGCAGCCGTATTGACCGCTTTTGGTATGGCCAGGGCAAGCCCCTGGCCATCCTGGGTCCATTGGCCTGGCTGTACCGTGTGGTGTCTGAATCGAAACGCCGGAAAGCCTGGCAGGCCCGCAATGAAAGCTTGCCCGTGCCGGTCGTAGTAGTTGGCAATATCACCGCCGGTGGTACCGGCAAATCCCCCCTGACCGCGCGGCTGGTGCAACGCATGAAGCAGGACGGCTGGCATCCGGTTATCCTGAGCCGGGGCTACGGCGGCAAAAGCGATCATTATCCTTTGTTGGTAAAAGACACTACGCCGGCATCGGTCTGCGGTGATGAGCCGCTGATGCTGGCGCTGGCCACGGGGTGCCCGGTGGTGGTCGATCCCGACCGTTGTCGCGGTGGGCGCTGGGCCCTGGAGCAGGCACTCGGCGATGTCCTGATCTGTGATGATGGCTTGCAGCATTACCGCTTGCCCAGGGATATTGAACTGGCGGTTTTCGATGCCGGCCGAGGCATTGGTAACGGTGCCCTGATTCCGGTGGGCCCCCTGCGCGAACCGGTAACACGGCTCTCGAGTGTGGATTTTGTGATTCTCAATGGTGAAGCGTTCCCGCCGTCGGGTCAGCAGATCGACGAGTTTGCCGGCGTTGCGCATCCCGAGATCCATGCCATGTCACTGCAGCCGGCGTCGTTGGTCAACCTAAACTCCGGGGAGACTCTGGCGCCCTCCGCACTCGGGGGCCGGTCAGTGCGTGCGGTCGCCGGAATAGGCAACCCGGGACGTTTCTTCGACACACTGAGGAATCTTGGAGCACAGGTCACCGAAGCGGCTTTTCCAGATCATCACCGCTTCCGCCCGGAAGACCTTGGTTCCAGCGCTGGCGAGTGGCTGGTCATGACCGCGAAGGATGCGGTCAAATGCCGGGGCTTTGCCCCCGATAACGCCTGGGTATTGACGGTGGATGCCTGCCTGTCGGAACCTTTTGAACATCGCTTTCTGGAACGGCTCAGGGCATGCTCTGGGCAGTTGCATCAACAAAATATTGAGAGAACCAACCATGGATAAGAAACTGTTGGCCATGCTGGCCTGCCCGGTGTGTAAGGGTGAACTCAAGCTCAACGATGCCCGTACCGAGCTGATCTGTTACCAGGACGCCATGGCGTTTCCGATTCGTGAGGGAATTCCTGTCATGCTGGCCGTAGAGGCCCGTACCCTGAGTACCGACGAACGGCTTGATAAGCACTGACACACCCGCCAGCAGGACGCATCAGCATGTCATTTACCGTTGTCATCCCCGCCCGCTACGCATCCAGCCGGTTACCCGGTAAACCTATGGCCATGATTGCCGGTAAACCGATGATCCAGCACGTATGTGAACGCGCCCAGGAAAGTCGGGCGAGCAGGGTCGTGGTTGCCACCGACGACCAGCGCATTGAGGCAGCGTGTCAGGCATTCGGTGCCGAGGTGGTCATGACGTCACCACACCATGCCAGTGGCACGGATCGGCTTGAGGAGGTTGCCCGAAAACTGGGGCTGGACCCGGACCACCGGGTGGTTAACGTCCAGGGTGACGAGCCGCTGATACCGCCGGCGCTGATCAACCAGGTGGCCGATAATCTCGACTACTTCCCTGAAGCCAGTATTGCCACCCTGTGCGAGCGTATCCATGACGCCCAGCAGGTGTTCAACCCGAACGTGGTGAAGGTGGTGTTCGATAACCGGGGCATGGCGCACTACTTCAGTCGAGCACCCATCCCCTGGGCGCGGGACTTCTGGCCCGCCAACGCGTCGGTGGCGGACGTAGACTTACCCGAAGGCATTGGTTACTTCCGGCACATTGGCATTTATGGCTACCGTGCCAGTGTGCTCAGCCAGTTTGTCAGCTGGCCGCCGGCACCGACAGAACAGGTGGAAGCGCTGGAACAGCTCCGGGCCTTGTATAACGGTGCTCACATCCACGTGGATATTGCTGATCGACCGCCCGCACCGGGCGTCGATACCGAAGAGGATCTGGCCCGGGTGCGGGCTTTGATAGAAGCAGGAGGACGTTATGCCTGATCAGGTCAGTGTGTTGTTTGTTTGTCTGGGTAACATCTGTCGTTCGCCAACGGCGGAAGGGGTGTTCAGGCAACTGGTCACTGAGCAGGGAATGACAGAGCACCTGCACATTGACTCCTGTGGCACCGGTAACTGGCATATTGGTAAGTCGCCGGATGCCCGGGCCATGGCGGCGGCAGACCGTCGCGGTGTTGATATCAGTGACCTGAGGGCCCGGCAGATCAAGGCTGAAGACCTCGACCGGTTTGATTACGTGTTGGTGATGGATAGGCAGAACCTGGCCGATGTCAGGGATATCTGGCATCAGAATGGCGGCACCGAACCTCGCCTTTTTCTTGAGTTTGGTGAGTCCGGCCAGGCCGAGGTGCCGGATCCATACTACGGCGGTGAGGACGGTTTTGAACGAGTGCTTGACCTGATTCACGAAGCCAGTCAAGGCTTATTGGAGGATATCCGGGGGCGATTGGCTTGAATGGTGCGCTGAGTGTCACCGAGCATGCTGATCTGCGTGAGCTGAATACACTCGCGATTGCGGCGCGGGCTCGTTATTTGATCCGGATTGCCGGCGTGGATGACCTCACCGCGGCACTGGCCTGGGCCGAGGCCCGGGAGCTGGACACCCTGGTTCTCGGTGGTGGCAGTAACCTTGTGTTTGCCGGTGATTTTGACGGTGCGGTCCTGCACATACAGATTCGGGGCCGGCATTGGGAAAAAGTAAACGGTGATGACGCCGTACTGGTTCTGGGTGCTGGTGAAAACTGGCATGAGGCAGTTTTATACGCTGCCCGCTCGGGTTACCGGGGCATAGAAAACCTGGCGCTGATTCCCGGCACTGCCGGCGCTGCGCCGGTGCAGAACATTGGTGCCTACGGTGTTGAACTTGGCGATACCCTGGTAAGTGTGACAGCGTTGGATCGTGTTACCCGGGGTGTGGTTACCCTGGCCGCCGGCGATTGCCAGCTTGGATACCGTGACAGCCTGTTCAAACGGCAGCCTGGCCGCTACATCATCCTTGAACTTAGACTAAAGCTTTCCCGATCCTTGCCATTAAAACTGGATTACCGGGATCTTCAGGATTATCTCGGGGATACCGATGTCAACGCCCTTACGCCTCTGGAGGTTGCTGAAGCGGTGATGGCGGTGCGGCACCGCAAGCTGCCGGACCCCGCCGTTTTGCCTAACGCGGGCAGCTTCTTCAAGAATCCAGTGATCAATCAGGTGGCGTTTGAAAGGTTGCAGGAGCGCTTTCCTGGTGTGGTGTTTTATCCGGTAGAGCAGGGTGTCAAACTGGCTGCGGCCTGGTTGATTGACCAGGCTGGCTGGAAAGGCTTTCGCAATACCCGGGTGGGTATTCATAACCGACAGGCTCTGGTGCTGATCAACCACTCGGGGGGCTCTGGTGCCGAGGTGCTGGCGCTGGCTGACGAGGTGCGCCGGTCTGTGCAGGAAACCTTCGGGGTTGAGCTTGAAATGGAACCGGGTGTCGTTGGCGCTCGTTAGCGTGGCTGGTCAGAAACCGCCGGGCTGCCCTTTCAGGCAGCCCAGGGGATGATCGAGCGGCCTTAGAGGCCGCCCTTCGGGGAGGCTTTCACCAGGAACGCCAGCGCTTCTTCCACCGAGATGTCCTGTTTTTCTTCATCGCGGCGGCCCTTGTATTCCAGGGTGCCGGCGGTCAGCCCGCGCTCTGAAATCACGAACCGGTGAGGAATGCCCATCAATTCCATATCGGCGAACTTCACGCCCGGGCGTTCGTTACGGTCATCCAGCAGTACGTCGTAACCCGCCTGGCGCAACTGGCTGTAAAGTTTCTCGCCAGCTTCGGCCACTACCGCATTCTTGTGGGCATTGAGAGTAACAATGGCCACCTGGAACGGAGCGATGGCGTCTGGCCAGATGATGCCCTTGTCGTCATGGTTCTGTTCGATAGACGCGGCCACAATACGGGAGACGCCAATGCCGTAGCAGCCCATTTCCATGATCACCGTCTTGCCGTTTTCATCCAGAACGGTGGCGTTCATGGCGGAGCTGTACTTGTTACCCAGTTTGAAGATGTGGCCGACCTCGATACCACGGCGGATCTCCAGGGTACCCTTGCCATCCGGGCTGGGATCACCTTCCTCCACGTTGCGCAGGTCTTCTACCCGGCCCAGGGGTACGTCGCGCTCCCAGTTAACACCGGTCAGGTGGTAATCGTCCTTGTTGGCACCACACACGAAGTCTGCAAGGTGGGCAGCGCTGCGGTCGACGATCACAGGCACAGCCAGGTTGACCGGGCCGATGGAGCCGGGTTTGCAGCCAATGGCCTTTTCGATTTCTTCATCGGTGGCCATGGTCAGCGGCTCGGCAACGCCGTTCAGGTTTTCTGCCTTGATGTCATTCAGGGTGTGATCGCCCCGGAGAATCAGTGCAACCAGGCCAGACTCGCCGTTCTCGTCGGCTTCACCTTTGACCAGCAGGGTCTTCACGCTGCGTTCTGCCGGCAGGCCGAGGAACTGGGAAACGGCTTCGATGGTTTTCTGGCCTGGCGTGTGCACTTCGGTCATGGCCTCGCCAGGGGCCGGGCGATCACCCGCAGGGGCAATGGCTTCGGCTTTTTCGATGTTGGCGGCGTAATCGCTTTCGGTGCTGAACACGATGGCGTCTTCGCCGGAGGATGCCAGTACATGGAACTCGTGGGAGGCACTGCCGCCAATGGCACCGGAATCCGCCTGCACCGGTCGGTAATCCAGCCCGAGGCGATCAAAGATGTTGCAGTAGGTCTGGTGCATAACCTGGTAGGTGTCATCCAGCGAAGCTGCGTTCAGGTGGAAGGAATAGGCATCCTTCATGATGAATTCGCGGGCACGCATAACGCCGAAGCGGGGGCGGCGCTCATCACGGAACTTGGTCTGGATCTGATAAAAGTTAGCCGGCAGTTCCTTGTAGCTTTTCAGCTCGTTGCGGATCAGGTCGGTGATGACTTCTTCGTGGGTCGGGCCAAAGCAGAAGTCACGGCCGTGGCGGTCATTCATGCGCAGCAGTTCGCCGCCGTACTGCTCCCATCGCCCGGATTCCTGCCAGAGTTCGGCTGGCTGCACGGCCGGCATCAGAACTTCCTGGGCTCCACTCTTGTCCATCTCTTCGCGAACAATTCGTTCCACCTTGCGCAGGGTACGCAGGCCCATGGGCAGCCAGGTGTAGAGGCCTGCGGCCAGCTTCCGGATCATTCCGGCGCGCAGCATCAGCTGATGGCTGATAATCTCTGCATCTGAGGGTGTCTCTTTCTGGGTGGCAATCAGGTAACGGCTTGCTCGCATCGTGTCTTCCGCTTTATTGAAAAGTGGGGGTTAAGACTAATTGGCAGGGCTTCTGGCCTGCTTCTGCCTTTCTTTGTCGTAAAGTGGACGTTATTGTACGGAGCCTGCTTCACAAGGTACAGATGATGACTGACGAATCTATCGACGTAACACCTCGCCGGCGACCGGTTCAGGCGCGCAGTCGGGAGCGGGTGGGCAATATCCTCAGCCATGCCGCGGCCATTTTTCATGAGAACGGGGTAGATGGCACCAGTATGTCCGCCATTGCCCGGCAATCTGGCATGTCGTTAGCGTCCCTTTACCGCTACTTTCCAAACAAGGCGGCCATCGTTCATGCCATTGCCGAAGGGCATGTCGAAAAAATGGAAACCGCGCTGCGGGAGAAACTGCCCGAGCTGAGCCTGCACGACGCGGTGGATGTGCTGATTGATCAGTTCTATGACTTCTACCGCACCGAACCTGCGTACTCGGCAATCTGGAGCGGCGTTGAGTCCATGCCCGAGCTGCGGGAACTGGATCTGCGGGAACTCTACAGCAACGCCCGTGACCTGGATGCCCGGCTCCAGCAGGAGTATCCGGCGTTGCCGAAGGAACGCAGCTGGACCGCCAGCCTGTTGTTGCCCCGATCTGCCGGAACCATCCTCAGGCTCGCAGCCACCCTGCCGGACGACCAGGGGCAGCAGTTAGTGGTGGAATTGAAGTGTATGGCCAGGGCTTACCTGGCAGAGCTGGCCCGTCAGGAAAGATAGCCCAGGGGCAGGGCGGTACTGTCGATTACCCTCCGCAGTACAAAGCTGGAGTGCACCCCACTGACACCCTGAATCCGGGTAATGCGATTAAGCAGAAACTGGTGATAGTGGTCCATGTCTGGCACCACCACTTTCAGCATGTAGTCGGCACTCTGGCCGGTGATCAGGTAGCACTCCTGAACCTCGGGAAAGACCGCCACCTGTTCCTCGAAAGCGGCAAAGCGTTCCGGTGTATGTCGGTCCATGCCAATCAGGATGATGGCGGTCAGCGACAACCCCAGTTTTTTGTGGTCCAGAATCGTCACCGTGCGCACTATGATGCCCGCGTCTTCAAGCGCCCGCACCCGGCGCAGACAGGGGGAGGGTGAAAGCCCGACTTTCTCCGCCAGTTGCTGGTTGGTCAGTGAGCCGTCCTTCTGCAATTGTTCCAGGATTTTCCGGTCAGTTTTGTCAATTCTGACCAGCGCCTTGTTATTACTCGCAATCATATGCTGTAAATCCTGACTTGATGGCAATATGTGGCTTATGAATAACGGTTTTGGGCTAAAATAGCAACCAAATAGCGTCGTTTGGGCGTTACACTCTCTCCATTGATACGAACAGCGAAAGGAATGTTCCGTTATGGCCTTTGATCATCGTAAATACGTCGCCTTCAAACCGGTTGCCAAGAAAGACCGTCGCTGGCCGGACCAGGTTATCGAGAAAGCACCCACCTGGTGTGCTGTCGACCTGCGGGATGGCAACCAGTCGCTGATCAAGCCTATGTCCGTTGCCCAGAAACAGCGCCTGTTCGATTTGCTGGTCAAGCTTGGCTTCAAGGAGATCGAGATTGGTTTTCCGGCCGCCAGCCAGCCGGATTTTGATTTCTGCCGCAAGCTGATTGAAGAAAACCGGATTCCGCACGATGTGAAAATCCAGGTGCTGACCCAGGCCCGCCCGGAACTGATTGAGCGTACCTACGAAGCTTTGAAGGGTGCGAAGCAGGCGATCGTGCACGTGTACAACTCCACCTCTACCGTGCAGAGGGAGCAGGTGTTCGGTCTGGACCGGGCCGGCATTCGCGAGATTGCCGTTAACGGTGCCAGCCTTGTGAAAGAGATTGCGGCCCGTTATCCGGACACCGACTGGACCTTCCAGTATTCCCCGGAGAGCTTCACCGGCACCGAGCTGGACTTCGCTGCGGAAGTGATTGATGCGGTCACCGAGGTGTGGCGCCCGGATCAGGGGCAGCCGGTGATTATCAATCTGCCGGCTACCGTAGAAATGTCTACCCCTAACGTGTTTGCCGACCAGGTGGAGTGGATTTGCGAAAACATCCGGTATCGCGAGCACATCAGCATCAGCCTGCATACCCATAACGACCGGGGGTGTGCGGTGGCTGCGGCCGAACTGGGCGTGATGGCCGGCGCTGATCGGATTGAAGGTACCCTGATGGGTAACGGGGAGCGCACTGGCAACATGGATCTGGTAACCATGGCCATGAACCTGTATTCACAGGGCATTGATCCGACCCTGGACTTGTCCGGCATGGCGGAAATTACCGAGGTGGTGGAAGCCTGTACCGAGATTTCAACCCACCCGCGTCATCCGTATGCGGGCGAGCTGGTGTTCACCGCCTTCTCGGGCAGCCACCAGGACGCCATCCGTAAGTGCCTGGCCCGCCGCAACGATGACGACGCCTGGAACGTGGCCTACCTGCCCATCGATCCGTTCGATGTGGGCCGTCGCTATGAGGAAGTGGTGCGAATCAACAGCCAGTCCGGCAAGGGCGGTGTGGCTTACGTACTGGAGCGCGACTACGACATTACCCTCCCGCGTTGGTTGCAGATCGAATTCAGTAAAGTGGTCCAGAAAGAAGCCGAGACCAACGGTGGCGAAATTGATTCCCACACCATCCACCGCTTGTTCGAAGACCGCTACCTGAAGGTTCATGAAGACTGGTCACTGCGTTCCTACGATTTGCATCGGGACGAAGAGGGTGTTCGTGCGGAAGTGGTGGTCGGTAGCGACTCTTCTCCCGTGACCTTTGAAGGCTGTGGCCTGGGTGCGGTCGAGGCGGTGTCTGACGGCCTGGCCAAGCGCTTTGGCGTTACGGTGGCTGTCGAGGCTTACGATGAGTTTGCCCTGGGCGAGGGCACCAACGCCAACGCCTTGGCCTGTATCCGCCTGACCGCCAATGGCCAGCATTGCAGTGCGGCTGCCCTGGCGGAAGATACCACCTCGGCTACCTTGCAGGCTCTGTTCTCTGCGGTGGCCCAGGCGGTGGGCACGGATATGCCGGCAGCCAAGGCGCCGGAAGCAGCGGAAGCGGTCTGATGCCCGGTTCTGTCTACGCCTGAACGCAGAACGGCCGGCATAATTGCCGGCCGTTCTGTTTTCGTCTGCCCGTGAGGGGCATCCGGCGGTAAACCGTCGCCCTTACAGAGGGGTTACGTTTTCCGCCTGGGGGCCTTTGGGTCCCTGAGTCACGGTAAACTGCACCTGCTGACCTTCTGTCAGGGTACGGAAACCGTTGGAGTTGATTGCACTGTAGTGAACGAAAACGTCACTGCCGCCTTCCTGGGCAATAAAGCCAAAGCCCTTGGATTCGTTGAACCACTTCACGTGGCCAGTTTTGGTATCGGACATCGATCTTTCCTGTCTTTCTGAAAATTTGCCCTCACGGGACCTTCTTGTTTCGCACAGACTCTGGATCCATACAAACGCGGTTTCCGCCTGAGCGGAAGCCGTCGATGCTGAGTCGTCCGGAGCGTACTGAGGAAGGGGCAACGCGAAGCCTGGGCAGGACGTTGTAGCGCATTCGTCAAATACCGCTGCAGAAGAGCACAGCAATTTTTAGTATAGACCGACTTTGGGGGGCGTCAATTGTTTTTTTAGTGATCAGTGTCGGGATTTTAATTGATAAAAAACAACGGGTTGTCATAAGGATGAAACACAACTCTGCCGGTGTTTGAGGCAGAGTTGTGTTGTGGTCCGTTTGCACGGGCGGGGTAGGTCAGCGCACGAATTTCTCGCTGATCTCTTCCAGAATGGCAGGATCATCAATGGTGCTGGGTACGCTGTACTCTTCGCCGTCCGCAATCTGGCGGATCACGCGGCGCAGAATCTTGCCAGACCGGGTCTTCGGTAAACGCTCTACCACCATGGCCCGACGGAAGCAGGCGATGGCGCCAATCTTGTCGCGGACCATTTCTACCAGTTCTTCTTCCAGTTCATCCTGGTCTATGGTTGCGCCGTCTTTGATCAGCACCAGGCCGACCGGGATCTGGCCCTTCATGTCGTCGTGGGCGCCTACAACACAGCACTCCGCGACTGCCGGGTGAGAAGCTACCACCTCTTCCATTTCGCCGGTGGACAGGCGATGTCCGGCGACGTTGATCACGTCATCGGTCCTGCCCATGATGAACACGTAGCCGTCGTCATCAATAAAGCCGCCGTCGCCGGAGCTGTAAAAGCCGGGAATCGGATTCAGGTAGCTGCTCTGGAAGCGTTTGTCGTCGCCCCATACGGTCATCAGGCACCCCGGTGGCAGGGGCAGTTTGACGGCTATCTGGCCTTGTTCGCCGGCCGGTACCTGGCTGCCTTCCATATCGACGACCTGCACGTTGAAGCCGGGTGACGGTACCGTCGCCGAGCCCGGTTTGGTGGTCATCATTTCAATGCCTACGGGGTTGCAGCAGATGGCCCAGCCGGTTTCGGTCTGCCACCAGTGGTCGAGAATCGGCAGGCCCGTGTGTTCCTTCAGCCATTCGTAGGTGGGGGGGTCCAACCGCTCGCCGGCCAGGAAAATGCGTTTCAGCGACGAGACATCGTAGCGGCTTAGCTGATCTGCTTCGGGGTCTTCCTTGCGCACGGCCCGGAAGGCGGTGGGCGCGGTGAACAGCATGTTCACCTTGTGATCCTGGACTACCCGCCAGAAGGCGCCGGCGTCAGGGGTTTTTACCGGTTTGCCCTCATACAGGATGGTGGTGCAGCCAGCGAACAGAGGCGCATAGACAATGTAGCTGTGGCCTACCACCCAGCCCACGTCTGACGCCGCCCAGAAGACATCGCCGGGTTTGGCGTCATAGACCAGTTTCATGCTGTATTTGAGGGCCACGGCATGGCCGCCGTTATCCCGCACCACGCCTTTTGGTTTGCCGGTGGTGCCGGAGGTGTAAAGTACATAAAGCGGGTCGGTGGCTTTCACTGGCACCGGGTCTGCTGGCTCCGCATTGGCGGTCATGTCGTTCCAGTCGTAATCCCGTCCTTCCGACAGGTTGGCTGTGACTTGCGGCCGCTGGTACACCACACATAGCTCAGGCTTGTGGCTGGATTGCTCAATGGCCCTGTCCACCAACGGTTTGTATTCAATGACCTTGGTGACTTCAATGCCGCAGGAGGCAGTGATCAGCGCCTTGGGCTTGGCATCCTCAATACGCACCGCAAGTTCGTGGGCAGCAAACCCACCGAACACTACTGAGTGGATGGCGCCCAGGCGGGCACAGGCCAGCATGGCAATGGCTGCCTGCGGAATCATTGGCATGTAGATAATGACCCGGTCACCCTTCTCGACCCCGCGAGCACGCAGGGCGCCGGCAAACAGGGCTACTTCATCCCGTAATTCGTCATAGGTGAAGTGTTGCTGGCTGTTAGTCACCGGCGAATCGTAAATCAGGGCTGTCTGTTGACCACGGCCCGCCCGGATGTTGGCGTCAAGGGCCACGTCGCTGGTATTCAGAAGGCCATCGGGGAACCACTGGCCGTGACCGTTATCGAGTGCCTGCCAGATGGTGTTCGGGGTTTCGATCCAGTCAATGTTCTGGGCCTGCTCGCGCCAGAAGTCATCCCGTTGGTCGATGGACCGGCGGAACTCGGAGTGGTATGTCATGCTTTCCACCTCAGTTGTGCTGTTATTGTTCTGTGGCTGTTATGCACAACTGTAGGAGCTTTAGAAACAGGGGCTACTAGACCATAGGCGTAGTTGGCCGTTTTTGTCCGTTTAATCCCCGTTGGAATTGATCTCCGTCACCTTCGCCGTAACGCTGCCGTGGCCCAGTCGGGCGGTGATGGCGGCGCCTTCGCCAAGCTTGCTGGCGTCACGAACAATCTGGTTCTGCTCATCCCTGACAATCGCGTAACCCCGCCCCAGGGTGGCGAGCGGGCTGACAACGTGGAGTGCCTGGGCGTTGTATTGGTAACGTTCCTGTTGCTGCTTAAGGTAGTGGCGGGTGGCCATCTCCAACCGCTCGTGGAGACGGGTCACCTGGTCCCGGGCGGCGATCAGTGTCCGGCGTGGGGATTGGGTGGCAAGGCGCTGGGTCAGGTGATCGGCTTTTACCCGGGTTTGGATGAGTCGCTGGGCGATCGCCTTGTTCAGCCGCACGTCCAGCTCATCCATGCGCTGCGCCTTTTCCTGCAACTCCCGGCGCGGGTCCCGCAGCCGCGCAGACAGGTGGCCAAGCTGGGTGTGCAGGCGCTGGGTTAACCGGCGCGCCGCCTGACTCAGCCTCAGTTCCTGCTCGTTCAGCCGGCGCAGCCAGTGGCTCTGGTCCGGGGAAACCTTCTCAGCGGCCGCCGAGGGTGTCGGGGCGCGAAGGTCTGCCACGAAATCGGCAATGGTCACGTCAACCTCGTGGCCCACCGCGCTGACAGTTGGAATGCTGCAGCTGGCGATAGCCCGGGCTACTGCTTCTTCATTGAAACACCACAGGTCTTCCAGTGAGCCGCCGCCGCGCCCGATGATCAATACATCGGCCACGCCGTGTTGCTGGGCGCGCTGGATCGCGTTGACGATGTCGGCCGTGGCGGCCTGGCCCTGAACTGCTGTGGGGTAGAGGGTGACGGGGATGGCCGGGCAGCGGCGGGCCAGCACGGTCAATATGTCATGGATGGCGGCACCCGTGGGTGAGGTCACCACGCCAATGTGGCGCGGTGTGGCTGGAACCGGTTTTTTTCGGGCCGGGTCAAACAAGCCCTCCGATTGCAGTTTCATCTTCAGGGCCTCAAAGGCCTGTTGCAATTCGCCCAGCCCTGCCGGCTCCAGGTGTTCGACAATGATCTGGTAGTCGCCCCGGTTCTCGTAGAGTGTGACCTTGCCGCGGATGCGAATCTGGTCGCCTTCACGGGGCAGGGTGCGCAGGCGTTGATTGGCACCCCGGAACATGGCACAGCGTACCTGGCACTTCTGGTCCTTCAGGGAGAAATACCAGTGCCCGGAGGAAGGTCTTGAAAATCCGGACAATTCGCCCTCCACCCACACCTGCATAAAGCTGGTTTCCAGCAGATGGCGTGCCTGATGGTTGAGTTCACTGACCGACAGGGCCCGGGGCCGGGAATCCGGATAAGGGGGTATCAAAGGGCGCGCTCCGTGATTATTCATACGCAATAGCCGAAAGAGAGGGGTAAAAATAACGGAAATTCAAAAAGATGCAACCAAACGCCAAAAACCTCGCGGTTTACTGTCTGTTGGCACCACTTTATAATAGATCGATTAAGGATTTTGCTTTGCTGTGCCGCCGCGGGTACAGCATGGAATTTCCAAACTTAGCATGTTCAAAAGGCGGACCCAAATGCTGCGTATTGCCGAAGAAGCCCTCACGTTTGACGACGTTCTCCTCGTGCCCGGATATTCCGAAGTTCTGCCTCATCAGGTGGAGCTGAAGACTCAATTGACCAAAGGCATCACCCTGAATATTCCGCTGGTGTCATCGGCCATGGATACGGTCACTGAAGCCGAGCTGGCCATTGCCATGGCTCAGGAAGGCGGCATCGGCATCATGCACAAGAACATGTCAGTTGAGCAGCAGGCAGCTGCCGTACGCAAGGTCAAGAAATATGAAAGTGGTGTGGTGAAAGATCCGATCACCGTCACACCGGAGACAACGGTTCGGGAACTGGTGGATATCACCATGGCCAACAGCATTTCCGGCCTTCCGGTTGTCGACGGCACTGATCTGGTCGGCATCGTCACCGGGCGTGATATCCGCTTCGAAAGCCGGATGGATACCCTGGTGCGTGACATCATGACTCCGAAGGAAAAGCTGGTTACGGTCAAAGAGGGTGCCAGCCTGGAGGAAATCAAGGAACTGCTGCACCGTCACCGCATTGAAAAAGTTCTGGTAGTGAACGACGAATTCGAATTGCGGGGCCTGGTTACCGTCAAGGATATCCAGAAAGCCAAAGACTACCCGCTGGCCTGCAAAGACGAGCAGGGCCGTCTGCGAGTGGGTGCGGCGGTGAGTACCGGTGGCGATACCGATGCCCGGATTGCAGCGCTTGCCGAAGCCGGCGTGGATGTGATTGTCGTGGATACCGCCCATGGCCATTCCAAGGGTGTGATTGACCGGGTTCGCTGGGTAAAGCAGAACTACCCTGATGTTCAGGTGATTGGCGGTAACATTGCCACCTCGGGTGCGGCGATTGCCCTGGCTGATGCCGGCGCGGATGCGGTCAAGGTGGGCATCGGTCCCGGCTCCATCTGTACCACCCGCATTGTCGCCGGCATTGGTGTGCCGCAGATTTCGGCGGTGTCCAATGTGGCAGCGGCGCTGAAAGAGCGCGGCGTACCCGTGATTGCCGATGGTGGTATCCGGTTCTCCGGTGATATCGCAAAAGCCATCGCAGCGGGCGCTCACAGCGTCATGATCGGTAGCCTGCTGGCGGGTACTGACGAAGCTCCGGGTGAAGTGGAATTGTTCCAGGGCCGGAGTTACAAGGCTTATCGTGGTATGGGATCCATTGGTGCCATGGGGCAGGGTTCCAGCGACCGCTATTTCCAGGACGCCAGCAAAGGTATTGAAAAACTGGTGCCGGAAGGCATTGAAGGCCGTGTGGCCTGCAAAGGCCCCATGCGCAACATCGTGCACCAGTTGGTGGGTGGCTTGCGTGCATCCATGGGTTACACAGGCAGTGCAACCATGGATGAGATGCGTACCAAGCCGGAATTTGTGCGCATTACCAACGCCGGGATGCGTGAGAGCCACGTGCACGACGTGACCATCACCAAAGAAGCTCCCAACTACCGAATCGGCTAAAAACTGCCTGATTTGACGCGGCCCGGTTTCCGGGCCGCGCTGTTTTTTTAAAGCCCGAGGACTCCATGGCTCAGAACATTCACGACCACCGTATCCTGATTCTTGATTTCGGTTCCCAGTACACCCAGCTGATCGCCCGCCGTGTGCGCGAAATCGGCGTGTACTGTGAAATCAAGGCCTTTGACGTAACAGACGAAGAACTCAACGAGTTCAATCCCAAAGGCATCATCCTGGCGGGTGGTCCGGAATCGGTAACCCAACTGGGTGGTCCCCGTGCACCGGAAGGGCTGTTCGACAAAGGCATTCCGATTCTGGGCATCTGCTACGGCATGCAGACCATGGCGGAGCAACTGGGCGGCCGTGTTGCCAGCTCTGAGAAGCGCGAATTCGGCTACGCCCAGGTGAAAGTCCGGGCCAAGGGCCCTCTGCTGCAGGACATTACTGACCACCTGACACCTGCGGGTGAATCCCTGCTCGATGTCTGGATGAGCCACGGTGACAAAGTAGTTGCCATGCCGGAAGGCTTTGAGCTTTTAGCCTCTACCGAGAGCGCGCCGATTGCCGCCATGCAGGACCTCAGCCGTAACCTGTACGGTGTCCAGTTCCATCCGGAAGTGACCCACACTCTCCAGGGTAAGCGGATTCTCGAGCACTTTGTCCTGAATATCAGTGGCTGTGAGGCCCTGTGGACACCGGCCAAGATTGTTGATGACGCCGTTCGCCAGATTCGTGAGCAGGTAGGCTCCGAAAAGGTTCTGCTGGGGCTGTCTGGTGGTGTGGATTCCTCGGTAACCGCCGCTTTGCTGCACAAGGCCATCGGCGACCAGCTCACCTGCGTGTTTGTGGATAACGGTCTGCTGCGCCTGCACGAGGGCGATCAGGTGATGGACATGTTCGCCAGCAACATGGGCGTGAAAGTCATCCGTGCGGATTCCGAAGACCTGTTCCTGTCAAAGCTCAAGGGAGTTAACGACCCTGAGCAGAAGCGCAAAATCATCGGCAACACCTTTATTGATGTGTTTGATGCCGAGGCCGCCAAGATCAAAGACGTGAACTGGCTTGCCCAGGGCACCATCTACCCGGATGTGATCGAATCTGCCGCCTCCAAAACCGGTAAAGCCCATGTCATCAAATCCCACCATAATGTGGGTGGCCTGCCGGAAACCATGAAGATGAAACTGGTTGAGCCGCTGCGGGAGCTGTTCAAAGACGAAGTTCGCAAGATTGGCCTGGAGCTCGGTTTGCCTTACGACATGGTTTACCGCCACCCGTTCCCGGGGCCGGGTCTGGGTGTCCGTATTCTTGGCGAAGTGAAGAAAGAGTACGCGGAAATTCTGCGCCGCGCCGATGCGATTTTCCTGGAAGAGCTGCACCGTGCGGATCTGTACCACAAGACCAGCCAGGCGTTCGCGGTGTTCCTGCCGGTGAAATCCGTCGGTGTGGTAGGCGATGCCCGCCGGTACGAATACGTGATTGCCATCCGGGCAGTGGAAACCATCGACTTTATGACTGCACGTTGGGCGCGCCTGCCGTATGATCTGCTGGAAACGGTTTCCAACCGGATTATTAACGAGATTTCTGGCGTTTCCCGTGTGACCTACGACATCTCTTCCAAGCCACCCGCGACGATTGAGTGGGAGTAAGTCGAGGCAGGGGATAAGGGATAGTGAACGACACTCCGGAAGATCGGCGCTGGATGGCCAGGGCACTGGAACTCGCCGCCCAGGCCGGGGCAGCCGGTGAAGTGCCGGTTGGCGCCATTGTTGTTCTGGATGGCAGGGAGGTTGGGGCGGGCTTCAATGCCCCGATTTCCCATTGCGACCCGACCGCCCATGCGGAAATCAGAGCCCTGCGGGATGCTGCGGCTCGGGTGGGGAACTACCGGTTGGCGGGTGCTACGATGTATGTAACCCTGGAGCCCTGCACCATGTGTGTGGGAGCCATTGTCCACGGTCGTATCAGCCGGTTAGTGTATGGTGCCGCTGAGCCCAAAGCGGGTGCCGTCGAGTCGGCCAGAAGAACCCTTGAAGAGCCGCATCTGAACTGGCGGGTAGAGGTTTGCGGGGGCGTGATGGCCGAACCGTGCGGTCGGGTGATCTCCGAATTTTTCAGCCGGCGCCGTCGGGAAATCCGGCAGCGCCGCCAACAACACTCAGGGAAGGGAAGCACAGACTCATGAAAGTTCTTGTTACCGGCGGTGCCGGATATATCGGCAGCCACGTTGTGCGTCAGTTGGCAGCAGCGGGCCACGACATTATGGTGTTTGATAACCTCTCTACCGGCTATCGCTGGGCGGTAACCGCCGGGGAGCTGGTGGAAGCCGATCTGGCGGATGAAGACGCGATAGAAGCCGTATTTTCCGCCCACAAGTTTGAAGCGGTGCTGCACTTTGCAGCGAACATCGTGGTGCCGGAGTCTGTCGCCAATCCCCTCAAGTACTACAGTAATAACACCCGTAACACTCTGAATCTGCTGAAAGCGGTTGAGCGCCACCAGGTGCCGTATATGGTGTTTTCTTCCACCGCGGCGGTCTACGGCATGCCAGAGGAAACGGTGCTGACAGAAGACCTGCCGCTGGCACCCATCAATCCCTATGGCGCCTCCAAGATGATGAGCGAGCGGATGATGATGGACCTGGCTGCGGCCAGTAACCTTAACTACGTTATCCTGCGCTACTTCAATGTGGCCGGCGCTAATCCGGAGGGACTGCTGGGGCAGGCAACGCCGGAGGCGACGCACCTGATCAAAGTGGCCTGCGAATGTGTGACCGGTCAGCGCGATGGTATGAGTGTATTCGGCACTGACTACGAAACCCGCGATGGCACCTGTATCCGCGACTATATCCATGTTGAAGACCTGGCAAAGGCCCACGTGATGGCGCTGGATTACATGGTCCGGGGTGGCGAGTCTCAGGTGCTCAACTGTGGTTACGGCCGCGGCTTTACCGTGCGAGAAGTCATTGATGTGGTCAAGGCGGAATCCGGTGTCGATTTTCCGGTGACAGAAACTGGCCGCCGTGCCGGCGACCCGGCAGCATTGATGGCCGACAACACGCGAATCAAGAATGTTCTGGGCTGGCAGCCGGATTACGATGACCTCAATACCATCGTGCGTACCGCTCTGGCCTGGGAAGCGGTCTGGCAGAAGAAAAAAGCTTCCCGATAACCTCTTCAAGCAACTAATTTCAGGAACAACTGGATGAAAATTACGATTTTTGGAACCGGATACGTGGGCCTGGTAACAGGTGCCTGTCTTGCGGATGTTGGTCACGATGTGCTTTGTATGGATGTGGATCAGGGCAAGATCGAGAAACTGAAGAACGGCAAGATTCCGATTTACGAGCCAGGCCTCGATAGCATCGTTAAGCACACCGTGGAAGCCGGTCGCCTGTCGTTTACCACCGACACCGAACAGGCTGTCAAACATGGCACCCTTCAATTTATTGCCGTGGGCACACCGCCGGACGAAGACGGCTCTGCCGATCTGCAATACGTGCTCGCGGTGGCGAAATCCATCGGTCAGTACATGGATGACTATAAGGTGGTTGTCGACAAGTCCACCGTACCCGTGGGCACCGGTGACAAGGTAAAGGCAGCGGTACGCGCGCAGCTCGACAAGCGCGGCCTGGAGCTGGATTTCGACGTGGTATCCAACCCGGAATTCCTGAAAGAAGGCGCCGCCATCAACGACTTTATGAAGCCGGACCGCATTGTGGTGGGTACCGACAGCGAACAGGCGGCGGAGCTGTTGCGGGAGGTTTACTACCCGTTCAACCGCAACCACGACCGGATGATCTTTATGGATATCCGTTCGGCGGAACTCACCAAATACGCTGCCAACTCCATGCTGGCCACCAAGATCAGCTTCATGAACGAAATGTCCAACCTGGCCGAGCGCCTGGGTGCCGACATCGAAGCGGTACGCCGGGGCATTGGTTCCGACCCCCGTATTGGCTACCACTTCATCTACCCTGGCTGCGGCTATGGTGGCTCCTGTTTCCCGAAAGACGTTCAGGCCCTGGCCCGGACCGCCGGTGATTGCGATTACGAAGCCAAGTTGCTGAATGCAGTAGAAGCCGTTAACTACGCTCAGAAACACGTGCTGTTCGACAAGATCAGCCACTTCTTCCAAGGCGATCTCAAAGGTAAGGTCGTAGCTCTTTGGGGCTTGGCCTTCAAGCCGAACACCGACGACATGCGTGAAGCCTCCTCGCGGACGCTGATGGAAGATCTCTGGAAGGTCGGCGCCACCGTGCAGGCCTTTGACCCGGAAGCCATGGAAGAAACCCAGCGCATCTACGGTGACCACGAAGGCCTGACCCTGTGTGGCACCAAAGAGCAGGCCCTCAAAGGTGCCGATGTGCTGGCCATCTGTACCGAGTGGAAGGAATTCCGTTCGCCGGACTTCGACCTGATTGCCGGCGCCCTGAAGCAGCCAGCGGTGTTTGACGGTCGAAACCTGTACGAACCGGAAATTCTCGAGCGCCATGGTCTGGTTTACTACGCCATTGGCCGCGGCCGTAACCAGTTTCATTCTGCTGGTTGATCGAGAGGGCTGGTGATGTTTCAGCTACACGAAAGGCTCGCGGCAGATACCCATCACCTGGGTTACAGCCGCCTGTGCGAAATCCTGTTGATGAACGACAGCACCTGGCCCTGGATCATCCTGGTGCCGGCGGTGCCGGACATCCGGGAAATCTACCAGCTGAACCATAAGCAACAGGTGCGGTTGCTGGAGGAGTCCTCTACGCTTGGCCAGGGCATGATGGAGCTTTTCGGTGGCGACAAGATGAATGTGGCGGCGCTGGGTAACATGGTGCCGCAGCTTCATTTGCACCACATCGTACGCTTTGAAGGTGACCCCGCGTGGCCCGGTCCTGTGTGGGGTAAGCAGCCTCCTGTGCCGTACACAGGGGAGGAGCTGGAAGAGATTCGTGCCAGGTTAAAGCCCCTGCTGCAATCCCTGGCCTGAATCGGGCTCCGGTTATTCCTGGCCCTTCTGCCATTGCGCCAGGGTTTGGGAGCCTACCAGAATCATTCGCAGCTCGGTTTTGAGCTTGGCTTTCAGTTCGTCCCGCTCCTTCGGCGTGGCGTCCAGTGCTTCTGCACCTTGATTGAACACCAGGGTGACCATGGATTCAGCCACCAGCCTGGTATCCGCCAGAGGCTTGTTCTGTTCATCCGCAAACCGCCCAAGGTCATCTGCCAGTTCCGTTACGAAGTGATCGATCTCGGCCTTGACGGCGGTTCGGAACGGTTTTGATACCCCGGTGCGTTCGCGCAGCATCAGGCGGAACAGGTTGGAGTTGTTACCCAGATACTCCATAAACGTATCTACGGATGTGGAAATGGCGCTGCCGTCCCGGGCAATTCGCTTGCGCGCCTGGCGCATTAACCGTCGTAGCGCAACACCGCCTTCATCGACCAGTGCCAGGCCCAGTTCATCCAGCTCGGAGAAATGCCGGTAGAAGGAGGTGGGGGCAATGCCCGCTTCCCGGGCAACCTCGCGTAAACTCAGGCTGCCAAAGCCCCGATCCGCACTCAGTTGTGCCAGGGCGGCATCCATCAAAGCCCGTCGGGTTTTCAGTTTCTGTTCCGCTCTGGTGGCCAACGTCTTACTCCATGGTCCGCTCAAACCATGCATTCTAGCCCCCGGTTTTTTGATAGTCATCCCGGCGTTCAATATCCTGTCCCAATTCTCTTCCGGGACGCCTGATTTTCAATGTCATTGTGTTTATAATGGGCGGCTTTTCGGCTATGGTCGCTGACATTTGCGGGCGGCCTCAAAAATGCTGCAAGCAAGCTGATGGGGATGGCTTTCCGAAGCACGCTGTGAATACATCCATGTACGCTCGGCTCCGCCATCCATGGCTCCGCACGGTTTCGGAAAGCCATCCCCATCAGCTTGCCCAGACGCTTTTATTAAACGCGAACACATTCAGACACAACGGGAACCGATATGCGCAGTCATTATTGCGGTGGGATCAACGAATCCCACATCGATCAGGAAGTCACTCTCTGCGGATGGGTACACCGCCGCCGTGACCACGGTGGGGTTATCTTCCTGGATCTGCGAGATCGGGATGGCATGTCTCAGGTGGTTGTTGATCCCGACACCCCAGAGAGCTTTGCTCTGGCAGAAAAAGTGCGTAGCGAATTCGTTGTCAAGGTTACCGGCCACGTGCGTCGGCGCCCCGCCGGTACCGAAAACAACAATATGCCGACCGGCCAGGTTGAGCTGCTGGGTAAGGAAGTCGTGATCCTGAACGCCGCCGCCACACCGCCGTTCCCGCTGGATGAGCACGTGGATGTGGGCGAAGACGTTCGTCTGCGCTATCGCTTCATCGATTTGCGCCGCCCGGAAATGATCAACCGCCTGCGTTTCCGTTCCCGGGTAACCAGTTACATCCGCAACTTCCTGGATAGTCGCGGCTTCATGGACGTGGAAACACCGATCCTGACCCGCGCCACCCCCGAAGGCGCCCGTGATTATCTGGTGCCCAGCCGTACCCACGAAGGTTCCTTCTTCGCGCTGCCCCAGTCGCCGCAGCTGTTCAAGCAAATGCTGATGGTGTCGGGCGTTGACCGCTACTACCAGATCGCCAAGTGCTTCCGCGACGAAGATCTGCGGGCAGACCGTCAGCCGGAGTTCACGCAGGTTGATATCGAGGCCTCTTTCATTGATGAAGAGACCCTGATGAAGCTGAACGAAGACATGATCCGGGCGCTGTTCAAAGACGTGCTGGATGTCGAGCTGCCGGAATTCCCGCGCATGCCGTATTCCGAGGCCATGCAGCGTTACGGCAGCGATAAGCCGGATCTGCGTATTCCGCTGGAACTGCAAGACGTGAACGACCTGGTGGAAGGCGTGGACTTCAAGGTCTTTGCCGGCCCCGCGAAGGATCCGAAAGGCCGTGTTGCAGCCTTGCGTGTGCCGAAGGGCGGTGCGCTGACCCGTAAGCAGATTGACGATTACACCAAGTTTGTCGGCATATACGGTGCCAAGGGCCTGGCCTACATCAAGGTGAACGAACTGGCCAAGGGCGTGGAAGGCCTCCAGTCGCCGATTATTAAGTTCCTGGGCGACGACGTGGCCATGGCCATCATGGAGCGCGTTGCGGCGGAAGATGGCGACATCGTGTTTTTCGGTGCTGACAAGACCACCGTGGTCAACGAAGCCCTGGGAGCGCTGCGCATCAAAGTCGGCCATGACCTCGACATGCTCACCTGCGAGTGGGCACCGATGTGGGTTGTCGACTTTCCGATGTTCGAAGAACTGCCAGACGGCAGCCTCACCGCTATTCACCATCCGTTCACTGCGCCCTCCTGCAGTCCGGACGAGCTGGCGGCCGATCCGGCCAATGCGTTGTCCCGCGCTTACGACATGGTGCTGAACGGCACCGAGCTGGGCGGTGGTTCTATCCGTATCCATGACGGCAAAATGCAGGAAACGGTGTTTCGCATCCTCGGTATCGAAGAAGAGGAAGCTCGCGCCAAGTTTGGCTTCCTGCTGGATGCCCTGAAGTTCGGTTGCCCGCCGCACGGTGGCCTGGCCTTTGGCCTGGATCGGCTGGTGATGCTGATGACCGGTTCGTCGTCCATCCGGGATGTCATCGCCTTCCCGAAAACCCAGAGCGCCACCTGTCTGATGACCCAGGCGCCGGGTGCGGTAGACGAAAAGCAGCTGAAAGAACTGCACATTCGCCTGCGTCGCTCAGCCAAAGCGGTTGAAGGCAACAAAGCCGAAGACAACGAGTGATACACAAGCCTGGAGGTTGCCCGTGGCGCCTCCGGGTTGAGTGCTTTTGCTCAAGCTATCTCTGAGGGCGTGTGGATGGCCATCATCCTGGGTGTAGACCCTGGCTCACGAATCACCGGCTACGGCATCATTCGTGCGGAAGGCCGCCAGATCGAGTACATCGACAGCGGCTGTATCCGGGTGGGTGAAAAGCCCATGGCGGAACGCCTGCAAACTATTTTCCATAGCCTTGCTGTGTTGATTGGTGAGTACCGCCCGGAAGAGTTCGCCATTGAACAGGTGTTCATGGCCCGGAACCCGGATTCAGCCCTTAAGCTGGGGCAGGCCAGGGGCGCGGCGATTGTCAGTGCTGCCAACAGCGGCCTGGCTGTCCATGAATATTCCGCTCGCCAGGTCAAACAGGCGGTGGTTGGTAGCGGTGGCGCTGACAAATCCCAGGTTCAGCATATGGTCCAGGCACTGCTGGGTTTGTCCCGCAAGCCCCAGGCAGATGCGGCGGATGCCCTGGCGATCGCACTGTGTCATGCCCACATGAACCAGAGCATACTGAAGCTCGCCGGCACCGGTGGCAAAGCGCGAAGCGGGCGGGTTCGGCAACAATAACAGGCTCAGACAAGCCCCAGGAGGCCTGCATTGATCGGTAGAATCCGAGGCATATTGATAGAGAAGGCCCCCGGCCACGCACTGGTGGAGTGCTCCGGTTTGGGTTATGAAGTCGACATTCCCTACACCACCTTCTTTCACCTGCCGGAAACCGGGCAGGAAGTTACCTTACACACGCATTTTGCGGTCAGAGAAGACGCCCAGAGCCTGTATGGCTTTGCCTCCCGGCTGGATCGCAATCTTTTCCGGCTGCTGATCAAGGTCAATGGCGTTGGCCCTAAACTGGCTGTTGGCATACTGTCCGGCCTGGATGCCCAACAGTTTATACGCTGTGTTGAGGCCCGCGATGTCAGCGCCCTGGTGAAGCTGCCGGGGGTCGGCAAGAAAACTGCCGAGCGACTCCTGATTGATATGACTGACCGCATTGGCCAACTGGAAGGGCAGTTCACCCCGACGGTACCGGGTTCAGCAACTCCGGGCGGCTCCACAACAGCGCCGGCGGCAAGCCACGACGCGAGAGACGAGGCCGAGGCCGCGCTGATTGCCCTGGGCTACAAGCCCCAGGAAGCCGCCAAGGCCATTAGTAAGGTGGCTGAGCCCGACATGACCAGCGAAGCGCTGATTCGTCTGGCCTTGCGAAATATGATCCCGGCCGGGTAGTGGATTCACTGCCTGGCCTTTTTTGTGTCGCCCCATGACACCAATGTGTATAGAGCGTAACGTGACTCCAACAATGCCCTTTGTACAATTGGGGCAACTTGAACGTCAGGCCAAAGCTTTGGGCACGTTGTTTATTCCCAGCAAGCGGATAATGCCATGATTGAATCTGACCGACTGATCTCGGCAAAGGCCGGTGAATACGAGGAAGTGCATGATCGGGCCATTCGCCCGACATTGCTGTCTGAGTATGTGGGCCAGCCGACGGTTCGCGAGCAGATGGAAATCTTTATCTCCGCTGCCCGGGGCCGCCAGGAAGCGTTGGACCATGTGCTGATCTTCGGCCCCCCAGGCCTTGGTAAGACTACGTTGGCAAACATTATTGCCAACGAGATGGGGGTGTCGATCAAGACCACCTCTGGCCCGGTACTGGAGAAAGCCGGCGACCTGGCCGCCATGCTGACCAATCTCGAAGAAGGCGATGTACTGTTTATCGACGAGATTCATCGCCTGAGCGCGGCGGTTGAAGAAGTACTGTATCCGGCGATGGAAGATTATCAGCTGGACATCATGATCGGCGAAGGTCCGGCGGCCCGATCCATCAAACTGGATTTGCCCCCGTTCACCCTGGTGGGCGCTACAACCAGGGCGGGTTTGCTGACATCGCCACTGCGAGACCGCTTTGGCATTGTTCAGCGTCTGGAGTTCTACAACACCCAGGACCTCACGCACATCATTCTCCGGTCGGCACGGCTGTCTTCGGTGACCATCGATGAACAGGGGGCATTCGAGATAGCCCGCCGTTCCCGGGGTACACCACGAATTGCCAACCGCCTGCTGCGGCGGGTGAGGGATTTTGCCGAGGTTCGCTCAGACGGCCACATCACTGCCGACATTGCCGACCAGGCTCTGAACATGCTGAAAGTGGACGACCAGGGCTTTGACCACATGGACCGCCGCCTGTTGCTGGCCATGATCGAAAAGTTTGATGGCGGCCCGGTGGGTGTGGAAAGCCTGGCTGCGGCCATCAGTGAAGAGCGGGGGACCATCGAGGACGTGCTGGAGCCGTTCCTGATTCAGCAGGGTTTTATGGTGCGAACGCCCCGGGGGCGAATGGTGACTTCCAGTGCCTACCGCCATTTTGGCGTGGTGGCCCCGAAATCCGGTGCTGAGGACGACCTCTTTGAATGAAAACGCTACGAAAGAACGCTTTGAACTGCCCATCCGGGTGTATATAGAAGATACAGACGCGGGTGGTATCGTCTTTCATGCCAAGTATCTTCACTACATGGAGCGGGCCAGAACCGAGTGGGTACGCAGCCACGGTGTTGGTTTGAGGGCCGGCCTGGAAGACAACACAAGTTACGTGGTTCAGCGCATGAGCCTGCACTATAAGGTGCCGGCCAAACTGGACGACCAGCTACTGGTTACTGCGGAGCCCACAGCGTCGTCCCGGGTGTGGATGAACTTCAGGCAGCGGGTGTTCAGAGCGGCAGACCTGCAGTTATTGTGCGAAGCCGATGTGCGGGTTGCCTGCATCGCACTGGATACCGGCAAGCCCAAGAGGTTGCCCGAGAACATGCAAGAGATTCTAAAGAATTCAATTTAATTTATTGAAAAGCATACAAACTTAGTTGGGAGTGCACAGTGGAAGCGGAACTTTCAGTCTGGTATCTGATTGCCAATGCCGGGGTTTTGGTGCAGTTGGTCATGCTGTTGCTGGTGTTGGCATCGGTGGTGTCCTGGGCTTTGATTTTTCAACGCATTCAGGTGTTCCGGAAGGCCAAGCAGGCGCAGTTGGCGTTTGAGGAGCGTTTCTGGTCCGGTATGGACCTCGGGCAGCTTTACAAAGAGGTGAATGCAGACCCGACGCCGTTTTCCGGCATGGAATCCGTATTCCGGGCTGGTTTCAAGGAGTTTTCCCGTCTGCGCCAGCAAAGTCGCGATGCCGACGCCGTCATGGAAGGCACCCAGCGGGCCATGCGGGTTGCCTTTTCCCGGGAGCAGGAGCGTCTGGAGACCCATCTTCCGTTCCTGGCAACCGTGGGTTCAACCAGTCCGTATGTGGGTTTGTTCGGTACCGTGTGGGGCATCATGAACTCCTTCCGGGGTCTGGCTCAGGTGCAGCAGGCAACGCTTGCCACGGTGGCCCCGGGTATATCGGAGGCGCTGATTGCAACGGCCATGGGTCTGTTTGCAGCGATTCCGGCCGTTATTGCTTATAACCGGTTCTCTGCCATGTCGGATGCGTTGCTGAAGAACTATGAAACCTTTGCCGAGGAGTTTTCCAGCATTCTGCATCGCCGAGTCCATAATAATGACCAGGCGGCCTGATGGCACTCGTCGATAACGGGAGGAAAACGGCATGAGCGGCATGAAAGGTATGGGCTTGATGCCCCAGCAAAAGCGCAAGCCGATGTCTGAGATAAATGTGGTGCCCTACATCGACGTGATGCTGGTACTGCTCATTATTTTCATGGTGACAGCTCCAATGTTGACTCAGGGCGTAAAGGTGGATTTGCCCCAAACGACATCAGACCCGATTCAGCAAGACAAAGATGTTGAATCCATTACCGTCTCGGTAGACGCCAACGGCGCCTATTACATGGATATCGGCGACCGAAGCAGCGACCCGATGACGCTGGCCGAGGTGCGTGAACAGGTGGCCAATATTCTGTCACAGCGCACCAATGGCGAAGTGCTGGTGCGTGGTGACGAGTTCGTGGAGTACGGCGTAGTGGTTCGGCTAATGGCTGAGCTTCAGGCTGCAGGCGCAACCGGGGTTGGCTTGATAACCGACGCACCTCAGGAAAGGCCGTAACAGGGTGGCATTATTGTTGTGAAGGGTCACGAACGGGAAACCATCAGTACCGATACGGCTCCGATGAAATCGCCGGTGCTTATGTCTGTGGCATTGCACCTGTTAATTGTCGGGATTGCGCTGGCTGGCTGGTCCTGGACATCGCCGATATCTGAGCCTGAGCCCAGAACCATTTCTGCGCGGCTGGTCAGCCCGGAACCCCGGCCGAGCCCGGTGGTGGATGAGCAGGATCAGCGGGATCGCGAGCAGGAGCGTCGCCAGCAACAGGAGCGTGAGCGCCAGCAGCAGGAAGCAGAGCGCCGTCGACAGCAGGAAGAGCAGGCCCGGCGGGAAGCCGAACGGCAGGCTCAGGAACAGGCGCGGCAGCGGGAAGAAGAGCGCAAGCGCCAGGAAGCTCAGGCTCGTGAACGGGCCGAGCAGCAGGCACGGGAACAGGAGGCTGCGCGCCAGAAAGCGGAGGCAGAGGCCAAAGAGCGCGAGCGCCAGCGCGCTGAAGAAGAGCGCAAACGGCAGGAAGAGGCAAAGCGCAAAGCCGAGGAAGAGAAACGTCGCCAGGAAGAGCGTCGCCGGCAGGAAGAAGCTGAACGTAAACGGCAAGAAGAGGCTGCGCGCCAGGAAGCGGAACGCAAACGCCAGGAAGCCGAGCGTAGATTGAGAGAGCAGCAACTCGAAGCCCTGGCCGAAGAATCCCGCCGAGAGCGGGAGGCGGAAGCCCGGCGCCAGCAGGAGGCCGCTGCGGCCCGTGCCCGTGAAGCGCAGATGCTGTCAGAAAGCGAAAAGTACCAGGCACTTATACGTGAGCGTTTGAGCCAGGCTTGGTACCCGCCGTCGTCGGCGACGGAAGATATGACGGCCAGAGTTCAGATAACGCTGCTGCCGACCGGGGAACTGGTTAACGCCCGTCTGGTCAGCAGTAGCGGGAACACGGCATTTGATAACTCGGCGTTGGGTGCAGTCCGGTCGTTGAACCGGTATCCGATTCCTTCAGATCGGGATACGTTTGAGCGTTATTTCCGACAGTTTACTATTGAATTCAATCCGCAACGGTTGCGGTGAGGCCTATGACATTGAACGCACATGACTCATATCGTCAGGGATTTCCCTTTACCACGGCGCTGGCAGCACTGGTTGTTCTAATGCTGCTGGCCGGTCAGGCGAGGGCAGAGCTGCTGATTCGCATCACCGAAGGTGCCGACGCCGCGATACCGATTGCGGTGGTGCCGTTTGCCGAAAGCGGTTCCATGCCGGCGGGCGACAAAGTCAGCACCATCGTGCAGGCAGACCTGACCATGAGCGGTGAGTTTCGCCCGCTTGAGCCGTCCCGGATGCTGAGTCTGCCTTCACAGCGCTCGGAAGTATATTTCCGGGACTGGCGTCTGCTGGGGCAGCGCTATGTTTTGGTGGGGCAGTTGACCCGTTCAGGCGACCGTATCGAAGCAAGGTACGAGCTGTTTGATGTTAACCGGGAGGAACGTATTCTCGGCGAAACCGCAGGCGCACCGGCCAGTAACATTCGGACCCTCGGTCACCACATCAGTGATCGGGTGTACGAGGCTATTACCGGGGATCCGGGGGTGTTCTCGACCAAGCTTGCCTATGTCACGGTGACCGGAGACGGCGATAACGCCCGCTATCGTTTGCACGTCAGCGATGTAGACGGAAAGCGCTCAAGAATCCGCCTTGAAAGCCGCGAGCCCATTTTGTCTCCCGCCTGGTCTCCGGACGGCAAGCAGCTAGCCTATGTGTCTTTTGAAACCGGCAAGCCTGTGGTGTTTGTTCATGAACTGGCCAGTGGAAACCGCAAGAAGGTGGCGGATTTTCCTGGTCTGAACTCGGCACCCGCTTGGTCACCGGATGGCAAGTCCATGCTGCTGACTCTGTCCAAAGACGGTAACGCAGAGATCTACCGGCTTGATATTGCCTCAGGCAACCTGACCCGGATGACCAACCATTGGGCCATCGACACTGAGGGTGCCTGGGATCACACCGGCCGGGGAATCTATTTCACGTCAGACCGTTCAGGCGGCCCCCAGATCTACCATATGGAAAGAGCGGGTGCCGAACCAAGGCGCATTACCTTTGGCAGCCGATACAACGCCCGCCCAAGACCGGATGCCAAAGGCGAGTACGTGTATTACGTGCATCAAAGGGAGAGGGCGTTCCATATCGCCCGCACGAACCTGAAAAACGGGGAAGAATCTGTCATTACCCGAACCGAATCGGATGAATCACCGAGCGTTTCACCAAATGGACGCTTGTTGATTTATGCCACACAGCAAAACGGTACCAGCGTGCTCACGGTTGTCTCGGCAAATGGCGGGGCGGCGTACAGCCTGCCGGCATCAGACGGTGATGTCCGTGAGCCCGCCTGGGGCCCTATCGTTCGCTGAACACGTTGTTGTCCAATAAACCAATCACGATAAGGAAGTGCACACATGAAACTGTCAGTACAGACTAAAGCGTTTGCGATGTTGTTGTCCGTGGGCCTGGTAGCCGGTTGTAGCTCCACCGGCGATACCATGGAAGACGGTGCTTATGGCTCCGATGTGGCCGCTATTGATCAGGACGGTGGTTCCACCGTTTATGGCGGCGCCGATGGTGATGGCGTTTCTTCCTCTCGTCTGAGCGAAGAAGAGCGTCAGGCCGCGCGCCAGCAGGCTGAGCAGGAAGCACTGCGCAACATCACTACGTTCTACTTTGATTTCGATACCTCCGAGATCAAGCAGGAAGCTCGCGATGTTCTGGTTGCCCACGCCCAGTTCCTGGCCAACAATCCACGCCAGAATGTTCGTCTTGAAGGTCATGCCGATGAGCGTGGTACCAAGGAATACAACCTTGCCCTGGGTGAGCGTCGTGCCAATGCGGTTCAGCGCTTCCTGATCGTTAATGGTGCTTCCCGTGGCCAGATCGAAACCGTAAGCTATGGTGAAGAGAAGCCGGCTGTTCGTGGTTCGTCCGAAAGTGCCTGGGCACAGAACCGTCGCGTTGAGCTGGTGTTCAAGTAATCGAAATCAATGATCGGAAGGTCCCATGAGAAAATTGCTCATGGCGACAGTGCTGCTCCCGCTGGGCCTCGGCCTGGCGGGAGTCAGTCTGGCACAGTCGTCTGCACCCGCGTTTCAGAACAATGCCTCTGAGGCCCAGCGTAAGTCGGGTAATAACCAGGCTACGGCGGAACTGTTCTACATGATCCAGCAGCTCCAGAGCGATGTGCGCAGGCTGCAAGGGCAGGTGGAAGAACAGAAGCATCAGATCAGCCGCTTGCAGCAGCAAAGTCGGGATCGCTACGTGGATCTGGACCAGCGGATACTGGACCTGTCCAAGGCTGTTGAGCGCAAGGCCGAAAACACCCGGGAATCAAGCCGTGCAGCCGAATCTGGTCAGGGTGGCCAGCTAACGCCGGCCAGGGTTTACCGATCCCCCGGTGCGGATGAGCAGAAAACCTATAACGAAATCATTGATCTGATCCGGAACAAGAAAGACTTTGATACCGCCATCAGTAGGCTGTATGAGTTTATCGATGAATATCCGGAAGGGGACCTTACCGTCAATGCCTACTATTGGCTGGGTGAGGTGTACCTGGCGGAACCCCGCCTCGAGCAGGCCAAGCAGGCATTCACTATTGTTTCTACCCGTTTCAGTGATCACCGAAAAGCGCCAGATGCGGTCTACAAGCTCGGGGTGACACTCGATCGAATGGGCGAAAAAGACGAAGCGAAACGCCGCATGCAGAGTGTTGTGGATAATTATCCGAATACGGGTGCTGCGGATCTGGCCCGGAAGTACCTCGAGAAGGCGTGACTCTGATCACAGATTGAGCCGCTTGTCTGCTTGTTGATCGGTCCCGGAAAAAAGTTGGTAAATCCCGCAAAAAGGGGTTGATCAGCAAAAAAAATTCAGTAATATGTGCGCCTCGTTTGGGTCGTTAGCTCAGTTGGTAGAGCAGTTGGCTTTTAACCAATTGGTCGAAGGTTCGAATCCTTCACGACCCACCAAATTGCGGAATGGTGGTCTTGAGTGCCTTCATTCGCCGGGCAAACGCCGGCAACCTGTTATGGGTCGTTAGCTCAGTTGGTAGAGCAGTTGGCTTTTAACCAATTGGTCGAAGGTTCGAATCCTTCACGACCCACCAAATAGCAAGGCCCGACGCCGGGTTTTGTGGAAAAAAGAGCCCCCAGGGCTCTTTTTTTTTGGCTTCACGAACCCATCTAGTCAGCATGGGCGTACTCATTTTCCGGGTGCCCGGGAGGCTATGTTACAGCCCCATGAAAACACGCCCGGAAGTGATATACTCTCGCGGTAACAGTAACTTCAGAGATCCAGAAATGACACGAGCGCAAGACCGTATCCTTGTTCAGGAACATCTGGCACACGAAGCGGAGCCAAAGGCCCTGAGTGCCAGCGAGAAAGCTGAGCTTGAGGCACGCATCAAGGCAGCCCTCAAAGAGAAGGATGCTGTGCTCGTGGCCCATTACTACACAGATCCGGATATCCAGCGTCTTGCCGAGGAAACCGGCGGCTGTGTTGCCGATTCCCTGGAAATGGCACGGTTTGGTAACCAGCATCCTGCGTCTACGGTGGTGGTGGCTGGTGTCCGTTTCATGGGTGAAACCGCCAAGATTCTCAATCCCGAGAAGCGGGTGCTGATGCCCACGCTGGAGGCTACCTGCTCCCTCGATATTGGCTGCCCCGCGGATGAGTTTTCCGCTTTCTGCGATCAACATTCGGACCGGACGGTGGTGGTGTACGCGAACACTTCTGCGGCCGTAAAGGCGAGGGCGGACTGGGTGGTGACCTCCAGCTGCGCTCAGGCCATTGTTGAGCATCTGGATGCCAGAGGGGAGAAGATCCTGTGGGCGCCGGACAAACACCTGGGCCACTACGTGCAGAAGACAACGGGCGCTGATGTGTTGTTGTGGGATGGCTCCTGTATCGTGCATGAAGAGTTTAAGCATCGGGGCCTGGAAGATCTCAAGGCGCTCTATCCCGAGGCAGCTGTACTGGTGCATCCGGAATCTCCCGACGCGGTGGTGGAGATGGCTGATGTGGTCGGTTCAACCTCTCAGTTGATTCACGCGGTCCAGACGCTGCCCAATGAAGAATTCATCGTGGCCACGGATAACGGTATTTTCTACAAGATGCAGCAACTGGCGCCCAACAAGACGCTGATTGAAGCTCCCACGGCGGGCAACGGCGCCACTTGCCGCAGTTGCGCCCACTGCCCCTGGATGGCTATGAACGGCTTTGAGAACCTGCTTGCGGTGTTGGAGCGGGGCGATCAGGAAGTGCTGGTTGACCCGACCCTGCGTGAAGACGCATTGCGCCCGCTGCGCCGGATGCTGGATTTCACCGCCAACATGAACCTGAAAGCTGCCGGAAACGCCTGACCATCCCCGTCAGCCTCTCCGGGCTTGCAGCCTGTCAGTAATGTCGTTCAGGCGTTCGTTGACCACCTGCCGCTCGGCAGACCCGGCGGGTAGCTTTTCCTGGGCCTGGCGCAGCTGACGTTGGGCGGATTGCAAGTCCCCCATCAAGGCATAGTATTCTGCCCGTGCGCGGTGCACACCCACGATATTCCTGGCCATTCCCTCGGCTTCGGCCAGTCGTAACCAGATCTGCTCCCGTTCCGGCAGGCGCCGGGCCAGGTCCCGCAGCAAGCCGGCGGCGGTATCCCCATTGCCGTCGGCAATCTCGATTTCGGCGAGTGTCCAGGTGATGGGGTAGTTGCGTGGGTTTCTGGCCAATGCCTGCCGCAGCAATGTCCGTGCGTCTTCATAACGTTTCTGGTCCAGCATCACGTCGGCCAGGGTCACCTGAAAGGTAATTCTGCCCGGGCTGCCGTCCAGAAGTTCCCGCAGTATGCGCTCGGCCTTGTCGTATTGCTGGTTGCGCTGATAGGCCACAGCCAGCCCGTAGCGAATGGCGTCGTTGCGTTTGGCGTCATCCCTTGCCAGGTAATCCTCGAACGTCTCGACTGCCAGTTGCGCTGACGAGGCGTAACGCACCTGCAGGCGGCTACGAACCAGGTGATATTCCTGGCCATCCCGGATGCGTTCGTCGGGATACTGTTCCGCCCGGTTGCGGCTGTCGGCGACCCGGTTCTGGGTTAATGGGTGGGTCGACAGGTACTCGGGCATCTGATTTCCCTGTAACCGGTTCTGTCTCATCATGATTTCGAACATTTCCGGCATGCCGCGCGGGTCGAGGCCGGCGTTGGCCAGAATCTCCATGCCCACCCGGTCGGCCTCCTGTTCATGGGCCCGGCTGTAGGCCAGCATGTTCTGGATTGACAGGGCCTGGGTGCCGGCGATGGCGGCAATGCCAATATCGGATTGGGTAACCGCGGACAGCACGATACCGGCGATCATCCCGGCCAGTGTCAGCGGTGCGCTGGTTTCCTGTTGCTCCATGCGGCGGGCAAAGTGACGTTGGCTCAAATGCGCCAGTTCGTGGGCCATGACCGAGGCAAACTGCTGTTCCGTTGCGGCATTGAGGAACAGTCCACCATTAACGCCCACGATACCGCCCGGGACGGCGAAGGCGTTAAGGGCAGGGCTGTCGATCAGAACCAGCTTCAGTTCCCGGTTATCAAGCGGGGCAGAGGGCACCAGTTTGTAGGTAATGGCGTGCAGGTAGTCGTATACCAGCGGGTCTTGTATCTGGGGTGCGGAACGCCGGATGGACGCCATCACCTGCTGGCCGATTTCCGCTTCCTGCTGGCCGGAAATGAGGCCCGCGCTGCCGCCTATGCTGGGCAGGCTGGATTCCTGGGCATGGCTGAACCCGCCGGAGAGCAGCAGGGGGAGTGCCAGAGCAAACGTGGTCAGTAAACGGCAGACAGGATTCTGGCGATCAGTTCGATTCATGGATTTCAGTCACACCCGTGGGGATTTGCCACTTTGATATCAGCATAGCCCGGAAAGTTCTTATCTGTATTACGAAGACTTGAGATGCAATAGGGTAACACCCCCGGCATAATGCCTGCTCGATTATTGGATAAATGGTAATGGTGTTCGTTTAACATGGCTGATCGAATTCTGGATGCCTCCGGGCTGCGTTGCCCGATGCCACTTCTCAAAACCAAGCTGGAACTCAACGCCATGAATGCCGGGCAAGAGCTTGAAGTGATTGCAACGGATTCGGGTTCTGCCCGGGATATCCCGGCCTGGCTTGGAATGTCTTCTCATACTTTGGTCAGCCAGTCAGAGCATCACGGCGAATTCCGTTTCGTGATAAAGTGCGGCGGTTAATCTTCCGGAGTTGTTCATGGTCAGAATTCTGCGCGGTCTAGCCCACAAGTATTTTTCTGATGAAGAAGCAGTGATTCTGTTTCTGCTTCTGGTTACCGGTACGGTTTTTGTCATTCTGTTCGGCGCCATGCTGGCACCGGCGATCGCGTCATTGATTATCGCGTTTATCCTTCAGGGCCTGGTTGCCAAGCTGCACAAGATGGGTGTACCCGAACTGGTGGCGATCATCAGCGTGTTTGTGGTGTTCCTCGGTGTTCTGGTCGGGTTTATTTTCGGGCTGTTGCCACTGATCTGGACGCAGGTCAGTAACCTTGCCGGTGAAGCACCTCGAATCATTCGCGAGCTTCAGTCTTACCTTGAGCTCCTGCCGGAGGAATATCCTCATCTGATTTCCATGGAGGCAGTAGACACCATATACCGCCAGGTATCGGCAGAAGTCGCTCATATGACCCAGGTACTGGTCTCGTTCTCTCTATCAAGCATTCCAGACCTGGTAGCACTGCTGATCTACATGGTCCTGGTGCCAATTCTGGTGTTCTTTTTCATGAAAGATCGACGTGTGCTGGTCGCTTCCATTGGCCGGATGCTGCCTCCCCAACGACCAATGATGGTTCGCATCTGGCATGAGGTGAATCTCCAGTGCGCCAATTACGTGCGGGGCAAGGCGGTTGAGATACTGATTGTTGGCGTCGTCACTTACGCCGCTTTCAAACTGCTGGGTATGCCCTATGCGGCGCTGCTGTCGTTGCTGGTGGGGTTAAGTGTGGTCATTCCCTACATCGGCGCTGCCGTGGTCACCATTCCAGTCGCAGTGATCGCCCTGTTTGCGTTCGGTTGGAGTTCTCACTTCATCTGGGTAATGGTGGCGTACGGCATCATTCAGGCGCTGGATGGTAACGTGCTGGTGCCTATCCTGTTCTCGGAGGTGAACAACCTGCACCCGGTCGCCATTATCGTGGCGGTTCTGTTCTTCGGCGGTATCTGGGGCCTGTGGGGTGTATTTTTTGCCATTCCGCTGGCCACCATGCTCAAGGCGGTGTTTGCCGCATGGCCGGTGAAGGAATCCGAGCCCTCACCGGCGTTATCAGAGTAGTTTAGAGTGCCTTGACGGCTTCCAGGACCTCGTCGGTGTGGCCGTTTACTTTAACGCCACGCCACTCCCGTCTCAGGATGCCTTCTTTGTCGATCAGAAAGGTACTACGCTCGATACCCAGGTGCTCCTTGCCGTACAGTTTTTTCAGTTTGATCACATCAAACAGCTTGCACAGGGCCTCGTCTTTGTCCGAGATCAGGTGGAACGGAAACTGATGCTTGCTCCGGAAATTGGCGTGAGCCTTGAGCCCGTCTCTGGATACACCAAAGATTTCGGTATCAAGCTCGCTGAACTGAGGCATCCTGTCCCGGAAATCCTGGCCTTCGGTGGTACATCCGGGTGTGTTGTCCTTCGGGTAGAAGTAGATGACGACGTTTTTACCCCGGAGGTCGGCCAGTCTGATAATCTGATCGTCGGTCGCCTCGGCTTCAAAATCGGGCACGGGTTGGTTCAATGCTACGGATGACATGACATCTCCTTTAATTCCCTTGTGTCAGTTCGAGCCCAACATTACCATATCGCTTTTATTCGGACGGAGTTTTTATGATTACGGGTAGCCTTGTCGCGCTGGTCACGCCCATGCATCCAAACGGTGACATTCACTGGGAGGATCTGGACAAGCTGGTGGACTTTCATATTGAAAACGGCACGCACGGCATCGTTGCTGTGGGTACCACCGGCGAATCCGCAACGCTGGACCCCGAGGAGCATTGTCGGGTTATCGGCCACATCATAAAACGGGTCGATGGCCGGATTCCTGTTATCGCCGGCACCGGTGGTAACAGCACTCGGGAAGCCATTGAACTGACGTCTGAAGCCCACAAACTGGGGGCGGACGCCTGCCTGTTGGTAGTGCCTTACTACAACAAGCCAACCCAGGAAGGTCTCTATCAGCACTTCAAAGCCATTGCCGAGGCCGTGCCGGGCATGAGTCAGATGCTTTACAACGTGCCTGGCCGCACTGCTTGCGACATGCTGAATGAAACCGTGCTTCGCCTGGCGGATATTCCCAATATCGTGGCGATCAAAGACGCTACCGGGAACATTCCCCGCGGTGCCGAGCTGATCGAAGCCCTGGACGGCCGCCTGGCGGTCTACTCCGGTGATGATGCGACCGCAGCAGACCTGATGCTGGCCGGCGCCAAAGGCAACGTGTCTGTCACCGCTAACGTGGCACCCAAAGCCATGTCACAGTTGTGTGAGGCGGCGATCAAAGGTGACGAAGCCGAGACTCGTCGTTTGAATGACCTGCTCATGCCGCTGAACCGCAAGCTGTTCCTGGAAGCCAACCCGATTCCGGTTAAATGGGCACTGCATCGCATGGGGATGATCGGTGAGGGCATTCGCCTGCCGCTGACGCCGCTGAGCGAGAAGTTCCACGCCGAGGTGGAAGACGCACTTACGGCCTCAGGTGTTCTCTGAGGCCAACCGATTCCCGTTTTACCGGAGTAACTCGATGCAGGTTCCTGGAAGAGCCCGTAACACCAAGACATTCCTGTTCCGGCCGTTAGCCGGGCTCCTGTTGGCCAGCACCCTGGTTGGGTGTGGCATCCTGGAAGACCGCTCCCAGCGATACGTTCACGCGCCGGAGGGCGAGCCAATCAACGTGCCTGAGGGGGCTGACGATTCCAGGTTGAGCCAGATCATGCCGGTTCGGAGCATCAATACGGACGATTCACGCCGGTTGTTTCCATCTTCCATCCCGCGCCCACCGGACATGACCTCGGAAATTCTGGATCAGAACTACGTGATCGAGGAACTGGATGGTCGTGTCTGGCTTCTGGTCAACGAAGTGCCCGGCCGCTTGTGGCCGGTTGCCAGTGCCTGGATGAACGATGCCGGCCTTGGCGTGGCTTACGATAACCCCCAGTTGGGTATCCTCCAGAGTGAACTGGCCAACTTCAGCAAGCGCAGCCGTGACATGCTGGGGCTGGCTGATGACCCGGTCGCTAAGGAGCCCCGGGTGCTTTTGCAGATGCGATTGGCTCCGGGCATTCGACGCAAGACCACCGAAATCCGGCTACGGATTCTGGAGCTTGAAGATGCGCCTGACGGGCTCGTTGCCTGGCAGTCGGATCAGGAATCCGACACCCGCGCCCAGGGCAGGAAAGAAGCGCTGTTGGCCGAGCTTGGTGAATTCATGAAGCAGCGTGAAGACAGCAAGTCGTTCTCACGGGCGGCATCGGGCATGATTGCCCAGCCATTGGTGAGGCTGCTGTCTGAAGATGACCAGGCGGTCGCTGTGCGCGTTGAGCTTGATTTCGGCCGCACCTGGGCGGAAGTGAACCGTTCCCTTGAGGAGATTGGCGCAGACATCCAGGACCTTAACCGGAGTGAGCGTTGGTTCCACGTGGACTTCCGTACCGAAGACGAACGCACCCCGGGCTGGTTCTCCTGGTTCAGTAATAAGGCTGAACCCCGCCATACCCATACCGTGAACGTTGAACAGCGTGAAGACGCCCTGTTTGTCACAGCTGAGAGGCTGGATAGCTATACTGGTGAGTACAGCGCGTCAGACCTGCTCACACAACTATTTGAACACCTGTATTGATTCGGGGCGGCCGGCAAGGCCGCTGTCCGATTTTGGAGATCTAAATGGAAAAGCGCGAAGAGCTATACGCGGGCAAAGCCAAATCGGTATTCCGCACTGACGACCCGAACCGTTTTGTACTGGTGTTCCGGGATGACACCTCAGCCTTTGATGGCGAGAAGAAAGAACAGCTGAACCGAAAGGGCATGGTGAACAACAAGTTCAATGCCTTCATCATGGACAAGCTCGAAGCAGCAGGCATACCGACCCACTTCGAGGGGCTGTTGTCTGACACTGAATCCCTGGTGAAAAAGCTCGACATGATTCCGGTGGAATGCGTGGTGCGAAATATCTCGGCCGGCAGCCTGTGCCGTCGACTGGGCGTGGAAGAGGGCCAGGAGCTGAACCCACCCACCTTCGAGCTGTTCCTGAAGAACGACGCCCTGCACGACCCCATGGTGAACGAGTCACTGGCGGTCAGCTTTGGTTGGGCCAGCGCTGAGGAACTGGCGCGCATGAAAGAACTCACCTACAAGGTGAATGACGTACTCAAAGCCCTGTTTGATGACGCCGGCATGTTGCTGGTGGACTACAAGCTGGAGTTTGGTCGCAGCGAAGGCCAGATTGTCCTGGGTGATGAATTCAGCCCGGATGGCTGTCGTATCTGGGATAAGGAAACCCGTAAAAAGATGGATAAAGACCGCTTCCGCCAGGGCCTGGGTGAAGTGATTGAAACCTACGAAGAAGTAGGGCGTCGTCTGGGTATCCAGTTCGACTGAATATAAAAACCGACAACAACGGGTGTGATATGCGTAAATTGATGATGGTAATGGGCGCGAGCATGCTGGCTGCCGCTCCAGTGGTTTCCGCGGATATTCTGGGCGTAGGCGCCACGGTTGGCTACTGGGACGCTGACTATTCCGGTGAAGCTTCCAAAGGCAACGATCGGGTCGATCTGGAGCGGGATCTGAACCTCAGCAACGATTCCAACGCCAATCTCACCGCGTATTTCGAACATCCGGTTCCGGTGCTGCCAAATGTACGGCTGGCTTATACCCGTACGAAGCAGAGTGGTAATGGGCAGCTGAACACAGGTTATGATGGTGTCTCTGGTGCAGTTCGTTCCGAACTGGAGCTGGAACAGCTGGACGTGACCCTGTACTACGAAATCCTGGATAACTGGGTGAATCTGGATCTTGGCCTGACCGTTCGGGATTTCTCTGGCGAGTTACTTGTTCAGAACAGGAACGACACCAGCCAGTTCTCTGAAACCAAGGCCGACGCCGTGTTACCCCTGGTATACGTAGCCGCCCGTTTTGACCTGCCTTTCACCGGCGTGTCTGTGGGTGGCGACGCCAACGCCATTTCCTACGATGGCGACTCGGTCTATGACTTCAACGTGTATGGCCAGTATGAAATGTCGCTGCTGCAGTTGCGGGCAGGCTATCGCCAGATATCTCTCGATTATGAGGACGGCGACGACAACCTGGATATCGAACTCAGCGGCCCGTTTGTCAGCGCTGGCCTCCGATTCTGAGTTAGCATTAAAAGGCGCCCCCGGGCGCCATTTTTCATGGAGAACAGATCTTGAAAATCCTCGTTACCGGAACCGCCGGCTTTATTGGTTCACACCTGGCCCATCGACTGCTGGATCGCGGCGATGAAGTGATCGGCGTGGATAACGTGAACGATTATTACGACGTAAACCTAAAAGAAGCCCGGCTTGCCCGATTAACCGGGAAGGCAGGATTCACCGAAGTGCGCCAGGACGTGGCGGACAGACAAGCAATGGAAGCCTTGTTCCGAGAGCACAAACCCGAGAGGGTAGTGCACCTGGCGGCCCAGGCCGGCGTCCGTTACTCCCTTGAAAATCCCCACGCTTACGTGGACGCCAACCTGGTTGGCTTCATGAACATCCTCGAAGGCTGCCGCCATAACGATGTAAAGCACCTGGTGTACGCGTCCAGCAGCTCGGTATACGGTGCCAACGAAACCATGCCGTTCTCGGTGCATGACAACGTGGACCACCCCCTGAGCCTGTACGCGGCCTCCAAGAAGGCCAACGAGCTGATGGCCCACACCTACAGCCACCTGTACAACCTGCCCACCACTGGCCTGCGGTTCTTCACCGTTTACGGCCCATGGGGCCGGCCAGACATGGCGCTGTTTATCTTCACCAAAAAGATCCTGGCCGGTGAGCCCATTGACGTGTTCAACCATGGCCATCACCGCCGGGATTTCACCTACATTGACGACATCGTTGAAGGTGTTATCCGCACCCTGGACCATGTGGCAGAACCCAATCCGGACTGGTCTGGCGAGAAGCCGGACCCTGGCACCGGCAAAGGCCCGTACCGGATCTATAACATCGGTAGTAACAACCCGGTAGAGCTGTCCCGCTTTATTGAAATCATTGAAGAGCGTGTGGGCAAGAAAGCGGAAAAGAACCTGCTGCCACTGCAGCCGGGTGATGTGCCGGCCACCTACGCCAATGTGGATGACTTGATCACAGACGTAGGCTACAAACCCGACACTACAGTGGAAGAGGGCATCGCCAACTTTGTGGACTGGTATCGCGATTTCTACAAGGTGTAGAAGCCGGGTTAGCGTCAGTACAAAAACAGCCAGCGCAATACGCTGGCTGTTTTTGTTGGTATACGACTATTCAGGCACTCACACCGCCACTGACGCCACGGGGCGCCTGCGATAACGTGTAAATATTCCCAACAGTCCCAGGCCAATCAGGGCAAGCGAAGAGGGCTCCGGCACGGATGCCGACGGCTGGCAAGCCGGGTGTATCGGGTTCAGTTGACAGAAATCCAGGGTTTCCTGAAGTTTCTTGTTCGCGAACTCGGTTACGAACTGCTGAACAATCGTTTGATTTGATGTGTTAAACAGGTTCAGGTCAAAGACGGTTCCGCCATGATCTTCGATTAAGGTCCTGTAAGAATTCTCAGTGGACGTGTTTCGAAGAACCCCGTTATAGAGCGCGTTATTAGACGTCAGGAGCCCATCCAGCACCGAACTATTGACCGCAGACCCTCCAGCCGTGCCCCTGAAGGCGAAGTCACCATTGGATGGTTCATCCGTCAGAATGATGATGTTCTTGACGGCATTACTCCGGAATGAAAACAGATCACTCTGGCCATCCAGGGCATTCAGGGCAAAGGCGGTGGCGGTGTAACCGGGCTCTGTGCCACCATTAATTTTTAGACCCTGCGCTGCTGTTGCAAAGCTGGCTGGATCGGTGAGATCGGTAACCATGCGTGGTACTACTGCGTTGTCGCCGTAGCCAACCAGCCCGTACTGGGCGTCAACCTGGCCTGTACCGGTAAGAATGCTGGCAAAGAGGCCGATATTAGCCCGAAGGTTGGCTTGGACAGTTCCCATTGAGCCAGATTCGTCAACGACAAAGACAATGTCGCTGAGGATGGGAGCGGCATGCACCGGAGTGATAGCGGCCGCCGTCGAAAGTATCAAACCTGAAAGAAATCGCTTGAGTTTCATTATCGTTACCTCATCCAGACTGAGTGTTGTAGGCGGGCATCCGTACCGTACTGCTATATCGGCTGACTCCCGAAAGGTACACCTATGCAGGCATCAGTTAACCCTGCATAGCATGTGCCACAAGGCTCCAAGCAAGCCTAACGCACTGTGATGGCGAGGTATTCTTCAGGTCCCGGGTGAAAAACCCAGATATGACGCATCTGATATGTATAGAAAGCTGACATTGTTTTGCGGGGGCTGTAACCAACAGCGTTAGTTAAAATCCTGCGAAGGGGTGCTGAAGTTTCTTGCTTTCCCGGTCAGTGGGCAAACAAACTGAAGCTGAACGGCCTTCAGGCAAAGCCCGGAGGGGTGGGGGCTGCCGTAAAGCTTGTCACCGACGATGGCGTGGCCAATACCTGCAAGATGCCGGCGAATCTGATGTTTGCGCCCGGTTTTGATAAGCACCTGTACGTCGGAGGTGTTTTCCTCGGGATCTATCGCCAGGGTGGTGACGCGGCTCAGGGATTCCTTGCCGTCGAGTGGCGCGTCGATGACAAGGTCATCCGCATTCAGTTGGCCGGTCACTGTCGCTCGGTAGGTTTTGGTGACGGTGCGGCCGGAGAACAGTTGAGACAGGGCTCCGGCTGCTTTACTGTCGTGGGCTACCAGCATCAGCCCGGCGGCATCGGCGTCCAGGCGGTGCACGAGAAAACAGGGCCTGCTCAGGGCAACCTCTGCCAGGCGCAGCAGGCTGCAGTGATCTCCCCATTGTGAGCCCTGGGCTAACAGGCCGTGGGGTTTGTACCAGAGGCTGTAGCGCCCCAGGTCTTCTAGCAGATCAGGTTGGTCCGGCTTGAGGCCCAGCACCTGGTCATCGTAGAACAGTTGAATCCGGGTGCCTGGCTTTAACTCCCGCTTCGCTTTCCGCAACCGAACCTGCTTGCCCTTCTGGGTCCACCAGCAGGCACCCTTGGCCATGGCATCCTTGATCCGCTGTTTGGGGAGCCCCGACGCCTCTGCGAGTGCATCGACGGCAAGTTGGGATTCCGAAACGTTCAGGTCCAGGGTACGTCTCATGGTCGGGGATGGTCGCTCTGGTTAGGATGGGTAAAGTCTGGGATTATAGCCAAAAGCGCAGTCAGTTTATGCAGCAAACCGATACCAAAGGCGATCTTTACGAATGTCCAAACGCTGGTTGACCGGTATTGATCTGGGAGGCACCAAAACGGAAGTGATCCTGCTGGATGAGAACCACCAGGAGCACTTTCGGCATCGGGTGCCAACGCCTGCCGGCGACTACCAGGCCACCCTGGCTACCATCAAATCACTGATCGAACGAGCTGAACAACATGCCAGCCAACGCGGCTTACCGGTAGGCATTGGTATTCCAGGAGCGGTATCTGGTGTTACCGGGCGTATCAAGAACGCCAATTCCACCTGGCTCAATGGCAAGCCCATGGCAGATGACCTTCGCCAGCTACTCGGCCGACCGGTTGCCCTGACCAACGATGCCAACTGCCTGGCATTATCGGAAGCCACAGATGGTGCAGGTCAGAATGTGGAGGTGGTTTTTGCGGCTATCCTGGGAACCGGTTGTGGTGCTGGTATCAGTATTGATCGATGGCTGTTGACGGGCCCCAATGGTGTGGCCGGTGAGTGGGGGCATAACCCGTTGCCCTGGACACCACAGCGAGAGCTGGATGATCGCCCTTGCTTTTGTGGCCGACGTGGCTGCAACGAAACCTTTCTGTCTGGTACCGGCTTCAGCTTGACCCATCGGCTATCCTGGGGCGACAAAGCCTCGGCACAGGAGATTGTTGCTGGCGCTCGGCAGGGAGACCGCGACTGCCGTTTTACGTTGGACCTCTATATTGAGCATCTGGCCAAAGGCCTGGCCGCGGTTATCAACCTTCTGGACCCAGACATGATTGTGTTGGGCGGAGGCATGAGTAACGTGCCGGAACTCTACCAATCCTTGCCGGGGCGGCTGCCGCAGTATGTTTTCGGTGGCGAATGCTCAACCCGGGTCCGGCCAGCGATACACGGCGATTCCAGTGGCGTGCGCGGGGCAGCGTGGTTGGCTGCCCAGGAAACAGATCCAGCATAAGGAGAACACGATGCCCGCAATAGGATGGATATTTATCCTGCTCGCCTTCGGCATGGTTATCGGCAGTCTTCTGCTACTCAGAGACAGCAGCAATATGAAAATTCCCGAACACAAGCTGGAAAAAATCCGTAAACGACAAGCGGAGCTGGAAGAGAAGGAAAAACAGGAAAAGGATGACTGGTAATCAGCGACGGTTCGCGCAGGCATAAAAAAAGCCAGTTCTCACGAGGCCCGTAAATAACTGACTTTCTTTGCAGAATTGGTAGGACCACCCAGATTCGAACTGGGGACCTCTACCATGTCAAGGTAGCGCTCTAACCAACTGAGCTATGGTCCTGTGTCCTGCAACGGGGTGGAAATATACGGATTTCGTTCCCCTTGGTCAACCTCTTTCAGGCAGTTTTTGCCGGTTTCAGGAAGCCTTTAATAGCGCGGCTCAGAGCGCCCCATCGGTTTACCAGCAGAGCCATGAAAATCAGTCCACACCCCGCCAATTGCAGCGCCGACATGGTCTCTCCGAACCAGGCTGCGGCAAACAGGGCCACCCATACCGGTTCCAGCACCAGAATCACCACACCGTGACTGTGTACTGAAAGGCTCTGTGCATAGGTCTGCAGCAGAAAGCGCCCGGCTGTGCCGACGATGGCACTGGCCAGTACCCAAACTATCAGAATCGGCGGCGGGTTATTGAGAGTGGGTACCCAGGGCTCGCTGATAGCGGACTCCACCAGGGTAACCAGGCCCACTGTCAGCAGTGCCAGGGCGGTCAGGGGCAGTGCCGGCACCTTGCGCTTCTCGATGGTATCGCCCCGTTTATTGGTGACCGTTCGCTGATTGGCGGCCCGGGTGTTGAGCGTGAAGTAAAGCGCAAAGATAAACGCGGCCACAACGAAGTACAGCTGTCCGGGGTCTGGCCGGAAACCGTTCTCAAGGGACAGCAGGGCCAGGCCCGCCACCGCAATCGGAATGGCAAGCCAGGTACTCAGAGGCTGGGATTCACCGAATACCACGCGGGCTATGATTGGCACAATCACAACCCCAAGACTGGTGAGAAACGCGCCTTCACCCATGCTGTCGCCATGGAACAGGCCCAGTATCCAGCAGCTCATGGCAATGCCAAACACCAGGCCGACGCCCATGCTCCGTTTCACCTGGTCGGCATCCAACCGGCGCAGGGCCGGCAGCGCAATCAGCGCCAACACGCCGCCGGCGATCAGAAACCGGGCCGCCATGAACATCAACGGTGGCATCATCAGTACGGCTTCTTTAGAAAACATCCAGCTGATCGCGGCCAGGAGGGTAACGACAACCAGTAACAGATCGGATTTGTGAGCGTCAGACATCAAGAAACTGGCTCCGGTCAGGCAGAGTGAGGTGCAAGGAGGGATAAATCTATAGTTTGCGAATTAAAAAAGAAAGCAGCGAAAACCGAGAGGGAGGGAGATGGCTCATCCCTGAGCCCGGCCAACAACCGTAGTGTCAGTTGTTGAGCGTGGTATACAGCAGGTTGGACATGCTGGTCTGGTTGGAGTTGGGGACCTCGACATACTGGTCACCGGAGCCCCAAAGCTGCCACCAGGCCCGCTGGTTGTAGGTGCGGCTGGCAAAGTCGATCTGCAGGCCATTGAGCACAGTGTTGTTCACCACCGGCACGGAGATGTTGCCGGTCTGGGTGTCCTTCACGGCACTGTGGTTGGCGCCTTCGCTCATCAGAATCGGGTAGTGATTGTAATAAAGGCCAGAAGGACCATTCTGCCCGCTTACCTTGCCCGCCAGACTGATGCTGTTGGAGCACGAGTCTATGCCGCTGGCGGTGGTGGCGCCGCAGGCGGAGTGGGTGGGTACCACGCCGTCATCTGTGCCGGCAATGAAGGGTTTGGTAATGCCTCCGTAGGACGAGCCGCCGCCTACGAAGCGCAGCCGGGGAATAGCCGTGGGGCCTACCGATAGGTTGCGGGCGGTGTTGGTTTGCAGGTCATTGACCACGCCCAGGTTGTCGGGCTGGGGATCAATCCCGGTGAACGCACGCACCGCTTGTTTTACCGGCCAGTTATACCAGCTGTCGTTATAGGCGATGCTGACCGCCAGGTCGGCCAGTTCAGTACCGCCGCCAGCCCCCGCAAGATCCATGACCGCGAGGATTTTCAGCGGTTGCAGGCCCTCGGATTGAAGCCAGCGAGCCTGGTTTTCCAGAAGGTGACGGGTAACCAGGTCACCGGTGGAATGGAGCGCATAGTAGCCGGCATGGTCCGGATCGAAACGGACCGGGATTACCAGGTCATTGCCGGACACATAGGGTGAGTCGATACCACCGAAGTCGCCGAGATCAGGTTCAATGGAGAGAGACGACACATGCCGGACTGGCCTTCCATCAACCCTGGCCTCCACAATCAGCCGGTATTCGCCTGGCTCATGATCGGAGCTGATTGTTCCCTGGTAGTAGCCGCTGTCTTCCGTGGCAGGCAGGTCGGCTGAGTCGGCCTTGTCCCTTTTGGTGGCCGATTCGAGTGTCGCCGAGAGAGTGTCGCCGAACACTTGCCGGCCACTCAGGGACGCCACCACAAGAATGGGCTCACCCTGGGTAAAGCGGAATTTGTCGAGTGTCACGATGAAGCGGCCGTCGTCTTCCAGTGGCAATTCAACCGGGTGGTACCGGTTACCCTGGTAAGCTTCAGCCTGGGCGGTGGTCAATGGTACCGAGTAGTCGGGGTAGCGGGCGCTTCGCTGGTAGTCGTCTGCAACGCTGGCGAGCATGAACCCCAGGGCGTTGTCAGAGGGCGCAGGAGAGTTTGAAGCATTTGCCTCATTTGCCTGTGGCGTGCGGTCTCTCGCCATGGCGTTGGCTTCCTGATGATCCTGGTGGCTGCCGAAAGGCAGCCACCTGAACTTACCGTCGTTTTCTGCGGATAACAGCCAGGCAGTACCTGAAACACTGGCCACCACTACGGCGGTGGCCATCAGTGCCTTGTAAGGCATGTAGAATCACCTTCTTATTGTTATTTCATTGCTTTTGGTTAAAGAGTAACCATAGCCAGTTTTGTCGTAACCGGCATGAAACTTGTCCGACAATGCGCCACTTTCACCCTAAAGTGTGACCGCTTTCACGTATTGGGTTAGTCCTTGATCGCCTCAAAGGCAAAACGCAGTACTACCTCGTCACCGACCATGCCTTCGTCGATTCCGTAAGTCATACCCCAATCGCTTCGCTTGATCACGGCCGACGCACTGAGGCCGAGTGTGTATTCTTCGTGCCCGAAGGGGTATACGTCAGCCTTGTTGAGGGTGACATCCACATCCACCGGGTTGGTCTTGCCCAGAAGCGTGAGATCGCCGGTGACGATGCCTGTGTTGTCTCCCGTGCGTTCGAAGCCGGTGACGGTAAAGGTGATGTCCTTGTGTCTTCTTGTGTTCAGGAAATCCTTGTTGCGCAGGTGATCATCCCGTTTACCGTGATTGCTGAATACGCTGTTCGCCTTGAAGGCCAGTTCACCGGATGACAGCTCCCCGGTCTGTTCGTCATAGACGAATTCGCCTTTCACCTCGCGAAACATGCCCATGACCGGGGCGTAGCCGATGTGCATCACCTCAAAGACCATGGAGAAGTGCTCATCGTCCACCTGGAATCTGGTTGGTTCTGCCTGCAGCAGCGGCGCGGTGGAGAGCAGGGTGGCTGCCAGGGTTGCGGTGGCGAGTTTAGTTTTCATGATAGTGTCTCCTTTGGTAGAGCCAGCGAACATCCAGCGCAAACGACCAACCCAGAAGGGCCAGTGCCATGGCCAGTGTGGTGCCGGCAAACCCGGTGGGGGTAGGGGGAAGTATGGCGATCATCAGCGTAACAACCTGCCATACGCATACGGTTTTGCGCCGGAAACTGTCCGGCAGCGGTTGGTTGAGCCACGTCAGGAAATGGCTGGCGGCCAGGAACGCGTAACGCATCAGGGCAAGCATCAATACCCACGGCCCGGCCTTACCGATAGCCATCGTGGCAACGCATAAGCCGAAGATAAACAAAGCATCCAGTTCCATGTCGAACCGGGCGCCGAACTCACTGTTGCTGTTGGTGGCCCGGGCCACCTTGCCATCCACGCCATCAAGGATCAGCGCAATAAGGCAGGCCACGCCGTAAATCCACAACGCGGAAGAATCGGCAGCTGGCAGAAACGGTGCCCAGGCCACCAGGGAAACGACCAGGATGGATCGAAGCAGGGTAGTGCGGTTTGCCCAGCCGAAGTTTTGTCTGGCTGGCCATCGAGTCAGTATCAAGGCGCCTTGGGTAGCAAAAATCAAAATCGCCAGCAGACCGAACCAGCCGGGAGGGCTGAACCATTCGTGCACTGACAGCAACACGAAAAACAGCAGTAGGGCAGCCCAACCAAGCTCCCTCACAGCGGCAGGAATCTGAAATGTTGCCGGGCGAATCGAATCCATATCCGAGCGTTTCCGTATAGCCTGACTGGTACGTGTGTTAGGCCCCGTTCTATGACTATAGTTTGGGGTAGATGCTTTTGCTTACGGAGATAACAAGAGAATGGACTGTTTATGACGTCATCAGGGAATCAGGCGTTCTGGGTGACTGCCCCGGGCCAGGGGGAGCTTCGGCCGGCGACTCTGGGATGGCCTGACGGTGCCGGGGCAGAGATCGTCACCGTGCGCACGCTGTATTCCGGGATCAGCCGGGGCACGGAATCACTGGTATTCAATAATCGGGTTCCACAGGACGAATACCTTCGAATGCGCGCGCCCTTTCAGGAGGGCCAGTTTCCGTTTCCGGTCAAGTATGGCTATGCCAATGTTGGCGAAGTGCAGGACGGGCCAGAGCACCTTATGGGTAAGCGGGTATTTTGCCTCTACCCCCATCAGCGGCACTACCGCGTGCCGGCCAGTGCCGTCACCGTACTGCCAGACGATCTGCCGCCGGGGCGCGCCATTCTTGCTGCCAATATGGAGACCGCCATTAACGGTCTCTGGGATGCCGAGCCCGCTGTAGGCGACCGGGTTGCCGTGGTTGGCCTGGGGGTAGTCGGGCTTTTGGTGGCCTGGCTGGTCAAACAGATTCCCGGCACCCAGCTGCTGGCCGTCGATACCAATGAGTCCAGGGCTGACATTGCCAAGGCTTTGGAGATTCCGTTCACAACTGAGGCCTCGGCCCGTGATTGCGATCTGGTGATTCATTCATCCGGCCGGAGCGAGGGGTTATCATCAGCCCTGTCCATGGCCGGGCCGGAAGCTCGCATTGTGGAGCTTAGCTGGTATGGCAACGAACCGGTCACGGTTCCCCTTGGCCATGCCTTTCATCCTAACCGCCTTGAACTTAAATCCAGCCAGGTAGGGCAGATTCCGCCACGCAGACAGCCCCGGTGGAACTATGCACGGCGGCTTGAGCTTGCCCTTCAGTTGCTCAGAGCGCCTGAGCTGGACAACCTGATCAGCGGCGAATCCCGGTTTGACGAACTTCCTGCGGTTGCCAGCACTTTATTATCACCAGCAGGGGATGCGCTCTGCCATCGAATTACCTATTCCTGAGGAAACACTATGTTCAGTTTGACCGTTCGCGATCACATGATGATTGCTCACAGTTTTAAAGGGGAAATCTTTGGACCGGCCCAAGGGCTCCATGGCGCCACCTACGTGGTAGACGTTACGTTCGAGCGACACGTGCTGGACGATAACGATTTGATTGTGGATATTGGCCAGGCGTCTGACCTGCTGAAAGAGGTGCTTTCGGAATTCAACATGAAGAATCTGGACGACTTGCCCGAATTCGAAGGCCGGAACACCACCACGGAATTTATGGCGCAAGTCGTGTTTAATCGCATGGCTGCTGCCATCCATGCTGGCCGCCTTGGTGAAGAGGGCCGGCAGGTTGCCGGCCTCAAAGTGACTTTGGGCGAGTCGCACCTGGCCTGGGCCAGTTACCATGCCGGCATCTGACCTATGGTTTGTGGTTCCCGGTGATCCTGACCAGAACACCGGTGGGTACCGATATGTGCAGCGCCTGGTGGCGGCATCGCGCCTGGCCGGGGTGAACGCGCGGGTTCAGGGGCTCGCCGGGTGCTTTCCGAGACCGGATCAAACAGCTACCAATGCCATGCAAGAGTTCCTGACGTCTTTACCGGACAACACGTTGGTGGTGCTTGACGGGCTAGCCATGGGGGCCATGCCAGACGTGCTGGAGCGCCACCGCACACGCTTGCAGCTTGTGGCGCTGGTACACCACCCGCTGGCGGATGAGACCGGGCTATCCCAGGAGCAACAGGCCTGGTTTCGGGAAGCTGAAAGGCAGTCCCTGGCCCAGGTCAGCAGGGTGGTCACGACCAGTGAGTACACTGCCCGCCGCGTGCAACAGGATTATGGTGTGCCGTCCTGGAAGATTACGACGGCGCAGCCGGCCGTGGACGCCCTGTTCTTCCAGATGGAGCGCGACCACTTGGACAAGCCCATGAGGCTCTTGTGCGTGGGGCATCTTTCCCCCCGGAAGGCGCAGCACCAACTGGTCGATGCCCTCGCCACCCTGCAGGAACTGCCGTGGCAATGCACCCTGGTGGGGGCGGAGGATCGTGATCCGGACTATGCGCTGGCCGTTCGCAGTGCCATCGCCCGACACGGACTGGCTGATCGTATTCAGCTTCTGGGAGAGCTATCGGAACCCGCCCTGGAGGAGGCCTACCGCCGGGCGGATCTGTTCGTGTTTCCGTCGCTCTACGAAGGCTATGGTATGGTCATCGATGAAGCCCTGGCCGCGGGCTTGCCGGTGTTGTCTTCCGATGGCGGCGCGCTGGCGTTGACCACCAGCAAACCCGGAGCCCGGAATTTTCCGGCTGGCAATGCGAAGGTCCTGGCGTCAGAGCTTTGCTCTCTCCTGACGAATACCGCAGATTTTTCGGATCTGGCGCGACGTGCGCGGGCCCATCGGTCAGATATTCGCCAGTGGTCAGATACCACAAGGGAATTCCTCGGCAGTCTGGGCATCAGCGACGAGGGTGATCCTGCAAGATTCTCTGGCCAGTGGCTGGAAGCCCGGGAGCCCGCGGATCATGCTGCCAGAAGCCGGGCCTTGACGGATGCGCTGGCAAACTGGCTAACCGTGGAATACAACACGAAAGCCGCTGGAAAACCGGCCGGTGATCCGTTGCATCTGGTGGATATAGGCAGTGGGCGGGGCTCTAACCCTGGTTATCTGATTCCCCGTTTGCCGGTGCCCCAGCGGTGGACATTGATTGAACCGGATCAGCATCTGCTGGGGCTGGCCTGCCATCGGGTTGGGGCACTGGACGCCCCAGCGGCTCCCATGATGCGGGAGCTAACCCCGCACAACCTGGATGAGCTATTGCCAGAGGATGCCACCCTGATCACGGCATCGGCCCTGATAGACCTGGTCTCAGAACACTGGCTTCGTGCCTTTTCCAGTGCCGTGGTGCGAAGGCGGGCGGGTGTTCTGGTGGTGATTAGCTACAGCGGGCACTTTGAACTGGCGCCGTCCCATGCCTCCGACGCTCTGGTACAGGGACTGGTGAATCAGCACCAGCATGGCGATAAAGGCAGCGGAGCGGCATTGGGTCCCGAAGCAACCGGGGTTTTGGAGAAACGGCTGCGTGAGGCAGGTTATACCGTCACGGTAGAGCAGAGCCAATGGCATCTCAGCCCGGGCCAGGGCGGCGGGAGTGCTGAGTTGATCACCATGCTAATGACTGGTTGGGCGGATGCCGCCTGCCAGCAGAACCCGGCTGCGGAGGCTGAGATCAGAACCTGGCTGGCAGACCGGCAGGATCAGTTGGCCCGTCACGAACTGCGGGTGGTGGTTGATCACCTGGACCTACTCGGGTTGCCCCACTCAGGTTTACCGGCATGATGCGCCAGCGGCCATGGCCAAAGCTGCTGCTTCGATGGGCTGCGACCCTTATTATCCTGATACTGGTGTTACGGTTTGTGGACCTGTCCGGTTTGATAGCCAGGCTCCGATCCATTCCTACTTCACTGATCGCCCTGGCCCTGGCGGTTTCTGTCCTGCAGGTGGTGTTGTCCGCCTGGCGTTGGCGTTACACCGCCGGCAGGCTGGGTGTTTGTGTGCCGATGACCTTTGCCGTTCGGGAATATTACCTGGCCACCTTTCTGAATCAGGTGCTGCCGGGTGGCGTTATGGGCGATGTGAATCGGGCCTGGCGACACAGCCGGGGCCACGGGCAGGGAGCTCACGAGCGCTCGGGGCAGCTTTCGGCGGTTCATGCGGTTGTCCTTGAACGGCTGTCCGGGCAGTTGGTGTTGTTTCCGGTGGTCTTACTCGCTGTGGTTGTGCTTTGGCGTGTGGGCGCTTTTAGCAGTCAACCGCTGCCCATCAGGATATCCCTGAACCCGGCCTACTGGCTGTTGCCTCCTCTGCTGGTGGGCATTGGAACCTGGCTGCTGTGGGTCAGTGGTCGGCTTGCCTCACTGCGGCGGTACCTTGGGCGCCTGGGCGCCGATCTCAAGCGGGCATTTGCAGGCTGGCGCAATGGTTCGGTGCAGTTGTTTACTTCCCTTGCCGTTCTGGGCACCTATTTAACGGTGTTTGTGTTGTTGGCGTTTGGGATGGGATTAGCCGCCGATGCCAGCAGCCTTTTTCTGACCGCAGCCCTGTGTCTGCTATTGCTTCTGGCGATGGTGGTCCCAATAACGGTGTCTGGCTGGGGTGTCCGTGAAGGCGCAGCCGCCCTGCTTTGGCCCGCGGTTGGGTTACCGGCAGAGCAGGGGGTGGCGATCAGTATTGGTTACGGTGCGTTGATCTTCCTGGCCAGCTGGCCGGGGGCGCTGGTGCTTCTCAAACGCGCCTGATCAATTCCAGCGCCTCTCGAAGGCCAGGTCGAACAGCATGTCACTGCCCAGATTAACCAGCTGGGCCCGCGGGCGCAGGGCATCATCCAGTTGGTCGATTTCCGGCAGCGAGAATGCCGGCCGGCCACTGCCGATGATCATCGGAGCCACCATGACATGGAGTCTGTCTAACAGCCCTGCTTTGAGGAAGGATGAAACGGTTACACCGCCGCCCTCAATAAAGATTTTGCGAAGTCCGTAGTCCTGTAATACTTGAAGAATATGCTCCGGTGGCACCGGTGAAGGGTCGTCGGCAGCCCCGAGACAGGGAATAGTGGTTACCTGGCCGATGCGGGCGGGCTTTTGGGCCGGGTCGTATTCACCGGCAACCAGATGCAGTGTGGGTGCTGCGTTGTCGGTAAACAGGTGGTGGCTGGTAGGAACCCGGCCATGGCGATCGATCACCACCCGTGTCGGGTTGGGCCCATTCGCGCGGCGTACGGTCAGGCGTGGATTGTCTGTGGCGGCGGTGCCGGCGCCAACCACTACCGCATCGCACAGGGCACGAATACGATGGAGATGGGTGATTCCGTCGTCACCATTAATGAACCGGGAGCAACCGGTTACGGTGGCAATGCGGCCGTCCAGGCTCTGACCAAGCTGACCAATCACATGGTTACCCGCCGGGCGCCTGATGGGCTGGCACAGGGGCAGGAAAAGCGATATCAGATTCCTGGCATCTTCGGTTGCCTGATGCACCAACTCCCAGCTTTTGCCGTTAATCCGCAGCGCGGGTTGGCTGGTTCCCGGCAGGGGAAGGGTGACATTGCTGCGGTTGCTGGCATTCAGTATGAGCTTCCAGGCAGTGTCTGTATCCAGGGTGGCCATGGCGTTCCCGTTTGTTGGTTTTGTGGTTTCAGTATAAGCAGATTGTGTGCAAAGCTATATGTACGATACATTTCCGGATTGATTCACTTTTCCAGCCAATTTTTCAGGGACACTGAGCTATGCGGTACCTGCAGTCCTTTCATCGCCGCTTGCGGCAACTCCGGCAGACCGGGCAGCTGTCTTTGGCGGATGTGGCTAATATGTGCGGTGTGGACGAAGCCCGGGTAGGCAGCTGGGAGGCCACAGATCCCAAGCAGCGGAGCTATCCGGGTGTCAGTGAGCTGCTGGATGTGTGTCTGAAAACCGAAACGCCGTTGGATCAACTGCTGGATATGGATGATGGCGGTGACAGCGGTCAGCTGGAGTTGCCGGGGCTGGCGTTCAGTAACAGCGATGATTTGTCTGTAGCGTTGAAAGAGCTGGAACGGGAGCTGAACCGATTGCAGCTATCAGAGGAAGAGTTGGAACTGCTGCGCCGGTTCCGCAAGGCAACCGCGGAAAACCGGCGCATGGTCCTTCAGCTGCTGGGGCGTTAACCGCCCCGGTAAGCCAGGTTACTTGCCTTTTTTGTAGATATTCTCGTAAACGTAGTTGGTGGCTTCGACAAAGCCGTCGATGCTGCCGCAGTCAAAGCGCTGGCCCTTGAACTGGTACGCCAGCACACAACCGTTCTTCGCCTGTTCCAGCAGGGCATCGGTAATCTGGACCTCGCCGTTCTTGCCCGGAGGGGTGCGTTCGATAATATCGAAGATATCCGGTGTCAGAATGTACCGGCCAATGATGGCGAGGTTGCTAGGTGCGTCCTCTGGAGCCGGCTTTTCCACCATGTCGGTAATGCGGTACAGGCCGTCTTTCATGGACTCGCCGGCAATCACCCCATACTTGTGGGTTTCATCCTGCGGCACTTCTTCGATAGCCACGATGGAGCAGCGGAACTGGTTGTACAGTTTCACCATCTGCGCCAGAACACCGTCCTCGCCTTCCGGCCCCACACAGAAGTCATCAGCCAGCACCACCGCGAACGGGTTGTCACCTACCAGGTTGCGGCCAGTCAGAATGGCATGCCCCAGGCCTTTCATCTCGTTCTGACGGGTGAAAGCAAAGGTGTTGTTGGTGATCAGGTCGCGAATGGAGGTTAGCAGGCCTTCTTTTCCGGTTCCGGCAATCTGGTGCTCCAACTCATAGCTGATGTCGAAGTGATCCTCGATGGCACGCTTGCCGCGGCCCGTTACAAAACCGAACTCGTGTATTCCGGCTTCGGCAGCTTCCTCTACGCCGTACTGAACCAGCGGCTTGTTAACGATTGGCAGGATCTCTTTCGGCATGGCCTTGGTGGCCGGGAGAAAGCGGGTGCCGTAGCCGGCTACCGGGAAAAGGCACTTTTTGATCATGGTATTCATCCTTAGTTTGAATCTTGCATGCTGGGAGCCGTCCCACAAAGTGTGCCAAGTGTAACCAAGTTGTTTCACGAGTTGGAGGATTTCATTTCTGAATGTTGATTGTTGGTAATTCTGTGAACTGTTTCCTGCTTCCTCTGAGCGATTGAAATATCTCGAAAATAGTTTCAGTTGGCTTACTAAGCTGCTGATTTAAGGCAACATTAAAATTGTAAAATTATGATGATAAGGGTGGTTGCCTGGCTCTCCATATTTTAAAGTGGCAACGCTTCAGCACATTTACACGATCTTGACACTTCTACGGGTACTGAATGGCACATCCGCTGGTCGCAAAACGGCACGGCCCTCAACTGAGCTCCATTGCACTGTTTTCGTGCGCACTGGCTGTATTTTCGGTGCAGGGGGGTGCCAGCGAGCTTTCACTCTCCGAGCAGAATGCTCTCAGCACCCAGGAAGCCCTGTTTGCTCAGGACCGTTTGAAAGCCACCCGCGAGCATTGGCTACGGTCGAAATTCGAGTTTTCAGGACGTACCAACGACGATTCAGATCGCCTTGACGGCACTCTGAACCTTGGGTTGAAGAATATGTTCGGTGAAAGTCATCGGGCTGATCTTCGATACGCGGACTCCAAGACTTATCGAGTCAGTAACGAGCGCAAGGTCCTTGGGTTTGGCTATGGCTTGCCGGTAGGGCGCAACCAGCTGAGAATGGAGCTGACCAATACCGCCTATGATGAGGTGTCGAGGGTTGAGGGGGCCCGCTATCAGAAGGCCGGCCGAATTCGCGACGTGGCCGTAACCGGAAGCCGGCCGCTGTTCTCCGTTAGCGGCTACAGCATTCGGGGGCGGGCAGGGTATAACTCTGTGACCCGTTCCTGGACCCGACAGAGGGATGAAGACCACAGGAATCACTACGAGGTATCGACGTTGGGCCTTGAAGCCCTGGGGCGCCATGACCTGGTGGGCGGCTTCAATCTCTCCAGTGGATTCAGGGCTGTGACTGGCATTGAGACAGAGGCGGAACGCACGGCGGTTGGTTATCAGGATTCCCAGGACGATCAGTTCGGGCGAATGTTGTTTACGGCGTCTCTGGACCGGGAAATGCTGGACTGGCAATGGGATCTTGAAGGGCAATATCAAATTGCTTCCGCTGACATTCCCGGATCTCACCGTCTGCAGGTTGCTGGCTCAGCGCTTTCGACGGGTTTTAGCGGTCAATCCCTGAGTGTGGCGGAGGGTGGCTGGCTGCGGCTCGGTAGCCGCAGCCCCACCTTTAACGTGCCGTTTTTCCCCCAAATGCTGTCCAGTGTCAGGCTGTCGGTGCTGCGGGGCTGGGTTCCGGACGTATCGTTCCAGCAGGACCAGTCGGGCCATGTCACCTCCGGGGAGCTGTCCCTCGGCCTTTCTGCCCGCAAGTTCAGTGCCGATGTCAGCGTTGGCAGGGTACTTGGAACAACCACCGAAGCCATTGTTGTTCCGGATCATCCGGATGTGCGGCTTTCCATGAGCTTAAAAATATAGTGTCTGATCGCTTACGAAGTTGTCACTTGTAGATTCCCTCCGCCCTGATTGCGTATTCCAGACCAAGGTTGCCACTGATTCCAGACGAAGTCTGCCACCCATTCCACGCGAAAGCTGCCACTAATTCCACGGCAAAGCTGCCACCCCAGCAGACTGCCTGAAGCTCCATCAAAATCGTCCGGCGCGGGATAACTTAACGGTACTCTGACCCTTTTCATCCGGAGATGGGCCAGATGCCAGCGAAGAGGTTATCCATGCGTAAAATCAAAGAAGTCCTTCGCCTCAAGTGGGAGCGAGGGCTGAGCAACCGCCAGATTGCGGCGTCCTGTGGCGTTAGCCGCCCCACCGTAAGCGACTACCTGCGCCGCACGGTTGAGGCCGGTCTGAGCTGGCCGTTGCCAGCGGATCTGGATGAGGCCCACCTGGAGCGGTTGCTGTTCCCGCCGCCACCGGACCTGCCAGCACAGGCCAGAGGTATACCCGACTGGCAACACATCCGTGACGAACTCACGGGCAAGAACGTCACCCTGTTCCTGCTCTGGCAGGAGTACCGGCAAGCCAACCCGGACGGTTATCAGTACAGCTGGTTCTGCGAGCACTACCGGGCCTGGCGGGGCAAGCTGGACCTGGTGATGCGCCAGGACCATCGGGCCGGTGAGAAGCTATTCGTGGACTATGCCGGCCAGACCGTGCCCGTCATTGACCGCACCACCGGAGAGATCCACGAGGCACAAGTCTTTGTCGCGGTGATGGGTGCATCCAATTACACCTACGCCGAAGCCACCTGGAGCCAGACATTGCCGGACTGGGTCGGCTCCCACATCCGGACCTTCGAGTTCCTGGGCGGAGTGCCGGAACTGGTGGTTCCGGACAACCTCCGCTCCGGCGTCAGCAAGGCCCATCGCTACGAGCCGGATCTCAACCCAACCTATCAGGACATGGCCACCCATTATGGCGTGGCCGTTGTCCCGACAAGAGTTCGCAAGCCCCGTGATAAGGCTAAGGTAGAAGGCGGTGTATTGATCGTCGAGCGCTGGATCCTGGCGGCGTTGCGCCATCGCCAGCACTTCTCCCTGGGGCAACTCAACGCCACCATCCGTGAACTGCTGGAGCGGCTCAACAGCCGCCCCTTCCGCAAGTTGCCCGGCTGCCGGCGCGACCACTTCGAACAGCTGGATAAACCGGTTCTACAGCCGTTGCCGGCAGAACCGTATGTCTACGCAGAGTGGAAGAAGGCTCGGGTGCATATCGACTACCACGTAGCCATCGACGGTCACTATTACTCAGTGCCCTACACCCTGATCAAGAAAGAGGTGGAGGTTCGCATCACCAACAACACCATCGAATGCTTTTACCGGGGCAACCGGATCGCCAGCCACCGGCGCTCAGACCAGAAGGGACGGCACACCACCATCGCCGCGCACATGCCCGAATCCCATCGCCAGGCTGGCGAGTGGTCGCCGGAACGGCTCATCGCCTGGGCGGCCAAGACCGGACCGGCGACGGAGAAGCTTATCCGCACCGCTCTGGGTGCCCGCAAACACCCTCAGCAGGCGTACCGCTCCTGTCTGGGCATTCTCCGGTTGGGGCAGAGCTACGGCGAGTCGCGGCTGGAGGCCGCCTGCCAGCGAGCCCTGATGCTGGGAAGCTGCCGCTACAAGAGCATTGAATCCATCCTCAAACACCGTCTGGATCAGCAGCCTCTGGAAGAGCAACAGGAACTGGCCTTGCCCGATACCCACGACAACATCCGTGGCCCCGCCTACTACCACTGAAGGATCTCTGACATGCTGAAACATCCCACACTGGACAAGCTCCACGCCCTCAAACTGACCGGCATGGCCGCCGCCCTGGCGGATCAGTCGGCCACCCCCGACATCACCGATCTGAGCTTCGAGGAACGCCTCGGGCTGCTGGTCGACCGGGAAATGACCGAGCGAGATAACCGGCGCATGACCAGCCGGTTGCGCCGGGCTAAGCTGCGGCACAATGCCATCCTCGAAGACCTGGATTACCGCTATTCACGCGGCCTAGATAAAGGACTGGTCCAGTCGCTGGCCGGTTGCCAATGGGTGAAGGAACACCTGAATGTGCTCATCACCGGTCCCACCGGGGTCGGGAAAACCTGGCTGGCCTGTGCTCTGGTACATAAGGCCTGCCGGGAGGGTTACACCGCCCAGTACGTCCGCCTGACCCGACTGCTACGGGAGCTGACCATTGCCAAAGGCGATGGCCAATACTCAAAACTCCTGACGAATCTGGCCAAGGTCGACGTGCTGATCCTGGATGACTGGGGGCTGATGAAACTGAGCGCCGAGAATCGGCGAGACTTGCTGGAGGTGCTGGAAGACCGGCATGGCAGGCGCTCCACCATTGCCACTAGCCAATTACCCATCGAGGAATGGCATGGCGTAATCGGTGACGCCACTCTGGCAGACGCCATTCTGGATCGGCTCGTACACAACGCCTACAAGATCAACCTGCGGGGCGAATCCATGCGAAAACAACAGGCAAAGTTGACGGCCACCGAGACTTCGGAGTAAGAAGAGAAACCCCGCGTCGCTACGCTCCGATGGGTGGCAGCCTTGCTCCGGTCCGGGTGGCAGGCTTCACATGGAATGGGTGGCAACCTTCAGCGGTTTACGCACCCTGATGCTAGATTGAAGTAATCACCCGTGGACTGAGGAAGGATCTATGCGCTCAGGGACAGTATGGCTTGTGGTTCTGGGTTTGATGTCATTCACCACAGTGACGGCAGCCGAGTTCCGGTTTGAGGACGTGGTGGAGCAGGCTCGTGAACGGGCTGGTTCAGCTTACCAGGCTCCCGACACCATCCCGGATTTTATGCGGAATCTCAGCTATCAGGACTATCAGTCGATCCGGTTTGATCCCGAGAAAAACCTGTGGAAAGAGGCGTCATCGAAGTTTCAGGTAATGCTTGTTCCGGCCGGGAAGTTCTACACGCGCCCGGTCAATATATACGTTGTGGATGCCGAAGGTGTCAGCAAGCTGGAATTCGATAAAAGCCTGTTCAACATGCCCGATAGTGAGTTGAGCAAGCGGGTACCCGCAGATCTCGGTTACGCCGGCTTCAAACTAACCTTTCCTTTCGATGGCCCGGACATCGCCAACCAGTTTCTGGTTTTTGCCGGGGCCAGCTACTTCCGGGGTGTCAGCAAGGACACCGCCTTTGGTTTGTCGGCCCGAGGTGTGGCGGTTGACACCGGATTGCCTTCTGGTGAGCAGTTTCCTGACTTCACAGACTTCTGGCTGGTGCGCCCTGCACGTAACAGCGAAGAGATGCGGGTTTACGCCCTGCTTGATGGTCCGTCACTGACCGGGGCCTACCAGTTTACGGTCTATCCAGGAGAAGAGACCGGACTTGATGTGAAAGCCAGGCTGTTTATCCGTGACGACATTGAATTGCTCGGACTGGCCCCGCTTACCTCCATGTTCTTTTATGGTGAGAATACTCCGCGACCTGACGGCGAGTGGCGACCGCAAGTACACGACTCCGATGGCCTGCTCATTCACGACGGCGAATCCGGAGAGTGGCTATGGCGCCCACTTATCAATCCCAAAAGACTTGCCACGAGTTTCCATCAGACCAGTCGCATTGCCGGATTCGGGCTGATACAGCGAGATACGGAATTCCGCCATTTTGAAGATCTGGAAGCCCGTTACGAGCGACGTCCCAGTGCCTGGGTTTCGATGGACGATGACTGGGGAGCGGGTGACGTTGTCTTGGTGGAAATCCCGACCGACGATGAAACCAACGACAATATAGTGGCGTTCTGGAGTCCCGACGATAAGGTTACCGGTGGGGCAGAGCGGTCGCTTGAGTATTCCATGACATTCGGTGGGCCAGATGTTGCCCGCCATCCGGGCGGGAAGGCTGTCAATACGTTCATCGGCGCCGGTGATCGCATTGGCGGTGGTGATCAGTCCGGTGCTTACCGTGTTCTGGTGGACTTTGCAGGCGGCCAGCTTGCAGACATCGAGCCCGATGCACCGGTGGTCAGCAAGGTCTCAGGTGGCGATGGTGTCGAGGTTCTCGAGCATTTTGTTGAATGGGTGCAGCCCGAGAATAAGTGGCGCCTGTCGATATTAGCGAGGCCTGCGAAAGACAGTATTCTGCAGTTGCGCGGTTATCTGGAGTTAGATGACCAGGTGGTCACCGAAACCTGGACTTACTCATTACCGCCAGGTGCCGGGCCGGGAAGTCAGCGATAACAGGGGGAACGGTATGGATGCCATGAACCAGTATCAGTTACTCGGGCGCCTGCTTGTGTACCTTGAAGCCTGTGGGTTGGAATTGAATACCGCCACGTTCGACATTGCCCTTAAGATGCTCTCGGATTTACAGCAGTCGGCCGCACAGCCTGAGGATTTTGACTGGCTCCTTGAACGCATTCCTCATTACTTCCGGATTGCGGAGGACGCACTGCCCAAGGTTGCCCCACCATTCCAGCGTGGCAGTATCGGGTACTACGCACATGGCTCATCCTGAGAAAAAGTGCAGAACGTGGCGTCTGCGGGCAGCGGTCAGGCGGTGTGTGCTGATCTTGCTGGTTGGCGGCCAGACCCTGATTGCCGGCAATTTGCTTCTGCAGGTGCTGCCTTACCATGGGGGCACGCCCGTGGAAGTCGGTATCGTCCTTCTTTTCGCCCTGTTGTACGTCTGGATTTCGTTTGGTTTCTGGATGGCGGTATACGGCTTTGTTCTCCGGTTGTTGGGTGGTGACCGACACTCCCTGATTAACCGCCATTCCTCCCCTGAAATTGACGCAGCGCCGCTTTCCCGGACGGCTGTGGTAATGCCGATCTATCACGAGCCGGTGAGGTGGACTCTGGAAGGCCTCAAGGCCGTGTACCGGGATCTTGAGCGCAGCGGAGAGCTCGACCAGTTTGATTTCTTTATCCTGTCGGACAGCCAGGACCCTGAGGTCTGGCTGGAGGAGCAGGCCGCCTGGTACCGGTTGGTAACAGAGCTGGGGGCAGAAGGGAGGATTTTTTACCGTAGACGTCGGGTTAACCTGAACTTCAAAAGCGGTAATGTCGCAGATTTCCTGCGTCGCTGGGGTCGAGGGTATGAATATATGGTTGTTCTGGATGCAGACAGCCTGTTAGCCGGCGACACCATCAGGAAAATGGTTCGTTTGATGAACCTTGAGCCAAGGGTTGGCATCCTGCAAAGCGCACCGACAGTGATTAACGGCCAGTCGGCTTTCGCCAGAATTCAACAGTTCGCCAGCAGGCTCTACTCGCCGTTGTTTGCCACCGGGCTGGCGGCCATACAGATGGGCGATGCGGTCTTCTGGGGCCACAACGCGATCATTCGCGTGGCGCCATTCATGTCTCACTGTGGGTTGCGTAAGTTGTCAGGGTTTGGCATCTGGCGCGGGCCGATCATGAGCCACGATTTCGTGGAAGCGGCGTTTCTGGGGCGGGCCGGATACGAAGTGTGGCTGGAACCGACGTTGGCCCATAGCTATGAAGAATCCCCTCCAACACTGGATGATGAGCTTGCCCGGGATCAGCGTTGGTCGAAGGGAAATCTGCAGCATGCCTTCCTTATGCTGCTGGCCCCGAAGCTCCGAATGGCTCACCGTCTGGCGTTCCTGAACGGCATCATGGCTTACGCGGCCTCGCCGTTGTGGCTGGCCTTTCTGGTGTTGACCACGATTGCCGCCGTACAGCTAACCCTGGCTCCGATAGATTACTTCCCGGACGGTCATGAAAGTCTTTTCCCTCTATGGCCCGAGTGGCGGCCCGAGTGGGCGATTCTCCTTGTGACCAGTACGCTGGCCCTTCTTTTTTTACCAAAGTTTCTGGCCGTCGCGGATGTCGTCCTGAAAGGCGAATTGAGAAGGTATGTAGGGGGGGCGCGCCTTTTGATCAGTGTTTTTCTGGAGATCATGGTTTCCGTGCTCCTGGCGCCCATCCGGATGTTGGCCCATAGCCGATTCGTTGTCTCGGCACTGTTAAACCTCCGACTGGGCTGGGCGGCCCAGAACCGAACAGAAGAGATTCGCTGGCGGGATGCGCTGGTACAGCATCTGCCAGGTTTTCTGGTTGGTGGTGGTTGGTCATTGTTCGCGATGGCACTCGACCCTATGTTTTTCTATTGGTCCTTGCCTGTTTCGGTACCGCTGATACTGGCGGCACCAACGACGGTCTGGCTGAGTCGGATCAGCAAAGGAGAAGCTCTGGGGCGATATCACCTGTTACAGATACCAGACACCCTGACCCCGATCCCGTTACTGGAAGACGCACGGAAGTTGCGAGAACGGCTGTCCGTGGATCAGGAACTGACACCGTTGGAGCGGGCGATCATTGTGCCGCCGGCTAACCGCCTTCATCGGCACCTTGCCCGGCCCAAGGCCCGGGGGGCGAAACGGGCATCGATAGATGCGGCCGTCGAACAATGCGTGAAATCCGGCTACCCGACGATGGATAAGAAGGCGCTTTCTCTTGCCCTGGAGGATGCCCAGGCTCTTGCTGACTTGCATAAATGTGCTTGGAATGCTCCGGTTTCGTCGTTCTGGGGCGCACGCGTACAGGCGTTTGTAGAAAGGCGACTCAACCAGACTGTAGACAATACGACTTAAGATAGAGGTTCTATTGTTGACAATCCGGGTTGTTGGGCGTAATTTCACCAGCATCACTCATTGGATTGTTAACAAAACATGGTTCAAGCTCCGGCCCAAGTACATACTCGTGCAGATGAAGCCTTTGATTGTCTGCAAACCGCCATCGTGATGGGTGACCTTGCGCCCGGTGAAAAGATCGGCGAAGTCGAACTCTGCTCCCGCTTTAATCTCACCCGTGGTCCCCTGAGAGAGGCGCTTGGCCGCCTTGAGTCCCGTGGTTTGCTGGTGCGCCGGCCCCATGCTGGTGTGAAAGTGGTATCTGTCAGTGCCGAAGAGCTGCTGGAGCTGTACCGAATTCGTGAAGTTATGGAAGGGTTGGCTGCCCGCCAGGCCGCCGAACGGATGACCGATGAGGAAATCCGCGACCTGAAAGCTACACTGGACAGTCACGAGAAAATGATTGAAGAAGCCCAGGGCCAGGCCTATTACCAGGCCGAGGGTGACTACGATTTCCACCACCGGATTGCCACCGGCAGCCGCAACACCAAGCTGGCCCAGATGCTGCTGGGTGATCTGTATTACATGGTGCGCATGTACCGTTACCGGTTAAGCACCTCCGCCGGGCGCCCACACATGGCGCTGGGTGAACACCGCCGCATCGTCGAAGCCATTGCCCAGCGCGATGGCGAACTCGCCGAATTCCTTATGAAAAGACACATCAATGCCGCACGCCAGAATATCGAACAAAAGATTCAGCAAGGCGTGTTAACAATCTGATCCAAGAGGTAATGTCCCATGGCTAACCAACTCTCCCCGGGCGCTCGTTTCCGCAAGGCCCTGAAAGAAAACCATCCACTGCAGATCGTTGGTACCATCAACGCATACACCGCCATGATGGCGGAGCGGGTAGGGCACCAGGCCATCTATTTGTCGGGTGGTGGCGTCGCCAACGCCTCCTATGGCCTGCCGGATCTGGGCATGACCACTATGAACGACGTTGTTGAAGACGTGCGCCGCATCACTGCCGCCACAGAAGTGCCGCTGCTGGTTGATATCGACACCGGCTGGGGTGGCGCGTTCAACATCGGCCGCACCATTCGTGAAATGGAACGCGCCGGCGCTGCGGCTGTGCATATTGAAGACCAGGTTGCCCAGAAGCGCTGTGGCCACCGTCCGAACAAAGAGATTGTGTCCAAAGAAGAGATGGTCGACCGCATCAAGGCTGCTGCCGATGCCCGCCAGGACAAAGACTTCTTCATCATGGCCCGCACCGACGCCTTCCAGAAAGAGGGCCTGGAAGCCGCCATCGACCGCGCCAAAGCCTGCATCGAAGCTGGTGCCGACGGCATCTTCGCCGAAGCCGTTCACGAACTGAGCGACTACAAAGCCTTCGCCGAAGCCATCGACGCCCCGATCCTGGCCAACATCACCGAATTCGGCGCCACCCCGCTGTACAACCGCTCCGAACTGGCCGAAGCCGGCGCCGCCATGGTTCTGTACCCCCTGAGCGCCTTCCGCGCCATGAACAAAGCCGCCCTGGCCGTGTACCAGAATATCCTGGAAAAAGGCGACCAGAAAGACGTGGTAGACCTGATGCAAACCCGAATGGAACTGTACGATTTCCTCAACTACCACGACTTCGAACAAAAGCTGGACCAGCTGTTTGCTCAGAAAAAGGACTAATAAGGGGTCTGTCCCCAAACGGGGACCGACCCCACTTTGGAACAGCTGACTCCACAGTAAAGGGTCTGTCCCCGAATGGGGACTGACCCCATTTTGGAACAGCTGACTCCGGAGAATGACCGAGGTAAAAGTGGGTCAGACTCATTAACAGAAAAATCAGAAACAACGGGAGACCAACATGGCTGAAGCAAAGAAACTTAGTGGCGCAGGCCTGCGAGGCCAGGTAGCTGGCGAAACCGCGCTGTGTACCGTCGGCAAAACCGGCACCGGCTTGACCTACCGCGGCTACGACGTAACCGATCTGGCAGCCAACGCCCAGTTCGAAGAAGTAGCCTACCTGCTACTACGCGGCAAACTGCCGAACCAGTCCGAGCTGGACGCCTACAAAGCCAAGCTCAAAAGCCTGCGCAACCTGCCAGACGCCCTGAAACTGGTGCTCGAGCAAATCCCCAAAGACGCTCACCCCATGGACGTAATGCGTACCGGCTGCTCCATGCTGGGTAACCTGGAAACCGAAAAAGACTTCAGCGAGCAGGACGACAAAATTGACCGCATGCTGGCCACCTTCCCGGCGATTATCACGTACTGGTACCGCTTCGCCCACGAAGGCGTGCGCATCGACACCGCCAACAGCGAATGCGATTCCATCGGTGGTCTGTTCCTGGAGCTGCTGCACGGCAAGAAGCCCAGCGAGTTGCACGAGCGGGTAATGAACGTATCCCTGATCCTGTACGCCGAGCACGAGTTCAATGCCTCTACCTTCACCGCCCGCGTCTGCGCCTCCACACTCTCTGACATCCACAGCTGCGTAACCGGCGCCATCGGTTCTCTGCGTGGCCCGCTTCACGGCGGCGCCAACGAAGCGGCGATGGAACTGATTCAGAAGTTCAAGACGCCGGAAGAAGCCGAAGCCGGCCTGATGGGCATGCTGGAACGCAAAGAGAAAATCATGGGCTTCGGACACGCCATCTACAAAGAGTCTGATCCGCGCAACGCCATCATCAAGCAGTGGTCCGAGAAGCTGGCCAAAGAAGTGGGCGACACCGTGCTGTACCCGGTTTCTGTGCGTTGTGAAGAAGTCATGTGGCGCGAGAAGAAACTGTTCTGCAACGCCGATTTCTTCCATGCATCCGCTTATCACTTCATGGGCATCCCCACCGAACTGTTCACGCCCATCTTCGTGATGTCGCGGGTATCCGGCTGGGCCGCCCACGTGAAAGAACAACGCGCCAACAACCGCATCATCCGCCCGAGCGCGGACTACACTGGTCCTGAGCATCAGGATTGGTTGCCGATTGAAGAGCGGAGCTGATTATTATGAACACCGAATTCAGAAAACCGCTTCCAGGCACCGACCTGGAATACTACGACACCCGCCAGGCGGTGGAGGCTATCCAGCCCGGCTCCTACGCCAAGCTGCCGTACACCTCCAAGATTCTGGCCGAACAGCTGGTGCGCCGCTGCGACAAGGAATCCCTTTCCGATTCCCTGAAGCAGCTGATTGAACGCCGCCGCGACCTGGACTTCCCCTGGTACCCGGCGCGGGTTGTGTGCCACGACATCCTGGGCCAGACCGCCCTGGTAGACCTGGCTGGCCTGCGTGACGCCATCGCCGAGAAGGGCGGTGACCCCGCCAAGGTTAACCCGGTGGTGCCTACCCAGCTGATCGTGGATCACTCCCTGGCCGTGGAAGCTCCGGGCTTTGATCCGGATGCGTTCGAAAAGAACCGCGCCATTGAAGACCGCCGTAACGAAGACCGGTTCCATTTCATCAACTGGACCCGCACCGCATTCAAGAACGTAGACGTGATTCCAGCCGGTAACGGCATCATGCACCAGATCAACCTGGAGAAAATGTCTCCGGTGATCCAGAACCGCCCGGACGAAGACGGTCATCCGATTGCCTTCCCGGACACCTGCGTGGGCACCGACAGCCACACCCCGCACATTGATGCCCTGGGCGTTATCGCCGTGGGCGTGGGTGGCCTGGAAGCGGAAACCGTGATGCTGGGCCGTCCGTCCATGATGCGCCTGCCGGATATCGTGGGTGTGAAGCTGACTGGCAAGCGCCAGCCGGGCATCACTGCCACCGATATCGTGCTGGCCATTACCGAGTTCCTGCGTAAGGAGCGCGTGGTTGGCGCCTATCTGGAATTCTTCGGGGAAGGTGCGTCCAGCCTCACCATCGGCGACCGTGCCACCATTTCCAACATGACCCCGGAATACGGCGCCACCGCCGCGATGTTCTACATTGACGAGCAGACCATCGACTACCTGAAACTCACCGGCCGTGAGCCGGAGCAGGTGGATCTGGTAGAGAAATACGCCAGGGAAACCGGCCTGTGGGCCAGCGAAATGACCGAAGCCCAGTACGAGCGCGTGCTGGAGTTTGATCTGTCTACCGTGGTGCGAAACGTGGCTGGCCCGTCCAACCCGCATCGCCGCGTAGCCACTTCTGATCTGCACGACCGCGGCATCGCGGTGAATCTGGACAAAGCGCTGGAAGAAGAGAAGAAGGGCCTGATGCCGGATGGCGCGGTCATCATCGCTGCCATTACCTCCTGCACCAACACCTCCAACCCCCGCAACGTGGTGGCGGCTGGCCTGCTGGCCAAGAAAGCCAACGAGCTGGGGCTGGTTCGCAAACCCTGGGTAAAATCTTCCTTTGCACCGGGATCCAAAGTGGCCCGCCTGTACCTGGAAGAAGCCGGTTTGTTACCAGAACTGGAGAAACTGGGTTTCGGTATCGTGGCCTATGCCTGCACCACCTGTAACGGCATGTCTGGCGCCCTGGACCCGAAAATCCAGCAGGAAATCATTGACCGTGACCTGTATTCCACCGCGGTACTGTCTGGTAACCGTAACTTCGACGGCCGGATTCACCCATACGCCAAACAGGCGTTCCTGGCGTCTCCGCCCCTGGTTGTGGCCTACGCCATTGCCGGTACCGTGCGTTTTGATATCGAGCGTGACGCCCTGGGTTACAGCAAGGATGGCAAGCCGGTCACCCTGAAAGACCTGTGGCCGTCTGATGAAGAAATCGACCGTATTGTCGGCGAATTTGTGAAGCCGGAGCAGTTCAAGCAGGTGTACATCCCGATGTTCAACCTGGATGCTGCCGAGCAGGCGAAGAGCCCGTTGTACGATTGGCGCCCGCAGTCCACCTACATCCGCCGCCCGCCCTACTGGGAAGGCACCATGGCGGCTGAGCGGGAACTCAAGGGCATGCGCCCGCTGGCGATCCTGCCGGACAACATCACCACTGACCACCTGTCGCCGTCTAACGCCATCATGATGGACTCGGCAGCCGGTGAATACCTGCACAAGATGGGCCTGCCGGAGGAAGATTTTAACTCCTACGCAACCCATCGTGGTGACCACCTGACCGCCCAGCGTGCCACTCTGGCCAATCCGAAACTGTTCAACGAAATGGTTCGGGACGAGAACGGCGAAGTAGTGCAGGGCTCGCTGGCCCGTGTTGAGCCGGAAGGCAAGACCATGCGCATGTGGGAAGCCATCGAAACCTACATGGAGCGCAAGCAGCCGCTGATCATCGTGGCCGGCGCCGACTATGGCCAGGGTTCTTCCCGTGACTGGGCGGCGAAGGGCGTTGCTCTGGCGGGCGTGGAAGCGATTGTGGCCGAAGGCTTCGAACGCATTCACCGCACCAACCTGATTGGCATGGGCGTAATGCCCCTGCAGTTCGAGGAAGGCACCACTCGCCATACCCTGCAGTTGGACGGCACCGAAACCTACGATGTGGAAGGCAAGGCTGCACCGGGTGCCAGGCTGGAGCTCGTGATTCACCGCAAGACCGGCGAAGTGGACCGTGTTCCGGTGATCTGCCGTTTGGATACAGCAGAAGAAGTCACCGTATACACCGCAGGCGGCGTACTGCAGCGCTTCGCGCAGGATTTCCTCGCTTCTGAAGGTGCTGCGGTCTGATTTTAGGGGTCTGACCCCGTACGGGGTCAGACCCCACTTTAGAACCAGACTCCATATTTGAGGCGCATTGATGAGCTTCCCCCCACAAATCAAAGTCCCCGCTACCTACATGCGTGGCGGCACCAGCAAAGGCGTGTTCTTTCGCCTGCAAGACCTGCCGGAAGCCTGCCAGGTGCCCGGCGAAGCACGGGACAAGCTGCTGCTGCGAGTCATCGGCAGCCCCGATCCCTATGAAAAGCAGATCGACGGCCTGGGCAACGCCACCTCCAGTACCAGCAAAACGGTGATTCTGGCGGCACCAACCCAACCAGACCACGATGTGGACTACCTGTTTGGCCAGGTCTCCATCGATAAGCCGTTCGTAGACTGGAGCGGCAACTGCGGTAACCTGACAGCTGCGGTAGGCGCCTTCGCCATCAACGGCGGCTTTGTCGCCAAAGACCGCATTCCAGACAACGGTATCTGTACCGTGCGTATCTGGCAGGCCAACATCCAGAAAACCATCGTGGCCCATGTACCCATCACCAACGGTGAAGTGCAGGAAACCGGCGATTTCGAACTGGATGGTGTGACCTTTCCGGCCGCAGAAGTGAAAATCGAGTTCATGGACCCGGCCGATGGCGAAGGCGCCATGTTCCCCACGGGTAACCTGGTGGATGACCTGGAAGTACCGGGCGTCGGAAGCCTGAAGGCCACTATGATCAACGCCGGTATACCGACCATCTTCGTCAATGCGGAAGATATCGGCTACAAAGGCACCGAGCTGCAGAACGACATCAACAGCGACCCCAAAGCACTGGCGATGTTTGAGACCATTCGTGCCCATGGCGCGGTAAAGATGGGGCTGATCAAGGACGTCGCCGAAGCCGCCAACCGCCAGCACACGCCAAAAGTGGCGTTTGTAGCCAAACCAGTGGATTACGTCTCGTCCAGTGGCAAGCAGATCAACGCGGCAGACATCAATGTGCTGGTTCGAGCGCTGTCCATGGGCAAGCTGCACCACGCCATGATGGGCACCGCTGCCGTGGCCATTGCCACCGCCTCCGCCATTCCCGGAACCCTGGTGAACCTGGCGGCCGGCGGCGGAGATCGCACCGAAGTCACCTTTGGTCACCCCTCCGGAACCCTGGGTGTGGGTGCTGAAGCCAAAGAAGTTAACGGCCAGTGGACCGCCACCAAAGCCATCATGAGCCGCAGCGCGCGGATTATCATGGAAGGCTGGGTGAGGGTGCCCGGCGACTGTTTCTGATTCGTTACAGTCAGACCTGTGAGGTGTTGAAGGATTTTACACATTCCAGATACACCTCCGGTTTTTTCCCTTCTAAAGTTCCTCTATCTCCCTGATATTTAAAGCCTGACGTGAAACTGGACAGTTTATTGCTGCACGGACCGCTTGGCCGGCGGTTATAAGCGCCGACCAACAACGCGGATTTTTTATCTAAAGGGAGATTAGACAGTGAATCGTATTCCTGAATCATTCAAAAAGCCGGCACTGCTGGCAGGTTGCGCGGCCCTGACACTTGCTTTCTCAGCAACGTCATTGGCGGCACCGATCATCATGGAAGGTGATTATGTTCGTACCGCCATCAGCGACAACGGCACGCTGGGTTACGGCGGAACGACCTCCCCTGGCTTGCTGCACGATCCAAGCGGCACACGCAGCTGGGGCGCAGAGGACTATCTGACTCCTGGCAGTCCCTGGGAAATGTTTGGTGTGAAGGCCGATCAGTTCGGCAACGTTCACAATAACAATGATTGGCCCAGCAACATTGGTTCCACCTCCCTGACGGATATCAGTGGCGGTTCCGCCTTCGATAACCACGTGCTTTGGAGTGGAACCTACGGTGGGATGTTCAATATCACCCACGAATACATCTTCAATGACAATTACGAGCGCATTGATGTCCTGACCTCTATCGAGGCCCTGACTGACCTGACCGGCCTGAAATTCCTGCGGGCGATTGATCCGGATCCCGATGTAAACACCTACGGCAGTTTCAACACCATCAATACCCGAGGCGGAGCAGGCATTGCCGAGGAAGACTTTGTAAACTCCCAGGGCGCCCAGACTGGCCTGACCCTTGGCTTGTACACAAACTCTTCGATCGAGCATAACACCGGTATCACCTCGTCCTGGAGCTATGACCCGGATACCTACCTGGCCGGTCAGAACGACGGCGATGGCGATAACGTAATTGGCCTGGCGTTCAATATTGGCAACCTGTTCCAGGGTGACTTGGTCAAGCTGAGCTACTCCTATGTGATGGGCGAAACCCTCGACAACGTCGACATTCCTGACGAGCCTGTGGCGAGTGTTCCTGAGCCGGGTACGCTTGGTTTGCTTGGTCTGGGCCTGGCTGGCTTGCTGGGCGTTCGTCGCCGTAACAAGTAAACCCTTGGGTCAAGCGCATGATCGGGATCTCATCTGTGAGATTCCGATCTTTGTTTTTAAAGGACTCATTGAAGTTTCAGGAGATTGAAGTACAATTCTGTTACGGTTTGTTACGGTGTGTAGCAAAGGATGCTGGCAGTACAGTGCAGTGTGAACCGCACAAGGAGTCGACGTGGCCCACGTCAGGTTGTTCAGACACTATATTCACCTACCTTTTGTCATCCTTGGCCTGATTGATCTGGTCGTGATGGGCTTTGCCTTTGGTTTGGCGGTGTTCTTCCGCTTTTTTGGTGAAGTCGGCTTCTTCCTTGAACATCTGTATTTTGTCTTGCCCTCCATCATTACGTTTGCCCTGTTTAACCTGCTGGTTATGATTGCCTTGGGTGTGCATCAGTCCCGGGTGGAAGAGGGCATGTCCGGCATGATGCTAAGAACCATCATGGCGATGATTCTGGCTATCCCGGTTCACGGTTTCGCTTACTTCATCGCGGATGACTGGCTTTGGTATCTGGGCAGTTTCGGCCTGCTCACCTCCGCCACAGTTCTGGCCATTTTCTCGCTGGGCATAGTGCGCGTGCTGTTTTTTGCCCTGGTTGGCAAAGAGGCTTTCAAGCGCCGGGTATTGGTTCTTGGCGCAGGGCACCGGGCCAGGCAACTACTGGAAGATCTCACCACCCCATTCAACCGCAAGGGGTTCACGCTTGATGGCTTTGTCCCACTCCCGGACGAACCCATCGAAGTGGGTGATCAGCACCTGATCAACCTGCCCACATCATTACACGACTACGTATTGCGCCATCCCGTTCGGGAGATCGTGGTAGCTGTAGATGACCGCCGGCGCGGCTTGCCGATGGAAGACCTTCTGGAATGCAAAATGGAAGGTGTCAGTATTATTGACGGTGCCAATTTCTATGAGCGGGAATCGCGGAAAGTGGCCCTGGAAATGATCAGTCACGGTTGGCTGGTCTTTTCGGATGGTTTCTCAGTGTCGTCCGTTTACGGTGCGGGCAAGCGAACGCTCGATATTCTCGCCGCAGGCACACTGCTGCTGGCGACGTTTCCCATCATGATCCTCACCGCACTTGCCATCAAACTGGAAGACGGCTTTAAAGCGCCGGTGATCTATAGCCAGGAGCGGGTTGGGCTGAATAACAAAGTCTTCAAAGTTCATAAGTTCCGCTCAATGATCACCGATGCCGAAAAGGACGGAGCCGTCTGGGCAAAAAAGAACGATACCCGGGTAACTCGGGTTGGCGAGTTTATCCGGAAAGTCAGAATTGATGAGTTGCCACAGATCTTTAACGTTCTTAACGGCACCATGGCGTTTGTAGGGCCAAGGCCGGAACGCCCGGTATTCGTGGCGCAGTTATCAGAGAAGATCCCCTTTTACTCTGAACGCCACCGGGTAAAACCAGGCCTGACCGGCTGGGCACAGCTATGCTTTGCCTACGCAGACAACGAAGAAGACACCCGGGAAAAGCTTCGTTACGACCTTTATTACATCAAGAATCAGAGTTTGCTTCTTGATCTGTTGGTTATAATTCAGACAGTAGAAGTGGTATTGTTCAAAAAAGGATCAAGGTAGTTTCGGGAGTAAGCTGTTCCCGAAACATGGAATGCAGCACGGACCTCACAAGAGAGGGTATACGATGTCACGGAAGTATCTCACCCAAGGGCTGTTTGTGTCCTTCATGGCGGTAGCTTTGGCAACAGGTTGTGCAGGGCCGTCCGCATCTTCTCCTGACAAGATTCAGCGAGCACTCGCACTGGATACCCGCGACAGTGTGGACCAGTACATACTCGGTGCTACGGATGTTGTCCGGGTGTCTGTGTGGCGTAACGAGGACCTGAGTATCTCGGTTCCAGTGCGCCCGGATGGAAAAATATCCGTACCGCTGGTTGGTGATGTTCAGGCCAGTGGCAGAGCGCCTGAGGAGCTTGCCAGCTCAATCCGGGCATCTCTGGCTGAATATATACGTGAACCGCAGGTAAGCGTGGTGGTGACCTCCATGGGCAGCCATGAGTTCACTGACCGGGTGCGTGTGACTGGCGCTGTGCGCCAGCCTGTGTCTATTCCCCATCGCAGTGGCATGACGGTGCTGGACATGTTTCTCAATGCTGGCGGTGCCAACGAGTTCGCTGCCCTCAACAAGTCCATGCTTTACCGCAAGGTGGGCAACGAGGTAGTCGCCATCCCTGTGAAACTGGACGACATCCTGCGCAAGGGGCAGGTTGAAACCAATTACTCCATGCGCCCGGGCGACATCCTGACCATCCCGGAACGCAGTTTCTGACAGACGTTGTCTGAACCATTGGTCTCGAATCGAGTGTAGTTATGGCATTACCGTTATCGCAGTTACCGCAAGAGATTATTCGCGAAGTGCGCCAGCGCAAGGGCCTGGCGTTCTTGTTGTTTGTGGTTGTCAGTTTTGCGGTGCTGGGTGCCGGGTTTATATGGCCTTACAAGTACCAGGCAGACACCATTATCTTCGTGGATGACCGGAATATTATTGCGCCCTTGATGGAAGGGCGTGCGGTTACCACCAAGATTAATGATCGAACATCGGCGGCCCGAGAGCTTCTGATGAGCCGAACGTTGATTGAGCGGGTGGCCTCAGACCCGGAGATTTACCGTAACGCTCCCATGGACCCGGATGCTTTGGAAGGGCGCATCGCCAAAATCCGAAGTGGGCTATCGGTGCGCCCCCGGGGCGATAGCTACTTCAGTATTGGCTTTTCCTCGACTTCCCAGATGGAAGCCTTCCGTGTAGCCCAAAAGCTGGGCCAGGTGTTCATAGAAGAGACCAAAGACCGGAAGCGGTCAGAAAGCCGCAACGCCTACGACTTCATCGACAAGCAGGTGAAAAGCTACGAGAGGCAGCTGGCCCAGGCCGAAAATCGCCTGAAACAGTTCCTCTCTGAAAACACCGACGGCACGGAGCAGGAGGCAAACTCCAGAATGGCCCAGCTGCGCAACCAGCTGGAGTTGGCTCAGCTAGAGAAGGAAGAGCTGAGAACCCGTATTGCTTCTTTGCAGGGACAACTCAACAACATCCGGCCGACCATTCGCCAGGGCAGAACCGAGGATGCTTTCCGGGAGCGGATTCGGACACTGGAAGAGCGATTGGATGCCTTGAGGCTGCAATACCACGACACCTATCCGGACATCGTTATCACCCAGGAACAGCTGGCCGAACTCAAACGCCAACGGGATCTGGCTGCGGCACAGCAAGGCGGTACCACATCCCTCGATGGCGAAGAGGCTGTAAACCCGCTCTATCAGGAACTCAGCGCTGCACTCTCCAAAACCCGGGCCGACATGGCGACCATTGATACCCGTATCAACTCCTTACAGCGCCTTATGGAGCAGCAGACTCAGCGGATGGAGCGCATACAGGCCAATAAAGCTCAGTACTCGGAACTCACCCGAGACATGGAAGTAAACCGCGAAATCTATGACGACCTGCTCAAACGCAGGGAAAAAGCGCGGGTGTCCATGCATCTTGATATAGAAGGGCAGGGCCTGAATTACCGAATTAACGAAGCGGCACAGTTCCCCAGAACGCCTTCTGGCCCCCAGTTTTCCATGTTCGCCATGGCCGGGCTTATCCTTGGGTTGGCAGCGCCTTTTGGGGCGGTTGCCGGATTGCTCCAGGTCGATCCCCGAATTCGTGCCCGTAAGCAGCTTGAAGACGGCATCGGGTTACCGGTGCTGATCGAAATACCGGAAGTGCGCACCCCCTTTGAGAAACGCCGGGACCGGCGGGTCACCATGATGGTCGGCATTTTTGTCGTGTTAACTGCAGCGGTGTATATCACCATCGTTGTGCTCGCCCAACTGGGAGTGATCTGATGCCAGAACAACGAAATGATCAGCCCGAACTGGATCCAACAGAGCAACGCTCTGGACAATCAGAGGAGCAAGGCGCTCGCAGTGCGGATGAGCAGTCTTTCTGGTTGAAGCGCAAAGAACGTCTCAAGCAAGAACTCGGACACTTTGACGAAGACGACTCGAGGATGCTGGTACCCAGTTCCCTTGAACTTGGGCCGGGCGCTGTAGACAAATACGTCATAAGCAAGCAGATTGTGCGGATGCAGGAGCCCAGGCGGCTGACACCTGATGACCTGGACGAACGCCGCATTATCTATCCTGAATCCCGCAACCGTACTCTCGTTAACCGGTTTCGGGACCTGCGGACCAAGCTTCTCGAGCTTTCTGGCGGCAACAATTTCACCCTGGTGGTGAGCGGAGCCTCCTCTGGGGCCGGATCTTCCTTCGTTGCGCTCAACCTGGCCGCAGCCTTTGCCTTTGACCAGGCGAAAACCGCGCTGATCATTGACTGCAACCTCCGGGAGCCGTCCCTGCACACCACTCTGGATGTGTTGCCAGAAACGGGCCTGACAGACTTCCTGGATGACCCAGACTATGACATCGCCAGAATCCTTTACCCAACGGGTATCCCGAGGCTGAGACTGATCCCGGCTGGCAGCCGCCGTGAAACGCCGTCGGAATTCTTTACATCGTTCCGAATGAAGCAGTTCCTACAAGCCGTTCGTCGCCGCTACCCAGATCGCTTCATTGTTTTGGATACTGCGCCCATTTCTGAATCACCTGACGCTAGGATTCTGACCGAATTGTGTGACTACGCCATGCTGGTGGTTCCTCACGGCAAGATCACAGCAACTACCGCTGAGCATGCTGCCACGGCTTTCAACCCGGATAAATTTGTGGGAGCGGTGATCAATGGATAGCAAGCAGGGCGCAGGGATGCCCCACAGCAGAATACTGGCGATCGGGTTTTTGCTGGTATGTTCCGGTACTGCAACCACCGCCCAAGGTAACTCTGAGATTACCGGGGGCCTGGACACCCGTTTCACCGATAATGCCCGCAAAACCAGTAGCGGCGAAACCAGCGATATGGAAACGCGGGCCTACATCAGAGCTGGCTATCGCACTGACCCCGGCCGCTGTAATGCAGACTTTACCGGTACTCTGGGCTATTCCCTGTGGCACGACAACTCCTTTGATGACGAAGCCTTTGGTGAGATGGACTTCACCGGTGATTGCGAACTGGCGAACCGTTTTTACTGGGATGTCAGCAACAACCTACGTGAAGTGAACCAGGACGCGACCCAGAGCAACATCCCTGACAACCGAACTCGCAAAAACGTATTCAGCACCGGCCCCCGTTACCTTTTGCGCGTGAACGATACCAACTGGCTGAACTTGTCGGCCCGATATGAAAACGTCGAGTTCAGTGAGCCAGAAGAATCGGACAGCGAACGCTACATCGGCTCTGTGGCGTGGAACCACATCGTAAGCCAGACACTGACTGCAGGCGTGAGCACCTCATACAGCCGTACCGAGTACGACACCGATGCGGAGGTTGATGTAAAGAGCGCCAGACTGACGTTTTCCAACGTGTGGGCCACCACAAGATTGTCCGGTGCCATTGGGGTGAGCGAAATAGAAACCCGCTTTGGTTCAACCACCCAAAGCAGCGACGGCCTGATCGGCGAGTTGGACCTCACACGCACCATTACCCCAAGCCTGGATTGGTACCTGCGCGGTGCCCGGGAGCTAACCGACCGCACCTCCAGCTTTGACATCCGATTTGGCGAGTTCGAGTTCAACCTGCGTGACAGCATCTCGGTTGAAACTACCACGCTCTCTACCGGTATTAACCAGCGCTATTCAGACCGGTCATCCCTGACTGTTGATGTGTATGCCAGCCAGGCGGATTATCTGGAGTCACCGGAGCGTGAGGACAAGTCCGGGCTTAATGCGCGCTATTCAAGGCCTCTGACGGAATTGGCCAGTGGTTACGCCGGCATCGGCTATGACTACACCAAGTTCCAGAGCGACCAGGCAGATGACCGCACACTCAGGCTGGAAGCCGGTACCGAGTACCAGGCAACCCGGGACTTCAACCTGGTGGCGAAAGTCGGGCACGAAAGAAAAGTAAGTGATGTACCTACCCGGGAGTACGACGAGAACTGGGTGTTGGTTGGGGTGGAGTACCGGTTCCGGTAAACGGCACAGGATGTGTTTGAGGTAATGGCCATGACAGAGCAAATCAGGAACGCACTGACGATCGATGTGGAAGATTACTTCCAGGTGGCTGCGTTGGCAGAGGCCGTTAAATATGATGACTGGTCCAGCATGGAATATCGTGTAGAAGCCAACACCGATCGTATCCTCGGTTTATTTGAGACGGCCGGTATAAAGGCAACCTTTTTCACACTGGGCTGGGTTGCCGAACGATCACCAAATCTGGTCAAGCGCATAGCCGACGCCGGCCATGAAGTGGCCAGTCATGGTTACAGCCATCAACTGATTTACAACCAGACACCTGAAGTGTTCCAGGAAGAAACCATTCGCTCCAAAGCCATTCTGGAAGACATCCTCGGTGAACCGATAACCGGCTATCGCGCAGCCAGCTACTCCATAACCAACCAATCACGGTGGGCCCTGGATATTCTGGCCGAGCAGGGATTTACCTGGGATTCGTCCATCTTCCCGGTGCACCATGACCGTTACGGCATGCCGGGCACCCCGCGATGGCCGCATCGGCTTATGACAGACAAAGGCTACGAGCTGGCCGAGTTTCCCCTTAGTACGCTCAAGTTGCCCGGATACACCTTACCGATCGCCGGCGGAGGTTACTTCCGTTTGTTCCCTTACTGGTTCAGCAAATTCGGCCTGGGCTCTATCAATCGGCAGGGTAAGCCTTTCGTGTTTTATCTGCATCCCTGGGAGGTGGACCCAGGACAGCCCCGTCTTGATGTGAAATGGTTCTCCAGATTCCGGCACTACAACAACCTGGATGTGTGCGAACAGCGATTGGCGAAACTGATCCGGCACTTCAGATTCACAACCATGAGCAACGTTCTGAAAGACCAGGGCGTTCTGGACACCCAAACCAAGCCATCGGAAGCCTTCCAAACGGTAGGTGCCGCATGATGGAGTTTGTGTTCTGGGCGTCTTTTGCACTGCTGTTCTACATCTATTTTGGTTACCCGTTGGCGGTGAAAGCTCTGGCGATGCTCAAGCCCACTCCAATAGCGGCTAACGACGATTATTTACCAAAGGTGTCGATTCTGATTGCTGCTTACAACGAGGCGAAGGATATCGAGGCCACGCTCAGGAACAAGCTGGCTTTGGATTACCCGCCGGAAAAACTGGAAGTTCTGGTGATATCCGACGAATCCGAAGACGGCACCGATCGCATTGTGGAAGAGGTTGCTGCAGCCGCCGACATACCGATTCGTCTATTCCGCCAGATACCTAGGCAAGGCAAGACCGCAGGGCTGAATACACTTGTACCGAAAGCTAATGGCGACATCCTGCTGTTCTCCGACGCGAACTCCCAATGGGACACCCAGGCAGTCCGAAAGCTGTGCCGCAACTTTGCGGACCCTCAGGTGGGGTATGTAACAGGCAAGATGGTCTACGTACACGCCGACGGTTCCATGGTGGGGGACGGCTGCAGCGCTTACATGAGATACGAAAACTGGCTGCGCGATCAGGAAACCCGCATTGGTTCCATCGTTGGGGTTGATGGTGGAATTGATGCGATGCGAAAGGAGCTCTATCAACCGTTAGGAGCTGACCAGTTACCGGATTTTGTTCAACCTCTGAAAGTGGTGGACGAGGGCTACCGCGTTGTTTATGAGCCAGAGGCACTGCTGAAGGAAGAAGCCCTGAGCGATGGCGGTAGCGAATTCAGCATGCGGGTGCGGGTGAGCCTGCGGGCGCTATGGGCGTTGAAAGATATGAAGCACCTTATGAATCCGGCAGGAGACCCAATCTTCGCCTGGCAACTTATATCGCACAAACTGCTTCGCTACGCCGCATTTGCTCCGATGGTAACCCTTGCGCTTGCGGCCATTTATCTGGCGCCCGTAAAAGGGTTCTATGCATTGGTAGCAACAGGTTATGCACTTTTTCTGTATCTCGCATGGTCGGGTCATAAGAAAGAAAAAGAGGGCCAAGCGCTTTCTACCCTTTATGCGTTGCCGTACTACTTCATGTTGTTAAACCTCGCTTCTCTCCAGGCGTTTGTTGCGTTTTCTAAAGGGGAGAAGAAGGTGATTTGGAATCCGAGGAAGGGGTGAGGTGAGTCTAAAGGTTTTACACCTCATCGACAGCGGCGGGCTCTATGGTGCTGAGCGGATGCTACTGACGTTGGTTGAGGCGCAGCAGTCGCAAGGCCTTGATCCCATGATTCTAAGTGCGGGTGAGCCGGGTATAGAGTCCAAGGGCATCGAAAAAGAGGCAGACCGCTTGGGGCTTCCAATAACAGTTTGGCGAATGAAACCTGGGTTGAATAGGTCTGAAACTCGCAGGATTTGTGAGTGGGCTGATGAATGGGGCGCAGATATCATCCATTCCCATGGGTACAAGTTTAATATTCTTTTGGGATTGTTTGGACGCTTTAACAAAACGGTTCCGGTTGTCACCACATTACACGGATATGTACATGCGCCCCGATTCACTCGCATGTGGGCTTATGAACTTCTTGACCGGCTCGCTCTGTGGCGAATGAGCGCCGTGGTGCTGGTGGGTGAAGCAATGAAAAGAGAGCTTCCCTTAATTCTTCGACAATCGACGCGAATTGCCATTATCAGGAACGGGCTGAAGGTTGAGGACATCTTACGTAAGTCAAAGGATTCCCTACCTACAGAAATCAATGAATTTGTCCGTGATCACGAACCAGTAATTCTAGGGGTGGGGCGCCTCTCTCCGGAAAAAGGGTTTACCAATCTCGTCTTGTCGTTTCGCGAATTTAAAGACAAGTTTCCACGGGCAGGTTTGTTGATCGCAGGAGAGGGATTTCTCAGAGATACCTTAGAGCGGGATATTTCCAATAATAAGTTGGAAAAAGATGTCTTACTGCCGGGCTATTATCCAAATATCCCGGCGTTGATGGCGAGATCCAAAGTATTGGTTATTTCTTCGACGACCGAGGGGCTCCCTATCACGCTGCTTGAAGCTATGGCGCTTCAACTTCCTATTGTTTCGACCTGTGTAGGGGAGATTCCTAGAGTTCTTGAAAATGGTGCCAACGGAATTCTGGTAAACGGTAGTGAAAGAGAAATTGCGGGAGCTATGGAATCTGTACTGGAGGATGCCTTGGCAGCTCGTAAGAGGTCCGAGCGCGGAAGGCAGAAAGTGCTACATGAGCTTTCATCGCAATCGATGGCGGATCAATACGAGAAAGTTTACCGGAGAGCTTTGGCATCATGAAATTGTGGTACCTCCTGAGGTACGGGCTAGCAAGGCTGACCTTTATCCTTCTGCGACTGCCCGTTTCCAGGTTTGAGAAAGAGGTGTCGGGTATCTGGAGTTCGAACCCAGCTGACAGGCAGCGGCTATTGGATGCCATTCTCTTGAAAGTCAAGCCACGGGGAGCAGATGGACATGTCGTTAGTAGCATCGAAGAGGTATCCAAGCAAAAGCCTTTGACGAAGGGCACTTTTCGGGAGGCTGCTAATTCTGGTCAGAACAAGAGTGCTGGTTTCTCTCGTCATACCGCGGGTACGACGGGAGAACCGACGAGTATTGTCTTGTCCCGCGAGGAGTTGGCACGAATGCTGGCTGTTCGTGCATATTGTTATCGGAAGCATGGTTTGCGTCTGGGACAACGAGAAGCCCGAATTTGGGGGAGGGCTGCTAATACCTTCGGTGCGAAGGTGCGGGACTTACTATTAAACCGACAGGTCTTCTATCCAGCGGAGGGCGATGTAGAGGCTACCGTTGCAAGGCTTGTCAGTTGGAGGCCAGAGTATGTTTATGGATACACTTCGCTTATTTTGGAGGCTGCCCAAGTCATAAAAAATAAGGGACTCAAACCTACTGGTATTAAAGCAGTGGTTTGCACTGCAGAGGCCATTTTGCCAGCCCAGAAGCGATATATCAGCGAAGCGTTCAGAGCGCCGGTTATTGAGGAGTACGGATCAACAGAATTCGACATTATCGCATTCGAGTGTGCCGGCGGACACATGCATCTGGTTAATCCATGGCTTTGGGTTGAGTCAGAAAATGGCGAGGTTATGGTCACAGATGTTTTCCGCAAATCCCAAAGTCTGGTTCGTTATCAGTTGGGTGATAGCTTAACGGTGCTGGATACTGGCTGTGAGCTTCTTGGCGATACTAAGACCATTGATGAGCTGCGCGGACGGACTGCACAGCAATTCGCGTATCTGACTGTTGATCACAAGTTTCATGCGGTCGTCTTCGGTCGGGCTCTGGATGCGTACATGAATGCCTTCAACGAATGTTTCAAGTTTACTGTTTCGCAATCTGAACTAGGATCTTTTCAGCTCTTTGTGTCGATCGAGCCTTCGCGTGGAGCAGACCATTTAAAGGAATGGGTGAATTTGGAGTTGAGATCGCAGTTGAATGTTCAGCAAAACCTAATCATGACGGTTGTCGTTGGAGAAGCCTTTATGCGGAAAGGGAAACACACCTATTTTTTCTTGGATATGGACTTCAATGACTGTGGAAAATAAGACATTAAGAATCTCAGCAGTGGGGGACATTTCGCTAGGTGATCACCCGGTCTGTGTCGGGCATGGAATGCGCAGCGCGTTTTCTAAGAGTGGATTCGAGATTGTAGAGGGGATTTCTAAATGCTTCGAAAGCGCAGATCTCGTGCTTGCCAACCTGGAAACAGTTACTTCTGATTTGGGGTTACGACCACTTAGCTTGGCTTCCTTTGAAATGAGAGGGAATCCTTCACACCTTCAGTTTCTGCGACAGGCCGGTATCGATGTTCTATGTGTTGCAAACAATCACTCTATGCAGCATGGAGAGGCCGCCTTCTGGGATACCGTATCTAATGTTCGAAAGGCCGGTATGGATGTGATTGGCCTTGAATCTGGAAGCGGCCCCAATATCCATGTAATTTCTCATGGCGGAATAGAAAGTCACATTTTCAATATTTCGTTAAGGCCTGAGGAATGGGCCGACCGAAATACTGCGCTCCCATATAGTAAAAGAGAAGGCCACGCGGATCTGATTGCAGAGGTCGAGAAATTGAGAGCTGCTTGTCCGGGCTTTTTGATTTGCTCGATCCATTGGGGGCTTGAGTTCCTGGATTATCCGGCCCCAAGCCAGGTTGAGTTAGGGCATGCGTTGATCGATTCTGGGGTCGATGTGGTGTTTGGACACCATTCACACGTGGTCCAGCCAGTCGAGAGATACAAAAAGGGTGTGATTTTCTACTCTCTTGGTAACTTCTTATTTGACCTTTGGTCAGAAAGCACAAAACAAACACTTGTGGCAAACGTTGAGTTGGAGGCTGGTCAGGCCCCGTGTGTGAATTGGGTCCCCATTAAGATTGGTGAAGGATTCCGACTTGAAATTGCTGACCAAGCGACTCAAACAGAGGTAAATTCACTGCTGTCTTGGGAACGGTTTGAAACGATGGCAAACAAGCCAACTTCCGATGACGACTATTTCGCAAGATACAGGGTTGAAGAGCTGAGGTTCCGGTACTCCAGCTATCGGTATTTTCTGAGAAATATTCTCAGGTATCCTCCAAATTTTTTGGTTCAGTCCCTGGCGAGAACTGCATATAGAAGACTCACCGGAACTTGACCTGGTTTTCAAGTGAGTCGATCACTGCATGAAGGCGCCTTTCATCATTCGCCCAGTTGTATTTTGACTGAACTGCGCTTACACCGTTTGCGCCAAGGGTTGCACGGGTTTCTGGGGATCTGAGAATTTGAAGCTTTTCGGCGATGTCTCTTACATCGTTGTCTCGGCAGACCAGTCCGGATTTGGTTTCATTAATGATTCTTTCTATGGGCTTGACCTCGGTCGCAAGAACCGGAAGACCAGCGAGCATGTAGTCAAATATTTTATTCGGGATGGTGTGGTTCCAGTGAGGACAAACACGATAAGTGAGAGCTCCAACGTTAGCTTGGGCCATAAGCTGGTCAACCTGCTCATGTTCCAGCCAACCGTGAACTGTAACCGACTGTTCGAGGTTCAGTTCTTTTACAAGGTTAATGAGGTTTTCTCGCTCAGATCCTTTGCCAACGATGTCAATTTTGAGAGAGCTAGGCTCGTTACCCATTTTGACGTAAGCGGAAGCTGCTTTGATAAGAAGGTCGAGACCTCGGAGTTTAGTCAGGAATCCGACGTAGACCAAACGAAGGTTTCTTCCTTGGTGTTGATGTGCGGTTCCTGAAAACTTTGTGGCGGGTGGAGTATTGCTGACAATCGTTACCTTTCCAGGATCGATGCCTTTGTTAAGAACCCTATCCTGGGACTCTTCAATCATTACAAGTGTATGGTCAACCTTGGGTAGCACTTTAGATTCGTAACGAGCTGCCATTGAGGGGCTCTTAGCCAATGTCTCGAGATTCAAGCCCTTACTGAACATTCGCGCAGAAGCATACATATAGGGATAAACCTCTGCCATGTCCAAAACTACTTTCACGTTCCTCGATTTTGCGACACTTAGTGCAGTTTTAACCAGTGGAAGGTCTCGAACGATGATCACAGGGTTCTCAGATCCTGAGATGGCTGCATTAAGTGTGCGGATCCAGAAAGGGTTAAACCATATCGGTACATTCGCAAGTTTCCGAACTAGCGAATTAGCGGCACCTATCACGGGGAGCCTGATGATCGGCAGGCCGTCACTCTCTGCTACAGGACTGTTGCCGGAAAGGTTGCGAGCAACGATAGTAACATTATGGCCACGGTCCCTGAGGCTCTTGGCAATTTTTTCGATCCTCACGTCCCATGGGTAGTCTTCCTTGTACAGAACAAATATATCCATTTTTGATCCCTGCAGAATTTTCTTTTAAATCAGGCCTTATCGGAATTAATTATAAGGTATTGAGCTCAAAGGGTTGAACAAACTAACGAAAATGAGCGTTGTGTAGAGTACGCAGTCGCAAAATCTGAGACAATAGTTATTATAAATATAGACACCTACAGCGTTTATAGTTGCTTGAGGTCTGGTGGAGATGTTGTACGAGCGGAGCAAGTGTGGGTGACTCGTCTGCATGGATATTTGGCGATCGTTTCGAGCGTAGCCGGGGGAGATCAAAATGAATAATTCGCTAGCATCTTTAATCTCGAAAGGACGGGCAATTAGCGGGGCAAGCTTTATGATGGCAGCTAGCTTGGCAGCCATCACAACTTCGGTAATGGCAGCCCCGACACTTTCAGGGATCGATACAGGCACCGCCAGTGAGCTTCGTTCTGGAAACTCAATAACGATAACCGGTTCGGGTTTTGGACGGAAAGAGCAAGGCGCTCCAGTTCTTTTCGATCATACGGACGTAACCTGGGAAAATGGAGTCGCCAATAAGCACCAATCTACGTTCAACGACATGACGCTAGTAAAACGAGTGAATGTCGATCCAAATACAATTTGGACGAAACCTTCACTGCCGGAGGAGCACAGCACGGGCATACTGGTAACCAATTCCAGGCCGACAAGGGATGGTAATCCCGGTTCACACTATTATGGTAAGGGTAATGTAAACTTTTTGGGGTGGCCGAAAGCCAGTGGAGGGGAGAATACCAACTTTGAATCAACAAAGATGTATTCTGCTTTTTGGATAAAGTTGCCTTACGACCTTACTAACTATTATGCGATTCCCGCGGAGAGGAAACCATCCGCCTTTGCTACAGGTGGACGTGAAAGTTACGGCGAGTCCATTAAGATTGAGGGAGTGGATGGTCTAGGAAGGGTTATAGCATATGAAGACATCGGTTCGCTCGCTAATGGCTGGTTATTCATTGAACCACCTAGAGGCGTCTCAATAAGAGATCTAACTGGCAAGCGGATTGTAGGGCTTGAGTCTGGCGCTGAGGTTGTTTTTCCTGAGTCATCCTCATTGGGGAAATTCGACCAGTATGGGTTTCTGTCGCCAAGAGGGAAGTATGCCCGGTTCTGGTCGGACCCAACTGGAAGGGGTTATCGCTTTTCGCTTGCGAATTTAGGTTTGGCGGGAACAGGGTCATCGATATGGGCAAACAGCTTTGGCGGCCTCTCTCCTGAGCCAGGAAACTGGAATCTATTTGAAATTGAGATCGACTTGGGGGCGAGTCCGAGTCTGACGGCATGGCTAAATGGGCGAGTGTATTTAGCGAGTGATAGCGACTGGGCTGAAGCGTTAAAAAATTCTGATGTTGATGATGCCACTGGATTGACAATTGCGCTTTTAGGGATGGACGATTTTATGCCAGTGCCGTTCACTGTGGAATTAGATGATATTTATCTTGATAAAACCCTTCATCGAGTGCTTTTTTGCAATCGTTCGACAGTTGAAGAAATCAGAGGAAAAGGTGCTCACTGTGAGATCCAGCGTCCGGTTGCCTGGGACGATAGGAGAATTTCGGTTGAGGTAAATCTGGGAGCGCTCAGTCAAGATAAAGATAGTGTCTACCTCTACGTTTTTGATGCTAATGGAAATGTTAATTCAAGAGGGTGGGAGTTGAATAAGGTTAACGCGCCTTTGCCACCTCAGGATTTTCAAGCTCAGTGATGGTGTTTTTTCAAGGAAGGTTTGATGTTGTCATTGTCAGGAGTAGTAAAAGCTGTCGGTCCATATGGGGGGTATAAACTCGCCTCAACACTCACCCAACGTTACCCCCGAATTTTAATGTATCATCGATTTTCAGTTGAGGGAACGAACGGTGCAATAAGCAAGAGAGTTCTGGAGAGACAGTTTGCATATTTAAAAGATCATTTTGAGGTTCTTTCACTTACCGAGGCGCTTAATCGATGTTCGCCAAGCCGGTCTCGAAGTGGTCGCTCCAAACCTATCGTTACTATAACTATTGACGATGGATATAGGGACTTTTATGAGATTTGTTTTCCATTACTGAAGAAGTATCGATTTCCGGCGACATTTTACGTTGCGACGGATTTTGTCGGCGATGGGATTTGGTTGTGGCATGATAAGTTAAAATGGATAATTGAAAATAGCGTCGATATTTCAGAGCCCTTATCAATAGGGGGTGTCGAATATAGCCCTGAATATTGGCGTGAAAATAAAGAGAAACTATGGTTTGAACTTGTCAGCGCCATGCTAAAGATCCCTGGCCAAGACATTAACGATCTTCTAGAGAGAATTTCTTTCCTTACCAACGTTCAGCCACCGAAATCGCCCATTGAGCAGTATAGATCTGTTTCCTGGTCTGAGTTGCGCGAGATGCAGAACAACGGAGTATCGGTCGGTGGTCATACGAAAGATCACTTTAGCCTTGGGCATCTTTCTGAGGGAGGTGTTAGAGATCAGGTAATCGGATGTCGCGATCATTTGTCTCATGAACTTGGCGACCTAGGTCGTCATTTTTGCTTTCCGAATGGGCAGCCGAGCGACATCACAGATTTCTCTAAAATGGAAGTAAAGAACGCGGGATTCGAGTCAGCTGTAGCTGCATACTATGATAGACGGGGCATAAGTGATAGATTTTCGATGTCTAGGCATGGGGTTGGAGAAAACTGGTTTGAGTTTCTTAAAACCGTTTGGGGAATAGATCGACTAGGGGCTTTACTTTTAGATCGGGATAGTAAGTTTGACTGGGGAAATATATGACCTCAACAGTAAACCTGCTCGGGTTGATCCAAGGTTGGAAATTCCAGGAAAAAAAGGGGTCAGCGTTTTACAATCTGTTTCATCAACTTCGCTTTCAAGGAAATATGAGTGAGGTCGTTGATTTTGAACTTCCATTCTTGGTTAGAAAAGCATGTTTTCTGAAAAATATTTCAGCCAGTAAAGATATATGGAAGATCAAGGACCAGTTAGATGTATATCGATATAAAATTGCTAGCAAATATGCAATAAATGCAGTTGAAGAGGTTTGTGAAGATTACAATTCAGTTATACAGATAGGTTCGAACTATTCAATCAGTGACTCTGAAAGTGTCAGGAAGAGAGATGTTCCTCTTTTCTCATTTCATGATAACAATCTGTCGAGTTATGCCAAGTCTATTCCTTTAGCGCTCAGGCCAAAGGAAGTAGTCAGCCGGGCTTATGATTTCGAAAAAGGCGTCTATGATTCGCTAACCAGAGTTTTTACGATGAGCAAAACTCTTCGAAAATCATTTATAGAGGATTTTCAGTTGCCCGAGGAAAAGGTGGTGTATGCCGGCTTTGGCAGCATTTTTCCAGTAAGGGACGTTTCTAAAAAGAGTTACGATACAAGAAATATACTGTTCGTTGCTAGTCATTCGTTTAAAGCAAAGGGTGGTCAGGATCTAGTTAAAGCTTTTAAAATTGCTCGAAAAAGTTATCCAAGCCTCACATTAACGTTAGTCGGTAAAGATTGGGGCATTAACGAGCCAGGGGTTTCCTGTTATGGATTTTTGGATAAAAGAAACCCGATTGACCTAGAAATTTATCAAAAATGTTTCGAGGACGCGTCGATTTTCGTGCTTCCTTCATATAACGAAGCATTTGGAGAGGTTTTTATCGAGGCTATGTCATATGGAATACCCTGCATTGGAACAAGTTGTGGCGTGATGCCCGAAATCATAGAAGGCAATAATGCAGGTTATGTAGTAAATAGAGGTGATATAGAATCACTTGGTCGCTTAATTTGCGATCTTTTAAGTTCTGAAAATGAACTAAAACGTCTTGGAGCTTCCGGCGCTCGTGCGGTGCAGTCTGAATATCAGTGGTCTACGGTTATTCGGCGAATATGCTCTGAAGTGGCTGCATTTATTTGACTCTAATTAGATAAAAATTGGAACCATTTGACCAATCATTTGGGATCAGGTGTGGTATGGAAACTGATATCGTAGTGTCGATTATTACTCCTTCATATAATCGGTTAGATTTAATTCCTGAAACAGTAAACTCTGTTTTGTCTCAGAATTACAAATTTTTTGAGTATATTATTGTTGATGATGGTTCAACAGATGGAACCTTAGATTGGCTTAGAAGAGTCAAGGATCCTAGGGTCAAGGTTTTGGTTCATGAGGAATTTAAAAATTTAGGTCAAGCAGCTTCGATAAATAAAGGCATATCGAATGCTTCCGGAAAATATGTAGTTATATTGGATAGTGATGACTTGCTGGCGCCAAACATACTCGCTGAACATGCTCGGTTTCTGAACGATAATCGTGATGTTGGAATGGTGTATGGGCAGGGGTATGCTATTGATGCAGAGGGAAGAGTTCTATACTCTTTATTTGCTCCCGATCATTATGAGGATGGTGACCCTAATCGGCTTCTCCTTGATTGCTATATAGTTTCGCCCGGATTGTGCATGTTTCGTAAGAATATTATTGAAAAGGTAGGCTCGCTCGAGGAGTCCTTTAGAGCTGCGCAAGATCATGACTTCGCGTTACGTATAGCAGAATGTTCCTTAATAGCGTATTCCGGCATTCCATCTTTTTATTATAGAAAACATGACGGAGCTATCAGTGTAAACGGGCTAGAAACACGTTGGAATAATGGCTTAAGAATCTTGTCCAGAGCGGTGGGACGTTATCCCTATAAGAAGACAACGGTTCGGAAACGACGAGCAGTTTTAGAGTATCGGTTGGGTAAAGTATATTGGTATAATGACCGGAAAGGCTTAGCGGCTAATCATTTTTTTAAGGCCGGATTCCTCGATCCGATTAGGGCGATGAGGGTAATTTTAGGACTCGAGAGGAATACTTGAGGAGCCTTAATGGATCACGATCAGAAGACTGTGCAAGTTCTTTATGTTATCGATAGTTTTAAAAATCCCCAAGCCGGGACTGAGGGGCAGCTGTATCAGCTCGTCCAAGGATTAGATCGAAGTCGAGTATCCCCACACCTCTTGGTGTTCCAAGAATCCACTTATTTAAAGGAAAGTGGGTTTCCTTGTAACTATACAATCTTGGGGAGTAGTGGACTAAGAAACCTGTCTACTTGGTTTAGGCTTTGGAGAGAGGCAAAGCGGTTTCGTAAGGCCGGCGTAAACGTTGTTCATGCGTTTTTTATCGACCCTTCAATTATGTGTCCGATAATATTCAGATTACAGGGGATTCGCGTTATTATATCTCGTCGTGATATGGGGTATTGGTATACGAAAAATTACCTTTATCTGTTGCGATTTAGCGGTCGCTTTGTGTCCTCTGTAATTGCCAACAGCGAAGCGGTTAAGCGCGTTGTATGCAGAAATGAAGGGATTCCTGAGAATCTGATAAGTGTTATTTATAATGGGTATAAAGCAGACCTTGAAAAAGCCTCAGTTCCTGATGAGATTCTTCTTATCCGCAAGGAATACCCCGATGGTGTTTTTGGAGTTATTGTAGCAAATATTCGGCCAATCAAAAGAATCACTGATGCTATTGTGGCTTTGGCCAAAGTCGTTGAACAAGGCGGTAATATGCATCTTGTCGTGATTGGCGACGGTGACGACAGTGAGTTGGCCTTACGCGCTAAAGATCTGGATGTGCACAAACGCATTCATTTTCTGGGTCGTCGTTCCGATGTCTCGGGTTGTCTGCCAGCTTTTGATATTGGATTGCTATGCTCTGATTCTGAGGGGTTCTCTAACTCTATTGTGGAGTACATGCGGGCGGGTCTGCCTGTCGTTTGTAGTTCGGTCGGTGGGAATCCAGAAGCAATAGAGCACGGGGTGTCCGGTTATCTCTATAATGTGGGTAATACCACAATGCTAGCTGGCTACCTTGGGCAGCTTGTTTCTGATGCGAATCTGCGAAAGCAGATGGGATCGGCGGCTTTGGTATCATCCGAAGTCCGGTTTAGCAGTGAAGTAATGGTGGAGCAGCACCAAGATTTATACGGTGTATCATGATCTCGATTAAGAGCCGTTTTGATAGATCATTGTCTGATAAGAACTCTGACTCGTTAATTAGTAGCTTCACTTTTTGCTTTTTTCTTTATTTTGTAATCGACTTTTTTGTGAGATTTTCTGCACGTATTCCCGCCTATGGCGTGATTCGCCCGACCCTAATTGCGGTGTTGATTCTCCTGCTACTACTATTTAGCCAGCGACAGAAATTCAAGCATAAAATGGTTGATCCAGTTTTTAAAAGCTTCTTTGTCTTGGCTGGATACATTGTCATCTCTCTTCCGTTGGTCGAGTGGCCCGGTAGCGTTATCAGAGCCAATCTTGATCCTTTTGTAAAGGCATCGGTATTTCTTTTCTTTGTCGCGTTACTTGTTGATACGGAAAAGCGACTTAAGATATTTTTGCTTGTATTTGTTGGATGCCAGGTTTTTAGGGTTTTAGAGCCTTTGTATTTGAATGTTACTACTGGTTATTGGGGAAGTTCAACCTATCTTAGCTCTAAAGAGTTTGCGAGCAGGCTAGCTGGTGCACCAGCTGATGTTATAAATCCTAACGAACTTGGATTCGTCATCGCCACTGCAGTTCCGTTTCTTCATTACCTCCTCTGGCCGCTTAATTGGAAGGCTAAAGCTGTTTACTTGTCAATAATGCCATTGTTACTCTATGCGCTCATATTAACGATGTCGAGGGGCGGATTTATTGCGCTCCTTGTTGTAGCAATTTTTGTTTTTAAAGAATCGAAAAAGAAGGTCAGGTTAATAGCCGTTGGTGTTCTTGCCGCCTTTCTTGCATTTTCTGTTATGACTCCAGTTCAGAAGGAGCGTTATCTCTCCTTAATTGATCGAGACGCCGAGGGCGGAGCATCTGCAGAGGGACGTATCAAAGGGATGGTCCAAGAATTTGAGTTAGGTATGACTCGGCCAATCGTTGGCCATGGGTTGGGTACGACACCTGAAGCGAAAGTACACAAACTCGGCGCAAGGCAGGCAAGTCACAACCTATATGCAGAAGTTCTTATAGAACTCGGAATTGTTGGTTTTTTTATCTTTATGACCTTTCTAAGTAGAGTTATAAAAAAACTTTTCGTTGTTCGATCGATGTTCTCACAGGTGAGGGAAGGTGCAGACGATTTCTATACACGTTTAAATAAAGCCCTAATAACTCTGTTCTGGATGTATGCTGTTTATAGTATTAATTATTGGGGTCTTTCACAATATTATTGGTATTTGTTTGCTGGTCTTGTAATAGCGTTTTCTAACCTCGCCCTGAAGAACGGCCATATGGAAAATGAATCGGAATTTTGTGTTTCCGATATTAATAACGAACCCAGGTTTCGACTTGCAGATAAGGTTAGGAAGCGAGAATTTTAATTTCTCCAATTTTTCAAGGCGTGTATATGGACGTATTGATGACTGCTTTGCAGCCCGGAGGAGGAATTAAAACCTTCTTTCGGTATATATATGGAAATGAGGTCTTTGATCATTGCACTTTTACTTTGTTTGCGCCTGACCATGGGCTTTCGGAGTATCTCGACAATTCGTTAGGCGAATCGCGCATTCGAGTTATCAATTCGCCAGAAAGGTCTCATCTTTTCGTTAAGGAATTGAGGAAGGTGCTGGGGAAGCGACGTTACGATCTTGTTCACTCACATGGTTTTGGCGCGGGGTTGCTGACTGAGCTTTCAATGACTGGCCTCAAACAACAGCACCTGATGACTGCTCACGATGTCTTTCAGGCATCACAGTTTGGAGGTGTTGCTGGGTCCGTAAAGAAGATCTTTATGGCACTGCTTTTTAAACGGATGAATGCGATCCATACCGTTACGAACGATGCGACAGATAATTTCCATTCATTTTTTCCGAGTGTCCCTGAAAGGTGTCTCCATCCGATCTTGCACGGAGTGGACACGGACTATTTTTCCAGTGGGTCCGGAGTGGACCTCAGGGCTGATTTGGAGCTGGAAGCGGATCTTCCGCTGGTAGGGTTCTTCGGTCGGTTTATGGGTCAGAAGGGCTTCAGAACTTTGGTTGACGCGATCGAACAGCTTAAATTGACCGGGTTTGGACGTCTGCCAAAAGTTCTTACATTCGGCTGGGGGGGGTATATCCGAGAGGATTATCAATACCTCGAGGCTAAGGGGCTTTCTGAGCAGTTCATTCAGATGCCCGGTACCGACAACATGCCGGCCATGATAAAAGCAGTCGATATGGTTGTGATGCCGTCCCGTTGGGAAGCTTGTGGCTTATTGGCAATGGAGGTACTTTCGGCCGGTGTTCCCTTGCTATCTACGGATTGCATCGGTCTGCGAGAGGTGGTTGCGGGCTCGCCCACCCGGATTTTTTCACCTGGTAGCGCTGAAGGGCTCGCAGCCGCGATAAAAGCGGAGATTGCGGACCCGAGCAGAGACCGCTTTCTGGATTATCAGCCAATTGCAGTAGAGCGTTTTCATATTGGTCGCCCTGCTGCTGAGTTACGGGCGCTCTACGACGAGCTGGTTGGCCAAACTCTATGATTCGTACCTTGCTTGTGAACACTGGCTCCAACGTTCTGGTCATGTTCGTAAAGCTGGTCATTACTTTCATTATGACCCCCGTATTTGTCCACAATCTGGGCAAGTACGATTACGGTCTGTGGGAGATGATTGGTGCGGTTATCGGCTATATGGGCATACTTGATCTTGGCCTTCGCCCCGCTATCAGCCGTTATGCCGCCAGGCACCTGGCGGAGAAGGATGAAACCGCGCTTCAGTCTGTCTACATGTCGGCGCTCGCCTTCATGGCACTGGTTGGGGTTCTGCTCTTCGTGTTCTTTTTCTCGTGGGGATATTGGTTTGGCGGTTCGCTGGCGCCGGAGGGTGAGGCCCATCAGAAGTACACGTTGTTTCTGATTATTATTGGCGCCTACCTGCTGATTTCCTTTCCGGGGTACGTGGCAGAAAGCTACCTTGAAGGCTTCCAGAAGTATTATCTGAAAAACAACATTACCATTGTGAACTCGGTGGTTGGCTCGGTACTTTTGTATAGCCTGATTACACCGGAAAACGGATTGGTGCTTTTGGCGGGTATTAATGCCATTGGTCTTACGGTGAAGTATCTGCTGTTTATGTGGATTCTTTCGCGCCCAGCCTACGGTGCCATTCGCGCTCAGTTGGGTATGTTTTCCTGGGTAAGGTTGCGGGAGCTTATCGTATTCGGGTTCAAGTCTTTTGTTCAGGGAATAGCAACCCGTGTTGAGAATGCGACGGACGTTCTGGTTATCGGCTTGATTCTGGGGCCGGCCATGGTGCCGTTTTACAGCATACCGGCAAACCTCACGCAACATATTCGCGGGCTCGGCTGGACGTTAACTCACGCTTTCATGCCCCTGTTCAGTGGGTTAAGTGCCAAAGCGGAGGATGCGATGATCCGGCGGGTATTCCTGGTGTCATCGCGCTATGTGGTTAGTATCTTGATGGCCATGGGTACAGGCGCATTGTTATTGGGGGTTCCCTTTATCAATGTTTGGCTGGGGCCGGAGTTTGGCGAGAAGGCCAAGTACCTTATTGTTTTTCTGGTGATTTTTACCATTCTTCCGTTTATCAATCCGTTTGCTAGCCGCTATCTCACGGCCATAAACAAGCATGGTATTTTTGCCAGACTTACACCCATCGCTGCCATTATGAATATCGGGCTCAGCCTGGTTCTGGTGCATCCATTTGGTCTGGAAGGCGTGGCTTTTGCCTCAGTGGTACCGGGGCTGATCTTTGTACCTTTGTATCTTCGCTATACCTGTAAACATTTGGAGCTCCCAGTTTGGGAATATCTCCGTGTGTCTGTGCTGCCTGCATTTGTACCTGCCGGGATTATGGCATTGATTCTGTTGGGTGTAGGGGAGTATCTGATCTACGATTCCTACGCTGACATTGTTGCCGGTGCACTTCTGAGTAGTCTTGCCTGGCTAGTGGCGTTTTGGTTACTGGTGTTAAACAGGGAAGAGCGAACCTATCTGGGTGTTAGGATTGCTCGCATGGCGGGAAGGAAATAAGGGATGTGTGGTTTTGCCGGATTTGTCAGCAAGGAAAGTGCTGTTGAGCCTGAGCAGGTACTCTCTGGTATGGGGCGGGCTATTGCGCATCGGGGGCCCGATGATGCAGGCCTCTGGCACCACCTCGACCTGGGTGCGGGTCTTGTCCACCGCCGTTTATCGATTCAGGATCTATCCCCCGCTGGCGCCCAGCCAATGGCCTCAGCCAGTGGGCGATATGTCATCGCGTTCAATGGCGAGGTATACAACTTCAGGCAGCTTCACTCGGAACTCGTCAAGCTGGGCTGCCAGTTCCGTGGTCACTCAGACACTGAAGTCATGCTGCATGCTATTGAGCAGTGGGGGTTGGTGCCCAGTTTGGCCAGGTTCTCAGGCATGTTTGCGTTTGCTCTGATTGATCTGCAAGAGAGAACGTTAGTACTTGCACGGGATCGCATGGGCGAAAAGCCCCTTTATTACGGTTATCAGGGCACCGTTCTGTTGTTCGGCTCGGAGTTGAAGGCGCTGCGCGCTCATCCGGCCTGGCAAGGTGGTGTGGACCAACAGGCGTTGGCGTTGTTGTTGCGCCATAACGTCATTCCAGCCCCCTGGAGCATTCACAAAGGTATTTTCAAGTTACCTCCTGCCTCAATGGTGACTTTCCAGCTGAACGCGGGGCACAGCAACCCTTTGCCGGAGCCCGAACGGTACTGGAGACTGGAAGAGTGTTTTGTTGAGAGCCCCCCGGGCAGCTTTGACGACGCCAGTCATCAGTTGGAGTCTCTCCTTGGCGATGTAGTTGAAGATCAGATGGTGTCGGATGTGCCGTTGGGCGCCTTCTTGTCTGGCGGCATTGATTCTTCAACGGTTGTGGCGCTGATGCAGGCAAGGGCAACGCAGCGGGTTAAAACGTTCAGTATCGGGTTTGATGAGGCCGGTTTTAATGAGGCGGAACACGCCGCCGAAGTGGCTCGCCATCTGGGTACCGAGCATACTGAGTTGTACGTTACTCCGAACGATGCACTGGGCCTGGTGCCCAGGCTGCCTGAACTTTACGATGAGCCGTTTGCAGACTCCTCCCAGCTGCCAACTTACCTGGTCAGCGAGATGACACGGAAGCACGTTACGGTGGCTTTGTCCGGAGACGGCGGAGATGAGCTTTTCTGTGGTTATACCCGCTACCCTTCGGTGCTGTCCCGGTGGCAAGGTCGCAACAGTCTCTCCGGCCTTGGAAGGCGAGCTGCGGCCGCCTTGCCGGAATCTCTGTCAGCAGCGGCTATTCGGGCACTTGTTCCCGCTCAACGTGGTCGCTCCGGGCTTGCGATACGCCATCGCCTGAAGGCGGAGCGGGCGTTGGCCCGGTCATCAAGTGTATCCGAGTTCTATCGCCAGTCCGTCTCATTCTGGGCGGAGCCGGAATGTTTCCGACAGGCAGTTCGCGAGCCTACCTATGGATTAACCCGGCCTTTACCTCCCGGGGTTCCGGAAGAGAGTCTGAAAACCCTCATGTGGCGGGATCTTAACTGGTACCTGCCGGATGACATTCTGGTGAAGGTCGACCGGGCCGCGATGGCCTGCAGCCTGGAAACGCGGATTCCCATGCTGGACCCGAAAGTGGTGGCCTTCGCGCTCTCGCTACCGTTGGACTATAACCTGAAAGGCGGGGTAGGAAAGCAGGTGCTTCGCAGTGTGCTGTTCCGGCACGTGCCCCGGGAGCTGGTGGATCGTCCAAAGCAGGGTTTTGCAGTGCCGGTCGGGCACTGGTTGCGTGGCCCACTGAGGCCCTGGGCGGAGTCGCTGCTTGCACCGTCCGTGTTTGGCAAGCAAGAGCTGCTTGATGAGTCTGTTGTAAACGCTTATTGGCAAGAGCACTTGCGGGGAAGGGAAGATTATTCTGCAGAGCTCTGGGGCATCCTGATGTTCCTGGCCTGGTTGGAGCACACTGGTGGCTGAAATCACACCCTACAACGATGAACTGCACCGGACACAGATTCTGGACCTGTTCTCGGATGTCGCTTTCAAGGGCGACATCTGGAGGTACCAGTTTGTTGAGAACCCCGGCGTCGTTAACCGGGGTTTTGATCCAGTCGTCGCTGTTGATCAGGGGCGGGTGATCGGGTTCAACGGGGTCGTGCCCGTGTCCATTACCTGGAGGGGCCAACCTATAGACGCCATGTGGAGTTGTGACTTCAAGGTTCGTTCAGATTATCGGGGCAAAGGCGTAGGTCGGCTGATTAAGGAAGATTTGGCGAAGAAGTCCTCGGTGCTGATGTCCTTCGGCATTAGCCCCGTGGCAGCGATTGTGTTGGAACGCATGGGGTGGCGTGCGAGCCACGACGTGCATTTCCTCAAACGGATATGCAGGCCCCGATCATTCAGGGACGTTGCTTTGATGGTCTATCAGTTTCTTGGCCGGCTTGGCGCGTCTACCGTGCCCAAATCCGGGCATGAATCCCGTGTTCGTGATGAACTCCCCGCACCAGCGGAAGTGGATGGCCTCTGGCAACGGAGTATGGGCGGTTACGATAAAACCGTGGTCCGGGATTGGCGCTACCTGGATTGGCGATACCAGAAACACCCGCTTGCGGAATACAAGTTTATTGAAATTCTCACCCCGGAGGGGCAGCTTGCGGCTATCGGTGTTGTTCGGGTTGACCAGCAACAGGCTCGCCTGGTGGATTACCTTGGGCCAGCCAAGGCGCTGCCGCTCAAGTATTTTCTGGTGAAAACCATGTTATCGACATGGCCCGAGCTGGCTGCCTATTCGGCTATGACCTCCGATGCGGAATTCAAGCAGGCGATGAGGTCTCTGGGCTTCTATCAAGGGCGCGAACAGCCGCGTTTCTTTGTATGGGCCTCGCCGCAAATGGCTGATGGCTCGAATCCTCGGCCGTGCAACCAGGGCTGGTTCATTATGGGCGGCGACTCTGATGGAGAATTGCTGCAGTCGGCCCGGGAATCCTGGAATCATCAAGTTACAAACAGGGACGACGTTTGATGTCGGTAAATAAACCGTTGATCAGCATTATTACACCAACGTACAACCGTGCGGATTTTATCGCTGAGGCTGTTGAAAGCGTGCTCGCCCAGACCTATCCCCATTTCGAGTTTCTGATTGTGGATGATGGTTCTACCGATCATACCGACAAAGTGCTTGAACCTTATCTCAACGATGAGCGCATAAGACTGTTCCGGCAGGAAAACCAGGGCCAGAGCGTGGCGCGGAACGTCGCTTTGGATGATGCAAAAGGGGAGTTCATCTGCTTTTTGGATTCAGACAACTATTGGCCGGCGGCTAAGCTGGAGCAGCAAGTCCGGATTTTTGAACAATACCCGGCTACCGATGTTCTGTACGGCGATAATGTGATTATCAATGAAGCCGGTGAGGAGCTGAGCCGGAACAATATGGCCCGCTACTCTGGCCATATTGCGCCCTACATGGTCAGGGATAATTGTGTGGCCATGAATACAACCATGGCGCGCCGCCGGTGCTTTGACGAGATGGGTGGAATGAGTGGCAAACGCCGGGTGGCCGATGATTACGATCTTTGGCTCCGGTTTTCCGCAAAGTATGAGTTTCGTTATGAGCCGGAGTACTGGGCCTGGTACCGGGTGATGGAGGACCAGATTTCTTCCGATAAAACGCGAAGGTTTCAGGTAAATGAGCAGATCATTCATGACTTCAGGAGGGATTTTCCTGATGCCATGAGTACCCGGGAGTTCAATCAGGGCTTCGCTCATTTCTATATCAGGAAGGGCCGTTATCTGGGAAGTAATGGGCAGAAGCGGGATGGGGTGAGGGAGTTGCTGAAGGCGGTGAAATACTCGCCGGCAGAGTTGAATGTGTGGCGCGCGTTTGCCGCTGTGCTACTGAAATAACAACGTAGATAAACCAGACACGGAAGTAAGGCGATTATGTCATCAAGGCCATTGGTGTCCGTTATTACTCCCACGTTTAACCGGGCAGATTACCTGCCGGTCGCGGTGGAGAGCGTTTTGGCCCAGACCATGCCGGATTTAGAACTGATCGTGATAGACGATGGTTCGACGGATAACACGGCAGCGGTAATGCAACCGTTCCTTGAAGACCCCCGCGTGCGGTACCTTGTACAAGATAATCAGGGCCAGAGTGCTGCACGCAACCGCGGGATTGAGGCTGCAAACGGTGAGTTTATCTGTTTTCTGGACTCGGACAATGCCTGGCTGGCAAGCAAGCTGGACAAAGCGCTTGAGGCATTCAGGGATAACCCCCAGGCCGACATTGTCTACGGCGACTACATCGTTATAGATGCGCAAGGAAAGGAGCAGGGCGTTAACCGGATGAAACGCTATACCGGGCGTATTACCCCCCAGCTAATCCAGGACAACTTCGTGAGCATGAACACCACCATGACTCGCCGGCGCTGTTTTGAGGAAATGGGTGGATTTGATAATGCCGATCGGCTGGCGGAAGACTATGGTCTCTGGTTGCGTTTTTCAACGTGCTATCAATTTTTGTATCTGCCTGAGGTCCTGGGATATTACCGTGTGATGGAGAACCAGATCTCCAGTGACAAAGACAGCCGTTTCATGGCTAACGAGCTTATAATCCGGCATTTCCTCGGCGCTTTTCCTCAGGCACTGAGCCGGCGTGAGGCTCGCCATGGGATGAGCCGGTTCCTGGTGCGTAAAGGGCGATACGAGCTTTCTCAAGGCCGGTATCGAACGGCGCTTAAAGAGCTGGCAAGGGCTGCCACGAACGATCCGTTTTGGTCTGGCCCTTGGCGGCTGGCCATCAAGATGCTGGTGAGCTCCGCGTCTCGGGGGCGAAAATGACGTTTACCGTTCGCAGGCTCTCAGAGGATGAGCTCTTTGGCCTCAAAACGAGCTGGGGAGAGCTGCTTGGCCGCAGCGATGCGGACCCGTTGTTTATGAGCTGGGCATGGCAGGTCTCCTGGTGGGAGACCTGGAGCCAGGCGCTGGAACTGGAACTGCTGTTATTGGGTGTCTACAGCGAGTCTGACGAACTGGTTGGTCTTGCTCCGTTGTATTTGAAGTCGGTCAGAACGCCTGTAGGCTGGCGGGTTCGTCGGCTCCATGTGATTGGTAACGCCTGGAAGCTCGGCCCTACTGTGCGGACCGAGTACGTTGGGCTGATTGTGGATCGCACACATCAAAAGCCTGTGATGAAGCGACTCGCCGATTGTCTGGCCGGGTTCGCCTGGGACGAGATGATTGTGGCGGATGCGTCGCCCAGATCCATGAATTTATTGGAGCCGGCCCTGTCAGAAAGTATGGATATAGCCCGATTGGTCAGGAGTGAAGCGGAAGGTGTCCTGGTTCCAGTTGAATCTGGCTACAGGCGCTGGTTGGAACGACTGGGAAAGAACACCCGCCTGAAGGCGTTCAACCGCCGAGCAGTGTTCGAAAGCGAAGTTGCAGGTGAATATGTTCCCTGGGACGACCCTGAGAGCTTTTTACAGGAGTTGAATCAGTTCCATCGTGAGCGTTGGGGCAAGCCTTGTTTTGACCGGCACGCGGTGCGCTTTCATCTGGCTTTCCTCAGCCGGTTGGGTAATGGCCAATTAGCCAGGCTTTCGGCGCTGACGGCCAAGGGGCAGGTAGTCTCAGTCCTCTACGATGTACAGGCAGGCAATCGTGTATACAATCTGCAGGCGGGCTTTATGGAGAGTTTCCACCCGAAACTATCGCTAGGCACACTGCATTTGGGCTACGCCATCGAAGCCGCATTCAATGATGACACCGTGATTGGATACGATTTACTGGCCGGTTCTGGCAAGAATACGTTCTACAAGAGCCGTTTTCAGGGCGAGCAGGTGGTTTTTACCACGGGGGAGTATGTTCGTTCCCCGGTGTTAAAACTGGCGTATGGTGCCCGGGCCTGTTTGCCCCAACAACTTGTGTCTTCCGTCAATCGATTTTTTCGTCTTTAGGCAGGTGTAGCGATGAGCAGGGAATGGATTCCGAGTCCGCAGGTAGTCAGGCAACTCTGGCCCTTTCTGGCGACCTTCTGCCTTATTGGTCTGGTTACCTTCCCGACGATTGAAGGGATTGTGTCACGCTGGCTTAAACTGGATGAGTCCTACTCTCACGGATTCTTGTTGGCCGCGGTTTCGCTGTTCCTGACTGCCCGGGCAGCAATGATCCATCCGGTTAAAGCCGGCTTTTATCCTTTTTGGCTGGTGCCGTTCATAGCGTGCTTTACGGTGTACTGGCTGGGTGGATTGATTCGCCTTCAGGCATTGCAGCAACTGGTGATGGTGCCCATGTTACTCAGCGCCTTCGCGGTATTGATGGGGTGGCGCCAGGTACGGTGGTTTCTGGTGCCCCTTGGGCTCCTGTTCCTGACCGTTCCGGTCTGGGACTTCCTTTCCTGGACGCTCCAGTTAATCACGGTCGCTGTTAATCAGTTCCTTCTCGGTTTTGCGAACATTGAGTTTGAGGTTGAAGGGGTCTTTGTTTACCTGATTGGTGTTGGCACCTTTGAGGTGGCGCACGGGTGTTCCGGCCTGCGTTATCTGCTGGTTGGGCAGGCGCTCGTACTGATTTACGGAGAGACGTATCTTTCCCGCCTGAGGTCGCGCGTCACCTTGTTCTGCCTCGGGGTCGCGTTTGCGTTGGTTGCGAATTGGATTCGCGTATTCGTTATTATCTATCTGGGTTATGAGACGAACATGCAGTCCAGCCTGATCGATGATCACGACAACTTCGGTTGGTGGGTGTTTGCCGGTACCCTGGTGCCACTCTACTTCATAGCACGACGTCTCGAAATCAAAGACGATTTGGCGATTGCGCAACAGAAGGCTGTGCAGCCGGAAATCATGACTCCGAGCGGAAATCCGGCCGTTGCCGTTGTGGTCATCATGATCGCGGGGTTTGCCACCTGGATTGCGCTGCCAGAGCGGACGTCGGCCGTCAGCGCTCAACCGGCGGCATTGGCCCTGGACCTGAGTGAACATTATGGGCCCGTATTCGGAGCGCAACTGGCGGGCTGGAGACCCCAGATACGCAACCCGGACCGTATGTATGTGCAAACGCTGTTTGACCGGGAAGAGGTCCGGGCGGGGCAGGGTGCTGAGGTGACGTATTATTTTGGGGTATTCACCTATGAATTCCAGAGGCACCGGGCAGAGCTGATTCAGTACAGTAATCGTTTGTACGATCGCGAGGTATGGACGCCTGAGCACTTTTTTCATGTTCCAACCTCGCTGGACATCCCGGTGCAGGGCATTACCTTGCGCAACCGCATGACAGGCCAGAGGATACATCTGGGCTATACCTACCTCGTACAGGGGCGGTGGGAAACCGATCAGTGGCGGGCCAAGCTGGCGCAGGTGTCAGGTTTTTTCAACCACCGTGATGATGCCAGTCTGCTGATTACCGCGGTTAATTGTGAGAACTGCAACGTTGAAGAGGCATTGACGGGTTTTATCGAACGGGCTTTTCCTGAGGCGCTCGCCCGGATTGATCTTGAGGTTGTTCGGCCAGTTCGTTGACGGCCTTTGTGAGACGGCTCAGGAACGCTTGGTGATTCAAAGCGTACCACAGGGTGGCACTGTGGGCTATGCGGTCCAAGTGCTCTGGCGATTCGCTGAGCGCTTTGTCTATGACCTTCTCCAGGCTGCGTTTTGAAACCTTGAACAGGGTGCCCAGCCGGAAAGGCTGGTTTTCCTCTGGCTCTGCAAGATAGCCGCGACACTCTTCAACCAGTTCATTCATCGGTGGGGCATCCGTAGTGACCGTTATGCATCCGTTTGCCAGCGCTTCAGCCAACACCTGCCCGTAACCTTCTACCTCTGATGGCAAAACCGCAAAGCGCGCCTTTTGCCACAGCATTTCTATTTCCTGATCGGTCAGATTGCTTGCGATTTCAATGTTATCGCTGCTGTAGTCCGAAGCTTTCAAGTGTTGGCTGATAACGATCAGTTTCGGCCACTCCGGATGTTGTAGCCAGCAATCCAGTACTGCACGCGTGCCTTTGAATTGGCTGTTGCCGGCTATGTGTATTGCCAGATTAGGGGCTTTATCTGCCAGCCTTGGGGAGGATGCTTTTTCGGTACCGGTAAACCCTAGATACGCCGCATTCGAGTGCAGGCGGGAAAATACTTCAACAGCGTGTCGGGTTTTACATTGAATACGGTCAACAAACCGAAGGTAAGGCAGGCGTGACTCAATAAACCATTCCTGATTGGGGATCAACCAGTGGGATTTGCCACGGTTGAGATAAGATAGCCTGATGTTTTCCAGGTGGATGACCAGATCCGCTCTGGCCTGACGTGGCGGTGTTCTCGCGATGGCTGCGCGAGTGGTGTAGTAAAGATTGCCGACACTACTTGGCAGATATCGGCTTAGCAGTCGATACCGGTAGTGGGATAGCCGGCTTTGCCATTCCGGTGTTGGTGGCAAATGTTCTACCTGACAAGCATGGCCCATGGATGTTATCGCCGACTGGAGAATGTCAGCATCCTTTGCTAACCCGCGCCCACTGCTAGCGTATACGATGAGTATGTCCATGGGTCACCACCAGAAAGAGAAAAGCCCTGCAAAGGCAGGGCTTTAAAGCGTAGCACAGAGTTGCATGTCAGGCTTTTTTACGGCCCTTCATACGCACTGCGATACCGGCCAGGCCGAGGCCCAACAGAGCCAGGGTGCCGGGCTCAGGGACTTTGGAGGCGCGAACCGCAATAACCATGTCATCGTGGTTGTCGTCGCCGATGTAGCCGTCATCCAGACTGATGATAAAGTAATCTTCTTCAACAAAGAACAGGTTGAAGTTGGTGCTGGAACTCGGGCTAGCAGTTCTGAACTGGCCACCGTTGTTGGCGTCGTTCACAATGTCCAGACCGGTTTGGATGGTGAATTTGAAGTCCAGAAGGGCTCCGAGGCCACCAGTGAAAACAGTGCTGAAAGTATCGTCAGGGGTGCTGTTGGTATCGAATACCAAGGTGTTACCCCAGTAGAACTGGTTGTTGTCAGAGGCTTCTTTACCGAGGTAGGTAAAGGTCAGCTTGAACGGATCTGCTGAGGTTGAGGTGAGGTTGTGCCCGAACAACACTGAGTCACCAACGCTATATAGCGGGGCGTCAGCAGTCCAGGTGCCGGCAACGCGGGTTGCGTAATCGTTATCGCCGGGTACGGTTTGCTCGGCGGCTGCGCCGGGGGCATTTCCGTTGGCAACGGCGTCAATGTAGGCTGCCTGTGCGAAACCGGAAAAACCAACTGCGGCTGCCAGTGCGATGCCTTGTGTAAGTTTGTTCATTTGAGTCACTCCTCCAGTGAGTGGTCGAATTTTTACAACACCCTTTAACCAAAGCAGATAGCGTGCCAGATTTTAACTCATTGATTTTAATGCATTAATTATTTCTTTAATCTGGGCGATGTAAATTAATTCGACGATCTGTCTTTTACTGCACACTGTACTGAACCGGATCTGACGGTTCGCTACTCAGTCCGTTGGTGTCAATCACCCTTATAGTGAAGTACCAATCTCCCGAGGAGAGCCCTTCTATCCTTGCTTCAGTTGTGCCCGCTGGAACCTCCAGGATCTGGGGCATGTTTGTTGGCGCTTGGCCGTAGTTGATCAAATACCCGGAGATTTCGCTGAGTGAGATACTGCTGCCGTCTACGCGTGTAAGGGGCGGGGTCCAGGATAGCGTGACACTGCCCGCGCTGGCGCCATTATCAGATGGTTCGCTGGTTACCGGCGCATCCGGTTCAGATACGGTCTCAAGTGTGTACGGGTGAAGTCCTGACTGGTAAGCCTGCAACACGGTAATACCGCTGTCATTAAAGACTTGATCGGCGACAGGTTGTAGCAGCGGTAAGCCGTATCGGAGCTTGTACAGGTCGTCTATGCCGTCGTTGAGTGAGCTGTCGCTGGAGGTGCTATCAAGAGAGAGGGCTTGCACCACGTTTTCCGGGTTAAGACTTTGCCCGGTGGCTGTATCGGATATCACCAGGCTCGCAGAGGCGTCCCATCCTGATTCGAAATATTCCATAGTAACCGCTACGGGTATCTCGGCCGGAAGGCTGGCTGTACTGGTATAGGTGGTGGCGGATTGGTTTTTCCACTGATTGATAACCAGATTGCCATCAAGGAAAAGGCGAACACCGTCATCCGTTCTTGTGGCAAACGTGTATTCGCGCGTGCCTTCCGTGTGCGGTGGAGTAAACCAGCCCTGCCACCGAATACTGAAATTATTATTGGGCATATTGGCAGACGGGCTGCCACTTCCCCAGTTGAAATTAATGGCGGTGTCTCGCTGGGTGTAAACAAAGCTGTCAAAGTTTACGCCTGTGAAATACTGGCCAACGTATCCTGGCTGGTAGGTTGCTTCAGGTGCAGGGAAATCCTCAGGATCCAGTGGGTTTGTGCCCGCCAGGTATTCCTCGAGTACGGAGTATCCGTCTCCATCCAGGTCTCGCGAGGCATCGGTTGGGTCTGTGGGATCAAGGCCGTAAGCGTATTCGTAACCATCGGGAATGCCATCGCCGTCGGTATCTGCAAGGTTGGGATCTGTGCGCGCCCAGAATTCATCCAGTGCTGTAAGCAGGTCTCCGTCGGTATCTGACATCGCATCCGTCGGGTCTGTCGGATCCAGGCCGTAATAGATTTCCCAGTTGTCGTAGAGGCCATCACCATCTTCATCCAGCGGTGGATATTGGGCGTTATACGACAAGCCCTTTTCACCATCGAAAAATCCGAGACGGTAGCCGAGTTCATAGGCTTCTTCGGTGGTCAGTTCCGGTTGGGTGCCCGGGGTTGTCTGCGCAAAACTGTGCAGGAAAGGGCCATCGATCACCTGTTGATTCAGCCCGGGTCCGGACCAGGCCACGGTAAAGTGGTCATCCCAGCCGCCTTCTTTGTGCCTCAGCTCGAAATAGTATTTTTGTCCGGCTTCGAGGTAATGAATGCCTGAGGTTTGCGAGCTGTAGCGAGTGAAATTATCGAGCGGGGTCGCCATGGTTGAGGCGATTCGAACGATATCTTCCGGAGACTGCGAAGGGGAGAGCCAGAGTTGAGTTTCGTCGTCACCTGCAATGTAGAAGGTGTATTCACCCGTTGCGGGGGGTTCTAAATAGCCACGAATCAAGGTGCCGTAATTGTTGGCCCGGTTGGCTGCGCGCCTTAATTGGTTGAGTTCTGTAATTTCGTCAGGTGAGTCCGGGAATTTCTCGGCGTCTATCATGCTTTGAACGTTGTTGCCTGATATGCCATCAAAGTACCAGACGTCGACTTTTCCCGGTTCGCTGACTTCGGGAATGGCAGCAGTGGGTGGTAACTTTTCAATGTCCCGAAACTGCCAACTCTGGCAACCACCGAGAAAAACCACCACTACACCGAGGCCGAGAATCTTCTTGGCAGCCATAACTCACCTTCCTTGCGCAACGATACATTGTGTAAAGTATTGTTGCAGTGTGTTAGGGCTGCCACCGAGTCTTAGGAACGTTTCGCTATCTGCCTACCGCGCTTATAGCGTTAAGCTCTGTCAGGCCTCGTTATCCAGCTTGGTCAGAATTCGCCTGGCGTCGTCATCCCTGCCGGCTGCCCTGTAGGCCTCCACCAGATGCATGGCAATTTCGCGGGAGCCTGGGTCCAGCTCGTGCGCTTTCTCAAGCACGACAAGGCTTTGTTGTTGCTCACCGGATTCAAACAGTATCCAGCCATAGGTATCCACCACCGCTGCGCTGTCGGGGACCAGTTCGTAGGCTTTCCTGGCAGTGTCCAGGGCCCGATTATCACCCGTTTCGTAATACAACCATGCCAGGTTGTTAAGGGCTACCGCATTGGTCGGGCTGAGTGATACCAGCTGTTCGTAACTCGCCTTGGCTTTGTCTTGTTGGCCCGTCTGCTGATGTGCCATGGCCAGGCTGAGCATGATTCTGGTGTTGTTCGGGAACTGCTCCATGGCCTGTTCAAGAGACTCCAGGGCCGCGGTGGGCTGGCCTGCACTACTGAGTGCTCTGGCTCGGACAACTTGCAGCTCTGGGGTGTTTCGTTTGGTGAGTGCGAGCTGATAGAGCTCAGCGGCTTGTTGGTGTTCTCCCTGGCTCTCGTAATAGCTGGCTTCCAGCTGATACGGGCCTGGGGATTCGGGGTTGTGCTGTTTTGCGTCCCTCAGAGCGTCCCTGGCGGCAGCGGTATTGCCATTACGGAATTCGATAGAGGCCACTTTCAGGGCCATGTCTTCGTTATCCGGGAACAAGGTGCGGCCCCGATTGAGTATCTGTAGCGCCCGTTCGGTTTGTCCACGCTGTACCATTTGCGTTGCAATACCGTCGTACACTGTGGCGACCAGTGGCTCGGTGGGAGATGGCGCATCCGCTTGCTGCCGCTCCACCAGCTGGGCAGTGAGTTCGTCGGCTTCGGAGGTGTTGTTCTCAATGAGTGCTGTCTCAAGAAGAATCAGGCGCGGCCCTGCCGCTTCCGGGTTGTCCTCGCGTATGCTTCGCATCAACTCGGTTAGGTCGTCTCTGGGCAGGAGGTTGGCAATTGCTTGCAGTGCTCCGCGGTTGTCGGGCGCCAGCCTTACGGCCTGAGTATAGAGTTCTCGGGCGGTGTCATTATCATCGCGCAACCGGGCCAGGTTACCGAGCCCTACCAGAGGCGTCGGGTTGTCGGGTGCCGCTTTGTGTGCCTGCTCGAAGAACTTCCGGGCGTTGTCCATGTTCCCGGTATTGCCGGCCAGGTTGCCTTTTGCAATCAAAGCGGCCACGTTGGCCGGCTCTTTGCTTAACAGGTCGTCCAAGGCCTTATGTGCGGCGTCGGGATTGCCCGAGGCCATCTGCGCCTGGCTCACTAGTATCGTGGCCTGGGTCGATTCAGGAGCCTCTGCTGGAATCTGGCGCGCCTGGCGGATGGCGGCCTCGTAGTCCTCGCGCTGGGCAAGGTAGGTGGCGTAGCGCAGCCGAAGATTGTGGTTATCCGGTTGCAGTTCGAGGGCCCTGTTGATGAGCTGGCGGCCACTCTGGTCGTCACCGCTGGCGAGAGAAGCGATGCCAACCAGAGCCAGAGTTTGTGGGTCGCTGTCGCGATCCTTGAGGTCGTCAAGCAGTGTTTTGGCGCCCTGGGGGTCTCGCATGGAGATTCTGGTTGCGGCCAGAAGCTTGCGAACACCGTCGGTGTCGTTCATCTCCGCGAGGGGTTCCAGCAGGCTGGCGGCTTCTTCAGTGCGGCCCTGCCGGAAACGGATAACGCCCAGCATCAGGGCACTTTGCTGGTGCCCGGGCGCCTGGTTCAGCACTTCCTGTAAAAAGCGAGCAGCGGTATCGAGATCTCCATCGTTATAGGCGGCGGCTGCAGCTTCAAGGTTGCTCTTGATGGTTCCGGGCCCGGACTTGGCAAGGATTTCTTCATAAACAAAGGCTTCTGCTGATTTGCCTTGCTGGCGAAGAACCGTTACCAGAGCTGAGATGGTCTGGTACTTTCGGTAGGTCATCACGTCGTACTGGCCAATCGTTTCCAGTGCGCGGATATAGTTTTGCTCTGCCTCGGCCCATTGTTCCTGTGAGTGGGCGAGTTGTGCTTTCCATAGCCAGATGTCTTCATGGTCAGAATCGATGGTTTCTGCCTGGCTGAGCAGTTCGCGGGCTTTGGCAATGTCGCCCCGGGCGGCGGCGATTCTGGATAATCCGACCGCGGCGGTGACATTCTGATCATTGCGTTGAAGGGCGTCAGTATAGGCTGTCTCGGCCCGACCAAAATCCCCGGCCGATAACCAGGCCTGGCCCCTCAGGTTATCCGCCTTGAGTTCCTGGTCCCGAGAGGGTGAGCTAATCTGATCCAGCGCCTGGACAGCTTCTGCGGTTTTTCCCTGCAATATCCTTGATTCCGCGCGGATTAACGCGGCCTGGTTCATCTGGGGCTGGGTAAGGGCGTCTTCGGACCGGTTCTCCAGGAATTGGTCAAGCTGGCGCTCGGCGTTAACAGCATCTCCTGCGGTCAGCAGGTTGTTGATGATGACGAAGTAGGGATCAACGCGCTCAGGTTGCATCTGGATGGCGCTGCGAGCCTCAATAGTGCTCGCTCTTAACTCCCCCTGGCGTTGGAAGAACCGCGCCTGGTCAAGGTGGCTGATATACTGGATGTCATCCTGTGACATGTCCGGCTCGCTGTTGCAGCCAGTCAGGCTTAACGCGATGGCAGCCGAAAGCAGCGACACTCTTACAACGTTACTGATTTTCATGCCCTGTTCCTTCCTTTTATCGGGGTCTTGTTCTGAATCCGTTGGGGTTGGTCACACACCGCTTGTCGCGGTGGAGGTCTCAATCCGGTATTTGTCTGTGAGGTTATAGAGCGTTGGGCGGGTGACCCCCAGCAGTCTCGAAGCCTGCGCCATATTAAAGTTGCTGGTGGTCAACGCCTGTATGATCGCTTTACGTTCCGCCGCTTCACGAACCTGGCGAAGGTTTAGCTGGTAGTCAGCTTCACAGCCGTCGGCGGGGAGCACCAGGTCGTCTGCGGTAATCCGTTTGCCGTCAGCCATAATGATGGCCCGTTTCACTTTGTTGATCATCTCCCGCACGTTCCCTGGCCATCCATAGGCATTAATGGCCTGTGCAGCGTCTTCGGAGAAACACAGGTTGGGCCGGTCGAGCTGCTTGCCCAGGGTTTTCAGCAACGACTGGGCTATTACCAGAGCATCGCCTTCACGTTCCCGCAGGGCTGGCACATCCAGGGTGATTTCACTGATCCGGTAGTAAAGGTCTTCCCTGAACTCTCCCTGGCTGATCAGGTCCTGAACATTTCTATGGGTCGCGCAGACCACCCGGACGTCTACCGGTATGGGTTTGACTGAACCCACTCTGTCTACCACTCGTTCCTGCAGGAACCGCAACAGTTTTGCTTGCAGGGCCATGGGCATGTCGCCGATCTCATCGAGGAACAGGGTTCCCCCATTGGCGCTTTCAATTTTGCCTTTCTTCGATTGCGTCGCGCCGGTAAACGATCCCTTTTCAAAGCCGAACAGCTCACTTTCCAGAAGGTTCTCCGGGATGGCGGCACAGTTGATGGCGGCAAAGGGTTTGTCAGCCCGGTGGCTGAGATCGTGTAGTGCCCTGGCCAGCAGTTCCTTGCCAGTGCCGGTTTCTCCGGTAATCAGAGTAGTAACGTCTGCAGGGGCGACTTTTTCAACCGTACGGCAGATAGCGAGCATTTCACGGCTGGCGGCAACAATGCCTTTGATGGTGGTGCCGTTGCCCTGGCTGGCCAGTTCACGGTTCTCTCTTTCAAGCTCTGCAAGCCGGAACGCGCGGTTGACCACGAAGGTGAGGATGTCGGCATCCAGCGGTTTCTGGTAGAAATCCGATGCGCCCATGCCAATAGCTTTAACTGCGTTTTCTTTATCTTCCCGGCCGGTCACCACAATGACTTTGGTCATGGGGGCCAGGCGTAAAATGTCTTCCAGAAGCGCAAAGCCCTCGGATGCTCCGCCTGGGTCGGGCGGCAAGCCTAGGTCCAGAGTAATAACTTGGGGTTCAAGGCGCCGAAGGGCCGTGAGAGCGGCCTCACGGTCTGATGCAACAGATACATCAATGTCGTCGCTGAAACACCAGCGCATCTGGCTCTGCAGGCCGGGGTCGTCTTCTACAATCAGTAGCTGCTTCACAACAACACTCAATCCTTTGGTCTGTGTACGGCGCGGCTGCCACCATTGGCTGAACCGGCATTTCCATGGTTATGATTCTTAACTGAACATTGACACTTTGCAATGCTGATTCATAAAAATACCTTCGGGCGACGATTAGTTGACGGTTTTCTGTGGTTGTACGGTTTCCTGAATTGGCACACTCGGGGCCGCAGCCCGTATTTCGGCTTCGGACGTGAGCAGAGGAATCCTGACGGAAAAGCAAGACCCAACGCCTGGCTCACTGGTGACATCAATATTGCCGCCTAATTCCTGAATGTATTCTCTGGCCTGGTAGGCGCCAATTCCCATGCCGGTAAGGCCCTTGGTGCTCTCGAATGGTTTGAACAGCTGGCTGCGGATGAAGTCGTCGGTCATGCCGGTGCCCGTGTCCTGAATGAAGATCACAACATTGCCTTTGGCGGTTTTAAGATTGATGGATATGTCGCCGTTTGCCGGGGTTGCGTCCTGGGCATTCTGCAACAGGTGGCCGAGCACGCTCCGCAGCTGTTCTTTATCCGCAGACACAAAGATGTTGTCTGGGCTGCCTTGCAGGGATGGTGCAGGCGCCCGATGGCTGTGATGGGCGATCAGCTCCTGGACCAGTTCGGTCAGGTTTATCGGGCTCCGGTTTTCTTCTGCCGGGTTGGAAGGTTTACGAATGTGGTCCACGAGGTTGGCCATTTTGCGTACTGCGTGGTCTGTGGTGGCGATCATGTCGTCGATAAACGCCGGGTTGTTCCGATGCTTGGGGGCGTTTTTAACCAGCAGCGACAGCTGTGCAATCAGGGTTTTCAAGTCGTGCACCATAAATGCTGAGGCTTTACTCACAGCCTCGAACTGCATGGCCCGCGAGAGGCGGTTCTGGGCATCCATCTGGGCGAGCAGGTTACAGGTCTGTCGGGCTACCACTTTGATAAGGTCGAAGTTTTCCCAGTTCAACTCAACTTTCGAATAGGGGCGCCCCACCATGGCAACGCCGTAAAGCTCGTTGCCAAGGTACAGGGGAATAATCAGCCAGGCGTCTGGGGTGTTGGTGATGGGGTCAGGAATCTCGAGCAGGTTGTAGCTTATCGGGTCGGACCGGTATTCGTTCAGATCAATAATCCACTCCCGATCCGTGAAAAAACGGACCAGTTCCGAATCACTATCGATAATGGTGTATTTGGGCGTGGCGAGGTTCACGCTCGCATTCAGCAGGTAGTCGCCCTGGTCGCTGCGAAGCCAGATGGCGCCAGCGTTGCTCTCCACCAGGCCTGCGAGAATTCGGATTACTCGCTCGGGCAGGGGAGGGTCATTGCTCAGGTCGGCCAGTTCACGGGTCATTCTCAGCCATTCGTTCCGGTAATCGTACTTGTAGTCGAAAAAGTTCTGGCTGATGAACACCATCAGCTTGGCCCGGATTCGCCTCGACAATAACAGGGTGACCAGAAATGCCAGGGAAACGCTGATGAACAGCACCTGCATGGCTTCGCCCCACGCTCCGCCCAGGGCGCGAACGTAGTATCCACCTACGGCAAGGAACAACAGGTACCCGCCGGCGAACAGGAAGGTGCCCACATGGAATACCGCGGAGCGCGAAAGCTGGAAATCCACCGGTTGTTTGCGGGTATTGATAATGTTGACGGCAAACAGCGGCATTAATGCAGCGTTGACGAAGCCCCTGGCATTCCAGAACGAATCGGCGACTTTGCCGAACAGCAGGGCATCGGCGTACATGAAGAAGTCAAAGGTGAAGATGGTGGCAACACCAATGCAGAGGTACTTCATGGAGGACCGGCCAAAGCCGGGGGCGTTGCGCCAGATCTGTTCCACCAGTGACAGCCCGAGCAGGGCCAGAGCGATTTGCCCGATGACTTTGGTTTTGCCATCCAGCAGGGCGAGGCCAAGGATAAATTCAAGGCTGCCCAGGGTCAGCAGGGTTGCGATCAGTATGAAGAGGGAGGCGCCAAGCACTTTTTTGAGCTGGCTGGCGAGCTTGCCCTGGCGAAAAGCGTCCCGAAGCATGGCGAACAGCAGCAGGATCCAGGCGGTATCTCTGAGCAATTCAAGCAGGTAACGTACGAAAAAGCCGGGGTGCCCCCAAAGGCTCTGGGAGACCAGGGTGCTTGCCCACAAGGTGGTGACCAACGCCGCAAGGAAGAGGGCGCGGTCAAGATCCCTTCGCAGATAACGTGTCGCGATCAGCACAGACAGCACCGCGAACAAGGCTGCCGCCGCACCGTAGCTGATCACGCTGATGTCCCTGAGCATTCGGTCTTTCCTTGAACCTGGGTTCTGTACTTATTCTGTACAGGGTAGCTCTGAACTCCCGGTTCCGTCTACGGGTATCGGCGTTTTCCCGGCCTGGTTCACACTGGCCGTTTGTTGTCCTGATAGTAACGGAAAATATCTGTCAACTGACGTTTGGGGGTAAATCCGAACTCCCGGGCAAAGGCCCGGCCATCAATCACCACTGGGTACTTGAAGAACGCCATCAGGTAAGTCGGGAAGCTCCTGAGGTTCAGAATTCTTGAAATCGCCTTGGGAACGACGGGTGGAATGGATGGCAGTGGAATGCGCTGGCATCCGCAAAGTTTCAAGGCCTGTTGATAGGCTACCCAATCCTGGGGGGCGACGTTGAACACGCCTTTTACGGGTTTGTTCCAGGCCAGTACGATGGCATCTGCCATGTCGTCTATGTGGATGAATTGCATCATCGGCGAGAAGCCGGCCAGCACCGGAGCCCGGGAGCTGCCGAGCAGTGAGCTCATGGAATTTCGCACACCGGGGCCCACGATGTTGCATGGCCGAAGAATGGTGATGTTCAGCTCCGGATAGCGCCAGAGGTAAATGTTGGCCAGGTTCTCCAGTTCCACGGAATCCACAAGATCCGCGCTCAGGCCCGCGCTTTTGAGGGGGGCGGATTCATCAATCAGGGCCGGGTTGTAGGCGACGGCGCCGTATACGTGGTAAGTGGAGAGAACAATCACCCGGCGAATGCCGTACTTCTGGGAAAGATCCAGCAACTTCTGCGTGCCCAGCACGTTGGCGTTATAGCGGCGCATGCGGGTGAGCTGGCTGGACAGTATCCGGCCCAGGTGGATCACGCCGTCAAACTGATATCGCCTGAACAGGTCCTCGAAAACCCGCTTGTTGAAGTCGATGCAATAGCTGGGGATGTCGTCTCCCAGATACACCTGCTCACGGAAATCGACGGCGACCAGGTCGCAGGTTTCCCTGAGGCGGCTGATGACTTGTTGAGCCAGGGCGCCGGCGGCACCAGTCACGAGGATGTGGGGTCTTCGTTTGGTGGTCATCAGAACAGCCTTTTCCTTTCACTAAGCCCTTTGTCGATCAATCGGCTGATTTCAGCCTTGACGGCTTCCACCCGCTCGGTCACCTGTTCTTCCGGGATTTCGGTATTGTCGAAATGCATGGGTGGGCCGAAGTTCAGGTGTACCTTGGCCGGAAGAATCACGGGCAGTGCCACCGGAACGTAGGGCACGCCCAGTGCATTGGCCAGTGGCTTTATATTGGCAATGGCAGGGATGGTTTCCTCGCAACCCACCACACCTACCGGAACAATCGTCGCGTTGTATTTCATGGCCAAATGCATGAAGCCGTTGCCGAACCGCTTGAGCTGGTACCGATCACGGTACAGTTTGCCGGAGCCGCGAACCCCTTCGGGAAAGACGATCACCGCTTCATTGTTTTCCAGCATCTTGGCGCAATTGACCGGGTCCCCAAGAACGGCGCCCATCTCATTGAGCAGGTTGCCCAGCCAGGGCACGGTGGGAAAGAACCGCTCGATCATGGCCCGGGGAATGCGGGGGTTGTCTTTTCGTGATGCCAAAGCATAGCCGATAAGGAGGCCATCCAGGGGGAGCTGGCCGGAATGGTTGGCAATGATCAGAACCGGGCCTTCGGCGGGCACATTGTCAACGCCAGAGGCCTGAACACGAAAGTACTTCTCGTAGATCTGCCGGGTAAGGGAGAAGCCGTACTTGATGGCCTCGTTGTTATAACCCCAGGGGTCGTAGCCCAGGGAACCGATTGGCTTGCGTATTCGCTCTATCTGCTGGTCCAGTTCGGCTGGTACCAGTCTGGATTTGAGAAACGATGCCAGGCCCATGCCTGCTCCCTGTCTGATGGATTTGGATTTTCGGCGCAGTCAGATGCGGCCGATCAATACGCCCAGAATGTGGCTCTGGCCTTCATTCAACACCCGATAATCGCCGTCGGCATTGGCTGTTTCGACACACAGCATTTTTTGCCAGCCATTGCCGGGGAAGTCCGAAAGCCGGGCAGCCTTGTCCGGCCCGGGATTCCATACCACCGTTGAGTCACTGCCCACCGAGGTCAGCTTGCGTTTTCCAATCGGTGTCACCACTGTAAGGGGCTCGCCGGATTCATAGATTCTGTCGGTTTCACCCTCGAAATAGACCGGGCCTTCCTGAGTGCAATACTCCCAGTCTTTCAGGGTGTCTATGTACTGACTGTTGCCAAGGCCAAGCACGCGGGTGCGGCTGATGTCAGCGGTTGGTAAATAGGTGTGCAGCGCCTGGCTGAACGCCAGTGGCTGGCGTGAGAGGTTGGTGGTGGTCAGTGCAACCTGGCAACCCCTGACCGAGAAACTGAACGTGGCCAGCACCAGTGCGTGGCCATCCCATTGCTCGGCGAAATCCTCGTTGGCATTCAGAGACAGGCTGATCTCCACTTCATGGGCGCTCTCGCGTACATCTTCCAGGCGCCAAAGGGCGGTGCGGGCGAAACCGTGAGCAGTCGGTTCATGAACCCGCTTGCGGATTTCCGGCGGGTTTTTGGCTGGGTCGCCAAACCAGGGCCAGCAAATTGGAATGCCGCCCCGGATTGCCCGGCCCGGTTGGAATCTGGCCAGCTCACTCAGCCACAGCCAATTGTTCTGGTCCCGTGGGGAAAAGTGAGTCAGGTGTGCGCCTTGGAGGAAAATAGTGGCCTGAAACAGAGGATGGTGCACCTCCAGGGCCTCAAGCTGGCCGATGGTTTGCCAGCGGGTGAACGACCATTGTCCCGGTGTCACCGAGACCGGTGGTTTGTTACTGCTTTCAGACATGGTTTGCGACGACTTCCTTTGCGATGATTTCCTTAAGGGTATCTGCTTACCAAGAGAGTAAATTAAATCCGCCGCGCCGGCGAGTTTGATCATACAATAGCCTAAAATTCAGGGGGTGTATTGATGGATTCTGATAGCCAGAGCGCGGTTATTGTTCCACTGCCGGAGCCTCGGCTCGAACATGGCCAGGGACATTTCGATCAGGTAGTGGGTGAGGGCTCGCTGGCGGGCACTGCGGGCGCGCACGATGTTGATCGTGTTGACGCAAGGTGGCTGGATCAGTTGGCGGATGGCTTGAGCGAGCACGCCTGGCTTGAGCTGGATCTTGCTGATCGCCTGCCGGAGGGGTTGGTGCCGGCCCTGCTCAATGAGGTGAAGATTCTCGAACGCACCGAAGCGATGAGCCGGGCTGGTATCGGGCGTGGAGCGGATCTGGTGAAGGATCGCAGCGTTCGGCGAGACAGTATTGCCTGGCTGGAAGGGTTCACCGAACCGCAGGCAAGTCTTTTCAGGTTTCTGGACCAGTTGATGGCTGGCCTCAATCAAAAGCTGTTTCTCGGGCTTAAACGGTATGAAGCGCATTATGCGACCTATCAGGCCGGCGACTTTTACAAGTGCCACCTCGACAGCTTTCGCGGGCGGGCGTCCCGGATGATCAGCCTGGTGCTTTACCTGAATGACGACTGGGGCCTGGAAGACGGCGGCGAATTGCAGGTGTTCAGCCCACGGGAAGAGGATAGGGCGATTGGCCTTGTGCGCCCGGAAGCTGGCCGTGCCGTACTCTTCCTGAGCGAGGAAGTGCCCCATGAGGTGCTGCCGGCAAGGCGAACCCGTTATAGCATTGCCTGCTGGTTTCGGCAGGATGAAGTGCCCTTGCCGCTCTAGTGTCCCTTAAGAGACACTAGCCGTTGTAGTCCTTATATCCTTCTGATATTATGCGCGCCGCTTTCGGGGTAAAAGTCCCGGAACGCCGTTATGGTGGCCCCATTGGTGCCCCCGCAACATGAAACCGTGAACCCGGTCAGGCCCGGAAGGGAGCAGCCGAAGCGGTGGATGTGTGTGCCGGGGGATTGCTGATGGGGTCACCCCCAGATTTTCTCCCTCTGTTATTTTCTCCTTTTTATCGATTTTCCTCTGTGATTTTGTGGGCTGGTTCACGCTGAGCCACCTTATGGCCCGGTTGGCACTTGTCCCTGTCTATCGTGTTTTTGGCATGCTACCCAAGCGGTATTTTGCTGTTGCCCGATCAAAACAAAGACAAAAAGGGAAAGCTATGAAAAGTGCCAAAACAACATCGCTCGTAACAGCGGGCGTGCTGGCGGCTGCATTGACAGCCCAGCCAGCCTCCGCGTGGTGGTTCAGTAAAAAGGACACCTACACCGAAACCAGATACCCGATCGTGCTGGTGCACGGGCTTTCTGGTTTTAACAAGCTGCTGGGCTTTGTGGAGTACCACAACGGAATTCCCGATGCCCTGGCGGAAGGCGGCGCGGAAGTCTTTGTGCCCCAGGTGTCTGCCGCCAATTCCACGGAAGTTCGTGGCGAGCAACTTCTTGCCCAGATTGAAGAATACCTGGCGGTATCCGGCGCTGAGAAAGTTCACCTTATTGGTCACAGTCATGGTGGGCCCACGGTGCGCTACGTGGCCGGGGTGCGGCCTGACCTGGTGGCGTCCGCCGCCAGTGTCGGTGGTGTTAACTGGGGTACACCGGTGGCCGATGCTGCCAGTGGCGTAGATCTGGATGGCCTCGGAAACTGGTTCTTCGGGTTGATTGATACTCTTTCTGGCGGAGGCGGTTTGCCTCAGGATACCAGTGCAGCCATCCATTCGCTCAGCACCGAAGGCTCCCTGGCATTCAATGCCCAGTTTCCCGCAGGTATGCCGTCCAGTTACTGCGGTGATGATGGCGCTGAAGTGGCCAATGGGGTGCGGTATTACTCTTGGGGTGGCAACAGGGTAGTGACCAATCTGCTCGACCCCAGCGATCTCTTGCTGGCGACCATGAGCCCGCTTTTCAATGAGCCCCACGACGGCCTGGTGCCCGCCTGCAGCATGAAGCTGGGTAAGGTGCTGGGTGTGGATTATCGGCACAACCACCTGGATGAGGTGAACCAGATTTTTGGTCTGGTAGGCCCCTTCGCGGCAAGCCCGGTGCAGCTGTATCGCCAGCAGGCGAACCGGCTGAAAAATCTCGGGCTTTAATCCCAACCTGTTGGCGGGCCTCCGGGCCCGCCCTGGAGCGAAACCGTGGTACACAGAGTTGGGATTTTCGCACTCGGGGCTTTGCTCGCCGTTGTGGCCGGTTTTTGGCTGTTTGCTGATGGTGGGCAGGGCTTGCCGGGTGCAGGCATCGAGAACGTTGGCCAGCAGACTGCAGGGCGTTCCGTCGCACTGCCTGAAGAAGTAGCTGGAAGTTCCTCCGCTGAGGATAGCGTGCCGCCGTTACCCCGTGATGAGAGGATATCCGATATCGACGTGGATGGCAGTGTTCGGGTGGATATGAACGGAAACCTGGTGCTGGATCCGTCACTGCGGCGGTTTCTGGATTTCTACATAGGTCTCACCGGTGACCAGGTCCACGGCGAAGCACTAAGGCAGAGACTGGCGGCAGAGATGCGCCAGCGCGGCATATCGGCCCAGGTGCAACTGGAAGTGCTCGAGATTCTGGATGATTACCTTGCCTACCGGGGTGCTTCGGAAGCACTGGCCGTGAGGCGTAGTGGCAACGTGGAGGATTTGCAGGCGGTTCTGGACGAACTGAAGGACCTACGACGGAAGCATCTGGGCCCGGATGTAGCTGAAGGATTCTTTGGAGCAGAGGAAGCACGCCTCAGATTGATGCTCGACCGGCAACGCATTCTGGCGGACGAAAGCCTGAGCGGCCACGAGCGTGACCAGGCATTGGCGCAGGTTGACCAGCTGTTGCCTGAGTTTTCGGTTCAAACTCGCCGCCGTTCAGAAGCGGTGGTGTCGACCAGCCTGAAGGTCAGCGAAATGCGAGAGCAGGGCGCCTCAGAGGAGGAGGTGCGGGCGGTGCGGCTGGAAGCCTACGGCCCGGAAGCGACGCAAAGGCTGAGCCGATTGGACGAACAGCGGGCCCAGTGGCAAAGCCGGGTGGCTGAGTATCGGCGCCAGAAGGCGCTGATCGACCAGGCCGGTGGGCTGACCGCCGAAGACCGGCAGGCAGAGGTTGAGGCGCTGCGGGTGCGGATGTTTGAAACGGAACATGAGCGCAGGCGGATCAGTGCCCTTGACCGGGCCGGGGATGACGGTGCGTGAACAGATCATCCTTCTTCTGGCCCCGGCTACATGCTATTGTTAGCGCCGGTTTATAGCAGTAGTTGAAGGATCATGAGCTATCAGGTTTTAGCCCGAAAATGGCGCCCCCGCACCTTTGAGGACATGGTGGGGCAGGAGCATGTGCTTCAGGCACTGGTGCATGCGCTTGAGCACCAGAGGCTGCATCACGCCTACCTGTTTACCGGCACCCGGGGCGTGGGTAAAACCACCATCGGTCGATTGCTGGCCCGTTGCCTTAATTGCGAAACAGGCATTACCGCCAATCCGTGTGGCAAGTGTGGCAGTTGCCAGGAAATCCTGGAAGGGCGGTTTGTTGACCTGATCGAGATCGATGCGGCCTCCCGCACCGGTGTTGACGACATGCGTGAACTGACAGACAACGTTCAGTACGCTCCCAGTCGCGGCCGCTACAAGGTATACCTCATCGATGAGGTACACATGCTCACCAACCAGTCCTTCAATGCCTTCCTGAAGACCCTGGAAGAGCCGCCCGAGCACGTCAAATTCCTTCTGGCTACGACCGATCCCCAGAAACTGCCGGTGACGGTGCTATCCCGTTGTTTGCAGTTCAACCTGAAGCGGATGACACCGGAGCACATCGTAGGCCACCTCAAGCACGTACTGACCGAAGAGCAGATTCCCTTTGAGGAGCCTGCGCTCTGGCTGCTTGCCCGGGCAGCGGACGGCAGCATGCGTGATGCCCTGAGTCTGACCGACCAGGCGATCGCCTTCGGCAACCAGAATCTGGCTGCCAGTGATGTCAGCAATATGCTGGGCACCATTGATCAGCGTGACATTGAGCGCATTGTTGCAACGCTGGTTGAGCGGGATGGCCCCGGTTTGCTGGCGGAGATCAGCCGCATTTCAGATTTTGCGCCGGATTACGCCGTCATTCTTGCGGATCTGCTATCCCTCTTTCACCGGGTCACCATGGAACAGGTAGTACCGGGCAGTGCCGACAATGCCCTGGGCGATGCCGCCCAGGTTCAGTCACTGGCGAAACAGTTGAGCGCGGAAGACGCCCAGCTGTTCTATCAGGCGGCGTTGATGGGGCGTAAAGATCTGGCGGTTACACCCGATGCCCGCATGGGGTTTGAAATGACTCTGCTCCGGATGTTGGCTTTCCGGCCGGGGGCTGATCGCCGTGAGCCGCCAACCATTGCTTCTGGTGGCAATGAGGGCCAGGCGCGCGCCGAACCGGAACCCGACCCTGCCCCTGCCCAGAGCCATCAGCCTGCACCGGTAGCTGAGCAGGCATCAGCGCCCGCGCAGAATCCTGAGCCGGTGGAAGAGCCGCGGCCGATTCCAGAATCAGCACAGGCACACCGTCCAGCCGAGGCTGACTCGGCAGAACCGGAACCCGAGCCGCCCATGATGGATGCTCCGCCCTGGGATCCAGACCCCGGCGACCCGGCTCTGAGCGCGGAGGTTGAAGAGCCAGAGACTTTGGTCAGTAATATTGCACTTGAGCCCACCGAACCGCCGGTGTTTGAGGAAGCCCAACCTCAAGGCCCGGTGGAACCGGAGGTTGAGTCGGTTGTCGAAAATCAGGAGCCGGTAACCGCGGACGGATTTGTATGGGAACGGGATTTTCGCCAGTTGGAGATTACTGGCATGCCCGGCAACCTCGCCAGCTACAGTGCCATGGCGATGGACGGTCAAACCGTGGTGTTAACCCTGGATGAAGGCCACGCCCGGCTGCTGAATGCGCGCCATGAAGAAAAAATACTGGCAGCCTTGAGATCCCGCTTCGGTGATGCCACTTCACTGAGAATAGAGCAGGGTGAGCCAGGGCTTCATACCCCGGCCGCCTGGGAAGAACGCCAGCGGGCAGCCAGGCAGAAAGCGGCAGAGCAAGCGATCCGTCAGGACCCGGTGGTAAAGAGCATTGTTGAACGATTTGAAGGGCGGGTGGTTGAAGAAAGCATCCGTCCCATAGAGACAGGCAGGAGATAAACACATGATGAATAACATGGGCGACCTGATGAAAAAGGCGCAGCAGATGCAGGAGCAGATGCAGAAGGCCCAGGAAGAGATTGCCAAGGCGGAAGTCACAGGCGAGTCCGGTGCCGGCCTGGTCAAAGTGACCATGAACGGTCGCCACGACGTTCGCAAGGTAGACATTGATCCGTCGCTGCTGTCTGAAGACAAAGAGATTCTTGAAGATCTGTTGGCAGCGGCCGTTAACGATGCCGTTCGCCGTGTTGAGGCAAATCAGAAAGAAAAGATGTCTGGCATGATGTCCGGAATGGGTATGCCCCCCGGATTCAAGATGCCGTTCTGAACCTGGGCCCGGCCCGCCATAGTCTTTGAGGAGCGTTCATGGCATTCAGCCCCCTGGTTGATGAATTGGTTGAATCCCTCCGGTGTTTGCCCGGAGTTGGTCAGAAAACGGCACAGCGCATGGCATTTCATCTGCTGGAGCGGGGCCGCTCTGGAGGCTCCCGGCTGGCCAGCGCCCTGAGCCAGGCGATGGATGGCGTGCGTCGATGCGACAGCTGCCAGAACTTTTCTGACACCGAAATCTGCAACATCTGCGAGAAGCCGGAGAGGCGTACCGGCACCCTGTGCGTTGTGGAAAGTCCTTCTGACTTGCTTGCCATCGAACAGGCCGGCGATTATCGGGGCAGTTATTTCGTGCTGATGGGGCACTTGTCGCCGATTGATGGCGTGGGCCCGGAAGAAATCGGTATTGAACGGTTGCTACAGCGGGTCCGCGAAGAGGGTGTGACTGAACTGATCCTGGCGACCAATCCCACCGTCGAAGGCGAGGCAACTGCCCACTACATCGCTGACCGCCTGGATGGCCAGAATATCCTGATCACCCGTCTGGCCCATGGCATTCCGGTGGGTGGCGAGCTGGGCTATGTAGATGGCTTCACACTTACCCATGCATTCCGGGGCCGAAAGCCCCTGTCTGAATAACGTCTCAGGTTCCTCCATGACTCTTTCCGCACCGGCCGTTACCATTCCCCCGGCCCCTGACACTGTTCGCTGGATTCGCGAGCCAGATACCCTGGACAACTGGCTGGACGCCCTCGAGCCCGGGGTACCGGTGGTGCTGGACACAGAATTTGAGCGAGTCTCTACCTTCTATCCCATTCCCGGTCTGGTGCAGCTGGGTGGCGGCGGTGAGTTCTGGCTGATTGATCCGGACGTAGCCGAGGCCTCCGAACGGTTTCGGGAGATGCTGGCGGATAGCCAGCGACCAAAGCTGTTATACGCCATGAGCGAAGACCTTGAGCTGTTCCGGCATTGGCTGGATGTGATGCCTAAAGGTGTGTTGGACCTCCAGATTGGCGCGGCACTGGCCGGTGCCGGGTTTTCGGTGGGTTATGCCCGCCTGGTGGAAACCCTGTTCGGTGAAACCCTGGATAAATCCGTTACCCGGTCCGACTGGGTGGCCAGGCCATTGAGCCCGGAACAGGAGCGCTATGCCCTGGATGATATCCGTTTTTTGCAACCGGTGTATGAGTGGGTTTGCCACGGCTTGCGCGAGCGCGGGCTGGAACAGGCTATGGCCGACGAGTCACAGCGCTTTGCGGATGAAGCAGCCAGCCTGGAGGACGCCGGGCAACACTACCTGAAACTTCGTGGTGGCTGGACACTGAATCGGGAACAGCAGGCGGTTCTGCAGGCCTTGGTGGTTTGGCGGGAACAGGAGTGCCGGCGGTTGGATCGCCCCCGAAACCGAGTGTTGAATGATGGCTTGCTGATAGCCATTGCCGAGCGCTGCCCTGGCTCGCTCAGAGCCCTCAATGATGTCCAGGGCGTTCCGGGCGGCATTGTAAAGCGTTATGGCGAACACCTGCTGGAATTGGTTCGGGGTGCCAGAGAAGCTGACCACACCGATCTGAAGCCCATACCCAGGCCGCTGACCCGAGATCAGCAAGCGCTGTTCAAAAAGGTCAAGCGTTGCTTCAGAAAAGTGGCAGAAGATACTGATATACCCATTGAATTGCTGGCGCCAAGAAAACGCCTTGAAGGCGTTATTGAAGAGGGCATCATGGCAGGTAATCCGTTTTTTGAAGGCTGGCGCAGGGATATACTGGCGCCGGTCGTCCCGGAAATTGAGGAGCTTCTCGTACAATGAAAGACCGTGAATTTGTATCGGTGTTTCGCAGCAGTAAAAAAAGCGATACCTACATCTATGTTCGCCGTGGCCAGGTTTGGGATGATCTCCCGGAGGCTTTGCGTTCGATCTTCGGGCAGCCGGTTCACGCCATGGATCTGCTGTTGAGCCCAGACAAAAAGCTCGCCAGGACCACCGGTAAAGAAGTGCTGGAGGCGTTGGCCGAGAAGGATTTCTTTCTGCAGATGCCGGAAGAGCAGGAAACTTATATTGTTGATTTTCGGCGAAAAATCGAGCAGCGTGGACAATGATTGCAGAGATTCCCTTCTGGCAGCGTAAGCACCTGAACGAAATGACCCGGTCAGAGTGGGAATCTCTGTGTGATGGCTGCGGGCTTTGTTGCCTGCAGAAGCTTGAAGACGAAGACACCGGCGAGGTGTACCACACCGACCTGGTCTGCGGTTACATGGATACGCAAACCTGCCGTTGTACCGTGTATTCTGACCGGCTGAAGAAAGTTCCGGGTTGTACGGTTCTGACACCGGAAACGGTATCAGACTACCACTGGTTACCGTACACCTGTGCTTACCGAACGTTGGCGGAAGGCCGGCCCCTTGCGGACTGGCACCCCTTGCGATCCGGTGATCCTGAATCCGTGCATCGCGCCGGGGTTTCGGTAAAAGGCAAAGTCGTCTCTGAGGACAGTGTGCCGGAAGAGGATTGGGAAGACCACATTATTCACTGGGTTCTGTAATGATCGATACTGATGCTTCACTAGCTTACGGAATTTTCTGGGCGGCCTATGCAGTTGCTTTCGTTGTGTTGTTCTACATGATGAAAGCGCTGTTTCGGATACTGCCATTCTATGGTGTGCGGACGTTGCTGCTGTCGGCCCTGGTTGTTTTATTTCTGACACCCGTAGAGTCTGCAGAGCTTGCAGGCTGGTGGATTCCCGCCTGGTTGTTCGCCGGTTACGAACTTATTCTGGGAGACGCCGACGCGGCGGGCAGGGCGCTGCTGAATTTCAGTATTGCTGCATTGGTGATGTTGCTGGTCTGGATTCTGGATCTTGTCCGGTATCGGTTGGTGCGCAAATAACTCCAATAACGTCCGAAACATCAGACAGGTAAGGGTGGCTATGAAGCGATTTCAGGTAATCCTCATGCTGGTGCTGGTGCTGGTCAGTTTTCTGCCAGCGCAGGCCAGTGCCCAGGATTCAGGTCTGACATTACCCGAGCAGGCTGACGTGCGCATCATTGTTGATATCTCCGGCTCTATGAAGGAAACCGACCCGGAGAACCTGCGCCGGCCGGCCGTACGCCTGTTGGCCCGGATGCTGCCTGCGGGTTCTGAGGCCGGTGTCTGGACCTTCGGGAAGTATGTCAACATGCTGGTACCCCACGCCACTGTTGATGATGCCTGGCGCAACACCGTTATCGAGCGTTCGGATCAGATCAATTCCGTGGCCTTGTATACCAATCTCGGGCTGGCGATGGAAAAGGCTGGCGACGACTGGTTGTCTGACGGAACCCTGGAAAACACCCACCTGATTCTTCTGAGTGACGGCAAGGTTGATATTCCCGGCGGGGAGGCTGCCAGTCGTGAAGAAGAGCGGCGCATCCTTGAAACCCTGCTGCCGTCCTTGAAAGCCAAAGGCGCCACTATCCATACTGTCGGCCTGTCGGAGTTGGCAGACATCACCTTCCTGCAGCGACTGGCCCGGGAAACCGGCGGCAGCTTTCAACTGGCCAAAACCGCTGAAGCGCTCAACCTGGCGTTTGCGGATGCCCTGAACACGGCCGTACCGCAAGAACAGATTCCCATTGAGGGCGATGGCTTTGCGGTGGATGCTGGCGTTCGGGAATTTACCGCTTTGATCTTCACGGGCGGCTCTGACGCCGAAGCACGAAGCCTGGCCCTCTCTGAGCCGGATGGCGAGCCGTTCGCGGCCAATAATCTGCCAGACAACGTGCGGTGGGCCGTGGAGCCGGGTTACGACCTGATTACCGTAACTGAACCGGCCGCCGGGCGATGGCGTATTGTTGGAGACCTCGGCCAAGGTAGCCGGGTGACGGTTGTCAGTGACTTGCGCATGGCCGTGAGTGAGGTGCCATCAGAATTCTCGGAAGAAACGCCGTTCAATCTGGAGGTCGTGTTTTTCGAGGAATCCGAGAAGATCAGGAATCGGGATTTTCTGGGTGTGATGCAGGTAAGCCTGTCGATCACCGCCAATGATGGCCGGCGGGGCACCAAGGTGCTGTCTGGCGACCAGCCTCCGGAAGATGGCGTGTATCGGGATACCGTGACGCGGCTGCCTGCTCCCGGGCGGTATCAGATTGATGTGGTGGCAGACGGCGGTACATTCTCCCGGAAATTCAGTGCAATGACCGCTTTTACATTGCCGGGTGAGGAACCTGAGCTGGCGGTGGTGTCTGAGCCCCTGGTACCCGACCTCAGTGAACGGGTTGAGCCCGAGGCGCCGGCTGAGCCAGAACCGGTCGAGGTGCCGGCGCCTGTCGCAGACCCGGAACCAATGCCTGAGCCTGAGCCTGAACAAGCAGAAGCTCCCTCGGAGCCACAACCGGAACCGGTTCACGTACCGGAAAAAGGCACTTTGTGGGGAATACCGGTCTGGGCATTTGGAGCGGGTGCAGCCTTACTGGTGGTCATTATCGGGCTGGGGCTTTTCGCCTGGCGCCAGAAAAAGTCCATTGCCGAGGCTGAGCAGGCCGCCGCAGCGGAGAGAGAGACCCTGGAGGATCTGCCGGAGGAGGAGCCGGAGATCCCTGTGGTAGCAGCAGCTGTGTCAGACAGCGAACCGGATGAAACGCCGGAGCCCGAGGATATCCCGGAAATGACCGAATCGCTTGAACGCGATGAGGTTCCGGAAACGGAAGATGATCAGATTCCCGTTGCCGATGATGCGGTTAACGAAGAGCCGGAAGACGATGAGACTTTGGCCGAGACTGATCCAGAGCCAGAGCCAGAGCCAGAGCCAGAGCCAGAGCCAGAGCCAGAGCCAGAGGAAGACGACGATGATGAGTTTGGTCTTGAAGACTTTGATTTGTCGGAGTTTGATGATCTGCCGGAGCTGGACGAATCAGAAGCGGACGACGAGGCTACGGACAAGTCCGAGGCCGACGACACCGAAAAAGACGACGAAGATCAGAAAAAGTAACCAACAGGAAACAGACACATGAAGTTTACCGGTACCGATAAATACGTAGCCACCGATGACCTGCAGATGGCTGTAAACGCAGCAATCGCGCTCCAGCGCCCGTTGCTGATCAAAGGCGAGCCCGGCACCGGAAAAACCCTGCTGGCGGAAGAAATGGCTGCCGCCCTGGGGATGCGCCTGATTCCCTGGCACATCAAATCCACCACCAAGGCCCAGCAGGGACTGTACGAGTATGATGCGGTATCCCGCCTTCGCGATTCCCAACTGGGGGATGAAAAGGTCAAGGACATCCGCAACTACATCGTCAAAGGCAAGTTGTGGGAGGCCTTCGAGGCCGATGAACAGGTGGTGCTGCTGATCGATGAAATCGACAAGGCCGATATTGAATTCCCGAACGACCTGCTGCTGGAACTCGACCGCATGGAGTTCTTCGTATACGAGACCCAGGAGTTCGTGAAAGCGAAGAAGCGCCCGATCGTGGTCATCACCAGTAATAATGAGAAAGAGCTGCCGGACGCCTTCCTGCGCCGGTGTTTCTTCCACTACATCAGCTTCCCGGACCACGACACCATGAAAGACATCGTGGATGTGCACTTTCCGGGCCTTCAGCAACAGGTTGTGCGTGATGCCCTGGAGGTGTTCTTCGATGTCCGCAAGGTGCCCGGGCTGAAGAAAAAGCCGTCCACCTCGGAGCTGATTGACTGGTTGAAACTGCTGATGGCCGATGAGCTGTCTGCCAAGGCGCTTCAGGAGAAGGAGAGCAGTTCTGCACTGCCGCCTCTGTATGGCGCCCTGGTGAAGAACGAGCAGGACGTGCACCTGCTGCAGAAGCTGGCGTTTATGGCACGTCGCCGCAACTGATCTCTGGCAAGAGTTTCGCTTTATGTTGATCGATTTTTTCCTCGAAGTGCGCCGGGCCAAGGTTCCGGCCAGTCTGCGAGAGTTCCTTGACCTGCTGGAAGCTATCCAGCAGCGCCTGGCGTTCGCAGACATGGAGGAGTTCTATTACCTGGCACGGGTGTGCCTGGTGAAAGACGAAAGGCACTTCGACAAGTTTGACCGGGCCTTCAAGGCGTATTTTGAAGGCATCGAGAACCTTGATGATCTGCTCGAAGCCCTGATTCCCGATGACTGGCTAAGGGCCGAGTTCGAGAAGCACCTCACCGAAGAAGAAAAAGCCAAGATTGAGTCTCTGGGCGGCCTTGAAGAGTTGATTGAAACTTTCAAGAAGCGCATGGAAGAGCAGAACGAGCGCCACGCCGGTGGCAATAAATGGATCGGTACCGGCGGAACTTCACCCTTTGGCGCCAATGGCTACAATCCTGAGGGCTTCCGCATTGGCCAGAAGAACGGTCGCCATGGCCGGGCCGTCAAGGTCTGGGAGAAACGGGAATACCGTGATCTGGACGACAGCATCACCCTGGGGCTACGGAATATAAAGGTGGCGCTGCGTCGGTTGCGTAAATTCGCTCGACAGGGTGCGGCAGATCAACTGGATATGGACGACACCATCCGTTCCACCGCCCGCAATGCCGGCTACCTGGATCTGAAAATGGTGCCAGAGCGGCACAACGCGGTGAAGGTTCTGATCTTCTTCGACGTCGGCGGCTCCATGGACCCGCACGTCAAAGTATGTGAAGAGCTGTTCTCCGCCGCCAGGCTCGAGTTCAAGCACATGGAGTATTTCTACTTCCACAATTTTATCTATGAGAGTGTGTGGAAGAACAATATTCGCCGCATGAATGAGACCCTGAGCACCTGGGACATCCTGCACAAGTACACTCCGGACTATAAGGTTATTTTTGTTGGGGACGCCACCATGGCACCTTATGAGATAACGCATCCGGGTGGATCCATTGAACACTGGAACGAAGAAGCTGGCGCTACCTGGTTCCAGCGGGTGTCGGAGCATTTCCGCAAGGTGGTTTGGCTGAACCCGCTACCGGAAAGTTACTGGGGTAGCGGTGGTTCGCTGGGCATAACCAAACAATTGGTCAATAATCATATGTACCCTCTGACCATTGAGGGACTTGAATCCGCCATGAAACACCTGAGCAAGTAGTTCGGATCGAGGTGGGTGGATCAAAAAAAAGGTTCATCGCGGGTTAGCGTGAAAAAGTAGGAGACGGCGGTCAAACCGGTTAGTTTTGAGTTCGCCAAAACAACAAACCTGACCGACTCACCGCCGTCCCTATGAATGCTAATCCTCTTGCCCTGTTCTGGGAAGGATTCACGATAGAATCGTATGCCCAGATTGACGCTCAATCTCTGCTCATCCGACTGCAACCTGCCGACGATTACTTGCCATGCTGCAGTGGTTGTAATCAGCACACGCTTGCCATCCATGACATCAGCACCCGACGAGTCCGAGAACGCGACCTGTTCCAATACCGCGTCTGGCTGGACGTGCCAGTTCGCCGAGTTCGTTGTACGACCTGTGGCCCCAAGCTTGAACAGATTCGCTGGTTACCAGGGCGACAGCGTCTGACGGCAGGCATGGTCAGTTGGATTGAATCCCTGGTACGACTGATGCCGATCCAACATGTGGCAACGCTGCTAGGGTTGCATTGGCATACGGTCAAGGCCATCGACCATCGGCGCCTCAAACGAGAAGTGACTGAGCCAGATAAACGCCGGATTCGTCGACTGATCATGGATGAGTTCGCCTTGTTCAAGGGACACCGCTACGCCACCGTGGCGATTGATGCGGATACTCAACAAGTCCTCTGGGTTGGAGAAGGCCGCAGTCGAGCAGCGGTACGCCCCTTCTTTGAATGGCTGGGGCCGGAAACCTGTGGCCAGATCGAAGCCGTGGCGATGGATATGAATACCGCCATGGACCTGGAAGTTCAGCACCACTGCCCACAAGCACGGGTGGTCTATGACCTGTTCCACGTTGTAGCAAAGTTCGGACGGGAAGTGATTGACCGTGTCCGGGTCGATCAGGCCAATCAGCTTCGACACGACAAGCCGGCTCGCAAAGTAGTGAAACGAAGTCGCTGGCTGTTGCTCAGAAACCGAGGCAACCTCAAGGACGAGCAGGCTCTGAAGCTCGAAGAACTGCTGCAAGCCAACCAGCCCCTGATGACTGTCTACGTCCTGAAAGACCAGCTCAAAGAGCTCTGGTACGCTCCCTCAGAGGCCGATGCCAGACAACGCTGGCAAGACTGGCTAAATCTGGCTATGAGTAGTGGGCTGGCCCCCGTGCAGCAGTTTGCCAGGCGCCTCAAGGGCTACGTCGACGGCATTATCGCCAGCGCGGTCTACCGGTTGAACACCAGTGTGTTGGAGGGAATGAACAACAAGATCAAGGTGATCAAGCGGGTGGCCTACGGCTACCGGGATAACGACTACTTCTTTCTGAAGATAAAAGCAGCATTTCCCGGTAAAGCGCGATGAACCAAAAAAAAGCCGATGCGGTTGAGGGCATCGGCAAAGCTCGGCATATTCAAGCGGGGGTTGCCAGAAGGCGCTCCCGCCGCTTTCCCCGTAGCAAGCCTTGGGCCACCCGAAATTAGTTTATAATTATCAATTAGTTACTTTTTTTGCTCGGTCATGTCGACCGGTCTTTCCCGCTCCCGCCTTTTGTTCTGTCAAATAACTCGACACTTATTATTACGCCACTGCCGGTGAAAGTTTCATTTGGTGAATTGGATACCGTTCTTGGTTGTTAGCGGGTGTTACTCTTTATTTCGAATTGTAACGGTGCCCGGTTGTGCCGGGGCCCGAGATCGCACGGCAGGAAAATTATGTTCGGCAAACAAAAATCACAACACTGCCGGATTGTCCCAGGGACCAAGGGGCTTTGGATATCCGGAATGATTGCCGTACTGGCATTCGGCTCTGTTTCAGCTTCATCGCTGGACGATGAAATCAACCGCCTGACGGCAGACGTTACCCGTCATTCGGCATCGGTGCATGCCCTTGAGCAACGCTTGCTGCACCCGGTGGATACCCGAGTCTCGGTGTTCCTGACCCTGGGAAACCGGCAGGCACTCAATCTTGATTCTGTTGAACTCTTTATCAACGATCAGCCCGTAGCGTCCCATCTATACAGCGCCACGGAGCGAACGTCGTTGGAGCAGGGTGGGGTGCAGCAGCTGTTCGTAGGCAATATGGCTGACGGCAACCACCAGCTGAAGACGGTGATCAACGCCCGCGCTGCCAACAAGCGCTTTGTCCGCCGTGAGGTGGTTCACCGGTTTGATAAACGCCCGGGTACCTTGCGCCTGCAGATGAATCTCGATGCCCGGGCTCCGGACTACGAGCCGGAAGTCACGTTCCAGGAGTGGAAGTAGCCGATCATGACGGGACCTGTTCGCAACGTTCATTGCGCTGCCCGGGCTTTGCTGGTGCTTTTTACCCTGGCGGTGCCTCAGGCAGGAGCCTCGGAATCTGTGCCGACAGAGCTGGCCGCTGGTGTTACCCGGTTTGCGCTGGACACCGGGAATATCGCACAGGCTATTCCTCTGGCTGGCCAGGTCAAAGGCGATTCAGCCGACTACCTTAGCGCGCGAGTGTTGCTGGCCAGTGGCCAGACCAGCGAGGCGAAACCGTTGCTGGAGCGTGTGTTCAACAGCAACGTTCATCGCGCCGAAGCCGCTCTGGAGCTTGCCCGATTGGCAGAGGCAGAGAGTAATCAGGTCGAAGCAGTGCAGTGGTATCAGGAGGCTGCCCGAACCGGGTTTGGCGAGGTGCGCCAGAGAGCACTGCTGAACCTTGCGGAAACACAGCGGCAGCAGGGGAAAACGGATCATGCCGGCCAATACCTTGCCAGTATGGACGACGGTTACTGGGCCGCAGTGGGCTATATGAACCTGGCGGGCGATTTCGCCCGGGATGACCTTGATCCATCAAGGGCCCTGGTGTCTTTGAGGGTTGCCATGGCCATGGCTGCGAAAGACCCCGACAGTGCCCGTAGCGCGGATCTGCGCAATCAGCTTTATCTCCGGGCAGGCTATTTGTCTGTGCGCAACCAGGATTACGACAAGGCCACTGACTTCCTTGAGAAAGTCTCTCTGGAGAGCTATTACACCCCCCAGGCCCTGTACCTGCATGGTTTCGCCCTGTCCGAAAAGGGCAATCACCGAGCGGCGATGCAGAGCTGGCACCGCGCCAAGAAATTCCCGCTGGCGTTTCCCGGGGTGGGCGATGCCTGGATCGGAATGGGCCGTGGATACGATCTGGCGGGTTATCCGGGGCAGGCCGGTGAAGCCTGGCTTGCTGCCAACGCAGCTTACGAAGGGGAGCGGGTAACGCTCGGTAAGCTCGCAGAGCGAATCCGTGCTGAAGGTGCCTACAAGGCGTTGGTGGCAGACGCTCGGGGCGCTGATACCCAATGGTTCCTTGCCGACAGCCGAACGTTGACCCAGCCCCGGCTGGCTTACCTCCTTCGCTTCCTTGAGAGCGCCGAGGGGCAGGCGGCGGTTGGCCGGGTAGCCCGGCTTGATGATCTGGCGTTCTCGCTGGAGAGCAGCAAGCATGATCTCGATGTATTTATCGGCGCCCTGGAAAACAACCATCATGGTGGTGGGGGCAGCCAACTTGCCGCGTTGCAGGAGCAGCAAGACACGTTAACCCGGCAACTTGAACAGCTTACGGATCGCCCATTGAGTGCAGATCACATCGCCCGGCTCCGGCAGTTGCAGCGTTTGCTTCAGTCTGGTGGGCAGCGTCTGTCGTCCTTGCCCCGTCGTGAAGCCGGCAGGCAAGAGCAGTTGCGGGACAACCTTGCCGAGGCCCGGCAATTGCGGGGCGAGATCTCCAGCCTGCAGACCCGTGTGAGCAAAGCCCGCGCCCGGGCTGCTGACTACCTTGATAAAAAGGCACTGGCCCTGGTTGCCGCTGAACAGCAGCGGATGGCCCACTCCCTGGATAAAACCGAACAACAGATTGCGCACCTATACGAGTATCTTGCGCTGGAAAACATCGGGGAGGCTGCCCGATGAATCGTCAGTTTGTGCGTCGGTTGTCGCTCGCTGTCATCCTGATATCTGCAGTTCCAGGTGGGAGCGTAGCGGCCCAGGAATCGTTCCGTGTGGAACTCGGCCGGGATGGCGAAACCCTGGGCGATATGCGCCCGGTGTTTCTCAAGTTTGAAAGCCGCCCCCTGCCTGCAATCTCGCCGAAAGAGGTGGCTCGTCGCTATCAGAAACTGTTCGAGAAGTCCGACGAACCTGAAGTCCGTATTGATGCGCTGAATCGCCTCAATAATATCCGAGACCGTTCCGGCCAGGATATTGGCTTCTCCGATGAGCAGCAGTCGGCGGTCTATGAAGAGGCTCTGGCCAGCTATGAAAGCATCCTGGCCCGCGGATCCTTCTCCGGCAAACTCGACGAGTTGCTCTATCAGATGGCCAAAGCCCATGCACTGACTGGGCAGCATGAAGAGTCCATCCAGCGACTCAGACAGCTGGTGGGCCTGTACCCTCGCTCATCACTGGTGCCGGAAGCCCGGTTCCGGATTGCCGAAGCCGCCTATAACACCGGCGAGTATCAGGAAGCGGAAACCGGGTATCGGCAGTTGATTGAAGGTGACGGTCACCAGGACCTGGCCATGAAAGCCCGTTACATGCTGGGTTGGAGCCAATTCAAACAGGGGCCCGCGGCCTGGAACCGGTCGGCGGAGACGTTTATGGCATTGCTGGATCAACACCTGCCCAGCGAAGCCACGTTGCTGGATCCGCCGCAGACTGGTTTGGACATGATTGAAGACAGTTTTCGGGTGCTGGCTTTGATGGCCGCCCGGACTGACAACTCTGCGACATTGGCCGCGTGGCTTGGCAACCGAGCGCCAGTGGCCTGGCCGCACCTGCTTTACGACCGGCTGGCAGATTTGCATGCCCTTGAAGGGCGTTTTGATCTGGCCGTTGGCATCAACCAGGCGTTTGCCGGGAACTACCCCGAGCATTCAGCCGCTCCGGATTTCCTGGCTCAGAGTGTGGATTACTGGCGGATGGCGGGCGACACCAGTAAGGCTCGTGAAGCGAGGGCAGATTATGTGGCCCGATACCAATCACAGCCAGAGTATCAAGAGTTGAAGGGCCAACAGCAGGCCCTCTGGCAGGACTATGCGCGCTTCCTCGGGGATTACCATTACGCCGCACAGGATTGGACCAGTGCGGCCGGCTACTATGAAGCACTTGCAGGCCATTCCGGCGACACGGGCAAACTGTTGCATCTGGCCGGCGACGCCCGGTTACAGGCCGGCAATCGTGACAAGGCTCTGGAGAACTATCGCAGCGCCGCTTACGGCGCTCGGGGTTACGGCCAGCCATACGCCGATGCGGCCGAGGCCGGTTGGGCTGCTATCAAGGTGTTGAGATCGACCCTAGAGGAGAGCGCTGCCGGGGCATACCGAGGCGTCTTGACGGAATTGTCCAGTGAAGAGCAACAATTCGGCAATACCTTTGCGCAGGACGCCAGGCTTTCAGGTTTGAGGGCTGACCTGGCAAACCGCTGGTACGAGATTGGTGCTCAGGATGAGGCGCTGGCTTATGCGCGCTCGACACTGGTTCTTGAGTCGGCGAATAACGAAGAACGTTATGCCGCCTGGCTGGTGACCGCCCGGGTGCGTCAGAGGACGGGGGAGTACGGGCTGGAAGAGCGGGCCTGGCGACAGGCGCTGATGCTGGTGGACAGCGCGCCTGATGTGGCCACGACTCAGGATGAACCGGAGCAGATTCGTGAGCAGCTGGCGACCGCCATCTACCGGCAGGGAGAGAAAGCGGCCGCCAGTGGCGACACTGCCGTGGCGGTCGCCCATTTTCAGCGCGTGAATTCCGTTTTACCCGATTCCGAGATTGCCATCCGGGCGCGCTTTGATGCCAGTAATGCATTGCTCAAGGCTTCTGAATGGCAAACGGCCATTAACGAGCTGAACCGTTTCCGGCTCGACTACCCCGCCCATGAGCTCACGGATGAGGTCAGTGAAAAACTGGTCTACGCCTACCACGAATCCCGTCAACCTCTGAAAGCAGCCGGCGAATTGATGGCGGCCTCTGAACGTGCGCAAAACCCCTGGCCGCTGAAGCTACGCGCTGCGGCGCTCTACCACCAGGCCGGTGAATTGCCCGAGCGCAATGCCCTGTATGTGGATTGGCTGGCGGTTGCTCCGGATCCGGATGCGGCGGCTGATCATGTGCAGCAGCAAACCATGCGCCAGAGGTTGATTGAATCCGGTGTTGATTCAGTGCGCCAGCAGAAAGCGATGGTCACCCGTGAAGCAGCTAGCCAGTGGCACTCGGAAGAAACCCTGCTGTGGGCCGGCAAGGCGGCGCTGGCCCTGGGTGCTTCGGTGGCTCAGGAATTTGCTGGCATCCGCCTGGAACATCCCCTGGAGCGGGCACTTGAACGCAAGCAAAAGGCAATGGAGCAGGCCCAGGCCTATTTCCTCGAAGCGGAATCCTTTGCCGGAGAAACTGTGGCATCAGAGGTGCTATACCGAAGGGCCGAGCTCTATCGCACCCTGGCGGCAGACTTAATGGCTTCTGAGGTACCGTCAGAACTCAATGAGCTGGAAGCCATGCAATACCAGATGCTTCTGGAAGAAGAAGCCTGGCCGCTGGAAGAGCGGGCAATGGAATTGCATTCCAGGAATCACGGGCGCATTGCCAGCCAGGGTTTTGATGAATGGATTGGTCAGAGCCTGAAGGCGCTGGCCGTCATGCACCCGGGGCGTTACGACCGTGAACTTCGCTGGATGAGCTGGAACATGGAGGAGAACGAAGGTGCTTAAAGGTTTTCACTACGCGCAACGTGCCCTGATCATCTCGGTTCTGGTGGGTTTGACCGCTTGCGCTACTGGCCCCGGCAAAACCCCCGAGCGGGCCGCGGTGCAGCCTGTGCATTCACCGGAACAGGCGAGAGAGTGGGCCATAAAGGGGGTGAACGCCCATGAGAACGGCGACATCCCTGGGGCCATCAAGGCCTGGCAGACCTCGGTGGCCCTGGACCCCAGCGACGCGACAACGGTCAATAACCTGGCGCTTTTGCTGAAACAGCAAAACCGTTTCCGGGACGCGGCCAACCTGCTGGAGCAGGGCGTGGAGGCGGCTCCAGAGGTTGCCCAACTGCATTACAACCTGGCGGTGATCAGTGAGCTTTATCTGCTGGATCTTGATAAGGCACTGGTCCATTACCAGCGATACCGGGCGTTGACCGGTGAGGAAGACAAGCTGGTCGCCGGCTGGATTGCCGACCTTGAGCGGAGGCTGCAATGAGCATCGGCCGGAATCTTCTCCGCCTCTGCATTGTTGTGCTGGCCAGTGGTTTTTTCCAGGCGGCCACCGCGGAAGACCCGGAACAATCGGCCCTGACAGTGAGCGGTTTGTCTGCCAGCGTGGGGGACGATGACCCCAGGGTGCTTTACATTCTGCCCTGGCAGAACCCGACGCTGCCCAGAAGGCCCAGGGCAGAGCTCAATAGCCAGGCGCCGGAGCTTAACCAACCCCTTTCCCCTCAGGTGCTGGAGAATCATCGCCAGTTCCGGGAATCCCTGAACCCATTGGTCCTGAAGCCAGCCGTGAATGCGGCCGGTCCGGGCCAACCGTGACCCTGCAGTAAACGGAGACAAAGGCATGCTCGATACCATCATTCGATTTTTTCAGGACGGCGGTCCATTCATGTACCCCATTGCCATTGTGTTGGCGCTGGGGCTGGCGATCACGCTTGAACGGTTTCTTTATCTGGGGTCGGTGCGGCGGCGCAACCGCCTGGCGTTTGAGCGCGGTATTCTGCCCGCCCTGCAAAAACGGGACTACCAGCGCGCCATGAAGGCGGCAACCAGTTCCGACAGTGCCATTGCCTCGGTGCTCGGGGCGGGTATTTCCCGGTTGTTGAATAACAGCCGCCGTGAAGATATCGAATACGCTATGGAGGAAGGTTTGATGGAAGTACTGCCGCGCCTGGAAAAGCGCACTCAGTACCTGGCAACCCTGGCCAATGTGGCCACTCTTTTGGGCCTGCTTGGTACCATCATTGGCCTGATCGCGGCGTTCACCGCCGTTGCCGCAGCCGATCCTGCCCAGAAGGCCACCTTGTTGTCGGAAAGCATCTCGGTAGCCATGAACACCACCGCCTTTGGCCTGATATCCGCCATTCCCTTGCTGTTGTTCCACGCCTTGCTGCAAACCCGAACCAATGAAATCGTGGACAGTTTCGAGATGGCCGGGGTCAAGCTGTTGAATATGGTGTCAGATCCCGACGCCGGCAGGGTAGCCGCCTGATGCACTTCGTGTTTCAGCCAGTGTAAACAGGAGTATGGCGATATGAGACGCAGACATCGCAGGCTGACGGCTCAGGCGGATCTGGACATTACCGCGTTTCTGAACCTGATGATTGTGCTGGTACCGGTGTTGTTGCTGGGCATGGTATTCACGCAGATCCGCATGATAGAGCTGAATTTTCCGGGGATGGAAGCCGGGCAGGCGCCAGCCTCTGAAAATTTCCGGCTGGTGGTCACTGTTATTCCCGGTGGCCTGGAAGTGGCCGACAGTGAGCGCGGGCTGATTGAAGTGCTTCCGGTCAAGGATGGCGGCCAGGACTACCAGGGGCTCAGCGCCCTTCTTCAGCAGATCAAGGCCCGTATGCCCGAAAAGACCGACGTAACCCTGGAAGTAGGCCCGGATGTGGATTATCAGACACTGGTAACCGTTATGGACACAGTCCGCTCTTACCCGGCAGTGGTTGCCGCCAGCGTGGTGGAGGCTGAGTTGTTCCCGGATGTGTCCCTGATGGATGCAGGCGAAGATCGTACCCTTGCGCAGAGTGCGTCAGCAGCAGACGGGGGTGGAGTATGAAGGCATCGCGTCGCGCCCGTCTGCGCCAACGCCATTACGGCAGGATGCATACGGCCGGTGGCCTGAACCTGGTGTCGCTGATGGATATATTCACCATTCTCGTGTTCTTTCTGATGGTGAATTCCTCCGATGTGAAGGTAATGCAGAATACAGCAGACGTGCCTTTGCCCACCTCGACGGCGGAGAAAGAAGCCGTGGAGAACCTGACCGTGCAGGTCAGTGGCCGATCCATTCTGGTTCAGGGCCGGGAAGTGGCGAGGCTGGACGGCATTGAGGCCTCGGACACTCACATTGCGGGCCTGTCTGAGGAGCTGGCGTATCGACGGGGCCGATGGGCGGAAGTGCCAGATCAGGGACTGGAAGTCACCATCATGGCGGGGAAAGAGACCGACTACCGGTTACTGCGCAAGATCATGCAAACCTGCGTGGACGAGGATTTCCGGCAGGTCCGGCTGGCGGTAGAGGGGGAGGTGCGCAATGGCTGAACGCAAGCCAGGCACACAAATTTCCCGCCTTCCCTGGAGCAGAGATGGATGGGAGAGCGCGCGTTTCGGTGTGATACTCGCAGTCATGCTTGCGTTGTTTCTGGTGCCGGCGCTCATCATTCCAAACCTGCAGGTGCCCGAACGGGAACGGTCGGAAGCAGAGCGCATTCCGCCGCGGCTGGCGCAGTTGGTGGAGGCGCCAAAACCCGCTGTAGTTGAAGTGCCAGAGCCAGAGCCAGAGCCAGAGCCCTCGCCGGAGCCTGAACCCGAGCGGGCGGAAGCTGAACCGGTCGTGGCCGACCCGGAACCCCGTCCGGAACCCAGGGTCTCGGCACCCCAAGAGCAGACCACTGAACAGGCGAGGGAAAATGCCGCACGTTCTGGTTTGTTTGCCATGAAAGACCGGCTTGCGGCACTGAAGGCGCCAGAGCCCTCAGCCCGGCCCGAGAATCGAACCGCCAATATTGGTGATGCACAGGCAGAGGTGCAGCAACCGGAAGGCGACCGCTCCAGGGTGTTAGCCGGCAGTGGCGGCGTCCAGAGCCGTGAGGGGCCGGCCCGGGAAGTGGCGCTGGCAGAGCATAGCATGCAAACTGTTTCTGCGCCCCGGGAAGTGGCGGTTGACCCGGCAACCCCGGCCAGGCCCTCGGTAGGTGAGCGGGCCATGAGCAATATCCGGCAGGTGTTTGATACCCAGAAAAGTGTGCTCTACGGCCTGTACCAGCGGGAACTGCGACAGGACCCGACGCTGGAAGGCAAAGTCACCCTGGAGCTGGTGATAGAGCCGGACGGCTCGGTGTCCGCATGCCAGGTGGTCAGCTCAGAGCTGGGCAACCCGGCCCTGGAGCAACGCATTGCCATGCGGGTACAGATGTTCAATTTTGGCGCAGACAATGTCGAAACCCGGAAGGTTCGATTCCCGATCGATTTCCTCCCGGGCTGACAGGGCCCGACCTCAGCTTTCGATAGTAATTTTCGGCAGGCGTGGCTTTTGCAGTGAGATTTTCTCGGTGGGGGCGATGACTTTCGCCTCGCCGGTCACCACTTGGCTGTCATTCTGATTGCGCACATCGCACTGGAGTACCACGCGATTCTTCGGTTCTTTGCGCACTACGGTGAGGGTGACGGTCAGGGTGTCGTCCAGTTTGACCGGGCGCTTGAACGACAGGCTCTGCTCAAGGTAAATGGTGCCGGGGCCGGGCATGACCGTGGCCAGTGCGGCAGAAATCAGAGAGCCACTCCACATTCCATGGGCAATGCGCTCTTTGAACATGGACTCCGCGGCAAACTGGGAGTCCAGGTGTACCGGGTTCACATCCCCCGACACCGCTGCAAACAATACCAGCTCATCTTCGGTCAGTGTCCGGGTGAAGGTGGCAGAGTCGCCCTCGTTCAATTCGTCATAGGTAATATTTTCAAGGGTATCCAGGGTGTCGCTCATCACAGACTCCGGTGATGGAAGAAGTGTTTGAAAGGGGTATACAGTTGTACCGTTTAACGCTTCGGAAACTACCTCATCGTTAACAAAACTGCTATTCTCTCCCGACTTTTTAAGGCTGAGACTTTTGTCGGGTTGATTTTTTGATCAGTTCGGCCTTGGCAAAACATTACAATCAGGGAGCTTCTGAACCCATCCGGTGGCTCCCCAATAGCGCCAATCAGACAGGAGATGGTGATGGATTTTGAGCAGTTCTATCAAGACAAGTACCCCGCCGGCATTCCCCGTGAGGTAGATCTCAAGAAATACAAAAACATGGTGGATGTATTTGAACAGGCTGTTAAGAAGTTTGCAGACAAGCCTGCGTTCACTGCGGTTGGCGTCACCCTGACATACCGGGATCTTGATACTCAGAGCCGTAATTTTGCGGCCTGGCTGCAGAACAAAACCGATCTCAAACCGGGTGATCGCATTGCGGTGCAAATGCCCAACATTACCCAGTACCCGGTGATTGTCTTCGGTGCCATGCGTGCTGGCCTGATCGTGGTTAACACCAACCCCCTGTACACCACCCGTGAAATGGAACACCAGTTCAACGATTCCGGTGCCAAGGCGCTGGTGGTGCTGGCCAACATGGCAGACAATGCGGAAAAAGTGCTGCCCCATACCGGCATTGAGCACGTGATCGTGACTGAAATTGCCGATATGCATTCACCCATCAAGCGTACCCTGATGAACGCTGTGGTGAAGCACGTCAAGAAGATGGTTCCGTCCTACAACCTGCCGACTGCCCACAAACTGCCGGCGGTGCTCAGTGCCGGTGCCCGTGAGAAGTTCACTCCGGTTGACATCAATCTGGACGACCTGGCTGTACTGCAGTACACCGGTGGCACCACGGGTGTCGCCAAGGGCGCGATGCTGACCCACGCTAACCTGGTGGCCAACCTGACCCAGGTGCGCCCGATGATGGAAGACCAGGTAGAAGAGGGCAAGGAAGTGGTGATTGCACCGCTGCCGCTGTACCACATCTACTCGTTTACCCTGAACTGCGGCATCATGCTGGAAGCCGGCGCCCACAACGTTCTGATCCCGAACCCGCGCGATATTCCGGGCTTCGTGAAGGAAATGCAGAAGCAGAAGTTCTCTGCTTTCATTGGCCTGAACACCCTGTTCGTGGCCCTATGTAACAACGAGGACTTCCAGGATCTGGATTTCTCCGGCCTGAAGCTGACGGCTTCTGGTGGTATGGCGCTGACCAGCGATACCGCAAAAATGTGGGAACGGGTGACCGGTTGTGAGATCAGTGAAGGTTACGGCATGACTGAAACCTCTCCGGTGGTTACCTTCAACCCCCGCAGCGCTATCCAGATCGGCACCATCGGCCTGCCGATCCCGTCCACCGTGGTTAAAACCATCGACGACGACGGCAACGAAACACCCATCGGTGAGCCCGGGGAACTGTGTGTGAAAGGCCCGCAGGTGATGCGTGGTTACTGGCAGCGCCCGGAAGACACCCAGAAGTCCTTCACTGACGATGGCTTCCTGAAAACCGGTGACGTTGCACTGATCCAGGAAGATGGCTATATCCGCATTGTTGATCGCAAGAAAGACATGATCATTGTCTCTGGCTTCAACGTGTTCCCGAACGAGATTGAAGACGTGGTAACCAGCCATCCGAAAGTGGTTGAGTGCGCCGCTGTGGGCATTCCGGACGCCAAGAGCGGCGAGGCCGTCAAGGTCTACGTGGTGCCCACGAAAGACGGTGTCACCGCAAACGAACTCAAAGAGTTCTGCCGCGAGCGCCTGACCGCCTACAAAGTGCCCAAGCACTTTGAGTTCCGGGACGAGCTGCCCAAGAGTAACGTGGGCAAGATTCTGCGCCGTGAACTGCGGGATGAAGCCAACGCCAAGTAAACGGCGATTGGTGCAACCGCGAGGTTGCACTGCTTCCCACAAAGACCCTGCTCAGGCAGGGTCTTTGTGTTTCTACCGTTTGGATTTCCCGCTAGACTGTGGCGCCTTGTGATGCATCCATCAATCCATGAGTCTGTTGCCGTTCAATGACTGACAAAACAACGCCCGATAACGCCCAACCCACGGCTGCTGATCCTCAGGCGGCAGTGAAGGCCTTTATGAGCCAGCTGGATGTCTGTAACCAGCAGGAAGCGGCGCGCATTATCCGCAGAGTGGGCCGAACCAAGGGCAAGCCGGGCCAGAAAGACCTGGAACAGATGGCGAACTGGTTGGAACAGGGGCTTGAGAAGGTGCGCCAGCGTCAGGCGCTGCACCGCCCAGCGAGTTTTCCGCCGGGACTACCGGTCAGTGATCGGGTGGACGACATCAGCGAGGCCATTCGTCATCATCAGGTGGTGATCATCGCCGGTGAAACCGGCTCCGGTAAAACCACCCAGATTCCGAAAATCTGCCTGAACCATGGCCGTGGCGTTCGTGGGCTGATTGGCCACACCCAACCGCGCCGGATTGCCGCGCGCAGTGTCGCCGCCCGTATCGCCGAAGAGCTTGGTGAACAGGTTGGCCAGCAGATCGGTTACCAGGTGCGCTTTACCGACAACACCTCGGAGGCGTCCCGGGTCAAGGTCATGACCGATGGCATCCTGCTGGCGGAGATCCAGCACGACCGCTTTCTGGATCGTTATGACACGCTGATTATCGATGAGGCCCATGAACGAAGCCTGAATATCGATTTCCTGCTCGGGTACCTCAAGCAACTGTTACCGAAACGGCCGGATCTGAAAGTCATCATTACCTCCGCCACCATTGAGGTTGATCGCTTCAGCGAGTTCTTCGATAAAGCACCGGTTATTGAGGTCAGCGGCCGAACGTTTCCGGTGGACGTCCGCTATCGGCCCCTGACCGGCGATGAAGACGACCGTGACCAGGGCTGGACCGACGGCGTACTGTCAGCCCTTGAGGAGATCGAACAGCACGAACGCAAGGAGAAGCAGCCCCCAGGAGATGTGTTGGTGTTCCTGCCGGGTGAGCGGGAAATACGGGCGCTCAGTAAAGTGCTGCGGCATGCGGAGCTGCGACACACCGAAGTATTGCCGTTATATTCCCGGCTCAGTAACCAGGAACAGAACCGGGTTTTCCAGGCCCATAAAGGCCGGCGGCTTGTATTGTCCACCAACGTGGCGGAAACCTCGCTGACGGTACCCGGTATTCGTTACGTGATCGATACCGGGGTTGCGCGAATCAGCCGTTACAGCGTTCGCTCCAAGATTCAGCGCTTGCCGATCGAGCCAATCTCCCAGGCCAGCGCCAACCAGCGGGCGGGGCGTTGCGGGCGAGTGGCGCCAGGTATCTGTTTCCGTCTCTATGATGAAGCCGATTTTCTTAACCGGCCCGAGTATACCGACCCGGAAATCCTGAGAACCAATCTGGCCTCGGTCATCCTGCAAATGGCCACCTCGGGCCTGGGCGATATCCAGAATTTCCCCTTCCTGGAAGCGCCGGATCGCCGCCAGGTGAACGATGGCTACAAGCTGCTGGAAGAGCTGAGCGCTGTTGACGATAAACGCCGAGTGAGCCGTCTCGGCCGGACCATGGCACGCCTGCCACTGGACCCACGCCTGGCACGGATGCTGGTGACGGCCGCTGAGCAGGGCAGCCTGAGCGAAGTGCTGATTGTGATTGCCGGCCTCAGTGTCCAGGACCCAAGAGAGCGGCCCCAGGACAAACAGCAGGCAGCCGACCAGGCCCACGCACCGTTCAACGACAAGGAATCGGACTTTGCCACCTTGTTGAATATCTGGAACTGGTTTGAGGAGCAACGCCAGGAGCAATCCCAGAACCAGCTAAAGAGGCTTTGCCAGAAAACCTTCCTGAGCTGGATGCGAATGCGCGAGTGGCGGGATATTCACCGGCAACTGACGTTGATCTGTCGGGAGCAGAAACTGGCACTGAACAAGCAGCCGGCAAGCTATGAGTCCATGCACAAGGCGATTCTTGCCGGTTTGCTGGGCCACGTTGCGGTCAAGGTAGAGAAGCGGGAATACCTGGCCACTCGAAATCGGAAAGTGATGATCTTTCCTGGTTCGAAGGTGGCCAAGTCCGGGCCCAAGTGGATTGTGGCGGCGGAAATTGTGGAAACCAGCAAGGTATTCGCCCGCATGGTTGCTGCTATCCAGCCGGAATGGGTTGAGCCCCTTGCAGGCCATGTCGTAAAGCACCACTTTTTCGAACCCCACTGGGAGCAGAAACGAGCCCAGGTGATGGGTTACGAGAAGGTGACTCTGTATGGACTCGATATCGTCGCCAAGCGGCGGATTCCCTACGCCAAGGTAGACCCGGAGGAATGCCGGAATCTGTTCATCCGGCGCGCCCTGGTGGAGGGGGATTACCGCTCAAAGGCTCCGTTTATTGCCCGCAATCGGGAGATGCTCGATACCGTCGAGAACCTGGAGAAGAAAACCCGCCGTCGTGACCTGTTGGTGGATGACGAGGTGTTGGTGGCCTTTTACGACCAGAGGCTGCCGAAAGACATTGTTAGCGGTCGCCACTTTGAAAGCTGGTGGAAGGGCCTGTCTGCCGACGAACTTCGCAAACTGGAGCTGACCGAGGCCGATGTCTTGCAGCGCCCGCTGGACCAAGGCGCAGCGGAGCAATATCCGGATTATCTGGAGTGGGAAGGCGTCAAGTACCCGCTCAGTTACGAATTCGAGCCCACCAGCGAGCGGGACGGGGTAACCCTGCAGGTGCCGTTGATGGCGCTCAAGCAGATTCCGTCACGCCGGCTGGAATGGCTGGTGCCGGGGCTGTTGCGAGAAAAATGCATCGCCCTGGTGAAAGGGTTGCCCAAATCCCTGCGCCGTAACTTTGTGCCGGTTCCGGATTTCGTCGATGCCGCCCTCGCCAACATGCAGCCTGGCAACGAGCCCCTTGCCCTGAAACTGGGGGATCAACTGCGCCGGATGACCGGTGTGCAGATTGATCCGGAAGCCTGGCCGGAGGACGAATTGCCCCGGCACCTGCGGATGAACCTTCGGGTAACCGGAGACAAAGGCAAAGTGGTGGCAGAGAGCCGGGATACCGACGATTTGCAGGCCAAGCTGGAGGGTCGGGCGGAAGCGTCGCTGGCCTCGGCTACCAGCGACGATGATCGTTCGAGAGCACCGAAAGAATTCAGTGACTGGCAGTTTGGCAATATGCCCGAGCAGGTGCAGACCGAAAAAGGCGGTATGCAGGTAACCGTCTATCCCGCCCTTGAGGACCTGGGCAAGCAAGTACGGTCCATTCGCTGCCTGGACCGGTTAACGGCTGAGGACACCATGCGCCGGGGTATTGCCCGGCTGATCATCAACCGGTTTGGCAACACCCTCGCGGACCTTGAGCGCAAGCTGCCCCGGTTCAAACAGTCCGCGCTGATGTTTGCCCCGGTAGGACAGGCGAAGGTGCTGCTGGACGATCTGTTGTTGTCTGCGGTGATGCAACACTTCCTGCCCGGAACCCTGCCCAGAGACGAAGAAAGCTTTATCCGAGTGTTCGATGCCCACCGCGGGGATTTTATTCCGGCGTTAGAGCAGGCCGACGAACGCCTTTACCAGGCTATGGCCGGTTACCAGAAAGTGGCCAAACAGCTCAAGGGCAAAATTAACCTGGCGCTGGCGCAGAGCATGGCAGATCTGAAATTCCAGCTTCAGCACCTGGTCTATCCGGGCTTCCTGGTGGCCACGCCATCCCAGTGGCTGGAACGCTTCGGGGTGTATTTCGAGGCTGCCTTGATTCGCCTGGAAAAAATGCCCAGGGAGATGGGCCGCGAGCGCGAATTCCTGCACACCATTGAGCCACTATGGGCCCGCTACGCCACCAAGCTGGAACAGCAGAAACGCCAAGGTGTGCGGGACCCTGAACTGGAGCTGTACCGCTGGATGCTGGAAGAATATCGGATCTCATTCTTTGCCCAACAACTGGGCACGGCGATGACCGTATCGGCCAAGCGACTCGATAAACAGTGGCAGAACACACGGGTGTAGGGCCTGAATATGGTGCTTCTCGGGCCAGTGTGAGGGAGGGCTGCACTGTTCTGGTGCTACTGGACTTTGGTCAGGCGGGCAATTCCGGCCGTGTGTGTTAGTATTTCTGACAGCATAGTGTCTTATTACAACCATGACGTGGGGTTATTGTGATTAAAGCCGTCATCAGCGGAACCGGCCTGTATACGCCACCCGCCATTATTGAAAACGATCAACTGGTTGAAGCCTTCAATCAATACGTAGAGCTGTATAACGATGAACATGCGGAAGAGATAGCCCGCGGTGAACTGACGGCTCTGCAACCTTCGTCATCTGCCTTTATTGAAAAGGCATCGGGTATCAAGCGCCGTCATGTGATTGACCGTGAAGGTATCCTGGACCCGAAGCGCATGACACCGAATATTCCGGACCGGGATAACGACGAACCGTCAGTCCAGTGCGAGATGGCCATTGTGGCCTGTAAGGAAGCACTGGAGCAGGCGGGCAAAACTCCGGCAGATGTGGATGCGGTGATTGTTGCCTGTTCCAACCTGCAGCGCGCCTATCCGGCCATTTCCATTGAAGTCCAGCAAGCCATGGGCATCGACGGTTTTGCTTATGACATGAATGTGGCCTGCAGCTCCGCCACCTTTGGAATCCAGGCCGCGGTGAACGCGGTGGAAAACGGTAGCGCCAGAGGGGTTCTGGTGGTCAGTCCGGAAATCTGCTCCGGGCATCTGAATTTCCGGGACCGGGACAGCCACTTCATATTCGGCGATGCCTGCACGGCGATTCTGGTGGAAAGGGAAGAGGACACCCAGGCAGGCCAGGGTTTTGAAATTCTCGGCACCCGCCTGAAGACTCAGTTTTCCAACAATATCCGGAACAACTTTGGCTTCCTGAACCGGGCAGACGAATCGGGTATTGGCAAGCCGGACAAGCTATTCATTCAGCAGGGTCGCAAAGTGTTCAAAGAGGTGTCACCGCTGGTGGCAGACACCATTCAGGGCCATCTGGCATCCCTGCAGCTGACGCCTGAAGACCTCAAACGCATGTGGCTGCACCAGGCCAACCTGAACATGAACCAACTGATTGCCAGAAAGGTTCTCGGCCGGGATGCAACGGTCGAGGAAGCGCCGGTGATTCTGGACGAATACGCCAACACCAGCTCGGCCGGTTCGATCATTGCCTTCCATAAACACAAAGATGACCTGAAAACCGGCGACCTGGGCGTGATCTGCTCCTTCGGCGCCGGCTATTCCATCGGTAGCGTGGTTGTTCGCCACCGGTGAGGCCTGTTACCTCGCTGCCAGCGCCCTCAGGGTGTCTGGCAGGGGGGTGGACTTTCGGGAAGCCCGATCCATCCAGACAATCTTGGCGTAGCCTTCCGCGTAAACTACCCCGGTATCTGAATCTTTCAGCAGGTGGTAGGTATCCAGACTGGTATTTCCCGCTTTGTCCGCGTATGTTTCAACAACGACGTTGGCGGGGTGAGTCAATTCCTTCAGAAATGTGGCACTGGTCTTTATAATGACCGGTCCGGTTGGCTCTTCCGCGCCACCCAGTTCCAGTGACGACAGCCAGACAATCCGGGCTTCTTCAAAGAAGCGGAAGTAAACCGTGTTATTGGCGTGGCCGTATGCATCCATATCGCCCCATCGCAGCGACATGGTCAGGGAACTGACGGGATTTCCCGGTACTGACATCTGATTTCCTCCGGATGACGTTCATAATAATAATCAAGCGCCGGTATTGTCGACGAACTGAAACAGGTTAAACAACCCAAGAGAGCAAAATGAGAAACCTTTTATCCCGGCGCCTGACCACGCTGGCCGCTCTGATACTGCTGACGTTTTCAGGTGGCCAGTTACACGCCCAGAACATGCAGGAGCCGGTTCCCGAGGGTTCAACCCCGGTCAATACCGATGATCCTTACGAGAGCTGGAACCGGAAGGTGTTTTCGTTCAACGATGCCATTGATCGTTGGTTTCTCCGCCCCGTCGCCCAGGCCTACCGCACCGTCACGCCCACGATTGTTGACCGGGGTATTACCAACTTTTTCAATAATCTCACCGAAATCCGCAATTTCAGCAACAGCTTGCTGCAGTTGAAAGGGGAGTCGGCCGTGGTGGCCGCCGGGCGCTTCACCTACAACACGGTGTTTGGCCTCGGGGGTATTTTTGATGTGGCCACCGCCTTTGATTTGCCCGAGCGCCCGGAAGATTTTGGTCAAACCCTGGGATACTGGGGTGTTGGCTCTGGCCCATACCTGGTGATGCCGCTTCTCGGCCCGGCGACTCCGCGCTATTTTACCGGCATGGCAACTGACGGGTTCCTTTTGCCATCTGCCTGGGATGAGGTCAGCAGTCCCGAGCGATATTACCTGCGGGCATTACAGATTGTTGATAAGCGGGCCGACCTTATCCCGGCAGAAAGCTTTATTTCTGGTGACCGGTACACGTTTGTGCGTAATGCTTTCCTGCAGCGTCGTGAATTCCTGATTAACGATGGTAAGATCACGCAAGACCCCTTCGCAGATGATGACGACTTCATGCTCGACGATTTCTGAGCGTTCACGCCGGGAGGCCGCAGGTGATCAAGGACCCCAGGATAGCCCGATTCCGCAAGTTGTTGGCGGAAGCTCCCAATTATGAACAGTGGAAGGCTGCCGCGCTGGAACTGGATTTTCTCGAAGGCAACGCGGAGTGGAAGGAGGACTTTGCATCTGACCTTTATCACTATGAGCTGATCTATGACCGGCTCAGTAACATCAAGCAGTATCGTCAGCAGAACGACTTCGAGCGTTTGAAGCGAGCGCTCCGGGAAGGCCTCCACCATGATCTTGGCAACATGGGCAATCCCGCGCTTTACACCCGTTCCCGGGTTGGTACCAAGCACCTGATCGAGGAGTACATCACCCAGGTGTGCGAGGCCCTGGATTATCTGTGTGATCATCCGGTGCCAGGCTTCCCCGTCTACGACAAGCTCCAGTTCTTCAGAGACACCCTGACCAGTTATGGCAGGCCAACGTTGCTGCTCAGCGGCGGCGCCAGTCTGGGCATGTTCCATTTCGGTGTGATCAAGGCGCTCTGGGAAAAAGGCCTGCTACCGCAGGTTATTGCGGGTTCCAGTATTGGTGCCATCATTGCCGGTATCCTCGGCGTGCATACTGACGCGGAAATCCCCGAGATGCTGGTGCCCGAGAACCACAACCTCAACGCCTGGAAGTGGCGGGGGATCATGAGCGCCATGCGGGGTGATGGCCTGATGGATCAGGAAACCCTGAAAAACTGCCTGCGGGCAAACATCGGCGACTACACCTTTGAGGAGGCCTATCAGCGCACCGGGCGTAGCATCAATATCAGTGTGTCTCCGGTACAGACTCACCAGAAAGCCCGGTTGATGTGCGGTTACACCTCGCCTTATATCCAGGTGTGGAGTGCGGCTCTTGCCAGTGCCGCGGTGCCAGGCATTTTCCCTCCCGTTACTCTGATGAAGAAAGACCTTTACGGTAATTCGCTGCCGTACATGCCCCGGTTGAAGTTTGTGGATGGCTCGGTAGTCAGTGACCTTCCGATTGAGCGATTGGTCCATCTGTACGATGTGAACTTCACCATTGTCAGTCAGACCAATCCCCATGTTGTGCCGTTCCTCAGCCAGCAGAGCCGGGACGAAAAGCTGTCCCTGGGAAGCCTGCCGATGCATCTGGTGAAGTCCGAGATCCAGTTCCACGGCCAGGGTGTGTTCGATTATCTGAGAAAAAGGGTACGCCCGGAACTGATGCGGCAGATGGCTGGTCAGATGTACACCATTATGGCTCAGCGCTACTCCGGCGATGTGACGATTGCACCCACCTATGCATTCCGGGACTTCCGTCGTATGCTGTCGAATCCCAGCCCGGAGTATGTCCGTGAGATGATTCTGGCCGGAGAGCGCGCAACCTGGCCGAAAATTTCGATGATTCGCTCCCACGCACGCATTTCAAAAACGCTTGAACGGTGCGTTCGTCGCCTGAAACAACAGAACCGCAAGGCCGCTGAATTACGACTGGTCAGCGGAGCCGACAAGGCTAAACCCTGATCCTGAGGAACCATGTACTACGATTTTTTCGGCTTTAGGGAACCTCCGTTTTCAATCGCACCGGACCCTCGCTACCTGTACCTGAGTGATCGCCACAAGGAAGCCCTGGCGCACCTGATGTACGGCGTGCAGGGGCAGGGCGGGTTTATTGTCATTACCGGTGAGGTGGGAACCGGCAAAACCACCGTATGCCGCTGCTTTATCGAGAATGCTCCCGAGCATGTCGACATTGCGCTGATTCTCAATCCGCGGCTGTCTGCCCGGGAACTGTTGTCTTCGATCTGTGACGAGCTGGAAATCGACCATGCGCCGGAAGCCACCATCAAGCAACTGGTGGATGGCATCAATCAGGACTTGCTCAAGGCTCACGCTGCGGGCCGTCATAAAGTTCTGATCATTGACGAAGCCCAGAATCTGTCCGCCGATGTGCTGGAACAATTGCGCCTGCTCACCAACCTGGAAACTGCCGAGAAAAAGCTGCTTCAGATTGTGCTGTTGGGCCAGCCGGAATTGCAGGATATGCTGGCACTGCCCGAATTGCGCCAGCTCAACCAGCGTGTGACCGCCCGGTATCATCTGGATGCCATTGAGCAGGAAGATCTGCCGGCTTACCTTCGCTACCGTTTGAGTGTCGCCGGGCTGCGCGGGGATATCTTCAGCCCGGCCGCCGTCCGGAAACTCTATCGCCAGAGCCTGGGAATTCCCCGCCTGATCAACCTGATCAGTGATCGTGCGCTGCTGGGCGCTTATGCTGAGGGTGAACACCAGATCACCGCCGACCACATCCGCCAGGCAGCTCGGGAAGTTCATGGTAACAGCCGCCTGATGAACACCGGGGGTGGCAGGGAGGTTTCCCGCGCGGGTCATCTGTTGTTGTTATCGGCGTCGATTCTGGTGGCGATCATTGGCACCATCTGGTTGTTCCAGCTGCCGGTAACCGAGCAGACCCTCGCTGACGACCTCGACGCGCCCGCCATCTCCGGCGTCATCGAGCGTGTCAGTGATCCGGTGGTGGCTGAGCCCGAATTCGACACCGCTGAGCCGAATACGCTTCCGGAGCCAGCGGAACCCGGTGTAACCTCCTTTGAGTTTGAACGCCACACCCAAGCGCTGACCGAGGCATTTGGCCAGCTGTTCGGCGTTTGGGGCGAAGAGTATGACGCCCGGCAGTTTCCGGTTGCCTGCGATTACGCCCGGAGAGTCCGCCTTGGCTGCCTGGAACGGCAAGGCAGCCGACGAAGCCTGGAGTTTCTGGATCGCCCGGCGATTCTGCACCTTCGCAATGATCGAGGCGACACCGGCTATGTGGTGCTGCGATCTCTGGAGGGTGATACTGCCAGTATCGAGTTGGCGGGGGAAACCCGGGAGATTCCGTTTCGCCAGTTAGAGCAGTATTGGTACGGTGATTTCCGGGTGCTGTGGCGAATGCCCGAATATATGTCGGGTGACGGTTTTTTTGCCGGAACTTCCGGGGCACAGCTATGGATGGGCGCGCGGATGATGGAGCTGGCAGATCGGATATCGCCGAACCAGGCAGAGAGCGCCCGGGTAAAGCGGCTGACCACCGAAGAACAGGTGCGCTGGTATCAGGAGGTCAAAGGACTGACGGTGGATGGGATTGCCGGGCCGATGACCATTATCCAGATCAATAATGACCTGGGCACGAATGTACCCCGGCTGGTAGCGGCCCGTGTGGGCAATAGCGGGTAGGCTATGTCATATATTCTTGATGCGTTGAGAAAATCCGAAGCCGAGCGGCGACAGGGCAAGGCACCAGACCTGGGGCAGCAGGTACAAATGGTCTATCGGCCCAAAAAGAAGCCGTTATCACCCGTTGTCTGGGTGGTTCTGGCGCTGTTGCTCAATGCTGCTGTGATGGCTTACCTGTTCTGGCCAGCGCAGTCGTCAGATCCGCGCCCGGTTGACGACGCGCCAACAGCGGCCCGACAGGCGCCATTGGTTGGCGATCCGGATGTCTTGGTGTCCGCACAGGGGCAACCGGGCCGGGAGCCAGTGCTGGTTGAGGCTACGCCACAGTCTGAGCCAAGCCAGGAAGTGGTTGCGGCATTTGAGGTGGCAGACGAGCCCCTGGCTGAATCCGGCAATGAAACTCCCCTGGTGATTGTTCCGGACCAGTCTGTTCGGGAATGGGTGTTGACGCCGGCAGACTCTCAGGGCAGAGTGCCGCACCTGGTAGAACTACCGCTGTCGTTTCAAAAGAGCGTTCCTGATTTGACCTTCAATAGCCATATCTATTCATCCGACCCCATGGCCAGCCGGGTAATGATCAACAATCAGTATCTTCGCCCTGGCGACACCTTTGCCAGCCTGGTGGTTGAGCGTATCACCGAGGATGGCGTGATTCTCAGCAAATCTGGCCAACGTTTTCGGGTGGGCACGGTACGAGACTGGGTGAGCCCGCGATAATGGCGCTGACTGACGACGTCAAACAACAGATTCAGCAGGCTTATCGTGATGTGTTGGCCGGTAAGGACGTTCGCGCCCGTTACGGCCAACGGCTGATGATCGCGGAGATTGCCCGCTATATGGGTGAAATCACCGACAACGATGGCCAGCGTACCTCGCCACCGGCAGCCTGTGTGGTGGAAGCCGGCACCGGTACCGGCAAAACCCTGGCGTACCTGATCTCAGCAATACCCGTAGCCAAGGCCTTGGGTAAAACGCTGGTGATCTCCACGGCAACCGTGGCGCTGCAGGATCAGATTGTTCTGAAGGACCTTCCCGATCTCCGTAAACACAGCAAACTGGATTTCAGCTGGACCCTTGCCAAGGGGCGGGGCCGTTATCTGTGCATGTCTCGACTGGAATCCCGGTTACACGACGAGGGCCATGGTGACAGCGACACCATGCCCCTGTTCCTTCTTGATCAGCCCATGGATGACGAGGCTGCAAGCCGAATCACCTTTGAGAAGATGCTTGCCACCTACGGTTCCCGTGAATGGGACGGCGACCGGGACCATTGGCCGGAGCAGATTCCCGATGAGATCTGGCGCCAGGTGACCACCGACCACCGCCAGTGTACCAATCGCCATTGTGCCTACTTCGACAGTTGTGCGTTTTTCGATGCCCGCAAAGACCTGGACGACGCCGATGTGGTGGTGGCCAACCACGACCTGGTGTTGGCCGACCTTGCCCTTGGCGGCGGTGCCATTTTGCCGGAGCCGGAGAACGCGCTGTTCATCTTTGACGAGGCGCATCACCTGCCGGACAAAGCGCTGAACCATTTTGCCGCGTCGGTGCCGTTGAACTCCACACGGCAATGGCTGAAACAGTTATCCCAGGCCCTGGTGAAGATGCAGCCCTGGTTACCTGGCGGCTCCCAGGCGGCCAAGGCGGTTGAGAAAATCAGCACTTCTGGCCGTGATCTGGATATTGCCCTTGGCAGGGTTTACGAAGAGATTGAACAGAACACCGGCTGGGAATTTAATGACGAACGGCGCAGCGCCCAGTGGCGTTACCCGGATGGCGAGCTGCCAGAGGCGGTTGCAGAGTTGGCTGCGGAGACCCGGATTGTCACCGCCGGACTGGTTCGGCACCTGGGTACCCTGGTGGATGAACTGCAAAGTGCCTTCGATGAGCGAAAAGATCCGGAGCTGGACCGGGAAACCGCCGATTCCTGGTATCCGGTGATTGGCGCCTTCCATAGCCGGGCTGAGGAGCAGCTGCGCCTGTGGGCGGCCTGGTGTGAATCCGGGCCGGTCATTCCACAGAACGATGAGTCGGCAGAAGCTGCACCGGTCGTTCGTAAAGGGCCGCCGCCTGCCCGCTGGGCCGTGCGCCAACGTTGGGACCACGCGGAAGATATTACCCTGTTCAGCTCACCGGTGCTGGCGGACAACCTGTTGTATTCCCGCCTGTGGTCGCGGGTCTATGGCGCCGTTCTGACCAGTGCCACACTGACGGCCCTGGGCCGTTTCGACCGTTTGCGTTCCCGGGCGGGATTGCCAGAGGCCAGCCGTTATCTGGTGGTGCCCAGTTCCTTCCGTTATGGCGAGATGGCCACGGTGGAAGTGCCGGCTATGGCTGCCATGCCAACCGATGATGGCTTTGCCGAGGCGCTGATCAAGCGGCTACCAGATCTCTGGGCCGGTGAGAAGGCCACCCTGGTTCTGTTTACATCCCGCCGGCAAATGCAACAGGTGAGGGATGCCTTGGCGCCGGACTATCCCGAGTTGATTCTCACCCAGGATGACATGGCCAAGAACGAGGTGTTACGGACGCACTGCAGTCGTGTTGATGAAGGGCGACCCAGTGTGCTGTTCGGAGTGGCCAGCTTTGCTGAGGGAATCGATCTGCCTGGAAAGTATCTGCACCACGTGGTGATCACCCGCCTGCCGTTCTCTGTGCCGGATGACCCGATCGAGGCGAGTTTGGCGGAGTGGGTAACCCAGCGCGGTGGCAACCCGTTTATGGAAATCACCGTGCCGGATGCCTCCGTCAAGCTGGTTCAGGCGGTGGGGCGGCTGTTGCGCACCGAGCAGGATACCGGGAGGGTAACCATTCTGGACCGGCGTATAGTGGCACGCCGATACGGACAGTTGCTGCTGGACGCACTGCCACCGTTCCGCCGAATCATCGAGCATTAGTCCGGATACTGCCCATAAAAAAAAGAGCCAGCCCGAAAGGGGATGGCTCTTATCGAAAGGGGTTCAAACGAACCCGGGCGTCGAAACAACGCGGAACAAGAAGTCTGAAGGCCTGAAGTTCAGAATTCCCGGCAAGGCGTTAACCTCACCATGGTTGAATAATAGGGCTTAACGGGGCGTAAACGGATCGTCCAAAGGGCGTAGTGACGAGGCTTAATTCTGAAAAAGTGTGAAGGTGGTCACACTTTTAGTCCTGAAGCACTTTCAGTTCCCGTGCCCGGGCCAGGGCTTCGGTGCGCCGGCTAACGCCGAGTTTGCCGTACAGGTTCCGGATATGGGCTTTGACGGTGGCGGGCGCCACCGCCATCCTTGTGGCGATGTCCTTGTTGGCCAGCCCCTGATTAATCAGGAGCAGTACTTCCTGTTCTCTCTGGCTCAGGGGTTCGGCCAGCCCGTCAGTTGTTTCAGAGGGCTGGTCCGATTGGGGCTTGGATAGGGCAATGTCGGCGTTTCCGGATAGCTGGTCTTTCAGCATGGTCAGCAGTTCACGGTTCCAGCGCCCGGGCGTTCGTAGTCGGGGGCAGTCCAGCAGCATGGCCCGAAGACTGGGGCTTTCTTCCGCAAACAGCTTCAAAAAACCCGCGTTTTCGGCTCGATCCAGCGCCCGCTCCAGCATGACGGCGGCTTCCTCATCGCGATCTTCCTGCGCAAGGGCATCGGCATACACCAACAGGATCTCCACCAGGTGCCGGTTATGGGCGTTGCGTTCCGCCACCGGAACCAGTGCCGACAGGGTTTCCTGCGCTTTCTGGTAATCGTTGAGGGCTACCTGCACCCGGGCCAGCGCGATCTGGTTCTGTTCCCGGTTCAGGGGGTTGGTGGCTGGCGTTTCCAGGGCCGCCTTCAGGGTGGTCATGGCTTTATCAGCGAGGCCCAGCGCAAGGTAACAACGAGCCAGAAGGGCCGAAGCGGCAGGTGGCTCAAACAGGATGTGGTCACGGCGCTTGCTGCCAACGGCGACGGCATCGTCCAGCAGTTCAATGGCTTCTTCGAGTTGGCCTTGGCTGAACGCAAGGTGGCCGCGTACGTACTGGATGACCACATGCTGTCCGGGCTCCGTACCTTTCTCCACATGCTCGAGCAGCGGAGACAGGTAACTGGCGGCCAACTCCGGCTCATTGCGTTCACGGTAGATTTCGGTCAACGCACTGTTCTGCCAGCAGGAAATAAGCCGTGGCTGGCTTGGGTCTGCGAAATGCTCATCCACCCAGTTGCGTACGCGGGTGGTGGTTTTCAGGGCCAGCTCGGTGTCACCACGGTTGTACTGAATCCACGTCAACAGGCCGCCAGAGGACAGCGCGGTGCTGGCCTTGCGCTCTATCTGTCCATAGTGAACGGCTGATTCCAGGGCTTCCTCGGCATCGTTGAGTTCACCCTTGCCAAAGTAGTCGAGGCCGAGGCCGTAATAGGTGACGGATTTCAACGGTATCTGGATCTGATCGATGTCCTTGAGTACCTGACGGGTGAGGTCTGAGGCATTCTTTTCGTCATTCCTGCTTCGGGCCAGGTAAGAACGTACCAGGGATATTTCACTGTGGATAGCCAGCGCGCCCTCGGCATCAGGATGGGAATCGGCTACCCGCCGGTCGAGCAGATCTTCAACTTCAGTCAGCAGGGGCGCCAGGCCCTCAACGCGGTTGGCAAAGAACAACCCCCAGATTCTGAGCATCTGCAGTTGCGGGCTTTCAGCCAGTTGCCTTGCCGGTATGGTATCCAGCCAGGCCAGTACCGGCAGGTGGTAGCCACCGTGAATCAGGTTGTTACCATGCTCGGCAAGCACCCGGGCCAGGCGGTCGGTGTCGTTCTGGCTGACGATCTGGGCGATGCCTTCCTGTACCTGTCCGTGGCTGAGCAACCAGTCAATGGTGCGGGACTGGAGCACCGCCGCCCGTTGCGGATCAATGGATTCTATCCGTTGGAGCAGAGCTTCCCGGAACAGGTCATGGTAGCGGAACCACTGGTTGTGTTTGTCGAGGGGAATCAGGAACAGGTTCAGGGAAAGCAGGCGAGTGAGGATGTCCTGGCTGTCATCCCGCTGGCGAACGGCATTGCACAGTGAGCTGGACAGACGAGGGCAGTAAGCGGTGTCCAGCAGGAATCCGGTGAGTTCGTCCGGGAGTTGGTGCAGAACTTCGGTCAGAACATAATCACTGATCAGCGCACCATCTGGTGTGCCGATACGCTCATGGCCAGAGTGGCCGGACTCCAGGGCTTCGGTCTTACCTGCCAGTGCGGAGAGCTGCATGGCGGCAACCCAGCCCTCGGTACGCCGGCAAATGGTGCGGATCTCCTGTTCAGACAGGTTCATTGCCATGGTGTCCTGGAAGAAGGCTCTGCATTCGTCTTCCGAAAACGCCATCAGTCCCGGATGAATATCCTGAACCTGGCGCCTGACCCGCCATCGCGCCAATGGCAGTGGGGGTTCAGTGCGGGAGGCGATGGTTACCAGGATGCCCGGGGGAAGGTAGTCCATGCACCAGGCCAACTGACGGTGGATGCCGTCGTTACTGATCACATGGTAATCGTCGAGAACCAGATGCCAGGGATTGCGGTCTTCGGCCAGGGCATTGACCAGCCCGGTAATGGCGGCGGTCAGGTCGTCACCCTGCTGCCGGGATATCTGCTTCTCGCAGTCTTCAAGCCCCATGAGACCGGCATGCTTGAACGCGCCAATCACATACTGCCAGAACTGCCCCGGCTGGTCGTCATGCTCATCCAGTGACAGCCAGGCGGTGCTGGTACTGTTGCGGGCGCACCACTGGCTGGCCAGGGTGGTCTTGCCAAAGCCGGCCGGCGCCACGATCAGGTTCAGCCTTTTACCTTGCTCCGGTTCCAACAGAGCGTCCAGCCGGTGCCTGCGCACAGCTCTGGAGTCGGGTGTTGGCCTGAGAAATTTGGTGGTCAGTAGCATGGTTTCCCGGGGTCAGGGCATGGTAGTAACCGGATTGTGTGCTTTGTCGCACACAAGTCAAGTGCTGCGGTGACGCAAAGCGTTGGTGGGGCAGCGAATCCCGGTAATTGGTCTACACTGAATACAGATTAAATTGTATATCCAAAAAGAATGAAAAAATAAATTCTTATGCGTATTATCGGGTAAAAGACTCATCCAGGGAGCGACAGACTCAATGAAATTACAGCAGCTGCGTTATATCTGGGAAGTGGCGCACCACGATCTGAATGTCTCCGCCACCGCCCAGAGCCTTTTCACTTCCCAGCCGGGTATCTCGAAGCAGATTCGGTTACTGGAAGATGAGTTGGGCCTGGAGGTGTTTGCCCGCAGTGGTAAGCACCTGACTCGCATCACCCCCGGTGGCGAGATTATCATCCGGGAGGCCGGTGAAATACTGCGCCGGGTGGAGGGCATCAAAAAGATTGCCCAGGAGTTCAGTAATCAGCGCAAGGGTGACCTGAGTATTGCCACCACCCACACCCAGGCCCGTTACGCCTTGCCACCGGTGATCAGAGGTTTCATTGCAGAATATCCGGATGTTTCTCTGCACATGCATCAGGGCACGCCGATGCAGATTTCCGAGATGGCGGCCAATGGCGCCGTGGATTTTGCCATCGCCACCGAGGGTATGGACCTGTTCAATGATCTGATCATGATGCCTTGCTACAAATGGAATCGCTGCGTGATTGTGCCCAAGGATCATCCATTGGCAAAAGGGCAGGAGCTGAGTCTGGAAGAGCTGGCGGAGTATTCCCTGGTGACCTACGTCTTTGGTTTTACCGGCCGGTCCAAGTTGGATGAGGCCTTCCAGTCCCGTGGCCTGACACCAAAAGTGGTGTTTACCGCTGCGGACGCCGACGTGATCAAAACCTACGTAAGATTGGGCCTTGGGGTGGGGATTATTGCCAGCATGGCGTTTGATCCAAAAGTGGATACCGATCTGGTATCGCTGGATGCCAGCAAATTGTTCCGGCCTTCCGTCACCCGCATCGGGTTCCGGAAAGGGACTTTCCTGCGTGGTTACATGTACGATTTCATGCACAGGTTTGCGCCGCACCTGACCAAGGACATGATCGATAACGTGGTTGCGCATCAGGGCAGTCGCACAGAAATCCAGGAATTGTTCAAGGATATTGAGCTGCCGGTTTATTGAGGTTCTGAATGACAAAAAAGCCCGCCGTCCGTGATGACGTGCGGGCTTTTTTGCCGGTGCGAAATGGGTTTAGCCTGATTTGCCGATCAGGTTGCCCGCATGCAAGCCACATTCCTTATGGGTGGCCTCTTCCCACCACCAGCGGCCTTCCCGCTCGTGCTGGCCCGGCAGCACCGGCCTGGTGCAGGGCTGGCAGCCGATGCTGACGAAGCCTTTTTCGTGCAGTGTGTTGTAGGGAGCCTCAGACATCCGGATGTAATCCCAGACCTCTTTCGAGCTCCAGTTCGCGAGCGGGTTGAATTTCACCAGAGTCTTGTTGTCGCTGGAGAAAGCTGAATCAACCTGAACTACCGGTACGTCGTTGCGGGTACCGGGGCTCTGATCCCTGCGTTGCCCGGTAATCCAGGCATCAACGGTTGCCAGTTTCTTGCGCAGAGGGTTGACCTTGCGAATGCCGCAACATTCGGAATGGCCATCTTCGTAGAAGCTGAATAATCCTTTGCGGTTCACCATGTCCTGAACTTCACCGGCATCCGGGAACAGCACTTCAATCTCGATTCCGTAATGCTTTCGCACGCGCTCGATGAACTCGTAGGTTTCCGGGTGCAGCCGGCCTGTGTCCAGGGTAAACACTTGCAGGTTGTCGGTTAACTTGTGGGCCATTTCGATCAGCACTACATCTTCGGCGCCGCTGAATGAAATGGCGATGTTGTCATAGCGTGCCAGCGCCGCCTTGAGGATAGCCCGGGGGCTTTGGCCGTCGAGTTCAGCGCGGAGATTTTCAATATCAGTCATGTTGCTCCAGGGGGCTTTTCCACTGTGCGATCAACGGAGTGAATAAAGGTGTGATCTAACCTGAAATAAAGGCTACCACCAAATGCCTCATAGCTTGAAGGAATGAGCATCTATATCTTTATGCCTCGCTGATAAGGTGATCCATGGGATTCACGATGCATTCCGGCCAGGATTTTCATATCATACGCCCCAGACAACCCGGGCCTTGTTGGCCCGGCCAATTATGACTTTTTCAGGAGACCGTTGTGGAACTCGCATGTCTTGACCTTGAGGGCGTACTGATCCCGGAAATCTGGATCGCATTTGCAGAAAAAACCGGCATTGAGGAGCTCAAGGCAACCACTCGGGATATTCCTGATTACGATGTGCTGATGAAGCAGCGCCTGCGCATCCTGGACGAGCACGGTTACGGGCTGCCGGAGATCCAGGAAGTGATCAGCACCCTGGACCCACTGCCTGGCGCCCGTGAATTTCTGGATTGGCTGCGTGAGCGGTTCCAGGTGGTGATCCTGTCGGATACCTTCTATGAGTTCGCCATGCCCCTGATGAAAAAACTGGGCTATCCGGCTCTGCTGTGCCATAAACTCGAAGTGGCGGAGAATGGGCAGATCACCAACTATCTGCTGCGTCAGCGTGATCCCAAGCGCCAGTCAGTTCGTGCTTTTCAGTTGCTGAATTACCGGGTGATTGCGGCCGGTGATTCCTACAATGACACCACCATGCTGGGCCAGGCAGAGGCCGGCATTCTGTTCCATGCTCCGCAGAATGTTATTGACGAGTTCCCGCACTTCCCCGCTGTGCACAATTTCGATGATCTGCGGCAGGAATTCCTGAAGGCCAGCGCTGTTCACCCGGCCTGATCCTTTGGGGCTCTGACTTGCGCTGCCGCAAGCCTGGCAGTGTAGGTCAGAGTTTCAGTTGCTCCAGAAACCGCATCAGCGGCCGAACTTTTGCCAGGGTTTCCTGATATTCAGCCTCTGGTTCAGAGTCGGCCACGATTCCACCCCCTCCCCAGCAACTAACTGTCCCGTCCGGCTCGCACAGCAGGGTGCGAATCGCAATACTGCTGTCCAGATTGCCATCAAGTGCGTAATAGAACACCGAGCCACAGTAGGGACCCCGCCAGTGGGGCTCCAATTCGGCAATGATTTCCATGGCCCGGATTTTCGGGGCGCCGGTAATGGAGCCACCGGGGAACGCATCAAACAATGCCTGTAACGGGCTGATGCCAGGTTTCAATTTGGCTCGAATGTGGCTAACCAGGTGATGCACGTTGCGGTATGACTGAAGCGCAAACAACTCATCCACACTGACCGAGCCGGGCAGGGCGTGAACGCTGAGGTCGTTACGAAGCAGATCCACAATCATCAGGTTCTCGGCCCGGTCTTTCTCCGAGGCCAGTAGCTCCTGCGCCAAAGCTTCATCCTGTTCAGGGTTCTGGCCCCGGGCACGAGTGCCCTTGATGGGGCTGGTTTCAATCACACCGTCGCGAATGGCCAGGAATCGTTCCGGTGATACTGACACTACGGCGTTACCCCGGAAGCGCAGAAAAGCCGCGTAAGGCGTCGGGTTGGCATGGCTGAGCGCGTTGAAGGCCGCCCAGGGGCTGCCCTGGTAACGCCCCTCAAAGGACTGGGACAGATTCGCCTGATAGCAGTCGCCAGACTGAATGTAATGTCTTACCTGATCTACCCGCTGCCGAAAACGCTCGGGGGATTGCGTTGGGGTGAAATGGCTGGCCATCAGCCAGGGGGCATGATCAGCGTTGGGGGAGCTCTCAAGCCAGCTGATTATTTGTTTGGCCGCGGCGGTAGGCAGTGCGGGATGGACCCACAGATAACATTCGCCACTCTCCAGGTCTTCACTGGCCATCCACAGGTACAGCCCGGAGAAAAACAGCGGGTAACGGTGTTCTTTCGCCAATCTGTTCAGCCTTGGCTCCCGGGCGTAGCCGAACTCGTAGGCAATACTGCCAACCCAACCGCCCGCTAGCGGGCAGGGCACCTCGGCATTGGTAATCCCGGGCTGCCGATAGGAGTCTGCCAGTGCCTCCAGCTTGGCGGCCAACGCTGGCGTATCGATTCGGCTACCCGGATTGCTCTCGATGACGACCTGCTCCACGGCAAGACAACTGAAGCCCCTGGCCCCACCACGACCTCCCGATGACGCCTGGCTGCCCAGAAAAACGAAGTCCGGTTGCTGCGAGGCATGGGTGCACAGTTGGTTGTACTGTTGCCGGGTAACAGGCTGGCAGAGAGGAAAGGCCAAGATACCTCCGTTAAAAATTGGAAGAATGATACACGATGCACAAAACGGCCGTTGTCCGATCAGGACAGGCGCTGATCTAATGGTTATACGGAGCCGATCAGCCCGGAGCGTATTTTACCGGGTTTTGACGCCCATGAACTGAAAATCCATAAAACAAGAACGGAAGTTGTCCTATGTCCCGCTTCAGAAAACAGGCAATTGCTGCAGCCCTCGGTGTTTCGATATTCATTTCAGGCGGCTCTTGGGGGCAGGGACTGCCGCAAAGCGGCCCTCTGTCTGATGGAAAAGTCACTGAGGAGGAAATCGGGATGTTTATAGTTGGCGCCCAGCAGCAATTGATTCACTTATCGGATACTGCAACCAAAGAGTACAACGAATCTATTCTCGGATCTGGTGCGACGATGCCTGCTGCGTGGATGCTTATGAAAGACGGGGAGACTGTTAAGCGAATCAACATTGATGGTCAGGCTGACGGCATGCCGGCGGCCGCACAACTAAAAATGTATCGCGCAGCCATAAAATCGATTGCGAGAAGGGGGCAGATTAATGCCGCCGCTATTCTCTACACCGGGCGAATTAGTGAGAACAGTGATACCGAAGTATTGGTTATCGAGCACGAGCATCGTTTGGGCGTTTCCTCCAACAAGGTGATTGGCTATAAGATCCGGAATGGATCGATTTCCTGGGCAGAACCTGTCTCCCAGGAGAAGCCTTTTGAATGGTTCTACGATGGAAAAGACGGCCAGTCCTGAGCAATATGTGAACTCATCGATACTTGTTTCCAAATGTAATCGCAACGTAAAAGACTGTGAATGGGGTCACGGACTAGGACTGTAAAACAATCTTAAATGGGCTCGTGGAGTAAAGGACTTCACTTTAAAAACTCACACAAGAATAAAATGAGTTTCACAAGGAGATAATAATGAAAGGCCTGAAGAAAATTGCTCTGGCAACTGCTGTTGCTGCTATGCCGTTCGCGGCTCATGCTGACCTGAAAGCTCTTGACGATACCGCAATGGGTAACGTTACTGGTCAGGCTGGTGTGACCATCGAGCTGGAAACGCAGGTTAGCATTGGCACCTTCACCTACACTGACGAAGGTTCGTTCAACGTTAACGACATCGTTCTGGGTGGTTCTGGTGTCGCTGGCGGTCCGGGCACCAACCTGCTGGACGACCTCTATATTGATATCGATGTTGAGGCCGATGGTGACGCCGTGATTCACGTTGGCTCAATCTCTGGTGCGCCGATTGACTGGGGTATGACCGCTGGCTCCATGGAGTTGGTTGCCGCTGACGGTAGCGAGAGCACGACTCTGGTGTCGAACCTGAGCGGTTGGGGTAATCTGGGACAGCTGGATATCCGCGTTGATACCGCAACTGACGAGCTGCAACTGGATGTTCTGTTCAACGTTGTTGATATGGACTTCGACGTTGAGTTCTTGGGTGTAGGCATTCGCGACATGGCTATCTATGGCGCTGGCTATATCGCTGCTCCGAGTGCCGCGACAGCCTTTGCCTATGCAGACGTTCATGTCTACAAAGGTGATGGCCTTGGTGCTTCCACCATGACAGATGTTCTGCGAATCGACATCGCCGACATCAGTATGGATGTTTCCATTGGTGCAATCGAGATTGGTGGTACTTCTATCGGCTCCATCGCCATGCAGAACCTGACCATCTCTGACACCACGCTGGCTGTTTATGGTCACGATTAATCTGACCTGAACACCTGAGTAGGTGATGAGCGCCCCGCATTGCGGGGCGTTTTTATTTAGTCAGAAAAAATCTGGCCCAAACAAAACGGCGACCCGAAGAAGGTCGCCGTTTTACTTTTTTTTAAGATGAGAGCTCTGAATCAGCGGTCGGGCACCTGAATGGACAGGTCGAATCCGCCACCGGGTCTTGGGGTTAGTTGGATTGGCCCCTCATTGATCCCGTGGGGAATATCAATGCGATCAATGCCCGGCGGATTACCGATAGTGAAGTTCAGGTTCTGCCCGTCGAATCCGATTCCCAGTTGGTCGTTAAGAAACGTCTGGGTAAAAGGTTCGTCGGGTATCTGTGGTTGCTGGCCGAAAATGAGTTGTGGAAGGGTATCGGCAAAATTGGCCGGGGGTTGTGCCCGGGCCAGTTCCTCGGTTGGCAGCAGGAGAGCCCTGCGCAGGAATTCCTCCTCGGCGCTGCTCAGAGCGTCGGACTTGCCATCTCCCATATAGCGCTGGAGCGCTTCGCGGTAGGCTTCCTCTTCGGCTTCACTCAGTACCGGTTCCCCGGGCGAGATGGTCAGCGCCCTGATGATGCGCTGGCGGTCCGCCTCGGTCTTTTGCTGGTCCCTTGGAACGACAATGACGGCGGAATCCTGAACATAGGTTTCCACCATCTCATCCGATGTCATCGTCTGAACGCCGGCCATGGCCGGAGCGGAGAGAGTGACGGTGATGGCCGTTGCAAGCAGTGTTGGGCGTGTCATGGCATAGCCTCTTGCGTTACCGGATCAGTTGAGGGGCGCGGCTGAGACTACTCTATTCAGTCAATACGCTTCCTTATCGGAGTATTCGGTTTGTCAGACAGTTTTTCAACCGGAAAGTGCCTGGTCTGTGATCAGAATCCGCAGTTTGGCAGTAAAGCTTTATGGGCGGCCGGATAATATGGTTTGATGCGTGCCGGTAACGGGTGAACTTTTGAGGAAGAATGCGGCCTGATGGGCATGATAACGCGAAAACTCCGGCAACGATGGCAGCACTGGATTAACCGCAGGGTTCCCCGCGGAGACAGCCAGACGTTCAGCCAGAAAAACATCTTCATCCTGCCAACCGGTGCTGGGGTGGTTTTTGGTGTTCTGCTGCTGATCATGCTGATCACCGGTATCAATTACCAGAACAGCCTTATTTACCTCCTGACCTTCATTCTCGGGGCCCTGTTCGTCGGTGCCATGCATCAGACCCATCGCAATCTCTCGGGGCTGACGCTCGCCCTTATTCAGCCCGGCGAGGGCGAGGCCGGGGATGATGTACCGTTTCGATTCCGGGTCACCGCTGGCAAGGATAGCGGGCTTGCCATTGCGCTGTCGGTTGAGGATTCAAAGCTGGAAGGTGTCCATGTGCCGGCTGGCCAGGCCCGGGACGTTATTTTGCCCATTCCCTCAGCCCATCGTGGGTACCTTCGGCCAGACAAGGTTCGGATTGAAACCCGTTTTCCATTCGGGTTGCTCAAGGCCTGGTCCTGGTTGCGCCCGAGTTCGGCCGGCATTGCCTATCCCAGGCCACTGGTTGCTCCGGAGGTAATCAGCCAGGTGAATGACGGCAGTGAGGCCCGCTCTTCCGCGCCTGTGGCCGGTCAGGATAATGCCGACCTTCGGCCCTGGCGTGAAGGGGATCTTAGCCAGAGGGTCATGTGGAAACGGTTTGCCCGCTCCGGGCAGATGGTGGTTGCCGATTGGGAAGGGGAGCAAGGAAGCCCCCACTGGCTGGATTTCAACGCTTTCCCGGGCGCGGATACTGAGCTCAGGCTCAGTTACCTGGCCTGGCTGGTGGCTGACCGGCTACAGAAAGGCGCGAAGTTTGGTTTGAACCTGCCGGGGGAAGTCATCGAACCCGACACCGGCCCAATCCATGCAGACCGATGCCTGCGGGCGCTGGCGGTCTGGGGCGAAAAGCCACCGAGAGAGCAGGATGCATTACCGTTTGGTACCCGTAAAGCCGTAGACGGGGCTGCGGCGGGAGGCAGTATATGAGCCGCCTGGTCGATGTGCTCCTTGGTAGAAACCGTCGTTCCGAAGTACCGATAGATGCCATTCCTGGCACAGCGCTTCTCTGGCTGATTGGCAGTTTTGCACTGTTACTGTTGCCACAGTGGAACCGGTTACCCTGGTGGCTGATTGCCGCCTGCGTGGTGCTGGCAGGTTGGCGCTGGCTGGCCCAGAGTGGTCGGGTGCGATTGCCGGGGCGCTGGTTGCGGACGGGCATTATGCTGGTGTTGATCGGAGTCTACGTAGGCACTGTTCAGGGCCGCTTTACCGTCGATACTGCTGCGTCGTTCTTCGTGTTGGCGGTTGGGCTCAAATGGCTGGAAACCCGCTCCGCCCGGGACTTCTATGTACTGTTTTTTATTCTGGTGTACCTGGCGGCTGTAAACTTCCTGTTTCAGCAGGACATCCTGTGGGCCCTGCTGACGTTCGCGGCCATTGCCTGCCTGCTGGTGGGGCTGCAGATTCTCAATGCCCCGGATTTGCCCGGTTCATTGAAGGCGGGCTGGAAGCGGCTGGGACTTTTGATGGTGAAAACCCTGCCGGTAGTCGTCCTGTTATTCGTGTTCTTTCCGCGTATGGCGCCGCTGTGGAGTGTCCCGCTGGTTTCCGGCGAGGCTCGCAGCGGTATCTCCGATACCATGCGCCCCGGCGACATCTCCAATCTGGCCCAGAGCAGTGAGCGAGCGTTCCGTGTGAGTTTTGGTGGTCCGATTCCCGAGTATCGCGATCGCTATTGGCGAGGGCTGATTCTCGATTATCTTGACGGTGAGACCTGGCGGCAACGCGACCGGGAGCCATTTCAACGCCCGGGCAGGGTGGCGGTGGATGGTGGTATTGGTGCGCTGGCGAGCAACCAGTACGATGTACTGATGGAGCCGACGGACCAACGATGGGCCTTCTCACTGGAAAATTCCATTGCGGTGTCGGACAACGTGTTTGACGCAGGGGAAGACCTGTTCCGTTTCCGTCGCCCAGCAGACAGCCCTGTGCGCTACCGGTTGGCGATTGCTGCCGGGCAAACCCGGCCAGACAGCGAGCTTTCCCAGGCAGCGCGGGAGCGCTACCTGCAATTGCCTGGTGAAGGGAACCCGCGGGCAAGGGCGTTGGCCAGTGAGTTGGCGGGCCAGTATTCCCCGGCCCAGGTGGTTAACGAGCTCATGCAGCGGTTCCGTAACGAAGAATACTATTACACACTGCGGCCACCGCCGATGCCCAACGATGGTGTGGATACCCTGTTGTTTGAGGAGCAGCGCGGGTTCTGTGCCCATTACGCGGGCGCTGCCACCTTTGTTTTCCGGGCTGCTGGTATTCCATCGCGCGTGGTGGTGGGTTACCAGGGCGGAGATGCCGGCGCCGGGGGCGATTATCTCATTGTGCGGCAGTACGATGCCCATGCCTGGGTTGAGGTATGGCTGGAAGGCCGGGGCTGGGTTCGGGTTGATCCAACTGCTGCAATTGCTCCTGATCGTATTGAGTTCGGATTGCGGGAGGCGATGGCCGAAGAGGGCTCCTTCCTGGAGAACAACCTGACCTCTCCCCAGCGTTATGGCGATCTGGCGGTTTTGCAGTGGGCGTCACTGCAGCTCGACCGAATAAACTACCACTGGCAGCGTTGGGTGGTGGGCTATCAGGGCCAGAGCCAGATGAACCTGATGTCCCGGCTGCCAGGCGGCATTGGCATGAAGGAGCTTGGCTACATTACCGCCGGGCTGGTTGGCTTTGCCCTTCTTGTGGCCGGGTTGGTGTCGGCGCTTTCAATGACCCGGGGAGCACGTCAGGATGGCTTCAGGCGCGTCGTCGGATCATGGCACCGGCTGTGTGAACAGGCCGGTGTACCTGTGCGCAGTGGCGAAACCCCGGTTGTGCTGGCGGAACGCATGGCCGAGGCCCGGCCATCGGTGGCGGAGTCTGCCCGGATCTTTGCCCGGACAGTGAACAGCCATTACTATAGCTCTGCCTCAACCCGTCAGGCTGATGACGATACACGGCGGCTGAGGCGGCTGCTGAAAACCATGAAGCGTCAACTCAAACGCAATCAGGAAACCGGATCCCGGATGCCGAAACATGACTGACATCGCACAGGAAATGCCCTGGCTGGCCCGCGCCTGGTCGGCAGTGCAAAGCCGACTGGCACAGGACCGCTTGCCCCACGCATTGCTGGTAGTGGGTGAGCGTGGCGTAGGAAAGCGCGCCTGGGCCCAGGCAGTGGCCGAATTGCTGTTGTGTGAAGCACCGGCCAAGTCAGAATACGGCGCGGCGGTGGCGTGTGGCCGTTGCAAGCAATGTGATCTGTTGGCTGCAGGCAGCCACCCGGATTTACGGGTTTATGCCCCGGAAAAATCGCGCATGGTGAAGGTTGACCAGATACGGTCACTCTCCACGTTTGCCGTTGCTTCGCCCCAGGTTGGCCACCACAAGGTCGCGATTGTTGACCGGGCAGATCAATTAAACATCAATGCCGCCAATGCGCTGCTGAAAACCCTGGAAGAGCCGTTGCCGGATGTGACTTTGCTGCTGTTGCAGGAGAGCGGCCGGCCGGTCCTGCCGACCATTCGCTCCCGTTGTCAGGCGCTGACCATACCCTTGCCGACAGCAGAGCAGGGTGGGCAATGGCTGGCTGCCCGCGTGGCTGAGCTGGACGAAGCAGGCCGGCCGGGTGCGGAGACCTTGGCCAAAAGCCTGATGCTGGCGGGCAATGCACCACGGTTGGCGCTGGACTATGCCCTGGGAGATTTTCTGCCCCTTCGGGACAAGGCCTTTGAAGCATTCCGGCAGTTTATGAAAGGGCAAATTCCGGTTGGCGAGGCGGCTAAATCCTTCAAGGCCCTTGGCCTTGACGATTCGCTCTGGTTATTTGAAAGCTGGGCCGCGGATCTGGCGCGGGCCAGTGTGGGGGGCGCAGTATCTGACCCGGAAGCGGCGGACATGCTTGGTTATCTGGCAAACAACAATCCGCCGTGGCGGGCTCATCAGCTCCTGGACCTGGTTAAGGAAAGTCGCAGTGCCGCGGTATACAATGCCAGCCCGGAACTGGAGGCCAGCCAGCTTCTGATTGCCTGGCGGGAACTGATGCCAAGGAAGCGGAAAGCAAGCTGAGCTTTCTTCAATTTCAGCTGCTATGATTGTGAAATGTCAGGAAATTCCTGAAGCATTGTGGCAATGTTTAACGACACAAGAACTTCCAGCGTAGAAGGTATGTGATATGGGCCCAGGATTTGGCGCACGCAGCGGCATTCTCACCCTGACCATCAAGGACAAAGCGGTTCTGTACGCCGCCTATATGCCCTACATTCGGCAAGGTGGTCTATTCATTCCTACCCAGAAGCAATATCAGCTCGGAGACGAGGTGTTTTTGCTGCTCAACCTGATGGACGAGCCGGAAAAGATACCCGTGGCGGGTAAAGTGGTGTGGATTACCCCTAAAGGAGCGCAAGGTAACCGTGCGGCAGGTATCGGCGTCCAGTTTAACGGTGACGATGAATCCGCAAGGACCAAGATCGAGTCTTACCTCGCAGGCTCGCTGAGCTCTGATCGCCCAACGCACACCATGTAGGACTCGCCTTGCATGACTGACACTGTGTTACCCGGCAGTGGGCACGACATTCCGGCCGGCTGCCGGGAGGCACACTGGCCGCTCGATAACCTGACCCTTGCCGGCCTGACCTGGCATACTGACCCCTCGCACGAAGTTCGCTCCCCCATACTTATGGTGCACGGCTGGCTTGATAACGCCATGACATTCGCCCGGTTGGCACCAGCGCTGGCCACCGATGCCAGTGTTCACGCAATCGACATGGCCGGTCATGGCCATTCGGGGCATCGACCACCGGGCTATGGTTACTGGCTGATGGACTATGTGGCAGACCTCAGTGAATTGATTGACCATCATTTTCCGGAAAGCGAACGGTACCCCCTTGATCTGGTGGGCCATTCGCTGGGTGGTATCGTTTGTGCCCTGTATGCGGCAGCTTTCCCTGAGAGGGTGAGGCGGCTGGTGATGATTGACAGTCTGGGTGCCCTGAGCCGCCCCGCCAAGGAAACCATCCCCCAGTTGCGCCGGGCCTTGCAGAAAAGACGGAACGGATCGGCACCTCCGGCGGTCTATCCCGATGTGGCGACGGCGGCGAGGATCCGTGAGGGCGGGCTCAGCCCGTTGAGCGCGGAGGCCGCAGCATTGCTGGTGCCCAGAAACATGCGGGCTGAAGGAGATGGCTTTGTCTGGCGCACTGATGCACGGCTAAGACACCCCACGCCTTTAATGATGACCGAAGAGCAGGTTCATGCCTCACTGGCCGCCATCCGGACGCCAACCCTGTTCGTAAGAGCGTCTGAAGGGTTGTTGGCCAGCCGTGGCGGATTGGACAAACGTGCAGAGCTGATACCCGATCTGACGACAGTGGACGTTCCCGGGGGGCACCATTGTCACCTGGATGGTGACACCAAGCCGGTTGCACATGCTATAAAAAGGTTTCTATTCAATGAATAATCGTGCTGTTGTAATGAAACTCCGAAGCCTGTTGGCGGCTGCTTTGCTGGCTTGCGGTTCAGTGGCGTCAGCATCGGAGCTTGGCGAGCCATTGGATAAGTTCGCCCAGTCGAGCCTTCAGTCGGCGCTGGACATTCGGTCGTCCGGACACCTCGTGCTTATGAGCCCGGTTCGCGAAATACGCGGAGAGATCCGCTCGGATGTCATGGCCAGGCTGCCGGTGAACGGCAAGGGTCAGTTATTCGAAATCAACCGGGATGCTAGCCGTAGGGCCGCACAGGAACACTACCGGCGAGAGCTTCAGGCGCGAGGCGGCCAGATCCTTTTTGAATGTTCCGGAGTGGCCTGCGGCCGAAGCAACGTCTGGGCAAACCAGATTTTTGAGCAACCCAGACTCCTCGGCCGGGATCAGGACCAGGACTACTTCGTCGGTGCCGTGGCAGATGTTGATGGCAACCGATGGTTGACCCTGGTGTACACCGTTACCCGTGGCAATCAGCGTGAATATGTGTGGGTTGAACACCTCCGGGTAGCAGCCGGGGCGGACATTCCCGGCTTTCAGGCGTCTGCTGCACGACTGCTGGGCCCCATTATTGTGCCCTGGCAGGGCGGTGTTACCCATCGGTTTGACCTGTCGACTACGGATCGCCGGCGGCTGGGAGAGTGGGCGGCAGAGGAGGGCGCCGAGGTGGTGCTTGCCGCGTTTTCTTCGCTGGAAAATGATGAAACCCTGAATGATTCGATCGCAAGGGCGGAAAGGGCTGCGGGCGCCCTGGCCGACGTGCTGGCGAAATCCGGAGTTTCCCGGGAGCAGGTCCGCACCCTGGCTATCGGGCCGGGGGTTCAGGTAGCGGACCCTAACCGCACGGGTGACCGCATCGAAATCCTGGTAATCAAGAGGTAAGGGAATGTCCGGGGACAACAAGCCAGACAACCAACAGGTCGGCAGTGAGCAAGTGCCTGCAGAGGATGGCGTCAACAAAGTATTGGCAAGTTCTGACGTATCGCCGGCCGAAGCTCCGGCCAATACTGTACGCAAGCCCTCGCAAACCGGAAACGGCAAAACGGTCGCCTTGACCCTCGGTAGTGGCGGTGCCCGGGGTTACGCCCATATTGGCGCCATTGAGGTACTGCAGGAGCGGGGTTACAACATTATCGCGATCTCGGGCTGTTCCATGGGCGCCCTGATCGGCGGTATGTACGCGGCTGGCAAGATGAAGGAATACAAGGACTGGGTGACCGGGCTGGGCCAGTTCGATGTCCTTAAACTGCTTGACGTTACCTTCACCTCGGTCGGCGCTATTCGGGGAGAGAAGGTCTTCTCGGTGGTCCGTGACATTCTGGGCGATACCCGGATCGAAGACTTGCCCATTGCGTTTACTGCGGTTGCCACCGATCTCCTTGCCCACAAGGAAATCTGGTTTCAGGAAGGGCCGCTGGATCGCGCCATCCGGGCATCCATTGCCATCCCGAGTGTTGTGACGCCTCTGGTGCTGGATGGCAGGGTGCTGGTAGACGGTGCATTGCTGAATCCCCTGCCGATTATTCCGACGATCTCTGCCCACGCCGATTTGATCATGGCCGTCAACCTGAGTGGCGAGGATGAACAGCCAAGGCGAATTCCCGATGCGGCATTTGCCGATGAAGACTCCGGCAGTGATATGGATGAATGGGTCGATGCCATCCGTGACAAAGCCTCACGGTGGTTTGACTGGGATGCCATTAAATCCCTGACTTCCAGGAAACTCGATACCGGGGAATCTCCCGAAGAAAAAATCACCCGGGAGATGGCGAAAAAGCATAAAGAGAAGGATTTGAAAGCCCGGCATGAGGAGCCGGAGAAGGCCGCTCATCACCAGAAGCGAGATGACCACGAGACCATTGACTGGGACAAGCTGGGCATTGGCAAATTTGATGTGATGAACCTCACCATCGAAACCATGCAGAGTGCTCTGGTTCAATACAAGATTGCCGGGTATCCGCCTGATCTCCTGGTTAATATCCCCAAGAACGCCAGCCGAAGTTACGATTATCACAAGGCCCCGGAGCTGATTCAGTTGGGCCGGGAGCGTATGGCCGCCGCCCTGGACCGGTTTGAGCAAAGCCGCAGCAGTTCCGGCCCGTTGGCCCTTTAATCTGTGTGTGGGCTGCAGGCCTGTGCTTAATAGGCGTATAATGCCGCGCTACATTAGCCTGACCAGGAAGACGTTTTTGTGACCAGTCCAGTTGACGATCTACACACCATCCGGGACTTTCTGCGCTACGCCGCGTCACGGTTTGCGGCATCGCCGTTGTATTTCGGGCATGGTACCGACAACGTGTGGGATGAAGCCGTGCAGCTGGTTTTACGCAGTGTCCACCTGCCATTGGAAAACAACAATGTGTTCCTGGATGCGCGCCTGGTGCGCACAGAGCGCGAACTGATTGTTGAGCGCATCGAGCGCCGCATTAATGAGCGCGTACCAATCGCCTACCTTCTGGGCGAAGGCTGGTTTATGGGTATGCCGTTCAACATTGATGAGAGGGTGCTGGTTCCCCGGTCGCCGATTGGCGAGCTGCTGGAGAATGGCCTGCAGCCCTGGTTGGGGAGCCAGCCCGTTCAACGGATACTGGATTTGTGCACGGGCAGCGGTTGTATCGGTATCGGCGCGGCCACCGTCTTTGATGAAGCCGAGGTTGATCTGTCTGATATTTCCGAGGCCGCCCTCGAAGTGGCGGACTCAAATATCGAGTTGCATGGCCTGGAAGGTCGGGTTCAGACCATCCGTTCGGACGTGTTTGAGAACATCGAAGGCCGTTACGACGTGATCCTCAGTAATCCGCCCTACGTGGATGCTGAAGACATGGCAGACATGCCTGAAGAGTACCGTCACGAACCGGAGTTGGGTCTGGCTGCAGGCGACGATGGTCTTGATATTGCCCACCGTATTATCGCCGGGGCTGCGGAGCATCTTACCGAGAATGGTTTGTTAATCATGGAGGTAGGTAACTCCTGGGGTGCCATGGATGATGCCTATCCGGACCTGCCGCTTACCTGGCTGGAATTTGATAGCGGCGGCGATGGCGTGTTTCTGGTAACGGCTGCTGACCTGCGCGAATGGCAGGTCAGAAACAGTTAAAAATATTTTATAAAACCTTTATAAAGTGCTGAATTATGTCGGGAAATACATTTGGTAAACTGTTCACCGTAACCACATTCGGTGAGAGCCATGGGGCTGCTCTGGGGTGCATTATCGATGGCTGCCCTCCGGGCCTTGAACTATCAGAAGCCGATATGCAGAAGGATCTGGACCGCCGCAAGCCTGGGACTTCCCGCCACACCACGCAGCGGCGTGAGGCGGATGAAGTGCGCATTCTCTCTGGTGTGTTCGAGGGTAAAACCACCGGGACGCCGATTGGCCTGATCATCGAGAACACCGACCAGCGCTCCAAGGATTACTCCAAGATTTCCGAACAGTTTCGTCCGGCGCACGCCGACTACACCTACACACATAAGTATGGTGTACGGGATTATCGGGGTGGTGGCCGGTCATCGGCCCGCGAAACGGCCATGCGTGTTGCCGCCGGCGCGGTCGCCCGAAAGTTTCTTGAGCAGCGTCTGGGCATTCGCATTCGTGGCTACCTGTCTCAGCTTGGGCCAATCAAGGCGGAAAAGCACGATTGGGATCAGGTGCACCAGAACCCCTTCTTCTGTCCGGACGCCGACAAGGTGCCAGAAATGGAAGCCTATATGGATGCCCTGCGCAAAGAAGGGGATTCCATCGGTGCCCGCATTAACGTCGTCGCTGATGGTGTGCCGCCGGGACTGGGTGAGCCGATTTTTGATCGGTTGGACGCAGACTTGGCCCACGCACTGATGAGCATCAACGCGGTAAAGGGAGTGGAAATCGGCGCCGGGTTTGGCTGCATTGATCAGAAAGGCACTGAACACCGGGATGAAATGACGCCGGAAGGGTTTTTGTCCAATCACGCCGGCGGCGTGCTCGGCGGGATTTCCTCCGGCCAGCCAATTATTGCCAGCATCGCGTTAAAGCCCACATCCAGCTTGCGTTTGCCGGGCCGGAGTATTGATGTGCATGGTAATCCGGTTGAGGTGATTACTACCGGTCGCCACGATCCCTGTGTGGGCATTCGCGCCACGCCTATCGCCGAGGCCATGATGGCCATCGTGTTGATGGACCATTACCTGCGCCACCGGGGGCAGAATGGCGATGTGGAAGTGAGCACACCCGTCATCGGTCAGCTTTGATCAAACGGAGGCGTCACCATCTACTGGCGGCTGTCTAACCTCTACTTCTGGTTCTTCGCCCTCCTTGGAGGGCTTTTGCCTTATTGGTCCCTCTACCTGGAGGGCCAGGGCTTTTCCTATCTGCAAATCGCCACTCTGATGGCGACCATTCAGCTCACCAAGATTGTCGCGCCAAGCGTCTGGGGCTGGCTGGGGGATCGTTCCGGCCAGCGGGTGCGATTGGTCCGGTTTGGCGCCATTACCGGGTCGCTGTTCTTCGCCGGTGTGTTCATGGAACCCGGGTTCTATGGCCTGCTTCTGGTGATGCTGGCTTTTACCTTCTTCTGGAACGCGATCCTGCCACTTTACGAAGTGATTACCCTGCGGGCACTTGGCACGAGGAAAGACAAGTACGGCAAGGTTCGGCTCTGGGGCTCGGTGGGTTTTATCGGTGCCGTGGCTGTCGTGGGTGCCATTCTGGAGTGGGTTCCGATCAGTTATCTGCCCTGGCTGCTGTTGCCCGTCTTTGCAGGCATCGCCGTATCGGCGTTTCTGGTGCCTGCGGAGCGGGGCGAGCGTAAACCGCCGGCTCCGAAAGGCAGCCTGAAAGCCATCGTCACTCATCCTGCTGTTATTGCCTTCTTCCTGATGAACTTCCTGCTGCAGGTATCCCACGGTGCCTACTACACCTTCTTCAGCATTCATCTGGAACAACATGGATACGGCAAGCTGTCGATTGGCTTGCTCTGGTCACTGGGTGTGCTGGCGGAAATAGGACTGTTTCTGGTGATGCACCGGTTGTCGCATCGGTTCAGTGTGCGCCAGATTGTTATCGGGGCTCTGTTCCTGACCATGATTCGCTGGATACTCATTGCCGAACTGACCATGGTCGTGCCCATACTTATCTTCGCCCAGCTGCTTCACGCAGCGTCCTACGGTGCGTTGCATGCGATTTCTGTGCAATACATTCAGGGGTTCTTTGGCAAGCACCACCATGGCCAGGGGCAGGCCTTGTACAGCGGCCTGACCTTTGGTGCCGGCGGTGCCCTCGGCGCCTGGATGTCCGGTTTCCTGGTGGAAGGAATCAGTACCTCCGCGGCATTCTGGGGCGGTGCGTTCGCCATGGCCATCGCTATTGTCGTGACCTGGCGCGGTTTACAGCCAATGCCCGTGCCGGACGACCACTCTGGTCATTGATTAGCAGCCGATCTCTTCAGCCTCGACAATCTCAAGCAGTGCCCGGGCACCGTTGCTCAATTGCCGGCCACTCAGGGCCACCGCGCCAAGTACCCGGGAAACCGGGTGTCCAACGTCAAGTACCCGAAGACTGTTGTCCAGCATGCTCACCGGCAGCACACTCCAGCCCAGGCCGACACTGGTCATCATTTTGATGGTTTCCAGGTAGTTTGTGGGCATCAAGGGTTTCAGTGGCTGGTTCGCTTCCAGAAACAATCGGCTGACCACCCGGTAGGTCGCAGTACTGGTGTCCGGCAGCAGGGCCGGGTGTTGGGCAAGGTCTGCCAGCCGTGGGTGTTTCAGTTGTGCCAGCGGATGCTCCGCGCCAATGACAAAGGCCATCGGGTCTGGCCATTGCACCAGAATGCGGAATTCCGGGTTCATGCTGTCGCTGAGGGTGACGAACGCAATCTCGGCGTTACGCTTCTTCATCTGGTGGTAGGCGGCGTCGGATTCCATGAACTGAAGGTCCAGCGTTACTTGTGGGTATCCGCGGCGGTAGCGCCTGAGCCAGTTTGGCAGGTGGTGCAGGCCGATGTGGTGGCTGGCAATGAGCTGGAGCTCGCCTTCGATGGTGTCGGCGTTTGGGCTGAGGGCGAGGCGGGCGTTGTGTATTTCGTCGAGGATCTTGCGGGCGTGGGGCAGGAGTCTGGCGCCGGCTTCGGTGACGCGGATTTCCCGGTTGCTTCGGTCGATGAGTTTGGTGCCAAGCTGGGTTTCGAGGGCGGCGAGGCGTTTGCTGATGGCCGGTTGTGTCAGGTGGAGTGTTTCGGCGGCTTCTGAGAAGGAGCCCTGGTCGACTATGGTCAGGAAGGCTTTCAGGGAGTTTGCGTCCATTTTTGTTGTCCCGCCTCTGGTTGGGATAGGCCTTTGGTTCTGTGGCAGGTCCCGGCTTGCGGGGCACCTTTTCAAAAAACGCTACGAGCACATCCCTGTGCGCTTCGCTCCGGCCATCCATGGCCTACGAGATTTTTGGAAAGGTGCCCCGCAAGCCGGAACTCCAGCTTTGGGTTACAGCCGATCGATTCATTGGTTCTAAAGAAGCCCCGATTATTGTCCGGGGCGCGACTGGGCGGGAAGGCTTTTCAAAACCGTTGAGGGCCATGGACGGCCCGAAACGAGCCCACATGGACGTGCTTGTAGGCGGGTTTTGAAAAGCCTGACCTACCCAGTTGCGTCTTGCACTAAACAACCGGAATATTAAGCCCATAACCTAAAGGAATGCAAAGAATGAAAAACATGAATTGAGGTTATTCGGGGCGAAAGAGTAAGATAGGCGAACTGAGAGCATAAACAGAAACCCCCAGAGAGTGAGAGAGCAACCATGGCGGGCAAGACTTTATACGACAAGTTGTGGGACGACCATTTGGTCAAACAGCGGGACGATGGCTCTGCGTTGATCTACATCGACCGGCAGTTGCTGCACGAAGTGACATCGCCGCAGGCGTTTGAAGGTCTGCGCCTGGCCAACCGCAAGCCGTGGCGGATTGATGCCAACATCGCCACGCCGGATCATAACGTGCCGACTACCGATCGTGACAAAGGCATCGACGGCATTGTTGACCCGGTTTCCCGTACCCAGGTGGAGACTCTGGACAAGAACTGCGACGAGTTCGGGATTCTGGAATTCAAGATCAAAGACCAGCGCCAGGGCATCGTGCACGTGATCGGGCCGGAGCAGGGGGCAACCTTGCCGGGTATGAGCATTGTCTGTGGTGACTCCCACACCTCTACCCACGGCGCCTTTGGTTGCCTGGCTCATGGTATCGGTACGTCCGAAGTTGAGCACGTGTTGGCGACCCAGTGCCTGGTTCAGAAGAAAATGAAGAACATGCTGGTGAAGGTGAACGGCAAGCTTGGCGCGGGTGTGACCGGTAAGGATGTGGTTCTGGCCATCATCGGCAAGATCGGCACCGCTGGCGGTACCGGTTACGCCATCGAGTTCGGTGGTGAGGCGATTCGTGGCCTGAGCATGGAAGGCCGGATGACCATCTGCAACATGGCCATCGAAGGCGGTGCCCGCGTGGGCATGGTGGCGGTGGACGACATCACCATTGACTACGTGAAAGGCCGTCCGTTCTCGCCAAAAGGCGAAACGTGGGACAAGGCGGTTGAGTACTGGCGCACCTTGCACAGCGATGACGATGCGGTATTCGACAAGGTGGTTGAGCTGGACGGTGCCGCCATCAAGCCGCAAGTAAGCTGGGGTACGTCTCCGGAGATGGTGACCGGTGTTGATGGCAATGTGCCGGACCCGGCGAAGGAAGAAGACCCGATCAAGCGTGAAGGCATTGTTCGCGCGCTTAAATACATGGGGCTGCAGCCGAACCAGAAGATTACCGACATCCAGCTGGACCGGGTGTTTATCGGTTCCTGCACCAACAGCCGCATTGAAGACTTACGCGAAGCTGCGGCCGTGGTGAAAGGCCGCAAGGTGGCCGCCAGCCTGAAACAGGCGATGGTTGTGCCGGGTTCTGGTCTGGTGAAAGCCCAGGCAGAACAGGAAGGTCTGGACAAGATCTTCATCGAGGCGGGCCTGGAATGGCGTGATCCCGGTTGTTCCATGTGTCTGGCCATGAACGCCGACAAGCTGGGGCAGGGCGAGCATTGTGCGTCCACGTCCAATCGGAACTTCGAGGGCCGTCAGGGCTTTGGTGGGCGTACCCATCTGGTGAGCCCGGCGATGGCGGCGGCGGCAGCCGTGTCTGGCCATTTTGTTGATGTTCGTGAGTTGTTGAACTGATCCACAGGAGAGAGACCATGCGCGCATTTACGCAACACCAGGGTATTGTTGCCCCCATGGACCGGTCCAATGTGGATACGGACATGATCATTCCCAAGCAGTTTCTGAAGTCGATCAAGCGCACGGGCTTTGGCCCGAACCTGTTTGATGAGCTGCGTTACCTGGACGAAGGAAAGCCGGACCAGGATTGCTCTGGCCGCCCGCTGAACCCGGAATTTGTGCTCAACCAGGACCGCTACAAGAACGCCAGTGTGCTGCTGGCCCGCCGGAACTTTGGGTGTGGCTCCAGCCGTGAGCACGCGCCCTGGGCGTTGGATGACTTTGGTTTTCGGGTGATTATTGCCCCGAGCTTTGCTGATATTTTCTATAATAACTGCTTTAAGAACGGCTTGTTACCCATTGTTCTTGATGAAGAAATTGTTGATAAGTTGTTCCGTGAAACAGAGGCTAATGACGGTTATGAGTTAACGGTGGACCTGGAAGCTCAGACAGTAACGACCCCCTCTGGTGAGTCTTACAGTTTTGATGTCGATAATTTCCGTCGTCACTGTCTGCTCAATGGCCTTGATGATATCGGTGTGACCCTTGAAGATGCCGATGCCATTCGCGCCTACGAAGATGCTCGCCGCCAGACTGCCCCCTGGTTGTTTAACGCTGGAAACTGATAAACAAGGATTTTGATATGTCCCGTAATGTGTTGCTTCTGCCGGGTGACGGCATTGGTCCGGAGATTGTTGCTGAAGCGGAAAAGGTTCTGAACAAGGTCAATGATCAGTTCAATCTTGGCCTGACCTTCGACAAGGCTCTTGTGGGTGGTGCGGCGATCGATGCCACGGACTCACCGCTGCCGGACGAAACCCTGGAGAAGGCGCGCAATGCCGACGCCATTCTGCTGGGTGCCGTCGGCGGTCCTCAGTGGGATAGCCTGCCGATGGCCAAGCGCCCGGAGAAGGGCTTGCTGGGTTTGCGGTCCAACCTTCAGCTGTTCGCCAACCTGCGCCCTGCCATCCTGTATCAGCAATTGGCCTCCGCTTCTTCCCTGAAGCCGGAAGTGGTTTCTGGCCTGGATATCCTGATCGTGCGCGAGCTGACCGGCGGTATCTATTTTGGACAGCCCCGCGGTGTACGCGAGCTGGAGAATGGTGAACGCCAGGGCTACAACACCTATCAATACACTGAGTCCGAGATTCGCCGCATCGGCCGCGTCGCCTTTGAGGCAGCCCAACAGCGTGGCAAAAAGCTGTGCTCAGTAGACAAGGCCAACGTACTGGAAGTAACCGTGCTGTGGCGCGAAGTCATGGAAGATCTGAAGCGGGAATACCCGGATGTCGAGTTGTCCCACATGTACGTGGATAACGCCGCCATGCAGCTGGTGCGCGCACCCAAGCAATTCGATGTGATTGTGACTGGTAACATGTTTGGTGATATTCTTTCTGACGAAGCGGCTATGCTCACCGGCTCCATCGGCATGTTGCCGTCGGCGTCGCTGAACTCTGAAAAGCAGGGCATGTACGAGCCTTGCCACGGTTCGGCGCCGGATATTGCCGGGCAGGGCATTGCCAACCCGTTGGCCACCATCATCAGTGCAGCCATGATGCTGCGTTATAGCCTGAATGAGGAAAAAGCCGCAGAAGCGATTGAAGCGGCGGTCAGCAAGGTACTGGATCAGGGGCTGCGCACCGCAGACATCATGTCAGACGGTGGTAAGAAGGTTTCAACCCGGGAAATGGGTGAAGCTGTTCTCAATGCGCTTTGAGTCAGCCCTGATTCGCTAAACCGAGACCCGACAGTGGCGCGATGCTGCCACTGCGGGATCATCCATCCTGTCCCTGCCAGCGATAACGGTAGCGGGCGGGCATAATGTGAGGTTCAAAGGTCGCACATGAAGCGAGTTGGACTTGTAGGTTGGCGTGGCATGGTGGGCTCAGTCCTCATGCAGCGCATGCGTGAAGAAAACGATTTTGCCGACATCGATCCGGTGTTTTTTACCACTTCCCAGGCGGGCAAGCCGGCCCCGGACGTAGGCAAAGAAGGCGTTCCGCCACTCCAGGATGCCTTTGATATCGACATCCTGAAAGGCATGGACGTTATCCTGACCTGTCAGGGCGGGGATTACACCTCAGCCGTTTATCAGAAACTGCGTGATGCAGGCTGGGATGGCTACTGGATTGACGCGGCATCGTCCCTGCGGATGGTGGATCACTCCGTCATCGTGCTGGACCCGGTCAACCGCAACGTAATCGATGCCGCCCTGGATAAGGGCGTAAAAGATTACATTGGCGGTAACTGCACCGTGAGCCTGATGATGCTGGCCCTGGGTGGTCTGCTGGAGCAGGATTTGATTGAGTGGGTCTCTCCGATGACCTATCAGGCGGCTTCCGGTTCCGGTGCCCAGAACATGCGGGAACTGTTGAGCCAGATGGGCGCGTTGAATGAGAGCGTCAAGTCTGAGCTGGCCGATCCTTCCTCCGCCATCCTGGAAATCGACCGCAAGGTGACTGACACCATGCGTTCCGGTGATTTTCCCACCGAGCACTTCGGTGTGCCCCTGGCGGGCAGCCTGATTCCGTTTATCGACAAGCAGCTCGATAACGGCATGAGCAAGGAAGAGTGGAAGGCGGGCGTTGAGACCAACAAGATTCTTGGCCGCAGCGACAATCCGATTCCTATCGACGGCATCTGTGTTCGTATTGGCGCCATGCGCTCTCACAGCCAGGCGTTGACGATCAAGCTCAAGAAAGACCTGTCGGTTGCGGAAATCGAGGGTATCCTTGCCAAGGCCAACGACTGGGTGAAAGTCATCCCGAATGATCGTGATGCCACCATGCAGGAGCTCACACCGGCGAAAGTGACCGGCACCCTGAGTATCCCCATTGGGCGGATTCGCAAGTTGTCCATGGGGCCGGAATACATTTCTGCGTTTACCGTGGGTGACCAGTTGCTGTGGGGGGCCGCTGAGCCTCTGCGCCGCATGTTGCGGATTCTGCAGGAACGTTAAATAGTGTTACACAGTGGTAATTAATGCCAACTGTGTCCGGTTTTTCGTATGCCGGAGTGGGGCGGAGGCTGATTTCAGCGTCCGCCCCTGTTATTTTCAGGGCTGTTAAGGAGTTCCGCCCGATTGGTAAAAAAACGGTGCAAGGATTGCGGCTGATTGATTGATAAAAGAGGCTTTATCAACAATACTTGCCAAACTGAACGGTATAATTGCGATATAACAACGAGAACTAAAAAGACGGAAGTCATCCAACCTCGTCCGATTCTGTTGAGATACAGCAGTAAAGAATAACGGAGACTGGAAAGGAAAAAGCATGAAGGTACGCAAGCTTGCGGTTGCCATGGCGCTGGCGGGAGGGCTCGGTTCCGGTGTCGCTCAGGCGTTGGGGCTGGGGGAAATTGAACTGCAGTCCTGGCTGAATGAGCCCCTGGATGCGGAAATATCACTCCGTGAAAGTCGTGGCGTGGATCCCGGTGATGTATTTGTAAATGTTGCACCGGAAGCCGCTTATCAGCGGATTGGCATTGATCGCCACCAGTTTCTGAGCAGGCTGAGGTTTGAGGTGGTTACCGCTTCTGACGGCAGTCTCGTTGTTAACGTCTCTTCCCGGGAGCCACTCCGGGAACCTTACCTGAATTTTCTGTTGGAGCTGACCTGGCCTAATGGCCGACTGATGCGGGAATATTCGGTGCTGGTAGATCCACCAGTGTATGCCGAAGATTCCGGTGTTCAGGAGCAGGTGAGTGCTCCTTCGGCAGCGCCAGCAAGTCCAAGGCAGGCAGCGCCCCGTAGCCAGGAGTCTGTGCGTCGCCAGGCCCAGGCCGAGAGTTCACTTGCCCGGGGTTATCAGGCTGACACGTTCGGCCCGACCGGTCCATCAGACACACTCTGGACCATCGCCCAGCGTGTCCGCCCGGACAGCTCTGTGTCCATGCAGCAGGTTATGCTGGCCCTTCAGGACCAGAACCCGAATGCCTTCATCGGTGACAATATCAACCGTTTGAAGCGCGGTGAAGTCCTGCGAGTTCCGACTTTGGAACAGATTCGAAGCCGTAGTCAGGCGGAAGCCAACCGGGTGGTCGCGCAGCAGAATGAGGCGTTCCAGTCCCGCACGGTTGATGCCACCCGTACCGCAGAGGCTGAATCTGCCCCGGCGCCTACCCAGGCTGGTACTGCCGGCGATGAGTTGCGCCTGTTGGTAGCTGATGGTGAATCCCGAGACGTAACCGAGGGTGGCTCTGCTGGCGGTGACGGCGATTTGCCGGGCGGCAGCGACGTAGGCTCAGCGGTAGCAATGGAAGAACTGGAAGCCACGCGCCGCGAAAACGAAGAATTGAACAGCCGCCTGGCGGATCTTCAGGATCAGGTGTCCACCCTGCAGCGTCTGTTGGAGCTCAAGAACAGCCAACTTGCAGATTTGCAGGGTATGACGGCTGAAGAGGCAGCAGCAGATCAGCTCCCGGACGACGAGGCCGAAGAACTGTCGGCAGTTGACGGCGCTGACGAGGTCGCCGAGGACGATTCGGAAGCGCTCGAAGAGATGCCCGCAGCTGAGGGTGGCGAGCAGGCCGCAATGGATGAGCTGACAGACGACAGTGGCGTTGATGGCGCCGGTGAGGAAGTCGCGACTACCGAATCAGCGCAACCCGTCGATGAAGCGGCAGAGCAGGAAGCGGAAGAGACAGACGTGGCCGCCGCTCCGGCAGCAGAGCAGCCGAGCGAACAGCCTCGTCAGCCAACTCCTGTTGCCCCTCCCGCCGCGGAGAAGGGTTTCCCCGGCAATGTGATTGACGCCATTTCAAACAATCCGATGTACCAGATTGCCCTGGGTGGCGGTCTGGTTTTGCTGTTGCTGTTGCTTCTGCTGGTTGCACGCCGGAACGCCAATCGTGAAAAGGCATTCTACGATCAACTCAACAGCGAGGACGGTAGCGAAAGCGATTCGTTTGATCTGAGCCTGGAAGACGAAGCTGGCGATCAGCAAGAAGGCGCTGATGCCCTGGCCGAAGCCGACACCTACATTGCCTATGGTCGTCATGATCAGGCAGCACAGGTACTTGAAACCGCCATTTCCCGGGAGCCGAGCCGCACTGATCTCCGGTTGAAGCTGCTTGGGGTATACGCGGACAGTCAGGATCGTGATTCGTTCGAGAAACAGTACGGTGAAATTGAGGCCCTGGAAGACGAAGCTGCTATTGAGCAGGCAACGGTTCTCCGCGAGCGCCTTGAAGAAGCCGAGTCTATGCCAAGCATCGACGACCTTGAGTCGCAACTGCGGTCTGATTCCTTCAGTACTTCGGTGGCGACAGAGGAAGAGCTTGGTCAGGAAGACGAGTTACCGTCTGATGATGATTGGCAGCTGTCCGATGACCTGAAAGCAGACGAGTTTGAGGCCCGTCCCGAGCCTGAGCAGGAGAACGAGTTCGGAGAGCTGGAATCGGACGTCGAGAAGGAGGGTGATTCTCCCGACGATCTGATTGAATACGACCTTTCCGGTCTTGAGGTATCTGAAAAAGACGAATCCGCCGTCGACACCTCCGAAGAGCAGGATTTCTCTTCTCTCGAAATGGATCTTGAAGACTCGGGCGAGGCCAAAGCCGACGAAGAGGATCTGAGTTTCGATTTCGAGTCCGCACTTGAAGACGAAGCCACCGAAGAGCCGGCGGTTGAGGCAGCGGAAGAGGAGTCCCTGGATTTCGGACTGGAAGATGAGTCTGATAAAGCAGAACAGGTTGGCGGTGCGGAAGCCGATGAGGATGAATTGTCGGGCGACGTGGATGCCCTGGATGAGTCCTTCCTGGACGAGCTTGACGCCGAGCTGGACAAGGTTGCTGAGGAAGAAGGCGAGCCGGAAGGGTTAGACCTGGACGAGTCTACGCTGGACGACTTGGAGCTTGACGTGTCTGACGAAGATCTCGCCCTGATGGAAGAGTTCTCTGAGTCTGATGAGCAGCCCGCAGGTCCGGAACAGGAAGCCGCATCCCTGGATGAAGAGCTTGGTCTGGAAGACGCCTTCAGCAGCGAAGAACCGGCTGACTCAGAACCGCCAAGTGAACAGGCTCAGGAGGGTGAGCCCGGGGCTACTGAGCAGGAGGCTGATGCCATGGATGACGATCTGGTTCCGCTGGCGTCCGAATCGCTGGACGGAAAGCCGGAGCAAAGTTCCGCGCTTGATATCGATGAGGAGTCATTGGGCGAGGACGATGATTTCGATTTCCTTGCCGGGACTGACGAAGCAGCCACCAAACTTGATCTGGCCCGGGCCTACATCGAGATGGGGGACAGCGACGGAGCCCGTGATATCCTTGAAGAGGTCGCTCTGGAAGGAAACGACGAGCAAAAGGCGGAAGCTCAGGAGCTCCTTAAAAATCTTTCCTGATCCGTTATAATCTCGTGATATCGGCAACAGCGCCGGCCATAAGGCCGGCGCTTTGTTTTTCAGTGAACCCTTTTCGACGGACCAATCCTTGTTTCTCAATTCTCAGCCTTTGACCACAGATAATGCGATCGGTAACGGTCGGGTAGCCATTGCGTTTGAATACGACGGTCGCGGGTTTCATGGCTGGCAACTCCAGAAAAGTGGTGTCCGGTCAGTGGAGAGCGAGCTGGCCAGGGCCGTGTCCAGGGTTGCTGATCACCCGGTTGACCTGGTGTGCGCAGGGCGTACGGATGCCCGCGTTCATGCCAGCTTTCAGGTGGCCCATTTCGATACTCCCTCGGTGAGGAATCTCCGCTCCTGGGTCATGGGCATGAATACCGCCTTGCCGGATGATATTTCCGTGCACTGGGCGGGTAACGGGGTGGCAGATTTTCATGCACGTTTCTCGGCGGTTTATCGTCGCTACCGGTATGTTATTCTGAATCGTCCTGTCAGGCCCGGGATTCAGCGGGGGCAGGTGAGCTGGACCTTTCGGCCGCTTGACGTTGCCAGTATGCACAGGGCGGCTCAGGTGCTTGTCGGTGAACACGACTTCAGTTCGTTCCGGGCAGCCGGTTGTCAGTCCAGAACGCCGGTTCGTTATCTTGAGCGGATTTCGGTAACCCGAAAGGGCGACTATGTCGTAATAGATGTTCAGGCCAACGCTTTTCTACACCATATGGTGCGCAACATTGCCGGCGCCTTGATGGCCGTAGGGGCGGGCAAGCAGCCTGAACCATGGATTGGTGAGGTGTTGGCCAGCAAAGATCGCAAGTTGGCGGGTGTGACCGCACCACCGGACGGACTCTATCTTGTGGATGTTGGCTACCCGGATCAGTACGCAATACCGCGGGCTCTGTGCGGCCCCGGTTTCGTAAGTCCCTGGTTCACCGACGGTGAGAACGGTCCTATTGAGCCAACGCACATTCACCCCAAACAACCGGTGTCAGAAACATGACCACCCGTGTAAAAGTTTGCGGCTTGACCCGGCCCGAAGATATTGACGTCGCGGTAAGGTGCGGCGCAGATGCGATCGGTCTGGTGTTCTATGAGCCGAGCCCACGCTCGGTCACGGTTGAGCATGCCAGGGCGCTGGCGAATCGAATACCTGCCTTCGTCACGCTGACCGGTTTGTTTGTGAATCCGGATGTCCGGTTTGTCGAGAGTGTGCTGGATCAGGTTCCGCTGGATCTGTTGCAGTTCCACGGCGATGAATCCCCGGACGTCTGTGACAGCTTCGGACGCCGCTGGATCAAAGCGGTCAGGGTTCGCGAAGAGGGTCAGATAGAGAACGCCTTTGATGACTATCGCAAGGCCTCCGGCCTTCTGGTTGATGCCTGGGATCCGAATCGCTATGGGGGAACTGGGCAGTCCTTCAACTGGGCATTGATTCCTGAACACCGGCCGTTACCCCTGATATTGGCCGGTGGGTTGTCTTCTGCTAACGTAGCCCGCGCCATTGAAGAAGTCAGGCCCTGGGCTGTCGACGTAAGCGGAGGGGTGGAGCAGAGCAAGGGCAAGAAAGACGCCACCAAACTATCCGATTTTATGAAAGAGGTTCACCGTGTCTGTAAAACTGACTGAAGAGATGTTGAAGGCGCTTCCGGATGCGAAAGGTCACTTCGGTGCCTTCGGTGGCCGGTTTGTTTCTGAAACCCTGATGGACTCGTTGATGACGCTGGAGAAAGAGTATCTCCGGCTGAAAGATGATGCCGAATTCCAGGCCACTTTCGATAAAGACCTGGCGGACTATGTGGGGCGTCCCAGTCCATTGTATTTTGCCGAGCGACTGACCAGGGAAACCGGTGGTGCCCAGATCTGGCTGAAGCGTGAAGACCTCAACCATACCGGTGCTCATAAGGTGAACAACACCATTGGCCAGGCGCTTCTGGCCAGTTTCCTGGGCAAGAAACGAATTATTGCTGAAACCGGGGCCGGACAGCATGGTGTGGCAACCGCGACGGTCTGCGCGCGGCTTGGGCTTGAGTGCCATGTGTTCATGGGGGCGGAAGACGTCAAACGCCAGTCCCTCAACGTCTACCGGATGAAGCTCCTCGGGGCCACCGTGCATGCGGTCCAGAGCGGCACCAAAACCCTGAAAGATGCCATGAACGACGCCATGCGTGACTGGGTGGCCAATGTTGATGAAACCTTCTATATCATCGGTACCGTGGCCGGCCCGCATCCTTATCCACTGCTGGTTCGCGATTTCCAGTCGGTGATTGGTCGGGAAACCCGTCGCCAGGCCCTTGAGCAGGCGGGTAAACTGCCGGATGCGCTGGTAGCCTGTGTTGGTGGCGGCTCTAATGCCATCGGCATGTTCTATCCGTTCCTGTCTGATGAAAACGTTGAGCTTTATGGTGTTGAAGCAGGCGGCCTGGGTATCGAAACCGGTCAGCATGCCGCACCTTTGTGTGCCGGGCGCCCGGGGGTTCTTCACGGAAACCGAACGTACCTGATGGAAGACGAAAACGGCCAGATCGCAGCAACCCATTCGGTCAGCGCTGGCCTGGATTATCCGGGAGTAGGCCCAGAGCACTCCTGGTTGAAAGACATCGGTCGCGCCAATTATGTCTCGGTCACCGATGACGAAGCGCTGGATGGATTCCGTAAGCTGACCCGTGTTGAAGGTATTATGCCGGCGCTGGAAACCGCCCATGCGGTTGCCTACGGGCTTAAGCTGGCAGCAACCATGGGCAAGGACAAGATGATCGTGATCAATGTCTCCGGCCGTGGCGACAAGGATATTCACACCATTGCCCAGTTGGATGGCATTGAGATCTGAAGGTATCAGGAGCAGGCATGAGCCGAATTGAAGGCGTACTGAAATCATTGAAAGAACAGGGTCGAAAGGCGCTGATCCCGTACATCACCGCCGGTGACCCAGAGCCGGGGCAGACGGTCAGCCTGATGCACACCCTGGTGGATGCTGGCTCAGACATCATTGAGTTGGGCGTGCCGTTTTCCGATCCCATGGCGGACGGGCCTGTTATCCAGCTTGCCTGTGAGCGAGCCCTGGTGCACGGCACGTCCCTGCGCCAGGTCATCGGAATGGTCAAGGAATTCCGGAAGACCAACACCACCACACCGGTGGTACTGATGGGGTATCTGAACCCGATGGAAGCCATGGGTTACGAGGCGTTTGCGGATGCTGCGGCCGATGCGGGTGTGGACGGTATCCTCACCGTTGACCTGCCGCCGGAAGAGGCCGAAGACGTCGCTCCATTGTTTTCCGCCCGTAACATGGACCCAATCTTCCTGCTGGCGCCCACCACCACGGATGAGCGCATCAAGGCAATCAGCGAGCACTCATCCGGTTATGTGTACTATGTTTCAATCAAGGGCGTGACTGGGTCGGCAACCATCAATGTTGATGAAGTGGCGAAAAAAGTGGCCCATGTGCACGAACTGACGGCGCTGCCGGTCGGTGTCGGATTCGGAATCCGGGATGCTGAGACAGCGGCTGCCGTTGGCAAAGTATCCGATGGTGTAATTGTCGGAAGCGTGCTGGTCGATACAATAGCCCGACACCAGACAGATCCCGAAGCCCTGGCCAAGGCGCTGACGGATCTGTTGCACCCGATGCGTGAAGCCCTGGATAGTCTGGCATCCTGAGGGGCCGGCTTCCAGGCATCAAAGGACAGGATGAAAGCATGAGTAACTGGCTGGATAAGATCATGCCGAGCAAGATTCGCTCGGAATCGCGGCAACGTACCGGGGTGCCGGAAGGGCTGTGGAAGAAGTGCCCCAAGTGCGGGGCGTTTTTATACAAGCCTGAACTCGAGAAAAACCTGGACGTCTGCCCGAAGTGTAACCACCACCTGCGTGTGTCTGCCCGGCGCCGGCTGGATATCTTCCTCGACAAGGACGGCCGCGAAGAAATAGCCGCAGAACTGGAGCCTACTGATCGGCTCAAGTTCAAGGACAGCAAGCGCTACAAGGACCGGCTTTCCGCAGCCCAGAAAGCAACCGGCGAAAAAGACGCCCTGGTCGCTATGAAGGGTTCAACGATGGGCGTTCCCCTGGTGGCTTGTGCTTTCGAGTTCAACTTCCTGGGCGGTTCCATGGGCCAGGTGGTTGGTGAGAAATTCGTACAGGCGGCCAATGTTTCCCTTGAGCACCGTATTCCCCTGGTCTGCTTTTCTGCCAGCGGTGGCGCCCGTATGCAGGAGGCCATTCTGTCGTTGATGCAGATGGCAAAGACCGCTGCAGTGCTGGAGAAGCTCAAGCAGGAAGGCATTCCCTACATTTCGATCATGACCGATCCGGTGTTCGGCGGTGTGTCTGCCAGCCTCGCGATGCTGGGCGACCTCAATATAGCCGAGCCTTATGCGCTGATCGGTTTTGCGGGCCCCCGGGTGATCGAGCAGACCGTCCGCGAGAAACTGCCGGAAGGTTTCCAGCGCAGTGAATTCCTGCTGGAACACGGTGCTATCGATATGATTCTGCACCGGCACCAGATGCGCGAGCGGGTAGCCCACGTTCTTGCCAAGTTCACCGGCCAGGAAAAGCCAGGGACAGAAGATCCCATCGAGTTCGAGATCACGGAAAAACCTGACACAGATGAACACTCCCAGCACTGACGCAAGGCCCGTAACGGTCCCTCCCGGGGCCGGTGCGTCTGTTGAAAAGTGGCTTCAGTATCTGGAAGCCATTCATCCCACCGAAATTGACCTTGGCCTGGATCGGGTTCTGGTGGTTTTGCGCCGCCTGTTTCCGCGAAAGCCAGCAGCGCGAATCATCACTGTAGCGGGCACCAACGGCAAAGGCACGACCGTGGCGGCCCTGGAGTCGCTTTTGCGGGCCGCGGGGCGAACCACCGGAGCTTATACTTCGCCCCACCTTCAGCGTTATAACGAGCGGGTGCGGATTAACGGTCAGGATATCAGCGATGCGGCGTTGATATCCGCCTTCGAACAAGTGGAGGCGGCACGGGGTAAGGTTTCCCTGACCTACTTTGAATTCGGAACCCTGGCAGCCTTCGTGGCGCTCGCCGACGCGGGTGTCGAAGACTGGATTCTGGAGGTCGGCCTTGGTGGACGTCTGGATGCCGTTAATGTGCTGGACGCTGACTTCGCGGTGATCACCTCTATTGATATCGACCATATCGGCTTTCTGGGCGATAACCGGGAAGTGATCGGCTTCGAAAAGGCCGGTATTCTGCGGCCCGGGATTACTGCGGTCTGTGCAGATCCGGAGCCTCCCGCCTCTGTTCTTCAGCAGGCCGCCGCGCAGAAGGTCAATCTTAAGGTGACCGGGCGTGATTACCGGCTCAGGCCGGTTGGCGATTCCGTTGAGCTGACGATTGAGGGGCTCAGTATAACCCTGCCGGCCGGCCCGCTACCTGTCGAAAGTGTTGCGGCAGCGGTGGTGTTGGCGCGGGTGTTGGCGCCAACCATGACTGTCAGCCTGTTAGCGGATACAGCCAGGTCTGTAACGGTGCCGGGGCGTTTTGAGCGGTTGAGAACAAGGCCGGATGTGATCGTGGATGTTGGTCACAATCCCCATGCCGCACGCTGGTTGGCTCAGCGGCTTGAGTTGCAGCGGTCAGGGCAGGGCAAGGTGTTCGGTGTTTATGCCGCTCTGGCGGATAAAGACGTGGAGGGGGTAATGCGGGCCATGGCGCCAGTTGTCGAACACTGGTGGTTCGCCGGTCTCGATGTGCCGCGCGGGCTGAAGGTGCAGACTCTGGTGGAGCGGGCGCGGGCTTGCGGAATTGCCGGTTGCACGGCGTCTGAGTCTGTGGCTGATGCCATCTCTTCGGCACTGGCGGAGGCCGGCGAGAACGACACCATTGTGGTATTCGGTTCGTTCTACACTGTTGCGGAGGCCCGGGCCCGACTTGCCGGCGAAGTCTCTTAAACTTTGTCCATGGCAGGCGCCGGAGCTTTGTGTTAACGGCACTCGGCGGTTAGTATCAGTACCAAACTGTTAGGTTAAGGGAGCCCTTTCTCGTGAACGGATTGAAACAAAGAATCATTGGTGCGCTGGTTCTGGTCTCCCTGGCTGTGATTTTTGTGCCGATGATATTTGACGAGCCCCATTCCGAGCGCCAGTCCCGGCCTGTCACCATCCCCGAGGAGCCGCCGTTCCCTGAAGTGGACGTTCCCCCGGAGCCGGCCCTTGGCGGCAGCGACTACGGCATGAATTCAGCGCCTCAGGACCCTCCCGCTACGGAATCAGCTCCCGGTTATCGACTGATTGAAGGCGTTGAGGAGTCTGCGCCAGAATCGTCCAGCGCCCGCGAGCCCGCGGCCGAGGTAGCAGAGCCGGTTACCCGCACGACGGATAGCCGTGCAGCCAGTTCAGAACCTCAGCCACAGGTTTCGCAATCCTCTGAGCCGGCCACTTCTGCCGGCTCGGCGGAGGAATCCGCTGAGTTCACCCGGTCACTTGAAGGTGCCTGGGTTGTCCAGCTTGGCAGCTTTGGTAATGCCGACAATGCCCGCCGGCTGCGCGACAATGTTCGCGACATGGGGTACGGCGCTCACCTGCAGCAAGTGGAGCGCGGCGACACCACGTTGACCCGGGTGTTCAGCGGGCCGTTTGTCAACAAGTCCGAGGCCGAGGCCGCCAAGAAAGCCCTGGATGATGCCTTCTCACTGAACAGCCTGGTTACCTCCGGCGGAAAGTGACCCGGTGACTTGCAATTTATGAGCCTCAGGCGGTTTGGTGACGCCCGGTTTCCTGTTAGAATTCGCGCTTTCTTTTCTCCATCGGGTTTTTCATGGACGCGCTGATCTGGATTGACTGGGTCATCATTGCTCTGATTGCTGTTTCCACGCTGATCAGTCTGAAGCGGGGCTTTGTTCGCGAAGCCCTGTCGCTGGTGACCTGGGTTGCGGCATTCATCATTGCCCGCACGTTCCATCCTCAGATGCAGTCATTGCTTGAATCCACCGTGGAAACACCACTGGTGCGTTTGATTGCGGCCTTTGCAATTCTGTTTTTCGGCACCCTGATTGTGGGCGCTATTATCAATAATATGATTGGTCATCTGGTGCGGGCGACCGGATTGTCAGCCACCGACCGCGTTCTCGGCATGGGGTTCGGGTTGCTGCGGGGTGTGGTGGTGGTCATTGCCGGTATCGCGTTTACCCGCTACACACCGCTTGCCGAAGATACCTGGTGGAGAACGTCCGTGATGATCGACCGTCTGGCGGTGGTCGAAGACTGGTCCCGCCGAACCCTGGGTGATGAATTTGCCCGGTTCCTGGGCCCCGAAGCAGGGGCCGGGTACAGCACCGAATCCTCAACAGAGCAGGAAGGCGTGGAACCCACGCCTGCATCCCGTTAACATTCAGATTTAACACTCGGAGAGTTCCCCAGCCATGTGCGGCATTGTCGGTATTGTCAGTACTTCAAACGTCAACCAGCTTCTTTACGATGCACTGACTGTTCTCCAGCACCGTGGCCAGGATGCGGCGGGTATTGTGACTTTTCAGGATAACCGGTTCTTTCTGCGCAAGGACAATGGCCTGGTCCGGGACGTATTCCATACCCGGCATATGCGCAGACTGGTAGGCAATGTGGGGATCGGTCACGTCCGTTACCCCACCGCTGGCAGTTCAAGCTCTGCCGAGGCCCAGCCGTTTTACGTGAACAGCCCCTACGGCATTACTCTGGCGCACAACGGCAACCTGACCAATGCCGATGACCTGAGCAGCGATTTGTTCCGCACCGATCTGCGCCACATCAACACCAATTCCGATTCCGAAGTGTTGCTCAACGTATTTGCCCATGAGCTGCAGAAGCTTGGGAAACTGAACCCGACCAAAGATGAGATTTTTTCCGCCGTCCGCGCCGTGCACAAGCGTTGCCGGGGTGCCTATGCCGTGATCGCCATGATTACCGGCTACGGCATTGTCGGTTTCCGGGACCCCAATGGCATTCGCCCGGCCTGTTACGGTGTGCGGGAAAGCGAAGATGGCCAGAAAGAATACATGATCGCCTCGGAGAGCGTGGCTCTGAACGCCGCCGGTTTCGAGATCGTTCGGGATATTGCACCGGGTGAAGCGGTTTATATCGAAACCGATGGTACCCTCTACACCGAGCAATGTGCGGAATCCCCGAAGCTGTATCCATGCATCTTCGAGCACGTCTATTTTGCGCGCCCTGACTCCATCATGGACCGCGTGTCGGTTTACAAGGCACGACTGCGCATGGGCGAAACCCTGGCAGACAAGGTGCTCAGGGAGCGGCCGGACCATGACATTGATGTGGTGATCCCGATTCCGGACACCAGCCGGACTTCGGCCATGCAGATGGCCTATCAGTTGGGTGTCAAATACCGCGAAGGCTTTATCAAGAACCGCTATATCGGGCGGACGTTTATCATGCCCGGCCAGAAAATGCGGAAGAAGTCGGTGCGCCAGAAGCTCAATCCCATAGACCTGGAGTTTCGCGGCAAGAATGTCATGCTGGTGGATGATTCCATCGTCCGGGGAACCACCTGTAAGGAAATCGTTCAGATGGCCCGGGACGCCGGTGCCCGGAACGTCTACTTCGCCTCGGCAGCGCCGCCTGTGCGTTATCCCAACGTGTACGGCATTGATATGCCCTCGGCCAGTGAGCTGATTGCCCACGACCGTTCGGTGGAGGAGGTTCGGGAGCAGATCGGTGCTGACTGGCTGGTATACCAGGACCTGGAAGACCTGATTACCTGCGTCAACGATGTCAACGACGATATCGATGGTTGGGAGTGCTCGGTGTTTACCGGTGATTACGTAACCGGTGACGTAGACGAAGCCTACCTGCGCCGGCTCGAGGACCTGCGTAAAGACGAGAAGCGTCCCGGTGGGCAGATCATCGATGGTGATAATGCCATTATCGACCTCCATAATGACGAAGACTGAACCCCTAACGCCCGTGCCAGGAGAACACTATGACAATCGGCCGTGAAGAACATCTCTGGATTCCTGAATCGGATCTGGACGGTATGTCAGTGGATACCCTGGCCGTGAGGGCAGGGCAGGTCCGCACCGGTCAGCTGGAGCACAGCGACGCCATCTTTCCGACCTCCAGTTTCGTCTATGGCAGTGCCGCCCAGGCGGCAGCCCGTTTTGGTGGTGAGGAGCCCGGCAACATCTATTCCCGTTTTACCAATCCAACGGTTCAGGGTTTTGAGGCTCGCATCGCTGCCATGGAAGGTGGAGAAAAGGCCGTTGCCACTGCCTCGGGCATGGCGGCCATCCTGAGTACCTGTATGGCGTTGCTGCAGTCCGGAGATCACGTTATCTGTTCCCGTGGCGTGTTTGGTACCACCAACGTCTTGTTCCAGAAGTATATGGCGCGTTTCGGGGTTGAAACCACGTTCGTTAGCCTGACCGATGCAGACGGCTGGGAGGCAGCAGTCCGGCCAGAAACCCGGATGCTGTTTATTGAAACGCCATCCAACCCGCTTTGTGAAATCGCTGATATGGACGCGTTGTCTGCGTTGGCGAGGGCCAACGATGCCCTGTTTGTGGTGGATAACTGTTTCTGTACGCCGGTATTGCAGCGACCCCTTGAGCAAGGTGCGGATCTGGTGATTCATTCAGCCACAAAGTATCTGGATGGCCAGGGCCGTTGTGTTGGCGGGGTAGTGGTGGGGCCTGCCAGGTATCTGGATGAGATCTACGGGTTCCTGCGATCTGCCGGGCCCACCATGAGCCCGTTCAATGCCTGGGTGTTCCAGAAAGGGCTGGAAACCTTACCGATCCGTATGCGAGCCCACTGCAACAATGCGTTAGAGTTGGCGAATTGGCTGGAAAGCCAGCCGAGCGTGGATAAGGTGTTCTACGCCGGTCTTGAAAGCCATCCCCAGCATCAGCTGGCGAAGAAGCAACAGGACGGGTTTGGCGGAATTGTGTCGTTTCTGGTTAAAGGGGGCAGAGAAGAAGCCTGGCGCTTTATTGATGCCACCCGAATGATTTCAATCACAGCGAATCTGGGTGATGTGAAAACCACCATCACCCACCCGGCGACGACAACCCATGGCCGGTTATCTCCCGAGGATAAAGACAAGGCGGGCATCACCGAGAATCTGATCCGGTTGTCTGTTGGCATTGAAGCCATTGATGACCTGAAAGCCGATCTGACACGGGGTTTTCAGGCGCTGAAAGACTAAACTCACTGACGGTTTGAGCATTCATGGCGGAATCCGCTAAAGCGAAACAAGCAGCATCGACGGAACTGACAGAAAAACAACAGCGCTTTCGCCGCCTGATGGCCCAAGGGGCCAGAGAGGGTGCGGTTATCGGCATGATTGTGCTGTGCATCTATCTGGCGATGGCGCTGTTTACCTTCAGTGCGTCTGACCCCGGGTGGGCGAGTATCGGCCACGATACCCGCGTGGATAACGCCGCCGGGCGCTCCGGCGCCTGGCTCGCAAGCCTGCTGGTAGACTTCTTCGGGCAGGTTTCCTGGCTTTTCCCGGTGATGATTGCCGGTTATGCCGTCATGCTGATCCGTCGCAGGCACGAGTCACTCGACCTCCATTGGCCACTGTTCATGGTTCGCTTTGGCGGGTTTCTGCTGATTCTGTTGTCGGCCACCAGCCTGCTTTCCCTTTATTCGGTATTTGGTCTTGGTGCCTCCTCCGGTGGTGTACTGGGCACCGCGGTTTCAGAAGCCATGGTGCGCTTCTTCAATCTGCCGGCCACCACGCTGTTGCTGATCGCGATCTTCCTGTTCGCCCTGACCGTGACCGTCGGCCTGTCCTGGTTCCGCCTGATGGACCATGTTGGTGGATTCACTCTGAAAACCGGGCGCTGGCTTCAGTCGCTGTTTAAAAGTAGCGAGCGCAATGTGAAAAGCCCCGGTGCGCCATCCAGTGCCCGCCCTGATCCAGAGCCTCCGGTCGTCAAAGATCGGGTGGCAAGGACCGATCCGGTAACAGAAAAGCCACCGAAGAAAGACGCCTGGTGGCGCCGTTTGTTCCGCCGTAAAGCAAAAATGGCCGAGAAAGGAACGCAAAAAGACAGAAGCAAAGCTCGCAAGGAACCGGCTATTGACGGGCTTCTTGAAATTGAACCTGAACCCGCAAGACTGGAAAGTTTCAGCTCAGGGGATCGGGATGAAACGCCTCGCAAGGCGGCCGCGCCTCAGCAGCCCAAGCCCGCGAACCGGGCGCTGAAAATTGCCCCATTCAAGAAGGATGATCAGGAGCCGGCCGACAAGAAAACCAACAGCAAGCAGGGCTCTTTGCTGGAAGACATTGAGAGCCTGATTCCGCCGATTTCCTTGCTGGACCCGCCAGAGGAACACAAAGAAAAGGGCTACTCGGAAGAATCTCTGGAGCACATGTCGCGCCTGCTCGAAGAGAAACTGGCGGATTTCGGTGTCACGGTTGAGGTGGTCGAAGTCAATCCTGGCCCGGTTATCACCCGATTCGAGATCAAGCCCGCCGCCGGGGTGAAAGTCAGCAAGATTTCCAACCTGGCCAAGGATCTGGCCCGTTCATTGGCAGTGTTGAGTGTGCGGGTGGTGGAAGTCATACCCGGAAAGTCCGTGGTGGGCCTCGAGATTCCCAATGAGGAGCGGGAAATCGTTCGTCTGAGCGAAGTGCTTGGGGCCCGGGTATTTACCGAGTCGTCATCGCCGCTGACCCTGGCGCTGGGTAATGATATTGGTGGTAATCCGATGGTGGCCAACCTGGCCAAGATGCCGCACCTGCTGGTGGCCGGTACGACCGGTTCGGGTAAATCGGTCGGGGTTAACGCCATGCTGCTGAGTATGCTGCTCAAGGCCAGCCCCGATGAAGTGCGCTTTATCATGGTGGACCCGAAGATGCTGGAACTGAGCATCTACGATGGCATCCCGCACCTGCTGGCACCGGTTGTGACGGACATGAAAGAAGCCGCCAATGCACTGCGCTGGTGTGTGGCGGAGATGGAACGGCGCTACCGTTTGATGGCCAGCCTGGGCGTGCGCAACATCGCCGGTTACAACAAAAAGGTGAAAGACGCCCGCGCCGAGGGCGAGCCGTTACTGGACCCTCTCTGGAAACCGGATGAATACCTGGCCAACGACGAACAGGAGCGGCCAGAACTGGAAACCCTGCCGTTCATCGTTGTCGTAATCGACGAATTTGCTGACATGATGATGATTGTCGGCAAAAAGGTGGAAGAGCTGATCGCCCGCATTGCCCAGAAGGCCCGTGCCGCCGGTATCCATCTGATTCTTGCTACCCAGCGGCCATCCGTGGATGTGATCACAGGCCTGATCAAGGCCAATATCCCGACCCGGATGTCGTTCCAGGTGTCGTCCAAGATCGACTCCCGTACCGTGCTTGATCAGGGCGGCGCCGAACAGCTGCTGGGCCACGGCGATATGTTATACCTGCCGCCGGGTTCCGGCCTGCCGGTTCGGGTACACGGAGCCTTCGTTGACGATGACGAAGTACACCGGGTGGTCAGTGCCTGGAAAGCCCGGGGTGAACCGGAATACGTGGATGATGTGCTTAACGGCGCCGAAGGTGAGCACCTGCCGGGCGTGCCAACCCTCAGCGAAGGCGGTGCAGGCGGTGGTGACGAAGGAGACGCGCTGTTCGACGAAGCGGTCGCTTATGTGACCGAGAACCGACGGGTGTCGATCTCCTCCGTACAACGTAAATTCAAGATCGGCTACAACCGTGCCGCGAACCTGGTGGACGCCATGGAAGCCTCGGGAGTGGTCAGTCCGGCGGGTCACAATGGTGCCAGGGAAGTTCTGGCGCCGCCGCCCCCAAGAGACTAGGAGCAGCATACTTATGATCAGATCTGTCTACACGACGATAGCGGCGCTGTGCATGATGGCCGTTGTGGCAACGGCCTCTGCGGAACAGGGTAACAGCTCTCGCGATGCCGCTGAAGAGCTGGCTTCCATGTTGCGCAGTTACCAAACCTACCAGGCCGATTTCATCCAGATTGTGGTCAATGAAAATGGCAACCGGGTTCAGGAAACCCGCGGTTCCCTCAAGGCCAAGCGCCCGGGTCTGTTCTACTGGGAGACCGGTGCGCCTTTGTCCCAGTTTATTGTCAGTGACGGCGACACGGTGGAGGTTTACGACCCGGATCTGGAACAGGTCACTATTCACACCCTCGATGACCGGGTGCAGACAACACCGGCGCTGCTTCTGAGTGGCGAAGTGGATAATCTTGAGGAAACCTACGATGTGAGTGAGCGCCGGATGGGTGACAATACCCGCGAGTTCACACTGGTTCCCAGGGGCGCCGATTCCCTGTTTACATCCTTGCGCTTGAGCTTCTACAACGGTGAGCTCCAGGAAATGAGAATGGAAGATTCGCTGTCTCAACTGAGTATTCTCAGCTTTGACCGGATAACCCTGAATCAGGAACTGGACAACAGTGCCTTCCGCCTGGAATACCCCGAGGAGGTGGATATTATTCGGGACGGTGCCTGATGCAGGACAACCTGTTTGAGCCCGAGGCCGGATTCCAGCCCCTTGCGGCCAGAATGCGGCCGACCAACCTGGACGAATACGTTGGCCAGGCTCATCTGGTCGGCCCCGGAAAACCGCTCAGGCGCGCCGTAGAACAGGGCCAACTGCATTCGATGATTCTCTGGGGGCCACCCGGAGTGGGCAAAACCACCTTTGCCCGGCTGTTGGCCAACGTGGGTGACTTGTCCTATGAAACGCTCTCTGCCGTGCTCAGCGGCGTCAAGGATATCCGGGATGTGGTCGAGCGGGCCCGCAACCGCAAGCAGTCCCAGGGCAGGGACACGCTGCTGTTCGTTGACGAGGTGCACCGGTTCAACAAAAGCCAGCAGGATGCATTTCTCCCACATATTGAAGATGGCACCTTCATTTTTGTGGGTGCCACCACGGAAAACCCCTCTTTCGAACTGAACAGCGCGCTCCTGTCGCGGACTCGCGTGTATGTGCTCAAAAATCTGGACAAGCCGGACATCCTTGAGCTTCTGAATCGAGCGTTGGTTTCGCCGGCGGGTTTCGGTGGCAGCCTGCAGGTTCCAGCGGAGGTGCTGGATAACATGGCTGAAGCTTCTGGAGGCGATGCACGGCGCGCCCTGAACATTCTGGAGGTGGCCGCCGATCTGGCCGAGCCTGATAGTACCGGACAGAACGTCATAACTGCCCAGACTCTGGAACAGGTGCTGCAAACCAGTCTGCGCCGTTTCGACAAAGGCGGCGATGTGTTCTATGACCAGATCTCCGCGTTGCACAAATCCGTGCGTGGCTCCAGTCCCGATGGTTCCCTGTACTGGCTTTGCCGTATGCTGGATGGCGGCTGTGACCCCCTGTATGTGGCGCGGCGCCTGGTGCGGATCGCCAGCGAAGACATCGGTAACGCAGACCCCCGTGCCCTGCAAATTACCATGCAGGCCTGGGATGCCCAGGAGCGGTTGGGGTCGCCGGAAGGGGAGCTGGCGCTGGCCCAGGCCGTCACCTACCTGGCGCTGGCGCCAAAGAGTAATGCCGTGTACAAGGCGTTCAACCAGTGCATGGCGGACATCCGAAAGGATCCTGATTACGAAGTGCCGGTGCACCTGCGTAATGCTCCTACCAAGCTGATGAAAAGCCTGGGCCACGGTGATGAATATCGCTACGCCCATGACGAACCGGACGCTTACGCTGCCGGAGAGTCTTACCTGCCTGAAGTGATTCACCAGCGCCGTTACTATCAGCCGGTCATGCGTGGACTGGAGATCAAACTGGCTGAAAAGCGCCAGCGCCTGGATGATCTCGATGCCCGAAGCGGCAAAAAGCGTTATTGATGTAACCCTCATGCCGCAAATTACCTGGCCCTCGGCCCGGGGATGGTGGTCAGCAGAACCACGGCAGGTATAATGCCGTGATATCCATACTATTCGTTAACCGGAAAATTCAGGAAGATCATGCTCGATCCGAAACGTGTCCGTTCACAGACTGAAGAAATTGCCCGTCGGCTGGCTATCAAAAACTTCGAGTTTGACGTTGCCACCTTCGAACGCCTTGAGGAACGCCGTCGAGCCATTCAGGTTCGTGCGGAAACGCTGCAGAGCGAGCAGAACAAACGGTCGAAATCCATTGGTAAGGCCAAAGCGGCGGGTGAAGACATCAAACCGCTACTGGAAGAGGTGGACAATCTCAAGCAGCAGAAGGCCGAAGCTGAGGAGGAGTTGCGCTCAGTACAGGAATCCCTGAACGCGTTTTTTGCCGGCATTCCCAATCTGCCGGATGAAGACGTTCCACCGGGCGCCAACGAAGACGACAACGTAGAGACCCGTGTATGGGGCACGCCGCGTAACTTTGATTTCGAACCCAGGGACCACGTTGCTCTGGGCGAACAGCTCAAGGGTCTGGACTTCGAGAAGGCCACCCAACTGGCGCATTCCCGCTTTGCCGTCATGCGCGGCCAACTGGCGAAGCTGCATCGGGCACTGGCTCAGTTCATGCTCGACCTGCACACAGAAGAGCATGGCTATACCGAAGCCTATGTGCCGTACCTGGTCAATGCCAACGCGCTGTTCGGTACCGGCCAGCTACCCAAGTTTGAAGAGGATCTGTTCCGTACCGCCGGTGACAACCCGCTGTACCTGATCCCGACCGCCGAAGTGCCGGCGACCAACCTGGTGGCCGACAGTATTCTCGAGGTCAGTGAAATGCCGCTGCGGATGGTTTGCCATACCCCCTGTTTCCGCAGCGAAGCGGGTTCCTACGGCCGGGATGTGCGTGGCATGATCCGGCAGCATCAGTTCGACAAGGTTGAACTGGTGCATGTTGTGCGCCCCGAGGACTCCACCGAGGCGCTTGAACAGCTCACTGGGCATGCCGAGAAGGTGCTGCAGTTGCTGGAACTGCCGTATCGTGTGGTTACCCTGTGTGGCGGCGACATGGGCTTCTCCGCAGCGAAGACCTACGATCTGGAAGTGTGGCTGCCTGGGCAGGGTAAATACCGGGAAATTTCATCCTGCTCCAACACCCGTGATTTTCAGGCACGGCGTATGCAAGCACGTTGGCGCAACCCGGAAACCGGAAAGCCCGAGCCTGTTCATACCCTGAACGGATCGGGTCTGGCCGTTGGCCGTGCGATGATCGCGGTGATGGAGAACTACCAGCAGGAGGACGGCAGTATTCTGGTTCCGGACGTTCTCAAACCCTATATGAAAGGCATTGATCTGATCCAATGAGCGAACCATTCACGGATGCACCAGGAAGGGGCGTCAAGGCAGGGCCTGCACCAGTTCGGTACAGGCCCAACCCGGTAACCGAAAACCCGAATAATTCTGCGGGCGAGGTCGCCCTGGTGGGCGCCGGCCCAGGTGATCCTGAACTTCTGACCCTCAAGGCCTGGCGCCTGATCCAGTCCGCCGACGTTATTCTCTACGATCGGCTGGTTTCCCCGGAAATACTCTCCCTGATCCCCGATAACGTTGAGGTGGTTCATGTCGGCAAGCAGCGCTCAAATCACACGTTGCCGCAGGATCAGATCAACCAGCGCTTGGTGGAGCTGGCCCGGGAGGGCCAAAAAGTGGTGCGCCTCAAGGGTGGTGACCCGTTCATCTTCGGCCGCGGCGGCGAAGAGATTGAAACGCTGGCGGCTGCCGGTGTTCGCTTTCAGGTGGTTCCCGGCATAACCGCAGCGTCCGGCTGTGCGGCCTATGCGGGCATTCCGCTGACTCACCGGGACCACGCCCAGTCGGTGCGCTTTATTACCGGGCATTTGAAAAACGATACCTGCGATTTGCCCTGGTCAGACTTCGTGCAGAATAATCAGACACTGGTGTTCTACATGGGTTTGGTGGGATTGCCGATTATCTGCCGGCAATTGATTGGCCATGGCATGACACCAGATATGCCGGTGGCGCTGGTGTCCAAGGGCACAACCGCCGACCAGAAAGTGGTGGTGGGCACGCTCAGTGATATTGTTGGCAAGGTGGAGAACAGTGGTGTTCAGGCGCCCACTCTGGTGATTATCGGTCACGTGGTCGGGCTCAGAAGTCGCCTGGAATGGCGGGGAGCTGTAGAGGGCGCCTGAGGGAGGAGAAGTAAAGCGAGCCAGTGTATTCGTAGCACGGGGCGCCGAAGCTGATCGGCTACCCCGTGAATCCTGTCAGCGCGCTCAGGCGTTACGCTTGGGCAGCACGTCTTTGAGCTTTTCGCGCATATCCCGAATGGCTTTCTCGGTGGTTTCCCAGTCAATACAGGCATCGGTTACCGACACGCCGTATTTCAGGTCTGCCAGGTTTTCCGGAATGGACTGGTTACCCCAGTTGATGTGGCTTTCCACCATCAGGCTCTGGATAGACTGGTTGCCCTCCAGGATCTGATGGGTCACATCCTGCATGACCAGAGGCTGAATGGCCGGATCTTTGCTGGAATTGGCGTGGCTGCAATCCACCATGATCGACTTGCGCAGATTGGCTTTGTCCAGCGCCTGCTCGCACAGTGCAACACTCACGGAATCATAGTTCGGTTTGCCACCGCCGCCGCGCAACACCACGTGGCCATAGTTGTTGCCCTTGGTGCGGATGATGGCCACCTTGCCTTGCTGGTCGATGCCCAGGAAGCTGTGGGGGTGAGAAACCGATTTCATGGCGTTAACGGCTACGTCCAGGCTGCCATCAGTGCCATTCTTGAAGCCAATGGCCATGGACAGGCCGCTGCTCATTTCCCGGTGGGTTTGAGACTCGGTGGTGCGGGCGCCAATGGCGGACCAGGCAATGGTGTCTTGCAGGTACTGGGGGGAGATCGGGTCAAGGGCCTCGGTGGCGGTTGGCAGACCCATCTCGTTGATATCCAGCAGCAAGCGACGGCCAATGTGCAGGCCCTGTTCAATATCGAAGGTATCGTTCAGGTGTGGGTCGTTGATCAGGCCTTTCCAGCCAACGGTGGTGCGCGGTTTCTCGAAATATACCCGCATCACCAGCAGCAGGGTATCGCTGACTTCGTCGGCGAGTTTTTTCAGCCGGGCAGCGTAATCGCGGGCTGCCTCCACATCGTGGATAGAGCAGGGGCCAACCACGATAAACAGGCGGTGGTCTTTGCCATCCATGATGTCGTAAATGGCCTGGCGGCCAGAGGCTACGGTTTCGGCAGCTTCATCTGACAGCGGCATTTCGTTCTTCAGCGCTTCAGGAGTGATCAGTGGTTCCTGGCTGGCCACGTTCAGGTTTTCCAGTTTCTTGCCCGACATCTTGTTGTGCTTCCCCGAATCAGATCGTTACATCACCGGGTAACGCTGTCATTATGGGCCCGGTGTTTAATAATTAACGCGAATGGTGCCGGTCTGCAGTTGCTGTAAACCCCGGCGAGTTGGTTATACTGCGTTATTTGAAGACCCTTTTCAACGCTTCCAGTCAACAGGTAACGGATGTCGCCGCCAGCCAGGAAACCACAAGCAGACTCTTCCCCCCGAAAGGTGGTTTCAGAGAGGATTACGCAGGTTCTTTCGGGTATCCGGGTGCCGGATTTACCCTATCCGGCCGGAAAATCGTCACCTGAGTCCAATGCCGATTGGCGCCCGCTGTTGTTTTCCTGTTGGACGGAACAACGGGACGAGCGGGTAACGGACGTTCTGCGGTCGGTGCAGATCGAATGGACCGTGCGCCAGGTCAATGCAGCCTATCTGTCTGACCGGATAATGGACGTGTTCCTGAAAACCAGTGGTTTGCATCGTGCCCTGGTCAGTCGTATTGCCAGATTACGGTTCTGGCTGGCGTGGCAGCTCGATACCCGCGGAACCAATGTGTTCAGCGACGTTGTTCTTGACTGGTTGGACAACCTGCAGGAGTGGCGGGGGTGGAGTGATACCGGGGGGCGATCATCCAGGGTGTTGCTGGACCAATTGGACAGCCTGGTTATCGCGGTGTCCGGCAGCTTTGAAAGTGGCCAGCCCGAACTGGTGGAGAGCTATTGTCAACAATGGCTTGATGACCGGGAGAAAGGTGAGCACCAGGTCAGCCGGTTGCGTGAACGTCTTCTTGAGACCGAGCGTGGTGCTTCGCGGCAGCGTCTTGCCGACCAGGTTTCCCGCGCGCTGATCGGCAGGGCACTGACAGGGCGTGAGTTACCGGTGGTCATCAGTCGATTCATCATCGAGGACTGGTACAAGGTTCTCAAACAGAGCGTCTGGTCCGAGGGCACAGACAGTGAGCTGTATCGACACGCCAACAAACTGCTCGAGTGGTTGGTATGGCTTGGTGATCCTGCACTGTCGGACAGAGACCGGAACCGGCTTTACCATGTAGGCGAGCAGATAGGAGGCCGGATACAGGATGTGTGGACCCGGGCCCTCGGCCAGGGGTTACCGGAGAACGCTTTGGCGGATATTCAGACGGTTATCGTAGCGCGTATCCGCGGCGAGGTGCCGGAACTCAAGCCTGCCCTGGGTAGCGGCACCAGTCTGACCTGGGACAGCCGTTGGCTATCGCTGGCTTCGGTAGACCCGCAACAGGCCGAGGGCTTTATCGGCCGCTGGTTTGTCGAAGGTGAGGGCGCCGCTGAGCAAAGGCGTTATTTGTTCGCGCTGCTCGAAGATAGTGGGGAAGTGCTCTGGACCAACGGCGCCGGCGTCAAGCTCGGCCTGCAGGACTGGGCGCTGTTCCTGGCAGATCTTGAAGCCGACACCCTGCGGCCCTTACCGGCTCCGACACCGTTTGGTGAGGTGCTCTCGGAAACCGTGAACCTGTTGTTCAAAGTGTGCGAGAAACAACAGAAGCAACGTGAAGAGGCGGCTCGGGAAGCGAGGGCTCGGGCAGAGGCACTGCGAAAGGAGAAGGAAGCCGCCGAGCGCGCAAGAAAGGCCGAAGAAGAGGCAAAACAGGCAGCCCTGGAGCAACAGAGGGCCGAAGTGGAACGGCAGCGCCAGGAAGATGAGAAAGCGGAGCACGAACGTCTCCAGAAAGAACGTGAGCTGGCGGCGGCCAAACAGGTGGATAGTATTGGTTTGGGAGGCTGGATTGTACTGGCCGCCCAGAAGGATGATGAGGAACCGACCAGGCTGAAACTGGCGGTCAAGATTTCTGCATCCCGGAAGTTCGTGTTCGTGGACCGTCTGGGGCTTAATCGCCGTGAGTTTCTACACGATGAGCTGGTATCCGGGGTTGTATCAGGCCGCATCCGGATATTGGGGAGTGCAGCAGAGTTCGACGACACCCTGAGCCGGGTTGTTGGCCGGATCCGTGTTGGCCGTAACTGAGGATGGCTTATGGTTGATGATAACTACGAGTTCGGAAGCTCCCAGGGGTTACCCGGTGGGCAGGACAATCGCGAGGAATATCGTTTAACCGCCAGGGCTCGGGCATGGCTGTGGCTTGAGTCACCTGAACCGGATGTTGAGGTACAGGATGCCGTTCCTCTTGAATGCCAGATTCGCGATATTTCGGCGAGGGGCCTGAGCCTTGTCTCGTCGGAGCCGTTGGTGCTGAACTCGTTGCTGATGGCGGAGATCAGTCTTGGGCACAAAACGCAGCGGTTTCGGTTAATGGTGGAGGTTGTGTGGTGCCGTGAAACGGGCCAGGAATACCTGATGGGTGTCCAGATTCTGGAATCGGATGAGACGGATTATCTGGAATGGATGGATGCGGTTGCCACAGCCCTTGCTGAGAGTTGAACAAATAAGCCGGCATGGAGCCGGCTTATTTGATGACTTCACAGGATGACAATCAGGATTCCAGTTCGCTCATCCCGGTGATGTTAAAGCCGCCATCCACGTAGAGAATCTCACCAGTAATACCAGAGGCAAGATCGGACGACATGAACGCTGCGGCGTTACCGACTTCTTCAGTGGTGACGTTGCGGCGAAGGGGAGCCTGCTTGGCGTTCTCGGCCAGCATTCGGCGGAAACTCTTGATGCCGGAAGCAGCCAGAGTCTTGATAGGGCCTGCGGAAATACCGTTTACCCGGATACCTTCCCGGCCAAGGCTGGCGGCCATGTAGCGCACGTTGGCTTCCAGTGAGGCCTTGGCAAGCCCCATGACGTTGTAGTTCTGCAGAACCCTTTCCGCACCGAGATAGCTCAAGGTCAGCAGGCTGCTGCCCTCATGCATCATCTTGCGAGCGCCCTTGGCCAGTGCGACAAAGCTATAGGAGCTGATGTCGTGGGCGATACGGAAACCGTCACGGGTGGTCACATCCACATAGTTACCGTCGAGTTCATGCGCTGGCGCGTAACCAACAGCGTGAATAATGATGTCGATGTTATCCCAGTGTTTGTTGAGCTCGGTGAACACAGCGTCAATCTGCTCGTCACTGGCCACATCGCAGGGGAACGTCAGCTGACTGCCCCACTGATCCGCGAATTTCTCAACCCGGGACTGAAGCTTTTCGTTCTGGTAAGTGAAGGCCAGTTCAGCGCCTTCACGGGCGAATGCCTCGGCGATGCCGTAGGCGATGGAATGTTTGCTGGCTACACCAACAATCAGTGCTTTCTTGCCACTGAGGATTCCCATGGGTATCTGCTCCCTGTGTTCCTTGGTTTCAGCGCATTATCCCCGACATGCGTCGGCTGGGGTAACGGTCAATTGGTCGTAGGCTGATAAAAGAAAGCCGCGGTCAGCAGTTCCCGGGTGTAGTCCTGTTTCGGTGCCCGGAAAATAGCCTCAGCGGCCCCGTACTCCACTATCTGGCCGTTCTTCAGCACCAGCAATTTGTGGCTGAGTGCCCGAACGACAGCCAGATCATGACTGATAAAGATGTAGCTTAGCTTATATCTGGCCTGAATTTCCCGTAAAAGCTCAATCACTTGCTTCTGGACGGTCCGGTCCAGGGCGGAGGTAGGCTCATCGAGAATGATCAGTTCCGGCTGCAACACCAGTGCCCGGGCGATGGCAATGCGTTGTCGCTGCCCGCCGGAAAATTCGTGGGGGTAACGGTGCCTGGCGTCTGGGTCCAGCCCCACATCCTTCAGTGCCTGAATCACTCTGGCGTCGTGTTGCTCGGCATCGTTGGTGTCGTGTATCTCTAGCCCTTCACGGACAATTTCAGCCACCGACATCCGGGGGCTCAGACTACCGAAAGGATCCTGAAAGACAATCTGGACCCGCTTGCGCCAGGGTCGGAACTGCTTCTGGGACAGAGGCCCAAGTTCGGTTCCCGCCAACCGGATACTCCCGGTGCTGGCGGTTAACTTCAGTAGCGCATGTCCGATGGTGGTTTTGCCACTGCCGCTTTCACCGACAATACCCAGTGTCTCGCCTGGTTGCAGGGCAAAACTCACGTTCTGAACCGCGTGGAAACTCTCCTTGACCTTGCCCAGCAGGTTCTTGCGAATGGGGAACTGAACATTCAGCCCCGTGACTTCCATCAGTGTTCTACCACCATCCGTCGGTGGGAGAGGGTTTTCTGGTGGTTCCGCATCAATGAGCTTCCGGGTATAGGGGTGCGCAGGCGCGGTGAACAGTTGCTCGGTGGCGGCTTCCTCAACGCATTGACCCTGTTCCATAACCACCACTCTATCCGCATAGCGGCGGACAATGCTCAGGTCGTGGGTGATCATCAGAATGGCCATGCCGAGTTTCTGTTTCAGCGATTCCAGCAACTCCAGTACTTGTTTCTGTACGGTCACATCCAGAGCCGTGGTGGGTTCGTCAGCGATTAGCAGATCCGGTTCGTTGGCCAGGGCCATGGCGATCATGATCCTCTGTTTCTGGCCACCGGACAGCTGGTGTGGGTAGCTGTTCAGGCGCCGCTCTGGCTCGGGAATGCCCACCAGGTCGAGCAGTTCAATACAACGCTTTCGGGCCTGGGGGCCACGCATGCCCTTGTGTAGCTCCAGAGTTTCGGTGATCTGCTTTTCAACCGTGTGTAAGGGGTTGAGCGAGGTCATGGGCTCCTGGAAGATCATGCTGATCTCCCGGCCGCGGATTTGCCTCAACCTGCTATCGTTTGCGCCCAGCAAGTCTTCGCCACGATACAGAATCTTGCCAGATGGATAACGGGCGTGCCGGGCATCCAGTAACCTGAGAACAGACAGGGCCGACACCGATTTGCCAGAGCCGCTTTCGCCCACCAGCGCCAGGGTTTCCCCAAGGCGAACCCGCAGCGACAGGCTGTCTACGACCAACGGGCCGTTATCAAAGTGGATGGACAGATCCGAGATGGTCAGGAGCTCACTCATATCAGTTCTTTCTCGGGTCAAAGGCATCTCGTACGGCTTCGCCTACAAATACCAGGAGCGTCAGCATCACCGACAGGGACACAAAGGCAGAAATGCCCAGCCAGGGGGCATGGAGGTTGGCCTTGCCCTGGGCAATCAGCTCCCCCAGGGATGGTGAACCGGATGGCAGGCCAAAGCCCAGGAAATCCAGCGAGGTAAGCCCGGTAATGGCCCCGGTCAGGATAAACGGCAAAAAGGTGAGGGTGGCCACCATGGCGTTCGGCAGAATGTGCCGGAACATGATGTGCCGGTTACCCAACCCGAGCGCCCGGGCCGCTTTTACGTATTCGAAGTTTCTCGCCCGCAGGAATTCGGCACGAACCACATCCACCAGCCCCATCCAGCTGAACAGCAACATAATGCCCAGCAACCACCAGAAGTTGGGCTGGACAATGGCGGAGAGGATAATCAGCAAGTACAGCATTGGCAGGCCGGACCAGATCTCGATAAAACGCTGGCCGAACAGGTCCACCTTGCCGCCGTAAAAGCCCTGAATGGCACCGACGATCACGCCGACAATGCAGCTGGCGATGGTCAGGGTCAGGCCAAAAACCACGGAAATCCGGAAGCCGTAGATGACCCGGGCAGCCACGTCCCGGCCCTGGTCGTCGGTCCCCAGCCAGTGTTCGGCGCTGGGTGGCGCGGGCGAGGGTACGCTCAGTTCATAGTTGATGGTGTCGTAGCTGAACTTGATCGGCGGCCAGAGTATCCAGCCGTTGGCCTCTATTTCGTCCCGGATGAAGCGATCCCGGTAGTCGGTTTCCGTGGGCAGAAAGCCGCCAAAGGTTTCCTCCGGCACCATCTGTACCACCGGGAAATAGACATCGCCCTGATAGGAGACCACCAGTGGCTTGTCGTTGGCGATCAGTTCTGCCACCAGGGAAAGACCGAACAGGGCCAGGAAAAGCCACAGTGACCAGAAACCACGGCGATTATTCCTGAAATTCCGCAGTCGGCGCTGTTGGATGGGAGTCAGTCGGGGCATGGTTATGCGCCCTCCCGGCTTTCAAAATCGATGCGCGGATCTACCAGCACATAGGTGATGTCGCTGATCAGCTTCAGAATCAAACCCATCAGCGTGAAGATGTAGAGAGTGCCGAAAATCACCGGGTAATCCCGGTTAAGAGCCGCCTCGAAGCCTAGCAGGCCAAGGCCGTCCAGGGAGAAAATCACTTCGATCAGCAAAGACCCGGTAAAGAACAGGGACACCAGAACACCCGGCATGCTGGCGATCACTATAAGCATGGCGTTGCGGAACACATGGCCATAGAGTACCTGTTTTTCTGCCAGTCCCTTGGCACGGGCCGTCACCACGTATTGTTTACCGATTTCATCCAGGAACGAGTTCTTGGTGAGCAAGGTAAGGGTGGCAAAGCCGCCAATCACATTGGCGGTCACCGGCAAGGCAAGGTGCCAGAAGTAATCAGCGATCTTCTGGTACCAGTTGAGCTCATCGAAATTCGGAGAGGTCAGGCCCCGGAGGGGGAACCAGTCGAAATAGCTGCCGCCGGCAAACAACACGATCAACAGAATAGCAAACAGGAAGCCGGGAATGGCATAGCCCACCACGATGGCAGAGCTTGTCCAGACATCGAATCGGGAGCCATCTGACACCGCTTTGCGAATGCCCAGGGGGATGGAAATCAGGTAAATGATCAGGGTTGACCAGAGCCCCAGGGAAATGGAAACCGGCATCTTGTCGATGATCAGCTCAACGACGGTACGGTCCCGGAAAAAGGATTCGCCGAAATTGAACGTGGCGTAATCCTTGAGCATCTTCAGGAAGCGTTCATGGGCGGGCTTGTCGAAACCGTACATCACCTCGATTTCTTTCAGCAATTCCGGTGGCAGGCCCCGGGAACCCCGGCTGTCGCCGGAGCTGGTGACGACTTCGCCACCGGTATCACCACCGCCCGCCCGTGCCAGGGCACTGCTGCCGTGGCCTTCCATCTGGGCAATAAGCTGGTCAACCGGGCCGCCCGGTGCGGCCTGAACAATGATGAAATTGAGGAGCATAATCCCCACCAGTGTGGGGATGATCAGAGCAAGCCGCCGGAGAATGTAGATGCCCATTTAGGGGAGGAATCCTTTCATTACAGCGTTGGTGACAGTCGGTGGATCAGCGGTTGATCCACCAGTTGTTCAGGTCGATACCATTTTTCGGTGTGACCTCAGGTCGCTGTAAATGGTTCCAGTAGGCTACCCGGTCTTTGGTCAGGTACCAGTGCGGAATCACATAGTGACTGTGCAGCAGTACCCGGTCGAGGGCGCGCACACGGTGCACCAATTGTTCCCGATCCGGTGCCTGGATCACCATGTCGACTAACTGATCTACCACGGGGTCGTTAACACCCATGAAGTTTCGGGAGCCGGATACGTCCGCGGTGCTGGAGTGCCAGTATTCCCTCTGCTCGTTGCCGGGGGAGTCGGATTGCGGAAGCACCTGGGTGATCATGTCGAAGTCAAAGCTGCGCACCCGTTGAATGTACTGGTTGCTGTCAACAAGGCGCACGGTGACGTCTATGCCCAGGCGTTCCAGGTTGCGGGTAAAGGGCAGTACCACACGTTCAAAACTCTTCTGGAACAGCAGCACTTCAAAGCTCAGTTGCTTGCCGCTTTCCTCATGCACCATTTTGCCGCCACGGATGCTGTAGCCGGCCTCGTTCAGCAGTTCCATGGCTGCCCGCAGATTGTCGCGCATGGACCGGCTGTCGCTGGTGTCAGGCGGAGTGTATTCGCGGGTAAAGACCTCCGGGTTCAGCTGATCGCGGAAGCGTTCAAGGATGTCCAGTTCAGGGCCTTGAGGTAGACCGGATGAGGCCAGTTCACTGTTTTCGAAATAGCTGTTGGTTCGGGTGTACTGGTCAAAGAACAAGTTGCGGTTAGCCCACTGGAAGTCAAAGCCGTAAGCCAGGGCCTGGCGGACCTTCGGGTTACTGAATACCGGCTTTCGGGTGTTGAAGACAAAACCCTGCATACCGCTTGGGCGTTGATGAGGGATGGCCTCGCGAACGATTCGGCCATCTTCGAAACGCCGGCCGGTGTAGGCGGTTGCCCAGTTCTTTGCGGAGGTTTCCTGGCGGAAGTCGAAGTTGCCTGCTTTGAAGGCTTCCAGCGCTACCGTGTCATCGTTGTAGTATTCGTACTGGATGCGCTGGAAATTGAAACGTCCCACACGTACAGGCAGGTCTTTTGCCCAGTAGTCTTCAACCAACTCATAGGTAACAGAGCGCCCAGCATCGAACGAACCAATGCGGTAGGGCCCACTGCCCACCGGAACGTCCAGACCGTTTCGACCAAACTCCCGCTCTTCCCAGTAATGGGCTGGGAGGATGGGCATCTGCCCCAGGATCAGAGGCAGCTCACGGTTTTCGGTGTCACCGAAATCGAATCGGATACGATGGCTATCTTCAACGGTGACCTTGCTCACGTCCGCATAGTAGTTGCGGTAGAAGGGGTGTCCTTCGGTGGTCAGGATACGGTGCGAGAATTCGACGTCTTTGGCGGTGATCGGGGTGCCATCCTGAAACCTGGCTTCTTCCCGCAAATTAAAGATCACATATCGGCGGTCCTCGGGAAACTCCACGCTCTCGGCAATTAAGCCATACTCGGAGAACGGCTCATCCGAGGATGATTCCATCAGTGTGTCATAGACGTAGGTGCTGACGCCGGCGGCTGCCACGCCCCGAATCACAAACGGGTTGAAGCTATCGAAGCCGTTGGATACCACGGACAGCTTCAGGGTGCCGCCCTTTGGGGCTTCAGGATTGACGTAATCGAAGTGGCTGAAGCCTTCCGGGTACTTCAACTCACCGTGCATGGCGATCCCATGCACGGGCGCTAGCCCGTTTTCATGGTGATCGTCAGCAAAGGAAAAAAACGGAGTGGCCATCAAGGCCAGGGATGTGATCAGTCCAGGCAGGGTCAGATGAGGTGCTTTCCGTGTTTTTGTCATGGCTCTCGCACGTTATGGGCTGTTTCTTATGTCCACGTAGAGTACCAGACTTTGGCCGGGTTGCAGATAACGGTTGGTATTAAGATCGTTCCATGATGCGATATCCCGCACATTCACCGAGAAGCGGCTTGCAATGGCAGACAGCGAGTCACCCTGGCGCACGCGATATCCCACCTTGCGAACCATGGCGCTGTCCCGCTGGCTACTGGCAACATTCTTGGTGGGTTGTGCGGTTTTAGACCAGATCACCAGTTGTTTGCCTGGGATCAGCGGGTCGCCCGGCGCCATACCGTTCCAGGCCGCCACTTCCCGTACCGAAACCCGATGTTCCCGGGCGATGTCCCAGAAGGTATCGCCACGGCGGACCGTGTAATTAACCTTGTTGCCATCCCGTTGCCGCTCCTGTGTGCGTTGAAGCCTCTGGTTCTGACTCAAGGCGTAGGTTTCCGAACCCTTGGTGGCCGAGGGGATCAGTAGCTGCTGGCCGATGCGGATGAGATCGCTGTTCAGCTTGTTAACCTGCTGGATGACGGACGGTGTTGTCGAAAACTTCCGGGCAATGGTGTTCAGGCTATCGCCTTTCTGCACCCGGTAGTTTTGCCAGGACACCCGCTGTTCGTTTGGGAACCTGGCAAGTGCGGTCCGGAAACCGTCGGCTTTCTCAACCGGAACCAGCAACCGATGAGGCCCATCCGGGTTGGTGGCCCAGCGATTGTAGGAGGGGTTCAGCAGATAGATTTCGTTGATTTCGATACCGGCAAGCTCAGCCGCCTGGGCGAGGTCGAGCTGAGAGCCGGTGTCGACGACCTCGAAAAATGGCTCGTTCTTCAGGGCCGGCAGTTCAATGCCATAGGCTTGAGGGTCGTCAAAGATCTTTGCCAGCGCGATCAGTTTGGGTACGTAGTGTCGGGTCTCGGTGGGCAGGCTGAGCGACCAGTAGTCTGTGGACTTACCGGCGTTGCGGTTACGGCGAATGGAGCTGGATACTGTGCCGCCACCTGCGTTGTAGGCAGCCAGGGCCAGGGTGTAGTCGCCATCAAACCGGTTGGCCAGGCGGTCAAGGTAGGTAAGGGCTGCATCGGTTGCCGCAATCACGTCCCGGCGGTCATCGTGCCACCAGCTTTGAGTCAATCCGAAATACTTGCCGGTTGACGGGATGAACTGCCACAAGCCCGCAGCCCGCCCGTGTGAATAGGCGAAGGGGTCAAAGGCACTTTCAACAATGGGTAGCAGTGCAAGTTCGTTGGGTAGACCCCGCTTTTCGGTTTCTTCCAGGATGTGGTAGAGGTATCGGGAGCCACGTTCAACCACCCGGTCAATGTAGCGGGGGTGGCGGGCATACCAGTCCAGCTGTGCCTGAACCCGGGCGTTGTCAACGGAGTGGTCCATCTGGAATCCGGCCCGAAGCCGGTCCCATAAATCGGACTCCGAAGTGGCAACGTCCTGGCTGCTACGGGGGTTATCCAGCTTCTCCCGTGCTTCCCTGGCTTGCTTGCGCAGTTCGGGGGCGATGGCGTCGTCCAGCGGTGCATCGCTGGCCTGGTCACCGTTTCCGGACGCAACCGATTTCTTTAGACCCTCGTCGCCCTGCGCAACCACGACTTCGTCAGAATCCAGGGGGTTGCTGTCTGCGGTGTGGTTGTCTTCACCAAACCAGGCTGACGGTGTGTGCCAGTTTTCAAGAACCTGACTGGTGCTGCAGCCTGAGAGGAGGGTGCTGGCAATCAGCACGTAAGACAATCGTTTCACCGACATAAACACAGCTTCCGGGTATTGGCCGGGTATGGACAGAAACCCGGCACATTAATGAGTTACGGTAACAAACAGGCTTGGATTCTATGGGAGCCCTTTTCCGGGGGTCAATACGGCTGATGTTACGGCTGTGAGAAGAAATGTTAAGAACTCAACCATTAACAGCTCAGAAATGGTCCTTGCCGTGTCGAATGGCCGCGAACACCGCATCCGCTGAATCGCATGGCAAACCCTGCCTTGCAGCATATTGCCGGGCACTTTCGATCACTTCCGGCTGGTCCCAGCGCATAAACGGGTTCAGGGTTTTTTCTGCGCCAATACTGGAGGGTACGGTCGGCTCACCACGGTTCCTCCTGGCCTGACAGTCCTGCTCAAACTGCTCGAGGGCTTTGTCGTCTGGCAACCAGCTGCGGGCAAACCTGAGATTGGCCAGGGTGTATTCGTGTGCACAGTAAACCCCGGTCTGATCGGGCAGGGCGCGCAACGACTCGAGAGACTGTCGCATCTGCTCGGGTTTGCCCTCGAACAGCCTCCCGCAGCCGCAAACGAAGAGCGTGTCGCCGCAGAACAGCACAGGGCGATCATTAATCTCAGTTTCCGAGTAGTAGGCAACATGGTCGAGAGTGTGGCCCGGTACCGCCATGACCTCGAAGGTCAGGCCTTGCCAGACCACTTCGTCACCGGGATGGATCGGGTTGGTGGTGCCCTTGAAGGGGGAATCCTCCGGGCCCGTTATGCGAACATCCGGAAAGGTCTTTGCCAGGCTGGCGATGCCGCCGGTGTGGTCGGGGTGGTGGTGGGTGACCAGTATGGTATCCAGAACCAGCTGCTGACTTTCCAGGTAGTCTTCCACCGGCTGGGCCTGCCCAGGGTCTACCACCAGCGCTTTGCCGGATGACCGGTCGCAGAGGCACCAGATATAGTTGTCGGAAAACGCAGGAATGGCCTGGATATCGAACATGCATGACCCCATGTGCTCTTTGGATGTGGCTGTTATGATAGTCCAACGCCGTTTCTATCCCAAGGGTCGTTCGTGAGCCGGGAACAAAAGGCGGTGCAGGGGAATCCGGTTAATGCAGAGATTCAGATTGGGCGCCTCAGGGGCGGTGGACTACTCACAAAGGCATGAGAGTTTCGAGCGCTGGTTCCAGACTCCGCTTGGCAGATCGTTGCTGGCCAGCCAGCGCCGGGTACTTGATCATGCATTCGAAGGCCTGGCCGGGGCCCGGCAACTGCAGGTGGGGCTAAGCCACAGGCTGCCGCTTGCCAGCGGCGCCGACTTCGTCCAGAAAATCATCACCACGCCTGGCTGGCACCCGCAGATGCCGGATGGTGTAGCAGTGTGTGATGCTGACGAACTGCCGTTTCCAGGGGACTCCATGGATCTGGTGATACTGCACCACACAGCGGATTTCTCCCCGGATCCCCACGAGGTATTACGGGAATCGGCCCGGGTGTTGAGGGGCGAGGGGCGTATTGCGCTGATTGGATTCAATCCACTGAGCCTTTGGGGTGTCAGGCGTCTGCTTTCAAGACATCATCAAGGGCCCTGGGGAGGGCGCTTCCTGATGCGTTCACGGATGGAGGATTGGCTCCAGCTGCTCGGCTTTGAGCTTGAGACTTCCTGCACCCATTTTTGCACCCTGCCGGTTCAGAGAAAGGAAGGCTACACCACCAGGAATCACCGTACCCTGAATGAGAACGGTCATTTCCTGCCGGTCGGCGCGTATTACTGTATCCTTGCCCGCAAGCGTGTGTACGCCCCCATCCGCAGGCGGGCGCCCTGGCGCAAGAGCAAAGTGATCTCGATGCCCGGCACGGTGGGTGCCTCGCGGGGGTGTTCAAGCCAGAGCGCTGGCGCGACAGAGAATCAATGAATAATTGGGAGAGTAAATGGCTGGCAAGGTGGTGATGTACACCGATGGTGCCTGTAAAGGCAATCCTGGTCCCGGTGGGTGGGGTGTGGTTTTGCGATACGGAGATGCCTGCAAGACCCTGCATGGTGGTGAGCGCCAGACCACGAACAACCGTATGGAGCTTATGGCCGCTATTCGCGGTTTGAGGGCCCTGAACCGTGCATGTGAGGTTGAGCTGTATACAGACTCCCAGTATGTCCGCAAGGGCATCACGGAATGGATGGCGGGCTGGAAGCGAAACGGCTGGAAGAATTCGGCGAAGAAGCCAGTCAAGAACGCCGACTTATGGCAAGAGTTGGACACCGAAACGGCACGACATAAGGTGAACTGGCACTGGGTCAAGGGCCATTCCGGTAACCCCGACAACGAGCTTGCGGATGAACTGGCCAACCGTGGCGTTGACGAACTGACCAGCGCCTGACGCGGCCTGTGGTGTGGGCGACGACGGAAACAGAGAGCACAGAGACATGAGACAGATCGTACTGGATACCGAAACCACGGGTATCGACCCGAACGACGGCCACCGCATTATCGAGATTGGCTGCGTTGAAGTCATTGAGCGTGAGCTGACGGGCCGCAATTACCACGTCTACATCAATCCAGAACGGGAGGTTGAGGCCGAAGCTATCACCGTTCACGGCATCACCAATGAGTTTCTGACCGACAAACCCAGGTTCGCCGAAATTGCCGACGAATTTTTCGAGTTTATCAAGGGTGCGGAGCTGGTTATACATAACGCGGCTTTTGACGTCGGCTTCATGGACGCCGAGTTCGCGCGCCTCAAGCCGGTCCGGAAAACCGCTGACCACTGCGGCATCGTCGACTCGCTGGCCATCGCCCGGGCCAAGCATCCGGGTCAGAAGAACAACCTGGATGCCCTGTGCAAACGCTACGGAGTAGATAACAGTAACCGGGAACTGCACGGCGCGTTGCTGGATGCGGAGATTCTGGCTGACGTTTATTTGTTGATGACCGGCGGGCAAACAGCGTTATCCCTGGATGCCGGGGCTGGTGATGATGGAACTGCCGGTGGCATCCGCCGCCTGACTGGCAGCCGACCGGCTTTGGCTGTGATCCGCGCTGATGACGCCGAGGCCTCGGCCCATGAAGAATTTCTGGCGATGATGGAGAAGCAGGCCGGCCACACCGTCTGGAGCAAATTACAGCAATCGGAATGAGAACCACGTCAGGGTGTACCATTTGTTACATTCCGCCTTTCTTGAGGTACTTGAGTTTTATGTTATAAGTAATGATAAGTTCGCCAGTTTTCTGCGAGCTGAATGTTGGCCGGCAGGGTGCATGGCCCATAACAAACGCCGGCCCCATGTCCCCCGGCATTAGTTCACGAACAGGATGCGGTAGTCTCCGCAAAGTAACAGGAAGCGTTTATGGTTCAATCGTCTCTGGCGACGAAATCGCAGTCGTTTGATTTGGTCAAAAGCGAAATCGAACAGACCATCAAACAGGCAGAATCCAGCCTTGAGCGCTTTCAGGAAAATCGTGAGAGTGGGGAAGACCTGCAGAACTGTGTTGATTATCTCAATCAGTTGCGGGGCATCTTCATTCTGGTGGAATTGCGTGGTGGAACGCTGCTGTGTCAGGAGGCAGTGAACCTGGCCAACGACGTGCCCGTAGGCGCCAATGACGACAAGAACATTCTGCTGACGACCCTCAACAGCGCCCTGTTTATCTTGCGTCGCTACGTTGAATATTACCACCAGCAACGGGAAGACCATCCGGAATTGCTGCTGCCGGTGATCAATGATCTACGCGAGGCGCGGCGCGAGAAACCCTATCCCGAATCCTGTTTCTTTGATGTGGATGTGAAAGAGCGTCCGGATTTCTGCTCCGGGCTTTCGCTTCAGCCGCTTGAAGGCGGCGATGCCGAATACGAAATTCTCGCCAGGCGTATGCGCCTGACCCTACAGGTCGCTCTGCTTGGCATTCTTCGTGAGCGTAATGAGGTGGTCAGCAAAAAGCTGGTGGCCAGGGCTTCCCGTGGCTTTGCCAGACTTTGCCAGGGCGCGCCAATGGGCCAGATGTGGTGCTTGCTGTCTGTGGTTGCAGACACCATGCTGGACCGGGCCATGGGCTTCAATAAAGCCCGCAAACGTCTGCTTATGCGAATAGAGAAGTATGCCCGCGAAGTGGTGTACGTTGGCAAAGTGGCCACCACCAAAGATGCCCCTGACTCGGTCATCAAAGACCTTGTCTACCTTTTGTACCGCAGCGGGTCCGCTAATCCCGAGGTGGCGAGCGTTCTTTCCGCCTACCGGCTGGCGCCCTCTGAGTTTCCCGATGCTATCCTTGAAGCCCACTCGCGCCGGCTGTACGGCCCGGGTTCGGATGTACTGAAATCCTTGTCGGAAGCGCTGCAGGAAGAGCTCAATCAACTGAAGGATAAGCTGGACATCATCGAACGGGGTATCGAGCCAGACCTGGCCGAGCTGGCGTCCATCGCTGACGCCCTCGAGCGCCTGGCGAACACCCTGGTGATGCTCGATCTCAATCGCCTGGCCGGTATTGCCCGTGAGGAAGCGACAAAACTCCGTCAGTGGGAGGAGGAGAAGCGCCTGCCGGCAGAGGACGAACTCTATCGCCTGGCCGATTCGGTGCTGGGGGTGGAGGATGCCGTCATGCAGATCGTCATTCGAGGTATTACCTCGGAGACCGATGCGTTGGCAGGCAGTGAACGCAAGCGGGACGAGTCCGTCTACCTGCAGGAAGCCATCTGGGTGGTTGCAGACGAGGCGCGCAGCGCCCTGACCCTGGCCAAGCGTGCTATTACCGCGTTTATCGAATCCGACTACGACAAGTTGCACCTGGCCAACCTGCCGGGCACCCTGCGCAGTATCTGGGGTGGTTTGCAGATGGTGAACGACCCCCAGGCTGCCAGTGTCATTGCGCGGGTAGCGGCATCCATTCAGGAGCAGCTACTGGATGCGAGGGAAGCGCCGGCACCTCAGGTGCTTGAAGCGCTGGCGGACGCGCTTACGTCGCTGGAGTACTACATTGAAAGCATTGGCCGCCGCGAAGAGAGCAACAGCGACCTGCTGAAACTGGCGGAATCGTCGTTGGGCGACGTCGGGCTGTAATAACGGCTTCGGTGTCGTTGAAGCGACCAAAAAAAACCTGCGACTTGCGCAGGTTTTTTTATGGCCTGTTAAGCGGGGCTTAGCCCATCTTGAACAGTTCACCCAGCTTGGTTGCCAGCATCATGTCGCCTTCGGCGCGCAGCTGACCAGCCATGAATGCCTGCATGCCGTCGGTTTCGCCGGAAACGATACCCTGCAGGGTGTCGGAGTTCATGATCAGGGTAACGGAAGGATCGTCGTTCGCGCCTTCGTGCAGCTTGCAAGTGCCGTCGTTGATCACCAGGTGGTAGGTTTTGTCATCTTCGATGTCGAACTGGAACACCAGATCCAGGCCTTGTGCCGCGTCTGCGTTGAAATTCTGTTCGAGTTTTTCAAATACCTGAGCTACAGACATTGTTTTACCCTTTTGAGTGGTTGTCTTGTCATGGTGACGGCTTGGAATCCCTGGCCTCAGAAGCCTGTTTGATAGCCCGGGTAGCGCCGACCTCGCCATCCGACTTTATGGTTAGAACACGGTTGTGTCAAGCTTGATCGAACGCTTGTTTTAATTTTCTTTTGGACTTATCACGCCCCCTGTGAGGGGGTACACTCATGGCTTTGCAACGACGTCTGGAGACTGCATTTTGGAATTTCTGACCGAATACGGACTTTTCCTCGCTAAAGTGGTGACCTTCGTGGTGGCCGCCATCATTCTGGCCTCGGTGATTTTCTCCGCCACCCAGCGGGACCGGAGTGATCATGAAGGAGAGGGCGAGCTCAAAATTCGCAAACTGAACGACCAGTACCGGAAACTGAAAGAATCCATCCAGTCCCGGTTGATGTCAGACGCCGAACACAAGGCCTGGCAGAAACAAAAGAAAAAAGAAGAGAAAGCCGAGAAAAAATCGGCCAAACAGGATAAAACCGCTGAGGAAGAAAAGGCCTCCAAACCACGCATCTATGTCATCGACTTCGATGGCGACATCAAAGCCAGCGATACCGACACGCTCAGGCGGTCGGTCTCTGCGGTGCTCAGTGTCGCCAACCCGGAGACAGACGAGGTGGTGGTTCGCCTGGAAAGCGGTGGCGGCCTCGTGCACGCCTATGGTCTGGCAGCCGCACAGCTTGACCGGATTCGCAGTAAAGGGGTTCCCCTGACGGCCTGCGTAGACAAGGTGGCGGCCAGCGGTGGTTACATGATGGCTTGCGTTGCCGACAAGATCATTGCGTCGCCCTTTGCAGTTCTCGGTTCGATTGGTGTGGTTGCCCAGCTGCCGAACTTCCATCGTTTCCTGCAGAAGAACGATGTGGATTTTGAAGTGCTGACCGCCGGTGAGCACAAGCGCACACTGACCGTGTTTGGAGAGAACACCGAAAAGGGCCGGCAGAAATTTCTCGCGGACCTTGAAGATACCCACGGTCTGTTCAAGGAATACGTCAGCGAGCGGCGCCCTGCGCTGGATATCCAGGCGGTGGCCAATGGCGACATCTGGTTTGGCAAGCGTGCCCTTGAGGTCAAGCTCATTGACGATATCAAGACGTCGGACGAATACCTGATCGAGGCCTGCGATCGGGGTGAGGTGGTCTCGGTGTCATTCCAGAGTAAGAGAACCCTGCCGGAACGGCTTGGCCTGGCCACCAGTGCGGCGCTTGAGCATACCGTTTGGCGGGTGCTCAGTGCTTTCCGTAATCAGAAAATTCAGTAAGTCAGGGTCGGGCGCAGAGAGTTTAACGCTCTGCGCCCACCCGTGATCGCTCAGGAAGCCCTGCGACGGAACAGGGGCTGGTCGGTATCGGTGGCGGCCTGGTAGGCCTGGCTGAAGAAGTTCAGGCAGCGAGCTGCCTTGCTGATGTCCTTGTCGGCCCGCAGCACGTAGGAATCGAAGCCGCACCGTTTCATGAACTGCAACTGGTCCAGCAGTACATCTCCAATAGCTCTCAGCTCTCCCTGGTAGCCAAACCTTTCCCGCAGCAGGCGGGCGATACTGTAACCCCGGCCATCCACAAAGCGTGGAAAGTTCACCGCAATCAACGGTAATTCCTTAACCTTTTCCCCGAGCATTTCGGGCTCGTCATGGCTGTCGAACCAGACTCCGATATCATCCCGGCCTACGTAGTGCTCGTAGCCTGCAAGCCACAGATCCGCGGGAATCAGCGCAGGCTGGCCTGCGGCTACATTGAGGGATTCACCCTCGGCAGGGCGCTCTACGACCACCCAGCTGTCGTTACGGATGCTGCCGTCAGCAGCGATTACATCAGGCATAGACCCGCTCCTTGAATGGTTCAATACCAACACGGCGATAGGTATCCAGGAAGGTTTCTTCCTCGCTCCGTTTGTCGACATATACATCAATGATCTTGGCAATCACTTCGGGCATCTGGTCCCTTGCAAACGAGGGCCCCAGAATCTTGCCAATGGCGGCGTCATGATGGGAGTCGCCACCGAGACTGATCTGGTAGAACTCTTCGCCTTTCTTGTCAACGCCCAGCACGCCAATGTTACCAACGTGGTGGTGGCCACAGGCATTCATGCAGCCGGAGATGTTGAGGTCGATGGGGCCGAGGTCGTACAGGTAATCCAGATCATCAAAGCGACGCTGGATAGCCTCAGCAACGGGAATCGATTTGGCGTTGGCCAGGGCGCAGAAATCGCCGCCCGGGCAGCAGATGACGTCGGTCAGGGTGTTCAGGTTGGCAGTGGCAAAGCCCAAGGGAACGAGGCGCTGCCAGAGCTCGAACAGCTGGTCCTGGCGAACATCGGCCAGAACCACATTCTGCTCGTGTGTCGCGCGGGCCTCACCAAAGCTGAACTGGTCCGCCAGGTCGGCAATCTGCTCAAGCTGATAATCGGTCACGTCACCCGGCGGGGTCCCGGTTTTTTTCAGGGTCAGGGTGACACTGGCATAGCCGGGCTTCTTGTGCTCGCTGACGTTGTGAGTCAGCCACTTGTCGAATTCGCGGTTCTCAAATCGTTGCTCACTCAGCAGGGCAGTGGCGTTCTCCAGTGTCTCGTAGTCAGGCTCGGTGAAATAGCCCTGGAATTTTCGGATCGCTTCCGGGGTCAGCCGAGTCGGGGAGTCTTTGATGTGTGCCCATTCAGCTTCGACTTTCTCGGCGAAACCTTCCGGGGTCAGTGCCTTCACAAGAATCTTGATGCGTGCCTTGAACTTGTTGTCGCGCCGGCCGTAACGGTTATAGACCCGCAGGACCGCCTCCAGGTAAGTCAGAAGGTCGAGTTCCGGCAGGAATTCCCGGATGACTGGCCCCACCATGGGCGTGCGGCCCAGGCCCCCACCCACGTGTACGCGGAAGCCCAGATCGCCCTGATCATTCCGGACCAGTTGCAGGCCGATATCGTGCACCTGAATGGCCGCCCGGTCCGTCTTTTCGGAAGCATTAACCGCCACCTTGAATTTGCGAGGAAGGAAAGCGAATTCCGGGTGGAAGGTAGACCACTGCCGGATAATCTCGCAGTAAGGGCGAGGGTCGGCGATTTCATCGGCCTGAACACCGGAGAACTGGTCTGTGGTGGTGTTACGGATGCAGTTACCGCTGGTCTGGTTGGCATGCATTTCGACTTCGGCCAGTTCGGCCAGGATATCCGGAACGTCTTCCAGGTTTGGCCAGTTCAGCTGGATGTTGGTACGGGTTGTAAAATGCGCATAACCCTTGTCGTAATCACGGGTGATGCGGGCCAGGCGGCGGATCTGGTCTGAACGGAGCATGCCATAGGGCACACAGATACGCAGCATGGGTGCAAGACGCTGAACGTAGAGACCGTTCTGCAGACGAAGTGGAAGAAACTCTTCTTCCGCCAGCTCGCCCGCGAGGGCCCGCTCGGTTTGGTCCCGAAACTGTGCGACACGTTCCGCGGCAATTTGCCGGTCGTGCTCATCATAAACGTACATAGGGTAACGTCCTGCCTGGTAACTTCTGAAATGCGGTTGTTGAATGGCGCCAAAATGACATTGGGCCTTATTCCTGAAGCGGAGGATATCACTGGGTTTTTATTCTTAAAATGATTATTTCAAAATATCATTATCGATTCAGGTGATAAGCAGGAAAATCAGCAGCGGCGGGCAGGACTGGACGAATATCAATTTCCTGCTTTAATAAAAGGTTCATCGCGGGTTAGCGTGAAAAAGTAGGAGACGGCGGTCAAACCGGTTAGTTTTGAGTTCGCCAAAACAACAAACCTGACCGACTCACCGCCGTCCCTATGAATGCTAATCCTCTTGCCCTGTTCTGGGAAGGATTCACGATAGAATCGTATGCCCAGATTGACGCTCAATCTCTGCTCATCCGACTGCAACCTGCCGACGATTACTTGCCATGCTGCAGTGGTTGTAATCAGCACACGCTTGCCATCCATGACATCAGCACCCGACGAGTCCGAGAACGCGACCTGTTCCAATACCGCGTCTGGCTGGACGTGCCAGTTCGCCGAGTTCGTTGTACGACCTGTGGCCCCAAGCTTGAACAGATTCGCTGGTTACCAGGGCGACAGCGTCTGACGGCAGGCATGGTCAGTTGGATTGAATCCCTGGTACGACTGATGCCGATCCAACATGTGGCAACGCTGCTAGGGTTGCATTGGCATACGGTCAAGGCCATCGACCATCGGCGCCTCAAACGAGAAGTGACTGAGCCAGATAAACGCCGGATTCGTCGACTGATCATGGATGAGTTCGCCTTGTTCAAGGGACACCGCTACGCCACCGTGGCGATTGATGCGGATACTCAACAAGTCCTCTGGGTTGGAGAAGGCCGCAGTCGAGCAGCGGTACGCCCCTTCTTTGAATGGCTGGGGCCGGAAACCTGTGGCCAGATCGAAGCCGTGGCGATGGATATGAATACCGCCATGGACCTGGAAGTTCAGCACCACTGCCCACAAGCACGGGTGGTCTATGACCTGTTCCACGTTGTAGCAAAGTTCGGACGGGAAGTGATTGACCGTGTCCGGGTCGATCAGGCCAATCAGCTTCGACACGACAAGCCGGCTCGCAAAGTAGTGAAACGAAGTCGCTGGCTGTTGCTCAGAAACCGAGGCAACCTCAAGGACGAGCAGGCTCTGAAGCTCGAAGAACTGCTGCAAGCCAACCAGCCCCTGATGACTGTCTACGTCCTGAAAGACCAGCTCAAAGAGCTCTGGTACGCTCCCTCAGAGGCCGATGCCAGACAACGCTGGCAAGACTGGCTAAATCTGGCTATGAGTAGTGGGCTGGCCCCCGTGCAGCAGTTTGCCAGGCGCCTCAAGGGCTACGTCGACGGCATTATCGCCAGCGCGGTCTACCGGTTGAACACCAGTGTGTTGGAGGGAATGAACAACAAGATCAAGGTGATCAAGCGGGTGGCCTACGGCTACCGGGATAACGACTACTTCTTTCTGAAGATAAAAGCAGCATTTCCCGGTAAAGCGCGATGAACCTAATAAAAGCCGGGTACTGAAACAACAACAAGACTGGATAACCGAGGAGTAAGCTATGAAAAAGACAGCGGATTCAGATAGCCAGGCCGATGCCGTTGCAGCAGTGTTACTGGTGTTGCTGGCTGTTGCCTTTGCGGTAGTGTGGGTTGCCGGCCAGTAGCGCTACTGGCCTGCCAGCACCACCTTTACCACCAGTATTAGCCCGCCCACAAACGCAGCGCCAAACAGCAGCCCGGCAATGATGTAGGGCACCGGGCTTTGGCTGGCAAAATCCTCTTGTCGGCGCTTTTCAGACTGCACCCCCAAAGCGCCGGCGAGGATACTTTGCATGATTTTCAGAACGCCCGGCGAACCGGGCTTTTTCTTGCTGCTGTTATTGTTATTGTCAGCCATATCGTTCATTGAGTCACCCTGATTTATTCGGCCGGATCGTAGGCCAGGCTGGGCATCAGCCAGCGCTCAGCTTCTGCTTTGGACAGCCCTTTTCGTTCAGCATAGTCTTCAACCTGGTCCACGCCAATTTTGCCGACGGCAAAGTATTTGGATTCCGGGTGGGCAAAGTACCAGCCAGAGACCGCTGCCGTTGGGTACATGGCAAAGTGTTCGGTCAGCTGGAGGCTGGTGTTGGCTGTTGCATCCAGCAGTTTGAACAGGGTGGCTTTCTCTGTATGGTCAGGGCAGGCAGGATAGCCGGGGGCCGGGCGGATGCCCTGGTACCGTTCCTTGATCAGGTCATCGTTGGCCAGCTGTTCATCGGTTGCATAGCCCCAGAATTCTTTGCGAACCCGTTCGTGCATACGCTCGGCAAAGGCTTCTGCAAGCCGGTCTGCCAGAGCCTGGACCATAATGGCGCTGTAATCGTCGTGGGCATCCTTGAACTCTTTGGTCAGTTCGTCCACCCCAATACCGGTGGTTACGGCAAAGCCGCCGACATAGTCACCCACGTGGGAGTCTTCAGGGGCCACAAAATCAGACAGGGCCATCATGGGTTTGCCGGGCGCTTTTTCGTCTTGCTGGCGAAGGTGGTGCAGGGTGGTCAGCTCCTCGGTGCGGGACTCGTCTGTGTAAACGACAATGTCGTCTCCGCGACGGTTGGCCGGCCAGAAGCCAATCACGCCTCTGGCGGTGATGCGTTTATCTTCGATCATCTTCTTGAGCAGTTTCTGGGCGTCGTCGAACAGGGTGCGTGCAGCTTCGCCCCGCTTCGGATCGTCGAAGATTGCCGGGTATTTGCCGGCAATGTCCCAGGAAATGAAAAACGGCGTCCAATCGATGTAGTCCACCAGTTCGTTCAGGTCGTAATCGTTGAACGCCCGCACCCCGGTGAAGGCTGGTTTCGGTGGCTGGTAAGTCTCGAAATCGAGTTCCGGTGCCCGTGCCCGTGCTTCTGACATTGACACCAGCTTTGTACGGTCGCCACGGTTCTTGCGGCGCTCACGGATCTCGTCGTACTCGGTACGGGCGGCTTCCACGAGCGTGGGCTTTGCGGTCTTGCTCAGAAGCTGAGAGGCCACGTTTACGCACCGGGACGCATCGGATACGTACAGGGCAATGTCGTTCTTGTACTGGGGCTCGATCTTCACCGCAGTGTGGGCTTTGGAGGTGGTGGCACCGCCAATCATCAGCGGGATATTGAAATCCAGCCTCTGCATTTCCCGGGCAACATGGACCATTTCATCCAGCGAGGGTGTGATCAGGCCGCTCAGACCAATAATGTCGACATTCTCTTTTTTCGCAACGTCCAGAATCTTCTCGCAGGGCACCATCACGCCTAGGTCGATGACTTCGTAGTTATTGCACTGCAAGACCACGCCCACGATGTTCTTGCCAATGTCGTGTACGTCGCCCTTCACGGTGGCCATCAGAATCTTGCCCTTGGCCTGCTGGTCTTCTGTTTTCTCAGCCTCGATGAACGGGATCAAGTGGGCGACGGCCTGCTTCATTACCCGGGCGCTCTTGACCACCTGGGGCAGGAACATCTTGCCATCACCGAACAGGTCGCCGACCACATTCATACCCGCCATCAGCGGGCCTTCGATCACTTCGATGGGGTGGCTGGCGTTCTGCCGGCAGGCTTCGGTGTCGTCAATAATGTAACTGGTGATGCCTTTCACCAGGGCATGCTCAAGACGCTTCTCGACGGGCCATTCACGCCAGGCAAGGTCTTCTTCTTTGGTCTGGCCGCCTTTGCCTTTGAACTTTTCGGCCGCCTCAAGCAAGCGATCTGTTGAGTCATCGCGGCGGTTCAGGACGACGTCTTCCACCAATTCTTTCAGGTCTGGCTCGATCTCGTCATAGATCACCAACTGGCCCGGGTTCACTATGCCCATGTTCATGCCGGCCTTGACCGCGTGATACAGGAAAACGGAGTGAATGGCCTCGCGCACCGCATCGTTACCGCGGAAAGAAAACGAGACGTTACTCACGCCACCGGAGATGGACGCGTGGGGCAGGTTTTCCCTGATCCAGCGGGTGGCATTGATGAAGTCCACCGCATAGTTGTTGTGCTCTTCGATGCCGGTGGCGATGGCGAAGATGTTCGGATCAAAAATAATGTCGGCCGGGTTAAAGCCGATACTGGTCAGCACGTCGTAAGAGCGTTTGCAGATCTCGGTTTTACGCTCGAAGGTGTCGGCCTGGCCGTCTTCGTCAAAGGCCATGACCACTACGGCCGCACCGTAGCGCATGCAGTCTTTTGCCCGCTTGATGAACTCTTCCTCGCCTTCTTTGAGGCTGATGGAGTTCACCACCGCCTTGCCCTGAATGCATCGAAGACCGGCCTCGATCACTTCCCACTTGGAAGAATCGATCATGATCGGCACGCGGGAAATGTCAGGTTCGGATGCCACCAGTTTCAGGAAGGTCTCCATAACCTCCCTTGAATCCAGCATGCCCTCGTCCATGTTGATATCGATGATCTGGGCGCCGTTTTCCACCTGGTCCCGGGCCACGCTCAGCGCTTCCTCGTACTGTTCTTCCTTGATCAGTCTCAAAAATCGCTTGGAGCCGGTCACATTGGTGCGTTCGCCCACGTTAATGAACAGCGTGTTTTCGTCACCGGTAAAGGGTTCGAGGCCTGACAGGCGCAGTGCCTTGGGGCGGTCGGGAATCTTCCGGGGCGGATACTTGGATACCGCCTTGGCAATGGCTTCAATGTGATCCGGCCGTGAACCGCAACAACCCCCGATGATGTTCATGAACCCGTCCTTGGCGAAGCCCTCAATGATGTCGGCCATTTCTTCGGGGGTCTGGTCGTATTCGCCAAATTCGTTGGGCAGCCCGGCGTTGGGGTGGGCTGACACATAGGTTTCTGCCTTGTTGGCCAGCTCTTCCACATAAGGGCGCAACGCGTCCGCACCCAGGGCGCAGTTAAGACCCACTGAGATGGGTTTCGCATGGGCGATGGAGTTGTAGAAGGCCTCGGTGGTCTGGCCCGACAGTGTTCGACCGGACGCGTCGGTAATGGTGCCGGAGATCATGATCGGCAGTTCAAAACCGTTGTCCTCAAAGAACTGCTGGGTCGCGTAAATGGCGGCCTTGGCGTTCAGGGTGTCGAAAATGGTTTCAATCAGGATCAGATCGGAGCCGCCTTCCACCAGCCCGGAGACCGCTTCATAGTAATTATCCACCAGGGTCTGGAAATCCACATTCCGGTAGCCCGGGTTATTGACGTCTGGTGAGATGGAGGCGGTGCGCGAGGTAGGGCCCACGGCGCCGGCAACAAACCGTGGTTTGTCCGGATTGCGGGCGGTGAACTCATCAGCGATTTCCCGAGCGATCCTGGCCGCTTCCACGTTCAATTCACGGGCCAGATCTTCCATGCCGTAGTCCGCCTGGGAAAGGCGGGTGGAATTGAAAGTGTTGGTTTCGATGATGTCTGCGCCGGCATCCAGGTAGTCTGCGTGGATATTGCGGAGCAGGGCCGGCTGGGTCAGGTTGAGGAGATCGTTGTTGCCCTGAACGTCCCGGTCGAAATCCTTGAATCGGTCGCCCCGGAATGCGGCTTCGTCCAGCTTCTGGTTCTGGATCATGGTGCCCATGCCACCATCGAGGATGATGATGCGTTCCTTGAGGGCCTTATGAAGCTGGTCCAGGCGGGTAGTACGATCGGTCATAGGGAATTCTTCCGGGGTCATTAATAACGTCGTGTTTGTTCGGACGGCGCGGGATCATAGCAAAATTGTACGTATACGTCTTAATACAGATGATCATTATCAAGCACTGACCACAAAGTTCCTGGCGGGAGGTTATACGTGCAATTCATTATCCTGTTAAAGCCCGACTATTTTACTTGGTCTTTTAAGTTCCTGCGAACTCTCCTAAAATAGAGACTACATTTGAAAACAGGTAGGAAGCATGGCTTTGGTAACTGTCACTGATTCCGCAAGGGATTATCTTGCGCAACTGATTGAAAAGCAGGATGTCGAGGGCATGGGCGTTCGTATTTTCGTCACCCAGCCGGGTACCCGCAATGCCGAGACCTGTCTGGCCTATTGCCCGCCAAACGAAGTCGTCCCTACAGACGAGCAGGTTGATCTGCAGAAATTCACCCTGTTCCTGGACCATAACTCGGTACCGTTTCTGGAAGATGCCTACGTGGACTACTCCAAAGACCAGATGGGCGGCCAGTTGACCATCAAGGCGCCGAACGCCAAAGTGCCCCAGGTGTCTGATGACGCCCCCCTTCCTGAGCGGGTGAACTACGTGCTGGCGTCTGAGATCAACCCCAATCTGGCGGCCCACGGCGGTGATGTATCGCTGGTGGAGATCGTTGAGGAGTCGGTGGCAGTGCTGCGTTTCGGTGGCGGTTGCCAGGGCTGTTCCGCCGTCAGCCTGACCCTCAAGCAAGGTGTTGAGAAAACCCTCAAGGAGCGGGTTCCGGAGATCACTGCGGTTCGTGATGTGACCGACCACTCGAACACTGAAAACGCCTACTATCAGTAATTTCTGCATTACCTCTGCCAGGCCGTCGTTCACCGCGGCGGCTGCCGCAGATGCCTGTCTTTCGTGGCTACACGGCCAATGTCCTGATATCTGCAATACTCCATTATCCTGTTGATTAACAGAACCGTGCACGGTTGCTGTACCGTGCCATAAAAAACAGTGATATCAGCGGCGCCATTGCCGCCAGACTTGAAACCGGGGTAACACTTGCTCGACCTTGCTCTCTTATCCGTACCTGTGATGGCTGCTGTCGTCGGCTGGTTTACCAACTGGCTTGCGATACAGATGTCATTTCACCCGGTGCGTTTCATCGGCATTGGCGTTATTGGTTGGCAGGGTGTTATCCCCCGTAAAGCCGAGAAGATGGCGCACATCTGTATCGACCGGACGCTGCAGCAGTTTGGTGATCTGAATACCGTCTATCAAAAGCTGGAGCCCCAGCGCATTGTTCAACAGGTGGTGGCACAGGTTTCACCACGGATGGATGAATACATCGACGAAGTCATGTACGAAGTGCAGCCGGTGTTGTGGGATAACCTGCCGCTGTTTGTTCGCGCCAGGATCTACCAATGGGCCAGGCAGCAGCTGCCGGACAGGATTGAAGAGCTGGTTGAGGATTTCGGTGACGACCTGAATGAGCTGGTGGATCTGAAAGCACTGCTCAGCCGCGAACTGCAGAATCATCCTGACCTGATGAATCGCATTTTCCGGGAAGCCGGTTCCGTTGAATTGCAATCGGTCATTAACCGTGGTGCCATCATTGGCGGTTTGCTGGGTGCCATCCTGGCGCCGCTGTGGCTGGCCTATCCGGAGCCATGGCTGCTGCCGGTCGGTGGTTTTGCCATTGGCTTTATCACCAACTGGATCGCCATTAATCTGATTTTTGCACCGCTTCGCCCTCGCCGGGTTCTGTTTTGGCGGATTCAGGGGTTGTTTCTGCGCCGTCAGGAGCAGATCAGTGATACCTGGGCACGTCTGGTGGCCGAGGAGCTGATCACCGTTGAGAAGGTGGCGGACGCCATGATCAATGGCCAGCACGGAGCAAGAACCCGAGCTATCATCCAGAAGCATCTGCGGCCAATGCTCGATAACTCCATGGTTATGAAGCTGGCGGCGCAGGTGACGGTCGGTATGACCGGCTACACTGATCTCAAGCGGGTGATGAACCAGAAGGCGGTGATCGCCACCCGGGATGTGTTCAACGATCCCGATTTTAACAAGGAGCGGGCACCCATTGTGGCCGGTGTGCTGGCGGGCCAGATGAAATCGCTCCGTCCGGAGGAGTTCCAGGACATATTGCGGCCGGCGTTCAGAGAAGAAGAGCTCCAGCTGATGTTTGTTGGGGGGTTGTTCGGCGCAGTGGCCGGCCTGATTCAGTTTATCGCGATGAACCAGCTGCCGATGCCGCCACTGGGTGGCTAACAAGGGAGACAGGTAATGTCTGTGTGGGTTTTGATGATTGTTCAGGTGCTGTTGACCGCTGGTACGGTGGCGGCTGTTCTGTTTGCGTTCTGGTACCTCGTAGTTCGGCCCTGGCTGGCTGAACGCATGCGGGAGTTGGTGGAAGCCGCTGACCAGATCGAGCCCAAGGTGGCCAAGGGCGTCAATAAAGGCGTCGCCGATGCCGTCCGGCAGCTCCCGCAAAATGCATGGGAAGGCGCGACCAAGGAGTCGACCAAGCAATTCCTGAAGTTTGGCTCCAATCTGTTCGAGAACGGGCTCAGCAGCTTTCTGGGCTCGACTGCCGAAATGCAGAAATCCCAATCCAGCAGTGGTAGCCGGCCACCAGGGCAGGGCGATCGCTGATCAAAGGCAGTTGGTTGGCCTGGGTAGCCCGGCAATTCGGCAGGCGGTTTTGGCGGGTGTGCCTGGGAACAACTGCATCAGGTAGATACTGTTGCCCTTGTCGTCCCCGAACGCTTCTTTCACCGCCTTCACAAATAACCGGTTTGACGGCGGAGACATTTCATGTTGTTTGTAGAATTCCCTCAGGAAATCTATGATCTCCCAGTGATTTTCATTTAGCTGTATGCTGTCCTCGGCGGCAATCTCTTGTGCTACCTCAGGGGTCCAGCTGCCAGCGTCTTCCAGAAAACCCTCGTTGTTGCGTAACGGCAAAGTCGTCATTGTATTACCAGCTCACCGTACGTGAATGTTCGGCGGTCAGGCGCACCAGATCGCCATAGCTGATGATTTGTACCTTGGGGTTGCCTGCCAGGCCTCTGGCCTCAAGGTCTGCGCCAAGGGCAACACAATTTCGGGGGAGGCCAGCAGTGCTGTCTGTTACCGCCAGTACCGCATTTTCCGCCAGTGCCAGCGTGTCTCCTTCGTGAAGGGCTGCCAGACAGGTTGCGAACCTTGGGTGACTGGGTGATTTGTTCAGGATATGAAGTGTCGCCTGAATCGTTTGTTCCTGTGTCATTCCGTCATCCTTAGCCTGCAAAAACGATGCGTTCAAAGCGATCAAGGGCGTCTCTGACCGATGGAATCAGTTCCACGCCATTCAGCCTGTCTTCCTCACCAAGCCGAAAACGCTCGCAGGCGGATTGTTCCGCGAGAATCTGTTCGACTCCGAACACCGGTGCCGCAGCAAGGTTCTTTTCAACCGTTTTCTGGCCGATGCCTCCGGCATCCTGGGATTTGCGCAGCCAGTTAACACCAGCGCCGATAAAGAGCAATGCCGCTGGTTGATCGAAGGCTGCCAGGGAAAACACCATATCCAGCGCTTCGCGACCGGACCAGGAGCCATACGGAGCCTGATCAATCACAATCAAGGTGGTCATCTTAGTGGCTCCCATGAAAGTAGATCACACGGTCAGACTTCAGGTTGCCTTCCACCCATTCCCCCAAGCCCGCTATCTGGTAAGGCTGACGAAGGTTGTTGGCGCTGAGTTCATACCTTGCCTGTTCGCCCTGGTCGACGATTCCCCGGCGCAAGGCCGAGGCAATGCAGGCGACCCCAGGCGTCTGGTTGTCAGCAAGGAAATCTGCCCACTGGCCTGGCCAGTCGGGTTCATCGGAGGGGGGCGTACTCAGGGCTGAAGCTAGGTGTACGCCCTCGCCATAAAGAAACATCCGGTCGATGTGGTGGCCGGCTGCAATCAGCTCCTGTGCGAATGCCAGTGCTGTTTGTGGTGCCTGGCTAGACCAGGGAGCGCCGGTAATAACCAGGGTGTAAGAAAGGCCAGGGGACATAACGATAGGTTGCCGGTCAGGAATGGATCGGATTTCAGTTTACCGAAAGCAAGAACCCCGGCAAAGGCCGGGGTTCCTGTTCAACGCGTTGCTCTGGCGAATTAATCGTCGCCGCTGAATGCCGCCAGCAGGTGCAGCAGGCTGACAAACAGGTTGTAGATGGCCACGTACAGGCCAACGGTTGCGATCACGTAGTTACGCTCGCCGCCTTTGATGATCCGGCTGGTTTCAAACAGGATCATGATGGAGGCGAAAATGGTGAAGCCAGCGGATACCGCCAGATGCAGGGCAGAGCTCTGCATGAAGAAGGCCAGCAGCATGGCACCGATCAGCACGAACGCACCGGCCGTCAGGAAGCTGGACATAAAGCTGAAGTCTTTCTTGGTGATCAGCGCGGTGGCTGACAGACCAACAAAGGCTACGGCTGTCAGGGTCAGTGCCTGGGCGACAATCTGAGAGGCACCCGCGGCAACGAACGCGCCGATGATCGGGCCCAAGGTGTACCCCATGAAGCCGGTCAGGGCGAAGGTGGTTACGATGCCCCAGGGGCTGTTCTTGAGCTTATAGGTCGCGAACAGCAGGCCAATATAGCCAACGATGGTGATCAGGAAGCCCGGGTGCGTGCCGTTCATGTTCAGGAACGCAGTCAGGGCCGAGAAGGCCAGGGTCATGCCCAGCAGCATGTAGGTGTTGCGCAGTACCTTCAGCGCATCTTCATCAATGCCCGCTGTTACGCCGGTGGCTTGACCGGACTGCGGGTAGGCAGCCTGGTTGTTCTGAACGCCGAAACGTCTGTCTTCCATTGTCATCTCCGTTTATTGCAACTGGATACTGAGTCCCATGATAATGTCGAATCCGCAACTTTCAATCATTTACGACAGAAAATGCCCCAATGGATTCCATTAAACTGGTGTAATCTTGCTCGCACCGTGACCAGAACCAGTGGAATTTCCAACGTTTTTTCTTCAAGGCGTTGACAGTAATGGCAAATCCGGTATCATTCCACCCGCTGTCGCAACGGCAGCAACGGAAATACGCCTTCTGGCGTTTTTTCGGTAAGACGGTGGGCTGGCAGAGTGGCTGAATGCAGCGGTCTTGAAAACCGCCGACGGTTAATAGCCGTCCCGGGGTTCGAATCCCTGGCCCACCGCCATTTTTCTTCCTGACACCGGTCTCTATACTCCCCAATCGATACCTTCGACAGACTACGTAACTTCCTGCGTATTAAACTTCTTTGCGAATCCAGTACACTGGTGTGAAATCGAATGCCCGTTGTGAGCAGGTGCTTTAATGGATCAGGATCAGAGCCAGATTCCGGAAACCGAGCAGGATCGAAAGAACCGGCGCTTTGCCGTCTCTGCCAATCGTGGGAGCGCTAGCCACCGGGTGCGTTACGTTGAAACGGGCGGTGCTGCAGTGGATACCGCGGAATGCACCTTTTGCCAGGATGTTCCCGACCTGGACCATGCCGGTGGTATCAGAGCCACTCAAGTTCCTGGCCGGTCTGACACCAGCGAGTGTTCTGGTAATGAAGCTCAAAAAGGCGACGCTGATTCTGCGCCGTAGCCAGGTCACACAATTCAAACCGGACGCTGGCACCAGGCAGTTGTTGGGCCAGAAGGCCGCAATCCACGGTGGGAACGACGCCGGGCTTAGGGTAGCCACCAATGGTCTGGCAATCGTTCAGCAAGACGATAGGTTGACCATCACCGGGAATCTGGACGGCTCCAAGGGCGATGCCTTCGGAAATAATTCCGGGGGGCGGGGAGCTCAGGGGCGTTCCCTGGAGTCGAAAGCCCATGCGGTCGGATTGGTCGCCAACTGTATAGCGGCTGGTTGTTAGCCGGATGATATCCGCTCGCTGAAACTGAGGGTATTGATAGCCCGGAATCAGCCGGATAACCGTTTCTGCATCAAGGTCGGGACGCTGGTGATCTGGTACTTTCCGCTCTGGCACTTGCCGTTTTGGCTGCAACGGCATCAATCGGTCTCCTGCCTGCACCGGGCCCTGGCCCTCGAGCTTTTCCCGAACAACCACCGAATGGCTCCCGAATTGTTCCGGCGCATCCAACCCACCCACCACGGCCAGGTAGACAAGCCGATGGTGCGTTGAGTGGTCAATCGTTAGTTCGTCACCATCGTTGAGGTTCAGGGTTTGCCACGACTCAACCGTTTGCCCGTTCACCGTTACGCGTGTTCTGGCGCCGGTGAGGGCTACCTGAAGCGCACCATGGGCAATGGCGCGAAATCCACCCAGCACTATCTCCAGACAGGCCGCATTGCGAGGGTTGTCCAGCAGCTTGTTGGCCCAGGTATAGCTGATCAGGTCAAGCGCACCGCCCGCCGCCAGGCCATGGTGGCGACAACCCCGACGACCACTGTCTTGAATGGTGCTTTGTACGCCGGGGCGGACGACTTCCAGAAAGCTCATGGGGTCAGCTCCCCGCCCGCGGCCAGAAACGCCTCCCGGCTTATGGCTTTGAATCTCACCCGGTCGCCGACCCTGAGCAGTGACAGGCTGGTTTGGTCGAACAAGGGTGTCGGGCACCGGCCAATCAATTGCCAGCCGCCAGGGGACGCCTGCGGGTATACGGCGGTCTGCCGGTTGGCTATGCCAACACTGCCAGCGGGCACCCGTTTTCGGGGGCTGGTCTTTCGGGGCGCGGCGATGGTGGGGTCCACTTGCCCCATAAAGGCAAATCCGGGAGCAAACCCAAGGGCATGGACCCGGTACTCAACGGCGCTGTGTTTGCGGATGATGTCCTCGCACTCCAGGCCGCACTCTGAGGCCAGCCATTGCAGGTCAGGCCCGGTCTCGGTGCTGTAGTAAACCGGCAGCTCAACCAGTCGGCCCTTCACATCCGGCGCGCGCTTACAGGTGTTTTCGAGGGTAACCAGTGGCCTTAGCTTAGACACAGCCTGCCGAAAGTCGATCTTCAATGGATCGTAGACCACCATCAGCGTGGTGTATGAGGGAACTATATCGACTAACCAGGGGAGACAGGCACTGCGAATGTTGTCGGCAAGTCCGGCGATGCGGGCAGGTAGGCTCTCGTCGATGGCCTCGGCCAGGGTGATCAGGATGGTATCTTCCGAAACCGCTTCAATCATTGCCCGGGTTTGCCAAGAGCCTTGCGGATGGCCTTGATCGCCTCAAGCGCGGCGTCGTTGTCGCCATGAACGCACAGGCTGTCTGCAGGAAGTTCAAGCCAGTTACCGGTGGCACTGAATACGCCACCTTTTTCGGCAAAGTACCGGGCCTGGCGCACAATGATTTCAGGGTCTTCGTGCACCGCCCCAGCCTGGCGTCTGGACACCAGTTGGCCTTCGTCGTCGTAGGCTCGGTCGGCAAAGGCTTCCAGCAGCAGGGGAACGCCGACATCGGCGGCCATTTGCTGATGCTCCCGGTATTTCCGGGTGACCGGAATCATCAGGGGCAGATCCTGCCGGAAGGTTCGGGTGGCAACCATGACCGCGTGCAACAGGGTTGGGTCCCGCATCATGTCGTTGTTCAAGGCGCCGTGGGGTTTCACGTAACTCAGGCTTAAACCTTCTTTACGACACATGCCCTCCAGGGCGCCCAACTGATAAAGCAGAAGGGCTTCGATTTCTTCCGGGGTGTGGTGGATAGACCGCCGGCCAAATCCGCTGAGGTCGTGGTACGAAGGGTGAGCGCCAATCTCCACGTGGTAACGCGATGCCAGCGCCAGCGTGTTGCGGATGACCATGGGATCTGCGGCGTGGAACCCGCAGGCCACATTAGCCATGTCGATCAGGGGCATGACCAGATCGTCCTGGCCCATCTGCCAGGCGCCGTAACTCTCGCCGAGATCGCAATTCAGTTTCATAGCGTACCGGTCGTCTCAGATATCCGCACGGCCGGGAAACGTCGCCTGTTTCCGGGCTTCTGCGCATTTCTGCCTGGCAGCCAGATTGTCCGGGCTGTTGTCAGGCACGGCCCACCCTTTCAGGTTGTCTTCCACCAGTTGCACCAATGCGTCGATATGGCCGGGTGTGGCGTTCAGGCAAGGGATGTAGCCAAAGGCTTCACCCCCGGACTCCATGAAGTATTCCCGGTTTTCTTCGTTGATTTCCTCGATGGTTTCGAGGCAGTCCGAAGAGAACCCCGGGCAGAAGACATCTACAGATTTTACACCTTTTTCCGGTAGGGATTTAAGGGTTTCGTCGGTGTAGGGTTGCAGCCATTCTTCCCGCCCAAAGCGCGATTGGAAGGTCGTCAAGTAGTCGTCCTGGCCAAGGCCAAGCCGTTCGGCCAGCAAGCGTGAGGTTTTATGGCATTCACAGTGATAAGGATCGCCCTTGAGCAGGTATTTGAGGGGGACGCCATGGTACGACAGGATGAGTTTTTCGTGCCGGCCATGATTGGCCCAGTGCGCCTCAATATGGCGTGCCATGGCCTCAATGTAGGGCGGGTAGTCGTGATAGTGAGACACAAACCGGAAATCCGGCAGCCAGCGGCGGCGGGTAAAGTCGGCGGCGATGGCATCAAAGGTAGACGCAGTGGTGGATGCCGAATACTGGGGGTACAGCGGCAGGACAAGCAGCTTGCGAACACCTTGTTGCTGCATGTCTTCCAATACCCGGGAAATTGACGGGTTGCCGTAGCGCATGGCAAAACCCACCACCACGTTGCTGCCATACTTTTTCTTCAGCGCTTCCCGAATGCCTTCCGCCTGTTTGGCGGTGTGTATCAGCAGGGGAGAGCCCTCCGGTTGCCAGACACTGGCATAGGCCTGGGCGCTTTTTCTTGGCCGGATTCTCAGGATGATGCCATGGAGGATCAACCACCAGATGGGGCGTGGTACTTCCACCACCCTTGGGTCCCACAGGAACTCGGCAAGATACTTTCTCAGTGCTGGTGTGGTGGGGGCGTCTGGTGTGCCAAGGTTGGTCACAAGTACCCCCAGGCGTTCGGGCTCGTTATGGCTGAACTGATCCGTCCCTTTATATGGCATTGATGCTATCCGATGGTGGTGGGTTAATGCTTGCCAGCCTGCTGTGCCAATCGCGGTATAAGGCCCGTGATGTCATATCCCGCGCGATGAGCTTTGGACAGAATCTCCTCCGGCTGGGTTTCCCGTGCGGCGCTCAGGGCCCACAGCACGGTGCAGCGGGTTCCAGAGCGACAGAAGGCCAGTACGGGTTTATCGGCATTCCGGATCATCGGCGCAAACTGGTCAACGTCCTCGTCGGTGATATTGCCAGACTCCACCGGGAGGAATACCCACTCCAGACCATGTTCCCGCGCTGCCGCTTCGATGTCCGCCATGGCGGGTTGGCCGGGCTCTTCACGGTCCGGGCGATTTGCAACCAGGGTCCGGAAGCCGAGTCGGGCAATTTCGGCAACATCCTGAACCGAAATCTGGGGGGCTACCGATAGGGTTTCATCAATCTTTCTGATATCCACTTAGGGCTCCAATGGTTGATGGCCGGGGATTTAAAGACGGGCCCCTTGGGGCCCGGCACAATGCTGTGATCGGGTCGTGTTGCTCAGGGGTTAGGCATTATGACCGGATGATGCCCGCATACGCTCAGCAATTTCAAACAGAATCATACCTGTGACCATCGATGCAACAAAGACCACAGCTTTGATTTCGCCCGCACCAAAGGCAACCAAAGCCGGCCCCGGGCAGAATCCCGCAATACCCCAGCCGACCCCAAACATCATACTACCGACGATCAGCCGTTTATCGATCTGGGTGTTGGTGGGGAGCTTTATGTTGAAGCCCAGGAATGACAATGTGCGTCTGCGGGCGATGGTGAAGGCTACCAGCCCAACAATAACCGCACCGCCCATGACAAAGGCCAGGGATGGGTCCCAGGCACCGGCGATATCCAGAAATCCGAGGACTTTTTCCGGGTTGGCCATACCGGAAACAATCAAACCAAGGCCAAAAATCAGGCCGGCAAACAGGGAAGCAATATGATATTTCATAGCTTCAGGCTCCAATCAGGTGACGGATAACATAAACGGTCACGAACCCCATGCCCATAAAGCTGAGGGTGGCCACCAGGGAACGAACAGACAGCCGGGACAAACCGCAAACCCCATGACCGCTGGTACAGCCAGACCCATAGCGTGTTCCAATGCCCACCAGCAGGCCGGCGGCAATCAGGGCAGGGTAACCGGCGTTGATTTCGATAGGTGGTAACTGGCCTGCCAGTGTCCAAATCGCTGGTGCCCCAATCAGCCCGGCAAGAAAGGCAATTCGCCACAGAATGTCGCTTCTGGTGGGGGTAAGCAAACCGCCGAGTATGCCGCTGATGCCGGCAATGCGGCCGTTCAGAAGCAGGAAGCTGGCGGCGGCCAGCCCAATCAGAATACCGCCAGTTAGTGCAGTGCCAGGGGTAAACTGGCTCCAGGCAATCTCAATCATTTACGTGCTCCAGGTTTCGCTTTGAGGAATAAGCTTATAAGTATGGGCGATAATACCAAAAAAAAAGCCCGGCAAGGAATGCCGGGCAGAGGCGTGCGAGTAGTATCCATGAAAGACTTCCAGACAAACCGACATCAACTGGGATGCCGGTAACGGGAAGTATTGACCATAATGTGAGCAGTTCAAGTGAGAGCGGCTTTCGTTTGAAAACATTTTTTCATATGCCTTGGGTGTTTATACTGCGCCCCTTCGTTATGCGGGTTTCAGGGAGGTGTGAATGACCACTGAAATCCCCGTTTGGCTGTAATACAATGGGGCCAGACCGTTCCCGCTTTGTTGCCAAGAGGTATTCATGTCAGACCACGACGATAAAAACCCGGAAAATGATCCGCAGCTGGCGGACAAAATCAAGGATTCCGCCCGCCAGATCTGGCTTGCGGGTCTGGGTGCATACACCAAGGCCGAGGAAGATGCGGGTAAGTTTTTTGAGCGCCTGGTGCAGGAGGGTGAGCAGCTGGAAACCAGGACCCGGGGCGTGGTGGAAAAGCAGATCAAGACCGTAGAGGGTCGCGTTGGTGAGGTTAAGGAAAAGGCGACCGGAACCTGGGACAAGCTTGAGCACATGTTCGACCAGCGCGTATCCGGTGCTTTGCGTCGCCTTGGTATTCACCGGCGCGAGGAAATTGAAGCGATGGAGCGCAGGATTGAAGCGCTGGAAAGCGAATTGGCCAGATTGCGGGGTGATTCACCAGCCTCGGATGAAGAAGAATAACCCTCAAAGGTAGCTGCGGCTGGTCAGCTGAATCTCCTGTTGCTCCTGTTCCGCCAGGTACGGAAGGATCAGGTGCAGCATTTGATACACTCCCTTGCCCGGATCTACCGATTCCCGGTCATCCAGATGGGACAGCGTGTCAAAGCTGCTCCAATAACAGGCCGTCAGGGTGAGCTGTTCGCACAGTGAGAGCAGCTCGTCTTCACTGATGGTCATGACCCCTTGGCTTTGAAAGCTCTCACACAAAACCCGAAACGCATTTTTTTTCTTCGCCAGAATCCGTTTAAACCGCACTTGCAGCTGGCTGTAGCGAGACAGCACGTTCACCAGATCCTGATACAGAAAACGATATCGGGCGACAGCCTCAAACAGCAAATGCAGGAAAAAGCTGAACTGGTCCAGTGAAATATCGGCGTCGTCCGGCACCGCGAGTAAGTCCACCATTTCTGCTTCAAAGCTCTGGAACAGCTCGTCGACAATGTCGCTCTTACTTTTGAAGTGGTAATAGAGATTGCCCGGGCTGATGTCCAGCTCATCGGAGATCAGCAGGGTGGTGACATTCGGCTCGCCCAGGCTGTTGAACAGCGCCAGGCTGGTGCCGAGAATCCTGTCCCTGGTTTTGATTTTTTTCATAATCGCTGAATCGATTCCTCAGAGGTCAAACCGCGCCCATACCGGGCAGTGGTCTGATGGCCGTTCCATACCTCGGATATCATAGGATACGCCGGCCTCTGTGGCTTTGGGCAGCAGGCTGTCGCTGGCCATAATCAGGTCAATTCGCAGGCCCCGTTTAGGGTCCCGTTCAAAACCTTTGCTTCGGTAGTCAAACCAGCTGAAGGTATCGGCCTCGTTCGGGTGAAGGTACCGGAAGACGTCGGTATAGCCCCGGCTTTCAACCTGGGCAAGCCATTCCCGTTCCTCTGGCAGAAAACTGCATTTCCCGGTGCGCAGCCAGCGCTTGGCGTTATCCGCGCCAATGCCGATGTCTTTGTCTGTGGGCGAGATGTTCATGTCGCCCATGACAATCACATGGCCAGGTTGGCTTTTCAAGTCGTCCAGGTAGGCCATCAGATCCCGGTAAAACTTCTGTTTTGCGGGAAATTTCACCGGATGATCCCGGCTCTCACCCTGGGGGAAGTAGCCGTTGATCACGGTCAGCGGCTCTCCGTTCACGGTAAAGCGACCGGTTATAAGACGGCGCTGGGCATCGTCGTCATCGGTGCTGTATCCCTTCTGGACCGACTCAGGCTCGGCCCGGGAGAGCAGGGCGACGCCATAATGGGTTTTCTGGCCGTGAAAGTGCACGTGGTAGCCGAGTTTGCGGATGTCATCTACCGGGAATTCCTGGTCAGTGACCTTGGTTTCCTGAAGCCCGATGATATCCGGGTTCAGTTGCTCGATCACAGCTTCAAGCTGGTGCAGACGGGTGCGGATACTGTTGACGTTAAACGACACAAACATCATGGGGGTGGAGTCTCCGGTACGTTTTGCCCGAGAGTTTACCACACCGTGGCCGGTTATCTGTTTGGCGGCCGGGCCGGGTTCAGGGCGTCAGTTCACAATCCGGGTATTGTTCCACCTCGTAGCGGATGTGCGCGGTGAAATTGGCATCTGCGTTTTCACGGATGTTGGTAAGGCCCAGGTACTCGGTCAGTGCGCCCTCTTTGTTGTACCCCAGCACGATAGGGTCAACCAGAAACCGGAGAACCAGGCTGGTGGGGCGAATACGAAGGACAACATCGGAGTTCAATTGGTTATTGCGGGTGGGTTCCAGTACAAACCCATAATGCTCGCCCCGTGTCGGGCCCAGGAAGCGAAACTCCACCGACTCTCCCCGGGTAACCTGGCCCCAGTTGGCGCGGACCAGATGATCAAAACCGGCATCCACCACTAACCGATTATCAAAATCTACCTCGTACCTCTCAACGTCGCCGGCGGGAGTCTGCCATTCAATATCCAGGCGGTTCGCCTCCGGGTAGGTGATTTTCAGGCTCTCGTTGAAGTCCGGTTGCTGAAAATCCACGCTCGGGCGGAGCGAGGAGTCTTCATAGTTCATCTGTTTGGTTGCGAAGGGGTCCTCGCCAGGTTCCTTTCGGTAGTTCACTGAGTGAGTTTGGGGTTCGAAGATGCCTTCCGCACAATGGCCCTCAACCCGATGGACTTCCTGGTAAAGCAACGTGCCACCGTTACTCTTGGCTGTGCCGGTGAACACGAACTGGTTGGCGTTTACGGGCAGTGCCAGAATGGTCAGGGCGCTGAAGGTAATGGCTGAACGAATCATGGCTGCAACTCCGAGTACAGGGTCTTCCGAACGAAAAGCAGCAACGGGAATAACAGGAACCACCCCACGGCCATGGCGGCCAGAGAGATCGTGAGGTCGGGCAGGGTGACGATACCCAGTTTGCTGGCGGACCAATAGGCGAACGGCCCTCCGATCGGCGCAAACACATAAGGTAGCCATTTGCGTTGCGCTATCCAGCCCAGTGAGTGGCACAGGGTGGTCATGAATATGGCCCAGATAGCGACCAGCCAGGGGGGCGCAACCAGCACTTCATCGGAACCATTGATGCCCAGTACACCGGTTCGGAACCAGAGTGTATCCATCAGGCTGCCAAGCACCACCCCGAAGCCGATGAACTGGAGCTCGGTAAAGCGCTTCTGGCTCACCAACGCAAAGTGGATGGCCAGAAATATCAACACCAGCCCGGCGGCAGCCAGGCCGGGAAACAGAACGCACACCAGCCAGCCTGTCTGGAACAGGGCGAAGTTCAGGATATTACGGGCGGTGTCTGAGGCGATCATAAACTGAGTATGTTGGCGCGCTTGTTGGCGGGTTTGGCCAGCACCAAGTGGGCCACGCCAATGGCCCGTTCGCTGAAGCCCGCCTCACAGTAGGCAAAGTAGAAGTGCCATAGACGCTGGAAGGCCTCGTCGTAGCCACGTTCAAGCAGGGTGTTCCGGTTTGCCATGAACCGGTCACACCAGTCACGCAGGGTGCGGGCGTAATGGAAGCCGAAGTCTTCGGAGTGGGTCAGCACCAGGTTGGATCCGCGGCGCATGGACGTGATAATGGCTCCGAATGAGGGTATGAAGCTGCCCGGGAAAATGTACCGTTGAATGAAGTCGACGTTCTTCAGGGCCCGGTCGTAACGCTGCTCCGGCATATTAATAGCCTGCACCAGGGCAAGGCCGTCCGGCTTGAGCAACGTGCTGATCTGGGCCAGGTAGCTGTCCAGGAACTGCGGTCCAACGGCCTCAATCATTTCGATCGACACCAGCTTGTCGAATTGCCCGGTCAGGTCACGGTAGTCATCAAACAGCAGGGTGATACGGTCTTCCAGGCCTTCGGCTTTCACCCGCTCTTTGGCCAGCTCAAGCTGCTCCCGGGAGATGGTGGTAGTGGTTACGTGGCAGCCATAATGCTTGGCGGCGTGAATGGCAAACCCGCCCCAGCCGGTGCCTATTTCGATCACACGGTCCTCTGGCTGCAGGTCCAGCTTCTTGCAGATGGTATCCAGCTTGTAGACCGCGGCTTCTTCGAGTGTTGAGTCCGCGCTCGGGTAAATGGCCGATGAATACATCATGGTTGGGTCAAGAAAGAGCTGGAACAAATCGTTACCCAGATCGTAGTGGGCACTGATGTTCTTACGCGAACCGGCAGGGGTGTTGCGGTTCAGCCAATGCAGCGCTTTCAGGGTCGGCTTGCTTACCCAGCTGAACTTGTCTTCAAAGGCATTCATGGTGTCCAGGTTTCGGCTGAAAAAACGCAGGAGGGCGGTCAGGTCCGGAGAGCTCCAGTCCCCTGCAACGAAGGACTCGGCAGCCCCAACGCTGCCACCAGTCACCAGATCACGCCAGGTGGTGTGATCATGGATTACCAGTTCCGCTGCCGGATACTGCGGGTCCCCGTCACCGTAGACGAGATCCTCAGCACCGTATTCCTTGACCACCAATTTGCCGTGGGCCAGTTGTGACAGCTGCTGGCAGACAAGCTGTTTTGCAATCCGGCTTACCAGCGGCGTTTGGCTGGTGCGCTGGCTGTCTACGGATGTGTTCAGGTTCTCCATGAGCTTACCCTTCCCGCTATATCTGAATCTGAGTGCCTGGGTGCCGGTGTTAAAGTGATCTCTGCGCCTTTATCTTCCACGCCCTTTCGATATTGGCTGTCCGTTTTGTCCAGCTTGTCCGGGTGGGTGTAGAAAGGCGCGCCCTTGAGCTTCAGCTTCAGGGCATTCCAGTAAATGCCGGCCGTGCCTTTGAGGGTTTCCAGGGGAAAACGCCTCAGGCTTCTGTGCAGTGTTTTACGTTCAAACGGGCTGCGTTGGACTACCAGGGTGGCATCAAAATGTTTTTCCTGTCCCTGTTGCACGTTCATGTGAATACGTAGCTCGGGGCCTTTGAAACTGAACAGCCACTGGTACTGCTGATCCATGCGGTTGAACGGGGACACGTGAAAGCGCTTGCTGAAGGCAAAGCGTTCGGTATGCCACGCCCCGGTCAGGGTAGATCCGGGCTGATGGCACTCAAGGCAGTAAATATGGCGTTGCTTCCAGGGTGTGTTGGTAATCTGCGCCAGAATCACTCGGGGAACGTCGCCGTTTTGAGGGCTTTCGCCGTGGTTGTAGCAAAGATAAAAGCTGACTGGATTGAAGACGTATCCCAGGTAGCGCGGATGAGTGATCAGCTCTATTGGGCCGTCCGGTGCCCAGCCAGTGGCGCTTTTCACCTGGTTGAACACTGCCTGGCGCAGACTGGGCACTTCCGGGTTCAGGTAATCCCGCCGGTACAGAGACATCCAGTTAAACCGTTCCAGGGAAAAGAACGGGCTCGAAGAGGTGATGGTCTCCCAGTCATCCAGGTCTAACGCCAGCATACCGATCTTGTACTTAAACTCGTGCAAAACCGGAATCTTACGCCGATGTCTTATAGTGCCTTCTAGCCACTGGCTGGCCATGATCAGAGCTCCACCCCGAACGCGCGGGTAACGCGCAATGCGCTGCGTACACCGTCTTCATGGAAGCCGTTGAACCAGTAGGCGCCACAGTAGTGGGTCCGGTTACGGTTGCCGATCTGGTCATAGCGCTCCTGGGCGGCCACGGCTTCGAGGGTAAACACCGGATGGTCGTATTCAAATCGCTTGATGACCTTGGCGGGGTCGATGTCATGGCTGCGGTTGAGCGTAACGCAGAAGGTTTCAGGCGCATCATCGAAGTTCTGCAAGGTATTCATGTTGTAGGTCACCGACACCGGCTGGGTGCTGTGTTCGGGAATCATGTAGTTCCAGGCTGCCCAGGCCAGCCGGGTGGATGGCAAAACGCTGGCATCGGTGTGCAACACTACATCATTCTTCTGGTAGCCGATGGCACCAAGGATGTCCCGTTCCTGATCGGTCGGATCATTCAGCATCGCCAGCGCCTGGTTGCTATGGCAGGCCAGCACAACCTGATCGAACCGGTGCTGTTGGCCGTTCACGACAATGGTGACGCCTTCTTCGTCCCGAGTAATCGCCGTTACCGGACTGTTCAGGTGAGTGCGGTCGCCCAGCCGCGCCATCATCTTGTCCACGTAGGTGGCGGAACCACCGGAAATCACCCGCCAGGTTGGGCGGTCGTCCACCGAAAGCATGCCGTGATTGTTAAAAAACTGCAGGAAAAACCGGATCGGGAACTGCTCCAATACGATTTCCGGGGCAGACCAGATAGCAGCACCCATCGGAACGATGTAGTTGTTACGGAAATAACGGCTGTAGCGATTGCGGTTAAGGTATTCGCCCAGGGTTTCACCTTCTGGGATCTGGCCGGCAGCGAGATCGGCGCGAGTTTCCTTGTTGAACCGGAGGATTTCCCGGATCATCTTCAGAAAGTTCAGGTTAAGAAGGTTCTTGCGCTGGGCAAACAGCGTATTGAGGCTGGTCCCGTTGTACTGCAGGCCAGACACATGGCAGTCCACGCTGAAACTCATGTTACTGACTTCCGACTTTACGTCCAGGCGGTCCATCAGTTTGATAAAATTCGGGTAGGTCCAGTCATTGAACACGATAAAACCGGTGTTCACCGGCCAAACGCGCCCGCCAGCCTCAACTTGCTCGGTGTTGGTGTGGCCACCCGCATAATCGCCAGCCTCGAACAGTTGAACGTCGTGTTTTTCGCTAAGCAGCCAGCCCGCCGTCAAGCCGGATACCCCGGCACCAATCACAGCAATACGCTGACGATTCGGGTTCATGCAATCTTTTCCTGTTACCAAAGTGTTCAAGAGTGGTTGTTACGGGCCATGGATGCGGCCATGCGATCCACAAGGCCTTGAGGTAAGGCGCCCAGCGCTTTGAGCAGCCAGGTAAAACGCCGGGGAAAGGCGATTTCCGTTTTACCCTTTTCAAGCCCTTTAACGATGCGGTGGGCTGCATCTTCCGAGCTGATGATGAAGGGCATGGGGAAGTCGTTACGGTCCGTCAGAGGTGTTTTTACAAAGCCAGGTGAAACCACCACCACGTCGACGCCTTCCGCCGCCAAGTCGGCCCTCAGGGCGTGAGCAAAGTAGGTCAGGGCAGCCTTTGAAGCGCCGTAACCCTCTGCCCGGCCAAAGGGAAACCACCAGGCCGACGAGCTGACGATCACCAGTGTTGCCGGTTTACCTTTGGCCCGTGTGGCCCTGAGCGCTGGGAGCGCGATATCCAGGCTGCGGGCGGTGCCAACCACATTGGTCATCATGTTGGCCTCAATAACGTGGCTGTCGTACTCGGCGATTTCCAGGTATTCGCAGATACCGGCATTCAGTATCGCCATATCCAGATCACCAAAGTAGCCCAGAGAATCCTTTAAAGCCTCAAGGTCACTCTTACGGGTGGTGTCGGCGGGGGCGGCCAGCAACTGTTCGGGATGCTGATTCACCAGGGCATCCAGTGCCTCTTTCCGGCGCCCGGTGACAATCAGCCTGTGCCCGTGGGTGGTAAGTTGTTTCGCCAGTGCCTCGCCAATACCAGACGATGCGCCGGTGAGCCAGATGTTGCTGGCGGTTTCCAGGCGTTTGCTCACCCTGCCTGCTCCTTGACCCAGCGGATCACGCCGCCCACTACCGGAAGATTTTCATAGAGTAATTGGCCGGCATCGAAGTAATCCCGGTGGTACCGTACCCGACCGTCCAGAATACGGAGGTGGCTGATACCCTCAACCTCTACGGTTTTTCCCCCTTTGATGCGCTTGTGCTGCAACTCCATTATCCAGGGAATCGTGCACCAGGAGTCCTGGATCACTGGACTGTTGAAGCGGAACTGACAACGGATAACGTTGCCGTAGGCGTCGGCAAAGTAATTCGTCAGTTCATCCAGGCCGTTCACCGTTCCGAATGGATCCTGAAACTCGATGTCTTCACCATAAACCTGCTGTAGTTTGTGCAGATTGCCCTTGTCCAGCTGATTGAACAGGGCGCAGAACTGGTCGAGCACAGCTGGCAGGGCGGGGTTCGGTGAGCCGACCTCAATGGCAGAAGCAGTTGTCATTTGCGCTTCCTCCTCTGTTCGTCCAATTCACGTGTTTCTTTATGGATATGTGCCGGAATTGGGTTCAAATCCCACACTATCCCGAGCTTGGACAACGCCCAGAGCCCGTACCAGGTAATATCTATCTCATACCACCGAAACCCCTGACGGACAGACTGCGGCCAGCGGTGATGGTTGTTGTGCCAGCCTTCGCCCAGCGTAATGAGCGCGAGCCAGAAATTATTCCGGCTGTCGTCGTCGGTTTCGAACCTACGTTTTCCCCACACGTGTGACAGGGAGTTGATGGATACCGTAGCGTGGAACAAGCACACCGTTGAGATGAAAAATCCCCAAACCAGCAGTTGCAAACCATTGGTGCCCAGCCCCGGCGCCCATACTGCCAGGGCTTCACCACCGAGGTAGATCAGCACGGCTGCCGCCACCGGGATCAATGAATCAAAACGGTTGATAAACTTGAGTTCCGGAAATTTTAACCAGTCTCGTACCCGGCGTTCATCCATACTGAAACCGGCATCACAGGTAAACCAGCCGGCGTGAGACCACCAGAATCCGCCGTGGTGGGGTGAGTGCAGGTCTTCCGCATTATCGGAGTGCTGGTGATGGTGCCGATGGTGAGCGGCCCACCACAGTGGGCCTCGCTGGGCCGAACTGGCGCCCAGTACCGCGAACACGAACTGGGCAGTGCGACTGGTCTTGAATGTCTTGTGGGAAAAGTAGCGATGATAAAAGCCAGTGACGGCAAACATCCGGATGACGAAAAAGGCTGCGGCGAACACGACGGCAAACGTGCTGGCACCAGTGAAAAATGCGAGCAGGCAAGCAAGATGCAATGCGATAAAAGGCAGCACCCTCACCCAGTTAAAGGATCTGGAACTGGAGTCCAGGTGGTCTGAACCGGCTTCGGAATCGAACCATCTCAGAATGTTTGTTAACCAGTAATTCAATCGGGCCATATACAACCATGCTTAAAGTGACATCAGACACCACATCAATACGCAGCGTAGCGGTTATCGGTTCAGGTCTGGCAGGCCTCACGGCTGCAATTTTACTTGGCCAACTGGGCCATAGTGTCACGGTGTTTGAGAAAAGTCGCGGGCCCGGTGGTCGTATGGCCTCCAAGAGAGTGGGTAGTGGCTCTGCCGATGTTGGTGCTCAATATTTTACCGCCCGCAACCGTGAGTTTCTTTCGTTCTTGCAGCGCTGGGCGGGAAGCGATGCGTTCCTCGAATGGCCGGCCAGATTTCGTTTTCAGGACGACACCCTGAACTGGCAGCCGTTTCCGGAAGAGAAGCGTTATGTTGGCGTACCGAGAATGACCGCCATCACCCGCGCATTGTCTGCTCACGTTGATGTCACTGCCCAGGTGAGAATTGAACGATTGGAGCGTTCCGGTAACCAGTGGCAACTGGTTTGTACAGAAGGACTGAACCACGGTGTTTTCGACCAGGTGATCATCACCGCGCCCCCGGCCCAGGCCCGGGAACTGTTACGGGCGAGCCAGCTTGACGGGCTGGCGGAAGAGCTGGAAAAGCCGGTTGATCAGATTCTCCCGTGTTGGGCAGTCGCGGCTCACTATTCGGAGCCACCGGAGGTAGACGCAGACGCCATGCGCCCGCACTCTGAGGTGCTCTACTGGGTTGCTAACAACTCCTCCAAGCCGGGCCGGGATGATTCCGGCCAATGGTGGGTGCTGCATGCCACCCCGGAGTGGACCAAGGCCCATGTGGATGCAGAGCCGGGCTATGTCAGCAACGCTTTGGTGGGCGAATTCGCGGCGTTAACCGGTGCCGATGCCCGGCCCGATGAGACGGTGGCCCACCGCTGGCTTTATGCCCGGTCGGCCTGGAGTAGTCAGCCCGGTTATCGGTACGATGCCGAGAATGGGGTTGGGCTGGCGGGCGACTGGCTGGCTGGCGGCCGGGTGGAAGGCGCGTGGGAAAGCGCCACCCGCTTGGTTGCCGCGATTCAGTAGCGCACCAGTCTATTCAAGCAGGTCGGGAGGCGCCATCCTGGTGACTTCCGGCCGGCTGTAGAAATGGGTGATGGTGCCGTCACCAAACTTCGAGAAAAACGCGCTGACCTCGGTAATCTTGCGCAATGAGCGCTCCCGGGAGATCGGATTCTTCACCAATACCTTTATGCCGTTGAAGTTGTCCTGGATATTCGAGAAACGGGCGCGCATGGAGCAGGTCACCACGTTGCCCGGGTCTATGGCCAACTCGCCAGCCAGCCAGTGGCTGTGGTCGGCAATCTGCTGTTTGTCGAGATTTTCCCGGGTATCCAGGTGGTGCAGCTTCACCCGGTTTACTATGCAGAATGAATAACTTTTCGGATGCTTGCGGGCCACTTTCCGGAAAGCTTCCCAGAAGAAGTTATCGGTCAGCTCGGCAAAGTACCTCATATCGCTCAGGCAGGTGTCGATCCAGTCGAAGCTTTCCGCGTCTTCCAGTACTTCGTTGATGGCTTCCCGCAGCAGCCAGTCGAAACCCAGGGCTGTTTTGTGGGCGTAGACTTTCCGGTACATCTGATACCGGCTGTAAACGAAATCTTCCAGGGCACCCAGGCCTTTCTGGGTAATCGCCAGGCCCATCCAGGGTTCGGACACATCCCAGCCAAACCTCAGGTTGCTTAGCAGGTGGTCCAGGTTGAACCCGCCGATGGTAACGGAACTGTGGAAACCATCCCTCAGCATGTAATCTGCCCGGTCAGCATCGATCTCACCGGACACAATGGACGACAGCAACCCCATGACCAGGGCCGGCACGTCCTGTTCACCGATGGTGCCTGCGACCGCATCTTCTCCGGCAATGAATTCCCAGAAGGTGCGGGCGTGGCGGCAGAAGGTGTCGCTTGGGGTTACGTCAGTGGTCTCCATGATGCCAATCACATCAACGGCGTTCAGCCCGGCGTTCTCCAGATCTACCGATGAAAGCACGTCATGGGCAACCCGGACGGAATAATGTTCATGTTCCAGTTCTCCTGGCTCCTCCGGGTGATAACGGGTGAAATCGACCTCTCGCCACAGGTCCCGGAAACGCTGGGGTCGCGACATGAGTTCACGGATGCGGCGGGCCTGGGTGAACTGGTGCGAAAAACTGGAGTGGCCGCTGTCGTGTAGCAGGCAGCCAAGGCGAATGGTTTTGGCCAGGTAATCGATGGCGTCCAGCTGGCTCAGGCTCAGATCTGTGCGTTCGCTGAGTTGCCTTTCCCGCAGGTAGGCATCAATCATCGAACGAAACATACGGGTGCCCACATGCATTACGCCAATGCTGTGCAGGAAACGGGAGTGGGTCGCGCCGGGGAATACCAGGCTCAGGATGTCGTTCTGGCAGATGTTTCTCAGGCGCTGGAACAGGGGATGGTCAATCACCTGGATTTCATGCCGATACAAGGGAATGCCGCCGTGCACGGGGTCCATGATGAGCTTGTCGTAAGCTCCGAGCAGGTCGTTGACGGCACGTCGCATGGTTACAAATCTCCCAATTTAATGACACGGCCCTTGTTATATCACAGGGGCATGCCAGAATAGGCGTTATGAAGCCAATTTCTCTTTTATCGCTGGTAGTTTAAGGCAATCAACATGACCTCGCGCACCGAGCGCATTCTGATTATTGACGCCAACGAACAGGCTAGATCGGATTTGTCCCGCTACCTTGAAGCGAGAGGCTTCTACGTGACTGGATTTCCCGATGTCAGCGCCGCCCGAAGCCTTTTCGAAGATAACACTCCCGATGTCATCTTTGCAGATTTGCCCCCCGAGGCCATCCGGGAGCTGTCAAAGCGGCTGGATGAAGCCGACAGCTTTACCCCCATCGTTGCCTGTACCTGCAGTGAATCCAGTGCTGAGATTGTCCAGGCCCTCAGGGCAGGTGCAGCGGATGTTGTTCTGAAACCCTGTAACGACGACAAGGGCGCCCTGGACGACGTTATCGGCAAACTGTTTGACCGGGTAAGGGTGAATCGCCTGAACCAGTTGTACCGGCAGGAGCTTGAAGAAGCCAACCGCGAACTGCGCACCGGTATCGCGGAATTGAGGGCTGACCAGAACGCCGGGCGCAAGGTCCAGCTCAAAATGTTACCGGACCACGAGCTGCGGCTGTCCGGTTTACAGGTGGACCACCTGATCAAGCCTTCGCTCTACCTGAGCGGCGATTTCCTGGACTACTTCCGCATCACCGAAGACAAAGTGCTGGTCTATATTGCCGATGTATCGGGGCATGGCGCCAGCTCGGCGTTTGTCACGGTGCTGCTCAAGAACCTGACCAATCGCCTGCAGCGCAATATGCGCCGCCAATCCAGCGACGATATCCTGTACCCGGAACGGTTTCTGGAACGGATCAATTCGGAGCTTCTGGATACCGGTCTCGGTAAGCACGTAACCGTATTTGTTGGCATTATCTCGATTTCCACCCGTACATTAAGTTATGCGGTTGGTGCACACTTCCCGATGCCGATTTTGTCGTTCGAGGGCGGCGAAACCCGTTTTCTGGAAGGCAGTGGGCTCCCGGTAGGGTTGTTTGAGGCACCAGAGTGGGAGGTTTACGAGGTCAAGCTGGACAAGCCGTTCCGGCTGTTGCTGTTTTCAGACGGGATTCTGGAAGTGATTCCTGCCAAATCCCTGGATGAAAAGGAGAAGACACTACTTGAACTCGTATCAGGAGGTAGTCACACTATCGCATCGCTGAGCGACGCTCTGGGGCTTGGTAAGATCTCGGAGCTGCCGGATGATATCGCGATAGTATCGGTAACTGATACCATAGATGGTTCAGACAACACGTCGTCGACTTAGTGGCAGTGTGAAAATGGCTGGTTATAAAATCCTGCAAGCTGAGAAGCAGGGAATCTACGTCCTGAAGTTTATTGGGGAAATCCGGCTGAACCTGTGTTCGACGCTGGACAATCTGGTTGAGTCCATCACCCGTGATCCCCAGTTCAAAACGGTTGTGGTCGATCTCACCGAAACGGAAATCATCGACAGCACCACCCTGGGCCTGCTGGCCAAAATAGCCCTTGCGGCGCAGAAGCAAAGCCAGTTTTTACCAACTCTGATCTCGACCAACCCCGATATTACCCGCATTATCGCCTCTATGGGCTTCGACAAGATTTTCATCATTGTCCGGGAGCCTGCCTCCAGAATTGAAGAGCTCGAAGAAATCCCCGTACTGAAGGCCAGTGAACAGCAGGTCAGAGATAAAGTGCTCGACGCCCACAAAGTGTTGATGGGTATGAACAGCAAAAACAGGGAAGAATTCAAGAACCTGGTGCGCGCACTGGAGTGCGAAGAACCGGGCTGAACGTTCGGTTACGCGTTCCCTGCGGTGCCCCCGAAGCAACAAAACGGAACTGATATGTCTGAAAACGCAACCTACCGCACCGCTGGAGCGGGCCCTCGTGACGTCGCCGTTCTGGGTGGCGGCAGTTTCGGCACTGCCATGGCCAAGGTACTTGGCGAGAATGGCCACACCGTCCACTTCTGGATGCGTGATGAAGAGCAGGCCGACGATATTCGTAAGAACCGTATTAATAAACGCTATATGCCAGGTATCACCCTGGAGGGCGATATCCAGCCCACGACTGATCTCGCAGATGCCGTTCGCAAAGCGGAGGTGGTGCTGGTTGCCATTCCGTCCAAGGCATTTCGTGCCGTTATCCGGGAAAACAGCCAGGTGTTCCGGGACGGCCAGATTGTTGTCAGCCTGACCAAGGGCATCGAAGAACACGGCTTCAAGCTGATGAGCGAGATTCTTCAGGAAGAAATTCCCCGTTGCCGCACCGGCGTACTCAGTGGCCCCAACCTGGCAGGCGAGATTGTTAACCGGGAGCTGACGGCCACCGTGATTGCCGCCAAAGATCCGGATGTGCGCCGGGCCATTCAGGAGCTGCTTGGTTGCGAGTACTTCCGGGTTTACGCAAACGTCGACGTGTACGGGGTGGAGCTGGCCGGAGCACTGAAGAATATTTACGCGATCGTAGCCGGCCTGGCCAACGCCCTGGAAATGGGTGAGAACGCAAAGGCGATGCTGATTACACGTGGCCTGGCGGAAATGAGCCGTTTTGCGGTCAGCCTGGGCGCCAACCCGATGACCTTCATGGGATTGGCTGGCGTTGGTGATCTCATTGCCACTTGTACCTCCAACAAAAGCCGGAACTTCCGGGTGGGGTATGCGGTCGGTAAAGGCAAGAAGCTTGACGAAGCCGCACAGGAGCTGGGGCAGGTAGCTGAGGGTATCTATACCCTGAAGCTGGTCCGGGAGAAATCAGAGGCCATTGGTATTTATATGCCTCTGGTGAGGGGGCTCTATGAAATCCTGTACGAAGGCGCGTCCATCAACGCGGTAATCAACAGCCTGATGATGGCTGTCCAGAATTCCGACGTTGAGTTTATTCTGCCCCGAACCATCAGCCAGTAAGCCCGCGCCGGGCAGGGAGGATTACCTTGCATCTGATCATCATGCGCCATGGTGAGGCCGGCTGGCACACCCTGGACCAGGAACGGGAGCTGACGGAAGCCGGCCGGGCCGGAGTCGCATCTGTGGCTGCACAGATCGCCAAATCTCCCTGGCGGCCGGAGCGAATCTGGGCCAGTCCGTTTACGCGCGCTCGCCAGACCGCGGCGATTGTGTCTGAAGTGCTCAATTGCCCGGTTGAAGAATGTCCGGTCATCACCCCGGATGACGACCCCGGAAAGTGCCTCGATCTGCTGCTGGAGAACAAGGCCTCGCCGCTGATGCTGGTGTCTCACATGCCGTTCGTTGGCTGTCTGTCCACCCTGTTGGTGGATGGCCACCGCAAAGGCATACCGTTCATGACTGCGCAGGCGGTGTTGCTCGACATGCCAGTGGTGGGACCCGGCTGCGCAGACTTGAAAGCCCAGTTTTTGCCCTGATCTTACCCATACCCAACTTCCCTGAATTGTTGCTGAGACGCCATGTACAGCTTTCCCATCGAATACGTTGAGCCGGTGTTCCGGCCACCGAGTGAAGCCAAATCGCTGATACTGCCGGTCACCAACGGGTGCTCCTGGAACCAGTGCACCTTCTGCACAATGTACACCCAGCCCCAGAAAAAATTCCGCGCGCGCAAACCCGACGATATTCGCCGTGATATTGCCCGGGCCGCTGAGGCCTTCGAATCCGTACCAAGGGTGTTTCTCGCAGATGGCGACGCCATGGTTCTGCCAACCCGGCGCTTACTGGAAATTCTGGCCGACCTGAAGCAGGCTTTCCCTGGTCTGCGCAGGGTGTCGAGTTACTGTTTGCCCCGCAACCTGGCAAAAAAATCCGTGGAAGAACTTGTCGAGTTGCGGGAAGCCGGTTTGGGCATTCTGTACGTCGGTATGGAATCGGGTGATGACGAAGTGCTTCGCCGGATCAACAAGGGCGAAACCTGGGAGTCTACCCGGTCGGCTCTGGAGAAAATAAAGCAGGCGGGGCTGACCAGCTCTGTGATGGTGCTCAACGGTCTTGGGGGCGAGGTGCTCTCCCGGCAGCATGCCATCAACACGGCCACTCTTTGCAACGAGACTCAGCCCGACTACCTGTCCACGCTGGTGGTGAGCTTTCCCCAGGGTGAGGAGCGCTTTCGCACCGGTTTCGGCGACGACTTCGTTCCCCTGAGCCAGCAGGGACTGTTCGAAGAGATTCGGGTGTTTCTCGAGCACCTGGAACTCGAGAGCACCATATTCCGTAGTGATCACGCATCCAATTACCTGGTCCTCAAGGGCACCCTTGGGCGCGATAAGCAGCGACTTCTCGGCGAGGTTGACCTTGCTATTCGTGACCCTGGCGCCGCGCCGCTGCGTGCCGAATGGATGCGCGGCCTGTAACCTGGGAGTTTCCGCCAATGAACATGAAGCCTGATGATATCGAACGATCGGTACAGCAACACAGTAGTGCAAAGGGCCTTCTGCCACTGCACCAGTGGCATCCGGAGTTGTCCGGCGACATGGACCTGGTGATAACCCGCGACGGCCAGTGGCTTTACCAGGGAGCGCCAATCGCGCGGGAAGCCACGGTTAAATTGTTCTCAACCATTTTGCGCCGGGAAGACGACGGGCACCATTACCTGGTCACACCTGTCGAGAAATGGCGCATACAGGTAGAAGATGCCCCCTTGTTGGCACACTCCCTGGCACGCAAAGGAGAGGGCGCCGGGCAAGTGCTCTCACTAACCACCAACATGGGTGAAGTTCTTGAAATAGGGCCAGAGCATCCACTGGCGGTTAGCCAGTACCCGAACAGCGATGAGCCCCGCCCAGTGGTTTACGTCCGCCACGGTATTGAGGCCCGATTGGTGACGGCGGCATTCTACGAGCTGGCTGACCTGGTCGAAGAACAGCACGACAATGGGGAAACCCAGTACGGTGTGCTTAGTCACGGAAAATTCTGGAAAATCGGGCAGGGCGGTTGAAAAGCGCAAGTTCGCCTCTATAAATAGGGTAGAAAACGCAGTCTGTCACTTGTTAAACTGTGTTTTCATACTTGTTACCGAGCCTGGCTCTCTAACGAGGCCCGGTGGTCGTTAGTCCCTCTGTGCAGTATGGCTGTTCACGAACACTTTCGATTGCCTACAATCTAAATACACAGTCATTGCGACACGCAAGGAGATCACATGGCCCAACCTCGTGTTGTCACCATCCATTACACGCTCACTAACGACCAGGGAGAGCAACTCGATTCCTCCCGTGTAGAAGGCCGTGAGCCGCTGTCTTACCTGGAAGGTGCACAAAACATTATCGGTGGACTGGAAAGCGCACTGAACGAAAAGAACGCAGGCGATCAGCTGAAAGTATCCGTTGCCCCGGCCGAAGGCTATGGTGAAGTTAACGAAGAGCTGATCCAGCCGGTTCCGCGTTCTGCCTTCGAAGGCGTCGACACCATCGAGCCGGGCATGCAGTTCCAGGCCCAGACTCCGGGTGGCCCCCAAATTGTTCGCGTTGTTGAGGTCAGTGACGAGACCGTCACCATCGACGCCAACCACCCGCTGGCTGGCCAGACTCTGCACTTCGATGTAGAAGTGGTTGAAGCTCGCGAAGCAACCGACGAAGAGCAAGAGCACGGCCACGTGCACTGATCTCTTCCGAAAGGTTGATCAAAAAAAACGGCTCCTGCGGGGGCCGTTTTTTTATGTTTTTCGTGGGTTTCGTGGCAAAAAATACCGGAGGCAAGCTCCGGTATTTTCTGGCTAGTACACCCGTCACATGTTCGGGTAGTTCGGACCACCGCCGCCTTCCGGCGTTACCCAGGTAATGTTCTGGGCAGGATCCTTGATATCACAGGTCTTGCAGTGAACACAGTTCTGGGCATTGATCTGGAACTTCTTGCCACTGCCGTCGTCTTTCTCGACCACTTCGTATACGCCGGCCGGGCAGTAACGCTGCGCTGGCTCGTCGTACTTCGGCAGGTTCTCTTTCAGCGGAATGTCCGGATCGGTCAGCTTCAGGTGAACCGGCTGATCTTCCTCATGGTTGGTGTTGGAGATGAACACCGAGGACAGGCGGTCAAACGTCAGCTTGTTATCCGGCTTCGGATAGTCGATCTTCTTGCACTCAGACGCCGGCTTCAGGGTGGCGTAGTCCGGAGTCGTGTCGTGGAAGGTGATCGGCAGGCTGCCGCGCAGAATGTTCTGCTCGAAGAAGGCAATGGCACCGCCGACAATGTTGCCGAATTTGTGCATGGCCGGGCCGAAGTTACGCTCGGCGTAGAGCTCCTTGTACAGCCAGCTGTCTTCGAAACGCTTCTGGAAGCTGGTGATTTCCTCACCGGTTTTGCCTTCCTTGAGAGCTTCGAATACAGCTTCCGCGCCCAGCAGGCCAGATTTCATGGCGGTGTGGGAGCCTTTGATCTTGGAACTGTTCAGGGTGCCGGCATCACAACCCAGCAACAGACCGCCCGGGAAGCTCATCTTCGGCAGGGCGTTGTAGCCGCCTTTGGCAATCGCGCGGGCGCCGTAGGCAACACGCTTGCCGCCTTCCAGGTATTTCTTGATCTCCGGATGGTACTTGAGACGCTGGAACTCCTCGAACGGGCTCAGGTGCGGGTTGCTGTAAGACAGATCGGTGATCAGGCCGACATAAACCTGGCCGTTTTCCAGGTGATACAGGAAAGAGCCGCCGGTAGAGCCGGATTCATTCAGCGGCCAGCCGGTGGTGTGAACCACCAGGCCTGGCTCGTGTTTGGCCGGGTCGATGTCCCACAACTCTTTGATGCCGATACCGTAGTGCTGAGGGTCCTTGCCTTCGTCCAGCTTGTAATCCTTGATCAGCTGCTTGCCCAGATGACCACGACAGCCTTCAGTAAACAGGGTGTACTTGGCGCGCAGTTCCATACCCGGCATATAGCCGTCTTTCTTGGAACCGTCACGGGCAACGCCCATATCACCGGTGATAATACCTTTTACCTGACCATCTTCAATAATGGTCTCAGAGGCGGCAAACCCCGGGTAAACCTCTACGCCCAGCTGTTCAGCCTGTTCAGCCAGCCAACGGCACAGGTTACCAAGGCTGATGATGTAGTTGCCGTGGTTGTGCATGTTCTTGGGCACAAAGGCGTTAGGAATCTTGGTGGCTTTTTCCTGGTTCTTGAGCAGGAAAATGTCATCCCGGGTAACCGGCGTGTTCAGCGGCGCGCCTTTTTCTTTCCAGTCCGGAAACAGTTCGTTCAGGGCTGTGGGCTCAAATACCGTACCGGCGAGGATGTGCGCGCCGATTTCGGAACCTTTCTCAACCACACAAACAGTCAGTTCTTCGCCAGCTTCCTGCGCCAGTTGCATCACGCGGCAGGCTGCAGACAGGCCAGCAGGGCCGCCGCCGACGATCAGAACATCAAATTCCATCGATTCGCGTTCCACGTTGGTCTCCTCAAACAGCTTTTTTAGTGGGTGTTGTTTGCCCGCAGGCCTAACTCAATTCATTCAGGGGCGACATCATACCGGTAAAAATGCCTATAGACGACAGCCCCGAGCCCTAAACACGGGCCCTTTGTCCCGAAAGGATAACGCATTTCAGGAATCAAACAAACGTTTGTTTGAAATTTGCGTTTACCTTTGGCATTGTACGTATACACCGAAATGTCGTGTGTTTTGAGTCGATTTTTAGTATCGTCTCATTGCCAGGCCGGGTCAACCCGGTCTATTGGCTGTGAAGGCAGTCCTGATGCGTCGAATGGGGCTATTGACCCTGTAGACAGTAGCCTGCAGTATTACTGCGCACTATCCAGCAGGCTCCCCGTTAAGGATTGCGAGTCATTAAACCCATCGTAGAAGAACGAGGAATCTATGAAGGTTCTGGTCGCTGTAAAACGAGTTATCGACTACAACGTGAAGGTGCGCGTCAAGCCGGACAATACCGGTGTTGACCTCGCCAACGTCAAGATGGCAATGAACCCGTTCTGCGAAATCGCTGTTGAAGAAGCGGTTCGTCTGAAAGAGAAGGGTGTTGCCAGTGAAATCGTTGTTGTATCCATTGGACCGAAAGCTGCTCAGGAGCAAATTCGTACTGCTCTGGCTCTGGGTGCTGACCGTGGTATCCACATCGAGACTGACGAAGAAGTTCAGTCCCTCGAAGCGGCCAAGCTGCTGAAGGCTGTCGTTGAGAAAGAAGAGCCGAAGCTGGTTATTCTTGGCAAGCAGTCCATCGATTCCGACAACAACCAGACTGGCCAGATGCTGGCTGCTCTGACTGGCATGGGCCAGGGCACTTTCGCTTCCGAAGTGGTTGTTGATGGTGAAAAGGTTAACGTAACCCGTGAAGTAGACGGCGGTCTGATGACTGTTGCTCTGAACCTGCCTGCGGTTGTTACCACTGACCTGCGCCTGAACGAGCCGCGTTACGCTTCTCTGCCGAACATCATGAAGGCCAAGAAGAAGCCGCTGGACGCCGTGAGCCCCGCCGATCTGGGTGTTGAAATCGCCCCGCGCCTGTCCACCCTGAAGGTCGAAGCCCCGGCTGCACGCCAGGCTGGTATCAAGGTGGCTGACGTAGCTGAGCTGGTGGACAAACTGAAGAACGAAGCGAAGGTGATCTAAATGAGCATCCTGGTAATTGCTGAACACGACAACAGCAGCCTCAAGCAGGCTACCCTGAATGTTGTAGCGGCTGCCAAGGCCATCGGTGGTGACATCGACGTGCTGGTTGCCGGTGAGAACGTAGGCGCCGTCGCTGAAGCCGCTGCCAAGGCAGAAGGCGTGAACAAGGTACTGGTTGCCGACAATGCTGCCTACGGTCATTTCCTGGCCGAAAACCTGGGCGAGCTGGTTGCTGAAGTAGGTAAAGGCTACAGCCACATCCTGGCGGCTGCCGGTACTACCGGTAAAGACTTCATGCCGCGCGTTGCAGCGCTGCTGGACGTTGCCCAGGTATCTGACATCGTGCGCGTTGAATCCGAGGACACGTTTGTTCGTCCGATCTACGCGGGTAACGCCATCGCCACTGTTAAGGCGAGCGACGCCATCAAGGTTATCACGGTACGCCCGACCGGTTTCGACCCGGTAGCTGCCGAAGGTGGTTCCGCTTCCGTTGAGCAGCTGGACGTTGTAAAAGACGCCGGCCTGTCTTCCTTCGTTGGTGAAGAGAAAGCCCAGTCTGACCGTCCGGATCTGGCTTCTGCCGGTATCGTTATCTCCGGTGGCCGCGGCATGCAGAACGGCGACAACTTCAAGATGCTGGAGCAGGTTGCTGACCTGATGGGCGCTGCCGTTGGTGCATCCCGCGCCGCGGTTGACGCAGGTTTCGTACCCAATGACATGCAGGTTGGCCAAACCGGCAAGATCGTTGCGCCGCAGCTGTACATCGCGGTCGGCATCTCCGGTGCCATCCAGCACCTGGCCGGTATGTCTGATTCCAAGGTGATCGTTGCGATCAACAAGGATGAAGAAGCGCCGATCTTCCAGGTTGCTGATTACGGCCTGGTTGCGGATCTGTTTGAAGCCGTACCGCAGTTGGAAGAAGAGCTGAAGAAAGTCCTGTAACTTTCTGATAGTTCGATCAAAAAAGGCGCCTCAGGGCGCCTTTTTTGGTTTTGAAGCAATGCGTTTTTCCGCTTTGCTGATAATCAGCGTGTCTGCCAGGATGTGCAGGGCATGATTGGTGGTTCTCACCGCCTGATAAACCTGTTCACTTTTCTGGTGATGGGTTTGCCGGGCCTTACGGGTACTGTCTTTGAACTCCTCATCCTTGGAGAACATGTCGATCAGACCGAAGGTGGTGTTGGCTATCGCCTTATGCACCTTCTCAACCGCAGAAGCGCCGCCTGAGACGGTATCTTCGAGAAGTCGGGCCCGGTTGCGCACTTCCGCCAGGTCCATCCTGCTCTTCTGGATGGCGCTACGGGCCGCAATTCGATGGGCATTGAGAATCAGTAACCGTTTTCGGGTTTGGTTCGACAGACGGAACCCCGAAAAAAGAAGCGTTGCCGTGCCGGCGAGGCAAATGATGATCAGAACCTGAGAGACCATAGCCGTGCTCCTCAGCGATACTCAATGTGCATTTCGACGTCGATATCCCGCTCAAACAGTTCGCTTTCCAGTTCTTTCATGACTTCCTGATAGACCATTTTCCGGGTCATAACCGGCAGTTTGTCTGCCAGCGCCCGGCCGGTTCGGGATTCGCGCTTTGCCAGGGCAATCGGATCCAGCACCCGCAACGTAAGCACCAGTTCCGGTTCGCGATGGATATCACTGATATCCTCGTTTTCGAGCATGTTGTTGATCATTTTGCGCTGTTCAAGCAGTTGCCAAAGCAGTAAACCGCTGATGGCCAGCAATATCAGGCTTGTGATGGTCAGAAAGATGATCAAGGGATGCCTCCACACTTGTGTCATTATGCGCCACAGTGTGCAACAAGCTGTATGACAAACGATTGGCCGGCCGGACGCCTGTCATGGTGTATCCGGGAAAGTCGTGCCGGTTTTAAACCTGTTACCATCAATTCAATGAAACTCGAAAGGAATCCAATATGGTCTGGATAAAGGCGTTTGTTGCGGGCTTTCTGGCAACACTGATTTTCCATCAGGGGCTATTTGCCGTGTTTTACCTGGCGGGTGCCGTACCCGCAGCGCCATTTAACCTTACTCCCGTGCCGCCATTGGGGGTACCATCGGTGATCTCCCTGGCATTTTTCGGCGGCTTATGGGGTGTCGCGATATGGGCCATCGCCGGCCGCCTGAAAGGAGCGTTGTACTGGCTCGGCCATGTGATACTGGGTGCCGTCGGCCCAACCGCCGTAGCGATGCTGGTTGTCTTTCCGATGAAGGGTTTGGCAGTATCAGCCCAGACTTGGGTAGGTGGTCTCATTCTTAACGGCTTCTGGGGGCTGGGAGTGGCCGTATTTATGGTGCTGATGGCAGCAAAAGCGTCTCGCCAACCCTGACCGATCAGAGATATTCGTACACGCAAACCAAAAAGGACATGTAATGACGAATTCCAAGCAGGCAGACTATGATCTGGTGGTATTTGGTGCCACCAGCTTTGTGGGCCAGATTCTGACCCGATACCTGGTAGAGAACTATGGCGCGGCCGGCAAGGTGAAGTGGGCGATCGCTGGCCGTTCAGAGGGCAAGCTGAATACCCTCAAAGCCGAACTGGGTGCTCAGGCTGCGGACTTGCCGGTTCTGGTGGCAGACGCGGCCGACGATGCCGCACTGGCGGGCATGTGCCGACAGACCCGCGTGGTGATCTCCACCGTTGGCCCATACGCATTGTATGGTGAACCGCTGGTCAAGGCCTGCGTGGACACTGGCACCGATTATTGCGACCTGACCGGTGAGGTGCAGTGGATTCGCCGGATGGTCGAGGGCTATGAAGCCCAGGCCAGGAAAACCGGTGCTCGCATTGTCCATTGCTGCGGTTTCGACTCAATCCCGTCTGATATGGGCGTCTGGTTCCTGCAGCAGCAGGCTGAGAAAGCCTTCGGCAAAACCTGCCAGGATGTGCGCATGCGGGTGAAGGTCGCCAAGGGCGGCTTGTCCGGTGGCACCGTGGCATCCATGATTAACGTGGCCAAAGAAGCTGGCGCCGATCCGAAACTGCGCAAGGAGCTGGCCAATCCCTTCTCGATCTGCCCGGAGGGCCACCGTTCGAAGGTGCGTCAGCCCAGCCTGAAAACCGCAGAGTACGACAAAGACTTTGACGTGTGGCTGGCGCCGTTCGTGATGGGTGCCATCAACACCCGCGTGGTGCACCGTTCAAACGCGCTTCAGAAGGCCCGTTACGGTCAGGAGTTCACCTACGACGAAGCCATGATGACCGGAAAGGGCGCCAAAGGCCGCCTGACCGCTTACGGCATCACCGCCGCACTTGGCGCATTCTTTACCGCTTCCGCCATCAAGCCAACCCGTTGGGTGGTTGAGAAGCTGGTACCCAAGCCCGGTGAGGGCCCAAGCCCTGAAGACCAGGAAAACGGCTTCTATGACCTGCGTTTTGTGGGGCGTACCACAGACGGCAAGACCATCATCACCAAAGTCACCGGCGATCGGGATCCGGGTTACGGTTCCACGGCCAAAATGCTGGGCGAGGCAGGCCTGTGCCTGGCGTTTGATTTGTCAGACGATGACCAGGGCGGTTTCTGGACGCCGGCTTCCATGCTGGATGGCAAACTGCTGGAGCGCCTGACCAGCAAAGCTGGCCTGACTTTCGACGTGTTAGAAACCCGCTGAGGGTCAATTCAGATGCAGGGTATGGCCGGAGGAGGGCAATAGCGCCTCCGGTCCATGCCCCAGGCAGATAACCGCTCGATCTTCCAGCCATCGATTGATCTGGGGCGCTATCCGCCCCCTGGTGTCTGTATCCACTCCAGTAAAAGGTTCATCCAGAATCACCAGGGGTGCCGTGCTCAGCAACACCCTCGCCAGCACCAGACGCCTTGCCTCACCACCAGACAGCCGGTTACCGGCACTCCCCAGCCAGGTGGATAAACCTTCGGCTTCACGGGCAAACCTGTCTGCCAGCTCTACCAGTTCCAGAACACGCCATAGATCCCCATCGGTAGCATTGGGGTTGCCCAATAACAGATTGGCTTTAACCGTGTCTTCGAACACCACCGTCGCTTGTGTGAGATAGGCGCAGGGCAGGGAGGCGAGCTTCCCTTGCCGGGGCGGAATCACGCCGGCGAAGGTATCCGCCAGTGTAGATTTACCGGAGCCGGAGGCGCCAACAATGCCGAGTCGTTCTCTTGGGCCAACCTTGAGGCTGAAATGGGTCAGAACCGGTGGCAGCCCTGGGTGGCCAACCGAGAGATCCCGTGCTTCCAGTGCATTGGCGGTGGCTTCTGCCGGCTGCCTGTCAAACGCTGAAGAATAATCGGTTCCCGGAGCGGGCTGCACCTCCTGGTTCAGGCGCCGGGCTGCAGACAGGGTGGCGCCGAGTTTGGCAAAGGCATCGGGCAGCATGGCATAGACTTCCAGCAGTCCCATCAGGGCGATGGGCAGCAGAACCAGTACGGGGCCGGTTACCGATCCCTGGTTAAACAGGGTAATACCAACCCACAGTGTCACCACAACCGCCAGATTCACGATTAACTGCGTGGCTGCCTGATGCCATCCGGCACGGCTATCCACCCGCGCCTGGGTTCTGGACATCGACAGCGCTTGCCTCATCAACCGGCCGGAGTGTTTGCCCGTGCGCCGGGCTGCAGTGAGCTCGGCAAAGCCTTCCAGGTGCTCAATAACATCGCCACGGAGTTTCTCCTGCTGGTCACTTAGCTGGCCCGATAAGTGTTGTGTACCGGCGAACACTCGCCAACTCGAAAGCAAGATAGCCACCGCCAACAGTATTAGCAGTATCAGCGCCAATGAGCCCGAGAACAGCAGCCATGCTGAGAGCACCAGCAACACGCTGACAACCCCGGCCAGGGCCGTGGGCGCGATCACCCGAAGGTACAGGGTATCCAGAGCATCCACGTCTGCGGTAAGCCTGGATAGCCATTGGGCGCCAGATTTCTGGCCCCGGTCACGGTGTCCGGCTTCGGCCATTCGGTTAAACAGGGCAACACGAATATCGGTTAGCAACTGCAGTACCGTGTTGTGGTTGTACACCCGCTCAAGATAGCGGGAGACCGTGCGGGACACCGCGAAAAAACGGATGCCGCCGCCCGGAACGTACAGGTTGATGTAGGCTTGTGTGCCAGCGGCCAGCAGCAGGCCCACCAGTGCGGTCTCGGTCAGGAACCAGCCCGACAAGGCCAATAACCCGATACCGGAGAGCAGGGTAGCCAGCAACAACAGGGCACCAACCACCAGGCGGCCCCGCCGCTGAAGAATCAGGTCCAGCCAGGGCTTGAGCTCATGCATGGCGAACCTCGCCGTCATTGACAATCAGCACCTGGTCCGCGAGGGCCAGCAGGGCTTGGTGATGCGTTGAGAAAACCAGCGTCTTGCCCGCTTCCGCCAGTTTGTGAAGCGCTTCCAGAACCAGAATCTCGCTGGTCGCGTCCAGCCCGGCGGTGGGTTCATCCAGCAGGATCAGGTCATAATCCGCCAGGAAAATACGTGCCAGGCTCAGCCTGCGAGCCTGGCCGCCGGACAACCCCTGGCCATCTTCCCCGATCAAACTGTGAATACCCTGGTCCCGGCTTTCAAGCACACTGCCCAGACCCACCAGGCGCAGCGCGTTCTCAATGGCAATGTCGGATGCCTCCGGACTGGTCAGGCGGAGGTTGTCTGCCCAGGATCCCTGTATCCAGAACCCGCGTTGGCCAAGCCAGCCAAACGGGGACTGGCCGGCCGCCTGGCCGAACACACTGATGGCCCCGCTATCCGGCTGGATAAACCCCGCCATCAAGTGCAACAAAGAGGATTTGCCGCCTCCGGAGGGCCCGGTCAGCGCAACCGCTTTTCCGCGTTCAATGGTCAGGTCAAGATTAGTGAATACCGGCTTGCTGCCCTGGTAGCTGAGGGTGACGTTGTCCAGGCTAAGACCATGATCCGGCAATGATGCGGACGTATTGGATGCAGGCTCCCCGCCAACGGGGGTTGCCAGTCGAGCAAGGATTTCAGCGCCGGCACCAAGAGCGGCGGCCCGGTCGTGGTAGTGTTGCGACAGCGTGCGCAGCGGCTGGAAGAATTCCGGCGCCAGCAACAGAATCAACAAACCGGAAAAGAGTGTGAGGTCTGCGCTGGGCCCATAAGTGATGTAGCCCAGCAAACCAAAACCAATGTAGATGGCAATAACGGCAATGGCGACGGAGGCAAAAAACTCCAGTACAGCGGAAGACAGAAAGGCCACCTTGAGGGTTTTCATGGTGATCTTGCGGTATTGGTCAGACCGCTGGTGCAGGGTGCGGGAAGCATCCTCCGTCTGACGAAACAATTGCAGGGTTGTGAGGCCTCGAACTTTGTCCAGAAACTGGCCGGACAACCGGCTGATGGTCTCGAAATGCTGCTGGTTGACCTTCTCAGCACCCATTCCCACCAGTGCCATGAAAATCGGGATCAGCGGCGCGGACAGCAGGAGAAAAATGCCCGCAAGCCAGTCCAGCCAGAACACTATAACCAGAATGGCCAGTGGCACAATCACCGACAACGACATTTGCGGTAGGAAGCGGGCGAAATAACCATGCAATGCTTCCACATGGTCAAGCCATTCCCGGGCCAGAGTGCCGGCTGAGCTGTCGGCAAGCGCTACCGGGCCGGTATCCCGCCAGTGGCGGTGAATTTGCCGTCGGGCATCGCGCCGCACCTGTTCGCTGCAGCGCGCCGCAAATTGTGTCTGGAAACCCTGGCCCAACGTGCGAACCAGCAGTGTGGCCACCAGGGCGACGAACCAGGGTGCGAGAGTAGACGCAGTCTGGCCGTCAATGACGATTTGATGCACCAGCCAAGCCAGCAGAGCCATCTGAACGATGGTTGCCAGCCCGACCAGCACCCCGGCCACGACCGTGGCGCGAATCCACCGCTGGTTTTTCCGGGCGAGCCCGGCAAGCCATTGGCGAATCTCAGCCTGGACCGGTTCCGCCACTCAGTGGTACCCCTCACCAGCACGGACCTTGCCCCGGAATACCCAGTAGGTCCAGGCGGTGTAGGTCAGCACGATGGGGATGACAAAGAGCAGCCCGAGCAGCAGGAACAACTGCGATTCATAGGCAGAGGCGGCATCCCACAGGGTGTACTCCGGGGGAACCACATAGGGCCAGCGGCTGACAATCAGGCCCAGGTAAGTGGTGATGAACAGCCCCATGGTCGCCACAAAGGGCATGCCTTCGAAGCGGTTGCGAACCGAGCGCCAGATCTGGAACGCACACAGCAGAGTCAGTGCCGGCAGAACCCAGATCACCGTGATGTGATCAAACCAGCGCTCACGCACCATGTCGTCCACGAACGGAGTCCATACGCTGATGATGGCGAAGATCACCAGCACCGCGATCAGCAGAGGTGTAGTAATACGGTATGCCCACTCCTGCAACCGGCCTTCCGTCTTCATGATCAACCAGGTGGAGCCCAGCAAGGCATAACCGGCAAGCAGGCCAAGACCGGTCAACACCGTAAAGGGTGTCAGCCAGTCAAGAGCGCCACCAGAGTAGGCACCGTTGGTAGTTTCAAAGCCCTGGATATAGGCGCCAACCACAGCACCCTGAGCAAAAGCAGCGATGGTGGAGCCGCCGGCAAAGGCCCAGTTCCAGAGATAGCGGGAGGTCCGGGCCTTAAACCGAAACTCGAAGGCTACACCCCGGAAAATCAATCCGGCAAGCATCAGAAATACGCCAATATAGAGCGCAGGCAGGATGATGGAATATACCAGCGGGAAGGCTGCTAACAAGCCGGCGCCACCAAGCACCAGCCAGGTTTCGTTGCCATCCCATACCGGAGCCACAGTATTCATCATGGTGTCTCGGTCGGTCTCCGTTGGGGCGAAGGGGAACAGGATGCCCACACCCAGATCGAAACCATCCATCAACACATACATGATCACGCCGAAGCCAATAATGAATGCCCAGATCAAAGACAGATTGAACAGTTCCATGATCAGTGACCTCCCTCGTTGGCAGGCTTGGCGTGGCTAACATCACCTTGGCCATGTTCAATTTCAAACGGTACATGGGCGGCAGACAAAGGCCGAGCAGGGCGGTCAGATTCGTGCTCGCCTTCATCCTCGTCTTCGAGGCCCACATAGAGCACACGTAGCAGATAGTAGACGCCTGCGCTAAAGACAAGTCCATACACAACAACATAGCCAATCAGGGTGAACAGAGCCATGCCCCCGGTAAGCGACGGTGTCAGTGCCTCGGCCTGGTTCATCATGCCATACACCAACCAGGGCGAACGGCCTATCTCAGTCACAAACCATCCTGCAATCACCGCAATAAACGGGGTGATACTCATGAACCGCAAACCCTGAAGGAACCAGCGCTTCCGGTAATAGGCGCCATTGCGTCTGAGCAACAGACCAGCGAGGGCAAAGGCAATCATCAACAGTCCCAGGCCAACCATCACCCGAAAAGACCAGAACACGATACCCACTGGCGGCTGCTCTTCTACCGCAACCTCGTTCAGGCCAGGCACCTCACCATCCCATTCGTGGGTCAGGATAAAGCTCGCCAGGTTAGGAATACCAATCTCGAACCGGTTGGTCTGGTTTTCCTGGTCGGGAATAGCAAACAGCAGCAGCGGCACGTTTCGAGAGGTTTCCCAATTACCTTCCATGGCTGCGACTTTGACCGGTTGATGCTCCATGGTATTCAAACCATGAAGATCACCAATCACCGCCTGGGTCGGGGCCAGGAACAACAACATCCACAGACACATAGACAAGGCCTTGCGGTTTGCTTCCACCTCTCGCCCACGAAGCAGGTACCAGGCGCTGACGCCAGCTACCACAAAGCCTCCCGTCAGGAACGACGCCATAACCATGTGGGCGAACCGATAGGGGAACGAGGGATTGAATATGGCTTGAGACCAGGACGTGACATGGAATACGCCATCTCTCAATTCCACACCTGAGGGTGTGTGCATCCAGCTATTGGCAGACAGTATCCAGAACGACGAGATGAAGGTACCAACCGCCACCATAATGGCTGCAAACAGGTGAACACCAGCCGGCACCTTGTGACGACCGAACAGCAGCACACCCAGAAATGCGGCCTCCAGGAAGAACGCCGTGATCACCTCATAGCTGAGCATGGGCCCGAGGAAGTTGGCTGAGGCCTGGGAGAAGTTGCTCCAATTGGTACCGAACTGAAACGACATCACGATGCCTGATACCACCCCCATCCCGAATACCACGGCAAACACCTTGGTCCAGAAGGCGGACAGTTTTTCCCACAGCGGATTGCCGGTTTTGAACGCCAAGCCCTCAAGGACAGCGATGAACGACGCCAGACCGATGGAAAACACCGGGAAGATGGCGTGAAATGACACGACAAACGCGAACTGGATTCGCGATAGGATGAGAGGATCGAGTTCCATAGTACCTCCGGTAACTCAAACATAGTCAAAAAACGGGCCAGCGCGCCCGTTCAGCCGCTGCCTTGGCTCATCTTGTCTATTGTTATTACCGGCAGTTCATTACTATGCTACTCAAATTGTAGCAAGAATGGGTAGGGCAGTTTGTCGCACCCCTTGATCAAAAACAATTATGGTGAGCCGCATGAGCTTTTACGAGGACAGAGTGTTACCTCACATTATCGACAAGGCATGTTCCATGGGGCAGGTGATGAAACTGCGTAGCCAGATCGTTCCGAGGGCCCGCGGCAGAGTGCTGGAGGTTGGTATGGGCTCCGGTATTAACCTGGAGTTTTATGACCAGAGCCAGGTTGAAATGGTCTATGGCCTGGAGCCATCGGAAGGGATGAGGCGCAAAGCATTACCAAACCTTAATCGCTCGCCCATCGCGGTGGAGTGGTTGGACCTGCCCGGTGAGAAGATACCGCTGGAAGATAACTCCGTGGATACGGTTTTGCTGACCTTCACACTCTGCACTATCCCGGACTGGCGAGCGGCGTTGTTGCAGATGAAACGAGTACTCAAGCCTGGCGGCGACCTGCTGTTCCTGGAGCACGGGGAGGCAGCCCATGAAACCATCCGAAAATGGCAGCATCGCATAACCCCGGGGTGGAAAATGCTTGCGGGTGGCTGCCACCTGAATCGTCAGATCGCAGATCTTATTCGCCAGGCCGGCTTTGAGATTCAGGAACTTGAAAACCTGTACATGCCCAATGCGCCGAAAATAGCCGGGTTCATCTACAAAGGGCGCGCCACCAAGCCGGATTGATTCAAGTTGGCGGGAAAGTGAGCGATCAGGGCTGAGGTAGTGGAACAGAATTGCGTTACGCCATCGTGCCTTATACAATTCCGCCCTTCAAGAATCTCCCCTCCGATGCCCGGATGGTGAAATTGGTAGACACAAGAGACTTAAAATCTCTCGGCCGCAAGGCCGTGCCGGTTCGATTCCGGCTCCGGGCACCACTATATGTCTTCCCTTTGCTTAAATCCGGACACAAAAAAACCGCCCCTTGAATCAAGAAGCGGTTTTCACTGCGAGATGTGCTCTGCGATCAGGCAGCCTGGCGCATCTTGCGGCGTACACCCAGTCCCAGCAGGCCCAGGCCAAGCAAGGCCAGGGTAGAAGGCTCTGGTACCGATACCGGGCGAGAGGTGATCAAGCCTTTCTTCATCACCGGTCCTGCTCAGCTCTTTCCTCGGGCTCCTGGTGCAGCGATTCCTGGACCGGCATTACCGGGCGTATCTGGTTGATATCGCCGGTGGGTACCCTGGGGTCATCTTTTATCAATACCATGATCGCACCGCCAAAGATCAGTGCCAGCAGAAGTATCTTGATCAGCGCATTGCGAGACATAGATGCTCCTTTTTACGTTCACCTCCTATTACCCTGAGGGCTCCGGCGCTATTTACAACCATCGTCCAAAGGTCGGTTCGACACAGAAGCCGGGTTTGGTGATACTGCCTGCACGTGTTTTGTGGGAGGAGCAGGCTATGACACAAGCAACCGGTAATCTGGTGCGACAGCGCACGGAGAATGGCATCACCACCGTAACGCTGAGCCATCCGGAGCGGCGAAACAGTCTATCGATGGCCATGCTGGAGGCATTGTCAGATGTTTTTACAGCCATAGAACACGATTCCGAAACCCGTGTGGTGGTGCTGGCTGCCGAGGGGCACGTATTCTGTGCGGGGCACGATCTGCGGGAGATGCGTTCGCAGGTCGACAGCCATGAATTTCAGCTGGCACTGTTTCAGCAATGTAGCAAGGTGATGCAGCAGGTCGTGAACCTGCCGCAGCCGGTGATCGCCAGGGTGGCCGGGGTAGCCACGGCGGCCGGTTGCCAGTTGGTTGCCAGCTGTGACCTGGCCGTGGCGGAGCAGGGGGCCCGGTTTGCCACTCCCGGCGTGAATATTGGCTTGTTCTGTTCCACGCCAATGGTGGCGTTGACCCGAAACGTTTCCCGCAAGCACGCCATGGAAATGCTGCTGACCGGGGAGATGATTGATGCGCCCAGGGCGGAAGCCATCGGGCTGGTCAACCGGGTGGTCGCTGCCGACGTTCTGGATGAGACGGTGTACCGAATGGCGGCAACGATTGCCAGTAAGTCCGGGCATACCCTGAAAATTGGCAAATCTGCGTTCTATCGCCAACTGGAAATGCCGTTATCAGACGCCTATGAATACACCGCTGAGGTGATGGCGGCGAACGCCTGCACGGATGATGCCCGGGAAGGGATCTCGGCCTTTCTGGAAAAGCGCGTTCCGGACTGGAAGCACCGATAACCCTATCCTGCCTATGGCTGGCACGCCTCTGCTGCTGGCCAGAGCAGTTGGTCACCCGGGGTTATGTTCCGGGCGGCGAAGTACCCCTCGTTCATTTCCACTGCATTCCAGAACGGTTCCCCTGAGGGATAAGTGGGGCAGTTCCGGCCTTCGGATGGGGGGCAGGGAGTCATGGTTCGGATGCTCACGATAACGCCCTGTTGATCAAGATACGCGATGTCCAGGGGAATCAGGGTCTGGTACATCCAGAACCCATGGTTGGCTGAGCGTTCAGCCTGGTAAGTGAACAACATGCCGGCATCCTCTGGCAGTGTGGTTCTGTTCATCAGTCCCCGTTGCCGTTGCTTGTCCTTACTGGCCACCTCAAGCACCACTGTATGGTGTTGGCTGTCTGAGAGAAAGCAGGCCTCAAGCGTGGGTAGTGTTTCTGGTGCGTCGGCCAACCCTGCCGGCGCCCAGCCTGCCGCCACCAGCGTGACGACAGCGGCAATCCGCCACGTGTTCATGTGCGCAACCGGTAACCGGTTTTGAAGATCCACCACACGGCAATCATGCATAGCGCGAGGAAGACCAGGGTCATGCCCACGCTGATCGCCACATGCACATCTGCCACGCCATAGAAGGCCCAGCGGAAACCGCTGATCAGGTACACCACCGGGTTGAACAGGCTGATGGTTTGCCAGATGTCGGGCAGCATGTCGATGGAGTAGAAGGTGCCGCCCAGGAACACCAGAGGCGTAACAATCATCATGGGCACAATCTGCAGTTTTTCAAAACCATCCGCCCAGATGCCGATGATGAAACCGAACAGGCTGAAGGTAATGGACGTCAGTACCAGGAACGAGAGCATCCAGAATGGATGCAGAACCGAGTAATCCACGAACAGCCGGGCGGTGGCCAGGATGATAAGGCCGAGGATGACAGCCTTGGTGGCGGCGGCGCCCACGTAGCCGAGCACAATCTCGAAATAGGAGACTGGCGCAGACAGCACCTCGTAGATAGTGCCGGAGAACTTGGGCATGTAGATACCGAAGGAGGCGTTGGAGATGCTTTGCATCAGCAGCGACAGCATCACCAGCCCGGGGATGATGTAGGCGCCGTAGTCGATACCGCCGATCTCGCCCATGCGAGAACCGATGGCCGAGCCGAACACCACAAAATACAGGCAGGTGGAGATCACCGGCGACAGCACACTTTGCATGACGGTGCGTTTCATGCGCGCCATCTCGAACTTGTAGATTGCTTTTACACCGTACAGATTCATTACGCTCTCCATTCGTACCAGCGGCTATTCGTGCACCAGGCCAACAAATATTTCTTCCAGCGAGCTTTCCCGGGTTTGCAGATCCCGGTATTCAATACCCAGATCCCCAAGGGTGCGGAGCAGGCGGGCAACGCCGGCCTGTTGTTGCTGGGCGTCGAAGGTATAGATCAACTGGTAGCCGTCGTCTGACAGTTCTACCGGTTCCAGGGTAAGCTCGCCGGGAATTTTTTCGAGCTTGTTCTGCAGATGCAGGCGCAGCTCTTTCTTTCCGAGCTTGGACATCAGGCGATCTTTGTCTTCCACCAGGATGATCTCACCCTGGCGTATCACCCCGATGCGGTCCGCCATTTCTTCGGCTTCTTCGATGTAATGGGTGGTGAGAATGATGGTGGTGCCGGTCTCACGAAGTTTGCGCACCATTTCCCACATGTCCCGGCGCAGTTCCACATCCACCCCGGCTGTGGGCTCGTCCAGGAACAGGATACGAGGTTCGTGAGACAGCGCCTTGGCAATCATTACCCGTCGTTTCATGCCGCCGGAGAGGGACATGATGCGGTTGTTGCGTTTGTCCCACAGTGAAAGGTCTTTCAATACCTTTTCGATGTGGGCCGGCTTGGGTGGTTTGCCAAACAGCCCACGGCTGAAGGACACCGCATGCCAGACCGTCTCAAAGGAATCGGTATTCAGCTCCTGGGGAACCAGGCCGATGGCCTCCCGGGCTTTGCGGTAGTCTTTTACGATATCGTGGCCGGCGGCTTTTACTTCGCCGTCGCCTTTGTTGACGATGCCGCAGATGATGGAGATCAGGGTGGTTTTGCCGGCACCATTGGGGCCAAGCAAGGCAAAAATCTCACCGGGGTAGATTTCCAGATTGACGTCTTTCAGGGCTTGAAAACCGTCCCCGTAGATCTTGTTCAGGTGCTTTACGGAAATGTCCGGTTGCACGGGCGTGTCCTGTTTTTGTGAGTGACTCAGACCAGAAAGCCCGACATTTTCTCATGCTGGCAGCAGTTTAGAAACCTTTGCTATGTCGGGATTTATCCCCATAATGCCCACTTTGGAACAGCTGGGGGCGGAGAATGGTACGAGCCATCGTGATCGTAGGTTTAGTGGTGGGAGCAATTGTTCTTACGCTGTTCGGTTCGCGCCTGCTCGATACCACGGGTGATACCGCTGACCATCCCGAGTGCGATCTTCTGGTAGGTGCCTGTAGCTGGACCACCCAGGATGGCGAATGGCGAGTTAGGTTGCAGGAGGTAGAAGAGGGCGCCCAGGGCATGGAATACGTTCTTCAAGTTTCCGTTTCGAAGGCGCCCGACCGTTTTCTGGCTGTCCTTAAAGGCCAATCGATGTACATGGGGGAGTATCCGGTGCCGCTGGTTCGGGAAGCTCCGCTCGAGTACGAGGCGAGGTTTACCGCACCGTTCTGCACTACCGGTGCCGACATGATCTGGCGAATCGAGCTTCAGGATGGTCAGGAAAGATTGGAAAATGTGCCCTGGACACTGGTGTTCAAAGCGCAAAAATAGTTAAATCCTGCAAAATTACAGTGGTTTTCAGGGAAAAGTGATGGATTACGGGGAAAGTGTTCAGAAGGTTCTGCTGCGAAAGATTACGAAAGCCGAGCAGGATCTGTTGCAGCTCAAACTGGATTACTGCCGGTTTGTTTTTGGCCTGTCTCATCGAGCCCGGGTAACCGCTGACGGTAAAACCTGGCTTGTGCGCTCAGTAGACGTGCAGTCGATGACCTACACTGACGATGGCACCTTCACCAAGCCCAGTGTCAGCGGCACTCCCGAAGAAGATGATACCGGCCGGCAGGTCGTTGCCCTCGGCACTGAATGGGAATTGGCAACGGTCAAATAAAGGCGTTGCCGGTTACGACTTCATAGAGGCTGAATGCCGGTGGCACGAACTGATGCTCCGCCCAGAATTCCGCGCCTTCCAACCCTGCACGATAACAGGCCAGTCGTTCGCTGCTCGAGGTAAGGGTGGCGATGGCCTGGATGGCCGCCGGCTGGCGGATCCCGGTTTTCCGATGCACGATTCTGGCAACCAGCCCTGCAAGGGCGTCGTTATGGCGATTGGCACGTGGGCTAAGGGCGCAGGCGGCACCGTACAGCCAGGCGGCCGTGTAGGCGTGCACCACCTCTGGAGCCTCTGTTAGCGCAAGTCCTTTGACCCGGCAGTCACGCTCCTGCAGGGCGGCTAGGATATGCAACTTGGTAAACAGTTCCGTTTTGTCGGAAGACACCACCGATGTTGATTCTGACTTCGGCCGGGCAGGGTGTTCCGGGGCGGGCGATTGAGTAAATCGCGCACCGTCAATGCCGCCGCCATTGGCAATAACGCCACCCTGAACCGTGGATTCCTGTCGAATGAGCGAGAACATTCGCAATCCCAGCAAAGCCATCAAAATCACGAGCCCAACTTGGGTAATAACGACCAGTCCATTGACCATCATGGGTGTGCCTGCCTTTCAAACATTCGGTTAACTGCTGATGCTGATAATTGTAACAGTGTGTAACTGAATGGCGAGCCAACTGGCCAGCAGAACGGATAAAAGCTCGTGGCTTACTCTGAAATTGTGAACGGCATCCCAGCGCCTTAGCAGGTGGGCATGGTTTGCAGTGCCAGTTTGCGACGTATGTAACGGCCGAGGATATCGACGCCAATGTTCAGCAAGGCCGTGATCAGTATCAGGATCATGGCGCGGTCAAACTGAATGTTCTGGATGGCGGAATCCACATAGAATCCCAGGGTGTAGATGCCCAGAATGCCCAGAATCGCGGTTTCCCGCATGATGATTTCCCACCGGTAGAACAGAAACGCCAGGAACGATCGATAAACCCGGGGCACCAGTTCCCAGCTGTAGCGGGTGAAACCCTGTGGGGCGTCCGGGCGCAGGTGGATGGTGTTGGTCTGGCGGCCAATCAGATGCCCGATGATGCCGCCGTTATGCAGTGCCAGCGCCACCACCGCCGGCAACATGGATGGGCCCCACAGTTGCAGCAGAATGTACGCCAGGATGTATTCCGGGGTGGAACGGGCAATCACCAGAAACACGTGGCCGGAGGTGCGGCGTACCGGCCCGCCAAAGTGTTTCGAGATCAGCGGGAATGCCAGTAGCGACAATATCCCCGTGGCCACCAACGCGATCTGGGTGAGCACTACCGTGTTCCATATCCCAGGCAGGGCCTCGCTGACCATCACATCGCCAAGCCAGCTGGAGAACGCCGCCAGGCCTTCACCATTGCGTAACGGCGCCGGCACGATGTCTTCGGTAAAGAAACGCTCAACGTTACCCCAGACAATCGGAAAGCCCTCTCCCAGAAAGAACGGTGCGGCCAGTATGTAGACAGGCAGTGCCTTGGGCCGTACCCAGAGCGGCATGGTGGCAATTAGCACGTAAAACAGAATAAGCATCGCTCCGGCGTCGGAATACATTCCCTGGGAGAACGACGACTCCAGATAGAAACCGAGTGTAGGCAGGCCAACAAAACCGAGGATAGCGGAGGACCGCAAACCGCATTCAAGGCGGTAGGCGGTGTAGGTGCGCAGTTGTACCCAGCAGTCCGGTATCCGGGCGTACAGGAAGGCGGCAATGGCGTGGGTGCCTTTAGGCAGAAGTTGCGCCGGTTCCGGGTCAGACTCATCCAGGATTTCTGAATACACCTTGGCAAAGATGCCGGCGTAGGGGATGGCAATCGCCAATACACCGGTCAGTGGGTGAAAGCCAAAGAACTGAAGGAAGATCAGCGCCCAGAACAGTTCATGGATTGCACGGATGAACGCACAGAAAATCCGTACCGGCATGAAACGATACAACAGCGCCAGCAGGAAGCCGAAGAAACTGCCAAGGGTGACGCCCACAAAACCAAAGGCAACCGTGCGCAGCAGAGCGGTTAACAGACCTTCGGTACTGAAGAAATTGGGGGTAACCACTCCCAGAAAGAATTGCCCCAGATCCCGCCAGGGGTTGGCGGTGGTGATGGCAATATCGGCCACCAGCAGGCCTGCCACGGCGATGGCAAGAAACAGAAAACTGGCGCGAACGGTGGGGTAAGAGAACATGGGGTGCCGGCGCTGCCTGTCAGTAAAGCGTCATGATATCAGACGCGTTCAGTTTGCTGGCCGGTTGGTCCAGTGCCACCTGTCCATCCTGAATACCCACGATCCGGTTACAGTAGGCAAGGGCCATATCCACATCGTGGAGTGCGATCACGCTGGTATGGAAGCGCTCTGTCAACGCATTCATAACCAGATGCGCCATAGGGCCGTCCAGGGCAGAGATGGGTTCGTCGGCGAGCAATATCGGAGCATGCCTGTACAGAGCCCGGGCAATGGCAACCCGCTGGCGCTGGCCACCAGACAGCGAGGCCGTGGGTGACCATTGCTTTTCGGCAATGCCCAGTTGATTCAGAAGGTCGCTGATGACGGCGCGGTCCTTGCGGAACGGCCGGAGCAGGGTAAGGGTGTTGTACCACAACGGGTGTTGGTCCAGCTGGCCCATAAACACGTTGTGAAACACCGGCAGGGCGTTGACCAGCCCAAGCCCCTGGGGGACCAGCGAGGCGTCGCGGGTCAAACGTTCATACAGCAGTTTGATCAGCGTGGACTTGCCGGCACCGCTCTTGCCCACCAGGGCCACATGCTCACCATCGTTTACCTTCAGAGACAGCGGGCCTATCACCCGCTTGTCTCCAAAACTTGCCTTTAGCTGATCAAATGAAAAGCCTGACATCAATCGATGATTCCAATGTCTTTGGCAACGCTGCGAATGGGCTCATAATCATCGTTGGAGGCGGGAATAAAGCCTTCACGGGGGAAGCTCTCCAGCAGAGCGGGGTCGTCCAGATCAAGCAGGGCCTGGCGAACCCTGTCCGTGAATCCTTCACCGAAACGGGCGTCAACGTCGCCACGGATGGTCCACTGGTAGTTGGGGAAGCCCGGGGTCTTCCAGATAATCCGGACGTCGTCTGTATTGATATTGCCGTCTTCCAGTTCCTTTTCCCAAACCTTGTAGTTGAGTGCGCCGACTTCATAGGTGCCGGACTCGACCAACCTCAATGTTCGGGTGTGGTTGCCGCTGTAACCGACGCGGCTGAACACTGATTCCGGCGCTTCGCCGAAACGCTGGCGGATGTGGTACTCGGGAATCAGGCGGCCGGAAGTCGAACCCTTGGAGCCAAACGTGAACGTTTTGCCGCGAACGCCCTCGGGCAATTCGTCACCGCGCTCAAGACCGGTGCTCTTGTGGGCGATGAAGTAGTTGTAAAACGCCTGGTCTTCAACGCCCTGGGCGAGTGCTTCTGAGCCGGGAACCAATGCACGGGCCTGAACACCCGACAACCCGCCAAACCAGGCCAGTTGTACCTGGTTATTGCGGAATGCAGAAATGGCGGCGGCGTATGACTTAACCGGAATATAGCGTACATCTACCTCAAGTTGCTCCGACAGGTAATCTGCAATGCCGCGGAAGCGCTCCACGAGTTTGGTTTCGTCTTCATCGGGAATCGCGGTAAAGACAAACGTTTGTGCCGACACAGTGCCGGAGGCAAGCAGGATCAGGAAACCGGAAACAAGCCATTTCCGTATTTGCTTGGTGATCATAATCTTTCCTTCTAAAAGAGGGTGATGATGTTGCTGTGGATTGCGACCTGCAGAGGATAACGTGATTACGGTCAAGTCTGAACCGATATACGGTAGAACTCTTTACCTGGAGCATTCAGAGCGACAGAATTGTGCAAAATCTTCCTGGCAGGCCTATGAATATTAGCATTCTTACCCCGGCGGGGCCGGACTCAAAAGCGGGGAACCGCGCAACCGCCGTGCGATGGCAGCAGTTGCTGGAGCAGGCTGGCCATCAGGTAACGGTGGTTACAGGTTATGATGGAGAGCCAACAGACCTGCTGATAGCCCTTCATGCCTGGCGAAGTGCCGACGCGATCCAACGGTTCCACACCGAATGGCCTGAAAAGCCACTGATCGTCGCCCTGACCGGCACCGACATCTATCATCACCAGTACCAATACCCGGAACCAACCCATGCCTCTATGGCAGCGGCATCGGTATTGATTGGCCTGCATGATCTTGTTGCCCAGGACATTCCTGAAACCTTCCGACACAAGCTGCTTACCTTGCGGCAGTCCGCAGCCAAGCCTGCGGTTCGCGGTGGATCCCGGCCAGAGCCAGGTCAGTTCAATATCTGCGTGATCGGGCACCTGAGGGATGAGAAGGATTCCCTGCGTGCCGCTTGGGCCAGCCGGCTATTACCGGAGGAGTCGGCCATCATTGTGTCCTGTGCCGGAAAGCCTCACAACGATGAGTGGCGGGAACGGGCATTGAGCGAAAGCAAGGATAACCCCCGTTTCCACTGGTTGGGACAACTGGACAAAGCGCAGCTGGAAAATCTGATGGCCGTGAGCAGCCTGATGGTGATCAGTTCTGTGATGGAGGGTGGCGCCAACGTGGTGTCTGAAGCCTGCAGGGCAGGGTTGCCGATTCTGGCTTCGGATATTCCAGGTAACCGTGGCCTGCTGGGTGAGCACTACCCCGGGTATTATCCGGTCAAGGATGATGCTGCCCTGGCCCGGTTGATGCGCAAGGCCGAAACCGAACCGGAATTTCTGGCACAACTGACTGACTGCGTTAAGGAGCTGGCAGAAACCTTCACTCCGGAGCGCGAACGCCAGAGCCTGGAACAGGCCGTGGCGCTGGCGCTCGCTGCGGTTAATCCCGCAGGGTGATGGGTTCTATCGGGCCGTTTTCATCCTGGGCAAGTACCCGGCCGATAATCGCGGTGTGGGGATAGCCCAGGCCCTTGAGCTCCTTGACACAAGCTTCCGCCACCGCTGCGGGCACGCTGGCCAGAAGTCCTCCAGCGGTTTGCGGATCAAAGATCAGGGGATAGCGGGGGTGGTTAACCCAGTCTCCCTGGTCCCGAATACCCCGGCGCAGCCTTACGTTCGCCGGCTGCAGCGAGCTTAAAATCCCTGCTGCCACGGTTTCTTCCGCACCAGGCAGAATGGGGATGGCGGTCAGGTCCAGCTCGGCATCGACACCGGAAGGCCTGGTCATTTCCACCAGGTGCCCCAGCAGGCCAAAACCGGTGACATCGGTGCAGGCCCGTGCCCCGTGGCGCAGCAAGCACTCCGCAGCAGCTTTATTGGACTGGACCATGGAGGCCAGCGCGGCATCAATCCAGCGCCCCTTGGCAGCCAAACGGGCATGGGCGGCGAACAGGGTGCCAGTACCAATAGGTTTGGTCAGCAGCAATACATCACCAGCTCGAAGGCCGCCCTTGCTCATGACCTTGTCCGGATCGATCAGGCCATTCACCGCAAACCCGAGCGCAAGCTCCTTGCCTTCGCCGGTATGGCCGCCGACCAGTGCACAACCCGCCTCGTTAAGCACCTCCACCGCGCCAGACATCATCTGGAACACGGTATCTTCCACCTTTGATTCGATCCCGTACGGGACAGTCGCCACCGCCGTAGCGCTCTGGGCTTCTGCGCCCATGGCAAATACATCACCCAGGCTGTGATTGGCGGCTACCTTTCCGAAAATGTAAGGGTCATCAATGAACGCCCGGAAAAAGTCCACGGTATGGACCACCGCCTTACCCGGTGGCACTTTCAACACTGCAGCATCATCCGGTGCGTGCAGGCCGATGAGAATGTCGTCGCGCTCAATCGGGCGCAGCTCACCCAGTGCCCTGGACAGTACCGTGCTGCCAACCTTGGCGCCACAACCGCCGCAACGCATGGCAACGGCCGATATGGCCTGGGAGGCTTCTTCGGGATTCTGGGCGGCCGAGGTGTCTGGCAGTCTTGCGCTGTCTTCCATGGCCGGCAGGTCAGTGAATTTCTTCATGAACCGACGGTCAATCCAGTCTTTCCAGCGCCAAACCCAGGCGCCCGAAAACCCGTAATTGCCTTTGGAGGCGACGGCGAACTGGTCACCGGTGCTGATCAACGCCAGCCAGGTTTTCTGGGGATTGAACGGTCTGGGTGGTTTTCCCAGAGCCATGCGTTTGAGGTTATCCGCCAATGGCCGCCCCTGGCGCACCGCAAACACCCCGGCTTTTTCACGGGGGTGGTTCACCACGTTGGCGATGTCGCCGGCAACAAAAATGTGGTCGTCATTCGCTGTCTGCAGGGTGTCCCGAGCCCGGATAAACAGGCCGTCATCCAGTTCCAGGCCGGTGGATTCCAGCCATGCCGGGCCGCCGGCACGGGTAACCCAAAGCACTTCGTCGGTTTGCAGGGTCTGGCCGGACTCGGTGGCCAGTAGCCCTGCGTCTACACGGGAAACAGCATCGCCCAGATGCAGTTTTACGCCACGGCGAACCAGTTTGTCCCGGAACACCGCACGGACCTTGGCATTATGGGTGGGCAGAATCTCGTTTGCGGCGTCGAACAGATGAAAGTGCAGTTGGTCCGGGTCTTTGCCCCGGTTTGCAAGTTCATTGCGTAAGCGGAACTGCATGGCCAGGGTGAGTTCGACCCCGCCGGCACCGGCACCCACAACGGCGATGGTCATGGGGCCATCGTGGTTCTCGATGCGTGACAGCAGCGATAGCCATCGGTTGTTGAACCCGGTAATGGGCTTGACCGGTACCGCATGTTCCGCAGCACCGCTGACCTCAGCAACCCGGGGAGAGGAACCAATGTTGATCGACAGGATATCGTAGGGAACGTTCGGGCGGCCTTTGCAGATGACGCGTTTTGCCGCACGATCAATGCCAGACACTTCCGCACGGTAGAACCGGGCACCGGCATACTCTGCCAGCCGGCTCAGATCAATATGCACATCGTCATAGCTGTAATGCCCCGCCACGTAACCGGGAAGCATACCGGAATAGGGGGTGTGGGTATCACGGCATATGAGCGTGAGCCGAACGCCGGGGACCGGATTCATGGCGAATCGCTTGAGGACCCCGACGTGGCTGTGCCCGCCACCTACCAGGACAATGTCCCGTAATACAGGTTGATCGGGTGTTTGCATCAGATGACTTTCTTGGCTTCAGCAGACAGCTCACTGAACCCTTTGATGCTCTTGAAGGCTTCCAGTTTCTGTTTATCGGCATCGCTCGGGTTGGCGATCTGGTCGATGGATGTAATGCCGGCATCTTTCATCTTCTTCGCCGTTGCCGGGCCAATACCCTTGATGCGGGTCAGATCAGACTTGTCCGCCGGCTTGGCGGTTTTGGCTGCTACCGGTTTTTTTGCTGCAGGCTTTTTGGCGGCGGCAGGCTTGGCCTTGCTGGCAGCCGGTTTTTTAACGGCAGGCTTCTTGGCCGCGGGCTTCGCACTCGTCGCCTTTTTAGCGGCAGTCGTAGCCTTCTTGGCGGTGGTGTCTGCGGCTTTCTTGACGTCTTTGCCAGATTCCTTGGCTGCAATACCCAGCTTGTCCAGCAATGAGCTCTGCAGTTCGTGGAATTCGTTCATCCGGCGTTCGAACTCTTCATTGAAGCGCTTCACTTCGCGCTCACGGAGCTCGTCCATTTCCTTGAGCAGTTTACGAACCGGATCCTGAACCTGATGCTGCAGGTGGTCGAACTGCTTCAGGGCATCATTGATGAGTGTTTCAATCTGAGCCGTGGTTTTCTCGAACTCTTTGTTCACTTTTTTGACAATCTTATCAACACTGGGTTTGGCTTTCTTTGCCATAGGGCGTCTCCTTACAGAGGGGGATAGAACGATGGAACGGTGTATCAGGCCAATTGCCTCATTCCGTTGGTCGTATTCGAGCTTCGTCTGGATTTGAGGCTTTGCTTCTTCAGAAGCACTTCACGAATACGGCGTAGCTTGTCCGAAAGAGGGGAGTTATCTCCGGATTCAAGTTGAAAAAAATCAATAGAGTAGAAGAAGTTGCTACAGTGCTTTCTCTTTTCGGTAACCAGTCCGGTAACACCCTCGGCGCGGATCTCTTCAAATGGCATATCCATAATGAGGTCGAGTGTGATGGTGTCGCCGGGCTTGAACAGCTTGTCGGTTTTCATCACGCAGCCGTAGCTGTCTAGCTCATAAAGGCGAGCTTCCACGGTTTCTTTGCGAAACAGGCCGTGGCGTACGCGGAAACGGGCAACAAGATCCGGTAGTTCTTCGTTCATGAAATGCTTTCTCTGCCTCTGAGATCAGCCAGATTATTTGAGCATAAATTAAACAATAGACGGGCTATTTAATTTTGGCAATGCCATCAGCTGTCTACCGTAACCCTTTCATGGAATAGTTCAACATCCGCCCCCCGCAAAGGGGGCCAGATGCGGTCGTTATCTGGTTTTCAATTCGTACAGATCAACACGGCGATCTTTCAGATTGGTGACTGAGCCTTCGTTACGTACCAATTTGAGTTTCTCCAGGTCCATATCCGAGAACATGATCATTTCGGTGTTCGGGGTGGTCTCCGCCATCACGGCATCGTGGGGGAATGCGAAGTCAGACGGTGAGAATACGGAGGATTGCGCGTATTGGACGTCCAGGTTCTCTACCTTGGGCAGGTTGCCGACACTGCCGGTGATCACCACATAACACTCGTTTTCGATGGCGCGGGCCTGGGCACAATGGCGAACCCGCAAGTAGCCGTTTTTGGTGTCGGTCCAGAAGGGTACACAGATGATGTCCACATCCTGGCTGGCAGCTACGCGCCCGAGCTCCGGGAACTCAATGTCGTAGCAGATCATAATGGCAACCCGGCCGGCATCTGTATCGAATACCTGGAACTTGTCGCCGCCTTCAATAACCCAGTCGCGGCGTTCATGGGGCGTGATGTGGATCTTGCGTTGCTCGTCCACGCGGCCATCCCGATGGCACAGGTACGACACGTTATAAACCCGGTCGTTCTCGATCAGGGGCATGGAGCCGGTGATAATGTTGATGTTGTAACTGACCGCCATTTCCGACATTTCATTGCGGAACTGCTCGGTAAATCCGGCAAGAAAACGAATGGCGCGGGTCTGGTCCATCTGGTCGGTCAGGCCCATCAGGGGTGCGTTGAAGAATTCCGGGAACAGGGCAAAGTCACTTTTGTAATCAGACAACGCATCCACGAAATACTCAACCTGCTTCAGCACTTCCTCCACTGAGGTGAATTCCCGCATCTGCCATTGCACGGCACCCAGGCGAACCTGGGTTTTCTTTACGTTCAGCACCGAGGAGGGCGGGGTATACAGGATGTTCCGCCATTCCAGCAGGGTGGCATAACCCAGCGACTTTTCATCTTCCGGAAGATACTTGTGCATCAAACGGGTTACCTGAAAATCGTTGGACAGCTGAAAGGTGAGAATCGGATCGTAGATCTCTTTGCGGTCGACGCGATGGATGTACTCTTCCGGCGTGTACTGTTCGGAATACTTGAAGTAATTGGGGATACGCCCGCCTGCGAGAATAGCCCGCAGGTTCATGGAACGGCAAAGTTCCTTGCGGGCTTCATAGAGCCGCCGGCCCAGGCGGTAGCCCCGGTACTCGGGATGAATAAATACATCCAGGCCATAGAGCGAATCGCCATTGGCGTTGTGCCAGATTTTCTCGTTACGGAGGATCAGGTCGTCGTAGGCGTGGGGGTTGCTGAAGCGCTCGTACTTAACGCATACGGTCAACGCAACGGCCACCAGGTGCCCGTTGTCTTCAATACAGATCTGACCGTCCGGGAACTGCTCAACCAACGCCTTGATGGTTTCCTTTGGCCATGCGCCACCGATATCGTCGTAAACCTCGTCCATCAGCTCCTGGAGCTGGCTGTAGTCTTCAAGCGTCAGGTTTCGCAGATTCAGGTGGAGCTCTTCATGGGCCATCTGGTGTATCTCCTTTGGTTTGGCAGCCTTGGTTGCCTGTAAGTCCATTCTAACAAAGAGTTCTAAAGACTTCGCTCAAATTGCCGTTAGTCAATTAATTCACATCTATAATTGATGAGAAGCTGATCGAAACAACCTCAGTCTTATCGGAGGGATTCCCCTTGCAATTCTCATTTTCTCAGAAACTGCTCGTTGCCGTAGGTGCTCTCATCATAATGCTGATGGCTGCGTTGACAGTGGCAACGGATATCAGGCTCAGATCAACGACGGATCGTTATGTTGACGCGCTTATGGCCGACGCGGTAGAGCAGAGTACGTCCAGTATTTCCGATTGGCTCAACACTCGCCTGGACATGGCTGAGGCGACGGCCAGCGCCCTTGAGGGCATCCGCACCGACAATATGGCCCGTACCCTGATGGAAGCGATGACGCGCGGCGGCAATATTATGGATGTCTATGCCGGCACCGAGGACGGCCGGATGCTAATGCGGAGCCCAGAGGTGGAAGCGACACTGCCACCTGACTACGACCCCCGCACCCGCCCCTGGTTCCAGGGAGCCCAGCGGTTAGGGCGTTCATCATTCACTGAGCCCTATCAGGATGCCAGCACTGGCGCGACCATTATCTCCGCCATGGCCCCGATCAAGTCCGGTTTATATAAAGGAGCAGCCGGCATGGATATCGGGCTTGGCACGATTGACCGAATGTTGTCTACGATCACCCTGGCCGATACCGGGTTCGCCGCCTTGGTAAACGAGAAGGGCACTGTGCTCTTCTACCCGGACTCAGAGGTGGTCAGAAACAACATTTCGGACATTATCGGTCAGCGGCCCGCTCTTGATGGCAGCCAGCATACATTTGAGATGGACGGCGCCCGCTGGAGTGTCAGTTTTCATCCGATAGCCGATGCCCGGGCTGTGGAGTGGTACCTGGTGACGTTTGTTAACGAGGACCTGATCAACGCTCCGATTGTTGAGGCCCGGGTGGGCGGCCTTGTCATTGCCGCTGTGGGTTTGATAGTTGCCCTGGTGGCGCTGTATTTCGGAATACGATTGCTGATGGTGCCGGTGCGCCGCCTGAACAGTGCGATGTCCAGTATTGCTTCGGGTGATGCAGATCTTACCCGCCGACTGGACGATTCCGCTTCGGACGAATTTGGCGCACTGGCGCAAAGTTTTAACCGATTTGTGGAGAACATTCAGCAGGTTGTCCGGGAAGTCAAAGAGGGTAGTGATGACCTGGATGAGAATGTGACCGCCTTGCGCAACACCTCCAGTACCAGCCGTTCGAGCGTTGAGAGCCAGCAGAGCGAGATTGACATGATTGCTACGGCCATCAACGAAATGTCTGCTGCTGCCGGGGAGATTGCCCAGAACGCACAGCAAACAGCGGAAGCGGCTGAGAATGCCGATCAGGAGAGTCGCGAGTCGTTGCTGACGGTGACTGCGTCGAGGGATGCGGTGCAAAAGCTTTCCAATGAGGTTAATGCAGCTGCTGAAGTCATCGACACGCTGGGTAAGGATGTGTCGTCCATCACCACGGTGCTGGAGGTTATTCAGGGCATAGCAGAACAGACCAACCTGCTGGCACTGAACGCCGCAATCGAGGCCGCAAGGGCAGGGGAAGCAGGACGTGGCTTTGCGGTGGTGGCAGACGAAGTACGCAACCTGGCCCAGAGGACCCAGTCTTCCACTGAGGAAATCAATAACATGATCGAGCGTCTGCAGAAAGGCGCCGGCGATGCGGTGGAAGTGATGAAGGCGTCAACGGCGGTGTCTAACGTCAGTATGGAAAAAGCCCAGGACGCCATGGAATCCCTGAACCGGATTGCCGAGGCCATCACCGCCATCAGCCAGATGACGTCTCAGATTGCCACAGCGTCTGAGGAGCAAACCTCGGTTACCGAAGAGCTGAATGCCTCCATCACCCGGATTGCGGACCAGGGCCAGGAAGCAGCCAAAGCCGCCAGTGAAAACGATGTGTACAGCGGGCACATTGAAACCATTGGCAGAACATTGAATGAAAAAGTGACCCGCTTCCGCGTATAGCGGAGGCTGGCCATGGACGGCCAGCGGGTCATAACCTTTCAATCAGGTGAGGCAATCTGGCTCAGATAATCGAGCCGGCGACGCAGGTTTTCCAAAGTGTGCCGCCCCACATACATGGATTCCTCGCTGAGGTACGGGTTCTCCAGGGTTATCACTTTGCGCTGCTCAAGCCCAAGCTCTGTCACTGCGCGACCGAACCATCGCTTCAGGTAAACTGCAAAACTGCCATCTTTGATGGCGCGTTCTATTCCCAGCTGTAACCGATGGGCGGCCTCCTGATCATTTGGAGCGACAAAAAGATAGGATGGCATGTGGTAGGCGAACAGAATGTTGGGTTCGATGACCAGATCGTCTGCCCGATTGTGTTCAAGGTCAAACAATACTTCACCAACGCCACGGGCAAAGCATTCAAAACGTTCATTGCGCAGCATACCAAACAGGATTTCATAGCGGGTGTGCGTAACTACCTGCAGGCCGTTGGCCTCGAGAATCGGCGTGTCTGGCCAGTGAGAGCCCTGGCCAATCCGGATTTTTCTTGAAGTCAGGTCATCTATGTTCTGGATGCCCTCGAACTGGGGCAGATGCTTTGGTAACACCAGGCACACCCGAAAGCCCAGCAAGCCGCCGTCTACCGGCAAGGGAATAGGATTGAGAAATTCCTCCCGTTCAGCGGTGGTCGCAACATTGGCAATATCCACCAGCCGGTTATTATTGTTGGCCAACTCTCGCAGTACCCGGCCCTGGCTCAGTTCCTCACTGCGCACGACCGTGAAGTCGCCGTATTCCGACGTTTTGGCCAGTGCCAGTTCCACCAGTGACCGGATGGCCGGGTTATCGTAATTCCGGTACCAAAGAATAAAGGTGCGCTTGTCATCCGGTTCGACCGACATGGCTGGAGCGGGCAAAGACAAACACAGGACCAGAAGAAACCCCGGTAGATAACGATGAATGAAACGATTTCGTGCAACCAATGCCTTGTTCCTTAAGTGGCGCGCCCCCTAACTGTAGAACAGAATCTGTTACTGAAACCGGATAACTTTCAAAAATACTGTAAAAGATTCTTGAAGCACGCGCGTTCGGCTGTAATGATCCCGAAAAACCATTCTCTGGAGCCCTGAATATGGCACTCATTGATACACTTATCGGCACCGCTGGCCAGTGGGTAACCGCGAGCGACCCGAAAGCCACGCTTCTGCAGCCTGTTGCATGGCTTAAGAAAACCGGCAGCTATGCCACTGTTAACCGCTTGATTGGACTCGCCATTCCCTTTGCACCGCGAAACGGCTTCAGTGTCGAAGAGATGCGCCCCGGTTATGTTCGGGCGAAAATAAAGCTCAAGGGCAACAAGAATCATTTTGGCAGCCTGTACGCCGGTGCCTATTTCCTGGTGGCGGAAATTCCCGGTGGCGTACTGTCGCTGTTTGACTTGGGGCCTGCCTATACGCCGATCCTCAAGGAGATGACCCTCGAGTTCCTGCAGCCGGCCAATTCGGATGTCACGGTAGAGTTTTCACTGGCGCCGGAAGCGGTTGCCGCCATTCTGGCGGACGCCGATGCCACCGGCCGGGCGAAGTTCACCCTGGAAGGCAAGCTGAAAGACAAAGAGGGTAACCACGTGGCCACCTCGCTGGCCCATTACCGGGTGCGCAAGAAGGGTTTCAAGCCTCAGGACTGAGCAATTTCCCGCAGGGTTTGCAGGAAGACCTCGCCATATTTCTCCAGCTTGGCGGCCCCTACGCCGCTGACCTCTGCCAGTTGCTCCAGGGTTTCCGGGCGACGTTCCAGCATATCGAACAGGGTGGTGTCGTGGAAAATCACGTAAGGCGGCACGCCCTGTTTATCTGCCAGTTCCTTCCGGCACGCCCGTAACGCATCCCAGCCGGCCTGGTCGGTAATCTGCTCCCTTATTGCCGGGCCCGAGCGTTTGCCGGCAGATCTGGACGACGAGGATTTTTTGGCCACCGGGTCTTTGCGTAACTCGGTAGCCTGTTCACCCTTCAGCAGCGGGCGGCACTGCTCCGTGAGCTGTAAGGCGCCATAGCCCTCCGGATCTGCCCGCAGGTAGCCGTTGGCAACCAGCTGGCGGAACACCGATTTCCACTCGTTTGCGGATAACTCGGTACCAATACCATAGGTGGAAATGGCCTGGTGTCCAGATTGAAGAATACGTTCGTTCTCAGAGCCGCGCAGCACGTCAATCAGGTAGTTAACGCCAAAGCGCTGCCCGGTACGATACACACAGGACAGCGCCTTTTGCACGGCCACCGTGCCATCCCAGGTCTCAGGGGGGGTGAGGCAGGTATCGCAATTACCACAGGGCTGCTCCAGTTCATCACCAAAATAACGCAACAGTACCTGGCGGCGGCAGCGGGTCACTTCGCAGAGGCCAAGCATGGCATCGAGCTTCTGGCGTTCTACCCGTTTAAACTGGTCGTTGCCCTGCGATGCCTCAAGCATCTGTCTCAACTTAATGACATCCTGCAGGCCGTAAACCATCCAGGCGGTGGACGGCTTGCCGTCCCGGCCAGCCCGGCCGGTTTCCTGGTAATAGGCCTCGAGGCTTTTGGGTAAATCCAGGTGGGCGACAAACCGAACGTCTGGTTTATCAATGCCCATCCCGAAAGCAATGGTCGCCACGATGATAACGCCGTCTTCGCGCAGGAACCGTTCCTGATGGCGGGCCCGGGCTGTGGCATCCAGCCCAGCGTGGTAAGGCAGGGCAGTGTAGCCTTTGTCCGCCAGCATCTTGGCGGTGGCGTCGACTTTGTTGCGGGACAGGCAATAGACAATCCCGCAATCACCTTCATGTTCTGCTTTAATAAAATCCAACAACTGCTTGTTTGCATTTGTTTTTGGAGTGATACGATACTGAATATTTGGGCGATCAAAACCGCTGACAAAGTGCCGGGCATTGGTCAGAGACAAACGCTCGGCAATCTCTTTACGGGTTCGCTCATCCGCCGTTGCCGTCAGGGCTATCCGTGGGACACCCGGGAACTCCTGGGCGAGCATGCTTAACTGAAGGTAGTCGGAACGGAAGTCATGGCCCCACTGGGATACACAGTGGGCTTCGTCAATGGCAAATAGCGACAACGATGCGTTATGAAGTAACTCTATGGTACGAGGCTGTATCAGCCGTTCCGGTGCGCAGTAGAGCAAGTCCAGTTCGCCGGTCATCAGGGCGTATTCGGTGGCACGGGCCTGCTCATAATCCATGGTGGAGTTGAGGAATGCCGCTCTCACACCGAGTTCCCGCAACGCAGCCACCTGATCCTGCATCAGCGCGATCAGGGGCGAAATAACAATGGCCGTGCCGGGGCGGACCAGCGCGGGCACCTGGTAACAGAGCGATTTACCACCGCCGGTGGGCATCAGAACCAGGGCATCGCCACCATTTACAACTTCCTGAACAATCTCTCCCTGTAGTAGACGGAAACTCTCATACCCAAAAACCTCATGCAGTACCTGCTCCGGGCTGCGGTTAGCGGAGGAAGGCGGTTCGCGGGTCAGTTGCTCGAAGTCCTGGTCCGGATACATGGTGGTTGTCAGCCTTTGGGCGGGTGAAGTTCGGGGCGAAATGATACCAGATACTGCCGCTGGAGTGGTCAATACACCTTTTGGGATGGAGGCAAAGCGACAAGAGAAAGGATACAATAGCGCCCCTTCAGAGACTGTGATTAACCATTTCGAAAAACAACAGGGCATGCATGCAGGAATTTGACGCGATCCGACCTTATTCGGATGAAGAAACCGCCCCCGCGATTCAACGCCTGGTTAACGACCCGGATTTCCTGGACATGGTTGGCCGGTTCAAATCACCGGTTGCGGCCAAGTGGGCGCCGGCCCTGCTGAGAATGTTTGTGAAGCGCTGGCTGGTTCGGAATTTCGGCCACTACCATCGGGTGGATGACTTGCAGGCCGGCTTGTCCGGCTACGTTGGCGACCTGGTTGAAAGTACCACGTCCAGGGTGACTCATAGCGGCCTGGAAAATCTGAGCAAGAACTCTGCGCACCTGTTTATCTCCAACCATCGGGATATTGTGTTTGACCCGATGGTGGTGAACTATCTGCTGTTCCAGAACGGCTTTCACACCACCCGTATTGCCATCGGGGACAACCTGCTGGCAAACCGGGTATTCGCGGAGATGATGCGGCTGAACAAGAGTTTCGTGGTGCGCCGCAACATGACCAGCCCCCGGGAAATGCGGGATGCCTACCTGACCCTCTCCGGCTTCATCAATCACAGCATTGATACCAACCACAGCATCTGGATTGCCCAGCGCGAAGGCCGCGCCAAAGACGGCATTGATGTGACAGACCCAGCCATCATCAAGATGTTCTACATGAGCCGAAAGAAATCCGGGCTGGAGTTTGACGAGGCCATGAACCGGCTGCACATCGTGCCGGTTTCCATCGCCTATGAATACGACCCCTGCGATGCGGACAAAGCCCGGGAACTGGAGGTAAGGGCCAGAACGGGCAATTACCAGAAAGCAGAAGGCGAAGATACAAATCAGATCATGAGAGGCCTGACCGGATACAAGGGGCACGTTCATGTGCATTTCGGCGCGCCGATCGCCGATGCGGAAGATAACCCGAAGGCCCTGGCGTCGCGGATTGATCATGAAATGCATGCCAATTATCACTTGCATGCCTCCAACCTGGTGGCTTACCAGATGCGGGGTGTTCACCCGGAAGCTCACGAGACACCGGGCAGCGTGAGCGAGAGTGTTGTGACGGCGGAAACCTGGTCACCGGCAGACCTGGAAGCCGCCAAGGCAGAAATGGAGCGGCGGCTGGAGGCCTGCGATGCGGCCATTCGCCCGTATCTGCTCGACGTGTACGCCAACCCGGTGGTGAACGCCCTCGCCGCAAACAACATCGGCGAGGCGGTTCTGTCGCCGGCTGAGTAAGTCAGGCCCAGAGCATGGCGCCCATCTCCAGTGGATGGGTGAGTGCGTCATGGTATGGGTACATTCGCACTCGGAGCGTTTGCAGCCCAGGGTAGGGCGGTTGCACCTGGGTTTTGAACAGGGTCTGTCCATCTTTTTCGCCATCCGGTTCCAGAAAAAACCGATCTGGCCCGGGTTCTGCGTGAGTACCCGCACATTCCGGCGTCACCAGACATTCAACCCGAACATCGCTGGGAGCCAGGCCATTCAGGCTAACGCCAATGCTCAGTTCCACGGATTCATCCCAGGCACACTGGTCGTCCACGCAACCCCGAACGTGAATCGACACACCATCCCAGGCGGCCCTGACTCGTGCCTTCCACTCTGCCAGCTCGGTGGCCAGGTTAAAGCCATCGGCAGTCAGGCGTTTACCTTGCGCTGTGGCGGGCTGGTAATAGTTGCGAACGTAGTCCATTACCATGCGCTGGGCGTTGAATCTCGGCGTAATGGTCTTCATGGAGGCTTTTGAGCGGGTTACCCAACCCTTGGAGTAGCCCTGTGACGCACGGTTGTAGTAGAGCGGGATGATGTCCTGTTCCAGCAGATCGAGCAGGTCCCTGGCCTCTTCCCGATTGCGAAACTCCGGGTCCAGCCCGGTATCCCTTGGGGTAATCGCCCAGCCGTTGGTTTTGTCATAACCCTCTCCCCACCAGCCGTCCAGAACACTGAGGTTGAGGGCACCATTAAGCGCTGCTTTTTCTCCGGACGTACCGCTGGCCTCTTTCGGGTACTCGGGCGTGTTCAACCAGACATCCACGCCGCTGAGCAGTCGTCGGGCCATGGCTTGGTCATAGTTTTCGAGCAGGATGATGTGGCCCATCAGGGAGGGCTGCATGGATAATCCATGGATGACCTTGATCAGTTGCTGGCCGGGTTGGTCCTGGGGATGGGCCTTGCCCGCGAACACCAGCACCACGGGGTGATCTGGATTGGTCAGCAGTCGTTCCAGCCTGGCCAGGTCGGAGAAGATCAGGGTGGCCCGTTTGTAGGTGGCGAAGCGCCTGGCAAAGCCGATAACCAGGGCGTCTTTTTCAGGCGAGGCCAGCTGCCGGGCCATGCGCTCGGTTACCGAATGCCCGGTGCCGTTTCGTTTGTGCTGGCGCTTGAGCCGACGCACGGTGTATTCGGCCATCTGTTGTTTAAGCGCCTTGTGAACGCTCCAGTAGTGATAGTCCGGAATCTTGTCGATGAAGTGCCAGAAGTCCGGGTTCAGCAACTCGCTCTTCCAGGTTGGGGCGTGCATGTCGAACAGACTCGCCCACTCCGGTGCCAGGAATGTTGGTACATGCACGCCATTGGTGATGTACTGGATCGGGTTGTCCCTGGCTGGCACCTGGGGCCAGATATCTCCCTCCATGTGCGAAGCCACCCCACCGTGAATTCGGCTGACGCCATTATGAAAGCGGGAGCCACGCAACCCCAGACTGGTCATGTTGAAGCTGTCGTCGCCATTTTTTGAGCCCAGCGCAAACACTTCGGCAAAGTCCAGCCCTGAATCCTCTACATAGGCCCCAAGATGATGGGCGACCAGATCCCGCGGGAAAATGTCGTGGCCAGCGGGTACGGGTGTGTGGGTGGTGAACAGGGTTGAACCTGCAACGGCTTCCAACGCCGCACTGAATGGCAGACCTTCCGCCATGGCCATGCGGCACCGTTCAAGAATCTGGAACGCGGCGTGGCCTTCGTTAATATGCCAGGCTGTCGGCTTGATCCCGAGTTCAGATAACACCCGCACACCACCGATCCCGAGCAGCATCTCCTGACTTACGCGTATGCTGAAGTCGCCACCGTAAAGCTGCAGCGTCAGCGCCTGGTCGTCTGCGTTGTTGTCCGGCGTGTTGGAATCCAGCAGGTACAGGCGAATATGCCCGACCCGTGCCATCCAGACTTTCGCGTGGACATCGCGGCCAGGGAAGGGCACGGACACCGTCAGCTGCTTTCCGTCTCGTTCCACCGGGGTAATGGGCAATTCATCACTGGAATGGCTCTGATAGCGCGCGATTTGCTGACCCTGGGCATCAATGGTCTGGATGAAGTAACCCTGCTGATACAGCAAGCCAACGGCCACGAACGGCAGACCCAGATCGCTGGCGGCCTTGCAGTGATCGCCCGCCAGAATGCCAAGGCCGCCGGAGTAGATCGGAAAGCTTTCATGGAAGCCAAACTCTGCACAGAAATAGGCCACCAGGCTGGTCTTTGGGTCGAGTGCCTCCAGAACACCGGCCCCGGGCTCGGATACAAGGTAGGCATCGTAACTGGACAGTACGCGGCGGTATTCCGCCATGAAGGCGCGATCTTCTGATGCCTCATTCAGCCGGGTCTGGGACACCCGGCGCAGGAACAGTTTCGGGTTGTGCTCAACCTTTTGCCACAATCGAAGATCGATGCGGGCGAAGAGGCTTCGTACCCCATGATCCCAGCTATAGAACAAATCGTTAGCCAGAACCTCAAGCCCTTCAATAGCCTCCGGAATATGGGGGCGGGCTTCCAGCCGGAACTCCGTTGCCTTGTGCATGATCATGACCTCCTTGCGGCCACTGGCACTGTCTCAGTCATCGTGTATCCGGCCATTGCCGGTCAACAGGTTCTGATAAAGCGTTGCGTAATCCCTGGCGCGCTGTTTCCAGGAATAATCTGCGCTCATTCCGTTTTCCTGCAGTCGCCGCCATGTCTTCCTGGTGCCAAGGGTTTGCAGGGCACGCTCGACCGCCTGGAATAGCGCATCGGGTGTGGGTTCCCGGAACACGAAACCATTGGCTTGGTCGGCAGTGACTTCTGACGGGTCGAATACGGTGTCGTTCAGGCCACCGACGCCGTGGACGACCGGCACGGTGCCATAGCGAAGGCTATACATCTGGTTCAGCCCGCAGGGCTCGAAGCGCGATGGCATGAGAAACAGGTCTGCACCGGCGGTAATGCGGTGCGCCAGGCCCTCGTTGTAGCCCAGGGTCAATGACAGCTGCCCGGGCCATGCCCGTGCCAGTTCCTGCAGCCGCACCTGGTAGTGGCTTTGGCCCGACCCCAGGATGGCAAACTGGCAGCCGCGCTCCAGCAGGGGCACCGTGACGGCCAATAGCCAGTCAAGGCCTTTTTGTTCCACCAGGCGACCCACAAAACCAAACAGAGGAGCACCACTGGCCTCAAGCTTGAGCTCCTGTGCCAGGCGCGCCTTGCACTGTTCCTTGTTTTTCAGGTGGCCGGGGCCGTAATGGAAGTCTAACCATCGGTCCTGTTCCGGGTCCCAGGCGCGGGTGTCAATGCCATTGAGAATGCCGTGCAGGTGGCGGGAACGATGGCGCAGCAGGCCATCCAGTCCGTAGCCAAACCAAGGTGTCTGGATTTCCTCGGCGTAGCCGGGGCTAACCGTGGTGATGGCGTCACTGAACACCAGGCCGCCTTTGATAAAGGACAGCTGGCCGTGGAATTCAAGCAGCTCCATGCGCCAGAGAAAGTCCGGCAGGCTTAGGGCCCGAAAGGTTTCGTGGCTGAAAAGCCCCTGATAAGCCAGGTTATGAATGGTAAACACGCTCTTGGGCGGGTGTTGGGCACTCTCCAGGAACACCGGGATCAGCCCTGCCTGCCAATCGTTGCAATGCACAATGTCGGGTTGCCAGGACAACCCAAGCTGCCCCAGTGCCATCATGGCACCGATTCGGCCAAACAGATGAAAACGGTGAGCATTATCCCACCAGTCTTCACCATCATCGTTCTGGTAGGGGCTGTCGCCGGGGCGATCAAACAGCGCCGGGCAGTCCACCAGCCAGAGACTGACGGCCGTTCCGGGTAAACGTGTCTGCCACAAGGCAACGTCATACTGGCCATAGCGGAAACGGGTTTTGCGGCGCGAACCTGCCCCTCGGGCCGCTTTCAGGGCAGCAGGATAGCCGGGTAACAGTATCTGGCAATCATAACCAAGCTTGCACAAGGCCTCGGGCAGGCTTGCGGAAACATCCGCCAGGCCTCCGGTTTTCACCAGCGGGTAGACCTCGCTTGTGGCAAACAGGATGCGGGTCATGGTGCGGCCCTCAGAATGATCAGCGCCAGGGGAGGCAGGGTTACCTCCAGAGAGCATGGCCTTGCCATCCAAGGCTGGTCATCGGCGATTAATGGGAGAGGGTTGCCCAGGTTGCTGCCGCCATAATAAGTGGAGTCGGAATTGAAGATTTCCTGCCAGGCCCCGCCACTGGGCACCCCGATTCGATAATGTTGGCGCGGGATGGGCGTAAAGTTGACGATAACAACAAGAACTTCCTGCTGCTGCCCACCTTTGCGCACATAACTGATCACCGATTGCGGCGAGTCGTGGCAATCAATCCACTCAAACCCCGCACCGGTGAAGTTCCGGCCGTGGAGGGCGGGCTCACGGCGATACAAACCGTTCAGATCCCTGACCAGCGTTTGTATGCCCCGATGCGCGTCGTGTTCAAGCAGGTGCCAGTCCAGCTCCCGCTTTTCGCTCCACTCACGGCGCTGGCCAAACTCACCGCCCATAAACAGTAACTTGGCGCCGGGATAGGTGTACATGTAACTGAATAAAAGGCGTAATGAGGCCCGTTGTTGCCATTCATCACCCGGCATTTTCTGGATCAGGCTGGACTTACCGTGTACCACCTCATCATGGGACAACGGCAGCAGGAAATTCTCGGAGAACGCATAAAGAAGGCCGAACGTGAGTTTTTCATGGTGATACTGCCGGTACACCGGATCTTGCTGGAAGTAACGCAGGGTGTCGTGCATCCAGCCCATGTTCCACTTCAGGTTGAAACCAAGCCCGCCAATTTCCGGCGGCCGGGTTACCCGGGGCCAGGAGGTGGATTCTTCCGCCATCATCAGGATGCCCGGAAAGCGGCTCTGGCATACCCGGTTGAGGTCTTTCAGGAACTCGATGGCTTCAAGATTCTCATGTCCACCGTAGTCATTCGGCAGCCATTCACCTTCGTCGCGGGAATAGTTCAGGTACAGCATGGAGGCCACGGCATCCACCCGTAATCCATCCAGATGAAAGGCGTCGAGCCAGAACAGCGCGCTCCCAATCAGGAAATTACGGACCTCATGGCGGCCATAATTGTAGATCAGGGTACCCCAATCCTGGTGCCTACCACGGCGTGGGTCTTCATGTTCGTAAAGTGCGGTGCCATCGAAGCGGGCGAGGGCGTAATCATCATCGGGAAAATGCCCCGGCACCCAGTCCAGTATCACCCCGATGTTGTTCTGATGACATTGGTCGATAAGGTAACGCAGATCATCCGGGCTTCCGTAGCGGCTGGTGGGCGCATAGTAGCCTGTGGTCTGGTAACCCCACGACTCATCCAGTGGGTGCTCGGTAATCGGTAGCAACTCGATATGGGTGAAACCGGTTTCCAGAACGTAGGGGACGAGCTGGTCGGCCAGCTCGCGATAGGTCAGCCAACGGCCAGAGCCATGGTGTTGCCAGGAGCCGGGGTGTACTTCGTAGATACAGATTGGGCGATGCTGCCAATCAAAACGGCTTCGTTTGTCCAGCCAGTCACCATCGCCCCAGGGGTATCGGCCTCGCTCGGTGACCACGGCGGCATTGGAGGGCCGATGCTCAAAAGCCTGACCATAAGGGTCAGTTTTGATGATCTCACCGCGAGCCGTGCTGATCGCAAACTTGTATATGGCCCCGGGCTGGACACCCGGTATAAACAGCGACCAGACTCCCGAGCTCTCGTTCGCCCGCATCACGTGCTGGGCCGAATTCCAGCCGTTGAAATCTCCAATCACACTGACTGAGCGGGCGTTGGGTGCCCAGACGGCAAAACGCACGCCTTCTTTCCCGCTGACCCTGAGAGGGTGGGCACCCAGCACATTGTAAATGTGCCAATGGCGACCTTCGGCAAACAGGTGGAGATCGAACTCGCTCAAGGCAGGGCTTTCCATAGACCTTCGATTCCCGATCAGGATGGCAGGACAATGACCGTTATTGAACGCCGTTGGGCCTGTACAAAAAATGACCCAAGACAATATTACGTCATAATCTTCTGCTAGTGTTCTAATATTAGTATCAGTGTCAAATTGATGTCGACTCTCCCTTCATCTGCACAAACAGGGAAGGAAGGCCACCAAGGTTTTCAGGGAAGGTGTCATGCATACTGCGAAGCGCTTCGTCAGCCGTCTTACACGGCAAACTCTCGCTCTGGTTCTTGCCGGGGGGCGCGGTTCCCGACTCCATGATCTCACCAAGTGGCGCGCCAAGCCCGCCGTGCCCTTCGGCGGCAAGTTCAGGATTATTGACTTCCCGTTATCCAATTGCATCAACTCCGGTATCGCCCAGGTCGGAGTGATTACTCAGTACAAATCTCATTCCCTGATTCGCCATATACAGCGGGGCTGGGGCTTCATGCGCGGTGAGCTTGATGAGTTTGTGGAATTGCTTCCCGCCCAACAGCGCATTGAAACCTCCTGGTATGAGGGCACTGCGGATGCGGTATTGCAGAATCTCGACATTATTCGCAGCCATGAACCCGAGTACGTGCTGATCCTGGCCGGCGACCATGTTTACAAAATGGACTATGGCACCATGCTGGCCGCTCATGTGGAGAATGAGGCAGACATTACCGTTGGCTGTATTGAAGTACCGATTGAAGACGCCACCGCCTTCGGTGTGATGTCGGTGGACGATGAACTACGGATTACCGAGTTTGAGGAAAAGCCTGCGGTGCCGAAGGCTATGCCTGGGCAACCGGATAAAGCCCTCGCGTCCATGGGCATCTACGTATTCAGTACCCGGATTCTCTTTGATGAATTGCTTCGGGATCATCAACTTAACAATGAATCTTCACATGATTTCGGCAAAGACATCATCCCGTCGGTCATCCGGCGTCTTAATGTGTATGCCTTTCCGTTCCGGGATCCTGTCAATAAAAAGCCGGCCTATTGGCGTGACGTAGGGACTATCGATTCACTCTGGCAAGCGAACCTTGAGCTGATAGACGTGAGCCCCGAACTCAACCTGTACGATGCCCACTGGCCGATCTGGACCTATCAGGAGCAGTTACCGCCGGCCAAGTTCATATTTGACGATGAGGACCGCCGGGGAACCGCCGTTGATTCCATGGTGGCCGGAGGCTGCATAGTGTCCGGGGCCCGAATTCGCCACTCATTGCTGTTTTCACAGGTGCGTGTTCATTCGTTCACCACGGTTGAGGACGCTGTCATCTTTCCGGATGTAGATATCGGCCGCCATTGCCACATTCGCAAAGCTGTCATCGATCGAGGATGCAGAATCCCGGATGGCACCCGCATTGGGTTTGACAAAAAAGCAGACGAAAACCGTTTCCATGTTTCGCCCAAAGGCGTTGTTTTGATCACACCCGAGATGCTCGGGCAGGATTACCCCCATGGACTCTGACCATCGCACCCCCGTTGTGCTTTGCTGGCATATGCACCAGCCCGTGTACCAGGACCAGCACACCGGCGAATTTCTGTTCCCCTGGGTCTATCTGCATTGCATCAAGGATTATGTTGATATGGCAGCGCACCTGGAGGCCCATCCAGAGGCCAGGGCCGTGGTGAATTTTGCTCCGGTGCTGCTGGAACAGATAGAAGAATACCTGGTTCAAATTGAGCGCTGGCGACACAGCGGTACGGCAGTGAGCGACCCGGTGCTGGCAGCACTGGTGGCTGACTCCTTGCCCGAGCCCGGCTCTCCTGGTTTTCTGGAACTGATGGAAAAATGCCTGAGAGCAAATGAAAACCGGATCATCAAGCGGTTTGCGCCCTATAAACGGCTGTCGGAACTGGCCCGCTTCTATCGCACCCGCCCGGATATCCAGCGTTACATCTCACCGCAATTACTGGTGGACCTGCTGGTTTGGTACCACCTGGGGTGGATGGGAGAAACCGTGCGCCGTACTCACCCGGTGATCCAGACCCTGCAGGAGAAGAGCCATCAGTTCACCATGGAAGACCGGAGAGCGTTATTGGACGTCATCGAAGAGCTGATGGCAGGGCTTGGACCCAGGTACCGCCACCTTTCGCAAACTGGCCAGGCAGAGTTAGCCATGAGCCCCTGGGCTCACCCTATCGTACCGCTGTTACTGGATTTCGGTTCCGCCAGGGAGGCCATGCCGGATATTCGTATGCCCGAGCATTCAACCTATCCCGGCGGCAAGGACCGGGCAGACTGGCACATTCGTATGGGGCAGCAGGTATTTCAGCGGTTCTTTGGTGAGCAGGCCGCAGGCTGCTGGGCATCTGAAGGTGGCTTGAGCCAGGATACCCTGGCTTTGCTTGGTGAACACGGCTTTCAGTGGACCGCGAGCGGCGATTCCGTTGGTCACAACAGCTTTCGCCTGGCGAAAGAACAAGAGGCGCTGAACAAGGAGCCTCCTATTCACCGTCCTTTCCTGTTCGGAGAACAACCGGTAACCGTGTTTTTCCGCGATGACGGTTTGTCGGACCTGATTGGCTTCAATTACGCGGATTGGCACGCGGAAGACGCCGTTGGCGACCTGGTCCACCACATGGAGAATATTGCCAGTAACAGCAAGGCAGGGGATTGCCCGGTTATTTCTGTGATTCTCGACGGTGAGAACGCCTGGGAGTACTACCCGGAGAACGGCTACTACTTTCTGGATGAGCTATATCGGGTACTGAAAAACCATAAAACCCTGCGGCTGACTACCTATCGGAACCTGCTGAGCGAGCCGGTGTGCGATCCCGTGAAACTGCCGCACCTTGTGGCCGGAAGCTGGATTTACGGCACTTTCTCAACCTGGATTGGTGACCCGGACAAGAACCGAGCGTGGGACCTTCTTTGCGAGGCCAAACAACACTATGACCGTGTTATGGACAACGGCAGCCTGACCGCCGAGCAGAAAGAAAAGGCCAGCTACCAACTTGGGCTTTGTGAGGGGTCGGATTGGTTCTGGTGGTTTGGTGACTACAACCCGGCTCCGGTGGTTCGGGATTTTGAACATCTTTATCGCCGGCATTTGGCCAACCTCTACGACAACATTGGCTACCCGGCGCCTGCCCGCCTGTTCCAGCCCATCAGCCAGGGTGGGGGAGAGCCTGCGCGGGGCGGGGCCATGCGCCCGGGGCATGAGGCCGGGGGGCTGGAATGAGTGAAGCACTGACTCCCGCACCGGTATTTTCCCGTCGTCGTGCAGGTGTGTTGCTACATCCAACTGCCTTGCCAGGAAATGACGGCAAGCTTGGGCAACAGGCCCGGCGATTTGTCGACTATTTGGCAGACGCAGGCATAACGGTTTGGCAAACCCTGCCAACAGGACCTACCCATTCCGATTTATCCCCTTACCAGTCGTTATCCGCCCACGCCGGCAACCCTGAGTTTATTGACCTGTCGGAGCTTGTTTATCTGGACTTGCTCAGTACCGATGAGCTAGCGCGGGAGACCAGAGCCCGCGCCCTTGAAATCGCAGCGGGGCGTTTTTTAGCGGCCACCGGCCAAACACCCGTAACCACCAACCAGGATACCTGGCGACAGTTCCTGTCCGACCACAAGGCGTGGCTGGATGACTTTGCCTTGTTCATCGCCATCCGGGATGCCCATGGCGGCATTCCCTGGTATGAATGGCCAATGTCGCTGCGGCGCAGGGAACCTCTGGCTCTTGAAGCATTCCGGGCCCGGCATGGTAACGCCATTGAACAGGTCTGTTTCGAACAGTTTGTTTTTCATCTGCAATGGCAGGCAATGCGTCAATATGCCCGGGAGCGGGGCGTGCTGATGTTCGGGGATATCCCCATTTTTGTCGCCCACGACAGCGCCGATGTCTGGGCCCACCCGGACATGTTCAAGCTGGATGCGCAGGGCCAGCCGCTGGTCGTCGCCGGAGTGCCTCCGGACTATTTTTCTCCTGATGGTCAGCACTGGGGTAATCCACTCTATGACTGGCAAGCTATGGCCGCCGATGGTTATCGCTGGTGGATAGATCGGCTGGCCAGCCAGCAGGAAAAATTCGACCTGCTCAGGATTGATCACTTTCGGGGCCTGCAGGCGTTCTGGGAAATTCCTGCGGCAGATGCCCGCCCGGTGAACGGACACTGGGTGGCGGGCCCCGCCGATGCCTTCCTGTCAGCGTGTTTTGAGCAACTCCCGGAACTGCCGCTGGTTGCGGAGAATCTGGGCATCATCGGGGCCGATGTCGAGGCACTTCGGCAGCGGTTTAACTTGCCCGGCATGACGGTCATGCAGTTTGGTTTTGATGGCAGCGCAACCAACCCTCACTTACTTCATAACCATAAAGAGCATGACCTGGTGTACACCGGTACCCACGACAATGACACCACCCTGGGCTGGTACCAGAGCCTGGATGAACGTACCCGGGATCACGTAAACCAGTACCTTCGGCTCACCGACGACAGCATTCCAAGGCAGATTATCCAGGCGGCGCTGGGGTCTGTCTCGGGGCTGGTGATGATTCCCATGCAGGACCTTCTTGGTCTGGACTCCAGTGCCCGCTTCAACACACCCGGCACAACCTCCAATAACTGGATCTGGCAGTTGCCAGAGAACTATGAATCGCTGGCGCGGTCTGATTCCCTGCGGTCTATGGTCAACCTCTACGGACGTTAAAACTGACGATTGGTTATTAATTGACCAGCGTCAAGATGGTTAAACCTTGACCAGTTTTAAATACAAGGAGCGGGTGTGTTTATCGAAGGGTAGTTTACGTTGAGTAAATGCAGGGGGATATCATGGAGCATCGGCTTAGCCAGCGCATTGAAGGTGAATTACCTATACTGGTTTACAAAAGGGGAATGCCCGTAGCCACCGGGCAAATCCAGGACGCCTCCCGGCGAGGATTGTTTGTGGCGACTGATTACGCCGACATCCGGTTGAACCAGCCCATTCAGCTGGCCTTCAAGCTTCCGGATCAGGGACAGGATTGCCACCGGGTGCTGAACGCGCACGTTATTCGCCGCTCTTCCGGCGGGCTTGGTTTGGGGTTTGATGGAACGGATAACGAGGTGGACGTGATTGCAGAGTTGGTCCAGTGGCTTCAAAGCCAATCTTTGCTCACTGGATTCAGGGTTTAGGGCGGCACAGACCGCACCAACAGAATAGCCGCAAGAAGGAATGGATAATATGGCACGATTGGCAGGCAAGGTTGCAGCAGTGACTGGCGGAGCCGTTGGAATAGGCAAGGCCGCCGTTCAACGTATGGTGGAAGAAGGCGCAGCGGTTGGCATACTGGATGTTCTTGACCAGGCCGGTAAAGCGCTCGCCACGGAACTGGCCGCCAAGGGTTACAAAGTGGCCTATTGGCATTGTGATGTGGCAGACGAGGCCCAGGTAAAAGAGGCTATCGATAGCGTTGCAGAAAAATTCGGCAAGCTCGACGTATTGGTTAACAATGCCGGGATATCCGGCACCAACAAACCGACCCATGAACTGACGGAGGAGGAATGGGACAGGGTCCAGGCGGTTAATGTAAAAGGTGTTTTCTTCTGCACGAAGCACGCGATACCGCACATGAAAAAAGCGGGTAGCGGCAGCCTGATCAATCTTTCATCCATTTACGGCCTTGTAAGCGCGCCAGACGTGCCGCCTTACCACGCGTCAAAAGGCGCTGTAAGATTGATGACCAAGACCGATGCGATGATATACGCACCAGACCGGATTCGTGCCAATTCAATCCACCCCGGATTCATCTGGACGCCCATGGTTGAGAATCACCTGAAAACCACTGGCATGGACCCGGAAGAAGCAAGGCAGGCGACTGCCGCCTTGCATCCCCTGGGGCACATGGGTGAGCCGGACGACATTGCCTGGGGCATCGTTTACCTGGCGTCTGAGGAGTCAAAGTTCATCACTGGTAGCGAACTGGTTATCGACGGCGGCTACACGGCGCACTAACACCGAGCCACGATCATGACGCTCGCTGCATACACCATGCGGGCCCTGCCAGCGCAGCTTTCGGGGCTTATTCCGCTGGCGCTGGATTTGCGCTGGAGCTGGCACCATGGCAGTGATCAACTATGGCGATTGCTGGATGACGATGTCTGGGAGTCCACGCAAAACGCGTGGTTGGTACTCAATAGCGTGTCTTCAGAGCGTTTGCTGGCACTGGCGGAAAATCCGGATTTCCTGGAGGTATACCAGACCCAGATAAATTACCACCAGGCACTCAACACGGCGGATACCTGGTATTCCGACACCTGCGACGGCCAACTGGGAGAAGGCGTTGCGTGGTTCTGTATGGAATACGGTGTGTCTGAGTCGTTACCGTTGTACAGCGGCGGCCTTGGCGTATTGGCGGGAGATTACCTCAAAGCCGCCAGTGATCTCGGCGTGCCGGTGATCGCGGTCGGCCTGCTGTTCCAGCAGGGTTATTTTCGCCAGGCCCTGAGTGCTGACGGCGAACAACTGGAGTTTTACCCCTACAACGACCCAACCATGCTGCCGGTGGCACCTGTGAGAGACCCAAGCGGAGAGTGGGCAAGGGTGACGGTTCCGTTCCCGGGACGGGATGTTCGTTTAAGGGCGTGGAAAGGCCAGGTTGGCCGATGCGAATTACTGCTGCTGGATGCAAACGACCCCCGCAACGAACCCGGTGACCGGGGCATTACCAGTGAACTCTATAGTGGCGACCCCGAAAAACGCCTTCAGCAGGAAATGGTGCTCGGTATTGGCGGTTGGCGATTGCTGGAACTGTTGCAGCGCAAGCCTAGGGTATGCCATATCAACGAGGGGCACAGCGCGCTGGCATTGATTGAACGGGCCCATTACTGGCAGCGGGCAAACCAATCGGATTTTCCAACGGCGAGACTGGCAACCCGTGCCACCAATCTGTTCACTACCCATACTTCGGTGGCTGCCGGTTTTGATCGATTCGCGCCGGGACTGGCAGAACTCTACCTGTCGCCCTGGCTTTCCGAAAACAACCATTCACTGCAAAACCTCTTTCAAATCGCCAACGGTGGCAGCCGAGACCTGAACATGGCCGGCTTAGCGCTTGGCATGTGCGGCCGATTTAACGGTGTAAGCCAGATCCACCGCAAGGTTACCCAGGCAATTTTTCAGTCCTGGTTCGGACGTTGGCCTGCTGACGACATCCCGGCCGAATTCGTGACCAACGGCGTGCACACTCCCAGCTGGGACTCACCGGAATCCGATGCTTTGTGGACCAGGGCTTGCGGCCCGGAGCGGTGGCGCCGGCCGCTAACCCAATCCTGCCCGCTGCAGTCCATCACTGACGACGAGCTATGGCAAATGCGCAGGAGCCAGCGCAAACGGCTGATCAGCTATCTCCGCAAACGCCTGCGAAGCCAACACTGCGAACACAAGGTCGGTTCCAGTGTCGAGGCCGCGTGCGGCCTGTTGCTAGACCCGGAAACCCTCACGCTCGGGTTCGCCCGACGTTTTACCAGTTACAAACGGCCGGATCTCCTGCTCAAAGACCCGGAAAGACTGCTGGCATTACTTTGCTGCCGGGACAGGCCGCTTCAGATTGTTCTGGCAGGAAAAGCCCATCCTCATGATCAAGCCGGAAAAGAACTTATCAAGCGCTGGAAGGATTTTTCCAGGCGCCCCGAGGCAGAGGGCCGGGTAGTGTTCATTGAGGACTATGACCTTGCTGTGGCCAACCAGCTTATTCAGGGCGTGGATGTGTGGCTCAATTGCCCGAGACACCCCTGGGAAGCCTGTGGAACCAGTGGTATGAAGGTGCTGGTGAACGGTGGCCTGAACCTGTCCCAATACGATGGTTGGTGGGCAGAAGCCTGGAACGAGAACGTGGGCTGGGCCATTCGGCCTGGCGCCACGTTTGAAGAACTCAGCCATTCCGACCAGCACGATGAAGCCGACGCAGACGAACTCTTCGCATTGCTGGAGGAGCAAGTGGTTCCCGAGTTCTACCAGCTCAACAGCGAGGGCCTGCCGGCGAGATGGTTACAACGGGTGCGAGCCAGCATGGACCAGTTAACGGCCAGTTATTCCGCCAATCGCATGGTTCGGGAATACGTTGATGCTTTCTACCTGCCGATGATTGCCAAGGGCAATCAGAGGAACCCTGAAACTGCCAGACAATTGCTTCAATGGCAGCAACAAATTGCCCAGCATTGGCCAAGATTGCGGTTTGGAAGACTCACCAGCCAGCAGGAAGACGGTACGCGGGTGTTTACCCTGGATGTGTACCTGGACGGACTAAGCCCAGAAAAGGTAGAGATAGAGCTGGTAGCTGAGGCTTCGGAATACGGTGGGCGCATTGTTCAGCCCATGACGCTTGAACGAAGCCTGCCCGGTGCGGAAGACAGCTACCTGTTTTCGGTATCGGTACCAGACCGGCCGGACGATCATTACACCCCACGGATTCGCCCAAACCACCCGCTGCTTCATATCCCGCTGGAAGATCAGCACGTGCTCTGGTATCGCTAATCGATGTTAGCCGCGCCAGAACCCGGGTGAAAGTACGATCACCACACTGAGAATTTCCAATCGGCCCATCAGCATACCCACCGACAGGATCCACTTGGCGGCATCCGGCAGGGGAGCGAAGTTACCCGAGGGACCAATGATGTCGCCCAGCCCTGGGCCGACGTTCGTCAAAGAGGTGAGGGCGCCAGACAGGGCTGTCACGAAATCGAGCTGAAGTGACGCCAGCAGCACCGTAATAATCAACAGGCACAGCAGGAAGATGAAGGTGTAGGCGATCATAGATGAAATAATCTCATCGCTGACCGCCCGCCCGTTGTAGTTTCTGGTAAAGACCGCCCTCGGGTGAAGCAGCCGCATCAGTTGCTCCCGAAGAATGATCAACGACAGTTGGAAACGGAAAATCTTCATGCCGCCAGAGGTTGAGCCGGAACAGCCGCCTACAAACATCAGAAAGAAGAACACCACAAAGGCCAGCGGCCCCCAGGCGGCGTAGTCTTCTGAGGCATAGCCGGTAGTGGTCACCACAGACGTAACGTTGAACAACGTCGCTACGTAATTGTGTAAGGGATCAAACGGAATCGGCGAAACCCACCAGCGGTAGAGCGTCAGCAGCGCGGGCACCGTGAAAAGAATGGTCAGGAACAGTCGGACCTGCTGGTCTCTAAACAGCACACCGTGTTGCCCGTGCAATTCCCGCACGAACAGAAAAAACGGCAAACTGCCGATGATCATGAACAACGTGGCTTCCATCAGGATAAGATCGCTGAACTTGCCCATCGACAGATCAGAGGTGGAGAAACCACCGGTGGAAATGCTGGTCAGCCCGTGGTTAAAGGCATCAAACAGGCTCATGCCTGAGAGCCAGTAAGTAACCACCGCTATCACTGAAAACATCACGTAAACAAACAGAAGGCCACGACTGAGTGTTTTCATTCGAGGCAAGGCTTTGTCTGTCCATTCGGAAGATTCTGTTGCGAACAGTCGCATACCACCAACACGGAGAAACGGAAGTACCGCAACGAACATACCGATAATCCCGATACCACCAATCCACTGCAGGATGGACCGCCAAAGCAGCAGATCCCGATCCATATCATCAAGCCCACTCAGAGCTGTAGCACCCGTTGTGGTTATGCCGGAAGTACCTTCAAAAAAAGCGTCCGCTGCGGAAATCCCGTTATCGCTGAGGTAAAAGGGAATTGAGGAGAGCAGGGCGATGATAAACCAGCTGGAAACGGTAAGCACAAACATGTAGCGGGGCTTGAGATCCCTGGGTTGCCGATACATCGACAACACGCCTACAGCACCAAGCGCGAATACGATACCGGCCGACTCGGCGAAGGCCACCGCGTTTGGTACGTCTTCCCCCGCAAGAGCGAGAAGTACAACCGGTAAGGTCATGAAAACACTAAGCAGTATAAACATGACACTGATAATAAAAATGACAGGGTAAAGGTTTCTCAAGGTGCGCCCGCGCCAGCTGACAAAGAGACGGCGTCAGGATACCCGCGGTACCGGGCTTCCGCAAGGAAACAGGCGGACGCACGGGCCATTAACGCCAAATTAAATCCCTGTAAAAGCCACGTAAATTCGGAACCGGGCTATGGCAAACAGCGTCTCTGTGGTGCAAGTTGTAAAAAGGAGCGCTACTCAGCTCCCCAAAAGGAACAAGGAGAACCGGCTATGAACGTAAAAAAGAACCTTTTACTCGCATCGGTTGCGTCTGCAGGCATTGCTATGACAGGGGCTGCATCTGCGCAGGATATGTATAAGTCTGGCGTGGGCAGTTTGTACGCTGGCTTGAACTACACCTTTATGGATGTGGATTTTGACGGCTTCGCCAGCGCTGATGTTGGCACCCTGTCTGGTAAAGTGGGCGTTATGGCCAACGAATTTCTGGGCATAGAGGCCCGCGCCGGTTTTGGGGTGGATGATGACCGCGTGTTCGGTCAGAAAGCCAAACTTGATAACTTCTTTGGCGGATACGCCACCATTAACATGGCAAACCAAAGCCCGGTAACTCCGTATGCCGTGGTTGGTTTCACCAGAATCGAGGCCGAAATTGGTCCCCAGAGCGATGACGACTCTGACTTTTCCTACGGTGCGGGTGTGAATTTCAAGTTTGCACAGAATCTGTCAGGAAACCTGGAGTACATGCGTTACTACGATGATAGCAACGTAACGGTTGATGGTATTGGTCTTGGTGTTCAGATGAACTTCTGATTCCAGAACAAAGACCTGAAACGAAACCCGCTGGCGCTAAAAGCGCGAGCGGGTTTCGTGGCTTTGATAGAGTGGTAAGTTGGACCAGAACCAGTAATCCAGAATAATGTTTAAGTCGTAATATCACCATCTCCTTGATAGGTGAGAAACGATGAAAAAATCCCCCCTGCAAATCGTCACATTTGTTGGCGCTCTTTCCTGTTTTGGATCAGTAAATGCAACGGAGGCGAGAACCGCGCTCGCTCCACTTCCTTCCATCGACGATTTTACAAATGGCGATGGTTGGGGATTTGGGCTTGGGTTGGGCGTTGAGTATGAGACTGCCTACGAGGGGTCCGACGAATTTGAATTTGAGGTCGACCCAGCGGGTGGTGTTCAGTACCGGACCGGCGATCACCTGTTTTTCTGGGCAGGTGAAGCAATTGGCTGGCGGACATTGGTAAAGGATACCTGGTTGTTTCAATCATCCATCGGCTACGAGGAAGGCCGTGAAGAAAGTGACTCAGACGATGGCAGACTGGACGGTTTAGGTGATTCACGTTCCGGAGTCACAGTGCTGTTGGAAGTGCGCCATGCGCTTACGGAAGACTGGCGGTACTTTCTGGATGGCCGTGTCTTAACAGGTGAGGTCGGCACACTGGGAATTTTCGGGGCAGGAACCTGCCTGGCCTGCAAGCCCAACGGCACTGGCTGGGAAGTGGGTGCAGTGGTTACGTTCCACGATGGCAAGCTTGCCAACCGTGACTTTGGTGTGACCACACAACAGTCCATAGATTCAGGCCTTCCGGCAACCGATGTTGATAGCGGGTACAGATCAACAGGGTTCAATGTTAGCTACCGTAATTACTTACACAAGAACTGGCAGATCTTCGGTGAGGCTCTTTACGAAGCTTTTGGGAGTGAGGTTTCAGACAGCCCGATCACGCGCAACAACTACGAGGCGGAGATTGGTGTTGGCTTCATTTATGTTTTCTAGTTTTGGCTGAGGGGGACGTAAACGATTGTGTGTCTCCGATAAAAGCGTGATGGGGGTTCATACCGTATTTAACTTATGCGCGGTGTTCTTGTTCATGGATTTGTTGCTGCCCCAAAAAATCCCAGATAAACAGTACATTAGAGTCGATAACTCCATTCTTGGTTGATCAATGGCTTCATTTGAAGCATTTCCTGGGGTTTTCGTGAACCTGCTCGTGCTATGTTCTTACGTTTGCTGCTGTCCGGTTTTAAACAGAAGCGAACGTTCCTACCGAGCCTAATCAGTCCGAAAAATCGTAACAAACGCAAACAATTTCCTCAGGACGTCTGCGCCTGAACCTGTTTTTGAGCGAGCCGGTTGAGCTGCCTCTGGAGATCCACATTCATGGGCGACATTCCTTAGATGGCCCAGCTTTAACACCTTAGCATGGTTGACGTTTTCCGATTGTGATGGCTCCTGCCAAATACGTAATTGACCCGTCCACGGTGAGTACATTCGTTACTGACGGTCGGCAAGGGGGGGCGGCACGTGGCATGCCGGGGACTCTGTTCTTACCCGGCAAGGTGAGCTTCTGATCGCTGATCGTGCCAAGTCGAGCGCGAACTGCGATGAACAGACCATTAACCTTTGGGTTGCTCTGTAATCTATTCGTTTTGCATTCATATGCTCGATTTCGGTGCGCTGATTTTTGGTTTTTAGGTTCCGAAGAATGCAGAAGGTGCCAGCTCTTCCCTGAAAAAAAGGGCATTCAGGAGGTTTGGCTAGGTTTTTGCTTGGAGTCCGGGTTAGATGATTGCGAGTCGCCAATTCGCAATTTCATGATCCGTTTGCAAAAGGCGCACTTCCTTGTGATTTACCCCAGAGATCTGAAGGGTTATGGCCCGTCAATTCCAGAGGCAAGATGGCCCGGCAAAGCCCGCATCGCCGTGCAATTTGTGTTGAACTACGAAGAAGGTGCTGAACGGTCGGTGCTTCATGGGGACGACGGCTCGGAAACGTTTTTGTCAGACATCATCGGCGCTGAGTCTTTTCCAGACCGACACATGAGCATGGAGTCGCTCTACGAATACGGATCGCGGGTGGGGGTCTGGCGCATTCTCAAAGAATTCGAGCGCCGGGACTTGCCCCTGACTGTTTTCGGAGTAGCCATGGCCCTTCAGCGTAATCCTGACGTGGTGGCTGCCTTCCGGGAACAGGGGCATGAAATCGCCTGCCACGGTTTGCGCTGGCTCTCTTACCAAGCGGTGAGTGAAGCCGAAGAGCGCGCCCACCTTCTTGAAGCGGTAAAGATCCATACTGAACTCACCGGTTGTCATCCCAGCGGATGGTACACCGGCAGGGACAGCCCGCAGACCCGACAGTTTGTCGTAGAGGAAGGCGGTTTCGAGTACGACAGCGATTATTACGGGGACGACCTGCCGTTCTGGGTTGAGACGAAAACCGCAGAGGCTCGGTCGAAAGGCCATCTGGTCATTCCCTACACACTGGATACGAACGATATGCGCTTTGCGACTGCCCAGGGGTTCAATACCGGTAGTCACTTTTTTGAGTACCTGAAGGATGCGTTCGACGTCTTGTATGCCGAGGGTAAAGATAAGCCCGCAATGATGTCGATTGGCTTGCATTGCCGGCTTGTTGGGCGCCCTGGACGTTTCCGAGCGTTGCAGCGATTCCTGGATTATATAGAAAAGCACGACCGGGTATGGATCACACGGCGGATTGATATCGCCCATCACTGGAAAGAGCATCACCCGTTCAAGCCACAGATGCCATCACGATGAACTCTGCGTTTCGAATCCCAGAGGCATGGTGTGTAGAAACGGGGCAATTCAGGCGCCTGCTCGGTAAGTATGTGAACCGGCATATGGAGTGGGGCGGATTCATTAGTCAACGAACGCGAGTGCGGGGTTGAGCTTTATGTACGAATCAAGGTTTATGGATTATGTGATCGGCCTTAGCCGCAAGGCTATTGATCAGCCGGGCACCCAGCCGTTTGGCGCCATCCTGGTCAAGAACGGGGAAATTGTAGGGGAAGGGCTGAATCACGAACTGGTCCATCACGATCCCACCGCGCATGGCGAAATAGAGGCAATCCGGGATGCCTGTCGCCGATTGGCGACCACCGCTCTGAATGATTGTGACCTGTATGCGATCGGAGAGCCCTGCCCCATGTGCACGGTCGCGATTCGCTTGGCCGGCGTTCGTCATGTTTTTTACGGAGCGACTCATAACGATGCGCTTGAGGCCTACCAATGCCTTGCGGACACGCCTTATGCAGATATCGGTGTAGAAGCTCTGAGGGTAGAGGCGAGTGTACCTGTGGATCAACGATCGATTCCCTATAGCCAGCACAGCGCAACAGCATGTGCCGAGGTCTATTTCGAATGGTCTGACGACATGCAGAAAAAACTGGGTCTCGCCCCTTAAACAATCGTCTGAGGAGGCAATGCGTTGAAACGAATCTGCCTGATTAATCCGAATACAACCCGAAGCATGACGGATGCCTGTGCCGATGCGGCGAAGCTGGTGGTGGGCGACCGGCTACACATAGAGGCTATCACTGTTGCGAGTGGGCCAGAGAGCATTGAGGGGCATTACGATGGTGCCGTTGCAAGTGTCGGCTTAATGGAAACGCTGATGGCAAACCCGGATGCCGACGGATACATCATTGCGTGTTTCGACGACACGGGGCTGGACGCCGCTCGATGCCTGGTCAATGCGCCGGTGGTCGGTATGGGAGAGGCCGCGTTTCATATCGCTTCGCTGGTGTCCCACCGTTTCGCCGTCATCACCACCCTTAGCCGTTCTGTACCCATCATTCAACACAATCTTGAACGTTATGGGTTAAGCCGTCGCTGCGCGGGGGTTCTCGCGACCGATATTCCCGTGTTGGCACTCGAATCGGATGATGGTGAAGCAGAAAAGCGCATCGAAGAGCAAATGGTACGGGCCAAAGCACTCGGAGCCGAAGCCGTCGTGCTCGGCTGTGCGGGCATGGTCTCGATGACACGCAGGCTGAGTGAAAAGTTCGGCATGCCGGTTGTTGACGGAATAACCGGCGCTGCCGGGCTGGTCGGTACACTGATTGACCTTGGGATTGCCACTGCAAAACTCGGCGGATACGCAGCTCCGGTCAGCAAGGCCTATCACGGCACCCTATCCTCATTTGGTACAGCGGCGGACTAGAAAAACGTGAATCTGACTGATCTCAGTGCAGCTGATTTGGCCGGCCGGGTGCAGAGAGGGGCCGTTACTGTGCGTTCAGTGGCGGATGCTTTCCTTCAGAATCTGGAATTGCGCAACCCGGATATCAATGCCCTTATTTACTGGAGCCGAGACGACATCCATCGTCAGTCGCAGGCGATCCAGAAACGAATTAACCAAGGGGAAGCGCTCCCGCTGGCTGGCGTGCCCATCGCGATCAAAGACAATCTATGGGTTAAGGGTTGGCCGATCACCCAGGGCTCACGGCTTTTTGAAGGGTTTATTGCACCGGAAGATTCCGCGGCTGTAGCACGCCTGAGAACAGCGGGCGCAATCATACTGGGGATGGCGAATTCGCCAGAGTTTGCATGCCGTGGCGTCACGACCAACGAACTGTACGGGCCCACCAGGAATCCCTGGGATCTGGAGCGTACTCCGGGGGGGTCTTCCGGCGGATCTGCGTCTGCGGTCGCTGCCAGGCTGTGTCCTCTTTCACTTGGTACCGATGCTGGGGGGTCGATCCGTCGCCCGGCATCCCATACCGGCATACTTGGCTTCATGCCTTCTTGTGGCACGGTTCCGGAGGGGCCCGGTTTCGAGGGGCCGGATTTCGGCAACAGCACTATTGGCGTTTTTGCCCGGACGGTGGGCGACATAGATCTTGTGATGGGCATTATTGGCGAAGGCGGGCGTATGGATCCCGGTAGTGCCGGCAGCGTAAACAGCGGATCGTCGCGGCCCTTGCGCTTAGGCTTCAGCCCGGATCTTGGGTTAGCTGCCCTGATAGAACCGGATGTGGCCCGGTCAGTGTCGGCAGCGGTCGACCGCCTGCGTGACGATGGGCTGTCCGTTCTTACGATGACTCCCCGTTGGCCGAAATCGACCAGTGAGTCGCGCATTGGCGCACTGGAGAAGTCGGCACTGGCGGCCATGTACGGCGCTCAATACCAGCAAAATAAAGCGCAGTTTGACCCTGACGTGGCGGATCAGATTCGAGAGGGTTTGGAGCTTACCGGCGTTGATGTGGCCAACGCCCTGCGTTTCAGAAAAGAGCTTCATGTTCATTTTATCGCGTGTTTTGAGTCGATCGACGTTCTCCTGTGCCCGACCGCGCCGGTAACCGCCTGGCCTCTTTCAGAGGCCTGGCCTTCGATCATCGATGGGAAAAAGGCCAATGCCCGGGATCACGCCGCCTTCTCATGGATGATTAATCAGGTGTTCGCGCCTGCCTGCTCCGTCCCCTGTGGTACCGACAATAAGGGCTTACCGGTTGGGCTACAAATCATCGCGCCCAGGTTTGCCGATCAGCGGGTACTGACGATTGCAAAACACCTCGAACGGTTGAACGACTACACCTTCCTGCCTCTGCCTGGCTGATTCGCTGCTTTTTACACCGCTGCCCGTGTCTGCTTTTACCGCTCGTTTTTGGAGCGCCTGTGCTCTTGTTTGAGGCGAACTCCGTTCGGGTAGATTTGGTCAATGGCGGGCGGATTTATCTTAAGTGTTTGAAAACTAATTAAGATGGCGATGTTGGCCCGAACAATGAATTACCTGACACATAGCGCATGAAAAGCCTCAACGGCTAATCAAGGTTGGCGTGCCTTCCACATCAACCGACGTTGTGGTCGCGATATGTCTAACGAGCTTGCCCCACAAATTTCTCAGAATGTCAGTCCCCGCGCTGGTGGGCTCGATATCTCGGAACTCAGAATCTGGTTTGATACGCCTGCAGGGCCCCTGCGCGCCGTCGACAACGTGAGCCTGTCTGTTCGCGACGGTGAGATCGTCGCTCTGGTCGGAGAGTCAGGCTCGGGTAAGAGTGTGACGGCGTTGGCGGCTCTCAAGCTCATCAGTACACCGCCCGGTCGCTTCGTCTCGGGTTCAGTGTCGCTCAACGGCCAGGATATTCTGGCGATGTCGGAGCATGACCTCGAGTCAATTCGCGGCACATCGGCTGCGATGCTGTTCCAGAACCCCCGTGGCAGCCTTGATCCTTCATTCACGATTGAGGAGGCCTTTCTCGAAACGCTGTCCTTGCACCGTCCGGAGATGAAGAAAGCGGAGCGCCTGCGATACATCGAGCAGGGATTGCGCCAGGTCGGGTTTAACGATTGGCAGCGGATTGCGGCGTCTTACCCGCATCAGTTGAGCGGTGGCATGTGCCAGCGTGTCTCTCTGGCCATAACCTTCGCCTGCCACCCCTCGTTGTTGATTGCCGACGAGCCGACGACCGCGCTTGATGTGGGTATTCAGGCAAAAGTTCTGTTTCTTCTACGCCAATTGAACCAGGAACATCGTTTACCCATTCTCCTGATTACCCACGATTTCGGCGTTGTTAGAGCCATCGCCCATCGCGTCGTTGTGATGTATGCCGGGCATGTGCAGGAAGAGGGTGACGTCGAGGAGGTTCTGGCGAGCCCCCAGCACCCGTATACACAGGCTCTCATTCGGTCAGTTCCTGATAATGTCAGAGACGATGAGTCGCTCTATCAGATCCCGGGAACTCCGCCGAACCTGGTTGACCCGCCGAAGGGCTGTCGCTTCGCGGATCGCTGTGACCATGTTGTGGATCGGTGTCGGAATGAGCTGCCTGAACTCGAAACCCTTTCCGAAACCAGAGCCGTCCGTTGCCATCTGGTGGGTCCAGAGAAGGGGGACGCATGACTCGTCCTTTGCTCTCGGTTCGGGATATACACCGCAGTTACACCACAACCAGTGGACTGATCCGAAGAAGAGTCGTCGCCAGCACCAAGGCAGTGGATGGTGTGAGTTTTGACCTGTTCCCCGGGGAAACCGTTGGGCTGGTGGGTGGCTCTGGTTCAGGCAAGTCGACATTGGCGAGGATCATCGCAAGGTTGATTGAGCCCGATCAGGGTGAAGTCTGGTTTGACGGAGAACTACTGACTGAGGTTTCCAGGGATCGAATGCGCCTTTTCAGGCGCGACATTCAGGTGGTGTTCCAGGACCCGCTGCACTCGCTCAATCCCCGCCGCACCGTGGGAGAAAGTATCGCCAGACCCTTGCTTAACTTCGGGATGCCCAAGCGGGCAGCGCTTGCCAAAGCCGAGAGCCTGATGGAACTCGTTGGCCTGGATCCCTCGGCAACGTCGCGGTACCCCCACGAATTCAGCGGAGGCCAGTGTCAGCGGATTGCGATTGCCCGCGCGCTGGCCCCTGAACCACGCCTGCTGATTCTCGATGAGCCGGTTTCAGCTCTGGATGTTTCGGTTCAGGCACAGATTCTTAATCTGCTCAGGGAGATCCAGGGCAAGCTGGATATCGCTTATCTCTTCGTCTCTCACGACCTGGGAATTGTTCGCTACATGTGCGACCGCACGCTGGTCATGTATCGGGGACAAATTCTGGAGTCCGGGTTGAGTAACGATATCCATAAATTACCGGCCCACCCTTTCACACGGAATTTTCTGGACACGATTTTAACAATGGACGGCGATGAGCGCTGGCTGGATGCTGCCGCCGCCATAGAGGACGTCGAAGAGGAGCGCAGCGACGGAGGTGGCTGTGTTTATCAAGGCACCTGCGCGCACCGCCTGCCCCATTGCCGGGACAAGACGCCTTTACTGAAGTCGATTGATGGGAGCCGGAGTGTGGCCTGTCATTTGTACGCTGAGGAGACAGGCTTCCGCCCGTCTGACTTAAACGCAAAGTACGAAGGAGCAATACCATGCAAAAGCAAGTCATGAGTAGATTGAAGCAAGCGGCGATCGGGCCGGCAAGCGCTCTGGCGATTGCCATTTCCGCAGGCGGTTTGGCGGTCATGCCAGAAAAGGCAAATGCTCAGGCGACTCCCCAGGATACCGTGGCGATCGCGATCGAAGCCAACTTATCCAGAATGGATCCTCATGCCTCGACCACATGGAACACGTTTCGCGTGATCATGCATGTGTTCGAGGGCTTCGTGGCCGAGGATCTGACTCGGGATGATGTTGAACAACCGCCTCTGGTTCCGGCTTTGGCGGAATCCTGGGATATCTCGGACGACGGACTCACCTATACCTTCAACCTGCGCAAAGGCGTGAAGTTTCACGACGGTACGGACTTCAATGCCGACGCGGTGAAATTCAACTTGGATCGAATGCTGGACCCTGAATTTGAGTACTACCAGTCGATTGCCAGCGGACTGATGCGCTGGATGTGGCAGGACCTTGAAAGCTATCGGGTCGTTGACGATTACACGTTCGAGATCAAGCTCGAAACTCCGAACATTGAGTTTCTCCGGCGCCTGGCCATGGGTGGTTCGGGTACCCCCCGATTCATCAGCCCGACCTCTATTCGTGAGAACGGCAACGATAGCGTCGAGACCAATCCTGTTGGCACCGGCCCTTATCAGTTTGCCAGTCGCTCTATTGGCGAGTTGACTGTTTTAAAACGCAACCCGGATTACTGGGACGAAAGCCGTACCCCAACCATTGAGCGGTTGATGTTCCGGCCTATTTCCGAAGTAGCGACCAGAGAACTGGCGTTGCGCAGTGGCGAAGTGGACATGATCTCGTCTCCCTCTCCCGACTCGATCGAACAGCTTAAAGCCGCCGGGCTGGACATTGTCAGCAGCCCGATCTCCACGATTTACATGATGTGGGTCAACTTCAAAGAAGAGCCTTTGCAGGATGTCAGAGTCCGACGTGCTGTCTGTATGGCGCTGGATCGTGAAGGCATGGCCGAGTTTCACCGTAACGGCTACGCACGACCTGCCACGGGTATCCTGAATTACGGCGGCCCGGGTTACGACCCTGATTTCAAGGACTGTGAATACGATCCTGAAGCTGCCAAGACACTGTTGGCAGAGGCAGGTTACCCCGACGGTTTTGAGACTCGCCTGGACTGGACCATGGGCGGGGGTGGCGATGTAAACACGGTCGGTGATGCCGAGTGGATCCAGCGCGACCTGGCCAAAATCGGCATTGACGCATCTATCGAGTCATTCGATAACGGCACCTACTGGGACATGCTTGGTGGGGGCATTCGCGAGGGAACCGGCTTCATGTCAGTGTCCTGGGGCGAGACCAGTTTCTTCTGGCTAGACCAGGTGATTGCAACCGCGGCAATCCCGCCAAACGGTTTTAACGCCGGCTATTACGAAAACCCGGAGATTGACAAGTTGCTCGCGGATGCCAGGTCTTCAAAAACTGAAAGCGAGATGCTTGGCCATCTGGCCACTCTGCAGCAAACGATTGCTGACGATATGGCGTTCATTCCTTACTACACCCCGATTGCCATCTATGCGATGAGGCCGAATGTTTCAGGGTTCGTACTCGCACCCCAGCATTGGCATGACTACACCGGCCTGGTCAAAAACTAAGGCCCTCATCTGACGTAAGAGATCGCCAGGTTGCCAGGCTCGATGATCAGGGCCTGCAACCTGGCATAGCTGGAGTTTCTGTCATGCCCCGGTTTGTTGTCATGCGCTTACTGCAAATGATTCCCGTGATGCTGGGGGTCAGCTTTGTGGTCTTTATTTCGGTTTACCTGGTCCCAGGTGATGTTGCCCGTACCGTTTTAGGTCAGCAGGCGTCGGACACAGCCGTCCAGGCATTGCGGGAAGAACTCGGGCTTAATCGTCCATTGCTGGTCCAGTACGGTATCTGGCTGTGGGATCTGTTGCAGTTTGATCTCGGGTACTCGATATCCCAGCGCGTTGAGGTTGCCTCATTACTGGGGGAAAAGATCGTCAACTCGTTTATTTTGATGGGGTTCAGCCTATTTCTTGTAATCACTGTGAGCTTTTTGTTGGCGGTGTTCTCTGCTACCCATTTTCGCAGTATCGGTGACCGGCTGACCATCTTCGGTACGCTTCTGCTGGCTTCTGCGCCTACTTTCTGGCTGGGCATTCTGCTGCTTTACCTGTTCAGTGTGAAATTTCCTCTGTTTCCAACGTCCGGGATGCAAAATTTCTACGATCCCGGCGGGTTCTGGGAACTTGTGCATCATGCGACCTTGCCCGCCATCGCAACGGCGGCGTCGTCGATTGCGATTGTCACCCGGGTTTCACGATCAGCGATGATCGATGTCACCAATAAAACTTACATGATGGCTCTGAGGTCCAGAGGGATTCGGCGCAGGCGCCTGAACTATGTCCACATGGTGCGCAATGCCTTGCCTTCCTTCGTTAATATCAGCGGCCTTCAGGTCGGTTATCTGTTTGGTAGTGCCATATTCAGCGAGATTATTTTCAACTGGCCCGGTATCGGCCTGCAGCTCTATAACGCGATTCTGCAAAGAGACGTTCCGATGATCCAGGGTTGCTCACTGGTTATTGCTCTGACCTTCGTTATCAGCAACTTTCTTGCGGACTTTATTGTGAGGGCTCTTGATGCATCCGAACGCTGAAACCATTGCGACGCCCCGTCGGGCAGTAAAGCCACGCTCGAGCTTCTTTTTCATCTGGCGAGGCATTCTTGCGGATCGGTACGCGATGAGCGGTGCACTGATTCTCGCCTTTGTGATAGTGGCGGCGATATTCGCACCCTGGCTCGCACCGTTTGACCCCACCGTCAGCTTTCCAAGACTTCGGTTGCAGGGGCTGGGTACGCCAGACCATATTCTTGGCCTCGACCACCAGGGGCGGGATATGCTCTCCCGCCTTATCTGGGGCGGCCGAACCACGTTATTTGCCGGTATCACGCCGGTGGTGCTCAGTGCGCTATTTGCAATACCCCTGGGCCTGGTGGCTGCCTGGAACGACCGGCTGGGTTCGATCATCATGCGGGTCATGGATGTGCTTTTTGCCTTTCCGATGGTTCTATTGGCCATCATGCTGGCGGCGTTTATGGGGCCAGGCATGGTCAATATGATCATTGCACTGACGATTGTACTGCTGCCTTACAACACCCGTGTTGTCTACGTAGCGGCACAGCAGGAAAGAAATAGCAGTTATATCGAAGCGGCGATCGCGGCGGCGACACCCACGCCCAAGATACTTTTCGTGGAAATGCTCCCCAATGTGGTTGCCGCGTCAATTGTTTACAGCACAACGATCGTTGGCAACATCATCATCACCGCGGCTGGGCTGAGCTTCCTGGGGCTGGGTGTTCAGGCGCCAACCGCCGAATGGGGCATTATCACCAGCGACGGCCGGCAATATCTTTTCAACGCGGCCCACATCTCGCTTTTACCAGGAATACTGATCATGACGGTGGTGATCGCCTTCAATCTTCTGGGTGACACCCTCAGGGATGCCCTCGATCCTAAAACCCGGCTGGCACTGGCCAGCCGGAAATAACCGTATCAAAGCCGGAAAAGGTAAACAGAAACCATGGATATCATTATCCGTAATGCCCGAGTCCTCACGATGGACGAACACGACACCGAGTATGAGCGTGCCGACGTTCTGATTGCTGATGGTGTGATCAAGAAGATGGGGCCGGATGTTGCGGCGGGCATTGAAACCGGTAGCGCCAGAGTTGTTGACGGTGAAGGCAAGCTGGTCATGCCGGGACTGATTAATGCGCATTTCCACTCACCCGTGAATTTTCTCAAGGGGGCCCTTGTGGATGCGCCTCTGGAGCTTTACATGCTTTATGAGGTGCCGCCGCTTCAGCGTCAAACGGTGGATCGTGAGTTCGCCTATACACGTACCATGCTGGGTGCCGTCGAGCTTCTGAAGCAGGGCGTCACCACAAACCACGATGATTGTTTCTTTGTCCCCGTGCCGACGGATGAAGAAGTAAACGCAGTGATGAATGCCTACACCGATGCCGGTATTCGTGCGTCGGTGACGCTTTGTCAGGTGAATGTCCGGGAATATGAAAAGTACCCCTTCCTATACGATCTCCTGCCGGACGATATCCGCACGGAGATGGAAGAGGTGCCGCTGCTCACAACTGACGAGCTTATCGGTTACTACGAGCGCTTTATCGAGCATTGGCATGACACGGCGAACGGCCGCATCCGGTGTTCTGTGTCCTGTTCCGCGCCTCAGCGTGTGACGCCCGATTGTCTCCGTGCGCTCAACGACCTGAGCGAAAAACATAATATTCCGTACAAGATGCATATTCTCGAAACCAAATTACAGCGTGTTCTGGGTGAGGAAATGCATGGAAAGTCCTTTATTCAGTACGTGAAGGATCAGGGCGTGCTAACGGACAGGGCAGTGGTGATTCATTCCGTCTGGGTTGACGACGCAGATATCAAAGCCATGGCGGAGTCCGGGTGTTCGGTGATCCATAATCCTATTTCGAATCTGAAAATTGGTAGCGGCGTCATGCCATTCCGTCGATTGAAGAACGCCGGGATCAATATTGGTCTGGGCATCGATGAAGTCCCCGTTGATGACGGCTGCAACCTCTGGACGGTCGGCAAAACCGCAGGGCTGGTCCATAAAATCGCTGATGCCGAATACCAGAACTGGCCTCATGAAAATGAGATCCTCGACATGCTGACCCGGGGAGGCGCTCGTACCATGGGGCTTCAGAATCGCGTAGGCATGCTCAAGGAAGGTTACCGGGCTGATATGCTGCTGGTTGATCTGGATACTCTTCCGTTCACGCCCTTGCACAATCTCAAGCGTGCGCTTGTCTTCTGCGAAAATGGCGGGTCTTTGAAAATGACGATCGTCGACGGTCGCATAGTGGTCGAAGACGGCGAAGTTCTGACGGTGGACGAGGCCGCTCTTCGAAAGAAGGTGCGCGGGTACACGGATCGGCTATCTGCCCAGTTGGACCTGATGACCGAATCGGCGGATCGTCTCGCGCCCTATTATCGTGAAATGTACCTTAAGACCAGCCAGAAAGACGTTGGAATGAACCGCTGGGCGGGGCCGATGACGCCGTGACCGCTCCACGTCTTTAGTGAATGTGCCGACCTCATGGGCCAATGAAGTCGGCATTGCTGTTCAGATGCTGGAAGAGGGCGAGTAAAAAGGCTCGCGCTTTTGGCCATCCAGATAACCGTCATAGAACTTCTTCACATGGGGGAAAACGGCTTTGGCCAAGTGGATTCGTTTTTCCTCGTCCGCCGTGCGGGGTTTCGACAGACGCTCAGCGATTTCGTTGAGAACCTGATCGCGATCAACACGGGTGAATCGACCATTTTCATAAATGACCTCGCCGCCAACCACGGTCTTGTCGACCGACTCTGTCTTGGCGCGTTGCATAATCGAATCGAGGATGGGGATCTGATCGTCCTGATATGGCCACAAGGCCTTGCGATGATTGATCATAACCAGGTCCGCCATACGACCCACATCCAGGCGGCCAATGTCTTTACCGAAGGGGGTTGTCATCGCACCGTGTTCGGATGCCATGCGCAATACCTGCGGTCCAGTCGGCACGACGTCGTCCATCCCTGGAACACGGTGCGCGCGTAGAACCAGGCGCATTTCCTGGAGCATGTCGCGGTCATCGTTGATCCCGGCCTCATCCAGTCCGATACCGACCGTCATACCGTGCTTCTCGAAAACGTTGAGCGGTGCGACGCCACTACGCAAACGGAAGTTGGAACTGCAGTTGTGGCAAATGCAGGTACCGTGGCTTGCTGCAATCTCTATATCTTCCTCTGTGAGCCAGACGCCATGCCCCAGCGTCAGGCGTGAACTGAGAATGCCAAGTTTCTCCAGGTGCTTGACCGCAGTGGTACCCGTACGACGACGTGCGTATTCTTTTTGATAAGCCGTTTCCAGAAGGTGCATATGCATCGGCGCGTTGTCTCTAAGAGAACGTTTTTCAAGCTCAGTCAAACCATGGTCAGTACACCAGTGCAGGTTAGCCGGCGCCAGCTGAATCCGGGTCCGTGACTGGCCCTCGTTTTCCGCAACAAGGTTGTCGTACAGAGACAGATTGTCTTCAAAAGGGATCGCCTGGCTTTTCAGGTGTGCAGCAATCGGCGCTTGCAAGTCAGAGGGAAGCCGAGCAACAAACGCTTCGTCGGCTTCGTAGACGAGGCGATTCTGCTCACGCACGGCGTAACAATAGGAGGCGCGCATACCAACGTCGCGATACGCCTGAAGTACTTGCGACGCGTTATTGTTAATCCTCTCCAGCGGGCCCTGCATCCAGCCATGAATATGCTGAACCGTGGTAATGCCAGATGCGATCATTTCAAAAGACGAATATAAAGTATCCAGATAACGATCGAGATCGCGGGCTGACATTCGGCTGGCAAACCATAATTCAAGAGGGTGATCGGGTGAGCCAAGTTGCAGAGGTGTCATTCCGACGTGATGATGAGCGTTAACGAAACCCGGCAGAATGATCTGGTCGTCCGATCCAATGACATCGACATTCGGGTATTTTGCTTCGATGTCTGCGAGCGGACCAATGTCGACGATGACACCGTCACGCTGGAAGAGCGCGCCGTTTTTCAGTATGTCGGCGTTTTCACGATCAATGGCACCGCGGACGATCCATTTTGCCTTGAAGATTGATTCTGTCATGGGTCTTTGTTCCTGAACGATGGAGATGCAAATCTATAAAAGTTTGTGGCCGTGTTTGTTTCGCATAGACGGCCCTCATGCTTACTTCTGCCCTTCCTGATCCAGCCACCACAGCAGTCGCTTCTGCACGATGCGCAGCAACTGGTCCAACATGAATCCAAGCAGGCCAATCAGAGTCATGCTGAAGAAGACCAGAGATGAGTTGAACGTATTGCGCGCCAACATCACGATCTGCCCAAGTCCGCTGCCGACACCGACAGCCTCGGCGATGAGCACCACCATCCATGCGGCGAACAGGTTCAGGCGTAGAGTCATAAACAGGCCGGGCAGGATGGATGGCAGGATGACACGGGTATAGATTTGTCGTCTGGTGGCACCCATGATCCGGGCGACGTGAATATAGCTGACCGGCACGTTATCAATCTGGTTCAACGTTGCCAGTGTGATAATGAAATACACGGCAACGAAAACCATAAAAATCGCAGGCGTGTTGCCGATTCCGAACAGGAAGATGGCAACGGGCAGCCAGGCAACCGGAGAGATTGGCGCCAACAAGGTGACTAATGGCAGAGACAAATTACCGAATAATCGGTTATAGCGACTGAGCAGCCCGGTAGCCACGCCGAGCAAGAAGCCGATTCCGAGCCCAGCGACGACCCGCATCGTCGTCCAGAGAAGCACCGATAAGACACCGAGTAAACTGGCACCGGTCTGATCACTGCCAATGATGTTGCCACGATCAAAAAACTTGAATGTTTCTGGTAGATCTGACAAGAAAATATGCGGCGGCGGCATCAGCAAAGGGTCTGCCCAGCCGACGTACCAGCATAATTCCCAGATACCCACAAAAATGCTAATCGACAGAATCCACCAGAATGCGGTTTCCAATCGATACTTCGTTTTGCCGGACAGACCCGTCGCCACTTTTTTGGGTTTGGGTGTTACGTCGGAGACGTTGGCGGTAAGTTCGTTCGTGCTTTTCACAGTAGCCTCGTTGTTTTTTGGCCGACTCACGAAGAGTGGCTGCCAATGACACTTCGCTGCTGGTCAGCAAAGGAGCGATCAACCTCATCCGCCAACAGTTCGGATAGCTCATCCTGCAAGGCGTGAAAAGCGGGATCGCGCGTACTGCGAGGTCTTTCAATATCAACCCTGATGTCTTTCTTGACACGGCCGGGGCGTGACGTGAATACGATGATGCGATCGGCCAATGAGATGGCCTCATCAATCGAGTGGGTCACGAGAAGGATGGAGGCCGAGCTATCACGCCAGATCTGAAGCAGGAAGTTCTGCATCTTGGCTCTTGTCTGAACGTCCAGGGCGGCAAATGGCTCATCCATCATTAGAACCTTCGGCTGCATAGCAAGCGCACGGGCCACCGCAACTCGCTGCCGCATACCGCCAGAGAGTTCATCAGGACGCTTATCGAGCACATCGCCGAGGCCGACTTTCTTCATGATTTTACTGGCGATTTTTCGCCGGGTGTCAGGTCCCTCGCCACGCAGGCCGAGACCGAAAGTCACATTGTCAGCAAGGGTCAGCCACGGAAAGAGTGATGCTTCCTGAAAAATCATTCCTCGATCGGAACTCGGGCCTTCCACTGGCAATTTGTCGCATTCAATCGTTCCCGAAGTCGTCGATTCAAGGCCCGCAATCATGTAGAGCAATGTGCTTTTTCCGCAGCCTGAAGGCCCCAGCAAAACAACAAATTCACCGCGGGCAACCTCAAAGGACAATTCATCTATCGCCACAACAGGCGCGGGCCCGTCGGGCTTCCAGACCTTCGAAACCTTCTTGCAAGAAACGGCGGGTACGGCCATAAAAATATCCCTGATCTATGTCTGTTTGATTCGCGCGTTATTACCCAAAAGACGGTCTGCATAACACAGCACCAACGGTTACCGCTGGCGCCGCATTACGCCTGGCCGACCCAGTCGCCTGGCGATCAGGCAATACCAGCTGACTTCAGTTTCAAGCTGTTATAGAGCTCCTGGTTCTCAGCGATGACCTGCTCAAGCAGACTCCAGTCGATCGCATCTCTGCCAGGCAACTTCTTGATGTAGCCCAGCTCCTTCAGGGACTGGCTGCGATCCAGAATGAAACTCGTCTGGTTTCGCTGGTCAATCTTGACTGGTTGCTTGTTACTGGCTTTGCGCGAAGCTTCCATCGACGTTTTGTAGTACTTGCCGACAGTGTCTTGTAGTGCAGCCTCAGGGTCGGACTCCGCCTGACTTTGTGCCAGGAGCATGGCCTTGATGGTGGCTTTGATCGCGTCTGGATTTTTCTCCAGCAGTGGCTTCCGTACCGCCAGGACGCAATCCGAGTAGCCTTCACCGTAAAGATCAATGCCGTCTGACAGCACGGTAGCGCCTTCGCGCGAGGCGAGTGACTGGGACGCATAGGGCTCAATGTGGCACATCGAATCAATCGCGCCGCTTATAAACGCCTGAGCCATTTCAGGGGAGGTATTAAAATGACGAACCTCAACATCCTTGAAGTTCATGCCGTTCTGCTTGAGGTAATCGTACGGAAGTACTTCCAGAGTGTCGGCCTGGAAGGTTCCCAGTGTCTTGCCTCTCAGATCATCCGCACTCTTGATGCCTTCCTTGACGATGATCATGCATCCCTCAACGCCGCCTCCAGCGACGATCTTCACCGGTGCGCCTGCGTCATACAGGGTGATGAACTGCGAGTAAGGAATCATTGACATGTCGACCAGGCCTGCACCAAACAGCGTCACAATGTCCGCGTTAGAAGGTGTCACGACGAAATCGAGTTCTACCCCGTCGCCTTTGGCCAGATTGCGTTCCTTAACCAGGAACAGCCCAAGGTTACAAAACCCGGTGCCATGGGTTGCTTTGACAACTGTGGCGTCTGAAGCCCAGGCCGCCGTCGGGTTGAGCGCAGAGGCAAGCCCCATTGGCAACAGTGCCGCAGCGCCCGCTGCAGCGCTTCCTTTTAAAAAGTTACGACGCGACTTCGAAATTAATTCTTCGACGTCCTGCATGTAATTTCCATTCCTTTCACACATAGAGAACTCCAACCGTTTAAAACAATGAAAAAAGCGCTGGGCTTTAAGGGGGACGGTCAACATCTCTCACGAACACAGAATGGGTTCTTCCGCAATCGGAGTACTCAAGTGCGACCGATGGTTTCCAGATCAGCAAGCTCTGTGCCAGCGACTGCCAAAAGCGTTCTGCAGACGTCTGTCCGGTTAGCATTGGCAAAGCGGATTCCAGTGTTGAAGGCCTTTGAACTGTATAATTGCGCTCAATAGATAATTGGATTGTACGCAATTATGAATCATCTTCAGAAAATAAAAGACGAGAATTCTGCACCGTATGGAGGCAAGTTTTAGGCGGAGCGTGCACTTATGGAGCGCTTTTCAATTCTCTGGGCCGTAACGTCCTACCCCGATGCCTCTAATCTCTGAGCAAAGTCCGTCGGTTCGACGCATTTCGAGATTAAAATTGTATACAAAATAATGCTGGCACCTAAATTGCTGTCTGTTGCTCATAAAAACTTGGCCAACACTGGCGGATACTTTTTTATGCGTGTTCTTCTCATAAACGGTAATACCAGCGAGAGCATTACCCAGGCGCTGCTTGCTGAAGCCCAGCGTAACGCGGCGCCAGACACCGTCGTTTTCGCTGCAAAGTGCACACGTGGCGCTGAGGTTATTGCCAGTCGCTCGGCAGAAGTAGTCGCGGCCCACGCAATGCTGGAGGCAATCGCGGCCGTCAAAGAGCCCTATGACGCAGTGTTGGTGGGCATTTCATACGACACCGCTGTGGCCGCGCTAAGAGAACTATTGTCGGTGCCGGTTGTTGGCATGACAGAGGCGGCATGTCATGTCGCAACGATGGTTGGGTCACGCTTTGGTGTCGTGTTGCCGGGTGCGCGGAACGCCGCTTTTTACCGCGAACGCATCGTTGGCTGTGGGTTTGAGCCGCGCCTGGCTGGTATGCGCGTGGTCGGCTCCTCTGCTGCTGCCCTCTATGCAGATCCTGACAGTTCTCTGGAGCTGATTCGAAACGCTTCGCAGGCATTGGTGAGTGAGGAGCGCTGCGACTCGCTGGTACTGGCCGGCGCAGCGTTGGTTGGACTGCATAGACAGATTCAACCTGACATCCCTGTCCCTGTGATTGACGGGATTGCATGTGGTGTGGGGATGTTGGAGTCGTTGGTGAGACTGAATTTTCCCAAGCCCCAGGCCGGCAGTTACGCCACCCCGGCACCCGCGAGACTGGATCATATTGATCCGGTCCTGGCCGATCTGTTTTCACATCCAGCTGGTCAGCAATCCTGATGGCGCCACCATAAAGAAGGCAACTATGACGAAAACTGATAGGGATACTCGCAATTACAGCGTGCTGGGCCATGAAATAATGACCCGTATCGAAACGCTGGCTTCGCACACCGAGCAGGAAGGCGAAATGACGCGCACCTATATGACGGCGGCCCACCGGGGTGCCGCGAGTCAGATTGCGTCATGGATGAGCGAAGCAGGCATGGCGGTACGGGAAGACGCTGTCGGTAATGTGATTGGGCGCTATGAGGGCACCGACCCGGGCAGTGCCATCCTTATGACGGGCTCGCACTTCGATACTGTTCGCGATGGCGGGAAGTACGATGGCCCCTTGGGCATTCTGTTACCCATCGCCTGCGTCGCTGAATGGAATCGTCAGGGCAAGCGCTTCCCGTTTCCGATCGAAGTCGTCGCGTTTTGCGAAGAGGAAGGCGTTCGTTTCAAGGCGCCGCTTCTCGGCAGCCGGGCCATTGCGGGCAGCTTTGACAAGAGCGTACTGGAAAATGTGGATGATCAGGGCGTCACAATGCGCGAAGCGATGATCAGTGCGGGCCTGGACCCGACACAGCTCGACGCCGCAGCGATGTCAAAGGGCGATATTGCCGCTTACCTCGAGGTTCACATTGAGCAGGGCCCGGTTTTGTTGGAAGAAAACCGAGGGCTTGGTGTTGTCACTGCAATTTCTGGTTCAAGCCGTTTCATGCTGGAGCTGCAAGGCGTGGCCGGACATGCCGGGACGGTTCCGATGGCCTCCCGGAATGATACGGTGATGGCCGGTGCCGAGATCGCGCTTTACATTGAAAAACGCTGCAATGAGTCGCCAGGATTGGTAGGTACCGTAGGGCAGTTCAATGTGCCCAACGGTGCCGGGAACGTCATTCCGGGTCATGCGGTGATGTCGATCGATATCAGGGCTGGTGAGGACTCGATTCGCAGGTCGGCAGTCGACGACATTCAGGCTGAAATTGACAGTATCTGCACCCGCCGCGGGATCCGCAAGAGCCTCGAGAAAACCTACGAAGCTGCCAGTGTCGCATGCGCCAGCTGGTTGCAACAGAGCTTGGAGGAGTCCATGGAGCGACATGGCTGTACTCCGCGAAGACTCCCTTCAGGCGCAGGTCATGACGGAATGATTATCGCTGACATTGCGCCAATGGCAATGCTGTTCGTGCGTTGCGGCAACGGCGGTATCAGCCACAATCCTGGCGAGACCATGTCGGCTGAAGATGCCGCTCTTGCCTCTCAGGTGTTTGCAGACTTTGTCGAGAACTTTTCAGCGACGGAGCCCGTATGAGCGGGGCTGGCAAACGGTGTTCATGCGAAAATGTCCGACAGATCGACTTCCTGTTCGTCGTCAATTTCCAGGCGCAGCGTGCTCTCCACTTCTCTCAGGTGAGCGATCAGGCGCTGCTTTGCCAGTTCTGCATCCCTGGCCTCGATTGCCTCGATGATATCGCCGTGATGATGATGCTGGCAGGCCGGAGTGTTCGGGCGATCATACAGTGTAATCACGAGACAGGTTTGCGCTGTCAAATCGTGCATCATGCGAACCAGTATGGTATTTCCAGCCAGTTCCGCCAAAAGAACGTGAAACTCTCCGGACAAACGGATGATGGCCACGCGGTCGTTTTCACGGCGTGCCTGTGCTTCTCTGGCGACATGGCGCTTGAGTTTGCTGATGTCACGGCTGTTGGCGTTTTCGCACAACATGGTCACGACCGCTGGCTCAATAAGGTGACGTGTGAAAAACACCTCGCGGGCCTCTTCTACCGACGGGCTGGCGATGAATGCGCCTCTGTTCGGTATCAGCTCGACCAATTTTTCGTGGGCCAATCGCGCGAGCACCGGCCGAATCTTGGTTCGGCTGATGCCAGACAGAGCAACCAGTCGCTCCTCCACAAGCCGGGTACCCGGCGTCAGGCGATGCTCCAGAATCGCCTGTCGAATTCTCTGATAGCACTGCTCACTGGTCAGCAATCGTTTGGATCCCAATGTCTGGGATGCCGGAGCCACCTGACTTTGTTTCGAAGCGCTTCCAGTTGCGACGGCCTTTGTTTTCCTTGGCTTGCTCAAGCTTCTCTCACTCTGAGTGCAATTAAAAATCATCTACAGTTTTGTCGCGCATCTTATACAAAAACGAGGCAGATCGCGCAAATCTTATTGTCGCCTTTTCAGCAGGCACTGTTCTCACCATTAAACGGGGAGACGGTCTGAATGGATCTTTCCGGTCATGGAAAAGGGCAGGCCTTGGACGTGTCTTCGCAGGAATGGCACACACTCTCCGCGCACGAAATATCTCGCAGGGTTCGCTCCGGAGCGCTTCGTGCAGTCGAACTGGTCGAGTATCTGTTAAAGAGAATGTCCACTATCGATTCTCAGCTTGGCGCAATGGTGGACATTGATTCCGATGGTGCGATTGCCCAGGCCAAACAAGCAGATCGTCTAGCGGCGGCCGGCAGTGACCGGCCTCTCCTCGGGGTTCCGTTTACGGTCAAGGACAATCTGTGGGTTAAGTCGCGCCCGGCCACCTACGGATCAAAACTCTTCGCTGATTTTATCGCCCCAAGAGATTCATGGAGTACGGCTCGACTGAAAGCAGCTGGCGCTATATGTATTGGTATCACCAATTGCTCTGAGTTCGCTTGCAAAGGTATTACCACCAATCCGCTCCATGGAATCACGCGCAATCCGTGGCTGCTAGACCGAACCCCGGGTGGTTCCTCCGGCGGCGCGGCGGCATCGGTTGCTGCCGGCTTCAGCCCTATTGCACTGGGTACAGACGCCGGAGGCTCAGTGCGGCGGCCCGCAGCCCATACCGGATTGGTCGGATTCAAATGCACCTCTGGTCTGATTCCCAATCCCTGGGGCTTTGATGAGCCGTGCCGGGACATGGGGTCGATCGGTACCCTTAGCAGGAATATGCGCGATTGTGCGCTCATGATGGATGTACTTGCCGGCTACGATGTGCGGGATCCGCTGTCGCACCCCCTGCCAAGAGAGATGACCGCACCGTCTGCTTTTGTCGGCGCCGTGACTTCTACTCTGAACCAGGGCCTGCGCATAGCCTGGTCTCCAGACCTGGGTTGCGACCTGGCGGTCGATCAGGATGTGGCCGAAGAAATGCATCGGGCGATCGACCAGCTGCGCCAAGCTGGATTGACGATTGAAGATGCCAGCCCGCATTGGAGCGACGACGTCATTCATTACCCATACGCGGTTCGCCAGCACGCAGAACTGGCGCAACTGTTTGGTACACAGTGGCATACAGATCCCAGTCAGTTTGACCCTGTCATCGCAAGCCAGATTGAGAACGGGTGTGAGATAACAGCGGCGGAGCTGACCGACATGACCTTCCGCCGCCATCGCGCTCGCGAGCAGATGACCGCTTTTTTCGAGCGCTACGATTTACTTCTGTGTCCCACGGTTCCGGTCGAACCTTGGTCTTGCAACGCCCTTGCACCCAGCACCATTGGCGGCCGGAAAGCGGGTCCGCGAACCCACGCGGTTTTCACGCCACTGTTCAATCTTTGTGATGTGCCTGCTGTGTCGATTCCTTGCGGGTTCGGCGCACAAGGTTTGCCAGTGGCTTTGCAGATCGCTGGTCCGCGTTACGCTGACCTAAGAGTGTTACAGCTCGGTGCCAAGATCGAACAGATACTGAGCCATGCCTTCAAAGCCCCTTTAATGCACTCCAATCTACTTGAGCAGGATCGATGAACCCAAACATACGCCTCGGAATGCTGACCCCGTCTTCCAACACGGTTTTAGAGCCAGTGACGTCAGCCATGCTCCAGGAGCTGTCTGAATGCACCGCACATTTTGCGCGATTCCCCGTCACTGAAATTGCAATCTCCGATGGTGCGCTCGCCCAGTTTGACCCGTCGGCGATCCTGAAAGCGGCAAGCCTGCTGGCTGACTGTAGGCCTCACTCCATTGCCTGGAATGGTACCTCCGCCGGCTGGCTTGGATTCGATGCAGATGAACGACTGTGCGAAGCCATCGAAGCCAACACAGGCATTAAAGCCTGTACATCCGTGCTGGCACTCAACGAGATCTTCAGGCGCAGAGGCATCACACGGTTTGGCCTGGTGACGCCTTATCGCTATGACGTACAAGCACGCATTACGGCTAATTACCGTCAAGCCGGTTTCGACTGCGTCGCCGAACGTCACCTCGATATACAAGAAAATTTCACTTTCGCACACATTCCCCCCGACGACATCCGCAAGATGGTTCGTGAGGTTGCAGCCTCCAAACCGCAGGCCATCACAATTTTTTGCACAAATTTGTGTGGAGCCCCTCTGGCCGCCGAGCTGGAGGAAGAGCTGGGTATTCCAATTTACGACACCGTGTCCACCGTTGTTTGGAAGTCGCTGCAGCTTGCAGGTGTGGACACTTCGCGCCTCAGCGGCTGGGGCTCGATCTTCAAGGAGAATTTCTGATGGAAAACACTGAATTTGATCTGGTTATCCGTAATGCACACATTGCCACGGCCACTGACATTTTCGACGCGGACATTGGCATCCGGGATGGCCGTATTACCGCGTTGGCGCAGCAGTTGCCGGCTGGCAAAGAAGAAATTGATGCCGCTGGCCGCTGGGTCTTACCTGGCGGCGTTGATGCCCACTGCCATCTGGCGCAACCGACTGATGACGGCTCGGTTTTCGCCGATGACTTCTTCACCGGCACGCGATCAGCCGCTTGTGGCGGTACGACGACTGTCATGCCATTCGCGCTGCAAAAGAAGGGTGCGACGCTCGAGCAGTCAGTGGCTGATTACCACGCGGTTTCCGACGGCGAAGCCTGTATTGATTATGCATTTCATCTGATTGTGGCCGACCCGACCACCGATGTGGTTGAACGCGAGCTGCCGCTGATGATTGAGCGCGGCTACACCTCATTGAAGGTGTACATGACGTACGACGATTTGAAGCTGAATGATCGCGAAATTCTTGACGTGCTCTCGGTCGCTCGGCGTGAAGGTGGTATGACCATGATCCATGCTGAAAACACCGATTGCATTGCCTGGCTCACCGAACGCATGCTGGAAAAAGGCCACACTGCACCGTCTTTTCATGGCTTATCCCGACCTATCGTGGTCGAGCGTGAAGCCACGCACAGGGCCATCTCGCTCGGCGAGTTTCTCGACACACCGGTGCTGATCGTCCATGTGTCCAGCGAAGAGGCCACTGCCCAGATCCGCGATGCGCAAAGTCGCGGCCTGAGTGTGTACGGCGAAACCTGTCCACAATACCTGTTCTTGACAGCAGCCGACCTTGACCAGCCAGGATTCGAGGGTGCCAAGTGCATTTGTAGCCCGCCGCCCCGCGATGCTGCAAGCCAACAGGCGATTTGGGACGGAGTGGCCAACGGAACGTTTCAGGTATTCTCATCCGATCATGCCCCGTTCAGGTACGATGACCCAGAGGGCAAGAAAGTTGGCGGTAAGCATGGCAACTTCACCCATGTCCCCAACGGCATCCCCGGCATCGAAACGCGCCTGGCGTTGCTATTCTCAGAAGGCGTTTTAACGGGGCGCATCGATATCAACAAGTTCGTGTCGGTGACCGCAACTGAACCCGCCAGAATCTACGGGCTTAACCCGCGCAAAGGCACAATCTGTATCGGTGCAGATGCCGATATTGTGATCTGGGATACAAATCTGGATACGACGATCAGCAACGACCGCCTGCACCATAACGTTGACTACACGCCCTACGAAGGTCGGCGAATTCATGCATGGCCAGCGCTGACCATGTGCCGTGGCGTGACTGTCTATCGTGATGGTGAATTCATCGGCGGCAAGGGATTCGGTGCGTTCCAGCGTTGCGACCGACCGAAACCAGCCAAACCAAAACCCAGTTTCGGCCGACCCACTCCCTGGCTAGACGTCCTTTAAGCTTTTTTATAGGCCCCGCAGCAAAGTCGTCCTGATTGACAGGGCGCTGTCCACCGGTTTTCAGGGTGAATTGCTGGGGTCGTGTGCCACAACAAGTAAACGGAGACTTTATCACCATGACTCAGATCGCCATTACCGCTGGCCAGTTTCACTTTATTGCTGAGACGAATCCTGACGCACCTGAAACCGTCGCCGCCTTCCTCCGACTGCTTCCCTACAGACAGAAACTGATCCACGTAAGGTGGAGTGGCGAGGGGTGCTGGATTCCTCTGGGTGAATTCAAGCTTGGCGTAGGATTCGAAAATCACACCTGCTACCCGTCGGTAGGAGACATCCTGTTCTATCCAGGCGGGTACAGCGAGACTGAGATTATCATGGCCTATGGTAGTTGTAGCTTTGCCAGCAAGATGGGACCTCTGGCTGGTAACCATTTCCTGACGATCATCGAGGGCAAGGAACAGTTGCGCACCCTTGGCAACAAGGTGCTGTGGGAGGGGGCGCAGGATATCGTCTTCGAGACTCTCGATTGATCGCGATCATCCCTGACTGAGAACTCTTGATGTTGGGGAAGTCAGGGACTCAACAACGATGCGGGCACGCGCTCAAAGCTCTGTCGGCCCTTTTTGAACGCCATCAGCGGCTTTCCCAACTCGGCAATCACCGCTGACGGTGTGTCCGCATCCAGTACGATGAAATCCGCATGACATCCCGGAGCCAGACCGTAGTTCTCCAGGCGTAGCAGTCGGGCAGATTCTTCCGAAATCCACGCAAGGCATCGTGCCAGTTCAGTGGGTGTGCCCTGATGGCAGACGTTAGCCAACAGATTAGCCTGGCGAATGAGCGACGCATCGCCAAACGGTGTAAAAGGATTGCCAACGTTATTCGTCGACAATGAACAGGTTACCCCACAGTCGTGAAGGCGCGGCAGTGGGGCCACTCCTCTGGGCACGTTATGGGTGGTGTCCCGCCCGTTCAGAAACAGGTCGGTGGAGGGTAATGCTGTGACCTGAACGCCGGCCTCCGCAAGCGCTCCGGCGATTTCTTCAAACACTTCCGGCGGCAGGGCAGACAGTTTGGTGACATGGCCAATCGTCACCCGGTTTTGCCATCCAAACTCTTTGGTACAGCGGATGACTTCCGGGATCGTCATGCCGTCTGGATTCAGATCAAAATCGAGGTGCAGATCCAGGTCGCAGTCGTATCGTTCCGCCAGTTCGAATAGTCGCCGGATTTGTGCTGCAGGGTCATTGTCCATGTAAGGGCAGCCTCCCAGGACGGTGGCGCCTGTCTCAAGGGCCTCGCACAGAAGCGCCTCGGTGCCAGGATTGTTGAGCAAACCTTCCTGCGGGAATACGCAGATCTCAAGTCCCAGAGCCCAGGCATAGTCCTGCTGAAGCCGCTGGATTGCCCGAAACCCAGTCAGACCTATGCCAGGGTCAAGCTCTACATGCGTGCGCATATGAGTCGTGCCCTGAGTGATGGCTTTTTCCAACAGAGCTGCGCCACGACGATAGACGTCCGCCTCGGTAAAGTCAGCCTTCGCTGCGCTGGTCTTGGCTATCGCTTCAGCGAGTGTGCCCTCTTTGAGTTCACATCGGTTCATGATGCAGGCTTTATCGAGGTGAATATGAGTCTCGATCAGCCCCGGCAGAACAAGATGGCCGCCGAGGTCGACTTCACTCTGCAGAGCTGCTTCGTCCGTGAAGGATTCAACAAATTTTCCATGCTCCACTCTCAATTCAGTAATGACTGCCGGTTGATCCGGCAGTCTCAGGTTCTTGAATAGAATTGATGTCATGCGGCGCTTTCTCCTGAGTGTGCGGCTTCAAGCTCTGGGTCGTTAAGGGGGAGTTACCTTCTCTATGCTTTTATACCTAGCAATTTCTTTACCAACTAGTCGAAATTTGGACCCTCAAAGCGAGCCCTTCGGCCTTTGATCTGAACGTTCGCTTTGCGACCTGTCCGTTCTGTCGTGTTCCCGGCTAGCGTTGTTCGAATGGGCTTCGAATCGCCTACTCTTCAGTTCGAGCTCAGGACACCATTAATGCTCCCCCTGAGGGTGTCAATGGCCATTTATTTTGACCCACACACTGACGCCCCCCCTCTCAGAGTGGGTTGTCCAGTATCCGAAGGCTTCAAAGACCGGCAAAGTCGTCATCGCCTTGTTCTCTCTTGAAGCAAGGTGCAGAGTTGCGAAAACTCGAAACGCAGAAACAACGATAAAAAGGGACCGGCTTTGTTCGTCGCCGTGGCGTCACAAAGAGTTAGATACGACTGCAAGGAATTCGTACGCCATTGTGGTAAACTAATCTTGCCAAATGGCAGGAGGTTTTATGTCAGCAATCACAGAGAAAAAGCAGAGCCCTAAAGGGCATTTTGGGCCTGGTAAGGCGAACGTTCGAGGCGTCTACGCGGGGCGTGGTGCGGAGAAAACTCGGTCAGCCGTCACTGGAAAGTACCTATTTTCCGGTGTCCAGGGCGTGAAGAAGATCCGTCGAGGAGGAAAGGCCCGGGAACTGGATGCCCTGAAGGCCTTGTACGACATCGACGACACTGTTTTGTGCACGCTGCTGGGCATTTCTCCGCGCACCCTGGTGCGCCGGCGTGAAGACGGCACCGTGAACAAAGCAGAACTGGATCGGGTAGCTACTTTGCACCTGGTGATGCGTGATGCCGTGGAACTGTTTGAAGGTGACAGGGAGAAGGCACAACGTTGGCTGAAGCGTCCGGCGCGAGCCCTGGAGCACCAGAGCCCAATAGATCTGCTGGATACCGAGGCTGGTATTCGCATGGTACGGGACCTTATCGGCCAGCTTGAGCACGGCGTGTACGCATGAAGGCGTACCGGATCACAAAACGAAAGCACAAGGACACCGCGTTTTCCGGGTTTGGTGCGCGCCAATATGGGGGGCGCTGGAATCTGCCCAATCACTCAGCGGTATATCTATCGGAGAGCATTGCCCTTGCCCAACTAGAAATTCTGGTCAACCTGGGTGAAGAAGACAGCCTCCAGGACTATCTACTGTTTCAAGTCGAAGTCCCAGACAGCCAACTTATGGTCCTGGCCGATGACGCTTACCCAAAAGACTGGAACGGAACAAGAGTGTCGGCAGGCACTCAAGAGATCGGAACTGATTTCCTTATCGACGGCGAAGCGCTCGCATTGGCGGTCCGTTCGTGTGTTGTCCCACAAGAATATAACCTCCTTTTAAATCCGGAACACCCTGATGCAGAAGCAGTTATCGAAGCGGCCGTTGAAATAACATTCCGATTTGATAATCGCCTGCGCACTGATTCCTGAAGCGTTGTTCGCGCATCGTCCAAAAATTCGCTGTAAACAATTATGAAATCTTCAGAAGTAGTCCAAATATTCAAAGGTGCCATAAAAAGCACCAAACCATACGGTCTTTTTGGCGCGGGGGCCTGGCAGGCGTACTCGGCGATCAAACTTAGTTAGTTAATTTGTTAGTTAGTTGCTCAAGTTGGTTTTTTGGGCTCCATCGGGCGCCGCTGACGGGCGGCTTATCTCAGAGTTATGGCCGTCATCTGGTTGCCGTTGGTATTTCTTAAACCGGGGCCGACCGATGAAGGTGGCGATTGCGTGGGCACTGAGAGAGTGACTACGCCCGACATCTGCAGGTTTACGTTCATCGTTGAGACGATGTTGCTCGACCGCTATTTGGTTGCTTTTTAACAGGATTGCGAAAGATAGGTACCGCTGCCACGTGCGGTGTGTTTAGCTATGAGGATATTTCGCCCGGAGGATGATTCATGCCACCGAGAGACACCGAACTGTCATTAAAATTGTCCCCCGAAAACGAGCAACTCCTTCGACGCGCCTCGACATCGGCAGGGTTTGAATCGTTGTCTGAATTTGCCCTGCAAGCCGCGGTGGAGAAAGCCTCGCGAATTCTGGAGTCTGCCGAAACCATCACCCTGGACAGTGAATCTTTCCACGCTTTCATCGCCGATTGTGAACAGCCGGGGCCCCCGAACAGCGCCTTAACGAAAGCGATTGAGCGCCGGAGAGCCGAAAAAGCTAAATCGACGTGAGCCGCCAAGACCGTGACGTAACGGCAGAAAATGACTTAGGTTACTGATCCTCTGAGGATCACTTCAGCCTGCCCATCCAACCGCTCCTTAACCGAACGCCAATCCGGCATAAACCGGTCCAGGAGATTGTAAAACCGGGGGCTGTGATTGTGCTCTACAAGGTGGCACAGCTCGTGGAGCAAAACGTAATCAATCGCCCGGGTCGGCGCTTTGACCAGATGAGGGTTCAGCAGAACGGCGCCGCTGGCCGCACAGCTTCCCCATTGTGTCTGCATTGCTACCATGCGCCACTCAGGCGGCGTTTTAAGCCAGGGTAGGGTGTCTACCATCAGATCTAGCCTACGCTGAAAGACATCTGAAGCCCGATCCCGATACCATTGCTGGACGGCCGCCTGTGTACGTTCTGGGATGAGATCCTTGCCTCGCACTCGCAACTGTCCACCGATGAGTTTGCAGGTTACTTTGCGTTGCTCAGGGTCCTGGATAGTTTTGAGCACGTAACGGCGCCCTAGATACAGCACGCTTTCTCCACTGACCCACTGCCGCGGCATCACGTCGCGATGGCGCTGCCTGATGTCATCCAGGTGCTTCATAACCCAGCGGGCCCGACGCTGAACGGCAGCTTTGATTTCGGAAAGGGGAGCGTCTGCGTATTCCAGACCAAGGTTGCCACTGATTCCAGACGAAGTCTGCCACCCATTCCACGCGAAAGCTGCCACTAATTCCACGGCAAAGCTGCCACCCCAGCAGACTGCCTGAAGCTCCATCAAAATCGTCCGGCGCGGGATAACTTAACGGTACTCTGACCCTTTTCATCCGGAGATGGGCCAGATGCCAGCGAAGAGGTTATCCATGCGTAAAATCAAAGAAGTCCTTCGCCTCAAGTGGGAGCGAGGGCTGAGCAACCGCCAGATTGCGGCGTCCTGTGGCGTTAGCCGCCCCACCGTAAGCGACTACCTGCGCCGCACGGTTGAGGCCGGTCTGAGCTGGCCGTTGCCAGCGGATCTGGATGAGGCCCACCTGGAGCGGTTGCTGTTCCCGCCGCCACCGGACCTGCCAGCACAGGCCAGAGGTATACCCGACTGGCAACACATCCGTGACGAACTCACGGGCAAGAACGTCACCCTGTTCCTGCTCTGGCAGGAGTACCGGCAAGCCAACCCGGACGGTTATCAGTACAGCTGGTTCTGCGAGCACTACCGGGCCTGGCGGGGCAAGCTGGACCTGGTGATGCGCCAGGACCATCGGGCCGGTGAGAAGCTATTCGTGGACTATGCCGGCCAGACCGTGCCCGTCATTGACCGCACCACCGGAGAGATCCACGAGGCACAAGTCTTTGTCGCGGTGATGGGTGCATCCAATTACACCTACGCCGAAGCCACCTGGAGCCAGACATTGCCGGACTGGGTCGGCTCCCACATCCGGACCTTCGAGTTCCTGGGCGGAGTGCCGGAACTGGTGGTTCCGGACAACCTCCGCTCCGGCGTCAGCAAGGCCCATCGCTACGAGCCGGATCTCAACCCAACCTATCAGGACATGGCCACCCATTATGGCGTGGCCGTTGTCCCGACAAGAGTTCGCAAGCCCCGTGATAAGGCTAAGGTAGAAGGCGGTGTATTGATCGTCGAGCGCTGGATCCTGGCGGCGTTGCGCCATCGCCAGCACTTCTCCCTGGGGCAACTCAACGCCACCATCCGTGAACTGCTGGAGCGGCTCAACAGCCGCCCCTTCCGCAAGTTGCCCGGCTGCCGGCGCGACCACTTCGAACAGCTGGATAAACCGGTTCTACAGCCGTTGCCGGCAGAACCGTATGTCTACGCAGAGTGGAAGAAGGCTCGGGTGCATATCGACTACCACGTAGCCATCGACGGTCACTATTACTCAGTGCCCTACACCCTGATCAAGAAAGAGGTGGAGGTTCGCATCACCAACAACACCATCGAATGCTTTTACCGGGGCAACCGGATCGCCAGCCACCGGCGCTCAGACCAGAAGGGACGGCACACCACCATCGCCGCGCACATGCCCGAATCCCATCGCCAGGCTGGCGAGTGGTCGCCGGAACGGCTCATCGCCTGGGCGGCCAAGACCGGACCGGCGACGGAGAAGCTTATCCGCACCGCTCTGGGTGCCCGCAAACACCCTCAGCAGGCGTACCGCTCCTGTCTGGGCATTCTCCGGTTGGGGCAGAGCTACGGCGAGTCGCGGCTGGAGGCCGCCTGCCAGCGAGCCCTGATGCTGGGAAGCTGCCGCTACAAGAGCATTGAATCCATCCTCAAACACCGTCTGGATCAGCAGCCTCTGGAAGAGCAACAGGAACTGGCCTTGCCCGATACCCACGACAACATCCGTGGCCCCGCCTACTACCACTGAAGGATCTCTGACATGCTGAAACATCCCACACTGGACAAGCTCCACGCCCTCAAACTGACCGGCATGGCCGCCGCCCTGGCGGATCAGTCGGCCACCCCCGACATCACCGATCTGAGCTTCGAGGAACGCCTCGGGCTGCTGGTCGACCGGGAAATGACCGAGCGAGATAACCGGCGCATGACCAGCCGGTTGCGCCGGGCTAAGCTGCGGCACAATGCCATCCTCGAAGACCTGGATTACCGCTATTCACGCGGCCTAGATAAAGGACTGGTCCAGTCGCTGGCCGGTTGCCAATGGGTGAAGGAACACCTGAATGTGCTCATCACCGGTCCCACCGGGGTCGGGAAAACCTGGCTGGCCTGTGCTCTGGCACATAAGGCCTGCCGGGAGGGTTACACCGCCCAGTACGTCCGCCTGACCCGACTGCTACGGGAGCTGACCATTGCCAAAGGCGATGGCCAATACTCAAAACTCCTGACGAATCTGGCCAAGGTCGACGTGCTGATCCTGGATGACTGGGGGCTGATGAAACTGAGCGCCGAGAATCGGCGAGACTTGCTGGAGGTGCTGGAAGACCGGCATGGCAGGCGCTCCACCATTGCCACTAGCCAATTACCCATCGAGGAATGGCATGGCGTAATCGGTGACGCCACTCTGGCAGACGCCATTCTGGATCGGCTCGTACACAACGCCTACAAGATCAACCTGCGGGGCGAATCCATGCGAAAACAACAGGCAAAGTTGACGGCCACCGAGACTTCGGAGTAAGAAGAGAAACCCCGCGTCGCTACGCTCCGATGGGTGGCAGCCTTGCTCCGGTCCGGGTGGCAGGCTTCACATGGAATGGGTGGCAACCTTCAGCGGTTTACGCAAGCGTCCTCCGGGGCATCCACCTGAACTGTCCCATTCGGATGAACGTGCACCCGTATGGATCGACGCTGATGACCTGGCACGTGGCAGAGGTGGTAGCGAAACTCCCGGTCGCCATAGCGGGCCCGGTGCTCCGTTGGCTGCTCGTGTTGGACTGGCTCGACAGTCGTCGTCACTTGGCCACTGCATTACGTAGAATCTGCACCACTTCATCGAGCACTGCTTTGGCCTTGTCGAGGCCCACCAGGCAAAACAGGCGGGGCAGGAGGTTTTTGCGAACGTCTTGTTCGATACCGACCGGGTTCAGGGAGTTTTCGGCTACAGCACGATTCACGACCTTGTCGATCTCGAACGCCTCCTCAATCAACTGGTCACCTTTTTCCGTCTCCAGAGCATCGAACTCCTTCCCCAATACCAGCTTGAAGGCACCGTAGTAGGCTTGGGCGTGCTTGTTTCCATCAAAGCCGCTGACGGGAAGATCAGGGACATCGCGCTCTTCCACCATCTTCTCCAGGTCGCTGAACATGCGGAACTGGGCTTTGTAGTCGAACATGGCCTCCGCTTTCTCGATGGCCTCCTTCAGCAGGGCAGAGAAAACTTTCTGGGCGTAAGGGTCGTCGCCCAGGCGCTCCTCAATGGTCTTTTTAGTGCGCGTTTTGATCTTGTCGGTTTCGTTCCGGGCTTTGTCATCGGACCAGTAATCGGGATTGGTCTCACCAATGGACTCGATAACCACCGGCTCGTCGCCTTTTTTGACGTCGATACCGGTCACATAGCGGTCGATTAGATCGCGTATCTGCCCTTCATAGGCCGAGTAATCGACGGCCTCCTGTGCATCCAGCCGAATCGTCTTCCGCAACTCAGAGAACCATCTCAGATCCTGCTTGTAGCGCCGAATATCCGCCTCTGTGAAGGCCCGGTCGTCAAAAAAGCTCTGGGTTGATAGGGCAGTCTTCAAACACATGCCGAAATCAGTCACCGCTTCGTAGAAGTCTTCCCGCAGCGCCTGACGAACATCAACCTCCATACCCTCGGCGTCGGATTCATATTTGGGCATGAAGACTTGCCGATATTGCTCCTGATCTAGCTTGTTGTCGATGTAGGTGAAAAAGCTCCACAGCTTTTCGTGCAACGCAGGAAGTTTCTTGTATTCGGTATCGACATTGGCGTATAGGCCTTCGATATCCTCGATGGCAAAGCCACCCTGGGTCTGGTCCTCGAAGTTCTGATAGTCGCGGATGGCGGTATCCAGCTCTTTGAGAATGCCACGGTAGTCGATCAAGTAGCCGAATGGCTTCTGAGGGTGCAGACGGTTCACCCTGGCGATGGCCTGGATAAGATTGTGCCCTTTAAGCTGCTTGTCGATGTAGAGAACCGTGTTCCTTGGCTCATCAAACCCGGTCAGAAGCTTGTCCACGACGATCAGGATGTCAGGCGGCCCATCAGTACCAAAATCCTCAATAACCGCCTTCTCGTAGTCCTGAGGATCTCCTAGGAGTCTGCGCGGCAGAAGTGTTTTGAGCAAGTGCCTCCGCCGCGCCGAATCACGGTTGTGCCCGAGAGTATAGGCGCAGTATCCAACCGGATAGAGTCACGATTTTCTGTCTAGGCAATCAAGACGGTTATAGGCAAGTTCACAACCGTAGCCCGACCACTCAGCACGGCCCAGCACGCCGCCTCAGATCGCCTATGTCAGCCTCATCAGCGAACTCATCCGCCTGAGGTTAAGCGACAGGCAGACCAGATCCCATTCGCCTTGCACGGCATTAAGCCCCCTCAGGCTGAACTGCCGGAAGCCCAGAATATGCTTGATCCAGCCATTAACCGCCTCAACCAGATACTTGCGCCGGGCGTAAACCGATCGCCCCGTCGCGGTGGCCAGCTTCTCGGCCATCCGTGACGTGGCGGGATAACCGCTCGCGTCTATCTCTGCGCTCTTTTTCCCTTCCCGACGCAGCGAGACATAACCGTCGATCCTTTTGTCCTCCAGGGACTGTAAGTCGTCTTCTTTACGGTAACCGGCATCGGCCAGGCATTGTTGCGGATAGGTTTTCAGGATGTCTTTCACGTCATCCAGTAGCGGTATCAGGCGACCCTGATCACTGGCATTGCTGCCCAGATGATTAGCGACAATCAGTTGGAATTCACCATCCACGGCCAACTGGCCGTTGTAGCATTGCTGGAACCCATCCGCCGTTTTCATAATCCGGCTTTGCGGGTCGGTAAAGTTGCTTTGATCTTTGTCGTCCGGCACCCCGTAATCTCGCTTGAAGTTCCGGCCACCGCGGGGTGGGCGGCGATCATCGTCCGGGTGCCGGCCTTTGGCTGTATCCCGCGCTTTCTGATCCGCTTCCAATTTCTCCTTGGCAGCGCGGATCTTGTCCAGTCGCGCCTGTCGGTACTGCAACTCCTCAGGTAGCTCATCACCCCGCTGATCCGGGCCGAACTGCCGATCTTCCGACTCATCCGTTCGACGGGCCTGACGACATAGCCCATCGATCTCTTTCGATAAACGATCTTCTTCCTCGCCCATGCGGCCATAGCTCATGGCCTTGTGCTTACTGGCATTAGCCCGAATCTTTGTGCCATCAATCGCCAGTGTTCCCAGCGTGATCAGCTCCGCCTCCCGGGCAATCCGTACGACTTGAATGAAGATGGCCTTGAAGGCGACCAGATGGTGTTTGCGGAAATCACAGATCGTGCGGTGCTTGGGAAAATTACCCGCAGCCAGAACCCGAAAGGCGACGTCTTCCTCCAACTTCCGGGCAATCTTGCGTGAGGAGAATACGCCGGTGGCGTAGGCGTAAATAAGAACCTTCAGCATCATCCGCGGATCGAACGGCGAGTTACGCCGACCGTTGCCTTCGTAGCGGGCGTAAAACGCACTCAAATCCAGCTCCTCGACAACATCACTGACAAAATAGGCCAGGTGGCCATCAGGCAGCCACTCGTTCAGGCTTGGGGGAAGGAGCAATTCCTGGTCGGGCGAGTACGGGCGGAAAGTGGTTCCCATCAGACGTCCTGTTGCCGAAAAATTTTCGGTTTATTATGCCAGAAACGAGCTTCTGCCGCGCAGACTCCTAGCACGTTCTTCTTCCACCAATCCTGCACCAGGGGCAGATTGGTCTCGTCCACGTCGGTGTGGCCTTCCCGGGTATCCGGCGGTGAGATCACGATAGCGCTTGTGACCAGGCCCAGACTGTCGAGATGTTGTTTGTACCGGATGGCGCTCAGTTTGCTGTCTGTCGCGAGCTGACCTTTCAACTCAAGCTGCGCTTTCTTAAAGTTCTCGCTGAAGTGCACGCTGATATCGAAGGCGTTGAGCTTGATGCGATCCTGGGCGGTATAGATCTGGCCCTGCTGGGTGTATTTGCGCTTCAGGTCTGATTTCTGGTTGTCTGAAAGCGCTGCAGTGACTTTCTCGAACCAGGTATCAACTGCCTTCTGGTTCACATCCAGCAGCGGCTTTCGCTCCTCATAGAGCAGGGGAGTGATGGTGCCGTCATCGACTGCGCGCTTCATAGTGTAGGCGTGAATAATGGCGCCGAATCGTTCCGCGGTCTCACTTTTCTCGTCTTTAAGCAGTGGCGTACCTGTGAACGCGATGAACGAGGCTTTGGGCAGGGCCTGGCGCATCCGTTGATGGTTCTCGCCGCCCTGGCTACGGTGGCCCTCGTCGACAATCACAATGATGTTTTCAGACGGGTTGTAGCACTCTGGCTGCTTCGCCGCCGAGGCAAACTTGTTGATGATGGTGAAGATGATCCGCTCGTTTCCCTGGCCGATTCGCTTGGCCAGATCCTTGCCTGAGCGTGTTTTCGCGAGAGAATCGCCGCTTTTCTTGCCCGAGATTTCAGTACCAAAAGCTCCGCCGGTCAGGAACGTCTTGGAGAGCTGTTTTTCCAGATCCACGCGGTCGGTGACTACGATAATCCGGCAGTTCTTCAGGGCGTCGCTGAGCAGAAGGGCCCGACACAGGTAGACCATGGTGAACGACTTACCGGAGCCGGTGGTGTGCCAGAGCACGCCACCTTTGCGTTCGCCCGAGGGTTTGAAGGCCGAAATGCGCTCCAGAAGTGCTTTTATCCCGAAGGCCTGCGGGTATCGGGCCACTATCTTCCCGACCTTACGATCAAACAAGATGAAAAACCGTAGAAACTCAAGAAACCGGTACCGATCGAGCAGGCCTACCAGAAGCCGATCTTGTTCCGTAGGCATGACGGACTGTGACCAGAGCTGCTCGAAGTAGGCTCGGATTTTCGGAGCTTTATCCTTGAACAGAGCGTCCTTGTCGGAAACGGATAGCGTACGGTTCTTGATGTTCTGTACGTACCGATCATCGAACTCCTCGTCCGTCCACATTGACCAGAACTTCAGCGGGGTGTGCGTAGTGCCGTACCGCCCGTCGTTGCGACTGATCGCAAACAGCAGCTGGGCGAAGGCGTAGAGGTACGGCACTTCGTCGTTCTTCTGGTTGCGCAGGTGCTGGCTGATGCCTTCCTCAACCATGTTCTTGTTGGGGTTGCCGGAGGCCGCTTTCTTGGCCTCGATCACCGCCAGAGGAATACCATTGACGAATGCCACCACATCCGGCCGGCGGGTGTGGGTGCCTTGGGTGGACCGCACCTCCATCTCTTCGGTGACATGGAACTCGTTGTTGTCCGGGTTCTCCCAGTCGATCAGATGGATCGTGGGCTGGGCCTTCTTGCCACCGATAAACTCGGTCACGGTGACGCCGAGGGTCAGCATGTCGTATACGGACTGGTTGGCGTCTAGAAGGCCCTGGGCCATGGAGGGTGTCGTAATCTCCCGAATCACCTGATCCACGGCTTGCTCGGACAACGGGTACCACTGCCCCTTGAACTCGAACTTGCGCTGGCGCAACACCCGCTCCAGCACCGGCTTCATCACCACTTCCCGCTGGCTGCCTCGCAGCGCCATGCACTCCGTCGCCGGCAAAAATGCCCAGCCCAGGTTGATCAAAGTGGCCAGGGCCGGAATGTGGCTGGAATGCTGCTCATTCCCTTGAGGGGTGGTGTTCATGCGGCCTCCGTTTCCACCTGCACCCGACGCTTGCCGGTCAGGAGCTGATGCATCAGGGCTTTCTTTTCTTCTTTTAAGCATTCTAGTCGCACTTGATTAGCGGCGACTTCAGCATCAGTAACAGCGAGCACTTGGGCAATTTTTTGTTGCTCACGGAGACTCGGAATTTTTACTCTGTACAGCTTCCGAATGACGCTGGGATGTGCCTTAGTCTGATAGTTAAACGCCTGACGCTCATGGAGATATGCCAACTGCTCTGCCAGGAACTTGTACGATAGGCGATCAATGTCGAGTCGCATATAACCAGAAACATTTGTCACTGAAAACTTATGTTTCGGTCGGTAGAAAAAGTTCCCCCCACCGTCAACAGACCAAGAAATTAGCTCCTCATCAAACATGAATTCACCATAGGCCCCCATCAATCCATCATTCTTAACTGACGATGAATAGATTGGATATTGCCCCGGCTTATTCTCAATGTCCTTTTTTGATATGACCTTGCCTCGTCCAAGTTTCAACCATCCCTTATCCTCTAATTCTGCAATCAGGAACTCTTCCCACTCCCCCTCAAACCCCGGCAACCGCTTCTGCCCGGTCAGCAACTGCTGCATCAACCCTTTCTTCCGCTGCTGGCTGTTCTCAAGCAGGCGCTCGGTGGCGGTGATGGCCTGATCCCAGGTGGAGAGGATCTGGGCGATCTTTTTTTGTTCTGGGATAGAAGGCAAGGGCAGTGGCAGTTTTTTGCACAGTTCAATCGTTAAATTCTGCTGCCCCGAGGTTTTCTTTGACCTGGACTGCAACCAATTCTGAGCGTTATGGCTGTTTAAGAAGGCTAAAAAGTATTCAGGCACGACATGTTGCGTATCTAACCGATAAAAAACGATCGCCTGATTCATGTTGTATTCTGGCCATGACTCATCCAACAACGCAGTTTTCCCAAGCGGGGGACCAACGATGTTCATCAAAATATCGCCGGGATACGCCTTCGACCTAGCCAGAAACTTTTCGTGAGCTGCTTTTGATACGTAGATGAAATCAGAGTCTTTTTGAAGACTGCCATAAAAAGACAAGTTATTAACCCTCAAGAATGGGATTCCGCCATTCTCTGATACTTCCGTTTTGGGAGGTGTGGTCCCTTTAGATACTTTAAGGCTTACCGAATCGGCTTCTGTAATTGCCCAGTCGCGAGGAACGACATCTGAGAAAGGACTGCCGGGCATTGATTCACACACCATAACCCAGCTCCTGCAAATACCCGTCCATCTGCTCGTTCAGTCTGGCGATCTCAGCCTCGATCTCTTTCCGCTCCGCTTGCACGGCCATGAGGTCGATCTCTTCCTCTTCCTCAAATGTGTCCACGTAGCGGGGAATGTTGAGGTTGAAATCGTTTTCTTGGATTTCCTCGTGGGTGGCCGCGTAGGAATACTTGTCCCGGGTGTCGCGCTGCTTGTAGGTGTCGACCACCTTGGCGATGTTCTCATCGGACAACTGGTTCTGGTTCTTGCCAGCCTTGAACTCGCGGCTCGCGTCAATGAACAGCACGTTGTTGTCGGTTTTATCCTTGCGGAACACCAGAACGGCCGCCGGGATACCAGTGCCGTAGAACAGCTTCTCGGGCAGGCCAATCACGGCATCCAGCAGGTTCTCCTCGATCAGCTTCTGACGGATTTTGCCTTCCGCTGAACCCCGAAACAGGACGCCGTGGGGTACGACCACGGCCATGCGGCCGGTCTTCGGCTTCAGGGTCTCGATCATGTGCAGGATGAAGGCGTAGTCGCCCTTGGACTTTGGCGGTACGCCGCGTCGGAATCGGGCGTAGGGATCGCTGTCCGCGCCCTCGAAGCCCCACTTCTCCAGTGAGAACGGAGGATTGGCCACCACGATGTCGAAGTGTTTCAGGCCGCCATTCTCATCGAGCAGCTTGGGGTTTCTGATTGTGTCGCCCCATTCAAGTTTGTGGTTGTCGATGCCATGCAAAAACATATTCATCTTGGCCAGGGCCCAGGTGCTGCCGATGGCCTCCTGACCGAACAAGGCGAAGTTCTTGGAGCCGTCGTTGCCCTTGCGGATCTGGTTGGCGCATTTGAGCAAAAGGGAGGCGGAACCGCAGGCCGGGTCGCAAATCTCGTCGCCTTCCTTCGGTTCGACGATCTCCGCCATCAGCTCTGAGACTTCCGGCGGGGTATAGAACTCACCGGCCTTTTTGCCGGAGGTGGCTGCAAAGTTCTTGATCAGGTATTCGTAGGCGTTGCCTATGACATCCAGCTTCCCGATTCGGCTGGGGCGTAGGTTGAGCTCTGGCCGGGCGAAGTCTTCCAGCAGGTGCCTGAGGATATCCTGTTTGTGTTTTTCGTCGCCCAGTTTGTTGGAGTTGAAGCTGATGTCCTGGAATACGTCAGCCAGCTTAACGATGTTGGCGTCTTCAATGGCATGTAGGGCCTTATCGATTCGCTCTCCGTTGCCTGGCTCGTGGCGCTTTTCATAGAGCGCGTAGAAGCCAGCGTCTCCAGGCAGGACGAAACGCTCGTTTTTCATCAATTCCTGAATGAGTTCGGGGGAGTCGCCATATTCCTTTTTGTAGCTGTCGTAATGGTCCTGCCAGACGTCGGATAGGTATTTCACGAACAGCATCGTTAACACGTAGTCCTTGTAGATGCTTGGGTCTACGGTGCCCCGGAAGGTATCGCAGGCATTCCATACCGCTTTGTTGATCTGATCCTGCTTGATGGCATCGTTACTCATATCGGGTCTCTGTGGTCGTATCAGGACGAAGTATTTGTTGGCCGACAGCATCAACCATGCGTTGCCGGTTTTCGATTAACTGTTGGTAGAGCTGCACTTCACGGGTGGCGGCATCGGCCAGTTTCACCATCCGCTTCTGCCGCTCGATAGGTGGCACCACGATGGGTAGGCTGCCCAACTGAGATTTGGTGATGCTCGGCGCCACGGAGCCCTGGGAACACGCGGCAAAGTATCGCTGGGCATCCACGTGGTTTAGCTGCCACGCTAGAAATTCCGGCATCAGGTTGTAGGCATCAGGCTTGAGCCGGATATGATAGAAATTTGGGGTGCAGACGGTGTTATGGGGGAGCTCGGCGACCAGGGCAGCGTCGTTCCGGGTGCCTTTTGCCATAAAAATGATGTCGCCCGGCCAGAGGTAATCCGGTCGCTTTCGTCCGGGCAGGGTAACCCGATCCAAGGTTACACCCAGCTTGTCTGTCAGCGGCTGGCCCAAAACAAGGTGCCGATACTGCACGACGAAGGTGTTTCCGCGCTCCTGCAAGGGAAGTTTGCCGCGAAACGGGTACCCGGGCTGGATGGAGGCCAAATCTCGTAACAGGAGCGACCCTTTTCGTGCGCGTTCCATGCAGTATGCTCAATGATGCATTTAATATAGGCAGCGTAGTTACTGTTGCATCATTTGGCAAGATGCATTTCGTTGTCCGATCCTGCTCCCAGTTCGGAATTTAATCTTCTTTTGAGCTAACTCCTTTACGCGCGACATAGGCTTCAAGCAGGTGCGGCGCCAAAAGCTTCTCTACGGGAACAGGGGAGGTCGACTCAATGTGCCGTACCAGGTCAATGATCGTCGAGATGTTCCCATCCAACTTCCCCTTCAAAGCTCTTATTTCAAGCTGACTTTCCACGTAACGTTGTTTATAGCCGGCCCGGGTTCGTCCGTGCTTTGCGCTGTTTTTGTCACGTGCGCTTTTTATGCCGGCACGCTCCATCTGCAGGTTGGCGTAACGATCAATTAGGGGCCGGCGGCTGCTCAATGAGCTGAGTTTGCCTTTGATAATGGTCTTAGAAACAAGTCTTTTGTGGAGGGCCGCCGGTGTGATTGGCGCCTCTTCGTAGCCGGACGCCAACATCAGCATCAATTCGTGCTCGATGGCCTTGGTCAGCTTTTCACCTTGCAGCGCCATGGCTTTCCTCCTGAGGCTGATTCGAGTCGGGCAGGGCAGCCGCAAAGCGGTCTGCCAGGGTTTCCGGGCGAGATACGTTGTGGAGTAATCCCGAGGGGAACACCTGCAAGACGAGGTTCTTGTCGCGGGCTTCTCGGGCACGCTCGACGGTAATTTTCATTTGGCTCGTCATCTCACGGCTTTCCTGAAGTGCCTCTTCATAAGCGGGGTCGTTTGCTCGGTGCCGTTCAAGCTGCTCCAGATGCGCTGCCATGTTCGTGTAGTTGCGCTCCAGCCCCTCCAGTTCGCCCGGTCGGCCGGTTGCCAGGAGATTGCCACAACCGCCGCCCTGGAGGCATTTGAGCTTCTTGGGGCATCCATGGAGTGCCAGGTTGCGGGTGCAGGCGCCGTTCACCACCAGGTGAAAATCCCGGCCGTGGGTTTCAATGAAGGTTTGTGCATGCTCGGGACCTTCCTGGGTTTTAGTAAGGTTGTAGTCGTTTTGTAACTCGCCGACCAGAACGCCCGCATCCAGGGCCGTGGAAACAAAGTTCAGTGTTTGCTCTTCGGTGTCGAAGGCGTGAAACGCCTGGCGTAGGGGGCGCTCGAGATGCTGCGGGGCGGCCTTAGCAATGCCGAGGTCCTGTACCAGTTCGGTGAGCAGTGTGTCGCCGAGTTCAGCCAGGGCAGAGACAGAACTTGCGGTACCCTCAGGCGCGGCATCGCCATGTTGGTTGGTGCTTGGCAGGGGAGTTTTTCGGTATTCGATCAACCGATTTTGGGCAGACTGGCGCTCGTTTTCCGTGAGGTGTTGATAATAGCGGTTCTGAGTGATGTCCATCCTGCCCATGATCATGGCCTGCAGATGCTCTGACACACCGGCTAACGCTAAAAACGTGTTCAGGTTGTGGCGCGGATGGTGGGACTTCCACTCGATACGGCCACCGTTTTCCTCTGTGTACTCCCGAACATCGAAAACACTTTTATTGGCTGCGTTGCCGCCGATAAAGGCGTTCAGGTCGACGAGTTTCATCGGCTGCACGGCGGGCAACACTCGAGCACCCCGGGCCAGGCCGAGAGGACTGCTGGGGCCGACTATAAGCAGTTCGTCTATCCGCATTGTGACGCGGCGTTGGCCGACCAGGAATTCGTAATTAATCGGGTTTGCCGGATCCGGCAGATACGATCGCACCACTTCCTCGACATCGGCAAAACTGTATATGGGCTCTTGAACCTTACCCCTGGCAACCCCGGGTTTGGTCTGAAATCCAATAGGCGAGAGCTTTCTGGCTTTAACCCAACTGCGAACGCCATTTTGGAGGCGCTGGTAGAGAGGGCGCTCATCTTTCGTCTCGGTGTATCGAACGTTACTTTCGATGATGTGGTTGATCAGGTCCGACTCGGTAACGGTGGATTCATTCCAGTTCAGGATGTGCTTTCCGCCAGATTCAACGATCCACCGAGCGTGCTGATGAAACGGGTTCGTCAGTTCGAGAATTCGAAGATAAGCCCGCCTGGCAATTGGCGCGGCATTGCTTTCGAACCAGTGAATGCGGTTTTCGGCATGCTTCTCGGCGTAATAGCGGATTCCGTACTGCTCCATTGGTGAGCCGTCTACTGCAATTATTGGCATCCCGGTCTCTTTGCTCTGCAAAGGGCGGGTAACCCAGCAATCTCGTGGGAGGAAAAGCACTTCATCGCCTCGCAGACCGGTGCAGAATAGGAGGTCTACCACCCGGCAACCCAGCTCTTCCCAATAGTGGCGAGGGCTGGTCGTGATCGCGGCAAAGCCTTTTAGAGCGGCGAACGTGATCAGCCTTTGTTCGTCGTCATCTCTGGACCGGTCATCAACCACACCTTCCTCTACCGCTTTCCGTGCGACTGTACCTCGGTTCTTTTTGTTATCCGCTGTGTGTTTGTGCTCGTACTGTGGCGCCGTCAACGTCAGGCCTTCCAGGATCAGCAGCCGCTGGACGGTATTCGCGTTCGTCATGGCATCGAAGACGTTCTTGTAGCCCACAGAGACGAGCGTTTCGTCGATGTACTGGAAGACCGATGTGTCGATGTAGATTGGATTGGTCTGCTGGCGAGTCGCTCTGAGGCCAGCATAAATGCGTTTCAGAGTCAGGTGGGTGAGCAGTAGGCTCTGGGGTGAAGGCTTTCTATTGGCCGGGGCTTTCTCATACTGGTGCACCACAACTGCCTTGATGAAATCGACATAATCCCAGTCGGCGATCACCTGGCTCTCAAATCCCTTCATGCGGGAAATTTCGGTGTGAGCCATTGAGCTTTTTCCCGCTCGAATGGATAGCCAACCGGTGCTTTGATTACCCCAGGTCGTCGCACTCCAGGGTTGCTGAGTTACAGGCTCGATCTCGGCCTCATAATAGTCCCGACGGGCCTGGATGAAGCGCTGAAGATTCTCGATAACCTGCTTCACTGGCAGCCCTTCCGATTCTTGCAGTGGTTAATCACTACCTGAACCTCGGCAATCACGCCCTCGAGCTGCAGAACGGCAGGATTTCGGTGGGTTTGGCCGGCGGCGTCTGAAATCGCAAGCTGACTCGCAGCCTCGGCCTTTAACGCGTCCCTGACGCCGGCGTGGTCTCCATCCAGGAAGGGATTGAAGTCGCTGCAGCCATAACAACTCCGGACCGGCTCAAAATCGCAGGAGCTGGAACTGCATCCACCAATGCCTGTAAACAAACGGTTATCGACCATGCCCGCGACTTTCCGGCCGCGCCAATCTGATTCCTCGCCGATTTCACCGGTGAGGATCATCCCCATCATTTCCTGGTAGGCCGCGTTTTCACCAAGAGCTTTTTGTTTGATCACCGCCAATTCCGGCGTTGCGGCGATATAGTGACCGGCCGCCACGGTGCTGCTGTGGCCAAGTACTCGGGCAATCTGATCGGCCGATGCACCAGACATCGCCAGGCTATGGCCAACATGGTGCCGGAAATCATAGGCAGTCAGGTGAGGGAGGTGGCGTAGGAAATCCTTGAGCTCGGCGGTTTCTGGCATTGGGCCGACGAAATTGCGGGCGGCCCAGGCTCTTAATCGAGAATTCAGAGCCTTGTCAAAGCTTTTGGCCATCGCAAGGGATCCATCGGGGAACCGCAGCAGCTGGCCGTTTGCCAGATCCGGCCGACATCGATCTATCAAAGCCTGGATGATGGTGCCGGCTTCCGGGCTCAAATCCAGTTCAAATGGAGCCTTGTCGACCCGCTTGGCCTGTTTGGCAGGCGGTATGCTGATGGAGAAATAGCGATTGTGCCGGTTCTTGAAGTCTTCTTCTTTCAATTTGAATAGCTGAGCAGGGCGCATGCCGCTCTCAAGGCAGAGGATTGTTATGGAAAAGCCCCGAAGGTCCTCGGTTGTAAGCGACTGAATCTTTCCAATATCCCTGCCAATCCCCATCTCAAGGAAGCGCAGGACAGCAGGTTTTAGTTTGATCTCAAGGTCGTAATAGGACTGCCAAAGGTCCCTGGTGAAAGGAGGCGCCATTGACTCAAGATCAATCAAGTCATCGACACTGAAACCCGGCAACGAAAACTCACAGCAGAGGCCAATTATTCTTTTCCAAGGGAAATAGCCTGGTCTATTTTCAAAGTTGAAGAGTCGTTCAATACAGCTTTTTGCGGTGAATGATTCAAGCCCTGAGAAAAACGTTTTATGCGTGTAGAACAGCTCGTATGTGTAGCCGGCCGAATAAGAGGAAAGCAAATGCGACGTGGCCCAGTGTAAAAATTGACCCAGTCGACCTAACTCTTCATCTCGAAGAGGCTTTGCTGAATATTCCCGGTTGATCGAATATGACAGCGCCGCAGAGTTCTTTCCTAATTCACTGAAGTTAAGATGATATTTCTTTCCTGATGAAATGATCGTCCAATCCAACGTACCTGCATCAATCTGTTGAGTGTCATTTGGATCAGACGTGTAAAGGTTAATGAATCGTCGCGTTGGCCGCTCCCGCAGCGCTTTCATAAGTTCATCCGTAAACAAACTATCTGATGTTCCGGTACCCAATCGCGCACACAGTGAGGAGCGCGCATCGGAAAAGCTCTCGTCCTTGAGTGTTGATCCATTTGAATTCATCGGCACGCGGCCTCCCGCTTTTTAGAATTGTTCCGGTTTGTATATCTTGCGTTGCGCCCTGACGCGTCGGACATTTGCCAAATTTGCGCTCTTAGCGATATACCTCGCAGCGTACTTTTGTGGCATCGGGCTTTGTTCGCTCCATCCGCCTAGCTGGCGAAGTCGATCCTTGGCCAACTCAAAATCGCATCCGTCCCGTTCGACCAAGGCCTCAAAGGTATCCGTTGCCCACGTGAACCGAAACATGTGAGGGTGGAGCGTAACCAAGGTTCCTCCCAGCTCAGCGCAGCACAGGTGAGGGAAGTGTTGCTTTACTGAACAATACAGAGCGTCAACTACGTCCTGCGCGGTGCGTAATGATAGAGGGTTGCGACTTTTCCTAGTGTTGACCAATAAAAACGGGTGGGTGGGTCCACCTCTGAGATGGTCAACGTAAAGCTCCCAAAGTTTCACGTCCTCCGGTGCTAGTTGTATAAGCCGCTCTGACCAAGCGTTTTTGAGCTTTGGCGCGACGGTTCTTGGATCGGCAGAACCCTCATAATTGGTGATTGCTACAGCATGTCCAGTGCCAGAAGAGTATGGAACGAGGCTCTTTACGCGAAGCAACAACAACTCGCCGAGTCGAAGTCCGTAGTGAAGTAAAAGTCTGATCATCAGGTGATTGCGGATTTGCACTGCAGCGACCTGAGACCTATCCACGTGTTTTTGCCAGGGATTCAATGCATTTAAAGTTCTTGAAGTCGACGGGCGCGAGCAGGAAGTAATCGCGAGGACTTCTTCAGTAGTTAAACTGCGCTCTCTCGCTACTAGCTGGCCCTGAGCCTGTTTAGAAAACGGTTTCCCGCTTCGGGTGTTAAGTCGACCGCATGCCTCGCGGCGGGTGGCGTGTAGCCGAAAACGGTAGCTGTCGAGGGTTGTCCTTTGTTCTCTCGAATTAAGCTGTGTATATCGAGAGGAAACATACCGTCTTGCAAGAAACAGCAAAAACTGTGTCACGCAGCCAAGCCGCACATCGCGAGTAGCATCAGCGATGGCAGGCTCGGGCGGGAGATCTTCGTTCCAGTTGGCATCTACTTGGTTTCTTCCTGAATCGACGTAAGTGGCGAAGCCGGAATAATCAATCAAAGCTGAGTCCAGAGCCAGGAGCGGAACGAGCTCTCGAATTCTAGTCAGGTTATTATCGAAAATAGCCTCATCGAACGACTTTTGATGTTTCTCGTGCCAATAGTTGTACCACTGGCAAACAGAGACCAGGTGCTGTTTAACGGTATTGATCGCTTTCGAAAGCCCCCAGCTGTGTAAGTACAGAAGAGGCAATAACGCGGGCAGGTCTGAACCGGAATCAATTACGACGACCGAAAGTTGACCATGATAGGAAAATTTCTTGAGCTGGAACCGTTCCTTGACACTCATTTCCACACTGTCCATGGGTGGGTATGAACCGACTATAAGACCGCGTGTAAGAAAAAAGGAGAATTTTTGGTGATATTTGCAGGAGAGCGCACAGTTAGTGGATTTGGCCGTAACTACTCAAAATCTCATGAACAAAAAGCTACACCACAGTCCCTTTAACATAATATACATTACGCGCAGTGTCCAACATCAAGAACGGGGCGGATTTTACCAACTTTGACACACCCGCCCGCCTGTAAGTGATTGTTTATTCGTCCGCCCGGTAGTCTCCGGGTTTCTTTAGACTTCAAAAGGAAATGGACGAAATAATGACCACTTTTAATAACGGCGGGAAACTTTTGTGGTTCCCTGTTATGAAAACTCCGTCTAAGAAAAGTTACACCTACCGGCCCGGCCAGCGATGCCTGCGGGTCGAATACGGCCGTCACGTCCGGTATCTGCCGCCCAAACTGGCGGCGGAACTGGCCGGGGTGTCGGTGAAAACGGTCTACAAATGGATTGCCGGGACGCAGCAGATCGACGCCCGCACCCGTGCGGTTCTGTACTCCCGAGCCCTGGGCCTGATACCCCATGAGGCATGGCAAGGCTGGCATGTGGATGAAACCGGGCGCCTCACGGCCCCCAATGGCTGGACGTTTTGCGCGGGTGAATTGCTGGGCCTGACCTACCTGAAGCAACTGAACGGCGAATTACAGCGGGATGTGGCGCGCCTGACGGTGGAAAACCGGCAACTCCGTGAAGCGGTGCAGTATTTACAGGCCAACAGACTGCCGGGCAATGTGGTGCGGTTTCCGGGCACAAAAAAACCCGACCTGAGCCGGGCGAATCGTTCAGACATTCCCTGAGTTATTCGGCGGTTTCCAGTTCGGTGATGCCCTGGTCTACTGCGGTGCCCACGGAGACCGCCACCGGAGCGCCGACACCGGTTGCGGCCAGCAGGCCAATGATAATGTATTTGCGGGCGCTTGAGCCCCACAGGTTTTTCAGCCACTTCATACTTTCGCCCCTTGCAGTCGGTCTATACGATCGTGCGCCAGATCGGCCTTTGCCTCTACTCTGGCAATGTCCTGATCTTGCCGTTCCTGATGCTGATTGATGTAATGAATGTGCACTTTGATGGCCGCCCACGCGCCCCCGAAGCCACCCAAGCCACCCCCGGCGGCAATTAATCCCAGCGTTTCTACTTCACCCACGCTTACCACCTGTTCACCCAGTCTTGCAGTTCATCGGCCAGCCCGGATTTGGCCGCTTGTTTGGCGTCAAATTGCACGGTGACCACCCCGCCGGAAATGTCCGTGCTCACGGCCTCGCCTATGTTGCTTTTGGCCTTGCGGCCCCACGCCAGCCCGGCCACAGCGCCGACGATGAAGCCCAGCAGGCCGAGCGGAATAGCTTTTCTCATCCGTCTACTCCGTGGAAGTAGTCGGCCAGGTCTGTGCCCAATGTGCCTTTGGAGCCGGTCACGCCCTGGTACGCCTCGTTAAACCATCTGTTGATGACGTTATCCGGGTTTACCGGGTTCACGGCGTTGCCGACATCTTTCACCGTTTCGACGGTTTTATTTTTCAGATACCACAGGGTCAGAAACCCCACGATACCGATGCCAATTAGCTGTTTGTTGGTGAAACTCATGCGAGAACATCGCCCCCGATCTGCGTTACGTAGTTGCGGGTTTCCAGTGGCGCCCTGGCTAGCCAGTTCGGGTCATTCTTCACTTTCGAAAGATTCCCTGGCCCCCAGTTGTACGCGGCTAACGCCTGTTCCCAATTGCCAAACATGGAATACAGATCCCTCAGATAGCCACCGGCGTAGCGAATCGCCGCCACCGGGTCCAACGGGTCTACGTTCGGATGCCAGCGCGGGACAATCTGCGCAATGCCTTGCGCTCCGGCACTGGACACGGTGCGACCGTCGATGATGTCCGGCCTGTACCGGGATTCCTGATACAGCACGCGGGCCAGCAGGTTGAACGGGAGCCCTTCGGCCTCTTCCGTTTCCCGGATTATGTCGAGATACGGCGCGGCCCGCTCCGGCGGTTGCCAGCCGGGACGCGGGTTGCGCCCTGGTGTATTGGTGCCGCGTCCGTCCGTTGTATTGGTCATGGCGTTACCCCTGAAAACGACTGCCAGCAGTAGCGCCCCGGCGGCTATGCCGATGAGGGCGCCCATGGTTAGCATCCCGTAGAGATACCGGGAACCGAAATCTCTACCCGGCTATCTAGCTGCAGTGTTCTGCCTGCATTGGCTGCACTGGTTACCTCTACTTCAGTTTTGAGAACGGTTTCACCGTTCACACCTGACAGGTCCACGCCGACATCGTTTGAAAACTGAGTAACGCCGTTCAGCGCAATGGTTTGCGAATAGACAATTGTCGATCCGGCGGTCAGCTTTACGACGGCCTCCCCTTGGGTGGCTTGCGCATCCAGCCGGCCCAGAAACTGGAAACGCGCCGGCCTGTAGTTCAGAGCCACGAGCGGCCCGATTTCCGTTGCCATGGCGTCCGGCGTGCTTGTTGTCGCCACCGTGTCCAATGCGACCGGCATTTTTGGTTCAAAATTCAGTTGCGTTTTCCCGGCTAAAATACTCACAGAGCGCCCTCCACAGGCAATTCGTTATCAATGGTGATTACGACCCGCCCCGGTAATAGGGTGGCGAAATCGTCGGCCACGTTGGCCCGCTTAAAGGTTTCGTTTCCGGTGGATACCGGCTTGAAGTTCAGCCCGTTTTCATCCCTGGAAAAGTCCACCGCGTAGACGTGATCCAAGTATTGATTTCCCATCTTTCGCCTGAAATACCACTCTAATGCCGCCCTAACCAGTTCTCCGGATACTTTGATGCCGGTTTGCAGCTCAGTGACTTCCAAGGCCGCAAACACTTGCGCTGTTCCCTGACTCACATAAAGACCGTCTACCACCCCGCATCCGGCGCGAACGGCCTTGAACACGGGCTTGGTTGAAAAATCGACTAGGGCTTGCTTATACAGCGTCCTGGCCTGGTATCCGTTCGGAGCGAGTGATTCCGTGGCGGCAAACAGCAAATTGTTCACCGGGCAGAAACTTTTGATGTTGGGCAGGTCCGGAAACTCTCGGTTGGTGATTTCGGCCAGGCTGTCATAGTCCAATTCTTGCAAGCTGCTGACGTTCCCATATTTAAACCAGATTGAATCCCGATCCTTGTTATACCGGATACAACTGTTTTCCCCGGTTACCGGCACAACCGAAAACGAACGCACCAGACCAAAGCCATCGTTGTATTCTTCAACCAGTCCCTGTCTTTCGTAATACAGCAAAAAGTTGTTGGTTTTCTCCACCCAACAAAACGACGTAATGGTGTAATCCGCCGTGAAAATGGTGGTGAAGCTCTGGTCAGAATTGGCCTTTTTTATTTCGGTGTTGGCATCATCTCGGACCGTCAAATAGCCTAATTTCGGATGCCAAGCGCTGTCAGTTCGCTGATAATCCAGCGCCAGATTCACCGTTGTAATCAGGTTCATGTTCTTGCCAAAAATCAACACCTCGCCATCGTTGGCCGCGTTGTTGGTCACAGCCACCGCGATGTTTTCGCCCACCTTGAAAACATGGCCATCGTAAACCCCCTGGAAAAACTCGCCATCAGCCTCGACCAGCGGCCGCAAGTCGACCGAATCGATCACATCATCGGCCTGATAGGTTACGGTAGTTAATTTCGTTGGCACTAGGTCCACTTCCAGTGTGTACCGGGTATCTGTTTTGGTGGTGCCATCGGCATTTTTTAAAACCGGCGTTATGCTTACTTCACCGCGAATGATTTTTTCATCATAGGTTCCAGTTCCCAGGATGAAGATCACCGCCGCCGGGTTGTCCGGGTCGGTGTTTTCGAACTCCACACGGGCATTCGGCCCGGTCAGCGGTTCAAATTCCTGATACCCGCCGGCCCTCATGGTCACGGTTTTACCGGCAATCTTTACCTTGATTGGCCGATCCGCGAACTGGCAGAAAATGTAGGTTTCCCCGTTGCCGTTGATGGGATAGGTTCCACCGGCGGGAATGGTAAATGCTTTGGTATCGCCTGCCATGCTTACCCCTTACGATTCAGCAGCCACACCGCCGCGACGGTGCCGGAGGCGATCAGGCCCCACTTTGTGATGTTTTCGAAGGCTTGCGAGGTATCTGAGCGGGTCGAGCTGTTCGCGTAGCTCAAAACCCGGTCGAGCTGTTCGCTAATGCCCTGGTTCGCACTGGATGCAAAGTTCACGGCGCGGGCCAGTGAATCCTTGGCAAATTCCTGTGTCCCTAGCAGCGCGTCATAGCCGTCGCCCACGAGATTTTCCGAGGTTTCCAATAGCGCCTTGTAGCTTTCACCCGTTTTTGCAATGCCGGCTTTGGCGATATCAGCCCCGGCGGCGATGGCCCCGGCGTCGGTCAAGGTCACGTCGCCCAGGCTCAACTCAGAGCGGGCGAGGTTGATGTTTCCGGCCAGTGCGGCGGATTCGCCCCCGCCCCCGGCGTAATCGGCGTTATTGAAGATGTACTCTTCGCTGGTATTGCTGCTTTTGCTTTTGGAGCTACCGCCCATAACAAACTACCCGCTCTGTTTCGTGCCAGCCCAGCCGCTGAAAGATTCGGCAAAGCCGGTTATCTGTAATGTGCGCCCTGGCGGTCATGCCGTTGGCTTTGGCCAGGGCGGTTGCCCACTTGATCACGGTGCGCGTGTGGGTGCCCTCACCCAGCCACACCACCAACTCCCGGCCCCCGCTTTCGTCCCGCTCTACCCGTGTGACCACATAGGTGTATGGCCGTTTATGCCCTGGCGTTCGGTGTTGCCACAGTTGCGCCCGGCCCGCCCTTACCTCGGCTTCGGCCTGACACAAAACCGCCGGGCTCCCGGCGGCGTTGCGCAAGGCTTGCCCGGCGGTGTCTGACCATGGCACTTGCTCAAAGGTCATCGTTTGAGCGCCACCCACAACACCAGCGCGGCCACGCCATACAGGGCAATCTGATTGACGTTGATGCCGGAAAGCCCCGTTTGCGGTGGTGGCCCGAAGTTGAAAATGTGCCCACCGCCGCCGTACTGGTCGCCGCCTGCCTCGCTGGCCTGCGTCCCGCCGGAGTATTGCAGCCCGCCGCCGCCGGTTGATACACCCCCGATACCTGGAATCATCGCGCCCCCTTAGCTTCGGGAGTAAACGAACGCGGCCACCCCGAGGGCGAACGCACCGATTACCCACCATTTCGCATCCCCAAGGGTGCCGCTGATTTCATTGGCCACGCGCTGGGCGCTGCCGTCCGTTGGCGTGACAACGGTTCTATCGTACTGGTCTGCCGTGGTTGGCTGAGCCTTTCCGCCGTCTGAACCGCGTAGCTTGTTGGCGGTGCCTTCGGCCCAGCCATTCACTACCGTATTCATGGCGCCGGAAAGGGTGCCCCCAAGGTCAGCCCATGAAAGGTCGAGCTCTTCCATGGATTCCCCCTATTAGTTGCCCAGGCCGCCCACGTAATCGACGTAAATCGGGCAGTTCGCTTGGGTGGTGCCGACTTCCATGATCAGCGCGAAATCACTCACGCCGGTCAGGGGGAACGGGTCGCCCGCGTAGCCCTTTTCGGTGCGGTCGATCACATACCAGCCGGTTTGCGGGTTACGGCGGGCGCGGGCCTGAGCGGCTCGGTTTACCGCGTCGGTGCGCTCAAAGTGTTTCTTCTGATCGAGTTCCACTTTCAGAAGTCCGATGTTGGCCGTGGCCGCCTTCACGAACATGCGGCGCACCCGTGCGAACTTCACCCCGCCTTTCGGGAGGTCGCGAATCTGACGCTCACCGGCATTCAGGTCATAGGGGAACTTCAACAGGCGCGGAATCAGGCCAGGGCCACCCGGCGCGGCTTCATCCACGTCCGCGAACAGATCGAGCGCCGGATTGGTGGCGTCTGCGGGAACGTCGATTTCAACGGTGTACTTGCTGATGTAGCGCCCGTTCTGGTCGCGGGAACCGGTGTTGATACCGGTCATTTCCTCGCCGTCGCGGGTTTTCATGTTTTCGGTGTTCAGCGGGATGAACAGCACGCCGGATTCCGCCGGGATCATGTCGTGTTGGTTCATTGCGTCCCGGTCTGCGGCGGTGTATTCCTGGATAACCTCACCGTTTACCCGGTGGCGGATAACCAGCTTATTACGGTCAATCGTGCCGCCAATCACCAGATCGAAATTCAGATACTTGTAACCGATGGGCATATCGTAGGTAGTGGTATTGCCAGCGGCCACACCGTTACCGGAGGTGATGCGCATCGGGATTCTGTAAGGCGTTTTCGCCATGGTTCTGCCCTTTTTGCGTTGTTCGTTTCAGGTCACTGATTGGTCAAATTGCCAATCAGTTGCCGTAAATGATCTTTTTGACCGGAGCGGCTGCGGCCACGCGGTGAACGATCATCATCGCCAGCAGGGAATAACCCACGGCTTTCAGTACAGTTTTGTTAGGCTTCATTCTGGAAAATCTCCCGTTTCAGATACTCGCCCACGACTACGCCAAGCGCGGAAACGACCACCCCAAAGATCAAGTGTTTCGCCGTCATGGCTCCCCCGTGGTTAATGGTTGTGCAACCTGAAACCTATACGGCAAAAACAGGTTGCACCACCGTTTTTTTATCGCTCAATCGTTAACGGCGTTTCTTTGATTCTGACTTTCGTTAACGGGTTCGGGGTTCCCTCCGGGGGCGTGGTGATTTTCCCGTGGAAATAGGCTTTTTTTCTGACTTCTAGCCTTATGTATTCTTCTTCCCCCAATCGCGTTATGTATTCCACGGGGATATCTAATTCATCCGCCATGTATTTTCTGTCTTTCGCCCTGGTTAACAGACCGCACTGAATGGATGAACAGTTACCCATGATTGTTTTATCGGATTCCGCCGGGCGCTGGGTTACCCCTACCAACGGTTTTATCCCCCTTTTCCGGCCACGGCTTACCAGAGTGTGCCACCCCTCCGGCGCCTTCGCTGGTGACGTTACCCCGGCGGTTTCCTCGGCAACCGCCGCACAGTATCCCCAGGCGAAAACGAGCCGGCACCAATTGTTGAAATCGGAAGGCTTGCCGACATAGGCAAATTTTCCCGCCTTTGCCGTTCTAAGCCGGTCAGCCAGTTGCCGCAAACACGTAAATCGTTGACAGCCCGGTATGCCCATTTCCCCGGTGTACTCGTCGTCGACATCCCAGATGATTAAGCGCTTTTCTTTCTGCAACCGCTTTTTTATCGTTACGCTTTTACCTGAGCCCGACGAACCGCACACCACCTGAATTGCCGCTTTCAGCGTGGTATCAATCCTCATCGGCTACCGTCTCCCCCTGTTCCGGTTGCTTTTCCTTCGGTTCCCGTGCCGGGATGCCTTTGGCTACCCGTGGCCCGAAAATGGCGGCGGTGACCAACAGCGCGTTCAGCTCCACGCCCCACGCCCCGATTCCCTCCGGGAAGTATTTATCCACCAGTTCGCCATAGCTTTCGGCCAAAGCCTGCTTTTCGGGTTTTTGAATCTGGTAGTTTGGGCACGCAAGGTCACAGCCAAACGACACCAGCGGGAACAGCATTTCAGCCGTGCCCGGGCCTTCGCGCTGTTCCATGAGTTCGCCGGCCTGTTCTTCGGCCTGTTCCGCTTCCAGCTCTGCCGATATCTTGGCGATTTCCTCGGAGTCAATCGCGGCCCCGGTTTCGCCCTGGTTCTGGTTTTCCTCGTTCATTCGTCGTCGTCCTCCCACAATGCGGACAGAAGGCTTTTCTTTTTGGCCTTCGGCTTGGTTTCCGGCGCTGGTTGTTCCGGCGCTGGCGTGTTCTCTGGCTGGCCCTCAATGGCTTTCATGTGCTTTTCGATGAATGCCTGCCCCGCCGGTAGGTTTGGCGTGATCATGCCGTGATCACATACCCAGTAATATTTTCGTTTGCCCCGGGCGTATTGGCGCACCTCCCCGGTGCAACCGTCACCCAGCGGGCATCTGATGCTGCCAATGGTTGGATTAGCCACGGTCGCCCCCTTCCAGTTCCTTCACCCTGGCTTTCAAGGTGTCGATTTCTTCAATCATGCTTTCCATGGTCTGAGCGGCTTTGATCACCGTTTTTTCGGCAATCTGGGCCTTCAGTAACATGGGCGCCTTTTTCAGCGCCTTAATTTCCCTTACCACGTCTTCAAATAGCTCTTTCATTTTTCAACCTCTACATCCAAATATCCGCAAAATTCCGCCCAGGCTTTCAGCCCTTCCAGATCGTTCGACACTTGCGCCACCAAATAGGCCGGGTGATGGTCGCCCCGGTTCGCATTCGGCACGAAAAGACACCACTGGTGATTCCCGCCGTTCCTGGCCTTCACCCAATCCGGCGTTTTTGTGATCTTCGCCCGCGTCATCCAGTTACCCCCATTGATGCGCCGCCCCCTGGCGGGCGCGTTGCAGGCCAATAACCGCCCGGCGGCTTCGCCCCCGTACAGTTATTGCCACGAGTCCAAGCGGCGGCAAATGCCGCCTTCAACGGCAAACCGGAGAACGGCGCGGGCCGCTCCGGCTCCCCTTCGTGCCCCCAGGTACAACCAGTACGGGGCCCAAACTGCTCTTGCCATGCTTGCAGCGATTCCGCCCGTTTTTCGGAGCGGGTTAGTTCTGTTCCGTCTTCGAAGTGGCCCGCCAGTTTGGCGGCGGTGCCGGCCCGCTGGATCGTCCAACGGGTTACGCGGGTTACGATGGATTGCACGGCCCCGGCAATGATGCCGGTCAGGCGCTTGACCGGCTGGTAATACTGGCCTAGCCCATCATCCTCGTACTGTGTGCGGATTAGCTGTTCATCCCGGCGAACGGTCATACCGCCCTGTAACATGGTGTATGCAGCCCAATCGGCGGAGTCTGCCGCAAACCACGCTTGCAGCACCTTGGCCCGGTCTTCGTCGGCCAGGTTGTCCATGCCGTGGGTGTGTGCGGCTTCAAGATCGAATTGCAGGCGGCGGAGTTCGCGCCATACCGTGACGGACGCGCCCCCGATTTGTTGAAACTGGCGAATCCCCCAGGCGGCGGCCCATGCGTCGATTCGTGCGGCGGAGTCTTCCGCCGGGTTGCCGTATAGGTCTTCATCCATGGCGTGACCGTCTATATTCTTTGAGATGTACTTGGCTATGTAGCCGGCGGCGCTGCCCTTGTCTGGATCAATGCGAACGGTGGTTACGCGGCGCTGTTTGGCCCCGAACTCTTCCCCGTCTTCCTTCAGCCCGTAGTCCCTAACGATGGCTTCAAGCTGCCCGGCCTTTTTCGGATCAACGAACAGCAACAGGTGCCAGTGTGGCGTGCCGTCGTGATGCGGTTCCGCCACTCGAAAGCCATACGGCCGGATACCCTCGCGCCATAACTTGGCCCGGATTTGTGACCACACCTCGCAGAAATAGCCCTGTGCCTGGCGCGGTGTATAGCCCTGGTATTTCTTGTTCGGGTAGGCGGTGCCCAGCTTTTTGATGTAGGTCATGCGGTGATATTTGCTCGGCGCGGTCAGGGTCAGGAAAAGCCCCACATGCCCGGCGGCTTCGGCGCACTGCTCAAATCCCTTAATGCGTACCATGAGTTCCGCCCGCCTGTTAACGGGGTTGGCTACGCTGCTTTTTGCCAGTTCCAGCAGGTTGATTGCCTCGCCGGCATCGTTAACGGCTTCCATGTTCGTTAACGCTTCCCGGTTGCGGGCCTTCTGGGCCCTGCGGCGGTTCACGGTGGCATGGCTGGCGTAAATGCCGGCGTTTTTGTGTACCAACTGGATCTCACGGGCCACGGCCTCAATTTTCCGGGCCTGCAACTTGCGCACCTGGAGCCGCCACCATTTGGCATCAAACACGCGGGCCAATACGGTGGCGTAATCCTGCTTGGTCGGGTTTTTTGGCATGTCGCCATCCGGGAACGTGAGCCCGCACTCTTCTACCCGCTTTTGTGCATACCGCCATGCTTCCACCACCCCGGCCCGGCGCGTCCAGTCGTCGCAACTGCCGGCGATTTCATCGGCGTGACGTTCGCACCATCGTTTCAACTCGCCATCGTGCACGGTGACGGTTAAGCCGGTTTTGCCCAATTCCAGTTCCCCGGAGAGCAGGCGCAAACGATCCAGCGCGGCCCCGGCGCTGGAGAACGTTTCACGACGAGCGGCCCGCATGTAATCCTGTGCCAGTGGCTTTCCCATTTCGCCATGCTTGCGGCATAGCCGGGCCACTTCGTGCCGGTCTATCGGCGCAATTTGTGCCCATTCCTGCGAGTTCAGCCCGTGCCACTGTAGCGCCTGCCCCATGCTCTATTTCCCCTGACAATCCTGAAACATAGATGAACAAAAAAATGGCCCCGAACAGGGCCATGTTTTCGCGGTGCCGTTTCTTCACGCCACTCCCCGCCGGGTCTGTACTTCCAGCCGCCGCCAGTTCATGCCATCGGCTATTACGGTTTTGAGTTCCCGGAGGGCAACGCGGATTGATTGGCGGGTGTCTTCGGTCATGTGTGCCCAGGCGCGGCCCGCATTGGCGCGGCCAATCCCGGCAACGTCGCAAACGATCAGCCGGAAGCGGCCTGACCGGGTTTCCCAAAACGTGATTTCTTTCGGGTCTACCCCTTGGCGTACCCATTCGCGCATATCCTGGCGGAGTTCGGCGGCGGTTTTGCTGCGGTAAAAATCGGCCCGCAATAGGGCCATTTCGGTGATGGTTTGGACTGGGTGCATTTCCATGGTTCAGCCCTCAACGTCTTGTTTTTTCTTGCGGTCAATCTTGTCAGACCATGCCTTATAACCGGGCAACTCTGATACGGTCCGGCCCCTTGGCATGGACTGAACTGAAAACGTGCCATTCTCGTGCAGGTACAGGAAATCGTTACCCCACTGGTAGCGGCCCGGCTCGATCTCTCCGCACTCGATACCCTTGGCAATCAATTCATTCAGCGCTTCGGCTACCGGCTTTGCCTTTTCCTGCATCTCGGCAAGCTCGGCTTCCGCTTCCATAATTCGCTGCTCTGCGTCGATTGCTTCAAGCGCCAGTTCCCAGAATGACATTTCTTGAATTTCCATAACGGTTTCCCCTTCGGTGATTTTTCGTTAACGGGTCTCCGGTTAACCATCCGGTAACCCTGGGTCACATACTAGTTAACCTTTCCGATCTGTTGCAAAGGGTCTACATTTCGTTATTAGTCGCGTAACGCGAATCTGGAGGACAAATGGAAACTTCGGCCACTAAGAAATACCTGGATATTCTCCGGGCCAAGTACAACGGCTGCTCTGATTACCGGATTGCCCAGCTATTGCAGGTTTCAAAGGCATGTGTAAGCCGTTGGAGTAATGGCAAAGTCGGTTTAGGTGATGAAGCGGCGGCGCGCCTGGCTGACCTGTGCGGGCTTGATGCCGTGGAAGTGATCACAGAACTACACTTGGAGAAGGCAAAGAGTCGCGCAACGAGAAACTATTACGAAGAGGTTTTGAAACGTACCGGAACGGCCTTAGTCCTTGTTTTGCCTGCCCTTTTCTTTTTTTTGGCCCCGATGGTTTCGGGTTACACAACCCTTTAACGACCTATACATTATGCGCAGTTTGATGTGGTGGTTCTGGTTCATTTGCACACTATCGACAACCATCTAAATGGCGATACCGGGCCCCATCACGACGAGCAGCTATAGTGTGACCATCCACCAACCGCGAATAGCTCCGACGGCTTCAGACGGTAGTATTTGTCCTCAACATCCGTCGACTGCTCTGCGTATGGCCGTGTCATCACTTCCTGCAAATCTCGCAGCAACTCGTAATTTCCCTCTGCCGCTTGCTGATAGGCAGGCACAACGAACCACTCCCGCAAACTGTACTTCGGGTTGACGAGTTTCATCTGGCGGGAAAGCACCTCACGGTCAACAGACCCAGTGAGCGATTTCCAGTTTGCGAGCCATGTTGACCAGCGTTGTTCCAGACCCTCCGGGTTCGTAGCACCCGCCAGATTTCTGTAGAAGCTTTTCTGAAGTGATTCGACATCGTCAGGCACTGCTGAAAGCTCACGGAAGAACATGGTGTAATCGACGGGCGTGTGCACCATCAAGGTTGCAAGCTCCCGGAACAAGCCCTCGTCGAACGCATCCAGCCCAAGTTTGGCGGCCCACATCTTTTCTATTTCTGCCTGCATGACCAGCGGAAAATCGCTTTGGATTTTGTCGAGTTGCTGCAAGCAATCCGGATGCGCCTCTAATAACGGCCGCAACGCCGTGCAGAACGAATGAAAACTGCGCTCTGCCGCCGCTGGTTGGTTGAGGAACGAAAAGTGCTGCCCGCCGCCGGTCCAAGGCTGGTATTGCGGGTTGAATAGATCGATGAATCCAAACGGACCATAGTCGAGGGTGAATCCGCCGGCTGCACAGTTGTCGCTGTTGAAGTTGCCCTGGCAGTAGCCAACGCGAATCCAGTTCGCCACCAGCGACGTCAGGCGGCTGCGGAACTCACGGGCAAGCAACACGACTTTTTCGGCGGTGGATAATGTCTGGTCGATAAGGCCATCGTACTCACGATCGATCAGGTGCAAGACGATCTTTTCGAGTTCTTCCATGGCCTTAGGGTGTTCGTTCTTACGGGCCCGGCGCCCGAAGAGTTCGAGTTGCCCTACCCGGATAAACGACGGTGCAACGCGGGTGGAGATCGCAACGGGCTCGGATACAAGCACGTCCGGGTCAATCGAGCCCGAGCCCTCTGAATACCAAGGGCGCCGAACTTTCTCGGTTTTGGACACGTACAGACTCAAAGACCGTGATGAGGGCACACCCAGCGCGTGCATGTGTTCCTGAGCCAGGAACTCACGAACGCTGGAGCGAAGAACGGCCCGGCCGTCTGCGCCACGGCAGTAGGGTGTGCGCCCTCCCCCTTTGAGCTGCATTTCCCAGCGCTGGCCGTTGATGACGGCCTCAAGCACGGAAATGGCGCGTCCGTCGCCGTATCCGTTGCCAGTCTGGAACGGGCATTGCTGGTAGAACTCGGTGCCATAGATAGAAAGTGCGTAGCCACACGCCCAACCGACGTTGCGCATCGGCTCTGGAACCTGCGTTAAGTCGCCGGAAAACATCCGCACAAAGTCTTCTGACTGCGCCAGAGTGTCGGCGATGCCCAGTTCGCGAAAAAGACTTTTGCCATGCGCCACGTATTCGGGATGTTCAATGGGCGTGGGGCTGACCGGAACATAGTGTCCTGAAAACACCTGCCGGGGCGCATGGTCTGCACCGTTTGCTCTTCCCTCAGGATCGCAGTTGAGGGTGTTCATGAGCGAATAGTCCGCCATTGCTGCGAGATCGTTTAGGGACGTGATCACGGGGGCCGGGTTGCCGGGAGGTCGTTTCAGCATAGTGGACTCTCGTGTGGGGATCTTCATTTGACAACACCCTAACCTGCAACCAATCTACGAGCAATCAACCTGCCTCTTCGTCTGCTCTGGAGACCGCATGAGCAATCCCTCGTCAGAAACCGAATTCGACTGCCCAATCACCAAAGAATGCGGCGCTCTGGTTCAACTCCTGCAACCTCGTGAACGAGACCTCGGCGGCTTTTCAGTGCGGCGGGTACTTCCGGTGGTGGGGCAAAAGATGATCGGGCCCTGGATTTTCTTTGATCACATGGGCCCTGCGCATTTTCCTGCGGGGGATGGTATCAATGTACGCCCTCACCCGCATATTGGTATCGCTACGGTCACTTACCTGTTTGAAGGCGAAATACTGCATCGCGATTCCCTCGGGAGCCTGCAACCCATCCGCCCGGGCGATATCAATCTGATGGTGGCCGGGCATGGTATTGTGCATTCGGAACGGGAACGCCCGGAGATTACCGCAACTGATCACACACTCCATGGCTTGCAGCTGTGGCTGGCGTTGCCTGAGGCGGAAGAAGAAACCGATCCCGCCTTTTACCACTACCCGGAGAGCACCGTGCCCTCCGTGTCGGTAGGTGATGTGCCAGTTCGTGTGATGATGGGGACTGCCTACGGTGAGACCTCACCGGTGAAGGTGTTTGCCGACACCCTGTATATAGAGGCCTGGCTGAAGCCTGGCCAAAAGCTTACCTTGCCGGACGCCCAGGAACGCGGTCTCTATGTGGCGAAGGGTCGGCTCCTGGCAGGCGGAACGGAGATTCCCGAGTTCTCCATGGCCGTTCTGTCAGAGCAGCAAGGCGTCACCGTTGAAGCCTTGGAAGAAACGCGGCTCGCAGTGATTGGTGGCGAGCCCCTTGGTAAACGGTTTATCGAATGGAACTTCGTTTCCAGTCGCAAGGAAAGAATTGAAGAGGCTAAACGTGATTGGGAAAACAGCCGATTTCCCTCCGTTCCTGGCGATGAGGATGAGTATATCCCTCTTCCGGGCTAACAGGAGGCTCTTACAACCAGCGCCGAACCCTCTCCGCGTACTGATTGAACTGGTCTCCGAACAGGTCCCGCATATGACGCTCTTCAGGCTTGATCTGGAAACGGTTCATATACAGTACATAGAGCGGAAGCAATAACGCAGCGAATACGCTGCCGAGATATAACCACCAGGCTGCCAGAATCATCAGGAACCCCACATACATGGGGTTTCTGGTATGGCGATACACGCCATTGACCACCAGGCTGTTCGTCTTGTGGGGCGTACGTGGGTCTACCGTGGTACCGGCGCGCCTGAAAGCGAGAACGCCCATTAGTGCGATGACAATACCGGCAATCAAAACAACGGCAAACAGCAGAACCTTTCCTGGAAACGCGAAGTACCCGGAAGGCAGCACCCGGGAAACTGCCCACATGGCAGCCCCGAAGAGTAGCGTCAGGATAACCGGTGGAACCTTTAGCTCGAGCGCTTTCACTTGTCGTTCCTTTCCAACTTTTTAACCGGACAGTTTTGATGTGATGCCAAGGGATTTGTTGGCAGCATCCCGCACTTCCCGATATCGTTCCGGGTTGTTGATCAGCGTGTCCAGATTATCCTCCGGAAACATGGCTTTCAGTTTCGTTTTGGCGTCTTCGTTGTCAACGATACCTGGCATTAACTGCTCAAGCGCCCGAAGCATCGCCTCCGGTGATACTGAAGCGCCTGGGGATGCCCCCAGAATGGTGCCGTAGGTTTTATCGGAAGACACGATAATCTCTGTACCCATCTGAAGGTCGCCGTCCTTGATGATCTGAACCCGCTGCCCGGCCTCTATCGGTTTCCAGTCAAACTTCCTGCTCAGGCCTGGGGCAAACTTGTCGAGGGCCTCCAGCATGCTTTTGTCGCCTTTGAAGGTTTCGGAGATCAGATATTTCACTAGCGGGAAGTGCTCAAGGGCGACATTCAGCAGCCCTGGAATGTCATGCAGCCGCATGGCCCGGAGGTAATCGACAAAGCCCCTGCCTTTCTCCAGGACGGGTTTAAACGAGGCAAACGGGCCGAACAAAAGGTAGTGCTGGCCGTCGGCCACCCGTAAATCCAGATGCGGAACCGACATCGGCGGGGCCCCGACCTCAGCTTTGCCATAGGTTTTGGCCCGGTATTGATCCGCCTGTTCCGGGGTGATCCTGGCTTGCAGAAATCGCCCGCCTACGGGAAACCCTGTAAACCGGCGGGCGAACGGCAGGTGGCTTTTCTTCAGAATCGGGAAGGCTCCGCCACCGGCACCGACAAACAGAACGTCAGCGCGGTATTGTAGTGGCGCGCCCCGGGTTTGGGTTTCCACCAGCCAGCTCCCTGCCGGGCTGCGATGCACTCGCTTAACATGCACGCCATATTCGATCTTTACACCCAGGTGATTCACAGCGTACTCAGCCATTAGCTCAGTCAAGGCGCCAAAGTTGACGTCTGTGCCGGTTTCGATAACGGTAGCGGCCATTTTCTCATCGCGTGCGCGGCCTTCCATGGTGAAGGGAATCCAGCTTTTAATTTCATCGAAGTCTTCGGAGTACCGCATATGCTCGAAGAAATGATGGGCCGACATTTCTTTGAATCGCAGTTTCAACTCCTCGATGGAGGATTCAGATACGATGGTGCAATGCTTGGTCTGGTTGATGAAGCTGGTCGGTTCTTTAATAGCGCCTTTATCGACCAGGTAGGCCCAGAACTGTTTGGCAACGTTAAACTGGGCGTGAATTTTCAGGGCCTTCTCAACGGAAATTACCTCTTCGTCCACCGGCGTGTAGTTAAGCTCACAGTTGGCTTCGTGACCGGTGCCGGCATTATTGAATGCCCAGGAGTTACCGGCACCCGCCCGCTCCAGGCGCTCCAAAATAGTTACATCCAGTTCCGGGGCCAGTTCCTTTACCAGGATGGCAAACGTCGTCCCCATAATGCCTGCGCCGATGATGGTTACTTTCATAGAGATAGCCGCCAGTGTCCGTTTGAGTGTCTTTAACTGAAATATCTTCCCAGAACCTAACATAATTCCAGAAGGCTCGATAACGAGATAAGAATAGGCTACTATGGGGCTGTATATTTATACAGTCATCCATAAACAGCGAGGAATCTTCTTAATGGCTGTTCAATCTTTGTTCTACTCAGACCGCGACGGACTCGAAATGGCACTCAAGAATCCCGACTCGATGCTTTTCACTTCCAAAGCCGAAGCTGATGCCCGCGATAAAATGCTGGAGCTCTCGGAGAACATCCAGCTCTGGTTTGAGAAGAAGATCCCTGACATGCCTGAGCAACTGGCGGAGCAATGCGCCTTGCTGATTGCCGAGAACAAGGATCTGTTCCAGAAGGCACTGAAGAAGCCGGAGATCCTGGCTGAAGCCGAGACTCCGGCTGACTAGAAACGAATGCCCAGGCCAACACTGGCCGGTGTGACAATCCACTGGTAGGCGACTTCCAACGGCTGCGGACCAATGTTTACTGTCACTGGTTTGCCGTACCCCGCCATGGAGTCAGGCTGGGTGCGTATAGCAACTTCGTTAACCAACATGCCTACGGCAAAGTTAATGGCACCGTCTTCCGGGCGGTCATCAATCACGCCAATGGTTAGACCTGCTGCCAGATTCACCGCAAACGGCAGCATTCTGGCATTCAGGCCTTGCCGGCCATGCTCCTGTCGGGCCAGCTCTTCCCTCAGCGCTTCTGCCAGTTTCAAGTGCTCGGCGTCATCAGAGGCTGACGCCGCAGCCGCTCTATACTTTTTTAACGCAGGGCGATGGGGTTGGGGGTTCAGGTAGAGATTGCCCAGCGCCAATACCGATTTGACGGCAGACACCCGGGCATCAAACCGGTCATCCGCATCTGATGCATTTCGGGAAACCGCGCCATAAGCCACGGCTGCGCCGCCGTAAATGCCAGCCCAGGTGTTGGTCCATACCTTGTCGTGCTGGGCGGCGTCACGGAACCCGGCTTCCAGCTGATGAACGCGGGCCTGTTGTGCCGAGGCCATGCCATGAGCCGGTGTAAATGAGAGAAACCAGAGAGCGACAACGCCCATAACAATGATCGACTGACTGGCACCCTGCAACCGCACTGACATGAAGCCCCTCTCACCATAAAGTAAATCGTGTACGTTAATGATTTAACCGCCGGGTAAACGTGAGCCCGGTGGGAAAATGGCTCTTTTATTGAAATATTTGTTCGTACACTGGTCTGAAAATCGATGGTAACGTAACAACACCCGTAACCCGGAATACCATTCAGCAAGGAGTTTCTAATGGCAAATACCCGCGCATACGCTGCCACAAGCCCAACGTCCGGCCTGGCGCCCTACTCCTTTGACCGGCGCGAGCTTAGACCAGACGACGTCGCCATTGAGATTGATTACTGCGGCGTTTGCCACAGTGACCTGCATACCGTCGAGAACGACTGGGGCGGCTCTCAGTATCCCGTTGTTCCTGGTCACGAGATCATTGGCCGTGTCACTGCCGTGGGCCGGGATGTTACCCGTTACCAACCCGGTGATCTGGTGGGCGTAGGCTGTATGGTTGATAGCTGTCGTACATGTTCCGCCTGCGATTCCGGGCTGGAACAATACTGTATAGAAGGCTCCACCATGACGTATGGAAGCCTGGATCGCCACGATGGCACCGTCACCCATGGCGGTTATTCCGAGAACATCGTGGTAAGCGATCGTTTCGTGGTACGCGTGCCGGAAAACCTGGACCCGGCCAGCGCTGCACCGCTCCTGTGTGCCGGTATCACCACTTACTCCCCGCTTAAGCACTTCAAAGTTGGCAAGGGCCATAAAGTGGGCGTTCTTGGTATGGGTGGCCTGGGCCACATGGGTGTGAAGCTGGCCAAGGCCATGGGGGCGGAAGTCACCATCTTCACCCGTTCAGAAAGCAAAGTGGCGGAGGCGAAGAAGCAGGGTGCTGATCACGTCATCATTTCCACAGATAAGGCCCAGATGAAGGCCGCTGCGGATTCCTTCGACTTCCTGCTCGACACCATTCCCGTGGCCCACGATCTCAACCCTTACCTGAAATGTCTGAAATACGATGGCACCCATATTCTGGTAGGGCTGCTGACGCCTGTGGAGCCCGCACTCCAGGCGGGACTGTTGGTAACCAAGCGGCGGGTGGTTGCCGGTTCGCTGATCGGCGGTATGCCGGAGACCCAGGAAATGCTGGATTTCTGCGCGGACCACAACATTACCTGTGACGTTGAAATGCTGGACATCCGCAACATCAATGACGCCTACGAGCGACTGAAAAAGAGCGATGTGAAGTACCGCTTCGTGATCGATATGGACACGCTCAAGCAAGGCTGATTACCATCCGTTAACACCCCGGGGTGGCATTGTGTCGCCCGGGTGGTCTTTGACAATCCGCTAATAACCATTCCGGTTGCAAAGGGTTAGCATGGGTCTATTGTTATCGTAATCGACCCTGGACACAGCGCATGACTTTTGCTCGCATTGCCGGAACCGGCTCCTACCTGCCGGACAACATCGTTACCAATCGCGACCTGGAGCAGAAGGTGGACACCTCTGATCAATGGATTCGCGAACGCACCGGCATTGAACAACGTCACATCGCCCTGCCCGGCCAGTCCACTGTGGATCTGGCAGAGCAAGCCGCACTGCGGGCCATCGAAGCCGCCGGCATTGAGGTAACGGATATTGACCTTATTGTTTTTGCCACCACCACCCCGGATAAGGTTTTTCCGAGCTGTGCCTGTATTCTCCAGGCCAGGCTGGGTATTCAGGGTTGCCCGGCCTTTGATATCCAGGCGGTATGCAGCGGTTTTGTCTATGCCCTGGCAACCGCTGAGAAATTCATAAAAACCGGCACCAGCAAGAAGGCACTGGTCATTGGCGCTGAGGTGTTCTCCAGAATCATCAATTGGGAAGACCGGGGCACCTGCATCCTGTTCGGTGATGGTGCCGGTGCGGTAATTCTTGAGGCCAACGAAGAAACCGGAATTTTGTCCACTCACCTCCACGCCGATGGCCGCTACGAGGATCTGCTACACGTTCCTTGCGGCGTATCTAACCACTTCGATGCCATCAAGGCAGGCAATGCGTTTGTAGAAATGAAAGGTAACGAGGTGTTCAAGGTTGCCGTAAACACCCTTGGGCAGATTGTCGATGAAACCCTGCAGGCCAATCAGATGCGAAAATCCGACATCGACTGGCTGGTACCACATCAGGCAAACCTGCGTATTATTGCCGCCACGGCCCGCAAACTGGATATGTCCATGGACCAGGTTGTGGTGACTGTTAATCGCCATGGCAACACCTCCGCAGCGTCCATTCCCCTGGCGCTGGATGAGGCCGTTCGGGATGGACGTATCAAACGGGGTGAAACCGTTCTGCTGGAGGCCTTCGGCGGAGGGTTCACCTGGGGCTCCGCATTGCTGAAATACTGATCAGGCACGGTGCTCTCATTCCCGAAAGCGCTATTATTATTTTCTTTTAGTATTTTTGGTTCTTAAAAAACTTTGTTAGATTGCTTCTCAGATTCACTATTTCCGGTTCTGAGGAGCGTCTGATGAAACAACTGTTTAAAGGATTTGCACTGGGCGCCGCCCTGCTTTCCGCCCAGCCTGCACTGGCCGCTGACAGAGAGCTTCTCAACACCTCCTACGATATCGCCCGGGAACTGTTCGCGGCCTACAACGTGGAGTTCCAGAAACACTGGCAGGAAAAAACCGGTGAAACGGTCAACATTCGCCAGTCCCACGCTGGCTCCTCACGCCAGGCACAAGCCATTATCCAGGGCCTCAAGGCAGACGTAGCCACCTTTAACCAGGTTACCGATATCGACATCCTGCACGAACGCGGTCAACTGATCCCGGAAAACTGGGCAGAGCGTTTGCCAAACAACAGCTCCCCCTACTACTCCACCATGGCGTTCCTGGTGCGCAAGGACAACCCGAAGAATATCCAGAACTGGGATGACCTGGTTCGCGAAGATGTTGCCCTGGTCATGCCTAATCCGAAAACCTCCGGCAATGGCCGTTACACCTATCTGGCCGCACTGGGATACGCCCAGGATGCCTTCGGTGACGACGAAGCAAAGATTGACCAGTTCCTGGCCAGTATGCTTGGCCAGGTTAGAGTCTTCGACAGCGGCGGCCGTGGCGCCACCACCACCTTTGTTGAACGCGGCATTGGCGATGCGCTGCTGACCTTCGAATCCGAGGTCCTGAACATCGCCGATCGTTTCGAGAACGGCGAATATGAAGTAGTCACCCCCAAGGTCAGTTTCCTTGCCGAGTTTCCTGTGACCTGGATTGATGATTACACCCGCCAGAACGGGACTGAAAAACTGGCAAAAGAGTACCTGAGCCATCTGTATTCTGAAGATTCCCAGCGCTTGCTGGCCGGGTTCAACTACCGGGTCCATAACCAAAAGGTTATCGAGGAAAACGCAGACCGTTTCCGTGAGCTGAAGTTGAAATCCATCGATGAGATTGCTGGCGGCTGGGAAAACGCCATGAGCAAGCATTTCAGCAGCGGTGGCAAACTCGACCAGTTACAACGGCGTCGGTAAGAGGCTGAGATGTCTGCTCCCGCTCAAGTGAGCGCCGCCCCAGCGCGGCGCTTTTCAGGTCGTAGCAAACGGGTATTGCCGGGGTTCGGTTTGAGCCTCGGCATTTCGCTGTTTTTCGTCAGCCTGGTTTTATTGCTCCCGTTATCTGGCCTGGTGGTGGAAACATCCGGCATGACCTGGGATCAGTTCTGGTTCACGATCACCGATCCCCGGGTGGTTGAATCCTACAAGGTGACGTTATGGACTGCCCTGGCCGCATCGCTGTTTAACGGTGTCTTTGGCCTTCTATTGGCCTGGGTTCTGGTACGTTATGACTTCCCTGGCAAGCGTATCCTGGATGCCTTTGTAGACCTTCCGTTCGCATTACCCACCGCGGTTGCCGGCATCACCCTGGCTACCCTGTTTGCCCAAAACGGCTGGTACGGCCAATGGCTGGCCAAACTGGGCATTGAAGTGGCGTTCACCCCGTTGGGTATCGTTGTTGCCATGGCTTTCACCAGCATTCCCTTTGTGGTGCGCACTGTCCAGCCTGTGCTGGAGGAATTGTCACCGGCGGATGAGGAAGCCGCGGTCAGCCTCGGTGCCTCCGACGGCCGGGTGTTCCGCAAGGTCATCTTTCCGTCGTTGTGGCCTGCACTGGTCACCGGCATTGCGCTTTCCTTCACCCGCAGCCTGGGTGAATTTGGCGCCATCATATTCATTGCCGGCAATACCCCCTACGTCAGCGAAGTCACCAGCCTGATGGTATTTATCCGGTTGCAGGAGTACGACTATGCTGCGGCCAGTGCCATTGCCTCGGTTGTTCTGTTGGCTTCACTGGTACTGCTATTTGCCATCAACCTCTGGCAGGGCCGATACCTGCGCCGCCTGGAGGGCCGATAGATGGCAGCTGAACATCATCGCGTCGGCGATCAACCCTGGGTGCGCCGCCTGCTCATTGGTACTGCGGTTCTGGTGTCGCTTGTTCTACTGGTGATTCCGGTGGTGGTCATTTTCTTCCAGGCCCTGAGTGCCGGCTGGAGCACCTTTACCGGTAACGTGCTGGACCAGTTCACCCTGCACGCCATCGGCCTGACCCTGCTGGTTGCAGCACTGACGGTGCCACTCAATCTCATCTTCGGTACTGCCCTCGCCTGGGCCGTTACCCGGTTCCGGTTTCCAGGCCGGAAACTGCTGGTGACCCTGATCGATATTCCCTTTGCCGTTTCACCGGTAATCGCCGGCTTGCTGTATCTGTTGCTTTACGGCCGGAACGGTTGGCTCGGCGGCTGGCTGGCCACCCACGATGTCCAGTTGATGTTTGCCTGGCCGGGCATTGTCATGGTCACCGTATTTGTCACCTGCCCGTTCGTTGCCCGCGAGCTCATCCCGCTGATGCAACAGCAAGGCAGTGAGGAAGAAGAAGCCGGCGTGGTTCTGGGCGCTTCTGGCTGGCGTATTTTCCGGAAGATTACCCTGCCTAACATCAAGTGGGCGCTGATCTACGGCGTAGTACTGACCAATGCCCGCGCCGTGGGTGAATTCGGTGCTGTGTCTGTTGTTTCAGGCAATATTCGGGGTGAAACCAATACCTTGCCGCTTCATGTTGAACTGCTTTATCAAGATTATAACGTGGTAGGCGCCTTCGCCAGTGCCGCCCTGCTGGCAACCATTGCCATCCTGACGTTAGTCGTTAAAGCCTTTGTAGAGTGGCGCCAATCCCGCCCAACGATCCTGACGCCCGAGAAAGGAGGTGTCTGATATGAGCATCACTATCGACCAGATTTCCAAAACCTTCGGCCGTTTCCAGGCGCTGAAAGACGTTTCGCTGGAGATTCCTGAAGGTAAACTGACCGCGCTTCTGGGGCCGTCCGGCTCGGGCAAAACCACGCTGCTGCGGATTATTGCCGGGCTTGAATCTTCGGACTCCGGCCGAATCCTGTTTGGCGGCGATGACGTCAGCAACCTACACGTTCGGGATCGTAATATTGGCTTCGTGTTTCAGCACTACGCCCTGTTCCGTCACCTTACCGTGGCAGAGAATATTGCATTCGGCCTGGAGTCCCTGCCCCGCAAACAGCGGCCGACAAAATCCGAAATACGTCAGCGGGTGGCCAAACTGCTGGAGATGATCCAGTTGCCGCAACTGGCCGACCGATATCCGGCGCAATTGTCCGGTGGCCAGAAGCAACGGGTCGCCCTGGCCAGGGCCCTGGCCACTCAGCCCCGTATACTGCTGCTGGACGAGCCCTTTGGCGCGCTTGATGCGAAAGTGCGCAAAGACCTGCGTCGCTGGTTACGGGCGCTGCATGACGAGTTTCATTTCACCAGCATCTTTGTCACCCACGACCAGGAAGAAGCCCTGGAGCTGTCCGATCAGGTGGTGGTCATGAGCCAGGGACAGGTGGAACAGGTCAACGAACCTACCGATCTGTATGCACGGCCCGAAAGCCGGTTTGTGTTCGACTTCCTGGGCCATGTCAATGTGATCTCCGGCGTCGTGAAAAATCATAAGCTGGTTCAGGGGGATGCCTGGGTGTCTCTGCCCGGGCAGAAGTCTGACCAGGAAGCCCAGCTGTACTTGCGCCCCCATGAGGTCCACCTTGCCCGGGCGCCAGCGATTCACGCCCGTTTACCGCTGCGTATCGAAGCCATCAGTCTGATTGGCTCGGAAGTGCGGATAGAGCTTGTGCCGGTGGGCTGGAACAGTGACGAGATCTGGGAAGTTGGCATGAGCCACAACGAATTCGCCCGCCACAACCCAAGCCGGGGTGAACTGTGGTACGCGGTGCCAGACATCGGCCACCTGTTCGTTGCCGATAGTGCCCCGCCACGATCCGTCGACTGGGCTTATACCACAGCGGCTAACGCCAGTAATATGTAATCCTCAGGCCGCCACCCAGCGGCCTTCGGAATACTGCTCCAGGCCGCTGTCATCCATCCGCCATAGCCAGAGCCACCGGTTTTCAACCAGGGCTCTGACGTCGTCCTGAGCCTGCAGTACTTGCTCAATTCGCTCTGCTGGCGCGTCGATCACCACGGTCAACCGTATAGGTTCATGGCGCAAACGTTCACCATCGTGAACGGATTGCCAGGGTAATCCGATGCGAAGATCGGTGCCGTTGCCCTCGACTACCCCAATATTGCCTCCCACGACCGAATGCAGCAGTTTGTTGCCCGCGCCGTAGAGCGACGGCTGGGTAACCGATCCGAAATACTGCAGGTTGATCCAGTTTGCCACCACCATCGGGGCCGACATCAGCGCAGACAACACTGAACCTGTATCATCCAGCTCTGGCCTGTATTCGTGAAGGAAACATCGGCCGGCAAGATTGATTGAACGGCTGCGGTGCCGGGGCGCAATAATCATGGCGGCATTGTTTGCCAGCCCCCATTCAGGCCTGACCTCCGCCCAGTTTTGGGTGCGCTTGTTGAGTTCTTTCAGGAGGCCCTCATCGGAGTGACCATTCAATCCGAGCGTTCCTGCCCGCTCACGGCGTGTGGCCACCGAAGCGCTTTCAAAGCACTGCAATAGTTCACTGGCAATCCTTTGATGGCTGGCGGGTATGGCCGTTCCCCCCAGAAGGCGTACCTGATCCGTCACCGTGCAGTGCTCCGCAGCCACAACCAGAGTGCTTTCCGGCAAGACAATGCCCCGCTCCGCCAGCCCGACGCGCACACTGCGGTCATTAAGCAACTGTGCGGCAATGCTGGCATTAACGTCGCCGTTTTTACCGCCGCAGGCTCCGCAGGCAAGCCCGGCCTGATTCGGATTGTTATCGGTATGAGCTCCATGGCCAACAAACACCAGCAATGGTGCAAAATTGCCGGTCAACGACATGGATCTCAGCAGCCCCTCGGCAAGGTTAACCCGCTCTGGATCCGATAAGGGATCTCCGCCATAGCGGTGGAACAGGCGGCCTTCGGGCGTCGCCACCCTGGTTTTTCGGTTCTTATGTAAGCCGTCCCGAACCAACTTCCATGCCCACGCCAGTCCGGTGGTTTCCACCAACGTAAAGGTTGAGAGGCTACCGTATTTCGCATGTCGAACCGTTTCCCGTACCTGTTCCCGCCCGTCCAGCCGCTTGTTGCGCTCCAGGTCTGCCGAAAGACTGCCAAGGGTATCAACATAACGATAAGCCGGCGCCAGCAAACCCGGCAACCGGGCTTCATCGTCTGACGGGCCAAGTTTTTGATGCATCACGGGCAGCCCAAAAAACCCGGCAACACCAAGAGTGTCTATTTTTGCCGAAGCGCTTTCCAGGTGCCGCCTCAACACCTCTGAACGGACATCAATGCAGAACGCCGCCTGGACTTCAGGGATTCTGCTTGCCAATTCTTCGGGTTGTTCCTCCGGGCACCGCAAGCAGTCCCTGAACTTGCGCTGCCATGCCATTTCATAGGCGCGATGCCAAACCCACATCAGTGCATCATCACCGTGAGCGTGCCTCGCCAGCTGCCCACCAGAGACCGCCTGTTGCCATTTAGCCCGCTCATCGGCCGGTAGCGCAGACGCAGCCATCCACTCGCAAGCCAGTAATACCGTAGCTAACTGGTGGCAGAGGTGGGATGGCTGGCCGTCGAGGGACGCTCGCCAATCTTCGCCGCGGCACCATGACGCCCAGCCCGGCAGATGCAGCAGCAATGAATGTCCCGCCGCCGTGAACTGATCTGGAGTATAGGGCAAAGCTTGAGCAAGAAAATCTGCAGCACTCTGCCAATCATCCGGAAGTTGCGCTGCCAGCGCTTTTGAAGCCAGGCCCCGGGGTCCGGCCATGGATAACCAGTAGCGATACAGGTCGGTACCCTTGGTATTCGTCAGCCATTGTCCCTGCCGATGATCAAAATAGCGACCACAGAGCAGCCCGAGAAACTGCATAGTCTGTGATAGCACATCACCGTCACTCGATGGCTTAACGTGTGACAGCGCCAGCCCCGGTTTCACATCACGTGGTCGTAACCGGGACAACTGTTCAAGCAATAATTGCGTCGGCCTGTCTACCCCCTGCGCCCTGGCTGCAGCTATCAGGTCGCCCTCTCGGATACGGCCCCCGTGCCAGGCCTCCAGATAGAATTCCGGCGCCATTAACATGCCCTGCCCCCTGCGGGAAACCAGTTCGATGGCGGCTTCCTCGATACCTTGATGCCTGTGGCCCCACCAGGGATTCACCGCTATCCACCGATCCAGAGGCCAGCTAGGGGCAATCCGTTCACAGGCCATAGCGACCTGATCAACAGCCTGGTTCTGATCAACATCCGGCACGCGTAAGGTGGAATTCATTAAGATTCTCCCGATGACAGAACGTAACGGGCTTTTTTCGTCTTTTCCGTGCCCCCCTGGAGCCATTGCCTGGCCCACCGTCGGGTAACCCGTTCGAACGGTTGATCAAGATACAGGCCCTGGCTGAGCGGCAGGTTCAACCGCTGCAACCAAGCCCAATCCGGCCGGAAAAGCACAAGTAGTGACATCCCGGCCAGAAGCCCCAGCATTACCCAGGCCACCACATTGGCCGCCGGCCAGAGCACAAAATTATCTGCGCCCGCAACCGAAGGCCCCAGTACCAGGTGGAGAAGACCATATAGCGGTACCAGACTGATCGCCATGACGACAACCAATACCCGGGCACGGGCCGTGCTACCCGATGGAAGTCCGAGAACCGACGCGGCAACTGCCAGCACCAGTAAGGCCGCCAGTATCGCTTTGCCCTCCACAAGATCGGGAAGCATCCACAGCATGGCTGCCGCCAAACCTGATGCCACGCCGGCGAGCAACAGCTGCGATGCCCCCGGGCTACCGGAGAAGTAGACCGCCGTGGCCTTTACCGCCCGGCCAGACGCCAGCAATGAGTGCGCTTTGTAAAGTGAGTGGGCAAGCAAATGTAGTAATGCCAGGGTGTAGGCGCCCAACGCAATCTCAAAGAGCATAAAACCCATCTGAGCGTTTGTGGACCAGACCAGCGCGTGTTTTACCGAGCTCTGAGTCATCATGGCAAACACTGCCACGATGGCGGTCACGCCGCCAGCGACAAGCAACAGGAAGTGGCCCACTGTAAACCCTTCAAACACCGGGAACAGCCGCAGCCAGAGGAACCCGCCGAGGTTGATTACTCCAGCATGAAGCAGTGCCGATACCGGTGTAGGCGCTTCCATCACCCGGATCAACCACCCGTGAAATGGAATCTGTGCGCATTTGAGCACGGCGGCAACGGCAAGCAGTACTGACGCGGTCGTCAGCTTGGGGGACGAGCCACCTATTTCCCCGGCCAATGCGTAGATTTCGGGAATATGAAAACTGCCGTAGTGGCGCCAGATAAACACCACAGCACCAATAATCGCCAGATCACCCAGGCGACTGGTAATGAACTTCTGTGCTGCCGCCAACCGGGCTTGCGACCGTTCCGGGTAGAGCGTCAGCAATTGGTGCAAGGCCAGGCTGACACCAATCCAGGCGAATGCCAGAACCAGCAGATGATTGGTGAATACCAACACCAGCACACTGGCCACTGTGGTGAGGAACCAGGGCAAGAACACCGGGAAGGCGGCATCGCCACGCAGATAATCCCGGGAGTATCGCAGAATCACCCAGGAGACAAAACTGACCATCAGCGCCATCCATACCGACAGGCCATCGGGATACAGCCCGAGCGGTGCCCCCAGTTCCGGCAACCGCGTATCCAGCCCGGCCGACTTCAGCAACAAAAGAAAGCCCACCACACCGGTGACCACAATCAGCGTTTGCAGCAAAAACTCCGCCAAGCGCCAGCAATGGTCAATCTTGGTTTTCGATCGAGTCCAGTTGGCGAAGCCGGCCAGTGCCAGGAGCAGGATCGGCAAGGCCAGCCAGGTAGCCAGGGCGGAGGTGGAAAATACGCTGGTGATTGTCGGCATAACGAACTCCTTTTGCGAACAGAGCTACTTTGCCGATTATGAATTCATAGATAAAATGGTTTATAACGATTAAATTGTTCACCAAAAGAGAACAAAGGTAAAACCGGGGAATATCCATGCGCCTGAACTATCATCATTTATACTATTTCTGGAAAGTAGCCAGCACAGGCCATTTGACCCGCGCAGCGGATGCGTTGCATATCTCCCAGTCTGCGCTGTCCGGTCAGATCCGGAAACTCGAGGACAGTCTTGGCCATGAACTGTTCATCCGGGAGGGGCGACGGCTAAAACTATCCGAAGCCGGCCGCGTCGCCTTCACCTATGCGGAAGATATTTTTCGCAAGGGCGCGGAGCTGGAAGCCCTTTTCCGAACCGGGCGCCAGACCAATCGGGAGGTGCTCAAGGTTGGCGCGGTAGCGACTCTGTCAAGGAACTTCCAGGAAGGCTTCCTTCGGCCACTGCTCGGCCGCCAGGATCTGGGTCTCAAGCTCCAGAGCGGAAGCCTGGAAGATCTGCTACGAAGACTATCGGCCCACCGTTTGGATCTTATTCTGTCCAATCAACCCGTTCACGGTGACGATGAAACCCCTTGGCTATCACGGCGTATTGCAAGGCAACCTGTCAGCATTATCGGGCCGGCGGCCGCCGAATCCCGGGTCGGCTTTCCTGACATGCTGCGTGACCAACCACTGATCGTGCCGGGCCAGGACAGCAATATCCGGCAGGCTTTTGACCAGCTGTGTGAGTACCACCAGATTCACCCGATTATTCTGGCTGAGGTGGACGACATGGCGATGATGCGCCTGCTGACTCGAGACAGCGGGCATTTCGCCATCCTGCCCCCGGTGGTTGTGCGTGACGAATTGCGCAAAGGCGAACTCAGGGATTACGGTGCATTGCCGGGCGTGTTCGAAGAATTCTATGCCATTCGTATTCGCCGGCAATTTGAGTCTCCGGCCCTGCAGGAGTTAATGGCTCAACCTCCGGAACGACTATTGACCTTTCCGGACAATGATTCTGGTTGAACTGGTCTTTTGATGCGGCGCCGGGGCCGTTATAGTCATAGGGAGTAAAAATACAACAAGATCAGGAAGTAGCCATGACATCGCGCGCCCCTCAAAAACCTTCTGTCATCATAATCGGCACCGGATTTGGCGGGCTCGGCATGGCCATTCAGCTAAAAAAAGCCGGCTATGGGCAAATCACATTGCTGGAAAAAGAAGGCGCCGTTGGCGGAACCTGGCGAGACAACACCTACCCCGGCGCGGCCTGCGACGTGCAATCGCACCTTTACTCCTACTCCTTTGAGCCCAAACACGACTGGAGCCGGAAGTTTGGCCTCCAGGCCGAAATACTCGGGTACATGGAGCATTGTGTTAAGAAGTACGACCTGGCGCGCCATATCGAGTTCGACCGTGCCGTAGCCACGGCCAGCTTTGACAGCCAGTCGAATGAGTGGGTAGTGGGTACAGAATCGGGCCATGAATATCGCGCTGATGTGCTGATCACGGCTACCGGGCAGTTGAACCGCCCTGCCATACCCGCCATCCCCGGCATTGACCGTTTTAAGGGCACCTGCTTCCATTCTGCGCGCTGGAACCACGATTATGATGTGACCGGCAAGCGGGTTGCGGTGATCGGCACCGGCGCCAGCGCCATCCAGTTTGTTCCGGAAATTACGCCAAAAGTTGCAGCGCTGGACCTGTATCAACGCTCCGCTGCCTGGGTATTGCCGAAAGCCGACCGCCCATTTACCGCGCTTGAGCAATCACTGTTCCGGAAACTGCCGGCCTGGGACAGGCTCTACCGGGCCATGATCTACTGGAAGAACGAGTCACGCGGGCTTGCCTTTACCCGGTTCAACCGGCTACTGGATATCTTTGCCCGACAGGCCAGGAAGGAAGCACAGACATGGGTGACCGACCCCCACAAACTGGAGCACATCATTCCGGACTATCGTATCGGCTGTAAACGGATTCTGATCTCCAACGACTGGTACCCGGCCATTAACCAGCCGCACCTGAATCTGATCACTGAGGGAATTTCTGAGATCGATGAAACCGGCATTGTGACCGCCACCGGAGAACACCGTCCCGTCGACGCCATTATTTTCGGAACCGGCTTCAAGGCGACGGAGTTTTTGTCACCCATCAAGATCACTGGTCGTCAGGGTGTTGCCCTGAACGACGCCTGGGCAGACGGCAGCAAAGCGTTCAAAGGCATTACCGTGAATGGCTTTCCGAATCTGTTCATGCTGTATGGGCCCAACACCAATCTGGCCCACAATTCGATTCTGTTTATGCTGGAATCCCAGTTCCGCTATGTCATCAGCTCACTTGATTCCCTGGCCAGATACCCCGGGGCTGCCATGGAAGTGCGGGAAGATCGGCAATCCCGCTATTGCCAGGTGGTCCAGCACAGCCTTGAGAACAGCGTCTGGGATTCCGGATGTACCTCCTGGTATCTGGATGAACATGGCCGTAACACCATCAACTGGCCCGGGTTCACGTTCAGCTATCGCTTCTCTACCCGCGCTGCAGACACCGCTGATTATCAGTTTCTGGAGCCTGAAGCAGGCCGTTAGTCCTCTGCTGTAACCAATCGGTTGCAGTTCAACGCCAAACATAGGATGATTGGTTCATCATTTGTCTGGGTGATCGGAAATGTTAAAGCCAATCAAGAAAGGCTCCCTGGTGGAGACAGCCATCGAAAGCCTGAGGGGCGCCATCGAAAACGGCCAATGGCCTGTAGGAAGCCGACTTCCGATTGAAGCCGAGCTGTCTGAAGCCCTGGGGATCAGCCGCAACACCATCCGTGAAGCCGTTCGGGTGCTGGTGCATGTGGGTATGCTGGAAACCCGCCAGGGCGATGGTACCTACGTACGTGCCAATCGCGACGCTGGAGAAACGCTGCGGCGTATTGCCCGCAGCCAGTTGGCGGAACAACTCGAGGTGCGGCTGATGCTGGAAACGGAGGCCGCGAGGCTGGCGGCCACTCGGCGCACCGACAGCGACCTGAAAGCGATGAGCGATGCGCTGGATGCACGAGCCAGCGCCGGGGACAACCTCAACGAAAGAATCCACCATGATGAGTGGTTCCACCATGCGCTTGTGCGCGCTTCCCACAATTCCGCTCTGATCGAGCTCTATGATTATTTTTCACACGCCGTCAGCCAGACAATCGAACGTACGGAGCGCGATGACGACCTGCCAGAACCCAGCCAGGAGGACCACGAACTTCTGCTGGCCGCCATCCGCCGAAAGGATCCAGCCAAGGCAGAAATGCTTTCGCGCGCCCTGCTCTCCCCCAGCCTTGACGTGATTAACCGGCAGAATCAGCCATGAAATTTCGTCTCGATACGTTCACCCTTCTATTGCTCGGCGCCATCGTCCTGGCGTCGTTCCTGCCGGTTACCGGGCAGGCCGCGGACCTGCTTGCTACCACCGGTACCATTGCCGTAGCCCTGCTATTCTTTTTCCATGGTGCAGCCCTATCCCGGCAACAGATTATCGACGGCGCCACCCATTGGCGCCTGCACATCCTGATTACCGCCCTGACCTTCGTGTTCTTTCCCCTGGCAGTATTGCCCATTAATGGTCTCAGCAACCTGGTGCCGGAATGGATGCCGAGGGATCTGGGGTTGGGGTTTCTCTATCTGGGCGTACTTCCGTCAGCGGTGTCGTCGTCCATTGCCTACACCGCCATGGCCAGAGGCAATGTGCCTGCCGCCATATGCAGCGCTGCAGCGTCTAATGTGTTCGGAATGATGCTCACTCCGTTCCTGCTGCTTTTACTGGTTTCGACTTCCGGAACCGGGGAGTTTGCAGTGGCTGAGGCGTTGAAAGACATCGTTCTGCAACTGTTGCTGCCCTTTGCGGTGGGGCATGCCTTCAGGCCAATGCTGGGTGGTTTCCTTTCACGCAATGAATCGTTGATGGCCCGTTACGACCAGTGTGTCATCTGGATTATCGTTTATTCGGCATTCTCACACTCGGTAGTGAGTGGGCTTTGGCAGAACCTTCCACTTCAGGCCGTGGTACTGACGATCCTGCTATGCTTTGGTCTGCTTGGCTTGTTCATGCTGGTGGCGATGATGATGGTCAGAAAGCTCGGCTTCAGCCTGGAAGACGAAGCCGCGGTGGTGTTCTGTGGTTCGAAGAAAAGCCTGGCATCCGGTTTGCCAATGGCCAAAGTGCTGTTCTCTGGCCATCCGGGCTTCGGCATGATTGTGCTGCCGATCATGTGCTACAACCAGATTCAGGTCATCGTCGGGGCCATCCTGGCCCAGAAGTATCGAGCGAAAATCGATCGGGCGTCAGCCGCCCATGCCTCCGAATAGGGTTGCCAGGATAACCAGACCGACGATCCACCCAATAACGGCAGGCCAGAAATTCACCATCTGCGGTGGCTGATCTGCCTGATCGGCACTGGCCTGCTCCCTGGACACCTCTTCATCCGGGTAATTTCGTGGGTCTGGCTCATGGCTTGCTTCCCGCACGCTGAACCAGTCAAACCAGTCGCCCAGAAACTGCGCCACCGGGCGGGGAAAACTGCCGTTCTCTGCCATCGGGCGGATCTGAGGCTCAAGGCTTTTGGCGATTTCCCTGCGCAGCGGTAACTGATCTGCAGGCGGTTCGCACAAGATGGCCTTCCAGATACCAGCATCCTGCTGGCGTTGGTTGTCGTTCATCAGGGCTTTAATCTGAATCACCACTTCGCGGACAACCTGGGCTTCGTGGGCGTCCAGCGCCCGCTGTGCGTTGCTCTCAACCCCGGATTCCTCAGTCTGCTCTCGACGGACTTCTCGGGCGACTGGCTCAGGTCGGGCGGCGACGCTGGCCGCCGGCATGCCACCGGTTGCCTCCCTGAACGCCTGCTCCAGCGCCTGGGCCTCGTTGTCCGAGGCAAATTTCATCTGGCGCTCATAAGCCTGCCGAATGCGTTCGTGATCTCCGGTTGGCTCAATGCCAAGGATGTCCCAGCAATTCATAAAACAGTCACTCCGGATCTGTAAAATCTGTAATCTTTATAGAGACAAATCAATCGTTCTCCCCTAGGATTCAGGGAGAATCACAATAAATCAGTCCGCTCGGCAAATTATAGAACGACACCCATGCGCATTACGAATTACCTGTCAGAAAATCGCGCTAACCGACTCCGCATGCGCAGAACCTTCGGCCATTCCCTGCTTGCCTCAGCCATTTTAGCCCTCTCGACCGGCAATGCCGGCGCGGATACCGGTTTTCCGGCGTTCAGCAATGGCTTGGTGGCTTTCGGCGATGACATTCCGGAGGTGCTGACCACCACCCGGCTGCGCCAGCCAAAAACCCGGGTTCCCGGAAGCACCACGGTGATCACCGGTGATATGATTCGGGACCTTGGCATCCAGAACCTGTACGAGGTGTTCCGCCTGGTTCCGGGCATGGTGGTCAATTTCGTTGGTAGCCACCAACCGGTTACCACTTACCATGGCACCGTGCATTATGAACAACGTCGAATGCAGGTGCTGGTAGATGGTCGTACTGCCCACAAGGCCACCCTTTCCGATATGGATTGGGAAACCATGCCAGTACCACTGGACATGATTGAACGCATTGAAGTCGCTCGGGGGCCCAACTCAGCCGCCTATGGTATCAATGCCTTCCTGGGCACCATCAACATCATCACCCGGGACCCGGCCGATACCGCCGGAGTGGAAGCACGGGTGGTTCGGGGCTCTCGGGGGCACCTGCGTACTTTTGGTTCCGTGGGCAACGCCGACCCGGATATGGATTGGCGATTAACCTATGAAAAGCGCAAGTTCGATGGCTTCGACTACCAGGTAGACGGCGGCGAACGCTTTCCATTCCATGATGGCCACGACATCAACTCCTTTACCTATGATTCCCGCGTCAAGATCAACGACCGCACGGATGTTGAGCTGCGGGGCGGCGTTGTGGATGGCATGAATTACCAGGACAAGGACAAAAGCGGCGAGCTGAACCCGTTCGAGAATCCGGATATTGATGTGCGGGACTACTACCTGCAATCCAAACTGAACGTGATTGCTTCCGAGCGCCATTTTTTCCACGTAATGGCCAGTGTCCAGAACTTTGACCGACGCCAACAGTACGTTGTTGGTTTCCCGGATAGTACCGTTCAGTGCCTCAGAGACAACACACCGCTGTATCAGTACACCTATTTCCCGGATGGCAGTCGAGAACGGCTCTGTTTTGTGGACGGAGGTGGCGCACCCGCCATTGCCCAGGTAGACGCGGATTCAGAGGATACCCGCCTGGAACTGGAGTTCCAGGATACCATTCTGCTCAGCGACGACCTGAGAATCGTCTCTGGCGCAGGATTCCGGAAAGATACCTTCCGCTCTGAAACCTATTTCAACGGCCGGGGTAACAATTACCAGTCCCGCTTCTTCGGCAACGTGGAATATACGCCGATAAACTGGCTGACACTTAACGCAGGCGGTAACTGGGAGCGCACAAGCACAACAGACGATCACTACTTCTCGCCCCGGTTGGCTGCGAATTTCACGCTCAATAGCCGGCACGCCCTCCGCTTTGTCTATTCCCAGGCGGTCAGAACCCCGGACGGTTTCGAGCAGAATCCGGACTGGGGATACACCCTTCGCAATGTCCGCCCTGCGATTTATTCCGATCTTGAGGGCCGCAGGGTAACAACTGCGGATGCGTACGAAGACCTGGGGTGGCTTACGCTCGGCAAAGACCTGAGGGAAGAACGAATCATTTCCCGGGAAGCCAGCTACTTCGGCCAGTTCCCGCTAGAGCGGGCCATGCTGTCTCTGGAAGTGCGGGGCTTCAAGGATGAAATGCGGGACATGATCAGCGGTGTTATTCAGCTCAAGGACTGGAGCATCGACAACAACGTTGCCGTGGATCAGCAAGGCTTTGAAGTGGAAGCAATGATTGAATACCCCGGCACAACCTTCCGTGCCAGCTACGGCTACCTGGATCAGGATACCTGGTACACCGGTCAGCCAATCATCAACCAGGACGGTGATCTGGATACTGGAAAACAGGACCAGGCGGTCAGTCTGCTGACCCGGCTTTCTGTGCGACATTCCGGCAGTCTGGCACTGATTCAGGACCTGCCGTGGGGGCTCAAGGCCTCATCCGCCTTCTACTGGGCAGACGAATTTGGGCGTAGTCAATTCGAGCGCATTGATGCGAGAGTTGCCAAGCGCTTCTATCAGCCGCGGTATACCGCTGAAGTGGCCTTTACCATGCAACACTATCTGAACCGGGAAGCAGAACTGAGCTCCGATAACAACATCGAAGACCACAACCAGTTCTTTGTGGAGGCAGGAGTCCGGTTCTGACACTATGCTGAAAGGATTGACCAACGGGATAGCACACCAATCGGGACGGTATGATCTCATCCAGATTTTCTGACACTAAACTGCCACGAGTCCTGCAAGGGATCAGCCGAGCCGCGATGGTGGTGGCGCTGATGCTTCTGCTGCCATGGTCCCCTTTTGTCTCCGGTCAGAACGGTGAGCCAACACTGCCGACTATCTACATTGCAGGCTCAGGCAACACATCTTTGGACCAACATGTTACCCGCCTACTACGTGAACAGATCGGAGATACGGCAGAACTGGTGTTCATCCATGATGATCAAAGCCTGCGTACATCAGGCAGCCCCGTCATCACCATTGGCCCAGCCGCATTTACCCGTATTCGTCAGATCAACAGGAACACACCGATACTGGCGTTGCTGGTAGAGCGCAAGTTTATCCAAGGGTACGTTAACCGCACTCCGGGACAGGTGTCTGCCGTCTTCTATGACGTTCCGTTATTGCGGCAGGCACTGGCCGGTAAGGCGATACTGCCTCAGTCCAATCGCATTGCATTGCTGGCTTCCACGGAGTCTGTCGAGATCTATGAAGATTTGATTGACCAGCTGGCGGAGTACAGTCTCGAAGCACGCGTATTCGTCACGGATAGCGACGACCAGTTGATTCCTACCCTTATCAGGGCCCTGAACTACGGTGATTTTCTGCTCGCCGGCTCTGACGACGCCATCTACAACCCCAGAAATATCAAGCACATCCTGCTGACAGCCTATCGGCGTAACCGGATTGTCATTGGTCCCAGCCAGGCTTATGTCAAGGCGGGCGTACTGGCCTCCGGCTATGCCCCATTTCCTGCGATGGCTGCCAAGGCTGGCGAATTGCTCCAGGCATACTTTGAAACCGGGATTCTTCCTGAACCCGCGTATCCGAACGAGTTTCGTGTTGAGGTCAACGAGCAAGTGGCCCGATCACTCAACATCCCGCTCCCGAGCCGTGATTGGATATCGCAGTATCTGGACGACCTGATGCTATCCAGCCAGGAGGATTTGGAATGAACAGGCAGAATGCATCCCTGTCCAGAAAACTTCTGTTGCTTGGGGCCTTGCCAGCCGTTGTCATGTTTGTTGCGTTAATGGCATTTTTTACCTCGGCCCGGCTGGAGGACGCGCGTACCGACCTGGCTGAGAGCAGCCAGATGCTGGCGGACAGCCTGGCCCCGGCACTCGAGTACGCTGTGGTTTCCGGCAATATTGCGGCCCTGGAGCAGACACTGAATCAGTCACTACGGCGTAGTAAAGCCGAGTGGATACGCGTAACCGATGTGGTCGGAAAAGAACTCGGCTTTGTCAGCAATAGTCTTGACAGCTCGTCACAGCGACACCATAACTTCGATATTTATTCTGCGGAAATCCTGCAGGAACCCCTGGACCTTGGAGCAGGCACTGGCTGGTTCAACCCCGGCTATGGGTTCAGTTCTGGTTCCTTGCGGGTTGGTGCAGTTGAAGTGGGCGTCGAACCGCGCGTGCTGGCCGATCGTCAGCAGAGTATTCTGTGGTCTTCTATTGCAGTTGGTGTCGCCATGCTTCTGTTCACCATCGTTCTGGTTAACCATTTCCTCAATAATATCCTGCAGCCCATTCGCAAGGTGGCAAGCCGGGTTGATCAACTGATTACCGGCGACTATGACTCCCAGCCCGTGACCACCAAGGGAAACTCCAAAGAGATTGTCGCCATACAGAAACAACTGAACGAGCTGGCGGACCATCTGGAGAAGCTCAGAACCACCTGCGACCAGACCCTCGCGGTGTCGGAAGAGGCCCGGGAAAAGGCCGAACTGGCAAGCCATGCCAAATCTGAATTCCTTGCAACCATGAGCCACGAGCTCAGAACCCCGCTCAATGGGGTACTGGGAATGGTTGAGTTAATCCAGGAGGAACCGTTAACCAAGCGACAGCGGGATTACCTGGGCACTGCCCGGCAGGCCACAGAGGATTTGCTTACCGTCATCTCCGATATTCTCGATTATGCCCGTATGGACAGTGGCACTCTGGAACTGGAGCACCAGGAGTTTGATCTACGGTCCATTCTGGCCAACTGTGCGGCTTCCTATCGCCATGCAGCAGAGCAGCAAGGCCTGGCACTGGATATCAATTTTCTGGGGGACTGGCCAGACAACCCGGTGGTGGTAGGCGACGCACCTCGAGTCCGACAGATTCTGGCAGGGCTGCTGGATAATTCGATCAAGTACACCTCGAACGGCTTTGTCAGTGTGCGCGCAAGTTGGTTATCGCTTGAGAGCGGCTGTGTGCTTTTCGGCTGTTCAGTCAGTGATTCCGGAGCGGGTATTCCCAGTGACCGCCTCCACAATATTTTCCACACATTCGAGCAAGTTGACTCCGGTAACACCCGTGCCCATGACGGCGCCGGACTGGGGCTCTCTCTGGTTCAGCGTTTGGTGGAACTGATGGGTGGCCATATTCAGGTGGAATCAGATTTCGGAGAGGGCTCCTCGTTCCGTTTTGAGCTGCCATTCGAGCTGGCGGATGCCCCGGCCACGGTTCAACCGGAGTTCACGGATATCCCGAGGGAGCAGTTGGGAAAAAAATCCTGGGCCCTGGTGGTCGAGGACAATGAGGTGAACCAGAAGGTCTCCACCACGCTGCTGAACAAGCTCGGTTTTGAAACCGATACCGCGAATAACGGCCAGGAAGCGGTCGACAAGGTAAAAAACAAACACGAAGGCTACGATGTCATCCTGATGGATTGCCAGATGCCGGTGATGGACGGCTACCACGCAACCCGAATGATTCGCGAATGGGAACAGGGGAACGGCCAATGCGGTACGCCGATCATCGCCCTGACGGCTGATGTCTCAACAGAAACCGAGGCCAGCTGCCGGGCCAGCGGCATGAATGATTACATACCCAAGCCGGTACGCCGCGAGACGCTCAGGGAAGTACTAAGCCGCCGGATTCGATTGTAAAGAACCGGTGAGCTTACGCTACCGGTTCACGCATGGTGACAAATTCTTCCGCTGAGGTCGGGTGAATACCCATGGTTGAGTCAAACTGCGCCTTGGTGGCACCGGCCTTGATAGCAACGGCCAGCCCCTGAATGATCTCGCCGGCGTCTGGCCCCACCATATGAGCGCCAAGCACCTTGTCGGTCTCATCGTCCACCACCAGTTTCATCAGGCATCTCTCGTCCCGTCCGCTCAATGTGTATTTCATCGGTCGGAACTCTGAACGGTAAATGCGCAGCCTGTGACCGGCTTCCCTGGCCTCTTCCTCAGTCAGACCAACGGTACCGATATTGGGCTGGCAAAACACAGCGGTCGGAATAGCGCTGTAATCCATGTCGCCCTGCCCGTCACCAAACAACCGACGCGACAGCACCATGGCCTGGGCCAGTGCCACTGGAGTGAGCTGCGGTGTGCCGATGACATCGCCCAGCGCGGTGATTGAGGGTACGGAGGTCTGGAAGTGGTCATCCACAACGATGTGACCCGAAGCGTTGAGTTCAATACCCAGTTCTGTCAGCCCCAGACCATCAACCAGGGCTCGCCGGCCCGTTGCCGCCATCACAAGGCCCGTTTCAAGGCGTTCTCCATCAGACAACATAACCTGATAGTGGGCGCCCTTGGTCTCAATGGATTCGATGGTTGCGTTGAAACGCAAGTCGACGCCCTTTTTCCGCATTTCCTGCTCGGTGAACCGGCGCACATCGGTATCAAAGCCCCGCAGGAACAGATCCCCCCTGTACAACAGGGTGGTTTCCACCCCTAGCCCGGCCAGTATACCGGCGAACTCCACCGCAATATAACCACCACCCCAAACCACGGCATGACGGGGTAATTGTGGAAGGTAGAACATTTCGTTGGAGGTAAGGATGCAGTCTTTACCGGGAACATCCGGCACTACCGGCCAGCTTCCAGTCGCGACTGTGATGTGTTTTACACGATAGCTCCGTTCGCCTACCGTGACGGTATTGGCATCACTGATGGTTGCCGTGCCATTGATGATCTCAACTCCGGCATTCTCGAGCAGGCGGCCATAGATGCCATTCAGGCGCTCAATCTCAGCGTTTTTGTTTGCCACCAGAGTGGGCCAATCGAAGCTGACCTGATCCAGGGGAACTCGCCAGCCATAGCCTGCGGCATCTTCCAGCTCATCATGAACATGGGCGCCGTACACAAACAGTTTTTTCGGAACACAGCCAACGTTAACACAGGTGCCCCCCAGGTAGCGGGACTCCACCACGGCAACCTTCGCGCCCCGCTGTGCCGACATTCTAGCCAGGCGGACCCCACCGGAACCGGCACCAATTACGATCAAATCAAAATCATGGCTGTCTGACACATTCACTCCTGATGACAAATACTGTGTTAATGCGGCGCTGCCTCGTTCCGGGCGTCATTAGCTCCAGATCCAATTTCCCGGAACAGGACATGATCTTCAAAATCACCCAGGCGTATCTTACCCAGGCTGCGGAAGCCCTCGGATTCGTAAAACGGCAGATATCGGCTGTTACCGGTATCCAGTACCAGCCCCTTGCCCCGGGGATTTTCCTCACAAAGCTTCTCGACCGCTTTGAGCAAAACCCGACCATACCCCTGATTCTGGTATTTTGGGTTGACCCCCATCAAAGGCAACTGATGAGCCTGCGGGTGCGGCAACAGGTCGCGGATTTTCTGATGGTAATCCAGGTATCGGCGAGTCGAGGCAAACCCCGCCGTCAGCACCATGCGAATTCGCCAGCTAAGCTGCTCGGCGAGGTTCATCCGGAGTTCCGGGTCGCCGATGAAGGCCACGGCAATCAGGGTATCCCCTTTCATCACACCAACGGCATCCTGATTGAGCTCAAGGTACAGGTCAATCAGCTCTCTCACCGTGGCTCTTACCCGCTGGTCATAACCGGCCCGGCGATGATCAAACAGGTATTGGAACGTTGGATCTTCCCGGTACGCATGGCAAAGAATCGACTGGGCCTCGTTGCGGGCAGTCTCATCAAGACGAACCACGACAGCATCAGAATTATTATTGTTTTCCTGCTTATCACGCATTTACTCGCGCTCCTCCGGAATGACCGGTCAGCTTGGGGCATGCCCCTTTCAGATCGTCAGTGTCAGCCGCACGGATACCCGCCCCGGCTCATTTCCCCTGTCCATGGCAGCCTGATCTACGATCACCCCATGCCGGGCGTCAAGCTGTTCCAGCCAGGCCGCTACCTCGGCGAACGGTGCGGCTTCAAGCCAGACCCGGATGGCAGACTCGCCGCTTGGCTCAAATCGCTGCAGCGAAAGCCCCGCTTCACCTGCGGAGCGGGTAACCAGGGCCATCAGAGCCCGGCCGTCCTCGGGCTTTTCAACGCCGGCCCCCGCCGATGAACCGGAACCTGCGCCACCAAGGCGACGAATGGTTGCCTGGTTTGCCTGCATCCAGGCCAGAAGTTGCTCGGCATTTTCACGACTAGCTTCCGCCTGGTTGCTGAAATCAGCCACAGGCCGCCAGATGCCAAAATAGAGAATGGCCAACAGCAAAGCAATGCCCAGCATCACCAGCGCCTGCCTGTCCCGCACCGGCAGTTGATCGTATCTCGCGATAAGCTTACCGACCGCCGGCTGGTCTTTAATTCGTGCCCACATGGCGTTAGCCTCCCGAAACCGTCAACCGGCCACGGGAGCCGGAGCTTTCATTAACCACAGAACCAATCTGCGCACGCAATCCCTGATTGGCCAGGCCGTTTCTCAGATTACTCATCCGTTCATAACTGTCGGCCCGGACGTCTACCACTAGCTCTCCCCGGTTCCGGCTGTAGTTGATGGAATTAAAGGTAACCGCCTGAGCATTCGCAACCCGGCTGTACTGATCTCCGGTGTATTTCATCAGGGTGATGAAATCCACTTCTTCCCGGCCAGCGCCGGCCACCCTCAACTGGCCCTCAATCACCCGGCGCACATTGCCCGCGTGGGTACGGCGGTCAGCGGGAAAGGCGTCACGGTAGATGGCCATGGCCTGGCTTTGCAGCTCCTCGGCCTCCTGGTTGTGATACACACCCATACCAATCTCAAGCCCCAGCTGAATCACAAACCAGACGGACGCAACCGCAATCAGTGGCTTCCAGGGCTTCAACGGGCTGCTGCCGTTCGTTTTAACGGAGAAGGCGCCCTGGCATAGATTGACCGGGTGACACATATGATGATGGTGGGACCACGCCAGCAGCTCCAGCGCCGTAAATTCCAGAGGCTTCTGCGCCAGATGTACCCGGCCATCGGCACCGCTCAGTTCCAACAATGCCGGCTGCCAGAGTTCCAGCTCGGGCTCGGTTCCATAAACAGTGACCGGTATCTCCGCGACCACTTCTTCAGTGGCTGGCGCCGCCAGGGTAACACCCAGCATGCCTAGATTGGCGGTCTGCAGTCGCAGCCACTCACCTCTATGACTTACCAGCATGGCCCACTCGCCGTCGAGGCAGGCGGTCCAGCCGTTATCAGTTGTCGGCAACAGGGAGGCATCCGGGTAAATGGCATCCAGGCGCACATGCTCCCAACCTGTAAACAGCTCTAACCACTGCCCCATTTGGGATTGATCTATTGCCGCGACATGGTATCCATCCGAAGTATGACGGCCAAGCGCCAGGTGAACGCTCTCGATGTCCTGGGCAATCTGTTCTTCCACCGCGTATGGCAGCGCCTGGTGTACGAACCGGCTTTGCTTGGCCGGAATATCAGCCAGGCAAAACAGGGCTTCGTCACCCGGAATAAGGCCGATCAGCAGCACTTTTTCCAATGCATTCTGGCCGAGGGTCTGCTCAATCGCATCCCGGGTATCTGCCGCACCACTGGCCTGGGTATCGCCACTGGCATCCTGTAACAGCCAGCTGAACGGCTGTGATTCCGGGTTCTGGTCCAGGTCTGCGAAGGGCGGGACCGGCCGAACAAAAAGGCGGTAAGACATGGCTATCCTTCTGAGAATGTATATGGCTCTTTGGTGATGCGATTCTTTTGCCCGGAATCCCTGTGCACCGTCCGGACTTCACCCTCCGGACTCCTGAATACCGTGCTGACCATATTAACGACACGATTATCGTAGGTAATCCGTGAAACAACTTCAAAAAAACGGGTTTGCAAGGTCAGCCCGGTGGTTTTCAGGCCCATACCGGAAAACTCTGGCAAGGCGAGGAAATCCTGCAAATTCTCAAACCGCTCTTCTTCTCTCTTGGCCAGAACTGACTCTGCCTGAGCTTCCGTCATGTCATCGTGCAACGACATCAACACCGCGCCAGTGGCGGTATTCACGTTGATCCCGATACCACTGACCGGCAGCGTACTGACATGGGGCCTGAGCGCCACATAGATCTCCTCAGTCATCCCATCGATCAGGCGTAATTCGGTGATTGACACAAACGGCTGATTGGCCGCCCGATACGCCGGCTCCGCTATCAGGTACTGGCCATCTTCGGCGCCATAGGCACTGATCGTCTGGTCATCTGCATCAATCCAGTCAATCAGTGCGTCGACTGACACAGCGGTAATGCCGAGAGCCCGGAACAGCCGCACCAGTCTGTCGCGGGTCAAAGGGTCCACCTGGCCGTTCGGGGTGACCAGGTCGTTGAGATTGATGCGCCCTGCCAGGTCGTCTATCTGAACTTCCGCCACACCGTTGTCGTCCAGTGGCAGGATGGCGGCATATTGAGCCCAGAATTCATCGGGGCTGTCCACCATCACGCCATCTTCCCGGTCCTGCTCGAAATCGCGTACCAGAATGCGGCGGGCGAACTCCTCGGCGCCCAGAGCGATGCTGTGTCCCTGCTGCTGCGCCAGGTAATGCCCGGCCTTGAATACCTGAACACTTTGTTGCCTGCTCATGCCGGTGGCCAGCATCACCACCAGCGCCATGGCCAGCAGCACCATGATCAGCGCTACGCCCTGCTGTCCGGACGGCTTACTCCTGACAGGTTGCCGCTTCATGTGCCGGCCCCTTGCTGGGTATCCTGAACTTCCTGAGATTCTTCTTCATCGGTATCCGAGTTGCCAGTTGCCTCCTGCTGCTGGTTAACCACGGCCTGTGCCTGGGCAAGGTCAAAGTCAGTCAGGGCAAAGGTTCTGACCAGTTCTCCGAACAGTTCATGCTCCAGAGTAATTTCAATGCCCCTCGGCATGGGCAGGACCGGCCTGGCACCGGGCGACAGGCTGGCGAGGTCCTGATCTGACGGCCAGTCATCCTGCCAGTTCAGTTGACTGTTCAGAAAGCGAATTTCAAGAGACACCACGTTGTCCAGTAACAGCAGATCCTGGCTATTGTCTTCCTGTCCCTGGTCAACCGTCGGCCAATAGCGGCGCCGGAGCTCGGTCCCGGTGTATTCCCAGGCAACCCGTTGCAGCCCACTACGCCTCAGGCCGAGGGGGTTTCGCCAGCCCTGGCGGGTTAATACCAGTTCAAAGGCGTCCTCACGACTGCTGAGTGCAGGCCGGAAGTCGCCGTAGACGTCCCGAATCGGCCGGTTAACCAATTGGTTCAGGTCCCGCTCCAGCAATAGCATGGTTTTCTGGAGGTTTTCGAACTCACCAGACACGTCGTTCACCCGGTCACGCGCAGTCACCACGCCATTGATCACCTGCCAGACTCCGAGACCGATAACAGCGGTGATGGTCACCGCAATCAACACTTCCATCAGGGTAAAACCGGAACTGGTATGAAGACCTGAATAGCCTGAACGGGAGCGCATCACTTCTCCCCAAGAAATGCTGACAGGGTATGCACAGGAACCGGATCGCCCCCACTGTCAGTGTAGCGGGCAACGGTTACTTCCACCCGGCGCATGCTCGGCTCGGCGGTACCTTGAACAACCGTGGTGACCCGCCACCGGTACTGGCCGAAATCCTGATCATCGGAGTTTTCGGAAATGCCCGGCAACGCCTCTTGCAAACGGAGTTCGTTGATCCGGTTATCTGCCACCCAGCCGGCCAGGGTTTTATCGCGAACCCGTTCGTAGCTTGAAATGTATTGACTGCCTACCTCCGCCGCTGCAGTGGCTATCAAACCGAACACCAGCAAGGCAATCAGCACTTCAAGCAGAGTGAAACCTCCGGCGCGGTTTACCATGCCTCATCCTCACTGCCCGGTTTGCGCCACTGGAGCGGGGATACACCGTCGGACTCGATCACGTGCATGTCGTCGGTGTTGCTGCCGATGGTGAACTCAAGAATAAAGGGTGTGGTTTCGCCACTGGAGAAAAACACCACGTCCGGGCGCAGACGATCTTCTGCCGAGGTCAGGCGGGGCGCGTCGTTTTCAATGTAATCAGTGAGGGTTAGCCATTCAGGCAAGGGCCTGGCACGGAACAGCCGCTCCCCGGACATCTTCCATTCACCGGTATCATCCTGATACGACACGAATCGATAGTTGTCGTCCTCGATTAACAGCCCAAGCTCCAGATTGTTCAGGATTGCCTGTTCCGATGCGGTTTGCATCAGCAGGAACAGATCCTGAACGGTATTCTCCAACTCACGCTTCTGAGAACTTCCGGCCATGTTGAACACCGCTAACGCGGCCAGAAGCCCGACAATAATCAGGACAACCAGAATTTCAATCAGCGTAAAACCGATTTGGTTCGCCCTGCGTTTCACAATCAATCAGTTCCCGGTATTCCAGACACTGATATCGGCAGCATCACCCTCGCCACCCTCCTGGCCGTCAGAGCCGAAGGAGTACAGATCGTAGGGACCCTCCGTTCCGGGGCTCACGTACTGGTACTCGTTACCCCAGGGATCTTCCGGGACGCTTTTCAGGTAGCCGTCTGCGTTCCAGTTACGGGGTTCCGGTGATCCACTGGGCCGGCGCACCAACGCTTCCAGACCTTGCTGTGTAGACGGGTAATGGCTGTTGTCCAGGCGGTAGAGGTCCAGAGCATTGGCAATGTTGCTGAGCTGGGTTTCCGCCACCGTCACTTTAGCCTGGTCGCTACGGCCCATGATGTTGGGTGCCACAATCGCTACCAGCAAGCCAAGAATGACCATCACCACCATGATTTCAATCAGCGTGAAGCCTTTGTTACGGGCCGGGTTCGGGTTCTGTTTCATACTCATTGTTCCACTCATCATTGACCTGGGTCTTGGGTTAATCCGTTTTCATGGCAGGCGTTAGCCCACGAGATTGCTCATGTTCAAAATGGGCAGCATGATCGCCAGTACGATGATCAGCACCACGACGCCCATCACCAGCAGCATCAACGGCTCAAACAGGCCGACAATGGCTGCAATCTTCGACTGCAGGGTGTTTTCCTGCATCCGGGCAGTGCGCTCCAACATGCCGTCCAGCTCACCACTGGCCTCGCCACTGGCAATCATGTGCAACATCATTGGCGGAAAGTAGCCTGTCTGATCCAGCGACCGATGCAACGAGCCGCCCTCGCTGACTTTACGTGCCGCATCTTTCAGCTCTTTACGCAGGTAGTCGTTAGACAGTACCTCACCGGCGATTTTCATGGCCTCTACCAGTGGCACACCACTGGTGGTCAGGATGCTCAGGGTGCTTGCATAGCGCGCCGTGTTCACACCCCGAACCATGCCCGAGAACAACGGAAGATGTAACAACTGCTTGTGGAATTTCATCCGGAACCCGGGTTTGTTCAGGGCAACGCGGAAACCAACCAGTGCCAACATCAACAGGATAAAGAGATAGACACCATAAGTGCCGAGAAATTCCGACACCGATAACATGGCCATGGTCAGCCCGGGCAAGTCCTGTCCTTGCCGGACAAACACCTCGATGATATCCGGCACCACGTAGGTCAGCAGGAAGACCACGATGGCGATAGCAACCACACTGAGAATGATCGGGTAGATCGCGGCCAGCTGGATTTTCTGCCGGGCTTCCTGGCGGTTTTCGGTGTAGTCCGCCAGCCGGTTCAGTACCAGGTCCAGATGCCCGGCGTGTTCACCGGCAGCGACGGTGGAGCGATAAAGCCGGGGAAATGCTCTTGGAAACTCACCAAAACTGTCCGCCAGCGTGTAGCCTTCCATCACTTTGGCCCGAATAGCGATTAACATGCTGCGGATGCGGGGCTTGGTGGATTGCTGCGCGGCTGCACTGAGTGCCTGTTCGATGGGGATGCCTGACTGAATCAGGGTGGCCAGTTGGCGGGTTACCAGGGCAAGGTCCGCGGCACTCAGGGAACCTCGATTACTGAACGGGTTGGTTCGGGCCTGTTGTTTGTCAACGGCCGGTTCAACGGTCAGCGGGGTTAACCCTCTCTCCCGCAACTGCTGGCGCACGGCACGAGCAGCGTCTGCCTCCAGTACACCCTGCTTTTGCTTTCCCCGTTGGTCCAGCGCTTTGTAAACGTAGGCTGGCATGGATTACTGGCTCCGGTGGGTAACGCGCAGAACTTCTTCCACGGTGGTCGTGCCTTCCAGGATCTTTTTGACCCCGTCCGCATGAATGCTCGGGCTACGAAGGCGAGCGGCTTTCTCCAGGTCCATCTCCCCTGCCCGTTTGTGAATCAGCGTGCTGATTTCTTCGGTAATTTCCACCACCTCATAAATACCGATACGGCCACGGTATCCCAGCTGGTTGCAGTGTTCACAGCCTTTGGCCCGATAAATGGTGGGCGGATTGGCCGGGTCCTGCTGCAGGAATTCGCAATGTTCTTCAGTCGGCGTGTAGGGTTCGCGACAATGGGTACACAACACCCGTACCAGACGCTGGGCAACAATACCCACCAGGCTTGAGGAGATCAGGAAGGGCTCAATGCCCATATCCATCAAGCGGGTAATGGCACCCACCGCAGTATTGGTATGCAGGGTTGAGAGCACAAGGTGACCGGTCAAACTGGCCTGAACGGCAATCTCCGCCGTTTCCAGATCCCGGATTTCACCAATCATGACCACATCCGGGTCCTGGCGCAGGATAGCCCGAAGCCCACGGGCAAAGGTCATATCCACCTTGGTGTTGACCTGGGTCTGGCCGATACCAGGCAGGTTGTATTCGATGGGGTCTTCAACAGTCAGAATATTGCGGCTGCGATCATTGATCTCCTGCAATGACGCGTACAGGGTGGTCGACTTACCGGAACCGGTCGGGCCGGTTACCAGCAAAATACCATAAGGCCGGTAGATGAGTTTGCGCAAAATCTTAAGGTCATTTCCCGCCATGCCCAACGATTCCAGGCGAATGGTGCCCGCCTGTTTATCCAGCAAACGCAGCACCACTCGCTCGCCACTGGATGACGGCATGGTGGACACCCGAATATCCACTTCCCGGCCGGCAACCCGGAGCGCAATACGGCCATCCTGGGGCACCCGCTTTTCAGCGATATCCAGTTTTGCCATGACCTTGATGCGGGAAACCAGCAAAGGCGCCAGGGCCCTTTTGGGCTGAACCACCTCACGCAGCACGCCATCCACCCGGAAGCGCACCACCAGGTGTTTTTCATAGGTTTCGATATGAACGTCCGAAGCGTTGGTTTTCACTGCCTCGGTAAGAATGGCATTGATCAGGCGAATGATCGGGGCGTCGTCTTCCTGCTCCAGAAGATCTTCGGTCTCCGGCACAGAATCCGCCAGCGACGCCAGGTCCATGTCATCGCCAATACCCTCCACCATCTGCATGGCTTCGGCTGAATCATTCTGATAAGCAGCGTTCAGGGCCTGGTCAAAACGGTTTGCTTCAATTGTGGTAAAGCGGGCCCGACCACCACTGATCCGGTTTGCTTCAGCAAGTGCAGAGTGGGACGCACCCGGTCGCACCAGGATAATCGCTTCACCGTCTTCATTGCGGGTAAGAATGACACCGTTGCGCTTGGCAAAGGTGAACGGAAGACGGCCCAGCGGCGCATCCTGCGGCTGCATTTCAGTTTCGGTGGTCAAGGTCTTCCTCGTTGTTTCCGTCAGATCATTCATTATTCTTCTGGGACTTTCCGGCGCCGGAAAAATCCTTTAATTCTTTAGCCATACAAAGGCACTAAAAAAGGCTACCACAGGAATGGGAACCACTGAACAACTCTATACACTATACTGCCACTAATTCATTTCAGTCTGATAACCTGTGAGCTTTTTACGCCTACGATCATTCATTCAGGAAACCCGATGCTCGCTCTTGATCAAAGGATACCATTGTTACTTGCGGTGACTGCGGTTGTGGCCATGCTAGGGCTGACCACTTGGCAGGCATACCAGTTCTGGCAAAAAGAGTCGCAGCGTACCCTGCCCCAGGTGCAGGTAGCAGGCAATGGAACGGACACAACAAGACAGAACGTGCCAGAGGTACAGCTGGCAAACCTGACCCTGTTCGGTGCAGCCACGGACACCGGTGGCGCTGTGGAGGTGGATACCGAAAATCTGCCAGAAACCAACCTCAGGCTTTCGCTGCGCGGTGTGTTAGCTGCTGACGGCGAGTTCCCGGGCAGCGCGCTGATTGAAGATGACAAGGGCAAGACCGAAGCTTACCTGGTGGGCAACGAGCTTCCCGGCAACGCCAAGCTACGCACCGTGTTCCCTAACCGGGTCATTATCGAGCGCGCCGGCAAACTCGAAAACCTCTATTTTCCGGAGCTTGATGATCGCTCAGGCGTTTCTCTGGCCAGCAGCAATGCAGAAGCACTCGACCAGGAGATACAGCAACGGCAAACACCGCAGCCTGCACAACGTGCATCATCCAGCGGCACGGCCACGCCAGCGGGCGAACAACAACGCAGAGAGGAGATCAGACAGCGACTGGAGCAGTTACGCCAACGGCTACAGAACAGTAATTGAGGCCTGATATGGCAACGGCAACCTGGTCTGCACGTCGCCATTCCATCCTCATCCCCCTGGTATTTGCTTTTTCCCTGGCGGGCGCCATTGAACTCAGTGACCGGCTGATGACCTACGTGCTGAGTGAATTCGGCCAGGAAGCCCATCAAAGGCTGCAAGACTGGCAGCGGCTGCATCAATTGGCCCGTAATGCCCCGATCGACCGACAGCTTCGCCTGGTCAATTCGTTCTTCAATCGGATCCCTTTCGTCAGTGACATCCAGCATTGGGGTGAAGAAGACTACTGGGCCACGCCCGTAGAATTGCTGACCACAAATGGTGGAGATTGCGAAGACTTCTCCATTGCCAAGTACCTGACACTCCGAGCCATGGGCGTTCCCGACGAAGAGCTGCGTATTGTCTATGTCAAAGCCCTGGAGCTGAACCAGGCCCACATGGTTCTGGCCTGGTATAAGACCCCAGACGCCGATCCGTTGATCCTCGACAACCTGATAAACGACATTAAACCTGCCTCTCAAAGAACTGATCTAGAACCCGTTTATAGCTTTAACGGTGAAGGCCTCTGGCTCAACCGTTCCACCGGGGAGCGTTCGAGGATTGGCGATGCTCAGAGGCTTGAGCACTGGCAGGACCTGAACAGACGGTTGACCGAGTCTCTGCGACATTGATGTTGCACCTGGCGCCAAATGACAAAGCCAATGTCGCACTCTGCCACTGGGTTTTGGCGCCAACGCTATAGAATGCCGACACTTTTCATGAAATCGGGAGTTGTGGTCGATGCGACGCTGGAATGGATGGGGTGATGATCAGTTCAACCTGGAGCTGCCTGCGCAGGGCCAGGCATTTCTTGAACAGCGAGTTGGTTCTGCCAATCCGTTACAGGATGCCACCCTGGAGAAGGTCTGCCTGAAGGTACCGGCCACACGCCTGCCTGCCGACGCCAAGGTTGATGATTTGATCGATACCAGCGCGGAGGTACGAGTGCGCCACGCCCGGGGCCAAAGCCTGGTGGACTGGCTCGCCCTTCGCAGTGGTGAGATCGGGACCTTTCCCGACGGGGTTGCATTTCCAGACTCCAATTCGGATGTTCGGGCCTTGCTGCGCTACGCCAACGACCACGACCTGCATCTGATTCCCTACGGTGGCGGCACCAGCGTGGCGGGGCACATCAACCCCATCGACCAGGGCAAACCGGTTCTGACCGTCAGCCTGGCCAAAATGAACCGCCTTCTGGACCTGGACCGGGAAAGTCAGCTGGCCACGTTTGGCGCCGGCACGCCGGGCCCCCTGGTCGAGGCGCAGTTACGTGCTCACGGCTATACCCTGGGCCACTTTCCCCAGTCCTTCGAGCTCTCCACCATTGGCGGCTGGGTGGCCTCCCGCTCCAGCGGACAACAGTCCCTTCGCTACGGCCGAATTGAGCAGTTGTTTGCCGGAGGCCGAATCGAAACCCTCCAGGGCACGCTGGACCTGCCCACCCTGCCTGCTTCCAGTGCGGGGCCGGATATCCGGGAGATGATTCTGGGCTCCGAAGGTCGGCTGGGGCTGATCACTGAAGTTAAAGCCCGTGTCAGCCACCTGGCGGACCAGGAAGCCTTCTATGTCGTGTTCTTCCCAGGCTGGGAACAGGCAAAAACGGCTTGCCGAAAACTGGTTCAGAACCGGATTCCCCTGTCCATGTTGCGGTTAAGCAACGCCATAGAAACCGAAACCCAACTGGCTTTGGCCGGCCACCCCCAACTGATCGGCATGCTTGAGAAATTCCTGTCGTTCCGTGGGGTACGCGAAGGTAAGTGCATGATGACCTTCGGCATTACCGGCAGCAAAGCCCAGTGTCGTTCTACCCTGTCTCAAGCCAGGAAAGTGTGCAGTGCCCATGGTGGTGTTTATACAGGCACCAAACTTGGCACCAAGTGGGCTGAAAAGCGCTTCACCATGCCCTACTTCCGGGAGGCGCTCTGGCAGATGGGCTATGCGGTAGACACCCTGGAAACGGCGACAGACTGGGATAACGTCGATAACCTGCTCAATCGCATTGAGAGCAACCTGCGGGAGGGTCTCAGTAAGGACGGAGAAAGAACCCACGTGTTCACCCACCTGTCCCATTTTTACGGACAGGGTTGTTCCATCTACACAACCTATGTGTTCCGCGTAGCCGATACCTATCCGGAAACCGTTGCCCGATGGCAGCACCTGAAAAACACCACCTCGGAACTGATCGTCCGCAACCGGGGAACCATCAGCCACCAGCACGGGGTTGGCAAGGACCATGCCCCCTTCTTGCCGGTGGAAAAAGGCGAACTGGGCATGCGCGCCATCCGTGCGCTGACCGATAGCTTTGACCCAGACGCCCGCCTCAATCCCAAAACCCTTCTGGACTGAGGTCGGTATGACACGACAGCAGATTCTCGCAGAACTGAAAAGCGGTGATGCCCGATTCGATGTAGTGATTGTCGGTGGCGGCATCACCGGCGCAGGTGCTGCCAGAGAAGCAGCCGGGAGCGGCCTGAGAACCCTTCTGGTGGAACAGAAAGACTTTGCCTGGGGCACATCCAGCCGATCGTCAAAGATGGTTCATGGTGGATTACGCTACCTGGGCAGTGGCCATATTGGCCTGGCCCGGGATGCCGTCAGGGAGCGCCAGCGCATGATGGAGGAGGCCCCGGGGCTGGTTGACCCACTCCGGTTTGTCATGCCCCATTACCGAAGCCAGTTCCCCGGCCCCCGACTGTTCCAGGCTTTGTTATCGGTATACGATCGGCTTGCCGGTGTGAGCAGCCGGAAACGCCTGCCCCCCTCACAAAGCCAGCAATGGGCGCCCGGTCTGAGCCAGGCCGGGCTTCTGGGTGCCAGCCTGTTTACCGACGCCCTCACCGACGACGCCCGACTGGTGCAAAGGCTGATCGCCGAGGCGAGCCAGGACGGCGCCCTCTGCCTCAACTATGTATCCGCCAACCGGATCACCCGGAATGAGGCCGGCAGGGTTAATGGGGTTGTTCTGGTTCCGGAGGGGGAACCACTGGAAGCTGGCATTTCCGTATCAGCCAACACGGTTATCAATGCCACCGGTGCCTGGGCAGACAAACTGCAACAGCAGGGCCCTTCAGAACAACCGCTGAGTATTCGCCCGCTCAAGGGCAGCCACCTTGTCGTGCCCTGGCAACGGCTACCGGTAACCTGCGCTGTGTCTTTGTTCCATCCGGAGGACAAACGCCCGGTATTTGCCTTTCCGTGGGCCGGCACAACGGTACTGGGCACCACCGACCTGGACCATCCGGGAAGCCTGGACCAGGAGCCGGTTATTAACGAACAGGAGGTTCGCTACCTGTTGAAGGTGACTGAACACCTTTTCCCCGGCGCCAGCCTGACCGCCCAGGATGTGATCTCCACCTGGGCTGGTGTCCGGCCCGTGGTGACGGATGGTCAGGGCAAGGCCCCCTCCCGTGAGAACCGTGAGCACGCCCTGCGCCGGGACAAGGGCCTGATCAGCGTCGCCGGTGGCAAACTCACGACCTTCCGACAGATTGCCCGGGAGGCTCTGGAAGCCGCGCTCGGGCCGGATGGCAGCCACAGGCTCCGGGCCGATGACCAGCCAGTGTTCACTCCACCGGCCGACCTTCCGCGACCCACTCAGGTTCGCCACCTGACCTGGCACCGTCTCAAGGGCTACTACGGACCAGCCCTGGGCGAACTGTGTCGCGATGCGGATTTCACTGAAATCGCCGATACCGGCGTGCTCTGGGCCGAGCTGGAATGGGCCTGCCGGAATGAGCAGGTACACCACCTGGATGACCTTTTACTTCGCCGAACCCGCCTGGGGCTTGTCTTCCCCGCCGGCGCCAGAGCCCTGCTGCCAGACATCCAGGAACGATGCCAACGCCGGTTGGGTTGGACTAACGACCACTGGCAACGGGAAGTGGAGCGCTATCTGTCGCTGTATCAGCAGGCTTATGCCCTGCCATCTGAGGGCAGGTAAACAGTATGGCCAACACACCGCTGATTCTGGCGATCGACAATGGCACTCAGAGCGTCCGGGCGCTGCTGTTTGACCAACAGGGCAATTTGCACGGCAAGGGCAAGCAGGAAATCGAGCCATACTTCTCAGAACACCCGGGCTGGGCCGAGCAGCATCCTGACTACTTCTGGCGCAATCTCGGGTTGGCCTGCCAGGCGCTCTGGCAAAGTACCGATGCGACACCGGACCAGGTCGCCGGCGTAACCGTGACGACCCAGAGGGGCACGGTAATCAACCTGGACAAACACGGGCAACCGTTGCGCCCGGCCATTATCTGGCTGGACCAACGCCATGCCCGGGTGGACGGCCCGTTAAAGGGCCCCTGGGGACTGTTGTTCAAACTGGCGAGACTGGAAGACACCATTGAGCGGTTCCGGGAGAAAACCCAGGCCAACTGGATTGCCCAGAACCAACCGGAACTCTGGGCACAAACCCACAAGTTTTTGTTGCTCTCCGGCTACCTGAATTACCGCCTGACTGGCGAGTACAAAGACTCCACCGGCAGCCAGGTGGGCTACCTGCCTTTTGACTACAAAAAACAGCAGTGGGCCGGTAACCGGGATTTCAAATGGCAGGCCATGCCAATCACCCGTGACATGCTGCCGGACCTGGTACGACCGGGTGAAGTCATCGGCCAGTTGGTTCCGGAAGCAGCCAGTCACCTTGGCCTGCCAGCAGGCCTGCCAGTTATTGCGGCGGCGTCAGACAAGGCCTGCGAAATACTCGGCTCCGGCGGGCTCAGCCCGGACATCGGCTGCATGAGCTACGGCACCACCGCGACGATCAACACCACTAATCATCGGTACGTTGAGCCCACCCGGTTTATGCCGCCTTATCCGTCCGCCCTGCCCGGTCACTACTCAACGGAAGTGATGATCTACCGCGGCTTCTGGATGGTCAGCTGGTTCAAGAAAGAGTTTGGTTTGCGGGAGCAAAAGCTGGCCGAACAACGGGGGATTGAACCGGAGGTCCTGTTCGATGAACTGGTCAATTCGGTACCGCCTGGCTCCATGGGCCTGATGCTGCAACCCTACTGGAGCCCGGGTGTGCGCCAGCCGGGCCCCGAAGCCAAGGGGTCGATCATCGGGTTCGGCGACGTCCACACTCGGGCACACCTGTATCGCGCCATTCTGGAAGGCCTTGCCTACGCACTCCGCGAAGGCAAGGAGCGGATCGAGAAACGCAGCGGTCAGAAAATTCGCCGGCTCAGGGTGGCCGGTGGCGGCTCACAAAGCGATGCTGCCATGCAGTTGACCGCCGATATTTTCGGACTGCCCGCCGAGCGACCGCACACCTATGAAACCTCCGGCCTGGGCGCGGCGATAGACGCCGCCGTGGGATTGGGGCTGCACCCGGATTTTGACACAGCGGTACGGGAGATGACTCGTGTCGGCCAGGTGTTCACCCCTTCTGAGCAAGCGACTGAGCTTTACCAGCGCCTGTATTCAGACGTGTATCTGGACATGTACCCACGGCTGCAGCCGTTGTATCGGAAAATCCGAAATATCACCGGCTACCCCAAGTAATAAATGATGAATTTTCGCCCGATACATATATAATGGTGAAAATTGCACAAAGGAGGTCTAGCCATGAATGAGCCGGCTACCCTGGCCCCTCAGACCAGCGACAAAGCCCTGCTGGCCAAGGCCTTGCTGAATTCCGCCAAGGCGTTTGGTCTTTCCCAGGCCGAAGCCGCCGCCATCGTTGGCCGCAATCGCAGCGGTTTGACCCGCGACGGCATTGATCCAGACAGCAAGTCAGGAGAACTGGCCCTGCTGTTCGTTCGCCTGTATCGAAGCGTTTACGCCCTGACCGGCGGCGACAACCAGGCCATGGCCCACTGGCTCAACACGCCAAATCATTACTTTCGGGGCACCCCAAGAGATATGATTCAGTCAACGGAAGGGCTGGTTCGGGTAATTCACTATCTGGATGCCATGCGGGGACGGATTTGAACTACAGGGAACGTATTAAGAACACTCTGGGCAGCTTACAGGGACAGCTCTTTCGGGTGGTCGAGAGTCAGGAAGACATCGCCACCACCCGAATCGTTGACAACATGCAGGAACAGGCTCGCCTGGAGCAACTGCTGGATGCCAGCAAACCACCCATTCCCGAGCAAGCCGGTAAACTGCATTACCTGCTGGCGACGCCCTTTCGATACCCGCCACTCAAATACGGCTCGCGGTTCGGGCGTAGCTTCGAACCCAGTCTGTTTTACGGCGCCATGAGCATTCCCACAGCCTTGGCAGAGACCGCTTTCTATCGGTTTGTGTTCACCAGCCACGTGTCAGAACCTTTCAAACGGCCGCTGACTACGCTGCACACAGTCTTCACCGCCCGTTTCCGTTCAAGTCGCGGAGCGCGGCTTCAGGCTCCTGAGTGGCGGGACCTTCAAGAAACCCTGACCGACCCGGTCAGCTACCGGGAATCCCAGGCTCTGGGCAGCGACCTGCGCCAATGCGGCGCGGAAGCGTTTCAGTTTCTCTCGGCCCGGGCTCTTCAGGCCGGTTTGTACCGGCTACCCTGGCAACCTGGGCACGGAATGGACGGACTCAACGTGGCGCTGTTCAGCCCCCGGGCACTCCGGGACACCGCGCCGAGGTCGTGCCACAAACTCATCGTCGCCACCTCAGACCAGCAAGTATCCATGAGTCTGACGCTGGCTGATGGAAGAAAGCAGGTTCACAACTTTGGCCGGGAAGCCTTTCTGGTAGAGGGTGTTATTCCTCAACCGGCCCTGTAGCCACCACTTCGTCATCCCGCTGCCAACCTCCACCCAGGGCTTTGTAGAGGTCGACGGCGGCAATCAGTCGGTTCAGGCGCATCTGGCTAAGTTGCTGACGGGCGTCGAACACATTGCGCTGGCTCTCCAGCAGGGTCAACAAGTCGTCCGCGCCCTCCCGATAACGGACTTCCGTAAGTCTGAGCGTTTCTTCAGCACGTGCCAGGATCTCTTGCAGGCGCTGCTCCTGAAGCTCAAACAGAGAATCCCGGTCAAGGGCATCGCCCACTTCCTGGAATGCCGTCAACAGACTGCCCCGATAGCCTTCGAGCAGGGCCACCCGCCGGGATTCTGAAATCGCCAGGGCGTTTCGCCGCTGGCCGCCGTCAAACAACGACTGACTCAAACCCAACAGACCACTCACGCTTCGAGTCGGATCAGCAAGGCTGAGAAAACTGTCGGTGGATAACCGAACCGCTGCACTCAGGGAAACCGACGGCAACAGGGCTGCCCTTGCCTGTTCAATATCGGCGCTGGCAGCCACCAATCTTGCCTCCTGGGCGGCCAGATCAGGCCGACGTGTGACCAGACTGGCCGGCGCCAAGGGATTGATCACCGGTATGCTTACCTCTGAGATATCGGCATCTGGCGTGTCGCCCTCAAACGGTAATTCTCCAGTCAGCACCCGTAATGCTACCAGCCGTTGCCGGGCCTGGTATTCCAGTGGCGGCACCGCGTTACGCAGGCTCAATACCGACGTTTGCTGGCGCGCCAGCTCAGCCCGACTGGCAGCCCCATTGCGGAAGCGGACCTCCACCAATGCCAGAGTACGCTCGCCAATCGCCAGGTTATTCCGCGCCACCTCTACCCTCTGCTGTAACTCCAGCCATTCAAACCAGGTGCTGGCGACCGATGCAATCAGGGTGATACGAGCTGCGTCGTAGTCAAACCGGGTGGCCTGGAAAGATGCCAGAGCTGCACCTTCGACGGCAGACAACCGCCCCCAAAGATCCAGTTCATAGTCCACGGATAAGCCGGCACTGGTTGAACCCTCGTTGTTGGTATCACCACCGGAGGCTCGGGAAGCCTGCCGCCCGGTACTGGCCGTTGCCCCCACTGAGGGCAAGAGGCCAGCGCCGGCGGACTGCAGCTGCAAATCGGCCTGAATGACGGACTGGGCAGTGGCCGCCAAATCGGGGTTGGCCGCCAGGGCCTTGTCAATCAGCCGGTTCAAATGGTCATCATTGAAAGCCTGCCACCAACTGGCATCGATGTCCTGCCCCTTATCGAGTTGAGCGGACCATTGCTCCGGTGGAGTAACTGGCAAAGGCACCGGCTCCGGTGTGAACGTGGCGCATCCGGCAACCAGGAGAGCTGGCAGTAGAACCAATATTCGGGCGTTCATAGTCATAGTCTTATTCCGACGCCAGGGCATGGACCGGGTCCAGGTGAGCGGCTTTGCGGGCTGGCAGAAAACCGAAGATCAGCCCGGTGGCAAAGGCACAGGAGAACGCTAATACCATCGGCGACACGGTCATGTGGACCGGCGTGCCAAACGAGCCGATCAATTGGGTGGCGGTGATACCCAGCGCGACACCGATCAGCCCACCAATGGCCGAGACCAGCCAGGCCTCGGTAAGAAACTGTTGCAGAATGTTCCAGGCCCGCGCTCCGGTGGCCATGCGAATGCCGATTTCCCGCGTGCGTTCGGTCACGCTCACCAGCATGATGTTCATCACACCGATGCCGCCGACCAGCAGCGAAATGGCCGCAATGGAGCCCAGCAGCCAGGTCAGGGTATTTTGGGTTTCAGAGATGGTGTCGATCAGCGACGCCATATTGCGGATGGTGAAATCCTCAATGCCACCATGCCTGGCCAGTAGGGTTTCGTGAATAATCGCCTCTATTTCGCTCATCCGGTCCAGATCAGCCACCGCCACGGTGATATTGCGCAGGTGGGTTTGGCCAAAAATACGCAAACTACCCGTTGTGTAAGGTACTAACACAACATCATCCTGATCCTGGCCCATGGGCGATGCGCCCTTCTCCCCCATCACGCCAATCACCTGGAACAGCACATTGTTTACCATCAGGTGTTTGCCGAGCGGGCTTTCGCCGGGGAACAGTGTGTCGGCCGTCGTTTTGCCCAACACGGCTACTGCCGCATAGTTGAGCTCATCCTGTTCCGAAAAGAAGGTGCCTTCAATCACCGGCCACTGCCTGGCCACCGGAAACTGGTATGAGGTGGCGTTAATCTCGGCTCGGTGGTCAAGGTTAAAGTACCGAAGCGTTTGCGAACCGGTTAGTTCAGGTATCGCTGCAAGAACCCCTTCTACTTCATTGATTGCACGATAATCTTCTGGGGTTAGCGTCGTCACTGACCAGCGACCCCCACGCTGATCCGGACCGCCGGGGCGAATCAGCAACAAGTCACTGCCCATGGTACTGATTCGATCAACCACGTCTTTCCTGGCCCCCTCCCCGATAGCCAGCATGGTAATCACAGACGCCACGCCAATCACGATGCCCAGCAACGTCAGTGCGGTTCTGAACAGATTGCTATGCAACGAGCGCATGGCACTTTTCAGGGCCTCCTGCCAGTCACTCAGCACCACGCCATGGCGACTGGCCTCTATTGCCGATGATGAGTCTGTAGCGCTGTCATCCCGGCCGGTATCTTGTACCACTTCGCCATCGGCGATATGAATTTGCCGGCGGGCAACATCCGCCACATCCTGATCATGGGTGATCAGAATAACGGTATGCCCCTTGCCAGACAGCTCAGTCAGCAGCCGGATAACCTCTTTGCTGCTTTTGCTATCAAGGGCGCCGGTAGGCTCATCGGCGAAGATCACCTGGCCGCCATTCATTAATGCCCGGGCAATTGAAACGCGCTGCTGCTGACCACCAGACAACTGGCCGGGGCGATGGGTAAGCCGCTCTCCCAGTCCCAGTTCGGTTAACAGTTTCTCCGCCCGCTCCCGGCGTTGGGCGGGGGCCCTGCCTGCATAGATGGCCGGAATCTCAACATTCTCCCGAGCGGTCATGCCCGGCAGCAGGTTGTAGCTCTGGAAGACAAAGCCGAAAGCCTCCCGGCGCAATAACGCCAGGTCATCCCGACTGAGCGCGGAAACGTCACGGCCGTCATACCAGTATTCCCCCGAGGTTGGCTGGTCCAGGCAACCGAGGATATTCATCAAGGTGGATTTACCGGACCCGGAGGGGCCCATGATGGCAACGAACTCACCCGGATAAATTTTCAGGTCAATGCCCTTGAGTACCGGTACGGCCAACTCCCCCTCCCCGAAAGAACGGGTAATGCCGCGCAACTCGATCAGAGGCCGGCTTGCGGTCATCGCAGCATACCCCGGAAGTTGCTGGTGTTACTGGAACCAGAACGCGGATCCCGGGAAACCAACACGACCTTTTCGCCTTCCTTTACGCCAGAGACCACTTCCGTATGTACCCGGTTACTGACGCCGGCCACAATGTCCCGCCATTCAACCTGGCCTGCCTGGGTCAGCACCTGCACCCGGCCCCGTTGAACCGAGGACACTGGCACCCGCAGCACATCCAGGGCTTCGCTCTGAATAAAGAACACCTGGGCCGTCATGTTCGGTAGCAGTTTGCCGTCATCGTTATTGGCATCGAACAGGGCGTTGTACAGTACAACATTGTTGGTCACTTCCGGTGTCGGCTCTATGTACAGCAACTCGCCGTACACCTTCCGTTCCGCATCACCCAGCGTGGTGAAGTAAACGCGCATCCCAGGCTCGAGTTTGCCCACATCAGCTTCCGATACCTGTGCCCGCACCCGCATGGTGGCCAGATCAGCAATACGCATCAGAACCGGGGCTTGCTGGGTTGCATTCAGGGTCTGGCCCTGGCGGGCTTCAATGGACACGACAGTGCCCTCCATGGGTGCATAGATTCGTGCATACCCGAGGTTGGCCTCTTCCGCACGCAAGGTGGATGAGGTTTGTTCGATCTGTGCTTCCAGCATTGCCAGTTGCGCTTTGGCGGAGGCCAGTGACGCCTCGGCAGTCTGCAGCGATTCCCGTGTAGTGGCTTCTTCTTTGAACAAATTGCTCTGGCGCTGGAACTGGATTTCCGCCAGCCGCAACTGCGCCTTTCGGTCATCCAGTTGCGCCCGTTGATTCTTGAGCTGGGCCCGGGTGGCGTCGACCTTGGCCACGTATACGGTCGGATCAATCTCCGCCAGCAAGTCGCCCTGGGAAACCGTTTGCCCAACCCTTACATGGATGGTTTCGAGCTGGCCTGATACCTGGGCACCCACGTCCACATAATTACTGGGCTCCAGCACGCCAGTAGCGCTGACCAGCTGCTGGATATCGCCGCGGGAGACTTCGATGGTGTTCAGGGGCGGCTGTTTGTTTCCGCCGTTCTGGAAATACCACCAGCCTCCGGCTGCAAGAATCACCAGGCCTGTGAAAACACCAAACCAGGTTGGCCAACGCCAGCGGTTGCGGGAAGCAAGTGCCATTCAGAAGTTCTCCATACGCTCTGATCAGCGGCAACCATAGAGAACGCCAGCGAGGAAAAAAAGAGTTTGCTCAGGGTTTTGCCAAACCTTTACATAGCTCCAGTTCAGCTATCAACTGCGGTAACCGCAACCGTTTGCCAGTGGAAATTCGCGGCCCATTCATAAGCCTGTTGGTAAGGCATCGGCTTCGCATAATAGAACCCCTGCCCAAGGTCGCACCCAAGTTCAATCAGACGAGCGTGAGTCTCAGCATTTTCAATGCCCTCAGCCACCACCCGACGACCAAAGCTGCGGGCCAGGCCCAGTATTGCGGTGACCACCATCTCACTCTCCGGATCGTCCAGCATGTCATTGACAAAAGAACGATCAATCTTGATCTCGTGGGCAGGAAGTTTACGGAAGTAGTCCAGAGAGGAATAGCCGGTACCAAAATCGTCCAGCGACACCTCCACCCCCAAGTCCCGACACCGCCGAAGCGTATCAATTACCAGGCTGGCATCATCCATGGCGGTGGTTTCAAGCAGCTCCAGAATCAGCCGGTGGCGGAGCCCGCGGGGCAAACGCTCCACTGCCTGGGCCAGATCTGCCGGGAAGGTTTTGCCCAGAAAGTGGGACGGGCTGAGGTTCACGCTCAGGGAATAGGCCAAACCCTGACTATTGAACAGCAACAGTTTGTCGATGGCTTCGTTGATCACCAGGTTGCCAACGGTGCGAGCGTATTCGGTGTATTCAAGATGTTCCAGAAAGTGCCCCGGGCCCAGCAAGCCATCGTCGGGATGATTCCAGCGAATAAGGGCCTCAAAGCCTTCAACGGTCTGGCGCTTGTAATCAATCTTGGGCTGGTAATACAGCTCCAATTCGTCACGACTGATGGCTTGGCCAATCTGCTCCAGAACCCTTACTCGCTCTTTCCGGGTAAAATGGGACTGCAGGTCAAAGATTTTATAGGCGTTCTTGCCGGATTCCTTGGCTGCATACATCGCCTGGTCCGCGTGGCGAAGCAGTAAATCGGTATCTGCGTCGTCATCCGGATACACAGTCACGCCCATGCTGCCAGACAGGTGTAAAACAAAGTGCCGGTAACTGATGGGCTGGCGGATGGCTTCCAGAATGCGGGAATACACACGCTCATCGTCTACATCCCGAAGTATCGCCACAAATTCATCACCGCCAAGGCGGGCGATCACATCGTGGCCCCGCACGGTGTTCTTCAGCCGCTCCGCGATCGACCTGAGAACTGCATCGCCAACGGAGTGGCCATGCTCATCATTGATCTCCTTGAAACCATCGAGGTCAATAAAACAAACCGCCACGGTGCCGTTGCGCTGCTTGGCTTCAAACAGCTCCTGTTCAAACAGTTCCGTTAACCGTCGCCGGTTGGGCAGCCCGGTCAGGGCATCAAAATTAGCGGCCTGTTCCAGGCTGAGTTGATGCTCACGTTTTTCCTGGTAAAGACGCTTCCGTTCAATCAGGGTGCCAACGGTCTGCAGCAGCGGAGCAAGGTCGTCGGCAAGGCTTTCTTTATAGCCGCCCACCCGGTTGGCCAGGCCAACCAATCCGATCAGATTCCCGCCACTGTATACCGGCAACCCGATGTAACTGGAGATTGGAGGGTGACCAGGTGGCAGGCCACCGCGGCGGGCATCGTTTGCATAGTTGTTGGTAAGCACCACACCGCCAGACACCAACCCTGCCCCCAAGAGGTTATCCAGCCTCTCAAACAGCATGCCCCTGCGTTCTACCTGCTGGAACAGGGCCTGGGTTTCAGGACTCCAGGCGATGTTGGTGATCGCGCCTACCTTGAGGTATGGCGTGCCATCGTCGTGATACAGCACTTCACCAATAAACCCGAACTGGCTACCCGTGAGGGCCAGCAAATCGGCCAGCATCAACTCGAAGGCCGCCCGCTCGTTGTCATTGGTCAGAAAGACATTCTGGGCCCGCTGAATGGCCCGGCTGAGATGCGACACCTTGACGTCACCCTCATCTCCTCCGGTGAGATAGGCGCATTCCAACTCGTCCTCGATGAGACTGGCCAATGTACGAAGTACATCCAGCTCTACTTCCTGGATCTGGCGCGGTTTATCATCAATGATGCAAAGGGTTCCGAGCTTGAAGCCACTGGGCTCCCGAACAGGAATGCCCGCATAAAAACGGACGTGGGGTTGGCCGGTAACCAAGGGGTTGGATTTGAAGCGGGGGTCTTTGCTGGCATCCTCGACGATAAAAGCCTTGTCCTGACGGATCGCATAATCGCAGAAAGCCACTGAGCGTGGTGTTTCCTTAGCATCGATGCCGTCTTTGGATTTAAACCACTGGCGTTTATCATCCAAAACGGTGAACAAGGCCGTTTTGACTCCATAAAACTGGCGGGCAATTCGAACCAGCCTGTCAAACCGTTCCTCTGGTGGCGTGTCCATAATCCCTAACTTCTCAAGCGCAGCGAGGCGCCTTTTCTCCATAGGGTCCAGGGGCATACAGGTTTTGCTCCGCGTAAGGAAACACCAGACCAGGCCTTTTGGGCGTATTAATTCTCCAGAAGAGGTACGAACAAATCCCTCTATCTTTCTGACATCAGTGTAGATCAAGGCAGGAATCAGAGTTACCAGATTTTAGTAACCAGACAACAATGCGTTTAGGGGCCGTACGCTGTATGTCGAATAGGCAATACCCCCTGTGGGTAAATGCCTATGAAAAAAAGCTTTCTATTCCCAACCGGCAAGAGTACAGTGACCGTCGTTGGAAAGATTTAGCATAGCACTCATCAATAAGACGCATCTCTGTTGTAAGTTGTAACAAGTAGCTTTCGTCCTGTTTTTGATCACGCCAGTTTTTTGTTTCCGCACACCGCTGACCCAACCTCACAATGACGTTTGGCAGCAAATAAAATGATTGAATTCAGGATTTATAAATATGTCTACTGTTACCGGTACTGTTAAGTTTTTCAACGAATCAAAAGGTTTTGGCTTTATCACTCGTGAAGGCGGCCCGGACGTTTTCGTTCACTACAGCTCCATTCAGGGCGGCGGCTTCAAGACTCTGGCAGAAGGCCAGCAGGTTGAATTTACCGTTTCTCAGGGCCAGAAAGGTCCTCAGGCGGATAACGTAGTAGGTCTGTAATTTTACAGCCCTGATACGATAGAAAAAGGCAGCTTCGGCTGCCTTTTTTCGTTTCTGTTCACTGGCGTGCTTTCTGCCCCAACTTTTTAGGTTCATCGCGGGTTAGCGTGAAAAAGTAGGAGACGGCGGTCAAACCGGTTAGTTTTGAGTTCGCCAAAACAACAAACCTGACCGACTCACCGCCGTCCCTATGAATGCTAATCCTCTTGCCCTGTTCTGGGAAGGATTCACGATAGAATCGTATGCCCAGATTGACGCTCAATCTCTGCTCATCCGACTGCAACCTGCCGACGATTACTTGCCATGCTGCAGTGGTTGTAATCAGCACACGCTTGCCATCCATGACATCAGCACCCGACGAGTCCGAGAACGCGACCTGTTCCAATACCGCGTCTGGCTGGACGTGCCAGTTCGCCGAGTTCGTTGTACGACCTGTGGCCCCAAGCTTGAACAGATTCGCTGGTTACCAGGGCGACAGCGTCTGACGGCAGGCATGGTCAGTTGGATTGAATCCCTGGTACGACTGATGCCGATCCAACATGTGGCAACGCTGCTAGGGTTGCATTGGCATACGGTCAAGGCCATCGACCATCGGCGCCTCAAACGAGAAGTGACTGAGCCAGATAAACGCCGGATTCGTCGACTGATCATGGATGAGTTCGCCTTGTTCAAGGGACACCGCTACGCCACCGTGGCGATTGATGCGGATACTCAACAAGTCCTCTGGGTTGGAGAAGGCCGCAGTCGAGCAGCGGTACGCCCCTTCTTTGAATGGCTGGGGCCGGAAACCTGTGGCCAGATCGAAGCCGTGGCGATGGATATGAATACCGCCATGGACCTGGAAGTTCAGCACCACTGCCCACAAGCACGGGTGGTCTATGACCTGTTCCACGTTGTAGCAAAGTTCGGACGGGAAGTGATTGACCGTGTCCGGGTCGATCAGGCCAATCAGCTTCGACACGACAAGCCGGCTCGCAAAGTAGTGAAACGAAGTCGCTGGCTGTTGCTCAGAAACCGAGGCAACCTCAAGGACGAGCAGGCTCTGAAGCTCGAAGAACTGCTGCAAGCCAACCAGCCCCTGATGACTGTCTACGTCCTGAAAGACCAGCTCAAAGAGCTCTGGTACGCTCCCTCAGAGGCCGATGCCAGACAACGCTGGCAAGACTGGCTAAATCTGGCTATGAGTAGTGGGCTGGCCCCCGTGCAGCAGTTTGCCAGGCGCCTCAAGGGCTACGTCGACGGCATTATCGCCAGCGCGGTCTACCGGTTGAACACCAGTGTGTTGGAGGGAATGAACAACAAGATCAAGGTGATCAAGCGGGTGGCCTACGGCTACCGGGATAACGACTACTTCTTTCTGAAGATAAAAGCAGCATTTCCCGGTAAAGCGCGATGAACCACTTTTTATCCATCAGCCTGAACAACGGCTGGGTGTAACGTGTAACCGGACCAGGTAACGCCGCAAGCGCAATGCTGCCGGCAGTCCCCATCAGGCTACCAACCCTGGCTGGCCCCTCATCCACCGCTTTGACGATCCACCCCGCGGCCTTATCCGGAGTCATCATCGGCATGTGCTTGTAAATGCTGGTTTGCGACGACATGGGTGTGCGCACCATCGGGTAGTACACCACGGTAACGTCGATCCCCTGATCCCCCATTTCCGCCAACAAAGAACGAGAGAAAGATTCCAGCGCAGTCTTGCTGGCCAGGTAAGCGGAAAACAAGGGAATCGGAACCTGGGAGGACAAGGTGGAGATGTTCACCACCTGCCCTCGGCCCTGGGCCAACATCCGCGGAAGCAGTTTCAGTGTTAAGCCAACCGCAGCAACGTAGTTGATATTCATGGTGCGCTGGTAATCGTGCAGCCGGTCCAGAGCCTGGGAGATGGGGCGGCGAATGGAACGGGCGGCATTATTGACCAACACATCTACCCTATCGTGCTCGGCCAGTATCCGGTCTGCAACCGACTGCAAGCCGGCTTCATCCGTCAAGTCCGCCGGGTAGACCCAGGCTTTGCCGCCCTCGGCGATAATAGCCTGCTGCACTCTTTTTAATTCATCCTCCCGACGAGCCACAAGGCAAAGACGCGCCCCTTTTCGGGCCAATTGATAGGCTGCCTGTTCACCAATACCGCTGGACGAGCCCGTCAGAACAATGGTCTTGCCGCTCACACTCATGAATACACCCCGGTTTCTTGTCTTGTTTTTATAACGCCACCTTGATACACGTTGGCGCACTCCCGCGCCGAAAGGCTTCAAGTATAACAACGTGATAAACGCCATGGGCATAGACTACAGCAAACTTGGCTCACCAGAGACCCGATCGTTTTGGCTTAATCAATTTGGCCCCTACTCACCTAACCTGCCGCTAATTGAAGACCACCGGGCCGATATTGTGATTATTGGCGGTGGATTCACCGGTTTGTCCTGTGCAGCGCATATAAAAGAACTGGACTCATCGGTCGAAGTCACCGTTCTGGAAGGCAGTGCCGTTGGTTTTGGGGCCTCAGGGCGCAACGGCGGGTTTTCAATGACCCTGTTCGGCTTTGAGCCCGAGATCACCTGCCTGCTGCACGGCAAGGAAAAGGCCCGGGCCGCCCACCAGTACATGGAAGATGCCGTCGACTACGTGCGTGATTGTGTTTCCCGATACGACTTCGACAGCGATTACGAACACAATGGCTTTCTGCGGATTGCACTGACCAACAAACATCGTGGGCGCCTGCAAAAACAGCAGGATCTCTACCATGAACTGGGGTTCTCAAGCTCCTTTGATTGGTGGGGCGAAGACCAGCTCTCGCAACGGCTTCACAGCCCGCTGGCTAAAGCCGGCCTGTTTGAGCAACGGTGTGGCATTCTGAACCCGGCGAAGCATGTTCGGCACTGGAAATCCATTTGCAAGAAGCTGGGCGTCCATATCTATGAAAACACCCAATGCCAGGCCATCACCTATCCCCAGGGCGGGGTTAGCGTGCAGACGTCCGGCGGCACCGTTAACGCCAGCAAAGTGTTACTGGCAACCAACGCATACAGCCATCTACTGCCGGAAATGGGAGCGTTTCGTCGTAATCAGACCCCCATCTGGACACATCAGATTGTCACCCAGCCCCTCACTCCAGAGCAGTGGCAAGCCATCGGTTGGGCCGGGCGTTACGGCATAGAGACCAACCGGCACCTGGTTCACTACCTGAGGCCAACGGCAGACGGGCGCATTACCTTTGGCGGCGCCAACGTGGTGACCACCGCGGGCCAGAACATGAGCCTCGATCACCACAAACCAACATGGCGGACACTGGAAAAACACCTGAAAACCCTGTTCCCGCCACTGGCGGAGATTGGCATTGATTATCAGTGGGGTGGCCCGGTGTCGGTCACCCTCGACACGGTTCCCAACCTTGGATTCTACAAAGATGATCGCACGCTGTACCTGTGCGGATGCACTGGCCATGGTGTATCCCTGACGCAATACAGCGGAAAAACTCTGGCTGAGCTGGCCCTCGGCCTGGAAAGCAAACGCACCGAGGCATGGTTTGTAAATCGAACACCGATGCGTTGGCCGGTTCAGCCCTTCAAGCAACTGGGTATAGCGGCGGTTAAGGGGGCGCTGAAAGCTGAGGATTATTGGTGGGAGCGGAAGCTATGGTAAGCCCCCCCACTCCCACCGGCGCCAGCCCTTACCCCTCGTTGACAAGTGTTCCTTGCAGTACGGGTACCTGAACGGTCGCCTCAAAGTTAACGGCCTGCAATAGCAGGTCTCTCGACCCACTCAGCGGGTATTGAGGGTGGAATCCGTAGACCAACAGTGCCAGCTCGTCGCCCGGGTTCAGCGCTTCTGCGACTCCGACCAGTTCAACAACCTCTGCCTTTTTCAGGCCCCTGACCGGTTGGATCTGATCATCGATCAGCTGCCACCGGCTGCTGCCCTCACTGCGTTTACCTAACCCGACAAACAGAATCGCGTCGCAGCCCGGCTCATACTGACTAAGGCCAGCCGCGCATTCTGTTCGACCGAGTATATCGGACACAGTTACAAGAGCTGTGGGAATACCTCCGATTGTTACACCATCGGCGCCGGCTTTGCCCAGCAACAAAGCCTCAGGTGGCAAGGTCGGCGTCGCCGCCGCGGTGGCGCCGTTCGGAACAGGCATGTCGGCACTCACCATGCGCTCCACTACGGCATCACCGCTTAGTAACGTGCCCGGTGCGCCAGGTGCCGGGAAGGAATCGACCGGCACCTGAACTGCAGCCCCATCTTCCAGAGAAAGGCAGACGTTCTGATCAGTCCCGTCAAAATAGTCCGCCAGCGGCTTGCCCTGTAGATGGTGCTGGAGCCAATTTAGAGTGGCATCCGATATGGAGACATCGCCGCAGGCAAAAGCCCCGCCGGCAGACTGAAACCCCGGGATCTCCAATAAGCTTGCGGTTGGATCAACGTACTCAGCCGGCTGCAGCTCGTCTGGCGCTTCAACGGGGAGAATATGACCGGTCTGGTGTGTGAGCAATCTGACATCGCCTCCCCGGGCACGCAGACAATCGAAATTTCGCCAGGCTTCGTTGAAATTGAACAGCGTGTCTTTCATCCCCTGGGTAAGCAAAACATTAACGGGCCGGAACGGAGTTGGCGGCACGTCATAGGCTGGCGGAGCAATCTGAAAACTCAACAAATCCGGAGATTCGGGTACCGACAGTGGTTCACCGGTACAGCGATAAGCGGGGCTATGGTAGAAGAAGAAATCCAACCCGGATTCGGGAAAACGGTTCAAGAGGAGCCCCTGCGCGAGAATTTCACGGATAATCGGGTCCAGCCCGCCGTTTCCGTTACCGGTTGATCCGGCTTCACCGCCAGCTACAAGCACCAGATCCCAGCCGGTCTTGATCACGTTCCCGGGGTTGAGGCTCGACCGCAGGTCATACCAGGTGATATCGGGAACCAGCGCGTCCAGTCGCAGCTTCGGGTCTTGCCCGTGCAGCAATAACTGAAATCCACCACCGTAACTGCCACCTATAGCGCCGACTACCGGATTCGGGTTCAGCTCCGGTGGCAAGGACGGCTCGCGCCGATACTGAAGGTACTCGAGGTTATCCTCTGCCCAATCCAGTATCTGAATCAGATCGCGGCCTTCGAACTCCGGGTCCATAACTCTCACGGTACCCGTACTCTCGCCAAAGCCACGCTGATCAATGGATATCACGACAAAGCCCGACTCCCGGTAGTTGTCGAAACCGGTCGTGGAGCGTGATCCGCCAAAACCATGGCCATGCAAGACCAGAGGATGCCCCCGCCGACAGTCAATGCCTCCGATGGGCTCCAGCACCTGAAAGGAAATGGTTTCTCCGGAGCTCGACGTAATGGCAACCGGATAGCTGCGGCCACCTTCGGTGGGTGTGTTTGCAGAACACGAAATCGGCACAATCGCGGGAACATCACACGCCTGGCCGGCATTTTCACAACCGTTGTTTGCCGGCCTTTCCGTTACCTGTGGATTGGAAGCAGGCTGTTGTGCATCGCTGGAGCCGCTATCAAGGCAGCCTGAAAGACTCACCGTCATGGCAGCTGCGCAAGCAAAGCGCAGGCTATTAGTGCAACGGATGTAGTGGCGCATCGGGAATTCCTCTCTTGTTATTAGAATGCCATCCCTAAGAAAGGTCTGAATAACCGCTGATTTTTGCCGATGCTGGTTTTAGCCTGCAAAAAATCGAAAATTCAGACGCTATTCTCCCGCTATTTGGGTTTTTTTGCCCGTTTCCCGCCATTTTGGCGGAAAACAGGCGCACTGGCCCTACGCCAGCGTGTATTTTTCACCAATCAGCAGGTTGCTGAACGCGGCCAGCAAATGCAGCCGGTTGTTGTTCTTGGCCAAGCCGCGATAGCGGACTTTGCGGTAGCCGAAGACCTGCTTGATGTACCGGAAGGGATACTCGACTTTGGCGCGAACACTGGCTTTGATTTTCTCGGCTTTCAGCTTGTCGGCGGGCACGACGTCATGAACGTTGGCCGCAGTCGTATCGATGCTATGAATCAGACCCAGCGTGTCGTCGACACCAATGTGCATTTTCATGCCAAAGTGCCATTCGTTGCCCTTTCTGGTCTGGTGCATTTCAGGGTCGCGCTTGCCGGTGCTGTTCTTGGTGGAGCTGGGAGCAGAAATAATGGTGGCATCTACGATGCTGCCTTCTCGCAGCATAAGGCCATTTTTCTCCAGGTGTTTATTCACCTCTTTAAACAGCACCTTGCCCAGACCGTGTTGCTCCAGGAAATGCCGGAAGTTGAGAATGGTGGTCTCATCCGGCAAGCGGTCCAGTTTCAGGCCGGCAAAGTGCCGCATGGATTCGATCTTCGTAGAGGGCATCTTCCATGGCCGGATCGCTCAGGTTATAGAACAGCTGCATGCAGTGAACTCGCAGTATGGCGGACAGTGGATAGGGAGGCCGTCCGTTCTGGCCCTTGGGGTAATAACGGGCTACCTTCTTCTCCAACTGCTTCCAGGGAATCAGCTTCTCCATCCGCTCCAGGAAGATCTCGCGACGAGTCTTGCGCTTCTTGGTCTGGTACTCGGCTTCGGAGAAGGTAATCTGGTCCATGATGGCACTGAATCCTATGCTGTTGACTATGGCCGTATTATCGCTGATTTCGATACTTATTCAGAGTCTCCTTAATTATCGCATAAATAACGTAATATCACATATCACGGTATATGATAAAAATGAGGCATGTCATGGCCCGCGCCGGAATTACTTACCAGGATGTCGCCAACGCTGCGCAACGCGTCCGCCAACGCGGTGACGAGCCCACTGTCGACCGGGTGCGATCGGAACTCGGTACCGGCAGTCGCAGCACTCTCGGGCCAATGCTGAAACGTTGGAAAACAGGCAGCGAAGCCGCAGCGGATCTGAACGGACTCCCGGCGGACTTGGTGGCTGCCGTGAAAGGCTTGCATGAGCGTGCTCAATCTGCGGCCGATGAACGTATTGCGCAGGAGCGCGAAGCGCACCAGGCGCTGGAACAGCAATGGCGCACCGAGCTGGAAGAGGTGCGGCAGCGATGTTTAACATTGGACGGCCAGTGCAACGAGCTGGGAAAAGTGAACGAAGCCCTGCAAACAGAAAACCGGATCCAGGCAGAGGTCCTGCAAAAAGAGCAGCAGCGGACAGCCTCGCTCGCTACTAAGCTGGACGCCTGTCAGGACAAACTCAGCGACGCCGGGGCGGCGGCCCAGGAAATGCGACAGGAAAACCGGGACATCCGCAGCCACTTCGAGCATTACCAACAACAGATTGCTGAAGATCGCCGACAGGAACGCGACCAGTTCCATGCGGTTCAATCGGGGCTGGAGAGTCAGGTGGGTCGCTTAACGCAACAGCTAAGCTCTAGCGAACAGGCGCAGGATACGTTGAGACAGCACCTTGACCAAATGGGGCGGCGCTATGAAGCTAGCCAGGATCACGCCAAGGACCTTAATGAAAGGCTGCACGAGAGCCAATCCGTTGCCGCTCAGCAACAGGCGCGAATAGAAACACTGGCAGAAACGGTTAAACGCCTCAAACAGGAGCGAACTGGAGACACTCAGCAACGAGAGGGGCTTCAATCTGACCTGAATGAAGCCGAAAAGAAACTCGCCGCCTGCGAACAGCGGATCATCCATCTCAATGAGCAATACACGACTGCCATTGACCGGAGCCGGTTGCTCGGTGATGAGAACCGCGATTTAATGCAGGAAAAGGCGATGCTCCAGGGACAGTTAAAACAACTTCAGAGGAGCCTAACTAAGTAGTTTCCAAAATTAATATGTAAAACAATTCGTTAACAAAGAATTTGGAGGATTTCGTCAGAATCGTTGCCGACCCTCAAGTCCGCCTCGATGTGGCGGCAGGGCACCGTTTGCTGATCGCCCAGATAGCGATCGATATCCTGCCGGCGCTCCTCGGCCGGAACCACGGACACCACCTCCACTTCAAAACGGCGGTTACGATAGCAGGAAAGCTCAGCGATCATTCCTGGCACCCTGCGGTTCCATCCCAGCAGCAGGATCCTGTGGATCCGCGCTTCCGCCGCCATCGTTTTCGGCGTAGTGGACGTTCTTTCGACAGCCGGCAGTGGCGTGGTTTTCGGCTGCCTGTCAGTGTCCGAATAATTCCGTGCAAGCAGCACAACCCGGTCACTGGCCTCAACGCGTGTGTCACTGGTTGCCGGCAATTGCACTGACCAACCATCCCCTGCTTTTCTTAAAAGTCCCAACAAAATCGCAAAGGGACGCTGTGCGGCAACCTCAGCCAGCGTCTGGCCTGCCATGCTTTCACCACCGCGAACGTAGATTTCGTTGCCATCCACTGATGAAAATAACTCGTTGTAGACTCCTGAAAGCCCCGGGTGAAGAATGTTCTGAACCATCAGCCGGCTGATGGTGGCATCGCCCGCTACCACCTCAATCGCTCCCGGGTACGCCCGTTCGATCACAGGGTGCTTGCGAATGTCCTGAATCTCGGCAACAACGAATGGCAGGGGCGTCCGGAACTGGCGGGCCTGGGCGGCAATGGACAACAGGGCCTTCACGGTTTCAACGTCGGAGGTCACCAGACTGCCGGCTTCGTGTGCCATGCTGGGGACGATGACCGCCGAGGCATCTAGGCAGGCCACGCGGGTTAATGCCTCCGGCTGGATGGCGGTGCCGGAACGCAGGATTATCTGACGAGCCTTGGAGCCAATGCCGGGCTCGGTCCGAAGCTCGTGAACCTGGGCGGCCGACGCTTCCTCGGAAAGAACCGCCAATCGCAACTTGCTGGCATCGTGCCGTTCAAGGAACCGGCGCATACGCCCGGAAGAGCTCAACAACTCTCCCAACAGGGGCAATGTCTGACTGCTCCATCCCAAGATAACAATATGGTTGCGCAGGGTGACGGGTGTGAGCCCACGCTCAAGGTCTGTCATCTTGGCGATCAACCAGCGGGTCAGGATCGCCACCAGCGTGCCCATGAAGACCACATAACCACTGATGGTCAGGACGGTGGAGACCAACCGCTTCCAGTTGCCCACATCGTCGCCCAGATACCCCGGGTCTGTCAGTCTCAGGAAGGCCCACCAGACAGCCGTGCCGATGTCCGTGAACGAATCATCGCCCAACGGCAACACCAGCAGTCCGCCGATGAGCGAGATCAATCCAATAAACACACCAACGACAAGAAGCTGAAATCCTGCGCCCTTGACGAGCTGGCGTTCCACCAGAAATTTGATGCGGTCAATAAGCCGAAAGGGCAGCATGGGGTTCCTCTGTCAGGCAGTCGCTGTGATCTTCCCGTGATCCTATACCAGATTCCGCCCTATTCAAGATGAACCCACACATAAATCCCACGCACTGACGCTTTACGACGCCAGGTAACGTCGTTTCAACCATCCACCTTTTTGCGATCGGTTGATGTCCTTCAATTCCAGCGCCGCCCTCTCGTGGCTAATTCGCTGACTGGTCAGATCTTTATAGATCTGATTAGCCCGCTTGCGCCGCTTCACCGCCGCACCCGCATCCAGAATGGCTTCGAGACCGTCCAGAAAACGCTCTATGGGGCCGTTACCATCTTTCTGGTTGCCGCTGGTTTTTTGCAGGTCTGATCGACGCCGCTCCAGCCGGGTTCGAATCATTTCGAGTTCAGCTTGAATAGCCTGAGTCTGGTTTTTCGCCCGTTCCTTGGCTTCGCTGAGTAGCGGATCGAAATAATCGAAATCCAGCCATCCAAAGTCTTCCACGCTCGCCAGATTACGTGCAGCGGTGAGAACCGCATCAGGGTCATCCGAAAGCAGAAGTCTGCCGTCCTGGAAATGGCGGTCCCAGGCCTGCCAGCGGTAAATGAAGTCCAGCCCGGTGCCCTTGATGTTTTGCATACCCATCATGCGGGTGTCCAGACCCGGCGGTGTGTGATCCACGATCGTCTGAATCACCTCGTCGCCGGTCGCGTGACTGTTGGGGATGATCACCAAGCGCCTGGAGAACCAACGGCGTATATGCTCCATTAATGCCTCAGCCCCGGACCCGCCAGACTGAAGCGCCTGACGCAGCTCACGATACTCTTCCATTTCCTGCTGGTCCTGTTGCCATTGCGCCACGATGCCGTCAATAACGTCGGGCTCTACCTCGCTAGAGTTGCAGAAGGCTTTAAAGGCTTCCACATCCCTCAGCCAGTCGACATCCGACGTCACTTCGATACCCGCACCCTCAACCATGGACAGAAGGCGGCGTTGAAGCGTGTCTTCGTTGCTCACCACACGCAGGTGCGCGGCGTAACGATCCAGCCCTTCCACCAGGGCCTCGGAGGACTGCCCGTCGAAGCCTTCGTTGGCGAGGCGTTTCTCAAGAGCCGTGTCTACATACGTTTGCAGACCGTCGAGGTTCGTTCCTATCAGCACGTGCCGGTCAGCACTCAGATCATCGACCATCATGTTGGCGAAGACCTGTGAGCGCGGCACCCGATCGGCCCGGTTATTGATGACAGTGGTGATCCAGGTGTCAGGGGTTTTGTCTGGCGTGTATTGGTCCATTTCCAGTCGGCGCCAGTTTGCGAGCGCAGCGTGGCGTTCGTTCGCAGACATACCGTTAATGAAGGTCAGATGGCGTCCTCGCACACTCACCCTCGGGTACACTTTAAGCACGCCCAGGTCAGGTACCACGCGGTCGGCCATTTCTTTGAGCGCGAAATCAGGCTCCAACTCCAGCTCTGCAGCCATGCGAAGTACCAGAGCAATGTTCAGCGGGTGCTCTTCGTACGGAAAGCGGTCCAACACATCCGCAGGCAACAAATCCGCTTCCCACTCATCCACTTTCACAATGTCACTGCGTTTCTGGTTCGCAGCGGCTTTCAGAAACGGATACATATTGTGCTCTGTCGTGAGCAACTGGCTGCGCTTGGGCACGAATTTCTGCATAACCCGCGGTATCTCGATCCCCGAGGGCCCCTGAATATCTTCGTGATCCGGATAGCAGTTGGTGATCGTGGCCATGTCGTCCCGCATCCACTGTTCCTGGAGAATTTGCACATATCGGGGCGTCAGCCCCATGCATTCCCAAAGGAACACATCGGCTCGGAATTTCGATGCCAAACGTACCAGATCAACCTGCTCCCAGATCGACGCTTTGTCGTAGGGCCGGAACAGGAACATTTCCCGCAGATTGCCATTGGCCGGACTGTACAGGAACATGGCCTCGCATCCAGTCGTCTTGGACACCACGCTAAGCCCCTCGGCGTTAAACAGCGCGGCTTTCAGGCGCTCAGTACCCGACTTGCCCCGGGTGCCCCAACCGCCCACGACAAAGGGAAGGCTGGCCCGGGCGCGCTTCATTTTATGGCCGATGTAAACGTGCCGGCCAAAGAAGATCGCCGCTGCGGCGACGAGGAACATCACCAGATGCTGGAGATTGTTCTCGTACACCGAATAAAAATAGTTCCGGAAGTCCTGCCAGAGCACAGGTAACGGCGCGATGCTGGCCATCCCCGGGAAGAACCGTCGCACTCGCGGGTCGGTCTGATACCGGCTGTGATCGTCTTTGCGATGGCCGAGCAATTCGAAGCGGAAGCCCAGTTTTTCGAGTTCGGCCAGATAAGCGTCTGGCTCGCGGCTGGACGATTCACGCCAATTGCGCAGTCGGCTGAGCTTTGAAAAACGCAGTGTGATCGCCAACCGGGCCCGGAGCCGATCCATCAGACGATCTGGCGGATGAACCCGAGTGATGCCCTCGCTGGTGTACAGCTCGATGGGCCGCGTCGGCCAACCCTGATCCAGCGCGGACAACACCTGGTCCAGTAGAGGAAGGTACGGCCGCCAGTCCCCGTCTTCTGCAATGTGCAGGGGTTCGCCGGGCACCAGGGTCTCGCTCAATTCAGCGAGATGCCACGGCGGCACCTGCATATGACCGTAATACACCCGGCCTTTGGTGTGATTGTAGTTCTGACGTTTGTCGCTGGCGCTGGTCCGCAATTCGTGCAGGAAGCGCCAACTACGGAACCGGTAACTGGAACCACCGGTGATCGTCAGGCGATCATCGCTTCGCGATACATCGAAGCCAAACCGGTCCTCGGCCAGGCTTGCCAGAAAGCGCCCGAGGACTTCGTCACTCAGATCTTTCCGGTCAAGCTGAATCTTTGCCCGAGCCTGCCAGTCAAGGTCTTCCAGAGGCTTGAACACCGTAGATCTGGCCAGCTCCTGACGCCCCGACCAGAGCCGCTCCCTCGCCTGAGCCGCTGCTCGTCGGACCGATGTTTCAGAATGCTCGAGATGCAGTTCCGTCAACTTGTGTTCGATCGTTTCCCAAGCATGGGCCGCTACCGATGAGTTCCCACTGAGACCCATCAGGGCCGCCAGAGCGGACTTAACCAGCAATACAGACGCGTCCTGCTGCAGCCGCTCGCTGATTATCTTTATCGCCCTGTCCAGTTCGCATTTTTCAGAGCGCACCAACGCGGGTAGCACCCTCAGCAGACGCCCCAACACTCGATCGCAGGATTCTGCGTCCATCAATAGGTCAAGGACTTCCGACACTCGTTCTGACTTCAGCTCGGGCAGCAATCTGACCAGGCTCTGACGGACGTGCTCGCTATCGTCGCGACACGCGCGGCGATACAGTGCCTGAGCACGCTCGTTGTTCTGAATCGGCAGCATCATGGAAAGAATCCGGGCGCGGAAGAAAATCGGATCGCCTTTCTCTTGTCGATCAAACCGGTCCTGAACGAATGTCAGCGACGATTCCGCGTCCAGCTGCAAAGTAACCCGCAAGGCTTCTGCCTGTAACCACAATGGCTGAGTCGAGTCGTTCGACAGTCGATAACAGTACTGCAAAATCTGCGGTTCAATAAAGTCGCCAAAAACACCGCCGCTGGCATCCAGCAAACCGCAAATCAATGACAGGGCTGCCGTAGTCACCCGGTGGTCCAGTTTTCGGGTGAGCAGTTGTTCGATCAAATCCGGGTTGTCGAGTGACAGCAAATGTAAACGGATATCTTGAGGCCGCGTAAACGATCTCAAGAAGTAACAAACATTGGCATTCAACCGATGAATGCAGAAGATCAATAGCCTTTGCTCTTCGCTGCTTTTGCGAAGATACCGGTCCCGCAGGGCTGAGTCGTCAAACCAGCGATCCAGCGAGCGACGATCCGCCCGCAGGCCACGGCGGGTCTGGCCCAGTTCCTCGGCATAGGACATCAGATGCTGCTGTCGCTCCATCGCGCCGCCAGCGCCCTGATAGCGGCGCTGAAAACTCCGGAAGCCTTCGTCCAGCTTGTCCAGAGTCGTCAGACACTGGCCAACCCGGTATTCCAGAAAGCTGGCGACCTGTTGAACGAGCCACTGGGCCTCCGGAACCGTTTCCGGCCGGTTTTTCCCCTGTTGCCAGCTCTGGTATTCCTGCTCCAGCTCAATGGCCAGATGCCGGTACACCTGCTGCCAGTGGCGACTAAGCCCCAGCAGCATGTGATCTCGCGGCGTCAGCATCTGATGGGTTGATCTACTCGACATAATTCAGCTCGTTGGTGTCCACAGAGCGGGCCGCGTTCATCTCCTTGAAACCAAAGAACGGGAACCGCTCCTGTCGGAAATCTTCCAGACGTTTAGTACCAGGCACATCCAGCCCAATCGACAGCTTCAGAGCCGGTTCGGACTCATCCAGATCCAGCCCTGCGTCCAGACGGACAAACCAGCGACGCCCCTGGTTGTGCCAGGCGTGCCACTCGGCGCCAACGCCCAGAATCTGCTGGGTGGCGCTTTCCGCCCGATCGTCGTCTTTCTGCAGCCAGCGCTGCTGGATACCCAGATAGGTTCGGGTGTTGTGCATCCAGAACTGGTCCCAGCGCAACGCCAACGCATAGCGCTCGGGGCTGAGATCCTCATTGGTTCTCAGGTGCGCATCGAACCAGAAGCGGCTGTCCCGCCAGGGCCGGTAACTCAGAGACTCTTTAAAATCGACGCCATACTGGTGATTCGACTTGTACCGGGTGAAAACATCATCGTCGAAGGACGTCTCATCCACTTCGCCTGCCTCTTCCGTTAACACGCGGCCAAAGCCCGCCAGCTCATGCTCCAGCGTCCACTCGTTGCTCAGCGGCATATAGCCGTCGAATGAGAGGCCCAAGTGAGCGCTGCCGGCTGAATCCTCGGGCTGCCAGAATGCACCGCCGGACATCGTGATTCGCCAGTAACGGTTGTCTGGTCGCCAGGTCAGCCATTGCTGGGTACCCAGCACCGAAATATCTTCATTCGTATGCCGTCTGGCGAACGCGTCCGATTGCCAGTAGAACCTTGAGAACAAAGGCGTCTGTTGGTACCGCCAGCCAAACTCGACAAACCGCTCCAGCAGATTTGTGGAGGCGCCATCAAAGTTCCTACGCTGGACAAAGTCGGCATAGGCCCCATGAGTGCCTGCGTCACGGTCCGGCATGGGTAGCCTGTCAGACACCAGCGCCTCGGGAATGGACGCGTTGGCCTGCTGAAGTGTGCCGTCCGGCACGGACCGCAAAATCGGCGTGGAAGAAGGCGGCTGCGCCGTCAACCGGCCGGGCTGATGCCGCAGCGAGTAGACCCGCACGTACGAGCCCGGCAATTCATTTGCACGAATAGTCAGCTCACCGGCGGCCGGATGGTACCGGTAGCGCTGCGTATGACGCTGGCCGTCAAACACCTCCATGCGCAGCCAGGCTGGCTGGTCCACGTACATCAGCAGCGGCTGGCCCGGAAGCACTTTGTGGTACGTACGACTCTGCTCCCTTGCTACCGCCTGCCATGCGCCATCGCTGCCGGAGCGCTGCTCAAGCTGGAAGTACACCCAGTGGCGACTGGACGGATTGAGCATCTGCAGCTCAAGCTGAGACGTGCTGGCTGGCAGATTCAGCGACACCACTCGGCGGGCACTGCCTTCGCTTAACTCGAGTCGCGAAAGGCGATCGCCGTTCAGTCGTACATCAACCGCTACCGGAGACACCTTCTGGAATCCGACCTTGTCGAGACGCAGACGCAACCGATAGTCCTGTCCCGACGGGTTCGCCACGGACACCACCATCGGCTCCATACCAAACAACAGTTGCTCTGTGGAGGCGGGCGCCTGCCCCAGCAGATCCTGCCGATTCTTGAGGAATGGCAAAGACGGAGACCACTGAGAGCTGTCGAATCGCTGCTTCCCCGCACTCTCAAGCACCAGATCTTCCTGCTGCCAGCCCTGTTCCTCGTTAATCGCAGCAAGCTTGTCCTGGACAACGCTCGCTTCGGGATGAGCCGCTGCCAGCGCATTGCTGCGGGCAATCAATGATGGCTGGTTCGCAAAGCCCGGCGTGATCAACACCTGTGACAGGAACTGCGACACCTTGTCCCGCGATTGTGGTCGGGACGGGGTCAGCTCAGACGGCTCGCTATTCATACTGATAGGCGTTGGCATGAATCGCACATCGGCGCCCGCCATGAAGGATTGCTCGGCGGTCGATTTTTCCTCGCCTGCTTCTGAGGCGTCCGCAAGGAACGTCCGGCAAAGTGTCGAATCAGCAGTAGTGTCTGCTGCCCACTCCGGTGTTGCCAGAGCCAGCGATGTCGGCTCATCCCGTTCGCCCACGAATCCGGCCCACGGATCAGGACGGCCGTGGCAGCTTCGTGTCTGTCCGCTCAGGTAAAGACCAGACAGGAAGGCCGGCGTGTTCATCTCAACCTGAACCAGAGCAGACCCGGAAACAGGTGCAATGGCCAGCTCGTGGGAGCCAGGCCCCAGAGTCACCTCAATCGTCTCAATACTGCCCGGGAACTGGTTGTCCGCTCCAATGATCCGGTGCCGATTGAACACCCCGCTTTTCAGGATGACAAAACGATAATCTTCACCGTTATGGCTGACCGCCAGTTGATCGTTCAGTCGACTGGTGCGCTCTTCATGCACCAGAGCAGCATTGATTCGCAAACGAACCGGACCGGTCACTTCCAGACCCAGCGGCGCTTCCGGCGCTACCCGATGGCGCTGGTAATAGCGGTCAAGATCCGGATTGTGAATATTCACGCGCTCAACCTCGCCTTCGAATCCAAGCGACCACTCGGACCAGCGCCAGAGTCCGGGATAGTCCCGTCGGAACTCAGACAGCCAGGCTTCCGCAGTCACGGACTCAGGCTCGGGAAGCCCGTTTGCAAATGCAGTAATGGCATGTCGTGTATCGCCTTCAGAATGCTCGCTCGCCGCTCCGAAGTGCTCCAGCAAATACAGCTCGTACCAGGCCTGTTGTTCCTCGTCCGGCAAGGTCTGCAACTGGTTCTGCAGGGTAAGAGGCCAGTCCGCCAGGATCGAGGTGCGAAGAACAAGCTCCTGCAAACCCTCGCGACTGCTTTCCAAACGCCCGGACTCCAACAGCACCACTGCCAGCTTGAGCGCCGTCTCGTCGTAGCCATTGCGCTCAAGAATCATGGCCAGTTCCGGCAGCACATCCAACCGCCCATGATGCAGGAACGCCGTCGCCAGCAAGCTTTGCAGCCCGTAGTCGTTACCTTCGCTGGCAAACATCTGCTTCAGAAGGTGATAGGCCTCCAGGCGGATGTCCGGGTCAGTCGCGTAGACGAAGACGCCTTCAGCGTATCGACGCGCCAGGGCCGGGTCTTCGGCTGCAGACAGAGATTCAAGGTTGGCACGGAGCTTTCGGGTCGACACTGACGACACGGACGGCGACAGGTCTTCAATGAAGTTTTCATAGCGGCTCACCAACCAGTTGCGCAGGAACTGGCCGTCCTGAACCACTCGCGCGGTATCCAGTATCTGTGCACCCTGGGTGTTGCCTGATTCGTCCCGCTCGTGATGGGCCGACTTCCAGCTGGACAGGAACGCATCCGGCCCCAACTGCCCCAGGAAATCCCAGAATTCCTGTTCGGTAAACGTGGGCCAGCGGCCCTCTTCCACGGTAACCCGTAAGCTGGCGGCGCCCCCGGTGGCCCGGATCTGAATACGACTGACGCCCTGCGGCAATGGCAAGCTTGCGTCACTGACCAGATGTTTAGCTGTGACCGTATCTGCGTCAAGGTTTGCCTGCGAACGGGCGGTCAGACGCAGCTGATCGTCGTCCGGATAGCCTTGCGGGTCGAACTGAAGCTGATGCTGTTGGCCGCCGATGTCCACAGTCAACTCGACGGGTGCCTCGGCGTGAGCCAGACTGAGATTCAGTCGGGTCGGCCCCTGGGTTCTCGGTAGTGCCAAGGTTTTGGATTCATTGTTTACCAGGAAATAGGACACGGTTTCATCGCCCGGCCGATCGGGCCGGGTGTAGAACACATCGTCGCTGGAGGTGAGGTTCAACTCAGTGTGAAGCGGCGTGAACCGAACTTCCTCCGCGCCACCAATCGGCCAGAGTGCGCGTTCCTGTGTATAACGCCGACGAAACACGCTGTCCAGATTACCCTGCTGCCATCCTTCGCTGGCTGAGGAATCAAAGCTTGCCGCAGCCAGTTCGGCAGCGGAGGCACCGCCGGTCAGCAATTCGTGAATCGCCCACTGCGTCTGCTGCTGTTCAAACATCAGCCGTTCGCGCAGCACCATTAGGGTTTCCGTCCAGCGACGGTCACTGCCCCGGGACGTACTGCGATAATGCTCCGCTTTCAGCAGCTCGAACCACAGATCGTGATCCGACCTCAGAGACACCCTATGCTCGCCTTCCGGTACCCACAGATAATGATGCTCTTCATGGCTCAATAACAGAGAATCGCCATCGTGGACGTACCGATGTCGCCGGTCCGGCGAGAAATGGAGGTAGTGCAGATCCGGCGCCTGGCCATCCAGTGCCACAGTGACCCGACCGCGCCTGCGCGTCGACAGTCCGTTCTGGATTTCTCGGAAGCTCAGGGCATAAAGTGCGGGCCCTTCAACCGTCAGTTCGTGGACGTCAGTCTGGGAAACAGTGTAGACATGCTTCAGAGCCGATTCAGGAAAACGGTAAAGAGTCTCTCCCGGAAGCTCATCCAGAGTCTGGGGCTGCCAGGTGACTTCCGAAGGCACCGGGCGGTACTCACCAGCCGACACGACCAGTTTCATCGCTTCTTCACCCTGGTTCCGAAGCCAGATGGCCCGATCCCCACCAAGAGGCAGCAGGCTCACGGTGACGCCATCCGGGTTCCGGGCACTCATCGCCAGCGGGTAAAACCAGGCACCGTCTGCCGATTGTTGCACGGCCAAATTGCTCAGGTCCTCTCCGTCTTCCAGCTGCGCATCCAGACGGAGATATCGGCGATTTTCCATCAGAAATCGGACGCTTTCGCCCGCCGGCAAAATCAGTGCATCGCCCTCGAATTGCGCGTAATCCGACTCACCAAACGTTTCAAAATTGCGGACCTGTTGCCAGATCAGCGGCGCCTTCTGGTCTGGCGTAACCCACTGCTCGACCGGCGTCATCGCCAGGGTCGGTACGGCAATGAGCAAGGACGCTAGAAGCCCAAACCAACGAATTATCATGAAGGATCACCATTAGATTCAGGAAGACAGTTGCCAAGGGCATTGAGATCGGTATCACTTGCAAGAAGCCGCTCTCGCAGCGCCCGTGACAGCTCGAGATGAACAAATCGGTTATTGCCAAGACGCCGGAGCGCCGCACCCTGGGTGTTAGTGGTGCCACCCAGCTCACCCACATCCAGCGGGTAACGACGGACCTGCCCCAGGCCGATATTGGTGAGGCAGGTCGCCATCCGGTCCGCCACCGGCTGCAACCAGCGCTGGCCGCTGCTGATGATGATGTCGGCGGTACGGCCGGCTTCACTGCGCCTCTTGCCTTCGGCGAATCCGTGCAACTGCACAACCACGCCGGTCGGCTTGGCCAGACCAAACGCCCGCGTCAGTGCAGAAAGAGCCGTCCGCTCCAGGTGGGCAATGTCGGCATTACCTGACCGGTCACGAATGTCGAGTCGCCGGTGCGCGCTGTTCAGCGCCAGAACCCGTGCGTTACTTCGGGCGAACAGATCAATCGACAACTGGCCAGTAAAACGATCAAAAAACTGATGCGGTGCCTGCAGCATGAGGTCACTGAGCGTGTTGATTCGAAACACATAGTGGCCCAGCCCAACGCCCTGGGTATCGGCAAGCATGACCAGGTCCTCGTCCAGCATTTGCCACTCGAATCCCACCTGCTTCAGCGATTTACGCGCGTCCGCCAGCTCTTGCTCCGATTGCGCCCGAAGCAAAGTTGCAAAGCCGCTCTCCAGAGTCAGCAGGGCTTGATCATCGAGCAGGTGAAATTGATTGACCCGGGTTTCCAGCCTGTCCCTGGCGTCCGATCCGGGCGCCAGCGGAGCGGCTGATACTGTGCTCATCAGCCCCAGACACAGCGGCAGTACCACCATTGATTTCAACAACGCGGTTTTAATAGCCATCCAAAGACCTCCTGAAGAATCGATAACCTTGACGCTGACCCTCACGTACGATGTAACCGGACACTAGACCACCAGGCTGGCTAGGCTCTACCGAGATCTGGTAGCGACCGGGTGGAAGGTCCTCGCCTAGCGGAACACCAATCGTGACTGGCGAGGCCCATGCGCCGCTCTGCGAACCGAGCATCAGCGTTTGCTTGTCCTGCACCTGAATGTGGTAGCGTCGTTCAAGGAAGCTGTAGTCCTGCAACAGGCCCTCCGAGCGCGTCGCCTGTCTGACCTTGACCGTGACAGAGAACTTCTCTGCATTGCGCGGTGCGATCAGATCCAGGTTGGCCACCTCCCGCGGGGCAGATTTGTTCATCACGAAGGTCTGGCCCCGAGCGTCCATTTCAAACAGCGAACGCTCCAGGAAACCGGTCCCCTCGGGCGGGCGATTGTGGTTGATGTACCACTGGCCGGAACCCCGGATTTCGAGGGTATAGCGGCCAGCATCGACGAGTGGAAGGGAGAAACGACCCGTTCGCCCCGCAATACCTCGGCGCAACCAGACTTTGCCATCCCGCAGGATGGTGACCGTTTCCGGCGAGCGGTCATTGCGCTGATAGATCACGTCCGGCGTGAAAGAGATATTTTTTTCGGGAGCGACCAGCGTCAGCGACACCGGCGAGTCCGGCAGTGCCCGGTAGATGCTGCCCACGGCAGTTTCCCTGAGCGCACCCGACAATCGATGAGGGAAAAGCACATCGCGTATCAGGCCGTTACGAAGCGGTTCCAGTGCTTCCCACTCATACACGCCGCTCAGAATGGCCTCATTGCGCTCGATCGGCTGGAAAAACCACTGAAGCGCCACCCGCTGCCCGGAGTCGCTGGAGGTCAGCGGTTTCATCAGGAACCAGCTGGGCATGCGGTCAGCATAACCCTGCCAGGGACGGCGCTGGCTCGGTAAATTTCGCTCAAGCGGCAACCCATTCAGGCGCGCGTAACCGGTCACCAGAACCGGCGTGTTGCTGCTCAGTTCCAATTCTGCGGCATCCTCCGGGACCTGCAAAAACAGGCTCTTGGCCTCGGACACACGACTGCCCATTAGCTCCCCACTGAAGCGCTGGTAATAGCTTGCCGGTGGATTGATGTCCTGCTGAAAGGTTTCCACAACCTCTCCACTGGCGTCCCTCACGCGGACTTCCACAGCAGAAACTGCGGACGAGTCCGGTCGTTCCGGGTGCACGTAGGTCCGGACATCCAGCCTTACCGGCTGGCCGGCCAGACTGTCCGAGTCGAGAAGAAAACGCACCGGCGAGCCCGGCGCTGCGGTATCTGCCCGAAGGTAATTTGCATCGGGCGTAACCTCGTCGCCTGAGGGCTCGTCGTAGAGCCTCACCGCAACCGGCACACTGGGAATGACCTGCAGCAACCCCGGAGCCAGCTCACCCTTCCAGACCAGCATGGGCGATTCGCCCTGCAAAACGGATTGCTGAACCTCTAGCTCGGCATTCTCCTGATGGGCAAAGTTCACACTGAAGTCCCTTACCGTCTCATCCACCGGCTCCACTTCCAGGCGATACCTGGTACGCTCAGAGACAGGCAGGGTCACCCAGTGGCTCGGGTCGGCATACAGTCCCGCAGGCACAATCCCATCGCCGCCGCGCGGCAGCGAATGCGGCACTTCGAGGGTGTACAGGTAATCGCTTTCAAAGTCGGTGCCGTCGACGCCCTCCGGTCCCAGAGGCATCCAACGGGACATCAGCACATTTTCGATTTCAAACGGGCTGACCAGATGCGGCGGATAGGCATGAGAGCGCAGTACCTTGCGCTGGGTTTCCGGCGCCATACGCGGCCACAGTCTGGCGGCGTTTTCCCGTGGCCGGGTTTGCTCCTCTGTGATCTGGACGCCAATGCGGCTGTCAGGCGCCGGCTTTTCGATGGCGCGCAACTCTAGGTATACCGCGTCGGATTGATCTTCGAGAGCGTAATAAAGATTCTCTGCCGCGCTGGCAACCCGTTCCGGATCGTCGTAGAAACGCGTCGGGAACGAACGTCCGTCCTCGAGGAATCGGGGGGGCAGTATGGCCGCCCGAAAATAATGCGTATCCGAGTAGACTTCTTCCTGACGCTTGTTCAGGAATCGGTAGTCAAACCCGTAAACCCGGTCGACTTCGGCTTCTACGAGTTCCGGCGACATCTGGAGGTGAGTCAGAATCCGAACCGTCTCGGCGCTCTTGGTCAGCGAAAACCGCATCCAGCGCTCAGAATCGAGCCAGAAGACGGTGGCCTGATCGGCCTCCTCTGGCAGATCGGCCCGCTGATCAGTCACGCTGTCGGTGAGCCACTGGTAAGCCGACACGACGTAACCCCCAAACAGTGGCCAGAACAGCAGCAGCAACACCACCAACCCAATCGCACGTCCGAGCCTTCTCATCGACCGCCCTCCTGTATCATCAGGAACGATTGACGGGACGCGACAAAGTCACGCAATGCCTGCTCTAGCGCATCGGCCGACCGGTTTTGAGTGGACAGGCTGACGCTGATATCACGGCTGGGAGCCAGGTTGGCGACCAGAACCGTCTCTCCGTAACCGTCTCGCACGACCAGAAAGCCCTGCTGACTGTTAAGGTCCACCAACCGGCGGAAACGATAATCCGGATGCCGCTTCACCAGACTTTCGAGGAAACCAATGTTTTCACTGACCTGATATTCGCGCAGCGTTCTGGTCATGCTCTGGAGCACGTCACTCGGTGCGGTCGCAAAGCCTTTATCCAACACCCATTCCGGCAGAGAACCCAACTCGCTCGAAACACCCACCGCTTCAAAACGGCTCTGCTGCTGACGGTCATTTTCGCTGGAACGGAACAGACGGCGAGTGTCCGGCCGCAGCCACAGCGACGTCATGTCTTTGGACTGAGTGAGACTGAGATAGAGGCTCTGGGCATTGAAAGAGGCCTCGTAGCCTGCCGTGGAGCGCTGTCCAACAACGGGGGCAACCTGCAGACCCAGCCTTCGAAGCGTCTGGTCGATTACCTGGCGACGATCCTGGTTGTCCAGTCCGTAATAGGAGCCCGCCAGCACATCTGCCGCGCCACCGCCAGCGGAACCTGCCGCGCCCATTCCACGCATCTGCACGGTTTCCAAGGGCTTGTCTCTCAGCTCACGCAGCCACACCTGATGAACCAGGTTGAACAGAGTTCGCTGGTTGGCCGGATGAGCAACATCGGCACTGCCGTCGGAATTTGCGTAAGGGTGAGTCCCGGCAATCATGAGCAGCGCGGCCCGGCTTTCTTCAAAGAAGGTGGCGCCGAATTCAAAGGTGTTCAATTCGTACAGGGGCCTCGGCACCTGGACCGACAATGGCTGGGCCGGCCCCAAACGAAACACGTAAATGCCCCAGTTACGGGCCCGGTTCTCTGGGTCCGGTTCCGGCGCGAGGATCAGGTAATTGTCACCGGTTTCGATGTGCTGATAGCGGGACAACCGGTATCCCTGACTCTGCGCCAGTACGGACAAGCGGATAAGACGAGGCTCCGCCGCGTCCTGCCAGCCGCCCCTCAGGTCGCCTTCAACCAGATTGAATAGCGGCGTCAGCAACAGCTGATCAAAGAACGCCAGGGTGCCGAGTTCGGGTTTCTGATACTGATCAGTTCCTGCCTCGGCGATGAGTGCCTTGTTGTCGCCCAACCAGCGTTGGAGGTAACCGTCGATTCGCTTGCTGTCCCGCTGAGTATTGAGCCGGTAGGCATCGTCGTAGGCGATCCAGCGCCGCAAATCCCGCGCGCTGATGAACAGTTCCGCAAACCCTTCTTGAACCGCGTCCCGCTGACGGTTATTCAGTGGTGACGGTGCCCAGGTAACCTCCAGATCTTCGGTCCTTTCCTTGATATCACGCAGGCTTAGACCATCCGGCAATCGTTGGGTAACCCAGAGCATGGACGTACGGGCTTCTTCCTCCAGAGCCAGTCCGGAAGCGCGGACACCGAGCAGCGGACGAGCCGTTGATTGGGTGTAACTGCGCATTTGCAGGACGTTCTCGTCCGCAAATACCCGGTGGAAAGTCTGGAACACGGTTGCCGGATTCAGTAATACGTCGCCGCTGCCATCGGCGCTGGCAAAACGTCGGGACCCGGACAGGGCCAAAGCCCGTGGACGGTCCTGTAGGAACAACCAGAATCCCGCCTCCGCGGCGGCATTCTCATCCAGCGGTGCCGGCACCTGGACAAACAGCGGGCTTGCAGGATTCAGGCTGAGGAAGAACAGGCCCCAGCCCCGGGCAGGATCGGCGTCGAACACTGTGAGGATCTCGTCGTTGACCCGCTCCATCCGGAAGCCCTCGGCACTAAGCGCAGCATTGGCCTGGGCCAGGGCTTCGGGTTGTTTGGTCTCAACGTACCGACGCAGGAACTTAAACCCGGTTTCGATGCGGTCAAGTTCCAGCGGTGTTGGAGCCTTGAACAGAGTCTGGCGCTCTGAATCGTATAGGTCCGCAAACCGCTGGTGCAGATAATCCAGTGGCTCTTCAACGGTTGCCTCCCGGATCTGATATGCCGGTTCACCCAGGTTTGTGTATTGCGTCCGGTCAGGCAGTAACGTCAGGCCAAAACCGATGATGCTGGCACCAATCACGGCCACAGCAGAGGTCTGGATCGACGATCTCGTTACCAGAGCCGGGATGTCTTTCTGGTGCATTTTCAGCGCGAGCAAGGTCGCCAGCAGATAACCAAACCCGTAAAAATCCGTGATTTTTGCGCTGGGGGCCAAATCGATCAGCGCGTAACCGAGAATCATCTTGTAGACAAAGCTGATCGTGAAAAACAGCAGCAGCAGCCGGGCGCCTTCAATGTTGCGCTGGCGCAGGGCAGGCAGCGTCAGCATAAAGCGGGCAAGGAACAGGATGACGAAGGTTTCGACAAAGGTGGCCAGCAGCTTTGACGGCTGATACCACTGCAGAGCAAGCAGCGACGGGACCAGAATGCCGTTGTATTCCCATCCGTATCGGATGTTCATCCGCGACGCGAGGAAAGCCGAGGTCAACAAGATGATGTATGCCTTGGGGCTGGCCAAAATGGAGCTGGCCAGATCTTCATACATATAACTGAGGGTGTTGATGTTGAAATTGGTGAATTCCATCAACACCCAGCGCACGAGAACGTAGGTGATGCCGAGGTATAACAGCAGCGAACTGGCACCGAATCTCAGACCGCCGTTCCAGAACTGATTGGCGATCAGTGCCACTACGATCAGACCAAAGCTGTGCAGATTGCTGCGGATGCTGTAATCCACGCCGTATTCTGCGAGCACGCCCTCGAGGTAGGGAAAGGCGGCACCGTCGAATGTCAGTCGCACCATGACGCTGAGCAGCACCAGGGCAAAAAACCGGTCGCGTCCAAACAGCTCTGCGTAGCCTAATATCTTGGGCAGTTTTTCAGCCAGCAACCGCGCCAACAGGTAGGTTACGACACCTTCGAACAGCACCACGTACCCGCTGACCGGACGAACGATCAGCAGGGGGATGACATACCCCGGCACCACCAGTCCGGACAGGGTTGTGCCGAACCGGAGGTTGAGAAACACCACGACACAGACGCCCACCCAAACGGTTGTTATGACCGAACTTGAGAGACCGCCTGTCGGGAAAATATCGAGGGGAAATAAGGCGTCAAGCATGCAGAGAGTTCAACGCTCCCAGCAGTTCATTGATCCGCTGACCTGTGAGTGGTTTCTGAAACACCGCTTCGACACTGCGGCGCTCCAGCAAGTCCTGCACGTCGGAACTGGCGGAGGCGGTCAGGACCACCACGGGCATGTCGGGTTGCTCCTGGCTCAGCCAGTGAATCAGGCGCACGCCGTCCATTTCAGGCATCGCGAGGTCCGTGACCACGGCCCGAATGTCGGCCCTGCGCTGAAGGAGGTTGACGGCTTCCTCCCCGTTCGCAGCGGTGTAGACGATTCGTCCCGTCTTGGAAATAACCTCCCGAAGCATGCTCAGCAGGAACGGGTCGTCTTCAACCACCAATAGGGGACCTTCGGGTAACCGGCTTCTATTCGTCTGCATAACCTTTCTCCTGCCAACTTTGCGTTGTCTGCTCGCCTTGCGGCTTGCTGAACGCGAGCGGTTTGAAATGCAAATGAAGGGAATATCCCTTGCCCACATCCGCGGTGATCTCTGCCTGCCCTCCCCACTCCGACATGGATTTCACCGTACCGAGGGTTTCTTCGATCGGGTCGTCACTCGTCAGCAATTCGGCGACGGGTTTGGCCAGAATCCGGTCCAGGGTGCGCTGCGGTAGGCCATAACCCACGTTGCTGAGGGTGAGACTGACCACTGAGTCGGGCTCGGATCGCTCCTTCACCGACACCTGCAACTGGGAGCCCGGAGACGCATCGGACACCAGCAGGTCCAGCACGCGATCCATCAACGCTGACAACTCGTCAGCGACAGCACCCACCAGCGAAACCACGTACGGCAAATCCCGCAACACGGTCAGCCGCTTCTGGCGGATGCTCTGCTCTTTTTGATTCAAAGTTTTGTTGACCGCCCGCAACAGATTGATCGGTTCTGCCGATTTCAGTCCCGTGGATTCCTCGCTCACAGCGACCTGCCGCTCGATGTCGGCAACCGCCGCTTCGAACCGGCTTGAGAGCTGATTAATCTCGCCCAACAACCGTTCGCCGGAGGTCCCGTTCTCCAGATCCGGGGCGGTCAAATGAGCCGCCAGCGTGACCCGGGAAACCAGGTTGCGCAGATCCAGAATCAACTGTTGCAGGAGATCGTCCCGGCGTTCGAGCGCCGCCCCGGCATGACTGGTATCGGTAATTTCGAAAGACAGGCCCAACAACTTGAACGGCTGCGCCGAGTTGGCGACGCGAATGGCATCAAGACTGTTCTGGGCCGTGCTGATGGGACGAATGGCCAGCATCAGCTCTTTGTTACTGGCCACCGCCCGAACGGGCAGCCGCACTTCGGCCCGTTTGAGCGTTACGTGCCTCAACTGGCGGCGCGCGTTGTCCTGGGTCAGGCCGCAAAGAGCGCTCAGGAAATCGAGGGCCGTCAGCTGATAGACCGCCAGGTTCGCCTGACCCGCAATGTCCAGAGCCCTGGCGTTGGCCTGAAGGACCTGACCGAACAGGTCATACATGATCGCGCCCGTTTTTAAGCTGTCGTAGACCGCTTCCAGGGACGCCATCCGATTGCCCAGGAGCTCCAGCGCTGAGCGCAGCCGTTCCGGATGATTGCGTCCCACTTCCAGCGCCAGGATGCGGCGACCGAGTCGCCGCTCACGCTGCTTCTCCCGGGCCAGCTGCTGGCGATGGTAGAGCAGTTCGCCAATCTGAAGAGCGAAGCTGGCAATGTTGCTTTCAAACGCTTCCCGGCTCCAGCTGTCGTCAGGCCTGACCGTCAGCGCCCAGAAGCCGAGCACCTCACCGGCAAACATCAGCGGCGTCAGGTATTCCAGTTCCTCGTCATCGGTAAACTCGAAATACGGCCTTTTTAATTGCAACGGTTTACGACGCTGCAGAGCATCGCTGTACGGCACCCGCTCGTAATCCCGACGTTGCTCGCGAATGTCGTCGATACTGCAGTTAATCGATTCGATCTCGCGTACGCGATGGTCACCCTGCACTCGCTCGAGGAGGATGGAGCGCTCAAGGTTAAGCTGCTGCCGAATGAACACAACCAGTTTAGGCCACGGCGAGGAGCTCTCATTGAAGGCTTCCGGAATGTAGCGTTCGAACAACGCAGCGTTTGTGGTGCCCAGCATCTCTGTGACCGTGCGATCCTCTGTGGCCCTCCGCGCCTGATAGACAAACAACAGCGATGCAAGCTGTACCACCGTTAGATCAACCACGGGCAACAGGGTCTGGAAATACTGAACGGAGAACCAGCCAGCAATACCCACAAAAACCACCGCAACCAGCGAAAATACGACGCCAATCACGGGCGACAGCCACTGGAATACCAGAAGATTCACCAGGAACAGAACAAGAATGAACGTTACTTGCCACAGTGGCTGCGGGAGGTGAAGCCCGGCATCGGCTTCGGCCGTTGCCCATGCAAGGCCCTGAATTTTGAGCGCGCTCAGGTGTTCTTCTGTACCCGGCACCGGAAATCCCGGCGTCAGGTTCGACCTGGTGGGCCCAAGAAGCACAACTCGGTCTGACACCACCTCGGGAATCACCTCGCCCGCAAGAACCTGCTGCTGGCTCACGATCGGCAGACCGTTCCGAAGGAATCCGAAATTCAGATACAAACGCTCGCTGGCCGGTGCCGCCTCTCCCATCAAATCACGGAACCAGGGCGTCGGAGTAGATTCGTCCGACTTATCGATATAGCGGAAATAACCCGCCTCGAAGCGCGGCGCGACCATCCACGGACCGCCCTCTGGCGATGCAGTTTCGTCAGGGAACTTGGACACGATGACTCGTTCGGAGAGCGAAGCGGGAAGGTTCTCGGCAGCGGTTGTCAGGGCTCCGGGCAACACAACCGTGTGTCGGGCTCCCAGACGATCCAACTCGCCAATCAGGCGGTTCAGGGCCTGCGGCTCGGGACGCTTTTCCGGATGTTCGACCAGAAGAACCGCCGGCTCGCGATCCAGGCTGATAGCGCCCATATCAAACAACCAGTCGCTGAACATCTGATTGCCCGATTGCCAGAAGCCCGCTGCAGACGCAACGACCAACAAAACAAACGCCGTTGCACTTGCTAAAATGACTCGCCAGTTTCGAATGTTCGCCATGTTTACCGTATTAAAATTTTAGATCAATTGTTCATCTATTTAGCGCGGGCACACGGGCGGGGCGATAATTGTTGAAATCGAAACCGCGTGACCGCAGGCCAATGCCTCTGCGCGGGCAATCTGCTTGTCTGCACACTTCTACTACGGATTGAAAGGCAAAAAAGTTGCACGTACTTCAAATCTATCTTTGGCGGGGGCCCGGATTGACATGTCCAAGCAAAAACTCAACCGCATGATTACTCTAAGGAGGGTCTGAATAACCGGTGATTTTTGCCGATGCTGGTTTTAGCCTGCAAAAAATCGAAAATTCAGACGCTATTCTCCCGCTATTTGGGTTTTTTTGCCCGTTTCCCGCCATTTTGGCGGAAAACAGGCGCACTGGCCCTACGCCAGCGTGTATTTTTCACCAATCAGCAGGTTGCTGAACGCGGCCAGCAAATGCAGCCGGTTGTTGTTCTTGGCCAAGCCGCGATAGCGGACTTTGCGGTAGCCGAAGACCTGCTTGATGTACCGGAAGGGATACTCGACTTTGGCGCGAACACTGGCTTTGATTTTCTCGGCTTTCAGCTTGTCGGCGGGCACGACGTCATGAACGTTGGCCGCAGTCGTATCGATGCTATGAATCAGACCCAGCGTGTCGTCGACACCAATGTGCATTTTCATGCCAAAGTGCCATTCGTTGCCCTTTCTGGTCTGGTGCATTTCAGGGTCGCGCTTGCCGGTGCTGTTCTTGGTGGAGCTGGGAGCAGAAATAATGGTGGCATCTACGATGCTGCCTTCTCGCAGCATAAGGCCATTTTTCTCCAGGTGTTTATTCACCTCTTTAAACAGCACCTTGCCCAGACCGTGTTGCTCCAGGAAATGCCGGAAGTTGAGAATGGTGGTCTCATCCGGCAAGCGGTCCAGTTTCAGGCCGGCAAAGTGCCGCATGGATTCGATCTCGTAGAGGGCATCTTCCATGGCCGGATCGCTCAGGTTATAGAACAGCTGCATGCAGTGGACTCGCAGCATGGCAGACAGCGGATACGGAGGCCGTCCGTTCTGGCCCTTGGGGTAATAACGGGCTACCTTCTTCTCCAACTGCTTCCAGGGAATCAGCTTCTCCATCCGTTCCAGAAAGATCTCGCGACGGGTCTTGCGCTTCTTGGTCTGGTACTCGGCTTCGGAGAAGGTGATCTGATCCATGGTGGCAACGAATCCTATGCGGTTGGCGATGACTGCATTATCGCTGACTTCGAGACTTATTCAGAGTCTCCCTAACCCTTTTAGATAGGCATGCAATGTATTATACGATGCACTCTAACAAAAGTTCAACTGATTTATCGATGCTTTCCGTCGTCACACCATCGTAACGGAATTGCCACAAAGGAGTATTAGGCTACCTGATAGTCGGTTTAACTATGGTTATACGATATGAAAGGAATTCACATGAATTATCAGAGACGACGGTTTCTGCAGATACTGCTGGTGGGTGGCTCAACCGTGGCAGTGAGCGCTTGTGTGGGAGGATCCGGCGGTGGCAACCCACTTAACAATCCGCCTGCACCGAATCTAAACCCGGTACCCGACCTGGGCGACACACCCGCGGACATCCTGGCCATGGAACTTCCGCTTTCTCCCGGGCCTCTCATGAGCATTGGCCCTCTCGAAAACAGTGGGGTTGACGGCATTCTGATTCCCCCAGAGTTTGAGATCCGTCGAGTTGCCGTCTCCGGGCTTACAAGCTCCACGGCAATCCCTCTGCCTTCACTGGGGATGATCAATTACCCATGGCACATCTTTCCGGATGGCGGCGCGGTATTTGATCTTGATGACGGAGGATGGATTTACGTCAGCAACAGCGAAATCACTCCGGCGGGCGGCGTCGGCGTACTGAGATTCAATCGTGATGGACAGATCACAGACAGCTACCCCATCCTTCAAAACACCCGCCAAAACTGTGCTGGTGGCCACACGCCCTGGCAAACCTGGCTATCTTGTGAAGAAGTTCCCGACGGCAGGGTTTACGAATGCGATCCTTTGGGCACACCGGATACCGCAAGAGAACTCCCGGCGCTGGGCATTTTTAACCATGAAGCGGTTGCAGTCGATCTCACAACGAAAACACTCTACCTCACAGAAGACTCGGGAAGCGGCCGGTTGTACCGGTTCAGGTCCGGCGGTATGGCCGTATCCATCAATGGAAAGCCGGGGCTGGATATGGATAACGGAATCCTGGAGGTCCTGGAAATTGAGGGCTTCGAAGCCGGCGCATATCAACAAGACCTGGCCGAAGCCCGAACGGTGAGGCGGGTTCGCTGGGTACCCGTTCAGTCCCCGGACCGACCTCAGAGCCAGGTCCGTTCGGAAATCGAGATTGCTACTGGCGCCGGGGCCCCAGGCACTGTTTTCAAAGGCGGTGAAGGGATCTGGCTTCAGGAACTGCCGGAAGGCCAGCGACCGCAGGTGAGCGGCGCGAGCAACCCGCTTCGTGCGGTGGTCTATTTTGCCTGCAAAGGTGACAACCGAGTGTACGCCCTGGACATCGATAACGACTTGATAGAGGTTGTATTCGACAACGAACAACTGATCGCCCCCGACACCCCGTTCGATGATGTTGATAACATCACCATATCACCCATGGGTGATGTCATTGTCGCCGAAGACGGCGACGCTATGCGACTGATGGTAATGAACCCCAATGGTCCGTCAAAAATCCTGTTGCAGATACCCGGTGGCGGCAGTGAACTGACTGGCCCGGCGTTTACCGGTAATGGTCGGTTCCTCTATTTCAGTTCTCAAAGAGGCAATGCAGCAGGCCCCGGGATTCCAGGGCTAGGCATAACCTATGAGCTGACAATACCAGAACGTTTTCGAGCTGGTTGATTTCTAGGCAGCCAGATAATCGCCACAGGCAATTCCCGGGGTGTGCGGGTAAATCTCACACGCCCTGATTCTGCGCATTGCTTTTTGGGGACGAGATCGAAAGGCCAACAGTCTCTGGAACGGCTGCTGTGGGTTAGTGAGGTAAAAATAAAATGGAGGCGCGGGTCGGAATCGAACCGGCGTACACGGAGTTGCAGTCCGCTGCATAACCACTCTGCCACCGCGCCGGGTAAGCCTGGATTCTGGCTTATGCTCTCAGGAGGCGTGAGAGACTTGGAAATTGGAGCGGGAAACGAGATTCGAACTCGCGACCCCAACCTTGGCAAGGTTGTGCTCTACCAACTGAGCTATTCCCGCTCTTCGTCTGGAGGCTTTGCCTCGTCAACGGCTGCGTATTCTACGGATTCCGCCGGGGGCGTCAACACCTTTTTTTCAAGTTTTTGTTTTTACGGCAATTGTGAACAAACTTTAGCCAACACCACCGCTTTTTGTCATTTCCGGCCAACCCATCAGAACCGTTATCTGCGCAATGGTTTATCGCCCCCACATCTTTCAGAATCCATGACACCCAATCACATTATCAGGCAGACCAATACCATGCGCGTTCCCGCAACCGTCATCGCTACCCTCTTTACCCTGTCAACCATGGTGGCCAGCCAAGCATCTGGCGAAGGATGGACGCCCAAGCAGCAAGGCAAGGAACGGTCTGACATCAACACCTATGTCAGGACCGTTTCGGATACACCAATCAAACAGTTCCGCGGTGTGGTTGAAATCCAGCACTCTATGGTGGCTGCGCTATCGGTGATTGATGACATCTCCCTGTGCCAACAGTGGATCTACAACTGCCAGGAAGCCAACTACCACGTTACAGATGACGGTGAGCGGCTACTGTGGATGAAATTTGATGGCGTTTGGCCAGCCTCAGACCGGGATGTGGTGATGAAGTCCGTATTCCTTCAGGACGAACCGGGTGGCGCTGTCACGGTGCAATCCACGGGCCGCCCGGATGATGCCCCGCAGCAATCCGGTTACGTGCGCATCCCCATGCTGGATAACAGCTTTTTGGTAGAACCGCTTGAGGATGGCTGGATACGGGTAACATTCACCACCCATATGGATCCGGGAGGTCTGGTGCCCGCCTGGGTGGCCAATATTGTGGCTACCGATGCACCAATTCGAACACTGGAAGGGTTAAAACGGATGATGGAAACATCACCCTATCGTGACTATTCAACGAGCGCGCCGCCGAAAGAATTGGTCGAGAAGCACAACCTGCGCTTCCCGACCGGCGATTCCTGAGCTACCTCAGCTATTGCCACCACGGGCTGCGCGATTTCCGGCAACCTGGGTAGCACTGTCACAATTCAGGAAACTGGAGGTCTGCAGCCAATCCTGGTCCGGGTAGTATTTGAAGACCAACTGGCCACCTTTGAGGTTGTCCACCACGGTTTGCACCACTTTCTGGTCTACCGCCGGGCAGCCATGACTGCGGCCGATGCGCCCGTATTGGTCCACCCAGTTGCTGTTTACATAGTCTGCACCATGAATCACGATGGCCCGCTGCCTTGCGAGATCGTTAATGCCTGGCTCAAGGCCGTCCAGTCGCAAGGAATAGCCGTGCATGCCACGATAGGATTCACTGGCCTTGAACAACCCCAGGCTCGACTGGTAGCTGCCCTCAATATTTGAGAAGGTGGTGGCTTCCTCGTTGCCGGAGTTTCTGCCGTGAGCAACCAGGTCCCGCAGCAGTAAATCGCCCTGCTCCAGATCAAAAATCCACATCCGTTCCTGGCTCGAATGCAGTGAGAAATCAATCACTGCAAGCCGTTCTGGCATGGCAACGCCGTTGGCGATGGCGCAGTGTGTGGCTTTGAAGGCTGCCTCAAGCACTTCCGGGTTCAGCTTGGGTGCAACACTGGCGAGACGGGCAAGCAACTGGTCATCCAATGACTGGGCCTGGGCCGGTATGGAAATGGCTAAAGAAACCGCCAGGCCGGAAAACAATGAAAAAACGCGTCGATTGTGATGCTTGGGCATGCACGTTACCTCAGGATTCAGGAAGATAAGCTACCTGCTTGAAAAGATGCCTTATTCTAACAGAGAATTTTGAGACGCCGTTCATTCCGTACAATTTTTAACCGTTCCCATACAAATCGTGGGCGCTTGATCCTCCCTTCCCGCCGCATAACAAGACCGAAACGTGACCGGTCCGATCACCGGCAAGGTTACGGAAAACCAAAGATACTGGCAGACCCGTTCCGGAATCTTTAAGCTTGAGACTATCTTTTCTGCATACCGGACAAGGATTAACGGCACCTGTGGCGACTGATTCCGGCTATTCAACGACAGCACACCGCGACACCCCCGGTAACCTCGTCTGCAATGGTGACAACCTGACCGTATCCGGCAGTTGGACACTCTCCCATTATTCGGTGCTCAACCAGCAGGTAAACGAGGTTCAGGCCAGGGATGCCACGATCAACAACATTGAGTTCGACAAGCTAAGCCGGGTAGATACGGCAGGGGCAGCGCTTATCGCCCGATTAACAGGCCCGGAACAGGCACTGAGGTTTCTGCAGAATGCCAACCTGCCAGATGAACAGCGGGAACTTCTGATCACCGTTGCCGAGGCGATGGCAGGCGCACCCTGGCAGCCCGCCCGGAAAAACGCTCTGCTGGACTTTCTGGCCGACGTCGGAGAGAAGGTGACCGCCATTGCCCGCCTGATATGGATGCTTACGGGATTTATCGGTCAAACCCTTGCCACCCTGTTTTATATCCTTCCCCGGCCCCGCCGCTGGCGCATCACTCCGTTTGTCGCGGCAGTACATGATACCGGGCTGAATGCCCTGCCCATTGTTGCCTTACTAACTTTCCTGGTGGGCGCCGTTGTCGCCTTTCTGGGAGCGACTGTGCTGGAAGACTTCGGCGCGACGATCTATACCGTCAATCTTGTGGCATTCTCTTTCCTGCGGGAGTTTGGCGTTCTGCTGGCGGCCATTTTGCTCGCCGGACGCACCGCCAGCTCCTTCACCGCCCACATCGGCGCTATGAAGGTCAATGAGGAGCTCGACGCCATTCGTACCCTGGGTTTGAATCCGGTGGAACTACTTGTAGTCCCACGAGTTCTGGCCATGATGGTCAGCCTGCCGGTGCTCACCTTCATTGGCATGATCTCCGGAATGGTGGGCGGTGCCGCCGTCTGCGCACTGGTGCTGGATATTCCTCCAAGTCAGTTCATGGCCATCGTGGAGCGGGATATTGCCCTGAAACACTTTCTGGTAGGTATTGGAAAAGCCCCAGTGTTTGCCTTCCTGATTGCGGTCATTGGGTGTCTCGAAGGCTTCAAGGTGGCTGGCAGTGCCCAGTCGGTGGGCGAACACACCACCTCCAGTGTGGTTCAGTCGATCTTTATGGTGATCCTGTTGGACTCCATAGCGGCGTTGTTTTTTATGGAAATGGGCTGGTAAGTCATGCCGGAGTTGAAACCACAGAAAGGCCACAGCCCTTCAACACCGGTGATCCAGGTGCGGGGACTGTGTAACCGTTTCGGTGATCACGTGGTCCATGAAAACCTGGAGCTGGACCTCTTTCCCGGAGAGATCCTTGGGGTTGTTGGCGGTTCCGGCACGGGCAAATCGGTTTTGCTGCGCAGCATCGTGGGCCTCAACACACCTTCAGACGGTCACATTCAGCTTTTTGATGTTGATCTCACAGAACTTTCTGGCACAGAGCGGTCTCTGTATGAGCAGCGATTCGGCGTGCTTTTTCAGGGTGGCGCCCTGTTTACCTCGCTGAACCTGATGCAAAACGTTTCACTGCCACTGGTCGAGCACGCGGGTCTTACCCGAACGGAGGCCGAGGAACTTGCCCGGATGAAGCTGGCACTGACCGGGCTGCCAGCAGATGCCGCCCTGAAATACCCCGCCGAGCTTTCCGGTGGTATGGTGAAGCGAGCCGCCCTGGCCCGCGCCCTGGCGCTGGACCCGGAGGTGCTGTTTCTGGACGAACCCACAGCGGGGCTGGACCCGATCGGCGCGGCAGCGTTCGACGAACTGATCGTGACCCTGAGGAACGCCCTTGGGCTGACAGTATTTCTTGTTACCCACGATCTGGATACGCTGTACACAACCTGTGACCGGGTAGCCGTATTGTCCCGTAAAAAAGTGCTGGTGGCAGACACACTTGAAAACGTCGCCAAGACCGACGACGAATGGATACAGGAATACTTTCATGGCCCCAGGGGGCGGGCCGCGATTGATGCACATAACCGGCTGACCAGACAGGAGCCCGTTTAATGGAGCCAAAGGCCCATCACGTTATTATCGGACTGTTCACGCTGGTTGCAGTAACAGCTGCCCTGCTGTTTGCACTATGGCTGGGCAAATCGACTGCAGACCGCGAATGGGCTTACTACCAGATAGGCTTTGATCACCCGGTGGGCGGGCTGTCAAAAGGCAATCCAGTGTTATACAGCGGCGTTCCGGTTGGCGATGTTCTCGAGCTGTCCCTGGCACCAGACAATCCCGCCCATGTTCGGGTGCTGGTGCGTGTGGATCGCGACATCCCGGTACGGGAGAACACCCGGGCGGAGCTGGTTCTTGCCAATATTACCGGCAGCATGAGTGTCCAGTTCACCGGCGGCACAACCGACAGCCCGGTACTTCAGGGTAACCGTGATAACCCACCGCTCATCAACGCACAGCCATCGGCGTTTTCCAACCTGCTGAATAACGGTGAGGCCATGATCTCCAGTGCAGAACAACTGTTAACCAGCATGAACCGCTTGCTCGCGTCGGAGAATCTGGAGAATGTATCGGCCATTCTGGACAACACACGCCTGGCAACGGAATCATTGCTCGCCAATCGGGAAGAGTTGCTTGCCCTGATGGCTCAGTTCGACACCGCCGCTATCCGCGCCGAGGAAGCCGCGATCAAGGTTTCTGACACATCGGACCGGGCGCGCCAAACCCTGGAGCGGGAAATCGCGCCGGTTCTGGAATCCATGACCCTGGCCCTGTCTACCTTGCAGCCTACCCTGAGCCGGTTGGACCGACTGACCGAAGACAATGAACAGGTGTTGGATGCAGGGATTCAGGGCTTGGGCGAGATAACACCTGTGCTCCGTGAAATGCGCAGTACTCTGAGATCTCTGAATTCGTTTACCCGAAAACTGGATGAAGACCCACTCGGAACATTACGGGGTGGCCCCAAGCTTAAGGAGTTTGAGCAATGATCAGACAACTCTTGAACTGTGTCCTGCTGTTGTCTGCATTTACAATCTCAGGCTGCACGGTTTTTCCACTCCCGGAGCCACCTAGAATCATGGATCTGGGTACTGACGGCGCCCCCACCGTGTTACCACAAACTCACAATGCCAGTCTCCGGGTTGAAACGCCCTTGGCATCAGCCCCGTTCGATGGTTCCCGAATTCTAATCAAACCGACACCTTATGAGTTTCAGGCCATTCGGGAAGCCCGCTGGAGAGACACTGCGCCCATAATGATTCGGGATCACGTCATAAGCCACGTCCGCACCAGTCAGGCATTTCGTAACGCGATTGTCGACACCAGCCCTGCCAACGCAGAACTCACCTTGGTGAGTGAACTTACGGCATTCCACGTTATGCATCAGAACAGTAAACTTCACGTTATCATACGGTTACACACGGAGCTGGTGCAAAATAATCAGCGCGAGAGTATCTGTGTTCGCAACTGGAGCATTACAGAACCGGTAAATGACAGCGGTCATGAAAGTATCGTGCAGGGTTTCAGCAACGCTGCAAATCGTTTGGGACATGACCTGACTCGCTGGATGACCGGCTGCATGGACCAGTCCCGCAATACTATCCATAACTGATTGCCATGGCGTTGGTTCGCCATTAGAATTCCACCGGACTCAAGGCATGAGTCGCCTTTCGCTGATTTTTCTCTCACATGGAGCGTGTTATGACAGCCATTCCCGGCGTTGAATTTGTAGACAATACCAACCAACGCACTCCTTGCGTTTTGCTGCTCGATATATCCGCTTCTATGGCTGGCGAACCCATTCGCCAATTGAACGAAGGCCTGAGAGCTTTTGCCGAAGAACTGCAAAAAGATCCCGTAGCCTCACTTCGCGTGCAGGTCATGGTGATTACCGTGGGTGGACCAGAAGATGTTCGCGTTGTGCAGCCATGGACCGATGCAGCCGACTTCACTGCTCCCTATCTCAGCGCCAACGGGCTGACTCCACTGGGCCAGGGAATGCATCGTGCACTGGAGGAGATTGCTAACCAGAAGGCGGTGTACGACGCCAATGGCATCTCCAGCACACGTCCTTGGGTAATTATGCTCTCTGACGGCTGCCCCAACGATTATGGCTGGGAATCCTACGCTGATCAGGCTCGGCTAGAAGAAGAGAACAAACGGGTAATTGTATTTCCGATCGGCACCAAGGGTGCTGACTTTGAAGCGCTCGGCAGGTTTTCAACCAAAACGCCAAAGAAACTGAAAGGCCTTCAGTTCCGGGAGCTTTTCGTGTGGTTGAGCCGAAGCATGTCGACAGTCTCTGCCAGTGTCCCCGGTGAAAGGGTCAGCTTACCGGCCACAGACTCCTGGGCCGAAATCGAGGTTTAAGGTGGCATTCCAGTATGGAGGAGCTTCTGCCATAGGCAGGAGCCACCTTGACAGGGGTAAAGCCTGCGAAGATGCCTACCACATTGTAGAGGAAGATGGTGGAATTGTTGCCTGCGTCTGCGATGGAGCCGGTTCTGCATCCCGATCAGCGGAGGGCGCCGCAAGCCTTGCCCTCAACGTTTCAATGGCGTTGAGGTCAGAGATTGGCCAACTGCACCAAGCGTCCGCTGTCCTCGCGTTGCAAGACGCAATCGAAGATACCCGCCGCCAGCTACAACGAAAAGGCCCGCTGTTCGACTTCCATTCCACACTCTGCGGCATTGCTCTGTCCAAAGACCAGTGTCTGGTCTTTCATCTCGGCGACGGCGTTGTGATGGGCGTTAATCCGGACGACTGGTCAGACTTCGTCGTCAGCGAACCGGAGAACGGCGAATTCGCAGAGACGACCTACTTTTTTACGCTGCCGGAGTGGCGGAAATCGCTGAGGGTTTTCTGCGCTCCCCGGAAGTACCGAACCTGGTTTCTCATGTCTGATGGCACAGCCAGTTTTGCCGTCAAAACTTTACCTTGGCGTCCTACCTCCAATTTCCTGGTGCCTATTCACCGTTACCTGTCCGATTTGCAAGACATAGAAGCCCGTAATCAGGCAATCCTCAGTACGCTACAGTCGCCCCAGGCAGACCGAATTACTGCCGACGACAAAACACTGGTATGGGTAAATGCGCAATACCAGTTCTAACCTCACCCTTCGTTATCCCAACGGAACCACTAATTCAGTCCGTCTTCGCAGCAAACCACTGAATCAGGGGGCTGACGGCGTAATTTTTGCTGCTCCCGGCGGAAAACTGGCCTTGAAGCTCTATCACGAGCCATCCAAAGACCCGGAGCGCCCACAGAAGATCCGACAGATGCTGTTGGCACCACCCGATGACGAAGGCATGGTCCATTTCGCCTGGCCCATAGCAAAGGTGGAGGACAACAAGGGTGAGTTCGCCGGCTACACGATGCCCTTACTCCCCTTATCAGAGTACGCCAACCTGGACCTCCTGCTGACCCGAAAAGGCCGGGAACTGGGCAAACTCCCCCAATCTCGCGAATTTCGAATCAGGGCTGCTGGGAATCTCGCCAGGCGTGTCGCCCAGCTCCACGATCAAGGCCATTTTATTATCGACCTCAAACCAGCCAACATGCTGGTTAACCGAAGGACGGCCGATATTGTGGTTGTGGATTGCGACGGCTTTGCCATCCAGGGGAAGGACAGCTTTATTCCAGGCCATCAATACACAACCGGCTATATCGCACCAGAGGCCTGGCAACAGCAAGAGAAGCCGGAAGCGCTTGGTAAAGCCCAGGATCTCTTTGCGCTTGCGGTCATTATTTTCCAACTCTTGAACGAAGGGCTTCACCCCTATCAGGGGGTACCGCGGGGTAAACAAGCCATCCCCACAGATACCCAGAGTCGTATCGGTAGCAACCTTTTTGCCTACAGCACCCCGGCAAACCCGAAGATTCAGCCCTCTCCCTGGAGTCTTCACAACGACTTCCCGGCCCCGCTCGCTTCTGCCTTCAGAAACGCGTTTCGCCCTAACGTCCAACGACCCACTGCGAAAGATTGGGTCAGCAAACTAGACCGCGCTGTAAGCAGTCTCAAACGCTGCGCCAACAATACCGATCATGGCTTCTGGGGTGACGGCTGTGTGGTCTGCCAACAAGCTTTAGTGGAAGTGAAGGTTAAACGACCAAGTCCCAGGAAACCTCCAGCAACAGCCAGGCGACGAGCTCAACAGCACCCGCCACGGGTCGCTCAGCCAACCACTCGCACCCCGCGACCGACAACAACACGCTCAGGCTCCTCGCCTCTCGCCCAGATTGTGAGCATTGGTTTCTTCGTATTGCTGGTGGTTGGCTATTTTGCCCACCTGCATAATGAAAAAAAGCTTCGGGCCGAATGGCTCGCGGAGATTGAGGCCCGCGAGCAGGCACGCCAGGAAGCCAAAGACAGACAGGAGGAACTTGAAGCCCTGAAAATGCGGAATGCCTGGCGCGAGATTGGTGACCCTGCGTCGGCAATCACCGTGCATTCGAATTTCCATGAATTACCTGTGCCAACGAATGCGTTCTCAAGGCCTGCTTCCCAACCACCGGAAGGCCCACCGCCCATTGTTCCCCATTACTCTGTAGGGGCTTTTGACAATTATCGGCAGTTGCCGATCCTCGGTTACTCCCCTCCCAACATTGCTTGGGACTACCATCGCGGCGAAGTAGCCTCGATGATTACACTGGATCCGTTGTCCGACGACTACAGTGAAGGCCATCAGCGCTACTCGATTGGGCCGAACCACCGGGTAGACGAATGGCTGGTGCATCCGGCAAGCCAGGCACTCTACACTCGCAAATGCGGGTTTCAGATGAATTGCTACCATCTGGCCAGAACGGATCAAAATGGCGAGGAACGATTGTTTAAAGTCCTCGATGTCCAGGCAAACGATGGAACCGGCTTCCGTCAGACGATTCCGCCCTGGCACTTTGCCATTGATGCCAACGACGAACACGCCGTAATTGCTGATTCTGACCGACTCCGGATCTTTGCAACGTCAGCGCCCGAAAAATCCCTTGCTGAATTGGCCTATCCGGACGACTTGCAGGACATGCGCGCCTCGGATCTTGCCATAACGCCTGACGGGGAGACCATTTTCGTGGCGCTGTCCCGATATCGTAATTTCGGTATGGAATTCGCGGCCGCCGTTCTGGAATACACTTTTAACAATGACCAGCTCGTTCTGACCACCAGGTTTGACGAAATATGGCCGGACGATGGTTCCATTCCCGCGCCGTCGGTAGTTGTCAGCGACGATGGAAAAACCCTGGTGACTGGGAGTTATCATGACCTGGATGACGACTCATCTCGCTACAAAGCAATGGGGCAAACGGTTACGGCGAAGGTCGCCAAGGCAGGCATTCACATCTGGCGGCGCGAAACGGGCACTGATGAGTGGTCAACTGCAGGCCAGTACACGCTTCCGCGCCAGGACCTGCTGAAAACACCGGATAACCCCGCGGCGTTTGGCTATTCCTTAAGCAATGTCTTCGGTGCGAGCCATCGCTTCAACCTGGGTCTTCAACTGGCTCCTGATGGCAAGACCTTGCTGAGTGGTCTCGAGTTGGAGCATACACCTCAGCATAAAACCATCGCCCGCGCCTGGATTCTGGATTTGAGTGCGCCGCAACCTGCGGTCAGTCACAGGCTTCAGAACACCATACATCGGCGGGTGACGAACATGGACGTTGACCGGATCAATCCCTTTGTAAAGCTATCCAATAACGCAGATGAGGCGATTCTGGGATCGGCCATCTTCGCTAAGGATTCATTCAACCGGAACCCGCCGGGGCTCGAATTATCCCTGACGGCTTTCCGGCTCCGGAAATAAATCGCTCCAGGCCGCCCGCAGGTAAAGAAACATCGACCAGAGCGTCAGCACAGCCGCCAGATACAACAGCCCGATCGAAACATACGCCAGTAGCTGCCCCGGTGGAAACGCCAGCAGACCAACAATCGCCACCATCTGGGCGGTGGTTTTAATCTTGCCGATATAGGAAACCGCAACACTGGCCCGGCTACCCATTTCCGCCATCCATTCCCGCAAGGCTGAGATAACAATCTCCCGGCCGATGATGATGGTCGCCGGAATAGTCATCAGCACCGCGGCATGTTCTTCAATCAATACTGCCAGTGCCACCGCCACCATCAGCTTGTCTGCTACCGGGTCCAGAAAAGCGCCAAATGGCGTGCTCTGGTCGAGCTTGCGGGCAAGGTAGCCATCGAGCCAGTCGGTGATACCCGCCAGGGCGAAGATAACGGCACTGGCCATGTAACTCCATTGCATGGGCAGATAGAAAACAACCACGAACACCGGAATCATCACGATGCGAGACATGGTCAGTACGTTGGGTAAATTCATGGACTTCCTATTCATCATGCAATGCCGCGTAGATGGATTCAGCCAGTGACTTGCTGATGCCTTGCACTTTCGTCATTTCATCCACACTGGCTTTGCGAATTTCCTGTATGCCGCCAAAGTAACGGATAAGTTCCCTGCGGCGCTTGGGCCCAACCCCTTCGATACCTTCAAGGGTGGACTGCCGACGCTTTTTGTCCCGGCGAGCGCGATGGCCGGTAATGGCAAACCGGTGGGATTCATCGCGAATATGCTGAATCAGATGCAGGGCCGGTGAATCTGCCGGTACCCGAAAGACGTCGCCGGTCATGGCATCAATCAGCTGCTCCATTCCCGCCCGGCGGGTCACACCTTTGGCGACGCCAATCAGCGGAATGTCAGAGATCCCAAGTTCTTCAAACACTTCCCGGGCAATGTTCAACTGCCCTTTACCACCATCGATAAACACCAGGCTCGGGCGCTTGCCCTCACCGCTAACCAGCCGGCGATACCGGCGTGTCAGTACCTGCCGCATTGCGGCATAGTCGTCGCCAGCGGTCACGCCTTCAATGTTGTATAGCCGGTAATCGCTCTTCAGCGGCCCATTCTCGTCGAAAACCACACAAGATGCGACGGTATTTTCCCCGTGGCTGTGGCTGACGTCGAAACACTCCATGCGTGCCGGGGTCTCTGCCAGTTCCAGCAGGTCCCTCAGGGCGAGCAATCGCCGGTACACGGTTTCTTTGCTGGCCAGGTGGGTCAGCAGAGTCTGGCGGGCATTCGTCATGGCCAGTTCCAGCCAGCGGCGGCGCTCACCACGTACATTGCCACGGATACGGGTTTCCCGATTGGCGGCCTCACTCAGGGCTTCCGCCAGCAGCGCCTCACCTTCAACCGCCACGGGCACCAGAATATCCCTTGGAATCTCCCGGCGGGTATCGCCGCCAAAATAGTATTGGCCCAGAAACGCCGCCAGCAACTCACCTTCGGACTGCTCCAGTGAAAAGCGGGGAAAATAGTCCTTGGTACCCAGAACCCGGCCACCGCGCACGATGATCACCACCACACACACCACACCGGCATCCTGGGCAATCGCAATAACATCGGCATCACCACCCTCACCGTCGACCGACTGCTGCTCCTGTACATGGCGCAGATGGTTGATCTGATCCCGGTAAGCGGCAGCTTTCTCGAATTCCAGATTCTTCGATGCCGCTTCCATGGCATTCATCAGGTCATGGATGATGGCCGGGTTCTTACCCTCCAGAAACATGCTGGCGTGGCGAATATCCTGCTGGTAGTCCTCGGGGCTGATGTACTCCACGCAAGGCGCGGTACAGCGGTTTATCTGATATTGCAGGCAGGGACGATTCCTGTTTCTAAAATAGCTTTCACTACAGGATCTTATACGAAAAACCTTCTGTAGAACATTAAGACTTTCCTTGACCGCCCCGGAGCTAGGGAACGGGCCAAACCAGGTGCCACCACCCTTCTTGGTACGCCCCCGCCGGAACGTCAGCGACGGGTAGTCACTGTGGGACGACAGATAGATATAGGGGTAGGATTTATCATCCCGAAGCAGGATGTTGTAGGGCGGCCTCAGGGATTTGATCAGGTTTTGTTCAAGCAACAGTGCTTCGGTTTCGCTGCCGGTAATAGTGACTTCGATGGAGGCAATCTTGCCCACCAGGGCCTCGGTTTTCGGGGCCAGGCCGGTTTTTCGGAAATAACTGCTGACGCGTTTCTTGAGGTTGCGGGCTTTACCCACGTAGAGCACGCCGCCGGTGTCATCGTACATACGATAAACGCCGGGGCGCTCGGTCAGTTGCTTCAGGAAGTCTTTGCTGTCAAACATCCCGACGGTATCTTCGGGTTCAGACCTTGTCGGCATCCAGCAATCCAAGCCGTACTGCCATCAGTGCCAACTCGACATCGCTGGAGATCTCGAGCTTCTCGAAAATACGATAGCGGTAACTGTTGACGGTTTTCGGGCTCAGGCAGAGCTTGTCGGAAATGTCCTGCACTTTCTGGCAATCCACCACCATCATGGCGATCTGCATCTCCCGCTCAGACAACCGCTCGAACCGGGACAGCTCCCCGTCTTCCTCACGGTCACCACCCAGCGTTTTGAGTGCCATTTTCTGGGCGATCTCCGGGCTGATGTACCGCTGGCCGGAGTGGGCCTTGCGAATAGCCCGCACCATCTCCTGAATATCAGCACCCTTGGTGATATAAGCGGTGGCACCACTCTGCATGACACGGGCGGGGTATGGGTCGTCGGCACAGGCCGTTACAACAATCACCCGAATGGAATCATCAATACGCAATATTCGCCGGGTTGCTTCGAGGCCACCAATGCCAGGCATCCGAATGTCCATCAGGACAATATCCGGGCGGTCCTTGCGCACAAACTCAATCGCATCCTCACCGGATGAGGCCTGGCCAATCGCTTCAATATCGGGATTGTCAGCCAACATGCGGGTTATACCGGAGCGCACCAGCTCGTGATCATCAACAACCAGTACCCTGATCAAATGTCACCTCGCCATCAGGTATGAAAAAAACAGACTGATTGTAACGTTTAGAAAAGCCTACGGGTAGGCACCGCAGGCAAAAGCCTGCAGACAAACCAATAAAAGCTTTCAGACTTCGGCGGAAGGGCTGCCAAGGCCAGCCGTGTTCTCGACCGGATCAAACCAGACCACCAGATCGCCCCGGCGCACGGCAGACAGCACCCGCTCCCGCTCTGCCAGTGGATTCTCGGTGTCGTTCAACCCGTGGTAACGCGTGCAGTACTCCTCAGCCAGCCCTTGCAGCTGGTCTTCGGTCAGCAACCCGGCGTCCACCACAAATTTCTCTTCCCGGGGGTCCGCTTCCGGCTGCTGCGCTGCTTCGTCACTCATAAAACCTCCAATCAGTCGCTGTATGTTACGGTTTTATAGCGACGATCAGAACCCCCGTTGTTGGAGACACATGCTATTGATCCGCATACCGGGTTCGAAAGCCGGAGGCCAGCTGCCGCATAGATACAGACTCCTGCCTGAGCGACTCACTCACCCGACGCGCATTGTCCACGTTCTCCGTCAGGGTGTCAGCGCTGGCAGACAATGAGACAGCCCGGCGGCCTACCCTGCCGATTTCCTCGTGCTGAAGGCCAATGGAACTGCGGATATGATCGCTGTGCTGCTCCAGCTCATCGAACTGGTTTTTCAGTCGCTCCAGGTGAGTTTTAAGCGCCAAGAGGTTGCTCTGGTTCAACTCCCCCGCTTCTCGCATTTCCGCCAGAAGCCCATCGACACTACCAACGCCTGTTACAAGGTCCTGCACCCACTGGCGGATGTTGCTGGTGGACTCCGCCGTCCTTCGGGACAGTGTGCGCACCTCGTCTGCCACCACTGCAAATCCCCGACCATGCTCACCGGCCCGGGCAGCTTCTATGGCGGCGTTCAGCGCCAGCAAATTGGTTTGTTCCGCAATATCGGCAATCACACCGATTACCTGTTCGATCTTGCCCGTCGAGTCATTGAGGGCGTGAATGGACTCGGAAACCCGCGCTATCACCTCAACCGTATGCTCTGCCGCCTGCTCGCTGTTCCGCAAACCGCCCTGCACTTCCACATTGGCAACCACGGCCTGCCGGACCGTGACTGCCGACAGCTCTGTGGCTTGCTCAATCTGTGATGCCTGATCAGCAATTGAAGTCATCGACGCACTGACATCACTGATCTGTTGTCCCGTTTCCTCTGAGGCACGCTGCAAGGCTTCAGCCCCCTCATCAAGCGCCGCAGAACGCTCATCCAGGCCGGCCGCTGCACGACGGATATCGCCAATGAAACCCTCAAATCGTCGCACGAGGCTTTCCAGCGCACCGGCAACGCCCGCCACTTCGTCGCGGCCGCCCACCTCCGGCGTTCGTGACAAGTCAGACTCGGCCTCCATTGCCATCAATTCCCGCTCCATGTATTGCAGCCGCAAAATGACCGAATGCCTGAGCCACAGGGTCATGGCCACGACCACCACAAGGAACGCCAGGGAGCCCCCAAGAAGAACAACTCTCTGCCCCGAGAGGAACGCCAGCAAATCGTCCGCGCCAGCTGCCACATCGTCCCGACTGGCAGCCTGTTGCTGGTTTATGGCCTCCAGCATTGGCTCCAGCGCAGGAAACAGCTGAAAATCGACCACCTGGCCTACCCGGTAGTAACTTTTCTCTTCAATACCCTTGTCCATGTCGCCCATCAGAGCCAACACCCGATCAAACTCGCCTTGATGATCGACAGCCCAGTTGCGCAAACGCTCAGCCCCTTGCACGCGCTTCCAATGGTCACGCAAAGCGGTGTCCAGATAGTCAAACTCCGTCTCGATCTCATCCCATAACAGTAACTGCGCCTTTATCTTGAAAGCCAGGTCCTGAAGCCGGCGATGATCCTGCTCAAGATCCATCAGCACCCAGGTGTCCTGAAGATTGTTGCGCATGAGATTCTCGGAGGCATCCTCGGCCTTGAGAATAATCATCCAGGAAAGAACCGCCAGGCCTGTGACGGCAATAAGAGAAAGGACAGCAAAGAACAGGATGCGGGCTCGAACGGTGGACAGCATGACAACTCCAGACGGGAAGGTACCCGTGGAGGGTATGCCTGTTTTATGACACTTTTATTTCGGATTTCGCGTCAAATACTTGATTGCGCCTTTTTGCGCACTTCAAAACCCTGTTCCAATTCACTATCATCGCCGCTTTCATAACGTTTGGATGCTAATGAACCAGAACGCCTTCCGACTGACACTGCCAATCCTGTTTGGTTATCTGCCATTGGGCATGGCCTTCGGCGTGCTGTTCGCCACGCAGCTGGACTATGCCTGGTGGGTTGCGCCCCTGATGGGTCTGGTTATTTATGCAGGGTCTGGCCAGATACTCGCTGTTAGCCTGCTGGCCGCAAGTGCCGGACTGCTGGAAGTGGCTGTGGCCATGTTCGTGCTTAACGCCAGGCACCTGTTTTATGGGCTTTCTCTTTTGGGGCAGTTCCGCGGTGCCGGTTGGCGCAAGGGCTATCTGATATTCGGTCTCACCGATGAAACCTACTCGCTGCTTACCAGCAGGCCGAGGACACCTGATCGCCAACACGAGCAAGCCATTGATTTCAGAATTACGCTGTTCAACCAGCTTTACTGGATAACGGGCTGCGCCATTGGTGCCCTGCTTGGTGAGCTGGTCGCTTTCGACAGCACCGGTATTGAGTTTGCACTGGTAGCGCTGTTCATCGTTCTGACCATTGAGCAATACAAGGCCTTGGGCAACACTTTTCCGCTCTGGGCGGGCGCACTGGCGGCGGGCTTGGCCATGTTGCTGGTACCGCCAGCCCATCAGTTGATTGCAGCGATTACCCTGGTCACAACCACCCTGCTGCTCCACTACTGGAAGCTGCACAAGCGCACAAACGGCGGTGAGGTAAGCCATGGCTGAGCAGTATTATCTGGCGGCCTTCATTGCGGTGTCTGCCGGTGCAACCTTTGCAACCCGTGTGGTGCCGTTCCTGTTTTTCGAGCGCCACACCGAGCACCCCCTGGTAAAGCATATCGGCCGCTTTCTACCGGCAGCTGTCATGGCATTGCTTGCGGTGATTTTTCTTCAGAGGTCGGCAAACTGGAACGCCAGCGCGCCAGGGTTGGACGCCTTAGTTCCAGGGTTGCTGGTGGTCATCATTCACTTGTGGCGGCGTAACGCGCTTCTCTCCATAGCCGCGGGTACTGCCGCATACATGACCATTCAGCAAGCAGGCTGGCTTACGTAGTGTCCCGTCTGGCTAGTTCCTTAACCAGACGGGATACCAGATCAGGGCGTACCTTCAACATTGGCAACCAGCCTGGAATCTTCCAGCGCCGCCGTGCGGTGCTTGACCACACCTTTATATTCCGGGCTCTCAATCATGGCCAGAAAGGCATTGATCGACGGGTAGCGCACCAGCAAGACCTGATCCCAGGACTCATCGGGCGGAGCAATCAGCGAACCTACAGAGCGGCCCGACCAGATCACTTCAGCACCAACGGTGCGAACACATTCCGCAGCTTCTTCCATATATCGCTTGTAGGCATCACGGCCTGAACAATCGTGAGCGTCATCCTGGTAAGCAGCCCGGTCGCGAAACCGTAAAAGATTCAGCATCACAACGGGCTGATCTTTGGGGGTTTCCTGCAAAACTTTGCGGAGCTCTTCCTGAGATGGATTGATGGTCGCCATGCTTGTCCCTGTTCATGAGTGTGAAAACGTTACGGAACATCGAAGCCGTGTAACGAACAGTAAACCAATTTACTGAAATTTGCACCCGTTCTGGATTAACGTCGCAGGACTCAGGATAAGCGACAGGAAAACAAAAAAACCCAGCATTTCTGCTGGGGTTTCATATTGGCGGAGAGGGAGGGATTATTCGGCCCTCTCCCCTTCGGGGTCGTCGTCGCTATGCTCCGACGTTCCTACGGCTGCTGCGCAGCCTACGGTCGAACCCGCGAGGATTCTCACCCGCCCTCACAGCCAATAAAAAACCCCAGCATTCCTGCTGGGGTTTCATATTGGCGGAGAGGGAGGGATTATTCGGCCCTTCGGGCCTCTCCCCTTCGGGGTCGTCGTCGCTATGCTCCGACGTTCCTACGGCTGCTGCGCAGCCTACGGTCGAACCCGCGAGGATTCTCACCCGCCCTCACAGCCAATAAAAAACCCCAGCATTCCTGCTGGGGTTTCATATTGGCGGAGAGGGAGGGATTCGAACCCTCGATACGCTATTAACGTATACACACTTTCCAGGCGTGCGCCTTCAGCCACTCGGCCACCTCTCCAATAAACTGTTTCAAATCAGCGATGTCGTCGCTCATTTGAGGGCGCAAACTTTAATGGTTTTGGGGGCGTTTGGCAACTGTCTCCAGCGAGATTCCTGAAAAATTTGTTTGAACGGGGATAATTGCTCATTCTTGTAGCCAGATCCTTTAACCCGGAGTGAAAAATCATGCTGATGAAGGCAGAACAATCCACGCTGCTACTTGTTGATGTTCAGGAACGCCTGATGCCCGCCATAAGCCAGGGCGCTGAAGTGGCTGATCGTTGTACCCTGCTGGCCACTATTGCAGGTCTGCTGGAGGTACCGGTGGTGGGCACGGAGCAGCTACCCGAGAAGTTGGGGCCGAATGTTGAGTCGGTGCGGGAACTGTGTGACGTCACGGTGGGCAAACATCACTTTGATGCCTGTCCGGACGGTTTGATTGATCAGCTACCGGAGGGGCGCCAGCAAATTGTCATCGGCGGCTGTGAAACCCACGTATGTATGCTGCAAACGGCGCTGAGTTTGCTGGATGCCGGCTATAAAGTATGGGTGGTAGCGGATGCCACCGGCTCCCGTAACGACTTCGACCGGGATGTCGCACTTGACCGCCTGCACCAGAGTGGCGCCCGGATTGTCACCACCGAGATGGTGGCCTTCGAGTGGATGGTACATTGCAAGCACCCCCGTTTCCGGGATATTCAGGCGCTGATCAAATAACCGAAACAATGAGGTGTTCATGCTGAATATGGATTTCGCCCAACGGGTGGTGATTCGTACCGCCGAGCAACCCTGGGTTGCCAGCCCCGCCGCCGGGGTTGAACGTAAACCCCTGGCCCGGGCGGAAGCCGAACGGGGACACGCCACCAGCGTGGTTCGTTATCTTCCGGGCTCGGCCTTTGCCCGTCATGAACACCCGCTGGGCGAAGAGATACTGGTTTTGGATGGTGTATTCTCTGACGAAACCGGCCACTACCCGGCAGGCACTTACTTGCGTAATCCGCCTGGTAGCGGGCATGCACCCTTCAGTAAACAAGGCTGTACGTTATTGGTGAAGCTACACCAGTTTGATCAACGGGATACGGCCACGGTTCGTGTCGATACCAACACCGCAGAATGGTTGCCTGGCATTGGCGGACTTCAGGTAATGCCGCTGCATGAGTTCGAGCATGAGCATGTGGCACTGGTTAAATGGCCAGCCAATGAAGTATTTCAACCCCATCGGCATTTTGGTGGCGAGGAAATCTTTGTACTTAGCGGAGAGTTCTGCGATGAGCATGGCCGTTATCCCGAGGGAACCTGGTTACGTAGCCCACACCTGAGCCAGCATCACCCGTTTGTTGACCAGGAAACGGTCATCTGGGTGAAGACCGGTCACCTCCCTCTGGTTTGATTTAACCAAAAACGGCCCCTCGAGAGGGGCCGAAATAGAGCACTATCCCGACTACAACATCATCAGACACCACCTGGCTAAGAGGCGAGATTGGTGCGCCAACCGGGTTGGCCAAACTCATCACTGCCGAATCGTTCGTGGCCATTACCAATAGCCATCCCTTCACCAGCCGGCACTTCGAATACATGGTAGGCCTCTGGTCCGAAGGGATCGAGGGCGGTATCCAGGTACTCATAGGCATCTGGCACCGGCTCGCCGGACATGGCAACCCTGAATTGCCGTTCCACCATCGGGACCGTAACACTCAGAGGCTGCTGCACCCAGAGAAAAACAGCCTTCTGGGCGACCAGATACTCGCACCGAACCACCTTGCATCCCTCTCGCAGGGTCAACGTGGTCGGCTCTTTTCCAGGCTCAAGACGGAACTTGTGAATGGTTTTCATGGCGATACTCCTTCAGAGGTTGCCAGACACAATTCCACTATGCACCGCCAGAGACTTCGAGAAAATAAGATTTATTGAGCAGGAATCATCGATATTATCGAGGCTGATCAAAGCCGCTACAGATTGCCCGCACACCTTCATGGGCAACCTTCCGGCTTCGGGTGATGGCGTAGAGTTGATCGGTTACCGCTTTGACAGGAGCAATCTCCTCCACCTGATATTGGCGGCACACTTCCTCCTTTATCGCCGTTGGCGCCGCAAATACGCCCAACCCTTCCCGTCCGAACACCTTGATTAACGCGCTGTCGTCTACCCTGGCCACCAGGTCCATCCTGACATTGCTGATGGTCAGCCAGTTCATCAACTTCTGAAAATACGGCGCATCCGTGGCGTTGGCCAGCAAGGGCTGATGATTGAGAGAGGCCGGAAAGTCGTCCCGAAGCCGCCCAGCCATCTCCGGGGCGGCAAACAAACTGATGGTAGACGATGTCAGGGGATGAACCGCGAAGCGATCTGTGACCGCTTCGGTCTGAGGCATACGGTCTGTCAGCACGACGTCGAGTTCTTTGCGTTTGAGACTGAGCAGCAAATCTTCCGCGCGACCTGTCCGGCAATCCAGGTTGACTCGCCTGTTCAGCTTCAGAGCCGGCTGCAACAACTGAAAAGCAATCAGCTTATGAATTGACGCCGAAACGCCGGCCGCTAATCTCAGAGGGCGATCAGCGGGGGCCAGGCGCAAGGTTTCAGACAGCTCCCCAGTCAGTGCAAAAATGTCGTTGGCGTAGGACTGAACCAATTGCCCCAGTTCAGTCAGGACCAGACGCCGCCTTTCCCGGCTGAACAACTGCCCTCCGACTGATTCCTCGAACGTGGCAAGCTGGCCACTCAGGGTTTGCGGCGCAAGATCGAGCAGCTCGCTGGCTTTGGCAATCGAGCCCTCACGGCTGATGACCCAGAAATAATAGAGGTGCCTGAGATTGAGCTGATCCATGGCGTAAACCTAGTTTGTGGTGGCTCTTCGTGACCGCAGCAACCAAACCGACATCAACACACTGTGCAGCACCAATAATGGTACCGCCACCAGTAGCAGGCTTGCCCAGCCAACCGAAGCCAGTACAGCGCCAGCACTCAAGGCCGCTGTCGCCTGAGCCGTGAACACCATCATGTCATTCAGGCCCTGCACACGGAAACGCTCAGACTGCTGGTAACCCTGGGGCAATAGGGTTGTCCCGCCAACGAACAGGAAATTCCAACCCACGCCCAGCAGCAGTAACGCCCACAAATAATGATGAAAGCTGATACCGCTGGCCGCCAGCAGAATGCACGCCAGGTAGGCCAATAATCCCGCCGCCATCATCAAGGGGATGCCGACAACACGGGTCAGCCAACCAGAAATAAGAGACGGAAGATACATGGCCATAATGTGTAACTGAATAACCCGCTTGGCATCATCCAGATCATGCCCGGCCATTTCGGTCATGCTCAAGGGGGTTGCAGTCATGATAAAGCTCATCACCGCATAGCCGATGGCGGCGCCGCTGATAGCCGTCCACACCAGCGGATTTGCCAGTATCTCCCTGAGCGGGCGACCCCCGCCAACCACGGTTTCCGGGACCCGCTCTGCCTTGGCGCGATACCCAAACGCAAGAATGATAAACGCCAGGGCCTGAACAACGGCCAACCCGACCCAACTGTAAAGGAACGGGAAGGATTCAGATTTCCCACTGCCCAGGCTAGCTACTTCAGGCCCCAACCAGGCCGCAACCAGGCCTCCCAGCAGCACTCTTGCAGCTGCCGAGCCGGCTATGTCCGGCGCTACCGACTCCATCGCCGCAAAGCGATACTGGTGCACCACGGCCAGGCCCGAACCGCCCAGAACGGCAGCAAGGCACATCAGGGTAAAGTGCGATTGCCAGGAAGCGTACGCACCCAGCAAACCGGCGAGAATGCCTGCAAGTGCGCCGAAAAGCATCACCTGTTTGCGCCCTATCCGCTCCATCAACCATGTCGCCGGCTTTATGGCCAGAACCGTGCCGACCACTACCAGCCCGACCGGCAAGGTTGCCAACTCTGGCGCAGGCGCCAGCAGTCGTCCCTGAATAGAGCCAATAAATACGATAAAAGGCGCGGTGCACATGGCCAGCGCCTGGGCCGCCACCAGCACCCAGACATTCAACGGCATGAATTATTTCTTCCTGTAGATAATGCCGGGATGGCATTGAACCATTTCGTACAGATCAGGCAGGCCGTTCAGGGATTCAGAGGCACCCAGAATCAGGTAGCCGCCCGGATTCAGCGCCCCGTGCATGCGGGTAAGAATGTCCTTTTTGAGGTCTGCGGAAAAATAGATCAGCACGTTCCGGCACATGATGATATCGAATTTGCCGAGCATATACCGCTCAAGCAAGTTGAGTTCTTTGAACTCAACCATGGCCTTGATCTGCGGTTTGATCTGCCACCCGCCGTTAGGTGATGGCGTAAAAAACTGCTTCTGCCGCTCCGGGGAAAGCCCGCGACCTATCGCAATCATCTCATATTCACCCCGCCGGGCCACTTCCAGCACGCTTTTGGAAATATCGGTCGCGGTGATCTTTACGTCACGCAGCTTGCCGGGGCGAATGCGCCGGAATTCGTCCACCACCATGCCTACCGAGTAGGGCTCCTGCCCGGTTGAGCAGGCGGCAGACCAGACACGAAGCGGTTGGAGCGAATTGCGCTCGGCGAACTCCGGCAACAGCTTGTCCTGAAGAATACGGAATGGGTGGTTGTCCCGAAACCAGAGGGTCTCGTTGGTGGTCATGGCATCGATAACCAGCTCACGCAGGCCGCTGCGCCCCACCCGCTTCAAGCGATCGAGAAGCTCACCCAGTGAATTCAGGTTGTTCTCCTCAAGAATCCTGCGTAGACGGCTCTTCACCAGGTACTGCTTGTTGTCACCCAACAGAATGCCACAAGCGTCCTGCAGGAATGTCTTGAAGGCTTCGTATTCCTGAGGCGTAATTTCCGCTTTCATTGGATCTCTATCGTGGGTAAGTCCATGAGCCGAGGCATCAATTCTGGTCAATAATTTCCATCACGCGCTCGGCAAGCTCATCCGGGCTGAATTTCGCCATAAAATCATCGGCACCGACCTTCTGAACCATCGCCCGGTTAAAGACGCCACTCAGGGATGTATGGAGCATCACATACATGCCGCTGAGCGCCGGATTCTCTTTGATTCTGGTAACGAGGGTGTAACCGTCCATCTCCGGCATTTCCACATCGGAAATGATCAACGATAAGTGGTCTCGGGCAGTGGAACCATCCCCCGTAATCTCCTTGAGGTAGTTCAACGCCTGTTTACCGTCATTCTTGGTGACCACTTCCATTCCGATCGCGGTCAGGCAGCGCTCGATCTGGCGCCTCGCCACAGACGAATCATCAACAACCAGTACCGGCAAATGCCCGGGCACACGCTCGGCGCTGCGAGTTTTCAGCTCTTCGGTGACATCTTCCCTGAGCGGAGAAACTTCTGCAAGAATCTTTTCTACATCTATGATTTCTACAAGTTTGTCTTCAATTTTGGTGACCGCCGTCAAGTACACATCCTTGCCAGCCCCCTTGGGTGGCGGGAGGATATCTTCCCAGTTCATATTCATGATCCGGTCGACACCAGTCACCAGAAAGCCCTGAGTTTTACGGTTGTACTCGGTAATGATGACAAAGCTTGTTGCCAGCTCTTCCTGTGGAATGCCTGCCATGCCAATGGCCATGCTCAGGTCGATGATGGGGATGGTCTCGCCACGGATATGGGACACGCCCCGAACCACCTGGCGGCTGTTAGGAATCGATGACAATTTCGGGCATTGAAGGACCTCCTTCACCTTAAAAACGTTGATCCCGTATAGCTGCCGCCCCCGCAAACGGAACAACAACAGCTCAAGCCGGTTCTGACCAACCAGCTGCGTACGCTGGTTAACGCTGTCCAACACCCCTGCCATAACTTTCTACTCCCGGCATGCCAACGATCGGCACAGAATTTGCTCAGTTATTATTAAACAACTTGCTTACGCGAACCCGGACCAAAACATTGACGCCCGGTGTCCAATCAGGGTTAACGGCCCCAGCGCCATTTTCCTTAACGGAACTCGCGTAAATATGCCTAACTGACAGCATAGGACAAAGCAGTGCAGATGCGAACCATCTTTTTAGCGACCTTTTGCCTATCGACCCTGGGCCTGAATGCCGCGGCTGCGGCCACCACTGCAAGCGAGATACGCGATGCCGCCGGTCAATTTATCGAAACCTGGGCCGACGAGCAGCGCCAGCAACAGTACGAGGTGAACTTCACCGTCGGCAGCATCGACAGCCGGCTTAGCCTGGCTGCTTGCGAACAGGCACTCGAAACCGCGTTTACCAACGATCCCCTACGTACCACATCGCCATCGGTGATGGTGTCCTGTGCCGGGGAGCGGCCATGGCGGATGTTCGTCACAGCCAGTGTCGAAGTACACGGCCCTGCCCTTGTGGCGGCTCGGCCTCTGGCCCGCGGTGAGCGCATCAGCGGTGAACTTTTGCAGGAAAAACAGGTGCAGATCAACGCCAGCCGCCGGGGCATTCTCACAGATATTGAACAGGTATCCGGCATGCTGGTGAGGCGACCAGTTAATGCAGGGTCGCTGCTGACGCCAGATCTGCTCGAAGCTCCCAATGCCGTTGAGCGGGGCGATCATGTTATCATCACCGCCAAATCCGCGGTGTTCTCGGTCAGTTCCCGAGGCAAGGCGCTGGCCAGTGCCAGTGTCGGCGAGCAAGTGATGGTTGAGAATCTGCAATCAGCACGCACGGTTCGGGCAACGGTCACGGCTCCTGGCCGGGTGGAAATTGCCATGTAACGGAAAATCCGTGCCCAGCGGCAAATTTTTTCCGTTTTTTTCTAAAGGTCGGCTAAACGCTGCCGATAAGCAGATATAAACTCGATTCCGCCGCCTCTGAAGGTGGCCACAGGCAAGCAGGTATCCCTATGTCAGTTGACTTAAATGGAATTGGCCCCGGCCAGGTCAACACCACCAGAACCACGGCCGACAAAGCAACAGGTAGCCAGAGTACGCCCTCCACGGCTGGAGAGCAGGCAAAGGCTCAAAGCACGGCTGCCCGCGGCGACAACGTCAGTCTCAGCAATCAGGCCAAAAACCTGAAGCACCTGGAACAGAAACTGGGCGATTACCCGGAAATGGACGACGACCGCATTGCGCAGATTCGCGCAGCACTGGAAGATGGCACCTACAAAATTGATGCAGAGAAACTGGCCCAGAAAATGCTTGAGATGGATAAAAGCATTTTCGGGTGAGTAAAACATGGCTGCAATCATTGAATTGAAGACCCTTCTCTCAGAAGACATCCGCCAGCTTGAAACCCTGGCAGATCTTCTCAACCAGGAAAAACAACTCCTGGCGTCCTCCGACATCGCTCCGCTCCAGGAAATCACCACTCAGAAAAACAACATCCTGACGGATATCCGTGAGCGTGCGAAACAAAAGATCCGCCTGCTGGTGAACATGGGGTACCGACCGGATGCCGGCGAGCCCTCGAGGTTTATCCGTGCCGGTGGTATGGAAGACCTTTACCAACTCTGGAAAACCGCCGATGGGCGCCTTCGTGCCTGCCAGGAACTGAACCAGAACAACGGTCGTGTTGTCGGACACCTTCAAAAACGCCTGACGAGGCTCACGGACATCTTCCGTGGCGCCTCTGCCCAACAGAAGCTTTATGGCGCCAAGGGCGAACAAACCAGTGTATCCAGCGGCAACATTCTGGCCAGCGCCTGACCGACCCGGCAAACAAAAACGCCCGGATGAGCTATCCGGGCGTTTTTCGTTAGATTCACCTTACCCGTTCATTAACGGGTGTAGATCGTCATCTGGGAATCCGGATGAAACCGTATGTTGTGAATGCTGACGTTCCCCATGGATGGACTCTGATTGCCACTCACGCGGATATTGTCCATCCGGATCTCCTCAATCCGTTCGGGAAACGCCAGCCTCAAGGCGCCATCCTCTCGAATGGAATAGCGGGGCTCACCCTCCCTGTAGTGAACACCAGAGATGGTCAGGTCGGAATCGAGGAAACTGAGCACTGGCACAAAAATGTTGGCGGCCAGCTTGATTCCCTCTACTGAATCGAGTCCGGCGAGTTCCGGGTCATCAACCGCGCCGCCAGCATTTCCCGGCATTGCGGCAACCGTTTCAATACGCTCCAGCAAGCCCACACTGCTTTGAGCCGTTACGCCGGCCATATCGCTGTCAGACAGAGGCGCAAAGCCCCCCTTTTCATATAACTGACCGGCCTGCGCAGGCATGGATGCCGCGCTGGTATTGCCGGCCGCCAGCGACACCAACGGCTGAAACGGCAACGTCACCATGGTAACCAGCGCTGCCGCATTACGATAACGGGCCTGGTGTTTGAGAACGCGATGCAGTTCCTTGTCAGTCACCCAGCCAGCGGCGATCAACACTTCGCCCAGGCGCTGCCCGGTTTCCCGCTGCAACAACAACGCCTCGTCCAGCTGACCTTCCGACAAATAGCCACGATTGATCAACAACCGGCCAAGCCGGGACTTTTCTTCAAACCCCTTACGGATTCTCACTAGGCTCCTCCCGCATTCAGAGTGATCACCGTACAACCAGGCCCGGTATTGATAATGATTAAAGCGTAGCCCAATCCCCTGGCCTACGCTGTTCTGATTTGCACTTATTCAGGTAAGGATCTGTTAAGATCTTCGCTAATTTTGTTCTATCCGGATTGTCTCAGGATTCCTGATAACAACTGAAACTGTGAGAGCCTCTGAAATGACAAATACCGTAAAACCCGTATTAACTGTGATGTCCGTCCTGTTTGCCGCCATCGCTGCCCTGATGCTGGCCACTCCTATTCAGGCCGAAGAACTGCCGAAGGTTCGCTTTGTTACCTCTGAAGGGGCCTTTGAGCTTGAGTTGCGCCCTGACGTAGCCCCCAAAACCGTGGAGAATTTCCTCTCCTATGTCGAAGACGGATTCTACGACGGTACGATCTTTCACCGGGTGATTCCCGGCTTTATGATTCAGGGCGGCGGATTAACCGAAACCATGGCCCGCAAACAGACCAAAAACCCCATCGTTAACGAAGCCTCAGCAACCCTGCCTAATCTTCGGGGCACCGTGGCCATGGCCCGAACCAGCTCCCCAAACTCAGCAACCTCTCAGTTCTTTGTTAACGTCGCCAGAAACGATTTCCTGAATGCTGGTGTGCGTGGTGCGGGCTACGCGGTCTTTGGCAAAGTCACCGAGGGCATGGGCGTGATCGACAAGATTGCCGGCGTACAAACCGGACATCGCCAGGGCATGGCGGATGTTCCGGTTCAGGCCGTCGTGATCGAGAAAGTGACTCTGGTTAATATTGAAGACTGAGCCCTATGCACTCCCCCTGCCTGCCACCGGCCATGGAGCCGGCAGATCTTATCTGGCGCGACGGCGTACCCGAATCCACCCGGTTTGGAGACGTATATTTCAGCAGGGACAACGGCCTGGCAGAAACCCGGTATGTTTTTATCGGGCATAACCAGTTGCCGGAGCGGTTCCAGCAGGTGCCAGACACCGGCCACTTTGTGATCGCTGAAACCGGTTTTGGCACGGGCCTGAATTTTCTCGCCGCCTGGGCGGAATGGTTAAAGCAGCGCCCGGCCGATGACAACGCCATTCTGCACTTTGTGTCGGTAGAACGATTTCCCCTGCGCCGTCAAGACCTCGAAAAGGCGCTGTCGTACTGGCCCGAGCTAAGCCCCCTGGCAACGGAGCTTATCGAACATTACCCTCCACTGATCAAGGGCACTCACCGGCTGGTGCTGGCCGGAGGTCGGGTTCGGCTGACCCTGTATTTTGGCGATGTCCTGGATGCCTGGAAGGATCTCACTTTTTTCGCCGATGCCTGGTTCCTTGACGGCTTCGCCCCGTCGTTAAACCCGGACATGTGGCTGGACGATGCCATTGGTCTGATCACCAGCCATAGCAAGCCCGGAACGACCCTGGCCACGTTTACCGCCGTTGGCCGTGTGCGGCGCAGCCTTGCAGAGGCCGGCTTCGAGATCGCAAAAGTCCCCGGCTTTGGCCGCAAGCGGGAAATGCTTGCAGGTATATACGCGCCAGGGAATACCACTAATCAAGAGGCGAGAACTGGCACGGTTGCCGTTATCGGTGCAGGAATTGCCGGCACCCTGCTCGCCCGCAATCTGGCGGAACGGGGTGTACAGGTGCTGCTGCTGGACAAGGCGCCCCACGCCGGTTCTGCGGCATCTGGCAATCCCCAGGGCGCGCTCTATGTAAAACTTGGTGTGGAGTACAACGCACAGACTGAGCTTGCCGCAACTGCCCTCAGTTTCAGCCAACGTTTCTATCGGCCCTGGCAAAACCGCTTCTGGCACCCAACGGGGCTGCTGCAATTGGCGACCGATGATCAGGAAGCTGACCGCCAACGGCGGTTCTGCGAGCGCAATGAATACCCGGATAATCTGCTGGAACCCGTGGATGCAATCAGGGCGAGCGAACTGGCAGGGATTCCCGTCGATACTGGCGGTCTCTGGTTTCCCGGTTCTGGCTGGCTTGAGCCTGCAAAGGCCTGTCAGCAGCTGGCTGAGCACCCGCTGATCGAAACACGATTCAGTTACCAGGTCGTCAACCTTCTGCCATGTAACAATCAATGGTGTATCCGCAATCACTCTGGCGAAGACTGCCGCGCAGACGCGGTGATCATTGCCGGAGGCCACGAAAGCCCCGCCTTGGTGCCCGTAGCCGGGCAGCTCCGTTTGAAAGCGATCCGCGGTCAGGTTACTGAACTACCGGAGGCAAACTTCAACCTACCCCAAACGGTGATCTGCGGGACAAAGTATCTCAACCCTGTTCAAGGCGGCAGTGCAGTCACCGGGGCGACATTTGACCTTAAGGACGAGACCCCCTACCCAACCCCCGCAGGCCACCAGGAAAACCTTGACGAGCTAAAACGGATTCTGCCGTCTGTAACCAAAGAATCGGTGCCAGATCCCGATCAGCTGCAAGGGCGAGTGGCCTTTCGCTGTACCACGCACGATTACCAGCCTGTGGCCGGCCACATGCGGGACACAGAGGGGAACCACCTTAACGACCTGTATCTGCTGACCGGCCTGGGCAGCAAAGGGTTGGTCTGGGCACCCTTGCTGGCAGAATATCTGGCAGATGTTATCAGCGGCCAGCCCCACTGCTTGCCTGCGCCGCTCTCAAAGCGACTGGAAACGGGGCGGCTATACCGAACCTGACACTTACCCAGGCGTAATGAGGCCGGCCTACAGTTTTGTGACATTCAGCCGTTACCATTAGAGGAGCTGCTCTGCATTGGGATGTTGCAGCAGTCACATGGGAGAGTTAGTGGAATGTCTATTCACGTAAGTGAGCCGGGGCGACCAATCGGCACCCGATTGCCGGAAGCCTTGCGAAGCCGTCGCGTTGGCGACGTCACCGAGCTGACGGAATCCGGCGCGATTTCACCGGGCCACAGCGAGGCAACCGACGCGGAGTTTCAGCAAGCCGCTAACAGCGGCCGCCACCGTGCACTCCAGGAGTATGGCGCCGCAGCCGCCGGAGAACGGCGCGAGGAGCGTGTGTACCTGCCTGTTTCCGCCATTTGCTCACCGGCGCTGTACTCTGTACCCGCTACGGCTTCCATGGGTGAGGCCATGTCCAGCATGGAAGACAACAATGTGCACCATCTGGTCATCCTGGCCGACCACAACGTTGCAGGCCTGATTGACCTGCGCTGGCTACTCGCCTGGCTCCACGAAAACCCGTCACAAGCAGTAAGTCAGAGCCTGTCTCAGGTTGAACTGCCAGCTTTCCTGACCGCCTCTCCGGAAACCGACGCACACCAGCTCGCGCGGCTTATGCTTGCACACCAATTGAACGCGGCACTGATCGTTGACGCAAAAGGCCAGCCATCAGGCATTGTGACCAGTACCGACTACCTGAAGCTGTATGCCAGCGCCAGCCGGCAGGAGGGGACCGTCTAAGGCCTCCCCCCCCTTCAACGCCATTAAGGGTTCTCGGAGGTCAGTGCATCGCCCTCCGGGCTGAACAGTCTAATTGCCAGCTCACCACCGAGGTCTACCAACGCAGTAATTTCATCATCCCGATAGTTTTTCAGCCTTAACACATTCAACCCCTCAACATCAGGCTGAATGCGCCAGCTCCGATAAGCCGCTTCGTCATCACCACGATTCAGCCTTGCCAGGATTGCATGGCGGGTGGAGGGATTTCCAGCGCCTTCAGCGAAGACCCCGTCGGTGGAACCCGCAATGACCATATCGCCGTTAAACAGCAGGCCCTGGCTCAGCTCTACAATGGCAGTGTCATTCTGATCATTGGCCGACAATGCACTGCCTATGGCACCCGAGGTACTGTAACCGAGAGCAAACCCGGCCCGGCTGTTCACGCGTGTGCGAATAAGTTCGTCAGCATCATCTTCGTTAACTTCCATTCGATACTCAAAGGGGCCGTCACCAATCAGCCAGGCGCTACCATCGCCATAAAACCCGTGCCGCAGAACCTCGGCGGATTCTTCTCCAACCTGGTAAACCGACACTGTCCCCGAGGCGCTGCCACCGAAGAAAAAGGGGCCGGTAACCGCCGTGCCGTCGATCGATGATGGCGCAAAACCAAACAGCAGGGGGCTGAGAGCGGCCACACTGCCGCCCACCACATAGTCATCACCCTCAGAACCCACCTGGCGCGTCCAGGCGATCGTTGGTACCAGGGCATCGCCATCGGGTATCGTATCGATTCGGGTCAGGAATGCGTCGATACCGCCGGCCGACGACTCTCCATCCCATACGCCGTCGGTTTCACCCGCGATCGCAACATAGCCACTGCCAGGGTTGAGCCCTATCCATCGAACACGGTCATGCCCGGAGGTGCCCATCCGGAACAGGTCATCCCAGCGCAGCTGATACTCTCCATCACTTAGTCGATAAACGCCTACAATCACATTATCTCCGGCCCCGGCATCGCCTGAGCCAACCGGCTCGTCAGTAGTGAATGCCACGGCCATTTCATATCGGGTGACCCGGACCGTGTCTTCGGTGACCCGCCGCTCCGCCACATCCACGAACACATCGGGGCGGGCTGAGGCATCTGCGAGATCGGCAACAACTACGGGGTCGCCCAGCAGGGCGCCAGTCTGATCATGAATGCGCACCTGAACCTGGCCGTTGTTGCTCCCGGCGACAAAGTAGCGACCGCCATGACCAACGGTAAAGTCCGTCGCAACAAACCCGTCATTCCAGACAATAGACTCTTTCAGACGATTGAAGCTGAGCCTCAACAGGTTATCGCTGGCACCTCTGGCAAAACCTTCCCGGCCCGCCTGGAACCGGCTGTCTACCGCCAGGTTCGCAAATCGGTCGTGCAGGTCCTCCGGCGTTGAATAGCTCTCACTGGCACGGACCTCGAAAAGCAATTCATTCTGGCCAACGGGAAAGCTTAAGGTATCGTTCTCCACGCCTTCCTGCTCAATGACAAACTCGGTTCCCAGCCGTGCCGTGGAGCCTTGGGCGTGCGTCAAACGGACTTTGATGACGTCCTCCCTATCACCGGACAGCGTGGCCCGATATTGCCCGGTTGTACCGGTGTTCAACGTATCTCGCGGGCCGCCCTTCAGGGTTTCGATGGCAACCGTCGGTTCATTGTCACGAATGGTCAGGTTGGTTCGCACACCGGTGTCCGATGCGCCCAGGGAGGCAATGCCCGTGCGCACCTCTGTTAAATGAAGCTGCGCCAGTTCGGAAGGTTCGGGGATGGTGTCGTCAATGACTTCCAATGGAATGTAGCACTCGGTGATACCTGGCTCGAGGGTAATCAGCCCCCGATCCTTGATGCCAGCGTCGTTCTCGTAGTACGAGATGTAGGTCAGCTCCTCGCCCTGTTCATCCACCGGGAACGCGGTGTTGCTGCCCTGCGCGACAATGTCGTTACCGATAATGGCACGGCCGAGGTTGTCACTGCTGTATTCGCACCGCTGGTGCGGTGGGCTTTCCTCGTCGTCACACTTATTCTCATCGAATTCCGAGCGCAGCTCGAACGCGATGGAAACCCTTGTCACGGAGGGTTGGTCCAAAAGAACCTTTGCAAACACGCGATTGGTTGGCGAAGTAACTGCCTTGGACTCCTTAAACGAGCCATCCTCGTTGTACAGGTCAATCTCATAGTCATGCTCGCCGACCACATCCAGTGCAGGCAGTTCACAACGGGTTCGGGAGCTGTCGGGAATGTCCGGGCTTTCGCCCTCGGTGAACGACGGCGCCTCCAGCGACACTACATTCCGTTTGACTTCAATATCAAAAGGCTGGAACCCGGCCATGCGGCCATCGGTGGTGACGATGTCGATGTTGTCGTTTCTGCCCAGATCGGCCTCACCTCTCGCGCCCCCTGAGAGACCAGGAACGCCGCGCATGATGATGCCCTGACGGGCTTTGTTGCTGGTATCTTCCAGCGCAAGCCAGGACGGGGCGTTCGTCAGCGAGTAATCCAGTATGCTCTCGCCGCCATAAGCTCCCCAGTTGTAGTAATACTCAACCCCGAGGTAGGCCGTGGTGGGCGGCGCGCCAAGCAGCGTGGGCTGGTCGGGGTCTTTTTCGGTTTTACAGCCGGCAGACATCAGTGCGATCAGGGCCAGGCCAAGAAGACGGCCAGAGGAGGAGGTGCGGGGGAGCAGATCGGCGCGCATGCAAAAATCCGTTTCATGACGTTGTTGTTATGGCGGTGCCAGCGGGGCATAACGCTCCCGGTTTACACACCGTTACAGATCAACGCCATGTTAGCCAATTTGTGCCCTGCCAGATCTGCGCGAGTTCTCAGATTCACCGGCCGGGCCGCATCAGCCTTCTATGCCATGCTCCTTCAACAGAGCGAGAAGCCCATCTTCATCCAGCACAGGTACTCCCAGTTGTTCCGCCTTGGCCAGTTTGGAGCCAGCGGCCTCGCCGGCCACAACGCAGGCGGTTTTCTTCGAAACACTGCCGGCCACTTTGGCCCCCAGCTTTTCCAGTTTTTCCTTCGCCTGGTCCCTTGTCATTTGTGACAGAGTGCCGGTCAGCACCCAGGTTTCCCCGGCAAGGGGTTTGGCCTCGGCAGGGAAACCCTGCTCTTCCTGCCAGCTTACCCCGGCGTCTCTCAAAGCCTGCAGGGTTTCCTGGTTGTGGGGCTGGTCGAAGAAACTGCGAATATGGCCGGCCACGATAGGACCAACGTCCGGTACCGCCTGCAGCGCCTCGTCATCGGCGGCTGAAATTGCCTCAAGGGTACCGAAATGCGATGCCAGGGACTTCGCGGTCGCCTCACCCACCTCACGAATACCCAGGGCGTAGAGGAACCGCCACAGCACCGGCCTACGGGCCCGGTCAATGGCCGCCACAAGGTTGCCTGCTGATTTATCCCCCATACGGTCAAGGCTGGATAACTGGAATTTGGTTAGTCGGTACAGGTCCGCGACGGTGTTCACCATGCCTTCATCCACCAGCACTTCAATCAGCCGGTCACCCAGACCTTCGATATCCATGGCCTTGCGGGAGGCGTAATGGCGAATGGCTTCCTTGCGCTGGGCGGGGCAGTACAGCCCCCCGGAACAACGGGCGACAGCCTCCCCTTCTATCTGGACGATGTCCGAGTCACAGACCGGGCATTGGCTCGGCATGACCACTTCCGCCGCGCCCTTCGGGCGTTTCTCCGGAACCACCTTCACCACTTGCGGAATGACATCTCCAGCGCGGCGTATGAACACCGTATCACCGATGTGCACATCCAGCCGGCGAATCTCGTCCATGTTGTGGAGTGTTGCGTTGGAAACGGTCACGCCACCCACAAACACCGGTTTGAGCCGGGCAACAGGCGTGACAGCCCCGGTCCTGCCCACCTGGAACTCTACATCTTCAATAACGGTCAGTTCTTCCTGGGCAGGGAATTTGTGGGCAATGGCCCACCGGGGTGCCCTGGACACAAAGCCCAGCTGCTGCTGCAAATCCAGGCGATTCACCTTGAACACGATACCGTCTATTTCGTACGGCAGCGTGTCGCGCTTGGCCATCAGCTCCTGGTACGCCTCGAGGCAGGCTTCAACCCCCATGGCTTTGCGCATTTCCGGGTTAATACGAAACCCCCAGCCCCGAACCCGCTGCAAGCTTTCCCAGTGGGTTTCAGGCAGCAGGCTTTCGTCGGTGACCGCCATGCTGTAGGCACACAGCTCCAGGGGGCGCTTGGCGGTGACTGTTGATTTCTTCTGGCGCAGGCTGCCGGCAGCGGCATTCCTGGGGTTTACAAAGGTCTTTTCGCCTTGCTCAGCGAGGCGCCGGTTCAGTTGCTCAAACCCCGCCTTGGGCATATAGACTTCACCCCGAACTTCCACCAGATCCGGATAGTCGTCGCTCCGCAAGGTCAAGGGGACTGACGGAATGGTGCGTATATTGGCCGTGATATCCTCACCCGTATAACCGTCGCCTCGGGTGGCGGCCCGAGTTAATACACCCTGCTCATAGTGCAAGCTGACCGCAAGGCCATCCAGCTTGGGCTCACAGACATATTCCACCGGATCCTCGGTTGCCAGGCGATCACGCACTCGGCGGTCGAAATCACGGAGCTCGTCGTCACTAAACGCATTGTCCAATGACAGCATGGGCAATCGATGGGTGATTTCTTCAAAACTGGTTTCCGCGGCACTGCCAACCCGCCGGGTAGGCGAGTTATCTGTGGCCAGTTCCGGGTAGTCCGCTTCCAGTGTCTGGAGTTCACGGAACAGCCGATCGTATTCAGCATCGGGTATCCTGGGGTCATCCAGAACGTAATAGTAGTAATTGTGATCGTCCAGGGCAGCGCGCAACTGTTCCACGCGCTGCTGGATATCGGCAGAAACCTGGCTCATCGGATCGAATGTCCTGATTAAGTGTTATACCCGATGGGAACGCTGTTTACGTTCGAATTCACGGATGCGCTGCCGGCAGTGCTCAATCGTCTGCGGAGTCATTACGCTGCGGCGTTCGTCTTTCAGTTCACCGCCCATATTGCGCACAACGCACTGAGCGGTTTCGAGCATGAATTCGAAGGCCTGCATGGCATTGGATGGCCCGGGCAGGCTCATGAAGAAACTGATTCCGGGAGTGTTCAACGTTGGCATATCCTGGGGCCGGAAGGTTCCCGGCTCCACCGCGTTGGCAACGCTGAACTGCACTGGCGTGGTGGTGTCAGCACCTTCATGCCGGTGGTAGATGTCCATGTCGCCATGTTCAAGACCGCAGGCCTCAAACAGCTTTTTCAGTATCGTTCCCTGGAACTCCTCACCGTTACGCGCCAATACGTTAATCACCAGCACTTCCCTGGCTTCCGGGCGATTGGCTCCCGCCAACGGCTGATTTTTGCGTGGGCCCGGTGCCGCTTCCCGGCGAGCGGTATCTTCCTCAACCTCTGTGGTCAACACAGGAGGTTCTTTCGCTCGGGTTTTTCCTGCGGGACGAGATTTCGGTTCTGGTTCTGGTGCTGACTCCGGTGCCGGCTCCGGTTCTGGCGGCAGTTCGGGCTCTGATACCGGCCGGGCGGAGACTTCGTCGTCGTAGACCTCCTCAGCCTCACCCGCCGGTGGTTCTACTGAACGCTCGGAACGGCTATTCACGACTCTTGGCTCACCCAGGACACCATCGTCGATGTTGTCGTCGGTCGCGCCCCACCCCGATTCCAGCATAACGTCGTCATCGTCCGAACTGCCGAAATCCTCTGACGTGTCCCGCTTGAGGTAGCCCCGCTCTTCGAGGGTTCCCCTGGATACGGTTCGGGCTCCACCATTGGGAAGTTCTGGATTGTAATCATCATCGAGCGGGGAATCCTTCAGATCATCCGCGCCCATTCCGGAGGAAATCGCCATGGATTCCTTACGGGCCCGGCGCATCCGCCGAACACCATCAATGACGATTCCAAGAATAACCAGGGTACCTATGGCAATTAACCATTCCCTAAGTGACATAGTGCTGCTGTCCTGTTTGCAGTTCGGAACGTTGCTACTCTAAGAAAAGCCCGTAATGAATACAACGCACTCCGGGCCGAGATGGCGTTATTGTCATGGTTGACGGCTTTTTCGCCAACCCTCAGGCCTCCGCCAAGGCTGCCGCCTCGTCGACATCCACCGAAACCAGCCGGGAACAACCCGGTTCGTGCATGGTGACGCCCATCAACTGGTCCGCCATTTCCATGGCGATCTTGTTGTGGGTAATGTAGATGAACTGTACCTGTTTGGACATCTCTTTCACCATATTGGCGTAACGGCCAACGTTGGCATCGTCCAGCGGGGCATCTACCTCATCCAGCATACAGAAAGGCGCCGGATTGAGCTGGAAGATAGAGAATACCAGGGCAATCGCAGTCAAGGCTTTCTCGCCACCGGACAGCAGGTGGATGGTACTGTTCTTCTTGCCCGGTGGCCGCGCCATGATCGCCACGCCGGTCTCCAGCAGATCTTCGCCGGTCAGCTCCAGATAGGCATTGCCACCTCCAAACACTTTGGGGAACAACGCCTGCAGGCCACCGTTAACCTGATCGAAGGTTTCCTTGAAGCGCTGACGGGTTTCCCGGTCTATTTTGCGAATGGCGGTATCCAGGGTTTCCAGGGCTTCCATCAGGTCGTTGTGCTGCTCATCCAGGTAGGTCTTTCGCTCACTCTGTACCTGATATTCCTCGATGGCTGCCAGATTAATGGCCCCCAACCGCTGGATACGGTTACCAATCTTCTCCAGTTCTTCGGCCCAGATTTTCTCATCGGCAGCTTCCGGCAACTGGCCCAGCACTTCCTGGAGCTTTACATCCAGCTCCTTGAGCTGCTCGATGTGGTTACCAGACCGGATTTCGAGCGCCTGGGATTCCAAATTGAGCTTTTCGAGCCGCGCACGTACCTCACCCACCACATGCTCGGTGCGGCTTCTGCCCTGCTCCCGCTCCCGTACCTCGCGGTCAATGTCTTCCAGGGCGTCCCTGGCGGCCGAAAGCTTCTCCTCCTCCGCCAACCGGCGCTCCAGAAGCCCCTCGAGTTGAAGTTGCAGGTCTTCCAGTGGCTCTTCAGCGCTCTCTCGGCTTTCCCGGAGCATATCAAGACGCTCTTCCAGCCGTTCTTTCTGCATTTGCATGCGTTCGATGGTCTGCTTCAAACCATCGCGCTGGCTTTGCAATGACTGCAGTTGCAACTGCAACTGGTGGGCATGGTCCCGGTCGTGGCGGGCTTCCTGGCGGAGCCTGTCGAGATTCTCCCGCAAGTTATCACGCTGCTCCAGCAGCCGTTCTTTCTCTTCGTCACTGTCCTCGGTGGAAGCCAGCGCCAGGTTCCATTCTTCCCTCGCGGATTCGAGATCTTCCTTCTGCTGTTCCAGGTTTCCGGCCACATCTTCTATATCATCCCGGATACGGGCAAGGCGGGCATCAATCTGTTCAGCCCGGGCTTTCAGACCACTAACTTTTGAGGACAACGCACCGAGTTCCCGCTCAGCGTCACTCAAACGGGCCTGGGCTTCTTCCCTGGCCGACTCAGCACGCTCGCCCTGTTCCTGGAGCAACTCCAGTGCCTCGACCGCCTGCTCAAGCAGCTCTTCCGCCTCTTGCAGACGTGCCTCAAGCTCGCTCACTTTCTTCTGGCGCTCAATGACACCGATTTGCCCGGCTTCGGAGTCGGGCATCAAGACCCAATCGCGAGCAACCCAGACGCCTTCAGGGGTAATCAAGCTGTCACCGGCGGAAAGTTGGGACCGGCGCGCCAGTGCGTCATTGGTGGAGTCTGCTGTATCAATACCGGCAAGCAGATGACTGATGGCACCCACGCCATCCACCTTCGCCGCCAACCCTCCAGCAGGCCTTGGTTCAGTGCCCGAAGACACCAGCGCAAGGCCTTTTGGCGCGCTGTCCAGGGCGTCAACAAGGTGGTCAAAGCCCGGCAATGCAAGCCCCTGGCTGAACCGGCCAATCACCTGCTCTACCGCAAATTCCCAGCCATCTTCAATACGCAATGCGGCGGCGACCCTGGGCGCATCCGACAAACCGTTATCCCGCAACCAGCCCTGCAAGGTGTCGTCATGGCCGCCCATCTGTTCATCCAGCAAGGCCATCTGGGAGTCCAGGGCCGCTTTCAGGCTATGCACCTGTTGCCGGCGTTCGGCCACAGCCTGCTCTGCTTCCCGCAGCTTCTGCCGGCTCTGGTATACGTCATCCTGCAGTGTCTGAATGCGCTCCGCTGCCTCTTCACGCTGTAGCTCGAGGGTTTCCTGCTGTTCGAGCAGCTCATCAAGTTCCGCCCGGTCCAGCTGCTCTTCCAACAACACCTGTTCGTCCAGCAGTTTGCCGTGACGGTTCTGTAGTTGGGCAATAGCGTCTTCCAGCGACCGGATTCGGGATTGGGCGAGTTCCGCCTGGCGCCGAGCGTCGGATGACCGGGTGCTGAACTCCTCCCACCGGTGCTGCCAGTCACTCATGGCGTCTTCGGCCAGCTGGAGTTTTTCTCCAGACTCTTCAGAACGCATAGCCAGGGCTTCCTGCTCCGGCTCAATCATATCGAGCTCTTCCTGAATGCCCGCCAGCTTTTCTTCGTCCTGCTCAAGCTCACGCCCCAGTTCCCGCTGGTTGGCCATGGCCTGATCCAGCTCTGCGGCGGTCTGGCGGCTGCGCTCCCGCTGGTGTTCCAGGCTTTGTTCGATCCGGGCAATATCGGCGCCGGCTTCGTAGTAGCGTGCCTGGGCCCGATTGAAATGTTCGGTGCGTTCGTGGTGGTCTTCCCGAAGCGATTCCAGGGAGGTTTCCAGATTAACCCGTTCGGTCAGCAGTTTTTCCAGCTCGAGCTCGGTATCCCGAATCTTTCCACGCCAGGACTGTAAGTCATTATCCAGCGCCTGCCAGCGCAGCACCGTAAGCTCGGCCTTTTTCTGCCGTTCTTCCTGCTTGTAGGCCTTATACTTCTCGGCCGCGGCCGCCTGCCGCTCCAGATGCTGCAACTGGCGCCCTAGCTCCTCGCGGAGGTCGGTAAGCCGTTCCAGGTTCTCCTGGGTGCGCTTGATCCGGTTCTCGGTCTCGCGCCTTCGTTCCTTGTATTTGGAGATTCCCGCGGCTTCCTCGATGTATACGCGCAGCTCTTCAGGCTTCGCCTCAATCAACCGGGAAATCATGCCCTGCTCGATGATTGCGTAGCTACGAGGGCCAAGGCCGGTGCCCAGGAACAGATCGGTGATGTCCCGGCGACGACATTTGGCGCCATTCAGGAAGTATTCCGATTGCCCCTCACGGGACACACGGCGCTTGACCGAAATTTCGTTGAACTTGACGAATTCACCAGGCGCGGTGCCATCACCGTTATCGAACACCAGTTCGATAGACGCCTGGCCGACAGGCTTACGGGCACTTGAGCCGTTAAAGATGACGTCCGTCATGGACTCGCCGCGCAGATACTTGGCGGAGCTTTCACCCATCACCCAGCGCACGGCGTCGATGATGTTGGACTTGCCACAACCGTTTGGCCCCACCACCGCCGTCATGTTGGACGGGAATGGCACCGTAGTGGGATCAACAAACGACTTGAAGCCAGCCAGCTTGATGGACTTGAGCCTCATATCAGGCGTTCTCCTCCGTGAGAATGCTCAAAACCTGTGCTCTCTGGTGTTCGCCGAAATCCTGGATAACCCGCTCCAGGAGAGCTGAATCGCCCTTGACCGCCGCATCTGCCAGATGACGGAAAAAAGTGCCGGTTTCGGCGATCTCACTTCTGAAATGCTCAAGGGCTACGTAATAGGTGCGGCTGATGGCGGGCCGGAAATTCTCAAGGGTTTCTTCAAGAAACGGGTTTTCGACCAATCGGTAGGCGTAACGCATGACGCCGAAGCCGGCGTCTATGACCTGTTCCGCGGCATCAGTGGCATTGGAATTGAGTGCATCAATGACCGCCTGAAGCTCCTTGACCTGGCTCATCACGCCACCAAGCTCGGAACCGGACCACCGCTCCAGCACTTTGCGCCCGAGCATGCATAGCAGATCGATGTAGATATCGTACAGGGCGTTGACCGAACCCGGAGTCAGATCAGACACCACCGCCCCCCGGCGCGGAAAGATTTCCACCAGGTGGCGGCGCTCAAGTATCAGCAGCGCTTCGCGCACCGAGCCACGGCTGACATTCAGCTCACCGGCCACCTTCAGTTCCTGAATCCGCTCCCCCGGCTTGAGATCACGAATGATGATCCGTTGGCCGATATGCTGCGCGATTTGCTCTGAAAGGCTCTCCGGTGCCTGAAATCTCATAAACCTGATGCTCTCTTGTTATGACAGGACATGGTCAAGCGCAGAAGTTTATCACAGCCTCCGGCCAGCCCCACCCCTTGTCTGACATTTTGATTGCAGGTTTTGCACCAGCGGCAATGCCCTGCCGGAAAAATGGCGCTTTCGGACAATCACCCCGCCCAAACCCTCAAAACGGAATAAAGAAAACATTATATTCCATTGTTTATTATGCCTTTATTTTCAATGGCACAGTTCATGCTGGTAAGGCTGCAACTATACCCGTTTCCAGAAGCAGAGCGAGCCATTGTGAAAAACCTGACTTCGATTCAGCCGTCAAAGACGCAGCCGGCCAGGCTGGCCGCCCTGAAGCAGTCGTTTCATGACTGGAACCAGTCCCCTGATGTTCTTACCAAGATGGCAAAACGGCTGTCTACCACCCTGTCACTGGAAACCCAACTAGGCATCATCGCAGAGGAAATTGCACAAACCATCCCGTTTGATGCCCTCAATTACCGGCATCGGATTGCCCGGCAGGATTTTGTGTTCTCAACCGGTATGGGCGGGCCCCATCGCTGCGAATACCGCCTCACGTTGGAAGGTAGTTACTATGGCACGCTCGCCTTTCATCGCCGGCAAAAGTTTACAGACGAAGAACTTACTGGCCTGGAGATGATGCTCTCGGCAGCCATCTGCCCACTGCGCAATGCCTGCCAGTTCATCGCCATTGAGCAAGCCGCGTTGACCGACGCACTGACCGGCATTGGCAACAAACGAGCCCTTGACGAAGCCCTGCTGCGGGCAAGCGCTCTGGCCGACCGGCATGGCGCGCCCTGGAGCCTCATCCTGTGCGACCTGGACCACTTCAAACTGATCAATGACAATCACGGGCACGTGGTTGGGGATCATATCCTGACCAGAACCGCAGAGAAACTGGAACAAGCCATTCGAAATTCAGACACAGTGTATCGATTTGGCGGGGAAGAATTTGCGGTATTACTGCCTCACACCAGCGAGCAGGAAGCACGGGAGGTAGCCGAGCGCATTCGTCTGGCGATCGAAAGCATTCGGGTGGATGGTGGTGAGACGCCACTGACGGTTACCGGCAGCTGCGGTGTGGCAACCCACCTTGCAGACGAGGTGCCGGAGCAGTGGCTGGCCCGGGCGGACGAAGCGTTATATCGGGCGAAAGCACAGGGCCGCAACTGCACCCGTGTTTTCGCCAGTATTTCCTGAGCGACAATTGGGGGGCTTATTCGCCCCGATTGTTACGAGCCGGCTTCTTTGCGCCTGACCTTGCTTTGCGGTCATCGCGCTTTGGCTTGGCGGGCGCAGAGTCGCTGACCTGCCAGGTTCCCTTGCGGGCACGCTGCAGAGACTTTCCGGGACTTTTTCGTCGCCTGCGATCATGAGCCGCCTGCTCACCGGGGGTCTTTTGCGGAATATCCACCGCAGACAGCCCGACGGCCTTGCTCAGGGCATCCACACCTTTCTGATCCAGCTCTTCCCATTTGCCCAGGGTAAGACGGCTTGGCAAGAAAATTGGCCCATAGCGCACCCGCTTAAGCCTGCTGACCCTAACCCCCTGGGACTCCCACAGGCGCCTGACTTCCCGGTTCCGTCCTTCCATCAGGGTCACGTGGAACCACTGGTTGATGCCGCTGCCGCCAGCGGGAGCCAGGTCGGAGAACTTGGCCATGCCGTCATCCAGTAACACACCTTCCAGCAAACGCTGCTGCATGGCGTCGTCTACCTCACCAAATACCCGCACGGCATATTCCCGGTCAATCTGGCTCGACGGGTGCATCAACCGGTTGGCAAGCTCACCGTCGGTTGTGAACAACACCAGCCCGGTGGTATTGATATCCAGCCGCCCGATGGCGATCCAGCGCTGGTCTTTCAGGCGTGGCAAGCGGTCAAATACCGTTGGCCTGCCTTCCGGATCTTTCCGGGTGGTGACTTCGCCCTCGGGCTTGTTGTAGATCAGCACCCTGCGAACCACCTGGGCGGCGGCTGACACATCCAGCTGCTTTCCATCCAGCTCAAAACGGTCGTCCGTAGTGGCTTTCTGGCCTGGCTCCGCCGGCTGGCCGTTAACCTGTAACCGCCCGGATTCCATCCACCCTTCAATCTCCCGGCGAGACCCAACACCCGCTCTTGCGAGCAGTTTCTGAATGCGTTCAGGGCCCTCCGACAGAGCCTTATCGCCCTGAGATGCTCGGGTTCTGGAACCTGGTTTTCCAGGGCCTTGTTTTCCGGGGCTAGATGCCGCCATGTAATACGTCCTTACCGATTAACCGATGTCTTTTGACATCAGTGAAGTGTCTGTTCCGATTCAGCAGCCTGGTTGCCTCCGGGTTGTCCGGGGTCGTCACTGCTGTCATTATGGGATGATTCAAACTGAATCTCCCCCTGTATGTTTCGTTCGATCTCCCGGCCAATTTCCTCGAGATCACGAACCTCAGACAGCGGTGGCAGTTCATCCAGCCCTGTCAGGTTAAAGTAATCCAGAAACTGTCGGGTGGTGGCGTACATTGCAGGGCGACCCGGCACGTCACGATGTCCAACAACCCTTACCCACTCTCGCTCAAGCAGGGTACGAATGATATTGCTGCTTACCGTAACACCGCGAATATCTTCAATTTCACCCCGGGTGATTGGCTGCCGATAGGCAATCAGGGCCAGGGTTTCGAGCAGTGCCCGGGAATACCGCTGGGGTTTTTCCTCGAACAAGCGTCCAACCCAGGGTGCCAGCTCTTCCCTCACCTGCAGGCGGTAACCGCTGGCCACCTTCTTCAACTCAAAACCTCGCCCCTCGCAGGCTTTGTCCAGCTGCACCAGCACGTGCTCCATCACCTGGCGGGATGGCCGCTCGTCTTCCACAAACAATTCTCTGAGCTGTTCCAGCGACAGGGGCTTTCCAGCCGCCAGCAGGGCTGCTTCGGCAATCGCCTGAACACGCGCAAGATGGTCTTCGTTCATAATCTGGCCTTCACCTAGCTGGCAGCCCGGGCACGCACGTGAATCGGGCCCAGCACCTCTGCCTGTACAATTTCAATCAGCTGCTCTTTCACCAGTTCAAGCGTTGCGAGGAACGTCACCACCACACCCAGCCGCCCTTCCTCAATGGTAAACAGGCTTTCAAACGTGACAAACCGGTCGCCCTGGAGCACCGAGAGAATGTGAGACATTCGCTCGCGGGTAGACAGCCGCTCTTTCTCAACATGGTGACTGGTGAATAGATCCGCCCGTTTCAGCACGCCATGCAAAGCCAACAAAAGCTCCCGCATATCCACTTCCGGGTGGGGCTGAGACGAAGGCAGCTTCGGCAAGGCGGCTGACGCTGCAAAAATGTCACGCTCCATACGCGGCATTTCATCGATATCTTCGGCAGCCTTCTTGAACCGCTCGTACTGCTGCAACCGGCGAATCAGCTCCGCCCTGGGGTCCAGTTCCTCGTCATCGTCTGTTTCATGGCGGGGCAGCAGCATTCGGGATTTTATCTCTGCCAGCGTGGCCGCCATCACCAGGTATTCGGCCGCCAGTTCAAAGCGCATGGCTTCAACGGCGCCGATGTAGTCCATGTACTGGCGGGTGATTTCACTCACGTCAATATCAAGGATGTTCATGTTTTGCCGGCGTATCAGATACAGCAGCAAATCAAGTGGACCCTCGAAAGCCTCCAGAAACACCGCCAGGGCATCGGGAGGAATGTAGAGGTCCTTGGGAAGATCAACCAACGGCTTGCCAGAAACCAGAGCCAGCGGCACCTGCTCGCCGACCTCTGCCGGGGCGTGTGTTAACTCCTCAGTCTCGTCGGTCATGGCCTCTCCAGCCGTTGGCAGTGGCTACCGGGTAAAATCAGCGGTAGCTGAGGCCCATGGCAGCGCGAACTTCTTCCAGGGTATCCCGGGCCGCATCCCGTGCGTGTTCACGGCCTTCTTCCAGGATCGAGCGAACCACATCCGGGTTTTTCTCGTAATCCCGTGCCCGCTCGTGAAGCGGCCGCTGCTCTTCAATCACTGCATCGATCAACGGCTTTTTGCAATCCAGGCAACCAATGCCGGCGCTACGACAGCCTTGCTGTACCCACTCACAGGTCTCGGCGTCTGAGTACACCTTATGCATACTCCAGACCGGACATTTCTCCGGGTCACCCGGATCGGTCCGGCGTACCCGCTGTGGGTCTGTCTGCATGGTGCGGATTTTCTGGGAAACACTGTCTGGCTCTTCCCGCAGGCCGATGTAGTTGTTGTAAGACTTGGACATTTTCTGGCCATCAAGGCCCGGCATTTTCGATTCCGGCGTCAACAACGGCTGGGGCTCTGGCAGGATTACCTTGCCGCCGCCTTCGATATAGCCGTACAACCGCTCCCGGTCACCCAGGGAAATGTTCTGCTGCTCTTTCAACAGTGCCCGTGCGGTTTCCAGGGCCTCCATGTTGCCCTCTTCCTGATAGCGTTTCTTCAGGTTGCGGTAGAGTTTGGCGTTTTTCTTACCCATTTTGACGATGGCCGCCTCGGCCTGCTCCTCAAAACCGGGCTCGCGGCCATAGATGTGATTGAAGCGGCGGGCGATCTCACGGGTAATTTCCACATGAGATACCTGATCCGCTCCAACCGGCACCTTACCCGCACGGTACATCAGGATATCGGCAGTCTGAAGCAGCGGATAACCCAGGAACCCGTAGGTTGCCAGATCTTTCTCACGCAGCTTCTCCTGCTGATCTTTGTAGGTGGGAATGCGCTCCAGCCAGCCCAGCGGCGTAATCATCGAGAGCAACAGGTGCAGTTCCGCATGCTCCGGCACTTGAGACTGAATAAACATCGTCGACGACCCCGGGTTAACGCCTGCCGCCAACCAGTCGATAACCATGTCCCACACGCTTTGCTGAATGCCGGAAGTGTCATCGTATTGCGTGGTCAGGGCATGCCAGTCTGCCACGAAGAAGAAGCACTCATACTCGTGCTGGAGTTTCACCCAGTTTTTCAGCACACCGTGATAGTGGCCGAGGTGAAGCTTGCCGGTCGGTCGCATACCGGACAAAACCCTTTGCTGGGAATCTACAGAACTCAAAGCACGAACTCCTTATTTCTGTTTATTAGGCGCCTGGTTTCACCACCGGAGGTGGCTGAGGAAATCAGGCTGACCGGGCATTATAGTCTTTACACCTCGCTGCGTTAAGCAAAGCGATATAAAACACCGGCGCCATAACGCAAAACCCCCGGAATTCTCGCGAACCCGGGGGTTTTGGTGAAGGTTATGGCGGGCTTACCAGCCAGTCACTTCCTTCAGGGCCTTGCCGATTTCGGCCAGGCTGCGCACGGTTTTAACGCCGGCATCTTCCAGGGCGGCAAACTTCTCGTCTGCGGTACCCTTACCACCAGAAATGATGGCGCCAGCATGGCCCATACGCTTGCCAGGAGGTGCAGTGACACCGGCGATGTAGGAAACCACAGGCTTGGTGACGTTCTCTTTGATGAACGCAGCCGCTTCTTCCTCGGCGGTACCACCGATTTCGCCGATCATCACGATGGCTTCGGTTTCCGGATCTTCCTGCAGCAGCTTCAGAATGTCGATGAAGTTGGAGCCAGGAATCGGGTCACCGCCAATACCGATACAGGTAGACTGACCGTAGCCGAAGTCAGTGGTCTGCTTGACCGCTTCGTAGGTCAGGGTGCCGGAACGGGATACGATACCAACCTTACCCTTCTTGTGGATATGGCCAGGCATAATGCCGATCTTGCACTCGTCCGGAGTGATCACACCCGGGCAGTTCGGTCCGATCATGCGAACGCCTTTACGGTCAACGTATTCTTTGGCGTAGAGCATGTCGATGGTCGGGATACCTTCAGTGATACAAACGATCAGCTGAATGCCGGCATCGGCCGCTTCGATGATGGCGTCTTTACAGAACGGAGCCGGAACATAGATGACGGTCGCTTCTGCACCGGTCTTCTCTACCGCTTCACGTACAGTGTTGAACACCGGCAAGCCCAGATGCTCAGTGCCGCCCTTACCGGGGCTGACACCACCGACCATCTTAGTACCGTAGGCAATGGCCTGCTCAGAGTGGAAGGTACCCTGTGCGCCGGTAAAGCCCTGACAGATAACCTTGGTGTCTTTGTTGATCAGGATGCTCATTATTTACCCCCTGCGGCTTTAACGACTTGCTCTGCGGCGTCCGCCAGACTGGTAGCGGCGATAATGTTCAGGCCGCTGTCCTTGAGCACCTTGGTGCCCAGTTCGGCATTGTTGCCTTCGAGACGAACCACAACCGGCACTTTAACGCCTACTTCCTTGACCGCACCGATGATGCCTTCAGCAATCATGTCGCAACGAACGATGCCGCCGAAGATGTTGACCAGAACGGCCTGCACAGCGTCGTCAGACAGGATGATCTTGAACGCTTCGGAAACGCGCTCTTTGGTCGCGCCGCCACCTACGTCCAGGAAGTTAGCGGGCTGGCCGCCAGACAGCTTGATGATGTCCATGGTACCCATGGCGAGGCCAGCACCGTTAACCATACAACCGATGTTGCCTTCCAGCGCTACGTAGTTCAGTTCCCACTTGGCCGCTTCGGCTTCGCGAGCGTCTTCCTGGGAAGGATCACGCATTTCGTGGATTTTCTTCTGACGGTAAAGCGCGTTGCCGTCGATGCCGATCTTGGCGTCCAGACAGTGCAGGTCGCCGGCCGGTGTGATCACCAGCGGGTTGATCTCTACCAGTGCCAGATCGCGCTCTTCAAACAGCTTGGCGAGGCCCAGGAAGATCTTGGTGAACTGACCAATCTGCTTGCCTTCAAGACCCAGTTTGAATGCCAGCTCGCGGCCCTGGTACGGCTGAGCACCTACCAGAGGATCGATTTCGGCTTTCAGGATCTTCTCGGGAGTCTCTTCAGCAACCTTCTCGATTTCAACGCCACCCTCGGTGGAGGCCATGAAAACGATACGGCGGGTGCCACGGTCAACGACCGCACCCAGATACAGTTCCTGATCGATGTCAGTCAGGGATTCAACCAGAATCTTGCTTACCGGCTGGCCATTCTCGTCAGTCTGGTAGGTTACCAGGTTCTGGCCCAACCACTTCTGGGCAAACTCACGGATGTCTTCCTTGTTCTTGACCAGCTTTACACCGCCGGCCTTACCGCGGCCACCGGCGTGAACCTGAGCCTTGACAACCCATGCGTCACCGCCGATTTCAGTGGCAGCGTCAACAGCTTCTTGAGGCGTATCGCAGGCAATGCCCTGGGATACTGGCAGGCCATACTCAGCGAAAAGCTGCTTGCCCTGATATTCATGCAAATTCATAGTTAATGTCCCGTCTATTGATGGAGGATAACCACGTACGGAAATGAACCCGCTGGCACACCGCCCTTGGCATACCAATCGCGAATTCGTTCTGGCGGGCAAGGGATCGCCTGAACCCGCCGGTTACGCACACAGAAAGCTGCCTTTATGATGGCAGCGGGGCGCCGACATTGGCGCCCCGATTCCGGTGTTGCGTTACTTCTTCTTGCGACGGTTGGCGACGTGAATCGCACCGCCAGCAACAGCCAGGGCCGCCTCGTGCACTGACTCTGACAGAGTCGGATGCGCAAAGCAGGTCAGGGCCAGATCTTCTGCACTGGAACCGAATTCCATGGCAATGACGCCCTGGGCAACGATTTCAGACGCCTGAGGACCAACAACGTGAAAGCCCAGGATACGATCCGTCTTCGCGTCTGCGATGATCTTGACCATACCGGCGGCCGCATTCGCCGCCATGGCTCGGCCGTTGGCGGCAAACGGGAAGCTGCCTACGTTGTATTCTTCACCTTCGGCCTTCAGTTGCTCTTCGGTCTTGCCGACCCAAGCCACTTCCGGGAAGGTGTAGATCACGTTAGGGATGCAATCGTAGTTGACCTGCGGCTTATGACCGGCAATGCGTTCGGCAACCATCACGCCCTCTTCAGACGCTTTGTGTGCCAGCATCGGACCACGAACGATGTCACCTACCGCCCAGACACCCGGCGCTTCGGTTTTGCAGTTGTCGTCCACAAAAATGAAGCCGCGCTCGTCCATGGTCACGCCGGAATCCTCGGCCAGGGCGCCGTCGGTGTACGGGCGACGGCCAACGGCCACGATCAGCTTGTCGAACTTCGCTTCCTGCTTGCCTTTGGAATCTTCGTAGCTGACGTTCACCAGCTTGCGCTTGACTTCAGCACCGGTCATGCGGGCACCGGTGATGATGTTCAGACCCTGCTTCTTGAACTGCTTGAGCGCATCCTTGGCGACCTGCTGATCCACCGCCGGGAGGAAGCTGTCCTGAGCTTCAAGGACAGTCACCTCTGAACCCAGGCGGGCCCAAACGCTGCCAAGCTCAAGACCAATCACACCGGCACCAATAACGCCAAGGCGCTTGGGTACTTCGGTGAACTCCAGCGCGCCCTCGGAATCGACGATATACTCGCCATCAAACGGTGCAGGCGGAATCTCGATCGGCTTGGAACCCGTCGCCAGAATGACGTTGTCGGCTTCGTAGGTCTTGGTCTTGCCGTCTTTATCGGTAACTTCCACCTTACGACCAGCCAGAAGCTTGCCGTGACCGTGAATGGAAGTCACACCGTTAGCCTTGAACAGGCCGGCAATACCGCCAGTCAGCTGCTGCACGATGCCGGACTTGCGCTCCATCATCTTCGCCACATCGATATCAACACCCTTGGTCATGATACCCATGGACTCATAATCGTGGCTGGCTTCCTCAAATTTGTGAGTCACCTCAAGCAGTGCTTTGGACGGAATACAGCCCACGTTCAGGCAGGTGCCGCCCAGAACCTGGCTTTTACCGTCTTTGCTTGTCCAGGACTCCACACAGGCCGTTTTCAGGCCAAGCTGGGCCGCCTTGATAGCTGCAACGTAACCGCCGGGGCCGGCACCAATGACAATAACATCGAACTTATCGGACATAATCTTTCCTGTTATCGAATTCGTTGAGTGTCAGCTTACACGTCCAGCAGGATACGGGCCGGGTCTTCCAGCATTTCCTTGATCGCAACCAGGAACTGCACCGCTTCCTTACCGTCGATCATACGGTGATCGTATGACAGCGCCAGGTACATCATCGGCAGGATCTCAACCTTGCCGTTCACCGCCATCGGGCGCTCCTGGATTTTGTGCATGCCCAGAATAGCGGTCTGCGGCGGGTTCAGGATCGGCGTGGAGATCAGTGAACCGAAGATACCGCCGTTGGTGATGGTGAAGGTGCCGCCAGTCATGTCTTCGATGGCCAGCTTGCCTTCCTTCGCCTTGGTACCGTACTCGACAATCTTCTTCTCGATATCAGCCAGGCCCATGGCGTCGGAATCGCGAAGTACCGGAACCACCAGACCACGATCCGTGGATACGGCAACACCGATATCCTGATAACCGTGGTACACCATGTCATTGCCGTCGATCGAGGCATTGACCGCCGGGAAGCGTTTGAGGGCTTCGGTGGCCGCCTTGGTGAAGAACGACATGAAGCCCAGCTTGATGCCGTGGCGCTTCACAAAGCTGTCCTGGTAATGCTTACGCAGCTCCATGATGGGCGCCATGTTCACTTCGTTGAACGTGGTCAGCATGGCCGCTGTCTGCTGGGCATCCACCAGACGCTTGGCAATACTGGCGCGCAGGCGAGTCATCGGAACACGCTTCTCAGGGCGCTCACCCTGGGCAACATTTACCTCAGGCATGGCTGCCGGCTTGGCAGCGGCACCACCGGAGGACTTGCTGCTGTCCACAAAGTTCTGCACGTCTTCTTTCGTCACACGGCCGTCTTTGCCAGTGCCCTTGACGGAGGCCGGGTCAACGTTATTTTCTTCGGCCAGCTTACGGGCAGCCGGGCTCAGGATGGCGTCGCCGGAAGTTGCAGCCGGGGCTTCTTCTTTCGGCGCCTCAGCCTTGGCTTCAGGCTTGCTCTCTGCCGGCTTGGATTCACCCGCAGCGCCTTCCTTGAATTTGCCGATCACCTCACCGCTTTCGCAGGTGTCGCCTTCGCCCTTGAGAATTTCTTCGATCACACCATCAGCAGGCGCAACCACTTCGAGCACAACCTTGTCGGTCTCGATATCGACAATCAGCTCGTCACGGGAGCATGCCTCACCGGGCTGCTTGTGCCAGGTCGCGACGGTGCCTTCGGCGACCGACTCAGGGAAAACGGGGGCTTTAATCTCTGTTGACATTACGGATCCTTAGTTCGGTAGCTCGTCAGATTTCAAACGCGTCGTTAACCAGTTTCTTTTGCTCTTCGATGTGAACAGACATGTGTCCACAGGCAGGAGCAGCAGAAGCCTCACGACCGGCATACTGAAGGTATAACTTGGGGTTCAGGCGCTGCAGCGCGTTACGCATATGATGCTGACTGCAGTACCAGGCACCCTGGTTCATCGGCTCTTCCTGACACCACACCACATGCTTTAGCTTGGGGTACTGGGCCAGGAGCTCGTCCAGATCATCACCGGGGAACGGGTACAGCTGCTCAATCCGGACAATGGCGACGTCGTCTCGTTCATCCGCCTTTTTCTTCTCCAGAAGGTCATAATAGACCTTGCCGCTGCACATAATCAGTCGGGACACCTTCTTGGGATCAGAAGGCTCCTTCTCGGGCAGAACGGTCTGGAAGGTACCGGAGGTCAGATCATCGAGGCCGGAAATGGCTTCTTTATGACGCAACAGGCTCTTGGGGGTGATAGCCACAAGCGGCTTACGCAGCGGGCGCTTGACCTGCCGACGAAGCATATGGAATACCTGGGATGGCGTGGTGGGCACGCAAACCTGGATGTTGTGCTCCGCACACAGCTGCAGGAAGCGCTCCAGACGCGCCGAACTGTGCTCCGGTCCCTGGCCTTCATAACCATGGGGCAGCAGCAGCGTCAGGCCACACAGACGGCCCCACTTGTGCTCACCACTGGTCAGGAACTGATCAATGACCACCTGGGCGCCGTTGGCAAAATCACCGAACTGGGCTTCCCAGACAATCAGTGCGTCCGGCGTGGTGGTGGAATAGCCATATTCGAATGCCATAACCGCTTCTTCGGAAAGTAGCGAGTCATAGATATCGAACTTGGGCTGTTCGTCTTTCAGGTTCTGCAGGGAAATATGGGTAGACCCGTCTTTCTGGTTATGCAGAACAGCGTGGCGGTGGGAGAAAGTGCCCCGCCCCACGTCCTGACCGGTCAGGCGGATCGGGTGACCTTCATTCAGCAAGGTGGCATAAGCCATCATCTCACCGTAGCCCCAGTTCAGTGAGAGTGCGCCGGCCGTCATCTTCTCGCGATCATTGACGATCTTGGAAACCTGACGCTGAATGCTGAAGCCTTCAGGCACCTCGGTAATCTTCTTGCCCAGTTTCTGGATGGTCTTCAAAGCCACACTGGTCTTGCACTTGGCAGTCCACTCATGACCAAGGTACGGAGCCCAATCCACGTACAGTTCTTTGTTGGGCTCTTTCACCAGCGATTTGACCACGTGATCGCCCTTATCGAGCGCATCGCGGTAGTCGGTTTCCATCTGCTTGGCTTCTTCTTCAGTAATCACGCCAGCTTCAACCAGATGGTCTGCGTACAGATTGCGGGTGGTCTTGAGCTTACGGATCTTTTCATACATGAGCGGCTGGGTAGCAGCCGGCTCATCGGCTTCGTTGTGACCGCGGCGGCGGTAGCACACCAGATCAATGACCACATCCCGCTTGAATTCGTTGCGGTAGTCCATGGCCATCTGGGTAACAAACATCACCGCTTCAGGATCGTCTGCGTTTACGTGCAGAATCGGCGCCTGAACCATTTTGGCGACGTCTGTGCAGTATTCAGTCGAGCGCGCATCTTCCTGCCGGCTAGTGGTGAAACCCACCTGGTTGTTGATCACAATGTGAATGGTACCACCCACGCCGAAGCCCCTGGTCTGGGACATCTGGAAGGTTTCCATCACAACACCCTGACCCGCAAACGCTGCGTCACCGTGCATGACAATCGGCACAACCTTGCTGCCGTCGGTATCGCCACGGCGATCCTGACGGGCGCGTACAGAGCCCACCACTACCGGAGATACAATTTCCAGGTGCGACGGGTTAAACGCCATGGCCAGATGCACTTCGCCACCGGGTGTCATCACGTTGGAAGAGAAACCCTGGTGATATTTCACGTCACCGGAGCCTGAATCCGCGAGCTTCTTGCCCTCAAATTCATCAAACAGTTCTTTCGGGTTTTTGCCGAGAGTATTAACCAGCACGTTGAGGCGGCCACGATGGGCCATCCCTAGAACAATTTCCTTGGCGCCGTATGAGCCTGCACGCTGGATCAGTTCATCCAGGCATGGAATCAGGCTTTCGCCACCTTCCAGACCAAAGCGTTTTACGCCCGGATAGCGGGAGCCAAGGTACTTTTCCAGGCCCTCGGCAGCTGTCAGGCGCTCCAGGATATGCTTGCGGGTCTGAGCTTCGTACTCAGGGCGCGAGCGCACAGGCTCCATACGCTGCTGAAACCAACGCTTGATGCGAGTATCTACCACGTGCATGTACTCAGCACCGATGCTCTCGCAATACGTCTGGCGCAGGCCCTGCACGATGTCGCCGAGCTTCATCGTTTCGGAACCGAAGTTCAGTGAACCGGTCTGGAATTCCAGATCAAGATCCGACTCGCCCAACTCGTGGAAAGACGGCTCAAGATCTTCAACAGACTCACGCTGCCAGACACCCAGGGGGTCAAGCTTGGATTCCTGGTGTCCGCGGAAACGGAACGCATTGATCAGCTGAAGAACACGAATCTGCTTTTTATCGGCATCTGAGGTGGCACTGGCGGGTACGCCACTGCTGGCCAGGAAACGCTGATTGCGGGAGATATGCTCAAACTGTTCACGGATGGTTGAGTGGACAATGTCGCGGCCATGATAGCCATCAACACTGGGAAGCTTGTCGAAGTAGCTTCGCCACTCTTCAGGAACGGCGTTGGGGTCTGTCAGGTAGGTTTCAAAAAGCTGTTCAACATAGGCCAGATTGCCACCTTGCAGGTGGGAAGTCTGCCATAACTGCTCCATGATGCTTTCGTGCATTTTGAATAGCTCACCTTGGGCTGGTGCGGGGGAGCCGGTATGGTCGGCCAGGGGTAATTCACAGTCAATACGGGTTATTACGGCATGACTTTGGCCACCACACCCAGCAAGGATGTTTTCCGTCCCCAGTGATTTTTTATACTCGGCAACGCTGCCCGGCATCCTGGATAAGTCAACCGAAGCAGCGGGCCTAAGTTTGCACTCCATTAAGACCTTTGACTATAAGCCTTTGGTTGAAGGCCCCGCGTAATGCGAGGCCTTCGGGGTACTAAACTGGTGCCGAAACACCAGTATAGCTGGTGCTACAGAATTTGCGCTCAGGTAGCGCGCTGCAGCAACAGGTTCCGAATGTGGCCAATTGCCTTCGTGGGGTTCAGGCCTTTCGGACAAACACTGACACAGTTCATGATACCCCGACAGCGGAAGACGCTGAACGGGTCATCCAGATTGGCCAGGCGCTCCGCCTGTGCGGTATCACGACTATCCGCGAGGAAGCGGTAGGCCTGCAGCAGGCCAGCCGGGCCGATGAACTTGTCCGGATTCCACCAGAACGATGGGCAGGACGTGGAACAGCAGGCACAGAGAATACACTCGTACAGGCCGTCCAGCTTCTCACGATCTTCCGGAGACTGCAGGCGTTCAATGGCGGGTGCCGGGGTGTCATTCACCAGGTACGGCATCACCTTTTCATATTGCTTGTAGAACAGGCTCATGTCGACCACCAGGTCCCGGATCACCGGCAAACCAGGCAGCGGGCGCAGAACCAGCTTGTTATTCTTGACCACATCCGACACCGGAGTGATACAAGCCAGGCCGTTCTTGCCATTCATGTTCATACCATCAGAGCCACAGACACCTTCCCGACAGGAACGGCGATAGCTCATGGAAGGATCCCTCTCCTTCACCAGGTTCAGAACATCAAGGACCATCAGGTCTTTACCTTCCGGAATCTCAACCTCTACATCCTGCATGTAAGGGGCATTATCGGTTTCCGGATTGTAGCGATACAGGCTTACCAACATTTTCAGGATACCCCCTTAGTAGGTCCGGACTTTCGGCTGGAAAGTCGGAACCGTTTTCGGTGCAAAGTTCACGTCACGCTTGCCAACACGCTTGTCCAGCGGGAAGTACATGGAGTGCTTGAGCCAGTTCTCGTCGTCACGCTCAGTGAAGTCGTTACGGGCGTGGGCACCGCGACTTTCCTTACGCTCGATCGCAGACTTGGCGGTGGCGTATGCAACTTCGTACAGGTTATCCAGCTCGAGCGCTTCAATACGCGCGGTGTTGAACGCCTTGCTGGTATCGGCCAACTTGGTTTTGCGTACACGCTCGCCGATTTCTTCCAACAGCTTGATACCCTTCTCCATGCTGTCGCCATCGCGGAACACGCCGAAGTAGAGCTGCATGCAGTTCTGCAGATCCTTACGGACCTTAGCCACATCTTCGCCTTCAGAAGCACTATCCAGACGCTCCAGACGGGCCATGGCGCGTTTGATGTCTTCTTCGCTGGCACCATCAACCTCGAAACCGCCGCGCAGCTGCTCTTCAATGTGCAGGCCAGCCGCACGACCGAAGACCACCAGATCCAGCAGGGAGTTACCACCCAGACGGTTGGCGCCGTGTACCGATACACAGGCAGCCTCACCGCAGGCAAACAGGCCGGGAATCGGTTTATCGTTGCCGTTTTCGTCCTGAGTCAGTGCCTGACCACCCACGTTGGTGGGAACACCACCCATCATGTAGTGACAGGTCGGAACGACCGGGATCGGCTCTTTCACCGGATCAACGTGCGCAAAGGTACGGGACAGTTCGCAAATGCCCGGCAGGCGCAGGTTCAGGGTTTCTTCGCCCAGGTGATCCAGCTTCAGCAATACGTGATCCTTCTCGGGTCCACAACCACGGCCTTCCAGGATTTCCAGAACCATGGAACGTGCAACCACATCGCGGCCAGCAAGGTCTTTGGCGTTCGGAGCATAACGCTCCATGAAGCGCTCACCCTCGGAGTTGATCAGGTAACCGCCCTCACCCCGACAACCTTCAGTAACCAGCGTGCCAGCGCCGTGGATACCGGTTGGGTGGAACTGCCACATTTCCATATCCTGCACCGGGAAGCCGGCTCGCAGCGCCATGCCAATGCCGTCACCGGTATTGATCATCGCATTGGTGGTGGAGGCATAAATGCGACCAGCACCGCCAGTAGCAAGGACAGTAGCCTTGGATTTGATGTACGCCACTTCACCGGTTTCGATCTCGATGGCTACGACACCAACCACTTCATCCTTGCTGTTCTTGACCAGATCAACCGCATACCACTCATTAAGGAAGGTGGTACCGCCCTTCAGGTTGGCCTGATAAAGAGTGTGCAGCAAGGCGTGACCGGTACGGTCCGCAGCAGCACAGGTACGAGCGGCCTGGGTGGGGTTATCCGGACCCTTGGACTGTCCACCGAACGGACGCTGGTAGATACGGCCCTGCTCGGTACGAGAGAACGGAAGGCCCATGTGCTCCAGCTCGAATACTGCCTGGGGGCCCACAGAACACATGTATTCGATGGCGTCCTGGTCACCGATATAGTCGGAACCCTTGACGGTATCGTACATGTGCCAGCGCCAGTCATCGTTGGGATCGGCACTTGCGATCGCACAGGTAATCCCACCCTGGGCGGATACAGTGTGCGAGCGAGTCGGGAATACTTTCGTAATACACGCAGTTTTGACGCCGGTCTCGGTCAACTGCAGGGCGGCTCGCATACCGGCACCGCCGCCACCGATAACAATCGCGTCGTAAGACATGGTCTTGATGTTAGCCATCGATTAAAGCCCCCAAAGAATCTGAATGCCCCAGATCAGGTACACAAACATGGTCAGACCGCACAGCGCCTGCACAAGGAAACGGGGCGCCATGGATTTGAGATAATCAGTCGTCACAGTCCAGAGACCAACCCATGCATGGGCACCCAGGGAAAGCAGTGCCAACAGGGTAAAAATACGGAACCAGGTCTGGTCGAACAGCGCGCTCCAGGTTTCATAGTTGATGTCTGTCGTCACCATGAAGCCCAGAAGAAACACTGTGTAAATAGCCAGTACGTAGGCAGTGACACGCTGGATCAGCCAATCAAAAACGCCACTGCGGCCGAGGTTAGTTACGCTGCTTACCATACCCAGACTCCTGCCAGAATGATGAGAACAATGGAAACCACAACAGTGATCTTCGCGGCGAGGCGACCGCTCTCAAGCTCTTCTGCAATACCCATATCCATCAGCAGGTGTTTAATGCCCGCAACCAGGTGGTACAACAGAGCAGACAGGATGCCCCAGATAATCAGCTTCGCCAGGAAGCTGTCCAGCAGTTCGCTCACCCGGGCGAAACCATCTTCTCCGGACAGGGAGAGATCCAGGCCGTACAACAGGAAGGCAACACCAACAAAAATGATGATGCCGCTGATGCGATGCAGGATCGACATGATGGCAGGCAGCGGGAAATGGAACTTGCCGAGATCGAGATTTACTGGTCGTTTGCTATTCACAGCGCTCTCACACTCTCTCTTGGTTCCGCAGGGCCGAAAACCGGCTGCGGATGGTTGGTATGTTGGGATCGGAGGATCGATACGAGACCGATAACCGATTGGTTCAGGAGGGCGGATGGTAACCCGGTAGCTTGCTATGCTGAAGCGTGCATTGAGGTTCATCCCCGATTCCGGGCTACGGATTATAAGGAGACACCCCGGCAATTACAAACTTGCAACAACGCCCAAAGCCTTGGCCACAGGCGCCCCGCACCCTCTATAAGCATTATTGACAAATTCAATTTCACCCGTTTGGCACCGTTATTCCGGATATCCCTCATTTACACGGGAAATTTAAATTGCCGCTTTTCGAGACTTGTGCATTGACAAAAAAGGCTGACGCCCTATATTTTGCCGCCAGTTTTGCGATAATACGCGCTTTCTGGCGCATCTACATATGCAGAAAAGCTGTTACAGCTAATCAAACAGGAGAGCACCATGACCGACAGGAAAGCCACGCTCTCGGTGGGAGATAAGTCCATTGAGCTACCGGTTTATTCCGGCACCGTCGGCCCTGACGTTATCGACGTACGCGGCCTAGTCCAGGAAGGCGTTTTTACCTACGATCCGGGTTTTGTATCCACTGCAGCCTGCGAATCCGCCATCACCTACATTGATGGCGCCAAAGGTGTATTGCTGCACCGCGGTTACCCGATTGACCAGCTGGCCGAGCAATCTGACTTCCTTGAAGTGTGCTACCTGCTCCTGAACGGCGAGCTGCCCAGCGAAGACGAAAACAAGCGCTTCCACGACACCATCAAAAACCACACCATGCTGCACGACCAGATGCGCAACTTCTTCAACGGCTTCCGCCGTGACGCGCATCCGATGGCTATCATGTGTGGCGTTGTTGGCGCCCTGTCTGCGTTCTACCACGACCAGATGGACGTAACCGACCCCAAACAGCGTGAAGTAACAGCTCATCGCCTGATTGCCAAGATGCCAACCATCGCGGCCTGGTGCTACAAGTATTCCGTTGGTCAGCCATTCATGTATCCGCGTAACGATCTCTCTTACGCTGAAAATTTCCTGCACATGATGTTTGGCACACCGTGTGAAGAGTACAAGCCGAACCCGGTTCTTGCCAACGCAATGGACAAGATCTTCATTCTGCACGCCGATCACGAGCAGAATGCCTCTACCTCCACCGTCCGCCTGGCCGGCTCTACCGGTGCTAACCCCTATGCCTGTATCGCTTCCGGTATCGCAGCACTCTGGGGGCCCGCACACGGTGGCGCAAACGAGGCGGTTCTGGACATGCTGGCTGAAATCGGTGACGAGTCCAACATTGAGACGTTCATCGCCAAGGCCAAGGATAAAGATGATCCTTTCCGCCTGATGGGCTTTGGCCACCGGGTGTACAAGAACTTCGACCCACGCGCCAAGGTTATGGCACAAACCGCTCACGAAGTGCTGAGCGAACTGGGCCTGGAGAACGACCCACTGCTGAAGATCGCCCAGCGCCTGGAAAAGATCGCCCTGGAAGACGAGTACTTCGTAAAGCGCCAGCTTTACCCGAACGTCGACTTCTACTCCGGCATCATCCTGAAGGCCATCGGTATTCCAACGTCCATGTTTACCGTTATCTTCGCAATGTCCCGCACCATTGGCTGGTTCTCCCACTGGAACGAGATGGTCAGCGGCAACTACCGCATCGGCCGCCCGCGCCAGCTGTATACCGGCTCGCCAAAGCGCGACTATCCGAAGAAGTAATCCGTTCGGATTGCCCGGAAATGAAAAAAGCCGCTGACCCAGCGGCTTTTTTCGTATCATGGCAATACAAAACTCTCCCAATCCAACGATGACAAGGATCAGACCATGGCAACCATCGCTTTTATCGGGCTTGGCGTAATGGGCTATCCGATGGCCGGTCACCTGGCCCGAGCCGGCCAAGACGTATCCGTATGGAACCGCAGTGGCGCAAAGGCTCAGCAATGGGCGAAACAGTACCCAGGAAAAGCCTGCAACAGTATTGCAGAAGCGGTCAACAATGCCGATGTGGTACTGACCTGCGTTGGCGCCGACAAAGACCTTGAAGAGGTCTACACGGCCCCTGAGGGGATCATCAGCAATTCGCCGAGCACCGCTATTCTGGTAGACCACACTACGGCCTCTGCCGGCATTGCCGAGACATTGGCTGAAGCCGCGCAGGCCAAGGGTCAGGGTTTCATTGATGCCCCGGTATCCGGCGGCCAGCAAGGGGCTGAAAACGGGCTTTTAACCATTATGTGCGGCGGAAATGATGAAGATTTCCGGAAGGTTCAACCGATACTCCAATGCTATGCCCGGGCACTCAACCTGATGGGCCCGGTGGGTAGCGGCCAGAAAACGAAGATGGTCAATCAGATTGCCATTGCCGGTCTGGTTCAGGGCCTGTCAGAAGCCCTGCACTTTGCCGAACAGGCAGAGCTCGATGTACGCAAAGTGGTTGACGTGATTTCCAAGGGGGCCGCGCAGTCATGGCAGATGGAAAAGCGCTCCGGCACCATGATTGACGGCGAATTTGAGCACGGTTTTGCGGTGGACTGGATGCGAAAGGACCTGGCTATCTGCCTGGAAGAAGCCCGCAAAAACGGCTCCAGACTGCCGGTAACGGCGCTGGTGGACCAGTTCTACGGAGATGTGCAGGAGATGGGCGGAAACCGCTGGGATACGTCTTCGCTGATTCAGAGGCTTCGTAAGAAATAATGATTTGCCACGGACACACACGTCCGTGGCAAAAAATCACTTCTTCTTGTCCCTGGGCACCCAGCGGCCGTTTTCGTACCAGGCGGACCAACCGGTGGCTTTGCCATCCTGTTCCGACATCACGTACTGCTCTTTGGACTTCCGGCTATAACGGATCACCGTCGGGTTACCCTCGGGATCCTTCTCCGGGGCGTCCATCAGGTAATCGTATTTCGGATCGATTTCCTTCCGGTGTGGCTTGATTTCCATCACCAGCGGTGGGCGGGTTTCCCGGTTTTTCGGGAACTTGCTGGCAGCCAGGAACAGGCCGGAAGCACCATCACGGAGCACATAAGTGTCATCCACTTTCTGGCACTGAAGCTCCGGCATGGGTACCGGGTCCATTTTGGGCGGGGCCGGCTCGCCGTTCTTGAGTAATTTGCGAGTGTTCTTGCACTCGGTATTGGTGCAACCGAAATACTTGCCAAATCGACCGGTTTTCAGCTGCATTTCCGAGCCACACTTATCGCACTCGAGTGTCGGCCCGTCATAACCCTTGATGCGGAAACTGCCCTCTTCGACTTCATAGCCAGAACAATCCGGATTATTACCGCAAACGTGCAGCTTGCGTTTCTCATCAATCAGGTAGCTGTCCATGGCAGTACCACACTTCGGGCACCGGCGCTTCTTGCGCAGCAAGCGGGTTTCGCCCTCGCCTTCCACATCCTCATCAGCACTGACCACTTCGTCGCCAGAGACCAGATTGATGGTCGTCTTGCAACGCTCCTTGGGCGGCAATGAGTAACCGGAACAGCCAAGGAACACACCGGTGCTGGCCACGCGAATCTGCATATTACGGCCGCAGCTCGGGCAGGATATGTCTGTCTCTGTCGGGGTGTTGGCACGCATGCCGCCATCAGACTTCTCAGCGCTTTCGAGCTGATTGCGGAACTTGGCGTAGAAATCGTTCAGCACTTTCTTCCACTGAACATCACCCTCTGCGATTTCGTCCAGCTCACCTTCAAGACGAGCCGTAAAATCGTAATCCATCAGGTTCGGGAAGGACTCTGCCAGCCGTTCGGTAACAATTTCACCCATTTTCTCGGCATAGAAACGGCGATTCTGAAGCCGAACGTAGCCACGGTCCTGGATGGTAGAGATGATAGAAGCATAGGTGGAAGGCCGGCCAATACCCTGCTTCTCCAGCTCTTTAACCAGGCTGGCTTCGGTATACCTTGGTGAGGGCTTGGTGAAGTGCTGGGTTGGGTCCAGCTTTTTCAGGTCCAGCGACTGGTCCACCTTAATATCGGGCAGAGCCACATCTTCATCTTTCTTGGCAGACTGGGGCGCAGCTTTCAGGAAGCCGTCAAACTTGACGATACGACCACGGGTTCGGAGCTCATAATCGCCATTGGCGACCACAATGGACGTACTCAGGAACTCGGCATCCGCCATCTGGCAAGCAATAAACTGACGCCAGATCAGGTCATAAAGCTTCTCAGCGTCTTTTTCCAGGCCGCTTATATCCGTAGGCCTGCGGGATACGTCAGTAGGACGAATCGCTTCGTGGGCCTCCTGAGCGCCTTCCTTGCTGCCATACAAACGGGGGCTGTCCGGCAAATAGCGATCTCCGAACTGCTTCTGGATAAATTCACGGCAGCCCGTTACCGCATCCTGACTCAGGTTGGTGGAGTCAGTACGCATATAGGTGATAAAACCGGCTTCATAAAGGCGCTGGGCAAGCATCATGGTTTTCTTGACACTGAACCCCATGCGATTGCTCGCCGCCTGCTGGAGCGTGGATGTAATAAACGGCGCCGACGGGCGTGAGCGTGTCGGCTTGTCTTCCCGCTTTGAAACCCTGAAGCCGCCGGATTTCAGGCGATCGACGTGCTCTTTGCTCTGAGCCTCGTTTACCGGGCGATAGGGTTTGTCATTGTAACGCGTAACCTCGAACCGCACTGGGTCTGCGGAACCATCTGCGGTCAGATCCGCATGCAGCTGCCAGAACTCTTCCGGTACGAATTTCCGGATTTCCCGCTCCCGCTCAACAATCAACCGAACGGCAACAGACTGCACCCGGCCGGCAGACAGCCCCCGGGCAATCTTTGCCCACAACAGCGGAGACACCATATAACCCACGACACGATCCAGAAACCGGCGCGCCTGCTGGGCATTTACACGGTTGTTATCGAGGTTTCCAGGGTCTTTGAACGCTTCCTGAATGGCTCGCTTGGTAATTTCATTGAACACCACCCGGCGATACTTTTCGGGTTCGCCACCAATGGTCTCCTGAAGGTGCCAGGCAATGGCCTCCCCTTCTCTATCCAAATCCGTTGCGAGGTAGATGTGGTCGGCGGATTTGGCCAATCGCTTGAGCTCGCTGACAACTTTTTCCTTGCCGGGCAGTATCTCGTAGCGGGCGCTCCAGTCGTCATCAGGGTTTACGCCCATGCGGGCAACCAGCTGCTCCCGTGACTTACGCTTCTTGTGCTCGGCTTTTTCTTCCGGGCTCATCTTGCGGGTGGCGGCGGCCTGCTTTGCCCGTTCTTTCGGGTCTGACTGGCTGCCACTACCACTGACAGGCAGGTCACGAATGTGGCCAACACTGGACTTAACGATAAAATCCGAGCCCAGGTACTTGTTGATGGTCTTCGCTTTCGCTGGTGACTCGACAATAACGAGACTTTTACCCATATCGGAGATCTGTATCCTTGGCGATAATTCGGTTAATAGCTGAACAAACCGCAAACTCGCATAAAAATCAGGCAACTGGAAAACACAGAGCTGCCATTGTGTATAGGCTCACTGTTTTACAGGGTCAACAATTGCAAGACAACCCATTCTTTGATTTCAGTCAGCCTTTTTTTCAAATATCAGCAGCAGACACCAGGCCCTGAAACAGGAAGGCCCGGCAAAAGCCGGGCCTCCTGATGAGCGTTACTGATTCGGATCAACCGATCAGAGGCGCTCCCACACAGTGGCAATGCCCTGACCAAGACCGATACACATGGTGGAAACACCAAGCTTACCGCCTTTGGCCTGCATAACATTCAGCAGTGTGGTGGAGATACGGGCACCAGAGCAGCCCAGCGGATGGCCCAGGGCAATCGCGCCGCCGTTCAGGTTAACCTTCTCTTCCATAACACCCAGCAGTTTCAGATCTTTCAGAACCGGCAGGGATTGGCCAGCGAAGGCTTCGTTCAGTTCCCAGAAGTCGATGTCTTCGACTTTCAGGCCTGCACGCTTCAGCGCCTTCTTGGTAGCCGGAACCGGACCGTAGCCCATGATCGCGGGATCACAGCCGGCAACTGCCATGCTGCGAATCTTGGCGATCGGCTTCAGGCCCAGGGCTTCGGCCCGCTCGGCTGACATCAGTACCATCGCAGCGGCACCGTCGGTCAGCTGGGAGGAAGTACCGGCAGTGACCGTGCCGTTCTTCGGATCAAACGCCGGACGCAGCTGGCCGAGGGACTCAGCCGTGGTTTCCGGACGAATGGTCTCGTCTTCTTCGATCAGCTTCACAAAGCCATTTTCGTCATGACCTTCAACCGGAACGATTTCGTTCTTGAAGCGGCCTTCAACGGTAGCTTCGTGAGCCAGGCGATGGGAACGGGCACCGAACTCATCCTGTTGCTCACGGGTAATGCCGTGCATTTTCGCCAGCATTTCTGCAGTCAGGCCCATCATGTTGGAGGCCTTGGCAGTGTACTTGGACGCAGCCGGGTTGTGGTCAAAGCCAGCGGTCATGGGTACGTGGCCCATGTGCTCGACACCACCCACCATGAACACATCACCGTTGCCAGTCTGGATAGCCTGGGCAGCTGTGTGGATGGCGCTCATGGCGGAACCACACAGACGGTTAACGGTCTGGGCAGCGGACTCGTGAGGGATACGGGTCAGCAACGAAATCTGCCGTGCCACGTTAAAGCCCTGTTCCTTGGTCTGGTTTACACAGCCCCAGATCACATCTTCTACTTCTTTCGGGTCGAGCTTCGGGTTGCGCTCAAACAGTGCTTCAATCAGCGCAGCGGACAGAGTCTCGGCGCGAACGTTGCGGAAACAGCCGTTTTTGGCACGACCCATCGGAGTCCGCACGCAATCGACGACGACAACGTCTCTCGGATTAAGGCTCATAGATCTTTCTCCGTTCGGAAATCTCGTTAGGGTTAGCCAAAGAACTTCTTGCCGGTCTTGGCCATTTCACGCAGCTTCTCGGTCGGCGCGTACAGCGGGCCAAGATCTGCGTACTTGTCTGCCAGTTCGACGAACTTGTCGACGCCCATGTCGTCGATGTAGCGCAGAGCACCACCACGGAACGGAGGGAAACCGATACCGTAGATCAGGCCCATGTCTGCATCGGCCGGGTCTTCAACAATGTTGTCTTCCAGGCAGCGAACGGTTTCCAGGCACAGAGGAATCATCATGCGGGCGATGATTTCTTCTTCGTCGAAGTCCTTGCTGCCGTTAACCACAGGCTCGATAAGCTTGTAGGTTTCTTCGTCGACAACTTTCTTCGGCTTGCCCTTCTTGTCTTCTTCGTACTTGTAGAAGCCCTTGTCGTTCTTCTGACCGTAACGGTTGTTCTCGAACATCACGTCAATGCCAGACTTGAAGTCGGCCTTCATGCGATCCGGGAAGCCCTCTGCCATCACCTCGTTGGCGTGCTTGGCAGTGTCCATACCTACAACGTCGAGCAAGTAAGCCGGGCCCATGGGCCAGCCGAACTTTTCCATCACCTTGTCGATCTTCTGGAAATCAGCACCGTCACGCAGCAGCGCGGCAAATCCACCGAAATACGGGAACAGAACACGGTTAACCAGGAAGCCCGGGCAATCGTTGACCACGATCGGGGTCTTGCCCATGGCCTTGGCGTAAGCAACAGTGGTCGCGATGGCGCGGTCACTGGTCTTCTCGCCACGGATAACCTCAACCAGCGGCATCATGTGCACCGGGTTGAAGAAGTGCATGCCACAGAAGTTCTCCGGACGCTTCAGGTTCTTGGCCAGAAGGTTGATGGAGATGGTAGAGGTGTTGGACGTCAGGATGGTGTCCTCGCGAACCGCGTCTTCAGTTTCACGCAGAACCGCATCTTTAACCTTCGGGTTCTCAACAACCGCTTCAACAACCAGATCTACGCTCTTGAAATCACCGTAGTTCAGGGTCGGCGTGATGTTGTTCAGAACGTCGCCCATCTGGCCGGCGTCCATCTTGCCCTTGGCAACACGCTTGGACAGCAGCTTCTTGGCTTCATTCAGGCCCAGCTTGATGCCGTCCTGATTGATGTCCTTCATGACAATCGGGGTGCCTTTCAGTGCAGACTGGAACGCTACACCGCCACCCATGATACCAGCGCCCAATACCGCAGCCAGTTTCACGTCGGAAGCTTCTTTTTCCCAGGCGCTGGCTTTCTTCTTCAGGGCCTGGTCGTTCAGGAACAGACCAACCAGACACGCGGCAACGTTGGTCTTGGCCATCTTGGCGAAGCCTTTGGCTTCCACTTCGATCGCCTTGTCACGAGTCATGCCGGCATGCTTCTGCATGGTCTTGATGGCTTCCACCGGCGCCGGGTAGTTCTTGCCAGCCTTGCCGGCCACGAACGCCTTGGAAATCTCGAACGCCATCATGCTTTCCATGGCGTTCAGCTTGATCTTGCCTTTCTTCTCTTCACGACGGGCCAGGTTATCCAGCTTGCCTTCGTTGCACTGGTTGATAATGGCAACGGCAGCGGCTACCAGCTTGTCGGCTTCAACCACGGCATCAACAGCACCAACCTTCAGTGCGGCATCGGCACGGTTTTCAGTACCACCGGCAATCCACTCAACGGCGTTGTCCACACCCACCAGACGGGACAGACGTACAGTACCGCCAAAGCCCGGGAAGATACCCAGCTTCACTTCCGGCAGACCAACCTTGGCCTTGGGAGCCATAACACGGTAGTCGGTGGCCAGACACATCTCAAAACCACCGCCCAGAGCGATACCGTTGATAGCGGTAACCGTCGGGAACGGCAGATCTTCGATGGCGTTGAAAACTTCGTTCGCCTTCAGGTTGTTAGCAACGAGGTCTTCCTCGGAACCTGCAAACAGCTCGGTGAACTCGGTGATATCCGCACCGACAATAAAGCTGTCCTTGGAGCTGGTGACTACCAGGCCCTTGAGGTTCTTCTGGGATTTGAGTGCTTCAGCTGCGGCGCCCAGCTCTTCGATGGTGAGACGGTTGAACTTGTTAACTGACTCGCCCTGCAAGTCAAAGTCCAACTGAGCGATCCCGCCTTCGATCTCTTTAACCGTGATGGCTTTACCTTCGTAAATCATCAACTGATCTCCAGTCTGTGTTTGGAACTGCTGACAACCGGTTGGCGAAACGCCGAGCCGACTGCCTGTGCAGCGAGATTTCGGTCACTGCCCGATCATTCGATCCAAAAAATTCATACAGTCGTTTGAATCGTGAGGACACACGATGAAAAAAAAAGACGCGTTTGTCAATTTGTTTCTTGATGAAACCTGAAGAAAAAAGGGAGTACAGCCTGTAAGAGCCGGAAACTACTTGATTAGCCGGCAGAGTTACTTTAACTTCGAGATGCGACTTTAGTCCACAATAATAAAACAGTATTACGGAGACTCATCCGATGAAAGACGCTCGCCTGCGCATTCAGTCACTGCTTGCCGCACTGCTACTACTATCCCTGACCGCGTTTGGCGCCCAGGCACAGGACACCGGCGCAGACTTCCTGTCAGATCTGCACGATTTCCGCATCAACAATTATCTGGCCCTGGACTCGTTCTACGCATTCAGCGCCAACGGCGACACGGAAGCCCTCAATCGTATCGTGGGCAGTATCAATGCCTCCAATAATGCGATGAACGCCGTGATCGCCAGCACCAGTGGCGTTCTGTCGCCACAACAAGTAGAAGGACTCAATCAGGATTTCGATCAGTTCAAGGATCTCATGCGCGGAAACATCAACGAAGTCCGGGATCGCGGCTACCCTGACCTCCGCCTGATGGCCGATCTCGCAAACAAGGCGTCAAGCATGAACGAGCGTGCTACAGAGCTTTATGGTGTTGCCCAGGAGAACAGCGGCACCCAGGCTGACGCGCGTATTGAGTCTGCTCGCTCCGCGGCCGTGGTGATGGCACAAATGATGGCAAGGTACTCCGCGCGCACCCACTCGTCCGTGGCCCAGACGTTCCAGGGCGCATCAGACGAAGCGTCGCTGGACCAGCAGGCTCTGATGTTTGACAGCTTGCTGGCCCGGGTACAATCCGGCTCCGCCAGTGCTGAGCTCAAGGCCGCCATTGATGATGTCAGCTCCAAATGGCAGTTCATCCGCAGCTCCTACATCAACTACAACGAAAACAACGTCAGCTTCGTCATTGACCGCTATTCCAAAGGGATCATTCGCAGCCTGACCACCACCATCGAAATCCTCGAAAGTAACGCCTGATGTGTCTTCGGGCGGATTAACGATCCGCCCGAAGTTTCCCTTCCTGTTGATGCCCGTCAGAATCCCGCTACACTTTCTCGTATAAACTGTTGATACTGACTATTACCCCAATTCGCAAAGGAGTGACTGAATGTCGACCTACAACAAGATGCTGGTTGCCATTGACCTGACAGAAGAAGCCCCGCAGGTTCTGAACAAAGCAAAAGCGATCTGCGACGCCTATGGTGCCGAGCTTTTTCTCGTCCATGTTGTTGAGCCGGTGGGTTACGCTTACGGTGGTGATATCCCGATGGACCTCACCGAACTTCAGGACCAGTTGGACAAAGCCGCCCGCGAGCAGCTGGCGAAGTACGGTGACCAGCATGGCGTGCCGAAAAGCCACCAGATCGTCACGGTTGGCCGTCCGGAATCCGAAATCCATCGTCTGGTAAAAGACCAGGGCGTTGATTTGGTGATCGTTGGCAGCCATGGCCGCAAGGGGTTTCAGTTGCTTCTGGGCTCAACTGCCAACGGCGTACTGCACGGCACCCAGTGCGACGTTCTGGCCATCCGGATTCACTAAGCCACCCCGCCCAAACGCCGGTTGAGGCACCATGACAAAGGGAGGCTTACGCCTCCCCTTTCATTCTCGCCTGCAGTTTTCTGAGTTGACTCTCCAGTGACACGCTGACACTCGATGCCATGGAGAAGAAATTCAGCAATGCCTTTAGGTTGCTGTCGCCTTTGCAGACCGCATGAATCCGTTGCCAAAGCGCCTGATTCACTAACTGAAGCCTCTGATTCCGTTCTACCAGCCCTTTTAGCTCCCAATCAGCCTGCTCCTGGTTCCGCTGGGCAAACAATTGCTGCAGCAGATAGTAGCCGACGCTCCGCATAACGAATTCGTCGCTGTTAGCGAATGGAAGATGATGCAGCGCCATCGGTTTGAGTTCTGACAGTACCGGGCAGCCACTGGTTGCCATCTTCAGCCCAAGTAACGAACGCAGCGCTTCCTCAAGCGTCGTCTGCTTGGAGTAAGTGCGCCGGTCGTCGGTGACCTCTACATCTACTTTCTGGTAGGCATCTTCGGCCTGAAACGCCTCAACCACCGGCAGGATTTCAACCGCCGCCGGGCAGTATTCCACCTCCCCCGCTTTCAGCGGACAATTTGAGCACTTGCAGTGCTCAAGCCTGACCCAGGAAGGGAATCCCGAGACCGGTGGCTTCGCCGGCTCACCGGTCACCTTGAATTCGATGTTTCGTCCATCATGAAATTTGAAATTATAATTGATATTCATTGACTCGCCTGTTCTTCCAGCTCCATCCACCGCTCGATGACCGACTCAAGTCGGGTTTCCGTTTCCGACAACTTTTCAAGAGTGGCTGAGACTTCGTCCGGTGGGCCTGAATAAAAGTCCGGGGCAGAAATGGATTCCTGAAGTTCTGCCACCTCACGCTCCAGTGCCTCAATCTTGCCAGGCAACTGTTCCAACTCCAGTTTAAGCTTGTAACTCAGCTTTGCGGCCTTTGGTTTTGCCGACTGTGACACAGTCTCTGGCACCGGCTGCGTATTTTTGTCCGAACTGTCGGATTTATCACGCTTGTCCTGCTTGTCGAGGCGACTTCCGGAGGTCTCCGAAGGAAACCTGCCGCCCTGTCGACGCCAGTCTGTGTACCCTCCAACGTACTCCCGTACCGAACCGGAGCCATCCAGAAAGATGGTATCCGTCACCACGTTATCGAGAAATTCCCGATCGTGACTGATGACGATGACTGTGCCGTTAAAGTTCCCTAATTGTTCTTCCAACAGTTCAAGGGTTTCGACATCCAGGTCATTGGTAGGTTCATCCAACACCAGTATATTGGCCGGCTTACTGAAAAGCTTGGCCAACAACAGGCGCGCCCGCTCACCACCGGAGAACACCCTGACCGGAGAACGGGCACGTTCAGGCGTAAACAGGAATTCCTGAAGATAGCCCAGAACATGTTTGCTCTGGCCGTTGATATCAATAAACTCGCGACCTTCAGCCAGGTTATCAAGGGCGTTACGGGAAAGGTCCAGCTCGCCCCGGAGCTGATCAAAGTACGCCACCTGCAGGTTGGTCCCCAAGCGGATACTACCCTCGGTAGGCTCAAGCTCTCCCAGCAGCAATCTGACCAAAGTGGTTTTACCGGTGCCATTCTCTCCCACCAGACCAATCTTGTCGCCCCGGATCACCGTCAGGTCCATATCGCGCACAACCTGGTGACCGCCCGGGTATGAGAAGCCTGCCTGTCGCGACTCTGCCACCAGCTTGCCGGATTTCGCCGCCTCTTCCACTGAGAAGTTTGCCGTGCCTCCCCGCACCCTACGCTGTCGATGCTCCTCGCGCATGGCCTTCAAGGCCCGCACACGGCCCATGTTCCTGGTGCGGCGGGCCTTGATGCCCTGACGAATCCAGGCCTCTTCCTGTTTCAGGCGCTTATCGAACAATGCGTTTTGGCGCTCTTCATCTTCCAGCGCCTTCTCCTTGAGCTCGAGATACCGGTCATAACTGGCAGCGAAACTGATCAGCTGACCACGGTCAAGTTCGACCACCCGAGTGGCCATGCGCCGTATAAACGCCCGATCATGGCTGACAAACAGCATCGCCCCACGAAACTGGGTCAAGGCCTCCTCCAGCCAGGCAATAGCGGGCACATCAAGGTGGTTAGTTGGCTCGTCCAGCAACAGTATATCTGGCTCTGCCACCAAAGCCTTTGCCAGTAAAACCCGGCGTTGCCACCCACCTGAGAGCGTGTTGAGGCGGCGGTCCGGGTCGATACCATATTGCCCCAGAATGGTGTTCACCTTTTGATCGAGGCGCCAGCCATCCAATGACTCAAGGCGCTCCTGGACCTTCATCAGACTATCCATGGAAGCCTCATCAGCACTTTGGGACAGCCGATGAAACTCCGCCAAGAGTGCGCCGGTTTCCGGAAACGCCGAGGCAACAACATCGTAAGCCGTCCGGGCATCGTCTGCCGGCAAGCTCTGAGGCAATACCGCAAGCACCGAGCCCTCCTCAAGCCGGACAACACCCGCATCCGGAGTGACGTCACCACTGACGATTTTCAGTAGCGTTGACTTGCCCTCGCCGTTACGCCCGAGAAGGCACACCCGCTCCCCGGGATCAATCATCAGGGTTGCATCATCCAGCAATGGATGCATGCCGAAGGCCAGGGATATTTTTTCCAGTGTTAACAAAGGCACCTTGATCAAGACTCCTGTTGGGAAATGTCTACGGCATCGCCGACCGAAAGGCGCCCGCTACCCTGGTGAACGACGTTCTGGCCGAAAATCACACCATCCCCGGTTTTGCGATAACGGGAGAGCGTTCTGAGGGGCTCGGTATCCGGATCTTTCAGGCCAGTATCCGGGTCCACCGTGGTCATTACGCACCGGGAACAGGGTTTTGCGACCGCAAACCGGGTTTCACCGACGGTAATACTTTGCCAGCCATCTTCAGACCAGGCCTCAGCCCCTGAAATGACAACGTTCGGCCGGAAACGGCGCATATCCACGGCATTGGCCAGCCGGCTATTGAGCTCGTCGAGGGAAGCCTGATTGGTTATCAGCAAGGGGAACCCATCGGCAAATCCAACCCGGCGATTTTCTGGCACCCGCAACGGGTCTACACGACGAACACTCTCATCGGGCATGTACACAAAACGAAGGGACTGGCCAAGGTAACGACTGATCGCCGCATCGGCCGGCTCTGGGCCGGTCAAGGCGTCCACGGTATCGCGCCAGACCTTGACCGCCATCCTGCCATTGCCGGGCTTGAGGACGAAGTCACCCTGCCCCGGAACACCGATCTCAACACCCTGAGGCCCTATATGGGTCGTAACGTTTGCCAACAAAGGTAGCTGTCGCTGGGTTATAAACTGCCCCTGATCGCCCACCAGCATCCAACGCCGGTCCCCGGCGGGTCCGAATTCATCCAGTTCGAATGACGACACTTCGATGCCAGCCAGGGACTTGACCGGGTATATAAAGAGGGATTGAACGCGCATGATGACCACCCTTGCAAGTAACAGGTTTGGGATGGAAGTGAGCGAGTATAACCGACGAAACCTTGTCCATGGGGGAGAAATGCGGAACAGGAAACAAAAAACCCGGCCTTGTGGGCCGGGTTTTTCCTGAATCTGGAGCGGGAAACGAGATTCGAACTCGCGACCCCAACCTTGGCAAGGTTGTGCTCTACCAACTGAGCTATTCCCGCTTGCTGTCAGAGGGCGTTGCCTCTCAACGGCTGCGTATTCTACTGATCAGCGTTCGGCCGTCAACAATTTTTGTTAAAAATTTGTGATTACCTTCAACCGCGCCGTTTTACTGACCAAATCGGCGACCGCCCGCCAGATAGGCCTGCTCTGCCTCCGTGGATGTTCGCCCCAGCGCCTTGTTCCGATGGGGGAAGCGGCCAAATTGCAGCACGATATCCCGGTGATCTACGGCCGACTGCAGGAAGCTACCCAAAAATTCGGCGAGTAAGCCGTCGGCACTGGCAACCAACTGCTCATAACATGCCACTGACAAATCCTGGTCCTTCTTGAGCTCAGAATGCTGCATGGGCATATAAAGAAACGCCCGTTGAATGAGCGGCAACTCAAGATCCTGCCCCCTATCCATTGCCTGCCTGCTCAAATTGCGGGCCAGCCGATCACTTTCGAACGCCAGGGCACCGCCACGGAAGATGTTACGGGTAAACTGATCGAGCAGCAGTATTTCAGCCAATGCGCCTCCCGCTTCATTTCGCCAATGCTCCAAACCCTGCTCAGAGGCGAACAGCACCAGCGAAAGAAAGCGCCTTCGAATTTCCTGGTCAAACTTCCGATCGGACCGAAACCAACGGTTTCGGTGATCGGCATCCGGCAGCCCATGCTCATCCAACTTTCCAAACCAGAAATCCAGAAGCTCTTTCCAATCGAACATTTACCGACTCCCTGTTACATTTAAATCAGCGGGTGTACAGGATCTTATTTGATTACGACCGAAGCATTCCATTTGACCACCCAGGAGCAACCATGACCCAGCCTCACCGAATTATTCTGCTGGCCCACGGCAGCAGTGACCAACGCTGGTGTGAAACCTTTGAACAACTGGCAGCACCAACACTCAAATCGGTCGAGAACGCCGCCATCGCCTATATGGAGCTGGCCGAACCCTCGCTGGAAACCATCGTGAGCCAGGGCAAAGCCGAGGGTACCGAGCACTTTACCGTGGTTCCCCTGTTCCTGGCAGCGGGCCGGCACCTGCGCAAAGATGTACCGGCAATGATCGCAGACCTGGAAAGCCAGCATGGCGTCCAGATCAAACTGGCGCCACCCATTGGCCAGAACCCTCAGTTGGGCGATGCCATCCGGGACGTTGTGCTCCAGGAGCTGGAGAATAACGGATCCTGAAACCATCAGCCGACAGGAGGAGATCACCATGGAGAAAAAAATCCTGATTACCGGCGGTACCGGTTTTATCGGCACCATACTCTGCCGCGAGCTGGTCAACAAAGGGTATGGGCTGACCGTTCTCAGTCGGCAACCGGCAGATACGGTTCGGGCACTGTGTGGTCGAGTAGAAGCGACATCAGACCTGAAGCTTCTTGAAGGGCACCAAGGGTACCATGCCGTCATCAATCTGGCCGGCGAAGGAATCGCCGACAAGCGTTGGACGGCGTCCCGAAAACAGGCCCTGCGGGACAGTCGTATTGGCGTAACCCGGACTTTGGTTGATGTATGCAAAAGCTGGCAAAGCCCGCCGGAAATTTTGGTATCTGGTTCTGCTGTGGGCTACTACGGCGACCAGGGAGATCATCTGGTTACAGAGGATACCCACCCACATCCGGAGTTCACCCATGAATTGTGTCGTGACTGGGAACAGGCAGCACTGCCCTTGGAGGAGCTGGGCACCAGGGTTTGCCTGTGTCGCACCGGCATTGTAACTGGCAGGGGTGGCGGCTTCCTGCAGAGAATGATCCTGCCCTTCCGGCTTGGCCTTGGCGGTCGCCTCGGCAACGGACAACAGTACATGCCCTGGGTGCACAGGGATGATGTGGTTTCAGGGCTTATCTGGATGCTTGAGAACCCCCACGCGAAAGGAGCCTACAACATGGTAAGCCCTAATCCGGCCACCAATAGGGAGTTCACCAAAACCCTCGGCAAGGTTGTTCACCGGCCCACGGTATTCCCGGCCCCCGCGCCGGTGCTCAAACTGGTACTGGGTGAGATGGCAGGGCTATTACTCACCGGGCAGAAAGCAGTTCCGGCGAAATTGCAGCACGAGGGCTTCCGGTTCAAATACGCCGAACTGGAACCAGCACTTGCGGATAGCGTGGTGGGGTAATTTTTTCAAATAAATCGTTGACAGGGCAAAAGCCCTTACTTAATATACGCGCCACCTCGACGAGGCAAGTTGTTGAAAACGTTGCGTCCCCTTCGTCTAGTGGCCTAGGACTCCGCCCTTTCACGGCGGCAACAGGGGTTCGAACCCCCTAGGGGACGCCAATTTTTTCAATCGGTTAAGCGATTTTTTGCCGGTTAGCCGCCCTGCCCTCCATGATGACTTTTGTGCCCCTTTTCTCCGTGGGCTTTCTGGTCTTTCATGACGAAAATCCCAACCCCCACAAAAAAGCCAACCATCAGCAACACGGTTGCGATACCTGCGATAACCACTGCATCCATATACATAGCGTTAACTCCTGCCCTATCTGAAACTTGATTAAGCTCAGGTTACGCTCGGGCGACCAACCCCGTATTGATCTGTGTCAAAGGCAACTATCACCTCTTTCATTTCACAAACTGCGAAACACCGCCCGAATTATTCCGTTATTTCCTGTATTTGCAGCGCATTCGACATAAACTACTGCTATAGTCGATAACAGGATAAGCACCCACTCTGCGCATCTTATGCCTGATATCCAATGTGATAGCGAAGTTCACAACATGCCAGAATTCATGCCCCGATTGAGGCGTATTCGCACAGCCTCTCCGCTTTCGTTCAGGCTCCTGGCATGGATCCTATTGTTCAGTACTGCCTTCACACTTCTGGCGGCGGGCGTGCAGATCTATTCTGATTACCGTAAAGACCTGTCGCTGATCGAAGAACGGATGGAAGTGATTGAATCCGGCTACGCCTCAAGCCTTGCCCGAAGCCTCTGGGCCCTCGATCAGAAACTTCTGCAAACACAGATGGAAGGCATCCTGAGCCTGCCGGATATCACTCACCTTCGACTCCGAATCGAGCCTGACTCCGAACTCGTCATGGGAGAAATCCCCAGACAGGCCGATACCCTTGTCCATCGTTTTGAACTGGTTCAGCGAGATGGAACTGAGTTCCTGCTTGGAGAGTTGGAAGTCACCGCCAACCTGGAGAGGGTTTATGGCGAACTTCAAAGAAAAGTCGGTGTAATTCTGGCCACGCAGTTCCTGACCGTCTTTTTTGTTTCCGTGCTTATCCTGTGGATATTCCAGCACCTTGTGACACGCCACCTCACCGCCATGGCCGACTACACCAAGGATCTATCCCTGAAAAACCTGTCCAGGCCCCTGGTGCTGGACAGGCCTGACAGCTCGGCCAACGGCAAAGATGAACTGGGCATGGTAACGGATGCCATCAACCAGATGCGTGAGCGATTGATTGATGATGTCGCCCGTCGCGAGCGCGATGCGGCCGACATCCTGAAGTTTTCCAAGGCCATTGATCAGAGCCCGTCATCAGTTCTGATCTGCGATCGCCAATGGCGAATCGAGTATGCCAACCGGAAGTTCAGCCAGCTTACCGGCCACACGACAGACGACATCATTGGTAAACACCCGTCTCATCTGATCGAAAACAGTATGGACATCCAGGATGCCCGCCACCTTTGGCAGTCCATCAGGCTCCAGGTGCAACGGGTTGGTGTTTGGCAAGGCGAAGTCAACAGCGTCCGGCGCAATGGTGAGCGCTACTGGGAGCAACTGGTGGTCACCCCTATCCGCGATAATAACGGTGACACCACCGGCTACCTGATCCTCGGTGAAGACATCAGCATCCGTAAGCGTTATGAACAGCAACTGTTGCGCCAGGCCAATTACGACATATTGACCGGCCTGCCAAACCGGATGCTGGCCCTGGATCGCCTCAAGCTGGCACTGGCCCAGGCCCGCCGAGACAATTCCCAGGTGGGGGTCATGTTCCTGGACCTCGACAATTTCAAACACATCAACGACACCCTCGGCCACGATGCCGGCGATACGCTGCTGGTTGAGGCCGCCCGCCGTATCTCCAGCTGCCTCAGGGGCACCAGTACCGTAGCCCGCCTGGGTGGGGATGAGTTTCTGGTTATCCTGCCGGGCCTCACGGGAACTGAGGCCTCATGCCAGGTCGCGGAGAGGATCCTGAAAACCTTTGCCCCCGCGTTTATGCTCAATGGCCAGGAAGTCTTCGTGACAACCAGTATCGGGATCGCCATCTTCCCTACCGACTCCGATAACAGTGGTACATTGCTCCAACATGCAGATGCCGCCATGTATCAAGCCAAGCACAAAGGAAAGAGCTCCTACGCCCAGTTCACGCCGGAAATGACCGAAGTGTCCCATGAGCGGCTTCAAATGGAGTCCCATATGCGTAAGGCGCTGGAGTTGGGAGAATTCGAGCTGTATTACCAGCCGATAGTGGACACCGCTTCTGGCTCATTGATCGGTGCCGAGGCGCTGCTGCGCTGGAATAATCCGGCCATGGGAATGGTTATGCCCGACCGCTTCATTCCGCTGGCTGAAGAAACCGGCCTGATCATCCCGATCGGCGAATGGGTTATCGAGGAGGCCTGCAAAGCCGCTGTCGCCTGGCGAGCCATGACCGGCCTCGAATCCCTTTCGATTGCGGTCAATGTATCGCCCCGCCAGTTCCGGGACCCCGGCTTTACCGATGCAGTCATGCGCTCCCTCAACGCCAGCGGGCTGCCACCGGAATGCCTTGAGCTGGAGATTACCGAAAGGCTCATTCTTGATAACACCATTGAAACCGCCGACATCCTTCGGCAACTGGACAGGACCGGCATCCGGCTGTCAGTTGACGACTTCGGAACCGGCTATTCGGCCCTCAGCTATCTGAAGTCGTACCCGTTCGACACACTCAAGATCGACAAATCCTTTATTCAGGATGTGTTGAACGAAAGTGGAGACGCCTCACTCGTGCGCGCTATCATCAACATGGCCCACAGTCTGGGACTGAAAGTCATCGCCGAGGGCGTCGAAGAAGAGGGGCAAACCCACTTCCTCAAGAATGAAAACTGCGACTATTCCCAGGGCTACTTCTACGGTCGCCCGATGCCCGAGCAGGATTTCATCTACTGGCTGGAAACCAATCATCGGGCCAATCTCTGAATCATCAAAACGGCACCAAGCATGAACGAAACAATACTGGTCGTGAACTGCGGCAGTTCATCTATCAAACTCGCGCTGTTCGACAGCAACCTCGAGAAACAAGCCTCTGCACTGGCTGAACGATTGAATAATCCCGACTCAATGGCAAAGATTTCCGGTGATAGCGTACCGGTGGACTTACCTGCAAACGCTTCCCACGACCACGCCCTGCAGGCCCTGGTAAACGCTTTCTACGACCGCAACCTGATGAGCCAAGAGCCTGCCTCCATCGGTCACCGGGTGGTTCATGGTGGCGAGGCCTTTCGGGAGGCCGCACAGATCGACAAAAACACCATAAAAGCCATTGAGGATTGTGCCTCACTGGCGCCACTTCACAATCCAGTCAACCTGATCGGCATCAACGCCATGCAGCGACTGTTTCCGGATGTACCGCAGGTGGCAGTTTTCGACACCGCTTTCCATCAGAGCCTGCCAAAACGGGCCTTCCTGTATGCCCTGCCTGAACACTATTACCGGGAATGGGGTATCCGGCGCTATGGGTTTCACGGCACCAGCCATCAATTTATGGCCCATGAGGCTTCGCGCCGGCTGGGCAAGACTCCCGCGACGACGTCCATCATTTCAGCGCATCTTGGCAACGGCTGCAGCATGACTGCCATCGATAACGGCATCAGCAAAGATACCAGCATGGGGCTGACGCCGCTGGAGGGGCTGGTGATGGGCACCCGAAGCGGCGATGTCGACCCGGGGCTGTTTGACTACCTGGCCGGGCGCGGCATCAGCGCCAGTGAAGTTCACAGGGTTTTGAACCAGGACAGTGGCTTGCTCGGGCTGTCTGGACAGACCAATGATATGCGCTCGCTGTGCGAGCTGGCTGACCATGGCCACGAACCTTCACAACTGGCCATCGATGTATTCTGCTTCCGTCTGGCGAAGTACTTTGGGGCCATGATGGTGTCCCTGAGCCATCTGGATGCCCTGGTGTTCACCGGTGGCATTGGAGAGAACAGTGCGAGAGTCCGAGCCCAGACGATCGAACACCTGAAATTACTGGGCATTACTCTCGATCCGGACCTGAACAACCATCACGGCCAGTACAGTGAAGGCCATATTGGTGACGCGGATTCCCGTTTTCCGGTACTGGTCATCCCAACCAACGAGGAACTGGTGATTGCCAGAGAAGCCAGCCGGCTCGCTAACCTAAACTGACATTCAAGGACGTAACCAGGAACCATTATGGCTAAGAGTCTGTTTATTGCCCCGACATCCCTTGATTCGGGCCTCACTTCCGTATGCCTGGGCTTGCTGAGGGCTCTGGAACGGGAAGGAGTAAGCGTCGGTTTTTACAAGCCTTTCAGTCAATCGGTGCATCGTGGTGAGGCCCGGCACAACGAAGGCAAGGACTCCTCGGTAGAGTTCGTCCGCTCCCGCAGCCACGTGCAGACACCCGACCCTCTACCCCTCAAGCAAGCCCAGCAGTTATTGAACCACGGCAAGGCGGATTTGCTGCTGGAAACCATTGTCGGGGAGTACCAGAAGGTCGCCAAAGACTTCGACGTTGTCATTATTGAGGGCCTTGTGCCAGACCGAAGCGAGGCCTACATTGCCCGGCTGAATGTAGAAGTGGCCCGGAACCTGAATTCCGAGGTCATTCTTGTCAGCACCCCGAGAACCTGCACGGCTTCCGAACTGGACGAGGAACTGGATTTCTCCGCCCGGATTTTTACCGCCCCGTCGGACCCTGACGTGATCGGCGTTATCCTGAACAAGGTTGGTGCCCCGGAAAAAACGGGCATCGCCCTTGACCAGCACCCCGATCACGAGCACCAGGACATCGATTATCAGACAGCCTGTTCGGTATTCAACACCGGGCGCTTTCGCCTGTTGGGTGAAATCCCCTGGCAACCGCACTTGCTGGCACCCCGTGTTTCCGACGTGGCCCGCGAGCTCGCGGTACCGGTACTCCATGGCGGCCAGATGCACTCCCGGCGGGTACAACGCGTGTCTGTGTGCGCCCGCACCATCCGGAACATGACCGACATCCTCAAGCCAGGCACCCTGCTGGTCACCCCGGGTGACCGGGAAGACATCATCGTGACCACAGCCGTGGCGGCACTCAACGGTGTGCCGCTCGCCGGATTGATGCTCACCGGTGGCCTGATGCCCGATGACAGGGTAATTGACCTGTGTCGGCGAGCACTCGAAACGGGGCTGCCGGTGCTCAGTTCTTCCACCAATACCTATGAAACCGCTCACATGCTTGCCAACCTGTCGGCCACCATTCCCATCGATGACCCCGATCGGATTGAACAGGCCATGGAGTCTGTGGCTACGCGAATCGATACCGACTGGCTGCAGGAACATTTGAAGGTTCAGCGCCAGGGGCGCCTGTCGCCACCAGCGTTTCGTTATCAACTGTCCGAACGGTCCCGGGCCGCCAACAAACGCATCGTGCTGCCTGAAGGTGCGGAACCCAGAACCGTTCAGGCCGCCATCATTTGCCACCAGCGTAAACTTGCCCGCTGCGTTCTGATCGGTGATCCGCGAGAAATACAATCGGTTGCCAGCTCCCAGGGCGTTGAACTGCCCGAAGACCTTGAGATTCTTGATCCTCAGTCAGTCCGGAATCGCTATATCGCGCCCATGGTGGAATTGCGAAAACACAAAGGGCTAACTGAAGACATGGCCGAAGCCATGCTCGAGGACAACGTGGTACTGGGCACCATGATGGTTGCCATGGATGAAGCCGACGGCCTCGTGTCAGGGGCCATTCACACCACCGCCAATACCGTTCGACCGGCTCTGCAGCTGATCAAAACCCACGATCACGCCAAAGTGGTGTCATCGGTATTCTTCATGCTCCTGCCCCAGCAGGTACTGGTTTACGGTGACTGCGCCATCAACCCGGACCCCAACGCTGAGGAATTGGCAGATATTGCCATCCAGAGTGCCCAGTCCGCCGAGGCCTTCGGCATCGAACCAGTGGTTGCCATGATCAGCTACAGCACCGGGGAATCCGGCACCGGCGCCGATGTGGATAAAGTCAGGGAAGCCACTCGCATTGCCAGAGAACGCCGCCCCGACCTGCTTATCGACGGCCCACTGCAGTACGACGCCGCAGCCATCGAGAGTGTCGGCAAGGCCAAGGCACCGGACAGCAAGGTGGCCGGCAAGGCAACGGTATTTGTGTTCCCGGATCTCAACACCGGCAATACCACCTACAAGGCGGTTCAGAGAAGTGCCAATGTGGTCAGTGTTGGCCCGATGCTGCAAGGCCTGAGAAAACCCGTAAACGATCTGTCGCGTGGGGCGCTGGTGGAGGATATTGTTTTCACAATTGCCCTGACAGCGGTTCAGGCCCGCCAGGTAGAGAGTGCCGGGTTGGCGTAACGCCAACCCGTTACAGAAGGGGCACCGCCCGTCAGATCAGCGCTTGACGCTCTTCTGCCGGGTTTTGCGCACACGGCGCCCCTTCTTGATGTCGTTGTCTTTTTTCACTTTCTGGCGCGGCGTCAGGCGGTCCACCTTGGTGGCGAAGGGGTTTTCACCAGACCGGAACTCAAACCGGATGGGCGAGCCCACCACCTTCAGCACCTTGCGGAAGGTATTCTCCAGGTACCGTTTATAAGCACCGGGCAACGAATCCACCTGATTGCCATGCACCACCACCACCGGCGGGTTGGAACCCCCCTGGTGGGCGTAGCGCAGCTTGATACGACGACCATGAACCATGGGGGGCTGATGCTGGGCCACGGCATCCTGCAGGATGGCGGTCAAGCGATTGGTTGGCCACTTGGCCATTGCGGACTCATAACAGGCCTGCACAGACTCGTACATGGTGCCAACACCGGTACCATGCAAAGCCGAGATATAATACTTGTCGGCGTAATCCAGGAAGTCCAGGCGGCGCCCCACCTGCTCTTTCACCTTTTCGCGGTCTTCCGGATCCATGCCATCCCATTTGTTGATGGCAATCACCAGGGAGCGGCCCGCATCCAGAACAAAGCCGATCAGGTGCATATCCTGGTCAACGAGCCCTTCCCGGGCATCAATCACCAGAATAACCACATGGGCGTCGTCTATGGCCTGAAGGGTTTTGATGATGGAGAACTTCTCCACCACTTCTTTCACATTCTTCCGGCGCCGCACACCGGCTGTATCAATGAGGGTGTACTGATGGCCGTGCCGCTCGTAGGGGATATACACGCTGTCCCGTGTGGTGCCGGGCATATCGTAGACAACGACCCGTTCCTCACCCAGCATCCGGTTGACCAGAGTCGATTTGCCTACGTTCGGGCGACCGACCACTCCAATTCGGATACCCGGGTACCGATCAGCCCGGTCCTGCTCTTCAACGTCCAGCGGCTCAGGCAGCAGAACTTCCAGTAGCGAGCGAATACCCCGGTTATGGGCGGCCGCAATCTGGAAGGTGGACTCAAAACCCAGGGAGTAGAAATCGGCGGCGGCGACATCCGGGTCCTGGCCATCGGTCTTGTTCACCACCAGGTGCGCCTGCTTGCCGGAACGGCGCAGATGATCTGCAATCATCTCATCACCGGCTGTCAGCCCTGCCCTGCCGTCGACCAGAAACAGCACGATATCCGCTTCCTCAACGGCCTGCATGGACTGGCGGGCCATCTCTGCGTCCAGCCCCACCTCGTCACCGGTCAAACCACCGGTATCGATGACAATGAACTTCTGCCCCTCGTATTGACCCTCTCCGTATTTCCGGTCACGGGTCAAACCCGGAAAATCCGCCACCAGCGCGTCGCGGGAACGGGTCATCTGATTGAAAAGAGTGGACTTACCCACGTTCGGGCGTCCTACCAGGGCAATAACTGGGGTCATAATGTTCTGCTATATAAAAAGGTCAAAAGCCCGGCTCATGCCGGGCTGATCATGTGAACGGTGTTACTTTTTTGGTTTCAGGCTGTAAACCGCCATTCGCCCACCGTTGCCGTAAACCAGCAGGTTACCATCTTCAATCACCTGAACCGGTACGCGGATACCGTCACTGTCGAACTTCAGCTGGCCCTGCAAGGCGCCATCCTCCCGGGAGAGTGCGTGCAGGTAGCCCTCGTAATCCCCGGTAACCACGTAGTCACCGCTGGCCACCGGCCGGGTGACCTGGCGCCAGGACAACCGGTCCTGAACCCAGAGTTCGCGGCGGTCGCTGCCCCGGTAAGCAATAATGTCACCGTTCGCCGCCGCCAGGAAGATGCTGCCACCACCGATACTTGGCGAGTAGAAACTTGAAGCACGGCGGCTCCAGATTTCCTGCCCGGAGCGAATATCCACCAACGCCAGCTTGCCCTGGTACCCCGCCACCATAATGGCCGATTCCAGGACCAACGGCTGGCCACCGATATCCACCAGCCGCTCCAGTTCTGTGCGGCCCTGTGGTTGCCCGACTTCGTATTGCCAGACTGGCTGGCCAGCATCCGCGGTGAGCGCTATAACACGGCCGTTGGCGAAAGAAGCAATCACAATATCGCCGCCCACCAACGGGGCCGCCGCCGTGCGCATGGACAGCACCGGCACCTGGCCGTCGTACTGCCAGCGACGCTCGCCGTTCGCGGCATCAAAACCGATAACGCGGCCATCGGTGGTTTGGGCAACCACCAGGGAGCCGTTGGACTGGGGCGCAGCCAGGCCCTCGGTGGGTAGTGATGCCCGCCATAACTCATCGCTGGTTTCCCGGGACAGGGCGACCAGTTCGGCGTCGCGGGTGATGTAATACAACTGCTTACCGTCGCCACCAAAGCCGGCAAATATCCGATCTTTCGACCGCCGCTGCCAGAGCGCCTTGCCATTCCCGGGCTCCACTGCCACCAGCAGGCCATCGGCAGAGGCTGCATAAATCACGTCGCCGGCGTACAGCGGTGCCAGGTGCAAAAACTGGCCATCATGTCCCTTACCGACTGACATGGTCCAGATACGTTTGAACTCAACAGTGGCATCAATTTCAGGAACCGGCACTGGCTGTTCAAAGGTGTCCTTGGTACTGCAGCCCACGAGCAGCACCACCAGGGATGCCAGAGAAAAACGGACGAACCTGTTGCGAGTTACCCGCATCAGGCCCCCTCCCCAACACCAAGGTCAGAGAGCTTAAGTTCCAGGATACCGCTGCGGCCCTGTTGGTTTTGCTCCCGTGCCGTGATGTAGGCATCACGGGCGCCGTCGGTGTCACCTTGTGCGAGCAGGATGTCCCCGCGCAATTCTGAGAACACGCCAGCAAAGGCGTCGGCATTAGCCGCACCATCCAGGGTTGCCAGAGCGTCATCGTACCGCTCGGCAGCAAACTGTGCCCGGGCCAGTCGGTTACGCACAACCAGGCTCAGGGCCGGGTAATCCGCTGCCTTGTCCAGGGCCCAGTTCAGTGAGTCAATGGCGGCCTCGGCGTTACCGTCCACCATCATCTGTTGGCGAGCCAGTACCAGGTTGCCATAGATGGCGTAGGCGCTCTTGCCATAGTCGTTGCGAAGGGTCTCGGCGACAAATGCAACGGTTTCGCTGGCATTCTCGTCGGATTCATCGGCAAAGGCATTGAGCAGAGTGGCAAACTGGTTAGCCGCTTCCGCACGCTGCTGAGCCTGGTGGTTCTGCCAGGCCTGCCAGCCGAATACGATGGCCAGCGCAGCACCGATACCAATCAGCAGAGAACTGCCGTTCTTCTTCCACCAGTCCTTGATCGCCTGGATCTGTTCCTCTTCGGTGCGCAACTCAGCCATGTAAACTCCTGTTCATCAATAATGTTGCTGTTCTTGTGAAATTCATTGTGCAAGCCGGCTGGCGAGCGCCTGGGCCAGTTCACTGCGGGCAATGTCCTGCTGCGGCTCATCGTCGCGCAAGGGCTTCAGGCCAACATTGCCACTGGCCAGCTCATTCTCGCCCAGGATGACCGCGTAGCGGGCGCCGCTGCGGTCCGCCTTCTTCATCTGGCTCTTGAAGCTGCCGCCGCCACAGTGAGTGACAACCACACTACCGGGCAACGCGCTGCGAAGTTCTTCGGCAATCGCCATTGCCGGGGCGATAACCTTGTCGCCCATGGCGGTTACGTATACGTCGGCATGGTTGTTAACGTAATCAGGCACCAATTCCAGGGTTTCCAGCAACAGGATCAGTCGCTCCAGCCCCATAGCAAAGCCCACCGCCTTGGTTGGTTTGCCACCCAACTGCTCTACCAGGCCATCGTAACGGCCACCAGCACACACGGTGCCTTGTGCGCCGAGGCTGTCGGTAATCCATTCAAAAACCGTTTTGCCATAGTAATCCAGACCCCGAACGAGGGCCGGGTTTACGCTGTATTTCACACCGGCGGCGTCCAACAGCCCCTTCAATTGCTCAAAGTGGGCCCGGGATTCGTCATCCAGGTACTCGTCCAGGCTTGGCGCCCCTTCCAGGATTTTCCGGGTTCCGGCATCCTTGCTGTCCAGAATTCGTAACGGATTCGTGGTCAACCGGCGCTTACTGTCGTCATCCAGCTGATCCCGGTACTGGTCCAGATAATCAACCAGAGCCTGGCGGTAGACTTTCCGGGCTTCACTGGTGCCAATGGAGTTAATCTCAAGGCGCGTATGCCCGGCAAGACCAAGGGCCTGCCACAGCCGCGCCGTGAGTATCAGCAACTCGGCGTCTATATCCGGACCATCCATGCCAAAACATTCCACGCCAATCTGGTGGAACTGGCGGTAACGGCCTTTCTGGGGGCGTTCGTGGCGGAACATCGGGCCGGTATACCAAAGCCGGCGGGTCTGGTTGAACAGGAGGCCATGCTCTTCGGCTGCCCTGACGCAACCGGCTGTGCCTTCCGGGCGAAGGGTCAGGCTGTCGCCATTCCTGTCGTCAAAGGTGTACATTTCTTTTTCGACGATGTCAGTGACTTCACCAATCGAGCGCTTGAACAGTTCGGTCTGTTCAACCACCGGCATGCGGATTTCCTGGTATCCGTATTGCCCAAGTACCTGACGTACCGTTGACTCTACATACTGCCAGACGGGGGTCTGCTCCGGCAGAATATCGTTCATTCCGCGGATTGCCTGAATCTTAGCCAAGTTAAAACCCTGATACTTTAATGAATGATGTCAGAATGGACAGCTCAGTCCGCAGACCGGGCAATCACGGATTCTTCCTGCTGCTGCCGCTCTGCAACTTTTTCCCGGATGATTCGCTCCAGGTCATCCGTCAGCGTCGCATTGTCCAACTTCTGATTTGGCTTTCCGTCCAAATACAGAAGGTTTTTCGGCGTACCGCCCGTCAACCCGAGGTCCGCCACCTTGGCTTCTCCGGGACCGTTCACTATGCAGCCAATAATGGCAACGTCCAGGGAGGTATTGACGTCTTCCAGGCGAGCCTCCAGATCATTCATGGTCTGGATCACATCAAAGTTCTGCCTGGAACAGCTGGGGCAAGCGATGAAGTTGATACCACGGCTGCGCAAACGCAGGCTCTTGAGAATATCGTAGCCAACCTTGATTTCCTGCACGGGGTCTGCGGCCAGTGATACCCGAATGGTGTCGCCAATACCGTCCATCAGCAACATGCCCAGGCCGATAGAGGATTTTACTGTGCCCGAACGAAAGCCACCGGCCTCGGTAATGCCAAGATGCAGCGGCTGTACAATCTGGGAGGCAATCTTCCGGTAGGCATCAACGGTCATAAATACCTCTGACGCCTTCAGGCTAACCTTGAAATCCTGGAAATCGTGTTTATCCAGAATATCGATGTGCCGCATGGCAGACTCTACCAGGGCCTCTGCAGTGGGTTCACCGTATTTGCGCTGCAGGCTCTTTTCAAGAGACCCGGCATTCACGCCAATACGGATCGGGATATTGCCGTCCCGAGCGGCACTGATGACCGCGTTGACGCGATCGTCCCGGCCAATGTTACCGGGATTGATGCGCAAACAGTCAACACCAAGCTCGGCCACTCGCAGGGCAATTTTGTAATCGAAGTGAATATCGGCAACGAGCGGCAGAGATACGCGCTTACGAATCTGTCCGAACGCTTCAGCGGCCTCCATGGAGGGTACTGAAACACGGACGATATCGGCGCCGGCCTCCTGCAACGCTGCAATCTGGCCAACAGTCGCCTCTACATCACAGGTGTTTGTGTTGGTCATGCTCTGAACCGCAATCGGTGCATCGCCGCCAACCGGCACATTGCCCACCATGATCTGGCGGGATTTACGTCTTTTGATCGGGGATTCGTGTTTCATTTGCTGGAACCAACAGTTATTCGGGCGTTCGGATCAAAGTTCGAGCGTGAACTCCGATCGGTTGTTCACTACGCGAAAATCACCAATATTCAGGGCTTCACCCTGGAATCGAATGGACTCAACGGCGCTCACAGCACCAATAACCACAGTCAACGGTGCATCTCCGGTCACATCCAGTTGCTCTCCGCTACGTCGCAAGCCGCTGACCAACCGGCTACCGCCGGCGTCTGTCACCTGTACCCAGCAATCTCCTGAAAAGGCAATCTGCAGCCTGGCCTCGGTTGTCGCGGCGGGAGCAAGGAGCTGCTCTTCCTGCAAAGCAGGCTCTGTAGACTGGGTGACTGCGGGCACCCGGTCAGCCGGAAGCTCTTCCAGCTCCGCACCGGTGGGTTCCGGCTCCAGCGGCTCTGCCGGGGGTACACGTTCAATTTCCGGAACCGACGAGCCTTCTTCAGGTAACGGCTGTTCTGCAGCGCTGAACTCGTCATTCGGCTCGGTAACCGGCTGCACGTCCTGACCATCACTCATTCGGCCCTGATCCGGCGTCACTGTCCCGGCCGGGGTTTCCGCCTCTGGAGCCGCCTCACCGTCCGTTCCCTGCTCCGCAAGATATCCTGCGATCAGGTAGGCCACCAACGCGACAACCAACAGCGCCAAGAGCACTTTTGCAACCTGACGCTTGCGGCGTTTCTTGCGTTCAATGGAAACCAGGGGGCTTGCCTGGCGTTCCTGTTCCCTTTGCTGGCGAGCCGGCTCCAGCTCCCGATTCAGGTCGGCAATAACCGCGTCTGCGTCCAGCCCCACCTGGCGGGCATAGGCACGCACATACCCTTTTAGGAAAAGCTCACTGTCTATTTTGCTGTAATCGCCGTTTTCTATAGCCTGAATCACAGACGGCCGGAGATGCTGTTCATCAGCAATGGCTGAGACGCTCAATCCGAGACGTTCACGACCTTGCCGAAGCTGCTCCCCGACAGGCTCCGCCGTCACCTGATCTGGCTCCACGTCACCGGTCATTGGCAATCAACACCCTGTATTGTTGGTATTCCAAAGAATCTGAGTAATCATTTCGGAGCAACATCGCCAGGCTCACTTCCTGATCACGATCATTAAAATGCCGCGCTATCCGAATACCCGTATACAGGCTTTCCGCCGAGTGTGACAAGCGGGTATTGCGCTGGATCATGGTCTGGAGGCGGCTGTAATAACGGGAAGCCTCGGTAAAATCCTCCTGTTCAACCAACACCCTGGACAGAGAAAGCAAGGTTCTTGCTTCACCGCGAGTCAGTTCCACCGCTCGTCGGTAGGCCCCCGCGGCAGCATCCAGGTTACCAAGCCGCTCCTCAGTCATGCCCAGATTATAGAATACCGCTCCGCGCTCCCGGTAACCGGTATCGCGTGAAGCAACACTGAACTGATCCCGGGCTTCGGAAAACCGCTCGTTACTATATAGAAAAGCACCGTAGTAAACCCGCGCCCGGGAGTAACTGGAATCCTGACTGATGGCGCGTTTGAAGTTACGCTCGGCCAGTTCCGGCTCACCCTCAGCGTTATAGACCAAACCCATGGCAGCCAGGGCTTCAGAACTATTCGGGGAGAGTTCCAGGGCACGTTCAAGGTGGTGGCGAGCACGATCAAGATTGCCCTGACCGATATAGGCCGTGGCCAGCTGTACATAGTTACTGACCGCTTTGTCGCGGTCCGCTTCCCGGGAAAAGCGACTGTCGGTTGTGGTTACACAGCCAGAGAGAACAAGACCGAACAATAGAACAGCCGTTGTAAACAGATGCGAGCCTTGTGCTTTTCCTTTCACGAAACACCTTACCTTAGTCGCTTCCGCGTTGTTAAATCAGGGGTTTACCTGCTGTACTGCAATATATCTCTGGCTCCTGCGAGTTCGGTCCTCCACCCGCCCGACCAATTGCCCACAGGCAGCGTCGATATCGTCACCACGGGTGGTACGAATGGTGGTTACGTATCCGCCCTCGTTGAGTACCGTCTGGAATCGTCGCGTTGCGTTCATGCTGGGCCGCTTGAAATCGCTTTCCGGGAACGGGTTGAACGGGATCAGGTTAATCTTGCAAGGCAGACCTTTCAACAGGGCCACCAGCTCCCGCGCATGTTCCGGTTTATCATTAACGCCTTCAATAACCGTATATTCAATGGTGGCCTTACGTTTATCCGGCAACCGGGCGAGATAACGCCGCGTCGCCGCCAGAAGTTCCGCTATGGGATACTTTTTATTCAATGGAACCAGCGTGTTGCGCAGCTCATCATTGGGTGCGTGGAGCGAGATGGCCAGTGAAACATCGGTAACCTCACCCAACCGGTCCAAGGCAGGCACCACGCCAGACGTGCTCAGGGTCACCCGCCGTTTGGAGATACCATAGGCCAGATCTTCCATCATCAGGTTCATGGCATCGACGACGTTGTCGAAGTTAAGCAGCGGCTCACCCATGCCCATCATCACCACGTTGGTGATCGGGCGATCATTGGGATCAAACGGCATGAAGGCTCTTCGGGCAACCCAGACCTGACCGATAATCTCAGCGGCAGTCAGGTTACGATTGAAGCCGCGCTTGCCAGTGGAACAGAACGTGCAGTCAAGGCTACAGCCAATCTGCGAAGACACGCACAGGGTGCCCCTCTCGCCGTCCGGAATCAGCACGGTTTCAACACTGTTGCCGTTGTCCATGCGCATCACCCACTTTCGGGTGCCATCTTTGGAGGTCTCGTCATAAACCACCTCCGGACCACGAACTTCGGCGATTTCCTTGAGCCGTTCACGCAGTACGCGGCTCATATTGGTCATTTGATCGAAGTCATCAACGCCTCGCTGATGGATCCACTGCAGCACCTGCTGCGCCCGGAAGCGCTTTTCGCCCAGGGTCTCAAAGAACGCCTCAAGCTTGGCTTTGGGCATCCCCAGGAGATTGATTTTTTCGGCAGTGCCAGTCATGCAATAACCTCGATCAGATAACCAATTCAGGGGTGGTTTTCACCACCCCTGAACCAACAACATCAACCGCGCGGGCAGATCTCGTTGTCATTGAAAAAATACGCCACTTCACGCTCAGCGGAAGCTGCTGAGTCTGAACCGTGAACGGCATTGGCATCAATGGATGATGCAAAGTCGGCACGGATAGTGCCGGCCGCCGCTTCTTTCGGGTTGGTAGCACCCATCAGATCGCGGTTCTTGAGGATGGCGCCTTCGCCTTCCAGCACCTGTACAACCACCGGGCCAGACGTCATGAAAGCAACCAGATCGTTGAAGAACGGGCGCTCTTTGTGCTCGGCGTAGAAACCTTCTGCCTGCTCCTGGGTCAGGTGCATCATCTTGGCAGCGACGATTTTCAGGTCAGCTTTCTCGAAACGGCTGTAAATTTCGCCGATAACGTTCTTGGCGACCGCGTCGGGCTTGATAATAGAGAGCGTGCGCTCGTTTGCCATGGTATTTCTCCAGTCAGGTTCATGAAAATTCAGAGGTGCGATTATACGCAGTCCGGGTGCAACTGCCTACCGCACGGCACGAAGTCGGGTAACAACATCAATAATTTGCGAACAGGCAAAATCCATTTCCTGCTCGGTGCTGAACCGGCCAAACGAAAACCGAAGGGCACGGTGCGCCAACTCATCGCTCAAACCTATGCCCCGCAACACAAACGAGGGCTCTACTGTCGCTGAGGCGCAGGCGGAACCGGACGATACCGCGAGATTTCGTAGCCCGAGCATTAAAGACTCAGCCTCCACACCCTCGAATGACAGATTGACAATGCCAGGCACCCGATGTTCCCGACTGCCGTTAAAGTGCACCCCTTCGAGCCCTTCCAGCCCTGTGAGAAATCGTTCGCGCAGCGATTCAAGCCGGGACAGTTCTTCATCAAGCCCCGCGCCGGCCAGCTCAAACGCCCGCCCCATGCCAACAATCTGATGGGTTGGCAGGGTACCAGAACGCATCCCCCGCTCATGGCCACCGCCATGCATCTGGGCCTGAATACGCACATCGGGAGAACGGCGCACATAAAGCGCTCCCACGCCCTTCGGGCCATAGACCTTGTGCGCTGACAAAGACAGAAGATCAACGTTCAGCTCGCCCACCACCACTGGGATTTTACCCGCAGCCTGAGCGGCATCAACATGCAGCAGGATGCCTCGCTGGCGAAGCTGCTCGCCGATGGCGGCAATATCGGTCACACACCCCAGCTCATTATTCACCATCATCAGGCTGACCAGCACGGTGTTATCACGCAGGGCGGCTACCACCGCCTGGGGGTCAATCCGGCCGTCAGACTCGGGGTGCAGCCAGGTAACGTCAACACCGTTTTGCTCGAGCCATTTGCAGGTATCCACAACCGCCTTGTGCTCGATCACCGAGGTTACAATGTGAGGCGATTCGTGGCCGGCAACCGCACCCTTGATGGCCAGGTTGTCGGACTCGGTAGCGCCGGAGGTCCAGACAATCTCCCTTGGGTCGGCGTGAATCAGGTCAGCGACCTGGCGTCGAGCGTTTTCAACGGCCGCTTCCGCTTGCCACCCGTATCCATGGGAACGAGAAGCAGGATTACCAAACACTCCGTCAAGGGTCAGGTAGTTCATCATGTCTGAGGCAACAGACGGATCAACGGGCGTCGTGGCCGCGTAGTCCAGGTATACGGGCTTTTTCATAATCACAGGATGCTGTTTATCAGGCAGTGGCCTGGTCGGTCAGGCGTTGGGTATTAATCGCGTCAGAGTCATCATCCGAGTGCTTCCGGTTCTGGCGATCCGCCACCTGACGGATCTCGCGCTTCCGCATCAAATCCCCCAGACTGATTTCACTCAGGAACTGGTGGATCTGATCACTCAAATCAGACCATAAATGGTGGGTAAGACACTTCTCGCCATTCTGGCAATCGCCCTTGTTGCCGCAACGGGTGGTGTCGAGCGATTCACTGACCGCATCCACCACTTCAGCAACAAACACGTCGTCGGCAGGCCGACTCAGGCGGTAGCCACCGCCCGGACCACGCACACTCACCACCAGATGCTGGCGACGCAAACGCGAGAACAACTGTTCCAGATAAGAGAGGGAAATTTCTTGCCGGGCTGAAATATCCGCAAGACTTACCGGCCCCTGGCTTCCGTGCAGAGCCAGATCAAGCATCGCCGTCACAGCGTAGCGGCCTTTGGTGGTCAGCTTCATATTCTCAGCCCCAGTGATGGGATTGAATCTCGATTCGCAGGGCTGAGTATGAATTGACCCACCAAAACAGTCAAGTATTCAACCCCTGCCCTCGTTGTCCGCCTCGTCGCGCACACAGTCAAAGTCTTCTTCATGCAACGGCGGCAGCTCTCCGTTCTGATATTCACTGTTCACCTTACGGAGTGCTTTGCACATGGTTTCAATTCGATCATCCACCGCATGCATGTGGTCGAGGAGCGAACGCATGGCCCGGGCAACCGGGTCTGGCATCTCTTCCGTCACACCATAGGCGTCAAAGCCCATGCGCTCTTCCATCTCCTTGCGCCGCACGTCATCGTCGGAGTGGCGCTTCACAATCACCCGGCCCGGAATACCCACCACTGTAGCGCCGGCGGGGACGGCTTTGGTAACCACGGAATTGGAACCAATCTTCGCACCAGGGCCCACTTCGAACGGCCCAAGAATCTTTGCACCTGCACCGACAACCACGCCATCACCGATAGTCGGGTGGCGTTTGCCTTTGTTCCAGCTGGTTCCGCCCAGGGTAACGCCCTGATAGAGGGTGACGTCATCGCCGATAACCGTGGTTTCCCCGATCACCACGCCCATGCCGTGGTCGATAAAAAACCGCCGACCGATGGTCGCACCCGGATGAATCTCAATACCGGTGAACCAGCGCGCCAACGTGGAGATGGTCCGCGCCAGCCACTTCAGCCCAAGATTCCAGAGCCAATGGGAAAACCTGTGAAACAGCAATGCATGGAGGCCCGGATAATTGGTAAGCACCTCGAAGGTGTTCCGCGCCGCCGGATCCCGGTGAAATACGCTTTTGACATCTTCCCTTAAACGCTCAAACATGGCCTTTTTCCTGCCCCTCATCCGCAGTATTTTTCTGCTTGTCGCTCCCCGGCAGGGTTCCGGCAGCCTTTTGTACGGATGTCAGAATGCCCCTAAGGATATTGATTTCCATCTGGTCAAGACGTGCGCGCTGAAACAGGCGTCGCAGGCGGGTCATCAGTTGCCTGGGGTTGTTACGACGATGGAAATCCACATCCACCAACACCTGTTCCAGATGCCCGAAGAAGCCTTCCACCTCCTGCACTTCTGCCGGCGGCACATCCCAGCCACGGTCGCCCGGTCCAACCATGGCCTCAAGATTGGGACTCGCCTCACCTTCTTCAAGGCTGCGCAGGTAATGCATGCGCAATTCGTAGCAAACCACCTGCACCGCCATGGCCAGATTCAATGAACTGTAGTCCGGATTCGACGGAATATGAATGTGGTAGTGGCAACGCTGAAGCTCATCATTGGACAAACCGTGGTTTTCACGCCCGAACACCAGCGCAACCCGACCCTGCCGGCTATATTCGCCCGCCGTCGCTGCCGCCTGGGGCGGAGCAATCACCGGCCAGGGCACCTTCCGGCCGCGGGCACTGGTACCCATCACCAGCACACAATCCGCCAGCGCGTCGTCAAGCGTGGCAACCACCTGGGCCCTGTCCAGAACATCTGAGGCACCGGCAGAACGCGCGTAAGAGGCCTCATCCGGGAACGAAGCCGGGTTAACCAGCCATAAGTTGCCCAGCCCCATGTTTTTCATCGCCCTTGCGACCGCACCAATATTGCCGGAATGCGAAGTTTCAACCAGGACGATCCTGACCTGATCATTGAACGTGTCAGAACCTTCCTGTGGCAATGCGGGCTTGTGCATGGTTTTCGGGCCTATGAATTAACAGACGTTAAATATTGGAAGGGAATGATAGCAGAAACCCGGGCCGCCCTGCTCTCCGGAGTTGCCGAAACCCATGGTATCCGTGCATTTGCTGAGCCAAAAAACGTACAAGCGCGGGTTGTTTTTGCTATCATACCGGGCCTTCACACACCCGGATAATGAACACTCAGATGCAACCAGCAATTAAAATGGCCCTGCGCGTTGCCCGCCAGGGATCAGATTACCTGAAAGCACATTTCGAGCGACAGGAACCCAACGGCAAGGACGAGGCCGAGCGCTACCGCCAGCTCGAACGGGTTGAGAAATCCATTTATGACAACTTCACCGAGCAACTGGAAAAGGCATATCGGGATCACACCATCGCACCGATGGGCGAGGCCGACGCCGCTGGCAGCGAGCGCAGCTGGCACATCTTCCCCGTGCTTGGCCGCGAAAACTTCATTCGTGGTATTCCGGAATTTGCCCTGGCACTGAGCCAGAAAAAGAACAACCGGACAGAAAACCTGTTGCTGGTCAATCCGATCACAGGTGAAGAATATTCTGCCAGCCGCGGCCATGGGGCAGCCCTCAACAGCCGCCGTGTGCGCACGTCTGAAATCAAATTACCCGGCAAGGCGGCATTTGCCACCAACCTGCTGGATCAGGCTCGCAAAGGCGACGACCCGATGATCTGGGGCGAAATGGCCGCAGTGCTGGCGCGTGAGAGCGCCATGTTCCGCACCTCCGGCTGCGTTGTTCTGGATATTGCCCGCGTTTCTGCAGGCCTTCTGGACGCCGCTGTAATCTTCCGGCCGGAAGCCTCAGACCTGGACCTGGGTGTCACCCTGGCCATGGAATCCGGCGCACTGACTGGCGATTTCTCCGGCAACCCGTCTGCTGGCAATGCCAAACAGCTGGTTGTGGCCAATCCAAAGCTGTTCCGCGAAGTGCTCAAGGTATTGCACCCGTTCCGCGGCCGTCTGCCCAGGTAGACTTCCCGGTACAAAAAAACCGCCACTCCCTCACGGGACTGGCGGTTTTTTCATGCCTCGGAAAGCGGGAGGCCCGGGCCTCCCCCACCGGATCACATCCGGTTAAGCCACTCGGGCGGCTGCTCTTCTTCGGCTTCTTCACCGGTGCCTTCCTTCGCCGGTACCATCAGGTCTTCGCGGGTAACACCCATCACCATCAGCATATTGGCAGAGACATAGATGGAGGAGTAGGTACCCACAACCACGCCAATAATGAGCGCAAGGGCGAAGTTGTTGATGGCCTCACCACCGAAGAAATACAACGCCAGCAACACCACCAAGGTTGTACCAGAAGTATTGATGGTACGGGTGATGGTCTGGTGAATGGACTCGTTGATGATATCCCAGGGCTCGCCTACCCGCATTTTCCGGAAGTTCTCCCGGATACGGTCCGCCACAACGATGGTATCGTTCAGCGAGTAACCGATTACCGCCAGCAACGCTGCCAGCACGGTCAGGTCAAACGTCCACTGGAACAGCGCAAACACGCCCAGCACAATAATGACGTCGTGAGCCAGCGGTATCACAGACGCGATACCGAACTTGAACTGGAAGCGCATGCCCACGTAGATCAGCACCACCGCCAAGGCAATCAACAGCCCGAGACCACTGTCTTCTTTGAGCTCATCGCCAACCTGAGAACCGACGAACTCGGACCCCACCAACTCGAGCTCGGCGCCGGAGGCAGCCAGCATGCCAGCCACCTCACGGGCTAACTGATCGTTCTCAGCTTCCGCCATGCGGATCAGGATGGTGGTATCCGCGCCGAAGTTCTGAACGACGAACTGCTCATAGCCCGCTTCTGCCAGTTGGTCCCGGATAGCGTCAAGGCTCGGCGCCTCGGCGTACTCCAGCTCTACTGAGGTACCGCCGGTGAAGTCCATGCCAAAGTTCAGGCCGCGAACACCCAACAAAGCCAGGGAAATCACCACCAGTGTGATCGAAAGCACGGAAGCAATCTTCCGCAACCCCATGAAATCAAATGGTTGTTTCTGTGTATCAGCCATTAGCCAGCTTCCCCCCGATCGACAATTTCTCGACCCTGCGGCCGCCGTAGACAACGTTCACAATGGCGCGACTGACCACCAGGGCACAGAACATCGAGGTCAGGATGCCGATGCTCAGTGTTACCGCGAACCCTTTGACCGGGCCGGAACCCATGGCAAACAGGATCACAGCGACCAACAGAGTGGTTATGTTGGCATCAAAGATAGACACAAAGGCCCGGCTGTACCCCGAGTTAATCGCACTCTGCGGCGGCACACCAGCTTTAAGCTCTTCCTTTATTCGCTCAAAGATTAGAACGTTGGCGTCAACCGCCATACCCACTGTCAGAACGATACCGGCAATACCCGGCAAGGTAAGCGTGGCAGACAGAATGGACATACAGGCCAGCAGCAACATCAGGTTCAGGGTCAGCGTGATATTCGCCACTACCCCGAAGCCACGATAGAACACCAACATGTAGATGAGTACCAAGGCGAAACCAAAGGCAACAGAGGTTACACCAGCGTCGATGTTCTTCTGTCCGAGGCTTGGCCCAATGGTCCGCTCCTGAACAAAGTACATGGGTGCCGCCAGTGCACCTGCCCGCAACAGCAGCGCCAGCTCTGCAGCTTCCGGTATCGAATCCAGACCAGTAATGCGGAAACTGCTACCCAGCGCTGACTGGACGGTTGCCAGGCTGATCAGCCCCTTTTCCACAATCCGCTTTTCGACTTCCCGAATCTCACCGTCTACTTCCTGCGCTTCAGTCTCGGTGCGGAACTCGATAAACAGCACCGCCATGCGGCGCCCCACATTATTGCGGGTAGCGCGGTTCATCAGGTCGCCGCCAACCGAATCCATGGTGATGTTAACCTGCGGCTGACCATTCTCATCGAAGGCCTGCTGGGCATTAGCCACATTATTACCGGTGGCAATCACGTCCCGCTCGAGGCGAGCTGTTCGCTGGGGGTTGTCACGGAAACCGAACTGCTCGGTTTCTGCTCCCGGGGTATCCTGGCGGGCTTCCATCCGGAATTCCAGATTGGCTGTTGCGCCGAGAACCCGCTTGGCCTGGGCGGTATCCTGCACACCTGGCAGCTCAACGATAATACGATCTGCGCCCTGGCGCTGAACCAGAGGCTCCGCCACGCCGAGTTCGTTGACACGATTACGGATGGTGGTCAGGTTCTGTTCCAGGGCATATTCCTGGATATTCCTCACTTCAGCTTCAGAGAGGGTCAGTGCCAACAGGAATTCGCCTTCCCGGGTGCTTTCATTGAGCAGAAACTCATTGTACTGCCGACGAATCAGATCAAAGGCTGCACTGCGAGACTCAGAATCCCGGAAGCTAAGAACAATCTCCCGGTTGCCTTCAACATCTCCACCCCGATAGCGAATACGCTCATCCCGAAGCTCTCTTTTGATCTGCCCGGAAAACGCCTCCAGACGCTGGCTGACAGCCGTGTCCATGTCTACTTCCAGCAGGAAGTGAACACCACCTCGCAGGTCAAGGCCGAGCTTCATCGGGCCTGCACCGAGGCTACGCAGCCAACCAGGAGTTGAGGGAGCCATGTTCAGAGCCACCAGGTAATCGTTACCAAGGGCGGCCTGCACTGCCGGGCGAGCCCGCAACTGCGCGTCGGAACTGTTCAGGCGAATCAGGGCATTGCGGTCTTCAAGAGAACTTTCCTTGACTTCGATCCCGCGGCTTTCAAGGGCGCCGAGGGCACGGTCCAGCACACGCTGGTCTACCTCGGTGCTGCCCCGGGCGCCGGTAACCTGTATGGCGAAATCATCGGGAAAGAAATTCGGTAACGCGTAAATGAACCCGATGACCAGTGCGAACACTATGATCAGGTTCTTCCAGAGAGGATACTTGTTCAGCATGAGAATCCTTCGAGCCAGCTATGGCGCCGGCCTTGGTGTTTCAGCAAGTCAACACAAAACGGGCGACCATAGGCCGCCCTGCGCACAACTGGCTCAGATATCTTTCAGTGTGCCCTTGGGCAGCGCCGCAGCCACCGCCACTTTCTGAATCTTGATCTCGACGTTATCAGACACTTCCAGCACGATGAAGTCGTCAGACACCTTGGTGATGCGGCCGGCAACGCCACCGGAAGTCACCACTTCGTCGCCCTTGTTCAGGCCGGACATCAGCGCTTTATGCTCTTTGGCACGCTTGGACTGCGGGCGCCAGATCAGGAAGTAGAAAATCAGGATAAAGCCGGCGAAGAAGATGATCTGACCCATCACGCTCATGCCCTGGGCACCGGCATCCTGCGCCATGGCAAGTGCAGGCATCAGAGACAGCAGACCAACGATGAGCAGTTTGATTGATTTCATTCAGGTTCTCCGTTTATTGACTGATATTGAGGTAAAAATTGCTCAGGATTCACCCAGCGGCGGCACAGATTCGCCACGTAAGGCATAGAATTCGCTTATAAAGTCGGACAATGTACCTGCTTCAATGGCCCCACGCAATCCACTCATCAGGTTCTGATAGAAGCGCAGATTGTGGATGGTATTGAGCTGCGCGCCCAGCATTTCACCACACTTATCCAGATGATGCAGATAGCTCTTTGAGAAATTCTGACAGGTATAACAGTCACAACGTTCATCCAGCGGGCCGGTATCGTGACGATTCTTCGCATTACGAATCTTGACAATGCCGGTCGAGGTGAACAGGTAGCCATTCCGGGCGTTACGGGTGGGCATAACACAGTCAAACATGTCTACCCCCCGGCGAACTGCCTCAACAATGTCTTCCGGACGTCCAACCCCCATCAGGTAACGAGGTTTGTCTTCCGGCATTTTCGAAGGCAAATGGTCCAGAATGCGAATCATGTCTTCTTTCGGCTCGCCCACCGACAGACCGCCAATGGCGTAGCCATCAAACCCGATATCGGTCAGCCCCTGCAGGGATCGGTCCCGCAAGGGCTCGAACATGCCACCCTGGACAATGCCAAACAACGCCGCCGGATTGCCCTCATGGGCCTTTTTGCTGCGTTCCGCCCAACGAAGGGACAGCTCCATGGATTCTTTTGCCTGTTTCTCGGTAGCAGGATACGGCGTGCATTCATCAAATATCATGACAATGTCGGAACCGAGGTCACGTTGCACCTGAATGGCAATTTCCGGCGACAACTCCACCTTTGAGCCGTCTACTGGGGAGCGGAAGGTCACGCCCTGCTCGGTAATCTTGCGCATCTCGCCCAGGCTGAACACCTGAAAGCCGCCGGAATCGGTCAGTATTGGCCCCTGCCACTGGGTGAAATCGTGCAAGTCGCCGTGGGCCTTGACCACTTCCGTGCCCGGGCGCAGCATCAAGTGGAAGGTGTTGCCCAGGATAATTTCCGCGCCGATTGCCTCGATATCTCTTGGCAACATCCCTTTAACCGTGCCGTAAGTACCGACCGGCATAAACGCAGGCGTTTCAACCGTTCCACGGGGGAAGGTCAGCCGGCCCCGGCGGGCCCTGCCGTCTTCGCCCAGCTTCTCGAACGACATAAAACAGGAATTGCTCACAAGGATTCTCCACGGGATTCGGTCTGGTTTGCCCCGGCCAGCATGCCCCGGCTTGGCTCCTGGGCGGTCAGGAACATGGCGTCACCGTAACTGAAAAAACGGTACCGCTGTTCAACGGCTTCCTGATAGGCAGACATGATATTACGGTAGCCGGCAAAGGCACTGACCAGCATGATCAGTGTGGATTCCGGCAGATGGAAATTGGTGATCATGGCGTCAACGGTCTGGAAACGATAGCCCGGGTAGATAAAGATATCGGTTTCCCCCCGGAACGTATTCAGCTGCCCTGCCCGACTGGCGGATTCGAGCGAACGCACGGAAGTGGTGCCAACCGCAACCACCCGGCCACCCCGGGCCCGGGTGCGCTCAACCGCATCCACGGTTTCCTGGGGCACATGGGCCACTTCGCTGTGCATCAGGTGGTCTTCAATTTTGTCGACCCGCACCGGCTGGAAGGTTCCCGCACCTACATGCAGGGTTACATACGCAAACTCAATGCCGTTGCTCTTGAGGACCTCAAGTATCTCGTCGTCGAAATGCAGCCCTGCCGTTGGCGCCGCCACAGCGCCTGCTTCTTTGGCATAGACGGTTTGATATCGCTCCCGGTCAGACTGGTCATCATCCCGCTCCATGTACGGCGGCAACGGCATGTGCCCGATACGTTCCAGCACATCAAGGACCGGCTCAAGGCCCTCGTATACAAATCGGAAAAGTGCGTCTTCCCGGCCCACCATGCCCAGAGCAGAGCCATCTTCCAGGAGGACCTTCTGGCCTTCTTTAACAGCCTTTGAGGCACGGGCGTGGGCCAGCAATTCAAACTCACCCAACAGGCGCTCCACCAGAATTTCAACACGGCCACCGGATTCCTTCTGGCCAAACAAGCGGGCCGGAATAACACGGGTGTTGTTGAATACCAGAAGATCGCCAGGCTGCAACAGGCCCGGGAGATCGGTGAAGTTCAGGTGTTGGGTCTGGCCGGTAAGGCCTTCAAGTGCCAGCAGTCGGGACGCACTGCGTTGCTTGAGCGGGTAACGGGCGATGAGCTCGTCCGGCAGGTCAAAATGAAAATCGGAGACGTTCATGGGCCGGCTATTCACGATGCCGCAGGTTGCGGCCAATAAGTGGTAGCGGCGGGCGGACTCGAACCGCCACGGGTTTTACCCCAACGGATTTTGAATCCGTCGTGTCTACCAATTTCACCACGCCGCCATCGGAGAGTGGGAGGATTATACTGAGCCTGAATCTGAAAGCAACCGGGCGGGGAGTAAAAATCTCCTACCGCCTCAGCCAATTACAGACGATCAAACAAAGAGAGCCTGGAGATCTGCGCAAACGACTGCTGGGCGGCCTGTAACACAAAGCTCTGGAAGCTCAGGTTACTGATGGCCTCGGCATAATCCACGTCTTGCAACTGTGAACGTATTTCCTTGGTGTACAGCCCCGAATCCTCCAGAAATGACGAAGTGGATTCGATGGCATTCAACCGGCCACCCAGTTCAGTTTGCTTGAGAATGATGGACTCCTGGCCGTTGTCCAGGTTAGTCAACGATTCCGCAATGAGCGCATCGTACTCGGCGCTGGATTTTGGTGTCGCCTTGTCGATGCTGTCCAGACCAGCGATCAGTTTCTCGATGGTGCCGAAGATGGACTGCTTGTCGCTGATACCCAGTGTAAATTCGTCACCATCGGCGGCATCGTTAACGGTCATACGCAGACCAGCGACCACAAACTCCTCACCAGGCACCGCCGGCGAGGGTTGTGTCGTCAAAATCGTGCCTGTACGCGGATCCTCCACTTCGATATTCAGATTGCCGCCACCAACATCAATCACCCTCACCGTCAGGTCATCGGGAACCGCCGGGCTGAACGCGTCTTTCAGGTCTTTCGGTGCAATCAGCTCCAACCCGGACACATAACCCTGGGCAGCAACACCGGTGCCCGTGCCGTCATCCGAACCAGTAACAGTAACCGCCGCTGGCACGTTCACAAAAATACCCTTGCCATGGTCGCTGATCGGAACTGTCACGCCATCATCTATTTCGAGTACCCGCTGGCCCTCATCACCCTGATATTGCCAGGCACCAAAGTCGTCCTTGGCAAACGCCGGTGTACTGCCCTGAAAGCCGCTGAAAATGTATTCACCGGAGGCATCCCGCGTGTTGGCTATGTTTGCCAGCTGGCCCAGCCGCTCCTTCAGCTCTGCTGAAATGGATTGGCGATCGTTGGCAGATAACGAGCCGCTACCCGCCTGAACGGTCAGTTCCCGCACCCGCTGGATGATATCCACCGCACTGGACAGGGTACTCTCCTCCTGCTTGATGCGGTTATCGGCGAGGTTGGCGTTGCGCTCGTAGGTCTCAATGCGCTTGACCTCCTGGTTGAGCTTCAGGATGCGCGCGGCGGCCACCGGGTCATCGGACGGCCGGTTAACCTTTTTGCCCGTTGAAATCTGCTCCTGGGTTTTCACCAGATTGCTGTTCACATCCTGCATCCGGCTGATGCCGCCAGAGAAAATCTGCTGAGATGAAATCCGGATCATTTTCGTTTACCTCGCCTTACCGGAAGCTCTGCAACAATGTGTTGAACAGATCCTGCGCTACAGACATAACCTGAGCCGATGCGTTATAGGCCGCCTGATACTGAATCAGCTTGCCGGCTTCTTCATCCAGGTTCACACCGGAGATCGATTCACGCTGGTTATTGGATTGCTCAAGCAACGTTTTACCAGCTTCTTTATCCAACTGGCTCTGGCGTGTTTTGACGCCGATATCCTCAACCAGGCCCGCATAACCCTCGGTGAAGCTTTGCCGGCCACCGTTCAACGTATTGGCGGTACCCAGGGCAGCCAGCAGCTCGGCATTTCGGTTGTCGGAGATGCCGTTGCTGTTATAGCCAATGGTGAACACATCACCGTCCGCCGGCTCGCCGGTCATTTCAAACTGGTAACCCTGGTAGAGGTCGCCAGCGGTCGGGTCGTTACTGAAAATGGTGTTGATCCGCTGCGGATCATAGGCCAGGTTCGCAGGATTCAACGGGTCACCATTACCATCGAATATGGTGTAGGTAACGTCGGTGCCATCATTGCTGAATCGTATCTCCAATGGCCCGTTCGCCAGCTCGCCCCGGGTTTCAAACCCCGGCAACAGGGCATTGGTGTTCGGGTTGCGAACGTTCAGCATGTTGCCCTGATTGATCTTGGCTGTCCCGAGGTTGGCGTCATCCGCGCTAGCCCGGATCGGGCTGGCGAACGCCAGATCTTCTTCCCGCAGAACGTTCAGCTTAATATTCTCAGCGGCATTTCGACTCGGCTGGATCAGGTACTTGTCGCCCGCATTGAACTGCCCGCCTTCCACCCGGATATTAAAACCGGGCATGGAAATCTCGGACTGTACCGGGTCTGGCAGTCGGCCCTGGTTGACGGTTTTGCCAGTGGCGGAATCAATCAGCTCGAAGTTGCGGCCGTCGCCACTGAACTGCAATGTCCAGGTGCCCGCTGGTAACAGGCTGCTATCGGTAATCTCAACCGCCAGCTGGCCATTTTTGGGATCTGCATTGTTAGCGTTGGGCACGACCCTACTGCGCTGAAGCCCGATGTCGTTAACATCCGTAAAGAAGTTACCGCCCAGATCACCCTCGAGATCCATCCCGATTTCATGCTGATGGTTGATGGACGCTGAAATTGCAACGGCCAACCGCCCCAACTCATCGAACGCGGGTTTCAGGGCCTCCTGGTCAAACCGGCGCAGGCCGCCGAGTTTGCCGCCATTGATCTGCTCATCCACCTGCAGGGTGCGGCCACTGGTGGTCAGGGTGAACTCCAGGCGGGTGGGGTCTTCTGCACTGGTCCGGGTGGCAAACTCGGAGGCATTGGCGCCGGTTACCAGCGACAAGCCATTAGCCAGTGACACATTCACCTGGCTACCCTCTGTCTGGGTAACCCGAATGCCCACCAGTTCCGACAACTCCTTGAGCTTCTGATCCCGCTTGTCCATCAGCTCCAGGGGCATCTTGCCCTGGGCCAGGCCCGGAGACTCAGAAATAGCCAGGTTCAGATCGGCGATGCTCTTGAGCAGGGAATTGGCATCTTTCACGCCCTGCTGCATCTGGGTTTTAACCGATTCCCGTTGCTGGATAAATTCCTGGTTGAGCGCCTGGAAGCGGTTAACCACCTGCTGGGCCTCACTAAGCACCAGCTGGCGTTGAGGCAGTGAGGCCGGGTCTTCCGCCGCATTCTGCAGGGCCGCGAAGAAATTGTTCAGGGCGTTATTTAACCCCGTGCTTTCGCCCCCCAAAAGGTTATCCAGCCGGGTCAGCTCAGCGTTCAGGGCGTTCTGCTCCCCGTACAGCGTGCTGTCTTCCCGCAACTGCTGGGTCAGGTACTCATCCGCCAGCCGGCGAATGTTTGAAATGGACACCCCGCTGCCAATGGTACCGGCACCAGTACGCCGCCCTTCCTGGGTATCGAATTGCACTTCCTGCCGACTGTAACCCGGAGTGTTTGCATTGGTGATGTTATTGGCGGTGGTGTTCAGCGCTGTCTGATGACTGAGCACCCCGGTCAAACCGATTCCGATCAACCCTGCCATGATGCTTTACTCCCTCGGCACGTCGCTGTTCATGGACAGCGTCATCAGAGAATCCCTGTTCATAATCCGGCGAATCTTGGAACCATACTCCGGATCAGTTGCATAGCCGGCTTCCTGAAGTTTGTCTGCAAAGACTTCAGGCTGATCGGCTGACGACAGCACATCCCGGTACCGGGGGTTGCTGTTAAGGAAATCCACGTAATCCCTGAAGCTCGCCTCGTAATCCGGGTAGGCCCGGAAATCGGCGCGCTCCTTCATGGGTACTCCCCCACGAAACTCGGTGGTGGTAATGGTCACGGCGTCACCACCCCAGCGGGTATCGGCCTTGATACCGAACAGGTTGAAACTGGGCTGGTCGCCATCCCCTTTGATCATGTGGCGCCCCCAGCCGGTTTCCAGTGCCGCCTGGGCCACCATCAACCTGGGGTCGATGCCGCTTTCTTTACCGATGCGCTCGGCAAATGGCATCAACTCGGCCACGAAGTGCTCCGGCGATTCAAAGGTCAATGGTAACTCTGCCGCCGTCGCGGTTTGCTCGGGCTGCTTCTGTTCGGCCGCCTGAGTCATTTCATCGATGGCCTTCAGCTGCTCCGGCAAGTTGCGGGATATCGCGGGCACACTGCGGTCATAGTCCGCCAGGGTGGCCTTGTGCCCCGCCAGCCGCTCGCCATTACTGGCCATGCCGGGTACATCGCGGCTCAGCTGCCTGACCAGCGCCTCCGCGAGACCTGTTCCACTGCCGCCAGACATGCTCAAACTGACCTGGCTGTCGAACATGTCCCGGTAGAACTCTGACTCGTTGCTGTTGAGGTAATTACCCTCGGCAAAGGCCTCCCCGGCCTTACGCATGGATTTCAGCATTTCCGCCAGGAACAGACTTTCAAACTGGCGCGCCACCTGCTCAAGGGCTGCCTGTTTATCCGATCTCGCCTGGGTCTTCAGGGCATTCAGCCCACTGAAGTCGGTATAGATCTCGGCCTGTTTTACGCGATAGTCCTGCATGGCTACACCTAGATCACGATCAGCTCGGCACGCAGAGCGCCGGCCGTTTTCAGAGCTTCAAGCACCGCCATGACATCCCCGGGTGCTGCTCCCACCTGGTTAACGGCCTGAACGATCTCGTTAAGGGTGGTCGCCGGGCCAAACTGGAACATTCTCGCCGGGTCTTCAGTCACTGCTATCTGGGTGTTTTGCTGCAACGCAGTGTCACCCTGGGCAAACGGATTGGGCTGCACCACCTCCGGGTTTTCCTGAATGGTCACCGTCAGGTTGCCGTGGGTGACGGCCGCCGGGCTGACCCGCACGTTCTGGCCAACCACTATTGTGCCGGTGCGGCTGTTGATCACCACCCTGGCGGCTTCTTCAGCCGGCTCCACTTCGATGTTCTCAAGAATCGACAGAAAGCTGACCCGCTGGGAGGGGTCGCGGGGAGCCCGCACGGAAATGGCTGTCGCATCGTGGGCATAGGCCATATCCGGCCCCAGCGTATCGTTAATGGCTTCCACTACCCGCCGAGCGGTGGTGAAGTCGGCCCGCATCAGGTTGAAGGTGATGGTGTCACCCCGGGTAAACGGAGACTCGACTTCCCGCTCGATGGTGGCACCGTTGGGAATCCGGCCAACACTGGGCACGTTCACGGTAATCCGGGAACCGTCCTGCCCCTGGGCACCAAAGCCACCCACCACCAGGCTGCCCTGGGCCATGGCATACACCTGGCCATCAGCGCCTTTGAGCGGCGTCATCAGAAGCGTGCCACCCCGCAGGCTGTCTGCGTTACCGATGGAAGACACGGTGATGTCCAGCTCCTGGCCGGATTTGGCAAAAGGCGGCAAAGTAGCACTGACCGTAACCGCCGCCACATTAGCCAGGTTCGGGTTAACGCCATCCGGCAGAGTTATGCCGAACTGATTCATCATGTTGCGGAAGGTCTGGTTGGTGAACGGCGCTTTATCGCCGGTACCGTCCAGGCCCACCACCAGGCCGTAACCGATCAACTGGTTGTTACGGACACCTTTTACCTTGGCCAGATCCTTCAGGCGGTCAGCCATCACCGGAGAGGCACACACTGCCAGCAACGCGAACACAGCAATCATTCGGCGCATCATAGCGGCCACCACTCACTGTTGAAGAACCGCGCCAGCCAGCCCATCTGGTTAGCCTGGTCGAAATCACCGGTGCCGCCATAGGCAAAGCGGGCATCCGCTACCCGGTTGGAGGCCACGGTATTATCCGGCTTGATATCCTGCGGCCGCACCATACCGGTCAGGCGTATGTACTCGTCGCCGTTGGTCAGCGACAGCCACTTTTCACCACGAACGCGCAGGACACCGTTGGGCAGTACTTCCGTGACGGTGACGGTGATGCTGCCGGCCAGGCTGTTGCTCTGGTCCGCCTCTGCAGAACCGTTGAAGTCCCGCTCAAAGTTCGCCCTGGCATTCAGGCCAATGTTGGCCTTACCAAAGATGCTCGGCTCCGGAATGTTCAGCTCCTGGTCTTTGGTGATACTGGTTTCGGCGCTCTTGCTGGCACGGGTTGATTCCTGCAGGGTCACAGTCAACACATCACCGATGTTCAGGGCCTTGGTATCGCCGTACAGGTTGTAGTTACGGGCCGGCTGGAAAATGGCGCCGGAGTCCGGGTCACGCTGCATCATGGCCTGGGCGCGCACCGGTGCGTATGCCGGGTCGTCTGGCAGTGCCCGTGGGCGACTCATGGCGGTGCAGCCCTGCAGAACAATCAGCACACCCACCAGTGCCAGGGTGGCGAACCGTTCTTTCTTGAAGGTGTGATGAATGATGTTCATAACTTACCCGATGTTATTGGTAATGAACTGAAGCATCTGATCGGTGGTCGAGACCACCTTGGAGTTCATCTCATAGGCCCGTTGGGTGGTGATCATATTGACGAGTTCTTCCACCACTTCGACGTTGGATGACTCAATGGTGCCCTGCTCGATATTTCCCAGACCGGCCAGGCCAGGCTCACCCTCTGCCGGATCGCCACTGGCGTTGGTTTCCTTGAACAGGTTGTTGCCGATGGCCTGCAAGCCCTGAGGGTTGATGAAGTCCACCAGGGTGATCTGGCCAAGGTTGATTGGCGCAGCCTGGTCATCGGTCACCACAGTGACGGTGCCATCCTTACCAATCGTGATGTTGGTCGCGTCTTCCGGCACGTTGATGTTGGGTTCCAGCGGGTAACCATCCGGCGTTACCACATCGCCGTCGGCATTCAACTGGAACTGACCATCCCGGGTATAGGCGATCTGGCCATCCGGCAGCTCAATCTGGAAGAAGCCACGGCCATTCACGGCCAGGTCCAGCGGCTGATCGGTAATCTGCAGGTTGCCCTGGCTGAACTGCTTGGCAGTGCCAACCACCCTCACCCCGGTACCCAGTTGCAGGCCAGACGGAAGCTCGGTGTTCTCAGTGCTCAGACCACCCGGCTGCCGGTTGATCTGGTACAGGAGATCCTGGAATACCGCCCGGTCACGCTTGAAGCCGGTGGTGTTCACGTTTGCCAGGTTGTTTGAGATGGTGGACATGTTGGTGTCCTGTGCGCTCAACCCGGTTTTGCTGACCCAAAGTGCTGGATGCATTGCTCTACTCCTTACCCGCCGGCTGCAGCGGCGATTCTTTGCCGCTTGTGGCCAGTGGATGATCTGATCTCAGTGTTATCAAAGGTTCTGCAACAGTCGTGCCGCAGCCTCGGAATTCTCGTTAGCAGTCGACATGACCTTCACCTGCATCTCGTACTGACGGGATAACTGCAGGTTGGCAATCATTTCTTCCACAGCATTAACGTTCGAACTTTCCAGAAAACCAGTGGCGACGCGCATAGCGGCATCCGGCGGCTCCGGGCCATCCAGGGCCTGATCCGGCTTACGGCGGATGAATCCGTCCAGCCCCTTCTCGAGGGCATTGCCGGGCGGGTTCACCAGTTTCAGGCGGTCCACTTCAACCAGCTGATCCGGCGGGCCACCCACGGGCACAATAGAGATGGTGCCATCTGCCCCCACCTGCAGGTTGTCAAAGGGCGGCAGGGCCACGGGGCCACCATTGCCCAGCACCAGCTCACCGCTGGCGAGGCGAACCAGGCCGTTTACATCCACCTGGAGGCTGCCGCTGCGGGTAAACACCTCTTCACCCAGATCGTTCTGCACTGCCAGCCAGCCATCGCCCTCTACGGCAACGTCCAGCTTGCGACCGGTGTCCATCAGGGCGCCGGCAGAGAGATCGGTGCCGGGGCGCTCGGTCATGGCGTAGGCGCGGGTGGGGTGGTGTTCACCAAAGACAGGCATACTGCGGGCCTGGGCAAAATCCTTTTTGAAACCGGTGGTGTTCACGTTTGCCAGGTTATTGGCATGGGCACGCTGGGCCAGCATGTTCTGCTTGGCGCCAGACATTCCAATATATAGGGCTTTGTCCATGGGCAAACTCCTGCCGGAATTTTGACTGTTTCCAGTCATCCTGCAGGAGTCATGCCATGTTTATGGAGGGACGTTACCGGAGGTTGATGATGGTCTGGGTGACCGCATCAGAGGTTTCAATGGTCTTGGCGTTAGCCTGGTAATTGCGCTGGGCAATGATCAGGTTCACCAGCTCTGCGGAGAGGTCCACATTGGACTCTTCCACCGAGCTTGCCTTAATGGAACCCAGGGTACCGGTATCCGGCGCGCCGATAATCGGCTGGCCGGATTCAAAGGTTTCCACCCAGGTAGTCTCACCCACCGGCGACAGCCCGTTGGTGTTGTTGAATGAGGCCAATGCTACCTGCCCTAGGGATTTGGATTGCCCGTTGGTATATCGTGCAAAGATCACACCCTGATCAGACACGTCCAGGCCAGACAAACGGCCGGTGCTGTAGCCGTTCTGGCGCTGGTCGTTGACACCAAACGCAGCGCCATATTGGGTGGTGTTCCCAAGATCTACGACAAAGGCGGACGTCGTTGGCGGCTCCGGAATGGGAGTAACCACTTCCTCGCCGGCCAATGGTGGGCCGTCTGCACCATTCGGCTCTCCGTTCGGGTCCTTCGGAACCCAGTCGGTAACCACAATCTCACCGTTCGGGTCACCGTTGATGGACTGCAAGGTGCCGTCTTCGTTGAAGCGCGCAGTGTACGGAGAAGTATCTGTACCGGCCACGAGCTCACCATCAATCTGAAGGTAGACCGACCATTCACTGACACCCACGCCGTTACCCGGCGAAGGATTCTTGACGAAGAACTGGGTCAGTTCGTGGGAATTACCCAGGCTGTCAAAAATGGTGGTTGAGGTAGCATGGTTGTAGGTTCTCTGATCCAGGGGATTGAAGGAATTGGTAATCCGCAGGTCGCCACCTGCAAAGGCATCGGCAATCTCGCTGCTCGCACCAGCCGGAAGAATGTCCTGAACCGTGCGATCAGACTGAATGTTCACATCACCCTGGAACACCTCAAGAGGCTGGTTGACCCCCGCATCGGTGCTGGCAAAACTGATACCCACATCAGAGCCTCGGTTATCAATAATCCGGATGTCGCTTCCACCATCAACCAGGGAGGCAGACAGGCTTGTGGCGCTAGAGGCGTTGATAGCGTCTACCAGCCCCTGCAATGAACTGACCCCGCTGAGTGAGATAGGCACATTCTGGCCGTCCAGCTCTATCCGGAATTCAGTATCGCCGGCCGCTAATGCATCTTCCAGATCAGTAATCGAGAATTCCTGGCCCAGGCTGACCGCCGTGGTGGCAGAGGCAGACAGACCACGCTGCTGGTTGATGATGCCCGCCGCATCCCGTGCGGAGGTGCCAGCGGGAATAGTGATGTCTGGCGAGTTGGTACCATCCGAGTAGGCAACACGGAACACATCATCTACGGTGATATCCCCCATAGACACCGCCTGGAAATCCACCACTCGGCTCTCCAGCACAGATTGCCGGGAATCCAGGTTCAGATCGGATCGCAAATTGGTGGTACGGCGTGGCGCCAGGTTATCCGTTTCAATCTGCAGATCACCCCGAATACCGGACAGGTTGCCGTCGTTATCTGCAGTAAAACCCTGAACCCGCATGTTCTGGTTATTGGTCACAAAACCGTCTTTATCGATTCCAAACTGGCCAGCCCGAGAGTAGCGGATCTCGCCATTGTTATTCAGGATAAAGAAACCATCACCACTGATGGCCATGTCCAGGCCATTATCGGTAAAGCTGATGTTGCCCTGGCCAAAGGACTGCTTGACGTCCTGAACGCGCACACCATCACCGATCGGGTTAGTGCCGCCACTCAGAAAGCCGCTGGCGTACAAATCACCGAACTGTACCTTGCTGCCTTTGAAGCCCACCGTGCTGGCGTTGGCAATGTTGTTGCCGGTGACATCCAGATCGACCGAAGCTGCCCGAAGGCCGCTCAAACCTGTATTAAATGCCATGACTTATACCTCCTGGTCTGACACCGGATCAGTTAATTTGTTTGACGTCGGACAGGGCAATGGAACCCATACCGGCAAGATTGAGGGTAATGGAACCGCCCTTACCCAGGGACACACTGTCCACATTGGCGCTAACCATGGTGCCGAGCTGTTCAGGACCGGACGGATAAGAGCCCTGCGCGACAATCTGGTACGGTCCAGGCGGCAAAGGATTGCCGTTGCCGTCCTCGCCATCCCAACGGAACGACACCACACCGGCCTGGCTACTGCCCATATCAATCTGGCGAACCAGCTCACCACTCTGGTTCATTACCGACAAGCGCAGCCCACCGGTAGATGCTGGCACTTCGATGGTTCCGGTAATCTCGCCATCATTACCCAAAATTCCCACATTGGAAGGAGCAAGAACCGTCTTGCCAACCATTGCAGACGCCTGCAGCGCCTGGCTGGAACGGAACTGTCCGGCCACATCCTCAACGGTACTCGACAGGTTCTGCATTTCTTCCAGAGAGCTGAACTGCGCCAGCTGAGCGATGAAATCACCGTTGTCCTGAGGGTCAAGCGGGTTCTGGTTCTTCAACTGGGCAAGCATCAGCTCCATGAAAGCATCTTTGCCAAGCTCGCTGCCGCCACGGGCTTTGTCGTCCTGCTTGATCTGATACTGGCTCAGTACGTCTGAGGCCGATGCGGAATTCACTGCACTCATGACTCACTCCTCACTATTTACTGCTGACCCAGCGTCAGGATTCGTTGCATCATGGACTTGGCAGTGTTCATGACGTCCACATTCATCTGGAAGCTGCGGGAGGAAGACATCATGTCTGCCATTTCCTCAACCACATTCACATTCGGGTAGAACACGTAACCGTCTTCATTGGCAGCGGGATGGTTGGGCTCGTAGCGCATCTGCAACTCTGCATCGCTCTCCAGGATTCCCTCAACCCGTACACCGGCACCGGGGCCGTCGTCCAGGCTGGTGCCGAAGCCCTGCTGTTGATCCGGGTTCAGCATGGCCTGCTGAATGGCGGCGAAGACTGGTTTGCGTGCCCTGTAAGCATTCTCGGTGCTGGAACTGGCAGTCTCGGCGTTCGCAATGTTGGAAGCCGTGGTATTCAGCCGCAGGGATTGTGCGGTCATGCCGGAACCGGCGATGTCAAAAATGTTGCCCAGTGACATGGCAATCTCCTCAAATCGTAAATGACTGCGGCTTACTCACCCTTCAGGGCTTTGGTCAATCCGGAAAACTTGCTGCTCAGAAACTGGAAGCTGGCCTGATAGTCCATGGCATTGCGCATGAAGCGGCTCTGCTCTTCCTGGGCATCCACGGTATTACCATCGACAGACGGCTGGTGCGGATTGCGGTAAAGCAACTCGCCGTCACTGCCGGGGCTGGAGGTGTCCATGTGGCCTTGGTGAGTGGTCGCCATTTGCAGACCACTGACCGACTCCTGGGCTTTCTGCATCATCGCCCTGAAATCGATATCCCGTGCCTTGTAGCCCGGGGTATCGGCATTGGCCAGGTTGTTGGCGAGTACTTCCGCACGCTGCACCCGGGCCTGAAGTGCGTGCTCGTGAATACCCAATGCCTTATCAAATGTAATTGCCATGACTGCCTCCGGAATTCTGCACCGGCACCGCTTGAACGGCGGCTTGCCGGATTTGCGTTCTGGAAGAGTCAAAGCAAAGGTGGTGCCAGTTTTCGAGAGTGCTTGGGCGCCAGGGCTTCTGGAGGGATGCGATCAGATTTTGAGCGGCAACGGAGAAGGGTTCAGAGCAAAGGCGGCAAACCATTTCCCTTGGCGGTTAAACGGTTTGCCGCTATCAAAACATCAGCGGGAAGCTCACCAACTTTCCTGGCGCCCGGGCCCACGCCATACCTTTACAAAATCCCCGGTAGCCGGGCGTGGCACTGAAGGTTTCTCAACCGACACCGTACCGGTATACAGGAAGCCGACGACCGTTTCCCCGGGCTCTAAACCCAACCCTTCAAGCACATCGGGATGGTAGGCCACCCCCCCGGTGCGCCACATCACGCCGAAACCAGCATCTTGTAGGGCAAGGCCGAGAAAGCTCATGCCCGATGCGGCAGACATAAGCTGTTCGACCTCCGGCACTTTCGGGTGGGATTTGGGCGTTGCGATTCCTACGATCACCATCGGTGCCCGCAGCGGCGCCCGCCGGGCTTTCTCGATTTCCTGCTCACTGGCGCTATCAGGACATGCCTTGGCGAACAGGTCTCCCAGGGCCTGCCGGGCATCCCCTTCCACCACAAGATAGCGCCATGGCCTCAGTAAGGCATGGTCCGGTGCCCTGGCGGCACACTGAAGGGCCACATCAACTATACTCCGCGGCGGTGCCGGGTCTTCTAATCGTGGTTCGGATGCTCTTTCGAGTAAAAATCGGGTTACAGACGTCATACTGGCTCACAGTCAAGATGGCTGTATCTGTTGCCCTAAGGGCAAAGATGCCTCAGCGAATTGTGGGTTATACGTAATACTGTTAACCTTTAGTAGTAACTACACATAGAAAAATAACCACCAACAACGATAACGTGTTCGGCGGCATACAATGAGTGACCAACAAGCTTTTCGCAACTGCAGGGCCCTGTATTCCTGCCACCGGGAAGACTCGGTTCTGACATGATGAGCGCACAGGCCGATTTGCGCAATGTCGCCAGCAGCGCGGGTAAGCTCGCTTCCGCGGACATCCACGACCACACCGTGGCCATTCCGCCCATGCCGGATTACAACGGCCGAATCATCGCCTACACCGCAACGGCCGCGATTATTGTCGCCGGAATCCTCCAGGGCGTGTTTCAGCAATGGTTGCTGTGGTTTGTGGCCGGCGCACTTACCTGGCCGCACATCGCCCATTTGCTGACCAGGCGTACGTTTCTTCGCCGCTCACCACGAATCCGGCAGAAGATGCTGTTTCTCGACTGCGTTATTGGTGGCACCTTCATCGGCCTTATCGGCCTGATTGCCATTCCCTCGGTGTCCATATTGTTAATGCTGATGTTCAGTTGCCTGATTGTGGGCGGTATCCGCCAGTGGCTGTTCGGCACCGTACTCATGCTCGCCTCACTTGCGGCGTCTGCAGCTACCTTTGGCGTTGCCGACAGCCTGCAATCGCCACTGCTGACCAGCATCCTGGCCCTGGCCTCTACCGGCGTCTATATTTGCGTAACCGCCTACTATTCCCACCAGCAGGCCCGCACGCTACTGCTGGCAAAAACCCAGATCCAGAACCAGCGCGAACAGTCCATCGCACTCTCCCACAAGCTATCCAAATACCTGTCCCCGCAGGTCTGGCAATCCATTTTTACCGGCGAGCGTGACGTTCGCCTGGAAACCCAGCGCAAAAAACTGGCCGTGTTCTTCTCCGACATCAAGGGCTTCACCGAACTGTCTGAAGAAATGGAACCCGAAGCCCTGACCGAACTGCTCAATCACTACTTCAATGAAATGTCAGAAGTCGCTCTCCGATACGGTGGCACCATCGACAAATTCGTTGGCGATTCCATCATGATCTTCTTTGGCGACCCGACCAGCCGCGGCCAGCGAGAAGATGCTTTCGCCTGTGTGTCGATGGCCATCGACATGCGCAAGCATATGAAGATCATGCGCCAGAAATGGCGAAGCCAGGGTATCAAAACCCCGCTTGAGATCCGTATGGGTATCAGCACCGGATACACCACGGTGGGCAACTTCGGCGCCGAAAACCGGATGGACTACACCATTATCGGCAAGGAGGTGAACCTGGCCAGCCGGCTGGAAAGCCTCGCAGAACCTGGCGAGATTCTGGTGTCCTACGAGACCTTCTCTCTGATCAAAGATCGCATCATGTGCCGGGACAAAGGCGAGATCACCGTGAAGGGCTTCGGCAAGCCGGTGCCCATTTACGAAGTGGTGGACTTCCGCCGGGACATGGGCCCGAACCGTAGCTTCCTCGAGCATGAACACAGCGGCTTTGCCATGTACCTGGACTCCGACAAGATCACCGAAAGGGAACGCAGAGACGTACTCGCCGCCCTGGAAGACGCAGCCGACCGGCTGCGTCAGGAAGACGACGCCGACTAACTACTGCCGGACCAACCTCGGTCCGGCATCACCCTCTGCACGGGTACTGCGCCACGGGTTGATATCCAGCCCTCCACGCCGCATGTACCGGGCACAAACCATCAATTCCGTTGGCTGGCACCGGGCCATCAAATCCGTAAACACGGTTTCCACACAGTGCTCATGGAAATCCTGCTTCTGGCGGAAGCTGACCACGTAACGCAGCAAACCCGCACGGTCTATCTTCGGGCCGGTATAACGAACGAACACGCTGGCCCAGTCAGGCTGACCAGTGACCGGGCAATTGCTTTTCAGCAGGTGGGAACACAGCTGCTCGCTGACCACTTCCTCGCCTGCGCTGAGTGAATCTGCCGAGTATTCGTAAACCACATCGTCTACCGGCTCGTCATCAATCAGCTCATAGCCCTGCGGCCGACCTTCCGCAGGCGCGGATTCGTCGACACTGAACAGCCGCACAGTCACGGCGGCACCACAGGCACTGGACAAGTCTGCGGTAATGGTCTCGGCAACCTGATCCGCCGATGAGAACACCGCCTGGTTCAGGGAATTCAGGTAGAGCTTCAGGGATTTGCTTTCGATAATCGACGGCGACGCCGCCGGAAAACGGATCTCCCCCCAGGCAACTGCTGGCACGCCGCCCGGGCGCAACCAGGATATCTCCCACGCCTGCCAGAGGTCCTCACCAAACCATGGCCAGCGGCCATCCTCCAGCCCGATACGGCGGCGGTTTTCCTCACGGGCAACCGGGAACAACAGGGACGGATCGTACTGATCCGGATAGTCGCTGGACTTACCCAGCGGCGCATTGTGCAAAGCCATAGTTTTTCCTGAAACCTGTCAGTGGCGGATACCCTTGCCCCGGGCAAGCATACGCAGTGCAATGGTCGCCAAAAGGACAATGAAAACCAGAATCATACCAAGGGAGACGAACGGATTAACGTCTGAAACACCCAGTATGCCGAAGCGGAAACCATTCACCATATAGAGTATAGGGTTGGCCATCGACACGCCCTGCCAGAACCCCGGCAACATATCGATGCTGTAGAACACCCCACCAAGGTACGTCAGCGGTGTCAGCACAAACGTGGGCACAATGGAAATATCATCAAACTTGGTGGCCAGCATGGCATTGATAAAGCCCCCCAGGGAAAACAACGCCGATGTCAGGAATACCGTCATTACCACCATGGGCAGGCTGTGAATCGATAACCGGGTAAAAGCAAGAGACAGCAAGGTAACCACCAGGCCAATACTCAGCCCCCGGGCCATACCGCCCGCAACGTAACCGGCCAGGATAGTCCAGTTGGGAACCGGCGACACCAGAAGCTCCTCAATGCTGCGCTGAAACTTCATGGAAAAAAACGATGACACCACGTTGGCGTAGGAGTTGGTGATCACCGCCATCATGATCAGCCCCGGCACAATGAACTGCATATAGTCGAACCCGCCCATTTCACCAATGCGCGAGCCGATCAGGTTGCCGAAGATAATAAAATACAGCGTCATGGTGACCGCAGGCGGCAACAGAGTCTGGGGCCATATCCGGGTAAACCGGCGAATCTCCCGAAGTACAATGGTACAGAACGCGGTCCACAAAGCATGCAAGGTCACGCCGTCACCTCCGCCTGCCGGTTGGTCTCACGGGCGTTATCTTCCACCATGCGCACGAACAACTCTTCCAGCCGGTTGGCTTTGGTGCGCATGCTGATTACCTTGATGCCCTGCTTTTCCAGCTCAACAAAGAGGGCGTTCAGGCCCTGCCCTTTGGCCACCTCGGCCTCCAGTGCCCCGTCGTCGTTGAGTTCGCAAGAAAAGCCTTCGAGCTCCGGGGCGGCATCAACGGGCTGCTCGAGATCCAGCACGAATGTTTCCACACTCAGCTGTTTAAGCAGCTCGCGCTTGCTGGTGTGCCGGATAATCTCCCCGTGGTCAATGATCGCAATATTGCGGCAAAGCGCCTCGGCTTCTTCAAGATAATGAGTGGTCAGAATGATCGTGGTGCCCTGGCGGTTCATTTCTTCCAGGAACTGCCACATAGAACGGCGCAGTTCGATATCAACGCCGGCGGTGGGCTCATCGAGAATCAGCAGGCGTGGTTCATGCACCAGCGCACGGGCAATCATCAGCCGCCGCTTCATACCGCCAGACAGCATCCGCGACGGGGTGTCTCGCTTGTCCCACAAGCCCAGTTTCCGGAGGTACTTCTCCGCCGAGATCCTGGCCTGCTTGAGTGGAATGCCGTAGTAACCGGCCTGAGTGGTGACTATGTCGAAGACCTTTTCAAACTGGTTGAAATTGAACTCCTGTGGCACCACGCCAAGGTTCAGCTTCGCGGCGGACAGTTCGGTATCGATGTCATGGCCGAACACCTTCACCCGCCCACCGGATTTGTTCACCAACGAAGACACAATGCCCAGGGTGGTGGATTTTCCAGCACCATTCGGGCCCAAAAGTGCGAAAAAATCGCCTTCCTGTACCTGAAGATCAATCCCCTTAAGCGCCTGAAAGCCACTGCTGTAGCTTTTGACCAGCCCTTCAATTTCCAATGCGTAGGTCATAACCAAACCGTTATCTGAGAGGAACGTGTGCCGAAACCGGCAAATAGGTAGAGAGCTAGGTGATTGTGGCGATCTGACGAAAATCAAGGGGGGGGGGGTGAGCACAACCAGGCAGACCACCGGCAAACGCAGAAACTGCGACAGGTTTCCCGATATACCTCTGCCGCCCTCCCTATAATGCTGTTACAACAACTTACAAAAAGCCTGACACCCGGCACCGGATGCGCCAGGCCAACGCGAAGGGATTGTACGACACACTATGAGATTCGTTCACCTCACCCGCCTGCTCTTACCTTTTTCCGCTGCGTTTGTTCTGGCAGGTTGCCTGGACAGCGGTGGCAGTTCCGGCTCAGACGACACCAGTACCGGGCGTGTGCACTTTCTGGGGGTTAGTGGTCTCGATTACCAAACCGCCAGCCAGACCGGCACAACCGATGATCAGGGCCGGTTCCGCTACTATCCCGGCGAAACCCTGTCGTTCAACGTTGGCAATCTGCCCATTGTCTCTGACGTTCCGGCACGGGAATACGTAACCTTTCTCGAATTTCTGCCAGAGACCCGGGACGCCCTCAACACCCCCGGCGTAAATGACGAGGAACTTCGGGATCACACCATCAGCGAACAACAGCAGCTCAACAACATCACCCTGCTGAACATGACGCGGTTTCTGATGGCCCTGAACTGGACAGAGAATGTACCTGAAGGCTCAGGCATTGATATACGCACAAGAGTCGTCGACCAGTTAAACGCCGCCCTGGACAACCCGGACCTGCCCAAGGCCCTGAATTTTAACGTCAACCAGGCGGAGTTCACCGCAGAAGACTCACCCGCCAATCAACTACTGGCGCAGATCTGCTTCTACCCGGAGGACGACGAGCTTTGCTCCGCCCCACCCACAGACGACGACATCAACAACGCACCGCCACGGCCGGAAAACGACGACGACATTGATCCGGATACCGACTACCGGGAAGACCTGGAAAACCTGCGTAACCGGATTCTCCAGGCCGTACGGACCCTGGAAGATGCAGACAACGAACGGGCCAGAACCTATCTACGCCGGGAGCTGAATGCCATCACCCGGGAAATCGGGCGCCGCTATTACCTGGCAGACCATAAAGCCAACCATGCCGCCAGCGACACCGAAATCAAGACGGTTGCAATCCGAAAGATCGGTGGGGAGCCAGAACTAGCTCAGTTGGAGGCAATCAGCAAACGGGAGCAGGATGTCGTTGTCCACTCCTGGAGCTGGCAAGACGCAGACGTAGACTACTTTGTGGCCGGGCCCAGTGGCGGAGAATCGGAGCTGCTGATCAACTTCAGACCAGGCAACACCTACCGCTGGGTACGCAAACAATTGCGGGTTGTTATCGATTGATCAGACTGTTCAGCGACCACCGGAATTCGCCACCGGTAACATCGTAAAGGGCTGGGTCCAATCCCTCTGTTCCGTGGGGCAGGCAGTCCCTTACAGTCACCGCTTCAGAGGCCGGACGGGATTGGTTGAATTTCGCCAGATCAATAATCCTGGCGGTTTTCAGGGGCTGGCAATCCGGGCCTTGCATCACCATCACCCGGGGCCATAGACGACGCTCTGGCGAGTGGGAAACCACCACACCCCGCTGGCCGTCGGACAGCTCCACCAGTGAACCGGTCGGGTAGATACCAATGGCCTGAATAAAGGCCTCAACCAGGTCCTCCTGGAATTCGATATTGCGCATGTCGTACAGCAGGGAAACCGCTTTAGCGGGGGTCAAGGGCTGCTGATCATCACGGGGTGCCGTCATCGATTCAAAAAACTCAGCGATGCCAGCCACCTTGGCCAGCAGCGGAATACGGTCTCCACGGATCCCCTGCGGGAAACCGGAACCGTTGTGACGTTCCCGATGCCCCTGCACCACACTCATCACCGCACGTGACAAGCCGGCGTGTTCAAGCAGTTTCACGCCCCGGGTTACGTAGCTACGATACTCCGCGTATTCCTCCGGCCCGAGTTGATGCTCGCGCATCAGCAGGTCTTTCGGCAGCTCGGTCTTGCCCACCTGAGACAGCAAACAACCGGTGCCAAGATGGTTCAGCAGGCCCTCATTCAGACCAAGCTGACGACCACAGACCAACGCCCAAACGGCGGTATTGATCGCATGGCGATAGATGTAATCGTCATACTGACGGGTGCGGCTCAGCCACAACAACGCATCCGGCTGGCGGGCAACACTTGCCACCATTTTACGGGCCACCTCGGCAGCCGGCCGAAGATCCGGCATCTGGCCAGATTGGGCTGTCGCGAATGTCTCCTTAAGCGCTTTCTCGGCATCCGCTAGCAAACGGCGGGAAGCCTTTACTTCTCTCTTGAGCGTGGTGGCGGTCTGGTAGATGACTGGCTCACGAATACTCAACGGAGCCAGTTGCAGCTCCTCCCGGCCGTTGGTACGGCTGGTGGACGCCTTACGGAAGGATTTTCCGGTCTCTTTACTCAGGGCGGCAGAATCCCGGCTCTCAGCCACATCGACCATCACCCACTTGCAGTGGGAAACCAGCGCCCGAATGTCGTTCTGGGAGCGGATATAGAAGCCCTGAATGGGGAACGGGGTCTGATGCCACGGCCGATCCAGGTCAGACACGAACATGCCGACCTCCAGATCATGAACCGCGATTTTCTTCTGCTGGACTCCCACCGCACACCTCAGAAAACTGGATTATTGGATATCAACCAGTTTGCCACTCTGGTTAAAAGACACCATTACAGTTTGGTATCCAAACACCACAGAAAGGAAACAAAGAGTAACGCAAGTTATCAAACCGCAACGAAATGTAGCATCGTGAACGGCATCACAGGCTGAATGCCACACTCGTCAGTCTTCTTTACACTCACTTTCGTTGAACGATGGCAGGCGGGCGCTGAGCGTGCCCCTGGGAACTTTTCTGGCGTGAACGGTATAAGCAACCGGCGACGGACGCAGATAATCCATGTTTACCTCGTCATCACCCCGCTTAACCACTACAGATTCCGGCCGGCAGCTCACCAGCAGGCCGAAACTCGACCCTATATCGGCGACACCCTGCAGGGTCGCTCCCTGCTCAACCGCTACACACACATCCTTGCCCGTAGCCGGCTGGCCAGTGGCTGCGATTCGGTCTTTCCCAGGCTCACCACAGGCCCTGATACCCTCGGCACAGGCGCCGCTGTCACTGTGGTTCTGGTCAGTGATACGCCACACCCTTTCGCTGCACTGGGTTTCCAGCCGGATAGGCGTCGCCTTGTTGTTGGCCAGCCACCAGCCGGGGTATTCGGCACTTTGCCAGGACACCCTCACCTGGCGGGTTTCGCCTGCGGAGGTCTCGGCCGGGAACATCGCATAGTGTGTGTAGTAACTGGCGCAGCCGTTCAACACAAGCAATGAACACAACATCGCCACTAACCCGGAACGCCCTGAAAAAGCGAAAGTCATCAGTAAAGCCGTCCTTTCAAAACTCAGACTCGAAGGCTTCCATTATCGGGATTGGGCGGGGACATTCCACGGACTATTCATCATTCTGGTCAAACTGCAGACCAAAACCGTCGTTGGTCTGCCGCACCACCACCATATCGAGTGTAGGTGCCGGCACCGGCAAACCCTGCACCTGCACGGTTACCTTGTCGCCTAACTGCGGCGCAAAAGGCTCGTCGTTGAGTACGATGAATACGCCTCCGTCCGAGATATCCCGGGTTGAAAACACGAATTCACCAAACTGTTCGTGTACCACCTTAACTTTCGCACTCAAAGCGGTGCGGCTGTGCACTCTGCGATCGTTGTCTACCATACCCCGGGAACCCTGCTTTTGGCCTGTTTTTTATAGTGTTATCAAGCATAACACCATTTTTACACAAATATCCCTCCGGCGTTATTGACTCAAACCGTGATAGCAATGAGAATAGTTGTCGTTTTTAACTGCCTGTGAGTTTATCTATCAGGTGAGCCAGACAAAAGGAAGGAAAACACTATGCGAATGAAACTAGCCGCTGCCGTTGCCATCGCCCTGACCGCTACACCAATGGCTGCCACCGCCGATGGCGAAGTAAACATCTATTCCTACCGTCAGGCTTATCTGCTGGAGCCGCTGTTAAACGCCTTTACCGATGAAACCGGCATCAAGACCAACGTTGTCTTCGCCAAGCAGGGTCTGGCAGAACGTCTGGAACGTGAAGGCCGTAACAGCCCGGCCGACGTGGTTATGACGGTCGATATCTCCCGCATCAACGAGCTGGTTGAAAAAAACCTGGTCGCGGAAGTAGACAGCGACACCGTTAACAAGAACATTCCGGAAAACCTGAGTCACCCGGACGGCAAGTGGTTTGCCCTGACCACCCGTGGTCGCCTGATCTTCACCTCCAAAGACCGGGTTGAAGAAGGCGAGATCAGCACCTACGAAGACCTGACCGATGCAAAATGGAAAGGCCGTATCTGCACCCGTAGCGGCAAGCACCCGTACAACGTAGCGCTGGTGTCTTCCATGATCGCCCATCATGGCGAAGAAAAGGCTCAGGAGTGGCTGCAGGGCGTTAAAAACAACCTGGCACGCAAGCCTCAGGGCGGTGATCGTGACCAGATCAAAGCCATCGCAGAAGGCGTATGCGATGTTGCCCTGGGTAACAGCTATTACTACGGCAACATGCTGATGGACGAAAACCAGCGCCCGACCGCCGAGCAGGTCAACCTGGTGTTCCCGAACACCAATGATCGCGGCACCCACGTTAACATCAGTGGTATTTCACTTACCCAGAGCGCGCCGAACAAGGACAACGCCATCAGGCTGATCGAGTTCCTGTCCTCACCGAACGCACAGCGCATCTACGCCGAGGCCAACTCTGAGTACCCGGCAAACCCGGAAATCAAACCAACTGGCATGGTTGCTGAGTGGGGCGAAATGAAGCCGGACAGTCTGTCGCTGCAGGAAATCGCCAACAACCGCAACGCAGCCGTTCGACTGATTGACCGCGTCGACTACGACGGCTAACCGGAACGGCCGGCCAATTGGCGCCGACTCCGGGCGCTTATAAGAAAGGGTACCAACAGCACGCTGGTACCCTTTTTAGTGTCTTTTTCAGAGACAGAAATGACCCCCGTCATTGCAGTGAGCCCCCTCAGTATCTAAAATCGCAATTCTTCTCATCACCACTTTCATAACGGGACAAGCATGACCGAGGTCGTTTCCAGTGCCAATCCGGGGCTTTCGCAACCACTTCTGGCCAAACGCACCTCGAAACGATGGATGATCAGTGCCCTGATCACCACGGCCATTGTCGCTTTACCGGTCTTCTCTGTGCTTTACCTGGCCTTGTTCCCTGATGAGAACATCTGGCCACACCTGATGGAAACCACCCTCCCCCGCTACCTCACAACCACCATCAAACTGATGATTGGCGTGGGCATTCTCACATTGATCATCGGGCTTTCCACCGCCTGGGCGGTCACCATGTGCGAGTTCCCGGGGCGAAAATTCTTCGAGTGGGCCCTGCTGCTGCCCTTTGCGGTGCCGGCCTACGTGATTGCCTACGTTTATACCAGCCTGCTCGACTACGCTGGGCCGGTCCAGAAAGCCCTACGGGAATGGTTTGGCTGGCAAAGCGCCGCAGACTACTGGTTCCCGGAGATTCGCAGCCTGGAAGGGGCGGTCCTGATGATCGGCCTGGTGCTCTACCCTTACGTTTATCTCCTGGGCCGCGCCGCCTTCATGGAGCAATCGCCGTCACTGTTTGCGGTCAGCCGCAGTCTTGGCCATTCCGCCATCAGTACGTTTTTCCGGGTAGTATTGCCCATTGCCCGCCCTGCTATCGCGGTAGGTTTGTCACTGGTGTTGATGGAAACCCTGAACGACTTCGGCACCGTCGACTTCTTTGCCGTACAAACCCTCACCCTGGGCCTGTTCGATACCTGGATGAACCTGGGCAACCTGGGCGGAGCGGCCCAGATCGCCACCACCATGCTTATGTTCGTGGTGATCCTGGTTACCCTGGAGCGATACTCCCGCAGGCGCCAGCAACAATTTGCCGCCCGCGATAACCGCGACCCCATCCACCGCTTTACCATGTCTTTTCCGCGCCAGATGATTTGCCTGGCCGTATGCGCCGTCCCTCTGATCTTCGGTTTCATTATTCCGGGCGCCACCCTTGGCTACTACGCATGGGAATACTTCGATGAAAGCTGGAACCCGAACTTCATTCGCAACACCTTTAACAGCCTGTTCCTGTCTGGTACCGCAGCGCTGACCACCCTGCTGATTGGCGTTACCCTCGCCTACAGCCGCCGGCTGCACAATACCCGAGGCATGCAAGTGCTGATGCGCCTTTCCAGCCTGGGTTACGCCATGCCCGGCGCGGTGCTTGCGGTTGGTGTGATTATTCCTTTGGCCGGTTTCGACAACTGGTTCGATGGCCTGATGCGGGATTACTTTGGCTTCAGCACCGGCCTGCTGCTGAGCGGCACTGCGTTTGCCCTGGTGTTTGCCTACACGGTTCGCTTTTTGGCGGTTTCCGCTGGCAGTGTGGAAAGCGCCCTGCAAAAAATCACACCGAGCATGGACATGGCCTCGCGCTCGCTGGGTCACACACCCGGTAAAACCCTGGTGAAGGTGCATCTGCCCATGCTCAGGGGCACCCTGGTGACCGCGGCCCTGGTGGTGTTTGTAGACTGCATGAAGGAACTGCCCGCCACCCTGATACTGCGTCCATTCAACTACGAAACCCTGGCCACCTATGTGTACCAGTTTGCTTCGGATGAGAAGCTGTACCACAGCGCACTGCCCTCCCTGATCATCGTGCTGGCGGGCATCATTCCGATCATTCTGATGAGCCGGTCCATCTCCAATTCCAGAACCATGACCTGATTTCGGCGGGCTCCGTAGCGGATTCAGAAACAGGAAGGCCCGGCAATTTGCCGGGCCTTCCTGTTTACCGCGTAGAGCGTTCTGCCATTACTGCCAGATAACCGGCTGCTTCTTCGCGTACCAGCTATCCACTTTCTCCTGGTAAGCGTCTTCAACCACGTTACGCTTGAGTTTCAGCGTCGGGGTCAGGAAGCTGTTCTCGATGGACCACTCATCGCTGACCACAGTAATGAACGCCAGTTGCTCGTGGGGATCAACGGTCTTGTTCACGTCTTTGATCAGCTGAGTGAAGCTCTCTTCAATTTCCTTGCGGAAGCTTTCATCGGCCATCTTCGGGCGAATCTCCTCACCCAGCAGCACCAGGGCATGGGGCTGGGTCTGGTTGGCACCAGACACACATACCATCTCGATGGCGTCGTGCGACATCAGGCGATTCTCAATCGGCGCAGGGGCAATGTACTTGCCCTTGCTGGTTTTGAAGATCTCCTTGATGCGGCCGGTCAGCTTCAGGCGGCCCATCTCGTCGATCTCGCCCTTGTCGCCAGTCTTCAGGAAGCCATCTTCGGTGAAGGCTTCCTTGGTTTTCTCTTCATCTTTGTAGTAACCCATCATGGTGGCCGGGCTCTTCACCAGCACTTCGCCCTGCTCGCTGATTTTTACCTCAACACCTGGCAGCGCCTCGCCCACGTAACCGGTGCGGGTACGGCCCGGCTTGTTCATGTGCGAATAGGCGAAGTTCTCAGACATGCCGTAGCCTTCCAGCAGCTCCAGGCCCAGGTTGCGGTACCAGTCCAGCACATCGTTGGACAACGGCGCAGAGCCGGAGCCAGCCAGCTTGACCTTGTCGAGGCCAAGGCCTTTGAGGACTTTCTTCTTGATCAGCTTGTTGACCAGCGGAATCTTCAGCAACCGCTCCAGCTTCTCCTTGGGCACCTTCTGCAACACGCCGTGCTGGAACTTCACCCACAGGCGAGGCACAGACAGGAACAGCGTCGGCTGCGCCCGCTGCAGATCCTGAACAAAGGTATCCAGGGACTCAGCAAAGTACAGATGGAAGCCGGCATACAGAGAGCCCAACTCCACAAAGGTACGTTCGAACACGTGGGCCAGCGGCAGATAAGACAGCATGCGCTCCTCGGGGCCCACACCCAGAGTCTCAATGCCACCAGCAGCGGCAAACGCCATGTTTTCGAAGCTGAGCATTACACCCTTGGGCCGACCAGTACTGCCAGAGGTGTACACAATGGTTGCCAGCTCTTCCGGCTCACGGTGTACCTGGCCTTCCAGCGGCGGGTACTTGGCCACGATGTCGTCCCAGGTCTCGAAATCGTTGGGCGGGCTAAGAGGGTAGGAAATGCAACGCACGGAATCCGGAACGCCCGGTTTCATGCTGTCCCAGTCGTCCAGCTTGCCCACAAACAGAACCTCGCATTCGGCGTGGTTCAGGATGTAGTTGACGGTATCCGCATTCAGGGTCGGGTACAGGGGTACGGAAATATGGCCAGCCAACCAGATCGCCCAGTCAGTCATGATCCAGTGCGCGCAGTTCTTCGAAATAAGGCCAATACGGCTCTTTTCCGGCAGGTTAAGGGACTTCAGGTAGGATGCCATCCTGCGGGCTTCATCAATTGCCCGGCCCCAGGTGTATTCAACCACCTTGCCGTTGCCAATCGGCTGAGTCATGTAAGGGGAATCAGCTTTCGTGGCTTCCCAGTGGTACAGCATATCGAGGGGAAGTTTCTTTGTTGTGTCCATGGACCTTCCTAGTTTGTCTTTATAGTTGGGGGGGTATCGTATTATTAGACTTTCGTAGCCTATTTCAACACACCCCTGCACGTCAAAACGTGACAAAACCAAAATATCTGCATTTCAGACAAATGCGCAATAGCAACTGATAAAGTATCGCCCATCCCTACCCCGAAACCTGTATCCCTGTGGTAAACTTGCGCACTTTCATTTTTCCGCCCCGGCAAACGGGGAAATCAGTCACTGACTCGGAGATGGGCATATGGCCAAGAAGACCTTGCGCACCCTGATCGGCGCTTCGCTGCTGGCAGCAGCAAGTCTGGTTCAGGCTGAAGAAACCCGTGTAGTTGCCATCACGCAGATTGTTGAGCACCCGGCGCTGGATGCCGCTCATGAAGGCATTAAAGATGAACTGGCCGAGCGCGGCTACCGCGTGGGTGAAAACCTTCGCCTGATGCACGAAAGCGCCCAGGGCAACTCAGCGATTGCCTCCCAGATTGCCCGCAAGTTCGTGGGTGAAAGCCCGGACGTGATCGTTGCCATTGCTACCCCATCTGCCCAGACCGTGGCCGCCGCGGCCCGTAACATTCCGGTTGTGTTCTCAGCAGTAACTGACCCTGTGGCCGCCAAACTGGTGAAAAGCTGGGAAGCTCCCGGCGCCAACATCACCGGCGTAAGCGACATGCTGCCCATTGAACAGCACCTGGACATGCTCCAGCGCGTCATGCCGGATGCCAAGCGCATCGGCACCGTTTACAACCCCGGTGAAGCGAATGCCGCCGCGCTGATCGATCTGCTCGAAGAGCGCCTGGCGGCCCGCGACATGCAACTGGTTAAAGGTGCTGCCACCAAGACCTCTGAAGTGCTGGGTGCGGCCCGCTCGCTGGTCGGCAAGGTAGATGCCATCTACCTGACCACCGACAACACCGTGATCAGTGCTGCCGAAGCGGTGATTTCCGTTGGCGAGCGGTCCAAGATTCCGGTATTCGCGGCAGACACCGCCACTGTTGAGCGTGGCGCGGTTGCCGCTCTCGGTTTCAACTACTACAACCACGGCCGCCAGACCGGCGCCATGGTTGTGCGCATTCTGGAAGGTGCCGGTACCGCCGACATGCCCGTTGAAACCATGGAAGAGCTGGACCTTTACGTAAACCCGGCCGCCGGTGAGCGCATGGGTATTACCCTGTCCGAAGACCTCATCCAGGACGCAAAAGAAGTCGTCAAAAGCGACAAGTAACGCCTGACCAACACGGGCGGACCCCACAAGGGCCCGCCCGTTTTCTTTCACGGTGATTAACTACCCATGCTCAGTGAAATTGCATTCTACGGTGCTCTTGAAACCGGCCTGATCTACGGCCTGGTTGCCTTTGGTATTTACCTCTCTTTCCGTGTTCTCGACTTCCCCGACCTGACAGTGGACGGCAGCTTCCCCCTGGGTGCCGCTGTGGCCGCCGTTCTGATCCTGGAAGGCTGGAACCCGTGGGTTGCCACCGGCTTCGCCGCGCTGGCAGGCATGGCGGCAGGTGCTGTAACAGCCATCCTGAACGTTAAACTCAACATCCTGAACCTGCTGGCCTCCATCCTGACCATGATCGCGCTGTACTCGGTAAACCTGCGCATCATGGGCCGGCCGAATATCGCCTTATTATCAGAAGAAACGGTGCTGACGCCCTGGTATTCCCTGGGCCTGGAGTTCCATCAGGTACCGGTGATTCTGTTCCTGATCGTTGTGGCGGTATCCCTGGTGCTGCTGTGGCGCTTCATGAAATCGGAAACCGGCCTGGCCATGCGCGCTACCGGCTCCAATGCCCGCATGGCGCGGGCACAGGGCATTGCCACAGGCGGTATGATTATCCTCGGTGTGGCACTGTCTAACGGCCTGGTTGGCCTGGCCGGCGCCCTGTTCGCCCAGAGCCAGGGCGCCGCCGATGTCACCATGGGTGTGGGCGTGATTGTTATTGGCCTGGCTTCCCTGATTGGCGGCGAGGCGGTACTCACCCCGTCTACCGTTATGCGTGCCCTGCTGGCCTGCGTGATCGGCGCCATCATCTACCGTTTGGCCATTGCCTTCGCACTGAATGCAGACGTACTTGGCCTGCAGGCCCAGGATCTGAACCTGATTACTGCGGTACTGGTTACCCTGGCGATTGTTCTGCCCGGCGTTCGTACCAATCTCACTAACCGCTTCAGCCGCAAAAAAGCCTGAGGAGGCACTATGATCAGCGCAACCGATCTACGGCTTACCTTCGGCAAGGGTACGCCACTGGAAAACCCGGCACTGCGGGGTATGAGCCTGACCGTTAACCAGGGTGAGTTTGTGACCGTTATCGGCAGTAACGGGGCCGGCAAATCCACCTTCCTGAACGCCCTCTCGGGCGAGGTGATGGTGGACAGCGGCCAGATTATTGTCGACAACCAGGACGTTACCCGCCTGCCCACCCACAAACGGGCTTCGCGAGTGGCGCGGGTGTTCCAGGACCCCCTGGCCGGCACCTGTGAGAACCTGTCCATCGAGGAAAACCTGGCACTGGCCATCAAGCGCGGCCAGCGCCGTGGCCTCACCACAGCGGTAAAAAGCAAGTACCTGCCACAGTTCCGGGACAGCCTCGCTACCTTGAAACTGGGCCTGGAAAACCGCCTGGGCGACAAAATGGGCCTGCTCTCCGGTGGTCAGCGCCAGGCCGTCAGCCTGCTGATGGCCAGCCTCACACCCTCCAGCATCCTGTTGCTGGACGAGCACACCGCAGCCCTGGACCCGAAAACCGCCAACTTTGTTCTGGAACTCACACAAAAGATCATTGAAGAACAGAAGCTGACCGCCCTGATGGTCACCCACAGCATGAAACAAGCGCTGGAAGTGGGAAGCCGCACAGTCATGCTGCACCAGGGGCAGGTGGTGTTCGACATTGCCGGTAAAGACCGGGAAGGCCTGGAAGTAAAAGATCTGCTTGGCCTGTTCGAGAAACAGCGCGGGCTGGCAGTGGACGACGACAGCCTGTTGCTGGGCTAAGCCATTTCCGCAATAGAAAACGGGGCCACGAAGGCCCCGTTTTCTATTGCACCGTTAAAGCCGTTAGTGGCCGTAAATGCGCATCGAGGTATTGGTAATCGCCAGGTCGTCAATGGCGAAATCCGCTAACAGCCTCAGGGTATCCGTGGCGGTATCCACCCGGATGGTGGCAGAGCCAATCAGCATGTCCATCTATCACAACAATTTTCACTGAACGCTTTTTAACCACAACATCTAGTGATTCCCCCGAAACCGCGCTGAACGCCCACACAACAGGCATTTTGCGCGTTGCAAGTATTCTTCCATTGATTTTCTTTGCACTCAAAGCTCATTCAATAGTTGCTCTCTTATTCACAGACCACTATATCCTGTTATACTCCACGAACAAGAAGCCCATATATAGGGCAAATAACAATCACACAGCCCGCCGCGCGGGCGCCGGGAAAGCCGGCAAAAGCAACTCCGACAGCAAGATAACGGCAATCCACCGGCTCTGAACAGGCGGCACCTTCCGCCAGGTAAATACCACATCTAGTGTTTTTGACCCAAAAACAGGCCGGCAGTAAGAACGCAACACCATTAAAAAAGGGGCATGGCGCCGGCGACGGCACCATCAAAACGAGACATACTGGAAACCGAGGGTGGCAATGAACGCTAAGGCACAGGCAGTGATCACAACGATTCCCATGCAGGAAGCGTCGCTTGATATCTGGCACAGCAAGTACCAGCTGAAGACCAAGACAGGCGAAGCGGTCGACAAAGACATCAACGCAACTTACGAGCGCGTTGCCAAGGCCTTGTCGGAAGTGGAGAACAAGAATGTACGCAACAAGTACATGAAGGAGTTTCTCTGGGCCCTGCAGAACGGTGCCATTCCGGCTGGCCGGATCACCTCCAACGCCGGTGCGGAAGCTCACAAGCCTGCCACCTCCACCATCAACTGCACGGTATCCGGCAGTATCCAGGATTCGATGAACGACATCCTGGAGAAAAACCACGAAGCGGGCCTTACCCTCAAGGCCGGTTGTGGTATCGGTTATGAGTTCTCAACCCTGCGCCCCCGCGGTGCCTACGTCGCCGGCGCCGGCGCCACCACTTCCGGCCCGCTGTCGTTCATGGATATCTTCGACCGCATGTGCTTCACCGTATCGTCTGCCGGTGGCCGCCGCGGTGCCCAGATGGCCACCTTCGATGTACACCACCCCGACGTCATCGAATTCATCCAGGCCAAGCGTGAAGACGGCCGCCTGCGCCAGTTCAACCTGTCTCTGCTGATCACCGAAGACTTCATCGAAGCCGTACGCAACGGCGACGACTGGCACCTCTCCTTCCCCGTCACCAAGAAGGAAGTGGAAGACGAAGGCCTGGACCTGAACAACGCCGAGCAGTTCCTGTACCGCGATTTCCCGGTTCAGGACGGCTACGTGGTAAACGAAGAAGGCAAAGTGGCCTGCCGCATCTACAAGACGGTGAAAGCCCAGTTCATCTGGGACACCATCATGACCAGCACCTACGACTACGCCGAGCCAGGCTTCATCCTGATCGACAAAGTTAACCAGATGAACAACAACTGGTTCTGCGAAGACATCCGCGCCACCAACCCCTGTGGTGAACAGCCCCTGCCCCCATACGGCAGCTGCCTGCTGGGCTCCGTGAACCTGACCAAGTTTGTGGACTACCCGTTCACCGACAAAGCCAGCTTCAACTACGAGAAGTACCGCAAGGTAGTGGGCATCTTCACCCGCATGCTGGATAACGTGGTGGAAATCAACGGCCTGCCGCTGGCCGAGCAGCGCCATGAAATCACCTACAAGCGCCGCCACGGCATGGGCATCCTGGGCCTGGGTTCTACCCTCGCCATGCTGCGCATGCCCTACGGCTCTGACGATTCCGTGCAGTTCACCGAAGACGTGGTACGGGAAATGGCCGTGGAAGGCTGGCGCCAGTCTCTGGCCCTGGCTGAAGAGAAAGGCCCGGCGCCCATCATGGAAGACGAGTTTGAAATCACGCCCAAGATGATGAACAAGTGCCCGGACCTGGCCAAAGACGGGTACAAAGTGGGCGACATCCTCAAAGGCAAGCTGCTGCACGCCAAGTACAGCCGCTACATGCAGCAGATTGGCCACGTTGAGCCGGAACTGGTGAAAAAGCTGGCCGAGAAAGGTGGCCGTTTTACCCACCACACCTCCATCGCGCCTACTGGCACCATCAGCCTGTCGCTGGCCAACAACGCCAGTAACGGCATTGAGCCAAGCTTCTCGCACCATTACGCCCGGAACATCATCCGTGAAGGCCGTAAAACCAAAGAGAAAGTGGACGTATTCAGCTTCGAGCTGCTGGCCTACCGCCATCTGGTCAATCCCGGCGCTATGCCCTTCTCCGAAGACGAAGACAAAAAGCTGCCCAGTTACTTCACCACCTCCGATGATGTAACCCCCACGCAGCACGTGGATATTCAGGCAGCGGCACAGAAATGGGTAGATTCCTCCATTTCCAAAACCGCCAACGTGCCCACAGACTTCGCGTACCAGGACTTCAAAGGCATTTACCTGTACGCCTACGACAAGGGCCTGAAAGGCTGCACCACCTTCCGCTTCAACCCGGAAGCCTTCCAGGGCGTACTGGTTAAAGAGAAAGACCTTGAAAACACCCTGTACGAATTCACCCTGGACGATGGCAGCAAAGTGACCCTCAAGGGCAACGAACAGGTAGAGTACGACGGCGAAACCCACACCGCCGCCAACTTGTTTGATGCGCTTAAAGAAGGCACTTACGGAAAATATTGATCCCGGGAACCGACAGACAGGACAACGAACATGACAGTGAAAATCAGCAACAAGATTGTCGGCTACCGAGTCAAGAAAGCCGACACGGAAACCCCGAACGAGCATCAGGCACCGGTGATAGCTGAAACCAAGCCGGTGGAGATGAACGAAAACATCGAACGGCCGGATTTCTTGCTGGGCACCACCTACAAGATCAAACCGCCGGTGGCTGAGCACGCGATGTACATTACCATCAATGACATCCTGCTGAACGAAGACACCGACCACGAAAGCCGGCAGCCGTATGAAGTGTTCATCAATTCCAAATCCATGGAACACTTCCAGTGGGTTATCGCCCTCACCCGCGTAATCTCGGCGGTATTCCGCAAAGGCGGCGACGTAACCTTCCTGGTGGAAGAGCTGCGCAGCGTGTACGACCCCAACGGCGGCTACTTCAAGAAAGGCGGCGTGTTCATGCCATCACTGGTTGCCGAAATCGGCGCCGTGATCGAGAAACACCTGAAGGCCATCGGCCTGCTGGAAAGCGACGAGCTGAGTGAAACCACCAAGCGCATCCTCGCCGAGAAACGCGCCGAGTTCGAAGCCAGCCAGAACAAAGCCACCAACGACGACAGCGGCAGCGACTACCCCGCCAACGCCACCATGTGCGGCAAGTGCAGCACCAAAGCGGTGATTGTGATGGACGGATGCGCCACCTGCCTGTCTTGCGGCGACAGCAAGTGCGGTTGAGGTGATTGACCGCTGAGTGATGAAAAGGCCTGGTTGCGGAAGCTGCCAGGCCTTTTTGTTGGTTGGCAGATTTTTTAGCGCGTTGTAATTGGCGAAAATGCGACTGCGTTGATATTGCTAAGCGGGATCTGGCTTGCTTCTTTTTGGGGCTTGTAGTTATATGATCTTACGGTATTTTTGGAGCGCCGTTGGCCAGCAAGCTTTATTTTCGGTGCGTGATGATAATGAAGCGGTCAGATAATCGCAATAATGAAGACTGCTATCCAATACGCTGTTAGCTTTGAATCTAGGGAGCGGAAATGTCTGTCAATGACGACAAAATTATCTATCTCGACTTGGAGTTTGTCTCGAGAAAGTACGAGCAAAAAATTGGCGGTGATCCGGCTGCAACTATCACCAAGCAGCAAGGCGGAAACGCCGGAATTAACGCCTTATTTGCTCACGCGGGTGTTACGACCCAGGAATCGCGTACTTTTTCAGTCACCTCGCGACAGATGTTCCAGTCTATTTGGAACCAGTTGATAGATGAATACGATAACTTCTCAGAGTTTGAAAACTACTCAGGTACCAAGGTTTTATGGCTGGAAGGAGAGCTAACTCTCGGCGAATGGAAGAGCTCTGGTAGCAAAGAGGCCGGATACCAGTTCTATCAACTTAATCATAATGGCGAGCGTACGGCTTTTGTAGCTAACCAAAGCTATTTGGCCCCGGGGTTTTCTGAGATATTCGGTGCGTCTTCGGCCTTAAAGGGAAATATTGGTATTCCAGTGAAATGCCTGGCCCGAGTGATGTGGCACGTAGATGATGCAAAAAATTACGTAGCCTGTCCGTATGTTATTGTCGAACAAAGCTAACAAAACGCATCAGTACGCGGCCGATGGCCGCCGGACGCCCTTTACGTGGCTCCTTCGTCGCCACTCCAAGGTCGCCGCTGTGCTTCGGCGTTATATTTAAAAGGATCTCATGCTTATGGATCAAGAACGACCCTTCGTAGTTCTCAGATACTTTCTGATTGAAGAGGACCAGCGCTCGATTAATCCTAAGCCATTGCCAGCGGTAAAAGGTGCGGCCGTTCTTGACGCCCTTGTTCCAGAACGGGACTGGATCAAGAATGGAGTCAAATATAGCTTTGTTGGTTTTGCCCCTGTTAACCCAAGCCGCAACGAAACCTTCCCCGAAAATCGTTTCTTTGTCGGTAAGATCGCAAAATTGCGCAAAGCTCACGTAGGCGAGAAAGTGCCTGGAGACATAATTGAGCATGAGGAAGATGATTGGATTCCGCTTGTAGCGGTATTCGATTCTGTGAGTCAGACTGTTTTCGTCCAGAAGGATTGGCGGTTTGGGACCCCATCTCAAATATGTACGGCTATTGAGGCCGGTCTGCGTGAACCGACTCTTGCAGTTTATAACCATAGAGTTTTTGTGGAGCCCAAACCTACGGAAGGTAAATTCTGGGAAATCGTAGGCACTCACAATAAACTATATAATTTAGAGCTTCGACTAATATCGCCCAATATATTGCAGACGAACGTCAAGGCAAGAGAGGCTTTAGCGGCATTAAAAGACCTGTTCGGTCAGGATGAAATTATCTTAAAAATGAAAAACGATTCAGGTTCTTTAGAAGTACCAAAAGAGCCTACGTCAGATTACATTGAATATATAGAAGAGGGCGAAGGGACGTGGAGAGTGACCACTGAGGGAGATCACGGGGGCAAAAAATCTCACAGTAGCGCTGATACTGCAGAAACCATAGAGTTAGAGGTGCCGACACACAATGGCGATGAGGAGGAGGGCCAGCTAGATCTTGAGACCGGCGAGCCCTCCTCAACTCGCGGCGAAAGAGATAAGCGAATGGTGGAGAGGGTATTTCGCTACATAGCCGGTAAATTTGGCACATGATATGCTCAAGCTGATTATTGCTTTTCTAATATCTAGCGGGCTATCCTTTGTCGCACTTTACTTTTCGTGTGGCATGGCTACCCCTGTATTTGAAAATACTCTTTCTGCCTTTGTGACTATTGCAATATTGTTTGGCGCCCTTTCCTTTGCTTTATATAATTATCTTGACGGCATAACTAAGGATATCCCAAAAGAACTTTCAAAAAATAAGCCAAATAAGTATAAGCATGCATTAAAGGCCTTGAGCGATCTGAAGCGTGAAGTTATCTATAATATAGCATTGATAATATTGCTGCTTCTCTTGGAAAGAACGCTTTTTGGCATTAGCGAAGTTATCTATGGCGCGAGCTCAAGTCTCCCAATATGGGTAGGTTGGGCAATCATTTCGGCAAGGGTTTCTTGTCTGGTTGTTGGAATATATGCAGCGATAGTCCAATTTCGAGGCTTCCTCACGGCGAACGATCTAAGAACCATCCTTATGGAAAACGGTGACTAATTGCTGTGATATTTGGAGGAGTTGAACGTTGTCTTTAGATGTAGCCTATAGCATTGAAGCTCGGGATTACCTTGATCCTGATAGAGCATATGATCTTTATTGGTCTGGAAATATAACCGACAAGAAAAAATTCATATGCCCAGGCACTGGCTGCATGGCCCAAGTTACGTGCGCTAACTTGGATGAAGACATTCAAGATATGAAAGTGGTACCTCATTTTAGGGTTTATGGGGATCACTCAAGAGACTGTGAGATAAGCAAAAATATACCACTGAACCTCCACTATGAAGACGGCACTCCGGTGAAGGAGGAGCGTCTTAGCGTTGACCAGTCCATCGTTGACGTTTTTGAGCTTGATCGCCCTGAATCCTATTACGACGAGCCACGAGAAAGTGATTCGCCAAAGGCACAAGGCGCTAATAAGCCAAAATGTGCAAGGAAAACGAAGGAAACGAGGCTTCGGGAAAATGGCAGTATTGGCACAGTGTACTCTGTGCGTTCAGTCGTCAGCAGATATATACGTTATAAGAAAGATGGTTCTATAAAGTTCCGAAGAATAAATATTTCAGGTAAGGATGTTTACTACAGCAGTATATTCAAATGTATTTGGGAGCAAGACCTGGATGACCTTCCAGATTTTCCGGTCATATACTACGGTTGGGCGTTCGTTAATAGGCTTCCATCTGATCGCGGCTACCAGATAAAATTTAAGAAAAAACTAAAGCAAAGGGATGATGAACTTACGACCACTGTAATGATTGCTGATAGCACCATAGATAATTATAAGATAAAAAAGCTAATGGCAACTAGGCTGGAGAAGATTTATCAAAAAGACACACCCACTGCCTTTGTTTTTATATACGCTCAACCTGAAGTAAATACCTCAAAATCTGACATAAAGTATGCCAACTTTAGCTTGAAAAACTTGGATATGATTGATGTTAACTATGAGTGTCCGCTACCAAAAGAGTATAACAAATAGTTCCAGTATGTTCCGGGCCTGGCGGCCCTCCACCGGACGCCCTTTTCTCCGCTTCGCTGCAAAAAGGTCGCCGCTGAACAAAAGCGTTATACATGAGAGGGAACTCAGGTGAGCCTGAAAGATCACTTTGAATTGTTGTCCATTTACAATCAATGGATGAATTCCAAAATTTACGAGTCTGCAAGTTCGCTCCCTGCAACAGACTTAACTCAGGATCGCGGAGCTTTTTTCGGCTCTATTCTTGGAACTCTGAATCACATCGTCGTTGGTGACACCATCTGGCTGAAGCGGTTTGCTACCCATCCATCCTGCGAGGGTTCCTTGCAGGAGGTCGCCAACCTTCCAAATCCGACAAGCCTAAGCCAGATAGTATTTGAGGATATTAGTCGCTTATCTGAACATCGGGCTTGGCTTGACCGACAAATTACCAGCTGGGTAGCCGGGCTAACCGAAGGCGATCTGGATTTCATTCTCAGCTATCACAACACCAAAGGGGTTCCGGCCAACAAGCGATATTCGAGCCTTGTTCTTCATTTTTTTAACCATCAGACTCACCATCGAGGGCAAGTTTCTGCTTTGCTATCACAGGCAGGCGCGGACGTTGGGGTTACCGACCTATTGACTCTGATTCCGGAGGAAACTCATGTATAACACATATGAGCCTTCTCTGAGTCAACAGGCAATAGTATTTTTTTGGCCGCGCCAGCGGCCAACCTAAACCCATGAGCGAGAACGCCTGCTTCGTCAGTCTCGCGGAGCTGTCAGGCACTTACAGCAAACACATATAGGGGCTCTCTTACGTGGCTTTAGACCACAGCCTGACCGGTTGTTCCATCGGTGGGTCAGGGGCACCAGACATTCATCGGTTAACCGGCCACTGGCACTATTCAAGGATCTGGCTGCGTAGCTCCAGTTAGCGTCAGGCTCAGGGCCGGTGTAAGCGCACTGGCTCATAGCATTAAGGCACGCCCACGGGGCGGCTAATCAAGGCGACTGGCTTCAACGACGGTGATAGAAAGCCGGTTCGGTATCAGGTACCAGTCAGCAGACACCCGGCTTTTAGTTAGTCGGCCCTGCAAAAGATAAAAACACCAATGATGCCAGCAGGTTGGCCTGATTTCAGGGTATAATTTCCACCACAAATCTCCCCGTTTCGCCCAAAAACCGGAAGAAAAGCCCATGATCCCACGGGATAAACGCCAAGCACCGCAGCGAGACCTGCTGGAAACCTACCTCGAAGACATCCTCAACCCCCGGCACGAACTGGTGCAGATGGGCAAGCGGATCGACTGGACGGCTTGCGAGCAGCATTTTGGTCAGCTGTACGCGGTGGAGGCCGGGCGTCCTGGGCTTCCCATCCGCTTGCACGTGGGCTTGCAGCTTCTCAAGCACATGTACGCTTTGTCCGACCGGGATATTCTGGATCGCTGGGTGGAAAACCCCTACTGGCAACAGTTCTGCGGCGAAGTGATCTTCCAGCACCGGTTCCCGATGGACGAAACCACCATGATGCGGTTCCGCCACCGCATTGGCGAAGACGGAGCCCGTGAACTTCTGACAATGAGCATCGCCCTGGGCCAGGATACCGGTGTCATCGCTCCGGAAAGCCTGAAAGTCGCAGTGATCGACACCACGGTCATGCCCAAGGCCATTGCCTACCCCAGTGACGCCCGGTTGGCGGGCCGCTGCCACCGGCAACTGGTGGCGCTCGCTGGCCAAGGACGAAGGCATCAAATTCCGCCAGACCTTCTGCAAGCGGCTGCCGGGAATGATCTGGCAAGTGGGCCGCTATGCCCATGCCCGCCAGTTCAAGCGGATGCACCGGGTGCTGCGCCAGATGCACTGGAATCTGGCCAAAGTCTGCAACGCCATCGTTGAACAGCGTCCGATGGAGCAGCGCTCCGAGCGCCTGAACCACAAGCTCCACCAGGCACTTCAACTGCTGAATCAGTATGGCGACCGCACCGTCAAACCCCGGCTTTACAGTCTGCACGAACCAGAGGTGGTGTGTATTGCCAAGGGCAAGGCCCGTACCCGGTATGAGTTCGGCGCCAAGGTCAGCGTGGTGACCACCGCCAAAGAGGGCTTTGTGCTGGATTGCCAGGCCCTGACCGGCAACCCCTACGATGGCCACACCGTCGACACGGCGCTCAAACGGGTCCTTCTGCACACCAGCAAGATGCCGGAGCATCTGCTGGCCGACCGGGGGTACCGTGGCAGTGAGAGCACATTTCTCGCGAAAATTCATATCACCGGCAAGCGGCGAGGGCGCGGCAAGGCCCACCCTGACCAACAACACCGACGAAATAGTATCGAGCCGATCATCGGCCACCTGAAAAGCGATGGCCTGATGTTCCGGAGCTTCCTCAGAGGATTCCAGGGCGACAAGATACACGCGGTACTGTGCGGCGTGGGCCTGAACCTGAGGAAGGTTCTGAGGAAGCTCGCCGAGCTTCTTTGGCCTTATGAAAATGGACGGTATTTGCGGATGATTTTGGCTGTTTTATGGTCAATTCCGACATTACCGGATGAATCAACAGAGACCGGTGAATTGCTGGTTATCTGAAAACGGCGTTTTTGCAGGGGCGACTAGTTATCATCCTGTTTGATCCAGTTAGACGTCATGCTCACCCCGTGGCGTGACTAACCCTTTAGGAATCGTTGTTCATCGAACACCCTCTGATGCTTGAGCATGAAGTAGGCGGCCCGGCCGAGCTTGTGGGCCAGCGCGGACAGCGCCTTGGGTTTGTTCATGCGTTTCTGGAGTTTCTGCAGGTAGCGCTGGGCTTTGTCATTGCCCCGCAGGTACAGCACCGCTGCTTCTGAGAAGGCCCACTTCAGGTGGGCGTTGCCGATCTTGTTGCCCTGAGTGCCGTAGACTTTGCCAGCAGATTCGGCTTTGCACTTGATGAGCCGAGCGTAAGAAGCAAATTTCTGCACCGTCTCAAATCGCTGGATGTCGCCGATTTCGTAGAGCATCGTCAGGGCTAGAATGCGGCCTACGCCAGGAATGGTTCGCAATACACTCAGGGAGGTAGGGTCGTGTTGCTTGGCCTGCCGTTCGAGGTGTTCTCCCAGCTTGCTGAGTTCCCGGTGATAGCACTCGATGATGGCCAGGTCGAGATCGATGTTGTGTTGGACATCCCGGTCGGCAAACGTCGCCCGGACTTGCTCCCGGGCCCCGACGTTCTTTAGATTTACCTTATTGGGCGGCAGGTTGTATTGGCTGGTGGTGTTGACCACATGGGCCTTGAGCATGGCCCCGTGCTGGACGATGCGGGTGCGTCTGCGAAGCAAGTCCCGGGTTGCTCGCATCTCCTTGGGATACACGTAGGCCAGCGGGAAGTTGCCGCCCTTCATGAGCATGGCGATTTTGAAGGAATCGATGCGGTCATTCTTAGTTTTACCGCCGTGAATGGCCTTCATATACAGGGCGTGGCCCAGGATAAAGTGGATGCCGTGTTCTTCACACAGATCCGAGATCCAGTACCAGCAGTGCATGCATTCAACACCAACCACAAGGTCATCTCGAAAGGGTTCGAGCAGTGTCAGTAGCGGTTCCGGTCTGGCCTTGATCTCTTTGTGCAACAGCACCTCGCCTTGCTGGTCGAGGATGCAAACGTACAGGCTGCGGGCGTGCAGGTCGATTCCACAATAGTGACGGTGAGTGCTATGGTAAAAGTTCATGAGTCTTCTCCCTTGTAGTGCTTGGTCGCCTTCCAGCTTAGCGGGTAACCGCCGGGCTGGGGAGAAGGCTCAATCAGTATCAAGGGCATCCAGCCGACACTGCATTGGCGGTGCGGCTGATGCCTGGCGTTAGGGCCCGTCAGTAAGGATTACTATGATAAAAAACGACATAACCTATGAGCGTCCCGAATTAGATGCAGAGTATGACTATGTAGGGATTGTGGATGGCCTTAGTGAGGCTGACAGGAACGAATTCCGAATCACAGAACAGTTGAAAAATTTGCTTTTGGGTGAGGGGCTAACCACTGTAACAGCTTTAGTCCACACAGCATCACAACTCTTTGGTGCATTAGATATATTCTATGATAAAGCTTTAGCTGGTGAGCGCTTTATGATCCACTTTGTGTCTCATGGAAATGATGACGGCATTCAAGTAGGAGACGATTTTGTTACTTGGAGTATGCTGCGTCCATATCTACAAAAAATTAATGTGGCTACTGATCAAACGCTTTTATTGAACATGAGTACTTGCAAAGGGCTTCATGGCGTTAAGATCGTGGATAAAGACGGTGATTATCCGTTCTTTGGCTTGATTGGAGCCAAGGTAGACCTACTTGTAACTGATGCGCTTGAAGCAAATAAAATAATGTATCGAAAGTGGCTCAATGATATGCCTGTACAAAAACTTGTTCCTGAAACTAACCAAGAATTAGGCAGAAATGTCCTTTTTAATGTGTCCGCAGAGGGATTTCGAAAAATAAAACTATGATTACCTTTCATTCAAGCCCTAACAATCGGCTGCACAGCGACCGATTTTCCGCTGCTTCGCAGCTCCAAACCGGCGCGTGAGCCGGGCGTTGAGGCTGTAGAAAAACCCCGAAATCACCCTGTGTTTTGATAGGATCAGGCAAACGGACAAGGAGTGGTCAGATGCCCCTCTTCAAGCACTACAACTACGACCAGGACACTATGGTCGTCATCAACTACCAGGAACAGCTCCAGCCCGGCACCTTTGAACACGCGGTGGACTACCTGATCGAGCACAAGCTGGACCTGGCGGTGTTTCATCCCAAGTACCGCAACGAAGACACTGGCCGGCTGGCCTACGATCCGGCCATCCTGCTGAAGATCATCCTGTTTGCCTACTCCAAGGGCATCACCTCGGTAATCCCCCCATCGAGAACAAACGCCGGCCCCACGAGACTGCACAGGGAAAAATCAGTGCCATTGTTTGAAACAGAGAGGTTGGTTGTAAGAAAGCTCTCCCATCAAGACATTCCGGTGCTCACCGCAATGCTCAGTGATCCGGAAGTCATGAAGTTTTCCGTTCGAGGAGTTTGCAACGAAGAAGCTACCCGAAAGTTCGTTGATTGGTGCCTTGAGTGTTACGCCTCTCATGGAATCGGGCCATGGGCTCTGTATGAGAAAGAATCAGGCGAATTTATCGGCTTCTGTGGCGTTGGGCCGGAGTTGGTTGGCGAAGTTGAAGAAATCAATCTGGGTTATCGCCTGGCGCGCAGGTTCTGGCATCATGGGTATGCGACAGAGGCTGTCAAAGGTGTTCTCCGGTATGCTTTCCGGAAAAAACACTGTGAGTCGGTCATTGTTATTATCGAGCCGGAGCATATAGCCTCCGTTAGGGTGACGGAGAAGGTTGGGTTCCGAGACTACGCGCTTCAAGAGTTTCACAACCGACCGGTGCGGGTGTATCGAATGACTTGCGAAGATTGGGCATTGCACAACAAATTGTTGTAGTGCGCCCATTACCACTGGTTTTGGGAGATAAGGACATCCGTAAACATTGCAGGAGGCATCATGATAGTCATCTATGGAATCAAAGAACATCTTAATCCGATCAAGGCTCAGCTCTCCGAGGTTATTCACGGATGTATGCAGTCCGTACTCGGTATGCCGGAAGACAAGCGGGCTCATCGTTTTATCCCCATGGAACCCGAGGACTTTTATTACCCCGGGGGCCGGACGCCCGCCTACACGGCCATCGAGATTAATATGATGCAGGGCCGAACGCCCGAGACCCAGAAAGCTCTGATCAAGGAGCTCTTCAGCAAGATTGAGTCCGTGATTGGCATCTCACCCGTGGATGTTGAGATCATGATCAAGGAACAACCGCCCCACTGTTGGGGCTTTCGGGGCATGACTGGAGACGAGGTGCGTGACCTTAAGTACTCGGTCAATGTGTAACAATGTTGTCAACGTGAAGTCATTGCTAGTAAGGCTTCACCGCCAGTAGTGGCGCGCATTGACAGGCGAAAATGGGACTGCGTTGATTTTACTTATCGGAGTTTCGTCAGCCAATTTAACGGAGAGGACTGCATGACAAGGATCAGTTTAATAATCGGTATGACCTTTACCTTCCTGCAAGGTTTTGGTTTAGCTGTATCAGCTGAAGAAAACATCAAAGCTATGCCAATAATTATGGCTATAAAAGAAACCGAGTCCACAGAGAATAGGATTGCTCGGCTAGGAAGAATTGATAATCTAGTGGAGAAATACAAATTAAACCTAAATGAAAAGTACATTTATACTGGTGAAGGCTTAGCTGGCAGTCTTCATAATCTTGGAGTGGTATATAAAATATCGGACAACGGATCTTCGAGCAATGTCATACAACTAAATTTTCGAAACGGCTTTGGCAGAAAAAAAGTCGTAGCTAATTCTAAGTTGATACCCGAGGCCAGCTTATCCAGAAATGATTACAATCAAAGAATTGCATCTCGTGTAATACTGAAAGACGAGCCAGGATCTAAGGCCAGGAAATACTATAAAGATTGGTATGATGAATATTTTTCCTTGAGAGCTACTCTAGCTAAAAAGGTCTTGGATACGGGCAGGTGTGATACGGTTGTCAGCGCAGATATGTACCTAGTCAATGGAAATTCCTTCACAGCGTTTTGCGGTAATGGTTTTCATTATAGCCAGAACGAAAACCAAATAAGGAATGATAAACCGTTAGATAGCGAGGTAGTATATTGGACTGCAACAGGGATCACTGTGCCTGATCAAGAACCCCATCCAAATCCAGACTTATACACCCAATAAACTGGGCGCGCATAGCCTATGATGAAGGTTGAACCGTTGATGAAATTTCATACGCTTATCGCGGCTACTTTACTTACCTTGTTCACCTCAGTTGCCGCTGCTGACCAACATAACTCCCTGATTAAAACTGTCGAGAAAGTCGCTGACGACCTGGAGGCCCATGTTGGCTTTGCTGCTTACGACGTGGAATCGGGCCAGAGGTGGGAATATCACGCTGATCAGCGGTTTGCGATGTCCAGCACGTTTAAAACCCCGGCTTGTGCCGCCCTGCTCCATCGGGTCGATACGGGACAGGCGAACCTCAGCAGAAAGGTGCATGTTTCAGAATCCGATCTCGTGACCTACTCCCCCATCACAGAGAAGCACGCTGGTGGTGAGGCGATGACCCTTTCAGATCTTTGCGAGGCCACACTGACAACGAGCGATAATACCGCCGCAAATCTGGTTTTACGAGAATTGGGCGGGCCAGAAGCAGTAACCTCGTTTGCGAGGCATTTGGGAGACGATGTAACGCGTCTCGACCGGTGGGAAACGGAACTGAATGAAGCGTTACCAGGCGATAACCGAGATACCACAACGCCAAATGCGATGGTCAGGAATCTTCAAACCTTGCTGTTGGGTGATGCCTTATCCGAACCGTCCAGAGAGCAACTACGTGATTGGCTCGAGGGCAACCAGGTTGCGGACGGGCTTTTTCGGGCTGCTGTACCAGAGGGCTGGACTGTCGCAGATCGAACCGGGGCGGGAGGTTTCGGGTCGAGGTCTATTACGGCCGTCATCTGGCCACCTGAGCGCCAACCTATAATTGTGGCGCTGTATCTGACTCAGACGGAGGCTTCCTTCGAAGAGCGGAATGCGGCAATTGCCGAGATAGGTAAAGCAATCGTGTTGACGGTGCCGTTTGACCCCAGCCGCCGCTAAGGGTTCATCTATGGAGCTAAGTAAGCGGGCTTGATAGAATTTTCGTGACATTGGGATAATGCCAAAGAGTCATCCGCGAACCGGCAACAGGAAAAGGAATTCATGGCAACAGATTGGAAATTGGTTCGTAGGCTCGTAAATTCTGCGCTTGATGCCTGCGAAGCTTTGGATCACTTAGAAATTACGGATGATGAACGAAGCACCCCTGTTCGAGCTACCAACGGACAGACCACCGGCACTGTATGGGACGCTTTACAGAGTGCGCATATCTTCCCGGAAAACGTTCGGTATATGGTTATTAGGGGCCGAGGGCAGTTAGGCGACTCCGCCCCATTTGTTCAACCGGTCAGCCGCGTACTCCAACAAACGGGATTGCTGGCAGCTGAACTCGTTGGTTCGCAGCAGCTGCAAGCACCAATAAAGGGTATCGACTTCTACTCACCAGAAAGGGAACAATCCCTGGAATCGGTAATCGAGAACCTTGCAACATGGTACAAGAGCCATCTGGTGCCCAATGTTGAGATCGCGCTTGCCAATGCGCGTGGCGGTGACCACTCGTCATAACGGGCGTTGCAACCTGATGCAGTAAAGTTGGCACTTTGAATGAAACGGAATTCCAATGAACGTGAAAAACCATTTTGAATTGCTCGCCACATACAATCAGTGGATGAACGCAAAGGTCTATGAGGCGGCGGGAAAGCTGTCGGCCGACGAATTAACGAAAGACCGCGGCGCTTTCTTTGGCTCGATCCTGGGCACCCTGAACCATATTCTCGTTGGCGATACCATCTGGCTCAAGCGTTTTGCTACTCACCCGTCGTGCCAGGAATCGCTGCGCGGAGTCACAGACCTTGATACTCCGACTAGCCTGGACCAAGTTCTCTTTGGTGATATTGAACACTTAACTGAGCATCGAATCTGGCTGGATCGACAGATCATCGATTGGATAGCTCAGCTTACCGAAGAAGACCTGGATGTAGTTCTCTCCTACCACAACACCAAAGGGGTTCCGGCAAAAAAGCGGTTTTCGAGCCTGGTGCTTCATTTCTTCAACCACCAAACTCATCATCGTGGGCAGGTGTCGACTTTGCTGTCCCAGGCAGGGGTGGATATCGGGGTGACTGATCTATTGGTTCAAATTCCAGAAGAGTCTCAAGCATGACCCATCGCTTCAGTTCCGCGGCCTCCCCTGCGGCACCTCAGCCCCGCGATGGACACCAATAAGGACAGCTTGTGCCTGCGTCAGCCCCCCTGGTCAGCATCATCACACCCACCTTCAACCGTGAGCGCACCATCACGCAAGCGGTCGAGTCTGTGTTGGCCCAGTCATATCCCCACTGGGAGCTGATCATCGTTGATGATGGCTCCCAGGATGGCACCAGCGAGAGTCTGGCCAGTTACCTGGATGATGACCGCATCCACTACCATTTTCAGGAGAATCAGGGCCAGAGCATTGCCCGGAATCTGGCGCTTCAGTACGCCCAGGGAGAGCTAATATGTTTTCTCGATTCTGATGACCTGTGGGTGCCCGATAAGCTGGAACGGCAAGTGGCGCTGATGGAGGCTCACCCGGAGGTGGACGTGCTTCACAGTGATGAAATCATGATCGACGAACAGGGCCGGGAGTTGTCCCGCAAGAATATGCGCCGGTACTCGGGCCGGATTGCCCGGCAGATGCTGGTGGACAACAGCGTGAGCATCAACACGGTCATGGCGCGGCGGGAATGTTTCGATACCATGGGCGGGTTTTCCGGCCGTTACGGCGTTGCCGACGATTACGACATCTGGCTGCGTTTTTCGGCCCGGTTTACGTTCCTTTATGTACCCGAATATTGGGGCTATTACCGGGTGATGGCAGATCAGATTTCCAGCGACAAACAACGACGCTTTGCAGCGAACGAGTCGATTATTCGGGATTTTATTGAGGAACACGGGAGCGCGCTTCAACCCTGGGAGATCCACTGGGGCCTGGCCCGCTTCTATTGCCGCAAAGCCCGTTATTTTGCGTCGGCGGGGAAAACGGCCATCGCCTGGGGCGCAATTGCCCAGGCCCTGCGATATGCTCCTCTGGACTCGGTAGTATGGCGCGCTGTTTATCGAGTGATAGTCCCCCGCCATGGGTGATACAGGATTGACATTGGTAGCCTCTCAGATTGGCTTTCATCAAAAAAAGGAATGACCATGAAATGCCCCAAATGCAGAACCACTGACCTGAAACCCACCAAAATTGAGGATGGCCTCCCTGTTATGGGTTGTCCAGGCTGTGACGGCGCCTCTCTGTCACTGCTCTACTACCGCGACTGGGCGGAAAGAAATGAGCCCGTCGAGCAGAGCGATAGCTTTGATGCGGATGTAACCGTCGAGAACGATGCTAAAACCGCCCTATCCTGCCCCAAGTGCAGCAAGCTGATGACCAAGTACTCGGTATCCAGCGAGCACAAGAACCGTATTGATCTTTGCGGTTTCTGTGATGAGGCCTGGCTGGATGGCAGTGAATGGACATTGCTCAAATCCCTCGAACTGGCACACAAACTTCCCAAGGTCTTTACCGACCAATGGCAGCGGAAAGTGCGGGATGAAAAAATGGAGAGCAAAAAAGTCGACCGCTTGAAAAGGCTGGTTGGGGAAAGCGATACCGCAAAGGCCGTCGAGATCAGAGATTGGCTGAAGAACCACGATCGAAAGGTGGCTATTGTTCAGTTTATTGGCTCGGAATAACGGTGGCGCGGTTACCGCGCCACCTTGAGCACACTCGTTGTGAAGGAGTCATGACTCATTGATCGGTGGTCTTCGTGTCACCATCCAGGTTAGCTATCCTGCGCCTGTATTCATTTACCGGAAGACCGCCGATACCCCAGTTCTCCATGTCGACCTCATCAATGACAACCATCGTGGCTGCCGGTGATTTTTGCAGCACGTCAACAAGAAGATTAGTTACTCCTTCAATCAGGGCCGCTTTCTGTGATTCTGTTACGCCTTCACGTGTAACCTTGATATTAACGTATGGCATTGCTCACTCCTTCTTTTCGATGATTTGAAATACTTTGGCAATAATAAGCCAGCGACCGTCAGTACGGACCAGTGACAGCATGTCCAGAAAGTCCCGCTCACCGATGGAGCAACGAACACGGGCAAACGCTGTGTTTTCTCCTGCAACCTCAATGGCCTCCACGATGTCTCTACGCTGTTCTTTACGAGACGCCGGCGAACGGCGTGTAGCAATTACCTTGCGGTATTCGGGCATGCTCCTGTGGAGCAACGGCGCCTCGTCAGCCGTGGCGTATATTGCCTGGGGGTGGAAAACCGCATCGAATTTTTCAAGGTCACAGAAATACAATGTGTCGAAGTACTGGCTTAGCACCTCTTGGATGTCAGAGAAAGCACTCATTGTGCCGCTCCCTCAGGCAACAACCCTTCCGCCTCAAGCGCCTTTACTACACTCGGATGTGTGCCAAGCCTCTTCCAGAAAGAGTAAGTAGAGGGCCATGGGCTTAGCGAGAAAGAAATGAATTGGGACCAGTTGAGAATTACGAATGCATAGAAGTCCGCAACACTGAGTTGCCCGCCTAGAAGGTTGGCACCGGTATGCGAGAGCCGAGCTTCGATACGGTCGATCCGCTTCGCTATTTTGGATTCTGCCACCTGCCGTTCTTCTACCGTAAGCTCCTCGCCTGAAAAAAACGGGCTGAATGCCTTATGTAACTCTGAGGACAAAAAGGCGAGTAATTCACGCAGGCGCGTACGTTCGAAAGAGCCTTCCTGCGGGGCTAAGCCTTGCGCTGGAATAAGATCCGCGAGGTACTCAAGAATTGCGGGATTCTCAGTGAGTACCACGCCGGGCTCCAGTTCCAAGGCGGGCACGTAGCCGTTCGGATTGATATCACTGTACTTCAGCCCATTCTCTGTGACGCCCTGAGCGGTATCGGTTCGCTCAAGAGAAAAGGCAATGCCCAGTTCGTTGAGTACGATGTGCGAGGCCATGGAGCAGGCACCAGGTTTGTAGTAAAGCTTCATGCGTTGTGATTCCTTATGTTTCGTGGTCGACACACCAAGGATATCCATTGGTTATGTAATTACTAGAAGTAACCAGGCATTTATAGATAGAATTGGGTTACCTCAAGGAAACCTGGTTACTCTCATGTCGCTGAAAGTTCGTCTAAACAAAAGCCCGGAACCACCGGAGCCGTGCATGCTGACTGAGTGCATGGCTGTCATCGCAGGGGCTTGGGCGCCGAATGTAATCTGGTGTTTGCGCGCCGGGCCACGGCGCTTCAATGAGCTCAAAATCGACATTCCGCCTGTTTCGGCAAAGGTGCTTTCTACCCGGCTGGCCGAGTTGACGAAACGCGGCGTGGTCCAACGTAACGTCCGGGATACGTCACCACCGTCGGTTGAGTACGAGTTAACGGAGCTTGGTCAGGAGCTGGTCCCTGCTCTGGATGAAATCGTTAAGGTTGGTCACAAACTGAAGGCCAAGGGGTATCTTCACGGCAATGAATGAATAGTTGCTTAAATGGCGTTTTGCTCTCTGAAATTCCCACGAATCGCAATCACCTTCTATAGTTAAAGTTGCCACTAGCGCGGAGATTGACCACCACAAAATATCTGATCAAGGATTGATAATGGACAGCGTTATTGACCTTCTCAACGAACGAGCAACAGAACTTCTAGAAGGTGCACGCGCATTAGACACTGAACTTAGCGACAGTGACAGCGAACCAAGCATTGAAGTAGCGGCCGAACAGTTCCGACACCTCTGTGAAACTCTGACTTTCATCGTATCCCAACTTGAACAAAGGGATTCACCGCTCCATCAATTGGTTCGCACGATCGACGGTGTGAAACTAAGTCATTCAATCGAGAAGCTATCAAAATATCTCGCGGATCATCGCGCAACACTCATCCGCCTTCAAGTTCCGGAACATCTCGTTTCAGGAACTATTGATGCGCTCTCATTCGAAGCCTCCAATGGAGAAAACGCCCTCGACCAGCCGCAATCACTGGGAATTGATGATGCACTGGAGCCACTACGACAGCTCCGCAATGTGGTTTGCGAGATCGCGAACTCAGCCGAGGTGGCAACGATAGTTGCGGATCACCGTATTCTCAAACAAGTGGCTGCTGGCTGTATTGGAGCCGCAACCGTCATATTGGATATCACGGCGGCAATCACCGCCGCACCAAGCGACCCAAGCGCTTGGGTTCTCTTCAAGGCTGTGAAGTCCATTTGGGGCGGTGGTAATTCCATTTATAAAGCCGTTCGTGAGTTGCGCGGAATGTTGACAACAATCCTGCAGCATTCAAAGTCTGAAAGTAACCAAGAAAGGCTCAGGCGTATCAGGCCCAGAAGACTCAAGGGGGAATGACGAAGTTAACTGCATCCAGCGGGCAACCGCCAGATTGGGGGGAAGGCTCATCCAGCAAGAGGTACCTTACATATGCAAGACACCAAACCAGCATTGCCACCAATTGTCTCGAATGAGGAATGGGAAACCGCCCTCCGCCAGTTACTGGTTAAAGAAAAAGAGGCCACCAGAGCAAGGGATGCCTTGAGCGCTGAACGCCGAAGACTGCCCATGGTTAAGGTAAAGAATGATTACCTGTTCCAGGGCGAAGAAGGCAGTGTGTCTTTTCTTGACCTGTTCGGCGGGCGCCGCCAGCTCATTGTTTATCATTTTATGTTCGCCCCCGACTGGAAGGCCGGTTGCGACGGATGCTCCTGGCTCGCCGACGCCATGACCCACCCTGCCCATCTGCATGCCCGCGATACGTCCCTTGTGATGGTGTCACGCGCACCTTACGAGAAGCTTGCGCAGTACAAAAAGCGTATGGGCTGGTCGATGCCCTGGTACTCGTCTTTCGAAAGTGACTTTAACTATGATTTTGGCGTAACGACAGCTGAGGGAGAAAGGCACGGCGCAAGCGTATTCCTTCGTGACGGGAATGATGTATACCGCACTTACTTTACGGGTGCCCGTGGCGTTGAGTACCTGGGTAGTCTCTGGACGTATCTGGATTTGACGCCTTATGGTCGCCAGGAAACCTGGGAGGATTCGCCGGAAGGTTGGCCACAGACAAAGCCGTATGTGTGGAATCGTCGTCACGATGAATATGACTTGTGAGGATGCACCGCAAACAGGATACCGGTGTCAGGTAATGGCCAAAATGACCTTTATCGTTTTTATCCTGGGGGCTCTACCTTCCATTGGATTGGCCGAGACTGAACAGCACTTTTACTTGTGCTCGTCCTACGTGGAAACCTCTGCAGTTGGTGAACAGACAGCTCTCGGTTGGCCGGTTTACATCAAATTGACAGCGGTTGGATCCAGGAGTTTTGAGGCATACACGGAAGCCAATGTCGGAACCATTCTCCGCATCATGGTTGGCAGTCGTGAGTTTGCGAGGGCAACAATAAGGGCGCCAATTTCAACGGGAAGTATTCAACGGGCATTCGAATCCCGGGATGAAGCTTTAGCTTGGCAAGTAACATTGGCCGGCAAACTTCCCGAAGCCCCATGCGGTGTATGGAGCTGAAAAAGAGGTGCCATAAGCCTTCATTAAAACGGGTAGCATTACCTGAGATCATCGCTAGTGTCGAAAATCTTCAATACCGATCCCGGGCCATTTATTACCGTGTAACTCCACAACAATTGGAGGACATGGATCATGACGGCACGCGCGAATTACATCGGCCTGGCGCCGAAAGCCATGCAGATTCTGATGAATCAGGAAACATATTTGAGGGAGCAGTTCCGGGCGTCAGACACCCTCAGCACGGCTGTTTGGGAGCTGGTAAAGCTAAGAGTGTCGCAAATCAATCAGTGCGCCTTCTGCATCGACATGCACAGCAAAGATGCCACCGCGCAGGGTGAAATCCCGGAGCGTATGATGGGCTTGAGCGCCTGGCATGACATGCCTTTCTATTCTCCCATAGAGCGAGCTGCGCTTGATTGGGCGGAGCATCTTACCTATGGCAAACCGGTAGACGACCAGAAATATCAGGATGTAGTGAAAGCTTTGGGTGAGCAGGCTCTGGTGGATTTGACCATCGCGGTTAACGCCATCAACAGTTGGAACCGGATTGCCAAAACCTTCAAGCCAGAGGTAGGCAGCTATAAACCACAATAGCCTTTCCAGACCAGCGTTCGATTTTCAGCTGTCCTGCCCGTCAGGACAGTTGTCGGCGTTTGTGCAAGGGATTTGGTCAGCGTCGGTATCCGGGCTGGCAAACGAGCCGGTGGTGAAGTTGCTGCATTCTGAGGCGTGCAGCAGCATCTGGTTTAGTCTGGCGGGTGACGTGAAGATCGGCGACACCCCCATTCCGGAGGGTGTCATCCTGCTACCGGTTGAGAAGGTATCAGAGAATGTTTCCCTGTTTCCCAAATCGCAGCTCGCGGGTATTCGGTTTCAACCCGCGATTGGCTATGCGGTAATCGGGCAACACTTTGATCAGCCCACGGCCCTGACCGCAGACCCAGCGCATCTACCCGGCCTTAGCCAGCTCTACTCCAACCTCAAGTCAGACCATGACAACGTAAGCCGGGTGAACACTCTGCAACGATGGCTGAGCAGGCATTTCCGTCTCACAAAGACCATCCCCGGGCCGCTGAAGCAGGCCCTGGAAAGCTTCAACGAAAACGCAACACCGGGGGTGCTTAACGAACAAATCAGCGTCAGCCAGCGGCATGTGGAGCGGCTTTTCAAACACTGGATGGAAATGACACCCAAGCAGTACCAGCGCATCCTGCGGGTGAAACGAGCCATCGACTACATCCGCGAGCACAGCCGGGCAAACCTGGCAGAGGTTGCCCATCAGTTTGGCTTTAGTGATCAAGCTCATATGACGAGGGAGTTCCGTGCCATTGCGCGCATTACGCCCGGGAAGGTGTGAGGTATAGCTAAGAGACCAGGCGACCTTGAGTTGGGATTCAAAACAGAATAACTTGGGTGTTTTCTGGTAAACACCATATGGAGTTCAATCATGCAAAGGATCGCGTCATCCGTCTTCACTCTGCTTGGCCTTACCGCACTGGTACTGTTTCCCGGATTGACACATGCCGGCGGCCCAACTCCCGAACACTTCCTAGATAGCAGTTCGATGATTTTGGAGATTCGCTATTGCGAATGCCAGGCGACAGAGCCCGATGGCAGCTCTTCGGAACTGCGCACGGAATTTCTGGAACGTTCTCACCTCTTGCGGGTAGGTCTTGCCGATGAAGGCCGGGGGTACGCGTCTTCACCGGAACTGACGATTGGCTTCAAGTTAACGCCACTGCCGGAATCCCCTGGCGCTTTCGCCTTCAACTTTGCCGGCCGTTATGCGGCAGGAAATCAGAGCAGCACCGGTAGCGGAGAAGTGTTGCTAAGCGGCGACCAGTGGATCAACCTTTTCGGTTCACATCATGAGGGCCAGCAAGGCTCGCAACTCAGTGGTGTTGCGGTGAGATTGGTCGAAGTGGGCGATTCCTGAGGCGAAATCGATTAGCGGAAGTGAGCCCCTTCTAATCTTGTAGCGTAAAGTCGTTATCCAGCAATGATTTTCACGTTTACATCAACGAAGGGTATCCCAACGCTATGCAGAGGTTATCCAGGTGGGCTCGAACGTTTCTGATCCTCGCTATCCCCTCACTTTCCTACGCACAGCCCACAGATTGGCAAGCCGAGGTCGAGCAAGAAGCCGCACAACTTGACCGCCTGCACACCCTGATTGTTGCCCACAAGGGTGAAGAAATTCTGGCACTGGATTTACGGGGCCAGGGCCTGGATACGCCCGTCAACATCAAGTCTTTGTCCAAAACGGTACTGGCTGCGCTGGTGGGTATGGGCATCAAAAACGACGTACTCGAGGGAACTGATCAGCCTGTGGTAGAAGCCTTGGGCAACCGGGTGCCAGCATCGGCCACCGAGGGTGTTGAGCGCATTACGCTCGGGCATCTGTTGTCCTTGCAAGCGGGGTTACAGCGTACCTCTGGTGGCAACTATGGGCCCTGGGTGGCCAGTAACAACTGGGTCAGCCACGTGCTTACCCGGCCCTTTGTGGATGAACCGGGCGGGCGCATGCTGTATTCCTCAGGCAGCAGCCATCTGCTCTCTGCAGCTTTAACAGAAAGTGCTGGCCGCAGTACCCTTTCCCTGGCTCGGGAGTGGCTGGGGAAACCTCTGGACATAGATATCCCGCCGTGGGACCAAGACCCGCAAGGGGTTTATTTTGGCGGTAACAACATGCTGCTCTCACCTCGTGATTTGGTAAAAGTCGGCGAGCTGTATCGCAATAACGGGCGTGTGGGAGACCAACAATTGCTCCCGGAGAACTGGGTAACTGAATCCTGGACCGGTCGCGGCGAATCCGCCTTCACCGATGATCCCTATGGCTACGGCTGGTTCCTGCGGCCCATGGCGGGTGAGATGGGGTATTATGGGCGCGGCTTTGGCGGCCAGGTCCTCTATGTAGTGCCATCCCTGGAACTGACCGTGGTGATGACCTCAGACCCTACCCCACCCTCGCCGGGGTCCCGTTACCTGCGGCGCCAGTTCCAGTTAATTGAAGACCACATTATTCCGGCACTGCCCTAGCGAATGACCATACCCATTGTCCATCACCCGGATTACAGCTTTCCTTTCCCGCAGAAGCACCGCTTCCCCATGGAAAAGTTCGGGCTTCTGGCGGAATATATGCGATCCACGGGGCTGCTCACGCGCCGCAACAGCTTCCGCCCTGCCCCTTGCCGCCAGGGCTGGCTGACCCAAACCCATTGCCCGGATTACCTTGCCCGTTTTGCGCAAGGCCGGCTGACGGCGCGGGAGCAACGGCAAGTGAACCTGCCGTGGAGCACCGGCCTGGTGCGGCGTACGTTTCTGGCACCCTCCGGCACCGTGCTTGCGGCGCAACTGGCCCTGCAACACGGCATTGCCTGCCACCTTGCCGGCGGTACCCATCACGCCCATTTCGATTACGCCTCCGGGTTCTGCATCCTCAATGACCTCGCGATTGCCACCAATGTGCTGCTTGGGCAGAAAGGCATCAGCAGGGTGCTGGTCTTCGATTTGGATGTGCACCAAGGGGATGGCACAGCAGCCCTGCTCGCCAACACACCAGGGGCATTCACCTGTTCCATCCACTGCGAACGCAACTTCCCCTTCGAGAAGCAATTGAGCCACCTGGACGTAGCGCTGCCCGACGGCTTGGGTGATGAAGATTATCTGGCGGTTGTCCACGAAACCCTAAAACAGGCGTTGGCGCTGTCCAAGCCAGACATCGTGCTCTACGACGCCGGTGTGGATGTGTACGAGGGCGATCCGCTTGGCAAGCTCAACATATCGGAGCAAGGTATTCGTCAGCGGGACCGGCTTGTGCTGGGGGAACTCAAGCGCCGGGGTATTCCCGTGGCTACAGTGATTGGTGGGGGCTATGATGACAACCGGGCCAACCTCGCGAGACGGCATGGGATTGTGGTGGAAGAGGCCTGTCGGGTATTTACGGGCAGCTGATGAGGAAGCGATGCAGTCTCCACCCCATCCAGCGGAACTTTGGCCTATGATTAACATCAAAGTTCGTTTAACACGATAACAAGAATTCATAGCCGCAGGGAGCACCGCGTCGCATTTCCCCGGCCCCATCGGGAGCCATCACGTGCGCCACCCGTTTCAGAAAGCGTTCAACATTCGCCGCCACGAAATCGTTCCGGTGTTCCTGGCTGTGTTCTATTTTTTCTGTGTACTGACGGCGCTGATGGTATTGCGCCCTGCCCGCGAAGCGTTGGGGATGCAGGGCGGCATTGATGCAGTGCGCTGGCTGTTTGTTGGCACCGCAGTGATAACGCTGGCCGTTAACCCGATCTTTGGCTGGCTGGTCAGCCATCTACCCCGCCGCTTGTTTATAACCGCTACTTACCTGTTTTTCAGTTTCACCCTGCTGGTGTTCTACAGCTTGATGACGCTAACCCCGGAGGTGATCGGGGTGACCACCGGGCAGGTGTTCTATGTGTGGTTTAGCGTGTTCAACCTGTTTGTCACCATGGTTTTCTGGGCCTTGATGGCCGACCGTTTCTCGTTTGACCAGGGCAAGCGTTTCTTTGGTTTGATTGCAGTTGGGGGAACCCTGGGCGCCATATTTGGGCCATGGTTGGCGGGGCGACTGGCAGAGCCTATAGGCACTCCGGCTCTGCTGCTGGTCTCGGCCGGGTTTCTGGTGCTGGCGCTGATTGCGGCCTGGGTGCTCACCGGCCTGCAACCCCATAACCCGGCAGAACGCAAAGACCCGGAAGATCCGCCCGCCGTTGATGAACATGAACGCATTGGTGGCAGTGCCTGGGAGGGCTTCCGGGCCGTGTTCAAGTCCCGGTATTTGATGGGGATTGCCGCCTATGTGGTGATTCTGGCCATCATGGCGACGTTTATCTATTTCACCCGCCTGCATATGGTGGCAGCCATGGAAGACAGTACAGACCTGCGCACCACCCTTTTTGCCCGCATCGACCTGATTACCCAGGTGGCGACCCTGGTGATGCAGGCGCTGGTGGCCGGGCACCTGATGAAGCGTTTGGGGGTTTCCCTGACCCTGGCCTTGCTGCCGCTGACTGCTGCCCTGGGCTTTATCGGGCTGGCCATTGTTGGCTCCTTTGCGGCGCTGGTGGTGCTCGAAGCCTCGTTCCGGGCTGTTCAGAGAGCCTTGATGCGGCCCGCCCGGGAAACCCTGTTTACCGTGACCACACGGGAAGAAAAGTACAAGGCAAAGGCGTTTATCGACACCTTTGTTTACCGGGCCGGTGATGTGGTCGGCGCCCAGACCGAAGGCCTGCTGGCCCGGCTGGGCATGGGCCTGGCGGCCATTGCCACCGTGGCTGTGCCACTGGCCCTGGTTTGGGCCGGCCTGGCGCTCTGGCTGGGTAAGAGCCAGCGGCAGAAAGCCATTGCGGCTTCACCAATGATCCAAGGAACACGAGGAGAACCACGCCATGATATCCCGTAGAGCTTATCTGAAACTGGCCATGGCCGCCGGCGTTACACTGGCAGCCAGGCCCAGCCTGCTATGGGCTGAGGCAGACCGCAAACTGGAGCTGATTACCCGCCCCATTCCCTCATCCGGCGAGCGTTTGCCGGGGATTGGCCTTGGCAGTTCCGCAACTTTTTCCAGCACTGCCCGTAGTGAAGACCTGGATGCACTTCGGGAAGTGCTGGGAGCCCTGGTGAAGGAAGGCGGTACCGTATTTGATACCGCCCCCAGTTATGGTGCTTCCGAAGCAGTCGCTGCGCGTATCGCCAATGAGCAGGGCATCGCCAACAAGCTGTTCTGGGCCACGAAACTGAATGTGGCGGGGCGCGGCGGTGGCAAGGCAGACCCGGATCAGGCACGGGCGCAACTGGAAACGTCATTCGAGCGGATCGGAAAAGACCCTATTGATCTTATCCAGGTGCACAACATGGCGGACATTCCCACGCAGTTGGGCATGCTTAAGGAATACCGGGCTGAAGGCCGGGTGCGTTATATCGGCGTGACCACCACCTTCCCCCAGCAGTACCAAGGCCTGGAACGGGTAATGGAGCAAGAGCCCATCGATTTTATCGGTGTCGACTACGCGATTGACAACCGCACCATGGAGGAGCGCATTCTGCCTCTGGCGCGGGACAAGGGTATTGCTGTACTGATCTACGCACCCTTTGGTCGCACTCGCCTGTGGGACAAGGTTCGGGGCAAAGAGGTGCCGGGGTGGGCGGCAGAGTTCGATGCCCATACCTGGGCCCAGTTCTTCCTCAAGTTTGTGCTGGCACACCCGGTGGTGACCGCTGCCACACCCGCTACAAGCAGAGCTCGCCACATGATCGACAACATGGGCGCAGCAATGGGCCGGGTGCCGGATGATGAGATGCGACAACGGATGATTGCGCACATGGAAAGCCTGCAACAAGGCGCTTGACTAAGGCAATTCAAAGGCTGGATTTTCCTGCGGTTGTCGGTATGCTGACTGGAGTAGCGGGTTTATGGGTTATTAACCCGCGCTCCAACACAGGTACACACTGAGTCATCATGAGCACAATCACGTCGATCACTATTCGCAAGTACCGTATTCAGGATTTGAGCCCGGTGGTTCGCCTGTTTACCGATTCCGTGCATGAACTCACGGCCGGCGCCTATGACGAAACCCAGCGGTTTGCCTGGGCCTCCCGTACGCCGCACCTGGATACCTGGCGGCAAAGGCTGGAGTCACTGGAAACCCTGGTGGCGGAAGAAGGCCAGGACCTGGCCGGGTTTATCTCCTACGATGACGACGGCACCATTGATCTGGTGTTTACCGCCCCAAACTATGCCCGCCGTGGCATTGCCTCCACGCTGTATCATGAGGCGGAACAGCAGCTAATTGCCAAAGGCGCAAAAGAGTTGAAAACCGAAGCCAGCGTAGTGGCCAAGCCCTTCTTTGAGCGTCACGGTTTTGAAGTGGTGGATGAACAGCGGGTGACGGTTCGCGGGGCACAGTTCCTGCGCTACAACATGCGCAAGGACCTAACGGCATAATCAGACGGGCAGCCATTGCGGCTGCCCCCTCAACGAATGCAAATGGTGCTGTTCAGCCTTGAAGTGAGGCCGGCAACCAACGCTTCTTGGCCTTATCCACCAGATCCCGGGCATCGTTGTCCCAGGGGTGGAAGGTCGGGCTGTAATACTTCAGGTAGGACGGAATCAGTTTGCGGAAGACCCCCGGTTTGCCCCACATGTAGTTCAGGCCCTTGGCCCAGGATTTCAGGTTGCCCAGCTGGCCATCGGCTTTCATCAGTTGGATCAGGTGAATGCTGCTGAACAACGGAAACATCACGCTGACAAACATCATTTCCGTTACGCGAATGAATTCACTGCCTCCCACGCTTTTATAGACATCAAATGCCACGGCCTTATGTTCGGATTCCTCAATGGCGTGCCAGGCCCAGACCGGTGCGATGCGGGGGTCCATCTCTTCAAGGGCATCGTATTTCAGCAGGAATTCTTCAGCCATCAGGGCGGTAAAATGCTCTACTGCCACGGTGTGGGCCAGCTGTCTCTCCGGTGTGAAGCGCTTACGCATCCAGTTCATAAACCACTGGACTTCCCGCTCCAACCGGCTGAGGTTAACCCCCCGATCTTCAAGGAAGCCGTTCATCATTTTATGCTCTTTCGAGTGGTGAGCTTCCTGGCCGATGAACGCGCGAATCGCTTTTTTCAGTTCAGGGTCGGTAATCTGGTTCTGGTAGTGGCGAACGGTATCAATGAAGAATCTCTCTCCCGGCGGGAAGCTGGCAGACAACGCCGCCAGCAAAAGTGTTTTTGCCGGGTCGTTGTCCCACCAGTACCTTGGCAGGTCTTCCGGAAACTCGAAATCCGGGCTGCGCACTTCCGGTAGAAATCCAGGGGGCGTTGCGGTCCGGTATGCTGCATTGCTGGTTTTCTTGATCTGTGACACTGGCGCGTTCATGGCAGAACTCTCCCGAAGCCATTCGTTTTTTGCGTAGTCAACAGGCTACGCTGCTCCGGGAGTGGGCGGCAGGTGTTTGTAGGCCAAAATCCTCCGTTACCCGCACACTTCAGGCCTTTGCCTGGTTCAGGCCGGTTCCGTGGCGTGGGCGGCCAAGGTGCGCACTCTCTCGAAATCTTCCTCGGTAAACACCCCGTTAACGCCGGATACAGCCGCCAGCTCCATGCCGTGTTTCAGGCCCAGTTTGTATATTTCCCGCACCTTTTCCCATTCAATGTTCCGGCCCAGGGTGAAATTCTCGAACCTTGCCTCGAGCGCCAGCACGATGGTTTCTGCCAGGCAGGCATAGGCAATGCCCTTGGGGAGGCCGATATCTTTCATTCTCACGATGCCAGGCAGTTTGATCTCTCCAGATTCAATCACCAGCACATCGGGCCGCTTGGCCACGTCTTCCGCCGGGATATCCAGGGGCCTGGCCACGTCTGTGATCACGCAACCGGGTTTCACCTGCATGATGTCCAGAATACGTTTACCGGCGCCGGAGGTGGCAGTGACCACCATGTCCATATCACCCAGGTCACGGTTGGTGGTGGCGGCCACATGCACGATGGCGCCCGGGGTTTCCTGTTCAATGCTTTCCTTGAGAGACAACAGTTTGGCCGCTTCCGGTGCCACCAGGTAGATTTCATCCACGGCCTTGGCCAACAACCGGGCGCAGACAGAGCCGATAGCGCCAGTGGCGCCGACAACCATGGCTTTGCCGGCCATCTTCCCGCTCTTGCCAATGCTGACACGGCCAATCCTCTTTGCCGCATCGTGGGCCGCCCAAAGTGCGCCCGAGGCGCTGTAGCTGTTGCCAGTGGTGATCGGCAGCGGTGCCCGCTTGGCCACGGTGATCCCCGCATCACCCACTACCTTGGTGAACGCCCCCAGCCCCATGATCTGGGCGCCCAGCTTTTTCGCCAGATTCGCCGCCGCCAGCAATCGGCTGTAGGTGAATTCCGGATCGTGGGCCATGATTTCCCTGGGTGTGCCGCCTACGGTGATCAGCCAGCCTTCCACCTCATCGCCGGTGGGCGACTGGATGCCCGAAACCTTGGAGTAAACAAACGGAGGCGTGTAGGCAATGGCCTTTTCCACAAGATTCATCACCGCCGGTGGCGACACGCTCGCTACCCAATCCAGGGGCGGGGTTTTGGTCAGGTATTGCTGAGACAACGGGTGAATCACAAAGGCAAAGCGGTTGATCCGACGGTAGCCGTTCGGGTACAGGATGCGGGGCTCTACCCCCAACTGTTCAATCACGTCCAGGAAATCGTCCGCACCCAGTTGCTCCGGTGTGCGAGACAGAGCTGCACTGATCATCGCCTCCATCACGTTGACCCCCACGGGGCGGCCTTCCAGCCAGGGGCTGTAATCCACCACCATGGCCACGCGCCTGGAGCGGAACCAGTCCAGGGCGGATGCGGTGACTCTGGAGGTAATCACAGTTTTGCCATCCAGTTCCTTCTCGGAAAACACTTCAAGATCACCCATGGCGCCAACGATCACATGGCAGTCCTTCACGGCTTCATGCAACGTGCCGCTGATCAGCTTCTCCCCCATTCGGTACAGCGGGGTTCGATGCAGGCGCTCGATCACCTTGACCGCACTGGGGCTGAACATCACCGGGGCTGTGAGCCTGGTATAGGCTTCGAGCTGGTTCAGGGAAGTAAGCAGCCGGGGCACGCCAAAGTCCAGGTATGGATCGGCGAAGAACAGGTTGTCGGTATGCTCAGACAAGGCCTTGGCAATGCGGAATCCGGCCTGGCCATTGAGGAACAACACCCGGGCGTTATCGAAAAAGTGGCCCAGCTCCGTCTGGGTATGGCGAACCGCCCATTCCTGGAGGATGCCCCGCAAGCCCGCCCCGGTCGTGATCGGTTTGTCTGGTACGCAGGCTTCCAGCCTGGCGGTATCAGGGTGTTCAAGCTGCTCGCGGCCCACCTGGTAGTGGTCGTGGATCATGCTCAGGCCGATGGCATCAGCCTGTGCGCGAATCGAATCGAGAACAGCCTCGGCCCGATCAAGATTGCCATCGGTGCCCACTCGCACCACGCGAAACGTATGGCCCAGAAATTCGGTTTCCAGCTCATAGTCGTACTCAGACGATCCCTGGCTGACGCTGACGACGGTTTTCATGGCGGGCTCCAGTATGATCTTGTTATACCTTAAGTCTAGAACCTGCGATGGGTTCCCGCCTTAGCCCAGATCAAATAACAGCCGGGCTTTTTGAGACTACACTGAATACATCTCGACCACTGCAGAATCAGCAACCAAGGAGGAGCCATGAGCGTTAAACAGGAGCTATTAGCCACCATTGCCGACCTGGTCCAGCCGGGCAAAGGTATTCTCGCGGCAGACGAGAGCGCCCCAACCATTGCCAAGCGGTTCAAGGCGGTGGGCGTTGAATCCACGGAAGCCACCCGGCGCGAATACCGCAGCATCATCTTTTCCACGCCAAAGCTTGGAGCGCACGTAAGCGGCGTTATTCTGTACCAGGAAACGCTGGAGCAACTGAGCCTGGACGATGTGGCCATCCCCAAGCTGCTGGCCAGCCAGGGCATTGTTCCTGGCATAAAGGTGGACCAGGGCAAAGGCCCGCTGGTAAACGCCCCGGGCGATGAAATCACCTACGGGCTGGATGGCCTTGGCACGCGCCTGGAGCACTACAAATCCATGGGCGCGCGCTTTGCCAAGTGGCGGGATGTGTTCCATATCTCCGACACCCTGCCCTCGTTCCAGGCGATCAAATCCAATGCCGAGGTGCTGGCCCGTTACGCCGCAGTGTGCCAGTCCATGGGCATAGTGCCGATTGTGGAACCCGAGGTTCTGATAGATGGCAACCACAGCATCGAACGCGCGGCGGAAGTCAGTGAAGATGTGCTGCTGGAAGTGTTCAAGGCACTGCACCGCCACCGGGTGGACCTGGAAACCATGGTGCTGAAACCCAGTATGGTGACACCGGGCAAAGAAACGGGCAAAGCCAGCCCGGAACAGGTTGCCGAAGCCACCCTGAGCGTGTTCCGGCGGGTGGTGCCGGCGGCTGTACCGGGCATATTTTTCCTGTCCGGTGGCCAAACCCCGGAGGAATCCACGGAGAACCTGAACGCCCTGAACAGCATGGGTTACCACCCCTGGGAGCTTAGCTTTTCCTACGGCCGGGCCCTACAGGAACCAGCCCAGAAAGCCTGGGCCGGAAAACTGGATAATGCCGACAAAGCCCAGGCGGCCATGAAAAAACGGGCCAGGCTTAATGGCCTGGCCCGTTCCGGAAGCTATTCGCCAGACATGGAGAGGGAGGACTGATCACCCCTCGCATGCGGGGTGCGGATCAGGCAGCGTTGGTGCGCTGGGTGGGTAAGTCTACCGGCTGGCCCAGGCAAGCCAGCATGGGCGCCACGTCCCGGAGCTTCCGAGCCTGGGGCCAAAGCGCCTCGGCTTCGGCAAAGCCCTGGCGCAGGTAATTGAGCCATTGCTTGATGCGACCGGTCACGTATTTGTCTTCCAGGCGAGTTTGCAAGGCTGCCGCATATTCACGCACCAGGGCAACCGCTTCCGGCCAGGCCATGGGTTCGATAGAGTCACCCTGCTGTGAGGCTTTAATCTGTGCCGCCAGGTCTGGCCGGGCAATCAGGCCACGGCCAATCATCACATCATAGCAGCCAGAGACTTTGCGGCAGCGCCAGTAGTCTTCCACTGTCCAGATTTCGCCGTTGGCGATGACGTGGCTTTGGACCGCTTCGCGCACTTTGGCAATCTCTTCCCAGTAGGCGGGCGGTTTGTAGCCATCCACTTTACTGCGGGCGTGGATCACGATCTCCGATGCCCCGGCGGCTTCCAGTGCCTGGCCACAGGCCACACCCATGGAGCGGTCGTCGTAGCCCAGGCGCATCTTGGCGGTTACAGGAATATTGGCAGGCACTGCTTTGCGCACGGCCGCGGTGATGTCATACATCAACTCTGGCTCCCGCATCAGCACGCAACCACCTTTGTGCTTGTTCACGGTTTTGGCGGGGCAGCCAAAATTGATATCCACCTGCCCTGCTCCGAGTTCAGCGGCCTTGGCACCGTGGCGGCCCATCATTTCGGCATTTGAGCCCAGCAACTGCACGGCCACGGGCGTGCCCACTTCGGTCAGCGCGTTGTTGTAAAGTTCCGGGGCGTACTTGTAGAAAATCCGGGGCGGCAGCATGCCGTGGGTCACGCGAATAAATTCCGTCACGCACCGGTCAATCCCGCCGACTTTGGTCAGGGTTTCACGGATGGGTGCGTCGACCAGCCCTTCCATCGGGGCAAGGATGATTCGCATGAAAGCTCCAGATACTGAGAAAAAGATCAATGACGGCTGATCAAAAATCAGGCGGAGCGGATTGTAAGGAATTCGAGGGCAAATAGGTAGCCGGGCATCCCGAAACAGGATGCCCGGCTGGTTACTGCCGCTTACTTCTTAACGTCGAAGCGGTCTGCGTTCATTACCTTGGTCCAGGCGGCTACGAAGTCTTTAACGAACTTGGCTTCGTTGTCGTCCTGGGCGTACAGCTCTGAGTAGGCACGCAGGATGGAGTTGGAACCGAACACCAGGTCAACACGGGTCGCGGTAAACTTGGTGTTGCCGCTCTTGCGATCCACGATGTTGTAGGAGTTCTTGCCAGTGGGCTCCCAACGGTTGGCCATGTCGGTCAGGTTCACGAAGAAGTCATTGGTCAGCTGGCCAACGCGATCTGTGAACACGCCGTGTTTGGTGCCACCGTAGTTGGTGCCCAGCACCCGCATACCGCCCAGCAGAACCGTCATCTCTGGCGCAGTCAGGCCCATCAGCTGGGCACGGTCCAGAAGCATCTCTTCCGGTTTGACCACGTAGTCTTTCTTTTGCCAGTTACGGAATCCATCAGACAGCGGTTCCAGCGGCTCGAACGATGCCGCATCGGTCATCGCGTCGGTGGCATCGCCACGGCCTTTCAGGAACGGCACGTGCACGTCGTGGCCTGCGGCCTTGGCGGCCATCTCGATGCCCAGGTTACCGCCCAGTACGATGACATCCGCGATGCTCGCGCCGGTGTCGGCTGAGACTTTCTCATAAACCTTCAATACCTTGGCCAGGCGCTGCGGCTCATTGCCTTCCCAGTCTTTCTGAGGGGCCAGGCGGATGCGGGCACCATTGGCACCGCCGCGCATGTCTGAGCCACGGAAGGTGCGTGCGCTGTCCCAGGCCGTGGTGATCAGCTCGTTCAGGCTCAGGCCAGCGTCAGCGATTTTCTCTTTGACCACTTCCTCAATGTAGTTGGTCTCGCCCTGGGGAACCGGGTCCTGCCAGATCAGGTCTTCAGCGGGAACGTCAGGGCCGATGTAACGGGACTTCGGCCCCATATCCCGGTGTGTCAGCTTGAACCAGGCACGGGCGAAGCAGTCTTTGAAGTACTCCGGATCTGCCATGAACTTCTCACAGATGGCGCGGTACTTCGGGTCCATTTTCATGGCCATGTCGGCGTCAGTCATCATCGGCTTGACGCGGGTCTTCATGTCGGTCGGGTCAACCGGCATATGCTCTTCTTTGATGTCGACCGGCTCCCACTGGTTTGCGCCAGCCGGGCTCTTGGTCAACTGCCAGTCGTAACCGAACAGCAGGTCGAAATAACCCATGTCGAATTTGGTCGGGTTGGTGGTCCAGGCGCCCTCGATGCCGGAAGTAATGGCATTGGTGGCCTTGCCCTGCATGTTGGGGTTGATCCAGCCGAAGCCCTGATTCTCTACGTCTGCGGCTTCCGGCTCTGGCCCAAGCGCACCAGCGTCGCCGTTACCGTGCGCTTTACCCACGGTGTGGCCACCGGCGGTCAGTGCAGCGGTTTCTTCGTCGTTCATGGCCATACGGGCGAAGGTTTCGCGAACCTGCTCGCCGGTCTTGAGAGGATCGGGATTGCCGTTTACCCCCTCCGGGTTCACGTAAATCAAGCCCATTTGAACCGCGGCCAGCGGGTTTTCCATTGTGCTTGGCTTGTCTACGTCTTCGTAGCGGCTGTCGGACGGCGCCAGCCACTCTTTTTCGGCGCCCCAGTAGATGTCTTTCTCGGGGTGCCAAATGTCCTGACGGCCGTAGGAGAAGCCAAAGGTTTTGAAGCCCATGGACTCATAGGCAATGTTACCGGCAAGAATAAACAGGTCGGCCCAGCTTACCTTGTTGCCATACTTCTTCTTGATCGGCCACAGCAGGCGGCGAGCCTTATCAAGGTTGCCGTTATCGGGCCAGGAATTCAGAGGAGCAAAACGCTGGTTGCCGGTGCCACCGCCACCACGGCCGTCGGCCAACCGGTAGGTGCCTGCCGCATGCCACGCCATACGAATCATCAGGCCGCCATAGTGACCCCAATCTGCCGGCCACCAATCCTGGCTGTTGGTCATCAGCTCGTGCATGTCCTTTTCGAGCGCTTCGTAATCGAGTTTTTTGACTTCTTCGCGGTAGTCGAAGTCGTCGCCCATCGGGTTTGTCTTGCTGTCGTGCTGGTGCAGGATGTCCAGATTCAGGTTCTCCGGCCACCAGGCCGCCACATTGCCCTGCTCCTGCGTATTGGACCCGTGCATGACCGGGCACTTACCACCACTATTATTCTCAGACATCGTATTCTCCTGTTTCTGCGTCATTGGTAAAAAAACTTTTCACGATCAAGGGCATCACTAAATATAGATCATTCACAGGCCGCTGCTTGAATGTTTACTACCGCCTGTATAGTGAATCCCTATGGACTTCCCGCAGCCCGGGCAAAGCGACAGAACGATCACTGGGCGATTGCGTAATCCTGATAGTAGTCCACCAGAATCCCGAGCAAGTCCTTCCATGCTACCGATGCAAATTCGTTTGACACTGACATGGCGCAACTCCTTGATTGCGAGAACACCCTCACCTTATCGCGGGGGAGCGACCAACAGACAATTAATTAAAAATATACTTTTGAAAGGTTTTCTTTATCGATAAAGGCGCAGGAAGGTCAGCCTTGAAGGCGGGCGTTACAAACGCTCGATCGAGGCAAATTTGCCCTGATTGTCAAACAGAATGCGGAAACTGCCCTGAATGCCGTCTTTAAGGAAGAAACGAGAAAGGATACGGGCCGGGAAACGGACAGAGCGTCCGTCCCGGGCCGTGGTGCGAACATCGGTGGCAACGCCCTGATAGAGTTTGATCCACTCATCAGGACTGATGCTGATATCCACAATAATCTGCTGCATGGTCAGGGCCGGCTCAGTTAGCCAGCTCCAGCAGCAGACGGTTCAGGCGGCTGACATAGGCGCCGGGGTCTTTCAGTTGCTCGCCACTGGCCAGGGTGGCCTGGTCGAACAGCACGGCAGACAATTCCTTGAAGCGCTCTTCACCCTGCTCGGTTTCCAGCCGCTGTACCAGCGGATGGTCCACATTGATTTCGAAGATCGGCTTGCTCTCCGGCACCTTCTGGCCGGCGGCTTCCATGATCTTCTTCATCTGGGCACCCATATCGAACTGGCCCACCACCAGGCACGCCGGCGAATCGGTCAGGCGGTTGGTTACCCGCACTTCCTGTACCTGGTCTTCCAGGGCGGCCTTGATTCGCTCCAGCAGATCCTTGTGTTCCTTGGCGGCTTCTTCCTGGTGCTTCTTGTCTTCCTCGGTTTCTACCTCGCCCAGGTCCAGGTCACCACGTGCAACATCCTGGAACTGCTTGCCGTCGTATTCGTTCAGGTAACCCATCATCCACTCATCGATACGATCAGACAGGATGAGCACCTCGATGCCCTTCTTGCGGAATACTTCCAGGTGCGGGCTGCTCTTGGCGGCGGCAAAGTTGTCGCCGGTGATGTAGTAGATCTTGCTCTGACCGTCTTTCATCCGGCTAATGTAATCATCCAGGGACACATTCTGGGTGGCTTCACCGGTATGGGTGGACGCGAAGCGCAGCAGGCCGGCGATTTTCTCGCGGTTGCTGAAGTCTTCTGCCGGGCCTTCTTTCAGAACGGTACCAAATTCGTCCCAGAAGCCCTGGTATTCGTCGCCGCCTTTCTTGGCCAGCTTGGACAGCATATCCAGTACCCGCTTGGTCAAGGCAGTGCGAATGCTTTCTACCGTGCTGTCGTTCTGCAGAATCTCCCGGGACACGTTCAGGGACAGATCGTTGGAATCGATCACACCCTTGGTGAAGCGCAGGTACAGCGGCAGGAACTGCTCGGCATCGTCCATGATGAACACGCGCTGAACGTACAGCTTCAGGCCACGGGGTGCCTCCCGGTTGTACAGATCAAACGGCGCGCGCTTGGGGATATACAGCAGGCTGGTGTAGTCCAGCTTGCCTTCCACCTTGTTGTGGGACCAGGTCAGCGGGTCTTCGAAGTCGTGGCCGATGTGCTTGTAGAATTCTTTGTACTCTTCGTCCTTGATCTCGTTACGGGGCAAGGTCCACAGGGCGGTGGCGTCGTTGACGGTTTCCTCTTCGCCCTTCTTGTCCTCTTCCTCAGACTCGGCCTTCATTACGACTGGGAAGGAGATGTGGTCGGAGTACTTCTTGACCAGGCTGCGCAGCTTCCAGCCATCGGCGAATTCCTTGGCGTCGGATTTCAGGTGCAGAACAATCTCGGTTCCACGCTGCTCACGGGTCACCGGCTCGATGGTGAACTCGCCATCGCCCTTGGATTCCCAGTGCACACCTTCTTCTGCCGGTGCGCCGGCACGGCGGGTGAATACGTCAACTTTGTCGGCAACAATAAAGGCGGAGTAAAAGCCCACGCCGAACTGGCCGATCAGCTTGCTGTCTTTCTTCTCGTCACCAGACAGTTGCTTGAGGAATTCGGCGGTGCCAGAACGGGCGATGGTGCCGAGGTTGGAGATAACGTCGTCACGGGTCATGCCGATGCCGTTGTCGGCCAGGGTAATGGTGCCGGCGTCTTTGTCGTAATCCAGGCGGATTTTGAGGTCGGAGTCGCCTTCGTAGAGTTTGTCGTCTTTCAGGGCAGCGAAGCGCAGTTTGTCTTCGGCGTCTGAGGCGTTAGAGATAAGCTCACGAAGGAAGATTTCCTTGTTCGAGTACAGAGAATGGATCATCAGGTGAAGCAGTTGCTTCACTTCGGTCTGGAATCCCAGGGTCTCTTTGTTTGTTTCTACCGTCATGGCTGTGTTTTTCTCCTGCTCGGGTTTTAACTTTTGTGGAGCGGCCTGGGCCGGTAGGTTCTTCCAAAACACGCTGTGAATACGTCCATGTACGCTCTGCTCCGCCATCCATGGCTCCGCAAGGTTTTGGAAGAACCTACCGGCCCAGCCCACCCGACTTTTAAGTTAGGCCAGTGAAAGCACGATGTCTGGGCGAGCGGGTGGGGATGGCTTTCCGGAACCGTGCGGAGCCATGGATGGCGGAGCCCGAGCCGCACAGGGACGTCTCGAGGCGTGTTTCGGAAAGCCATCCCCACCCGCTTGCCTGCACCAATGCTGAAATTTCTTGAACCAGAGATGGGGGGTCAGCCGGGGCATTTCAACCCCAGTCAAAACCAATTCAGTCTTCGAGGAGGAAGTGCGCGCGGGCCGTGGCGATGGGTTGGGAACGGGACTTCTGCCAGGCCGAGATCATCACATTGGCAACCCGGTTGCCCTGGCGGGTCAGGCGGCATTCGGCGTAGGTTTCCCGGTTAAGGCCGGCGCGCAGGTAGTCCAGGGAAAAATCGACAATTCTCGGCATCCGCAAGGTGTCCTGGGACATGATCAGGTAGATCGCTGCCGACATTTCCATGAAGCCACCAATCACCCCACCGTGAATCGCCGGCAAAATCGGATTGCCCAGGTTCTCTTCCTTCTTTGGCAACCGGAAAATCAGGTCGTCTCCGAACCGGTCGCACTGCAAGCCAATCCAGGTGGCGTAGGGAATGCTCTCCAGCATGCGGGAGAAGTCGCCGGTTTGCTGGGTGTATTTGAGGATTTCCGGGTCGGTCATTCCTCGCCTCCGGTGATCAGGTCTCGATAGGTTTTCGGGGTGGCCTCTTTGCCGATTCGCATGAATGTGCCTACGCAGTTGGCAATCGTCTCCCCGCCTTCCTGATAGGCCTCGCAGCGGGTAAAGATGATGTTCTTGGTGATCTTGTAGGTCTCGGCCCGGGCGAAGACAGGTTTGTGGGGTTCGGCCGGGCGCATGTAGTCCACCCGCAAATCCAGGGTCGGGCAAAGCTCGAAGTCTTCCAGGGCACAGATCATCACGGATCCGGAGGCGGTGTCCATAAGAGTGGTAATGGCACCACCGTGGATAACGCCGGTATCCGGGTTACCAATGATCCTGTCGCTGTACGGCAGTTCCATGACCAGATAACCCTCGCCCGCTTCCTTTGCACTCAGGCCCAGTTCACGGGCCTGGTTGAGGGTGTTCACAAACCGGTTAACCCGGTTGATTCGGGTTTCATCGTTCATTCAGGGATGTCCTGCAATTCAGCTTTTCGGGGTGGTTTCTGTAGCCTGTTTACCGGGTACGGGTTCTTCGAACACTTTCCCGGCACGCAGGGCAACCAACGCATCAGACTGGAATTCCCGACGGTAAAGTACGATAACCACCAGGGTAGAAGCCGCTATAAACACCATGGGATGGATAAACCAGGCCACCACGGCCAGGGCGTAATAATAGGACCGCAACCCAAGGTTAAACGCGTCCCCTGCCAGGTTGCAGATGTTGCCGGCACTGCGGGCAAAGGCCTCCCGGGCGGCGGGGCTGGTTTTGGTGTCGTCCGGTAGGGGCGCGCTGCCTATCATCACCGCCACAAAGTTATACATGCGCATGGACCAGGTGAACTTGAAGAAGGCATACACGAACACCACCAGCAACACCACCAACCGAAGCTCCCAGATTTCGCGGGTCGGTACGGCGCTGAAAGGCATGGTGGCGAACACTTCCATCGCTTCGCGGGTGTAGCCGAGTGCAGTGATGATACCAGCCAGTATCAGCAGGCAGCTGGATGCGAAGAAGGCGCCATTGCGTTCGAGGTTACCGACCACGGAAGCGTCCGATATCCGGTTCTCCCGCTTGAGCATTACCCGCATCCAGTCTTCACGGTACATATCCAGCGTGTTCGAGAGACAGGCGCGAGTACTTGCCCGATTTCGGGAATACCAGGTGTAGCCTACCCAGCACACCAGAAACCAGAACAATGCGATGAGTTCCAGGTAATAGCCCATGCGTGGTTATCGATCCGTTGTAACGTAGATGGCAGAAAGGTTGCTTAACAATAATACGCGAAGGTGCATGAACCGGCCACAACCCGGGTGGTCTGACACTAAAACACCGGTCGTACTGTGCTATATAATGAAACACCCAAATCAACAATTGCGCGTCCACGGAACCGGTCGCCCAAAGGAGTCGGATGTGAACCCCGGACAAATTCTGAGACTGACGTTACTCTCGGTGATGTTTCTTGCCATCGCGGGCTGTGCCGTAAACCCGGTCACCGGCAAAAAGCAGCTGTCTTTGATCCCTGAAAGCCAGGAATTGGCGCTCGGGGCCGAGCACTACACCCCAACCCAGCAAACCCAGGGTGGGCAGTTTTATCTGGACCCGGAATTGACAGTCTATGTTCGCGAAGTCGGCATGAAGCTGGCTCGGGTTAGTGATCGCCCCGATTTGCCATACGAGTTTGTAATACTCAATAGCAGCGTGCCCAATGCCTGGGCTTTGCCTGGGGGCAAGATCGCCATCAACCGGGGCTTGCTGGTCAAGTTTGAGGATGAAGCCCAGTTGGCCGCTGTGATGGGGCATGAGATTGTCCACGCTGCGGCACAGCACAGCGTGCAACGCATGCAACAGGGCATGCTGATCAGCGCTGGCGTAGCCGGCCTTGGTTTTGCGTTATCTGATAACGAATGGGCGGGGCTGATCATGGGCGGCGCGGCCGTGGGCGCGCAGCTGGCCCTGGCACAGTACAGCCAGGGTGATGAACTGGAATCCGACCACTACGGCATTCGTTACATGAAAGCCGCCGGTTACGATCCTCAGGCAGCGGTTGAGCTGCAAGAGCTGTTTCTGGAATTGTCCCAGGGCCGGCAGACAAGTTGGCTGGACGGCATGTTCGCCACCCACCCGCCTTCAGCCAGGCGGGTTCGGGAGAACCAGGCCCTGGCCTCAGAGCTGGGAACCGGTGGCTTCCGGGGCCGCGACATTTACCAACGGCGCATTGCCCTGCTGAAAGAGCTCCAGCCCGCCTATGACGCCCACGACAAGGCCATGGAACTGGCCTCCAAAGGCGATATGAACGCGGCCCTTGATTCCATCAACAAGGCGATCGAGCTGGAACCGCGCGAGGCCATGTTCTTCGCCCTCAGAGGGCGTATCTATAAAGAGCAGAAGCAGATGGAGAAAGCCCAGGCGGATTTCGACAAGGCGGTGTCGCTGTACCCTGAGATGTTCCAGTACCAGCTCTACAACGGCCTGAACTCACTGGCCATGAATAATCTGGACAAAGCCCGTGGACACCTTGAGCGTGCCAATCAGGTAGTGCCTACGTCCATTGCCTATCTTCGGCTTGGCGATATTGCCAGCCGTCAAAACCGTCGGAATGACGCCATTGGGTATTACTCGAAAGCCGCCGAAGCCGGTGGCGATGTGGGTGAGGAAGCCAAAAGGAAGCTAGCCGATCTGTCCCAATAGCATACACCTGGCGGGGACAAACCGGGGGCTTAACGCTCCCGGTTTTTTTATGGCTAAAGCATTTGCCACGCTGACGCAAAAAAGCCGTCACAGATTGCATTGACATTTAGAGCAATAACTCTAAAAATCAGTCAAACAAACAACAATCGGATGGCGATCATGCTCGTAAAGCGACTTCAACCGATGATTTCCCACGCAAGGCGGTCCTATGTGGAACTGATGTTCCAGGTAATGGGCCGGGCCCTGCAGGCGATCAGCGAAGTAGACGAACAAACCCGAAACGAAACTCGCGCCCTGCCCGAAGGATTTCTGTTCGAGATGCAGGTGATGCCCAATGGCCCCAAGCTAATCGTTGAGCACACCGGAGATGGCAAACTGCATTTCCACGGCGACAGTGCTCCCCGGCCGGTGCACCTTTCCATTCAGTTCAAGCATATGGCCCATGCGTTCCTGGTACTGTCCTTCCAGGAAAAGACCTCGGTGGCCTTTGCCAACGACCGCATGCTGGTAGATGGTGATGTCAGTTACGCCGTGCGTATGACCCGTGTGCTCAACCGCCTGGAGTCGTTCATCCTACCCAAGCTGGTCGCGCAGCGAGCGGTCAAGGAATACCCGGCCAACCTGCATCTGCCTGAAAAACTGATCAGCGGAGCCCGCATCTACCTGAAAGTCGCCACCAACTTTGTCGAGACAGCGAGAGCATAATGACCAACAAATACTACGAGTTCTTCTGCCCGGTAAAAGTGATTGCCGGCAAAGCCGCCCTGGAACACATTCCGTTTGAATTGACCGGGCTGGCAGCCAAGCGCCCGATGATTGTTACCGATAAGGGTGTTCGGGCGGCAGGCCTGCTTGACCCTGTGATCGCCGCTTGCGAAGAAAGCGGACTGGAAATCGTCTCTATTTATGACGACGTACCCCCGGATTCCTCCACAACGGTGGTTCGCGATATCGCCACGGTTTACCGCAAGGAAAAGTGCGATTCCATTATTGCCGTGGGCGGCGGTTCCGCCATTGATACCGGCAAAGCCGTCAACATTCTGGTTTCCGAAGGTGGCGATGACATCGCCAAGTACAGTGGCGCAGGTATTCTAAAGCATCCCCTGAAGCCCTTCTTCGTGGTACCAACCACAGCCGGAACGGGCTCTGAAGTCACATCCGTTGCCGTGATTACCGATGAGAAAAAAGGCGTGAAGCTGCCGTTCACCTCATCGTTCCTGTTGCCGAATGCGGCGATCATCGACCCACGGATGACGCTGACCCTGCCTCCCCATATCACCGCCGCAACCGCCATGGATGCCATGACTCACGCGGTCGAAGCGTTTACCTGCATGGCCAAGAATCCGCTGAGCGATGCCTACGCCACGGCTGCCATCAAAAAGGTGAGCCAGTCACTTCTGGCGGTGATGGACAACCCCAAAGACGAGAACGGGCGGCTTGAACTGGCCCAGGCCTCTACCATGGCCGGCATTGCCTTCTCCAACTCCATGGTTGGGCTGGTACACTCCCTGGGCCACGCAACCGGCGCGATCTGCCACCTGCCCCATGGCCTGTGCATGAGCCTGTACCTGCCGTATGTACTCGAATTCAATATTGAAAGCATCCGTGAACCCCTGGGCGAACTGCTTCTCTATCTGGAAGGCCCGGAAGTTTACTCGGCAACCCCTGCAGCCCGCCGTGCCGAGGCCAGCATTTCCGCCATCCGCAAGCTCAGGGACGCACTGCATAAACGCTGCGAGCTGCCCCGTACCCTGAAGGAAACCGGCAAGGTGCTGGAGAGTCAGCTGGAGGCCATCGCCGAAATGGCGCTGGATGATGGCTCCATCATGTTCAACCCGCGGGAAGTCACCAAGGAAGACGCCCTTTCGGTGCTGCGGCGCGCCTGGGCCTGATCGCAGAGTTGGCTGGGCTAACCCATCGTTCGATGGGTTAGCCCAAAGTCAGATTCACAATGATTGATTTATAGGAGGAAGTCGTTACTATTTAGCAAGGTTCTGGCAGGGAGTTGGCCGGGTAAGTTTGATCGATATACCGCAGTGGCCTGCAACAACCTGAGTTTCTTTGAATGAAAGATCTATTGTCCAGAGCATCGCTTTTTTCACGCCGTAGCCTTGCCATCCTGACGGCGAGCCTGTGCCTGTCCATGGCGGCACACAGTGGCGAAGACCAATCCGGAACCTTCCGTTTCAACATTTCCCCCAACGGCTACCCCCCATACCTGATTGTGGATGGAGAAAAGCCCTCCGGCATCATGTGGGACGTGGTCGCGCTGATAGTGCCGCGCCTCGGTTACGATCTGGAGTTCATGAAAATTCCAAGAAAGCGGGTCGACCAGATGCTGGCCGACGGTTTCCTGGACGGCACCCCCCGTGCCATCGAATGGACGGAGAAGCCCGAGCAGTATCTGTTCACCAACCCGGTTGTCCACGTAGAGGAAGTGTTCTTCTTCGCAAACGGCGCCGAATTTGAGTACAACCACCCGAGCGACCTGTTCGGAAAAACCGTGGTTACTCACCTGGGCTACATGTACCCTGCCCTTGATTCCTACTTCGAAAGTGAACAGATTCGGCGTTTTGACGTCTCCCGTGACCGGGATATGTTCCGGTTTCTGCTGCACGGCGAGCGCTTTGATACCGCCCTGGCTGACCGACTTGTCGGCCAGTGGATTCTGAAAACCGAGGGCATGGCAGAACATTTCAGCAGCTCCGAGACTGCCATCAGCCAGTATGGTTTCCGGATCATGGTTCGCCCGGAGTGGACGGAGTTCGTGCAGGCCTTCAACGAGGAGCTGCAAAGGGTTCGCGAGAACGGCGAGCTACAGGCCATTCTCGCGAACTATCGCTGACAGTTTATTCCAGCCGCCGCAACAGCAGCATGGGTGACACACTGAGAACCGGGCGCAACTGCCAGCGCCCGAACAACGCCAGCAGCACCGCGCTGATGAAAGGAATGGGCAGCATCACCTGCCAGTGCCAGCGGAAATTGCCTTCAAACATTCGGAGCTGTAGTGCATACACCGCAGCCTCTGCTGCAAGTACCCCCATAATACCCGCCACGAAGCCCAGCAGGGCAAACTCCAGCATAGTGCTGCGGGTAAGCAACGACTGCTGGCCGCCCAGGGTGCGAAGCAAGGCGCCCTCCCGCTGACGGTCCCGTAGCGTGGCACTGACCACCGCCGCCATGACCACCAGGGCCGCCGCCAGGATCAGCGCAAGAATGGCTTCAATGGCCTGGGTAACCTGGCGCACAATCTGCTGGATACGCTCAATGATATGATCGATCTCCAGAACCGAGACGGTCGGGAAACTGCGTGAAAACTCGTTCAGCGCCACTTTGTTACCCTCATCCAGATGGAAACTGGTAATCCAGGTACCAGGCATATCCGTAAGCCCACCGCCCGGCGGGAAGGCCATATAGAAGTTGGGTTTCATGCTGTCCCATTGCACCGTACGAATGCTGGTGACCGGCTCTGTGACTGTTTCCGAACCAATGGTGAAGGTCAGGCGATCCCCCATGACCAGCCCCATACGTTCCGCCAGCTCTGCCTCAACCGACACACCGATGGTGTCGCCGGGGGCAAACCACTCGCCGGCGACAATCTCATTATCTTCAGGCAGCTCCGCCATCCAGGTCAGGTTCAGCTCACGGTTCAGGGCACCAATGCGTTCATCCTTGCTCACGGCCTCCAGAACTGGCTGATCATTCAGTTCCGTCAAACGCCCGCGCACCATGGGATAGATTGTATCCAATGGGGCGTCACGCTCTGCCCAGAAGCCTTCCACGTCGTCCACCGCATCCGGCGCGATGTTGATCAAAAAGTGATTGGGGGCATTATCCGGTAACTGGGCCTGCCAGTCGTCCAGCAACGAGGTGCGCACCAGAATCAGCGTGGCCGCCAGCATCAAGGTCATGGCAAACACCGCCATCTGCGCCATGCTGGCCTGCCGATGCCGATACAGACCCACCAGAGCCAGGCGCCAGGCATTACCGCCGCCCCGTACACGGCGCAGGATGGCCACCATAAGCCCACCAACCAGCGCCAACACCGCCAATAAGAGAGCCAGGCCGCCCAACAAGGCAAACACCAGAGCAACCTCGCCCGCGTATAACCAGACCAGACCAAACACGGCCAGAATCGCAATCGCAATATCGGGGATCGCGTCTCGCCCACTTTCCCCGGGCTGCGCCCTTAGAACCCGCATGGCAGCCACATTACGCAGCCGGCGAATGGGCGGATAGGCAAACGCGAACAGGGAAACCAGGGCCGTGAGCAAGGCCGGCACCAGGGCCGAAGGCGCCAGATGGAAATCGACCGGTTGCTCCAATACGTCACTCAACAGGCGAACCAGAATCCAGAACAGCGGCAGCGCCACCAGAAGACCACCAATCACCCCGGCGATACCCCACAGCGCCAACCGGCGCAGGTAAAGGCCGCCAATTCCCCGGCTAGACAGCCCGAGGGTCTTAAGAAGTGCCACGGTATCCCTCTGAGACAAGGCGTACTGCCGGCTGGCAACCGCCACAGCCACTGCCGCCAGCAGAACCGCCAGGCTGCCACCGAGCAACAGGAAACGTTCAGCACGCTCCAGGGACCGGGAGAAGGTTTCGCCATCGCGTACGCTTTCCCATTCATGGCTTGGTTCCAGGCGCGGCTCCAGCCATTGATAGTAATCGTCAAGCAGGTTGTCCGGGCCGGCGAACAAGTACACGTACTCGGCACGGCTGCCTTCCTGTATCACGCCGGTGCCGGGCACGTCGTCCACATGAATCATCACACGGGGTGCCAGGGAAGAAAGCCGGAAGCCGCCGTCCGGCTCCCGTATCAGCAGGCTGGTGATCTCCAGTTCAAGATTACCCACCTCCAGCGTTTCACCAATCTCCAGCTCCAACAAACGCAGCAACCTGGGGTTGACCCAGATCTCGCCCCGCCCGGGGCCGGCGCCCACGGTTTGGCGAGCAGCATCCGCGCCTGGCTGAATTTCGATCTCGCCACGCAACGGGTATTCGTCGCTGACAGCCTTGACCGACACCAGCTGGAACCCGCCCTCACCAAAGACCATGGTGGAGAATTCAATCAGCTGGCCGGTTTCCAGGCCCCGATCACGAGCTTCGTCAATCCATTCACCTGGCACTGGCCGGCCATTTTCCGCCTCAAGCTGACGGTCCGCGGCCAGAAAGGAGCTGGCCGAAGACACCAGGGTTCGCTGCAGCTGGTTGGCGAACAGGGCAATGGTGGCCACGGTGGCCACGGCAATCACCAGGGCCACCAACACAACCCGTACATCACGTTCGCGCCAGTCCCGGCGCACCGACATCAGTTTTTTTGCAGCCGCCATCAGTCAGCCAACTCCCGGGCCGCTTCCGGCTCTGTCAGCACACCGGCTTCAATGTGAAGTTGCCGGCCACACCGGGCTGCCAGGTGTTCATCGTGGGTGACCATGACCAATGTAGTGCCCTGCTCCCGGTTCAGGTCCATCAGCAGATCCGACACCGCCTGGCCCGTGCGGTTATCCAGATTGCCGGTGGGCTCATCGGCAAACAGGATCACCGGGTCTGAAGCAAAGGCGCGGGCAATGGCGACCCGCTGCTGCTCACCACCAGACAATTGCCGTGGCGTGTGGCTCAGGCGCTCACCCAACCCTACACGCTCCAGCAGCTCTTTGGCCCGCGCCTCCGGCGATTCCATCCCCGCCAGTTCGAGGGGCAGCATGACGTTCTCCAGCGCGCTCAGCGCCGGCAACAGCTGGAATGACTGGAACACGAAGCCAACCCGGCTCGCCCGGAGCTGTGCTCGCTGGTCTTCCGTCAGGCTACTGATTTCAGCACCGTCCAGCTCTACTTTCCCTTCGGTCGGGGTGTCCAGCCCGGCAAGCAATCCGAGCAAAGTGGTTTTTCCGGAACCGGAGCGGCCAACAATGGCTACGGACTCTCCCCGATTGATTTCCAGACTGACCCCCTGCAAGATCGTCAACGTATCAGTTTCCAGGCTCACCCGGTGGGTAAGATCGGTCACCCGTAACATGGGGTTTGTGGCGGCTAACTTGGGATCCGTCATCTGGTTCACGGTGGCTCCGTTGTCTGGTGCTGTGTTTTATTGAATCTGTAAAGGGTATACGAATTTACTATGAATACGGTATCGGCGTTGGTCAGATCATTTGCCCTCTCAGCACTGATGTTGCTGTCGCTCTCCGCCCTGGCCAGCCAGAACACACTGCTGGTAGTCGGCGACAGCCTCAGTGCCGCCTATGGCGTGCCATCCGAAACCGCCTGGGTTCAACTGCTGAGGGACAGACTTGATGAACAGGGCCTGAACTGGAACGTTGTGAACGCCAGTATAAGCGGCGAAACGACCGATGGCGGCCTGCGGCGGCTGCCTGAACTGCTTCAGAAAAACCAGCCAGACGTCGTGATCATCGAGCTTGGCGGTAACGACGGCCTGCGCGGCTTTCCACCGAATGTGATCGAATCTAACCTCGCCGACATGATCGAGCAGGTGCGGGATATCGGCGCCACCCCGGTGCTGGTGGGCATGCAGATTCCACCCAACTACGGCCAGCGTTACACCCGCATGTTTGCGGACATCTTCCCGAACCTGTCTGACCGCTACGACACCCCACTGGTTCCCTTCTTTCTCGAGGGCATCTACAACGCCGATGGGTTAATGCAGGAAGACGGCATTCACCCCACCGAAGCCGCCCAGCCGGTGCTGCTGGACAACGTATGGCCTCAGCTGGAGCCGTTAATTCTGGACAGGAACCCCAGCGCCCTGCGCTCAGACCAGTAGTAACCGTCACGGGCCAGCTCGACAAATCCCACATGCCCGCCCCACTTTGGCGCCTCGACGGTAACGTAGGCGCCCAGGACCTTACGGCCTTCCGGGAAACATCGGGCTGACAGGAAGGGATCGTCTACCGCATTAACCATCAACGCCGGTACCCGTATGTCCTTCAACCGAAACAGTGCCGAGCAGCTGGCCCAGTAGTCCTGGGCATCCCGGAAGCCATGCAGGGGTGCGGTGTAGCGGTTATCAAATTCGTGAAAGTTGCGGATGTTGTCGAACCCGGTCACGTCAATCAGATCCGGAAACCGACGGGCCTTTTCCTGCATTTTGCCGTGCAGATCCCTCAGAAAGCGCTGCATGTAGATCCTGCGACTGGGCAGGGCCAGCATATCCGCGCTACCAGCCAGGTCTGCGGGCACCGAATAGGCAACGGCACCGCTGATGCGACTGTCAACCCGCTCACCCTGCTGGCCGAGGTAAAGCAGGGTGAGGTTGCCGCCCATGCTGAAGCCAGACAGGAACAGGTTGTTGTAGTGGCCCTCCAGCGCGTGGGACACCACCGTATGCAGGTCTTCCGTGGCGCCACTGTGATAGAACCGTGGTTGGCGATTCATCACCCCGCCGCAGGATCGGAAGTTCCAGGCCAGCACATCCCAGCCATCCGCCATTAACGCCCGCGCCAGCCCGAGCACATAGGGGCGCCGGCTGTGGCCTTCCAGACCATGGGACACAATGGCCAGGCGGTCACTGCCTTGACGGTACCAGTCCAGGTGCAGTTCGTCGTTATCCGGCGTCGCCAGAACAGCGGTTTCCGGCTGTGGCATGGTCACGTTCCGGAACAGCGTCGGCCACACAGACTGGATGTGCCCGTTACGTAACCAGACCGGTGGGCGGTAGCCCGATTGACTGCGCTTGTGCAAATTTTGACCTTTCTTTTCAGGGGGTTGACGAACACTATTAAAGAACTTAATATGCCCGCCACTTGATGCTGTTCCCCGATAGCTCAGTTGGTAGAGCAACGGACTGTTAATCCGTTTGTCCCTGGTTCGAGCCCAGGTCGGGGAGCCACTTATTCCGAGAAAGCCGCTGATTCAACATCAGCGGCTTTTTCATTTCTGCCTCAGAAAACCTCTTCCCGCTGCATAAACTCCTTCAGAACCTGGTACAGGGTATAACCATCCTGACTACCGATCATTTCACGGATGGAATGCATGGCGAACTGCGGCACACCGATATCCAGCGTGGTCACGCCCAGATTACCGGCGGTCAGCGGCCCGATGGTGCTGCCACAACCCATGTCACTGCGTACCACAAATGTTTGGTGCGGCAGGCCAAGCTCATCACTGATATGCCGGTACAGAGCGGCCGACCGGCTGTTGGTGGCGTAGCGCTGGTTGTGGTTAACCTTGATGACCGGCCCCTGGTTCAGGATCGGACCGTGGTTTTCATCGTGTTTGTCCATGAAATTCGGGTGCACACCGTGGGCGTTATCCGCGGAAATCATCATGGAGCGGGCAATCGCCCTGCCCTTGCCTGCGCCACACCAGCGCTCCAGCACGGCTCCCAGGAATGGCCCCTGGGCACCTTCCGCCGACATGCTGCCGACTTCTTCGTGATCATTGCACACCAGCAGCGCGGCTTCATCACCAGAGGTGTTCAACAGCGACTGCAAACCGATATAGCAGCTCAACAGGTTATCAAGCCGGGCAGAAGCCAGAAACTCTTTACGCAGACCCACGAAGGACGCGCCCTGGGCATCGTAGAAACTCAACTCATAGCCCAGCACCTTACGAATCTTCAGGCCGGATTCACTGACCAACTGCTCACGCAGCAAGTCAGCAAATGAAGTTGTATCGGTTTCCGGCAGTTGCATAACCACCGGAGGCAGGTCGGTCTGGGCATTCACTGAACGATTGCTGTTGGCTTCACGGTCCAGGTGAATGGCCAGGCTGGGAATAATTGCCACCGGCTTACGGAAGTCCACCAGGGTATCCCGAACCTTACCGTCCTCATCCAGAACCGTAACCCGGCCGGCCAACGACAGATCCCGGTCGAACCACGGGTTCAGCAACACGCCGCCGTACACTTCCACACCCAACTGGAAAAAGCCCTTGCGGCGGATTTCGGGGTTTGGCTTTACCTTCAGGCAGGGGCTGTCGGTATGAGCACCCACCATCCGGATGCCGGAAGTCACTACGTCATTCTTACCGGTACGGAGGGCAATGATGGAGGAGCCATTGCGAATGGCGTAATAGCCCCGGCCCTGCTCCAGCGCCCACTCTTCCCGCTCGTCCAGCTGCTGAAAACCGGCGGCATCAAGCCTGGACTTCATGGTACTTACTGCATGCCACGGTGTTGGAGAGGCATTCAGAAATTCAATCAAGTCATTATTAAATTCAGTGTGTTCCATGATCTTCCTGATTGCATGATAATGGCGGCTACAGTATGGCACGAAGCCGGCCCCGCTCCTACCAGGCTGCCGGTTAGTCCCTATACGCACCCAATGATCAACGCCGGAGCCCACTGTGTCGATACCCCGATTCCTGGACATCGAATACTGTCAGACTGACGACGCCCTGTTCCCCGTCGCCATGGCCTGGTCGCTGGCCGACGGCCAGATGAAAACCGTGGTTATAGCCCCGGAGGAAGCCTGGCTGCCAGACGACGGCGATTTGGGCGACTTTGACCTGCGGTACCTGGAAGAACAGGGCGTGCCGCTGCTTGAACTGGTTCAGGAACTCCATCAGGACCTGCCAGACCAGACCGTATACGTGGATGGCATAGACCCGGATGAAATTCTGATCGACCTGATTTTCAGTGCCGTCAGCCAGGATGCCCCTTTCGAGATTGCTCCAATTTCCGAACTGTTTACCGGCATCGACAGCGACACCCTTGAAGACCGCCGTCGGCAACTGATGTTTGACGAAGGCCTGGAACCACAACTCCCGGAGAATGGCGTTTACGCCCTGCTGATGCTTGCGCAGGAGGAAGGCCTTCTGGCTGACCTGTAAGCGGGCCGGCTGACACGGGGAAGTGTGACCGGCGTCTGCGTAACAAAGCGTTACACAAGGCAGAATCTGGCGTCAGCAACGTTACTGACAGGAAGCCGGATAATAATGAACAAGGTCGCACTACGTTTCCTCAGCTCCAGCCTGATGGCCATCAGCCTCGCCCCATTGTCGGCACAGGCACAAGACACTCCTCGTTCTGACAAGCACTACGTTGGCCTACTGGTGACCGCTCTGGAGCACCGCTCTATCGGTGAGCGCACCAAGGAGGATGCCTGGGGCCAAGCCGGTACGCTGGTTATCGGTGGTCACCTGAACGACCTGATTCACGCCGAGATCCGTCTGGGTGGCGGCTTCAACGATGCCGATGTTTCCGGTGGCGACCTGACCCTGGCTGTCGATTACTTCGCCAGCTGGTACATGGGCCTGCACTACCCGATTACCGATTATGCCAACGTGTATGCGCAGGCCGGTTTTACCCACGTAAAAGGCGAGGCAACCCTGCCCAACCGTGAGGAAAGCTACAACGCGCAGTTCCGGGATCTCGAGGGCGATTACCCCGACAGCAGTTTCAGCATCAGCTGGCTGGCCGGGGTGGACTTCGAGGTGTTGAGCAACACCTTCCTGGTGTTTGAGGGTGGGCGGTTGTTCAAAGACACTGGCAGTAGTGCCAATACGTTTCAGTTTTCTACGGGGCTGCGTTACGAATTCTGACCCGCGTTGGATTTCCAACGAATCCAGCGCCAGAGTCTGGCGAGGCAGGTGGGGCCTTCTTTCCTGGAATCTCGGAGGCCATGGATGGCCGGAGCGAAGCGCACATGGATGTGCTCGTAGCGTTTCCAGGAAAGAAGGCCCCACCTGCCTCCTCCCCCGATATCAGGCGCGGTGCTGAATGTGCCAGCAGCGGTGAATCTTCTGATTTCTCTGGAAGTCTTTATCCAGCGTACTGGCGGTCACTTCCTTCACTTCGAATTCTGCCGCCAGGTCTTCGTCCAGTTTAAACTTCCGAAAGTTGTTGGAGAAGATCAACAGACCATCGCTGGATAACCGCTCCATACACTGACGAACCATGGTGCCATGATCCCTTTGGATATCCAGAACACCGGCCATTCGGGCGGAATTGGAGAACGTGGGCGGGTCCATGAAGATCAGGTCGAAGGTCTGGTTGGCGGTTTTGCGGTCCGCCAGCCAGGACAGGCAGTCCGCCTGCTCTACCACGTGCTTGCGCAGGTCGGCGCCGTTCAGGGCCAGGTTGTCCTGGGCCCAGCTCACGTAGGTTTTTGACATATCCAGGCTCAGGGACCGGCTGGCGCCGCCAACGGCTGCGTGTACCGTGGCTGCGCCGGTGTAACAGAACAGGTTCAGAAAGCGTTTGCCACGGGCATGCTGCTGAATCCAGTGGCGCACCGGGCGGTGATCCAGGAACAGGCCGGTGTCGAGGTAGTCTTTCAGGTTTACCTTCAGGGTGCAGCCGTGTTCGTGCACGTTGAAGTATTCGCCGGTTGCGGCCTGTTTCTCATACTGTTTGGTGCCGGTTTGACGCTGGCGTTGTTTGCACACCAGATTCTCGGGGGCAACGTCCAGCACCTCCGGTATGACCGCCAGAGCCTCGGCCAGACGTTCCCGGGCGGCTTTTTCATCGATAGACTTCGGGGCCAGGTACTCCTGCACGTGCACCCTGCCATCGTATAGGTCGATGGCCAACGCGTATTCAGGCATATCGGCATCGTAAAGCCGGTAGCAGCTGACATTCTGCTTCCGCGCCCACTGGCCGATGGTTTTCAGGTTCTTCTTAAGGCGATTACGTAGCATGTCTGCCCGTTCGGGGTTGGCGATGCGTGGCATAACCTGCCCGGGCGCAGCCGGGTCTCGCGGTGTGCGGGCGTTTTCAGGCTGCACCTCGAACAACAACAGCTGCGCTGGCAACTTGCCATTAAACAATTTGTATTGCTTGAAGCTTCGCAGGCCAATGGATTTACCGAATTCCGGTGCACCGGTGAACACGGCCAGGCGCCACCCCGGCAGTTCACGCAAGACGGTTTCACCGAGGGTTTGATAAAGCGCGGCCAGCTCTTTGCGCTCGCTCAGGCGTTCACCATAGGGAGGATTGGTCAGCACCAGGCCCTTATCCGCCCAGTCCAGCTGCCGCTCAAACGCCGATACCGGCCGGGGCTCTACGCTTACGATGTTGTCCAGACCAGCCCGGCGCAGGTTGTTGCGGGCCGTGTCGATCACCCGGTCGTCCTGATCGAAACCGGCAAACGCCGGTATGCGCTTGTTTTTGCCTTCATGTGCGCGGCGCTCGACTTCCTGGCGCAATGCCAGCCAAAGTTCCGGCTGATGCCCTGGCCATTTTTCAAAACCAAAACGCTCAATCTTTCGGCCCGGCGCAATGTCCAGCGCCATCAACGCTGCTTCAATCACCAGCGTTCCGGAGCCACACATGGGATCAACAAAGTCGCCGCCGGCGGCGGCAATTTCCGGCCATCCGGCCCGCAGCAGCAACGCGGCCGCGAGATTTTCCTTCAACGGCGCAAGACCCTGTTCAGTACGGTATCCCCGCATGTGCAAGCTATGCCCGCTAAGGTCCAGCCCAACCGACAGCCGCCCCCGGTTCAGGCGAGCAGAGATGGTGACATCCGGATCTTTTGGTGCGACCGAGGGCCGCGGCAGGCCTGCGCCCCGAATGCTGTCTACGATACCGTCTTTGACTTTCTGGGCACCGAACTGTGTGTTCCGAATTTCTTCGTTCTGCCCCAGGAAAGTCACTCGAAAGCTGCCGTTGACGGGAATGTGCGATTGCCAGTCTAAAGACACCACGCCCTCATAAAGTTCGTCAGCACTACGGGCATCCACCTCAGCAATGTGCAGGATGACCCGGTTGGCCAGCCGGGACCACAAACAGGCGCGATATCCGGCTTCCAGCTCCCCTTCTACCCAGACGCCCGCCGGCGCGTTGCGCACTTGAGCCAGGCCAAAGCTTTCCAGCTCATCGGCCAGGAGATACTCAACACCCTTGGGGCAGGTTACGAAAAAGACATGCTTGGACAAAATCAACTCCTGGTTTTCTGGATAGAGCCGGTAAGCCGCCGGAATAGCAGCAAAACCCGAATTCGGGCCGTCATCGTTATTTCACAAACCTATAAGAAAAGCTTCATATAGATGAAATAAATAGTGTACATCCGCGCAAGGTTCGTCTTACCTTGTAGTTGACGCGTCGTTCTGGAAGCCAACATAACCGTGCTTCCGTTAACAGGATCCTGACTGCTCTGGCCGGAACTGGCAATAGTGGGTTATCCCGGATGGGTGCCTTCTTTACCATGGCCACAGCAGATGTGTACACGCTTGTTCTGTTAATCCATCAGTGAGGAACGGCATGAAAAGACAGAAGAGAGACATGTACGCTCGTGCATTCAAGCGGGGTTATCTCGCTGGCGTGTCCGGCAAATCCAAAGACAGCTGCCCGTTAGACCAAGCAGAGGTACGCCAGGAATGGCTGAACGGGTGGCGAGAAGGCCGCACAGATAACTGGGAGGGCATGACCGGCGTCTCCGGCATCCACAAACTTGCCAACGTAACCGCAACGTGACCGCGGTGTTGGCATACCCCGTTTAACCTGATCTCTTTTAGTTGTAGCTACACCACAATCTGACGCAGTAACCAGAGCAACCAAAACGGGGCCTCCCGCCCCGTACCATGCGAAGAAGCGCTACGGGGTTCGTTCCCCGCAAGGGCCCGCTCAGCGGGCCCGCCTTCTTTCTGGCCTCACTACTTATGCTGTTCTTTCCTGATCGCTTCTACTGCTTCGTTAATCAAAGCTGGGCCTTTGTAAATAAAGCCGGTGTAGATTTGCACCAGTTTCGCCCCTGCCCGGATTTTCTCGGCCGCACTCTCGCCATCAGTGATACCGCCAACGCCAATAATCGGTATTCTGTCCCCCAACTCGGCGTACAACCCCTGAATAACCCGTAAAGACGCCTCGCGCACCGGTGCACCACTCAAACCGCCAGCTTCCTGCTCGTGCTTGTGTCCTTGAACCGCTTCCCGGCTGATAGTGGTGTTTGTGGCAATCACACCATCCAGGCCCGCCTCGAGTAATGCCCCGGCGACAAAGCGAATGCCTGCATCATCCATATCCGGGGCAATCTTCACAGCCACCGGTACATAACGACCAATATTTTTCTCGCAGATCGCCTGTTCGTCTTTGATCGCGTGCAATAGCTGCTTCAACGAGTCGCCGAACTGCAGATCACGCAGCCCCGGGGTATTTGGCGACGACACGTTTACCGTGATGTAGTCGGCATGGGGGTAAACTGCGGCGATACCCTTACGGTAGTCCTGTTCGGACTGCTCGTTCGGGGTATCTTTGTTCTTGCCCACGTTAATGCCCAGGATACCGCGATAACGACGCTTCTCAACATTGCGCACCAGATGACCAAGGCCTTCATTATTGAAGCCCATGCGGTTGATGATGGCCTGGTTTTCGGGCAGGCGGAACATCCGCGGCTTGGGGTTGCCCGGCTGTGCCAGGGGTGTGACGGTGCCCACTTCAATGAACCCGAAACCCAGGGTTCCCAGGGCATCCAGGTGGTCAGCATTTTTGTCCAGGCCGGCGGCCAGGCCTACCGGATTGGGGAACTCCAGCCCCATGACATTAACCGGGCACGGCTCCGGGCGCTTTGAAATAATATTTATAATGCCGGTTTTGTAGGCCAGATCCAGCCCCCTGAGGGCAGCATTATGGGCCTGTTCCGGGGGCAGCCGGAAAAGTAAATTACGTAGCATGCTGTACATCTTGGAGCTCCTTGCCGAGGGGTGGCCGGAGTATACCGGAAGTTTTCCACACCATCCTCCCGAACCTTCAATACAACGTAAAAGCCCATGCCTCAGCGGCTGGCGGGGCTTTTCCACGGAATCTGTGGATAACTCTGTTGAAAATGTCGGGGCAAGCGTCTCGACCCCTTGATAACTGCGCCAGCCTACAAATTGATCATTTTTTGATCAGTTAATTTTTATTTTAAAATCAATGACTTAAAAAGACAAAATAACCATTTGACGACTTTGGTTACAAAGTGGTAGTGGGTAACGACTTTGTCATCATGTGCATAAATCGACCTGCGTTTCCCGATTAATTCTCCCCAAATTTTCCATTCCTGCTGCTATACTGGCTACCAACAGAATGATCGGAGCCTGAGCCATGGATCAGCCCCCAAAGGCCCATCTACGGACTGACAAGGACTTGCAACAGGAAAAACACGCCGCCTCCCGGGTCACCATTATTGGCATGGTCCTGGATGCAGTCCTTGGTGTGATAAAAATTATTGGCGGCACTCTTTTTCATTCCCACGCCCTGGTGGTGGATGGCATCCACTCGTTTACCGACGTTGTCTCCGACTGGGTTGTTCTCGCAGTGATGCGACTGTCCCGTAAAGGCCCGGATGATGACCATCCCTACGGACATCAGCGCATCGAGACGCTCGGCACACTCCTGCTGGGGAGCATACTGATCGCCGTGGGCGCAGCCCTGGCCTGGGAGAACATTCTGCGCCTGGTCTCCGGAGAGGATCTCGCGGTACCGGGCTGGCCGGTTCTGGTTGCTGCGGGGATATCGGTCGCCTCCAAGGAATGGATCTACCGTTATACCCGCCATGTGGGCATCAAAATTCGATCCGACCTGCTGATCGCAAACGCCTGGCACAGCCGGACAGACGCATTTTCATCGGTCGTTGTTCTGGTTTCCACTGTCGGTGCAATGGTCGGATATGTTTGGCTGGATACCCTTGCCGCTGTGGTTATCTCCGGCATCATTATTCATATTGGCTGGAAATTCACCTGGGACAGCGTCAAGGAACTCGTCGATACCGGACTGTCTGCGGAAGATACCCGGGTGTTGCGAGCCATTGCCATGGACACAGACGGCGTGCGTAATGTTCACGAGCTACGCAGCCGGCGTATGGGTCACGACATACTACTGGATGTCCACCTGGTTGTTCGGCCTGAGATAAGCGTTTCTGAGGGACACCAGATCGGCATGAAGGTGGTTTCCGGCATGAGGGACGCCATCGATAATATCCGGGACATCAACTTTCATATCGATGCCGAGAACGACGAACACACACCGCATCAGACCGACCCACACTTACCCAGCCGCGAGGATATCCGCCACCTGCTGTCGCAGCAGCTCGGTGAGCTGCCACCACATAGCCGGCTGAGACTGCATTACCTCAAAAACCGGGTTCATATCGAAGTCTTCCTGGACGAACAGCATCCCGCACCCGCGTTGACCACCGAAAGCGTCCGGGAGGTGCTGGCACCCTATCCCTGGTTTGGTTCAGTCCGGGTTTGGGTGTCTGCAAGCTGATCAAGCGCCGGTATTACCGGCGCCGGTTTTCTTCCATGCGGGACAGGAACTCCTGCATTACCAGGGTATAAAGCTCGCCGCCCAGGAATTTGTCTTCCACACCGGAATCGATGCTGGGGTTGTCGTTTACCTCAATGACGGCCACCCGGTTGCCGGCCTGTTTGATGTCCACCCCATACAGTCCATTACCGATCAGTCGGGTGGAGTTCAGCGCCGCCTGGATGACATTCCGGGGCACCTCATAGGTAGGCATGGTTTCAAACCCGCCGCTTTCCACCGCCGCGCCACCGTGTTGGTAGATCTGCCAATGCCCCTTCACCATCATGTATTTGCAGGCATAGATGGCACGGCCGCCCAACACACCAATGCGCCAGTCGTAATCGGTGTAAAAATACTCCTGGGCCAACACCAGTGCAGATTGCTTGAACAGCTCTTTAAGGCCGGCCCGCAGCTCTTTCTCATCCTTGGCTTTGGCCACGCCCCTTGAGAAGGCCCCGTCCGGAATCTTGATGACCACCGGGAAACCCAGCTCACTGACCACTTGATCAACCGCATCTTTCTGATCTTTGGACAGGATCAGTGTTTTTGGGGTTGGCACCTTGTTGTTCTTGAGCAGGTCCGCCAGGAACACTTTGTTGGTGCAACGCAGTATCGAGACCGGGTCATCAATAACCACCATGCCCTCCGCCTCTGCCTTGCGGGCAAACCGGTAGGTGTGGTGATCAATCGCGGTGGTTTCCCGAATGAACAGGCCATCGTATTCCGGCAACCGCATGTAGTCCCGACGGGTAATTCTCTCTACATTGATGCCCAGCTTTCGCCCTGCCCGCTCGAATCTTTTTAGGGCGGCCTCATCACTCGGGGGCATTTCCTCTTCCGGGTTCACCAGCATGGCCAGATCAAAACGATAGCGCCGACGCGTTCTCGGCTTACGCCAGATCATGCTGCTGAAACGATCCAGCGCTGCCGCAAACACGTCCTGTTCGCGCTCATCCAGATCGGCCGGGGCGGCCGGTTTCATGGATTCAATCTGCCATTGCTTGCGGTGGCGGAACACCACTTCCAGGATTGGGCAGGGAAAGCGCTCAAACAAGGCCCGGGCTACCGGCTTGAGATCCGCATGCTCCGCCTGGCCAAAATAGGTGCGAATGCGCACTTCGTGGGTGGCGTCCCGCTCATCAGTGGCCGGGTCGATTTCCCTGGCTTCCTGCTCCAGCCACTGAATGACGCTGTGATCCAGCTCCTCCAGTTCCAGCGAAAACAAGCCCTTGCGACTCAAATCGTTCAAGGTCATCACCGAGGGCACCACATGGTGGCCCCGGGCCTCTGCCAACAAGGAGCAGTAATAACCCCGGCTCAGGTATTTCGCGCTCTGGCAAAGGTTGATCACGCGCACCCGGCTATTGGCGGGGGCGGAAAAATTCAGATACTGATCAAAGGTCAGTACATCCTCGCTGGGGTAATAGGGTGACCAGTCTTTGGCACGGTCCACAACGATTAACAAACGGGACATTAAAGGCGTTCCTCCCTGAAAGGTTCAGCCGGGTAATGGGCGCAACAATACGCCGCTGTGACGCCTGGTACAATCCAGCCTGGATGCGTGCTTTTACGCATGATCGCCCGCTATCGAAACCAACCTGTCTCTACCATAATAGCTGCGGTGGAAGTGCTCGCCAGCTTCTGCGATTTTCGCGACCGGGATTTGTTAACCATGCATGATGTTTTGCTTCGACAAGCAGTCGCCGACGATCTGACTGCCCTGGTGCAGTTGGAAAATCGTTGTTTTACCGAAGACCGTATTTCCCGACGCAGTTTCCGACGGTTTCTGGAAATGCCAAGGGACCGCCTGATAGTGGCAGAGCAAGGCTCCGAGCTGGTGGGCTATTGCCTGGTACTGATGAGTGCCGCCACCCGTTTGGCACGGATTTATTCAATCGCGGTATCGCCAACCGTGCGAGGCAGGGGCGTGGGCGAGCAATTGGTGCGGGAAGCGGAGAAGGAAGCCGTAGAGGCAGACCGCATCATCATGCGCCTGGAGGTTCGGGAAGATAACGCCGGCGCCATCAATCTATACAAACGACTGGGCTATCGCCAGTTCGGCACCTACCGGGACTATTACGAAGACCATGGCGATGCCCTGCGCTTCGAACGGCGTATTCTTTACTACGAACCTTCCCGGGAGTATCTCCCGGTACCCTATTACCCCCAAACCACCGAGTTTACCTGCGGCCCCTCTGCCCTGATCATGGCCATGGCCGCCCTGGACGAAGACCAGCAACTGAACACCCTGGAAGAACTGAAAATCTGGCGAGAGGCCACGACGATCTTCATGCTCGCCGGTCACGGTGGCTGCGGACCCCATGGCCTGGCCTTGTCAGCCTGGCACCGGGGCTTTGAGGCCAGCGCCTGGATCAGTCAGGAAGGCGCCCTGTTTAAGGATACCGTGCGTAACGACGATAAAAAGCGGGTACTGGAACTGGTGCATGAAGGCTTTCTGCACGACATTGGCCAGACCGGCATCCAGCTGCACCACGATCCACTGACCCTGGAAGCCATGGAAGCCGCCCTGCATGAGGGCCGCATCCCGGTCATCCTGATCAGTACCTGGCAGCTTAACCGCAGTCGCGTACCCCACTGGGTGACCGTATGCGCCATGGATGAAGACTTCGTGTACCTGCACGACCCGGAGATCGACACTGACGTGGGCGAGACCGTGGCCGACAAACAATATTTGCCTGTCGACAAACGGGTATTTGGCAAGATGTCCAGCTACGGCCGCAACCAACCCTTGCAGGCGGCCGTGATCGTCGGGCCGAAACGGCCCTGATCAGCCGGTACGAATAGCCGCTTCCTTGAGTTCGGAGATCTGGTCCCGCAATCGCGCTGCGGTTTCGAAATCCAGGTCGGCGGCGGCCTTGTACATCTCGTCTTCCAGACGCGCCACTTCCTTGAGCAGGTCTTCCGGTGAGCGTTTGCCCGCCTTCACCAGGTAACTCTCGGCTTCCTCCGCCGCCTTCTGGCCCGGACGCTCCGCCTTGCGCCGGCCACGACCACCGCCGGTGGCACCTTCCATCACATCGGCAATTTTCTTGTTCAGCCCCTTGGGGGTAATACCGTGTTCTTCGTTGTGCGCTAACTGCTTCGCCCGGCGGCGTTCGGTTTCGTCAATGGCCCGCTGCATGGAACCGGTGATGCGGTCCCCGTACAGAATGGCTTTACCATTGAGGTTACGGGCGGCACGGCCGATGGTCTGGATCAACGAGCGTTCGCTGCGCAGGAAGCCTTCCTTGTCTGCGTCCAGAATCGCCACCAGAGACACTTCCGGCATATCCAGGCCTTCCCGCAACAGGTTGATGCCTACCAGCACATCAAACTCGCCCCGGCGTAAATCCCGGATAATCTCGACGCGCTCCACGGTGTCGATGTCTGAGTGCAGATACCGAACGCGAATGTTGTGTTCCATAAGGAAATCGGTAAGGTCTTCGGCCATGCGCTTGGTCAGGGTAGTGACCAGCACCCGCTCCTCCACAGCCACCCGAGCGTGGATTTCCGAGAGCACGTCATCCACCTGGGTAGACGCTGGCCGCACCTCGATCACCGGATCCAGCAGTCCGGTCGGCCGAACCACCTGCTCCACCACCTGGCCAGCGTGCTCCGCCTCATAGTTACCCGGCGTGGCCGACACGAAGATCATCTGGGGGGCAATTCGCTCCCACTCCTCAAACCGCATGGGCCGGTTATCCAGTGCCGACGGCAGGCGAAAACCATACTCCACCAGCGTTTCCTTCCGGGAACGGTCGCCCTTGTACATGGCGCCGATTTGCGGAATGGTCACGTGGGATTCGTCCACCACCAGCAAGGCGTTCGGCGGCAGATAATCAAACAGGGTGGGTGGCGGCTCACCGGGCGCCCGGCCAGACAAATAGCGGGAGTAGTTCTCGATGCCGTTGCAGTAACCCAGCTCCATCATCATTTCCATGTCGTAGCGGGTGCGCTCCTCAAGGCGCTGGGCCTCCACCAGCCGGTGGTTATCCCGCAACTGCTGCAAACGCACGTCCAGCTCCGCCCGGATATTCTCGACCGCATCCAGCACCTTCTGCCGGGGCGTCACATAGTGAGACTTCGGATAGATGGTTACCCGTGGCACACGGCGCAGTACCTCGCCGGTCAGCGGATCGAAGTAGCTGAGGTTCTCCACTTCATCGTCAAACAACTCGATACGAATGGCTTCCCGCTCCGATTCCGCCGGGAACACATCAATCACATCGCCCCGAACCCGGTAGTTGGCGCGGTGGAACTCTATGTCGTTACGGGTGTACTGGAGCTCTGCCAGCCGGCGCAGAATCGAGCGCTGATCTATCTGATCACCCCGGTCAAGGTGCAGCATCATCTTCAGGTAAGATTCCGGATCACCCAAACCGTAGATGGACGACACCGTCGCCACGATGATCGCATCCGGCCGTTCCAGCAACGCCTTGGTGGCAGACAAACGCATTTGTTCAATGTGTTCGTTGATGGAGGCATCTTTCTCGATGAAGGTATCAGACGACGGCACATAGGCTTCCGGCTGGTAGTAATCGTAGTAAGACACGAAATACTCCACCGCGTTATCCGGAAAGAACTCCTTGAACTCGCCGTACAGCTGCGCCGCCAGGGTCTTGTTATGGGCCATGATGATGGTGGGCCGCTGCACGTCCTGGATCACATTGGCAATGGTGAACGTCTTGCCTGAGCCAGTCACCCCCAGCAACGTCTGGTGCGCAAGCCCGGAATGAATGCCGTCCACCAGCCCGGCGATCGCCTTGGGCTGGTCACCGGCCGGCTGATATGGGGAATCAACTCGGAACACACCTTCACGGGAAACAGTGGCTGATTTACTGGCCATAACTGGCGATTAACCTCCGGGTTCGGCGCCGGCCGCAATACGGCACAACCCCTACAAGAAATTTAGTGTTCTGGCTGCTTCATGATACCATCTGTGCGATCGACGGCTGGGAGAAAAACAGCCAGCACCTTTGGCTCCATAGTTGCCCGGCCGATCGCAGCCCATAAGACGCAGCTTTAAGGAGCTCAAGTTTGGACCTTCAACTTTCCAGCCGAGTACAGGCGATCAAGCCTTCCCCCACCCTCGCAGTCACCAACAAAGCCGCAGAACTCCGCGCGGCCGGTCAGGATATTATTGGCCTGGGTGCTGGCGAGCCGGACTTCGACACCCCCGAGCACATCAAACAGGCAGCCATTGAAGCCATTAACAACGGCCAGACCAAGTACACCGCCGTTGATGGTACGCCGGCCCTGAAGAAAGCGATTATTGCGAAGTTCAAACGGGACAACGGCCTGGAATATGAAGCCAACCAGATCCTGGTAAGCAGTGGTGGCAAACAGAGCTTTTTCAACCTTGCCCTGGCCACATTGAACCCGGGCGACGAAGCCATTATCCCTGCGCCTTACTGGGTTTCCTACCCGGACATGGTGCTGGTGGCTGAAGGCAAGCCGGTGATTATCGAAACCTCTGCCGAGACCCGCTTCAAGATCACCCCCAAGCAGTTGGAAAACGCTATTACCGAGCGCACCCGCCTGTTTGTGATCAACAGCCCGTCCAACCCCAGCGGCATGGCTTACACCCTGGAAGAGCTGCAGGCGATTGGCGAGGTGCTGAAAAAGCACCCGAATATCATGATTGCCACCGACGACATGTACGAGCCGATCCTGTGGACTGGCAAACCGTTCTGCAACATCCTGAACGCCTGCCCGGAGCTGTATGACCGTACCTTCGTACTGAACGGTGTGTCCAAGGCCTACTCCATGACTGGCTGGCGTATCGGCTACGCCGCAGGCCCGGCGAAGATCATCGGCGCGATGAAGAAAATCCAGTCCCAGAGCACCTCCAACCCGGCCTCTATCTCCCAGGCCGCCGCCCAGGCAGCCCTGGACGGCCCGCAGGAGTGTGTGGGCGAGATGGTCAAGGCGTTCAAGGAACGCCACGACTGGCTGGTAGCCGCCCTGAACAAGCTGCCTGGCGTTGAATGCCTGAATGGTGACGGCACCTTCTATGTGTTCCCAAGCTTCCAGGGCGCAATCAATGCCACTGACGGCGTGAACACAGACGTTGAGTTTGCCGAGAAGCTGCTGACCGAAGCGGGCGTAGCCCTGGTTCCGGGTTCTGCCTTCGGCAGCCCGGGCCACATGCGTCTGAGCTTTGCCACCAGCATGGATAATCTGCAGAAGGCGGTTGAGCGTTTGCGGAAGGCGCTTGGCTAAAAATTTTTAGTCAGAGGGTTGACGAGGCGGTATAGCCAACTTAATATACGCGCCTCGTCACATGACGACGTTCCCCGATAGCTCAGTTGGTAGAGCAACGGACTGTTAATCCGTTTGTCCCTGGTTCGAGCCCAGGTCGGGGAGCCACTATTCCGAAAGCCCGCTAGTTCTTTGAATTAGCGGGCTTTTTCGTTTGCTCTCGCTTGTTTCTATTGCCTGCAACATTTGGCGGTTTGCCGAACTCCCGCCCTAGCCTGCTTGTTTTGGTGGCGTGTCAGGGTGGGATAGCCTTTCCAAAAAACGCTACGAGCACATCCATGTGCGCTTCGCTCCGGCCATCCATGGCCTACGAGATTTTTGGAAAGGCTATCCCACCCTGACACTCAGCGAACGCAAGTATAGGCAATTAAGAATCGGGAATCTGGGAATGGAAAAAAGCTATTACCACTGAAAAGGATCCGGAAAGCTCCTTCAACGCACTTTGACTACACCTCCATTTGCCTGAAGGGCGCGAATGGGTGTCCCTCCCGAAAATCTCGGAGGCCATGGATGGCCGGAGCGAAGCGCACATGGGTGAGGCAAGTGTTTATGAAGCGAAGCTTCATGCGCAGCCGAACGACAGCAATCTATGATTGCTGGCTGGACCCGCTTGCGGGGGCTCGTAGCGTTTTTCGGGAGGGACACCCATCCGCGCTCCGCCCGCCAACCGGGCAGGCTAGGGCCAGGACCTAGGACAGAGCCCGAAAGTCAGACCGAAACAACCTCAGCGTGAATCGCCTCCAAGGCGGCCAGAGGATCGGATGCCTGAGTAATCGGACGGCCGATGACGAGGTAGTCGGAGCCAGCTTTGAGGGCGTCGGTTGGGGTCATGATGCGCTGTTGGTCACCTTTATCGGCGGTCAACGGGCGGATTCCCGGGGTGATTAGCTGGAAGTCGGCGCCCTGCTCTGTTTTCAGTCTGGGCGCCTCCTGGGCGGAGCAGACGACGCCGTCCAGGCCGCAGTTTCTGGTCAGGGTGGCCAGGCGGGAAACGTGGACCTCTGCGGAACCGGTGATGCCGATACCGGCCAGATCCGCATCGGACATACTGGTCAGCACCGTGACGGCGATCAGCAGCGGCTTATCCGCCCCGAACGACTCCAGGCGCTCGCGGCAGGCAACCATCATTTTCTCACCACCGGAGGCATGCAAATTCACCATCCACACACCCAGATCCGCCGCTGCGGCAACCGCCGCCGAGGTGGTGTTCGGGATGTCGTGGAATTTCAGATCCAGGAACACATCAAAGCCCCTGCCCTGCAGTGATTTGACCAATTCCGGGCCGGAACGGGTGAACAACTCTTTGCCTACTTTCAACCGGCATTTGGCCGGGTCCAGCTGATCAGCCAGCGCCAGGGCCGGGTTCTGGGAGGGGAAGTCCAGGGCAACGATGATTTTCGGGTCATTAAGGTTTTGCACGGTCAGGTTCCGGTTCAAAAGGTTAAAACATTATTCGGCTTCAACGCCCTGGATGGGACGCACCGTTTCCCACTGCTTACAGCTGGGGCAAAGCCAGTGAAGCTGCTGGCCCGAGAAACCGCAACTGACGCAACGGTAAACCGGCCGGTTGGCGAGAATCAGGTGGCCAATACGGCTGACAAGGCGGCCTTCGTCTGTGGTCATGCCTTTTTCATAGCCGGCCATTTCCACCAGCCGGAGCAGGCCACGAACAGAAGGCCGAATTTCCAGCTCCTGCCGGAGCAGATCAATAGCAGCGGGGCGACCAAAGGACCGCTCCACCGACTCCACCAGTGCCAGCAACAAACTGGTACTCGGATACTGTTCATAGAGTTTGCGGAGTTTTTTGACCAGCCTGCCTACATCACCGTGTTCCCGCTCGAGCTTCATCAGGCGGTCGATGGCCTCCGGACCAAACTCCGGGTTCTGTTCAAACACCTTCAGGCTTTGATTGCCCGCTTCGCGGAAGTTGCCCTGGCGGATCTGCTGTTTCATCAGCAACAAGGTTGCGCGAACACAGGAGTGGTCGTAGTCGAGGGCTTCTTTGGCCAGTTTCTGGGCTGTCCACCGATCGTCTTTGGCCAGGGCCGCATCGGACAACTCGCAGGTAATGTACGCCAGCGTTTTGACCATCGCAGGATCTGCGTCGCTACGGGTAAGGGTCTGTGCCACCTGGCCAGCCTTTTCCCACTCCCGCTCCTGCTGATACAGCTCAATCAAGGCCGTAGCAGCGCGGCGGCCGTACTCCCGGTCCCCCATCAACTGATGCAGCAGGGCTTCCGCCCGGTCGTGGAGGCCCGCATTGAGATAATCCATCGCCAGCTCCAAGGTGACCTGGGGCGTATAGCGCGCCGGCAGTTCGGGCCGGGCCAGCAGGTTTTGGTGGATCAGAATGGCGCGATCGGTTTCGCCCTTATTGCGGAAATGGCTCCCGATAGACAGATGCAGGCTAACGGTATCTTTATTGACGGCCAGGGACTGCACAAAGTTGTCCACAGCCTGGTCAGAGTAGTTGGTAAACAGGAATTGCAGACGGTCGCGAACGGAATCTTCATCGGAAATGGCCCGGGAGCGGCGCTTGCCCTGGCTACCAAACCTGCCGACCACCCAGCCGGCAGCGACCGCCACCGTCAGAAGCAGCCACTGTAGAACTATTTCCATCAAATTGCCCGGTCGTTCTGTGCCCTGGATTTCTCTAATGCGTGCTCAGCACGCTCGAGTCTTTTCTTGAGAGTCCGCCGGGACACCGACGTACGGAATGTGGCAAGCAAGGCAATCAACACCCCCACAAGGGCGCCAATCACAAACGACATGATAATCCAGACGGCAACACCATGGGGCTGCGTTTCAAACAACAGGAAGTTGAGCGAAACGGCCATCTGATTGTTCAGAGAAAACACCAGAGCCAGGAGTATCAGAACCAGAACCAGAACGGTGATTAGGATCTTCTGCAGTCCTGCCATGTCGATATCTCTCCAGACGGGCGCCAGGCCCGATAGTACGGTGTTCCATCAGCATTGCCTGGAACCGGGTTTAAAAACCCTTTTTCAAGCTGTCATTCACCTGTTCACGCAGCTCTTTGCCGGGCTTGAAGTGCGGAACATATTTGGCGGGCAGTTGCACTGCTTCACCGGTTTTCGGGTTACGCCCGGTTCGGGCTGCCCGGTGGTGCAGGGAAAAGCTGCCAAATCCCCTGATTTCAATACGCTGACCATCGGCAAGGGCCTGAGACATATGCTCGATGATGGTCTTAACCGCTAACTCCACATCCTTGACGGAGAGCTGTGTTTGCTTGGAGGCAATCAGTTCAACCAGTTCGGACTTCGTCATGAGGCGTTTCCCTCTGTCATTATTATTCCGCAGTCAATTACCGGGTCCCAGTGCCTCTAGTTTAGCCAAACCAGAAAAAAACACAAAAAAAACGGGCTCTTAGAGCCCGTTTTTTTTGATGCCAACCGGAAAATTAATCCTTATTGGCGTTTTGCTGCTGCATCTGCTCTTTGATCAGATCACCGATGGTGGTCGCACCAGAGGATTCTGCAGTTTTGCTACGTACGTTTTCCAGAGCCTGCTTGTCGTCTTCAACGTCTTTGGACTTGACAGACAGGTTGATTACGCGGTTCTTGCGATCGATGCTGATGATCTTCGCTTCAACTTCTTCGCCTTCTTTCAGAACGTTACGCGCGTCTTCAACGCGGTCACGGCTGATTTCAGAAGCCTTCAGTACCGCCTCAACTTCCTCGTTCAGGGCAATGGTAGCGCCTTTGGCGTCTACTGCAGAAACAGTACCCTTAACGATGGAGCCCTTGTCATTCAGCTGAACGAACTCGGCGAACGGATCGCTTTCCAGTTGCTTGATACCCAGGGAGATGCGCTCGCGCTCTGGATCAACAGACAGGATAACGGTTTCAACTTCGTCGCCTTTCTTGTACTCGCGAACGGCTTCTTCGCCAGTCTCGTTCCAGCTGATGTCAGAGAGGTGAACCAGACCGTCGATGCCACCGTCCAGGCCGATGAAGATACCGAAGTCAGTGATTGACTTGATCTTACCGGAGATACGGTCGCCCTTGTTGAACTTGCCGGAGAAGTCTTCCCACGGGTTGGCAACGCACTGCTTGATGCCCAGGGAAATACGACGACGCTCTTCGTCGATATCCAGAATCATCACTTCAACTTCGTCGCCCACCTGAACAACCTTGGACGGATGGATGTTCTTGTTGGTCCAATCCATTTCGGATACGTGAACCAGACCTTCAACACCCTCTTCCAGCTCGGCAAAGCAGCCGTAGTCGGTCAGATTGGTGACGCGTGCAGTAACCTTGGCACCTTCAGGGTAGCGTGCCTTGATTTCTACCCACGGATCTTCACCCAGCTGCTTCAGACCCAAAGATACGCGGTTACGCTCGCGATCAAACTTCAGGACCTTAACATTGATTTCGTCGCCCACATTCACGATTTCGCTCGGATGCTTGATGCGCTTCCAGGCCATATCGGTGATGTGCAGCAGGCCGTCAACACCGCCCAGATCTACGAACGCGCCGTAGTCGGTCAGGTTCTTGACGATACCCTTGATTTCCAGACCTTCGGTCAGAGTTTCAAGCAGAGCTTCGCGCTGCTCGCTGTTTTCAGCTTCCAGAACGGCGCGGCGGGAAACAACCACGTTGTTACGCTTCTGGTCCAGCTTGATAACCTTGAATTCGAGTTCTTTGTTCTCCAGGTGCGCAGTGTCGCGAACCGGACGAACGTCTACCAGGGAACCCGGCAGGAAGGCACGGATGCCAGCCAGATCAACTGTGAAACCACCTTTGACCTTGCCATTGATAATACCCTTGACCACTTCTTCCGCTTCGAAGGACTTCTCAAGTACCTTCCATGCTTCAGCGCGCTTGGCCTTCTCACGGGACAGACGGGTTTCACCGAAACCGTCTTCAACTGCATCGAGAGCCACATCGACAACGTCGCCGATAGCTACTTCCAACTCGCCTTTTTCGTTCAGGAACTGGGAGGCGGGGATAACACCTTCGGACTTCAGCCCGGCGTTAACGGTGACCCAGTCGTTATCGACGTCTACAACGGTTCCCTGAACAATGGAACCCGGTTGCATATCGATTTCTTTCAAACTTTCTTCGAAAAGATCCGCAAAGCTCTCGCTCATTATGTGCCCTATATGATCAACGCAAGTGTGCTCCGTGCCGCCAGCAACACGGTCTGTTAACGATTTCCGGAATCAGCCAGCGGCTGGCAATTTAGCGCTGTTTCCGGCATTCCAACAACAAAAAGGTGTAGTCAGGCCTGACCTGCTGCGGCCATACACCTGTCTAACACCTCTTCTATACTCAAACCCGTAGAATCAATGACTTGCGCATCATCCGCAGGCTTGAGAGGGGCCGCTGACCGGTTCATGTCCCGATCGTCACGTACCCGTATCTCTTCCAAAAGGGCGTCAATGTTAACATCGACCCCTGCTTGCTTCAACTGATTATAGCGGCGCCGCGCCCGCTCCTCGGCACTGGCGGTCAGGAATATCTTTACCGGCGCATCGGGGAAAACCACCGTCCCCATATCCCGACCATCTGCCACCAGCCCGGGCAGTTGGCGAAAATCCCGCTGGCGTTGCAACAGGGCATCCCGCACTGGCTGTATCACCGCAACCTGTGAGGCATTGTCGCCACAGGTTTCAGTGCGGATTTCCGAGGTTACGTCCTCACCTGCCAGCATCACCTTTACCGGGTGGCCTTCACCGGTGGGCTCGAAAGCCACATCCAGGGTCGCCGCCACCTTTACCAGACCGGCTTCGTCATCCAGGGCCACGCCCTGTCGCATAGCCGCCAATGCCGTCAACCGATAAAGTGCCCCGCTGTCGAGCAGATGCCAGCCCAGTTTCCTGGCCAGCATCTGGGTGATGGTACCTTTACCGGAACCTCCGGGACCATCAACGGCGATTACCGGTGCCTTGCTTTGGGTCATTAAAACTCGCCTTCTGTACTGATTTGGATGCCAGTCTGTTTGGCCAGGTCAACAAAGCCCGGGAACGACGTAGCCACATTTGCACAATCGTTGATGCGGATAGGGCCAGTGGCTCGCAGAGAGGCAACGGCGAACGACATGGAGATCCGGTGGTCCTCATGGCTTTCAACCGTGCCGCCACCAATGGTCTGGCCGCCTTCGATGACAATACCATCCGGTGTAACCGTGGTTTCAACGCCCAGAGCCGCAAGCCCGTCCGCCATGACCTGAATCCGGTCACTCTCTTTTACCCGAAGCTCTTCTGCCCCACGCAACACGGTGCGGCCCTTGGCACAGGTTGCAGCAATAAACAGCACCGGGAATTCGTCGATCGCCAGCGGCACCTGGTCTTCCGGAATATCAATACCGCACAGCTCTGCGGACCGAACGCGCAGGTCAGCCACGGGCTCGCCGCCAATCACCCGCTCTTCGAGCACCTCAATGTTGGCACCCATCTGGCGAAGGATATTGATCACCCCTACCCGTGTCGGGTTCATGCCAACATGGCGCAGGGTCAGGTCGGAATCCGGTGCGATACTCGCCGCCACCAGGAAGAACGCCGCCGAGGAAATATCCGCCGGCACGTCAATGGCGCAAGCTGTCAGCTTGCCACCACCGGTGACGCTGGCTGTGGCTCCATCACGGTGAACGTGGTAACCGAAGCCCTCCAGCATTCGTTCGGTATGGTCACGGGTTGGTGCAGGTTCAGTTACCGACGTCACGCCTTCGGCGTACAGGCCCGCCAGCAGCAGGCAGGACTTGACCTGGGCACTGGCAACCGGCATTTCATAGTGGATACCGGTCAACGGGTTACCGCCGCGGATCCTGAGCGGTGGGCGACCACCCTCGGCGGTATCAATCACCGCACCCATCGCACGCAGCGGGTCGGCAACCCGGCCCATTGGGCGCTTGGACAAGCTGGCATCGCCGGTTAACTCGGAGTCAAACGGCTGCGCCGCCAGCAGGCCAGAGAACAGGCGCATAGCCGTACCGGAGTTACCCAGGTACAGAGGGCCGCGCGGTGCCTGGAGCCCGTGCATACCCACGCCATGAATGCGCACGAAGCCGTCTTCCGGGCCCTCAATGGTTACGCCCATATCCCTGAATGCCTGCAAGGTGGCCAGGCTGTCCTCACCTTCCAGAAAGCCCTTCACCTCGGTAATACCTTCGGCCAGGGCACCCAGCATGATCGACCGGTGCGACATGGATTTGTCACCCGGAACCCGAATGTCACCCCGAACGGAACCGCCGGGCTGCATAGAAAAAATAACCTGCTTGTCGGTATTGTTAGTCACGTAAGCCTGTCCTGAAAGCATCTTCGAAAAATGTTCCCGCGCCGCTTTGGCGCGACTGAAAACCCGCAGCAGGGTTGCACCATCGCCATTGGCAATGGCCGCCCTGAGCTGATCCAGGTCTTGGGTAAAATGATCAATCACGCGCAACACGGCATCGCGGTTTGACAGAAAAATGTCATGCCACATTACCGGATCACTGGCGGCAATGCGGGTGAAGTCCCGGAAGCCACCGGCGGCGTACCGGAAAATGTCCATATTCTCGTCTTCGCCCGCCAGGGTGTCCACCAGGGAAAAAGCAATGAGATGGGGCAAATGACTGGTGGCCGCCAACACTTCATCGTGATACGCCACCGACATGGTCAGGACCGTTGCACCGGTGCCCTCCCACAGAGCTGTTAGCCCTGAAAGCGCCGCCGCATCGGCATCGTCGGCTGGGGTCAGAATGACTTTGTGATTGGCGAACAGGTCCGGGTTGGCCGCCCGGATACCGCTTTTCTCCGAGCCGGCAATCGGATGCCCGGGGATCACTCTTGGCGACAGGCTGCCGAATACGGCTTTAACATCTGCGACGAAACTGGACTTGGTGCTGCCGACATCGGTCAACACTGCGTCATTCGCCAGCCAGGGCCGTATCTGTTCCAGCACCACCCGCGTTGCCCGAACCGGCACGGCCAGGACCACCAGATCACTCCCTCTCACCGCCTGTTCGAGCGTGGCCGCCGCCTGATCAATAACACCGAGGTCCACACCCAGTGCCGCATCTTCCGGCTTTTGATCAAAGCCCACAACAACCCGTGCCAGGTTGTGGTTGCGAATGGCGCTGGCAAGGGAGCCACCGATCAGCCCAAGGCCAATGACAGCAACGCGCTGAAAAAGAGGCTGGTTATCAGCCACCTCAGCCCCCCTGCCCGGCAGCCGCCAGGGACTGGGACAAGGCATCCAGGAATCGCTCGTTTTCCTCTGGGAGCCCCACCGACACCCGCAGGTGAAGCGGCATGCCATAGCCCGCAATCGGGCGAACAATCACACCATGAGACAGCAGCGACTGATAGATTCCCTGGGCCTGATCACCCACTTCAACGGCAATAAAATTACCCGCAGATGGGATATAAGGCAGGCCCATTAATTCAAAGGCTTCAGATAGCTGACGCAGGCCAGCCGCATTCACTTCCCGGGAACGATTCAGATAGGCTTCATCCTGCAAAACCGCCGTGGCCGCCGCAAGGGCGACCGAGTCAACATTAAACGGCTGCCGCACCCGGTTCAGGATATCAGCAATGGCGGGCGAGCTTATGGCATAGCCAACCCGTAACGCTGCCAGGCCCCAGGCTTTGGAGAAGGTGCGACAGACGATCAGGTTCGGATAACGTTCAAGCAGCTTGATGCCATCCGGGTATTCCTCGCCGGTCAGGTACTCGCAGTAGGCTTCATCCAAAACCACCAGCACCCGCTCCGGGATTTTATCCAGAAACGACTCAATGGCTCTGGCGGTATGCACGGTTCCGGTAGGATTGTTGGGGTTGGCCACGAACACCAGCTTGGTGCGTTCGGTCACCGCCGCCGCCATGGCATCCAGATCGTGCCCCCACTCTTTGGCGGGAACCGGCACCCCTTTGGCACCAATGGCCTGGGTAACGATGGGATAAACCGCAAAGGCATATTGGGAAAACACCACTTCACTCTCGGTGTCGGCAAAACAGCGGGCAATCACCTCGAGCACATCATTAGAGCCGTTACCCAAGGTAATCTGATCCATACCCACGCCGAACCGGTTGGCCAGTGCCCGTTTCAGCTCAAAGCCGTTGCCATCAGGGTACAGGCAAAGTTCTTCCAGCGCTTTACGAGCGGCCGCCAGGGCCTTCTCGCTGGGCCCCAGAGGGTTCTCGTTGCTGGCCAGCTTGATGATCTCCGCGGGATTCAACCCCAGTTCCCGGGCAAGCTCCTCAATGGGCTTACCGGGCTGATACGGAGACAGAGCCTGAACACCTTTTACCGCAAGACTCTGGTAATCCACTGCCATTCAACTTTCCTCCCGTTGAGGTCTGTTCAGGAATCAAAGCACGCCGATGGGATAGGAGCCCAGGCGCTTCAGCTCCACGGCTTCCTGGTCGATTTCTGACAACACTTTCTTTACCTGCTCATCTTCCACGTGCCCCTCGAAATCGATGTAGAACACATAGGCCCAGGTACCGCTGGGCGACGGCCGGGTTTCGATGCGAGTCAAGCTGATGCCATGGCGATGGAAAGGCTCCAGCACCGCATACAGGGCGCCAGGTTTGTTGCGCATGGAAACCAGTACGGATGACTTGTCCTGGCCGCTGGCCGGCACCTCTTCGCGCCCGATAATAAGGAAGCGGGTGGTGTTGTCCGGGCGGTCCTCAATGCTGCTGGACAGCTTTTCTAGGCCGTACAGCTCGGCGGCCATATCGCCGGCAATCGCGGCGGAGCCGGGCTCTTCCGCCGCACGGCGGGCCGCTTCCGCATTGCTGGAAACGGTGATGCGCTCAATGCCATAACGGTGTGTATCCAACCACTGGCGGCACTGGGCAAACGACTGCTGATGAGAATAGATGCGGGTAATGTCCTGGTCTTTGTGCTTGGGCGAGACCAGCAAATGATGGTGAATGCGCAACTGCACCTCGCCACAGATTTTCAGCGGCGAGGAAATGAACATATCCAGCGTGTGGTTGACCATGCCTTCAGTGGAGTTTTCCACCGGCACCACGCCGTATTGGGCCGCACAGGATTCCACTTCACGGAACACCGCATCAATGGCTGGCAGCGGAACGCTGATAACGGAATGGCCAAAGTGTTTGAGCGCCGCCGCCTGGGTAAAGGTGCCCAGGGGCCCCAGGAACGCGATGTGCATCGGCTTTTCCAATGCCAGGCAGGCAGACATGATCTCCCGGAACAACCGGGCCATCTCTTCGGCCGCCAGAGGCCCCGGGTTCTGTTCCTTGATACGGCGCAGCACCTGGGCTTCCCGTTCCGGACGGTAGAAGAACACGTCCTCACCAGGATTGGCAGCCATCTTCACATTGGCCACTTCCTGGGCACACTTGGCGCGAGCGCTGATCAACTGCATGATCTGTTGATCAAGGCTGTCTATTTCGTCCCGCAGTTCGCCCAGGCGGGTCTTCTCATCCGTCATGATCAGCCCCGCTCCTTCGCAAATTCCGCCATATAGTCAATCAACGCATCCACGCCCTCTTCCGGCATGGCGTTGTAGATACTGGCGCGCATACCACCCACAGAGCGGTGCCCCTGCAAGTTGAGCAACCGGCGTGCCTCTGCCCCCTTCAGGAACTCACCATTAAGGGCATCGTCTGCCAGGGTAAACGGTACGTTCATCCAGGAGCGGAAGCGGGGCTCAATCGGGTTGGCGTAGAAATCATTGGTGTCGATAAAGTCGTACAGTTTCTTCGCTTTCCGGGCGTTGATCTCGCCCATGGCTTTCACGCCACCCTGCTCTTTCAGCCACTTGAACACCAGGCCAGACAGGTACCAGGAATAGGTGGCCGGGGTGTTGTACATGGAGCCGTTATCCGCGATGACCTGATAGTTCATCATGGTCGGCGTTTCCTTACGAGCCTTACCCAGCAAGTCCTTGCGGATAATGACCACCACCAGGCCCGACGGCCCGATGTTCTTCTGGGCGCCAGCGTAAATCAGCCCGAACTTGTTGATATCCACCGGGCGTGACAGCATGGTGGACGACATATCCGCCACCAGCGGCACCCTGCCGCTGTCCGGAATGAAGTCGTATTCCAGGCCACCGATGGTTTCATTGGGGGTGTAGTGCAGGTAAGCGGCGTCGGCACGGGTGCTCCAGGTTGACTGATCCGGAATGGTGGTAAACCCGCCATCCTCGGAGCTGGCCACCACATTCACGTTACCATAGCGCTTGGCCTCAGCAATGGCCTTTTTGGACCAGATACCGGTGTTCACGTAATCGGCCGAGGACTTGTCACCCAGCAGGTTCAGCGGAATGGTGGAGAACTGACTGGAAGCTCCACCCTGCATGAAGAGTACGGCGTAATCATCTGAAATGCCTGCAAGTTCCCGAAGGTCCTTCTCAGCCGCATCGGCAATGGCCACAAACTCGTCACTACGATGGCTCATTTCCATAACCGACATACCGGTGCCACGCCAATCCAGCATCTCGTCACGAGCCTGCTTCAGCACGGCTTCCGGCAAGGTGGCCGGACCGGCACAGAAATTAAACGCCCTGCTCATTCTTCGGTTTCCTCGCCTTCTACTTCGACGTCGTCGTCATCAGACTCTGCAATACGCTCCACACCCACCAGGCGCTCATCTTCCTGAGACAGGCGAATCAGGCGCACACCCTGGGTGTTGCGGCTGAGCACCGAAACCTCATCAGTGCGGGTACGCACCAGGGTGCCCTTGTCGGAGATCAGCATCATCTCGTCGCCTTCAAACAGCTGAAGCGCCGTCACCAGGTTGCCGTTACGCTCTGAACACTGCATGGCGATAACGCCCTGACTGCCACGGCTGTATGCCGGGAACTCATCAATGGCGGTACGCTTGCCATAGCCGTGCTCACTGGCAGTAAGAATCACACCGCCTTCCTGCGGGATGATCAGGGACACAACATGGTGGCCTTCCGGCATCTTGATACCACGTACACCACGGGCGGTCCGGCTCATCGGGCGTACCTGCTCCTCCTGGAAACGAACGGCTTTGCCCGCAGTGGAAAACAGCATCACTTCGGCGGAACCATCGGTAATGGCCGCGCCAATCAGGGTATCGCCTTCGTCCAGGTTCAAAGCAATCAGACCACTGCTGCGCGGACGGGAGAAGTTCGGCAGCGGGGTTTTCTTGACCACACCGGCAGAGGTGGCCATCAGCACAAACTGATCTTCCGGGTAATCCCGCACCGGCAGGAACGTAGTGATACGTTCATCTTCTTCCAGCGGCAGAATGTTGACCATCGGCCGACCACGGGAACCACGGCTGCCCCGGGGAATCTCGAATACCCGCAACCAATACACTTTGCCACGGTTAGAGAAACACAAAATCGTATCGTGGGAGTTGGCCACCAGCAGCTTCTCGATGAAGTCTTCGTCTTTCATCGAGGTTGCTGCCTTGCCCCGGCCTCCACGGCGTTGGGCCTGGTAATCTTCAACCGCCTGGGTCTTGGCGTAACCGCTGTGGGAAATGGTGACCACCAGGTCTTCTTCATCGATCAGGTCAGCAATCGTCAGGTCGCGCTGCGAACTGGTGATCTCGGTACGGCGCTCGTCACCGAACTCGGCTACCACGGCTTCCAGCTCTTCACGGATGACCTGCATCAGGCGGTCCGGGTCTGCCAGAATTTCCAGCAGGCCGGCGATCTTCTCGAGGATATCCTTGTACTCATTCTGGAGTTTTTCGGTTTCCAGGCCGGTCAGGCGGTGCAGACGCATATCCAGAATGGCCTGGGTCTGCTCCGGAGACAGGTAATAAAGGCCATCGCGCAGGCCGTAGATCTCCGGCAGATCGTCCGGGCGGCAGGCGTCTTCACCGGCACGCTCCAGCATGGCCAGAACATCACCCGGCACCCAGCCCTTGGACATCAGCTTTTCTTTGGCTTCCACAGAGCTCGGTGATGCTTTGATCAGCTCGATCATTTCATCGATGTTGGCCAGGGCAACCGTCAGACCTTCCAGGATATGGCCGCGTTCGCGGGCCTTGCGCAGCTCATAGATGGTCCGGCGCGTCACCACTTCACGGCGGTGGCGAACGAACGCATCGAGCATTTCCTTCAGGTTCAGAATCTTCGGCTCGCCGTTGATCAGCGCCACCATGTTGATACCGAACACGGTTTGCAGCTGAGTGTGGGCAAACAGATTATTCACGATCACTTCGGGGTTTTCACCACGGCGAAGCTCGATCACCACCCGAATGCCTTCCTTGTTGGATTCATCACGCAGCTCCGTGATGCCCTCCAGGCGCTTCTCTTTAACCAGTTCAGCAATCTTTTCAATCAACCGGGCCTTGTTCAGCTGGTAAGGCAGCTCGGTGATGATGATGGCGTCGCGATTGGTTTTCTTGTCGTGCTCAATCTCGTGGCGGGCGCGGATGTAAATGCGGCCACGACCAGTGCGGTAGGCCTCAACGATACCGGCACGGCCGTTAATGATGCCCTGGGTCGGGAAATCCGGACCGGGAATGAATTCCATCAGCTCGTCGATGGACAGGTCTGGATTATCAATCAGCGCCAGACAACCATTGACCACTTCGGTCAGGTTGTGGGGCGGAATATTGGTCGCCATACCCACGGCAATACCGGAAGAACCATTGACCAGCAGGTTCGGTACACGGGTAGGCAGGACTTCCGGAATACGCTCGGTGCCGTCGTAGTTGTCGACGAAATCCACGGTTTCCTTGTCCAGGTCCGCCAGCAGCGAATGGGCAATTTTCTCCATGCGGATTTCGGTGTAACGCATGGCGGCGGCGTTGTCGCCGTCGATGGACCCGAAGTTACCCTGACCATCCACCAGCGGGTATCGTAAGGAGAACGGCTGGGCCATACGAACAATAGTGTCGTAAACGGCTGAATCACCATGGGGGTGATATTTACCGATAACGTCACCCACCACACGGGCGGATTTCTTGTATGCCTTGTTCCAGTCGTTACCCAACTCGGACATGGCGAACAGCACCCGACGGTGCACCGGCTTGAGGCCGTCACGCACGTCTGGCAGAGCCCGGCCGACGATAACGCTCATGGCGTAATCGAGGTAGGACTGCTTCAATTCGTCTTCAATATTGACCGGCAGGATCTCTTTGGCTAACTCACCCATCGAGAAAGGTTCCTTTGCGTTATCTGGAAGTCGTACCGGGGCCGTTTCCGGGCCCCGTCTTTATTCTTCAACAAGCCGCCAAGCATACCACAGTCCACTGCCCCGAGGGGCGACTGTGGCACAGCCTTAATCGAACACTACGGTCTTGTTTTCGTAGGTAATCACGCGGTCTTCGATATGAGACCGAAGGCCGCGGGCCAGCACGTTCTTTTCAACGTCTTTGCCCAGCCGAACCATATCTTCAATGGAATCGCTGTGGCTGATGCGAATCACGTCTTGCTCAATGATCGGACCTTCGTCCAGGTCCTGGGTCACGTAGTGGCAGGTGGCCCCGATCAGCTTCACGCCCCGGCTGTAGGCCTGGTGATACGGGCGCGCCCCGGCAAACGATGGCAGGAAGCTGTGGTGAATGTTGATCACCTTGCCAGCGTACTTTTCGCACAGCTCAGCTGGCAGAATCTGCATGTAACGGGCCAGCACCACCACGTCGGCATCGTACTTCTGGAACAGCTCTTCAATATGAGCAAAAGCCTCTGCCTTGTTTTCCTTGCTGACCGGTATATGGTGATAGGGAATATCGTGCCACTCCACCATCCGGCGCAGGTCATCGTGGTTGGAAATAACCGCCACCATTTCGGCGTTCAGTTCCTTGCTGTGCCAGCGGTGCAGGAGGTCCGCCAGACAGTGTGATTCTTTGCTGCACATCAGGATGACGCGTTTGGGCCGCGCGGAATCGGCAATGTGCCAGCGCATGTTGAATTCGCGGGCAATCGGTTCGAACGCGGCGCGGAACTGATCCAGCCCGAAGGGAATCGACTCAGCCTTGATCTCGTGACGCATGAAGAACCAGCCAGACTGAGTGTCTGAATGGTGGCTCGCCTCGGTAATCCAGCCGTTGTAGGTGGACAGAAAATTACTCACCTTGGCAACAATCCCTACCCGGTCCGGGCAGGAAATAACAAGACGATAGGTATGCTCCATTAAGCCTTTCCTTAACTTGAATCCGGGAAAGCGGGTGCGCCGGAAAACCACAGACATCCGCCTGCGGTGGCGTGCCTGAGCGCACCGGTAAAAATGACCGGCTATGATAGCCTATCTGGCAGCCAGAAACGAGGAATCCAATGACACACAGAGTGATCCACAGCCCCCGACCAAGAATTCCACTGAGGCGCCTGTGGGGCCTGACAACAGCATTGATAGCGTTACTGGCAATGAATGCCGCCTACGCCAGCAATCAGGCCATTCTTGAGGGCGAGCGATTCCACCCGGTTCAGGCCACTCAGGGCATGGTAGCCACCAGTCACACCCTGGCCAGTGAGGTGGCCCTGAAGGTTCTGAAAGACGGCGGCAACGCCATGGATGCCGCGGTCGCCGCCGGTTTTGCTTTGGCGGTAACTCAGCCCCGCTCCGGCAACATCGGTGGTGGCGGCTTTCTTTTATATGCACCCGGTGACGGCGCCGCGCCAGAAGCCATCGACTACCGGGAAACCGCCCCGGCCGGCGCCACGGAAACCATGTTTCAGGATAGCGGGGGCAACGTCATCAACCAGCGCAGCCGGTTCAGTCACCAGGCCGCCGGTGTTCCCGGCACAGTCGCCGGGCTGGCTCTGGCATTGGAGCGACACGGCACTCTCTCGTTGGAAGAGGCACTGGCCCCGGCCATCCGGCTTGCGCAGGACGGCTTTGTCGTTCCCTATCGTTTTACCGAAGGCCTCGAACAAGCCCGGGAGCGCCTGCAACGCTGGCCCGCCACCAAGGCGACCTTTTATAAGGAGGACGGCTCTGCACCGCAACCAGGTGAGCTATTCAGACAACCCGACCTGGCTGACACCCTTAAACGCATCGCAGAGCATGGCCCGGCCGGTTTTTATCAGGGCAAAACGGCCCAACTGATTGTCGAAGAGATGCAACGCCACGACGGTCTGATCACCCTGAACGACCTCAAAGCCTACCAACCAGCCATCCGGCAACCGGTTCATGGCAAGTACCGTGGCTACGACATCTACTCCATGTCACCACCCTCTTCCGGTGGTACCCATATCATCCAGATCCTCAATATCCTGGAGGGCTTCCCTATCTCAGATATGGGCCACAATTCCGCTGCGACCATTCATCATATGGCCGAGGCCATGAAACTGGCCTACGCCGACCGGGCTGAATACCTGGGCGATACCGATTTCGTGGATGTCCCCCTGAACGGGCTGACCAGCAAGGCCTATGCGGCAGAGCTGAGAAAAGGCATCAACCCCAAAAAAGCACGGCCCGCCAGCGACATTAAACCCGGCCAGCCGGCTGCCTTCGAAAGCCCCGAGACAACGCATTTTTCCGTAGTCGACCGCTGGGGCAATGCGGTATCCAACACCTACACCATCAACTTCAGCTATGGGTCCGGCATTACCGTGGCCGGAGCCGGCTTCCTGTTGAACAATGAAATGGACGACTTCAGCGCCAAGCCCGGAGAACCCAACGCCTACGGCCTGATTGGCGGCGAGGCCAACAAGATCGAACCGGGCAAACGCATGCTCAGCTCCATGTCTCCGACCGTGGTGCGCAAAAACAACCGCAACTTCCTGGTAACCGGCAGCCCGGGCGGCTCCCGCATCATCACCACGACCCTGCAGGTTCTGATGAATGTGATAGACCACAACATGAACATCCAGACCGCCGTTGCCGTGCCCCGCATCCACCATCAGTGGCTGCCTGATGAAATCCGCATGGAACAGGGCATCAGCCCAGACACCGTGCGCCTGCTGGAGGCCAAAGGCCATGAGGTCACCACCAGCGCCGCCATGGGCGCTATCCAGAGTATTATGATTGGAGACGATGGCACCCTCTATGGCGGTGCCGATCCACGCCGGAGCACGTCATCGGCGATGGGCTTTTAACCGGGCGGGAATTGACCCGCCTCAGACTGTTTGGGAGGCAAATCATGTATCTTTCTGTACAGCTGAGCTGTTATCCGCTTAAAGACGATTACAAGCAACCGATCTGGGATCTGATTGATCGCCTGAAACAAACCGGCCTGGAAGTCTATCCCGGGCGTATGAGCACCGAAATTTTCGGCGACTATGATGAAGTAATGACTGTGCTGTCCGATACCATGAAGTGGTCTTTCGAAACCTACGGAAAATCGGTGTTCGTGGCCAAGATCATGGAGGGCGACCGGAGGCCGAGATGACCAACCCGAACGAACCAGGCAAACCCGATAACAACGACAAGCCTCAACCAGCCATACCGAACCAGTATTCATTCCTGTGGCTGAGCGCTGCCTTTTTCCTGATGTTTTTGTGGCTACAGGACACCGGTCGCCCGCAGCAGCAGGAACTGGCCTATTCCGAGTTTAAAGAAGCGGTACTGAACGGGCAGGTGCAGGAAGTCACCCTGCGCAACGAAGAAATCCGTGGCCGGTTTACCGAGGCCGGTGCCGCCCGGTTCAGTTCCGATACCGGGCGCAGCACAGAGAATTTCCTGACGTTACGGCCACCGGTTGACGATCCGGATCTGCTGTCATTGCTGGAGCGGCAAGAGGTTGTCATTCGTGGCGCGCCATCGGGCCGGCCCTGGTGGCAGGACCTGATTCTTGGCTTCCTGCCCTGGATACTGTTGCTGGCGCTGATGTTCTGGTTCTGGGGGGCGGCACAAAAACGAATGACCCAAGGTGGCGGACCATTCGACTATGCCAAGTCCCGGGCCCGCCGGGCTCGCAAGGAAACCTCAACTACCACCCTGGATGACGTGGCAGGCATAGAATCCGCCAAGCGCGACATTGCGGAGATCATCGACTTCCTGAAATCGCCCGAGAAATACCGGCGCCTCGGGGCGGTCATGCCCAAAGGCGTGCTGCTGGTGGGGCCGCCTGGAACCGGTAAAACCCTGTTGGCGAGGGCCATTGCTGGCGAGGCGGAAGTACCCTTCTTCAGCATCAGCGCCTCGGAATTTATCGAGATGTTTGTTGGCGTGGGTGCCGCACGGGTTCGGGACATGTTCCAGAATGCCCGCAAGGAGGCACCCGCACTGATTTTTATCGACGAGCTGGATGCCATTGGTCGCTCCCGGGGCGCAGGCTTGGGCGGCGGACACGATGAGCGAGAACAAACCCTGAACCAGATCCTGACCGAGATGGATGGCTTCGAAGCCCACGAGAATGTTTTGGTGCTGGCAGCCACCAACCGCCCGGACGTACTGGACAGCGCCCTGCTCCGCCCCGGCCGGTTCGACCGCAAGATCACCCTGGACCGCCCGCACAAAGAGGCCCGGGAAGCCATCCTCAAAGTGCACGTGCGCAAAGTGCCGCTGGCCGCCGATGTGGACCTTGCGCAGTTATCGGCCCGCACCACCGGTTTCTCCGGCGCAGACCTGAAAAACCTGGTCAACGAAGCGGCCCTGACCGCCGCCCGGGAAAATCTGGACGAGGTTAACGCCCACTGCTTTGAGCAGGCCCGGGACCGACTGATTCTGGGCGAGGAGCGGGATGCCCAGCTAACGCCGGAAGAACGGGAAGTGGTGGCCTACCACGAGTGCGGACACGCCATCATGGCCTATTACATGCCCAAGGCCGACCCACTCACCAAGATCACCATCATCCCCCATGGCATGGCCATGGGCGTAACCGAACAAACTCCTCGGGAAGACAAATACAACTACACCGAAAGTTACTTGCGGGATCGCATCAAAGTCATGCTGGGCGGCCGCTCCGCCGAGAAAATCATCTATGGAGAAGTCAGCACCGGTGCCCAGAACGATCTTAAAGAAGCCACAAAATTGCTGCGCCGAATGATCGGCCAGTGGGGCATGAGTGAGAAAGTGGGCCCACTGGGACTGGGTATTGGTGAGGAGCATGTATTCCTGGGACGGGAGATGGGTGCCCCCCGGGAGTACAGTGAAAAGCTGGCCGACCTGATCGATTCAGAAATCCAGTCGCAACTCATGGACCTGGAATCCTACACCGTCAACTTCCTCAAGGAACACCGCAAAGAATTGGACGCCTTGGCCAAGGCGGTGATGAAACACGAAACCCTGTCAACGGAGGAAATCACCGAGGTGTTGAGCAAAGCCGGCGACCGGAAAATCGCATGATTCTCCTCAGGCTTCAGGGTGTTACCGTCACCGGCAGGTTCATTTCAATCAGCAGGGTGTCTGCACCCTGCTCACGGAACAGGCTGCACTGCCGGCTAAGCACCAGTTGCGAGGCGCCTTCCTCCCTGATCACCCGTGCAACAGCTCCGGCACTGGCCATGGGCAAGAAACTGACCCGGGCGGTAATACCCTCGCTTTCCATATAGGCCAGCAAATCCTCGGCGATACGCTCATCACGGCCGGTTTCGGTTCGCACCAGGATCGTCAACGGCTGCCGGTTACGCCTTGCCAGCTCAGCGCCAACCCTGACAGCCCGATGGTTCGCCCCTTGATCGTGATTCAGCAGCACCACAATGCGATTTCGGGACCGCATGGGCGGATCGGCCCACAACAACACATCCCCGAGCGCCTGGCTCACCAGAACACTGGCCGTGGACCCAAGGCGAGAGCCCGGACTTCCAGACCAGCCCACGCGGCCTAACACCAGCAAATCCCCCGGCCGCGCCAGATTCAGTACTTCATCTGCCACACGGCCACGACACAAGGTGAGCGCCTGGGCAAGCCCCCGTTGCGCCATGGCACGCTCCAGCGATCTTCTCGCCTGCTCCGCCAGCGAGCGCATCCGGGCCTCAATAGCCGCAAGGTCCATTGGCCGGGCGACTCCGGAATTTCTGCCCACTTCCCTTGTGAACCCGTAACCCGCGCAGCGCAACAGGTTCACCTCTTCCACGAACACCCCCAGCACTTCGGCTTTGCGGGCATGGGCAATGTCCGCCGCGGCCTCCAGAGCCGCCAAACTTAACCTTGAACCATCCAACAGAATCAGCACCCGGCCCACTGGCTCAACCGGTAGCTGTTGCTCAGCGGTCACCGTTCTTGCCTCCGCTGTCGTTATCCTGGGCGTCTTCCTTCTTTTGCCCTACCTTTGCATACTCAGCCAAACGATCAGCCACGCGACGGTTGAAGCACCCTTCCGGATAACCGCCCTCATCATCAGGCGAGCCTGGCGCCATGCCGGTCATCAGCTCAATGGCCTGATCAATGTGGGTCATCGGGTAAATGGCAAACACGCCCTCCCTAACCGCCGTGCGCACCTCTTCGTTCAACATCAGGTGCTCAACGTTACTGGCGGGTAGCAACACGCCGTGGCCATTTACCCCACCGTTTTTCTTGCAGACATTGAAGAAACCCTCGATTTTTTCATTCACCCCGCCCACTGCCTGAACCTCACCGTGCTGGTTCATGGAGCCGGTCACCGCCAACGACTGTTTCAACGGCACACCGGTAATAGCCGATAACAACACGCAGGTTTCCGCTACCGAGGCTGAATCCCCTTCCACGCCACCGTAGGATTGCTCGAAGGCGAGGCTCGCAGACAGGGATAAATCCCCCATGGGCGCATAGCGGCCTGCCAGAAAGCGGGACAAGATCATCACCGCCTTACTGTGAATGGGCCCGCCAAGTTTCGCCTCACGCTCAATATCCACCACCTGGCCTTTGCCGGGCCGGGCGGTGGCCGTGATGCGGGTAGGCTGACCAAAACGGGTGGCACCTATCTGCAACACAGACAAGCCGTTCACCTGCCCCGCCTGCTCACCGTCTGTGGCAATCATCACCACACCCCGGTAGATCTGCTCCAGGCTACGTTCCCGAATGCGGCTGGCGCGGAACTCCCGCTCATCAATCGCCTGTTGAATATGCCCGATGCCAATGTGCTTGCTGTCAGCACGGGCAGCCCAGTGATTTGCCTCGCTGAGCAGGTCTTTCAATACCCGGTCATGGGCGGTCAGTTTTTTCTGGTCACCAGCCAGGCGACTGGCATGCTCAATCAAACGCCCCACGGCAGGCTTGTCCATTGGCCGGGCCTTTACAGATTTGGCCATGGTGGCAAGCATTCTGGCGTAGAGCTGATAGCTCTCTCCGTCCCGGTCCAGATCATCCTCGAAATCTGCCTCAACCTTGAACAGGTCGAGGAAGTCCGGGTCGTAGTGTGCCAACAGGTAATATAGGGTCCGGTCGCCCACCAGCACCACTTTCACTTTCAGCGGGATCGGTTCAGGCTGCTGACTGACGGTAGTGGCAAGGCCATAAAGGCGCTCCAGGGATTCAATACGAATTTCATTGGAAAACAGGATACGCTTCAGGCTTTCCCAGGCCATGGGCTGGGTCAGAATGCGGCGGGCATCCAGGATCAGAAAACCGCCGTTGGCCCGATGCAGCGAACCGGCCCGGATCAATGTGAAGTCCGTGTACAGGTTACCCTGGTGAGCACGATGCTCAATCTGACCGGTCAGGTGCTGGTGATTGGGCAGGTCCTCATACACCACCGGGGCGCCCTGCGTTTCCGAATTATCCACCAACAGGTTCACCCGGTAACGATTGAGCAACCCGGCGGGGGCGCCGTTCTCACTATCCTGGAAGGCTTCGGCGTGTTCTACCACGTCTTCCCGAACCGCATCCAGGTAGGCAACCACCTCCGGCAGGTGCGACCACTTCTCGCGCAATTCGCCAATGGGGCCGCCCAGGGTCAGCTGAACCATCTCTTCGTTCAGAGAATGGATACGCTCCCGCACTTCCTTGCGCAACCGCGGCACTTGCTGGATAGCCTGCTGCAGTTTCTTCTGCAGGTCTTCAACCTTGGCCTCCACCAGCGCCTTCTCATCATCAGAGAAGGTCTTGTATTCCTCTGGCTCAATCACTTCGCCGTTACGCATGGGCGCAAAGGTAAAGCCGGCCGGGGTTGTCAGCATGGCTATATTGTTCGCGTTCGCCTCTTCCTGGATGGCGAACAGGCCCTTCTGCTGACGACGCGTCACCTCTTCCTGAAGCTCCTGAATGCGAGCCTGATACTCCTCACTTTCAAAGGTAGCCGGGATGGCGGTTTTCAGCTCCGCTGCCAGGTCACTCATATCACGCTTGAATACCCCGCCTTCACCCGGCGGCAACTTAATGGCCTTTGGTTTGTCGGATTGCTGAAAGTTGAACACGTGGCACCAGTCGGATGGCACCGGCTGGCCTTCGGCGTGCTTGTCGAGGAATTGCCTGACCAGTTCGTGCTTACCCGCTCCGGATGGCCCCAGTACAAACAGGTTAAAGCCATTGGCCTCCATGCTGGCGCCAAACTCCATCGCGCGCAGCAGGCGCTCCTGCCCAAAAGGAAGTTCCAGTTCCTCCAGCGTTGCCGTTGTCTCAAAGTTCAACTTGTCCAACGGGCAACGGTGGTAAATCTGGTCTTCGGTTAACGCCGCAGGTAGCGCCATTGTTCCTCCTTACTTTTCGCCGTCCAGCTTGTCCTGGGTACGCAAGCCAAAGTCACTGGCATCATGCCGCTCGTGCAGCTGGGAAGACAGTTCACCCCAGGCCCGGTTTACCATGCGGCCACGTTGCACCGCGGGGCGCTTGGCCAGCTCATCTGTCCAACGCAAAATGTTCGTGTAGGTGTGGGCCTCCAGGAACTCCGCCGCCTCGTACACCGTGTTCTTCACCAGCGAGCCATACCAGGGCCAGACTGCCATATCGGCAATGGTGTATTCATCACCGGCGATGTACTGGTTGTCCGCCAACTGGCGATCCAGCACATCCAGCTGCCGTTTCACCTCCATGGTGTAACGGTTGATCGGGTACTCGTATTTTTCCGGGGCATAGGCGTAAAAATGCCCGAAACCACCACCCAGGATCGGTGCGCTGGCCATCTGCCAGAACAGCCAGTTCATCGTCTCTGTGCGCCGGGCCCGGTCTGTTGGTAAAAAGGCACCGAACTTTTCCGCCAGATAGAAAAGAATAGATCCGGATTCAAACACCCGCACGGCCGGGTTCTCGCTGCGGTCCAGCAACGCCGGAATCTTGGAATTCGGGTTTACCTCAACAAACCCGCTGCTGAACTGATCTCCTTCCATGATGTTGATCAGCCAGGCATCGTACTCTGCCTCCTTGATACCCTTCTCCAGCAACTCCTCAAACATCACCGTCGCTTTCACGCCATTGGGCGTAGCCAGGGAATACAGCTGGAATGGATGCTCCCCCACCGGCAACGCTTTGTCGTGGGTAGGCCCGGCAACGGGACGATTAATGTTGGCAAACCTGCCACCGTTACTGCTGTCCCATTTCCAGACCTTTGGAGGCGTATAGGTTGAATCACTCATGTTTGGTCTCCGATTGACGGTGAGTAAGCTATTGACCGACTTTACCTGATTGCCCCCGCCGTTAGCACCTGTGTTTGGGTTGAGAATGCGCCGGATCAAATCCGGGAGATATCACTGGGCTATACTGGTGGGACTCAAGGAAGGCAACCGGGTTGAGCGGCACATCGGGGCATGGGCTGTATAATAGGAATGGGGTCAGGGTTCATTAAACCGCTCAGAAGCCAATCAACCCTCCCCGATCACCGCCTCACGCTCCCGCTTGTACTCTTCGTATGTCTTACTGGAACGCTCTATACAATCCTCATATTGGGCAGGAGGGGCACTGTTACATTCCTGTCGATTATTGTGCTGGATATTGTCATACACAGCCTTGCTGCTGCACCCAGTCGTCACAACAAATACGGCAAAAACAATCCAGATTTTCTTCACGATGTATTGCTCCTTCTGTGCATAGCGCGTGGCGGAAAGCCGTCGCCTCGCTGCCATTCGTTGGCATCTATGTTTTTCTAGCGACTAAGAATATCGATTCATGACTGGTTTGCCACTCTCGTTCAATAGTAAAACCTGATTTCAGTAGCTTGGAAGTAAGCTGACTCTTGGTAAGTCGGCTGACATAAGGAGCCAGACCGAACAACTGCATGCCAGAGATCAACAACCGAAAAGCCAAGTTGATTTCTGCGATTAGCGATGTGCTGGAAACAAAAACACCACCTTCTTTTAGAAGTCGACGAATGTTAACAATTGCGCCATCAACATCCTCCAAAAGATGCAACACATTGAGCCCCAAAACAGCGTCGAAGCTTTCATCCTGAAATTCGAGGGTGTCTAGCGTGCCTTGCTGAAAAGTGACATTTTCAGCACCCGCCTCGGCGGCTTTTCGTCGGGCCGCCTCTATCATCTTGTCGGATATATCCGTCGCGACAACGTGTTTCACATAAGCGGAGTGCCAAATAGCGGTCGCGCCACTGCCACATCCGAACTCGAGTACCTTCCAGTCCGATTTCAGGAACGCTTGAGTAATGGCCAACTTCTGCTGATATGTAGCTTCATCTTTGATAGGGCTTTTTATGTATTTCTCTGCACAGTTGTCCCAAAATTTCTTTGAATCTTTCATGACGCTTGCATCCCAGTCGCGCTTCGGACCCATATGACTTGCTAAGTGTTTACGTATCGCAGCCAACGTAAATTTCACTGCCATGTATTTCGCCGAACCAAAAAGGTTCGTGGTCCTCAGGACCAAAGAACCGGCCCCCTCAATGGTGACTGTAGGTTCAGGCTCTTCCTTTTTTCCGAACAGATTTTTAAAAAATTGCACTGTATTTCCTCAGTCACTTAACACCGTGGTAATTGGCGGCAACGGTCGAGTAGGCCCTGGGAACCACCCCCAAAGCCTCTCACAGAACCGTACGTGAACCTCTCGATTCATACGGCTCTTGTTATCCAACCACTGCCCTTGATCCTGCCCAGTGCGCAAATAGATCCGGCCGTCGCCGACGCAGTCCATTCACTCTCCGGGCAGCCTGTAACAGACCTCTGAGTTTCCGATACTTCCCTAATGCCCACCGGCTCAACCTCAGATCGAAATGAAACAGCACATTCCGAATGTAACTGCGGCCAAACAGGCTATAGTACTGCATCCAGCCTCGGAGGCGGGACTGACAGAATCGAGCGAACTGCCCGAGTTCTTTCTGTCGCCACCATTTCCAGGGCCACTCGTTGATCTGCTTGCGGATCTCTTTCGCTGCACTCTGGCTGATGGCCGCCGTGAAGTAGACTTTCTTTTGTCCCAACCGGTTGCGGATCAGCCGCGGTCGGAAGGTGTAACCCAGAAAATCAAACGCGATCTCCGGGTAGTCCCGCCGGTTGTACTCGCTCTTACAATACACAATCTTTGTCTTGCGGGGATGGAGCGTCAAGCCACACGCTGTGAATCGTGCCTCAAGGACCGATTTCAGTGCTTGAGCTTCCCGTTCACTGGAACAATGGCATACGATATCGTCCGCATAGCGTTCGAACTGGATGCCACCCCAGCGCTTCTCCACCCAGCGATCAAAGACGTAGTGCAGGAACAGGTTTGCCAGTAAGGGACTGATCACACCGCCTTGCGGCGTGCCCCGATCGCGTTCCTCCACGGAACCATCCGCCAACTGAACCGGCGCGCTTAGCCAGCGCCGGATGTACAGCTTCTGCCAGTCCTCGGTCACATGACGATCCACGGCCTTAATTAATAGGTTGTGGTCGATGTTGTCGAAGAAGCCTTGAATGTCCATATCCAGCACCCAGGCTTTCTTCCAGCACCGGGCCTGAGTCTGTTTCAGCGCATCGTGCGCTGACTTTCCCGGGCGGTAGCCGTAAGAGTCCGGGTGGAAGTGTTGTTCCAGTTCCGGTTCAATCAGCAGCTTGACCACCATCTGCGCAATGCGGTCGGCAACCGTTGGGATGCCGAGACGACGGGTTGCCCCATCCGCCTTTTCGATCTCCACGCGCAAAACCGGTGGTGGATGATAGCTTCCTGAGGACAAACGGTTCCAAAGCTTGTAAAGGTTATTGCTGAGGTCACCATCAAAGTCTTCCAGACTCTGATGATCTACCCCGGCGCTACCTTTGTTGGCTCGAACCCGCTTGTAGGCCTGATAGACCAAGGCCTTCGGGATGGTAAATGGTTTTGCCTGACCCTGACGGCTCCTCCCGGAATTCGGTTGGCCATCTAGATCCGACGGGATAACTTGCCCCCTTCGCTCCACACCCATTACAGGTGTTTCCACACTACTACGGGCCAATCCGTCCCTGTGTCCTGCATCGGTACTCTCGCCTCGTGGGATCTCCACTTGTGCTTCTCCCTTAACATCAGGACGACAGGTTCTCATGTTCCATACTCAAGCCTGTACCCAGGTCATGCCGCCTCAAGACCGGCTGCCGCTGTGTCCGTTGTGCCAGCTCACGTCACAGCTCATCCCGGGGAGACGCTCGGTCCCCGGTTCTGACAACATCTGTCTACATTTCGACCCCTTATCGGCGGTTCACTTTCGTTCATCTCCTTGGGTACGTACCTGACCGCTCTTGACGGCCTTTTCCCATGTCGCTCACGACCCGCCCCCCTCTGTCAAGGTAGTTGGAACCCCACCCGATGTTAGACTCTCTAAATGAAGTGGGGCGAGACAGAGGTTTTTATGAAGTATTCACCGGAACGCCGAGAAGCCATTCTTCGCAAGTTACTGCCACCGAATAACCGGCCTGTGGCTGAAGTAGCGGAAGAAGAAGGCATTTCAGACGCTACTTTGTACAACTGGCGCAGCGAAGCCCGAAAGAATGGTCAACTGTTGCCAGATCACGGCTCAGACCCGGAAGGCTGGAGTTCGCGCGATAAATTCAACGCCGTGCTTGAGACCGCCGCGCTTAGTGAGTCCGAACTGGGCGAGTACTGCCGTAAACGTGGACTCTATCCCGAGCATATCCGTCGTTGGCGTCAGAGCTGTGAAGCCGCCAATGATCGCGATGAAAAGATTGAAAAACGCTCCCGTGAGGCGGTCAAGCACGAGAAAAAGCGCACCCGTCAACTGGAACGTGAGCTGAAACGCAAGGAAGCCGCACTGGCGGAAACAGCCGCCCTGCTGACTCTGCGAAAAAAGGCCCAGGCGATCTGGGGGGACGAGGACGACTGACCAGTGCCCTGGATCGCCAGTATGCTGTGCAGCTGGTCGATGAAACGCGTACCGATGGGGCGCGCCTAAAAAGCGCCTGTGCCGAACTGGGTATTGGCACCAACACTTACCGCCGCTGGAAAGCCGGTGGTGAAGATGGTCGGCCCAACGCCCCGAAGCACACCCCCTCTCACACACTGACCGCCATGGAGAAAGCGATGATTCTGGCCGTTTGTCACCAGTCCGATTATGCCAGCCTGCCGCCGTCTCAGGTCGTGCCGCTGCTGATGGACGACTATGGGTGGTACATCGCCTCGGAATCCTCGTTCTACCGCGTTCTGAGCGAACATAACGAGAACCACCGCCGGGGTGCCCGCCACTCCGGGCGAGTCGGCCCACCACGCCGTCATGAGGCCAGCCGACCGAACCAGGTCTGGTGCTGGGATGTGACCTACTTGAAGTCGACGGTTCGGGGTCGGTTCTTTTATCTGTACTTCATGCTCGATGTCTACAGCCGCAAGATCGTTGGCGCTGAAGTATTCGATGCGGAAAACGCCGTCAACAGCGAAACCGTGTTGCGCAAAGCACTGTTACGCGAGGGCTGCGTGAACAATCCACCGGTGGTGCATTCTGACAACGGCAGCCCCATGAAAGGCGGCACGCTACCGGCCACGTTCGAGAAGCTGGGTGTCACGCCCTCCTACAGTCGACCGCGTGTGTCCAATGACAATGCCTATATCGAGTCACTGTTCGGCACCACCAAGCAGCGCCCGGAATACCCGCATGAGGGCTTTGAGAACCTTGAACTGAGCCGTGACTGGGTGAGCACGTTCATCCGCTGGTACAACAACGAGCATCGCCATAGCGCGATCCGTTATGTGACACCGGCTGACCGTCACGCCGGAAAGGATGCAGACATCCTGGCAAGTCGAAAAATGACCTTGCTCAGGGCCAAGGAAAAGAACCCTGGTCGCTGGTCCACCGGTATCCGCAACTGCGAACCGGTGGGAGCCGTGTGGCTAAACCCGCTACCCGAGGAACAAACTGTTAAAGAGCAATGCGTGGCTTATTAGAGCCAAAATGAATCAGGTTCCAACTACCTTGACAGACGACGCCGCACTCTTAATGCAAGCCGCACAGGGCGGTTTGATCCCGGTGTCTGGTCACCGAGACCGAGGGGCCTTCCCTCATCTTGAGTACAGCAAGAAAGACTGAAGTCTTTCGTCATGACACACGAGCGCAGCGGAGTACCGGTCGGCTTCACCCACTGGTTAAACGTGAACTTAGAACAACTCCAATACTTCATCACTCCACTCATGGCTGTACTTTGTCCATTTCTTGTCCGGTGGCGGAAAGTTTGTTCGGCAGTACCCTCTCTTGGCTGCGAAGTCGAAGGCTGCGTGCGGATACCCGTTTATCAGAAGAAGTGACTTATTCCCATCGCCAGACCAAACAATCTGAGCTTTAGATGGCAGATGTTTGTCCGTGACATTCGCAACGTTGTAGATATGCAGAGCATCCAGAATGGGATTGCCCTCTCGGCTTCTATCTAAACCATAGAGGTATCCGGTATCTCCATCATCCTCAAATACAACCATAAAGCTGTTCTCGGGCGAGCCGCTTTCCAAAATGGTTTCTTCGCCAACGGTGAAATCCGTTTCGGCATAGATCATTGCCTCATCAGCCATTACAAAAAGGCTCCAAAATATCGTTACTACTAATAAGATCAGATGTCTGATTTGCATGATACGTTTAACGAGGCTGTAGAAAAACCCGATTCCGAGCCTTCCCCAGCACCTGGTTCCTAAAATTTTCTTAGCGGCCATCAGTTAGCCGATTATCATCGTTCCGATGTTCAGCCATGAGTTTCAGTCCTTTTGACGGTGTCAGTGCCGGTATAGCTGACATCCAGCAGACACATTTGTAACCGCCTGATCCCGACATCACGCTGCTAACCGCCCGTAATTCGCCAACTTCTCAATATTGTGCACCAGGCAGTATAGCTGCCATTGGCCTTGCACCTTCTTCTTGCCTCGCAAGCTGAAGCGATTCAGCCGTTTGTTCGTGCCGATGTTGCCGAACACCGGCTCCACCACCGACATTCGGTGGCTGTATATCTCTTTGCCCTGTTGGCTGTCGACCCGGTGCTTCATCCAGTCCGTGTAGTTCGGCAGACGCTTGTTCTCAATGGTGAACGACACCTGTCGGCCAGACCCATTTCGGTGGTTAGCGGATGCAGGGTTCTGCATGCATTGGTGCTTCTTGGGACAGTGGCGACATTGCAGCAATCGACCTTCGAAGTGAACTCGGACCTTGCCATTCTCGGCTTCCCTTTGACCCCGATAGGTAAGCTCTTCGTCAGTCGGGCAGACGCAGATCAGGTTCACGGGATCGAACTGGAATTCACTGGCCGGAATGATGTCTTTCCAACCCTTGTCCGGCAGGTTTTGATGCCGCTTGCCGTACTTGTCTTTCTGGTTTGTGAACTTCGGGTCCCGGCTGCGGAATTTGTTGTCCGGCACGTAGCCATTGATCTGCCGTTCGTGCAGGTACTTCATATTGGCTTCGTTGGCGAAGCCGGTGTCAGCGGTAACGATGGTGCCTTGCTGATAAATGCTGTCAGCGATACCCAGTTTCTTGAAACGGGCTTCGACGGTTTCCAGTACCGGTTGCAGGGTATGATGTTCCTGGCCTTCGCCAAAGGCCTGGGCGTCGATGATGATTTGGTGTTTCTTATCCACCGTGGCGACCCCATTGTAGCCCTGGATCGTGCCTTTGCTGGTGGTCATCTTGGCGCTTTCGTTATCGGTGACGTTGCTCTTCACTTCCTTGCTCCGTTTCCCCCGGCCCATCCGTGGGCGGCTCGTCTTTAGGAAACGATCAATCTTTTTAGCGGCCTCATCCAACGACAGAATGGTCTTCGCTCGGCGGATGTCGCGGTCCAGTTCGGCCTCGGTGTCTGCCTCGTCCCGCTCGTAATGCGCCCTGAGGTGATGACGGATCAGTCGTCGCAGTTTCTCCCGCTTCTCGCCCAGCTCTTTAAAGGTGCCGGACCATTCCTTGGCCGCGTTGGAGGACATTTTGCAGCCGTCGATGGCAAACAGCTCGTTACCCAACAGACCTTCTTCGTGGCACACCAGCAGAACTTGTTCGAACAGCGCTTCGATCTCATCGGCGTGGCTGCTGACAAACTTGGCCAGGGTGGTGAAATGCGGAACGGTATCGCAGGAGAGGGCTTTGAAGAGGATGTTGGTCTCGCAACACCACTGCATTTCGCGACTGGAGGTGATGCCCTTGGAGTAGGCAAACAGGATGATCTTCAGCAGGATGGCCGGATCGTAGGCCAGCCGGCCAGTGTCTTCGTTGCGGTACTTGGGATGAAACACCGTCAGGTCCAGCTTGTGCTCGATCAGGTAGTGCACCGCGTGTTCAAAGGTGCCGGGCTGGAGCTGTTCCTGGTAGTTGATGACGACCATGGTGTCCTGGTCGTAGTTGTAGTGCTTGAAGCGGGGCATCTGACCACTCCTTGTCCGTTTGCCTGATGCTACCAAAACCGAGAGGGATTTCGGGGTTTTTCTACAGCCTCAACGCTTGCAGCATGCGCGCCCATGGAATGGAGCCAAAGGCGCAATGTAATGGGCGTCGCCGTGCCTGCACTGGTTATGAGAGTGCATCTCGACACTCGCTCTCAATAAACTTTTCTATAAGCTTTCGAGAACGTACCAGATCCTCAGAAATCTGGCTGAACAGCTTAACACCTTCAGATTCGTGTCCTCGTAGTGCTGAATGATTGAATGATTCCGCTTTCGTGCCAGTGGGGTATTTGAGGCTTTGATAATAGAAATCCATCGTTACGCCCGATTCGCTGCAAAACTCTTTTAGTATTGGAGGCAGCTTTTCCGTATGGATGTAAGCTCCGTAGAAATCTGATAGCTCTTTACTGTCATATCGGGAATTGACGAGTTCCAGTAAACGGGAGAGCTTGTGGATTTTTCCTATCGGTTCGCCTTTCGCAACGAGTAACGCCTTCAGGCTCAATTCAATACCGTGGTAGAAATTGAACAGCGTTGGTTCGATGATATGTAAATCGGACCATCTCAACTCCTCCTCCATCTCTTCTTCAGACGGAGCATCCCAGCCACTTCTCATCAGCGAGCCTGGGTTTCCACGCTTGATTAATTCGGAACCGACATTGAGCGTAAGCTGCCAAAAGTTGCTGGCAAGATAATACAGTCTGACAGCCTCAAACTTGTCCAATGCGTACTCCTTGCACTTCATAACGCCGCCAGCATGCGCGGCTACGAAATGGAGGCGAAGCCGCAATGTAGTAGGCGTCGCCGTGCCTGGCCTTGTTAGGTTATCTGGTCCCAGTGTTCGAGAAGCATAACGAGAGCAAAGCAGACGAGACCCAAAATTGTTACAACAAGCAAGAAAAAGTCATACAGTGGTCTGAAGGGACAAGAAAGGGCCGGTTGTATTCTGCAATGCTTTACACGAAAAATTGATTCGTTATTTACTGTCGGCCCTTTCACGGCTCCAAACAACAAACTTTGGCGCATGTTACGGAACCTTTCTCCGTTATACTCATAATCATACGTGGTCATCCGATATTTTCTGGGACCACGAATACTGCTCTTATATACCCCTTCGTTGATATTTGAGACCATTCCGTCGACTGTTGGCCACGTCAAATGCCAAACATAATAGAAAATAAGTAGGATCCCTACTGATATAGAAATATATGCTAATACTAAGTACACGAGGTCTCCACCACGAGTTTTAACATTGCAAACCTAACGAGGCTGTAGAAAAACCCGATTCCGAGCCTTCCCCAGCACCTGGTTCCTAAAATTTTCTTAGCGGCCATCAGTTAGCCGATTATCATCGTTCCGATGTTCAGCCATGAGTTTCAGTCCTTTTGACGGTGTCAGTGCCGGTATAGCTGACATCCAGCAGACACATTTGTAACCGCCTGATCCCGACATCACGCTGCTAACCGCCCGTAATTCGCCAACTTCTCAATATTGTGCACCAGGCAGTATAGCTGCCATTGGCCTTGCACCTTCTTCTTGCCTCGCAAGCTGAAGCGATTCAGCCGTTTGTTCGTGCCGATGTTGCCGAACACCGGCTCCACCACCGACATTCGGTGGCTGTATATCTCTTTGCCCTGTTGGCTGTCGACCCGGTGCTTCATCCAGTCCGTGTAGTTCGGCAGACGCTTGTTCTCAATGGTGAACGACACCTGTCGGCCAGACCCATTTCGGTGGTTAGCGGATGCAGGGTTCTGCATGCATTGGTGCTTCTTGGGACAGTGGCGACATTGCAGCAATCGACCTTCGAAGTGCACTCGGACCTTGCCATTCTCGGCTTCCCTTTGACCCCGATAGGTAAGCTCTTCGCCAGTCGGGCAGACGCAGATCAGGTTCACGGGATCGAACTGGAATTCACTGGCCGGAATGATGTCTTTCCAACCCTTGTCCGGCAGGTTTTGATGCCGCTTGCCGTACTTGTCTTTCTGGTTTGTGAACTTCGGGTCCCGGCTGCGGAATTTGTTGTCCGGCACGTAGCCATTGATCTGCCGTTCGTGCAGGTACTTCATATTGGCCTCGTTGGCGAAGCCGGTGTCGGCAGTGACAATAGCGCCAGACTGGTAGATGTTGTCAGCGATACCCAGTTTCTTGAAACGGGCTTCGACGGTTTCCAGTACCGGTTGCAGGGTGTGATGTTCCTGGCCTTCGCCAAAGGCCTGGGCGTCGATGATGATTTGGTGTTTCTTATCCACCGTGGCGACCCCATTGTAGCCCTGGATCGTGCCTTTGCTGGTGGTCATCTTGGCGCTTTCGTTATCGGTGACGTTGCTCTTCACTTCCTTGCTCCGCTTCCCCCGGCCCATCCGTGGGCGGCTCGTCTTTAGGAAACGATCAATCTTCTTAGCGGCCTCATCCAACGACAGAATGGTCTTCGCTCGGCGGATGTCGCGGTCCAGTTCGGCCTCGGTGTCTGCCTCATCCCGCTCGTAATGCGCCCTGAGGTGATGACGGATCAGTCGTCGCAGTTTCTCCCGCTTCTCGCCCAGCTCTTTAAAGGTGCCGGACCATTCCTTGGCCGCGTTGGAGGACATTTTGCAGCCGTCGATGGCAAACAGCTCGTTACCCAATAGACCTTCTTCGTGGCACACCAGAAGAACTTGTTCGAACAGCTCTTCGATCTCATCGGCGTGGCTGCTGACAAACTTGGCCAGGGTCGTGAAATGCGGAACGGTATCGCAGGAGAGGGCTTTGAAGATGATGTTGGTCTCGCAACACCACTGCATTTCGCGACTGGAGGTGATGCCCTTGGAGTAGGCAAACAGGATGATCTTCAGCAGGATGGCCGGATCGTAGGCCAGCCGGCCAGTGTCTTCGTTGCGGTACTTGGGATGAAACACCGCCAGGTCCAGCTTGTGCTCGATCAGGTAGTGCACCGCGTGTTCAAAGGTGCCGGGCTGGAGCTGTTCCTGGTAGTTGATGACGACCATGGTGTCCTGGTCGTAGTTGTAGTGCTTGAAGCGGGGCATCTGACCACTCCTTGTCCGTTTGCCTGATCCTATCAAAACACAGGGTGATTTCGGGGTTTTTCTACAGCCTCAACGCTAAGGTAACCGGCGCCGGAGCGCCAGCGGAGGGAACCAAAAGCGGTATGCTTTTGGCGTCCGGTTGACCGCTTGGTTATGGCTCTGACGTCATAATTTCAAAAACTGCAGACGCTCCACCTTCCAGAAACGTGGATATTAGATGGGGAACGATCACCCCCACCATTAACCCCCAGAACAACGAAAATACCAGAGAGTTCTCCTTTTTCGACTGCGAGGGCCAAGCAGGGCTAAAAAGCGTTACAACAATTAGCATCACAAGTGCCATCAGTGCGAAAACGTAGCCGAGCAATGGTGTGGCCCATGATCCGAGCATGGTCAAGACCGCTACGGTCAACGCTCCAATCAGTGATTTAACTCGAGGCTTCGCAAAATCCTGGAAGCTAAACATACTCACACTCACCTCTTGACAAGCCGCCATAACGCTGAGCGCACCGGTGACCTTTACAGAGCGTAGCGGCGTAAAGAGCATCCGTGTGACGCGTTTGGTTAAATGCAATTCGCGACATGTACATAACTTCCGACCCCGAGACGCAAGCAGTCTGAATAGTCTTCAGGTTCAGACCCTGTATGTATGGATTGCACCAGCAGAGTGTGGTCCACAATGCCAAAGAAGCTCAACTCAAAACCGTGCCCATTCCACGCTTCACCCATTTGCCGAACAGCAGTTACTTGGGCTCCCATAAACCGCTCGAACAGAGCACAACTCACAATGCCACTGCCGTCGGAGGTTGGTCCTTCTTGGGGTGACGCCCCCAACTCATGAAACCCCAAAATCTCACCACCGATTTCTGGCTGAGCAGCGAACCAGCGACCACCGGCTTTCAAATAGAGCACATTGAACTCATCGGCAACATAGTTAACCAACGTTTTCTCGAGCGACAAACCCACGATCTTGGGAAGATCAGCTGTCTTCTGCAGTATGAGTTCAGGATAGTTGTACGAGGTCATCTTCCCCACATTTAACGCCGCTGTATGGGGCATTTTTTACGTAGTGGAGTTTTGGGGTAAAGTGGCGAAGCCACCCCAAAACGGAGCGAAGTAAAAAATGTCCCTATGACAGCTTTGTTATACATTTTTATTGTTATTCGTGCGGGTGTTCATCGAATTGCTTCGCGTTGTCACCGATTTTGAACCAGCTCGGCTTCTCTGAAACAAACTCGTGAAATTTAATGTCTATCTCGATTCCACTGTCTATGCAGTTTGCATTTATTGGAAAAAAATCCAAGCCTGAAAGAACTTCGCCAAGTGCAGTGCCGCAGATTGGACAAAAACATCGATTATATTTGTACGGCGGCTCAGCTTTGAATGTGGATATTTTGTCGCGGCCAGCAGTAATACTAAATGTGTCTGATTTCACGAAGGCTAAAGCGCTTGCCCCAACTTTACGACAACGACTGCAATGGCACATGCCCATCATGCTGGGCTCTTCGCTTATTTCGAATTGTACAGCTCCGCAACAACAACTTCCTTTAATCATAATTCACCTCTGTAGGACGAAATCACTTGTTTTGCGAAACCATAACACAGTACTGTATGTACGAACAGTTTAAATTCCGGGTGTATAACGCCAGCCAGCATGCGCGGCTGCGAAATGGAGGCGAAGCCGCAATGTAGTAGGCGTCGCTGTGCCTGGCCTTGTTATAAATTGGGACATGGAACCTCAGTTTAGATCCTTGCGGCGCTTGTTGATGTCTCCCAGAACTAGACCTGTAAAGATAAAGATAAACGGAGACCCAAACTGGCTTATAGCAGTATCAAGACCAGAGCCCACCAAAATTGCCAATGCATGCAGTACTCCTGCGCAGATCAGAAAAGCTGGCAAAAGTAGCTGTAGTAGTTTGATCCATTTACTCATATGCCCCAGAAGCCCTGCCTCGGCCTTAATCTAATAGCAGCTATCCACTGTCCGTCTACTGCCCAACAAAGCCTTCTCAAAATTTATAACGCTGAAGGTAACCGGCGCCGGAGCGTAGCGGAGGGAACCAAAAGCGGTACGCTTTTGGCGTCCGGTTGACCGCCTTGTTAGTGGCCGGATACCCCGTGGATAATCTCTGGCATCCAAACCCGAATGCCGTGTACTGACTAGCTTGCACCGAACTTGGCCCATAGCGTGAGGAACCAGAACACGGAATTTTCGGATTTTGCAGAGATTTGCGGGGAGAAGTGCTGGACGGTGGTAAACACTTGAAAGCAACTCCCTGCTCTACCGACTGAATCCTTCCGAGGCCTGGGCCAATAACGCCTGCATAAACGGCGCCCGACTAGGGCGTCCGGTGGAGGCCCATCGGGCCGGAACGTATTTAATGCACTGGTTAGCTGGGGGTCACGATGAAGACCAATCCCTGGCTAACAACTCGACGGCATGCTCCGTTGCCTTGGCACCAAAATACGCTGATGCAACTTGATTAAAACCACCGCCTATAACGCGGCGAACGACCCTGAACTTCAGAGTAGCAGATCGAAATTCAGTTTTCGTCGGATTGCCACGCACGGCGAACACTGAACTTTATACCTGCCGAATATTCCGATTGAGCTATCAGCCAGACTGCGAGTTTTGACGGCCTTGGCGGTGCTCCAAGAGTACCCGGTTTGCTGCCCATTTGAGGCCAAGGCCCCATGGCACCGAAACACCCCAAAAGATCCAAGGCACTACCAGCTAACGCCAGCCAGCATGCGCGGCTGCGAAATGGAGGCGAAGCCGCAATGTAGTAGGCGTCGCTGTGCCTGGCCTTGTTATAAATTGGGACATGGAACCTCAGTTTAGATCCTTGCGGCGCTTGTTGATGTCTCCCAGAACTAGACCTGTAAAGATAAAGATAAACGGAGACCCAAACTGGCTTATAGCAGTATCAAGACCAGAGCCCACCAAAATTGCCAATGCATGCAGTACTCCTGCGCAGATCAGAAAAGCTGGCAAAAGTAGCTGTAGTAGTTTGATCCATTTACTCATATGCCCCAGAAGCCCTGCCTCGGCCTTAATCTAATAGCAGCTATCCACTGTCCGTCTACTGCCCAACAAAGCCTTCTCAAAATTTATAACGCCAGCCATAAGCGGCGGCCCGACAGGGACGTCCGGTGGAGGGCCACCGGCCCGGAACAGACTTAATGGCTTTGTTATACCTGACCCAGGACACAATCGATCTCCGTTTCTACAAGCCAGTCCGGATTGATGAAGCGGCTTACTTCAACAAACGTACACGCGGGCTTTATTGCAGAAAATAGCTCACCATGTGCTTTGGCGGCTTCCTCCCAACGAGAAATGTCAGTGAGCATGATGCGAGTTCTAATTATATCTGTCGGTTTTCCTCCAGCCTCTTCGATAGCCCGAATAGACAGTTCCAAGCAATACTTGGTCTGCCCATAAACATCCCCAACGCAGGTAGTTTCACCATTCTCTATGGGTGCCGTGCCGGCGACAGAAATCATGTTTTCAACTCTGCATGCTCTGGAAAACCCAATCGGTTCTTCCAAAGGAGAGCCTGAACTTACCAGTTTTCTCATATGCTCCTCCATGAGGTATAACGCCGCGCACACCGGCGCGAGCTTGCGAGCGTCCGGCAGCCGGAGGCTGCGTAGTGCTGCGCTTGGTTATGTGTTGACTTTTCCGCCACGTTAATCCGTTAGGTTGAGTTGCCAAGACACTCCATACCTATCCTTCAGCCACCCAAACTTCTCGCTAAAGCCATAGTTATCCAAAGGCATCAGCTCCGAGCCGCCGTCGGCTAAGGCCCGAAAAGCCTCCTCGATTTCGTTCGAGGACTCACACTCGACATACAATGACATGGAGGGAGTAAAACTAAATTGGTGATCAAGGTGACTGTCCAGCGCCATTAACTCAGTTCCGTTTATCGTAAACCGAGCCATTTTGGTAGAACCTTCTGGTTCATGCTCACCGGCTCCGTAGCGCTGAATATCGGTGATCTGTGAACCAGGAAATAAAGAAGTATAGAACCTAATTGCCTCCTCGGCTTTCCCGGCCTGCTCTCCGACAAACATGAGCGAAGTCGTGATGGATTTCATCTGCTCCTCCAATCCGATGGGTACACATAACGCCACCGCGTATTGATGCGCCTTGTTATAAATCAGTGACTTTGGTGCTCATGAGAGCACTGTTTCCAGTGAACCCAAACTGCTCGTAGAGCCCTTGTGCATCTCGGGTTTGCAACACCATCTGGGTTCCCTTTATGGCCGGGTGCACTAGCAAACACTCCATGATCCACTTACCGAGGCCGCTACCGCGAAATTTGGGTTCAACCACAATATCTGCCACCCAGGTAAAAGTAGCACTATCGGTGACTGCCCGCCCAAAACCGATCTGTGTAGAACCATGATAAAGGCTGAAGCAGATGGAGCCTGAAACCATGCGATCTACGATTTCTCGAGGGCGGCGGCCACCCCAATAGGTTGCGGCAAGCAAGCGGTGGACGACATCCAGTTGCACCTTGGATCTGTCATCAGTGATTAGGTAGTCGTCCTTGCGCCATTCCATCGATGGCTACTCCCTGATTTATAACGCCGAAGCACAGCGGCGACCTTGGAGTGGCGACGAAGGAGCCACGGAAAGGGCGTCCGGCGGCCATCGGCCGCGTACTGCTGCGACTTGTTAAAAATTGGTCCAACTCCGAGGGTAGCGCAAACGAAAGATTACCGAAGTAACTTCAGCTAACCTCAAACGGCCAAGTAAAACCAGAGACAAAAAAGCTCCCTGGACGCAAACGATTAGCGCCGCTACCAACAGCAAAACCATTGCACCTGCAAAGAACGCGGTCGGATCGCCAGGTTGGGCAGAGCCAGCAAGATCAATTCCTACCGAAGCGGCTAAGATGGGAACCAAAGCGAAGTACCAGATGCCGATGCCTATCCCTACGCCCAACCCCGTGGCTACATTTGAACATACTCTGTAGTAGGGCTTTAGCCTTGCCGCGTCATGAAAGAATTTCCGTATATGCCCCATACTCTCCCGATTTTTAACGACTTGGCTTTGCGGCGCACCGGAGCGAAAGCGCAGGTGCGTCCGACAACAGCCACTTGTTATAAATCATAGCCACCATTGAAAATAACCCGAAAGCTTTCTAGCTGATGCTTTTTAATTTTCTGTTCCATCGCATCTTTACCGACTATCCCCTTTATTCTCCGGCAAACCGGGGAATATTTTTCTATCCAATATTGATGCTCAAGATTTTTAAGCCAATTGGTGTCTGTCTCGTCAGTCGGAAATTTTTCAAGTAGGTTTAGATAGACAGAAATTGAGTAGGAAAGAATCGAAATATTGTGAAGGAGCGAGAGGAGCGCGTCATTAAATGCCTCATTGGACTCTAGTTCCTTGTTTGAAACTGCGTAAATTATCGTTCTTAAGGGCAACCCGCGATACTCCTCTCCGAAGCATCCATTGTTGAACGGCAAATCCAAGTTTCTTTCAAGCTGCTGATCCAGTCGGCCTAAAGCTTCTCGGATAACCAGCAACTTTTGTTGATAGGTGTTGGATTTAAAACTCTTATAGACAAGATAGCCTGCAAGCAAGGCAGCTGCAGGCGCAAGTACACCGCCGAAGTACGCTCCGAAGCTAGCCCAATCTTGATTGTTGGAGCTGATGGTTAGCTGGCCATTGCTCACCATGGCCAGAATATAAACGCCCCCAACGACAAGAAGCAGGATGATGAAGCCAGCCAAGCTAAGACGGAAATCGCGCAAAAGTCCCCCTTGGTTTATAACGCTGAAGGTAACCGGCGCCGGTCGAGTAGGCCCTGGGAACCACCCCCAAAGCCTCTCACAGAACCGTACGTGAACCTCTCGATTCATACGGCTCTTGTTATCCAACCACTGCCCTTGATCCTGCCCAGTGCGCAAATAGATCCGGCCGTCGCCGACGCAGTCCATTCACTCTCCGGGCAGCCTGTAACAGACCTCTGAGTTTCCGATACTTCCCTAATGCCCACCGGCTCAACCTCAGATCGAAATGAAACAGCACATTCCGAATGTAACTGCGGCCAAACAGGCTATAGTACTGCATCCAGCCTCGGAGGCGGGACTGACAGAATCGAGCGAACTGCCCGAGTTCTTTCTGTCGCCACCATTTCCAGGGCCACTCGTTGATCTGCTTGCGGATCTCTTTCGCTGCACTCTGGCTGATGGCCGCCGTGAAGTAGACTTTCTTTTGTCCCAACCGGTTGCGGATCAGCCGCGGTCGGAAGGTGTAACCCAGAAAATCAAACGCGATCTCCGGGTAGTCCCGCCGGTTGTACTCGCTCTTACAATACACAATCTTTGTCTTGCGGGGATGGAGCGTCAAGCCACACGCTGTGAATCGTGCCTCAAGGACCGATTTCAGTGCTTGAGCTTCCCGTTCACTGGAACAATGGCATACGATATCGTCCGCATAGCGTTCGAACTGGATGCCACCCCAGCGCTTCTCCACCCAGCGATCAAAGACGTAGTGCAGGAACAGGTTTGCCAGTAAGGGACTGATCACACCGCCTTGCGGCGTGCCCCGATCGCGTTCCTCCACGGAACCATCCGCCAACTGAACCGGCGCGCTTAGCCAGCGCCGGATGTACAGCTTCTGCCAGTCCTCGGTCACATGACGATCCACGGCCTTAATTAATAGGTTGTGGTCGATGTTGTCGAAGAAGCCTTGAATGTCCATATCCAGCACCCAGGCTTTCTTCCAGCACCGGGCCTGAGTCTGTTTCAGCGCATCGTGCGCTGACTTTCCCGGGCGGTAGCCGTAAGAGTCCGGGTGGAAGTGTTGTTCCAGTTCCGGTTCAATCAGCAGCTTGACCACCATCTGCGCAATGCGGTCGGCAACCGTTGGGATGCCGAGACGACGGGTTGCCCCATCCGCCTTTTCGATCTCCACGCGCAAAACCGGTGGTGGATGATAGCTTCCTGAGGACAAACGGTTCCAAAGCTTGTAAAGGTTATTGCTGAGGTCACCATCAAAGTCTTCCAGACTCTGATGATCTACCCCGGCGCTACCTTTGTTGGCTCGAACCCGCTTGTAGGCCTGATAGACCAAGGCCTTCGGGATGGTAAATGGTTTTGCCTGACCCTGACGGCTCCTCCCGGAATTCGGTTGGCCATCTAGATCCGACGGGATAACTTGCCCCCTTCGCTCCACACCCATTACAGGTGTTTCCACACTACTACGGGCCAATCCGTCCCTGTGTCCTGCATCGGTACTCTCGCCTCGTGGGATCTCCACTTGTGCTTCTCCCTTAACATCAGGACGACAGGTTCTCATGTTCCATACTCAAGCCTGTACCCAGGTCATGCCGCCTCAAGACCGGCTGCCGCTGTGTCCGTTGTGCCAGCTCACGTCACAGCTCATCCCGGGGAGACGCTCGGTCCCCGGTTCTGACAACATCTGTCTACATTTCGACCCCTTATCGGCGGTTCACTTTCGTTCATCTCCTTGGGTACGTACCTGACCGCTCTTGACGGCCTTTTCCCATGTCGCTCACGACCCGCACTCTTAATGCAAGCCGCACAGGGCGGTTTGATCCCGGTGTCTGGTCACCGAGACCGAGGGGCCTTCCCTCATCTTGAGTACAGCAAGAAAGACTGAAGTCTTTCGTCATGACACACGAGCGCAGCGTAGTTGGCGTCCCGTTGACCACCTGGTTATGCCAGTTGCTGGAGCCAATCACGAAACCACTCCGTAGGCATTTGCTCTTCCTCGAAATTTTTCGCTCGGAGCTCCTCAAGTGAATAGGTGTTCGCCAGATATAGATCCCACTGAGTTTCCACATCAGTGAGGATTGGCAGTAACGACTCAATTTCCGGCTCCGCATCAACATCGAGGTACTTGCACCAGAATCTATCGCACCACTCCGCAATTTGTTTGTGGGAGTAAGGAGATGTCGACGGCTCTGCACCCCACTTCAGCATTTTGAGCGCTGCTTCCCGCGTAAATGGCATAGCTGCCGGAGTGCTCAATTCCATACTAGGTGTCCCGACCTAAAAGGGCATAACGCTGAATATTAAGCGGCGCCTTCGTAGCGCAGCGTAGTAGGCGTCCGGCGGACGGCCGCGAGGCCGGTAGCGAACTTGAATGATTTGTTAGCCAAGTTTCGCGTCCTTCTGCTTATCTACTGATAACTGCAAGACCTCTTCTAGTAACGCAAACAAATCCCGACCAGTGCTAGAGACAAAGTAATTACCAAGACTCGTGATATCAGGGGATATGCTGGTACCCCATGGCGGTTGAGCATCTCGGTTTTCTATGTCCCACACAACATCTGAAGGTGGAATCCTATCGAGCACCGCCTTTGCGTCACGAAGCTCTTCGAGCGCTGCAGCTGCATGGGAGTGGGGCAGATAGCCTTGATAAAGCTCGTTCATTAAATGGGGGTATCGACTGCCCCAACCATGTGGTTCACAGTGAATGGTGACTGTAGAAAAAAATGAGTGAACAAAACTTCCGGCACCAATTTCAGCGGTAATTGATCCTACCGTAATCCCTACTGCCATGACTTCTCCTATTGGCTAACGCCTGCATAAACGGCGCCCGACTAGGGCGTCCGGTGGAGGCCCATCGGGCCGGAACGTATTTAATGCACTGGTTAGCTGGGGGTCACGATGAAGACCAATCCCTGGCTAACAACTCGACGGCATGCTCCGTTGCCTTGGCACCAAAATACGCTGATGCAACTTGATTAAAACCACCGCCTATAACGCGGCGAACGACCCTGAACTTCAGAGTAGCAGATCGAAATTCAGTTTTCGTCGGATTGCCACGCACGGCGAACACTGAACTTTATACCTGCCGAATATTCCGATTGAGCTATCAGCCAGACTGCGAGTTTTGACGGCCTTGGCGGTGCTCCAAGAGTACCCGGTTTGCTGCCCATTTGAGGCCAAGGCCCCATGGCACCGAAACACCCCAAAAGATCCAAGGCACTACCAGCTAACGCCGAAGCACAGCGGCGACCTTGGAGTGGCGACGAAGGAGCCACGGAAAGGGCGTCCGGCGGCCATCGGCCGCGTACTGCTGCGACTTGTTAAAAATTGGTCCAACTCCGAGGGTAGCGCAAACGAAAGATTACCGAAGTAACTTCAGCTAACCTCAAACGGCCAAGTAAAACCAGAGACAAAAAAGCTCCCTGGACGCAAACGATTAGCGCCGCTACCAACAGCAAAACCATTGCACCTGCAAAGAACGCGGTCGGATCGCCAGGTTGGGCAGAGCCAGCAAGATCAATTCCTACCGAAGCGGCTAAGATGGGAACCAAAGCGAAGTACCAGATGCCGATGCCTATCCCTACGCCCAACCCCGTGGCTACATTTGAACATACTCTGTAGTAGGGCTTTAGCCTTGCCGCGTCATGAAAGAATTTCCGTATATGCCCCATACTCTCCCGATTTTTAACGCCAGCCAGCATGCGCGGCTGCGAAATGGAGGCGAAGCCGCAATGTAGTAGGCGTCGCTGTGCCTGGCCTTGTTATAAATTGGGACATGGAACCTCAGTTTAGATCCTTGCGGCGCTTGTTGATGTCTCCCAGAACTAGACCTGTAAAGATAAAGATAAACGGAGACCCAAACTGGCTTATAGCAGTATCAAGACCAGAGCCCACCAAAATTGCCAATGCATGCAGTACTCCTGCGCAGATCAGAAAAGCTGGCAAAAGTAGCTGTAGTAGTTTGATCCATTTACTCATATGCCCCAGAAGCCCTGCCTCGGCCTTAATCTAATAGCAGCTATCCACTGTCCGTCTACTGCCCAACAAAGCCTTCTCAAAATTTATAACGCCGTGGTAATGGGCGCCAACGGAGCAACGCGTAGTTGGCGTCCCGTTGACCACCTTGTTAGAGCCTAATGGAACGTAACTCTCGGCCATAGAGCGAACGCTTCTCAGTGGGAAGTACATTCCGAACCATGTCCGGGTCGCACGCTCCGTATTTCGCGAAGTTTGCTCGTGCCTGTCGAATCGTAAGCCCCTTATTAGCGCCTGATTCAGCGTCCAGCTCCTCTATGCCAAAGCTATCGTCTTCCCAAAAACAAACGGGACAGATTTCATAATCCTGCCCGTCAGGGAGAGTGAAGTAGTCGCAGCATGGGCACTGATTCAATTTCATTCTGTAGCTCTAACGCTGATGGTAACCGGCGCCGGAGCGCAGCGGAGGGAACCAAAAGCTGTAAGCTTTTGGCGTCCGGTTGACCGCCTGGTTAGTGGCCGGTCACCACCAAAGTCTCCCTTGGCACCCAGCGCTGCATGCCCTCTCCCGAACAGCTTGCACCAACCAGACGGATGGCGAAAGGAACCAGAACGCAAACCGAACCAGCCCGATTACTGTTTGAACTGGACGGCCCCGCGACTGGGGCACGCCATGAATAACCAGGCTGCGGGTGACTTTGGCAACCAACCCCGACAGCAACTTTTCCGGCCTTGGCCATCATCACTATAAGCGGCTTTGCAGCCAAGTCCGGTGCCAAGGCCTTTGCACTGAGCCCGCCAAAAATGAAGACGGCCTGGGCCATTAACGCTGCCAGCATGCGCGCCTTTGTAGTGGAGGCGAAGCCGCAACGAAAAAGGCGTCGCTGTGCCTGGCCTGGTTATGTGGTTTAACGACCTTCACCCAAACTTCCGACCGTTGCTGACTTCGAATCTATCGAGAGCCACCAGTCCCGCCAACCAATATGGTAGACCACTGAAAAGATAGCTACGTCATGGCCTCGGTTTGACCCTAAGCCACGGAAAAAGGTATCGGCTGGCTGCTCAATCATGCAACGGAGAGTGCCATCCAATTCGTACACAAATATTTTTTTAGAATCCTGATCACTACCCGCCAGAACAACGACTGCATCCTGTTCACCGCTATAAACCGCTTGGTCAACGCCAGACACTGATACCGATATCTCGCTGCCGTTTAGCTCCCAAGTAACCTGACTCCGACTGAATTTGCAGTCCATACTCTTAAGTCCTAAACCACATAACAGCTAATTCAACGACAAAAGACATCTATGCAAAATACGCTTATTCCAAGCAACCCCAAACACCCACTTGGATTTCTCTTTTTTCAACAATGAGTTATCTGGCACTAGCAATGCCAGCCGGGAAATATGCGTCAAATGTCGCTGATTCCGCAAGGAGCTTGTTCGCTTATCTGCATTTCACCGATACCAACTCTTCCATATTTTTCAGTGGTTTGTAAGACCATCATATAAAAAACACGAAATTTTGCGACAGATGTCGTATAGCTCCACGTCTCATCGTGCAATTACACCAATCAAAACCTAGAATACTGTATATCCAAACAGCATGGAGGCTATAAGCATGATTCTGGATGTACCACCAAAGCTACCAGAGAACCCAACCCGCTTCATGGATCAGCTTCGCTCTTTGATTCGAAGCCGGAACCTGGCCTACAAAACCGAACAAACCTATTGCCACTGGATCAAACGGTTTATCCGGTTTCATGGCATGCAACACCCCTCCACCTGCGCCACAAAAGAAGTGGAACAATTTCTCTCTCATCTCGCGGTTCAGCGCAACAGCAGTATTAGTACACAGCGAACAGCGCTGAATGCCATCGTATTTCTCTTTCGTGAATTCCTTCAACAACCTCTGGATGAGTTGTCTTTTGAACTAGCAAGAAAACCTCGTCGACTGCCAACGGTGTTTACGCACGACGAAGCCAAAGCTGTGATAAGCCATCTAGAAGGTGCCTCCCAACTGGTAGCACGCCTGATGTATGGTTCAGGACTCCGGATTAACGAAGTGTTGAGGCTTCGAGTAAAAGATATTGATTTTGGCATGCAGCAGATTATTGTTCGCAGCGGCAAAGGCAATAAGGACAGAACAACCCTGCTCCCGGAGTCATTGCTAAAACCACTGGAATTACAGATCGAGCTCTGCCTTGTACAGCACAAGCAAGATTTGGCCAGTGGTCATGGTGAGGTTTACATGCCCTCTGCGCTAAATCGCAAGTTTCCGGAGGCGGCCAAGGAGCCAGCCTGGCAATACTTGTTTCCAGCTGGCAAGCTATCTAAAGACCCACGCAGCAATACCCTGCGTCGACACCATCTGTTGGATCGCAGTGTTCAAAGAGCCATTGGGGCGGCCATTCGAGAAGCCGGCATCTACAAGCAGGCAAACAGTCACGTCCTGCGTCACAGCTTTGCAACCAGGCTGCTTGAAGCCGGCTACGACATTCGCACTATCCAGAAGCTACTCGGCCATTCCGATGTCCGTACCACCGAAATCTACACCCATGTTGTCCGTAAAGGCGGCTTTGGTGTGCGCAGCCCGGTGGACGAGGCCTTTTAATAAAGCTCGTCTGTTCTGGCGGCCATAATGAAATCATTTTTGTGCAAACCGCCGATTTTGTGAGTCCACCAGCGCACGGTGGCTTTGCCCCACTCCAGCAGAATCGCGGGGTGGTGGTTTTCAACTTCGGCCAGGTCCGCCACTTTGTTGGTGAAGGCTTGCGCTTCCACGAAGTTCTTGAAGGTGAAGACCCTGCGTAGCTGTTCCTCGCCGTCTACCATCACATCTTCCCAGTCTGGGATCACGCTCAGCAGTTCCTGCTTCTCCTGGCCGGTCACTTTCGGTGCGTCTGAACGGCAGGCTTCACAGGCGTGTTGGCTCAGTTTTGTCATGGCTGTTTCTCCTCTCCTGGTTACTGTGTCCAGCGTGGGTGGCGTGAGCGGTTTTATCAAGTGGGTAGTTGAAATTCCGCCCCCACAATAATACTGTATATATAAACAGTGTTCAGAGATTTCCCCATGAGTGACCTTCTCAGCAGTCTTCTGCAGGATGCCCGCGTATGGCAGGGCCACAAGCACAGAAAAACTACGCAGCCAGCAGAGCCGACAGGCTATCAGGTTCTGGACAATCAACTGGGTGGCCTTGGTTGGCCCCGGGGCGCGTTGAGCGAATGCCTGCTGGATGCCCTCGGCATTGGTGAGTTGCACCTTGTTTTGCCATTAATGCAGCGCTTGTCTGAGCAGGGCAAGACCGTTTTCTGGCTGAACCCGCCGCACACGCCCTATGCCCCTGCCCTGGCCCGGGAAGGCGTGAATCTGGACCATCTGGTGGTGATCAACACAGACGATCAGGGCGATTTCCTGTGGACACTTGAGAACTGCCTGCGCTCACCGGTAACCGGGCTGGTGCTCGCCTGGCCTGGCAAGCTTGCCAGCCGGGATATCCGGCGGCTACAGCTGGCATCAGAAGCCGGCGGCAATGTGTGTGTGCTGTTCCGTAGCCGCCGGCAGGCGGATCAAAACTCACCTGCGGCTTTGCGCCTGGAACTGGTGCCAGGGGATCACCAGGACCTCAAAGTAAATATCATCAAACGCCGTGGCAGCTGGCCTGGCCAGCGTTGTTCCCTGGCGTTAGGGCACCGGGCAGACATCACCACTCAGGATTCATCCCGTGTGGTTCAGGGGCCGTGGCCCCGTTCGCAAGGGTAAGCTGCATGCTCTGGCTTTACCTGCACTTCCCGCATTTGCTGCTGGACCACATCCACCGGAATCAGCCATCCACAGGAGCCCTGGCGATTGTGGATGGCGCCGGGCATACCGTGGTTCAGGCCTGCCCAAACGCCAGGGATCTTGGTATTGAAGCCGGTATGCGCCTGAAGACTGCCCTGGGCCTGGCACCAGAACTGAGCATCATGCGTACCGAAGCCAGGCAGGAAGCCTGGCTTTTGGAAGACCAGGCGCGCTGGCTATACCGCTATGCAGCACACATTACCCTCTCACCGCCAGACGGTATCTGGGCAGAAGTCAGCAGCCTGCAGAAACTGTATGGCGGCTTGCCTTCTATCTGGCAAACCGTGGAGCAGGCGCTGGCCGAACGTAAACTGACCGCCTGGGTCGCCATTGGCCATACGCCCCTGGCCGCACAGTTACTGGCCCGGGCCGGCAAAGGGGAATGCACGGCAGACAAACACCACATTCTTACATCGGTGGGAAGCCTGCCCTTGCCGGCCGCAGGGTTTGATGAAAAGTCCTGCACCCGCTTACAACGCCTGGGGCTGAACACCCTGGCAGAGGTGTTTGCCCTGCCCCCCACAGAGCTGGCCCGGCGACTGTCACCAGAACTGCTGGCCATGGTCCAGAAAATCCAGGGCACCCGGCCAGACCCAAAAGCCCCCTGGCAACCACCCCACAGTTTCCGGCAAAAAGCCGACTTCATTCACGAAGTGGAGCACACCGAGGGGCTGCTGTTCTCATTACAGCGGATTCTGTCAGAACTGGAAGAAGACCTGTGCTGGCGCCAGCAAGACACGGATACCCTGTTACTGATTCTGCAGCACCGGCATCAGCAAGCCACCCGTTTACGCATTCGCACTACCGGGCCGGAACACCGGGCCGAGATGTTTCTGAAACTGATACGCCTGAAGCTGGACCAACACCCCTTGAGCGCACCGGTCACCGGCCTGATTCTGGCAGTCAAACGCTTCACCGGCCGGGAAGCCCCGTTAGGCCGGGATCTGTTGGGCGAAACGGAAGACCTGGACGAAGCCTGGCACACGCTGATCAGCCGCCTGCAGGCACGCCTGGGCGAACAGTCCCTGAAACGGCTTGCGGCCAGGGCTGATCACCGGCCCGAGTGTGCCTGGTCTGCCAGCAATCCGGGCAAACCCGGTAAACTCCGGCCACAGGCTTCAGTGACACTGCCCCGGCGCCCCTTGTGGCTCCTGAAGGCCCCCCGGCCTCTGGCTCAGCCCCCGGAGACCTGGCATTCCGGCCCTGAGCGCATCAGCGGTGGCTGGTGGGATGGCCAGCGGGTTCACCGGGATTACTACATCGCCCAGTTGCCGGGCGGCGGACTGGCTTGGGTGTTCCGGGACGTTCAGGGTGGCTGGTTCATACACGGATGGTTTGGCTGATGGCTACCGGCTACGCAGAATTATTCTGCTTCAGTAATTTCACTTTTCTGACCGGGGCTTCACACCCCCACGAGCTGGCCAAACGTGCCCTGGAGCTGGGCTACAACGCTATCGCCATCACCGATGCTTGCTCCGTTGCCGGCATTCCCAGAGCCTGGGCTGCTCTGAAAGACAGCCCGGTAAAACTGATTACCGGTAGCTGGTTTGAACTGGAAGATGCGCCCCCCGGTGGTGCAGCTACCCGCTTTATACTGCTGGCCCGTAACCGCAAGGGTTATGGACAACTCTGCCAGCTGATCACAACCGGCCGGCGCCGGGCAGAGAAAGGCCAATATCAGCTGTTTACCCGGGATATCGAAACCCAAGAGCTGGATAACTGCCTCTGCCTGTGGCTACCACCGGCATCGTCGGCTGCCAGCTACGAGCAAGCCGAGGTTTGTGGCGAATGGTTGCAACGGTTGTTTGAGCAACGCCTGCGCATTGGCGCTACCCGCACCCTGGAAGCGGGCGAAGAGCAACAGCTGGCTCGTGTACGCAAGCTGGCCGATCAGCTCAAACTTGCCATTGCCGCAACCGGCGAAGTACACATGCACGCCAGGGAGCGCCAGCCCCTGCAAGATGTACTCACGGCACTGCGCCATCACTCCACGGTCGAAAACGCTGGCCACTGCCTGTTCCAGAACGGCGAGCGTTACCTGCGGCCACTCCCGGTACTGCAACGCCTGTTCCCCCAGGCCTGGCTTCAGGAAACCGTCAACATTGCCAACAGCTGCCGTTTCGAGCCCGGCAGCCTGCGCTATGAATACCCGCCTGACCTTGTACCGAAGGGCGAACCCCCGGCGGCCTACCTAAAACGCCTGACCCGGGACGGCGAACGCCGCCGCTACCCCAGGGGCACGCCCATGAAGGTGCAGGCATTAATCCGCAAAGAGCTGGGTTTGATCTCGGAGCTCAACTACGAGCATTACTTCCTCACCATCCACGACATCGTGGCCTTTGCTCGCAGCCGCGGTATCTTGTGCCAGGGGCGAGGATCGGCCGCCAACTCGGCCGTCTGTTACTGCCTGGGCATCACCGAAGTGAACCCCGCCAAGGTGGAGCTGCTGTTCGAACGTTTCATCTCGAAAGACCGGGACGAGCCACCGGATATCGATGTGGATTTTGAGCACCAACGGCGGGAAGAAGTCATCCAGTACATCTATCAACGTTATGGCCGGGAACGGGCGGCACTGGCGGCAACGGTTATCCGCTATCGCCCCCGCAGCGCCATCCGCGATGTCGGCAAGGCTCTGGGGTTCGACGCCGCACTGGTGGAAAAGCTGCTCGATGGCATCGACTGGCGCGACAAGGCCACCAACTGGCGCCAGCAAATTATGGATAAAGGGCTCACCCGAAACCCGAAAGTGGCAGACCAGTTCTTTACCCTGGTCAACACAATACTGGGCTTCCCCCGGCACCTGTCCCAGCATGTGGGCGGGTTTGTGATCAGTGCCGGGCCACTGTCCGAGCTGGTGCCGGTAGAAAATGCTGCCATGGAAGGCCGCACCGTGATCCAGTGGGACAAAGACGACCTGGAAAGCCTGGGATTGATGAAGGTGGATGTACTGGCCCTGGGCATGCTCACCGCCATCCGCAAGGCGCTGGCCTTAATCAGCGAGGAAAAGGGCCAAACCTTCACCATCCAGGACGTGCCCCAGGAAGACTCGGCCACCTACGCCATGCTGCAGAAAGGCGACAGCATCGGCGTGTTCCAGGTGGAATCCCGGGCCCAGATCAACATGCTCCCGCGCCTGAAACCGGAAACCTGGTATGACCTGGTGATCGAAGTGGCCATCGTCCGCCCCGGCCCTATTCAGGGCGACATGGTGCACCCTTACCTGCGCCGAAAACACGGACTGGAAGCGGTGGACTACCCGAACGACGCCGTCCGCCAGGTACTGGAACGTACCCTGGGTGTGCCGATCTTCCAGGAACAGGTCATCAAACTGGCCATGGTGGCGGCAGGCTTCAGTGCCGGCGAAGCCGATAAACTGCGCCGCGCCATGGCCGCCTGGAAATCCCACGGCGACCTCACCCCGTTCCGGGACAAACTGATCAGCGGCATGCTGGAACGGGGCCACGATCCGGACTTCGCCGAACGCTTATACCAGCAAATCTGCGGTTTCGGCGGCTACGGCTTCCCGGAATCCCACGCCGCCAGCTTCGCCTTGCTGGTGTACGTCTCCGCCTGGATCAAACGCCACCACCCGGCCGCCTTCTACTGCGCCCTACTCAACAGCCAGCCCATGGGGTTCTACTCCCCCAGCCAGTTGGTACAGGATGCCCAGCGCCACCAGGTAACCGTGCTGCCACCGGATGTGAACCACAGCGCCTGGGAACACACCCTGCAAGGCAAGGAAAAACACCTGCGCCTCGGCCTCAGAATCATACAGGGCCTGTCCTCCAGCGGTGCCGAACGCATTCAGCAGAACCGCCCCGTAAGCGGCTACCAAAGCGCCGCCGAGCTGCGCACCCGCGCGGGCCTCAACCAGCGCGACATGGAACTCCTCGCCGGCGCCAACGCCATGCCCGGCTTCACCAGCAACCGCCACCAGGCTTACTGGCAGTTACTCGAACACGAAGAACCGGCAGAACTCTTCGCCAACGAAACCATGGCCGATTACACCCCGGAGCCCTGCCACCTGCTCCCCGAACCCACCGAAGGCCAGAACGTACTGGCCGACTACAGCAGCCAGGGCTTAACCCTACAAAGGCACCCCCTCGCCCTGCTCCGCGAACAAGGCCACCTGCGCTACTGCCTCACCGCCGACCAACTCAAAACCACCCGCCCCGGCATCCCCGTACAAGTCGCCGGCCTCGTCACCGGCCGCCAACGCCCCGGCACCGCCTCTGGCGTCACCTTCGTCACCCTCGAAGACGAAACCGGCAACATCAACGTCGTCGTCTGGCTAGACACCGCCCGCCGCCAACGAAAACCGTTACTCACCGCCCGGTTGTTACACGTAAAGGGGATTATCGAAAAGGAGGGAGATATCGTTCATATCATGGCCGGAAAGCTGTCTGACCTGAGCCATCTGATTAACGCGTTACCGGTCAGTTCCAGAGATTTTCACTGAACAGCTGGGAACGACCACCACAATGCAAACTTTTCCGCACTCTTAAAGCTGACAACTCGGAGCTCAGAAGCAGCAGGGTGGCGGGGCTTTCCAAAAATGTGCGGAGCCATGGATGGCGGAGCCCAAGCGCCACATGGATGTGCCGAAGGAGCGTTTTTTGGAAAGCCCTGCCACCCTGATGCCAGCACCAAACTAGCAGGCTACAAAAAAGAAAACCCCGCCGAAGCAGGGTTCTCTTAATACAGCAGTGAACAACAATCAGCCAAGCAGCTTGATCATCACACCCGCTGCAACCGCAGAGCCGATAACACCAGCCACATTCGGGCCCATCGCGTGCATCAGCAGGAAGTTCTGCGGGTTCGCCTCCAAGCCAACCTTGTTGGACACCCGCGCCGCCATCGGCACCGCAGACACCCCGGCAGAACCAATCAACGGGTTGATCGCTTCCTTGGTCACCTTATTCATCAACTTGGCCATCAAGATACCGGCAGCGGTACCAACCGCAAAGGCCACCATGCCCAGCACCAGGATACCCAGAGTCTGGCCATCCAGGAACTTGTCCGCCACCAGCTTGGCGCCAACAGACAGCCCCAGGAAGATGGTCACAATGTTGATCAGCGCGTTCTGGGCCGTGTCGCTCAAACGCTCGACCACGCCACACTCACGCATCAGGTTACCGAAGCAGAACATACCCAGCAGCGGAGCCGCATCCGGCAGGAACAGAACCACCGCGATCAGTACCACGATCGGGAAGATGATCTTCTCTTTCTTGCTCACCGGGCGCAGCTGCGACATCTTGATGGCGCGCTCTTTCTGGGTGGTCAGCGCCTTCATGATCGGCGGCTGGATCATCGGCACCAGCGCCATGTAGGCGTAGGCAGAGACCGCGATGGCACCCAGCAGATGCGGAGCCAGAACGCTTGATACGTAGATCGACGTCGGGCCATCCGCACCACCGATAATACCGATGGCCGCTGCTTCACGAATGGTGAACTCAAGAACACCGGTCCAGTCCAGCAGCGCCGCACCAATCACGGTACCAAAGATACCGAACTGAGCGGCGGCACCAAGCAGCAGCGTCTTGGGGTTAGCCAGCAAGGGGCCAAAATCGGTCATCGCGCCAACGCCCATGAAGATCAGCAGCGGGCCAATGGTAGAACCGATAATCACCATGTAGAAGCTGTGCAGCATCCCGTGGCTGTAACCAAGGCTTTGAGCGATGGAATCCGCAGCACTCACCGTGCCGTAGCCAGCCGACTCATAGGCTTCCTTGAAGGCAGCCTTTACCTCAGGGGTAACTGTCTGGCCAGCCTGATAGGCTACATCCAGGGTGCTCGCCAAAGCCGCATACACTTCCGGCTTCGCGAAATGGATGGCGTTCTCGGCCGCAGACAGGGCAAGCCCTGCCTCCGGAATATTCGCCAGGATGCCACCGAACCCAATGGGTACCAGAAGCAATGGCTCAAACTTCTTGTTGATCGCAAGATAGAGAAGCACAAGGCCAACGATGATCATCACCACCTGGCCCGGCTCTATGTTGAACAGGCCACTACCTGTCCACAACGTCAATAACTTTTCCATGGAATGCTGGCCCTTATGCGATTGTCAGCATTTCATCATCAACGGAGACGGCGTCCCCCTCCTTGATGAAGACTTCACCGATGGTACCGGCCTTGGGTGCGCGCACCTCGGTTTCCATTTTCATGGCTTCGAGGATAATCAGCACGTCGCCCTCTTCCACGGTATCACCCGGAGAAACGTGAACCTTCCAGATGTTACCGCCCAGAGGCGCCACCACAGGCTCGCCCTCACCGGCAGCCGGAGCTGCAGCAGCGGCAGGCGCAGAGGCGCCACCCTGGCCTTCAATCTGGCTGATCTCACCACCTTCGTTAACAGCAACCACGTACTTCTTGCCGTTAACTTCCACGGTGTAAGTCTCAGGGCCAGCGGCCTTTTTGGCGGGGGCAACGTCATCGGCACTCGGTACCGGCTCAAATGCATCCGGATTACCGCGGTTTTCCAGGAACTTCAGGCCAATCTGCGGGAACAAGGCGTAGGTCAGAACGTCATCAACTTCCTGCTCAGCCAGTTTGATGCCCTTCTCTTTGGCAATGTCCTTCAGCTCAGCGGTCAGCTTGTCCATTTCCGGTTCAAGCACATCCGCCGGGCGGCAGGTCATCACTTCCTTGCCATCCAGAACACGATCCTGCAATTCTTTGTTCATGGGTGCCGGCGCTGCGCCGTACTCACCCTTCAGGATCGCAGCCGTTTCCTTGGAGATCGACTTGTAACGCTCGCCGGTCAGAACATTCAGTACCGCCTGGGTACCGACAATCTGAGAGGTTGGGGTCACCAGCGGGATGAAGCCCAGGTCTTCGCGAACCTTGGGAATTTCTTCCAGAACCTGATCAAACTTGTCGCTTGCGTTCTGCTCACGCAACTGGTTTTCCATGTTGGTCAGCATGCCGCCCGGCACCTGGGCAATCAGGATGCGGGAATCGGTTCCACGGAGGCTACCTTCAAATTTGGCGTACTTCTTACGCACTTCGCGGAAATAAGCGGCAATTTCTTCCAGCAGGTTCAGGTCCAGGCCGGTGTCACGGTCGGTACCTTCAAGAATGGCCACGACTGCCTCGGTGGGCGAGTGGCCGTAGGTCATACTCATGGAGGAGATTGCGGTGTCCACGTTATCAATGCCGGCTTCCGCAGCCTTGATGGCGGTGGCGGTAGACATGCCAGTGGTGGCGTGGCACTGCATGTGGATCGGGATATCCAGTTCTTTCTTCAGACGACTGACCAGCTCATACGCTACGTAAGGCTTGAGAATGCCCGCCATGTCTTTGATCGCGATGGAATCAGCACCCATATCGGCCACTTCTTTCGCAAGCTCTACCCACATGTCGACGGTATGCACGGGGCTGGTGGTGTAGGCAATGGTGCCCTGGGCATGCTTGCCGGTCTTGCGAACGGCTTTGATGGCACGGTCCATGTTACGAGGATCGTTCATCGCGTCGAAGATACGGAACACGTCGACGCCATTTTCAGCGGCGCGCTCACAGAAACGGTCAACCACATCATCCGCATAATGGCGATAGCCCAACAGGTTCTGACCACGCAACAGCATCTGCTGTTGGGTGTTGGGCATGGCTTTTTTCAGCTCGCGGATGCGCTCCCATGGGTCTTCGCCCAGGTAACGGATACAGGAATCAAAGGTAGCACCACCCCAGGACTCCAGAGACCAGAAACCGACTTTGTCGAGTTTCTCGGCAATGGGCAGCATGTCATCAAGCCGCATACGGGTGGCAAGCAGGGATTGGTGGGCGTCACGCAGAATTACGTCCGTAATCCCCAGCGGTTTCTTGGTATCAGTCATCGTGTCAGCCTTCTGTTAAAAGGTTCTAATCGTGCAACGGGTCACTTCTTGTGGCGTGCCCGGTATTGTGCAATCGCCTTCTTGATGGCCTCGGCGGTGTCAGGATCAACCGACGCGGGCGCCTTCGGCTTGGCACGTGGCGTTTTGGCCGGGGTTGCCGGCTCTGGCGGCGCAAACCGTCCAATGAGTTTGGACATGAGCAGTGTCGCGAATACCAGAACAACCAGGAACGCGAACACAAAGCCCATACCAGCAATCATCAACTCGACGGCTTGTGACATCAGCTCATTCATATCGAATAGCTACCTGTATTGATTTGTGTGATTTCCCCGCTTCGCCGCCTTCAGCCGTCAGACCAAAGTCTAATGGCTGGAACGAACAAATCGGGAGGCAAAATCCTGCGTAATTTACCGTTTTCATTGATCAGGAGCAACCTGAAGTAAACATTTCTATAGGGACTTTCCGAGCTTCCTGGCCTGATCTGACACTCACCCGACCGGTCTTCAACAACCGGAATCAAGCATAACGAACCCTGATTTTGCGGCCTTTGACCTTTCCTTTCTCAAGCCGAGCCAAAGCTTTATCTGCCCAGGCTTCATCAACGGCCACAAAACACTGGAAATCGAACAGATCTATTTTTCCCACTGCCGTACCCGGAATACCCGCATCCCCGGTCAAAGCGCCCAACACGTCGCCAGGGCGCACTTTGTCTTTTCGACCACCGGCCAGGCACAGGGTTTTCATGGCCGGGCGAACCGGGCGTAACGTTTGCGCCAGCAGGCTTTCGGAATCGCCCCAGACAACTGACGCACCCCGGGCTGATTCAAGCCGCGAGACTTTATGGCCCTGGCTGGGCGCGCACAGCGTAATCGCGTGCCCCTGTTCACCGGCACGCCCAGTTCGGCCAATGCGATGGGTGTGTACTTCCGGGTCGCGGGCAGGCTCCGCATTGATCACCAGGGGCAACGCTTTGATATCCAGACCACGAGCAGCCACGTCGGTGGCCACCATGACCGTACAGCTCTGATTGGCAAACTTCACCAGCGTGCTGTCCCGCTCCTTCTGTTCCAGATCGCCATGCAGTGACAAAGCCACGAAGCCAAGCGCCTCAAGTTCCTGCGCCATCTCGTCGCAATCCCGCTTGGTTGTGCAGAAAACCAGAGACGACACTGGCTGATAATGAGACAACAGGGCTGCAACTGCGCGAACTTTCTGGTCGGGCGATATTTCGTAGAACACCTCAGAAATACTGCTGGTAGCGTCTTCTGCCTCAATCCTGACGTCCACCGGCTCAAACTGGAAGCGCTCGCTCATGGCCCGGATCGGTTCTGGCCAGGTTGCGGAAAACAGGAGGGTTTGTCGGGCGGCCGGCGTTTGCTCAAGAATGGACAACACCACCTCTTCAAACCCCATATCCAGCATTCGGTCTGCTTCGTCCAACACCAGCGTGTTCACGCGGTCCAGGGTCAGCGTACCCTTGCGCAGGTGGTCATCAACCCTGCCCGGCGTGCCTACCACGATATGGGCGCCATGACTGAGCGAGCCGATCTGGGGCCCTATGGGAACACCCCCACAAAGCGTGAGCACTTTCACGTTGTCTTGTGCCCGCGCCAGCTCTCTCAGAGCCTTGGCCACCTGATCAGCCAGTTCCCGGGTCGGGCATAACACCAGCGCCTGCACCGCAAACTGTTTTGGCTTCAGTCGTTCCACCAACGGAATGCCGAATGCAGCCGTCTTGCCACTGCCGGTCTGCGCCATGGCAATCACATCCTTGCCGGCCAGCGCTGGTGGCAATGCCTTGACCTGTATGCCAGTCGGCCGCTCAAAACCTAACCGCTGCAGATTTGCCTGCATGGCCGGAGACAGCCCCAGTTCCTTAAAAGAAGACATAGAAAAATCCACGAGGTAAATGTTTGTGGGTTATTGCGGGAATAACGTCGGCGTATACTAGAGGTTCATAGATTGCAGTTTATCACGAATCCATGGAGTCACTGATGGCGTCTTTGCAGGACCAACTACTCAAGGCCGGACTGGCCGACGAAAAGAAAGCCAAAAGCATACGAAACGAAAAACGCAAGCAACGCAAGCAGCAACCCAAAGGTGCAGTCCAGGTGAATGAAGCCGAGGAACGCGCTCGCCAGGCCCGCCTTGAAAAGGCCGAGCGTGACCGCCAGCTGAATCTGGAACGGCAAAAGGAGGCGGAAAAGAAAGCCATTCAGGCTCAGATTCGGCAACTGATTGAAACCAACCGGCTGGACCGCAGCCGGGGCGAAACGTCTTACCAGTTTGTTGACGGAAAGAAGATCAAGAAAATTCTGGTGGATGACACCATGGTTGACCAGCTCTCCCGTGGCCGGCTTGCGATTGTGGCAATTGGAGATAACTACGAAGTGGTCCCGGACAAAGTAGCCCGCAAGATTATGGAGCGAGACGAAACCGCCGTGATTTCGATGCACGATCGCAAGCAGGATGATGCCGGAGAGGACGACCCTTACGCGGGGTATGAGATTCCGGATGATTTAATGTGGTGAAAGCAAAACGCCCCAGCTTGTGAGGTATACAAGCTGAGGCGTTCTGATCTTTATTTGGCGCGGCTGGGAGGATTATTCGGGCCTACGGCCCTTACCCCTTCGGGGCCGTCGTCGCGCTGCTCCGACGTTCCTCAGCACACTGCGTGTGCTTCGGTCGAACCTCTTTCGGTTCAAATTCTCCCAGCTATACAAAGCAAAACGCCCCAGCTTGTGAGGTATACAAGCTGAGGCGTTCTGATCTTTATTTGGCGCGGCTGGGAGGATTCGAACCTCCGACCGCCTGGTTCGTAGCCAGGTACTCTATCCAGCTGAGCTACAGCCGCTAAAAACGGGTTTGCGATAGTGGCGCGGCTGGGAGGATTCGAACCTCCGACCGCCTGGTTCGTAGCCAGGTACTCTATCCAGCTGAGCTACAGCCGCGCATCTTTCGCATTGGTTGAATGCTGCTTCAACCTGTTCTCGTTTCCCCAAAAGGAAATGGCGGAGAGGGAGGGATTCGAACCCTCGGTACGATTGCTCGTACGGTTCCTTAGCAGGGAACTGGTTTCAGCCACTCACCCACCTCTCCTTGAGAACGGGGCGTATACTACCATAATTTTTCTGTTTTCATAGGGTTGACACGAGTTTTTTCTACTCGATTTTCCCCACCATCAAAAAAGCCGCTCAGGTTTCCCGTGAGCGGCTTTTTATCGATCAACGATTGCCCGGTTCCGGCTCGTCTGAGCCTTTTTCGGACTGAATCCGCTGATAGATTTCTTCACGGTGAACCGCGACGTCTTTGGGCGCGTTAACACCGATACGTACCTGGTTCCCCTTCACTCCCAGAACGGTAACGGTAATCTCGTCGCCGATCATCAGAGTTTCGCCAACACGGCGGGTCAAAATCAACATATCCCTTTCTCCCTATTCCAAACCAACCTGTTCCGACAACAGAATGTTGTACTTATAGCTTTTATAAAGAGATCACCGATCATACTAAAGACGCAATAATACTTATACCCCTTCGCATCTCGATAGCTATTATCAATGACTCAAAAAGGCGCGCTTGCGAGCATCCTGCTGTTAAGCGCCCTCGTCCACCCCGGCCTGATCCAGCTCAAATGCACTGTGCAGTGCACGAACCGCCAGCTCGAGATACTTCTCATCGATCACCACCGAAATCTTGATTTCCGAGGTGGAGATCATCTGAATATTAATACCTTCTTTGGACAGCGCCTCAAACATTTTAGTTGCCACGCCAGCGTGCGAGCGCATGCCTACGCCCACAATGCTCACTTTTGCAATCTTGCTGTCGCCACCCACTTCGCCAGCGCCAATTTCGCTGGAGATACCACGCAGAACTTCCTGGGCCCGTTTGAAGTCGTTACGGTGGACCGTGAAGGTGAACGCGGTTTTATTATCTTCGCCCACGTTCTGCACAATCATGTCCACTTCAATATTGGCATCGCTGACCGGCTTCAGAATCCGCAGGGCGCTACCCGGAGTGTCGGGCACACCTGAAATGGTCAGTTTGGCTTCATCACGATTGAAAGCAATGCCGGAAACAACCGGTTGTTCCATGGCGTTCTCATCCTCAAAAGTAATCAGAGTGCCTTCACCTTCCTGGAAGCTGGAAAGCACTCTTAATGGAACATTGTATTTACCTGCAAATTCGACGGCGCGAATCTGGAGCACTTTCGAGCCCAGGCTGGCCATCTCGAGCATTTCTTCAAATGTAATTCGATCGAGCCGGCGAGCACTGTCTACCACCCGCGGGTCGGTTGTATAAACACCGTCCACATCCGTGTAGATCTGACACTCGTCAGCCTTCAGGGCAGCCGCCAGTGCCACCGCGGTAGTGTCTGAACCACCGCGACCGAGCGTAGTGATGTTGCCGTGCTCATCAATACCCTGGAAGCCCGCAACAACCACTACCCGGCCGGCTTCCAGATCTTCGCGCATGCGCTGCTCATCAATCTGCTTGATCCGCGCCTTGGTGTGACTGCTATCCGTCAGGATGCGCACCTGTGAGCCGGTGTAAGACCGGGCATCACAGCCACGCTTCTGCAGCGCCATAGACAACAACGCGATGGTCACCTGCTCACCGGTAGACACCAGTACGTCCATTTCCCGGGGTACCGGATCTTCCATAATGTTGTTGGCCAGGGCGATCAGCCGGTTGGTTTCTCCGCTCATGGCCGAGACCACAACCACCACATCGTGCCCGTCTTTACGGAACTGACACACTTTGTCAGCCACTGCCTCAATCCGCTCGGTTGTACCAACGGACGTACCACCAAATTTCTGAACCAACAGAGCCATGTTTTGCCAAACTCCGAACCGGGGACTCAAAGCGGAACACCGATTGCCCGCCCATCAAATAAAGCGGGCGGAATTATAAACCTCCGCCCGCGTCCAAAAACAGTTGCTTAACCGATATTTTGTTCAACCCAGGCCGGAACACCTGCCAGGGCATCCGCCAGCTTGGACGGATCGTTACCGCCACCCTGGGCCATATCCGGGCGGCCACCACCTTTACCGTCCACTTGCGCCGCCAGATGCTTCATCAGATCACCAGCTTTAATACGACCAGTGGCAGACTTGGTAACCCCGGCAACCAGGGTAACCTTGCCGTCGTCTACAGTGGCCAGAACCACCACACCTTCGCCCAGCTTATTCTTCAACTGGTCGGCGGTTTCCATCAGTGCCTTGCGGTCAGCACCTTCCAGCTCTGCCGCGACGACTTTTAGCCCGGCCACCTCTACAGCATTTCCGGCAAGATCACTGCCTGCGGAACTGGCGAGCTTGGCTTTCAGTGCATCCACGTCTTTTTCAAGCTGGCGGTTGCGGTCGAGGACCTGCTGAACCTTGTCCACTACGGTCTCACGGGTGCCTTTAACCAGGCGCGCCGTTTCGCGCAGGGTTCGTTCAGTGGCGTCCAGCCATTCCAGCGCACCAAACCCGGTCACCGCCTCAATACGGCGAACACCGGAGGAGATACCGCTTTCCGAGGTTATCCTGAACAGACCAATATCACCGGTGCGAGACACGTGAGTACCACCACAAAGCTCCACGGAATAACTATCGGTGCCCATGCTCAACACACGCACCACATCACCGTACTTCTCACCGAACAGAGCCATGGCGCCTTTCTCTTTGGCAGACTCCATGTCGGTCACGTCCACCTGAACCGGGGTATTCTCCAGAACCTGTTCGTTTACCTGACGCTCGATCTCTTTCAACTGTTCCGGGGTGACCGCTTCAAAATGGGAGAAATCGAAGCGCAGTTTGTCCGGATCTACCAGCGAGCCTTTCTGGGTGACATGCTCGCCCAGAACCTTGCGCAGTGCTGCGTGCAGCAGGTGCGTGGCGGAATGGTTGCGCTTGGTACGCTCACGGCGGGCGTGATCAATCCGGGCATCCACTTCCAGGCCTGGGAACAACTCGCCTTCGACCAATGTGCCCACGTGCAGGTGGTTGTCGCCTTCCTTGCGGGTATCGGTTACCTGGAAGCGACCACCGCTCCAGGTCAGCAGGCCGGTATCACCCACCTGGCCGCCGGATTCCGCATAGAACGGCGTTCGCTCCAGCACCACCACACACTCGTCCCCGGCCTCGGCGGTTTTCTCTTCACCGTTGACCAGAACCGTCCGGATGCGCTCATGGCCGTCAATATGATCGTAGCCGGTGAACTCGGTCTTGCCGTCAATGGTGATGCCGGCGGCGTTGTAATCGATGCCGAACTTGCTGGCCGCGCGGGCACGGTCACGCTGGGCGTCCATGGCCTTTTCGTAGCCTTCGTAGTCCAGGGTCAGGCCACGCTCACGGGCGATGTCGTTGGTCAGGTCCACCGGGAAGCCGTAGGTGTCATACAGGGTAAACACGGTTTCACCAGGAATTTCCGTACCCTTCAGTTCGGCGATGTCCTGCTCCAGCAGACGCAACCCCTTGTCCAGGGTCTTGGCGAATTGCTCTTCTTCCTGCAACAGCACCTTTTCGATCTGTTTGCGGCTGCTGACCAGTTGTGGGTAGGCCTCGCCCATCAATTCCACCAGGGCGCCGGTCAGTTTGTAGAAGAACGGCTGGGTTGCGCCCAGCTTGTTACCGTGACGGGCTGCACGGCGGATGATTCGGCGCAGTACAAAGCCACGACCTTCGTTTGAGGGCATCACACCATCGGCAATCAGGAAAGCGCAGGAGCGAATGTGGTCTGCCACCACCCGCAGCGACGCTTCGGTGGTCGCCGCACCGCCCAGAATTTCAGATGCAGCCTTCAGCAGATCCTGGAACAGGTCAATCTCATAGTTGCTGTGAACGCCCTGCAGCACAGCCGCAATCCGCTCCAGCCCCATGCCGGTATCCACGGAAGGCTTGGGCAGGTTCAGCATCTCGCCATCGGCGGTGCGGTTATACTGCATGAACACCACGTTCCAGATCTCGATGTAGCGGTCGCCGTCTTCTTCCGGGCTGCCGGGAGGTCCGCCAGCCACATCCGGGCCGTGGTCGTAGAAAATCTCGGTACAGGGGCCGCAGGGGCCGGTGTCGCCCATCTGCCAGAAGTTATCGGAAGCGTAGCGGCCGCCTTTGTTGTCGCCGATGCGAATAATCCGTTCAGCCGGAACGCCAACCTCTTTGTTCCAGATATCAAAGGCTTCGTCGTCTTCCGCGTACACGGTTACCCAGAGCTTTTCCTCGGGCAGGTTCAGGTGCTGCTCACCGGTCAGGAAGGTCCAGGCAAAATTAATGGCTTCGCGCTTGAAGTAATCGCCAAAGCTGAAGTTACCCAGCATTTCGAAGAACGTGTGGTGGCGAGCGGTGTAGCCAACGTTTTCCAGGTCGTTGTGTTTACCACCGGCGCGCACGCACTTCTGGGAAGATGTCGCCCGGGTGTAGTCGCGTTCTTCCCGGCCAAGGAAGGCATCCTTGAACTGGTTCATACCAGCGTTGGTAAACAGCAGTGTGGGATCGTCTGCCGGCACCAGCGAACTGCTCGGCACAATGGTGTGACCCTGCTGCTTGAAATATTCCAGAAACGCCTGTCGCAACTCTGCGGTTTTCATAGACCTTTGATACCTTTCGACCTTTAACACCTTGCCTGAAACCCGCCGGAATAGCCGGCAAGTCCGCGATTGAAATACGAATACTTACATGCGTGTGCAAATCCGCTACTCTAGCACACGCCGAGAACAGGAAAAACGTGAAACCTCACAGGAGACTCCATGCCCCGACGCTTTCATAACGCCGAGGAACTTTTACCGCCAGCCACCGCACTGAAGCGCGCCCTGGCCATTATCTACGATGGATTGATCAGTATTGCCGTGCTGCTGGTAGCCACCTGGGCTTACACCATGATTGCAGGCTGGATTACCGGCTGGGAACAGTACGAACAGATGGCGGAAGCCGGCGAACTCGAGGGCGGCCCGGGCCTCACCTTCACCCTGTTCCTGGTGCTCTACCTGTTCTTCGCCTATTTCTGGACCCGTATCGGCCAAACCCTGGGCATGCAGGTATGGCGCATTCGAATCGAGAACCTGGATGGCACGTCCGTCAGTTGGACCCAGGCCCTGCTCCGCTATGGCAGCGCAGCGGCAGTCATCGTGTTGACCATGATTGCCGCCTACTACGTCGGCTCCCTGACGCTCCTGCTCACCGTGCCCGCTGTGATCGCCCTGTTCTACCCGATCAACGGCTTGTCGCTGACCGATCGCGCATCCAACAGCGTGGTTGTAGCCGTGCCCGCACCGGACAAATCAAAAACCGCCAAAACCAAAAAGTAATGCGCCCGGGCCGGCCATCTCAGCCGGCCCGCCGCATCAACACAGCCCCCACCAAAGCGTTCACCAGAATCGGCACCAGCACCGCCAAGAGCGGATTAAACCCGTATACCATGCTCATGGGCCCCAATAAATCCTGCATGTACTTGAACAACAGGCCCACCAGCAGGCCGGTGAACACGCGGAACCCCATGGTTACAGAGCGCAACGGGCCAAAGATGAAGGAAATGGCCACCAAGACCATCACCGCCGTACCCAACGGCATCAACGCCTTTTTCCAGAATGCGAGCCAATAACGGGCCGCCGTCAGCCCCTGTTCGCCCAGATAGGTGGCGTAGGTGTAGAGGCCGGCCATGGAAAGGTTTTCTGGTTTAACGATCAACACACTCAGCACTTCCGGTGACAGCCCGGTCTCCCAGCGCAAGGCGGCATGCTCATTGCGCAGGGTGCGTTCGTCCTCAATGCGAGTGGACACCACCTTCTCCAGCAGCCAGTGATCACCCTGGAAAATCGCTCTTTCAGCAAAGCTGGACACCTCCAGCTGCCGGTCGTCTCCAAAACGGAACAAAGATACGCCATGCAATACGCCGTTTGGCTGAACGGCATTCAGATGCATGAACGTGTTCCCTTCCCGATGCCAGACACCGTGGGCCGACGCAACATTCCTGCTCGCCCCCAGGGCCACCGCTTTGTCGCTCTGCGCCATGCGCTCCGTGGTCGGCGCAACGTATTCACCGATGGCCAACCCCAACACAACAACCACCAGGGCCGGCTTCATCGCCGACCAGACAATCCGGCGAATGGAAACGCCGGCAGCCCGGATAACCGTCAGCTCCGAAGAGCTGGCCATGGCACCTAACCCAACCAGGCACCCCATGAAAGCACCCAGCGGCAGGTAATCGTATATTCGCCTTGGCAAGGTCAGAAATACATACCAGAGCGCCTGCAGGGTCTGGTAATCGTTGCGGGTGTCGTCCAGCTCGGCAATAAAGGCGAAAATCACATCCAGTGACAGCACCACCATCATCACCAGGAACATCGCACCACCCACGGTGCGCATGACGTAACCATCGATTCTACGCATGGGCACGGGCCTCCTTTTCCAGGCGCCGCTTATAAAGCCAGGCAGGACCAAACTGCAACCAAAGCCCGAGCGCCAGGAAAATCACATGCACCCACAACATGCCTATCCACTCCGGCACCTTGCCATCCGCCAGGGCATCCCGCGCTACAATCAGCAACCCGAGGTAGGTGATGTAAACCAGCATCGCCGGTAGTAGATGGAAGAAACGGCCCTGGCGCGGGTTAACCCGACTAAGACGGACCGCCAGCAGGGTCACGATCGGCACAATCAACGGTAGCGAAAAACGCCAATGTAGCAGAGCCCGGTCCTCCGGTTTATCCGATTGCCAGAGCGCCCTGGTGCTGATGCCCTCCTCGAGCTCCCGGTTACCTGCTTCTCCACCCATGATCTTAAGGCCATAGGCTTCGAACCGGGTAACATTGTAATCAAGCCTGCCAGGTTGCCCCTGAAACCGCCCACCGTTCTCCAGAATCAGGAACCGGCTACCGGTTTCCTGATCGATCAACTGGGAACCAGACTCGGCGGTGATCAGGGTCACGCCTTGCCCGTTACGATCATACTCGGCGATGAATACTCCCTGGAGCTGCCGCTTATCTTCGCTCAGGGCCTCGGTGTAGGTAACCCGGCTACCAGACGTAAAATCCTGAAATCGCCCCGGCGCCAGCATCTCGAACTCTGTGGCGGTGCGCGCTTCGTTGAAGATAGCCTCCACCTGCTTCATACCCCACGGCGACACATACAGGCTCATGCTGGCCACAACCAGCATCACCGGTACACAGCCAATCAGGGTTTTCGCCAGCAACTGCCTGTCGCTGACACCACAGGCGAACAACACCGTCATTTCGCTTTCAAGGTACATCCGCCCGTAGGCCAGCAGGATGCCGATAAACAGCCCCAGAGGCAGAATCAGCTCCAGGAATCCCGGAAAGCGGTAGGCCATGATGGAAAACAGAACGCCGGCGGGAATCTCGCCTTCTGCGGCATTGCCCAGGTACTTGATAAAGCGACCACTCATAAACACCAGCAACAGGATGCCGGAAACGGCAACCATGCTGACCATGATCTGGCGAATGAGGTAACGGAAAACGATGTTCAAATCAGTCTCTCTGGCAGCGCCGAAGCGTGAGATGGTCGATAACGGAAACTGCGGGTATTCTATGTAACCTTGGCGATGAATGACAGTATAAGCCTGATACGATAAAGCCATCGTAACGATACAAGCCTGCCGCTTGATTAATCGAGCTTTTGCCCCAATCCTATGGGCATCGGATGAACAACGCCTACCACATTCAACAAAGCACAACCTGACAACGGGAGTTGCCATGAATTTCAGCCTGAGCAGCAAAGCCATCACCGCCACCAAAACCGATTGCCTGGTTATCGCGGTGCCTGAGAAGGGCGAGTGGCCGGAAACCACAAAAGCAGCAGACGAAGCACTGGGAGGGCTGATCAAGCAACTTGAAAAAGCGGGCGACCTGACTGGCAAAAACGCGTCTGTGAACACCCTGCCCCTGGTCGACCAACCATGGCAGCGCGTGGTTGTGGTCGGCACCGGCAAAGACAGCGACCGCACGCCAGCCAACTTTCGCAAGGCACTGATCGCCATGATGGGCGCCCTGAAAGACGGCCCGTCCAAGAGCGCACTGATCTGCCTGGCCGACACCAGCCTGCAGGGTGAGGACGCCGTCAGCTCCGAAGAAGCCCGCCTGAACCTGATCGGGCGTATTCTGGAAGACCAGCTCTACACCTTCACCGAATTCAAGAGTGAAAAGCCAGCTGCCCGTAAACTCAAGAAGGTGGTGGTGCAGGCTTCCGGTTCCGCCAAAGCCTTGAAAGACGCCTTCAACCAAGGCCTGGCGACCGGGCGCGGCATGAATTACACCAAAGATCTGGGCAACACCCCGCCCAACATCTGCCACCCGGTCTGGCTCGCCGAGCAGGCCAAGAACATGGCCAAGGAATACGACTGCATCAAGACCGAAGTGCTTGATGAAAAGCAGATGGAAAAGCTGGGCATGAACACCATCCTTGCGGTGGGCAAAGGCTCCAAACAGCCCCCGCGCCTGATCGTGATGGAATACCGGGGCGGCAAAGCCAAAGACAAACCCTACGTATTGGTGGGTAAAGGCATCACCTTCGATACCGGCGGCATCAGCCTTAAGCCCGGCGAAGGCATGGATGAAATGAAATACGACATGGGCGGCTCCGCCAGCGTGTTCGGCACCATGAAAGTGCTGGCCGAAACCAAGCCCAAAATCAACGTGGTTGCCGTAATCGCCGCTGCCGAAAACATGCCTGACGGCGGCGCCTCCCGCCCCGGCGACATTGTCACCACCCTGAGCGGCATGACCGTTGAAATCCTCAACACCGACGCCGAAGGCCGACTGGTGCTGTGCGACGCCCTCACCTACGTGAAAAAATTCGACCCGGAAGCCGTGGTCGACATGGCCACCCTCACCGGCGCCTGTATCATTGCTTTGGGTAACCAGGCCACCGGCCTGCTGTCCAATAACGACGAACTGGCACACGAACTGCTGGCCGCTGGCGAACGCACCGGCGACCGCGCCTGGCGCCTGCCGCTGTGGGACGAATACCAGAGCCAACTCGACAGCAACTTCGCCGACATGGCTAACATCGGCGGCCGCCCCGCTGGTACCATCACCGCGGCCTGCTTCCTGAGCCGCTTCGCCAAAGACTACCGCTGGGCCCACCTGGACATCGCCGGCACCGCCTGGAACTCTGGCAAAGCCAAAGGCGCCACCGGCCGCCCGGTCCCCCTGCTTGTCGACTACCTGATGACCCATGCAGGATAACCAGCCAAACCCACCGGAACCCGGCAGCCCCACTGCCGGCCCCTCCGGCCGGGACGACCAGAACCAGCGCTACTGGTTCCACATCCTCGCCCAGAACACCCCAGCCGCCCGCAACCTCCACGCAGCCAAACTCGTGGACAAAGCCTGGCAGCAGGGCGACCGCGTGTGCATCCTCTGCGACACCGAAGACCAGGCCAAAGAACTCGACGACCTGCTGTGGAACATCGCCCCCGATGCCTTCATCCCTCACAGCATCGCCCAAGACCCAACCACGCCCTGCCCCGACCCCGTCGGCATCCTCCTCTACCCACCGGCCGCTGTAGACTGGGATACCGTTATCGTCCTGTCCTCAACACTGCCCGACGATGCCGACCAGTACCGCCGGCTGGCTCTAGTCGCCCACAACGACCCGGCCGTGTTGAACCAGGCTCGGGGGCACTACAAGCAACTCAGGGCTATGGGAATTGAGGCTCGGGTGCACGACATGCGAAAGCGTTAATTTTTTTATTAGCCACGGACACTCACGGACTTACACGGACAAAAAGCTCACCGGCGGAAAGCACCAATTCCGATCTGTGGGGTTGGGGGTCGGCTTTCCAAAAATCTCGTAGGCCATGGATGGCCGAAGCGAAGCGTCACAAGGATGTGCCGCCAGGAGCGTTTTTTGGAAAGCCGACCCCCAACCCCACACGGCACTATACCAGCAGGCTACGTTTCACAGAGGTTCGCCGCATCAACAGCGACCATGTATAATCGCCCAATTCAGAATTTCCCTATGTGAATCAACCAAAACGGTCACTGCATAATCCCATGGAAAAAACCTACCAGCCAGAAAACATCGAGCGCCAGTGGTACGAAAACTGGGAATCCAAAGGCTATTTCCGCCCCAGCGGCGAAGGCGATTCCTACAGCATCGCCATCCCGCCACCCAACGTGACCGGCAGCCTGCACATGGGCCATGCGTTCCAGCACACCATCATGGACACCCTCACCCGCTTCAAACGCATGCAGGGCCGTAACGCACTGTGGACCGTCGGCACCGACCACGCCGGCATCGCCACCCAGATGGTTGTCGAGCGCAAACTGGCCGCAGAAGAAGATAAAACCCGCCACGACCTGGGCCGGGAAGAATTCATCAAGCGCATCTGGGACTGGAAAGAACACTCCGGCGGCACCATCACCCGCCAGATCCGCCGCCTCGGCAACTCCGTCGACTGGGACAACGAACGCTTCACCATGGACGACGGCTTCTACAAAGCCGTGCAGGAAGTGTTTATCCGCCTGTACGACGAAGGCCTGGTGTACCGCGGCAAACGGCTGGTGAATTGGGACCCGAAACTGCACACCGCCATCTCCGACCTTGAAGTAGAGAACAAGGAAGAAAAAGGCTACTTCTGGCACCTGCGCTACCCACTGGCTGACGGCCAGAAAACCCAGGACGGCAAAGACTACGTGATCGTGGCCACCACGCGCCCGGAAACCATGCTGGGCGACACCGCCGTGGCCGTCCACCCGGACGACGAACGCTACCAGCACCTGATCGGCCAGCACGTACTGTTGCCGCTGGTAAACCGCCGCATCCCCATCGTGGCCGACCACCACGCGGACCCGGAAAAAGGCTCCGGCTGCGTGAAGATCACCCCGGCCCACGACTTCAACGACTACGCCGTAGGCAAGCGCAACAACCTGCCAATGATCAACGTCCTGACCCAGGATGCGAACATCCGCGATGTGGCCGAAGTCTTCAATGCCGACGGCACCGAGAATTCCGAAATCAACAGCGCCCTGCCGGCCGCCTACGCCGGCCTCAGCCGGGAAGCGGCCCGCAAGCAGATTGTCGCCGACATGGAACTGGCGGGCCTGGTCGAGAAGATCGAAGACCACGTACTGAGCGTGCCCCGCGGCGATCGCTCCGGCCTGATCATTGAACCGATGCTGACCGACCAGTGGTTTGCCGATGCCAAGACCCTGGCCAAACCGGCTATTGAAGCGGTGGAAGATGGCCGCATCCAGTTCGTGCCCAAACAGTACGAAAACATGTACTTCGCCTGGATGCGCGACATCCAGGACTGGTGTATCTCCCGTCAGCTCTGGTGGGGCCACCGGATTCCGGCCTGGTATGACGCCGACGGCAATATTTACGTAGGCCGGAGCGAGGCTGAGGTGCGCAGCAAGCACCAGCTTTCGGACACACTGGAACTCAAGCAGGACGACGATGTACTCGACACCTGGTTTAGCTCCGCCCTGTGGACTTTCGGCACCCTGGGCTGGCCGGAAATCACCGAACGCCTGAAAACCTTCCACCCCACCGACGTGCTGGTGACCGGTTTCGACATCATCTTCTTCTGGGTTGCCCGGATGATCATGATGACCATGCACTTCATGAAGAACGAAGACGGCACCCCACAGGTACCCTTTAAAACCGTTTACGTGACCGGCCTGATCCGGGACGAGCACGGCGACAAGATGTCCAAGTCCAAGGGCAACGTGATCGACCCGCTGGATATGATCGACGGCATTAGCCTGCCGGATCTGCTGGAAAAACGTACCGGCAACCTGATGCAGCCGAAGCTGGCCGAGAAAATCGGCAAGCGCACCGAGAAGGAATTCCCGGAAGGCATCGCTGCCCACGGCACCGACGCCCTGCGCTTTACCCTGGCGGCCATGGCCACCACCGGCCGAGACATCAACTGGGACATGAAGCGCCTGGAAGGCTACCGCAACTTCTGTAACAAGCTGTGGAACGCTGCCCGCTACGTACTGATGAACACCGAAGGCGAAGACTGCGGCGTGAACGACGAGCCGGTGGAGCTGTCCCTGGCCGACCGCTGGATCATCAGCCAGCTGCAGCACTGCGAGCAGGAAGTGATCCGCCACCTGGACCAGTACCGCTTCGACCTGGCCGCCTACGCCCTGTACGAGTTCATCTGGAACGAATACTGTGACTGGTACCTGGAACTGTCCAAGCCGGCCCTGAGCGACGACAAAGCCAGTGCCGAGGCCAAGCGCGGCACCCGCCGCACCCTCGTTCGCGTGCTGGAAGCTGTACTGCGCCTGGCACACCCGATGATGCCGTTCATCACCGAGGAAATCTGGCAGCGCATTGCCCCGCTGGCCGGCAAGCAGGGCGACAGCATCATGCTGCAGCCGTACCCGCAGCCGGATACCAGCAAGCAGGATGCCGCCGTGGCCGCCGATATCGAATGGCTCAAAGGCGTGATCGTGGCCGTACGCAACATCCGTGGCGAGATGAACATCTCCCCGGCCAAACAGGTTCCGGTGCTGCTGAAAGGCGGCAATGCTGATGATGAACGCCGCCTGAACGACAACCGCCAATTCCTGATGTCCCTGGCCAAGCTGGAGAAACTGGAATGGTTTGAAGGCGACAAGGCCCCCATGAGCGCCACCCAGCTGGTGGGCGAAATGGAAGTGCTGGTGCCCATGGCCGGCCTGATTGACAAGGATGCCGAACTCAAGCGCCTGGACAAGGAACTGGAACGCCTGACCAAGGAAATCGGCCGCCTGGAAGGCAAGCTGAATAACGAGAAGTTTACCGCCAAGGCCCCGGCTGACGTGGTCGAGAAAGAGCAGGAGAAGCTGAAGGATGCGCAAGGCAGCCTGCAACGGCTCAGCGCACAACGGGCTGAAATCGAGGCCATGTAAGGCCATGATTGCCATCGTCGGCGCCGGCTCTCTGGGCCGGCTCTGGGCCGCAACGCTACCTGCCGGGCAGGTAGCGTTTGTGCCCCGCCCGGGCCAGGCGCCCGAACCCGCCCGCTACCGTTTTCAACCCCTCGTAGGCGAATCCTTCAGCGTCACTGTTCCCTGGCTGCAGCGCGGTCAGTCACCTGAATTGTTGTTGGTGACCACCAAAGCCGGCGATACCCTCAAAGCCCTCAAAGCTGCCCTGCCCTCTATTGCCAGTTCGACACCCATCGTGTTGTTCCAGAACGGCCTGGGCAGCCAACAGCAGGTTGCCGCAACCTGGCCGCAACGCCCGGTGCTGGCCGCCTCCACCACCGAAGGCGCCAACCGGCCCGAGCAGGGCCTGGCCGTTCACGCGGGCCGCGGCGACACCTGGGTAGGCGCACTGAACTCGGTCGGACAACCCCTGGTGAACCGGGTTGCGCAGCAGCTTGCCGAAAGCCGCCTTGAGGTTCACCCTGAACAGGACATACTTGGCCGACTCTGGCAGAAACTGGTAATCAACGCCGGTATCAACGCCTTTACTGCCATTCTGGATTGCCCCAACGGCGAGATACTGAAGCAGCCGTTCTACCAGCAATGGATTGATCCCTTGTGCGAAGAAATCAGCCGCCTGCTGGGCGCCGCAGGGCAACCGAATCAAGCCCCGGAAGCCCTGCGCGACGGCATTGAGGCGGTCGCCCGCAGAACCGCCACCAACACCTCCTCCATGCGCGCGGATGTGCTGGCAGGGCGCCCCACGGAAATCGACTTCATCAACGGTTACCTGGCCAGGCTTGGCCAACTGCACGGCATTGCAACACCGGTGAACCAAATGCTCACCGAACGGGTACAACAACTGAACTGATCACTTATTCAGGGAGCAAACACATGGGCAACCGCCTGTCGAAAATCTACACTCGCACCGGTGACGACGGCTCTACCGGGCTGGCCGATGGCAACCGCATCGCCAAGAATGCCCAGCGCGTGGAAGCCATGGGCATGGCGGATGAACTCAACTGCCACATCGGAGTGTTGATTGAAACGCTACCAGCCGGTGACGGCCTGATCGAGACGTTCCGGCGGATTCAGCACCACCTGTTTGATCTTGGCGGCGAGTTCGCAATTCCTGGCAGCAAGGTCATCAGCGACGACCACATTGATTGGCTGGAACAGACCCTGGATGAGCATAATGCCGACTTGCCGCCATTGAAGAACTTCATTCTGCCCGGAGGTTGCCCTGCCGCCGCACAATGCCATCTGGCCCGGGCCGTTTGCCGTCGCGCAGAGCGCGTGGTGGTAGCGCTGGGTCACGAAGATTCCATCAATACTGCGTCCCGCCACTATCTGAACCGGCTGTCTGACCTGCTGTTTGTCATTGCCCGCGTGCTGGCCCGCCGGGATGGCAGCCAGGAAATTCTCTGGGAACAAAAAAAATCCGGCCTCTGAGGGCCGGATTTTTCTCATCAAAGGCACCTGCCTTATACCTTGAACGCCTCTACCAGCCGCTGAAGCGATGCCGTCAGCTCAGACATCTGGCGGGACGACGCCAGAGTCTCCTCGGCGTTGGAAGCGGTGCTCTGCCCCAACTCGCCGATACGCTCCACGTTGGCGTTGACGTTCTTGGCCACCGCAGACTGCTCTTCTGCAGCCTGGGCAATCTGGTGGCTCATATCCACAATCTCAGAGATGCCCGAAGCAATGCGGTCCAGCGCCTCTGTCACCTCACCGGATTTCTGAACCGTTTGCTCCGTGGCATCGTGGCTGGAGGTCATGGCAGAAACCGCCTCTTTAACACCACCCTGCAGCCGCGAGATCATACCCTCAATCTCTTCAGTCGATTTGTGGGTGCGCTGAGACAGTGAACGCACCTCATCAGCCACCACCGCAAAACCCCGACCCTGTTCACCGGCCCGGGCCGCTTCAATGGCCGCGTTCAGTGCCAAGAGGTTGGTCTGCTCGGCTATGGCCTTGATCTCGACCAATACCTGGCTGATGTTGTCGCTGTCTGAACTGACCCTGTTTATCACCGCTACCGCACCAGCGATTTCTTCCGCAAGACGGTTAATAGTTTGCACGGTAGCCGCCACAACCTGTCGGCCCGTCTCGGTATCACGCTCTGCGCTACCGGCGCTGTCCGCTACCCGATGGGCACTCTCAGTCACCTCGTTGACCGCCTCCACCATCTGCCCCATGGCTTCGTTTATCTGGCCGGTCTCTTCCATCTGGCGGGCAACCGCTTCACTGTTGGCTGCTGCAGTCTCATTAACCCTCACCGCCTGACTGTCAACATCATTCGTGGTCCCGCTGACAGAGCGGATCAGTTCGGCAATCCGGTCCGTCATATTATTGAATTCGGTGGTCAGCTCGCCCAGCTCATCACGATTGTTAAGCTGGATGTGCGCCGTCATATCACCAGCGGCGACGCTGCGAGCCGCCTCACTAAACCGGTTGATGGCGGTTCTTACTGACATAAAGAAGCCGATGTAGAGGTACACCACAAGAAGCATCACGCCGATCAGAGCCCCTACAATCAACCTGCGCTGGCCGGTCTCCCGCTGCAGTCGCTGTTCAAGGTTGCCAGAAACCACATTGAAAATGCTGTCATTGAGTGAATCGTAGTAGTCCAGCTGGGAGGATACGGTGGCGTCAAATTCCTGCCAGGGCTGTTCCAGGCGCATCGGGGTGATGATGTTCAGGTCCAGTTGCTCGCGCAGCGCCATCAGGCTTTCATCGACCCGCGTCACAGCGCCGCCGGCCCTGCTTGACAGCTTGGGAGAGGTTTCAACCGCAACCGACAAGGCAGGCGACAACAGGGAGCTGCGGTTGGTCAGCTGGTCATAGATTTCATTCAAAATCTCGCTCAGGTTATAACCCACCTGGCCATCCACCAAGGCAAAGATACCGTAAGATCGGGCCCTGCCAACAACGGTCCTCGCCTCAGGCAGCGCATTACGCACCAGCCCAAGCAGCAACAGATTTTCCCGCGAGGCGTCTTGTCCAAGTCCCGAAATTTCAATCGTAGCCGGCAACAGGGCCAGCACCTTCTGAACAAACTCGTGGTAATACTTGAACTGAGGGTCTATGTTGCCCTGGTAGTTGTCGTCCTGCTTCAGTTGCTCCCACTCCGCCTGCAAGGCCAGAACCTGATCCTTCCAGGAACCAGAGGAATCGAACGAGCGGTTGTGCCCAGCAAGGTCTGAAAGCAGGCCATCCATCTTCTCGGCAGCCTCACCTGCCCTGCCCAGGAGTTCGCCTTCATCCTTGAGCACACCCGGCGCCTGGTAGTCGCGGTAAGCCATAGACGAAGACAACAGCTGGTCTACCTTGCGAAGTTCGGCAAGGCCCTCGATACCGCGAGTCATGGTTTGAACGGATTGATTGAGGCTGGAAATAACCAACCACGACAGGACAATGATCGGGCCCAGGAACAAGATGCTGATTAGGCTGAACTTGTAGACCATGGGCAACCGATTCATCAGGCTAACAGCTGGATTGATCAAATATTTCACGGCGCCCTCTCGCTGATTCTAATAACTGAATCTTTATTCTTTGTTTGATTATCGCCCAAGGTCGGAAAAACTTAATCACCTTTAAGTGTTATTCTGTAATGTTTTATGACACTCCTCAGACCACCCCGGCAATGACCAGCAACGCGGCAACGCAGATCCACACCAGCATGCTCCGGTTCAACAATCCCCGTATGGCCGCCAGGCTACGCCCGCCAAAACTTGTCCACTCATCCGGGTGCAACCGCGCAAACTGGGCTGGATCAAGCGCATAACCGGTTAACGACCCGTTTGCGGAAATCATGAGGACTTCCGAGGTTTTTCTTCCAAAACCGGGCAGGACTTTCTTCGCCTCCTTCGACCAGCCCGCGAGATCACCGGCCAGCCCCAGCGTGCAGGACAGTAGGCGAGCAGGAATCCAGCTGGCCAGGTTGGCCAGAGTCCGGAATCGGGCGCGGGCCGCTTGCTGCGGCCATTGCTCAGACAACGCCACCAGGCCTCGGGCAACCAGGGCAGCACCTATTCCACCCACCACATACCAGAAAGCCACCAGGAAGAACCGCTCGAAAACCCCGATCACCAGAGCCTTGGATAACGACAGATGCATGGCCTCTGGTGACAGCGCGGCGCCCCGCTCTTCCGGTGGCAACCGGTTCTGGATATGTCGCCAGGCAGCCTGCATGTCGCCCCGGCTCCAGGCTTCCGAATAGTCACGTAACTGATGCCGCCAACCCGGCGCGCCCATCAGCAACACCAGCACGATCAGCTCCAGCGGATAGGCCGCCAGCCTGAATCCATACCATTCCAGCAAACACACAACGCCCACCAACACCAGGCCGGGCAGCAGAACCCAGATCAGCCCGGAGGTAATGGCATCCTCCTTTCCGGCCTGAATTTTCGCGCCCCGGTGAAACCAGGCACGCCAAAGCACGTCGCCATCAAGCCGGTTCCGGCTATCCAGCTGACGCCGAATAAGGTAGGCCAAAAGAAACACGACAAACACCATTCAGGCGATCTCCTCATGGGCCAACAGCCGGGAAAAATACCGCCAGTCGAACGCCGGACCAGGGTCAGTTTTCCGGCCAGGCGCAATATCGCTGTGGCCGGTAATGCGCTTGGCGCTGATTTCGGGCCAGGCCATCATGGTCAACCGCGCCATATCTGCGAGTGTCCGGTACTGTTCGGGCGCATAGGGAACATCGTCTGCCCCCTCCAGTTCGATACCGATAGAGAAATCGTTGCACTCTTCCTGGCCGTCAAAACAGGACCGGCCGGCATGCCAGGCCCGGTCCAAACAACTGACAAACTGCACCACTGAACCATCGCGACGCACCAGGGCATGAGCGGAGACCTGCATGGCGGCGATGGTTTCAAAATAGGGATGGGCGGCTGGGTCAAGCCGGTTGCAGAAAAAGTCTTCAATCTCCGTTCCCCCGAATTGCCCGGGAGGCAGGCTGATGTTGTGAACCACCAGCAGGGAAATGGCAGAGCCCTCAGGCCTTGCACCAAAATTCGGCGAGGGCACCCATCGGCTGCCAGGGTAACGGCCGGTCAGCCTTAACTGTTCAGCCTGGCTGGAGAGGGAGTCGTTGTTATGCTTGTTGTCGTGATTGAAAGGGTCAGAGATTGGCAAGGCGTATCCACTGTCGCTTTATGATGTTCAATTGATTGAATCACAAAGCGACGGTGGATGCTATGGATGGAACGGTGCGGATTCGCGCCTTCAATCCTTTCGACTATGGCGAAGGTTATCGATGATGGATTCCAGCGCCCGGTCAAAAATCAGGCCGTCGTCCAGAAGCGTAATAACGCCGTCCTGCAGCGCCACCGCCAGATCATCCCGATGGTACTCTGCCACCTTGGCGCCGCTGCGATTGACAAAAATGTACTTGCCGGTTGCCTTTATGAAGGCCGCCAGTTTGCAGCGAACACGGGTATCATCGCGCACCATCTCGATCCACGAGCCAACCCTGAGCTGATCTGCCCGGGCCAACCATTCCGCCGCAACAACCGAGGCAGACGGCGCTTCTTCAGCAGCCACCAGCGCTTCCGTTGCCGGCTGCGCGCCACTTTGAACGGTCTCCGCCACGACCGGTTCGGTTTCAGATTGCGCGATTTCCTCTGGGGCACCGGCATCCACCTGAGGTTCCGGTGGCGCCAGCATTTGCTCCGGCTGATCCAGCTCCTCTTCGGCCAGGGCAGGGTCTTCCGGCGCCTTCTCGACATCACTGACCGGAGCCGTTACCAGTTTCTGGAAAACATCAACATGAGCCAATTCCAGGTCACGAATGGCAGCGTCGGTTGAGAATGGGTCCCAGGAAATTTCCTGCAAAGCACTGCGAAGGTCCTCGACCACCTCCGGTATTGCTCGAAGCAGCTCAGAGCGGGTTTCATCCGATACCGGCCTTGGGTCCACACTCCAGATCAGTCGCTCGGTTACCGCGCAGGCGGATTGCCACTGCTCGCTTTCTTCGCCCTGACGCAGTACCACCCATTGCAGGTAACGAGTCCAGGGCTCGCTGAGAATCTGCATCACCGCAGCTGGTATTTCACGGCCGGCTGTTTCTTCCTGAATGAGGTTGGTGGCCGCCTGGCTTGCACGTTCCTGGCGAGCCCGACCTTCCTCAGCGTCCCGAAGACGCTGCTCAACCAGCTCACGACGGCGCCGGTCCAGATCCATAAAGTGGCCGAAATCCTTGAGCAACTCCTCGAACAACTCGACATTGTCGGTGAATTCATTCAGAACACGATCAACCACTTCTTCAATTTTTTCCCGGAGCGGGTCCCGCATGCCCTGGCGCTTTTCGGACCAGCCAATGGCCGACAGTGCGAGTTCATTCAACAACTTGCGAACCGGATGACCGCCACGATTGAAGAAATTACGATCGCTCAGGGCAACCTTCAGGACCGGAATCTGCAAGCGCCCGATCAGCGCCTTCATCACCGGATGTAATTGCCGATCTTCCAGTATGAAATCGAACAGCATCGAGACGAGATTGACGACATCGCCGTCCACCTGGCCCAAAGTAGCTTTCTTGCCGCCCGGTTCCTGCAGGACCGAGACAATCTGCTGGCGCAATGGCACCACTTCTGCCCCGGATACCTGGGTGAGAGAACCTTGCAGATCACTGAGCCGGGCCATCAACCCGCCAGTATCGAGTATCACGCCACCCGCGGGCAGGCCGCCCGCGGCGGACGATGTCTCTCCCTGATGCAGCAGCGCACTCAATTCCGAAAACGTGGGGAAACTGGCAGCACCACTCGCCCCGTGCTCGGCACCTGACTGCCCTGGCGACAAAGCCGGGGCTCCAGCCTGTGGCACCGGCCTCTTCGGCTGGGGCGACGAACCGCCGACAGGTGCCCGGCGCATATCTGGCAACACGCCTTCGGCTACCAGGGTTTTATTGGCCTGGTCATACAGGGCTGCAAGCTTATCCACCAGCAGGCGCTCAAAAAGCTTGAGTACAACCAGCTTGGCACGAATATCGATATCCAGGTCAGAACAGGCCTCCGCAATTCCGCCACAGATAACCTCGGGGCTCAGGGGCATCTGATCATCAGACATCTGAATCTCGGGCATCAGGTGGCGCACGCGAGCGGCCAGCATCCGGACCGGCTCCTGGTAACGATTGCGCAGCTTGGTCACCAGATTATCAATGGCGACCTGTTGCTCGAGTTCGGAATGATCCAAAAGGCTCAGGGAATCCTGATCGACTTCCTCAAGGGCAGAACCGGAGTGCGAGGGTTTGAAGCGCCCAAAGTCATTGAAGGCCTGGCTGACATACTGAAGCATCGAGACCGCCATGGATTTGCGGCGCAGTCTGAGCTCCCGCATGGCATCGAAATACGCTGTCTGGTCCTGATTAGAGCCAGCCCGATCCGCAAGGGCGAACAGGCTGTCGTCTGCCTGCTCGAAGAAAGACCCCAGCACAGATTTCAGAGACTGACCGGATGCGTCACGTAACCGTATAAGAGCAGGCGGAAGCGAAAACCGGCCCACCGGTTTCTGGCCGGATAAATGGACAACCTTGTTATCGTGCGCCATGGAGATGCTCCGGTGTTGATCGGCAATATCGCTGGGAATTTCTATTAATGACATGATACGGCCGATCATCGTCACCTTGTGTCAGAATTTGTCACCTTTTGTGTAACAACGACCTGCGTCACATTTTAGCAGTTATTGGCCAGGGCATTTTGCGAAACGGCAGGCTGGCAGTAGAATTGCCGGGCTCGCAGATTTCAACTCATCCAGACCGCCGGAAACCCGACATGATTGCCCCTGAACTGCTCCGCCAGGCCCGAATTGAATCCGTTGCCCAAAGCCTTCGCGAGGACATTGGTGACGGCGACATTACCGCCATGCTGATTCCGGCGGACAAAACCGCAACCGGCCGGGTGATCACTCGCGAACCGGCACGCCTGTCAGGACGAGCCTGGGTTGAGGAAGTATTCCGCCAGGTAGACCCGGCAGTGGAACTGACCTGGCTTTTCAAAGACGGCGATGATCTGGCGGCCGATGACGTTATCTTCCGGATGGCAGGCCCGGCCCGATCACTCCTGACCGCAGAGCGAGCCGCCCTTAACTGGCTGCAAACACTGTCTGGCGTTGCCACCACCTGCGCAGCCTACGCGGCGAAGGTCGCCCATACCGGTGTGCGATTACTGGATACCCGGAAAACCCTGCCAGGCATGCGCCTGGCGCAGAAATACGCGGTCACCTGCGGGGATTGCCACAATCACCGCCTCGGCCTGTGGGACGCCTTTCTGATCAAGGAAAACCACATTGCGGCCTGCGGCTCAATTGCCAACGCCATCAGTGAAGCCCGGCGCATTGCACCGGGCCGCCCGGTGGAGGTGGAAACGGAATCTATGGGCGAGCTGAATCAGGCCCTGAGCGCGGGCGCCGACATCATCATGCTGGATGAATTCTCGCTTGAGGACATGGTTGAAGCCGTGCGAATCACCGCCGGCAAGGCAAAGCTGGAAGCCTCCGGCGGCATCAATGCCCAGACCCTGGTACCAGTGGCGGAAACCGGGGTGGATTACATCTCCATCGGCGCCCTGACCAAAGACATCCGGGCCATCGACCTGTCCATGCGGCTGGACTGATTCCACCGCCTGGCGTCGAACTCAACGACCAGACAACAACCGGTCTATCTCTTCCAGCGCCTCAACAAGGCGCTGGCCTGACTGCGCCCGCCCCCGGAAATGCTCTTCCGCCATGGGCGCAATGCCAGATACCGAGGGTAACGGTTGCCCCGCCTCCACCAGCGCTTTCATTTTCTGTAAGAAGACAAACTGCAGCCACTGGGTGAACTCCATAGTGTCGAGACAGAACGGCTGGGTGCTCCGGAACGCATGCTCCGGTGGTGGGCTCGCCTCCCAGACGTCCATCCGCCGGAGCTCAATCTCGATTCTCAGCAGGCTGTCGGTTACCTGGTCCACTCGATTACTCATGGTCACCCGATCAGTCGGCCAAGGGCTCAAGTTCAACCGACTCACCATGCAATACCCGGTACAGGTCTTCAAACTGGCGAGTCAATGCGTGCTTGGGTGCCATATGAATCAGCGGCTGCCGGCTTTGATGGGATTCTTTCATTTTCACCGAGCTGGATAGCCGCACCGGCAACACTGGCAACCCCTCCTCCGTGAGTTCTTTCACCAACTGTTTGGGCAGGCTGGCACGCGGCTGGAACTGGTTGGCAATGATACCCTCCACCACCAGCTCCTGATTATGATCTTCCTGCAGCTCTTTGATTTCATGAAGAATGTTGTACAACGCCTGGCGTGAGAAATCATCACAGTCGAAAGGAATCAAACACCGCTGAGCCGCAATCAAGGCCGAGCGGGTGTAGAAATTCAGGGCGGGCGCGGTATCGATGTAGATCTCATCGAAAGAATCGCTGAGCTTTTTCAGAAATTCACGAAGCTTGTAGATCTTGTGCTTGGCTTCGAGTTTGCGCTCCAGGAAGTCCAGCTCCGGGCTGGACGGCAGAACAAACAGATTATTGAAAGATGAGGCATGCACAAACTCATCCGGGCGGCGGGTGAACATACTGAAGGCAACGGTCTGCTCCAGAAGATCCGCTGCGGTATCTTTCAGTTCAGATGCCGGCTTACCCAGCAGATAGTGTGTTGAGTTACCTTGCGGATCCAGATCCACCACCAGGGTGCGCTTGCCCCGGGCCGCGCTGATCGCCGCCAGGTTACAGGTGATGCTGGACTTACCCACACCGCCTTTCTGATTGAATACAACCCGTCTCATGTCGTCTCTCCAATGGCCTTTATGGTTATAAATCCGTCACTACCATCCCATTACCGACTTCACGAACGGAATGGTCAATCTCCGCTGGGCCTGCAGGGAGTTCTCATCCAGCGTGTCCAGAATCCCAAGCAGTTGACCAAGGCGGCGTGGAGCCCGGCGCATGATAAATCCGGCCACATCATCGCTCATCACCAGACCACGCTGCTCGGCCCTGGCCATCAAAATTCTTGACCGGTCTTCATCCCGGTAAACACCAAGCTGAACCAGCAAGCCGTGTGCCAGCCGGGAACCAAGGTCAGCGAGACCGAACGGCAACGCCGCCGGCACCTCCGACAGGGTCACCATCAACAGCCCCTGGCGGTCCAGAATCCGGTTGTACAGATGGAAAACGGCCTCCTCCCAGTGCGCATCGCCCGCTATCAGGTCAAGATCATCCAGGCAGACCACGTCATGCCCTTCCAATCCCGCAAGCGCCTCAGGCCCAAACGGCATCAACTCACCGATACTGATGCACACAGCGCTCTGGCCCCGCTGCTCGGCAAAATGACAGACCGCTTGCAACAAATGGCTTTTGCCGGTGTCAGAGTCGCCGCAGATCACCACAACAGGTGCTCCGGCCGGCTGCGTGCAAACTGCCTCCAGCCGGAGCGCCGCATCTCGATTGCGATCGCCATGGAAGTTATCAAACCGGGCGTCGTCACGGAGCTTCACCCCGAGAACCATCTGTGACGTGGTCATGAGCGTTTGGCTCTCCAGGCGCGCGCACCCCAAATCAGAATGTAATGGCAGCCGCTGAATATGGCCGACAAGGCAACCAGCAATATGCCAACGTCCATTACCCAGGGCTGCATTGGCAGGTCTGCCATCAGAATGATAATCGCCAACGCCACGAGAATCTGAATAAAGGTATTGATCTTGCCCGGAATACTCGGCTCCATCTCAAAACGGCCAACACCATAGTGATACATCAATGCACCGCCGACAATGACCAGATCGCGGCCAAGCACCAGTGCGAAGAGCCAAAGCGGAATAATTCCGGTGATGGTCAGCATCAGGTAAGCGGTGATCAGCAATGCCTTATCAGCCAGCGGATCGGCAATGGCCCCAAGCCGGGAACGCCAGTTAAACTGCCGTGCCAGAAAGCCGTCCAAAGCATCAGTTGCGGCAGCAAGAAAGAAAATCAACAGCGACTGGCGATAATTCCCCTCCAGCAATGCCCACGCGAACGGAATAATGAGCAGTATCCGCAGGAATGTCAGGGCATTGGGAATCCATCGCCAACGCTGCAAAGTCACGCGCAGACCTCCGCCGTCGCCTAGCTGCCGCCACCACGGACAACCGGAGCCGGCTGCCAGCGATAGTAAAGCACCTGGTACAGGGATTCGAACGCCTGCTCGGCATCCTGTTCGTCGCCGTCATCGAGCGGCTGGTAAACGAACATGGCACCCTCCGGGTACTGGTCGCCGGCCTCGCCCGGTTCCTCAGCACCGTTCGGTTCGGCAACTGGCGCTACTGCGGTCGCACTGCGCGGTGCCGGTACGGTTTCCTCTGGCTGCCCGTCCATGACCACAAAGCGGGGATCAAGCGCAATGTACTCTTTCAGCTGGTCCAGTTCCCCTGTGAAGGTCACCTGAACGGTCATACGCTCATTACGCACCCGGGAAGCACCAACAGACACCACTGGCGTAAAGCTGTTCAGTGCTTTTCCGACATTGCCGTAGTCCGCTAAGGAATTGACGCCCTCAAGCACGATATCCACTCGCGGCGCCTCACCTACCTCGCCGGCAGCAACCGCGTAGCGGCTGGCATAGGCATCGGCCCAGCGACCAACAGCACGCCGTGCCAGTTCTTCCGGGTCTGCCGCGGTCACCGATTGCTCCGAGGCATCCATGCTCATACCGTCGAATACCCAGCCTGCGCGCCATTGACCACCAGAGCGACTAATACGCATCAATGCCAGGGCATCATGAGACAGATCCGACGATGCCTCCTTTATACGGCCCACAAACTGGCCCCAGAGATCCGACAGCAGCGCCCGGTCTCCCTGGACACTCTGCGGCGGGAAGGCCAGGGGTAAGCCGCGCTCTTCCGCTGCCGCCAGGAACGCCCTGCGCCAATCAGCAACGGCGCTGTCACCCTGTTCGCCATCATCCGCTGCTGCAGTCAGCAGCTTGCGTTCACCGCGGTCTTCAATAGCAGCCCAAACCAGTGTGAGTGGTCGATTTGCGCCCCAGACCGGGGCATTAATCGAAGCCAGGGCCCGATTGACGCCAACCGCCCCAAAGCTCATCTGCAACCTGGACTCCCCACTCTCACGACGTACCTGGTAGGACAGCAGCAGGGATTCTGCATCTTTGAGCACATCGTCTATGCCCTCAAGTTGCAGTACGTCCCGCGTACCGGAAACCCTGACCATAACCCGCCGCAGACCCTCGGCATAACCTGCCTGAAGGTCATTCTGGCCGGTTCCGTCGACCGCTACCTCAATGTTATACAGTCCTGACACCGTGACTGCCGACGCAGTCCCGGCCAATAGCATTGACAATGCCCCGGCCATCACCAGCCACAGAGTCATTGCCCGGAAAGTCCGAACGTCATTTTTTTCCGTTCCAGTCATGTAACACCCTGCCGTTCCCATGATTGGCGCACAGGATACACCATCACCACAAACGAGAGTAGCAAGGCCCCGTTGCAGGTTGGCAATGATGTACCCTGAATATTTGCACGCATTGCCGAATTCCGGTTGGAGCGCCCGTGCGCACCTGTTAAAATCCGCCGCCTGACCCACAGGCCAACGGTTACATTTCCATGAGCGAACAGAAGCCTTCCCTCACCTATCGCGATGCCGGCGTTGATATCGACGCAGGTAACGATCTGGTCAACCGCATCAAGAACACGGCAGCCCGTACCCGCCGCCCCGAAGTCCTCGGCGGGCTTGGCGGCTTCGGCGCCATGGTTTCCATCCCGGCCGGTTACCGTGAACCTGTACTGGTCTCGGGCACCGACGGCGTTGGCACCAAACTGCGCCTGGCCATGCAACTCGAGAAGCACGACAGCATCGGCATTGATCTGGTCGCCATGTGCGTGAATGATTTGATCGTAGGCGGCGCAGAGCCCCTGTTTTTCCTGGATTACTACGCTACCGGCAAGCTGAACGTGGATATTGCTGCCCAGGTCGTGGACGGCATCGGCAAGGGCTGCGAGTTGTCCGGCTGTGCACTGGTGGGTGGCGAAACCGCTGAAATGCCGGGCATGTACGAAGGCGAAGACTATGACCTGGCCGGTTTCTGTGTGGGCATTGTAGAGCGTAGTGAAGTCATCGATGGCAGCCGCACCCAGCCGGGTGATGTGATGCTGGCACTGGGCTCTTCCGGGCCCCACTCCAACGGGTACTCACTGATTCGCAAGATCATTGAAGTCAGCGGTGCCGACCTGAGCCAGCCGATGGGCGACAGCACCCTGGCTGACGCACTGATGGCGCCCACCCGCATTTACGTGAAGAACATACTGCAACTGATTCGTGAAGTGGATGTACGAGCCCTGTCTCACATCACCGGCGGCGGCCTGCCTGAGAATATCCCCAGGGTGCTGCCGGCTGGCACAGTTGCCGCTATCGACACCCAGAGCTGGGAACTGCCACCGGTGTTCCAGTGGCTGCAAAATTCCGGCGGTGTCGCCAGTGAGGAAATGTACCGCACCTTTAACTGCGGTATCGGCATGATTGTCTGCGTTCCTGCCGACCAGAAAGAGCTGGCCATGGATGCCCTTAACGCCATGGGCGAGAAAGTTTGGCAGGTAGGCGTCATTGAAGCGGCCGGCTCAGCCGACGATGAGCCGAAAGTGCGCTACGCACCGGGGTTACTCACGGCATGAAGGCTGATCCCGCGCCACTCCCGACCATCCTGGTACTGGCCTCCGGCAGCGGCACCAACCTGCAGGCGTTGATTGACGCCTCGCGGGACCGGGATTTCCCGGGAGACATTGTGGCCGTTGGCTGCAACACACCCGGTGCCTTTGCCCTGGAACGGGCAGCCCAGGCCAACATCAAAACCTTTGTGATCAATCACAAGGATTACGGCAGCCGGGAAGAATTCGATGGCGCCCTGATGGCCGAGATCCGCCGCCATAACCCGGACCTTATTGTACTGGCAGGCTTCATGCGGATTCTGACCGAAGACTTTGTTCGGGCCTTCCGCGGCAAGATGCTGAACATTCACCCGTCCCTGCTGCCAGCTTATACCGGCCTGAACACGCACCAGAGAGTACTGGAAGCTGGCGACAAAGTGCATGGCGTGTCCATCCACTTTGTGACGGAAGAACTGGACGGCGGGCCGGTGATTGCCCAGGCCGAGGTAGCCGTGCAGGAAAACGATACGCCTGACTCACTGGCGGAGCGGGTTCAGCAACAGGAGCACGCGCTATACCCGATCGTGGTTCGCTGGTTCTGTGAAGGCCGGATTCAACTGGCGAGTGACGGCGTGCTCTTTGATGGCACCCCCCTGTCACAACCCATGCGCTTGCCCGCCAGCTGAACAGATTGTCATCCCCCTCGGGCTTTTGAAAAGCTACACTGTCGCAAACACATACAGTGAAAGAGGCTCCGGATGAAGACACTCAGAGCATCCTTGCGCATCGTTACCTGGCTGGCCGGACTCTGGTTCGGTTTGGCCTCGTTAACGGTTGCCGCCGCCGATACTCAAGACACGACCCCAGCCCTCTTCCCCCACGAGGCCACCTACTCTGCATCCATGTCAAAAGGCATCAGCCTCAGTGGTGCTGGCAAACGCAGCCTGACCGATCAGGGCAATAATGTCTGGCTGTATCGCACAGAGGTCAGGTCGTTTATTGCAGATATAGACGAATCGGTGGTCCTTCTCTGGGAAGATGACCGCGTGGTTCCGCTTCGCTACCGCTACAGCCTCAAAGGCCTGATGATTCGGAATCGTGAGCAGTCCATAGATTTCGACTGGCAGACAGGTATTGCAACAGGGAAATACCGGGGCAAATCCTTTGAACTGGAACTCAAGGACGGGGCGCTGGACCCACTGGGCTTCCAGCTGCAGATGCACCAGGATCTGAAAGCCGGTAAACGGGACCTGACCTACAACATCATTGATAAAGGCCGTTATAACGAGGATCGTTTTGCGGTTGTTGACGACGACAGCACCATCAACACCAATGGCCAGACAACGCAAACCCTGAAGGTGGAAAAGGTGCGAGGCGAGGATTCCAAGCGCCAGACGCTGATGTGGATAGATCCAAACCAGGGCCACCTGCTGCTCAGATTACTCCAGGTGGAGCCGGATGGCAGCGAATACGAGCTGAAGCTTAAAGACGCGACCATTCGGGACTGATTACCCGTCGGGCGGCTCCGGCCCTAGCGGCCGGATTCCGCCCAGACCACTTTGACCTCATCTGCGATAATCCTCAGCCCTTCTGCCACCTGCGCGTCGTCCTGAGAGTAGGTTACGCGCAGGCATTCGTGACGGTGGCGCCAGTCATCCTCCGGCAAGCCCGGGAAGAAATAGTGGCCAGACACCACCAGCACCCCTCTCTGCTTGAGCCGCTGATACAGTTCCAGGCTGGAAATCGGCAGATCCGGAAACCACAGCCACAGGAACATAGCGCCTTCTGGTTTGTGGATGTACCAGCGGCAACTGTCCTCACCCATGGCGTCACGAAACGCCTCCACAGCTCTTTCCATCTTGGCTTTATAGAACGGACAAACCACATCACGGCTCAGTGACAGGATCTCACCAGAGCGCACCAAAGGCTCGGCCAGCATGGCACCAAAACTTCCGGTCGCCAGGTTCATGATGGCGTTAATGCCAGACAACGCCTTGATAATCGGCTCCGCCGCAATCACGATACCCGTGCGAGCCGCCGGCAGACCCAGCTTGGACAAACTCAGGCACAGAATAATCTGCTCGTTCCAGGTGGGCTGGGCGTCCACAAACAGTAGGCTCGGGAAGGGTGTGCCGTAGGCGCCATCGACAATCAACGGAATATCGTGTTGTCGGGCCAACCCCTCCAGCCTCGCCAGCTCTTCATCAGTAATCACATTGCCGGTCGGGTTGGTGGGGCGGGATACGCAGATGGCGCCGGTTTCACCGGTCACTTCCACCGCATCAAAATCCACCCGATACTTGAACTCATGGGCATCGGTAAAAGAAATATCCGGCCGCACGGCCTGAAACAGACCGGGCTCGATACCAGCATCGGCATAGCCAATGTATTCCGGCGCCAGGGGCAGCAGGATGTGTTTGCGGTGACCATCGCCATAGTCGCCGCCAAACATGTTGAACAGCATGAAGAACGCCGCCTGGCTGCCATTGGTCAGGGCGATGTTCTCGGGCTTCAGCCCCCAGTTGTATTCCTTGTTCAGCAATTCCGCCAGCGAGGCGATAAACTGCTTCTCACCCTGGGGGGGATCATAAATCCCGACCAGCCGGCGCATCTGCCCCTCATCTGCCGCGATACCCGCCAGAATTTCCTGCACCCGCTCCTGAATCTCGGGAATATGCCCGGGATTACCGCCTCCCATCATGATCATCCCCTCACCGGAGGCCATGGCGTTACCCAGGTCATCCATCAGGGAGGTGATACCGGCGTCGGCGGTGAACTTACGACCAAAAGCAGAGAGTTTCATGGCACTGATCCGTTCTACGGGCAATTCAATAGGTAGCTGATAAGTGTAGCGTGAGCCGGAAAGGCTCAGCTATCGAGGGAAATACCGAGATTGCTGACACCGTCGTTGGCTGCATCCGCCTTGAGTTCGGCGATAAAGTCTTCCAATGGCGTTCGCTGACGTTTGAGCGCAAGCACGGTATCGCGTTGGAAGATTTTATCTTCCTTGAGCAGCGGATGCTGTTCAAACAGGCGCACCAGCTGGTCTTCATCCAGTTCCTCGCCCTCGGACATTTCAACGAAGTCCATGATGGTCCTGGTGGCCAGCTGGGATGCGTCGGTTGCACGATGTTTGTTGGGGTTCAGGCGGTTGAGCAGTGCCTGTTCCAGCAACTGGCAAAAGTCGAAGGCCGGGTACACGCCGTAGGCGTCGTAGTCGTCAACGTTGGGGCTCAGGCTCTCGAGCTTGGTGAGCAACTGGGGGATGGCCGCTTCGGTGGCCTCCTGCTGGAGTGTATCCCAGGCCAGGTCAAGCAGCTGGCGCATTTTGCCACCGCTTTTCATGCCAACGGCGTCAGCGAACAGGGCGTAGTTGGGGAAGGCCCGTTCGGCCAGGGCCAGCAGGAAGGCGCATTCGCGCCAGCCCTGCAGTTGTGAGACGGCTTTAAGAAACTGGTTGGCGTTCATGTCCTGGGCAGGGTCACGCCGGTCTGGCCAAGGTACTTGCCGCCCCGGTCTTTGTAGCTGGTTTCGCAGATTTCGTCGGATTCGAAGAACAGCATCTGGGCGACGCCTTCGTTGGCGTAGATTTTCGCTGGCAGGTTGGTGGTGTTGGAGAATTCCAGGGTTACCTGGCCTTCCCACTCTGGTTCCAGTGGGGTAACGTTCACGATGATGCCGCAGCGGGCGTAAGTGCTTTTGCCCAGGCAGATGGTGAGTACGCTTCTGGGGATGCGGAAGTATTCCACGGTGCGCGCCAGGGCGAAGCTGTTCGGCGGGATGATGCAGACGTCGCCGGTGTAGTTGACGAAGCTGTTTTCATCGAAGTTCTTTGGGTCTACGGTGGCGCTGTGGACGTTGGTGAAGATTTTGAATTCGTTGCTGCAGCGTACGTCGTAGCCGTAGCTTGAGGTGCCGTAGGAGATGACGCGGCCCTTTTCGCTTTCCCGAACTTGGCCGGCTTCGAAGGGTTCGATCATGCCGTGTTGTTCGGACATCCGGCGGATCCACTTGTCGGATTTGATGCTCATGGTGAATTCTCGTTTCCAGCTGGGAAAAATTGGGGCGTAGTTTACCTTGTCCCTCGGTGCCTGTCGAAGGTCTGGCGCCTGACTCTCCTAGCCTTCTTGGTTTTGTGCGGGGCAGCGGCAGGGATAGCTTTCCAAAAAACGCTACGAGCACATCCATGTGCGCTTCGCTCCGGCCATCCATGGCCTACGAGATTTTTGGAAAGCTATCCCTGCCCCTGCCAACAAAACTCTGGTGGAATCGCCGCCAACAGAGCTGCACCACATACGAGGTATATTCTTACTCGCCTGACTACAACTACCTATTGGCTTAACTCGTTAGTGCTCGGTGACGGAAACACTGGAGATAGTCCCACCAAGGTTCCGCTCCCGGGTAGACAGCTCCGCCCCTACCCTTCTGGCGATATCGAGGTACCGCCGGGCCACTTCAGAATCCGGTTCAGCCGCGACGGTCGGGGCGCCGCTGTCGGTTTGTTCGCGGATGGTCATGTGCAGGGGGAGCTGGCCCAGGAGGGTGGTTTCGTATTCTTCTGCGATGCGTTCGCCGCCGCCGTGGCCGAAGAGGGGTTCTTCGTGGCCGCAGTTGGAGCAGATGTGCACGCTCATGTTTTCGACCACGCCCAGTACCGGGATGTCGACTTTGCGGAACATTTCGATGCCTTTTTTGCCGTCCAGCAGGGCGATGTCCTGGGGGGTGGTGACGATGACGGCGCCGGTGACCGGGACTTTCTGGGCCAGGGTGAGCTGGATGTCGCCGGTGCCGGGGGGCATGTCGATGATGAGGTAGTCGAGTTCATCCCACAGGGTTTGCTGGAGCAGCTGCATCACCGCGCCGCTGACCATGGGGCCGCGCCAGACCATCGGGGTTTTGTCGGTGGTGACGAAGGCCATGGAGTTGGCTTGCAGGCCGTGGGCCTGCATGGGGACGAAGTATTTGTTTTCTCGCACGTCCGGGCGTTTGCCTTCGGGTACACCGAGCATCATGCCGATGCTGGGACCGTAGATGTCGGCGTCGAGGATGCCAACCCGGGCGCCCTCGGCCTGCAGGGCCAGGGCGAGGTTGACGGCGGTGGTGGATTTGCCAACGCCTCCTTTGCCTGAGGCCACGGCGATGATGTTTTTCACGCCCGGCACAGCCGGGAGGTCTTTGTTGGTTTTGTAGCTGTGGATCTTCTGGGCCACGTGAACTTCAGCGCTTTCCACGCCATCCACAAATTCCAGAGCGTTGGCGACGATCTGTTTCAGGCCGCCGGCGATGCCCTTGGAGGGGTACGGCAGTTCCACCATGAGGGTGACCTTGCCGTTGTCGTCGGCGGTCAGGCTTTTCACGGCACCCAGTGCGTACAGGTCCTTGTTGAGATAGGGGTCTCGGTATTCTTTGACGGCAGTTTCTAGGGCCTGTTGGGAAATCTGGGTCATCGGGGTCTCCGGAATAAGCTGATAAGCTTGAATGCAGGTGAAAAATGATGGCTTGGAAGGTATCATCTGTGCCCGTTTCTGACCATATGGGGTCTTTATCTGGAACAATCAATTGCGATTGTCGCCGGAACCCCGTTTTTGTCTTTCCAACCCGACTCAACATAAGGTTCGGACATCACCATGACGCAAGCGAGCAAGCAACAGCGCGATATCCTGGTTACCAGCGCCCTGCCCTACGCCAACGGGCCCATTCATCTGGGGCACCTGCTGGAATACATTCAGACCGATATCTGGGTGCGCTACCAGAATATGCGTGGCCACAACTGCTACTACGTTTGCGCCGACGATGCCCATGGCACTGCCATCATGCTGCGGGCCGAGCGTGAGGGGATTACCCCGGAGCAGCTGATTGACCGGATTCGCCAGGAGCATCAGGAAGACTTCGCCGGCTTCCACATCCGTTTCAATAACTACTATTCCACCCATTCGGAGGAGAACCAGTTTTTCTCCGAGTACATTTACCGCCAGATCCAGCAGAACGGGAATATCGCCACCCGCAATATCACCCAGTTCTATGATCCTGAAAAGCAGATGTTCCTGGCGGACCGTTTCATTAAGGGCACTTGCCCCAAGTGCAAGGCGGAAGATCAGTACGGCGATAACTGCGAAGCCTGTGGCGCCACCTACACCCCGGCCGAGTTGATCAATCCCCGCTCTGCGGTGTCGGGCGCTACGCCGGTTGAGAAGGAGTCCGAGCACTATTTCTTCAAGCTGCCGGAGTTCCACGATTTCCTGAGCAAGTGGACCCGCAGTGGTGCCCTTCAGCCGCAGGTGGCCAACAAGCTGGCCGAGTGGCTGGATGCGGGCCTGCAAGAGTGGGATATCAGCCGGGATGCGCCCTATTTCGGGTTCGAAATTCCGGACGCGCCCGGCAAGTATTTCTATGTCTGGCTGGACGCCCCCATTGGTTACCTGGCCAGCTTCAAGAACCTGTGTAACCGCGAAGGCATCGATTTCGAGCATTTCTGGAAGAAAGATTCCACCGCCGAGGTGTACCACTTCATCGGCAAGGACATCATCAATTTCCACGCCCTGTTCTGGCCGTCGATGCTGCACGATGCCGGCTTCCGCACGCCAACGGCGGTCTGGGCCCATGGTTTTGTCACGGTCAACGGCAAGAAGATGTCCAAATCCCGCGGCACCTTCATCATGGCCCGCACCTACCTGGACCATCTGGACCCGGAATACCTGCGCTACTACTTCGCCGCCAAGCTGACCGGTGGCGTGGATGACATGGACCTGAACCTGGAAGACTTCGCCGCCCGGGTGAACTCGGACCTGGTGGGCAAGGTGGTGAACATCGCCAGCCGCAGCGCCGGGTTCATCACCAAGCGCTTTGACGGCAAGCTGGGCAAGGTCACCGAACAGGACAAGCTGAAAGAGTTTATCGACGCCGGTGAGCAGATTGCCGAGTTCTACGAAACACGAGAGTTCGGCCGCGCCATGCGCCGGATCATGGAGCTGGCCGACATTGCCAACCAGTACGTGAACGACGAGCAGCCATGGGTGATCGCCAAGCAGGAAGGCCAGGATGACAAGCTGCAGGCCATCTGTACCAACGCCATCAACATGTTCCGCCTGCTGATCACGTATCTGGCACCGGTGCTGCCCAAGATGGCCCAGGCCTCCGAATCGTTCCTGAATGACCGGCTTAACTGGAATCGCCGCCATGAACTTCTGGAAGATCATGGTATCGACAAGTTCAAGCCCCTGATGAACCGGGTCGACATGGTGCAGATCGAGAAAATGCTGGATGCCTCGAAAGAAGAGCTACCAGCGGCACTGGGCGACACCAATAAACAGCCTGTGCAGGATCTGGAACCAGTTGCAGACGAAATTGAGTTCCCGGATTTCGCCAAAGTGGATCTTCGCGTGGCAAAGATTGTCAAAGCCGAACATGTTAAAGGCGCAGACAAGCTTCTTCGCCTGACTCTTGATGTGGGGCATGGCGAGCGCAATGTGTTTGCTGGTATCAAATCTGCTTACAAACCGGAAGACCTGGAAGGCCGTATGACCGTGATGGTGGCCAACCTGAAACCCCGGAAGATGAAGTTTGGCATGTCCGAAGGCATGGTCCTGGCGGCGGGCCCCGGCGGCAAAGAGATTTTCATTCTGTCGCCCGACTCCGGTGCCAAGCCCGGCATGCGGGTTATGTAAGCGGCAACAGGCAGAGACACTCCGATGACAGAGTATTTGCTGATACTGGTCAGTACCATTCTGGTGAACAACTTCGTGCTGGTGCAGTTCCTGGGGCTGTGTCCGTTCATGGGGGTTTCCGGCAAGCTGGAAACCGCCATGGGTATGTCCCTGGCCACCACGTTTGTGCTGACGCTGGCATCGGTGTGCAGTTACCTGGCGTATACCTATCTGCTGGAGCCCCTTGATCTGGCGTTCCTGAGAACCATCACGTTTATCCTGGTGATTGCCGTGGTGGTTCAGTTCACCGAAATGGTGGTCCGCAAGACCAGCCCCCTGCTCTACCGCGTACTGGGCATTTTCCTGCCGCTGATCACTACCAACTGTGCGGTGCTTGGCGTGGCCCTGTTGAACATCAACAAGAACAACAACTTCGTTGAATCGGTTTTGTACGGCTTCGGCGCTGCTGCAGGCTTCTCGCTGGTGCTGGTGCTGTTTGCCGCCATGCGGGAGCGGATTGCCGTGTCTGATGTACCAGTGGCCTTCAGAGGGGCGTCTATCGGCTTGATCACCGCAGGCTTGATGGCGCTGGCATTCCTGGGTTTCACTGGCCTGGTTGCGGTCTGACGGAGCGGTTGATTTATGTGGACAAGTTTCCTGATAGCCGTTGTGGTGCTGCTCGCCCTGGCTCTGGTGTTCGGCGGATTGCTGGGCTTTGCTTCTGAGCGCTTCAAAGTTGAAGGTAACCCCCTGGTCGAGCAGATAGATGCTCTGCTGCCTCAAACCCAATGCGGCCAATGCGGTTTCCCAGGCTGCCGCCCCTACGCTGAAGCCATTGCCAACGGTGATGCCATCAACAAATGCCCGCCAGGCGGTGAAACCACCATCAAGGCGCTGGCCGACCTGCTGGATGTGGAGCCACAGCCCCTGGACGCCGAACACGGTGTGGCTCAGGCCAAGCGGGTTGCGGTTATTCGAGAAGACGAATGCATTGGCTGCACCAAATGCATTCAGGCTTGCCCGGTGGATGCCATTCTTGGCTCCGCAAAACATATGCACACCGTTATTGAGAGCGAGTGCACAGGCTGTGACCTGTGTGTGGAGCCCTGCCCCGTGGACTGTATTGACATGGTCACCATTGAGCCAGACATACGAAGCTGGACCTGGTCTCCCCCGGAACCAACCATTATTGCTACTGATCGCCAGGGAGCCCGTGCCTGATGACGCAACTATGGGATTTTTCCGGCGGTGTTCATCCGTCTGAAAACAAACACCAGTCCACCAGCCGCCCCATTCGCATGGCCGGCATACCGGAACGTTTGGTACTGCCGCTACAACAGCACATCGGTGAGCCGGCTGAAGTCATTGTTGAGGTTGGCGAGCGTGTACTCAAGGGTCAGAAGATTGCCGATGTCACTACTGGCATGGGCGTGCCGGTGCATGCGTCTACATCTGGCGTTATCGAAGCCATTGAACTGCGACCGGTTCCTCACCCTTCTGGCATGTCTGACTGGTGCGTGGTGCTGAAACCCGATGGCGAAGACCAGTGGTGCCAACTTGAGCCCATCGGCGATTATCACAAACTGGACCGGGAGAAGGTACTGCACTTGATCCGGGAAGCGGGCATTGCCGGTATGGGCGGCGCCGGCTTCCCTACCGACATCAAATTGCGCCCGCCCCGGGATCGCAAAGTCGAAACCCTGATTCTCAATGGTGCAGAGTGCGAGCCGTACATCACCGCCGACGACATGACCATGCGCGAACACGCCACAGAGGTCGTCAATGGCTTGAAAGTGATGGCCTGGATTCTTCGGCCGTCCCGCTGTGTGGTCGGTATCGAAGACAACAAACCCGAAGCCATTGCCGCCATGCGGGAAGCGGTTCAGGGCACCCAGATTGAGATTGCGGTGATTCCCACCAAGTATCCATCCGGCGGGGAAAAACAGCTGGTCCAGATTCTGACTGGCCTGGAAGTGCCCAGTGGAGGCATTCCCGCCGATATCGGCGTGATGTGCCAGAACGTCGGCACCGCAATGGCGGTGTCCCGGGCTGTTTTCGAAGGCAAGCCCTTGATCTCCCGCATTGTCACAGTTACTGGCAAGGCCGTTGGTGAGCCGGGCAACTTCGAAATACTGGTAGGGACACCGGTCAGTTACCTGCTTGAGAGTGCCGGGCTGCAAAAGAGCCAGCTGAACCGGCTGGTGCTTGGCGGGCCGATGATGGGGTACACCCTCACCACAGACACCATACCGCTGGTTAAAACATCCAACTGCATCATTGCCGCCACTGTTGACGAGTTGCCCGCACCACCACCGGAACAGCCCTGTATCCGCTGCAGCCAGTGTGCCGAGGCCTGCCCGATGGAACTGCTACCCCAGCAGCTTTTCTGGTACTCGAAGGCCTCGGAATTCGAGAAAGCGGAACACCTGAACCTGTTTGATTGCATCGAGTGTGGCGCCTGCTCCTACGTCTGCCCAAGCTCCATTCCCCTGGTTCAATACTACCGCTACGCCAAGGATGAGATCCGTAAGCAGCGTGCGGAGCAGCTGAAATCCGATCACGCCCGCGAGCGCTTTGAAGCCCGCCAGGCCCGGTTAGAGCGGGAACAGCAGGAGAAAGAGCTGCGGCGCAAAGAACGGGCAAAGGCGGCCGCGGAAGCCCAGGCCCAGAAACAGGCCGAAGCGGAACAAACGGTTGCCGAGGGTGAAGCCACCGATGAGCGGGCGGCAAAGGTGGCGCTGGTGCAACAGGCCCTTGAGCGCAAGAAAGCCAAGGCTGCCCAGACAGCGGAACCGGCGCCGGCAGCTGCGCCCGCCGTTGAACAGCCCGATATTGAAACGCTGGAAAAGCAGCTGATGCAGGCCGAAACCAAACTCAGCACCATGCAGGGCATGCTGGAGGAAGCCAGGGCCCAGCAGGCCGACAACGTGGAGAAGCTGGAACGAGCTGTGGCCAAGAATCACGACCGGGTGGAACGGGCCCGCGAGGCCCTGGCCGAAGCCCGGGGCCAGATGGCCACCAACACCTCGGATGCGTCCTCCGAGTAACCCACTGCAGGCTTATCGTTTATGGCATTAGTTCAACAGTCATCACCCCATGCCCGAAATGCCCGGCCGACATCCCGGGTTATGCTCTGGGTTATTCTGGCGGCCATACCTGGCCTGATCGCCCAGACCCTGTTTTTCGGTTGGGGCAACCTGATCAATGTGGTCTGGTGTATCGCCCTGGCCCTGGCGTCAGAAGCGGCGATCCTGAAACTGCGTGGCAAACCCATTTCATTCTTCCTCAAAGACAATACCGCCGCGGTAACCGGTCTGCTGCTCGGCTTGTCGCTGCCACAGTTCGCGCCCTGGTGGGTTTCCGCCATCGCGGTGATTTCCGCCATTGTCGTGGCTAAACAGCTATACGGCGGGCTTGGGTCGAACCCATTCAATCCGGCCATGGTGGGTTATGCCCTGGCACTCATTTCCTTCCCGGTGGCAATGACCACCAACTGGGCCCAGGCGGCAACCCTGTGGGGTGGCGCACCGGTTTTTGGTGAAACCCTGGCCACTATCTTCTCCGCCAGCCAGACCACCATCGATGCCTGGACCATGGCGACGCCACTGGACGAATACAAACACAAGATCGCCACCCACACCGCCGCCGAAGTGCTGCAGCACCCAACCTTTGGCGACCTGGTTGCCCGTGGCTGGGAATGGGTCAACCTGGCCTTTCTGGCTGGCGGCTTGTTACTGATCTGGCTCCGAATCATCACCTGGCATATACCCGTCGCTTTCCTGGCCGCCATCGTTGTGATGAGTCTGGCATTCGGTAGCAATGCCGACCTGTACGCACCATTGCAGCTTCACTTACTGGCCGGCGGCACCATGCTGGGTGCTTTCTTTATCGCCACCGACCCGGTCTCCGCCGCCACCAGTCACCAGGGCAAGCTGATCTATGGCGCCGGCATTGGCGTGCTGGTTTATCTGATTCGAACCTGGGGCAATTACCCCGATGCAATAGCCTTCAGTGTGCTGCTGATGAATTTCGCGGTGCCGTTTATCGACCACTACACCCCGCCCAGAACCTATGGTCATCACAAGGCCAAGCGTGGCGTGCCCAGCAAAAGTGGAGGTTAAGCGATGAATGCCATTACGACCTCTATCCGTCGCAGTGCCATCGGCCTTGGGCTGTTTGCCGTCATCACGGGTGGCACCATTGCCCTGACCCAGGGCATCACCAAAGACCGCATTCAGGAACAGGCCGAGCGGGCCGAAGCGCGCGCCCTGTTTGAGATTATCCCCGAACACCAGCACGACAACGATATGCTGCGCGATGTCATCACTCTGCCCGCCAATGCTCGCCAACCGGGCAGTGAACCGGTCAAAGCCTGGGTGGCCCGGCGCAATGGCCAGCCAATTGGCATGATCCTGCCAGCCGTTGCTCCGGATGGTTATTCCGGCGAAATCCGATTGCTGGTAGGCATTGATCTGGACGGCCGCATACTGGGTGTGCGGGTCACTAACCACCGGGAAACCCCGGGGCTCGGAGACCGTATTGAAACCCGGAAATCCGACTGGGTGTACAGTTTTGATGGTCGCTCGCTGGGCAGTCCGCCCGCCGAGCAGTGGAACGTAAAAAAGAACGGTGGTGTGTTTGACCAGTTTACCGGTGCCACCATCACGCCCCGGGCGGTGGTCAAAGCCGTACAGCATTCGCTGGTCTACTTCCACCAGAACCGGGATATTATCCGGGAGCGGCTGAACGAACCACCCGCGCCCAGAAACCGAACCCTGACTCCGGAAGCCATTGCCGGTGAATCCACTCCTGCGGAGCATTCCTGATCATGGCCACTAAATCATCCGCTGAAATCATCAGAGACGGCCTGTGGACCAATAACCCGGCCCTGGTTCAGGTGCTCGGCTTATGCCCGCTGCTGGCCGTAACCAGCACCGTGGTGAATGCCATTGGCCTCGGTATCGCCACGCTGATGGTTCTGATTGGCTCCAACCTGTCGGTCTCCATCATCCGTAACTTCGTCAACGAATCCGTCCGCCTTCCGGCGTTTGTGATGATCATTGCATCGTTTGTAACCTGTGCCGAATTGCTGATGCAGGCCTTCACCTACGAGCTTTACCAGATTCTTGGCATTTTCATTCCGCTGATCGTGACCAACTGCGCCATTCTCGGCCGTGCCGATGCCTTTGCATCCAAGAACCCGCCACTACCGGCCCTGCTGGACGGCGCGATGATGGGCCTCGGCTTTCTGGCGGTGCTGGTGGTACTGGGTGGAATGCGGGAACTCGTTGGCCAGGGCACCCTGTTCGCCGACATGCATCTTTTGCTGGGCCCCATGGCGAGTGATTGGGTGATCCGGCCCTTTGAACACTATCCGGATATGCTGTTTATGGTACTGCCGCCGGGGGCTTTCGTTGGTCTCGGCTTGCTGATTGCACTCAAGAACGGCATTGATCACCAGATCAAAGAGCGCCGGAAGGCGGCAGAGCCCGCGAGCACCAGCGCAGGCAGTAAACGGGTACGGGTAACCGGCACCATTTCCTGAACAATGAATTTTGAGCCACGATGAACAAACAGAAGCGAATTGAGATTTTCACCCGGCTACGGGACGAAAACCCCAATCCCACGACAGAGCTGAACTACAGTACGCCGTTTGAGCTGCTGATTGCCGTGATTCTGTCTGCTCAGGCAACGGACGTAGGGGTGAACAAGGCCACCGATAAACTGTATCCCGTCGCCAACACACCCGAGACCATCTACGCACTGGGCGTGGACGGCCTGAAGGAATACATCAAAACCATCGGTCTGTTTAACAGTAAAGCCGAGAATGTCATCAAAACCTGCAAGATTCTGATGGAGCAGCACAACAGTCAGGTACCGGACAATCGTGAGGCCCTGGAAGCCCTGCCCGGCGTTGGTCGTAAAACCGCCAACGTGGTTTTGAATACAGCATTCCGACAGCCTGCAATGGCGGTTGATACCCATATTTTCCGGGTTTCAAACCGCACCGGTATTGCGCCGGGCAAAAATGTGGTCGAAGTTGAGAAACGACTGATGAGGCTGGTGCCTAGAGAGTTTCTGATGGATGCCCACCATTGGCTGATTCTGCATGGCCGATACACCTGTACCGCCCGCAAGCCCAAGTGTGGGGCCTGTCTGATTGAAGATCTTTGCGAATTCAAGCAGAAACGGGACTACCAGTAATCCAACATTAAAAAAGCCGGCAAATGCCGGCTTTTTTGCAGGCAAACAGATTGCTTCAGCGTTTGCCCAGCATCTTCTCTTTCAGGTCTTTCTGAGCCGGCTTGTCAGACAGCCAGATACCAAACAAGGCTTTCTTGAACTCCAGGTCGCCCACGGTGTCGCGCTGTTCACCGTTTTTAAGCACCTGAACGCCCTGCTCCGGCACATAGACCAGATCGAAGACATCGCCTTCTTTGATCTCTTCCTGGAATACCGCCATGAACTGGTCTACCTCAGCCTGAATACCAGACAGGTCACCACCGGTGGACGCCTGGAATCCCTCCATAGTGGCTTCCGTCATGCGCTCGCTGGTGATCATGCCAGAGGTGATATGCAGGGTAATGGCCTGGGGCTCATCGGCATCAATAACCGCTTCAGCATCGGCCACTTTCTCCGGTACATAAAGGCCACCAACGTACAGATTCATAAACCACTTGGAGCGAGTTCCTGCGCCATTAAGCTGCAACTCCTGCCCCATGGCAGAATAGGTGTCCGGCACATCGACACCGCCAACATTCAGGGCATAAGCCGGTGCAGCCAAAGCGCCTGTCAGCAGCAGAGATGCGAAACCTGTGATAAGCGTCTTCTTCATAGTCCTTTCCTTTCGATCATTATTATTGAATGTTTCATTCGTCCCCGGATTCGACACCCTATTCCCGCCGGGAGACGACATTCTAACAATGAAAATTAGAGGCCTATCGCCACCTGGTTCTCAATTGCTGCCACATTTAACAAAAAAGCCAGCCATGTTGCCATGGCTGGCTTTTCCTTATCCCTGGCTCCGGGGCTATTTAAACAGCAAGCTACCAGACAAACCTTCTTTTTCCAGAATTTCCCTGAGACGCCGTAACGCCTCAACCTGGATCTGGCGCACTCGTTCACGGGTCAACCCGATTTCCTGGCCCACCTCTTCCAGGGTACTGATGGGGTAACCGCGCAACCCAAAACGGCGGGAAAGCACTTCCTGCTGTTTGTCGCTCAGCTGGTCAATCCACTTTTCCAGGCAGGAACACATGTTGTTGTCCTGAAGCAGATCCGCCGGGTCCAGAGCGCCCTCATCGGCGACGGTGTCCAACAGCGATTTGTCGCTGCCGGCACCAATCGGCGTGTCCATGGACGCCACGCGCTCATTCAGGCCGAGCATGCGCTTCACATCCGCCACCGGCTTGTCCACCATGCGTGCGATTTCCTCGGCGGTGGGCTCGTGGTCCAGCTTCTGGGTCAACTCCCGGGCTGCCCGAAGATAAAGGTTCAGCTCCTTGACCACGTGGATGGGCAGGCGGATGGTGCGGGTCTGGTTCATGATCGCCCGCTCGATGGTCTGGCGAATCCACCAAGTGGCGTAGGTTGAAAACCGGAAGCCCCGCTCCGGGTCAAATTTCTCAACGGCACGGATCAGGCCCAGGTTACCCTCTTCAATCAGGTCGAGCAGGGTCAGCCCACGATTCACATAGCGCCGGGCGATTTTCACAACCAGTCTCAGGTTGCTTTCGATCATGCGCTTGCGACCGGACTCTTCGCCTTTACGGGCGAGCCGCGCGAAGTAGACTTCTTCCTCAGGCGTGAGTAGTGGTGAGAAACCGATTTCATTGAGGTACAGCTGCGTAGCATCGAGCTGTTTCTGACTGGTGAAATACTTTCCCTGGGTGGGAAAATCGTCTTCCGCTTCTGCCACCGAGTCGTCTGCCGATGGTTTTTCAGGCTTATCTTCCGCTAACAGATGATCGTCTGCTTCATCCAGATCTGCAACACGATCAATAATGATGTCTTCTTGCTCTGCTGACATGGTTTACCCCGCCTCTCAATAATCCTGTTACGCCCGATACTTCTTGTTATTGCGGGCCTATTCCGGTTTGGTTTTCTTCAGGACATTAGCTTGTTGGCTGGCAATCACAGTTGCCGTTCTTGTTTTTTTTACTTTGCGGTTTTCAGTCAGGCCTTACCGGTAATCTGTTCAGAAATATCCAGTTTTCTGATCAATCAACGTCGTGGCAGGTATCTGGCAGGGTCAACCGGGTTGCCGTTCTTGCGAATCTCGAAATGCAACATCGGTTTGTCGGTGCCAGAACTTCCCAGTTCCGCGATTACCTGTCCGGCTTTTACATCCTCCCCTTCTTGCACCAAAATCTTGCGGTTGTGTGCGTATGCGCTCAGGTAGTGCTCGTTATGATTAACGATAATCAGGTTCCCGTAACCCAGCAACCCGTTACCGGCATACACCACACTTCCATTCGCCGCCGCCTTCACAGCATCACCGGGATTCCCGGCAATATCAATACCTTTATTGACTTTTCCTGACTCTGAAAAGTTTGCAATAACGGTGCCAGAGTGCGGCCAGTTCCAGCGGATGTCAGAAGCCACCTGGCCACCCGTGCGCGTCTGAGGCGCCGGGGCCGGTGCTCTGGCAGCCGGTTTGGAGGCTGTGGGCGCTGGTGCCCTCGTGCTGGTGCTGGGCCTGGGAGCAGGCGCGGATTGTCTGGGCGGAGGAGATGCCTGCGCGGTCTGGCGAATGGTGCCCTTCCTGTCGAGCCGGAGCACCTGCCCGGCTTTGATGTTCCAGGGTGGCGCCAGGCCATTGGCATCACCCAGCTCCCGATAGTCGCGACCATAACGCCAGGCAATGCCGTACAGGGTTTCCCCGGGTTTCACAACATGACTACCCCAATACACAGGGGGGTTGTAAAGGTCGTCGCCATAGATCGCGTTGGTGTTGCAGCCGGATAAGCCAAGCATTGCCAACAGCAACAGGACAGCAGATACCACAACGGGCAGGCCGGTGCGCCGCCGGCAGAACGCTTCCGTAGCAGGCGGCAGCCTGATAGGAAGAACAGCTTGAATGTGCCGGCTAAAGAGAATCACGTAATAACAAACGCCTGATTATGATAAATCTATCTAAGAAACTGATCACTTTCGATGCAATTTCTCATGTTTCAGGACTAACCTACTAATATATTGCACATTTTGTAATCAATTCCAAGTTACTCTGCGCACAGGTTTGTTACCGTCCGGAACGACATTTTGTGCGTCAGGTAACACTTTTATCGGTCAAGGCCCGACATTCTGGTGCCGTCGGGCCGATATCCGCCCAAACCATTCCAACGCAAGCACAACGACTAAACCCGCAATGGCCATGGCGATGGCCAGCATTATCTGCGGGTCCTGGCCATACAGGCTGGCCCAGGTTTCCGGGCCTACCGGAGCCTGGCTCACGGCCACCTGCTCACCAGCGCTATTGGTACGCCAACTCAGGGTTTTCTGCCACGGCCACACCTTGCTCAGCGCCCCCACCATAAAGCCCGTCAATAGCGCTAATACGGTGTCGTGAAAATGCCGGAACGCCAGGGTGATTACCCTGGCCACCGACAGCAGGCCGATCAGGCAGCCCGTGGCAAACAACCCCAGATGGATCAGTTCCACGGATTTTATTGCCGCCAGGACCGGTGCATACATACCGATGATCAACAACAGAAAGCTGCCGGAGATACCCGGCAGGATCATCGCACAGATAGCCAGTGCCCCCGCACCCAGGAAGGCAATGCCCGTTGGTGCCAGCTCACTGGCTGGCAACGTGGTTACCCACCAGGCAAACACAATACCGCAGGCCAAAGGAACCAACATTGCCGGCGTTGCCCGTCGAATCTGTTGCCCCACATGCCAGACAGACGCAACAATCAAGCCGAAAAAGAAGCTCCAGATCAACACCGGATGGCTCTCCAGGAGCCAGGTAATCAGCGAGGCCAGGCTGACAATACTGGTTAACACACCGGCCAGAAGGCACACCAGGAAGGTACCATCCACCGAGCGCCAGAAGCCGGCCACATCCCCTTTGAGCAGTTTCCGGACAAAGGCCACCGGTGTGGCGCTGATGGCTTCCAGCAGGCGGAAATAGATGCCCGTTATGAACGCAATGGTGCCGCCAGACACCCCCGGCACGATATCCGCAGCGCCCATGGCCATACCCCGCAGGAATACCGCGGCCGGGTGATGTGCGCGGTTTGTTTCGCTATCGGGCTTAGGCTGCATCAGCGAACAACCCCACCCAGCAAGGGTACAAAATGAACAGGCTCCAGTTCGCGCCGCTCAAAACGTTCCCCACGACGAATGATCTCCACCAGAACCTGCTGGTGCTCGCCAACCGGGGCGATCAGTACACCACCGTCGGCTAGCTGATCGAGCAATTCCTGTGGCACGTCTACCGGCGCAGCGGTCACGATAATGCCATCAAAAGGCCCCCGCTCGGGCCAGCCCATACCACCATCCGCATGCTTGAGCATGACATTGCGAATATTGAGCTGCCGCAGACGGTCCCGGGCTCGCTCCTGCAACGGGCGTATGCGTTCAACGCTGTAGATGTCATCGAACAACTGCGATAACACCGTGGTCTGATACCCGGAACCGGTGCCCAGCTCCAGCACCCGGGCCGGCTGATGCGCCAGCAGCAGCTCCGTCATGCGGGCAACAATGTAGGGCTGGGAGAGGGTCTGGCCATAGCCGATGGGTAGTGAGGTATCCTCGTAGGCGCGGTGGGCAAGGGCTTCGTCCAGGAAGATGTGCCGGGGTACCTGACCAATCACCTCCAGTACCCGGTCTGATTCAATGCCAGCTTCCCGTAACCGCTGCACCAGTCGCAGGCGGGTGCGCCTGGACGTCATACCGATCCCTTCAAGTTGAGCGATCACGATGTCGCCCCCCTGGCACCTTCCAAACCATCTACCCAGTCCCGCAGCCCCGGCAGTGCTTCGTAACGGGTCATATCAACGTGGACAGGGGTAATGGAAACATAACCCTCACGTACCGCATGAAAATCCGTGCCAGGCCCGGCATCGCCGCCGCGGCCTGCGGCACCGATCCAGTAGCGCTGCTTGCCTCGGGGACAAGTCATCGGAACCGCCCCTTCTGCCCTCTCCCGATGGCCCAGGCGAGTGACCTGGATACCGGAGAGTTCGTGCCAAGGCAGATCAGGAACGTTCACATTGAGGATTGAACGAGGCCCCAACGCCAGGGCCCGCTTGTCCTCCAGCAGCAAACGAACCACCCGTGCGGCGGTGTCATAATGGAAATGGCCATCGTTAACCAGTGATACGGCAATAGCCGGTAGCCCAAGGTGACGACCTTCAGTGGCCGCAGCTACCGTTCCGGAATAGATAATGTCGTCGCCCAGGTTGGCGTGGGTGTTGATACCGGACACGACTCGATCAAAAGGCTGATCGAACAGGCCGTTCACCGCCAGATGCACGCAATCGGTGGGCGTACCATCAACCGAGTGAAACCCGTTGGGGTGCTCTTCCACCGTCAGCGGGCGGCTTAACGTCAAGGCATTACTGGCTCCGCTGTGGTCACGGTCCGGCGCAACCACCTCCAACACACCAAGGCCCCCAAGGCCTTCAAACAGGGCCACAAGACCCGGCGAATGCACGCCATCATCATTGGACAACAAAATACGCACAGTGTTCTCCGCTAGCTTTCTTGCTTATTATCACGGCTGAGGCTCATGTCCTGCAGCTCAAAAATATCTCCCAGCACCGTGGTGGCATACTGCCCCGGTGGCAGGAAAAACTGTATCCGCAGGGCATTGTCATCCTGCCACTGCCAGTTCATTTGCTCAGGCCGGGTTACCAGGGCCCGACGCTCCGGTTTCATGCGGGTGCTGAGAAACAGCCGCTCAAACTCCGGGTGCTCTGACACCACTGCCCGCTCAAGCTCCGCCAATTCTCCAGTTGCCAGAGTGCCACCATCGCCCCACAGTGGCCCGGTAGGCTGGCCGTCTTCAGAGGGCTCTCCGGGCACACCGTTGAACCAGTTGCCCGCTTCAACCCGAGCAGCCAGGACTTCGTTAAACAACCAGGAACGTGCCGCCGAAAAGTACAATACGTTTTTCGAACCGCTTCCGCCACCGCCGCGACGGCCGCCTTTCTTCCGGTTCAATCGGGAAGGGTCAAGATTCACTGCCCGTTCCAGATTGCCGCCGCCAATGCCAAACCGCTGCGGCCCGAAATAATTTGGGGCTCCCCGCTCGCCAAGCAACGTCAGCGCCTGCTCAATGTCCACTCTATTGCCACTGACTTGCCTTAACACCAGATCAAATTCATTGCCCAGATGCTCGCCCCGGCGAAGCTTGCGTGCATGGCGGCCACTCGCCAACACTGGCCACCGGGCACCAATGGCTTGCAGCAGCGCAGCATCCTCGGATTCCCGGCCCGGGCAGTAGAGACTGAACCATTGCTTGGTAACCGCATGGCGATCCTTCAAACCACAAAAGCCCACCTCAAACGCCTTGCAACCCGCCAAGGCCGCCAACTCCCGGGCAACATACTCGGTATTGTCGCCAGACTTCTCAAGACGCACGCACAAGTGCTCACCGGCCCCTCCATGCACGGAACCTGGCAATTCAGAATCTGGCCAGAGTCTCTCCGTAACCCGGAAATCCTCAGGAACCGACTTTAATTGCGCCTTGCCCGGGCGCTTGCCCGAAGACGTGGGCCACTCAAGCCGCCAGCGGGGCCCACCGTTATCCTGACTCACATGGCCACCGGTTCGAGCAAACACACTGCCTGGCAGGCAATGCCCTCACCGCGCCCGGTAAAGCCAAGCTTCTCCGTGGTGGTGGCTTTCACACTCACCCGATTCACCGGCACCCCCAGATCCTCAGCAATATTGAGACGCATCGCCTCCACATGAGGTGCCATCTTCGGCGCCTGGGCAATAATCGTGGTATCCACATTCACCACAGCAAAGCCTTCCTCCAATACCCGCTGCATCACCCGACGCAACAGATCCCGGCTATCGGCCCCCGCCCACTCGTCGCTGGTGTCCGGAAAAAAATGCCCGATGTCACCCAGCGCCACCGCACCGAGCAGGGCATCCGCCAGTGCATGCAACAGCACATCGCCATCCGAATGGGCTTTCAAGCCATGACTATGGGGAATCTCAACACCACCCAGAATGACAGAACTGCCCTCACCAAAGGCATGGACATCAAAGCCCTGACCAATGCGCATCATCGTCTCCGAGAAAAACAGAAATAAACAAGAGGCGGGAAAACCCTACAGCCGACCCAGAATAAACTCGGCCAGCGCAAGGTCCGACGGCACCGTAACCTTCAGATTATCCGGCCGCCCTTCCACCAGAACAGGCATCTTACCGGAAAACTCCATCGCAGAGGACTCATCGGTAACCCCGTGACCACTTTCCAGACAGGATTCAAGAGCGGCCCTGAGCGCACCAAACCGAAACATCTGCGGCGTCAACGCCCGCCACAACCGACTCCGATCCACCGTCTGCGCCACCTCTGGCGGAACGCCGTCATCCGCCAGCTTCAAAGTATCCGCCACCGGCGCCGCCAAAAGCCCGCCAACAGGGTGGCCAGACAGCGTATCGATCAGGTTGGAAAGATCATCGGCATGCAAACACGGCCGAGCCGCATCATGCACCAGCACCCAATCGGAATCACCCGCCTGCTCCGCCAGCGCATGCAACGCCGAAAGCACCGAATCCGTCCGCTCCTTGCCACCAGTACAGGTCTGGATACGATCGTCTCTGGAGGATTCACTATCCGGCCACCAGTGATCCGCCGGACTCAACGGCACCATACAGCCCTTGAACGGCGCGTTATCCAGTAAACGGGAGAGCGTGATATCGAGGATAAAACGGTTATTGATCTTGAGGTACTGCTTGGGACATTCAGCTTTCATGCGCTGGCCGATGCCGGCGGCAGGAACAACAAGCCAAAGTTGAGGTTTCATAATCGGAAGGCCCGCACTGTGTCAGGAGAGCGCCGGGGAGTGTCTCTCCGGGAATTTCGAAGGCCATGGATGGCCTGAGAGAAGCGCACATGGGTGAGGCAAGCGTTAATGAAGCATAGCTTCATGCGCAGCCGAACGACAGCAATCTGCGATTGCTGGCCGGACCCGCTTGCGGGTGCTCGTAGCGTTTCCCGGAAAGGACACCCCCGGCGCTTCTAACTCCAGAACTAATTCTCGACGACCAGAAAGAATGTCTCGTCTTCGCGAATTAGCCCGAGATTCATGCGGGCACGCTCTTCCACCGCCCCCTGCTCGTTACGAAGATTCCGCACCTCCGCATAAAGCCGGTCATTACGCCCCGCCAACCCGGCATTCTCCGCCCGCTGCTCAGCAATCGCCTTCTCCAACGACCAAACCTGCGCAAAGCTACCCTCCCCGACCCACAGGCGAACCTGCAGCAGGAGAATCAGCACTACCAGAATGGCCCAAAGCGTTTTCATGCCAAATCAGCTCAGAAAATAACCAGATTTATCGAAAGAGTCGAAGGTCAAGTATAGACCTTATAGTAGATTAGCAACAAATTCTTGTAAGTCACTGTACAAAAAGGCCATCGTGTCCGAATTTTCATCCGGAACGCGATGGCCTTAACATTTTGTTACTTACCAGCGAGCGCTGGCAGGTTCAAAAATGTCGCAGGTCTTAACCCTGACCCTTGATCTCGCTCAGGCCGCGATACGGTGCCTTACCTTCCAGCGCCTCTTCAATACGCAGCAGCTGGTTGTACTTGGCAACCCGGTCTGAGCGACACAGAGAACCCGTCTTGATCTGGCCGGCACAGGTAGCAACCGCCAGGTCTGCAATGGTGGTGTCTTCAGTTTCACCGGAACGGTGAGAAATCACCGCCGTATAGCCGGCGTCCTGAGCCATCTTGATGGCATCCAGCGTCTCGGACAGGCTACCGATCTGGTTGAACTTGATCAGAATGGAATTGCCCACACCCTTCTCGATACCCTGCTTCAGGATCTTGGTGTTGGTGACAAACAGATCATCACCCACCAACTGCACCTTGCTACCCAATTTGTCAGTCAGGATCTTCCAGCCATCCCAATCGCTTTCGTCCATGCCGTCCTCGATGGACACAATCGGATAACGCTCACACAGGCCAGCCAGGTAATCAGCGAAGCCTTCGGAATCAAAGCTCTTGCCTTCACCAGACAGCTGATACTGACCGTCTTTATAGAATTCGGAAGAGGCACAATCCAGCGCCAGGGTTACGTCTTTGCCCAGCTCATAGCCAGCGTCTTCCACGGCTTGCTTGATCGCAGCCAGGGCCGCTTCGTTGGACGGCAGGTTCGGCGCAAAACCACCTTCATCACCTACGGCGGTGTTCAGGCCCTGTGATTTCAAAACTTTCTTCAAGCTGTGGAAGATCTCGGCGCCAACACGCAGAGCCTCAGCAAAGCTCTTCACCGCAACCGGCTGCACCATGAACTCCTGGATGTCCACGTTGTTATCCGCGTGCTCACCACCGTTCAGAATGTTCATCATCGGTACCGGCATGGAGAATTCGCCGGAGGTGCCGTTGACGTCGGCAATGTGCTCATACAAAGGCTTGCCCAGAGAAGTCGCAGCGGCCTTCGCGGCAGCCAGGGAAACCGCCAGGATGGCGTTGGCGCCCAGGTTTGCCTTGTTCTCGGTGCCGTCCAGGTCAATCATAATCTGGTCCAGGCTGCGCTGGTCGGCAGAGTCCTTGCCAACCAGAGCTTCACGAATCTGGCCGTTGATGGCCTCAACCGCTTTGCGAACACCTTTACCCAGGTAACGGGACTTGTCCCCGTCACGCAGTTCCAGCGCTTCGCGCGAACCGGTAGAAGCACCGGAGGGCGCACAGGCACGACCCAGTGTGCCGTCCTCAAGAATCACATCCGCCTCTACTGTCGGGTTACCGCGCGAGTCCAAAACTTCACGAGCTTTGATGTTGGCAATCTTGGTCATGCGAAAATTTCTCCAGATTTTCTGTATCTAAACGGTTCAAGTTGTAAGTTCAGCCTAGAGCAGGTGGGGGATGGCTTTCCGAAACTGTGCGGAGCCATGGATGGCGGAGCCCAAGCGTCACATGGATGTGCCGAAGGAGCGTGTTTCGGAAAGCCATCCCCCACCTGCTCGTACTCCCGAACAGGACAAAAACGAACACCGCCAATCAGGCGGTGTCGATAGGTGTAAAACTTTTTACCAGGTCATCTACAGCTTTCACCCGCTGCAGGAACGGCTCCAGCTGGCTCAGGCGCAATGCACAAGGACCGTCGCATTTGGCGTGATCCGGGTCTGGGTGCGCTTCCAGGAACAGGCCGGCCAGCCCCTGGGACATCCCCGCCAGTGCCAGGTCAGTTACCTGGGCCCTGCGACCGCCCGCAGAATCAGCACGTCCGCCAGGCATCTGCAGCGAGTGGGTCACATCGAACATCACCGGCACATTCATCGATTTCATGATGCCAAAGCCCAGCATGTCCACCACCAGGTTATTGTAGCCGAAGCTACTGCCACGCTCGCACAGGATAACCTTGTCGTTACCCGCTTCTTCACACTTGGTGATGATGTGCTTCATTTCCTGGGGCGCCAGGAACTGGGCTTTCTTGATGTTGATGACCGCGCCGGTCTTCGCCATGGCCACGACCAGATCGGTCTGGCGGCTCAGGAATGCCGGTAACTGGATGATGTCGCAGACTTCAGCTGCAGGCGCAGCCTGCTCCGGCTCGTGCACATCAGAGATGATCGGCACGCCGAACTTGCTTTTGATGTCCGCCAGGATCTGCAACCCCTTCTCAAGGCCGGGGCCCCGGAAGGAGTTGATGGACGAGCGGTTGGCCTTGTCGAAGGAAGCTTTGAAAACGTACGGGATGCCGAGGCGACCGCAAACATCCACGTACTTTTCAGCAACCTCAAAGGCAAGTTCCCGGGACTCAAGTACGTTCATACCACCGAACAATACGAACGGGTTGTCGTTGGCAACCTCAATGCCCGAGACGTTTACCTTTCTCTGCGCCATGCTCAGGATCCTTTCCGGTTGGCCAGTGCCGCCTCAACAAAGCCCTTGAACAGCGGGTGGCCGTCGCGCGGTGTTGAGGTGAATTCCGGGTGGAACTGGCATGCCACGAACCACGGATGTTCCGGCGCCTCAACGACTTCAACCAGTTTGCCATCTGCGGAACGACCAGAGATTTTCAGGCCGGCTTCCTCAAGGCTGGGCAGGAAGTGGTTGTTGACTTCATAGCGGTGGCGATGGCGCTCGCGGATGGTTTTCTTGCCATAGCAGGCAGCGATCGTGGAGCCGTCTGTCAGAATGCAGTCCTGGGCGCCCAGGCGCATGGTACCACCAAGGTCAGAGGCTTCGGTACGCGCTTCGGTAGCACCACTGGCATCCAGCCATTCGGTGATCAGCCCAACCACCGGCTCCGGGGTGTGCTCGCGGAATTCGGTACTGTGGGCGTCTTTCAGGCCGGCCACGTTGCGGGCGTATTCGATAACCGCCACTTGCATACCCAGGCAGATGCCCAGATACGGAACCTTGTTTTCACGGGCGTACTGAACGGTGCGGATCTTGCCTTCCACGCCCCGTTCGCCAAAACCGCCCGGCACCAGGATGGCATCGGCGGATTCCAGCACACGGGTGCCATCACGCTCGATGTCTTCGGAGTCAATGTAGTTGATATTGACCTTGGTGCGGGTCTTGATGCCGGCGTGCAGCAGGGATTCAATCAGCGACTTGTACGCATCCAGCAGCTCCATGTACTTGCCGACCATGGCAATGGTGACTTCCTGCTGCGGATTCATCAACGATTCCACAACGGCATCCCACTCGCCCAGATCTGCTTCACGGGCATCCAGGCCGAAGCGGTCGATGACCAGCTGGTCCAGGCCGTATTCGTGCAGCATGCGCGGAATGGCATAGATGGACTTGGCGTCCTGCATCGGGATAACCGCCCGCTCTTCCACGTTGGTGAACAAGGCAATCTTGCGACGGGAGCTGGCGTCCACTTCGTGCTCGGAGCGGCACAGCAGGATATCCGGCTGCAGGCCGATGGAGCGCATTTCTTTTACGGAATGCTGGGTCGGCTTGGTTTTGATCTCGCCGGCGGTCGCGATGTAAGGTACCAAAGTGAGGTGCATGAACAGCGCGCGCTGCGAACCTACTTCCACCTTCAGCTGACGACAGGCCTCCAGGAACGGCAGGGATTCGATATCCCCGACCGTGCCGCCCACTTCAATCAGGGCCACATCGGAGCCGGCTGCGCCTTCCACCACACGGCGTTTGATTTCGTCGGTAATGTGCGGGATCACCTGCACGGTACCGCCAAGATAATCACCGCGACGCTCTTTACGGATAACTTCTTCGTACACCCGGCCGGTGGTGAAGTTATTGCGCTTGCTCATGGGGGTACGAATAAAGCGCTCGTAGTGGCCCAGGTCGAGGTCGGTTTCCGCGCCGTCTTCGGTGACAAAAACCTCACCGTGCTGGAACGGGCTCATGGTGCCGGGGTCCACGTTGATGTACGGGTCCAGCTTGAGAATAGTGACCTTCAGGCCGCGTGCCTCGAGGATGGCTGCCAGTGAGGCAGACGCAATACCTTTGCCTAATGAGGACACGACACCGCCGGTGACGAAAATATAACGCGTCATGCAGATTCCGTGATTATCTGGTTCGGTGAAGGAGGGAGATTGTTCATCTCAAGATGGGTCGCCAGACTACCAGAAAGCCCCCCTGTACTCAATCACAATCCCTCTCCACAATCAGCCGCCAACCGGTGGCAGGGGCGCCTCCCGAGTATTGTTCAGAACACCACAAATCGCCAATGGCAATCAGCTCACTGGCACCGGGTGTTTCGTGGTAAACCAGCGGCAGTAAAGCCCTCTCCCAGGGCGGCACTCCTTGTTCCTGCAACCAGGTTTTCAACGATCGAGAGTGTCCGCCCTCCTCAAAGCGAAGCCTTTCGCCGCCCTGCCTCGTAGATACCCGTATTGGCGGGGGCGCTGCTTCCGGTGTAGTGGCTGTTGGCGTGAGCCGTAGTGTCCAGGGGCCCCATTGCATTGGGCGGCCGGGATCAAGGCCAGCGGAGTGCGCCGGCACTTCCACGTTTGGCACCAGGTACAGGTAGCCCCGATATCGCCGCAAACTGAAACCATCACCACGAATCTCCGGCGTCCGGTCTTCGCCGGCCTGAACCAACTCCGCCAGCGACTGATCCCAATCTGCCAGGGCAGGCATTTTCAAACCCTGCCGGTGAATCCACCATCGAACCAGATTTCTCTGCTCCAACGGGCTCAGGGCCTGAATCGACGCCAGTCGGAGCTGACCTGAATCAGAACACATCTGCCACTGCAATTCCGCCAACCGATGATTGAGAATGTCGCTTTCGGCGCAGGCCCTGGCACTGTGCTCCACCCGTTTCAGCAGGCCCGGCCAGCGCTCCTTGAGCCCCGGCAGCACAGCGTGGCGCAGGTAATTGCGATCAAATGCCAGGCTGGTATTGCTGGGATCTTCCACCCAGGAGAGACCGACATCCCGGGCAACCTGCTCCAGCCGGTCACGGCTTACCGCCAGCCAGGGTCGAAACAGGGCTCCCTGGCCAAGACGGCGGCTTTCAGGCATGCCCGCCAGACCCGTTACACCGGTTCCCCGGAGCAAACGAAACAGCACCGTTTCGACCTGATCGTCTGCGTGGTGGGCCATCAACAACAGGTCGCCAGCCCCCAGTACCCGCCGAAACACGTCATATCGGGCCATCCTGGCCGCCTCCTCAAGACCACCGGAGCCAGACTCGCCCACTGAAACGTCCACACGCTCAACAAGGAGGGGAACCGCCAACCGCTCACAGAGCGACCGGCAGAACTGCTCAGTCTGCGAGTGATTGGGCTGGAGTTGGTGATTAATGTGCAGAGCACAGACATTGCGGTGACAGGCTGCCGCCACATACAACAACAAGCTGGAATCCAGGCCACCACTGAGGGCGACCAGGATGCGGGAGCTGTCAGGGAGTGAGCTGACCGGTCCGAGAAGATCCTCGGGCCAGCCAGATTCCCGGGCGGTGTTACCGCCCGCTTTCATATTTGGTAAGGCGCTCGTACCGGCGGGAAACCAATTCGTCCAGAGGTAACCGGCTCAGTTCCGCGACACCCTTGGCCAACCGGGCCTTCAGGGTTTCCGCCATTTTCTCCGGATTACGGTGAGCACCGCCCAGGGGCTCTTCAATCACATTGTCGGCAACACCCAGTTCTTTCAGGCGCTGGGCGGTGACACCCATGGCCTCGGCAGCCTGGGCTGCATACTCGGCGCTTTTCCAGAGAATGGAAGCGCAGCCTTCCGGCGAAATAACGGCATAGGTGGAGTACTGCAGCATATTCAGCTGATCACACACACCAATGGCCAGGGCACCACCGGAACCGCCCTCACCGATCACTGTAGAGATAATCGGCGTTTTCAACCGGGACATGACCGCCAGGTTGAAGGCAATGGCCTCACTCTGGCCACGCTCTTCGGCGCCGATACCAGGGTAGGCACCCGGCGTGTCAATGAAGGTGAGGATTGGCATCTTGAAACGCTCGGCCATTTCCATCAGGCGCAGGGCCTTGCGGTAACCTTCCGGGCGAGGCATGCCGAAGTTGCGCTTGACCTTGTCACGCACTTCGCGGCCTTTCTGATGGCCGATCACCATCACCGGCTTGTTGTCCAGCCGGGCGGTACCACCAACAATGGATAAATCGTCGGCGTAGCGGCGATCGCCGTGCAGCTCGTCGAAATCTTCGAAAATCAGATCAATGTAATCCTGGGTGTAGGGCCGGCGCGGGTGCCGGGCCAAACGGGCAACATCCCAGGACTGCAAATCAGAAAATATGCTTTCTGTCAGACTGACACTCTTCTTCTTCAACCGACTGATTTCATCGGTGATATTGATGTCGGTGTCGTTGCCCACCATGCGAAGCTCTTCAATCTTGGCTTCCAGGTCGGCGATCGGCTGTTCGAAATCAAGGTAATTAGGGTTCATGATGTTCCATCATTTGATTGCCAGGCAGGTTTCACCCCACCAAAACCAGAATTTGGGACAAAGATAGCAGTGCAACCGGCACAGCTAAAGCGGACATTGGTATTAATCATAGACCAGTTCCACGGACTTCTCGCCTACCAGGTGTCTGAGCTCGAACAACAGGTTGTCATCCGGCTGTACTCGCCAGGACTCACCCAGCTCAATGCGGGTTCTGGCCTCGGCACTGCTGTATTCAATCCACACCGGGCTGCCTTCGTTGCGGAACGGGCGCAGGGTATCGTCCAGTTTGTCCAGCAGCCCGTTCTGCAACTGTTCCGCGTGCAGCGCCAGCCGGATGCCACGGCTGAACTGCTGTCGGGCCGTGGCCACGTCCATCACTGAACTGACGCGCATTTTCATTTGCCCGGAGTAATCATCGTGGCTAACCTGCCCTTCGACAACGATCACCTGATCTGACTGCAGCAGTTCCCGGTTCTCGAAAAACGCCTCAGAGAACAGGGTGGCTTCTATCCGAGCACTGCGGTCATCCAGTGTAATAAAGCACATCGTAGACCCGGTGCGGGTTTTCATGGTGCGCTGGGCAACCACCAGGCCAGCCACCCGCTGGGGTGACTTGTTGGGCTTCAGATCCGCGATGGAGTTACGGACAAAACGCCGGACTTCCCGCTCGTATTCATCAAACGGATGGCCCGTGAGATAGATGCCCAGGGTATCCTTCTCGCCCTTCAGGCGTTCTTTTTCAGGCCACTCCCGCACATGGGCCACATCGGCGTAGGGGTCTTCACCCTCACCGCTGCTCTCCAGCATTTCGCCAAACATATCCATCATGCCGGCGGCATCGTTTCGGGATTGCTGGTCTGCCTGCTGCACGGCCTTGTCGATACTGGCCATCAGCTGCGCGCGCCCGGCACCCAGTTTGTCCATGGCCCCGGCCCGGATCAGCGCCTCCATGGCACGCTTGTTGACCTTCTTCAGGTCAACCCGGCGGCAGAAATCGAAAATATCCTGGAACGGGCCGTCTTTGGCGGCCTCCACAATGCTATCAATCGGGCCCTCACCCAACCCTTTGATGGCGCCAAGACCATAAACAATCTGCCCGTCGTCATTGACGGTAAAGGTGTAAGCGGAACGACTGACGTCTGGCACCAGCAGGTCCAGCTTCATGTTCCGGCACTCTTCCACCAGCGTGACCACCTTATCGGTGTTCTGCATATCGGCGGTGAGTACCGCAGCCATGAATTCGGCCGGGTAGTGGGCCTTGAGCCACAAGGTCTGATACGACACCAGAGCATAGGCGGCGGAGTGGGATTTGTTGAAACCGTAGCCGGCGAACTTCTCCACCAGATCGAAGATGTTTTCCGCCAGGGTTTCATCGATGCCATTATTGGCACAACCCTCCAGGAAGAATGCCTTCTGCTTGGCCATCTCTTCCGGTTTTTTCTTACCCATGGCCCGGCGCAGCATGTCGGCGTTGCCGAGGGTGTAGCCCGCCATCACCTGGGCAATCTGCATGACCTGCTCCTGGTAGAGGATAACCCCATAGGTGGGCTCCAATACCGGCTTCAAGCCTTCATACTGATAATCCGGGTGTGGGTAAGACAAAGGCTGCCGGCCATGCTTACGGTCGATAAAGTCGTCTACCATGCCCGACTGCAACGGCCCTGGCCGAAACAGGGCCACCAGGGCGATCATGTCTTCCAGGGAGTCCGGCTGCAGGCGCCGGATCAGGTCTTTCATGCCGCGGGATTCCAGCTGGAAAACGGCGGTGGTTTCCGCCTTTTTGAGCAATTCGAAGGAGCGCTTGTCTTCCAGCGGGATGGTGGCAATGTCCAGTTCTGATTGACCCTGCGCCTGTCGGCGCGGGTTAATCATATGCAAGGCCCATTTGATGATGGTCAGAGTCCGCAGACCCAGGAAGTCGAACTTCACCAGGCCCGCGTCTTCCACATCGCCTTTGTCAAACTGTGTGACCAGGCTGCCGCCTTCGTCGTCACAGTACAGGGGCGAGAAATCGGTAATCTTGGTGGGCGCAATCACCACGCCACCGGCATGCTTGCCAGCATTACGGCAAACGCCCTCGAGTTTGAGGGCCATCTCCCAGATTTCCTGGGCTTCTTCGTCCTGCTCCAGAAACTCCTTGAGCTGGGGCTCCTGCTCAATAGCCTTGTTGAGCGTCATGCCCACTTCAAACGGAATCAGCTTGGACAGTTTGTCTGCCAGGCCGTAGGACTTGCCCTGAACCCTCGCCACATCCCGCACCACCACCTTGGCGGCCATGGTACCGAAGGTAATGATCTGGGAAACCGCTTCCCGGCCGTATTTCTCAGCGGTGTATTCGATCACCCGGTCCCGGCCTTCCATGCAGAAATCGACGTCAAAGTCCGGCATGGAAACCCGTTCCGGGTTCAGGAATCGCTCAAACAGCAGGTCGTACTCCAGTGGGTCAAGATCCGTAATCAGCAGCGCGTAGGCCACCAGGGAACCGGCACCGGAACCCCGGCCGGGGCCTACCGGTACACCGTTGTTCTTGGCCCACTTGATAAAGTCCATAACGATCAGGAAGTAGCCGGGGAAGCCCATCTGAATAATGATGTCCAGCTCGAACTTCAGGCGCTTGTAATACTCTTCCCGCTTCTGGTCATACTCCGGATCATCCTTGCTCAGGATGGTTTCCAGGCGCATCTCCAGACCTTCCTCGGACACATGCCGGAAATACTCGTCCATGGTCATGCCATCGGGAATCGGGTAGTTCGGCAGGAAGTATTCGCCCATCCGGACCTTGACCGAACAGCGGCGGGCAATCTCGACCGTGTTTTCAACGGCCTCGGGGATGTCCGAAAACAGTTCGATCATCTCTTCCGCGCTGCGAAGATACTGCTGGTCGCTGAATCGCCGGTCCCGACGGGGGTCATCCAGTGTTCGGCTCTCACCGATACAGACTCGGGCCTCGTGGGCTTCGAAATCGTCCGCCGTCAGGAAGTGCACATCGTTGGTGGCAACCACCGGCAGGCCCAATTCAGCCGCCAGCTCGACGCTCAGGTGCAGGCAATCCTCATCACCTGCCCGCTCGGTACGCTGCAGCTCCAGGTAGTAGCTGCCCGGATACAGATTCTTCCAGTATTGAGCCCGTTCCCGGGCCAGTTCCGGCTTGCCCGCCAGCAGGGCCTTGCCCACATCGCCCATTTTGGCGCCGGAAAGCGCAATCAGACCCGCCGCACGGGCTTCCAGCCAGGCCTTCCGGATAATCGGCTTGCCGTAGCGCTGGCCCTCGGTGTAGCCCAGGGAAATGATTTCGGTAAGGTGCAGATAGCCTTTCTCATCCCGCGCCAGCAACGTGAGCCGGAACGGGTTTTCCGGCTCGTCCGGGTTTTCCAGCCAGAGATCGGCACCGATAATCGGCTTCACACCAGCACCCATGGCCGCCTTATAAAAGCGCACCAGCGAGCACATATTGGATTGTTCGGTGAGGCCCACCGCCGGCATGCCCAACTCGGCCACACGGCTAATCAGTGGCTTGACCCTTACCAGGCCATCCACCATGGAGTATTCGGAGTGTACGCGAAGATGTACGAACGTCTGTGCCATGGTCAGCTACCGATCAGTTGCATCAGATCTTCTTCGGTTTGGGGACCAAAGCGTGTTTCTATCAGTTTGCCCGCCGGGTCCACCACGAACGTGGCGGGCAGTGCCATCGGCATCTTCCAGCCAAAGTCGGGGCCCGGATCCTGGCCCAGCATGGTGAATTCAATGCCCATTCTCTGGCCCAGGTCCACAAGCGCGGCGCCTTCAACGCCGTCAAAATTGACGCCCAGCACCGAAATTCTCGGTGACTTGTCGAGGTGATTCAACTCAGGAATCTCCTCCAGGCAGGGCTTGCACCATTCGGCCCAGTAGTTCACCAGCACCCATTGGCCACGGTAACTGTCCCAGTCCACCGCCACACCATCGGCACGTTGCAACTCCGTTCTCTCGCAACCCGCCAGGGCCAGCACCATAATAGCGGCTGGCATCAGCAGCAAACGCCTGGGCCATTCAGAAACCTTGGGGCGGGGAACGGACGGGTACCGAGGGTACTGCAAGGTAAATCCTCCTGTTAGACTACGGCCCTCATTAAAGACCGTACTCATCACTGTTAACCGGGCATGACCATGACAGAACCAACCCGCATTTTCCATAACCCACGGTGTTCAAAATCACGCCAAACCCTTGAGCTGCTTCAGCAAAAGGGTGTCGAGCCGGAGATTATACGCTACCTCGAGACACCACCGACAGAGCAGGAACTGTTACACATTCTTGATCTTCTGGGTTGTGAACCCCGCCAGCTGATGCGTACCAAGGAATCCGAGTACATAGAACTTGGCCTGAACGCCCCGGAACTGACCAGAGAAGAGCTGGTCAAGGCCATGGTAAATACCCCGAAACTGATCGAACGCCCTATCGTTCTGGCCAATGGAAAGGCAGCCCTCGGGCGTCCGCCAGAGAACGTACTGGATATTCTTTGAGCCATCCCCTGGAGCAGACATGAGCAACGCTACACCGTACGTTCTTGTGCTTTACTATAGCCGCAACGGCCAGACCGCCGAGATGGCCAACCAGATTGGCCGCGGCGTCGCCCGAGCGGATGGCATTGAGGCGAAAATCCGCACGGTTCCACCAGTGTCACCAGACACCAGCGCCAGCATGCCCCCGGTGCCGGACAGCGGCGCCCCTTACGCCACCCGTGAAGATCTCGCAAACTGCGCCGGGCTGGCCCTGGGCAGCCCTACCCGGTTTGGCAATATGGCGGCCCCGCTCAAACACTTTCTCGATGGTACCGGCGATTTGTGGCTTAACGGCAAGCTGGTTGGTAAACCTGCTGGCGCCTTCACCTCTACCGGCAGCCTGCATGGCGGCCAGGAAACCACGCTGCTGACCATGATGATGCCATTGCTGCACCACGGCATGGTACTGTGCGGGCTGCCTTACTCCGAGAGTGCCCTGAATGAGACCTCGACCGGCGGCACGCCTTACGGCCCCACCCACTGGGCAGGTACCGGTGCACAGCAGGCGCTGAGTGACCATGAAAAGGCCCTGTGCCAGGCCTTTGGTGAGCGCCTTGCCCGGCTGGCGCTCAAACTTGCCGGTTGATCACCGCCAGCATCCAAACTTTCAACCACCCGGAACCTTTTATGCTCAAAAATGAAAAAGCAAAAACCACGGCCCGCATAACCATTGCGCTGTACCTTGCGGTATTGGCCACACTGCTGTTGACAACATTCTATCCAGCGCCAGTGGAAGGCGTGTCCATTCCCCTGATGTTGACGGTGAAACTGTTACCCCTGCTGGCGTTTGCAGTACCGGTATTCCGGGGGCACAATCGCGGGTACATCTGGATGGCCTTCGTGGTGATTTTTTACTTCACCCAGGCCGTGGTCTCCGCCTGGCTGAGCGAAGGCGCCCCAGGCCCGATGATTCTCACAGTGCTTACATTCCTACTGTTCACCGTCGCCATGGTTCACCTGAAAGTAAACCGGCCGGTTGCCAACTGAGTGCCCATAACACCCGGAGAGCACAACGATGGCTGATCAAACGCCCCCCATGCCAGCACCACCACATCGGCACACCCTCACCCTGCGAGACATCTGCTCTGCCCTGGTGGAAAGTGGCGAAATCAGCCAGCAGGATGCTGAGAAGGTGCTCACGGCCAACCTGGGGGCCGCTACCCAGGACGGACGAACTTCTCCGCGGCACCCCCTGGAACTGGTTGCCATTGCCGGCATTACCAGCCTCAGGGATGGCCGAACCCTGGATCTTGATCGGCTGACCAGCTGGCTGGCCCGATGGGCGGGCCAGGATTACTACCACATAGACCCGCTCAAGATCGACACGCCGGCCATCGCCCGGGTGATGTCCTACGCCTTTGCCCAGCGCCACGGCATTCTGGCGGTAGAGATACGCCAGGATGAAGTGCTGATTGCCAGCACAGAACCATTCAAGACCGAATGGGAAAGCAACCTTCGACAGGCCATTCGCAAGGACATTCGCCGTGTCGTTGCCAACCCGGAAGACATCCGGCGCTACACGGTGGAGTTCTACCAGCTCGCCAATTCCGTGAGCAAGGCCAGCGGCAGCCAGGCCCCGGGTGCCGCCAGCAATCAGAATTTCGAACAACTGCTGGACATAGGTACCAACGAAAACCCGGATGCCAATGACCAGCACGTGGTCAAGATTGTCGACTGGTTGTTGCAGTATGCCTTTGACCAGCGCGCTTCAGACATTCACATCGAACCACGCCGGGCGGTCACCCAGGTGCGTTTTCGTATTGATGGCGTGTTGCATAACGTCTATGAGTTTCCGGAACATGTCGGGGTGGCTGTCACCAGCCGCCTGAAAATTCTGGGGCGCCTGAATGTGGCCGAGAAACGCCGGCCCCAGGACGGCCGGATCAAAACCCGAAAACCGGATAACAGCGAGGTGGAGTTGCGCCTGGCCACCATGCCCACCGCCTTTGGCGAGAAGATGGTGATGCGGATTTTTGATCCGGAGGTGCTGCTGAAGTCCTTCGAGCAGCTAGGCTTCAGTAAAGAAGACCGGGAGCGCTGGCAGGCCATGACCGCCCGCCCCCATGGCATTGTACTGGTGACCGGCCCTACCGGTTCCGGCAAGACCACCACCCTGTACTCCACCCTCAAACAGCTGGCGTCGCCGGAACTGAACATCTGTACCATTGAAGACCCCATTGAGATGGTGGAGCCAGCGTTCAACCAGATGCAGGTGCAGACCAATATCGACCTGACGTTCGCCCACGGCGTTCGGGCCCTGTTACGGCAAGACCCGGACATCATCATGATTGGTGAAATCCGCGACCTGGAAACCGCCGAGATGGCGGTACAGGCAGCGCTGACCGGCCACCTGGTGCTCTCCACCCTGCACACCAACGACGCCCCGAGTGCCATTACCCGACTGATGGAACTGGGCATCCCGCCCTACCTGATCCGGGCCACGGTGCTGGGGGTGATGGCCCAGCGCCTGGCCCGTACCCTGTGCCCCCACTGCAAGGCTCCGGGTGAGGCCGACGAGCAGGCCTGGCAAACACTGACCCGCCCCTGGAAAGCGCCGGTTCCCCGTCAGTTCTATCATCCGGTGGGCTGCCTCGAATGCCGCAATACCGGCTATATGGGCCGCGCCGGGGTCTATGAAATCATGACGCTCTCCGACCACCTGACCCGCCAGATCAATGATCACTGCGAACTCGAGCAGTTAAGGCTGGACGCCTACAAAGAAGGCATGAAATCCCTGCGCCTCAGTGGCGCACAGAAAGTGGCCGCCGGCCAGACCACGGTGGAAGAAATCCTGAGGGTGACCCCGGAAAGCCAGCGCTGAACCCGCATCAACCCGGGCGCAGACCGCACTGCTCCAACAGTTCCTGCCAGTGCCGGGTGTGCTGCATCATGGCCTGGTCCAGCTCCCGCCAGAGGCTGACTTCAGCATCGGCTGACAAATGACGCTGGTACCAGTCCTGAAAGCTCGCCGGCATAACGGCAGTTTGCTGGTCCGCCAGCTCCGCCAGAGCCCCGATCAGCGAATCCCGGGCCCGGCTGACATCGCTCATGTAGGGCTGGATTTCACCAATGTACACATTGAAGAAGAAATTTCGGACGATTTCTGATTGATTATTCGGCCGGCCATTCAGACATAATGGACGCTCATCAAGGCGCGCTTTCAGGGTCTCTGTTCCTGCATTGAGGGTTGCAATCAACAGCCGGGCGCTGTTGATCACCTGCCCGGCGCGAAACTCCGATTGCCAGCGTTGGTGCACTCCGCCAAGTGCATCGAGGGGAACATCGAGCTGCTGGACCGACAAATCGGATACGGCCTGGTTCAACTGGCCCAGGTCCCGCACCAGATCAGACACCGGATTGCCTTCGGCAGCGACCGGATAAAACCCCTTTGACAGGGTCAGCAAGCGTTCGATCTCTTCCGTGCCCCAGGTGGCATTCCACACCGCCACAGGAAGCGATGCCCGCTTGCTCTCGACCGCATCCTGGAGGGTTTTCTCCAGGCGCTCGTCGTCGATCTCTGCCATGCAGTCTTCCGCGGCTCGGATAAACCGGACTTCATAACGCAGCCGGTTAAGAGGCTGCATCACCCGGCCCATCACCGAGTTTCGCTCGCCAACCACATACTGAAGTTCACACCCGTACAGCGACAGAAAGTCCAGCATGCCCAGATCCAGCTCAGGCATATCAAGTACACGTTCGCGGCGACGGGGTACGGTGGAGGCAGGGGGAAGATCAGAGGGAACCGATACCGATGGCGTATCCAGCACCCGGGCAAGGCGCTCCAGGTACTCTTCCATCATCGGCTCGGCTTCGGAGAACGGATTGCAGCCGGCCAGAAACAAGGCACAAACACCCGGAATAGGCCATTTCAGACATGAACTACCGGGCATTCGACCACCTCCTAACGTTTACGCAGTAGCGCGTCTACCTCCGCAAAATCACGGGCAACAGGCCGACCAGTATCAGGAAGCTCCCCATCACGCACCAGCCAGACGGTTTTAAGCCCAGCTTCCTCAGCCGCCGAGAGCTCGGCTTCCACGTCCGACAGGAACAGAACGGTCGCCGGCTCTACACCTAGCTCGGCAAGAATATTGCGGTAAGACTGTGCTTCTTTTTTGCCGCCCACACCGGTATCGAAGTATCCGGAGAAAAACGGCGTAAAGTCGCCTTCATTACTGAAACCAAAAATCAGTTTCTGTGCCTTCACAGAACCAGAGGAATATACGAACAGCCTTAGGCCCCGATCATGCCAGCGCTGAAGATAATCCGCCGCATCCGGATAGATATCGCCCTTCAGCTCTCCGCTGTGATATCCCTGCTCCCAGACCATGCCCTGCAGTGCTTTGAGCGGCCCTTCTTTGCGATCCTCGGATATCCAGGCCTGGAGGACATCAATCAGGCCCTCCACATCTTTACTGTCGACACCACTTTTTTCTGCGACCAGAGCCAGCTGTTCAGCCACAGCCGGCGTGGTGTGATGGTTCGTGCGGATAAATTCCGGCAAGTGTTTACTGGCGTAGGGAAACAGCACATCGTGCACGAATGAGATCGAGCTGGTCGTGCCCTCTATATCGGTCAGAACTACCCGAATCATCCTGCCACTCCCGCAAGCCCTTCGTAACGGGGCAGTCGACTGGCGATATCCTCGCCGGTAAAGCTCGCAACCCAGCCTTCCGGGTTGGTGAACAGGCGAATGCAAGTGAATTGCGGCTCTGGCCCCATATCAAACCAGTGGCGTGTGCCATCCGGTACACTGATCAAATCGTTCTGCTGGCACAGCAGGGCATACACTTGGTCGCCAAAGTGCAGATAGAACAGGCCCTGGCCCCGCACGAAAAACCGCACTTCATCCTCGCTGTGGGTATGCTCGTCCAGAAACTTCAGGCGGAACGCCTCCTTTTGCGGGTTGTCAGGGTTGAGGCTGACCACATCGGCGGTCTGGAACCCGCATTCCTGCTTCAGGTGCTCAACCTCGTCACTGTAGGCTTCCAGAATCTGCTCCTGGCTGGCATCTGCCGGCAGATCACGGGTTGGCCACTGTTCGAAACGCACTCCGTGGCGGGCGAGCGCATCGCCGATAGCCCTTGGGTCGGTCATCACGGTGTGGGCCTCGTCCGGCTGGCTCTGGTGAAATATGCTCAGGGTAGTCATGGGCGGACCCTCATGGTTTCAAGTTCACATTCAAAGAGAAATTCGAAGGCTTCGACATGGCGCAGGCAATCCGCCATGGTCTTACCCCAGGTATACAGGCCGTGGCCGCGAATCAGGTAACCGGGTTGTTCAGGATGATCCAGAAACCAGGCCCGGGTGTCCTCGGCCAACGCCGGAATATCCTGAGTGTTGTCGAAAACCGGAATGCTCAGCGCACCCTCATGGGTCTCGACGCCGGAAAACGCCTTCTGCAATTCGTAGCCTTCCAGCTCCAGCGCCTGACCCGCAGCAATCAGCCGACTCAATACTGTGGCTTTTACGGAATGGGTGTGCAAGACGGCACCAACCTCCGGGAACACCTGGTAAAGCACGGTATGCAACAGGGTTTCTGCGGAGGATTTGCACTGGCTTTGGACCGGCCGACCGTCAAGATCAACCACCATGACGTCTGCGGTGGTCAGCTGCCCCTTGTGGCGGCCAGACACCGTAATGGCCACATGATCACTGTCGATCCGCGCAGAATAATTGCTGCTGGTGGCAGGCGACCAGCCACGGCCGTAAAGGAACTGACCTGCATCCACAATGGACTGAGCCGCTGTGGCGTATCGTGTTACATCAAACACACGCAATCTCCCGGTTGAAACGTGCCCTGCCGGGCAAGCGATGGCCGCCATTATAGGACGGCCATCGCTCCCCGAAAACCGCTTTGGCTCAAGCCGTCAACGGCAGGCGGCGCTGGCGCTTTCCGGTCAGCGCAAACAGGGCATTGCCCAGGGCGGGAATCACCGGGGGCACGCCCGGCTCACCCACACCGGTCGGGTCTGCCTCACTGTCAACAATATCCACCACCACTTCGGGCGTCTGGTGCATCTGCATCAGGCGGTAGTCGTGGAAATTGCTCTGCCGGATCTCGCCGTTGTCGAAGTTGATCTCGCCGTAGAGTGCGGCGGTCAGGCCAAACAGGATGCCACCCTCGATCTGGTCTTCAACAATCCTGGGATTAACCACCTGGCCGCAATCCACGCTGCAGATCACCTTGTACACCCGTATTTCACCGTTCTCGATTCCGGCTTCAACCACTTGGGCCACATAGGTACCAAAGCTCTTGAACAAGGCGAGCCCCCGGGCCCGACCTTCCGGCGCGGGCTGGCCCCAATCCGCCAGCCGGGCTGCGCGCTCTAGTACTTCACGATGTCGCGGCTCGCCATCCAGCATTTTCAGTCGGAATTGCAGCGGATCTTCACCGGATTCGTGGGCCAGCTCATCCATAAAGGTTTCCACCGCAAACCCGTTGTGGGAATAACCCACCGAACGCCACCAGGTAATGGGCACACCGGGATCGGTGTGGGTATGGCGAACGCTGACGTTCTGCACTTGGTAGGGGTACTCAATGGCCCCTTCAATGGCCGAAATATCTTTTGGTGTGGCAATACCCTCAGCCATCAGCCCTACCCGCCCCAGGGTGTCGTAGAGGAACTTGGGCGCCCAGGGATACTGTGCGGGTGCGGCATTGCGCACGTACCAGTCCAGAACCTGCGGGCCGACGATCTGATGGTGCCAGCCGGTCAGTTCGCCGTCGTTCAGGCTGCCTTTCATACGATGCAACATGGCAGGGCGCAGGAAGCCGTGACGAGTGTCTTCTTCCCGGGACCAGATCAGCTTGACCGGAACCTTCAGTTGATAGGCCACAGCGGCAGCTTCTTCGATATAGTCCTGGGTGAGGCGACGGCCGAACCCGCCGCCAAGGAATGTGGTGTGAATAGTGATCTTGCCCGGTGACAGATCGGAATGACGAGCTGCGGCAATGCGCCCCAGGTCTGGCGCCTGGGTGGGTGCCCAAACATCCATTCCACCATCGCGATACCAGGCCGTAGCATTCATCGGTTCCATGGTGGCATGGGCCAGATAGGGCTGCTCATACTCGGCTTCAACCACCTGTTTTGCCCGATCGGCTGCCTTATCGACATTACCCTCACTGCGTTCTTTGACCCCGGAATTTTCACTCGCGGCCTTGCGGTAACCCTCAAAAACGGCTTCTGTGTCGGTATCCAGCGCTTCAGAGAAGTCCCACTCTACCTGCAATTTCTGCTGAGCCTTTCTTGCCTGCCAATAGCGCTGGGCAACCAGAGCAACACCGCGCTCAGTGATGAAGGCATCGGTTACACCTGGCATACCGATGACGTCATCGCGGTTGAAGCTGCTGGCCTTGCCGCCGTAGCGGGGGCTGCGGGTCATAACCGCATAGACCATGCCAGGAAGCTCGACATCCATCCCGTAGACGGCGGTACCCGTTGCCTTGGCACGGGCATCCAGCTTGCCGCCTTTGCGGCCGATGTATTTCCATTCGGCGCGGGGTTTGAGGGGCACCTTGCCCCGGATAACTTCCCGGTCCGCCAGCTCCACCAATTGGCCGTAACGTAACGAATCAAGTCCGTTAGGATGCACCACCCGGCCATCCTGGGTAGTGCACTGGTCCGCGTCTACTTCCCACACCCGGGCAGCCGCCATCACCAACATCTGCCGGGCCTGCGCGCCGGCAACCCTCAGCGGCTCCCAGCTTGTGGCCAGGCTGGTACTGCCGCCGGTCAGCTGCAAACCAAACAGGGGGTTTCGGTATTCCGGCGCCACCGGGGCAAACCTGACTTTAATCCTGCTCGGCTCCACATCCAGTTCTTCAGCCACCAGGGTGGTCAAACCGGTGTAGGTGCCCTGCCCCATCTCAACCCGGGCCAGGGTAAAGATGATTTCATCATCACGGGTCAATTCCAGCCAGATATCCGGCTTCCACTCTCCGGTCTCGGGCTGGTACCCGGTCTGGACAGAGGCGCACCCCGGGATAGATACCGCCAGTATCAAGCTGCCTGAAGCACCCGTGCTGACTTTCAGAAAATCACGACGATTCATGGTCATGTCAGGCGTCCTCCCCGGCGGGCTGGTAATGGCCAACCGAACCGGCAACCGCCTCGACGGCGGCGACAATACGGGAATAGGTACCGCACCGGCACAGGTTTCCGGTCATGGCGGTCACAATGTCCTGACGAGATGGCGACGGATTGTTGTTCAGAAGGTGCGCTGCGGTCATGATCTGGCCCGACTGACAGTATCCGCACTGGGGAACGCCCTGATCAATCCAGGCCTGTTGCAACGGGTGCAACTGGCCATCTTCGGACAAACCTTCGATAGTGGTCACGGAAGCGCCGTCTACCGACGCCACCGGTGTTGAACAGGAGCGCGCTGGCTGACCGTTAACATGAACCGTGCAAGCGCCGCACAAGCCGGCACCGCAACCAAACTTGGTGCCCTTGAGCCCTACTTCATCCCGAATCACCCACAACAGAGGCGTATCGGAATCAACATCAACTGTGTGCCTTTGGCCGTTAATCGTCAGGCTGAATGCCATGGGCCTTTCCTTTTATTATTTGCTGGAAGACGAATTCGTTCACTTGATCACTTCTTTGCCATCCTGGTCTACCCAGATCTTGCGGTCACCGGTATTCATTTTGCCATTGGAATCCCAGACTTCACGATCTTTGGTGGCACTCTCCACCTTGCCGTTGTCGTCCCAGATCACCCGGTCTTTGCAACCCGCCAGAGTGAACAGGCCGGCCATAACAATCACCACCAGAGAACCCTTTTTCATCATCAATAACCTCATCAGCTGTTTGAAATGCAGTACCGTGATTCGTTGATCACCGGCGGCCATGCAATTCCCGATTACTCTGTTTGTCCCGGTCGCTCTTGCGAACCATGACATAGACCGCGCCGGTTCCACCATGGTGTTTCTGGGCCGAGTGAAAGGCCAGTACGCTGTCCAGTTCCGGAAGCCACTTCGCCAGGTAGCTTTTCAACTGGGCAATGCCATCGGGGTTGCGCTCACCCTTACCGTGCAAAATGATGACTGAACGCAAGCCGTAGCGCACACAATCGTTGATAAACGCAAATACCTCCCGGCGGGCTTCCTCAACGGTCATCCGGTGCAGATCCAGCCTGGCCTCGATCGGGTACTGCCCCAGCCGGAGCTTGCGGAACACACCATGCTGAATACCGGGCCGCATCCAGCTAAGGACGTCATGGGCCGTCAGCGGCTCAACCATGTCAGAAGTCAGCGGGTTCAGGTCACGAACCGGCTTTTCAACGGCCGCTTTCTGCCGTTCCAGATGCCCGGGCGTCAGCTCCCTGGGGGTCGACACTTCGGCCCGATTGGGTTTCCGAATACGCCGGACATCCTTCATCTCTTCAAGAAACGCCAGGCGTTCATCTTTACTGGTCATGAGCTATCTGTTTCTGGATTGACGAGTATCAGAACTCTACCACCGTGCCGGGCTACCATAAAGAAAAGCCCTGAGACACGTTTCGACCAAAATCGTAGGGCATAACATGGCTCCGCTGAACTACACTGCAAGCGGACAACAATAACTACGGAACAGCGGCGAAGGCCGACCAACTCCGACCCACGACGGATTGCGATATGGCAGCAGCGAACCAGGACACATCCCGCCCCCAGAACACCCGAGCCATCATGACATTTCTGCGGGAACATGCACCTTTTTCCAGCATGGATGACACCCACCTGGCCCATTTTGCTGAACATGCCACCCTGAGATTCTACGCCGATGAAGACGTGGTGCTCTCGCCGGATGACGGCGTAGTAAAGCGCTTTTACATCGTTAAACAAGGCCGTATTCGGGGCGAACGCCACAACGAAAAAGAGGATCGGGCAGAAACCACCTTCGAAATCAGCCAGGGCGAATGCTTCCCCCTCGCGGCCCTGATTGGCGAGCGCCCTACCCGCACCCTGCACCGGGCCTCGGGAGACACCTTCTGCCTGAGCATTGAACAAAAAGCGTTCATCACCCTGTTCTCCGAAAGCGAACCCTTCCGGGACTTCTGCCTGCGCGGCGTCAGCAGCCTGCTGGATCAGGTCAACCAGCGTATCCAGTCCAAGGCGATGGCCTCGATCGGGTCCAGCAACAGCCTGGATACCCCGCTTGAACGTTACGCCCTGCGCAATCCTATCGTTTGCTCGCCCGACCTGCCGGTGCGCAAGGCAGTGGCCCGCATGCATGAGAATAATGTGGGCAGCATCATTATTACGGATGACAACCGCCACCCCAAGGGCATATTCACGTTGCGCGATTTGCGCACCATGATTGCCGAGGAGCGAGGCCCCCTCGACACCCCTATCCGGCAGGTCATGACCGCCGATCCCTGCTGCTTGCCCTCAACGGCCGATGCCTTTGAAGCGGCCATGTTGATGGCCGAGCACCACTTTGCACATCTGTGCGTGATCGATGAGGAAAATCATCTGATTGGGGTGGTCTCCGAGCGGGACCTGTTCTCCCTCCAGCGCGTGGACCTGGTAAACCTGGCCCGAACTATCGGTACAGCCACCCACCTGCGCACGCTGGTGAGCCTGCGTACCGACGTTTCCCGCCTGGTGGATTCCATGCTGGCCCACGGCGCGGACTCCGGGCAGGTGGTCAAGATCATCACCACGCTCAACGATGTGACCGTTCGGCGGGTACTGGAACTGAACCTGAAGAAAAACGATCCCGGTATCCCTTTCACCTGGCTGACCTTTGGCAGCGAAGGCCGGCAGGAGCAAACACTGCTGACCGACCAGGACAACGGTATCCTGTTCGAGACGCCCGAGGGCATGACCGAGGACCAGGTTAGGGAAAAGCTGCTGCCGTTCGCGCGCAAGGTGAATGATGAATTGGCCGAGTGTGGCTTTACCCTGTGTAAAGGCAACATCATGGCAAGCAACCCGAAACTGTGTCTGAGCGATCGGGAGTGGGATGACTGGTTCGTTCGGTTTATCGACGCCTCCACCCCCCAGAATCTGGTGTACTCATCCATCTTCCTGGATATGCGCTCAGTATTCGGGCCAACGGAGCCATTGAACCGATTGCTGGAGAAAGTTCTGGACAGGATTCGCAAGAACGCCCTGTTCCAGAAGATGCTGGCGGGCAATGCGCTGCAACGCAAACCACCGCTCACCATGTTCAGGAACTTTCGCTATCTGAATGACGAGAAAAAGCATTCCCTGGACCTGAAACGACAAGGCCTGGCGCCGTTTGTCGAATCCGTCCGGGTATTCGCCCTGGCCCACGGGGTGGAAGCTGCCAATACCCTGGAGCGAATGGACGCCCTGTCCCGCAAGGGGGTTTTTGACGCCAAAGATGCGAACGCGTGGAAAGAGGCGTACAGCCTGATCCAGGCCATCCGTATGCGTGCCCACCAGGAGATGCTGGACAGGGGCGAGGAACTGACCAACTACATTGATCCGGACGACCTGAATCCGCTGGATCGAAGGATTCTGAGGGAGTCTTTCCGCCAGGCCCAACGGCTCCAGCAGAAGCTGGAAGTCACTTACCAACTCTAGGTACCGGAAGCACCATGCTCGACTACATCAAGCAATGGCTGGCACAGCGAAGGGGCGGCGCCGTTGGCAATCACGATCCAGACAACCTGCCCACGCCGAAAACGGTGAGCGACCAGCCGCTGTCCCGGTGCCGCCTGATCGTACTGGACCTTGAGACCACCGGACTGAATGCCTCGAAAGATGAAGTTATCGCCATCGGCGCTGTGGCTATTGAGGGCGGGGTCATTCACCTGAATGATCAGTTTGATCTGATCCTGCGCCGACCGGAGCTCGATATCCGGGAAACCGTGCTGATCCATGGTATCGGGCCGGAGGCCCTGACCCAGGGCCACGAAACCGAAGATGCCCTGCTCTACCTGCTGGAGTGGATGAACGGCGACCCAATTCTTGCCTACCACTCCGCATTCGACCAGAAATTCCTCGAAAAAACCCTGAAAGCCCAGCTTGGCTACACCGTCCCCCACATCTGGATGGATGTTGCCGAGCTACTACCGGCGATATTCCCAAAAGCAGAAACCAGGGGGCGCAGCCTCGACCACTGGGCCGACTTCTTCAAACTCGAAGTCAGTGAACGGCATCACGCCGCTGCCGATGCCATGGTGACCGCAGAACTGACACTCATGGCCCTGAACCGGGCGCAAAAAAATGGCGTCAAGAACCTGAAAGAACTGGCGGAAAAGCTGCATTATCAGCGCCGTTTACAGAACATGCACCGCTACTGACAACCTGCTTCAGCACCTGATGTCCTTGACCGATTACAAGGCAAGTTACTGAGAGTTAGACCATTTGCCAATATCCATAATTCCATTGACCAGTAAAGTCGGAGGAGACAACAAGTCGGAGAAGTACTACATGAATAATAAATTCTCTATCCGCAACACCTCACAATTAACCCACCCAACCTCCACAACAACAATACAGGAGTGATGTGTATGTCAGGTCATAGCTACGACGCTGAAAATTACTGGAAGGCGAACCTGCGCCTGATATTCGGGAGCCTGATCATCTGGGCCCTGGTGTCTTATGGCTTCGCCATTCTGTTACGTCCCATGCTGGCGGGAATTCCGGTCGGTGGCACCGATCTCGGTTTCTGGTTCGCCCAGCAAGGCTCCATTCTTACCTTCATTGCCCTGATCTTTTTCTACGCCTGGCGTATGAACAAGATCGACGAGCAATTCGGCGTACATGAGGAGTAAGACACCATGAGCCAATTTGCAATCAACCTGCTTTTCGTCGGGGGTTCCTTCCTCCTGTATATCCTGATCGCTGTGTGGGCGAAAGCCGGCAGCACCAGCGATTTCTACGTTGCCGGCGGCGGCGTTCACCCGGTCACCAACGGTATGGCGATCGGTGCCGACTGGATGTCTGCAGCGTCCTTCATTTCCATGGCGGGCCTTATCGCCGCCGGTGGTTATGCAAACTCCACGTTCCTGATGGGCTGGACCGGCGGCTACGTTCTGCTGGCCATGCTGCTGGCTCCTTACCTGCGTAAGTTCGGCAAGTTCACGGTTCCCGAGTTCATTGGTGACCGCTACTACAGCGCCAACGCACGTCTGGTCGCCGTTATCTGTCTGATCGTTGCCTCCGTCACCTACGTTATCGGCCAGATGGCCGGTGCTGGTGTTGCCTTCTCCCGCTTCCTGGAAGTAGACGCCACCAACGGCCTGATGATCGCAGCGGTTGTGGTGTTCATCTACGCCGTACTCGGTGGCATGAAAGGCATCACCTACACCCAGGTGGCCCAGTACTGCGTTCTGATCATCGCCTACACCATTCCGGCGGTGTTCATTTCCCTGCAACTGACCGGCAACCCGATCCCGATGTTCGGTATGTTCTCAACCCATACTGAATCCGGTCTGCCATTGCTTGAAAAACTGAACATGGTGGTCACCGACCTTGGCTTCCGGGAATACACGGCAGACATCGACAACAAACTGAACATGGTTCTGTTTACCCTGTCCCTGATGATCGGTACCGCTGGCCTGCCCCACGTTATCATCCGTTTCTTCACCGTTCCCAAGGTTGCGGACGCTCGTTGGTCCGGCGGCTGGGCCCTGGTCTTCATCGCCCTGCTGTACCTGACTGCTCCGGCTGTTGCTTCCATGGCGCGCCTGAACCTGATGACCACTATCTACCCGGAAGGCACCGCAGCCCAGCCCATCGAATATGATGCGCGTCCTGGCTGGATTGCTACCTGGGAAGAAACCGGTCTGATCAAGTTCGAGGACAAGAACAACGACGGCCGCATCCAGGTGTATAACGACGGCAATGCCGATTTCGCAGCCACCGCAGCTGAGAGGGGCTGGGAAGGCAACGAGCTGTCCGTTAACAACGACATCCTGGTACTGGCCAACCCGGAAATCGCCAACCTGCCCGGCTGGGTTATTGGTCTGATTGCTGCCGGCGGTCTGGCTGCGGCTCTGTCAACGGCGGCAGGTCTGTTGCTGGCTATTTCCTCGGCGGTGAGCCACGACCTGATCAAAGGCCGAATCAACCCCAACATCACCGATAAGGGCGAACTGTTGGCGGCACGGATCTCCATGGCCGTTGCCATCGTCGTTGCCACCTGGTTGGGCGCCAACCCGCCCGGGTTCGCGGCACAGGTGGTCGCTCTGGCCTTTGGTATCGCTGCTGCCTCCCTGTTCCCGGCGCTGATGATGGGGATTTTCTCCAAGCGCGTAAACAACGTAGGCGCTACCCTGGGTATGTTGGCCGGTCTGATCTTCACCCTGGTCTACATCTTCATCTACAAGGGCTGGTTCTTCATTCCGGGAACCAACAACCTGCCGGATACCGCCGAGTTCTGGGTACTGGGTATTTCCCCGCTGTCCATCGGTGCGGTTGGTGCTCTGGTCAACTTTGCGGTAGCCTTCGGGGTATCGAAAGTGACCGCCGAGCCGCCTGTTGAAATCCAGGAGCTGGTTGAAAGCGTCCGTTACCCACGCGGTGCCGGTAGCGCTCAAGACCACTAAGCTGAAAGACAGCCTGATTCATTGAAACTAATGACGGGTTGAGACCGAACGGGCTTCCTCACTGAGGGAGCCCGTTCTTTTTTGAGTTAAGGAATCCAATCCTATGTTCTGGACTTTTGTTGCCACTATTGTTTGCGGTCTCGGAGCTGCGGGCATCGCCATGGGCATCCGCGCCGCCACCGCAAAGCGTGCACCCCGATGGATCATTCCGGTGTTTGCAGGTGCCGGCATGCTCGGCTACCTTGTTTATGGCGAATATACTTGGTATGACCACAAGCGATCATTACTCCCTGAAGAAGCGGTTGTCGTGGCGACTGAGCAGGAGAAGATTTTCTTCCGCCCCTGGACCTTCGTATTTCCCTATGTCACCGCCTTCTCCACCGTCGACACGAGTGATTTCCGCCGGGATACCAGCGACGATGATATTGTTCGCTTCACCCTCTACCGTTTTGAGCAAACCGTGACAGACGCGGTATCACACCGGGCTCACCTGATCCATTGCCAGAGCCGGGAGCTGGTCCCCCTTGGTTCAGATGGCGTGCCACGAGTGGACAATATGAAGTTGCTGACCGCAAACGATCCTCTTTACAGAACCGTGTGCGGTAACTGACATCGGATAACCGGATAACAACAAAGCATGATTAGCGCCTGGCTGCTGATAGTTATATCCATTAGCTACATTTCCCTGTTGTTCGTCATTGCCTGGGCGGGTGACCGACACCCGGGATTGTATCGACGCAGGCTGGCGCGAACCCACATCTACGCTCTATCACTGGCGGTCTACTTTACCTCCTGGACATTCTACGGTGCCGTCGGGCGAGCCACCCAGGAAGGCTTTGCCTTTCTTCCCATCTACCTGGGGCCACTACTGGTATTCCTGTTCTTTGCACCGCTCTTGCGGCGCATTATTTACATCAGTAAACGCAACAACAGCACCTCCATTGCCGACTTTATCGCCTCCCGTTACGGCAAGTCTCAGGTGCTGGCGGCCATGGTGGCGATCTTTGCCCTGATTGGCAGCGTTCCCTATATTGCCCTGCAGCTCAAAGCCATTGCGCTGGGCTTTAACGTATTGACCGAGGGGGGAATCGGCTACCAGGAACTGAGCACAGCTGCCTGGAATGACTCCGCCTGGTACATCACCCTGGCCCTGGCAGTCTTTACCGTGTTATTCGGCACCCGACACCTTGAATCAACCGAGCATCATCGAGGCATGATCCAGGCGGTCGCCTTTGAATCACTGATCAAACTGGTGGCCTTCATCGCCGTTGGCCTGTTTGTTGGTTACGGGCTTTATAATGGTTTTGGCGACCTGTTCAGCCGGGTGAAACAGGCCGACCTGGTGGGCACCCTGACCACCAGTTCCCTTGAGACACCTGCGTTCCTGACTCAAACCCTGATCGCCATGCTGGCGATTGTCTGCCTTCCCCGCCAGTTTCACGTCATGGTCGTGGAAAATGCTGATCACCGTGATTTTGAGACAGCGCGATGGGCCATGCCGATTTACCTGGTCATTGCCAGCGCCTTTGTACTGCCCATTGCAGCTGCTGGACTACTGAACTCCGATCTCGCCGGCGGTGATCCCGACATCATCATCCTGCAACTGCCCATCGTGGCGGGTGAGCAATGGCTGGCCGTGCTAGCCTTTCTCGGCGGCGGCTCAGCCGCAGCGGCCATGGTTATTGTCTGTTCTGTGGCCATTGCCACCATGGTCAGCAACGAAATCATCATGCCCGGGCTGTTGCGTTTTTTCCGGCCCGGCATGAACCGCAGGACAGACCTGAGCTTCCTTTTGCTCACCATTCGCCGGGTAGCCATCTTTGTCGTGCTGTTTACCGCTTACGGTTTTTACCGGATGGCGGGCGCAGATTACAGCCTCACCGCTTTCGGCCTGCTGTCCTTTGCCGCCGCCGCCCAGTTTGGGCCAGCCCTGGTGGGCGGCATCATCTGGCGGCGCGGGAATTTTACCGGGGCCGCCTGGGGCCTCGGCCTTGGCTTCCTGATGTGGTGCTACACCCTGCTGTTACCAGCCCTGGTGTCCACCGGCTGGATTGCCGACACGCTGATCGAACAGGGGCTGTTTGGCCTGAACTGGACCCGCCCGACTGCCCTGTTCGGCTCTGAGCTGGACCAGATCAGCCACGGCATTATCTGGAGCCTCGGCATTAACACCGGCACCTACATCCTGCTGTCACTGGTAACCCGGCAGCGCATCCGCGAACGGATCCAGATTGCCGCCTTCTTCCATGAATCCCAGCCAAAACCGGAAAGCGCACAACATCAGAGCTGGCAGGGCGAGGTCCTGACCTCCGATCTCCAGGCCCTGACCGATCGATTCATGGGTGAGGAACGCTCCGAGAGCGTCTTCCGCAATTACGAGCGCCGCAACGCCATCAGGCTGTACCCGCACCGGCCCGCCTCTACCCACCTGATGAAATACATCGAGCGCCAACTGGCCTCGGTTATTGGTGCGTCTACCGCCCGTGTCGTCCTGGAGTCCACCCTGACCGGGCGGGATATGCAGATCGAGGATGTGGTCAGCATCGTAGATGAAGCGTCCCAGGCCATGACCTTCAGCCGCGAGCTGCTGCAATCTGCGATCGAAAACATCAGCCTGGGTGTATCGGTGGTCAATCATCAACAGCAGTTGGTGGTTTGGAACCATCGCTACCTGGAGCTGTTCAATTACCCCAAAGGATTCGTCCGGGTTGGCCGGCCGGTGGAAGACCTGATGCGTTACAACCTGACCAACGCCAACCTGTCAGCCAGGCGCATAGATGACATCATCGATAACCGCTGCAACAGCATGCGCGAAGGCAAACCCATGTCATACGAACGCCAGCGCCCGGACGGCACCGTTGTCCGGGTGGATGGTAGCCCCATCCCCGGGGGTGGCTATGTCACCACGTTCCAGGACATTACAGCCATGCGTCGCACCGAGCAGGCCCTGAAGGAGACCAATATCTACCTGGAGCAACGGGTACGGGAACGTACTCAGGAACTGCAGGTGATTAACGAACAGATGCTGAAAGCAAAATCGGTCGCGGAACAGGCCAACCAGAGCAAGACCCGGTTTCTTGCCTCGGCCAGCCACGACCTGCTTCAACCATTGAATGCGGCACGACTATTCACCTCCGCCCTGTCAGGCAAGGTTATTGAGGGTGATACCCGTGAACTGGTTGAGCACATCGACAGCTCACTTGGCGCGGCTGAAGAGATCATCAGCACCTTGCTCGATATCTCCAAGCTGGACGCCGGGGCACTGGAGCCGGATATCGGCGTGTTCCCGGTCAACGAACTGCTCCGCCACCTGGCAACGGAATTCTCTGCTATCGCCAAAGATCAGGAGCTGGACCTGCATGTTGTTCCCAGCAGCGCCTGGGTACGATCAGACGTCAAGTTGCTACGCCGGGTAGTCCAGAACTTCCTGTCCAACGCCATTCGCTACACGGCCAGTGGCAAGATACTGATGGGCTGCCGTCGGCTCAAAGGCTACCTGCGCATTGAGGTCTGGGACACCGGCCCAGGAATGTCCGAAGACCAGCTCACCCATGTTTTCGAGGAGTTCCGGCGCTTCCAGCATGGCCGTGACAAGAAGGGGCTGGGTCTTGGCCTGGCCATTGTGGACCGCATCAGCGGCATGCTGAACCACCCGGTCACCGTGCACTCAGTTCAGGGCAAAGGGAGCGTTTTCGGTATCACCGTACCACTTGCGCCACCAGACCTGAGCCGCGCCGAATCCAATAAGCCCGGCGCCAGCACAAGGCGGGTATCCAGTCTCGGAGGTTTGCATGTTCTGTGTATCGATAACGATCCGGCCATACTGCAAGGTATGGTCGCGTTACTGGGCAACTGGCAGTGTGATGTGACTGCGGCCGAAAGCCTGGAAGATGCCCTGGAAAAACTGGCAGACCGCTTACCGGATATTATACTTGCGGATTATCAGCTGGATGATAACCGCAATGGTTTGGATGCCATGGACAGCATAAGAGACAAACTTGGCCATGGCATACCGGGCATTCTGATAACCGGTTATATGGCGCCAGAGGTACGCGAAGACGCCGGGAACCGCGGCTATCAGGTTCTCTACAAGCCGGTTAAACCAGCGGCACTGAGAGCGCTCGTCAACAAATTACTTAAACAAAAGCGCACATGAACCAGGCCGACAGGAAAGACGCGATCAACCCCTTTGGAAAACTCAACTTCCTGGTGGTTGATGATTTCGAGAACTTCCGTCTATCGATGCGCCAGATGCTCAGAAGCTGTGGCGCAGACAAAATCGAGCTGGTGGCCCACGCCACCCCGGCAATCCAGTACTGCACCTACAACCACGTAGATGTTGTCCTGTGTGATTACAACCTGGGGGAAGGCAAGAACGGCCAGCATATTCTTGAGGAGCTCCGACACAAGAAGCTTCTGAGCCGCTCCTCCCTGTTCTTGATGGTGACCGCCGAAACGTCCAAAGAGATGGTCATGGGCGCCCGTGAATACCAACCGGATGCTTACCTGACCAAGCCGTTGAACCGCGCCATGCTGGAGAAGCGCCTTGGCGCCCTGGTTCAGCAACGTAGTGCCTTGCTACCGATTACCCGTGAAATGGATCGGGAGAACTACCCTGAGGCCATTTCACAATGCCTACAGCTTCTGCCCAAACAACCAAGGTACAAAACCTGGCTAATGAAAACCCTGGGCGAACTGTATTTCATCGTCGGCGATCTGTCACACGCCCTGAAAGTGTATGACGAGGTACTCGCGCAGCGGGAGCTTTCCTGGGCCCGACTGGGCCGTTGCAAAGTATTGCTGGGTAACAGAAACTTTGACGACTCTGTGGAAGGCCTGAAAGCCCTGATCGCCAAACACCCCGATTACATGGAAGCCTACGACCTGTTGGCCGAAGGCCTGGAAAAGCAGGGTAAAGCAGTGCAAGCCCAGCAGATCCTGGAAAAAGCCGCAGAGCACTCACCAAACGCCCTGCTACGCCAGAAACACCTGGCGCTGCTGGCCAGTACCAACCAGGACATAGACACCGCCTCACAGGCCTGGCGGCAGACTGTGACACTGGGAACCTATTCGATTCACGATAACTCTGAACACTACCTGTCGCTGGCCCAAAGCCTCTCCGACCTCAGCGAAGGACACCCGGAAGCCGAAGGTGCGGAACATGCGGCAGAAGCCCTGAATGTGCTGGCGAAGATGGAAAAGCGTTTCGCCGACGACGACAGCATCGGCCTGAAAAGTCGTATTGTGCAATGCCGTGTTCACGCCGGACAGGGCAACCAGAAAGCTGCAGAAAAGCTGCTGGGCGACTTACAGACAGAACTGGAAACACTGGAGGACATCCCGGCAGATCTGGGTCTCGACTATGCCAAGACCCTGTTTAGGTTGAGGCATGATGAAGAGGCCAAGTCGTTGCTGTCGGATCTGGCGGCCCGTTACGGTGACAATCCGGAAACTCTGCAGAAAATTGAAAACCTTCTCGATGAACCCGTTGGCTTCCGCCAGAAAATAGAAGCCCGGGGATACAACCGAGATGGAATCAAAGCATTCGAATCCGGCGATCTGGACGGCGCGGTCGAGGCCTTCAACCGAGCCCTGGCGATCGTTCCGGATCATGCCGCCCTGAATCTCAACCTGATTCAGGTGTTACTGCGAAAGTATGATCAGGCTCCGGAAGATCATAGCCTGCTCACTACCTGCCAGGAATGCCTCAGGCGGCTCGAAGGCCTGCCTGAACAACACAGACAGCACCGCCGTTACAGCGCACTGGCCAGAAAACTGAAAGGACTGACTGCATGACTGACCACAACATCGACTTTTCAATGGTACTGGCTTCAGCCGTGCATGACATGAAAAACTCCCTCGGCATGCTGCTGAACACCCTTGATGAACTCCGTACCGAACATGAAGAGTCGCTGTCGGGCTCCAGCAAGTTCAATATGCTGCAGTACGAGGCCGAGCGCATGCACAATGACCTTGTTCAGTTGCTGGGTATCTATCGGCTGGGTGAGAACAATCTGTCAGCCCACATTGATGAACACTTTGTACCGGATTTTCTCTCCGAGCATATGGCACGACACGTCCCCCTGCTTGATGGCCTGGGCATCGATTACGCCATTGAAGCCGATGACATCAATGGTTTCTTCGATGACGATCTGCTTACCGGGGTGCTTAACAACACCATCAATAACGCCATCCGCTATACCAAAACCAAAATCCGCCTGACCGCCCGGGAACAGGATGGCTATCTGGTGCTTGGTGTGGAAGATGACGGCACAGGCTATCCGGAGAGCATGCAACATACCGGAACGCTCAGCTTCAAATCCCTCGACTTCAACAGCGGCAGCACAAGCCTCGGTCTTTTCTTCGCGTCTTCCGTGGCTAAGCTGCATACGGAAGGCGACCGCACCGGTTCAATAACGCTGCACAACGGCGGGAAATATGGTGGAGGGGTGTTTGAAATCTGGCTGCCCTGAACGTGCCTTCCTGGAAAAATCAAATGAGCGTCGCAAAACAGACTCTCTGGCGCCCTCTCCCCTGTTTATTTTTTGAACTCCGCTTATAGTGCGACAAGCAATCCTGCATTACCAATGCAGCTACAGAATCGTGATGGCGGAGCAAGGACAGGGAGCACACATACAATGGCACGGGCGCACGCACTGATTATCGAAGATTCGTCAACTGCCAGGATCATCCTGGCCCGACTCCTCGAACGATCAGGCATCAGTAGCAAAGGGGTCTCAACCGCAGAGGAAGCATTCTCGTTACTCCAGCACGAGTCCTATGACGTTATCTTTCTGGATCACCTTCTACCGGGCATGAACGGATTCCAGGCTCTGGAACAACTCAAAAGCCAGCCTCACACACGCGACATACCTGTTTTCATGTACACCTCACAGAACGCCGAGCGCTACATTGACGAAGCAAAGACCCTTGGCGCTGCCGGAGTTATTCGCAAGCAGATTGATCGAGAGCACCTGCAGAAAACTCTGGATACCTTACTGGTAAACAGCCCGGAACCCGAGTACAGCGAAGCGTTCAGAATCGCTGTGGAGGAAACTGGCAGAACGGCACAGGAGAATACCGAGCAGGCTACCCGTAAACTCACCGGTCGGATGTCGACCCTGGAAGTAGCCTATGAAGAGCTTGAGGAAGAATTAAGAGAGCTCAGGCAAGCCAGCGAAAACGCCCAGCGCCAACACACCGATCGTATCAACCGCCAAAGCCGAAGCATCCGATGGCTGATGGCTACAGCAGTGTTACTGGTCGTAGCGCTGGTATGGGTTAGCAGCTGGCAGGCCAACATCCTGGACAATCACATTGAGCGTACCAATGAACAGTTTGAGTTGATGCACAGCATTGTAGGTGGGGTGATCGAATTGATCAGCCGATAACGGGCCCAAAATAAAAAAGGTTCATCGCGGGTTAGCGTGAAAAAGTAGGAGACGGCGGTCAAACCGGTTAGTTTTGAGTTCGCCAAAACAACAAACCTGACCGACTCACCGCCGTCCCTATGAATGCTAATCCTCTTGCCCTGTTCTGGGAAGGATTCACGATAGAATCGTATGCCCAGATTGACGCTCAATCTCTGCTCATCCGACTGCAACCTGCCGACGATTACTTGCCATGCTGCAGTGGTTGTAATCAGCACACGCTTGCCATCCATGACATCAGCACCCGACGAGTCCGAGAACGCGACCTGTTCCAATACCGCGTCTGGCTGGACGTGCCAGTTCGCCGAGTTCGTTGTACGACCTGTGGCCCCAAGCTTGAACAGATTCGCTGGTTACCAGGGCGACAGCGTCTGACGGCAGGCATGGTCAGTTGGATTGAATCCCTGGTACGACTGATGCCGATCCAACATGTGGCAACGCTGCTAGGGTTGCATTGGCATACGGTCAAGGCCATCGACCATCGGCGCCTCAAACGAGAAGTGACTGAGCCAGATAAACGCCGGATTCGTCGACTGATCATGGATGAGTTCGCCTTGTTCAAGGGACACCGCTACGCCACCGTGGCGATTGATGCGGATACTCAACAAGTCCTCTGGGTTGGAGAAGGCCGCAGTCGAGCAGCGGTACGCCCCTTCTTTGAATGGCTGGGGCCGGAAACCTGTGGCCAGATCGAAGCCGTGGCGATGGATATGAATACCGCCATGGACCTGGAAGTTCAGCACCACTGCCCACAAGCACGGGTGGTCTATGACCTGTTCCACGTTGTAGCAAAGTTCGGACGGGAAGTGATTGACCGTGTCCGGGTCGATCAGGCCAATCAGCTTCGACACGACAAGCCGGCTCGCAAAGTAGTGAAACGAAGTCGCTGGCTGTTGCTCAGAAACCGAGGCAACCTCAAGGACGAGCAGGCTCTGAAGCTCGAAGAACTGCTGCAAGCCAACCAGCCCCTGATGACTGTCTACGTCCTGAAAGACCAGCTCAAAGAGCTCTGGTACGCTCCCTCAGAGGCCGATGCCAGACAACGCTGGCAAGACTGGCTAAATCTGGCTATGAGTAGTGGGCTGGCCCCCGTGCAGCAGTTTGCCAGGCGCCTCAAGGGCTACGTCGACGGCATTATCGCCAGCGCGGTCTACCGGTTGAACACCAGTGTGTTGGAGGGAATGAACAACAAGATCAAGGTGATCAAGCGGGTGGCCTACGGCTACCGGGATAACGACTACTTCTTTCTGAAGATAAAAGCAGCATTTCCCGGTAAAGCGCGATGAACCATAAAAAAGCCCCAACATCAAGGATGCTGGGGCTTTAGGTATTAAGAGCCTGACGATGACCTACTCTCACATGGGCGAACCACACTACCATCGGCGCTGGTCTGTTTCACTTCTGAGTTCGGGATGGGATCAGGTGGTTCCAGACCGCTATGGTCGTCAGGCAAAACGGATGATCACTGGGGGACGAGATGGAACGTGATGTTGATTTCATTTGAGCGTGGCTTTCGCGTGGCTCTGCGTTATCCGCAATTGTCTTGGGTGTTATATAGTCAAGCCGCACGAGCAATTAGTACTGGTTAGCTCAACGCCTCACAGCGCTTACACACCCAGCCTATCAACGTCCTGGTCTTGAACGGCTCTTCAGGAGGCTCAAGGCCTCAGGGAGATCTCATCTTGGAAGGGGCTTCCCGCTTAGATGCTTTCAGCGGTTATCCTGTCCGAACATAGCTACCGGGCAATGCGTCTGGCGACACAACCCGAACACCAGCGGTTCGTCCACTCCGGTCCTCTCGTACTAGGAGCAGCTTTCCTCAAATCTCCAACGTCCACGGCAGATAGGGACCGAACTGTCTCACGACGTTCTAAACCCAGCTCGCGTACCACTTTAAATGGCGAACAGCCATACCCTTGGGACCGGCTTCAGCCCCAGGATGTGATGAGCCGACATCGAGGTGCCAAACACCGCCGTCGATGTGAACTCTTGGGCGGTATCAGCCTGTTATCCCCGGAGTACCTTTTATCCGTTGAGCGATGGCCCTTCCATACAGAACCACCGGATCACTATGACCTACTTTCGTACCTGCTCGACGTGTCTGTCTCGCAGTCAAGCGGGCTTGTGCCATTACACTAACCGTACGATGTCCGACCGTACTTAGCCCACCTTTGTGCTCCTCCGTTACGCTTTGGGAGGAGACCGCCCCAGTCAAACTACCCACCACACAGTGTCCTCAACCCCGATAAGGGGTCAGAGTTAGAACCTCAAACATGCCAGGCTGGTATTTCAAGGTTGGCTCCACCGGAACTGGCGTCCCGGGTTCAAAGCCTCCCAGCTATCCTACACAAGCATGCTCAAAGTTCACTGTGAAGCTATAGTAAAGGTTCACGGGGTCTTTCCGTCTAGCCGCGGATACACCGCATCTTCACGGCGATTTCAATTTCACTGAGTCTCGGGTAGAGACAGCGCCCCCATCGTTACGCCATTCGTGCAGGTCGGAACTTACCCGACAAGGAATTTCGCTACCTTAGGACCGTTATAGTTACGGCCGCCGTTTACCGGGGCTTCGATCAAGAGCTTCGCACGAATGCTAACCCCATCAATTAACCTTCCGGCACCGGGCAGGCGTCACACCCTATACGTCCACTTACGTGTTTGCAGAGTGCTGTGTTTTTAATAAACAGTCGCAGGGGCCTGGTATCTTCGACCGGCTTCCGCTCCACCCGCAGGGGCTTCACGTACACACCGGCGTGCCTTCTCCCGAAGTTACGGCACCATTTTGCCTAGTTCCTTTACCCGAGTTCTCTCAAGCGCCTTGGTATTCTCTACCTGACCACCTGTGTCGGTTTGGGGTACGGTCTCGAATAGCCTGAAGCTTAGAAGATTTTCCTGGAAGCAGGGCATCAATGACTTCGCGCCCTTGGGCACTCGTCGTCGCGTCTCAGGATTGTGGACCCGGATTTGCCTAAGTCCACTCCCTACTCGCTTAAACCGGGACAACCGTCGCCCGGCTCACCTAGCCTTCTCCGTCTCTCCATCGCAGCTATCCAAGGTACGGGAATATTAACCCGTTTCCCATCGACTACACCTTTCGGTCTCGCCTTAGGGGCCGACTCACCCTGCGCCGATTAGCGTTGCGCAGGAACCCTTGGTCTTCCGGCGTGCGGGTTTTTCACCCGCATTGTCGTTACTCATGTCAGCATTCGCACTTCTGATACCTCCAGCATGCTTCTCAACACACCTTCGCAGGCTTACAGAACGCTCCCCTACCCCGCATACAAAGTATGCAGCCGCAGCTTCGGTGACCAGTTTGAGCCCCGTTACATCTTCCGCGCAGGCCGACTCGACTAGTGAGCTATTACGCTTTCTTTAAAGGATGGCTGCTTCTAAGCCAACCTCCTAGCTGTCTGAGCCTTCCCACATCGTTTCCCACTTAACTGGTACTTTGGGACCTTAGCTGGCGGTCTGGGTTGTTTCCCTCTTCACGACGGACGTTAGCACCCGCCGTGTGTCTCCCGGATAGTACTCACAGGTATTCGGAGTTTGCATCGGGTTGGTAAGTCGAGATGACCCCCTAGCCGAAACAGTGCTCTACCCCCTGTGGTATTCGTCCGAGGCGCTACCTAAATAGCTTTCGGGGAGAACCAGCTATCTCCGGGCTTGATTAGCCTTTCACTCCGATCCACAAGTCATCCCCTGGCTTTTCAACGACAGTGGGTTCGGTCCTCCAGTGCCTGTTACGGCACCTTCAACCTGCTCATGGATAGATCGCCCGGTTTCGGGTCTATGCCCAGCGACTAATTCGCCCTATTCAGACTCGGTTTCCCTACGGCTCCCCTAAACGGTTAACCTCGCCACTGAACATAAGTCGCTGACCCATTATACAAAAGGTACGCCGTCACAGAACAAGTCTGCTCCGACTGCTTGTACGCATACGGTTTCAGGGTCTATTTCACTCCCCTCACAGGGGTTCTTTTCGCCTTTCCCTCACGGTACTGGTTCACTATCGGTCAGTCAGGAGTATTTAGCCTTGGAGGATGGTCCCCCCATGTTCAGTCAACGTTTCTCGTGCGCCGACCTACTCGATTTCACTGGACTCAGGTTTCGGATACGGGGCTATCACCCACTATGGCGGCACTTTCCAGAGCCTTCTCCTACCAGTTGTCCAGCTTAAGGGCTGGTCCCCGTTCGCTCGCCGCTACTTAGGGAATCTCGGTTGATTTCTTTTCCTCGGGGTACTTAGATGTTTCAGTTCCCCCGGTTCGCCTCTTACACCTATGGATTCAGTGTAAGATACCTGGCCGAAACCAGGTGGGTTTCCCCATTCAGAGATGTCCGGATCACAGCTCGTTTGCCAGCTCCCCGAACCTTATCGCAGGCTTCCACGTCTTTCATCGCCTCTGACTGCCAAGGCATCCACCGTATGCGCTTAGTTGCTTGACTATATAACCCCAAGACAACTGATCACGAATCACCGCCAACCAGGCAAGCCTGATGAACGCAAATTCGAGACAGTCACTTGAAGCAATATAACAACCACTTCAACGACAACACCGGATAACGCTTGAAATCGCTATCACTTTGAACAGTTCCTCTCGGAGATAATGAGAGAAATCTATTCGTGTTCTATCTCGTCCAATTTGTTAAAGAGCAAATCTGACCCAGTGATCAGAAAGGAAGGCTTCATCGATATGAAACATTCGTTTCTGTACACTGACTTTCGTCAGTAAAGTTTGGTGGAGCTAGGCAGGATCGAACTGCCGACCTCCTGCGTGCAAGGCAGGCGCTCTCCCAGCTGAGCTATAGCCCCAGAACTTGTCCAGCGTCCGTTACCCGTCGTTGCAACATTCGTTCGCTGCGGTCATGACCCATCGAGGGTCACTCCCTTACTCACTCAAGCTGCGCCTAGGTTAACGAAACCTGTCCTGCGCTCTGCTATCGCCTCCAAGACCAGAATTTTGCTGATCTAGGCGTCGAAGTGCGCCGCATAGCCTGCTATGCAAGTGCTTCGACAACGACGAGCAGTGAAATTCTGGTGGGTCTGGGTGGACTTGAACCACCGACCTCACCCTTATCAGGGGTGCGCTCTAACCACCTGAGCTACAGACCCAATTATCACTGCATCTTGTGCCACCTGAGCTGCGTTGCAGCCTTCGTTCACTCGGTCACGTACTCATGTACGCTCCCTCGCTCTCTCAGCCTGCGCCTTGTCAGCTGTCACAATCTACAGCGCTAATGCCTGCTTCACTTTAACGTGACACAGTCATCGGGACTGCAAAGCCCCTTTTGCTCTCTTTATTAGCCAACCAAGTAATTCGTGTGGACTCTGACCGAAGCGTTCGGCTTCGTTTAAGGAGGTGATCCAGCCGCAGGTTCCCCTACGGCTACCTTGTTACGACTTCACCCCAGTCATGAACCACACCGTGGTAATCGTCCTCCCGAAGGTTAGACTAACTACTTCTGGTGCAATCCACTCCCATGGTGTGACGGGCGGTGTGTACAAGGCCCGGGAACGTATTCACCGCGACATTCTGATTCGCGATTACTAGCGATTCCGACTTCACGGAGTCGAGTTGCAGACTCCGATCCGGACTACGACGCGTTTTAAGGGATTGGCGCACTCTCGCGAGTTGGCAGCCCTCTGTACGCGCCATTGTAGCACGTGTGTAGCCCTGGCCGTAAGGGCCATGATGACCTGACGTCATCCCCACCTTCCTCCGGTTTGTCACCGGCAGTCTCCCTGGAGTTCTCAGCATTACCTGCTAGCAACCAGGGATAGGGGTTGCGCTCGTTACGGGACTTAACCCAACATCTCACGACACGAGCTGACGACGGCCATGCAGCACCTGTCTCAGAGTTCCCGAAGGCACCAATCCATCTCTGGAAAGTTCTCTGGATGTCAAGGCCAGGTAAGGTTCTTCGCGTTGCGTCGAATTAAACCACATGCTCCACCGCTTGTGCGGGCCCCCGTCAATTCATTTGAGTTTTAACCTTGCGGCCGTACTCCCCAGGCGGTCAACTTAGTGCGTTAGCTGCGCCACTAAGACTTCAAGAGTCCCAACGGCTAGTTGACATCGTTTACGGCGTGGACTACCAGGGTATCTAATCCTGTTTGCTCCCCACGCTTTCGCACCTCAGTGTCAGTGTTGGTCCAGGTAGCCGCCTTCGCCACTGGTGTTCCTTCCTATATCTACGCATTTCACCGCTACACAGGAAATTCCACTACCCTCTACCACACTCTAGTCAGACAGTTCGAAATGCCGTTCCCAGGTTAAGCCCGGGGCTTTCACATCTCGCTTACCTAACCACCTACGCGCGCTTTACGCCCAGTAATTCCGATTAACGCTTGCACCCTCCGTATTACCGCGGCTGCTGGCACGGAGTTAGCCGGTGCTTCTTCTGCGAGTAACGTCAATCCCTGAAGGTATTAACTTCAGAGCCTTCCTCCTCGCTGAAAGTGCTTTACAACCCGAAAGCCTTCTTCACACACGCGGCATGGCTGGATCAGGGTTGCCCCCATTGTCCAATATTCCCCACTGCTGCCTCCCGTAGGAGTTCGGGCCGTGTCTCAGTCCCGATGTGGCTGATCATCCTCTCAGACCAGCTACGGATCGTCGCCTTGGTAGGCCTTTACCCCACCAACTAGCTAATCCGACTTAGGCTCATCCAGTAGCGCAAGGTCCGAAGATCCCCTGCTTTCTCCCGTAGGACGTATGCGGTATTAATCCGGGTTTCCCCGGGCTATCCCCCACTACTGGGCAGATTCCTAAGCATTACTCACCCGTCCGCCGCTCGTCAGCGGGGTGCAAGCACCCCCTGTTACCGCTCGACTTGCATGTGTTAAGCCTGCCGCCAGCGTTCAATCTGAGCCATGATCAAACTCTTCAGTTTAAATCATACAAGAACCCGAAAGTTCTTAATTCTTGCTCAAGACAAAACTCAATTTCGACGAGTCACTGTCCTGATATTTCGTATCCGAAATACCTCGGCCAGCGCCCACACGAATTACTTGGTTAACTTTTTAAAGAGCGTTTGAGCTGTTGCTCAATCAAGGCCGCGTATTCTACATCGTTCCGCCGCCCTGTCAACCGTTTATTTTTCGCCGTTTCCGCTTCCGAAAACCGCCGAAAAACTGCCCGACCTACTGCCTGTTTCGAGGTGCGCATTCTACACTGAACCGCCTTCCTGTCAACCGCTTTCTGAAGAATCTTTCGAACTTTTTCTTCAGTGCTTTCAAGCAGTTATCGCCGAGGCTTTACCTCTTCTCAGTGGCCAGCCCCTCAAGCGAGATGCGCATTCTACAGACCTCAGCCGAGGAGTCAACGGTGGATTTGAACTTTTTTCGGAAGGCCACTTTCCAGCCCTCAGAAAGCCCTTATCCACCCTCTCAGTCTAGTTCCACTTTAACCTGCTGCGCTACCTTGATTGCACGCTGGCGCGCTTCTTCTATAGTACTGCCTTTGGCGAGGGCAACACCCATACGCCGCCGCCCTTTCAACTCCGGCTTACCGAACAAGCGAACCTGGGTATCAGGCTCTGCCAGGGCATGTTCCAGCCCCGAGAACACCACGTTATCGGAATCGCCCTCCGGCAGGATGACCGCCGACGCGGTTGGGCCCTGTTGGCGAATGGCAGGGATGGGCATACCCAAAATGGCGCGAGCATGCAGCGCGAACTCTGAAAGGTCCTGGGACATCAAGGTGACCAGGCCAGTATCGTGGGGTCTGGGAGAAACCTCCGAGAACCATACCTGGTCGCCCTTAATGAACAGCTCAACACCGTAGATGCCGTAGCCACCCAGATTCTCTACCACTGCCCGTGCAATCTCTGTTGCTCGGGTAAACGCCGCATCGGACATAGGGTGTGGCTGCCATGACTCACGGTAATCGCCGTCTTCCTGCCTGTGACCAATCGGATCACAGAATGAAATACCATCGCGATGCCTCACTGTCAGCAGGGTGATTTCATAGTCGAAGTCCACAAAGCCTTCGACGATCACCCGGCCCTTTCCAGCCCTACCACCGGTCTGGGCGTACTCCCAGGCAGCCTCTACCTCCGCTGCACTCTTCACCGTACTCTGACCTTTACCGGACGAGCTCATAACCGGCTTCACCACCAATGGCAACCCGACCTCATCAATGGCAGCCAGATACTCTTCCCTGGTACCGGCAAAACGGTACTTTGATGTGCTTAGCCCAAGCTCCTCAGCCGCAAGCCGGCGGATACCTTCGCGATTCATGGTCAGATTAACCGCCCGGGCGGTGGGCACCACGCTGTAGCCTTCTTCCTCCAATCGAACCAACTCGGCGGTGGCAATCGCCTCAATCTCCGGAACGATCAGGTCAGGTTTCTCCGCTTCAACGATGGCGCGCAACGCTGCACCATCCAGCATATCGATAACGTGGCTTCGATGGGCAACCTGCATGGCGGGCGCATTCTCGTATCGGTCGACTGCAATCACTTCTATGCCGAAACGTTGCAGCTCTATAACCACCTCTTTCCCGAGCTCCCCGGCACCGCAAAAAAGCACACGGGTAGCCGATGGCTTCAGAGGCGTGCCAATACGCACCGTTCTGTTTGAACCAGTCATATAGTTTGATGTCCTGTTACTGTCAGAGTGCGACCTGCTTTTCCCGTTCCGCCACTTTCAGCAGAACCTCCCGTCGCTCGTCATTACTCATGGTGGTCCAGCGGAGGATTTCATCTCCTGTGCGCTGGCAACCGATACACATGTCATTTTCGTCCAGCGCGCAAACATTCACGCATGGCGATCGAACCTTGTCGGCCACCTTCATCTTCAGATATCCACCTTTGTCAGTGTCGCCAGGTAGCGCTCTGCATTTTTTACATAGTGCATTGCGCTGAACTCGAGCATCTTTTTCTGGTTATCGTTGAGTTCGCGGCGAATTTTCCCTGGAGAGCCCACCACCATCGAGCCATCCGGCACTTCCATACCCTCCGGGATCAGAGTATTTGCTCCGATCAGACAGTGTTTGCCAATCTTCGCGCCGTTCAGAATCACCGCATTGATCCCAACCAGGGAGTAGTCGCCGATCTCGCATCCGTGCAGCATGGCTTTGTGGCCAACCGTCACCCCACGCCCAAGGGTTAGCGGAATGCCCGGGTCGGTATGCAGTACTGAGCCATCCTGTACGTTCGTTTCGGGGCCGATCGTAATCAGTTCGTTATCACCACGAATGACAACATTGAACCAGATACTCGATTTTTCCATCAGCTTTACGCGCCCGATCACCGTGGCGTTGTGGGCGACAAACTGGCCATCGCCTTCCTTTTCTGGCTGATATTGATCAATTCTGTAAAACATCAATCTCTCCGGCTAATTCAACGGGGTGGCTCGAGAATATCGATTCCGGCATCGTACACAGCATTCAGAAAATCGACCAGCACCACCGCAGACAACCCCCATATCTGATACTGCTGCCAACGATAGCAGGGCACGTACAGAGTGCTGTTCAGAAAACTGAGCGTGTCGGTACGCTCCCTTTGATCTTCCAGGAACCAGGAGATCGGAACACGGAAGACACTTTCGATCTCGTGGGGGTTTGGCTCCAGGGGATGATCGCCTGGCACAACGCCCACGTATGGAGTGACAAGGATACGGTGCAGCGACATAACCTGGCTTAACGGCGCAATGACTTTTACCTGATCCGGGGGCAGACCGATTTCTTCGTGGGTTTCACGCAGTGCGGTTGCAATCAGGGAGGCGTCGTCAGGATCCCGCTTGCCGCCAGGATAGGCCACCTGCCCCCGATGCGTTTTGAGGTTGGATGACCTCAGGGTAAAAATCATCTCCGGATCACGCTCGTTATCCGTAATAGGCACCAGGATACCGGCTTCAGGGTAGTCCAGTGCCAGTTGTCTGGGCGCGTAATTCGACAATCGCTCGGTTAACAGGTCTTGCACTCTTTACTCCGGCAACGTCCTGATATTGAGTGAGACACAGGCAGTCCGGATCGTTAAACTGACTACCAACGGACACTCAGTATACGGGGAAAACGATGAAGTATTGCAGCACTTGCGGCCAACCGGTTGAGCAACGCATTCCAGAAGGCGACAATCGGCACCGTTATGTTTGCATCAGCTGCGAGACCATACATTACCAGAATCCGCGGATTGTCGCCGGTACGGTTCCCGTATGGGAAGGCAGAATCCTGCTATGTCGCCGAGCCATCGAACCCCGGTATGGCTATTGGACTCTGCCGGCCGGCTTCATGGAAAATGCAGAAACGACGATAGAAGCAGCAGCCCGGGAAACCCGCGAGGAAGCACTGGCGGAAGTGGACATTCAGGGGCTTTACTCCATCATCGATGTTCCGCACATCAACCAGGTCCACATGTTCTACCGTGCCACACTTAAAGACGGCCTATTCGGCGCCGGAGAAGAATCTCTGGAATCAAAACTGTTCGAGCCGGGCGATATTCCCTGGGATGAGATATCTTTCCCCACGGTACGCAAAACGCTTGAGCTGTTCCTTGTGGACATGAAGTCTGACGCCTATAACGTCCATGTCACTGATATTCGCCACCCTATGGCCAAAAAAGCCTGATCAGAACGTTTCCAGGCGATACACCTCGTAGGCAGGTTCTTCATAAGGATGGGCCTGCTTGAGTGCATCAAGGGCAGGCTTGATGAGTTCATCGCTGCACACCAGTTCCACCTTGAATTCCCGAACACGCTCAAGCTCTCCCTGGCTGCCCAGAAACGGATCGCTTCCCGCCAGGGGTCGGAACTGCCCCTCACCTTCACACTGCCATGCGCAGCTGTCGTAATCACCGATTCTTCCCGCGCCAGCATCAAATAATGCCTGCTTGGTTTGCTCAAGATGGCTCTCCGGCACGAAGTAGCAAAGCTTGTACATAGGCACCCTCAAATTGGTCAACTTTTATCCGGAACAAGGCATTACAAACTTACCCACAGAATCTGTGGATAACTCTGGGGAAAGTTTTTGGGAATCGGCCTCCAACCCCCACAGTTACTGACCTCCCCTTAAATTGGCGACAAAATCGCCCGTTTGTTTTTATTTATATTTTTCAATACCTTACGATGCTAGAGCAAAAAATGAACGCAATTCTTGGACTTTGTTCACAGTTCAGCCAGCAAAGCACCAGGAATGTGCATAAAGTTCTCTAGTCAAGGCCTTGACTGACAAATTTCAGAACTTTTAGCGATTTTATTTGCTCACTTTTTGCGCAGCAAGCCTCATCATTGAGCATAAAAAAACCGGTCCGAGAAATGCCCCTTCAGGGACACTCTTCAGACCGGTTTCCACCACGCCCGGATTGACTGGCTTAATCAGCCAAGCCAGCGCCTCGCATTCCTGAACATGCGGATCCAGGGACCATCTTCCTGCCAGCCATCTGGCCGCCAGGAGTGCTGCACCGCCCGGAAAACACGCTCTGGGTGCGGCATCATGATGGTCACCCGGCCATCCCGGGATGTAACACCAGTAATGCCAGCCTCTGAACCGTTGGGATTATAAGGATACCGCGAGGTCTGCTGGCCCCGATTGTCCACATACCGCATGGCCACCAACTCGTTGTCCGCAAGGGACTGAGCCGAATTACCGGAGGCAAACTCCACTCGACCCTCACCATGGGCAACAGCAATCGGCATGCGAGAACCGGCCATGCCATCAAGGAACGCAGACGGTGACTGCGCCACCTCCACCATGACCAGGCGGGCCTCAAACTGTTCAGACTGGTTACGTACAAAACGCGGCCAACCTTCGCTTCCCGGAATCAGTTCATGCAGGTTGGAAAGCATCTGGCAACCATTGCAAACGCCCAACGCGAGAGTGTCCTGACGGTTGAAGAAGGCAGCAAACTGATCTCGCACCCGATCATTGAACAGAATGGACTTGGCCCAACCCTCACCGGCACCCAGAACATCGCCGTAGGAGAAACCACCGCAGGCAACCAGGCTCTGGAATGTCTCGAGCGTAATGCGACCGGACAGCAGATCGCTCATATGAACGTCTACTGCCTCGAAACCGGCCCGATCAAACGCCGCAGCCATTTCAACCTGGCCGTTAACGCCCTGCTCCCGAAGCACCGCAACCTTCGGCCGTGCACCGGTACTGATATACGGCGCAGCAATGTCTTCATTGATGTCGTAACTAAGCTCAACACTCAAACCCGGATCGTTCTCGTCCAGCAGGTTGTCGAACTCTTCCTGGGCGCAGTCCGCGTTATCCCGCAGCGACTGGATACGGTAACTGGTTTCCGCCCAAAGACGCTGCAGCTCGGTACGGGATTCATCCACCACGATGTCACCACCGAATGTCAGGCGCACGCGGTCCTTATCATTCAGTGTGCCCACAACGCTTGTATGGTCGCCCAGACCGGCGGCCGAGAACTGCTGCAGGACGAAGCTGGTGTCGTCACGGCGAACCTGGATCACAGCGCCCAGTTCTTCGTTGAAGAGCTCACGGGCAAACTGGGAGCGGTCTTCGGCAAGACCATCCAGCTTGATGTCCAGACCTGTCCGGCCTGCAAACGCCATTTCCGCCAGCGTGACAAACAGGCCACCGTCTGAGCGGTCATGATACGCCAGCACCTTGCCGTCTGCGTTCAAGCCCTGCACGACTGCAAAGAAAGCCTTGATGTCTTCCGGATCATCCAGATCAGGTGCTACGGCGCCAACCTGACGATACACCTGCGCCAGTGCAGAACCACCAAGGCGATTCTGACCGGCGGCCAGATCAATCAGAATAAGGTCTGTCTCACCGGCATCCGATCGCAACTGGGGAGTAAGTGTGCGGGCAACGTCGGTTACCGGCGCAAAACCACTGACAATCAGAGACAGCGGTGCGGTAACACTCTTCTGCTCACCGTTGTCCTCTTCCCAGGTGGTTTTCATCGACATGGAATCTTTACCCACCGGAATGGTAATACCCAGGGCCGGACACAGTTCCATACCAACGGCTTTTGCAGTCTCGTACAGGTTCTCGTCTTCACCCGGGTGACCAGCCGCGGCCATCCAGTTAGCCGATAAACGAATGTCAGAGAGCTTACCGATTGCCGCCGCCGCCAGGTTGGTAATCACTTCACCTACGGCCATTCGGCCTGAAGCCGGAGCATCAATCACCGCCAGCGGCGTGCGCTCGCCCATGGCCATGGCCTCACCGGTGCGCACGTCGAAGGATGCCGCGGTAACGGCCACATCGCTAACCGGCACCTGCCAGGGGCCAACCATCTGATCGCGTGCGACCAGCCCGGTAATGGTGCGGTCACCAATGGTAATCAGGAAGCTCTTGGAGCCCACCGACGGCAAGCGGAGTACGCGAAGAATGGCATCGTGCAAATCGATCTTGGTGGAATCGAAGATCGGTTTGGTAAACGACGAACGCGCAACACTGCGATGCATTCTCGGCGGTTTGCCAAACAACACTTCCATTGGCAGGTCGACAGGCTTGTCATCAAAATAGGAGTCGCCCAGTTCCAGGTGGTGCGCTTCGGTAGCTTCACCGATCACGGCATAAGGACAGCGTTCACGGCGGCAAAGGGCATCGAACAAGTCCAGATTTTCCGGTGCCACGGCCATCACGTAGCGTTCCTGGGATTCGTTACACCAGATTTCCAGGGGTGACATGCCCGGCTCGTCACTCGGGATGTCACGCAATTCGAACTTGCCGCCCCGGCCACCATCTTTGACCAGTTCAGGCATGGCGTTGGAGAGACCACCCGCACCCACATCGTGGATGAAGCAAATCGGGTTGTCTTCCCCCATCTGCCAGCAACGGTCAATCACCTCCTGGCAACGGCGTTCCATCTCGGGGTTGTCCCGCTGAACCGACGCAAAATCCAGATTCTCATTGCTGGAACCGGAATCCATGGAGGACGCAGCGCCACCTCCAAGTCCGATCAGCATGGAAGGGCCGCCCAGCACGATCAGTTTGGCGCCGACCGGGATATTGCCCTTCTCGACGTGATTCTCGCGAATGTTACCCAGGCCGCCGGCAATCATGATGGGCTTGTGGTAACCACGCACTTCTTCACCCGCCGCACCGGGAACCTTCTCTTCAAAGGTCCGGAAGTAACCCGCCAGGTTGGGCCGGCCAAACTCATTATTGAAAGCGGCGCCACCGATGGGACCTTCAATCATGATATCCAGCGGCGAGGCGATCCGGTCCGGCTTGCCGTAACCAAACTCCCATGGCTGCTCGTCGCCCGGAATATTAAGGTTGGAAACGGTAAAGCCGGCAAGGCCCGCCTTGGGCTTGGAACCACGGCCGGTCGCACCTTCATCGCGGATCTCGCCACCGGAGCCTGTTGCGGCGCCGGCAAAGGGTGAGATCGCAGTCGGGTGGTTATGGGTTTCCACCTTCATCAGAATATGCACCGGTTCCCGGTTATAACTGTAAACACCGGTTTCCGGCGCCGGGAAGAAACGGCCCGCCTCGCTACCGGTAATAACTGCAGCGTTGTCCTTATAGGCGGAGAGCACACCTTCGCTGTTCATCTCGAAGGTGTTCTTGATCATTGCAAACAGGGATTTTTCCTGGCCTTCGCCATCAATATCCCAGGAGGCGTTAAAGATCTTGTGGCGGCAATGCTCCGAGTTTGCCTGGGCAAACATCATCAGCTCGACGTCTGTCGGATCACGCTCAAGGTCGGTGAACGCCGTTACCAGGTAATCGATTTCGTCGTCGGCCAGGGCAAGGCCGAGGCGCCCGTTTGCCTCAACCAAAGCACCCCGGCCACCGGCCAACACCGGCACCCGGCCGAGGGGCCGGGGCTCGTCATGACTGAACAGCAACTCGGCGCCACCCGTCTCATGGAATACTTTCTGGGTCATTCGGTCATGCAGCAGGGTTGCAATTTTTTCTCGCTGTTCGAGGCCAAGCTTGCTGGAAGAGCGCACGTAGTAAGCGATACCGCGTTCAATTCTGCGAATCTGTCGCAGGCCACAGTTGCGAGCGATATCGGTGGCCTTGCTGGACCACGGAGAGAGTGTGCCCGGGCGCGGGACCACCAGAAACAAAACACCATCTGGCTGCTCCAGTTCGACACTGGGCCCGTAGGTAAGAAGGCGATCAAGTATTGCCTGTTCCGCATCGGAAAGGTCGGCATCGAGATCCACAAAGTGCATGAATTCGGCGTATACATGCTCCACATCAGGAACAAGTTGCTGAATCCGGGAGTGCAGCTTTCTGGAACGGAAAGGCGAGAGCGCGGGAGCGCCGCGAAGTTCAAGCATGATATCAACCTGTATCGCGCGAATCGGGGGACGTCTGAAAGGCCGCCATGATACTTGAAACCGAACGCAGGATACAGCGCAAGGTAGGTTCTTTAGCAGCTGTACAATTAACATTGTTTTGCACAGTAATTAATCAGTTTGATTGACCCCGCTGAAGTCTCAGGGGATCATTGGTCAGGCGCATGGAAAGCCTCAGGCATCATAAAACAGGAAAAACAGTGACCCGGTCACATCCTCCTGAACATTGAGCTATATGGAGATCAGGGATTTGTCGCGATTTTTCAGGCATCTTCGCAGTACCAGTTTTCCGCTGGCGTTAGTGTTGACCACAGCATTGTCCGCGACCGGCTGTTCCCGCCCGACCACGCTCCAGGAGGTCAGGGACGTGGGTGTGCTTCACGTGATTACCCGCGTAGCCCCTTCCATCTACTACGAGGGCCGAGACGCACCAACCGGATACGATTACGAGCTTGCCCGCCGGTTCGCTGAAGAACTGGGGGTCGAACTGCGTGTGCGGGTGGCCGAAGACAACACCGAGATTCTCTCCGTACTCTCGCGTAACTACGCCCACATCGGCCTCGCCGGCCTGGCCGAGCAACCCGATTTTGAAAGCAGGTATCGCGCAGTTCCCATCGGCGTGCAGGCGCAATCGGTTGTGGTTTATAACCGTGACTTCCCCCGTCCAGCCTCACTGGCTGACCTTGGCGGTGAAACCCTGCACCTGCTCGCTGACAGCAACCATGAGCACCTGATTGCCGATGACCCGGAAGGTGCCCTGATTCACCGGCACATCCATCCTGGGCTGGATGCTGCGGGGCTGCTGGCGAGGGTTGAATCCGGAGAAATTGCCTACGCTGCCGTTTCATCGAATGAGCTGGACCTGAACCATGTCTACTTTCCCATGGTCAAGGAAGGGTTTGCTCTAGGTGAGCCCAGAGACCTGGTGTGGCTGTTCCCGATTGCCCAGGATGAGACACTGGCAAACGCTGCCACAGAGTTTCTGGAGAGAGCGCAGGGTAATGGCTCGATGGCCCAACTGGCAGAACGCTTTTACGGCCACCTCGACCGTTTGAACTATGTAGGCGCGCGCACATTTATGCACCACGTGGAAAATCGCCTGCCGAAGTACCAGTCGCTGTTCCAGGACTACGCAAGAGACATTGACCTCGACTGGCGACTGCTGGCTGCGATCGGTTACCAGGAATCCCACTGGCGCCCGAATGCAGTGTCACCCACCGGGGTTCGGGGCTTGATGATGCTCACCCGCACCACCGCCAGCTACATCGGCATCAACAACCGCCTTGATCCTGAAGAGAGCATTGAAGGTGGCGCCCGCTATTTCAAGATGGTGCACGCCAAGATCCCCGAGCGTATTCCGGAGCCTGACCGCACCTGGTTCGCCCTGGCGTCTTACAATGTCGGGTTCGGCCACCTGGAAGATGCGAGAAGGTTGACGGAATCCGCCGGAAGAAATCCAGATCGCTGGATGGATGTTAAAGAATTTCTGCCGCTGCTGGCCCAGAAAGAGTGGTACACCAAAACCCGCTTTGGCTATGCCCGCGGCCACGAACCGGTGGTGTACGTTCAGAACATTCGCCGGTATTACGATGTACTCACCCGCATTACGGAACCCGACCAACCCAAACCTGACGCTGATCAGGAAGTGGTGTGGCTTGATCGGCAGCCTGGAGAAACAGCCGCACAGGCAGAATCACCTGAGACGCCGGGGCCGGATTTGCGGGCAGCCTTGCCGCCGGAACTGGGGATGATTCCGCCCACTCTGTAAGTGGGCAAATGCTCCCCCAGACTCACCACGAGAACTCATCGCCCCATTCTTCCTCACGCGCTTGCAGCGCCCGCTCTACCTGATTAGCAGAGAAGCCTCTGCGACTCAGGAATCGTGACTGCCGTAGCTTCTCCGGCAAATCATCGTCCAGCCGCCCCAGGCCGTAACGTTTGGCACGCAAGCGGACAGCTCGCTGGCACCAGTCTTCCTCTGAGACTTCATCGAGACATTCCGGAGTGAGATGAACGCCCCGCTGTTGCAGCTCTGCCAGAATCCTCAAGGGCCCATAGCCAAGGTCCATTCTCTGCCGGGCATACACATCGGCAAAGCGCTGATCGTTCAGCCAGCCTTCGCGCTCATACTCATCCAGGACAGTATCAATCAGATCGCCTTCAATACGCCGTTGCCGCAGCTTTAATACCAGCTCGTAACGACTGTGCTCTCTGCGGGCAAGCAGGCGCAGTGCCGCAGAGCGGGCTCTGTATTCCGGGTCCTGATCTTTTTCGTGTTTTGCCATAAAGCCCCTTCCCGCAAATGCATCCAAAACGCTAGACTAGCGGCCGATTCTTTCAACTACCCGGCCCACGCCTGTGAGCCGATGAACGGTGGCGGCCCACTTTGCCGCCACTGCTGACTGGTTTCAATCCCGAAGGATACCTTTGTATGGCTGCATTCATTCAGAAACTGTTCAAGTCTCGCAAGGCCAACCCGGCAACCGCACCCCGGACACCGGCAAAATCTGAACCCAGTCAACCCTCACAGGAAGAAACCAGGCAGCTCCTAAAAAAACAGCAGGAACAACAACTCGGAAGCAACCCGGACCAGGCCCAACTGGCCACATTGGCGATTGACGGGTTGACCGCAACCATCCGGCTTGAAGCTGCCGCCGCTCTTACAGATGAGATCCAGCTACAGCAAGTCCAGAAACGGGCCAAGGGCCGGGACAAAAGTGTTTACCAGACCGTCAAGCAGAGCCTTCAAAGCCTGAAGGAACAGCAAGCTGCCGAAACCGCCGTTCGCCAGAGAATCAAAACCCTGATCGGCCAGGCTGAAGATCAGGCCGCCAGTGAAGACCTCAAACTCTATCAGGCGCGGCTGGAAGCACTGCAGGATAACTGGAGTGAGGTCCAGTCAAGCGCCACAGCAGAGCAATCCCAGCAGTTTCTGGAAGCCGTGCACCAGTGCCGGGAGCGCCTGAAACAGATGGAACAGGCGCGGCAGGAAGAGGCACGCCACCGGGAACAGGCACTTCAACGCTCAGAGACACTGGCCCTGCTTGAGCAGACCCTGAGCGACCTGACTTCCCAGGAATCCAGCGCCCTACCCTCCCTATCCGCCCTGGATGCCCTGCAAAAGACCCAGGAAAACCGATGGCTGGAAGCCACCCGGGATACCCAGGTAGAGAAGCAGGAGCAAAAAGATTACGAATCGCGAATGCTGGCGCTGCGCAACTATCTCAGCGCCGTTCGCAGGTTTACCCAGGCCAGGGACACTCTCTCTGAACTAACACAGGTAGCAGGTACTGAAGAGGCTGACGATGGCCATCGTCAGAAAGCCCTTGAGCTGCTGAAGGAAATTGAGTGGCCATCAGACTTCCCCCAGCCAGCTGAGCTTGCGCCGGTTCGCAAACTGGCGGGCAAACCACGGCCAGCACAGCCGGCCGGCGGCAACCGGGACGAGCAGAAAGCCGCTTCCGAGGCACTGCACAACACCCTTCCGAAGCTGGAATCGGCCCTCGAGGCCAAGCAGTTCAAAGAATCCAAGCAGCTGCTCAAGCTCGCCCAGAACCAGTTCCAACAATTGGACGGTCGCCAGCGCAAACAGCTTCAGGCCAGGATGCAACTGCTCACCGGCCAGTTCCGGGAGCTGAGCGACTGGCAAGGGTTTGCGACGGAACCCAAACAACTCGCTCTCTGTGAACAGATGGAGCACCTCGCGGATCAGCCCATTGAGCCGGAGATCAAAGCCGAGCGCATCAAAGAACTGCAGAACGAATGGCGCGACTTGGGCGGCTCATCCGACCGGTCGCTCTGGAGCCGTTTCAAGGCGGCGTCCGATACAGCTTACGAGCCCTGCAAAGCCTACTTTGAGGCAAAATCGGATCTGAAACAGGCCAACCTGCACACGCGGGAGGCGATCTGTGACCAACTGGAGCACTTCCTGGCCAATGCCGACTGGTCTTCTATTGACTGGAAGGCGGCAGAACGCATTCACCAAACCGCCCGCCAGGAATGGAAAAGCGCCTGGCCGGTGGATTTCAAAGACAATCGCCTGGTTCAGAAGCGTTTTGACGAGCTTCTCAAACAATTGGAACGCCCGCTTGACGATGAACGCCTTAAGAACGAAGCTCTGAAACAGGCCATTGTTGACCGCGCCAGGGCACTGATTGAGCACGAACCCCTACAGGAAGCCATGGAGCAGGCGAAGGCCCTGCAAACCGAATGGAAAGCCATCGGCATTACCCGCCACCGGGAAGATCGCAAAATGTGGCAGGCATTCCGCAAAGCCTGTGACCAGATTTTCGCGCGCCGTGATGCCCAGCGTTCAGCACGTCAGCAGGCGACAGAAGAGGCGGACCAGGCCGCACAGGCCGTGCTGGCTCAATACCAACACCTGGACGCAGAAGCCAATGAAGCCATGCTGAGTGAAGCCCGGGCTGCGGTAAAGCAGGTTGCCGGCGGCGCGCTTTCGGGTGAGGTTAGAGAACGGGTTCAGCAGCTGCGGCAACGGCTGGATAGGATTACCCAGGCTAGGAGTCTGCGCGGCAGAAGTGTTTTGAGCAAGTGCCTCCGCCGCGCCGAATCACGGTTGTGCCCGAGAGTATAGGCGCAGTATCCAACCGGATAGAGTCACGATTTTCTGTCTAGGCAATCAAGACGGTTATAGGCAAGTTCACAACCGTAGCCCGACCACTCAGCACGGCCCAGCACGCCGCCTCAGATCGCCTATGTCAGCCTCATCAGCGAACTCATCCGCCTGAGGTTAAGCGACAGGCAGACCAGATCCCATTCGCCTTGCACGGCATTAAGCCCCCTCAGGCTGAACTGCCGGAAGCCCAGAATATGCTTGATCCAGCCATTAACCGCCTCAACCAGATACTTGCGCCGGGCGTAAACCGATCGCCCCGTCGCGGTGGCCAGCTTCTCGGCCATCCGTGACGTGGCGGGATAACCGCTCGCGTCTATCTCTGCGCTCTTTTTCCCTTCCCGACGCAGCGAGACATAACCGTCGATCCTTTTGTCCTCCAGGGACTGTAAGTCGTCTTCTTTACGGTAACCGGCATCGGCCAGGCATTGTTGCGGATAGGTTTTCAGGATGTCTTTCACGTCATCCAGTAGCGGTATCAGGCGACCCTGATCACTGGCATTGCTGCCCAGATGATTAGCGACAATCAGTTGGAATTCACCATCCACGGCCAACTGGCCGTTGTAGCATTGCTGGAACCCATCCGCCGTTTTCATAATCCGGCTTTGCGGGTCGGTAAAGTTGCTTTGATCTTTGTCGTCCGGCACCCCGTAATCTCGCTTGAAGTTCCGGCCACCGCGGGGTGGGCGGCGATCATCGTCCGGGTGCCGGCCTTTGGCTGTATCCCGCGCTTTCTGATCCGCTTCCAATTTCTCCTTGGCAGCGCGGATCTTGTCCAGTCGCGCCTGTCGGTACTGCAACTCCTCAGGTAGCTCATCACCCCGCTGATCCGGGCCGAACTGCCGATCTTCCGACTCATCCGTTCGACGGGCCTGACGACATAGCCCATCGATCTCTTTCGATAAACGATCTTCTTCCTCGCCCATGCGGCCATAGCTCATGGCCTTGTGCTTACTGGCATTAGCCCGAATCTTTGTGCCATCAATCGCCAGTGTTCCCAGCGTGATCAGCTCCGCCTCCCGGGCAATCCGTACGACTTGAATGAAGATGGCCTTGAAGGCGACCAGATGGTGTTTGCGGAAATCACAGATCGTGCGGTGCTTGGGAAAATTACCCGCAGCCAGAACCCGAAAGGCGACGTCTTCCTCCAACTTCCGGGCAATCTTGCGTGAGGAGAATACGCCGGTGGCGTAGGCGTAAATAAGAACCTTCAGCATCATCCGCGGATCGAACGGCGAGTTACGCCGACCGTTGCCTTCGTAGCGGGCGTAAAACGCACTCAAATCCAGCTCCTCGACAACATCACTGACAAAATAGGCCAGGTGGCCATCAGGCAGCCACTCGTTCAGGCTTGGGGGAAGGAGCAATTCCTGGTCGGGCGAGTACGGGCGGAAAGTGGTTCCCATCAGACGTCCTGTTGCCGAAAAATTTTCGGTTTATTATGCCAGAAACGAGCTTCTGCCGCGCAGACTCCTAGAGCAATGGCCAATACTCTCGAGTCCTGGAAAACGCTGATCACCGACAAGGCCCAGGGGCGCCTGGCCGACGATGCCCTGCCGCCCCATTGGGCCAAATTGAGCAACGGGACCGACCGATTAGCTGGCAAAGATCTGGCCATACGGGCCGAAATTCTGGCGGGCGCACCGACTCCGGAACACGACCAGCAGCGCCGGATGGAAATTCAGGTTCAGAGGCTGGCCGAGGGGCTCGGTAATGGCGAGACCGAAACGCCCCTCAAAGAACTGGAAAGACTGGTGGCCCTATGGTGCAGCCAGCCTGGCGGCGATGATGTAACGCCGGAAAATGCCGACCGCCTGAACCGGGCGTTGGATGCCATGCTTGCGTCGGACTGAACTCAATCCCGCTGGTGCTCACTGACAAAATCCCTGGCCTGCTTCACCGCGGCCAGGGATTTTTGTTTCATCTCTTTCAACTCTTCATCCGCCAGATAAAACATCATATCAATCGTGTGCCGATAGTAGCGGGCGGGCAACCGGTTCAAAGCCACACACATCACGTCTGTCAGGTAATCCGCCGTGTCCGTTTCCTGCCGAGTGGCATCAATGGCATCCAGCACCAGCCGTTCGTAGAAGTTGTCGATCGCGTCTCTCAGTGACATAACCACACCTATGCCTGCTTGCTGATGATCTACTCTTCAACATAGAAGGCGAACCGCCTGCTGTCATTGTGACTGAGCAATTTAGCCAATGGGATTGGCAGCGCCTGTCATTACCCAGCGCAGCGAGTAACCGCTATGGTTACTGCTCTGAATCTAACGTGCCCGGAAAACAATCAACAGAGGAACAACCATGACAACCGAGGCGTACATCTTCGATGCCGTCCGCACGCCACGCGGCCGCGGAAAGAAAGACGGATCTTTGCACAGCGTCAAACCCATCTCCCTGCTGACCACCGTGCTCAAGGCCCTGCAGGAGCGTAACCAGCTCGATACCGCCCAGGTAGACGACATCGTGATGGGTTGTGTCACCGCCGTGGGCGATCAGGGCGCGGATATCGCCAAAACTGCCGCACTCGCAGCCGACTGGGACGAAAAAGTGGCCGGCGTCACCCTGAACCGCTTTTGTGCCTCCGGCCTGGAAGCCGTGAATCTGGCCGCCATGAAAGTGCGTTCCGGCTGGGAAGACATGGTAGTTGCCGGTGGTGTAGAGGCGATGTCTCGCGTTCCGATGGGCTCCGATGGCGGCGCCTGGGCAACCGACCCGGAAACCAACCTGCACACCGGTTTCATGCCCCAGGGCATCGGTGCCGATCTGATCGCCACTCTGGAAGGCTTCAGTCGCGAAGATGTCGATGGCTTTGCCGTAAAATCCCAGCAAAAAGCGGCCAGCGCCTGGGAAAAGGGCTACTTTGCGAAATCCATTGTGCCAGTCACCGACCAGAACGGCGTGGTGATCCTGGACCGGGACGAGCATGTACGCGGTAACACCACCGTGGAATCCCTGGCCGGCCTCAAGCCTTCGTTTCAGATGATGGGCGAAATGGGCTTTGATGGCGTGGCCCGTGAGAAGTATCACTACGTGGAGAAGATCAATCACGTGCACCACGCCGGCAATTCCTCCGGCATTGTCGACGGCGCCACCGCCATGCTGATCGGCAGCGAAGCCAAAGGCAAAGAACTGGGCCTGAAGCCCCGCGCACGCATTGTCGCCACAGCGGTTACCAGCACCGACCCCACCATCATGCTCACCGGCCCTGCCCCCGCCGCCCGAAAGGCGCTGGAGAAAGCCGGTATGACGGTGGACCAGATCGACCTGTTTGAAGTGAACGAAGCCTTCGCCTCGGTGGTGATGCGGTTCCAGAAAGAGTTGTCCGTTCCGGACGAGAAAGTGAATGTAAACGGCGGCGCCATCGCCATGGGCCACCCGCTGGGCGCTACCGGCGCCATCATCCTCGGCACCCTGCTGGATGAACTGGAACGCCGTGAACTGCGCTACGGCCTGGCCACCCTGTGTGTGGGCGGCGGCATGGGCATTGCCACCATTATCGAGCGCGTCTGAACGCCACTTTCAAATAAAAGGAACCGACCATGAGTGCCATCCAATACGAACTGGGTTCAGACCAGATTCTGACCCTGACCATCGACATGCCGGGCCAGTCCGCCAACACCATGAATGGTGAATTTCGGACCGCCCTGACCGAAACCGTCAATAAGGTCAAAGGTGACCTGGACAACATTAAAGGTATCATTCTCGCCTCCGCCAAGAAGACCTTCTTCGCCGGCGGCGACCTGAACGAACTGTACAAAGTCACTCGCGAGCAGGCCAAAGAATTTGAAGACATGGTCAACGGCCTGAAAGCCGACATGCGAGTGCTGGAAACCTGTGGCAAACCAGTGGTGGCTGCCATCAACGGCACCGCTTTGGGTGGTGGCCTGGAACTTGCCCTGGCCTGCCATCACCGCGTTGCCATTGATGACGACCGCACCCAACTGGGCTTGCCAGAGGTGACCTTGGGCCTGCTACCCGGCGGTGGCGGTACCCAGCGTCTGCCCCGGATGATCGGCCTGGAAGCCGCCTTCCCGTTCCTGATGGAAGGAAAGAAGGTGAACCCCAAAGCAGCCCTGAAAGCCGGAATCGTGAATGAACTGGCCAGCTCATCGGGAGACATGATCGCCAAGGCCCGGGCCTTCATCGAAGCCAACCCCAAGAGCCAGCAGCCCTGGGACCAGAAAGGCTTCCGATTCCCCGGCGGCGCCCCGCATCACCCTGCCATGGCGCAGAAGCTGGCCATCGCACCCGCGATGCTCAAGCAGAAAACCAAAGGCTGTTACCCTGCCCCTGAACGTATTCTGGCCGCCGCCGTGGAAGGCGCCCAGGTGGACTTCGACAACGGCAGCCTGATTGAAACCCGTTACTTTGCCGAGCTGGCCACCGGTCAGGTGGCCAAGAACATGACCGGCACCTTCTGGTTCCAGCTTAACGCCATCAAGGCTGGCGGCAGCCGCCCAGCCGGTGTTGAAAAAGAAACTTTCAAGAAAGTCGGGGTATTGGGTGCCGGCATGATGGGTGCCGGCATTGCCTACTCCACCGCCAGCCGCGGCATTGAGGTGGTGCTGAAGGATGTTTCCGTGGAAAACGCGGAAAAGGGCAAAAGCTATTCCGCAAACCTGCTGGCCAAGAAAGTCAGTCGCGGCCGCATGACCGAAGCCCAGAAAGACGAGCTGCTGGCCCGCATTAAAGCCACGGCTTCCGCCGACGACCTGGAAGGTTGCGATCTGATCATCGAAGCCGTGTTCGAAGACAGCGATCTCAAAGCCAAGGTAACCCAGGAAGCCGAGCCGAAAATGGTGGCCAACGGCATCTTTGCCTCCAACACCTCCACCATTCCCATTACCCAGTTGGCCAAGGCTTCTGCCAAGCCGGACAACTTCATCGGTCTGCACTTTTTCTCCCCGGTAGACAAGATGCAGCTGGTGGAAATCATCGTTGGGGAGCAAACCTCCGACGACACCCTGGCCCGGGCCTTCGATTACGTGCAGCAAATCGGCAAGATCCCCATTGTGGTGAACGACAGCCGCGGCTTCTTTACCTCCCGGGTCTTCGGTACGTTCGTGAACGAGGGCATCAGTATGCTGGCTGAAGGCATTCATCCCTCAAGTATCGAGAATGCAGGGCTTTTGGCCGGTATGCCCGTGGGGCCGCTGGCCATCTCCGACGAAGTCAGTATGACGCTGATGCAGCACATCCGCGCGCAAAGCAAGAAAGACACCGAAGCCGCCGGCGGCACCTGGCAGCCACACCCGGCCGAAGCTGTCATCGATGCCATGGTCGACACTCACGGCCGCAAGGGCAAAGCCGCCGGTGCCGGTTTCTACGAGTACCCGGAGAAAGGTAAAAAGTACCTGTGGCCAGAACTGGAAAACCTGTTCGTAGACCAGGCCAAGGCTCGCAGCGTCCAGCTGCAGGACCTGAAAGACCGCATTCTGTTCATGCAGGCGATCGAGACCATTCGCTGTCTCGAGGAAGGCGTGCTGAGAACCGTGGAAGATGCCAACATTGGCAGCATCTTCGGCATCGGCTACGCCCCCTGGACCGGCGGTGCCATCCAGTTCGTCAACCAGTATGGGGTTCGTGCTTTCGCTGAACGGGCACAGCAGCTGGCGGATCAGTATGGTGAGCGCTTCACGCCACCGGCACTGCTTTTGCAAAAGGCAGAAAACAACGAGTCCTTCGCCTGACCCAACCGGCCGGAGGGATTCCTCCTCCGGCCGTTTTACACCCCCATCCTCTTTACTTCCTGCAACCTGCCCCAATCTGAAAAGATAGGCAGCAACGTATATGGACATATTGTCACGAAGCGATACCCATGGCCTATGGCAACAGGTGTAGCGGTTGCCTACAATAAATTCATTACGGGTCAGAGTCGTCGTCACAGTCATCGGCGTCTGAACATGTTAGGCTGAAATCCGATTGTTCAGCCGTCCAGTATCGTCAGGTAGCATTTATGGCCATTGCGGAAAAACTCATGCAGCGTCACACCAAGCCATCCAGAACCAGCAGGGTGGGCGCTTGCACAGCACTGACACTCTCTTTGCTGATGTCTGGCATGTCCGTCGCGCAGGCAAAAATTGACGACACGGCAGTTTACCAGCCCGTAGCCCCGACCATTGACCAGGCCCGGGCCAACATCCTGATTGCCCGCCAACTGCAATTCACACATTTCCGTAATCTTGGCATCAGTGATGAGCTTTCTGGCGATGTGTTCGATGCGTACCTGAAATACCTGGATGGCCAGCGCATCTATCTGTCCCAAAAAGATATCGAACTGCTCGCCAGGGCCAAATCCCGGCTTGGCTCCGCCCTGAAAACAGGCCAGCTTCAGCCAGGGTTCGAGATCTACAACCTGGTTCAACAGCGCATCATCGAGCGGCTTCAGTTTGCCCTGAATGTTATTGATAACGGCCTGGATGAGCTCGATTTCAACACCGATGAACGCATTCGGGTGGATCGCTCCAAGGCCGACTGGGAACCAGACCAGGAAGCCCTCGATGCCCTCTGGATCAAACGAATCAAAAATGCCGTGCTGGCCCAGCGCCTGAACGGTACGGAAGACGACACCATCAAAGACAACCTGCGCCGCCGCTATGAAGGTCAGCTGAAACGCGCCTACCAGGCCCGCAGCGAGGATGCGTTTCAGGCGTATATGAATGCCTTTGCCGGCATGTGGGACCCACACACGTCCTATTTCTCACCGCGCACGTCTGAAAACTTCAACATCAACATGAGCCTGTCACTTGAGGGCATTGGTGCGGTCCTGCAATCCGACAACGAATACACCAAAGTGGTTCGCCTGGTGCCTGGCGGCCCCGCCGCCAAGCAGGGCCAACTGCAAACGGCAGACCGTATCATCTCCGTGGCTCAGGAGGGCGAAAAGCCGGTTAACGTCATTGGCTGGCGTCTGGACGAGGTGGTCGACCTGATACGTGGCCCCCGTAACTCCACCGTTACGCTGGAAGTGATTCCTGCCAACGCCGCCGACGAGAGCGTCACCCGCACCATTGCCATCAACCGGGACGAAGTCAAACTGGAAGAACAAAGCGCCAGCAAGGACATCATCGAATTGGATCGTTCCGGTGAAACCTACCGGGTTGGCGTGATCACCATTCCGACCTTCTATGCGGATTTCCAGGCCATGCAGGCCGGCGACCCCAACTACAAGAGCACCACGCGGGACGTACGCAGACTGCTGGACGACCTCAAGGAACAGGGCGTGGATGGCGTGGTCATGGACCTGCGCAACAATGGCGGCGGCGCCCTGCATGAAGCCAATGACCTGGTAGGCCTGTTTATCGACAAGGGCCCGACCGTACAGATTCGCAACGCGAACAACGACGTGCAGATTCTCAACGACGAAGACCCCTCGGTTGCCTACGACGGCCCGCTGGTGGTCCTGGTGAACCGCATGAGCGCCTCGGCCTCCGAGATCTTTGCCGGCGCCATTCAGGATTACGGCCGCGGCCTGGTGGTCGGCTCTCAGACGTTCGGCAAGGGCACGGTGCAGGCCGTGCGGCCACTGAACCATGGTCAGCTGAAGATCACCCAGTCCAAGTTCTATCGGGTGTCTGGTGGTTCTACCCAACACAAGGGGGTCATTCCGGATATCGAGATTCCGTCACGGGTCGACACGTCGCGAATTGGCGAAGACGCGCTGGATCATGCCCTGCCCTGGGACCAGATCGAAGCCGTGCCCCACACCCGTTACTTTGATTTCAGCGGTGTGATTGACGAGCTGCGCAAGCGCCATGAAGCCCGGTTCTCTGCCAGCCCGGAATTCAGCCTGCTGGAGCAGGAAATTGAATTCCTGACCAAGCAACGTGAAATGACCTACGTCAGCCTGAATATGGATGAACGCAAGGCGCACCACGAACAGATCGAGCGGACTCGGCTGACCATTGCCAACGCACGTCGGGAACTGCGCGGAGAAGAGCCCTTCAAGACCCTGGATGAGCTGGAACAATGGCAGGACGAACAGGCCGCTGATCTCGACAGCACCGACGAAGAGCTGGACTTTGTGATCCGGGAAGGCGGCCATATCATGGCCGACCTGCTTGAGCTTGATCAGCGTACCGCGTCTATCCTGAAGCCAACGCAATTTGCCGCCAAGGCTGAAGCCAGATAATCGCCATGACTGACCCGGCAGCGAAGGATCAACCGGAAAGCAGCCAACGGGCCCGCGTCCTGCAGGATATGCTGCTGGACGCGCTCCATGCCATGCGCTCCATGGAACAGGTGGAGAGCATTGAACCGTCCGGCGGCCGGAATAAAACCTCCGATGGCATCCTCGACCGCATTGTAGGCTTTACCGGTTCGGCACTCCGGCTGGGTGCCCGGGCCACCGATACCTCGTTGCGGGTTGGCCGGGCACTGGTCAATTCCCAGGACCAGCTGCGAACCATGCTCGCTGCCGGCCAGTCCCTGAAAGACATCCGGGAAGTTGCCGGCCTCACCCTGTCTGAGATGAGCGAAGCGCTGAACCTCAAGGATAAGTCCCTGCTTGAGGCCATCGAGAACGGCACCTCTACCCTGTCTTTCGAACTGATCCTGCGGCTGGCGGCGCTGATCGCCAGGAACGACCCTATTCCGTTCATCATGCGCACCACCCGGAACTATAATCCGGAGGTGTGGCAGATTCTGAACGACTGGGGCATCGGCCGCATTCCCCTGCAGTTCGAGCGGGAGCGGGAATTTATCAATATCTTCCGGCGCCATGATGACGCCCGCAATCTCTCGGACGAAGGGTTCCGCAAGGTATTGGAGTTCACCCGCCATAGCTTCGAGATGTCGATGCACTTTATCGAACAGCAGGAAGCCGAGATGGAGGAACTGAAGGCAAGCCTGCAGCCCTCCGGGCCTACCGAGAAAAAAGCGCCCTCAGGCAAATAATGCACGCATACCGGTGATGTTCGGATTCCTGACCGCACCTTTTTCCGTAACAATCGCATCAATCAGGCTGGCTGGCGTCACATCAAACACCGGGTTGAACACCTCAACGCCAGCCGGTGCCAGCGGAATTCCCCGGATTTCCCGAACCTCGGTGCCATCACGCTCTTCAATGGGAATATCCTGGCCAGACGCCAACGCCATATCCACCGTGCTGGAGGGTGCCACCACCATGAAACCGACCTTGTGATGACGGGCCAGAACCGCCAGATTGTAAGTACCAATCTTGTTCGCCACATCGCCATTGGCGGTAATTCGATCGGCACCGACCACCACCCACTTCACCCTTCCCGACGCCATGATGGCCGCCGCAGCGCCATCGGCGTTCAGGGTGACCGGAATGTTGTCGCGGGTGAGCTCCCACGCCGTCAGCCGGCTGCCCTGCAACCAGGGCCGGGTTTCGTCCGCGTACACACGGCTCAGCAGCTTTTCCTCGTGCAACCGGCGTATCACACCGAGCGCCGTGCCATAGCCGCCGGTTGCCAGGGCACCGGTATTGCAGTGCGTCAGCACCGACATGGCCTTTTCAGGCGCCATGACTTCCAGCGCATGGTCCGCCATAGCAAGGTTCGCCGCCAGATCTTCCTCATGAATGTGCACTGCCTCAGCGGCCAGCTGACGGGTGGCTTCAGCCAGGGATTCACAACGCTCAAACACGCCTTTCATGCGTTCCAGGGCCCAGAACAGGTTAACCGCCGTTGGCCTGGATTGCGCCAGCTCGTCAATGGCCTTGTGCATCTCTGCCCGCCAATCGCCTGCGCCCGCGTGCCTGGCGGCCAGGGCAACACCATAGGCGGCACTGATGCCGATCGCAGGGGCTCCACGCACCACCATATCGGTAATGCACTGGGCGACACCGGAAGCGCCTTCAGCTTTAATCCAATGCTCTTCTGCAGGCAGCAGGCGTTGGTCCAGCAACTCGAGGCTATCGCCCTGCCAGCGCAGAGCCACGGTGCCCATCGATCGATTGGCAGTGTGTTTTGCCATAGTCAACTCCATTCCGGTAACTGAAAACCGCCAGTATAACGCCAAGGCGCCCGTTTGCCTGCCCGGTTTGAGCATCAATGCCCTTCCGGCAAGGCATGACCTTGCCGCCGGGGTAGTTCTGCCATCGGCAGCTGGTTATACTTTGCAGCTGAATGTCAGGGCTTGGCCAAGCCCCACAACACAAAGGCAGGTTAATGACGGCAGACACCATCACTGCAGCCGATAGTCGAATCAACGCCCGCTGGCTGATTCCCGTAGAACCCTTCGGCGTTGTGCTGGAGCACCAGGCGGTGATCCTGCAGGGCAGCCGCATTGCAGACGTGCTGCCACAATCAGAGGCAGACCAGAAATACCGCACCCGCGAAACGGTTAACCTTGACCGTAACGTGGTCATGCCGGGGCTAATCAACCTGCACGGCCACACCGCCATGTCGCTGTTCCGGGGCCTGGCCGATGACCTGCCGCTGATGACCTGGCTGAACGACCACATCTGGCCCGCCGAAGGCAGGTTCGTCAGCGAGCCGTTTGTGCTGGACGGCACGCGGCTGGCGATGGCGGAAATGCTGCGTACCGGTACCACCACCTTCTCCGACATGTACTTCTTTCCGGAAGTCACGGCCCAGGCGGCCCACGACGCCGGAATGCGCGCCCAGGTCTGTTTTCCGCTGATGGATATGCCCACGGTCTGGGGTTCCGGGCCGGACGAGTACCTGCGCAAAGGGGCGGCCCTGATCGAACAATGGCAGGGTGACGAATACATCATGCCGGCGATTGGCCCACATGCCCCCTACACGGTCTCTGACCAGCCGCTGAAAGACGCCGTCGCCCTGGCCGGAAAAACCGGAGCGGCCATCCAGCTGCACCTGCACGAGACCGCCTTCGAAGTAGATGAAGCCATGAAAGCCACGGGCTCACGCCCCGTTACCCGGATGGCAGAGCTAGGGGTTCTTGGCAGGAATACCCAGTGCGTGCACATGACCCAGATTGACGATTCGGACCTGGAACAGCTGGTGCGCTCAGGCGCCCACATCGTGCACTGCCCGGAATCCAACCTGAAACTGGCCAGCGGCCTGTGCCCGGTGCAGAAACTGATGGACCACGGTATCAATGTCACCATCGGCACGGATGGCGCCGCCAGCAACAACGATCTGGACCTGTTCGGTGAACTGAAAACCGCAGCCATGGTCGCCAAGGTCGTGGCCGGGGATGCCTCGGCATTGTCCGCCCACCGGGCGCTGGAAATGGCCACCCTGAGCGGTGCCCGCGCGCTCGGCAGGGAACAGGAGTTGGGTTCCCTGGTAGCAGGCAAGCTGGCCGATCTGATTGCCGTGGACCTGAGCGATCCTTTCCTGCAGCCGGTCTACGACCCGGCATCCCACCTGGTTTACAGCAACCATGGCCGGGCAGTAAGCCACAGCTGGATTCACGGCGTACCTCAATTACAGGACGGTCGCCTGACCCGTATCGACGTACCTGACCTGATGCTTCGGGTCAGTGAATGGCGGCAACAGATTCTCAGTTAACCTTTTCACCCAGGTGTAGCACCATGAGCAACCAGAACGTAGACCAGAACGAGATTGCCAAGTTTGAGGCCCTGGCCAGCCGTTGGTGGGACCCCACCAGCGAGTTTAAACCGCTGCACGACATCAATCCCCTGCGGTTGAATTACATTGACGAGCGGGTAGCCCTGGCCGGCAAAAAGGTGCTGGACGTCGGTTGCGGCGGCGGCCTGTTGTCGGAAGGCATGGCCCTGCGCGGTGCCCATGTAACCGGTATCGATATGGGTGAAGCGCCCTTATCAGTGGCCAAACTGCACGGTTTGGAATCGGGTGTGAATGTTGATTACCGGCAAACCACCGTCGAAGAGCTGGCGCGTGATCCGGAACATGCCGGCCAGTATGACGCGGTCACCTGCCTGGAAATGCTGGAGCATGTGCCGGACCCCGCTTCGGTTATCCGTGCCTGCGCCGCCATGTTGCGCCCGGGCGGCCACATGTTTGTCTCCACGATTAACCGGAACCCGAAGTCTTTCCTGTTTGCCATCGTGGGTGCGGAATACGTGCTCAACATGCTGCCCAAGGGCACCCATGAGTGGAAAAAGTTTATCCGGCCTTCCGAGATGTCCGACTACCTGCGCCATGCTGGCCTGGAAGTTCAGGAACTCACCGGCATGACCTACAACCCGCTAACCAAGGTGTACAAACTGGGCCGGGATGTCGACGTCAATTACCTGATGCACGCGCGGGATATTCGTGAAGACTGACGTTCTCCCTTCAGCCGTACTGTTCGATCTGGACGGCACGCTGATTGATACCGCCCCGGATTTCATCCGCTGCCTGAATATGCTGCGACAACAGCACGAGCTGGCGCCCTTGCCGGCGGAGCATATCCGGCGTTCGGTATCTAACGGCGCCCGGGCGATGATCCGGGTCGGCTTTGGCCTGGAGCCGGAACACCCGGATTACCTGGAAAAGCACACGGCGTTTCTGGACTTGTATGAAGCAGGTGTCGCCATCGAAACCACGCTGTTCGAAGGCATGGACGAGTTGCTGCTTGATCTGGAAGGCCGGTCTATTCCCTGGGGCATTGTTACCAACAAACCCGCCCGGTTTGCCATCCCCCTGATCGAAGCCCTCGGGCTTGCAGAACGATGCGCCACGCTGATTTGCCCGGACCATGTGGCCGAGCGCAAACCTCACCCGGAATCGCTGTTCCTGGCATGCCGTGAGATTGGCGCAGAGCCGAAACAGGCGATCTACGTGGGTGACCACGAACGAGACATTGAAGCAGGCCGGAACGCAGGTATGCGTACCATCGCCGTTCGCTACGGCTACATCGAGCAACCGGAGTCGGTTGACCTGTGGCAAGCTGATATCATCGTCGATACCGTCAGCGACCTGGCAAAGCTGTTACAATAGCCGCCGATTCATTTCCATCACCGGCCCCAAGCTGGCCAGTAACCGCCTGAACACGGAGACAGGTTATGCAAGATTACCAGGCACCCGCCGATCTTCTGAAAGACCGCATTGTCATGGTAACCGGAGCCGGTAGCGGCATCGGCCGCGCCGCTGCCAAAGCCTATGCTGCCCATGGCGCCACCGTCATCCTGGTTGGCCGCACCGTAGGCAAGCTGGAAGAGGTTTACGATGAAATTGAAGCCGCCGGGCACCCGCAACCGGCCATCGTGCCGATGAATTTCGAGGGTGCGGCGGTCAAGGAATACGAAGAACTGGCGATGACCCTGGAAGAGAACTTCGGCCGGCTTGACGGATTGCTGCATAACGCCGGCATTCTGGGCTCCCGCAGCCCGGTAGAGCTTTATGATCCGGAAACCTGGAACAAGGTGATGCAGGTAAACGCCACGGCCCCGTTTTTACTCAGCCGGGCAATGATTCCCCTGCTGCGCAAATCCGATGATGCCTCGATGATCTTTACCTCGTCGGGCGTTGGCCGCCAGGCCCGGGCCTACTGGGGTGCCTATGCGGTATCGAAATTTGCCGTCGAAGGCCTTAGCCAGCTGCTGGCGGATGAACTGGATGACAACCGCCACAACATCCGGGTAAACAGTCTGAACCCCGGTGCCACCCGTACCAATATGAGAGTGCTGGCTTATCCGGCAGAAAACCCGAACCAGAACCCGGCGCCGGAAGAACTGATGCCGGTGTACCTGTACCTGATGGGCAAAGACAGCCAGGATATCAACGGCCAGCAAATCGACGCGCAGCCGAAGAAATAATGGAACTCCTGTTTTACACCACCTCCCAGTGCCATTTGTGCGAGCTGGCGGAAGCGCTTTTGGTCAGCACGCCCATGCCGGAGCCGATCCCTGTGGATGTGGTAGACATAGCCCAGTCTGAAGAACTGGTTGAGCGCTACGGCACACGCATTCCGGTGCTACGCCGTAACGACACCGGCGCGGAGCTGGACTGGCCGTTCACCAGGGACCAGTTACTCACGTTTCTGCAATGAGGATCCGCTGACATGCTGATGATCATCTCCCCTGCCAAGACTCTGGACTACGACAGTCCGTTGGCGACGGAAACCTATACACAACCGGATTTTCTGGACGACGCCTGCGAGCTGATCGACCAGCTCAAAGCACTGGAGCCGCATCAGGTCAGCAACCTGATGAGCATCAGCGACAAACTCGGCCAGCTTAACGCCGAAAGGTTCCGCACCTGGCATACCCCCTTTACACCAGACAATGCCCGCCAGGCGATCCTGGCCTTCAAGGGCGACGTCTATACCGGGCTGGACGCCGAAAGTTTCTCTGAACAGGATTTCGCCTTCGCCCAGAAGCATCTGCGCATGCTGTCCGGCCTCTACGGTTTGCTCAAACCACTGGACCTGATGCAACCGTACCGCCTGGAGATGGGCACCAGGTTCGAGAACCAGCGAGGCAAAGACCTGTACGCCTTCTGGGGCAGCAAGATTACCGAGGCCCTGAACGAGCTGCTGGCGCAAGACGACCAGGTTCTGGTTAACCTTGCCTCCAACGAGTACTTCAAGAGTGTGCAAAAGAAGCAGCTTGACGGCCGCCTGATTACCCCCCAGTTCAAGGACTGGAAGAACGGTCAGTACAAGATGATCAGTTTCTACGCCAAGAAGGCCCGGGGCCTGATGTGCCGCTATGCGATTCAGAATCAGATCACCCAGGCCGACGACCTCAAGGGTTTTAACCTTGAAGGCTATTATTTCAGCGAAGACCAATCCGATAAAAACAACTGGGTTTTCCTGCGGGATGAACAGTAACCGTACCTGTTGATATCGGAGTAACCATGAACGAAGCAGTCTTCTCCCAGATCGCCATGCTGGTGTTTCTGACGGGCCTTATTGTCTGGATGGGTTTCATCGTTTGGGACCTGGCCAAAAAATCCCAGGCTGGGAAGTTCGGCACCATTGCCCTGTTTACCGTGCTGGGCGCCGGCGTTGTGGGGTTTATCGTGAAAACCGTGCTGGTAGAAATCATGCAGATCTGATCTGCCCGGATCGCCGTCACTTTACGGCCACCACCGTGTGGCCGTATCATCCCCTGCCCTTTTGCAACGCTCCGAACAAACAGCAAGGATTCAGCCCCAATGTGGTTTCGTAACGCCCGGATTTTCCGTTTCACCAAGCCTTTTGATATCACCGCCGAAGCCCTGGAAGAAAAGCTGCAGGCGGATGCCTTCAAGCCCTGCGGCCCCCAGGAAACCACCCGCCAGGGTTGGGTACCTCCCCTTGGAAAACACGGTGAGCAATTGGTGCACAGCGCCAACGGTTACCACCTGATCGCTCTGCGCAAGGAAGAGAAGATTCTGCCGGGCCCTGTGGTCAAGGAAGCCGTAGAAGAGCGAGCCGAGGCCATCGAGCTGGACCAGGGCCGAAAAGTGCGCAAGAAGGAAAAAGAGGAAATCAAAGAGCAGGTGATGCTGGAAATGCTGCCCCAGGCGTTTTCCCGTAACCGCCGCTGCTTTGCCTACCTGGCACCGCAGGACGGTGTACTGGTGGTCGATGCTGGCTCTGCCAAGCAGGCGGAAGATCTGGCATCCACCCTTCGAAAAAGCCTGGGTTCGCTGCCCGTTCGCCCACCGGCAGTAGAGCAGGCACCTGCCTTTACCTTCACCGGCTGGCTGACGGAAACCATCGATCACCCGGCCAATATCGTGCTGGGCGGCGAGTGCGAACTCAAGGATCCTTCAGAAGACGGCGGTGTGGTGCGGTGCAAGGGCCTGGACCTGAAAGCCGATGAAATTCGCAACCACCTCGAAACCGGCATGCAGGTGACCAAGCTGGCGCTGACCTGGGATGACAACGTCTCTTTCGTTCTGGATGAGGAACTGGGCATCCGCCGGCTGAAATTCGGTGAAACCCTGCAGGACCAGCTGGATGATGTGGACGTGGACGACGCCGTGGCCAAGTTCGACGCCGCCTTTACGCTGATGACCCTGGAACTCTCCCGAATGATTCCCGGGCTGCTGGAAGCGCTCGGCGGTGAAGACCGCTCCGCCATCGTCGAGGAATAAGGCCAAAGGGGGTACTTACAGGTGCCCCCCTTTCCCCAGCCGCTCTTTTTGCCAGTCTTTTACCGGCTCATTCAGCACCAGTCGTAGATCCATCACTTCTTCTTCCGGGTTGTACTTGATTTCAAAACCCAGATGCTCTGCCAACTTTAACATTGGGCGGTTATCCGCCAGCACGTTGCCGATCATTTCCATGGTGCCCCGGGCACGGCAGTAGTCGATCATCTTCTGCATCAGTGCCACGCCCAGCCCCTCACCTTTCATCCGGTCGTCCACCATCACAGCAAACTCACAGCGCAGGTTGTCTGCGTCTGTCCAGGTGCGAACAGTGCCCAGGGTTTCCTCTCCCTCACCGTCCAGCCGCGGTGCATTGGCGATAAACACCATTTCACGGTCGTAATCGATCTGCACCATCTGGGCAACGTCTTCCCGGGAGAAATGTTTTCGGTACTGGAAGAACCGGTAACGAATGGACTCTGGTGACTGATGTTCGTGGAATGAACGGTGGGCCGGCTCATCTTCCGCCAGCACCGGGCGGATAATGACTCGCCGACCGGATTTTGGCAGCACAATCCACTCTTCCAGCTCCCTCGGGTATGGCTGGATGATCGGTTTGCCCCGGCGGTCATCCAGATCAATGGCAATGTTTACCGCCACCGCCCCCTGCTCATTGAACAGCAGTGGCGCAATCTCCAGGCCCCGAATCTCCGGGATGTCGATGACAATCTGGGACAGGGTGACCAATGTCTCCGACACGGCACGAATGTCTTCCTCAGGCTTGAGGCTGTGCTCCTTCAACAGTTTGTACATGTAGGTGCGGCGCAGCAGCTCGCGGGCCAGCACCATGTTCAGCGGCGGCAAGGCAATTTGCCGGTCGGTCATGATGTTGATCTGAGCCCCCGCTGCACCGCACACCACCAGCGGGCCGAACAAGTTGTCCCGAGTGATCCCCACACTGAACTCAATGCCGCCCACATGCTGATACGAACGCTGCACGGCAAAACCGAGAAATCCGCTGCGGGGGAAGTGCTCCCTGTACTCATCCATCAGGAAGCGGCAGCTATCGATAATGGCTTGCTCACTGTTGAGCTTTTTGACCGTGCCTTTGTAACGGCGCTGGGTAGGGCTCAGGTCCAGAAACGGAAAGCAGCCCTGTTCATGCACCACCGTAATATCAATGGGCCGGCGCTCCACCGCAAACACCTCAAGTACTTCTTCGACATCGTCACAGTAAACGGTGTCGATGGTGTTGATGCCATAATCACAGATCACCCGCCGGGCTTCGCGGTTGGACAGATGCCTCCGGCCATCGCTCAGTGCCCGGGCCACGAGTTTCCGGGTATTGGCACGGTCGGCGAAATGGTCGGTGAAGGATTCCGGTGTTTCTGTCAGCAGCCTCTGCACCCGCTGGTGACGAACGTGCTGCATAAAGGCCATGACCGCCTTCTCCGGATTGAAGAACGACGGCAGGCCGGCACGATAAAACTCTTCACGGGAATCCATCACCGTGCTCTGCCCCAGCCAGCAGGTGAAAATGTTCAGCCGTGTGCCCTTGGAAGCCTGCACCACCGCATCGGCAATCTGCAGGCTGTCCTCGATCAGGGTTGGCGCATACATCACCAACACGTTGGCCACGTTCGGGTCTTTGGCGAGAATCTTGATCGCCTTGCCATAAAGTTCTGGCGTGGCGTCGTAGTTGAGGTCGATCGGGTTTTTCCGGGTCCAGTAGGCCGGCAACAGCTCCGCCAGGGCATCAACGGACTGCTCCGACAGTTCCGCCAGTTCGCCGCCCAGGTCGGCCAACCGGTCCACCGCCAGCACACCGGGGCCAACCCCGTTGGCCATGATCGCCAACGATTCGCGCCGCAGCGGGCGCATTCGGGTCAGGGTTTCCAGGGCATCAAACATCTGGCCCAGGCCGTCCACCCGTAACACACCGGCTCTCTGCAGCATGGCATCGTAAATCGGGTCACTGCGCTTGATGCCGGCCGGTAACTCATGGGCGAACCACTCCGACTCCGGCACCCGGCCGGATTTCACCGCAATAACCGGTTTGGTCCGGGAGGCTACCCGTACCGCCGACATAAAGCGGCGGGGATTGGGAATATTTTCGATGTGCAAAAGGATAGCGCGGGTCTGGGTGTCCTGGGCCAGGTAATCGATCAGGTCGTCGTGATCAATGTCCATGCCATCGCCCAGTGTCAGGAAGTAAGAAAACCCGACACCCCGGGCAAAAGCCCAGTCAATCACCGAACTGGCAATGGTGCCGGACTGCCCCACAAACGCCACCCGTCCGGGAATGGCGCCCATGTGTGCATAGGTGGCGTTAAGATGACGTGCCGGCACCATCAGGCCGATGGTATTGGGCCCCAATACCCGAATGCCGGTTTCCCGGGCCGCGTCCCGCACCGAATACATCAACGGCTGCCCGGTTTTACTGTGGGTACGTGACATACCGCCGGTCATCACAATGGCAGTACGCACACCACATTCGCCGAGCTTTCGAATCATTTTCGGCACAGTATCCGGTGGCGTACAGATAATGGCCAGATCCGGGCTAAAATCCAGTTTCGAGACCTTCTTGACGCAAGGAACCCCGTGCACGTTGTCGTAGTCGGTCTGGTTGACCACCACCAGGCGGCCTGGATAGCCACCACCCAGCAGGTTCCTGAGTACCATACCACCGAGGTTCTCGGCCCGTTCGGAAGCACCAATCACAGCAATGGATTCAGGATTGAACAGGCTTTCCAGATAGCGGGTACTCAAGGTGACTCTCCCTGACCATGGGCGACGAAGATATGGATAAGAATCTCAATAAAACAGGATACTTATCAATGTATAACTTATCTTAGATGGGTATTTCCTGATGTAAATCCGGTATCACAACCATTAGACCAAAGAAATACGACAAACTTCGGTTTTCCCTGATAACATGGCCTGAAAAATAAGCATATTCGGGTTCAGGCTAGACGTATGACCACGGCATTTTTCTCCCACGATGACTGCATGAAGCACAATATGGGCCCGGAGCACCCGGAATGCCCTGAGCGAATCTCCACCATCCTCGCGTATCTGGCAGACACTCACCTGGAACGGGATCTGGACTGGGTTCGACCGGAAGAAATTACCCGTGACCAGCTGTTAACGGTGCACCCCGAGACTTACCTTCAACAGCTGGATATGATGCAGCCTACCCGGGGCCGGGTGTTTACCGATCCGGACACCGCCATGATGCCGGATACCCTGCGCGCCGCCCGACTGGCCGCCGGCGGCAATATCCAGGCGGTCGATATGGTAATGAGTAGTCAGGTGACCAACGCGTTTGTCTGCGCCCGCCCACCCGGGCACCATGCCGAGCGCTCCAAATCCATGGGGTTCTGCTTCTATAACAACGTGGCACTGGCAGCCATGCGCGCCCTCACCTTCCATCACCTGGAACGGGTTGCGATCGTTGATTTCGATGTGCATCAGGGCAACGGCACCGTGGACATCGTTGGCGGAGACGAACGCATCCTGATGTGCTCCAGCTTCCAGCACCCTTTCTATCCGCACTCCCATGTGCATCGCCAGGCGGACAACATTATCAATGCGCCGATCGAGGCCAACTGCTCGGCTCTGGACTACCGTAAAACGGTGGAAGCAGCGTGGCTTAAGAAATTGCAGGATTTCCGCCCGCAGCTGGTACTGATTTCCGCCGGTTTTGATGGCCATAAACTCGACCCGATGGCAGAACTGAATCTGGAAGTCGATGACTATCGCTGGTTGACGGAAATGCTGATCAGCGTGGCCCATGACCACGCAAACGACCGGATTGTGTCAACTCTGGAGGGGGGATATCACCTGAAAGCGCTGGCCGAAAGCGTCACCGCCCACCTGGACCTGCTCAGCACGGTTTACTGACAAGTCCCGCTCCATTCAGCCTGAGAAATCCATACCCGGGCCGTTCGCCTGCTGTAACTCGGGGCGCTCGCCCTGCCGTTGCAAGCGAATGGTGGTACGGCGATTATCCGCATGCCGGCGGGAAACCGGGAACTGGTCACCGTGCCCACGCACAATCAGAAGGTCATCATCGATACCGCGGGATCGCAGATAGTCCGCCACCACATTCGCCCGCTCTTCGGACAGCGCCCGGTTATCGATGCGGCTGCCAACACTGTCTGAATGGCCGTCCACAAATATCCGCTCAACGGTGGAATCCGCCATTACGTAGGTCACGATGTTATCCAGCAGCTGCCTGTCGGTATCAGACAGGCTGGTACTGCCGCTGGCAAACGGCACTCGGGAACGACGAATCTGGTCGTAGTTCACCGGCAGCAGGCTGGATACGCACTCCCGGTAGCCCGAGTACGGGCCTGAGAAATTAACGTTGGAAAGTTGGACCCGCACGGGCCGGTCATCATAACGGGCAGCTCGTGTGACGGTCGGGCGCATCCCCTGCAACAAGCCCTGAGTCATCAGCGTTGCCTCACGACTGCTGACCGTGACCGCCCTGGGCTGGTCAGAGACCGTTACCGAGCCGATGACCCGGGGCGCCACGCCAGGACGCCAGGCTGGCGCTTCCACCACTAGCTGGCCGCGACCAGGGCGCATCACCGGGATCTCGGATTCCAGATAGAAACTCAACGCTTCGCCGGCCCGATGGCGGAAAACCGCCCTGCCGTATCCCGGTACCTCGTGTACCAGGGAACACTCAAACACAGATTCCGACAGGTACCACTGGCTGTTCTCAATGCCGGCACCGTAGCTTGTCGCCAAAACAGGCGTAGCTGTCACTGAAAGCAAAGCCGACACGCCTGCAGCTGCCAGTTTTTGATGAAGCAAATGGTGAAGCGAATAAGTCATTGTGAGAGCGCCTCGAAAACCGGGTCTGTTTCCAACATGACTGTTTAACGGCGTTCAAAATGATTACTTGAGCCACAAAGGGACTGGATTAGCAAAAACATTCCCATCCGCCTTCTGATATAATCCGCAAAATTTTTTGGCTGCTTAGCGGATACCATCATGACCAGAACACTCACCATCACCCGCCCCGACGACTGGCACCTGCACGTGCGCGACGGTGCTGTACTGAACAGCGTGGTGCCGGCCACCGCCGCCTGCTTTGGCCGGGCGATCATCATGCCCAATCTGGTGCCACCGGTAACCGACGCCGCAGCCGCCGTGGCCTACCGTGACCGGATCCGGGCAGCCGCCGGCAATACCGCCTTCGAGCCACTGATGACGCTGTACCTGACCGAAAGCATGACCCCCGAAACCATTCGGGAAGCCAAGGCCGCCGGCGTTGTCGCTGCCAAACTCTACCCCGCGGGCGCCACCACCAATTCAGAATCGGGTGTTACCGATATCAGCAATATTTACCCGGTACTTGAAGCCATGGCCGAGTGCGGCATGCTGCTTCTGGTTCACGGCGAAGTCACGGATGCCGACATTGATATCTTCGACCGGGAAAAAGTGTTTCTGGAACGGGTCCTGAGCCCAACCATCGAGGCCTTCCCGACCCTGAAAGTGGTCCTGGAGCACATCACCACGGCGGACTCCGCCGAGTTTGTGCGCGCCCACACCGGCGGCAACCTGGCCGCCACCCTGACGCCCCAGCACCTGATGTACAACCGCAACCACATGCTGGTGGGCGGTATCCGCCCCCACCTGTATTGCCTGCCGATCCTGAAACGCAACAAGCATCAGTTGGCCCTGCGCGAGGCGGTTGCCAGCGGCGATCCGCGCTTCTTCCTGGGCACAGATTCCGCCCCCCACGCCCGCGACAAAAAGGAAGCCGCCTGCGGCTGCGCCGGTTGCTATTCTGCCTACGGCGCCATTGGCCTGTACGCAGACGTCTTTGAGGAACTCGGCATTCTCGACAAACTGGAAGCCTTTGCCAGTTTCAACGGCGCCGACTTTTACGGCCTGCCACGAAACACCGACACCATTACCCTGGTACGTGAGCCCTGGACCATGCCAGAGCAACTGCCGTTGGCCGACGGTAACATCGTACCCTTGAAGGCCGGTGAAACCGTTCACTGGCGCATGGCGTAACTCATCATTCATTCATAACACGAACATCGGAGTTCGAGTGTCAGAAGAAAACAAGCCGCCACATCCTATGTCCCAACGCTTCCGTGGCTTCCTGCCTGTGGTTGTCGATGTTGAAACCGCCGGTTTCAATCCGGAGCGGGACGCCCTGCTGGAAATTGCCGCCGTCATACTGACCATGGACGACGATGGCTTGCTGCGCCGGGGGGAAACCCACGTACAGCAGATTGACCCCTTCGAAGGCGCCAACCTGGAGCAGTCTGCCCTGGACTTCACCGGCATCGACCCCTGGAACCCGGAACGTGAGGCAGTTCCTGAGCGGGAAGGCCTGAGCGAAATATTCTCCCCGATCCGCAAGGCGGTGAAAGCCCACGACTGCAAGCGTGCGGTTCTGGTCGGCCACAACGCCACCTTTGACCACAACTTTGTGTTTGCGGCTGCCTTGCGGGCCGACATCAAACGTAACCCGTTCCACCCGTTCTCCACCTTTGATACCGCAACCCTGGCTGGCCTTGCCTATGGCCACACGGTGCTGGCGCAAGCCTGTAAGCTGGCGGGCATCCCCTTCAGCAACAAGGAAGCCCACTCCGCAGCCTACGATGCAGAAAAAACCGCTGACCTGTTCTGCGGCATCGTGAACCGCTGGAAAGAGCTGGGCGGTTTTCCGCCGCCGCTCATTGAGCCAGAGGAAGAAGCGACAAGCTGATAACCGCCAGAATCAAAAAAACCCGCCGAAGCGGGTTTTTTCTTGCCTGGAGACAGCTTACCAGTAGATACCTCGCATAATGGCCGCGAACGCCACCTGCTCGGTCGACACCTTGGGCTTTTCACCCGACTTGCTACCAGCGGCAGACGGAGAATCCGGGAACATCCGGTAACCGGTGTTCATGATAATCTCACCCATCTTCGGCGCCAGGGCGTGCAGAACCTGGGCAAAGACACCCAGGCGAGTCGCAATACGCTTCGGCCGGTAAACGATGGCATCCGCCACCATCTGCGCAGCTTCATCCGGTGACAGCGTGGGTACCGAATCGTAAATCTTGGTCGGCGCAATCATCGGCGTTTTCACCAACGGCATGTTGATGGTGGTGAACGTCAGATTACGGTCAGACCACTCCGCCGCCGCACACCGGCTGAAGGCATCCAGCGCTGACTTCGACGCCACATAGGCCGAGAAACGTGGTGCGTTGGTCAGTACCCCAATGGACGAGATATTCACCACATGGCCACGGCGGCGCTCCAGCATGGCCGGCGCAAAGCCCATGATCAGGCGCACAGAACCGAAGTAGTTCAGCTGCATGGTGCGCTCGAAATCGTGGAAACGGTCAAACGACAAGGACAGCGAGCGTCGAATAGACCGGCCGGCATTGTTCACCAGTACGTCTACATGGCCGTGATTATCCAAAACCGTCTTTACAAAGCGATCACAGTCTTCCATGTCGGAAAAATCGCACTGGTACGCGTGGATATTACCGCCACGGGCTTCCAGATCGGCTGCCACTTCGTCCAGGGTTTCCTTGGTGCGGGCGCCAATCACCAGGATTGCACCGGCTTCCGCCAGCTTCTGGGCAGTTGCCAGGCCAATACCGGAAGTGGCACCGGTGACAACACACACCTTGCCTTCCACTGTTCCCTTCAGGGTGCGGTCCTTGAACAGATCCGGGTCCAGGTTACGCTCCCAGTAGTCCCAGATCACAGGCGCATAGCTTGGCAGGCGCGGCACGTCGATGCCGGTGCCTTTCAGCGCCCTTTCAGTTTCACGGGCATCGAAACGGGTCGGATAGTTGATGAACGACATTACCGACGGCGGAATGCCCATATCATCCAGAACGGCACTGGCGATGCGCTTAACCGGTGGCAGATTCTTGATGCTCTGGCGAATGAACGGGGGAATAAAGCCAAACATCCGGGAATCAATACGCATCCCCATTTTGGGAGCGTGGCCCGCCTCGCTGAAGATATTGAGGATTTCACCCACTTTATAGGGATCAGAGTCCACCAGGTGGAAACACTTGCCGTCTTCCCCTTCGAGATGGGCAATGTGATCCATGGCGTTCACCACGAAATCGACCGGCACAATGTTCAGGCGGCCGCCTTCAATACCAATGGTGGGAACCCATTGCGGCAAGGCATGGCGAATCTTCTGGATCATCTTGAAGAAGTAGTAAGGGCCGTCAACCTTGTCCATCTCGCCGGTTTCGGAATGGCCAATCACCATGCCGGGGCGATAGATACGGAACGGCACCTTGCACTCATCCCGCACCACTTTTTCGGACTCATGCTTGGTGCGCAGATAGGGGTGGTCCAGCTTCTCGGCTTCCTCAAACATGTCCTCCCGGAAGGTGCCCTTGAACAGGCCTGCCGCCGCTATGGATGACACATGGTGGAAGTGCTTGGCCGCCATGGCCTCAGCCGCCTGAACCGCCGCCCGGGTGCCCTCGATGTTGGTGGCCGCCTGGGACTCTTCATCGGCGCCCATGTCATAGACCGCCGCCAGATGGAAAAAGTGATCGACATTTCCCTTGAGGGATTTCAGGGTCTTGGCGTCGATTCCGAGGTTCTTGCTGGTCAGATCACCAATGACCGCCTTTACCCGGGACTCATCCACACCCCACCGCTCGCGCAGTTTTTCGAGTTTGCCCTGGGACTGTTCACGTACCAGGACATACACGGTACCGCCTCGGGCGAGCAGCTTTTCAACCAGAAAGCGGCCGATAAACCCGGTACCGCCTGTCAGGAAATAATTCATAGGTACTCCATCCTGCCTGTTGCTCTGTTGTTGTCATTACACCAGCACGAGTAAGACTAAAGTCTTACCTGCATTCCATTGGCCGGCATTGTACTTAATTGCAACTTTCATGTATCGAACTTTTTTAGAGCTTTTGCTCTGTAACCCTTTGTTTTTGTTAGAGCCTTTACTCTAAAAACCGGCCTTCCGCCTGGCAGAAAATGTCCCTGTTGCCGACACACTGAGTTTGAGATTAGCACAGTAAACACCTGCTGCGAGCCTTGCGACCACAATTACCGATGGGCAATGCAAGGCTCGCCCGGCAATGCGATAATCGGGAACTTACCGCGCCAGACGGCGTCACTAACTAGCCACGATCCTGAGAGTTACCAGACCAGCATGCAAAACGACAGCCCCAATACCGAACGCTACATTGCCATCGCCCGCGCCTGCCTGAAGGCCATCAACGACACCGCCGCTAACAGTGGTAGTCGGGAGGAGAAGATCCAGGCGGTCTATCAGGCGATCGACAAAGCTTTCCAGGCGGAGTTTTCCGAATATCGGCAATCCGTTGCCATCATGGCAACCGTACTTGAACGTATCGCTTCGGGCGAACTGGACGCCGACAAAGCCGCCAGCCTTGCCCGCAAAACCCTGGACCAGCAACCCGCTGGCACCCAATCCGGGATCATGCACTGAGCAAAACCCCCACTTTGACCGGACAGAAGAGGCACCATGACAGCTGACCGCCCCGTGTTCCAGAACCTGTACCGTTTCCAGTTTGTTTTGTTATTTTTACTTGGCAGTGTGCTGCTCAGCCCTCTGGCTGTTGCCGGCGCATCGCCGACCAAAAGCCCCAACGACCCTAACGAATACCGGTTTCTGGAACTGGACAACGGCCTGCGGGTGATTCTGGCCTCAGACCCCGAAGCCGACAAAGCAGCCGCCTCAATGAATGTCGCCGTTGGCAGCGGCAACGACCCCGCCGACCGCGAGGGTCTGGCACATTTCCTGGAACATATGCTGTTCCTGGGAACCGAGAAGTATCCGGACCCGGGCGAGTACCAGCAGTTCATTCGCAGCCATGGCGGCAGTCATAACGCCTTTACCGCATTTGCCGACACCAACTATTTTTTTGATGTCGAGGCAGAATTCCTTGAGCCGGCCCTTGACCGCTTCGCCCAGCAGTTCTCCCACCCGCTGTTCACACCGGAGCTGGTCGACCGGGAACGTAACGCTGTGCACTCGGAGTACACCGCCAAACTCAAGGAAGATGGCCGCCGGTTCCTGTCTGTTCTGAAGGCCGGGGGCAACCCCGATCACGCCTTCAGTCAGTTTGCCGTCGGTAACCTGACAACCCTGGAAAACACTGAAGAGAATCCCCTGAGACCAGACCTGATCCAGTTCTGGCAGGACCAGTATTCCGCCAACATCATGACACTGGCAGTTTACGGCCCGCAGCCCCTCGACCAGTTAGAGCAGATGGTCCGGGAACGCTTTATCGCCATCGAAAACCGAAACCTGACGGCCAAGACACACCCACAGCCGCTGTACGTTGAGAGCAGATTGCCCGAACGCATTACTGCTGAAAGCCTGCGAGATTCCCGCAGCATGACGCTGTCGTTCCCGATCCCATCGCAGCGGGACAATTACCGGACCAAACCGGCATCCTATGTGGCCAATCTACTGGGCCACGAGGGCCCCGGCAGCCTGTTTGACACCCTCAAACAGGCGGGTCTGGTGGAGTCGTTGTCGGCCGGGCTGGGAATGGATACCGGGGATCATGCCACGCTGGACATCCGTATGTCTCTCACGCGCGAAGGCCTCGAACGGCAGGACGAGATCATCGCGCTGGCGTTTCGGTACATCGACAAGGTCCGGCAATCCGGAGTTAACGAAGACCGCTTCGAGGAAATGAAACAGCTTGCGGTGATTGACTTCCGGTTTCGCGAGCGCAGTGAGCCGATGCGCGAAGCCATGCGCCTATCCAGCCTTTTACGGGACTATCCACCGGAAGATCTGTTGAGCGCGCCCTGGCTGATGGATCGTTACGCTCCGGAACAGTACAAAGCGCTTCTGGAACGCCTGACACCCGATAACCTCAAAGTCTGGGTGTTTGCCCCCAACCGGAATTTCGAAGCGCCACAGTTTACGCAGTGGTATCAGACACCCTGGCAGAGAGCGCCGCTCAGCGTCGAAAGTGAAGTAGAGTCCACGCTGGCTGAGCGCCTGGCCCTACCCGCCGCCAATCCGTTTGTTCCGGAAAACCTGGAGCTGGTGCCCGGAAACACCATGGCCCAGCCAGTGCTGCTGGACGAACTGGATGGCCTGGCTGTCTGGTACGCCAGGGACACCCAGTTCAACACGCCCAAAGCCAACGTGTTTATCAGCCTGCGCACTCCGCAGGCGAGATCCTCCGCCCGCAACGAGGTGCTAACCCAATTGCTGGTGGACGCCATCGATACCAACCTGAACGCCTGGGCCTATTCTGCGCGGCTGGCCGGGCTGGACTACAGCATTTACCCACATCTTCGGGGTGTGACCATCCGGGTGGGTGGCTATAACGACAAGCTCTACAAGTTGGTGAACCGGATTCTGCTGGAATTTGCAGATCCCAAGTTTACTGAGCAGCGTTTCGACGTTGCCCGGCAGAGACTGATCGATGGTCTTGAGAACAAAGCCAAAGACCGGCCGGTTCAGCAAACCTCGGAATTCATTCAAACGGCCCTCATCGATGGCACCTTTCCGGTACCGGATAAACTCGCTGCCGCGCGTGAAGTCACCCTGAACGAACTGGAAGCCTTTGGCGCCCGCCTGGTTGCACAAACAGACCCGGTAATGCTGGCCCACGGCAACCTGACGGAGGCAGCGACACTGAATATGGCACGGCAGGTTCAGGCCATGGTATTGAACAATCGGGAGCGCACCACGGTAGACCGCTCGCGCATGCGCCAGCTGCCGCAGGGTCAAACCCTGGCGACGCTGACTCTGGAACACCCGGATACCGGCTATACGCTGTACTTGCAGGGGCGCGACACCTCCTATGAGGAGCGGGCAAGGTTCCGCCTGCTGGCGCAGATTCTGAGCAGCCCCTTCTATGAGGACATCCGTACCAACCGCCAGCTGGGCTACATCGTTTACGCCACCGCTTTCGAGATACTGGAAACACCGGCCCTGGGGCTGGTTGTGCAATCTCCGGAAGCAACGGCTGAAGCCATTGACCAGGCGGTGATGGAATTCGCTGAAGGGTACGCAGACCGTCTGGCAGAGTTAACGTCCGAGCGACTGGCTCGGGAGAAACAAGCGGTGATCAGCCAGTTGCTTCAGCGAGACCGGCAGTTAGGTGAGGTGTCGGGCCGTTACTGGCGGGAAATCGACCGGGGGAACACCGCCTTCGACAGCCGGGAGCGCCTGGCGGACGCCATTCAAAAAGTTACCCTGGATCAGCTGAAAACGACCTTCCGCAACGCCATGATAGAGCGCCAAAGGGCACTGCTGGTGGTTACGGGCGATGATGGCGAGAACAGCCGGTCCGTTCTTGACCGACTGCGCCAGCGGGATGCCGTGCCAGCCCGAGTAGAACGCTAACGTTGGCCAACCATACGCCGGAAGCGCTGCCAGTCTTCCGGCTCGTCCACATCCCAGCGGGGTTCCAGCAGGTAAACGCTGAGCCCCGCCGCATCCATCCTCTGCAGGGTTTGCTGCATAACATCTGGCGTACCCCAGGCAATACCTTCCAGCGCACCGGGCGCCAGCCTGCGAGCACCGATTAACACGTAACCACCATCATCCGACGGGCCCAGCACCACATCGTAATGCTCCAGAGCCGCTACCGCGGAGCGCACATAACCGGGGTCTACTGATGGACAATCACTGCCAATCACCACCGCCCGGTGATGAGATGCAATACCCTGCCCCAACGCCCTGGCCATTCGCTCCCCCAGATCGCCACCTTGCTGAAAAGACTGGGGCAATTTGGCTGCTTCGATATTGGCCAGCAAGGGAGCAGCTTCTTCAGGCGGCTGATCCAACGGACGATCCCACCAGAAGCTGACGTCATAGCCCGTGGCACACAGATTATCCAGTACCTCCAGACTCAGGGTGATATGGGCCTGTAGCGCGCCCTCAATACCGAGGGCCGGAATTAACCGGGTTTTGACCCGGCCCGCCTGCGGCCATTTGGCAAACTGCATGAGAATCGCCGGTGAATGATCAGTGTCTAGCATGGCGCACGTTCCTCCGCCAAAGGGCAGCCAGGGATTCGGGACTGTCGCCCCGCCAATAACGCCAACGCAGGCGCCACATCAGCACAATTGTGGGCCACACACCGCCCTGCTCCCAGCGCCGGCTGTCGGTAATTACCACCGAAGAAATACAGTAAGGGCGTGCCACCAGTTTCAGGCGTTTGGACAACTCCACATCTTCCATCAATGGCATGGCGCGATAGCCACCCAACGCCTCGAACACGTCCCGACGCACGAAAATACCCTGGTCCCCCGTGCAAACGCCGGTGAGCCGGGAGCGCCAGTTCATAAACCAGGCAATCACAGAAAACATGACGTGCCGGCCGCTCAGGCGAACGTCAAATCGCCCCCAGGGGCGACCAAGGCGTTGGCTTTCAGTTAACTGTTCGAGGGCATCGGGGGGAAGGCGCGTATCCGCATGCAGGAACAAAATCAGGCCGCCACGGGCAGCGGCAGCGCCCGCGTTCATTTGCACTGCCCGCCCAGGTTCAGATACCAGCAACCGGTCACACAACGGGCGCGACAAGTCAGCCGTGTTATCCGGGCTGCCGCCGTCTACCACAATCACTTCGTGACCGGCCTGGCGGATGGGCTGTAGCCTCTGCAAAGATTCTTCAATACCGGCCGCCTCCCGCCACACGGGTACGACCACGCTTAAAGACAAAGCAATCCGGGTATTGGCATCCATAAAAGCGACAGACCAAGAGAACAAGGCCCAACCATAACCGGACACCCCTTGAGCCACAAGCCCTTGCCGGCTATCATACCGCCTCTTCTGAAATGCCCCCGTAGCTCATCTGGATAGAGCGTCCCCCTCCTAAGGGGAAGGTAGCAGGTTCGAGTCCTGCCGGGGGTACCAAACAACCTTATTCAAGTGTTGTTATTACCCTCGACCACTGAACACTCTTGCACCCTGAGAGAGAAGGTCAACCGCCTCTAGCAGGGTACCCGGGAAACGCCCCTGATTGACTTGACCCATCGGTACCCGGCAATCCCCAGCAAACCCGCAAGCAACAGCAATAGACTGGAAGGCTCGGGGACCTTGGCCGGCGCAATCTTCTTAAGGCGACCAGTCAGCCAGTAGTAGTCCCCAGAGTCCCGATTACCGACGTGCGCACCCTCAAACGGTGCGGTGAGGTGCAGGTTGTCGAAAATATCCTTGCCGGCCTCGAGGTAAAACAGGTCGAGAAAAAGGAAAAACTCAAAGTTATCTACCACAAAGGGTTCGAATCCGTTCTCGTAAAGGGCGTCGGTATCGGATATCGGTTGGTCATACATCAACGGTACAAGCCCAGTCCAACTGAACGTTATCGGGTCACTGGTAAACTGAACAGAAACCAGGCCACGCAGCACCGAATCAACCTCGATTATCGCGGTGGCATTATGACTCTCGTACGGGTTCATAATGGGGTGGTCGTAGCTGTAGGTGATTAGCGCGGCGTTTGCGGCCGGCGCCAAACAGGCAAGCACAATAGTCAGTAGATTCTTCACGCGTTCAGTCCCTCGATTTACCTATGATCCATCAGGGTAATTTAAAGCAATTATCGAACCATGGCACGTATCACTGGGTTTTCAAACGGCCAGCAAAACGGCGCACCACTCACATGTAAAATATTCTGACACCGAATATTTGGAGCGCTCACGCTTAGCTGCGCCCAGTTTGGGGTTACAATGCCGCCTACCCTGTCACCACCGGAATCCATCGAATGGCCCGCTTTAACGAAATTGGCACCGCAACCATCCCCGGCAACGGCACCCGCTTGCGCCTGCTGCAGCGCAATGACGAGTTTTCCATCAAGATCGCTGGGGCGCCTGGTGAACTGATGAACAGCCGGTTGCATGGTTCTGAAGATGCCCTTGCCACGCTGGCCTGTGAACGCCTGAGCCATCTGCCAGAGCCGCGTATTCTGATTGGCGGGCTGGGGATGGGTTTTACCCTGGCGGCGGCACTGGCATCAACCGGTGAAAAAGCGCGGGTGACGGTGGCGGAGCTGGTCCAGGAGGTTGAAATATGGAACCGTGGCCCCCTGGGCTCGGCGGCCGGCTATCCGCTGAACGATGCCCGAGCCCAGGTGCACATAGGCGACGTGGCAGAACTTCTGAGACAGGGTGATGGCAACTGGGATGCCATTTTGCTGGATGTTGATAACGGCCCGGAAGGCCTTACCCGCAAGGAAAACAACTGGATTTACTCACCCGAAGGCATTGCTGCTGCCCAGAAATCCCTGAGTAGGGACGGCATTCTGGCCTACTGGTCCGCCGGCCCGGAACACGCCTTCACCGAACGCCTGCGCCGTGCCGGGTTCTCGGTGGAACCGGTGGTTGTGCGGGCCCTGCGCCCCGGCAAGGGAGCCAGGCACACTATCTGGCTGGCCTGGTAATTTGGGGTCAGACCCCAGAACATTTCACCGCTTCAAATGTCTTGGGGTCTGACCCCAAAATTTATTACTGCACTCGGGAGCGCCTGGCGGGAACAAACCACAGGCAAACCCGCGTCATCCAGCGTAACAGCAACAGGAACGGCAGCAGAATCAGGAACCAGCCGGGTACCTGTACCATCCACGGTGGCACGCCGAGTACTTTGGCAGCGCCGGCGAACAGGTCGTTCAGCACCAACGGGTGTCGAACGGCCACATAGGCCAGGGCAGCCACGGCGGGCCATTTGGCATGACCAACCATAACCGAGGCCATGCGCCCGGCCCGGGCAAGGCGCGTGCTGTAAGCCGCTGAACGGGCAGTGACGGTAGAAGCCCGCGCCGTGGTGGCTGCCGCCCTGCCCGCTTTCAGAAACTTCACCGCACTGCCGATAACAATGGCATCCACGGCGGCCCAGCCCACATCGCTGGCACGAATGGGCTGATCGGTGCGATACCGGGATTCCAGGGTGCGAATGCCGCTGGTAAAGAACTGGGTAACGCCTTCGGTGATGCGATCGGTCCAGATCCACTCGACATTCCCGTCCGGGCCCACCACAAACTGACCGGTGAAATCCTGCCCTTCCTTGTTGGCAAAATTGACGGCATACCAGGCGCGCTGTTCGGGTGTGAGGGTTTGGCGGGTTCCGGCCACGCGATTCATTACTTCGATGGACCGAACTGGGTTCTGGTAGAAGTGAATCACAGGGGGAACCAGATACTCACCGTGGGCTTTCAAGGCATCCTGGAACTCGGGTTCCTCCCCGAATAACTCCATCAGAAACCTGGTGTGTTCCGGGTACACCTGCAGCGCCGCCTGGGCCTTCAACAACAGCAGGCGGTCGTCCCGATAATCAAGCAGCAGGGCCTGCACCGGCAGTGGCTCGGCAAGCACCGTCGAACCTGCGCCAAATACATCCTGGGCATGCAGGCGTACCAGCCGCTCTTCCACCGGTTGCGGCTGAAACCGAACCGCCACCAGCACGGCAACAGCCAGCGCAATCAGTGCCAGCCAGAGCACACTCCGGCGACGGTGGGTTCTGAACAGCACAGGCTCTTGCATCGAGTACTCCCGGCAACCTGAAAGGTTTTAGTCTACACGGAACGCCGGCACCATAGGAGTCATGCATCGCTAACCGCTGTCCCTTCAAGGAACACAGGAGAGTGCAAGCCATTTGACCCGTAGCAGTTTATTACATAAAAGTACCGCAATCCGCTTTACGGTTTGCAAGAAACGGATACCATTGCCTCAGGTAGTGCTTTTCGGACCCGTCTTGATGGATATTTTTGAGCAGAAACGCCGCATCATCACCACCGCCATTGTTGCCGTGGTTATGACGGGCATCATTATTGCCGCAGTGGTTTCTGCTCCACTGATCAACCAGATTCACACCCAGGCGGCACAGACAGCTGAGGGCGTTGCAGACGCGAAAGCAGAGAACGTCAGAGCTGTTTTTGATCAGCACCAGGACCTGGCCCGCCAGACCGCCAGCCGCTCAGAACTGGCAAAGGTGCTGGGCCAACACGCCAAAGGTGAGGTTTCAGCCGGTGTTGTGCACACGTTTTCCCGCCCGAGACTGCAAGACGCAGCCCGAATCATAGAAGACCTTGCAGTATTAATCCGATACGACGCTGCCGGCAACGAACTGGTCAGGGTCGGGCCCTGGGCCAATGATCTACCTGCGGATATCCCTCTCTCCGATACCCTGGACATCAATGCATTCGCGCTGGTGTCCGGCGAAACCAGCGGCCCGCTGCTGCAGGCAGCAAGCCCAATACTGGCCGAAGGACGGGTGGTAGGTTATGACCAGCTCCTGTTCTCGCCGGACTCTCTGGCGCAGGTCTTCCAGGGTCAGCCGGATTCATCACTTTGTCTGCTCGACAGCCAGAGAACCAAGCGTATTATCCTGAACCCACAGACGGATCAGATCGAGCTAACGGCCCCTGAGGGCTGCCTGGCTGTCAGGCAGGGAGTGTCCACCCGAGACCGCTCCGGTGCTTTCCGGGCAAGGCTTGACGATGGTTCCAGAGTGCTCACGTTCCACCGGCCACTGGCGGGTTATGGCTGGGAACTGCATATGTACACCCGAACCTCACGGGTTTTCGCCGACGTTATCGTTGATATCATGATCAGTATTCTGGCTATCCTTATGCTCTCTGCGCTTGCGGGGTTGCTGGTCTGGAGGTCACTGAAACCGATTGTCGGCGCGATGGTAAAGCAAACGTCTCAGATCGCCCGTTCCACCGAAGAGCTGCGGCTGGCCTACCAGGTGTTCGAACACACTCATGAGGCGATTCTGATCACCGATGCAAACTTTATGATCGTTCGGGCCAACCCTGCTTTTTCCGACATTACCGGTGAAGCAAACAGAGCGTTACATCGCAAGCCACTGACAGACTTTCTGGACTGTCAGAAAGGAAAAGGTGTTGTTCTGGAGGAGATTCGGAAACAGCTGGTCACGGTGAACGCCTGGCAAGGTGAGGTCTGGCTGAAGGGCCATCAGGGCCTCACCATTCCCAACCTGATGACGGTGTCACCCGTCAGAAACAAAAATGGCCAGATCCGGCAACTGGTGCTGACCTTCAGCAATATCACGGAGCGGGTACAGGCCGAGAAACAGATGATCCGGCTTGCCCATTACGATGAACTGACCGGCCTGCCTAACCGGGTGGCACTGGAGAACCACCTGGAGCAGGCCATTCAGCAGGCGCGCCGGGATAACAGCCATTTTGCCCTGATGTTCCTGGATCTGGATAAGTTCAAGCCTGTGAATGATAACTATGGCCATCAGGTGGGTGACGAGCTGCTACGCAATGTTGGCAAGCGTCTGAAACACTGCATTCGCAGCAGCGATGTGGTGGGCCGGCGAGGCGGTGACGAGTTTGTGGTGATTACCGGGCCGCTGCATGGCGATGACGACGCCAAGCCTATTGCCGACAAAATCGTCGCCGTTCTGAACGATGTTTTCCACATCCAGGGGCACAATATCCAGATAGGCGCCTCTGTTGGCGTTGCGCTCTATCCGGACCACGGCTTGGCGGCGGAAGACCTCCTGAAACAGGCGGACGCCGCCATGTATCGCGTTAAAACCAGTGGCCGTAACGCCGTGGCCTACGCCTGAAACCGCTCAGGCCTGCTCATATTCCTGCACCAGCTGGCCGAGAAAATACAGGCCTGCAGAACTAAGAAAATACCGCCCGGCACCAGCCCGGAACACCAGATTTCGCTTCTCCAGGTAATCCAGGGCTTCCGTGAGGCCTTTCTCGAACCGGGCGGCCCGGAGAATGTCCTGGTACTCGTCGTCTCCGGCCATAGCTTCAAGGTCCTGCTCATTCAGGCCGGCGTCTGGCCGCCCCAGGTAATCCAGATCCCTCCCGCTGCGGGCAAAGTAACGACCAATCAACAACAACACTACTTGTACCCTGAAGGCGTTCTCATCGTGCTCTTCGCTCTCATCGTCGCTGCTTTCTTTCAGGAAGAAAAATGCGCCGGTTTCATTGAATACAAGCTCACTGCCCAGGTGTTCGTAAAAGGTGCGAAAGTGGGATAAGTGGTTGTACAGCAGGTTGTATAGTGGATTGGCCCGCAGCTCCGAGCGGTTGTTGTCCCACACGTCCCGCACGATCACCCGGCCGGCCTGGAACTCACGGTAGATGGCGGCGCTGTGGGCGGGCAGGATCTGCTCGAAGCTGCCGACGGGCGCTGCGCTAAGGCTGTTTTCCGTCTCGGTCATGTCAGAAAAATCAGGCATGGCTTGGCTCTTGTTTGATGTCGGTTACGCCGGGTTCAAGCCGGCGTTTTCGGTAGACGAATTGCTCGCTGTCCGGCGCCTGCTCCAGGGTGCGGAAGCGGTTGGTGGTGACCACCTGCATACCCTCAGGTGGCGAATTCACCAAGCGGTTCAACGCTGCCAGCAGGTCCGGAAAGCGGTAGCCGGGAATAAAACCATCCAGCCGGCCGTGCAGCTCCCGCACCAGATCCGCCGTAGGCCTCAGCTCCAGCGTTTCCAGCCACTGGTAAAGCTGGTTGATGCGCTGAACGTCGATACGACTATGGCGGCCGCTGCCATCCACTTCCTGCAGCACCGGCACTTCCGCTTTGCGGCGAAGATCACTCAGGCGCAGGTCCAGTTCGCTGAACAACAGCTGGTAGTAGCTGGAAGACTGGCCAAAGGCATAATGCTTGGGCCGCTGTTGTGCCCGCAGCCCCACCAGAAATCCGGTGCTGCGGGCAAACTCCCCACCTTCCAGCCACTTGCGGCGCAGGCTGAGGGTTTCGGTGTCGTCTTTGAGCGCCCGCAGCTTGCCGTAGAAGTGCTCCATAGCATTGTACTGGGCCATGCCCCGGCGGGTTTTGCGCAGGAAGTGCTCCACTTCCTGGGCCACTGCCTGAATGGGTTTGTACAGCGCGTTCAGGCTGAGGGACGAGCGGAAAATCTGGTCCGCCAGGCTGTGGTTGTCGTTGGTTTCCAGCAAACGGACCATGGCTTCCAGGGTTTCGAACAAATTGCTGCCATCGGGCAGACGGGTGTCCGGGTTCAGGAAGACCAGGGTGGGTTTAATGTGCCGGTCGTAAAGGGTCACGATTTGTTCAAACAGGTTATGGCGAAACTCCAGGTACTTTTCCGGTGCCCGGCTGGCATCACCAGACAAGTCCGCCAGCTGGGCACTGATGGTTTGCATCCGCAGCACGTTCTGGCGCAACAGGCCGATGAGCTGGCTAACCCGTTCGTTCAGGTCGTCCCGCAGTTCGGTGTAATCCGGGTCTGCTTCACTGAAACTGCTGATTTCAAGGCGGTTGCGTACATCCCGCAGGGTCACCAAATGGCCCCGCAGGCGGGCGTCGGTCAGCTCCTGATACAGCGAGGCGTTACAGGCGCGCATCAGATTGATCAGGGCGTCCTGGAACACCAGCCGGCGCTCGCCGTCGGCCTTGATGATGTCGATGATCAGGCCGCTACGGAACAGGTTGTCGGTGTTCATGGCCAGCCGGACCCGGTCCCGGTCGGCCTTACCGAGGTTACCGGTATAGTCCATCACCTCGGTCACCAGGTCGCTTTCACGAATGTAGCGGGCCTCATTCCGGTCCATGCGTTCGATCATTCGGAACAGGATCTTCGGGTGCTCGAACAGCAGCCGGGTGGTATCCAGGGTGCTGAAGCGCTTACTCATCCACCGGCTCCAGCAGGCTGTTTTGGGTCTGGTCCGCCCAATGGCTCAGCGGTTCGCCGCCGGTGAAGCCTTCGGCGCCGCCCCAGAACACCAGGGTCCGTTGCGGGCTGTATGGCCGCGCCGTGCGCATTTGCCCCACTTCCAGGTGCCGACCAATCAGGTAGATCACTTCGGCACTGGCACTGTGAGTGGCGGCGGAGAACAGGTTGAAGCCCTGTCTGCGCAGCCGTTCCAGCAAGGACGGCATCTGGCTGATATCTACACTGGCCAGCTCATCCAGCACCATGGGGAACGACAACTGCACGCCCGGGTACAGCACCCGCTTGAGCAGCCGGTACACCAGTTCCAGGTTGATCAGCGCGGTGGTGGAGGTGGACTGGCCTTTCTTGTCCAGGTTCGCGGCGTTTTCCTTGCGGGTGCGGTAGGAAATGCCGGTGATCACCTTGTCCATGGTCAGGCGTTTGCTGCCGCCCTGCTCGCCGAAAAAGTCGGCCACAAACACCCGCAGGCGGTCGTAGAAGGCGTCGGACTGCAACTGGTTGCCGTACGGGTCGATGTTGTTGGCTTCTTCCACCAGGTTGCGGAATTTCGGGTCGGTGTGGATGTCCACCCGAATTTCCACCAGGTCGTTGATGCGAACGCCGTCCAGCTCCCGATTGAGCTGGGCTTCAAAGCGCGCAATGTGTTCGTGGTTGGATTTCAACGCCTGGCGGTAGCTGGCCACGGTCTCGTTGTGGATGGCAATCTGCTCTTCCAATACCTGCCAACGCTCGGCCATACCGGCGAACAGGTCCGCAAGACTCTTGAAGGTCTCACGAATAATGGACGACGCTGGGCTATCTTTCTGCAACTCGCCGTCGCTGTCCTCGTGGATGCCCAGATAAACGAACTGGCGCAGGTGATCGAGTATGTTGCGGCGCCGTTCTTCCAGATCGTCCAGCTGGGTTTGCAGGTCGTCAAAGGCGGCAGCGGAGACTTTCTCAATGGCCAGTGGCTGTTCCGCGTCCACCGCTTTCAGGTGCGGGAAGCGGTGTTCAACGGTGCCTACGCTACGGCTCAGGCCCGCCAGCTCCCGCTCCCGTTCCTCGATGCGGTCTTTCTCAGCCTTGGCCTTGGCGGCCTTCTGTTGCACCGCGTCCTGTTTTTCCTGCTCCAGGCGGGCTTGCTCGTCCAGTTTGGCGAGCTGTTCTTCCGCCGCCAGCTTTTCCTCCGTCGCGTCTTTCAGGGTAGTGGCCGCCGCCGGATAGCGCTGTAGCGTTTCCAGGTCTTTCTCAATAGCGCGGATTTCTTTTTCCGTTCGCTCAATCAGCCGGGGCCGGTCGTGTTCCTGATTGGCGGTGTCCGCGAGCTCTGAACGTTCTCTTTCAAGGCTGTTTCGTTCACTTTCGATGTGATGCCGCTGTTCGGCAAAGTTGGTGTGGCGAGCGGGTTGGCTCTGGTATTCGGCGTCAAACCAGTCAAAACCCTGATCGTTGGGTATGAACAATCGCGCGAAGGCTTCAATAGTGGACTTGCTGTCCGCATCCAGATCCTGACCCGGACTGGCCATCATCAACCGGGGATCGACAGCACGAAGCGGCGCGGCGGTGGCTTCGTCCAGCTGGTTCTGCAACTGCCACTGCTGCTTGCTTTCCCGGTCTCTCAGACTTTCCAGCTGTCGTTCCAGGTCCAGCTTCTTGCGCTGGATCTGTTCCAGACGAATCTCCGCCTGGGCGGCGCTTTTCAGGGCGGCGAGGTGGCCCTTCTTGCTTTCCAATTCTTCGGTCTGGATGTCCGCGATTTCCTGCAGGGTCATCTCGCCGTATTGCGCAACCAGCAGCTCGCCGTCTTTCTGACTCTGCTCCGCCTGCTTGATGCGACGGTCAGCGGAGCGGATCTCGCCTTTCAGTCCGCTGACTTCCTGTTCCAGTTTTTTCAGGGTTTGCAGCACGTGGCGCAGGGTGTCGTTCTGTTCGTTAAAGGCGTCCAGCGCCACCCGCCGTTTGGCGCCGATGTCCGCCAGGGCACTGGCCACGCCGTCCCGAAAGGCGGCAAAATCGTGCTGGCTGCGCAGCAAAGTCTGATAGGCCTGGTAGTCGCGGTTCAGCTTCTCAAACCTTGGTCGCTCCTTCTCGATTCGGTTGAGCTGGCTTTGCTGCTGTTTCAGTTGGTCATGGCGATTCAGAAAATCGTCGATGTTGAAATCGAAGGCATCATCGGCAAACTTCTTGTCCGCCTCGATGATACTGGCCACCGCATTGGCCATGGCCTGGTCGTCGGCCTTCATCTCGAACAGCAGCAAAATCAGCGTGCGCAGGGACTGCACCCGGCGCTCGTCGGATTCCCCCAACGGCAACACCGAATAGCGCACGGCATTGGCGTTCATTAGCTCGCTGCTGTAGAGCATGGATTTGAGTTTGGCGGGGTCGTTGACCAGCTTCGTATCTTTCGACAGCTTTTTCAGGGCTTCGGATAACCGGCTAAACGACAACTCCGGCACCGCTTGGCCAATGCCATCTTCATCGTCGCCATTCCAGAACAGCGGCCGCAGCTGGTCGTAGCTCACGGGCACAAAGGCCCGGCCATAGCTGAGCTGGCTGGCGTTGTCCCGGTATAGAATCTGGCAATGGGTGCCCGCCGGGTTCTCCGCTTCCATGATGAGAAAGCTGAACTGGCTGGGGAAATAGTGCTGGTAGCTTTCTTCGTTGGTGTAGAAACTGCCGGCACTGGCGTTGCGGAAAGCAAACTTCTTGCGGCTGTTCTTGAAGTTGTTCTCCGGCAACAGGAACAGGCGCAGGGAGTTCAGCAAGCTGGATTTACCCAGATTGCCCGGCCCCAGAATCAGGCCATGGTTATCCACCGGAATTTCCACATAACAGAAGCCGGCGGAATCCACCAGCACCAGGCGGCGAATGCCGAAGGTAAAGGTGCTCGCGCTCGCCTGTGAATCACTCATCCAGAATCATCTCCTGTTCCATGAATTTGCCGGTGGCCCGGAAAGCCTGCGCCAATGACACAAACCCCAGATCTTCCGCCAGCATGATGGCCTTTGTAAACCTTTCGGTGGCGTCCGGGGTTTTGCGGAAGCGGCTCAGCCAGAGCTGCCAGTCAGCCGGCTGCAGATAGCAGGCTTTGTTGCCCAACGCCGATCGCACCGATGCAAACATCTGCAGGCCGCCGGCATCGTAATCAAAGGCGCAGAGCACCTCATCGTAACCGGCCAGCCAGTTCAGGTCTGCCGTGCGGGTAATCCGGTTACCTCCGCCAAGTACTACATCACAATCTTTCAGAGCCACGGGCTCGCCAAGGCACTCCCCGGTAAAGGCCAGCATCTGGCGGTAATGATAAAAATTGCGTTCGTTTTCCACCACCAGCACCCGGGATGCAGGCGTATAAGCAATATCCACCGAATCCCCGGCAATCACTACCGAGTCCGGCCGGTGGCCGGTCAAGGCGTGATGATACACCAGCAGGAAACTCACCTCGGTGCCATGGCGGTGGGAATCGCCCTTCCTCGCCGCATCTACCCGGCTCACCGGGGCTGCAGCCTGCTCCCGAAGCGCCTCAAAGGCAGCCTCATCCAGAACGGTTACCCGCCAGCGGTTCGGCCCCGCCTTTTCCGTTGAAAAAAGCTCACGATGTCGCTGGCGCAGGACATCCGGCAACTTTTTCAGAAAGGCCTCGTAGTTGATGGCCTGGCCCTGAAGGATTTTCTCGAGGTAGTTGTTCAATGGCTCACCTGTTGTCGCCTTGGTAAACTTGTCAGAAAGTTTACAACCCGAGGCAGATTATGTCCCTGAAGTACCGCGTGATTCCCGTCACTCCCTTTGAACAGAACTGCACCCTGCTCTGGTGTACCGAAACCCATAAAGCAGCGGTCGTAGACCCGGGCGGGGATCTGGATCGCATTCGGGCAGCAGCGAAAGCCGAAGGCGTTACCCTGGAGAAAATTCTGCTCACCCACGCCCACATTGACCACGCCGGCGGTACCGCCGAGCTGGCAAAGTCGGAAGAACTGCCCATCGAAGGCCCCCATAAGGAAGATAACTTCTGGATTCAGGGCCTGGCCATGCAGGCGCAGATGTTCGGGTTTCCGGCGCCGGAGGTGTTCACGCCTAACCGCTGGCTGGAAGACGGGGATACGGTGACCGTTGGCAATGAAACCCTGGAGGTGTTGCACACTCCGGGCCACACGCCGGGCCATGTAGTGTTTTTCCATCGTGGATCAAAGCTGGCCCAGGTGGGTGACGTGCTGTTCAATGGCTCTATCGGCCGAACGGATTTCCCGAAAGGCGACTACAACACTCTGATTCATTCCATCCGGGAAAAACTGTTCCCCCTGGGGGATGATGTGAACTTCATCTGCGGCCACGGCCCTATGTCCACTTTCGGCCAGGAACGGGCTACCAACCCTTTCGTGTCGGATCACCGGGGCTGAGCGCCCCAGTACCAGCGGCCGGAATCAGTGTTGTGACAACCGGAACTGCTCGATGGTCTTACGCAGAGTTTCGGCCATGGCCAGGAGGTCACCGGCAATACGGGCGGTTTCCTGGGCGTCGCTGGAGGTTTGCTCCGCAGAACGGCTGATTTCAATCACGTTGTGATTGATGGATTCCGACACATCGCTCTGTTCATTGGCCGCGCTTTCCATTTCTTCGTTCAGGCCGGTGATCTCGCGCACCGCCGCCGCAATGGTCTGCAATTCCGTTTCCACTTTCAGAATCGACTCCACCTGATGCTGCGCCAGCTCAGAGGCATGGCGCATGGTGCCCACGCAATCCACCACCTCTTTTTTCAGGCCATCTATGGTGTTGCGAATCTCCTCCGTGGAGGCCTGGGTGCGGGACGCCAGCGCGCGCACTTCATCAGCGACTACCGCAAATCCACGGCCCTGTTCACCGGCGCGGGCGGCTTCGATGGCGGCGTTCAGGGCCAGCAGGTTGGTCTGGTCTGCAATCTCGGAAATCAGCTCCAGCCGGGTGGCCATTTCGGTGGTGCGCTGGTCCAGCTGTTCGATTCGCTGGGCACCGCTCTGCACCTCGGTGTTAAGTGTCTCAATACCTTTCACGGCGTTGTGAGCCAGTTGTTCACCGGTCTCCGCCGCCTTCGCTGTGTCTGCGGATTTGCGAGCGGTATTCACCGCGTTCTCCCGCACCTGAACTGCGGATGCCGCCATCTCTGTAGTGGCGCTGGCTACCTGATCGGTATTGTCTCGTTGAGCGAGAACCTCACGCTCCGTGGTCTCTGCCTTGCCGGCAATGGTTCGTGCGGCGGCTTCAACCTGGGCGGCATTGTCCATCACCGTATGCATGCTCTCCCGAATCTTCGCCACCATTCGGTTAAAGGCGCGGGACAGTGAACCAATTTCATCGTTACGGGTAACATCCAGCTCGATGGATAGATCCGAATTCCGGGAGATTTCATCCATCCTGTCATGCAACCCACGTAACCGGGAGAACACCAATCGCCCCAGAACCAGCGCGGTCAGGAAGAAAATCACAACGAAAATGACCACCTGAACACCACCGCCCACCAGTAACTGCTGTTGCAGGCGGGCATCGCTCTGGGCCAGGGAATAATCCACCCGGATGGCACCGAGAATGTCGCCTTCCTGGGCCTGGTGGCAGCCCAGGCAATTCACGCCCTGATAGTCTGCCTCGGCAATAACCGGCTCAATCAGGGTATAAACCCGGCCCTGGTCATTTGCCGAGTAGAGCTCCACCCGCTCGCCACGCAATGCTCGAAGATCTTCAGGTTCGCGACGTCTCTCCTCCGCATTGCCGGCGCCGTACATCGCATTCAGTTGGTCACTGCGCACCACCCGGATATCCAGCACGTCCTCGGATGCCTTTGCCCGATCGCGCAGTACTTCCCGGTTGTTGATGGTGCCTGTAACCATCATGGTGTTGAGCCCGTCAAAGTAGGATTTTGCCAGCCCGTCCACATACTTGTGGCTGTATTCCTCAAGGTGCGCGCGCTGCGAATGGGCGCTGTAGACAACCGTAAACGCCAAAATGATGGAAAACGCAACGGCCAGGGCCGCAAGCAGCAGAAAACGGATCGAGTGTTGTTTTTTCATGGTACCCCGGCAGCGGAAGATCAACTGAACAACCATCTGTTATGACGGCAGTTTCGGGCATAACTTTATAGACATACGTCAATTTTTATATGACCCAGATCAGCCCGATGCGATCCCTATGACACTCGTTGCAAAGTTTTACATTTCCGCGCAAGTACAGACTGCCGAACCTCAAGAACAACCTGGCCCAAAACCTGCTTATTACTCACAAACACAACCCATAAACGGATTTCCGGCAGTTATTTACCGCCGAGGAGGAAATACACCATGTCTTTGCTGACATCCCTGATACAAGCCAGCACACGCTTTCAGCAAGCCATGGACAGCCGCCAGGCACCGGCAGCCAACCCTGATGGTGAGAAACCCGCTGCCACGAAGCAACCCGAAGCCGCCGGTAGCCCGGGTGATGACCGCTTTACCCCGTCCGGGCAGTCAGAGCTGGACCCCGGCAGCCTGAAAGCTCGCAAGCTCCCACTCGGCCAGTACAAACAGACCGTTGCACAGGATCTTTCCTTTGTTCGTGAAACCCTCCGGCACAAACTTGCCGAGTACAACCTGCACCCGGCAACGGCCCTGAGCGTGGGAAAAGGTGAGAACGGCAATGCGGTAGTTGAGGGGAAGCTGCCCGAGGAGCTTCGCGAAAGAATTGAAATGGACCTGAACAACAACCGGGGCTTCCGGGAAGCCTTCAGTCGGCTGAGCGTCAGCGAACCGACACTGCACTTTATGGATAACGCCCTGAAGCTCAATCAGGCCTACGGCGTGAACAACTCCCTACTGGATTCACTGCTCAGCGACAACCAGCAGTTCAACGGATTACAGGATGTCATCCACCGTTACGACAGCCTGAAACGCAACGCCAACAGCGGCCAACCCGACTTCGGTAACAGCGTACAACGCTACGCCTTCAACCTGAACACCCGGGCCTGATACCCGGGTGGCATTGGTCTTTGACCGTTAAACCTGAAACGGGGCGGGATCGCCCTTACCAACCCGGGTGACCTCGGGCGCATCCCCAAGAAAGTTCACCACTGTAGTCGCTTCCATCCCACAGAACCCGCCATCAATGATCAAATCCAGCTCATGTTCCAGAACATCCCGGATTTCATAGGGATCGGTCATCGGCTCAGTTTCATCGGGCAGAATCAGGGTACTGCTCATGATCGGCTCGCCCAACTCGCCCAGCAGCTCCCGAACAATCTCGTTATCCGGCACCCGCACACCAATAGACCGACGCTTGGGATGCAACAACCGGCGCGGCACCTCACTGGTGGCTGGCAGAATGAACGTATACGGCCCCGGTGTGAACGTCTTCAGCAAACGGTACTGAGTGTTATCCACCTTGGCGTACACACCAATATCCGACAAATCCCGGCACACCAGCGTAAAGTTATGCTTGTCATCCAGCTTCCGGATACGCTTGATACGATCCGCCGCCTGCTTGTCACCCAGGTGACAACCCAGCGCATACCCGGAATCCGTGGGATACACAATCACCCCACCCTTACGAAGAATATCAACCGCCTGGTTGATCAACCGCTTCTGCGGATTCTCAGGATGGATCTGGAAAAACTGACTCATGAATTCACTCCCTGTCCCAATTTTTCAGCCATGGCGTCATCGCCCTTAGACCCACCCATACAACCGGGCGAATCCGGCGCCGCCTGACCACTGGCCGCCCACTCCTCCGGCGTATACAAATGCAACGCCAAAGCATGCACAGGCCCCGCCAGCTCATCCGCCAACACTTTATAAATGGCCTGATGCCGCTTAACCTTCATCTGACCGGCAAATTCCGGCGACACCAGCGTCACCTTGAAATGGGTTTCCGAATTCGGCGGCACCGAATGCATATGGCTCTCGTTCTCCACAGCCAGCAGCTGCGCGGCAAACCCGTCTTTAAGTTTTGCTTCAATTGCGTTCTGAACTTTCATAACTACTCCACAACCGTCCGTTTAAGTCACCACAGCCGCCTCCCCCAACACAACCAGTCTACTACACAACAAACGATAAGCCCGAAGCCCTTGACACAAAAGCCCCAAACAGACACATTCCGATGCCTCTCAGCGAACCACCAACACCATGCATCTGTACATCGCCGAAAAACCCAGCCTGGCCAGAGCCATCGCCGCCGCCCTCCCCGGCCCGCACCAGAAAGGCCAGGGTTGGATTCGATGCGGAAACGGCCAGGAAGCCGCCACCGTCAGCTGGTGCATCGGCCACCTGCTGGAGCCGGCCGAGCCCGCGCGCTACAACCCGGCATGGAAAAAGTGGCGCCAGGAAGACCTGCCCATGTTCCCGAAACAATGGCAGCTTATCCCCAAAGACAGCGTAAAACAGCAACTCAAGGTGCTCGAATCCCTGATTCGACAGGCCGACATGATCACCCACGCCGGCGACCCCGACCGAGAAGGCCAGCTCCTCGTCGACGAAGTGCTGCGCTACGTTGGCACCACCGTTCCGGTCAAGCGAGTACTGATTAACGACCTGACTCCCAGCGCCGTTGCACGCTCCATTCAGGCACCGAGAGACAACAAGGAATTCCGCCGGCTATCCCATTCTGCCCTGGCCCGACAAAGGGCCGACTGGTTGTATGGTATCAACCTCACCCGGTTCTACACCCTGAGCTACCAGCAACAGGGTCAGGACGGCGTTTACTCGGTTGGCCGAGTACAAACGCCGGTGCTTGGCCTGGTCGTGGAGCGGGACAATACCATCGAGAACTTCGAGCCCAAACCCTGGTACCGCATTGAAGGACAATTCCAGGCATCCGAAGAGGACGCGGACCAACGCCCGTTTACCGCCCGCTGGCTGCCGGATGAAGGCTATGAGGACCACCTGGACGAAGAGAAACGCCTGCTCAGCCGAGAGGTAGCCGAGCAAATTGCCCATGCCGTGAACGGTCGGCCCGGCACCATCACTGAGTCCCGCTTCCGGGACCGGCCCGAGCCACCGCCCCTGCCGCTGTCCCTGTCGGCACTGCAGATAGAAGCCGGGCGGCTGTTGCGGATGGGCGCCAAAGATGTGCTGGACACCGCCCAGAATCTGTATGAACGGCACCAGTTGATCACCTACCCCCGGTCCGACAACCGTTACCTGCCCGAGGAACATTTTCATCAACGGGAGCAGGTGATTCGCGCCATTGGTCGGGTATCCGGCGAGCTGGAAGCGCTTACCGGGCAACTGGACAGTAACCGGCGCTCCGCGGCCTGGAACGACAAACAGGTGGACGCCCACCACGCGATCATTCCGACCGTCCGCCCTGCCCCGAATGGCAAGCTGACGGCCGCCGAGGAAAAGATCTATAACCTGATCAGCCGCTACTATCTGATGCAGTTCGCCCAGGATGCAGTTCACCGTGAGGGAAAACTGACGGTGCAGGTTCAGGAACACAGATTCCGGGCCACCGAGACGGCGATACTCACCCCCGGCTGGAAAGCCCTGGAGCTGAAACTTCGGGAGAACAACAACGAGCCGGAAAAACCACCGCTGCCAAGGCTGGAGAGTCGTGAGCCGGTCACCTGCAGCAACGCCACGGTAACCGAACGCAAAACCCAGCCACCCCAGCACTTTACCGATGCCACCTTGCTGTCGGCGATGACCAACATCGCTCGTTTCGTGGCGGCCCCGGAACTGCGCAAAACCCTGAGGGAGACCGATGGCCTTGGCACGGAAGCCACCCGCGCCGCCATTATCGACACACTGTTCCGGCGAGATTACCTGTACCGGGAAAAGCGATTCATCCGCGCCACCGACAAAGGCAAGGCGCTGATTGCGGCGCTGCCGGACACTATCCGTACCCCGGACCGTACAGCGGTCTGGGAAGCAACACTGGAGAGCATCCGCCGTGGCGAAGACGACCCCAGGGCATTTCTGGAGTCGCTAAAGCAGGAAATCCGCGAATTCATTCATCGGGCGCCCGATGCGACCGGAACTCCGGTCAGCGAAACGTCGGTGCATTGCCCAAAGTGCCGGGCGCCCATGGTCGAGCGGGAAGGAAAATTCGGACGTTTCTTTGCCTGCACCCGCTACCCAAAATGTAACGGCACGCGCCCTCTGGAAGACAGTGCACCGGCAGACGGAACCGGGCAGAAACCCGTGCCGTGCCCCCATTGCTTTTCACCCCTGGTGAGGCGCCAAAGCAAAAAAGGCTGGTTCTGGGGCTGCAGTAATTTCCCCGCCTGCCGACAAACAGTGAACGACGCCAACGGCAAGCCTGCGCTGTAGTTACGGAATTCTACATATCACTACTGAACGCAGCCTCATTTTTTGGGATACTTGGCCTCTAATGCAGAGGATTTTCACTCCGCTCTGTGCCAAGACCACGAAATCGGCAACACCATCGAGGGCCAAGCTTAATGCGCATTGCTCTGCTGGAAGACGAACACGAACAAGCGCAACACATTCAAGCCATTCTCTCCGAGAAGGGTCATCACTGTGACAGCTTCCCCACCGGTCAGGCCTTTCTCGGTGCCGTTCTGCACCGCAGTTATGACCTGATTATCCTGGACTGGCAGATTCCAGACATGACCGGTATCGACGTACTGGAGAATGTGCGCGCCCAGTTGGACTGGCCCATTCCGGCCATTTTCCTGACCCAGCGGGACAGCGAGGCGGACATCGTCCGGGCGCTGGATGCCGGCGCCGACGACTACCTGTCAAAACCAGCCCGGGCGGCCGAGCTTACCGCCAGGATCAATGCCCTGGCCCGCCGCAGCAACCCCGACAGCGACAAAGAAGTGCTGATTTACGGTCCGTTTGAAGTTAACACCCGGCAACGAATCATCCTGCTGCACGGTGAACCGCTTACCCTGACCGACAAGGACTTCGACCTCACCCTGTTCCTGTTTCAGAATCAGGGCCGGCTCCTGACCCGCGAGATGCTGCTGGAACGCGTGTGGGGCCTTGCCCGGGATATCAACACCCGGACCGTTGATACCCACATGAGCCGGTTACGCCGTCGGCTGGGTGTCAACCCGGAGAACGGATTCCGCATCAAGACCATTTACCAGCGCGGCTATCGCCTGGAAGCGATCAAAGCCACTGAAGCTGACGAGCCCCGGGAAGACAGTGCAACCAATGCTTGACCGCAAACGCCAAAGCGTCACAGGTTTGCTCCTGTTGATTGTAACCAGCCTGCTGCCCGGCGTAGCTGCCGCCGAGATATCGGTTGCCCGAGGCTCTTCTTCCGCCGCGCCCGCCCAGCAATCGGAAAGCGCCCCGGAATGGGTGTATACGCTCCGCTCCGGTGAGACACTCAGCGACATCGGCCAGTCCTTGCTGATGGACCGGGTAACCATTGGCCAGGTGCTGCAATACAACAACCTCCCCGGTAACGCCAGACTGTCTGCCGGGGAACAAATCCGCATTCCTCTGGCCTGGTTGAAGCGCCAGCCCGAGCCTGCCAGGGTTAGCTCCGCCAGCGGTAATGTTATGCACGTATCTGGCACTACCGGCCAGAAAACGCCACTGACCGAAAATTCTGTCATCCGGGTGGGCGATGAAGTGATCTCCTCTGCCGGCACCGCGACTATCGTCCTGGCTGATGGCTCTGAACTGCGCATGGCGCCCAATTCCAGACTCATTTTCAACCGCCTCACCCAATACGGCAAAGCCGGCATGGCAGATACCCGTGTTCGCCTCCAACGGGGCGAGGTGCATACCCGAATAAAACCGGTGCTGGAAGATGGTGCCCGATTCGAAATCGAAACCCCGTCAGCGGTCGCCGCTGTTCGAGGTACCGTGTTTTCCATGCAGACATCCGCCTCTGGCAGCAGCGTTCAGGTAACCGAGGGCGTGGTTGATTTCGGCCAGCCGGGCCAGGTACGCCGGATTCCTGCGGGCTATGGCGCCAGCGTATCCACCGCGAGCGCCATCCCCATGAACATCCGCCGGCTACCACCGGCCCCGGTGCTCAACCCCATCACCCCGGTTCTCACACAGCTACCGGCTGAACTCAGCTGGCAGCAGGACGGCGCCAACCGGTATCGCGTCGATATTTTTGAAGAGGATGGCGGCACCTGGCTACAAAGTCGGGAAATGCCTGGCCATCGCTTTGACATTAGCCAGCTGGACAACGGGCGCTACGAACTCCACCTGGCCGCACTGGATCGTCAGGGCATCACCGGAATGCCGGCCATCACGTCGATCGAAGTTGACCTGCAGGCACGAACGCCCGATCTGATTTCGCCAGAACCCGGTGAGAGCGTGAATGACGACATGCCAGAGTTCCAATGGCGCCTGAACGGTACCAACGAAGTTGCTCGGGTTGAAATCGCAGAAGATGAAGAATTCCGACGGCTGATTACCTCCAGTGAATGGGCGCCAGACAACCGAGCCCTCCCCTCCCGACCGCTAAGCCCCGGCCAGTACTACTGGCGAGTGGTCAGCGAGGCCGGCGGTAACTCCGTGGCCGCGTCCCAGCCCCGGGCACTGGTTGTGAACGGCACCTTGCCGCCGGTACGAATCATCAGCATCAACTACCTGGACAACCAGGTGCGCGTGTTCTGGGAGAAGGTTGATACCGCAAAAGACTATCGTCTCCAACTCGCGGAAGAGCCCGGATTCAACAACATTATCAAGGAAGCAAACGTGGCGGATACCACAGCGGCCTTGCGTCTGATTCCCGGAAGAAGGTATTTTGTGCGCGTCAAAGCTCTTTCTGATGGTCCGCTGGCAAGCCGATGGGGCCCGGGGAGGGAGCTTTACCTGGATTAAACACCTCCACAACAAGAACGAACCGCACGGCCCATGAGAAGGGATTGGTTAACCTTAAAGACGACACCCTGGTCTCTGGGCTTGCTGCTCACAGGCATCCTGCTATTACTCCAGTTAACCACCCTGGAAGAGCGCATCAATTTCTGGCTTTACGACAAGGCCATCACCACCTGGTCCGCGCCCATTGATGACAACCTGGCTCTGGTGGGCATCGATGAACACAGCCTGGACGCACTCGGGCGCTGGCCCTGGGACCGAAACCTCCATGCCCGGCTGATTGACCAGCTTGCCGATGCCGGCGCGGAAGTCATTGTGCTGGACATCCTGTTTCCTGAACCCTCCTCCAGCGACCAGGCCCTTGCAGACGCCATGGAGCGCCATGGCCGGGTTGTGCTGCCCATACACTACTCGCCGGCAACGCCAAAACAACGGATGGCCGAACAATTGCCCGCACCGCTGCTGGAGAAGACAGCTTCTGCACTTGGGCACGTGCATGTTGAGCTGGAAGACGATGGCGTGGCCCGCGGCCTGTACCTGTACAACAGCCTGGGCAATCATCGCAGGCCCGCGCTGGCACTGGCGGCACAGGATCGGGTCAACCCCAGTGGCCACGCACCTGATGCACCTGCCTATACCAACGTCCGCAGCGAGTTCCGCTTTGTGCCACTGGCCGGCGGAGCAGATACAATCCCTGCCCATTCCTACGTCGATGTGCTGAACGGCGCGGTATCCCTGGAGACCTTCGCTGGCAAGACCGTCTTCATCGGAGCCACCGCGGTCGGTTTTGGCGATATTCTTAGTACACCGTTTTCCGGCCTCGGCAGGCCCATGAGTGGCGTTGAGTTCCACGCCAACGTGTATTCCGCCAGTCGCCAGAACACACTGATCTCCTCCGCACCTGGCTGGGCCTCCATTGCACTGGCACTGGTTATCCTCCTTGGCCTCGCCAACTCCCTGCCACGGCTCAAGCCCGCAGCCACCGTCCTCGCTTGTAGCGTCAGTTTTGCTCTGGTATTGGTCACCTACTTTGTGGTCCTACGCAGCTTGCATTACCACCTGTCGGCCGCCAATGCCTTATTGTTGCCCATGATCGCTTTGCCGGTGGCCAGCGGCCTTCGGCTTGCGATGGCCAACCGTTTCCTGAACCGTCAACTGGATGACTTGGCCAGAACACCGCAACTTGCCTTGCCAGACCCTTCACGCAGGCACCCTCACCAACTTCTTGAACACCTGAGCGCGCTACTCCAGCCCCAGGGTTGGCTGCTGGCGGAAGGCAGAGACCTGCTGGCAGTCAAAGGAATGACACTGGCCGATGTCCCGACCAACATCCAAGTCGGGCAATGGAGTCATCATGGCAACCAGAGCTGGATACGCCTTATTCGCGGCGGCAGCGGGTACCTGCTCGGGCTCACCCTGCCGGATGACCTGAGCCGGGAAGTTATCCAGCTGTACTTGCAGAACCTTAAACTGGAAGACCCAAGCGCGCCCGCCCTTGAGCCGGGCGCCCAGGAGAACCTGTCCCGGCGTATTGAAAAAGTCCGAACCGCCACCGAGCGCCTCAGCCAGATGCAGGCATTCATCAGCCACAGCTTCGAGCGCATGCCAGACGGCATCATCGTAACGGATGAGCTGGGTGTTATCCGCTTCGCCAACCGGCACATTGAAGCCTGGTTCCGGGAGCCCATGCCGAGCCTCAGCGGCTTACCCCTGACGCGCCTGCTGGAAGGCCATGACCCAAGGGACGCGGCGCCCTGGTATGAAACCGTGTCTGAGACGCTGACCCTTCGGCAAAGCCGAACCGTTGACCTAAAAATTCACAACAAGGATTTCCTGATTCACCTGGCACCGTTCGCATTGCCAGACAGCAATCAATTCGGAATCATCGCCAACATCTCGGACATTTCCGAGCTTCGGGAGCAGCAGCGGCAGCATCGGGAAGCCATCGACTTTATCTCTCACGATGTTCGCTCTCCGCTGGTGTCTCAGTTGGCATTGATTGAGCAACTGAAACGAGACCCTAGCCATATTGATGAGCGCCAGCTTGAACAGCTGGGCAGACTGGCCCGGCGCAGCTACCACCTGGCGGAAGAATTTGTACAGCTGGCGCGGGCAGAGCAGCTGACGGAAACCCGGTTCTACGAGTGTGAGTTTCTGGCGATTGTAGAAAACGCACGGGACAGCGTGTGTGAGCAGGCACAGGAAAAGCAGATAAGCCTGCAGGTGATTGGCACCGAAGACCTCTGGCTGAAGGGGAATGCGGAATTGCTGGAGCGGGCAGTCATTAACCTGATGACCAATGCAGTCCAATACAGCCCACCGGGATCTGCGATCACGGTTCAGGTATACCGCGCTGGCCACCTGGCATGCCTCGCCATCGCCGATGAGGGTAGCGGGATAGATCAGGCAGAACTACCGATGCTGTTCGATCGCTACCACCGGCAGAAGCGCAGTGAGCTGGCAGGCACCCACGGCACCGGGCTGGGCCTGTCGTTCGTGAAAACCGTTGTTGAAAAACATCGGGGCGACATCTCTGTTGAATCCACCGCAGGCGAAGGCACCACTTTCATCCTGAAACTGCCCATTGCCGACCCAATGCCATGACTTGCTCACGCCCCTCAGGAGCGAATGGTCTTGCTGACAGGCGCTGAGGGCTCACTGACCAGGCCCTGCTTATCTTGCACCTGAATCGTGAAGTACCAGGTACCGGAATCCAGATTGTCCACCGTGTAGCTCATCTCCGGGTAGACGTCGGCCTCGCCAATGATCACCTCACCAGACAGATTTTCAACGTCCTGACCATAACGGATTACGTACTTGTCGAGCTCGCCCATGGCAATACCGTCGCCGTTGACCCGGGTAGAGGGTGCCGACCAACTCAGGACGGCTGCACGGACCGGCTCAGGCTGCACACCCGAAGGACCTGACCCTACATTACCGGAGGTATTGGAGCCCGAGGTATTTGCATCACTCCCGGCATCGGAACCGCCTCCGCCACAGCCGGTGAGAAGAACTCCTAGTAAAAACGCGGCAATCCATGCCTTTGACATTTTGATGACGCGTTTCATTGGCTATCTACACCATTTTTCCGTCGACTTTGTGAAATTCTATAAAATCGGATCGGATGATGATGCGAATGACGTCATTTTTGAAGTTATAAAATTGTCATTTTTTTGACTTTACAGTTGATGAAAAATTGTGCAGGCGATCAGACAAAACGCCAAACGCGGATTGTATAAAAGGTGGGCTCAGGAGGTTTTCGGGCACAGAAAACGAAAAAGGCCGACTAAAAAGCCGGCCTTTTTCTGATTGGTAGCGGGGGCTGGATTCGAACCAACGACCTTCGGGTTATGAGCCCGACGAGCTACCAGACTGCTCCACCCCGCATCAAAACTTTTAACGAAATCTTTTGTTTACCGGGGTTGCCCCGATCAACGTGGCGCGAATATTACAGCGCACCACCGGGACTGTCAATCCATATTTTCAAACAGGTCGGTGGGATAGCTCAACTCGGGCGCACCCTTCTCGCTGGCCGGCTGAAAGAAACCTGCGGAGTCAATTGCTTCCTGGACAGGACGAAAGGATCGGCGATGCTCCGGGGTTGCCCCAAGACGCATCAGCGCCTCCAGGTGCACCGGCGTCGGGTACCCCTTATGTTGCGCCAGACCGTAACCGGGATAGGTTTGCTCCAGCAACGCCATTTCCCGGTCACGCGTCACCTTGGCAATGATAGATGCCGCGCTGATGGCCGGGTGTCGACTATCCCCTTTTACCACCGGCTCCGATGGCCAGCGCCAGTTCGGGCAACGGTTGCCATCCACGAGAACGTATTCCGGAGCGATGGAAAGACCATCCACCGCCCGCTTCATGGCCAGCATCGTGGCCTGGTAGATATTCAATTGATCGATCTCGCCAGGCTCACAGCGCCCCAGGCACCAAGCCGCTGACTTTTCGACAATCTCATCGTACAGTGCCAGGCGCCGCTTCTCTGTGAGCTTCTTGGAATCCGCAAGGCCCTGAATAGGCCGCTCGGGGTCCAGGATAACCGCTGCGGTGACGACGGCACCGATTAAAGGGCCCCGGCCTACCTCGTCCACCCCGGCGAGTCGCCAGCCTTGATAACTGCATTCAAACGGAGGGAGCGCCTTACCAGCCATTAGCGGTGCCGCTCCAACAACTCAGAAACAGCCTTGGCGGCCCGCTCATCGGCATTCTGTTTCAGCGACTGATGAAGCTCGGAAAAGGCTCGCTTCAATGCAGCCCGCTCCTGTTCATTTTCCAGTCGCTCAAGCACAGCAGCACCCAGGCTTTCAGGAGTGGCATCGTCCTGCAACAGTTCCGGCACTAATGGTTTCTGGGCGAGCAGGTTCGGTAACGCCACCCAGGGCACTTTTACCAGCCGCGACAGCAGCTTGTAACTGAAGTTGCTCAATCGGTAGCCCACCACCATTGGCTTTTTGAGCAACATCGCTTCGAGGGTGGCAGTTCCTGAGGCAAGCAGCACCACATCACTGGCAGCCATCACCTCACGAGAGCGACCACGCACCAGGGTAACCGACAGTTTCACGTCCAGGGATTCCACCAACGCCTGAACCTGCCGTTCCCGATCCCGGTTTACACAGGGAATCACCAACTGAATGTCTGGCCTGCGGGTCTGTAGCCAACGGGAGGCCTCCAGGAACAGTGTACCAAGGCGCTCCACCTCCCCACCCCGACTGCCTGGCAAAACGGCCAGTACCGGCTTGTCTGGCTCAAGCCCAAGGCTCTCCCGGGCGGAACCGGTATCCGGTTCCATGGGAATACGATCAGCCAGCGGGTGCCCCACAAAAGCGACCGGCACCTGGTGCTCTTCGTAGAAACGGGCTTCAAAGGGAAACAGCGTGAGCATCAGGTCCACAGACTTGGCAATCTTGAAAATACGCTTCTGGCGCCACGCCCAGACCGAAGGACTCACATAATGAACCGAGGGGATACCCGCCTCCCGACACCGCCGCTCGATAGCCAGGGTGAAATCCGGTGAATCAATGCCAATCACGACATCCGGCGGAGTGGTAAAGAAATAGTCCAACAGCCGGGCGCGGATACTGAACAACTCCCGAATACGCCCCAGCACTTCCACCAACCCCATAACGGATAACCGCTCCATGGGGACCAGGGAATGAAACCCTTCGGCGTTCATCTCATCGCCGCCAATACCAACGAAGCGGGCATTCGGATAGCGATTACGGAGAGACCGGATCAAGCCGGCACCGAGGATATCCCCCGATGCCTCACCGGCGATAATGGCAATGGTCAACTTGCGGGAACTGACCATGTCAGCCTGTGCGTGCGTCACCGGCAGCCTCCTGCCGGATCAGCGGATGATGCCGCGATCCGCTCCCCGGAGCGAGTCGATCAGCGGGCGAACCTCTGGCACGTCAGCAAAGCTGCCCTCAAGTTCTTCCAGTGCCTGCTCTGTGGTCAGGCCCTGACGGTAGATCACCTTGTAGGCCCGGCGTAAGGTCAACAAAACTTCCTTGCCGAAACCCCGGCGCTTAAGCCCCTCCACGTTCATGCCGTGGGGCTGGGCTGACTGTCCGCTGGCCATGACATAAGCGGGGATATCCTTGAGCACGATACTGCCACCGGCCGCCATGCTGTGAGGCCCGATATGGCAGAACTGATGCACCATGGTGCCGCCACCGAGGATGGCGTAATCACCTACCGTAACGTGACCAGCCAGGGTGGCACAGTTCGCCAGAATGGTGTTGTCTCCAACGCAGCAGTCATGGGCAACATGCACGTAGGCCATTAGCAGGTTGCCATTGCCAATGCGGGTTTCGCCCCGGTCCTGAATGGTTCCGCGGTGGATGGTGCAGTTCTCGCGGATAACGTTGTTGTCGCCGATCACCAGTGTCGTTGGCTCACCGGCGTACTTCTTGTCCTGACACTCTTCCCCGATACTGGAGAACTGGAAAATACGGTTATTGCGACCGATAACTGTCGGGCCCTTGATCACCACATGGGAAAGAATCTCGGTGCCCTCACCGATTTCCACCCCCGGGCCAATGTAACTCCAGGGACCTACCGTAACGTTATCCGCCAGTTTGGCTGACGGGTCCACAATCGCCTGAGGATGGACACCCGACCAGTCATTTGTCGCCATCAAACTTCTCTCTCAGCGGTCAATATTTCTGCAACGCACGCGACTTCTCCGTCCACCAATGCGCGGCATTCGAATTTCCAGATACCACGCTTGCCAGACACAAACTCGGATTCCATATCCAGGCGGTCTCCCGGCAGCACGGGACGCTTGAAGCGTACTTTACTGGAGCCAGCCAGATATTGTATCACGCCATCAGACGGTTTCCGTTCCACGGTCACAAAACCGAGAATTCCGGAAAGTTGCGCCATGGCCTCAATAATCAGCACCCCGGGCATAATGGGGTTGTCCGGGAAATGCCCGGTGAAGAAAGGCTCATTGAAGGAGATATTCTTGTATCCCTTAATCGACTTTCCTTTTTCGACTTCGGTTACCCGGTCCACCAGCAGAAACGGATAGCGATGCGGCAGATACTCCAGGATTTCATCAATTTTCATCATCTTGCTTGGCCTCAGCCCTCTAGCTTTTTTTCCAGTTCCTTGACCCGCCTCGCCAGAACGTCCAACTGCCTGAAGCGTACCGCATTTTTTCGCCATTGCCGGTTGGTATCTGCGCTGGTACCCGACGAATACACCCCGGGCTCTGCAATGTCGCCTGTGACCATCGTCATACCGGTCAGTTGCACCTGATCCGTAATTTCCAGGTGGCCGGCAACACCAGCGGCGCCCCCGAACACACAATGTCGACCAATCTTTGTACTGCCGGCAATGCCCACTTTCGCGGCCATGGCGCTGTGGTCGCCAATGCGCACGTTGTGCGCAACCTGAACCAGGTTATCGATCTTTACACCATTGCCAATTACTGTGTCGTCAACCGCACCCCGATCAATCGTGGTATTGGCACCAATCTCTACATCATCTCCGAGCACCACGCCCCCAACCTGGGCAATGCGGTGCCACACACCACGCTCGTTGGCAAACCCAAAGCCATCTGAACCAATGACTGCCCCGCTGAGAATATGACAACGCTGCCCAAGCACTACATCATGGGCCAGGGTAGCTCGCGGGCGCAGGACTGACTGATCACCGATCCGGGAACGGGCTCCGATGAAACAGCCGGCCCCGATGACAACTTGATCACCGATTTGCGCATCCGCTTCAATCACCACGTGCGGGCCGACACAGGCAGAGTCCGCAACGGTTGCCGAGGGATCAACCACGGCGGTAGGGTGAATACCGGCAACCGGTGCCGGCGTGGCGTCAAACCAGTGACTGATGCGAGCGTAGCCCAGGTAGGGGTTGTCCAGTAACAGGACATTGGTCGGAGCATCGGCCGCATTAGCCGGCGACACAATCACCGCAGAGGCCTTGGTCTGCGCCAGATACTTGGCATAGGCGGGATTAGCCAGAAAACTCATCTGCCCGGGGCCCGCAGCCTGCAGCGTTGCCAAACCGGAAATGGCTGTGTCCGGATCCCCCCTCAGCTCAGCACCCAACGCCTCGGCCAGTTCCTGCAAACGAAAGGATTTTTGCACCATTGAACCTTCTCCCGATGCGGTAGTAACAGTGCCTGGCCAGGTTTATCGGTTAAGCTTCTCGAGCAATTCCGAGGTCAGGTTCATCTCCGGCTTAACGTAGACAACCGCTTCGCTCGGCAGAATCAGGTCCAGATTGTGCTCTTCCAGCAGCTCTTTGACGGCCGCATCTACTTCAGGACGAGCGTTCTCCAGAAACTGCTGTTTGCGCTGCGCAACGGTCTGGTCCAGGCGCTGTTTGAGGAAGTTGAACTCCTGCACTTTCTCCTGGAACTCACCGGTCAGCTTGTTGCGCTCGCTTTCATTCATCATGGCGCCGTCTTTCTCGATCCGATCCTTCAGCCTGCGGGCCTGTTCCTGGGCCTCACGAACCTTGGCTTCTTCGCCAGCAAAATCCTGCTGAAGTTTCTCACTGAAAGACTGGGCGTCGTTGGACGAAAACAACGCCTGGCGCAGGTCAACCACGCCAATTCTAGTCTCCGCTGCGAGCTGCAGCGAGAATGCCATCAGAGTTGCGCCAACAATGGCAGATAGACGTTTCATCGGGAATCTCCTGTGTTTCATCCTTTGTTTTTCTGTTTACTGCAATCAGAAGGTTTGCCCCAGCGAGAACTGGAACACCTGAGTATCATCGCCCGGCTTGTCATTAAGCGGTTTCGCCAGGCTGAAAGCAAGCGGACCCACTGCCGTAATCCACTGGAAACTCACACCAGCCGCGGTCCTCACTTCCTTCAATTCCGGGTCGAAGCCGCGATCGGTATCGAACACCTGGCCTGCGTCAAGGAAGAAGGAAGTACGCATGGAACGGGTGTCGCCCGCAAAAGGTGTCGGGAAAATCAGCTCCAGGCCGGCTTCAGTCAGCAGGTTGCCACCGAAGGGGTCCGGACTGGAGAAATCAAACTCTGCCGGCTCAGCACGATTACCAAGGGAGTTTGCCCGGTAACCACGCACCGAACCATAGCCACCCGAGTAGAAGTGCTCAAAGAACGGCATCTGGGTACGATCGCCATAGCCATCCCCGTAACCCACCTCAGTGCGAGCCCTCACCACCCACCGCTGCGTATCGACCAGCGGGAAATAAAAATCTGTTCTGTGGGTGGCCTTATAGAACGTGAGGTCACTTCCGGGCACCGCCACATCCAGCGATAGAGAATGGCTATAACCGCGAGTAGGCAGTACGCCGCGGTTCAGTGTGCTGCGCCGCCAGCTGCCGAACAGGAAATAGTTGGTAAACGAATCACCTTCGTCGGCAATGAAGTCACGCACCTCAACCGAGGAAAAGATGCCGGGTTTGAGGTTGGATTGAGTGACACCCACACCGAAATTGAGCCGGGTGATGGCATCTGTCGGATACCCGAAGGTTAATCTGGCGCCATATTCATCCAGCAAGTAGGAGGAGATATCCTGCTCTTCAAAATCGGTTTCTCTGGCAAACAAACTGAAACCACGGCTGACGCCGTCGACAGTGTAGTAGGGATCCAGATAGGAAATATTGGCGCTTTTAACAGAATCGCTGACGTTTACACCAAACGACACCCGCTTACCTGTACCGAAGAAGTTGTTCTCGGAGACTGCAGCACCGAGGATCACACCGGAGTTCTGGGAAAAACCGATCGACGCTGACAAGCTGCCCGTCGGCTGTTCACGGACACTGTAATTCACATCCACCAGATCATCGGTTCCAGGTACTGGGACGGTTTCGACGTCTACAGTCTGGAAGAAGCCCAATCGCTCCAATCGGGTTTTTGAGAATTCTATGCGATCAGATGACGCAACGCCCCCTTCCATCTGGGTCATTTCCTGACGCAACACTTCATCCTTGGTGGAGATATTGCCCTCAAAATTCACACGCCTGACGTAAGCGCGCTTGCCCGGCTCGATAAAGAAGGTCACCGCCGCTGTATTGTCTTCGCCGGGTTCCGGGACCGCATTGACGTTGGCAAAGGCATAGCCCTCGCGCCCCAGGCGGAACGACAACGCCTCAGAGATGGAGGTCATCTGGGCGCGGGAGAATACATCTCCCTCCTTAACCGGGATCAGTTTGCGCAACTCTTCTTCTTCGACGATCAGGTTGCCGCGAAGGCGAATGTCCGAAATCGTATACTGGGGGCCTTCATCCAGGGAGATGGCGATAAATACCTGCTGCTTGTCCGGTGAAATGGACACCTGGCTGGATTCTACGGTGAAATCCAGATAACCGCGGTCAAGGTAAAATGAACGCAACGATTCCAGGTCACCACTCAGGCGCTCCCGGGCATACTTGTCTTTATTGGTAATGGAATTCCACCAGCTGCTGGTGCGCAACTCAAACAGGCTGATCAGCTCTTCATCACTGAAATCCTGATTTCCAACAATATTAATGTGCTTGATTGAGGCAACAGTGCCTTCGTTGATATCGAGACGAACCGCTACCCGGTTTCTGGGAAGTTCTTCAGCCGTGGCACGCACTCGCGCGTTATAACGGCCCTGTGCGATATAGGAGCGCAGGATCTCAAGCTCCAGCCGTTCGAGGGTCGCTCTACGGAAAACCTGACCTTCTTCCAGCCCGGCGCCCGCCAGCGCATCCATCAACATATCGGTTTCGATGTTCTTGTTGCCGTCGATCTCAATGGACGAAATGGAAGGGCGCTCCTTGACCGACAGAATGAGTACACCGCTGTCACGGCTGGCTTCGATGTCGGTAAACAGACCGGTCCTGAACAACTCCTTGATGGCATTGGCCAGACGGGTCTCGTCGATCTGCTCGCCAATGTTTACCGGAAAAGCCGAGAAGACGGAGCCCGCTGAAACCCGCTGAAGGCCTTCTACCTCGATATCCGCTACCGTGAATTCATCCGCCAGCACAGGCTTGATACCAGTTGCGGTAATGGCTAGGCCAACGGCTACAGCTAGAAGGGAACGTCTCATTCAGTTATATCGCCTGGTTAATGTGCGGTAAGGAGCCCGCAATTCTCACAACCGCATCAGGTCGTTGTAAAGAGCAAACACCATTAAAGTCAGAATCAAAGCCATACCAATTCGTAATCCAAGTGCCTGAACCTGTTCAGATACCGGCTTTCGGCGTATAGCCTCGATGGTGTAATACACAATGTGGCCACCGTCCAATACAGGAATCGGCAAAAGATTCAGCACCCCGAGGCTGACACTCAGGTAGGCCAGAAAACGGATAAAATCTTCAAACCCGGAACTGACACTGGCCTCAGCCACCCGGGCAATGGTTATCGGCCCACTCAGATTGGTGGGCGACAACAGGCCCGTGACCATTTTCTTGATGGCCACCAGCGTCAGTCGGGTATCCGCCCAGGTTTCATGCACCGCATTCGGAATGGCCGCAAAGGGGCCGTAACGGACTTCACGCAGCAACTCGTCTGGCCAGGTGATCGCTTCGACACCTGCACCCACGAAGCCAATTTCCTGGCCGTCGTCGAGGGTTCGGGTAGCCGGGCGAACGGTAAGCTCCAGGGGAGTGCCATCACGCTCTATGGACAGCTCAAGGTCGGTTTCCGGCGCATTCCTGATGTAGTCCACCAGGGCAAACCAGTCGGCCACCGGCTCGCCGTCCACGGCAACAATACGATCGCCGCTCCGAAGCCCTGCGGCAGCAGCCCGGCCATCACTGGTGACCTGCCCCAACACAGCCGGCACCGCCGGTCGCCAGGGCGTGATACCGAATTCTGCCAGGGGGTTAGGCGTATCATTGCTCAGACGCCAGCCATTCAGGGCTCCGTCGACTGTGCCTCTTGATCCATTCTGTGACACCTCAAGTGTCACCAGGCCCTGTTCTCCGGTTCGCTCCAACAGGCGCATATTAATATCACGCCAGGACGTCACCCGGTGACCATCCACAGCATGGATTTCCATGCCCTGCTGCAACCCTGCCCTCTCGGCCACACTGCCGGGCGTCACATCCCCTACCACCGGAGCAACGGTTGTTACGCCCACTACGCTCAGCAACCAGTAGGCGAAGATGGCAAACAGGAAATTTGCCAGCGGGCCGGCAGCAGCGATGGCAATTCTCTGGGACGGCGGCTTGGAGGTAAAGGCCTGATCTTTCAGGCCCTCCGGTACGGGGCCTTCCCGCTCATCAAGCATCTTCACGTAGCCGCCCAACGGGATCGCCGCCACTGCAAACTCGGTCCCGTGGCGGTCGTACCAGGAAAACAGAGGTTTACCGAAGCCCACGGAAAATCTGAGCACCTTGACGCCACACCGCCGAGCCACCCAGAAGTGACCATACTCGTGCAGGGTCACCAGGATTCCCAGTGTTAATGCAAGTGCCAGTACGGTTTGAATAATCTGCATAGAGTTTCCGGTTTGAGGCCGTCGGCCAACATGAACATTCTCGCAGGACTCAGACAGACAGCAGGCTTATCTGTTCCCTGGCCCGGCTACGAGCCTCGGCATCCTTGGTAAATATGGTGTCGAAGTCGCTCGCTGGGACGACCGGTGTCGCCGCCAAAGTCCGCTCTATGATAACGGGGATATCGGCGAAGCACAGCTTACCGTCCAGAAACGCCTCCACCGCCACTTCGTTGGCGGCATTCAGCACCGCTGGTGCCGTGCCACCACTGGCGAAAGCCTCGGCGGCCAGCCGCAGGCAGGGGAAGCGCTGGAGATCCGGTCGTTCAAAATGGAATTTACCAATGGCAAACAGGTCCAGAGGTGCAACCCCCGCCTCAATACGCTCGGGCCAGGCCAGCCCGTTGGCAATTGGCGTACGCATGTCCGGGCTTCCAAGTTGAGCCAGAACAGAGCCGTCCGCGTACTCCACCATGGAATGGATAATACTCTCCGGATGAACGTGAACCTCAACCCGGTCTGGCGTGGTATTGAACAGCCAGCAGGCTTCAATCAGCTCCAACCCTTTGTTCATCAGCGTGGCGGAATCGACCGAAATCTTCTGGCCCATCGACCAGTTCGGGTGCGCACAGGCCTGAGACGGAGTAACACTGCGGAGCTCTTCTGCTGCCATGGTTCGAAACGGCCCACCAGAGGCGGTCAACAGGATCCGGGTAATACCGGCGGCCTTCGGATCCCGAATTTTGTCTGCTGGCATGCACTGGAAAATGGCGTTGTGCTCAGAGTCGATGGGCAGCAACTCCGAGCCTGAGGCGATTACCGCGTCCATAAACAACTGGCCCGACATCACCAACGCTTCCTTGTTGGCCAGCAGTACCCGCTTTCCGGCCCGCACTGCCGATAAGGTTGGCGCCAGGCCCGCAGCGCCAACAATGGCGGCCATGACTGTATCGGCGTCGCTCGCAGCAGCCACGGCACAGAGGCCTGCCTCACCCCCGAGCACCTGGGTATCCGGGCAATCGGCCAGCAACTCCCTGAGCTCGTCCGCAGCGCGCTCACTGGCCATGACAGCTACCTTGGGGCGAAACTCCCGGCACAGGGTTGCCAACTCCCATGCCCGCGTGCCCGCTGTCAGCGCGTAGACCGAGAACCGGCCCGGGTGTCGGCGAATCACATCCAGGGTGCTGAGCCCGATGGAGCCCGTTGCCCCCAATACGGTAATGCAACGTGTTGTCATAGTTACCAGTGACCGGTGGTCAACCAACCCAGCAGGGTGATTATCAGGGCAAATACAGGAATGGCGGCAGTCAGGCTATCGATGCGATCCATGATCCCGCCATGGCCGGGCAGCAATTGACTGCTGTCCTTGATACCCCGGAACCGCTTGAGCATGCTTTCAAGAAGGTCGCCCAGCACCGACACAAAACCGGTGACCAGTGTGGCAACGATCAACAGAGCCATTTGAACAGGCGTGGCGCCAGCCAGCTGGCTGGCGACAACGGCAAGCAAGGCGACCGCCGCCAGGCCACCCCACACACCGGCCCAGGACTTACCGGGGCTGACCCGGGGCGCCAGTTTGGCCTTGCCGAACGCTCTGCCCGCAAAATAGGCGCCAATATCCGCCACCCAAACCACAAGAAATATATAGAGAATCGCCAGGCGGTTATCTGCCAGGTCACCAAACTGAAAGCCTCCGGTTCGCAGGTGGTTCAACCCCACCCAGGCCGGTATCAGCACCAGCAGGCCCATCACCGCTCGCACTGGCACGGCACCCCAGGAATCCGATCCAGCCGGATACCGGCGCACCAGCCAGAAGCACACCAGCCACCAAATCACGGCAAGCCAGAGCACAGCCACCGAAGGCACGTTCAGCAGCCCATAGAGTAACGCTGCAACAACAGCGGCGTAGATAACCCGGCCCGGCTGCGCCTCAATGCCGGACATATTCGCCCATTCCCAGGCACCCAGAGTGATGATCGCGCCGGTGAACAGGGCAAACCCCAGGGGTGATGTAAAAAAGATGCCGCCAATCGCGATGGGAGCAAGAATAAGAGCTGTGATGATGCGGGTTTTTAACACGGTATAAGTCGCTGTATCGTTATTGTTGTGAAGCTCGCGCCGCGATCTGGTCGTCGGTTTGCCCGAAACGACGCTGGCGACGGCTGTAGGCTTCCAGTGCCTTGCGCATTTCCTCAGCCTTGAAATCCGGCCAGTAAACGCTGGAAAAGTAGAACTCGGTATAGGCCAGGTGCCACAACAGGAAGTTGCTGATGCGCTGCTCGCCGGCGGTACGGATCATCAGGTCCGGCATGGGCAGGTCGCCGATACTGAGGTGCTGCTGGATCAGGTCGTCGGTAATGTCTGACGGTTCAAGTTGACCAATCCGAACCTGCTCTGCCACCTTCCGGGTTGCCTGGGTTATGTCCCAGTGGCCTCCGTAGTTCGCCGCAATCACCAGGGTCATCGCCGTGTTGTCGCGGGTCAGCGTCTCGGCTTTCTCCATGTGCTCCTGAAGCGTTGGATTGAAAGCCGAGCGATCGCCTATTATGCGCAAGCGGATATTGTTGCGATGAAGCTTCCGGACCTCGCGCTCAAGGGCAATCAGGAAAAGCCTCATCAAAGCCGACACTTCGTCTTTCGGGCGACGCCAGTTCTCGCTGGAGAAAGCGAACAGGGTGAGCACCTCCACCCCTTCCCTGGCGCAGGTTTCCACCACGGCCTTTACCGCATCCACACCAGCCTTGTGACCAGCCACTCCTTTGAGCCGATGGGCCTTGGCCCAGCGGTTATTGCCATCCATGATAATGGCCACATGCCGGGGACAGTTGTCTGCCATCACCGGAATTTCTGCGGTTATTTGTGCCGTCATGAAACCCTCTGTGCGGCGGAGCATCCACCCCGCCGCGTGCTTTCTACTGAATGGACCTGGCGGTCAGACCGCCATCAGGTCCTCTTCCTTCGCCTTCAGCATCTTGTCGACTTCAGCGATGTACTTGTCAGTCAGTTTCTGGACTTCGTCTTCGCCCCGGCGCTGATCGTCCTCACTGATCTCTTTTTCTTTGAGCAGGTCTTTGATCATGCTGTTGGCATCGCGGCGAGCGTTACGGATGGACACCCGACCATGCTCGGCATCCGCTTTCGCCTGCTTGACCATTTCCTTACGGGTTTCTTCGGTCAGCATGGGCATGGGCACACGAATCACATCACCGCTGGTAGACGGATTCAGTCCCAGATCCGACGTCATGATGGCCTTTTCGATGGTGGGAACGAGATTCTTCTCCCAAGGGGCAACCATCAGGGTGCGATTGTCTTCAACGTTAACGCTGGCAATCTGCTTCAGCGGCGTTTCCTGACCGTAGTAGTTCACCATCACACTGTCCAGAATCGCAGGGTGGGCACGGCCGGTGCGAATCTTGTTGAAAGCCGAGTGCAGAGCCTCCAGGCTCTTCTTCATCTTCTTCTCGGCATCTGCTTTGATATCGTTTATCACGTCAGCATCCTCGAAACGTTCGTCTGGTTATAGTGCAGTATCCGGCCATCTTTCCGCAGCCGGCAACCAATTATTCAATCAATGTGCCTTCTTTCTCGCCAGTCACAATGCGGGTCAGAACGCCCGGCTGGCTCATATTGAACACGCGCAGCGGCATACCATGATCCCGGGCCAGGCAGATAGCCGTGAGGTCCATCACCCCGAGCTTTTTGTCCAGAACCTCATCGTAGGTCAGGTAATCGTATTTTACAGCGCTGGGGTCAAGATGGGGATCCGCATTGTAGACACCGTCAACCTTGGTGGCCTTCAGCACGGCATCGGCCTCGATCTCGATACCCCGCAGGCAAGCGGCGGAGTCTGTGGTGAAGAACGGATTACCGGTACCTGCGCTGAAAATAACCACGTCACCCTCTTTCAGGTCACGTACTGCGCGCCGGCGGTCATAATGCTCAACAATGCCGCTCATTGGAATGGCAGACATCACACGGGTCCGGATATTGGAACGTTCAAGCGCATCACGCATGGCCAGACCATTCATGACCGTGGCCAGCATACCCATGTGGTCCCCCGTCACACGGTCAAGGCCTGCGGCACTTAGCGCTGCCCCCCGGAACAGGTTACCACCGCCAATCACCAACCCCACTTGTACGCCAATACCGACCAGGGCACCGATTTCAAGCGCCATGCGATCAAGAACTTTGGGATCAATACCGAAATCGTGATCGCCCATCAGGGCCTCGCCACTGAGCTTCAGCAGAACACGCTTGTATCTGGGCTGGTTTTTTGAAGATGTCGGCATGGTGATCCCCTTATCGTCTGTTGGCTATCCGGCGCAAACCCGTTGCAGGCTTGTATCTGACATACTCCTCGAAAAAGGGGTATCTCAGATACAAGCCCGCCACGAAAGCCGGGCGTACCCGACTGACGTGGCAGACTCAGGTAAGCACTGCCACCTTGCGTGACAGCGCTCAGAAGAGGATCAGGCCTTGCCTGTGCCAGCGGCAGCAGCCACTTCAGCAGCGAAATCCACTTCTTCTTTCTCGATGCCTTCACCCACTTCCAGGCGAACGAAACCAACCAGCTCGCCACCGGCCGCTTTGATCAGGTCGCCCACTTTCTGGTCGGGGTTCTTGACGAACGGCTGCTCAATCAGGCTGTTCTCAGCCAGGAACTTCTTGATGCGGCCACCCATCATCTTTTCGATGATCTCAGCAGGCTTGCCTTCCATATCCGGCTGCGCCTTGATGATCTCTTTCTCTTTTTCCAGCTCTTCAGCCGGCATGTCGTCGGGCTTGCCAACGCGCGGGTTAACAGCAGCCACGTGCATCGCGATGTCACGAGCCAGCTCTTCGTTACCTGCAGTCAGGGCCACAACAGAGGCAATCTTGTTGTTGCTGTGAACGTAACCGCCCACAACCGGACCTTCCACCTTGATGATGCGACGAACCGTGATGTTCTCGCCGATCTTCTGAACCAGCGCCTCACGCTTGGCTTCCAGATCGCCAGCCATCAGGGCCGCAACGTCGGTTTCACCTTTTTCGAAGGCAACGTTCAGAACGTCGTTGGCGAAGTTCATGAAGTTGTCGTCACGAGCAACAAAGTCTGTCTCGGAGTTCACTTCCAGAATGTAGGCAACGGTGTTGTCGTCAGACACTTTAACCAGAGACACGCCTTCAGCGGCGGTACGGCCGGCTTTCTTGGCGGCTTTCAGACCGGAAGACTTGCGCAGCTCTTCGATTGCGGCGTCAACGTCACCACCGGCTTCAACCAGTGCCTTCTTGCATTCCATCATGCCAAGGCCGGTACGCTCACGCAGCTCTTTGACCATTGCAGCGGTAATTGCAGCCATGTTCAGTCCTCTTAATCGTTTCCGAATTCGGTGGGGAGGTATGCCCGGATTAACGAGCGGGCATACCTTACAACTCAAACGTGAAGTTTAAGTGTTACTCGGCAGCCGGAGCGGCGCCCGCAGCGTCTTCGCTGACTTCAACAAACTCGTCAGCGCCAGCGCCTGCAGACTGGGAAGCTTCCAGGCAGGTATCGGCAACAGCCTTCACGTAGATCTGGATGGCGCGGATGGCGTCATCGTTACCCGGGATTACGTAATCAACGCCGTCCGGATCGCTGTTGGTATCAACAACACCGATAACAGGAATACCCAGCTTATTGGCTTCCTTGATAGCGATACGCTCGTGATCCACGTCGATAACGAACAGCGCGTCAGGCAGGCCGCCCATATCCTTGATACCACCGATGGAGCGCTCGAGCTTGTCCATTTCACGGGTACGCTCAAGGGCTTCTTTCTTGGTCAGCTTGTCGAAAGTACCGTCTTTGCTCTGGGCTTCCAGATCACGGTAGCGGCGAATAGACTGACGGATGGTCTTGTAGTTGGTCAGCATGCCACCCAACCAGCGATGGTTAACGTAGGGCTGGCCGGAACGCTGAGCTTCTTCCTTGATGATCTTGGACGCAGCACGCTTGGTGCCAACGAACAGGATCTTGTTCTTGCTCTCTGCCAGCTGCTGAATCACATTCAGCGCTTCGTTCATGGCAGGAACAGTCTGCTCAAGGTTGATGATATGAATCTTGTTGCGGGCACCGAAAATGTACTTACCCATTTTCGGGTTCCAGTAACGGGTCTGGTGACCAAAGTGAGCACCTGCTTTGAGCAGGTCACGCATATTTACCTGAGCCATGATATTTACCTTTTAGCTTCGGGTTAGTCCTCCACGCGTCCGATTGCCCCAACCAGCCTCCTTTAAACAGGAGCTGGCACCCTGGGACAACGTGCTGACACGTGTGTGAATTTGCCGGATTCGTTTCCGGCGGGCGCGTTTATACCATAAAGCGACACCGGGGTGCCATTATTTTTAGCGCAACCCTATAGTCACGATAGCAGGCAGCTCGCCTTGTACCTGACCCCTCAGGCCCTTAAAATGCCTGTTTGATGCAAATCAACAGGTATAGCGATGCAAGTATCCATCAAGACTCCCGAAGAAATTGAAAAAATGCGCGTGGCCGGCCGGCTGGCGGCCGAAGTTCTGGAAATGCTGGACGAACACGTAAAGCCCGGAATTTCTACCGAGGAGCTCAACAGCATCGCCCACGATTACATCGTCAACAAACAGCAGGCTATTCCGGCGCCGCTCAACTACAAGGGTTTCCCGAAATCCATCTGTACATCGGTCAATCATGTGATCTGCCACGGTATCCCGACCGAAAAGAAAATTCTGAAAGACGGCGACATCATTAACATTGACGTCACCGTTATAAAGGATGAGTACCACGGCGACACCAGCAAGATGTGGGTCGTTGGCAAACCCAAGCCCGGTACCGAACGCCTGATCCAGATCACCCAGGAGTGCCTATATAAAGGTATTGAACTGGTCAAACCCGGCACCCGCCTGGGCGACATTGGCCACGTCATCCAGCAGCATGCCGAGAAACATCGTTATTCCGTGGTAAGAGACTACTGCGGCCACGGCATTGGCAAGGTGTTCCACGAGGAGCCGCAGGTGATGCATTACGGCAAGCCCGACACCGGGATGGAACTGCAGGAAGGCATGACCTTCACCATCGAACCGATGATCAACCAGGGCAAATACCAAACCAAGCTGATGGCCGATGGCTGGACGGTGGTCACCAAGGACCACAAACTGTCTGCCCAGTGGGAGCACACCATCCTGGTGACCGCTGACGGCTATGAAGTGCTGACCAAACGATCGGAAGAGTCATTCTAAGTGGACCGAAGCGAGCTGGAATCCCGTATCAGCAACGACACCTCACCGGTATTTGCCGCCAGGGAACTGTTACGGGAAAGCTATAATGCTGACGCCGAAGCTTTCCGCCAGGGTGCCGATGTAAGAGCCCTGGTTCATGCCAGAGCCAACACCATAGACAAAGTGCTCAGGCTGATCTGGAATCGGTACCCATTTTCCCGCTCCTCCGACATTGCCCTGGTCGCCGTCGGCGGCTACGGGCGCGGCGAACTACACCCCCACTCAGACATAGACCTGCTTATCCTGACCCGCCACGGCATAGAAGAGGCCTGGCAGGATGACCTGGGCGCATTCGTTACCCTGCTCTGGGACCTCAAGCTGGATATCGGTCACAGTGTGCGCAGCATGGAAGAGTGCCTCTCCTCCGCCCGGCAGGACATCACCATCCTGACCAACCTGCTGGAGACCCGAACCATCGCCGGCCCCGATGGACTGCGGGCAGAGCTCAGTGAGCTGGTCTATTCCGACGAGGTCAGCTCGGATCGTGACTACTTTCTGGCCAAGCGGGAAGAGCAGCAACAGCGCCACAAAAAGTACGGCGACACCGAATACAACCTGGAGCCGAACGTTAAAGGTTCCCCCGGCGCGCTTCGGGACATCCAGACCATCGGCTGGATCACCAAACGCCACTTTGGCCTGCAGAACATTGCCGACCTCACCCGCTTCAGCATTCTGACCGAAGAAGAACACCAGATCCTGCACCAGGGCGAAACCTTCCTCTGGCAATTGCGTTATGGCCTGCAACTGATCGCCGACCGCAATGAAAACCGGCTGCTGTTTGACCATCAACGTGCGCTCGCGGAAATGCTCGGCTACAAAGATGAAGGCAAACGGCTGGGCGTAGAGCTGATGATGCAGTCCTACTACCGCACGGTGCTGGCCCTGGCGGAGCTGGCTGACGTTATCCTGCAGTACTACGACGAAGCCATTATCGGCGAGGGCAGTGAAGACGAAATCCGCCCCCTGAACAAACGCTTCCAAATTCGCAACCTGTATATAGAAGCCATCAACAACCAGGTATTCGCCTACGCCCCCTACGCCATCATGGAAATCTTCGTACTGATGGCCCAGCACCCTGAAATCAAGGGCATCCGTGCGACCACCATCCGCTCCTTAAGGGCTCACCGGCACCTGATTGACGACGCCTTCCGGTCCGACCTGGCAGTCACCACCCTGTTCATGGAACTGTTACGCACGCCACACGCCCTGGACCAGACTCTGTCTGCCATGAAAAAGTACAACGTACTGGGCCGCTACCTGCCGGAGTTTGGCCAGATCATCGGCCAGATGCAGCACGACCTCTTCCATATATACACGGTCGATGCCCACACCATGCGCGTGATCCGCAATATGGCGCGGCTGAACAGTACCGACGTGCGCAATGAATACCCCCTGGCCTCCCGGCTGATTCATCGGTTGCCCAAACTGGAAACGCTGTTTATTGCTGGCCTGTATCACGATGTGGCCAAGGGCCGTGGCGGTGACCACTCAGAACTGGGCGCCATTGACGCAGAAGCCTTCTGTGAACGCCACCACTTGAGTGAGCGGGACACCCAGCTGGTGTCATGGCTGGTGGAAAACCACCTGCTGATGTCCATGACCGCCCAGCGCAAGGACATTTCAGACCCGGACATCATCCAGGCCTTTGCCCGCGCAATGCCCAGCCAGGCCCATCTGGATTACCTGTACATTCTTACGGTGTGCGACATCAGCGCCACCAATCCAAAACTCTGGAACACCTGGCGCGCATCCTTGCTGCGCCAGCTTTACATTGAAGCCAAGCGCGCCTTGCGCCGTGGCACCGACACGCCAGTAGACCGCCAGGCCTGGATACGCGCCACCAGGGAAGAAGCCCGTCAAATCCTGCACGCACAGAATATGACCGATGAGCAGATTGATCCTATCTGGGAAACCGTAGACGAGGACTACTTCCTGCAGGATTCCACCGTGGATATTGCCTGGCAGACGGCAGCCATCATTCGCCACGGCGACAACCCGGACCCATTGGTGCTGATTCGTGACACCCGGGGCGGGCCGACAGACGGTTACTCACAGATCATTATCTACATGAAAGACCGGGTTGCCCTGTTTGCGGCAACCACGGCGGTGCTGGAACAGCTAAACCTGAACATCGTGGATGCCCGCATCAACTCCAGCGAAGGCCCCCACTCGATCAGCTCCTACGTGGTATTGGATGAACAGGGTCAGCCACTGGGCGTTGATCCGGCCCGCAAGGAAAGAGTGCGCAAGCGCCTGATCGAAGAACTCGATGACCCGGAAGACTACCCGGACATCATCCACCGGCGCACGCCCCGGCAGCTGAAGCACTTTGCTTTCCCAACCGAAGTGACGTTTTCCAATGACACCATCAATCAGCGCACGGTGATGGAAGTCATCACCCCGGACCGCCCCGGCCTTCTGGCCCGCATCGGCCAGGTGCTGCTGGAACACCGGGTGCGACTGACCAACGCCAAGATCGCCACCCTGGGCGAGCGCGTGGAAGACGTGTTCTTCATCACCGATGAACACGGAGAGCCACTGCGCGACCCGGGCGTGTGCCAGGCCCTGCAACAGGACCTTTGCAAAATGCTGGACGACATTCAATGAACCCGAATCTCGAAAGACTTCACCCTTACCCGTTTGAAAAGCTGGCCAAACTGAAAGCCGGCATTACGGTGCCTGAACACCTGAAACCCATCTCTCTGGGAATTGGCGAGCCCAAGCACCCATCACCCGCATTCGTGAAACAGGTGATCGCCGACAACCTGGACAAACTGGCCAACTACCCCACCACCAAAGGCATCGACGAACTGCGCGAAGCCATCGCCACATGGGCCAGCAAGCGCTTTCAACTGGCCGAGGGCACCCTCGACCCAGCGCGCAACGTGGTTCCGGTCAACGGTACCCGTGAGGCCATTTTCGCCCTGGTTCAGGCGGTGGTCGATACCAGCAAACCGGCCACCGTGGTAAGCCCGAATCCGTTCTACCAGATCTACGAGGGTGCCGCTTTCCTGGCCGGCGCCGACCCCGTGTACCTGCCCTGTGATAACAGCAACAACTTTATTCCGGATTTCGACGCGGTGCCGGAATCAGTCTGGAAAGACTGCCAGGTCTTGTTCCTGTGCTCCCCGGGTAACCCCAGCGGCGCAGTCATCCCCCGGGAGACTCTGGTAAAGGTTATCGAACTGGCCGACCGTCACGACTTTCTGGTCGCCTCCGATGAATGCTATTCCGAACTCTACCCGGACGAAGCCACCCCGCCCGAAGGCCTGCTGCAAACCTGCGCGGCCATCGGTCGTCACGACTTCAAGCGCTGCATTGTGTTCCACAGCCTGTCCAAGCGCAGCAACCTGCCCGGCCTGCGCTCCGGCTTTGTGGCCGGTGATGCCGAGGTACTGACCGGCTACCTGAAGTACCGCACCTACCACGGCTGCGCCATGCCCGTTCACAACCAGTTGGCCAGCATTGCCGCCTGGAGTGATGAAGACCACGTGCGGGAAAACCGCGCCGCCTACCGGGCCAAGTTCGAAGCGGTGGTGCCCATCCTGCGCGAAGTGATGAACGTGGACTTCCCGGATGCCGGTTTCTATCTATGGCCGGAAACGCCGATGGATGATGAAACCTTCGCCAAGGAGCTGTCTGCACAACAGAACGTGCACGTGCTGCCCGGCCGGTACCTGTCCCGAACGGTAGATGGCCACAACCCAGGTGAGAACCGAGTGCGCATGGCGCTGGTAGCACCACTGGAGGAGTGTGTGGAAGCAGCCCAGCGAATCGCGGAGTTCGTCAGAAATTACTGATTAGCCACGGACTCTCACAGACGCTCACGGACAAGTGATTAGGAGTTACTGATATTGTCCGTGCCGGTCCGTGTGTGTCCGTGGCAAAAAAGGCATTAAAACTATGAAGCTATATGGCATTAGAAACTGCGACACGGTGAAAAAAGCCCGAAAGTGGCTGGACGACAACGGCATCGCCTACGAATTCCACGACTTCAAGAAAGACGGCCTGACCAGCGAGAAGCTGAGCCAGTGGGCGCAGGCCATAGGCTGGGAAACCCTGATCAACAAGCGGGGCACGACCTGGCGAAAACTTCCCGACGAGCTTCGTGATACCATTAGCGCCCAAAGCGCCCACCAGATCATGCTGGAGAATACCTCCATCATCAAACGCCCGGTGGTTGAGCGGGGCGACGAAGTGACCGTGGGCTTTAACGCAGACCAATGGTCTGCGTGGACTGATTAATTATTTCAGCCACGGACACTCACAGACGCACACGGACAAGTGATTAAGAATTCTTTTTTGTCCGTGCAGGTCAGTGAGTGTCGGTGGCAAACATTCTTTCAATTATTGAGCACAGGAGCAGATCAGATGAGTTTTGCATTCGGCATTGGCATCGGCACCCAGAATAACCAGGGCGAATGGCTGGAGGTGTATTACCAGCAGCCGATCATGACCCCAGGCAAAGACCTGATCGACGTGGTTGAAACCGCGCTGGACTACAAAGGCGGTAACCAGGCCATTGATGTTAAAGCCGAGCAACTGACCAGGTTTGCCAACGCCCTGCGCCAGCTGGGCCAAACCGACCAGGCGAAACTTGCGGAAAAAGCGGCCGAGAGCAAGCGCCCTGTGGTTGTTACCGTGCTGGCTACCGACGATACCGCCTCCAGCACCCCGGAAGTGTATCTGAAGCTGCACCTGATCTCCCACCGGCTGGCCAAGCCCCACAGTGTAAAGCTGGACGGCATTTTCGGCCTGCTGCCGAACCTGGCCTGGACCAACGAAGGCGCCGTCGACCTGAACGAACTGCCAGAGCGCCAGCTGCAGGCCCGTATTGAGGGCCGCACCCTGGAAGTGAAATCGGTCGACAAGTTCCCGCAGATGACCGACTACGTGGTACCCAAAGGTGTGCGTATTGCCGATACCGCCCGTGTTCGTCTGGGCGCCTATGTGGGCGAAGGCACCACCGTGATGCACGAGGGCTTTATCAACTTCAACGCCGGCACCGAAGGCACCAGCATGATCGAAGGCCGCATTTCTGCCGGCGTGATGATCGGCAAGGGCTCTGACCTGGGCGGTGGCTGCTCCACCATGGGTACCCTGTCTGGTGGCGGCAACATCATCATCTCCGTGGGCGAAAACTGCCTGCTCGGCGCCAACGCCGGCATCGGCATCCCCTTGGGCGATCGCTGCACCGTTGAAGCTGGCCTGTACATCACCTCTGGCACCAAGGTGAACCTGCTGGATGACAACAACGAGCAGGTAGAAGTCATCAAGGCCCGCGACCTGGCCGGCAAGAACGACCTGCTGTTCCGTCGCAACAGCCTGACCGGCGCGGTCGAGTGCAAAACCAATAAGTCTGCCATTGAACTGAACGAAGAGCTGCACGCTAACAACTAAAAGCGTGATTTAGCCACGGACGACACGGACAATCACGGACAAAACCCTCCTTGATGTCCGTGAACGTCCGTGTTGTCCGTGGCAAATTTTCTTTTTTTACACAGGTTTCCCGCATGTCATTATCACCCACTTTAGAACTCGCCATGGACCTCATTCGCCGCCGCTCGGTTACGCCGGATGACGCCGGCTGTCAGGAGCTAATGATGTCCCGCCTGGCGCCGTTGGGCTTTGCAGGCGAGAACCTGCGGTTTGGTGACACGGATAACCTGTGGGCCCGCAAGGGCTCAGACGGCCCGGTACTGGCGTTTGCCGGCCATACCGATGTGGTGCCAACCGGCCCGGAGAAAAACTGGGCCCACCCGCCGTTTGATCCCGTGATCAAAGATGGCTATCTGTATGGCCGGGGCGCGGCAGACATGAAGGGCAGTCTGGCGGCCTTCATTACCGCCTGCGAACGGTTTGTGGCGAACAACCCTGAGCACCGCGGCTCCATTGCCCTCTTGATCACCAGCGATGAAGAAGGCCCCGCCCAGGACGGCACGGTGAAAGTGGTAGAAACCCTGGAAGCCCGTAACGAAAAGATGGACTGGTGCCTGATTGGCGAGCCCTCCAGCACCCATCAAGTGGGTGATGTCATCAAGAACGGCCGCCGGGGCTCCCTGCACGGCTACCTGACGGTGCACGGTGTACAAGGCCACGTGGCCTACCCACACCTGGCAGAGAACCCCGTACACACGGTGGCGCCGGCGCTGGACGCACTGGCCAGGGAATTCTGGGACAACGGCAACGACTTCTTCCCGCCGACCACGTTCCAGATCACCCGGATTGAATCCGGCGTGGGCAGCAACATCATTCCCGGCGAATGCCTGGTGCACTTCAACTTCCGCTACTGCACGGAAAACACCGCAGAAAGCCTTGAAGAGCGGGTAGTGGCCATTCTGGACCGGCACCAGCTCAAGTACGATTTGCAGTGGCACCTAAGCGGCCGCCCCTTCCTCACCGACCAGGGCGCCCTGGTTGCCGCCAGCCAGAACGCCATCCGCTCCGTCACCGGCCGCGAGACCGAGCTGTCCACCTCCGGCGGCACCTCTGATGGTCGCTTCATCGCACCGACTGGAGCACAGGTAGTAGAACTCGGCCCCATCAACGCCACCATCCACAAAGTGGACGAATGCGTAAAGGCCGAAGACCTGGATACCCTTTCTGAAATCTACGAACAGATACTGGAAGAACTGCTAGGCTAACTCTGAGGGGTCAGACCCCAGCGCGCTTGGGCCACATACTCCGAGGGGTCAGACCCCGGCGCGTCAGTGGGCCCTAAGGCCGCGCTGGGGTCTGACCCCGGATTCTCGGACCTTCTCCAAATTCAATAATGCGGAGGCGGAGTCTCATCCTCCTCCGCCTTGATATTCGAAGGCGAAATATCCTTCAACTGCTTGTGCAGCACCTTCTTGGCATCCCACAGCTCCCGAATATCCATCTCCTGCTTCGCCACCTGCTCACTCAGGGTATTGATCACATCGTCCTGGAACGCAAGTCGCATTTCCAGCTCTGCAAGCCTGTCTTCCAGTGTCTTTTTGCTCATGAGATTTGGTCAGCCCTTTCGGTAATCTGGTATGATGCCGCCTTTTACCGCCAACATTGAACATTGGCGGCGTTCATTGGCCGGGCATGCCATGTTACCCGATGTCTGGCTTTTTATCGTTAGTGTTAACCCATGGAGAATATTCAGCCAATGCGTAATCCAGCCAAAGCGATCCGTCTTTCCCTTATGATCGCCATTCCGGCACCCCTGGTACTGTTTCTGCTGCTGTCTGTCACACCGCAATTCCTGGCCGCGCTGAGCGCTGGCAACCTCGCCGAGGCACTGGGCAGTGTTGGAGGCCTTGCAGCGTACCTGATTGCCTTTGTTATTTTTGCCATCACCGGTTTTCTGGCCATCGCGCTTGCCACCAAGCAGCCCTCCGCAGCGCCGGCTTCCAGAAGCCAGAGCCGCCCGGCACGCAACAGTCGCCAGAACAACGTTTATGATGACGAAGAAGACGATTTTGACGACACCACACCGGAAGGTGATGAAGAAGGCACCGTCAAGTGGTTCAACGTCAAGAAAGGCTTTGGCTTCATCGTCCGCGACAGCGGCGACGAGATCTTCGTACATTTCCGCGCCATTCGCGGTCGTGGTCGTCGCGTCTTGCGTCAGGGCCAACTGGTTCGGTTCAACGTTGTGGAAGCCGACAAAGGCCTGCAAGCAGACAACGTGTCTATCCTGAGCGAGTAATTTCAAAGCACGGAATACGAAAAAGGCAGCCTCCAATGGCTGCCTTTTTACCTTCTGGCGATCGGTTCAGTTCCAAACCACCCGTTGTTCACCCCGGTGGTCCAGGCGCCACCACTTCTCATCTTCCACCGGATCGCCCTCTTTCCAGTCACCGGTGCTGCACCGTATCTCCCCTTCCATGGCCCGCCAGGCACTTCGGGCGCAGTCCAGGTCACTGTTCCAGGGCAAATCGTCGCCTTCCATCAGCACAGAGGTAAACCGCTTTCCAAAGGCGCCGGGATACAGGGTAATCCGCAAACGGGTACCATTGAACAACGCACTTCCCTTCACCACCGACGTGACATCCGAATCGTCCAGTTGAACGTCATCAAGCTGGTTCTCCAGCCAACCGGATATGGCCGCCGGTTCCAGATCACGAATATAAATTTCCAGGTCCTGCACCCAAGGTATCTCCCTGCTGTTGTTCACAATTCAGCACATAGTGAACCGGCCCGGGCCTGGCTGCAACCCATCGTTCCAGTTCCTGGCGAAGATCCTCCACCAATAACCGGCGCAGGGTGCCGGAACGCTTACGTTCGTGCCAAACCACCTCAGCGGCGGCTTGTTCAAGATCCAGTTGTTGTATCTGCAGCTCTACCCGCTCAGCACACTCACCCCGGGCGAGGGCCACCAGGGACTGGCGCCGAAGGGTGTCGTGTTCTGCCGCCAGAGCCACCGCCTCCAGCGGTCCCCGGCTGGCAAACAGGTCAAGCCTGGCGGCTGCCCGGTGCAACCATTCGAGCATACCGCCGGGCGTTGCTATACTTCGTGTTTGGCGGGACGCCGCGTACTCCATCGCTGCCGGCGACAATTGCAGGTTCCAACGCTTTTCGATGGCTGGCTGGTGTGCTGTCAAGATCGCTCTTCTCTGCGCCTCGCTAACACCCGGCATCGCCATGGTTTCCAACTCCCGGCCCAGAATGGCGGTCAACCGGCTGTTGTCTGTTCGTCCTTTACCCCTGTCGTCTGATGCCAGCATCAGGATTGGCCCCTGCCATCCTGTCACCAGTTCCCGAACAGCACCATCCGGCATGCTCATCAGTTCCAGTAGGTCGAGCGGTGCCACATTGTCCAGAATCATCGCTGGCCACTGTGCGACTCCGCCCCCGCCTGATGGGACCACCGGCTGATCGGACGCCATCACCTCTGCCTGGCGGCGCAAGTCCATCTGCACCCACGAGAATCCCGGCGTCGCCAGCAACATCCTCAGCCAGGCGGTTTTTCCGCTACCACTGGGGCCTGCTACCCAGATCAACCCATTCCGGTTTGCGGATAAAGCCACCACAACGTCCTCAGCCAGCTGCAACCAGGCTGGATCAGTCACCGTAACGGGGCTGAAAGGTTGGTCAGGGGAAGCCGGAGGCGTGCAGGCTTCACCCTCCGCACTCGGCCAGTGGCTGACCAGTTCCAGCACCGCCACATAGGCTTTGTCTTGCAGGCGCTCGGCAAGGTGAACCAGCCCATGCAACAGTACAGGCCAGTCCAGCCAGGGCTGATCGGTCGCTTCACGGGTGCTGGAAATCCAGTAGATAAGCTGGGAAGACAGGTCCCCATCGCCACGTACTTCTGCAACAATGGGTTGTTCACCCTGGATGGTGCGAATCAGTTCGTCCAGGTCCACCCCCTGCCGTTTCAGAAACGCAACTGCCTCAGGAACGGCATCGAGCAATGCCAACAGGTAGTCTTCAACCGTAATCACCGAACCACCGCGGCTGGCGACATTGTTGCGGGCCTGCAAGAGCGCAGTCTGACACTGGGGCGCAAGGCACCCTTGCCAATCGTCCATCGGCATTCTCCTTCCTTGGGTTTGGGGCAGCATCATCCTGATGCGTGTTTGATCAGCGAGGAATTTTAGGGGGAAGAGCGACCAACAGCAACGGTTAGCCGCCGGTTTTGCTGAGTCGGCCGCACTCTGTTCAGGTTGGGGTTGGGGCCGATGCCTTGCAAGCCAATCACAGGGCCAGGCGCAGCCCGACCCTGTGGCCCTGATCACTCAGCTTGATTGGATGACAGGGTGACCGCAAACGCCGGTGAAGCCCACCCCGGAACAGGCTGATCGTTGCTGCTCAGCGGCGCGCCGCCATGCACCACCGTCTCGGCATCACCATAGTGCATCCAGGTGACGGTTGGCACCTGGCCAACCGGTGGCTTGCTGTAGTCACACACACCGTTCGGGAAAATCTCCGCAACCTTCTGGGCAAAGTTTTCAGAGGTGAAAATACCTTGGAGCAGATTGGCGGGATAATCCGCAGGGTCAACCGGCTTGAGCTGACACTTGTTATTCAGGGTGCGAATGTCATCTCCAGCCACTGTTCTTGGGGTACCAAACCGGGTTTGCACCAGCAGGGCCTGGGTTTCAACAATCGGGTCTGTGATCGGCGCCAACAAATCAGTCACCAGCGAGGGCAAGCCAAGGGCGCCAAGATCCAGGCCGCACACCTGTCCGGTGGCCACGTCCAGGATCTCACCCATCTCGGCCGGCAATCGGTTGGTTGGCAAGTATTCCAGGCCGGGCAAAACCGGGTCCGGGTACAACAGGCCACCGGTGAGCGGCAACATCACACCCCATTCGGCGGTAGCGCCCGACAATGACAGGCAGCGATCACGGGCGAAGCCGGGCCGGTTACGAATCACTTTCTCCGGCAGGCTATCCTGCCGCTCATCCGCCTCGATGCCCGCCAGCCACTGGTCCATGGTCAACAGGGCCTCAGTGGTAAACACGGTATCCCCGGCGATCGGGAAGGCGCCGTACCAGATGACATGGTTGAGCGAATGGCCCTGAACCTCCTCAATGCGGGCACGGGTTTGCCAGGAGTGGAAGGCATCGTGGGCAAAGCCGGGGTCCGGGCCTCGCAGATCAATCATCGGCACACCGGCAAGATTCTCTGCCGTGTTGATGGCGCCGGTGCGATAGGCATTGGTGATGGCCTGGATGTCTCCCCGGGTGCGCTCTGGCTGATACTTGATGTCCACGTTGAAGCCACCAATCCCCCGGTTTAGATCCAGGAACTGTGGGCCGGTAATCAATCCCCGCTGCAGGGCTCTGAGGCCGTACTGAACCCCTTCGTTATCCAGCGGAATACCGGCAAAACCCCGGCCCAGCAGTTGCTCATTCTCAGACCACACCTCCGGTGGCCGCTCGCCAAACTGGTTGACCATGTAATCGATCAACCCGCAGCGCAGGCCGCCCGGTCGTTCCTCCGGATGATAGACCTCAACGCCGTCTTTCAGGCGCCGGCAATCCTCCTGATCCGGGTAGGCCGCCGGGAAGAAAGCCAGGTCTGAAACCACTGGATTGACCGGCAGGTGCCCGTAGATAAAAGGCCACTGGGTTGGCAGCAAGCCGTTCGTTAGCAGATCCGCCATGAAGGAGAAGAACCCTTCCGGCCCCTCCGGCATCTGCAGCCCAAGGTAGTTGCTGATCAGGTTGTAGTCCGCGAACTGGGTAGCGGTGGTCCAGACATCCGGATAGGAACACTGAACAATCAACCCCTGATAGATACCGGGGTAGGCATTGGCAATATGTTGCTGGGCAATCGCCCCGCCCGAGCAGCCAGTGCCAATGGTGTAACGAACCGGGCCATAGTTCTCGATGATGTGTTCCTTGGCCATCATCAAAGACTCGGCAGCCGTGACCAGGTTCACGTTGTGGCCAAGGTTGGCCTGGGCGGTCGACAGGGTTACAAAACCCCGGGCCAGCGCCACGGAAATACTGTCTCCCAGCAACAGCTCGTTACCGCTAGTCAGGCCGGAAATGTCACCGTTGGGCGGACTGCCCATACCGTAACTCACCCCTACGTTACCGCCGTGATGAACCAGTACTTTCCCGTTCCACTGCTCCTGGGGATTCAGGGCGGTCCAGTCGTTTCCAGGTTGGAACAATGACATTACCTGGTAACGGTCCCTGTTCAGCACACCGGTTTCCACACGAACGATGAACGGCATTTCAACGCCTTCATCGGTGGTCACAGTGGCGATGTCGTCATCGGCGGGAGGGTTTTCCGGGTCGTAAGGCAAAAAAGCATCCGGCAGGCCAGGGCCTTGCGGATCAAACTCAGTGAACAACCGCGTAAAGCGCTCCGCAGGAACATATTTGAGGCGGTATTCCGCAGGCTGGTTGCATTGCTCGTCCACCGCAGCGGCGTTGGTGCAGGTCCAGGGTTGAACCTGGGGGCCCGAAAATACCGGCCCACCTTTCGGGTGATTAGTGATGGTCTTCACCAGCCGGCTACTGCGATTATCCAGCAGCACTTCCAGCGTGTTATCACCCAACGCCAAGCCGGTAACAAGGCCTCGCAGCTGGCCAGACTCCATCAACGCGAACTTCGCCGTTACGTCCTGTCCGTTAAGCAACACACGGGCCGCCCCCGGGTTGGCAGCCTCGATGTCGATCAGAGCGTCACCACCGCTGATCAGATCGGCGCGATTGGACAGAACCCGCACCTCGCCCTCACCTATTGGCAGACCCCTGTTGCCATCAGACTGACCGGGCGGCGTAGTGCCCGGAACCGTCGGCCCCGGGCCCTGGGCATTGGTATTCTCGGAGGCGTTCTCTGAACCGGAACCCCCGCACCCCACCAAACCCAGCATAACGGCTGCAACCAGAGCGTTTCTGGAGAACATAACGACCACCTCATTTGTTGTTGTTTTAGTAACAGAGCGTTACATAGCGCAACAAATGATAAGCGAGTGTTATGTTTCAGGGCCTTGGTCAAATCGCCCGAGGCCTGCGTCAAAAATGTGAACCGAGTCTCACTTTAGTCTGACCAATAGACTCCACGACCTCACCAGGTACCGGTGTTTTCCATACTGGCCCAGGGCTCCTGCGCTGGCAGTGCGTCGCCCTTCTGCAGCAGTTCAATCGAGATATTATCCGGCGTGCGGATAAAGGCCATATGGCCATCCCGAGGCGGGCGATTGATAGTAACGCCGTTGGCCTGAAGCTTTTCGCACAGCGCATAAATGTTATCCACCCGGAACGCCAGGTGCCCGAAATTCCGGCCACCGGTGTACTCCTCCGGGTCCCAGTTATGGGTGAGCTCAATCATTGGCGCCTTGTCTTCCCGGGCGCGGGCTTCGTCTTCCGGAGCTGCCAGGAACACCAGGGTGAAACGGCCCTTCTCACTGTCTTTGCGGGAAATCTCCACCATGCCCAACAGATCGCAGAAAAAGTGAAGGGTGTCGTCCAGATTGCTGACCCGAATCATCGTGTGCAGGTATTGCATATAGGGCTCCTGTGGTTTCGTGACTCTCAAACACGCCCAGTTTACGTTATTCTCAGGCCATGACGACAAACGCAGAAACCGAAACCCTGCTCAACCTGCAGATACCAGCCATCCGGCATCTCGCCTGGCTGTGCACGGCACCGCAACTCCTGGCCACCCCCGTGAGCTTTGAGCCACTGCAGTGGCTGCCCGATGATTACCTCGACAAACTCAAACACTGGGACAAGCACCCGGACACCATGCCAGCAAGACTCGCGGCCACTACCGAGCGCCGCCTTGGCCATTACTTTGAGCGTTTGTACGAAGTGCTCCTGGTCGACCTTCTAGGTTGGGAACTGCTGCTAAAAAACCAGCAGATCAAGGCCGGCAACCGAACCATCGGCGAGCTGGATTTTCTGGTGCGGAATCCACACACCCGGTGCCTGGAACACCATGAAATTGCCATCAAATACTACCTGGGCGTCAACGAACGCCCCGACATTACCAAGTGGTACGGGCCAAACGCCAAGGACCGCCTGGACCTGAAAGTAGACAGAATGCTCAGCCACCAGAGCCCCATGGCACAGCGGGAGGAAGCGCAGGCGCTGTTAGCAGATCTGGGGATTTCAGAGCCGATTATTCCGCGAGTGTTTCTGCCGGGGTATCTGTTCTATCCGGATGACAGGGTGGCACTTCCGGACTATGTGCCGGCGGGCCATAGGCAGGGGCGATGGTGCTACGCCCGGAATTTGGTGAACTTGGATCTGACGGACTGGGTGCCCCTGAAAAAGCCACATTGGATTGGGCCTTGGAGACAGGATGAACGGCCCGATAGTGAGGTGGCGCGGGAGGCCGTGGCATTTGTGGAGGCCCAGGGCGTGCCGGTGTTGTTTGCGCGGGTGGAGTGGCAGCCAGGGATTGGGTGTTGGGTTGAGAGGGAGCGGTGGTTTGTGGTGCCGGGGGAGTGGCCTGCTTGACGCCCAAGAGTAAAGTATGACGGAACTACATCCTGATAAAAACCTCAGCCCACTCCGGCAAGACGTCCTGATGCAGCACCCACTTTGCCCCACGATGCTCGGCCACTCGCAAAAACGGCTTCTCGGCACTGGAGTTGTCAACAAGATAAAGTTCGTCTACCAAGCCAATGCTTGCCTTCACATTCTGCATGGTACGAGGGATGCGATCTTCGATCTTCTTCTCAGGAACTCCATGCCCTCCCGCCTTTACCCGAGAGGACACCCGAGCCTTGTTCAGCGCCACAAAATCGAGATGGAAGTAAACCATTCGGATTCGAAAGCCCGCCGCTTTGGCAGCACCCAGAAAGTCCAGCTTCGATGGATGAGAAAACACTGTTTCAAAGCAAAAGCTGCTGCCCTCCTCCAGAAAACGAAATCTTTCCTTTTCGGCAATTAAAGCCGCCGCATAGCTGTGTTTCTCTGGCTCATCCGGCCAGAGGCTCCTGGCAATGTTATCTGCGTTGATGAACGGAAAATTTCGGCGAGCCAGAAATTTTTCATAAAAAGTCGACTTGCCGGCCCCATTGCCGCCGACCAATATCCAAAGTTCAGGCTGCGTTGTCTCGATCATTCAGCGCCTCAAAAACTCCATTTCTGAAAACACCGGTTTGCCGGGTACCATCAGGATGGATAGCCTGCAGATAGCCCGGTTTGTTTGGTGAACGCTGATAGACAACACGATTATTAGCAATAATCTTAGCTAGCTCACCGGAATCACGGGCAGCATCCACCTCAGCCCATAATTCATCACCGGATACCGGCTCCGGAACTAACGGCTCCACCTTTACCCGACGATTGCCCTGCGCAATGGACATCAGATCCTCAGCCGAGACTTCGCCAGCGACAATCCTGCCAATCTCCGCCCAGTATTCGATCTGTTTGGGCGTAGAACGACGTTGAACCTGAGCCTCTGCAGCCGCCTCCCGGATCAGTTTGTCATCGATTCGAATTGCAGTTGCCATGGTGCCCTCCTGAAATGATTGCCGCGAACCATGCGTACAGATTACTACAGGAGTTGCATTTTGCAACAGGGCGAGCCTGATCATAACTCGGAGAATACAGCTTCGACTACTCGAAGATGTGCTTCCCGTTTTCATCCTTCCTTACGTCCATAAAGCCCATGTGAGGAAAAAGTCGAACCTTGATCGTGTACGAAAGTGTAGTGGTCAACGGGAGGCAACCCGGTCGGCAGCGGAAGCGGCGAAAGATAGGTCACCTTGCCGCTTTTGAAAGCGTCCGAGTTGCCGGCTCTAGGTGCCTTGGTATCTGCCATTTTCTTCATGCACCTGCCTCAAAGAGAACAAGTGCCAATCGAGCTCCCACGACAACCGGAAAGAGTGGCCTTACATGGCACAGGCTGTTTCAGGTCGACTTTGGCGATAGGTGGGCATATCTACACGGCCCAATTGCGGAGTGACTCTGCATTGCCTGCGGCCCCAAGCAAACTGCTGCTGGTTTCTCAACAGCTCCGCACCTTCACTTTTTTGCCAAGCTTCAATATCCAGGTCTCGCCAGTAGCGGGGGTTACGGCCAGTAGTCTGGTCGTACTTGGCGGTCACCGGGTCCAGGTGGCGAAACGGCTCCAACCGGGGCATGTCTGGCAGGGGTTGGGTGACATCCATGTAGCGTTGCAACATATCCCACAGGGCTAGCACCTCAGTTTTCTCTGCTTCAATGTTGCTCAGGGAGGTTTTGTTGAATTGCTTCTGGGTGTAACGATGCACGAACATCAGCCGGTAGAAGATACCGCCCCGCTGGACCACTCGCTCCACGTAGGCATCGAACTCCACAAGCGGTGCCTCAAAAGAACGCCCCTTGCCCAAGGCGAACTTTACCTGCCCGGTGACCCGGTTGAACTCGCTGCAGCCATCTTCCAGAGTTTCGTCTAACTTCTTTTCCAAGGTTTTCTCAAAGGGTTTGAGAATCAATCCAACGCCATTAATCATGAGCCAATTGGTGGTGGGGGGAATGATCCAAAAAGAAAAGAATATCCACGCTGCCCCCAGAATTATAAGTATTACAACCACAGCAGTCGCCGGCAAAATAGGTATCAGGAAAGTCCCAATACTCCAACTGATTAGCACCAAGCCACCAATAAGTACCAACAACGCCCAAATGAATGGAACAATGAGTATTAACGCCTTTAATCCGAGCTTCTCATTAAGGAAGCGAAGCCGCTGGTGGTCCCACCACCAGTTTTCCTTATAGAACTCCGGATCCTCGCTCTCACTGCACTGGACTGTATCAATATCCTCCACGGTTCGGTGGTACGGGTTAAGGTTCGCGTAGGCACCATACGGCTGAAGCTCGTCCCCAACTCGTTCACGTTTAGCTCGGGTTTCGGGTAGCTCCACCGCCTGATCAGACCGATAGGCGGTCGAAGCATATTCTTGTGTCTCCATCGGCATGGTCATACAGAAACTTCCTTAAGGAACCAATAGGGTACTACTGGCTCGGAATGCGGATTAAAAACACTACGGGACTTATCCGGCGCCCCGCCATGACGGGTATCATTATAGGGTTCGTAGTTCTCCATCACAGGCGTGGGAAAGACCACAGGTCCCTGTTCTGTACCAACCACAGCCTGCAATCCAACCCGTATCGTTGTAGTGACTTCTTCCTGATATCCAAAACTCTGGAAGCTGCTGCTCTGGAGCTCCCGTTTAACCAGAAAACGCACGGCGGATTCATGAGGCAGGGACTGCCTCGCGGCAATCTGTGTAAGGGGAGTAGTCGACAACATGACTTCCTGCTCCACTGTGCCAACCGCTGCGTTGGAGGTTTCGGCACGGCTATTCATGTACGCCACTTCCTGTACCACAATCTTGAAAGGCTGGGTTGGCAGGTCTGGACGACACTCCTGTAGCACCTTCAACCGACTGACCACTGGAGTTTGTAAAGTGATGACATAATCATCCGGCTGTGGCGAATGGTCCGGGCTAGTCAACGCCGGATCCGGATCGACATCCCCGTATCTTTGTGCGGAGATATTGACCGGGGAAAGCAGTGTTAGCAACTGCCCGTAATAGGCCAAATCGTCCAGGTTCACCAAGGAGTCCTGCGGGTGCGTCCCCAATGGCCCCTGTTTCAGCACCCTTTCGAAGAGGTCGTCGGCCACGCTTCCCGCATACAATGACCCACCCAAAGCCATGCTCATTCCGAGAACGGCCCACCCCCAACCCGGAATCGCCAGCAGCCCGCCTATCAATGGTACTGACAGGAAGATCAAACCACCGGCGACCGCTATTCCGTGCCCATTCGCAGCATCAAGATCCCCCCGGCTCAGACTGATCCTCATATCCCAATAGCTCAACCCAACTGCCACACCTCCTGCTACGAAACTGGCAAGGCCAACCGTTCTGACGAGGGTACCTGCCCCAGTTTTGGCTAGCCTTTTTCCAATCAACGGCCATCCCTTCAGGTCAAACCAAGGGCGGCTTGAAAACTTGTAGAGTCGTGATGCATGACCAGAGTCAATACTTGCCACTTCATTAGCTACGATACTAAGCTTCATTGAAGCAGCGACCAGATCAACCAAGCTTCCCAATGCTTTTAAAGAGCTTATACCCCAGTCCTGGTTGCTTTTTACTGCATGTATAGTGGCCCGACTCTCCAAGAACACATTGAATACCGCCAACGCCACCAATCCACTAGACACGCCCGGGCCATCCACCACCGCCCCAACACGCTTGGCGAGGTCCACCTTTAATACACTGAGCTTCCTTGCCTCCGGGTGTCCGGCAGGCACCACGTAGACCCAAGTATTGCCAGCGATTTTCTTGATAGCTTCTTCCAGCTCATTAGAGGCACGGGCGGGGCTGGTAGAACCCTGGACCTGTCCAGATCGATCCACAAGATCCGCATAGAGGTAGTCATTGGCGCGAGTGAGCAGCCCACCCTGGCTGCGGTCGAAGTCGGTCAGGCCACGGCGAATGCCGTCACCCTCCACGCCAATAATGGTATGCTTGGTAGGGTCTACGTCGCCTCGACGCATCAGATCCACCCCCGCCAGACCGGGGTCAGAAAGGATGGCATTGGCAGACGCGGCCTGCATGATCCTGTGGACCTGGATGGCCTCCACGCTACCATCTTCCATCAGCCTTCTGCAGGCGGTCAGTACTGAGGCACTCCACTCCCCCAGCACCCCACTTACCAGTGCCCCAACGCGCCCTGCATCCTTAACCTCCCCGGCCACTTGCTCGCCAGTGGACTCCTCGTCGTACTGGAACTGTTTCTCAGCATACGCCAGGGCCTGGAGGTTGAGGCGGCCCAGGTGCTGATCGTTAATCTCCGTCTGGTCGCTGGCGAGCGACCGAAGTTGTTCGTAGGGAGATGACTGCGTGCCTTCCTCCCCTGTTTCGGCGGCGATTCCCGGCGACCACTTTGCCAACATTGATTCGTCCGATAGCCACTTTGCCAGAGCGCCAGGGATCCCCTGATCATCATCCACTCCCTGTGCTTTGAGCACCCCTGGGATTTGCTGCAGTACATTCAAGTTGTCCGCGCACAGCAAAAAGGCTTCACAAGCCGCTACATCCGGGCTTTGCAGATAATCGTCGAACACCGAGTTGAATGACGAGCTCTTCATCAATTTCTTCAGGCGGCGCGCCTGGTCTTCTATGTTCCGAACAGCGTGATTCCTTTCGGCCGTTTCCAGAATGTCATCCAGCTGTTCCCGGTTGATAGCGTTCCGGTAGTTCGCAAGGTCTCCACTCTGACCGCTCGGCGCCGGGTCGAACACTGCCTGGCGGATTAACATGGCGGAATGGACCAGGGGTTTATCCTTTATAGCAATATCGATTGCATCCAGATAATGCATGGCCAAGTGCAACTGGGCCAGGGCGTGGCGGAACAGGAAAAAAGGGTCCGGGATGGCCACGCAAACGACCCCCTTCTGCGAGCGAAGATGCTGCAAAAGATCCGCTCCAGGTGGGCAGGTAAGGTCAAGAATGTTCGCCGACTCCCTCGCCTGCTTCTCGTTGCTCTCCAATAACTTCGCAAGCTTGCTGCATAGTTCGTCTTCACCCGGCCGCTCAAAACTGAGCACGAAGTCGCTGGGATTCTCTATCATCAGTTCAATGCCCAGATCCCTGTGCCTGAGCTCGGGTGCATCCTCAACACGTGATGCCGGGAATCCGGTTTCAAAACTCAATGTATCAACCGATGTGACAGCCCAGGCGTGACCCACACCCGTCGTCCTTGCATTACGAGTCGCTGCACTCTCTTCAAGTTTTTGGATGTAGGCCCAATCCCACTGGATTTCACTGTAGGCCATGCGGAAATCGTGCATCACCGCTTGCCCCTGGAGAAACACCGGAACAAGCACATCGTCCAACCACTGTCCGGCTGATGGGCGTATCATTCTCAAGTCAGATTCTGGGTCACCAACCTCCGCCCGCACTGCCTGAAGATCAATATCGCTGAATTGGGAGTTCTGACTGATCTCTAATTCTCGCCAGAGCTTGTCTTCGCGGAAAATATAAAGAAAGCCAGGCCGCAACAGTGCTACGCCTTTCCCTTGATAAACGGGGGCATTGGAGCCACTTCTAACAGGCAAGTTGCTGGCGATCTCTGCCAGGGGCTTGATCCTTACGAGGGTATTATCCTGGTAATCTTCACGCTCGATGTTAGATCTTGCGTGCTTCAGGAGAGGAATCGAGATCTTGCCGCCTTCGCGCTTGGGCACAGTCAGTACGAGATCCGCGGGGTCGGTATCGTCGTAATCTGCTGTTCGTAAAATCGAGCGATCCCGGGATTCATCTGAAAAATCCACAGTATCCGTCATACAGTTTCCTCCCCATCAGTCCCTTTAATCGCTTCCACAGAATCTCGCTCAAGATGCCCGCCAATCACATCAATGATCAGTTTCCGATCGGAGCCCGGTAACTGATCAAACTCCACTTGGTCAGGAGAGGCAGTTTTGCGCTGGCCAACCATTGCCAGTTCGGGAGGCTGTGGCGTTGCCGCCCCATCTTTGCCAACAAGATTTGGCAGTTCCGGATTAGCAGAACTTTGCCCAGCCCCACTCCCCGGCGCCCCACCAGAATTAATCTTGATCCCAGGCCCAGCCAAGGTAACCCCGCTTGGGTCCAGCTTGATAAAGCTACCACCACCAGAAATCGTCAGCTCCGCCCCGGCATCCAGCACCACTTTCGCGCCCGCTTTGTGGTGAACTTCTGTGCCGGCTTCCGAGGCCATGGTGCGGCCGGTTTTCTGGTGATAGCTGCCGGCGATGGTCTGGCTGCAATCGGCGCCGACAGAGACTCGGCTTTCACCATCGGTGGTGCAGTGGTCTGCCGCTTTCACATGGCTGAACTGGTGGTTCTCCACCGTCAGGTGGCTGTCGTTCTTGATGACTTCGGTGCGGTTGTTTTCCGTCAGCAGGTCCAGGTCTTTCTGGGCGTGGAGGTAGATCTGTTCCTGGTCCGCTTCGTCTTCAAATCTGAGTTCGTTGCTGCCTTCGCCCTTGTGGGTTTTGGTTTTCAGAGTGGTTCTTGTTTTGTGTTCCGGCAGCGCGTAGGGCGGTGTGTTGGTGGCGTGGTAAGTCCTTCCAGTGATGATGGGCTGGTCCGGGTCGCCGTCCAGGAAGGAGACAATCACTTCATTGCCGATTCTGGGCAGGGCCATAAAGCCGTATTGGCCGCCAGCCCAGCCCTGGGCGACGCGTAGCCAGGCGCTGGAGTGTTCGTCGTTTTTCGAATAGCGGTCCCAGGGGAAACGAACTTTCACCCGGCCGTACTGGTCACAGTGGATCTCTTCACCCTCGGGGCCGGTGACGATGGCCATCTGAGGGCCGTCCATCATGGGCTTGTGTTCGCACAGGGGCCGCCAGGTTTTATCGGCCGGAATGGCGGTGAAGTCGTTGTGGTAGCTGGTGGGTTCGCTGCCACCCTCTTCTTCCATGGCCTGGGGCTGTTTGCCGGTGTGGGTGATGGCGGTCAGCAGCCATTCCCGGTTCAGGCTCTGGCTGTCGTGTTCCTCCAATTCCACTTTGGCGCCGGGGGTGAAGTCCGGGCGGTTGCTTTCGCCCTTGGCCAGGGAGGCGTCGTTTCTCAGGGCGTCCAGTTTGGCCTGGGTGAAGGGCTGGCCACTGGCGTCAGCCTTGTAGCGACCGGGGTAGTCGTAGTGTTGGTAGTCTTCTCGGTGGTTCACACCGCCCGCGCTGTGTTCGTGCATCAGGGCGTAGGCGGGGTTTTTGAAGGTGTAGTCCTTCATGGCCACGGAGGCGGCTTTGATGCGCTCTTCGTAGGCGAAGCTGAATATACAGGCTTGCTTGCTGCTGCCTCCAGCCTGGGTGTTGCAGGGCACCGGGTTCAGTTTCGGGGCGTCGCCGTGGTGGTCAGCAATGATTAACGCCGGTTGTTCTTCGCCATCCACGCTTCCGTGTTGGTAACGGTAGTGCCAGCCTTCTTCGGCGGCCAGTCGTTCAATGAACTGCAGGTCGCTTTCCCGGTGCTGGACGCAGTATTCCCGTTCTTCAGGGGAGCGCTTGAAGTCAAAGACCGTATCAATGATGCCCCGCTCTTCGAGCAAGGTGCGCACGATGGTGTCGGTACTCTGGGTCTGGAAGATGCGGCTGTTGTGCATCAGGTCCAGGCGCCAGGCCGGGGGCTGGATGACCACTTGATAGGCGGTGCGGCGGTGGCCGGTGTTGCCGCGGACGAATTCGTTGACCACGCCGGTAAACCGCCGTACCGGCTGGCCGTCTTGCCAGACTACCAGGTCCACCGGTTGCTCCAGAACGTCAGCAGCAGCCACATCGGGGTCGGTGCTCGCCAGTTCTAACCGGCCATGAAACAAGGAAGACAGCTGTTCGGCCAGCTTAAAGCCAACTACCGAAAAGTGATCTGAGGGGAATTCGCCTACACGGGCGGTGAACTGCAATCCGCTTGCCTGGGGCATGACTTCGGTCCCTGAAGAATAGTGGTTTGTAACTGACTCATCCTGAGCCCTACCGATTATAACCGCACAGTCGTGGATTACAAACCACCGTTCCTTGCGCTACTCCTCAACAAAATCATAATTCCTGATCAGATGGCAGACCGCCGAACACGGTAGGTTTTCATCTCAAGCTGCTCTGCGGTGTCATCCAACCCCACCTGGCCACCAAACTGTTCCAGAAGCCCCTCAAGTACCTCACCCTGTTCTTCGTCACCTCGATGCCCGAACACTATCGCCAGCGGATTAGGGCAATAGGATTGCTCCCACAACCGATACACCTCATTGCCATAACTACGGTACCCAGACGTTGTATACCACTTCCAGTTCTCATCCTTACGGCTCACCTGGTTGAGCTTGGCCAGATCCGCTACAGACAATACCGGCCCGGGCGCGTCTTCTTTCTTGAGGTATCCGGCAAGGCTATCTGCCAGTTTCAGAACCCGGGGTTTCTCGCAACCGTACGATTTGCTGCGGCTGATCACATAGAGATAGTCGCCAGGCTCGTTCGCGCCCTGCTCTTCATTGGCTTCCTTCGAATCGACGCCGTTTTCAACCTTGGGGCCATGGTCGACCTCTTCGAGGCGAATGGTCTCGATGCCGGAAACATTGAAAGGCCGGGATGACTCCTCCGGTGTTTCAGTCAGGCCGGCCAGAAACTCGTGGATAGACTCCTGATCCGCGCCCCCTCTCCCAGCAACCACATGAGAGGGCACATCCGCGAAAATGGTCACTGTGCTGTAGTCAGAACTGACCACACTGTCCAACAGCGCGGCCTGCTTTAACCGACGTTCCAGATAAGGCCGCTCGGCCTCGCTATATCCGGGTTTGTCCGGAACCATCGGATAGCTTTGCAGATAACCGTAGGGGCCTTGCAGAAGCAGATAGCTGAAATACCGGTCATCCCATACGGATCTGAGTTCCTTTAACGGTAAACCAGAGTCTGATCGAATCTCCTGAAAAAACTCTCCCATCCCGTTAAAAACGGCAGGAGTCAGTACATCATCACCGGCGCCCGCTGCAGACAGAGATATCTCAACCCACTCAACCGCCCTGCCTGACTCCTGCCATTGGTAAGAACGACTGCCCGATTCTGCAAGCTGCAATACTGCCGATGTCTCAACCCGCCCCAACAATGATCTCGCCATCAACTGGCCGGTCGCACCATTCTCAACACCATGGAACCAATACTGATTGTCCTGCCGATATCCAACTCCCTGAATACCCGCCAGCAACAACCTGTTGTTCTCACCCTCAGCGACCCCCGTCAGGGCCCCCAACGGGAGATCAAGCTCCGGATAAAACATCTCTCCGCCCGCAGCGCGCCGGGCCACGATACCCTCACTTCCAACCAGGATCACACTGCCGTCAGACAAAAGGCGCCCACCGAAATAGCCCACCTTGCTGGCGCTTTTGATGCTATTCCAGCTCACTCCGCCGTCCGGGCTTTGCATTACCGTGCCTTCTGCTCCAAAGGCCAGAGCCTCACTGCCACCTAAGCCTATTACGCCCAATAGTGGCTTGTACCCCTCACGAAACACTTGCCAGTCGTCGCCCCACTCCGAACGGGAAAGAATGTCACTGCCATCGGTAACAATCAGTTGATGCCCGCTCTCCAGAATGGCCACTCCGTTGAGGTCTGAGCCGTAAGACCTCGCCGCCAGACGCTCCCGCGTCCAGTTTTCACCACCATCAAGCGTCGTGAGAATAAAGCGGTTGGGCCCAACGATAATGCCCTTGCCGTGACTATCGAAAGCCACGTCCATCAGCGCCTGATCAGAATCTATCTGCTGGTCCAGTTGAAGAGGCTCCCAGGTGTCGCCCCCACTATCCGTTCGCAGCACCGTGCCATCATGGCCAACGGCCCAACCGGTCTGATCAGACACAAAGCTAACCGCGGTCAGGGTGCTATTCACCCCGGAACTGACCACTCGCCAGGAACTACCGTTGTCATCCGAAACCCTAATCGCACCGGATTCACCCACTGCCACGATGCGGGAACCCGCACGATCAAGATCAATGAATACCTGCGAAGGAAACACCTCGGACGTTGCAGCCAGCCCGCTATCAGACGCACCCCGCTGGTCATCGCCAGACGCATCCGTATTGTCACTGTTACTGCAACCACCCAATACCCCAAGCGCCAGCAGGCCTGCGGCAAACACTCCGATAGAGCGGATTTTCAACATGATACCTTTGTCCTCAAACCGTCCGTGTTCCTGCACAGCCTCAAACCATGCTTTTTCATCAGCGCACCCGCGAAGTCGACAGGGAGTCCAGGGTTATGTCGCCCTCACTGATGAGCGTTCCATTTTCGTAGTGCTTGCGAATCACAGACATACCGCCGTAACCCACTTCAATCCACTCCCCGTGGGGCTCGCCGTCGCGATAGCTGCGTTTCTTCAACATCTGGCCAACGCTGGAGAACTCGTAGTGAACGCCTTCCGGTTTCCCGAGCCGGTAATTGCCCTGGCGTACGATACGCCCGTTTTCGGTCGTTTCCAGATAGTCGCCATCCGGCTCGTCTTTGTAGAAGTTAGCCACCACGCGATGGCCATATCCGTCGCTGAAATCGGCCGGTCCATGTTTCTGTCCATTTTCATAATGGATGACATCTGAGCGCTCTCCGGTCTCGTCAAAGCGCTCGTAACGGCCGTGGCGTTTGCCGGCACGATAGTTCACTTTCTCGGTTATGCCATTGCTCTGTAGCATTAGCCACGGGCCTGTTTTCAGGCCATTCTCGTAACGCCCTTCCTCGCGGGCACCACCACTGCCCTCCCGGAGGGAATCGCCATGTTTTTCCCCGTCCTTGTAGTGCTCCCGCACCAGGGTCGACCATTGCCGGGTCAGGAGCAGACCCTGTAGCCCTTTGTCATCCTGCTCCCGCCGGGCGATGAGCTCACCACTCTCGCTGTATTCTTCCTCAAGCTGCCAATCACCCACCTTGTGTTTAAGCTTGACCAGCCGCTCACCGTCGCCATATTGCTCATCCCGGGACTCAACAAGCCGGCCGTTGTCATCCAGAACGCGCATCACCTTGCGAGACAGACTACCGTCCATTCGGTAGTAAAGATCCTCACCCACCGGCTGAGACCGGAACTTACTGGCAATATACACACGCTCGGGTGTGCCGTCGGGGTAGTAGGTTTTCTGCAAACCCAGCCGGTTACCCTCGTGGTAATGCTCCTCACTGGCCAGAATTCCATCTCGATAGGTTTCCAGCACTCCCTGATACTTGCCATCCAAGAAGGTGGCTTTCCGGATTAGGTGGCCCTGTTCATCCAGCTCCCGGTAATTTCCTTCCCTGGCCCCATTCACGTAGTGGGCCTCTTTGGTCAGCTGACCATTTTTATACTCGGCATAATCGCCATGGCGCCGATAATTCCGGATGGAATAGCGACGGGTTACCCGGCCTGCCTCGTCATATTCGGTGTAGTCTCCATCGGCGATGCCGCCGCCATAATAGTCAAGCGAGCGCTCAAGCTGGCCGTTCGGGTGATAAGCCTTGTAGGCACCGTGGAGCACCGGGTAATTGTTGCCGCAGTCGCAGATCTGGTCACGAACCACGTAACTGGCCTGCACTGAAACCTGCCCATCGGCGTAATATTCCACCGCATCACCCAACAGGTCCTTGCGGTTAAAATCCGGCGTGGGTGAGAGGCCTTCCAGCGCAACCTGGCCGTCAGCGTAGAAGAGTTTGACCTGATAAAACTCATCCACCTTGGGAAGTGGCAGCTCAAGGTAACTCGCCTTCCGGTGCCAGGGATTGGCAGGGTCGTAGTAATCGCCATTTTCAGCAAACCATACCCGTTGGTCGGCTTGCACAATCAGCGGCATACAGAGCAATACAGTAAACAACAGCTTTTTGGTCATGGTCTCATCCTGAGTTATTGACCGGTTGAATCAAGGCAGTGGCGGGAACTGCACAGACACCTGCCTGGCTTCCCGCTCCATACTCACGGGGTAACGGACCTCAGCGATTTCGCCCCAGAAACGGAGATCCATGCCATCACCATCCCAACCTTCCGAAGGGTTCCCTGAGTAGGCAGGAGACAGAGGCTCCAGAACTTTACCGTCCCGGTTGTAGGCGATCAAAGGCAGCTCTCTTAGATTGAATCGCTGCTGGATCTGCTTGAGAGTCTGGTGTTGGGATTTGCTCAGCCTCAGGGTGCTGGGGTCTACCCGGAATAACTGACCGCTATCAGGAACGGTCCCCCTGTGCAGCACTACCTTGGTTATGCAGTCAACATTGACGTCAATCTCAAGGTCGTAGAAATATTTCAGGCCATGCTCGGTAACCAACTCACGGCCGGGCTGATCGTTATAGGCGCCGGATGCAAACAGTAGTTGCGACGTTCCATAGCTTTGCTCGGCAGAAAAACGGACAGGGCTACCCTGGTACATTGGTTCGCCAGCCACAGAAATGTCGCAGCGCCCGGCGCCCTCACCAGGAACCACGGCACTGAGCCTGTTCTGACGAACGCCTTCGAGTACCACCTCATCCAACTCAAATGATGAAAACTCCAGCACCGGCTCCCGGTACTGCTCCAGAGTTCGCTCACCAACCACCGGCCCGCCATCTAACGTGGGGAGCGCGTTCGGGGCTACAAACGTACGCTGCTCCACCTCACGGCCGTACACATAAACCTGAACGCCTTCAATGGGCTGGCCACCCTCTGCCCCCAACTCATAGATCCAGTCACCGTAGCGCTCTTCCATAGGGGAGGTTATGAGTGTGTCGGTGGCTGAATGCGCAAATTGCTCGGCCCTGGCCCAGTGATCACCCTCATCCGAGGTTTCCAGAAAGGCATTCCGCAGAGGTTCAATCGCCGTATGAGTCAGCCGCAGGCTGAACGTCGGCAGAAAGTCGCCTTCGGCATTCACAGGATAGGCGCCAATCAACGGAAAGCTGGTGGGTAGCGAACCCCCGGGCTCATGGGCCCGAACCAGGAGCCCATCGGGATCCCAATCTTCTACAGATAGCGTCAGCCCAAGGCTCTCGATGTGGCGGGATGGGGTTTCCGGCGTCAGCACAAAGCTGTGCAGCTCTCCGGGCACGATAACCGTGGCATCCACCTCCACCGAGGCAATCGCATCCAACTGATCGCGCGTTAACTCACTGGCGATAAACGGCACTCGGCGATGGTCGGCGCTGTCAATCGAATACAGAGTGTAACGCGGATCACGCGGTACCGAATCGGTCACAGGTTCACCCTCGGCATCCAGCAGCCGGACGGCGCTCGCAGGCTCAAACTCAACGGCTGCGAAATGATAATGCTCAATCTGGAAATCCAGCCCCAGGCGACCATCAACTTCCTCACTGCCGAACCAGAGCAGAGACCTCTCCAGTTGTTCAAAGGATTCTTCGGGCGTGGCCAGGGCAAACGGCGGCAGGTAATAGGTTTCGAACTCCGGATCGGTGGTATCGACAACCCGGCTATCCAGCGCCCCCAGTGCCCGGTACCATGCTTGCCCCGCCTTGAATCGCGGCTCTATACCGGTCTGGGTCAACGTCATCGTGCTTTTCAACGCCAGGTGCTGGTCGGCGTATTCAAATACCCCACTGATTCGCGCAGCAGCGCGCCTCGGCCACCCGGTCAGGCGCTCAAGCTCCATAAAGCCCTCGATTTCAACGGCAGCAGAGTCAGTGGCTCCCTCCGTTGTCACCGAACGGAACTTCAAAGAAACGGTGTCGTCATTCACATGGCTGATTTCGTATTGCACCGCTGGCAGCGACTGACCGCCCATATCGCGTGCCGGCACCTGCCAGCTCACGCCTACTCGGGGCTTACCCGAAGGAAAAGCTGGCTGGTAGGTGTGCATCACGCTGAGATCGCGGCTTAGCATATCCCGAACGGGTTCAGGCAACCGGGAATCTTCCGTGAGCTCGGCCAGGGCGGACTCATTCACGTAATTGGTTTCAAGTACCTGACCATCGCTGGCAACCCGTTCAACAATCCCGGCCTTGAGCAATGCCGCCATAGACTGCAGCCGGTCACTGTATTCCGGAATCTGCTCCGTATCGAGACCGAGTCGATCCTGCTCCCAAAGCTGGGTATGCAAAGAGCGGGATTGCAACTCAACCACATCATTGTCTACCGCCAGTACGTCACTGCGCAGCAGGCTTTCCATTCGGACACGAGTCGGCTCCCTGCGAAACCCGCTGGGCGTTTGCAGTTCGGCGGTTTGTTCGAGAATAAAATGGCGGCTGTCGCCCGGCTCGGGCTTAAAGGCAAGGCTGTCGCCGGTGAACCAGAACATTCCGGCCAAACCTAACGACAGTAACAAAGCTACTGCGACGAACATCCTCATCGTCTCTGTCCCCTCCGTGGGTCATCAGTCAGTTAATGCGGCGGGATTATAGGGGCTGCCTCCACAGAACTCAATGCAACAGGCTCGCAATGGGGTCAGACCCCAAGACATTTCACCCCATCAAATGTTCTGGGGTCTGACCCCAACTTAGTTGGAGAGCCAGACGCTTTGGTAGGGTTTCAGGGTTAGCACGCCGGCCAGGTCGTCAACGGCCATACCGGAAAGCAGATCGGTCCACTGGTCGGTGCCGATGAGGTTGATGTCGGTGAGGGCCACTTGCTGCACTTCGTCGCTTATGTTGTGGATGCAGAAGATGGATTGCTCCCGGCGCATGCTCTGGCGCCAGAAGCCGAACAGCTGCAGGCCCAGGTGCAGGGTAAACTGGGTGGCGTTGGGGTGGAAGGCGGGTTGGGCGCGGCGGATGGCGATCAGGCGCTTGAGTTCGGTGAAAGCTTTGCTGTGGTGGCTGAGTGGGTCCGCCAGGGCGGCTTCCACGGCATCCAGCTGCCACTGGCCGCGATTAATAGAGCGGAAGCGGCCGGTGTGTTCTACCCGGGCATGGTCGTTTTCGGTGGCCAGCAGGCTGTGAATATAGAACGCAGGAATACCTTCCAGCGCCAGCATAATGGTGTGGGCGCAAAGGAATCGCTGTAACTGCCAGTGGTCTGCGCCACCCTTGGCGGTGCCTTTGAGGGCATCCCACAAGGCAATGTTCATTTCATAGGGCTGGTCCCGGCCATCGGCGGTGCGCCGGTAGGATACCTTGCCGCCAAAGGATTCCATGGTGTTGATCAGCCGCTGCTTTTCGTCCTCGTCCAACAGGCCGTCAGTGGGCCGCAGGCCAACGCCGTCGTGGGAGGCAATGAAGTTCAGGTAGGTGGTGCCCATCTGCGCCGGCGGCATGCTCATCAGCCAAGTTTTCAGGTGCCGGCAATTGCCGGTGACCAGGGTATTGATCAGCAGTGGCGGTAACGAGAAGTTGTAGATTGCATGGGCTTCGTTGGCGTTGCCGAAATAAGTCAGGTTCTCCCGGTTGGGCACGTTGGTTTCGGTGATCACCACCGCATCTGGCGTGTGGTGCTCAATCAGCAGGCGCAGAATCTTGATCAGCTCGTGGGTCTGCTGCAGGTGAATGCAGGGCGTGCCCGGTTCTTTCCACAAGAACGCCACCGCATCCAGCCGGAAGATCCTGACCCCACGTTCCAGGTAATAGTGGATAATCCGGGCAAATTCGATCAGCACTTCCGGGTTGGCGAAATTCAGGTCCACCTGGTCTTCGCTGAAGGTACACCATACGTGGCGCTCGCCGTCATCGGTCTGCACCGGGGTCAGCAACGGCGAGGTTCGGGGGCGCACTACCATGCTTAAATCGTCTTTCGGGTTGCCCTCAAAGAAGTAATCCTTGCCCGGCCCCACGCGCTTGCGAAAGTTCTCGAACCAGCGGCTGCGGGCGGACATGTGGTTGATCACCAGGTCGGCCATCAGCTTGTAGTCCGCGGCGATGGCCTCGATGTCTTCCCAGCCACCGTGGGACTCGTTCACCGCCAGGTAATCCATCACCGAAAAGCCATCGTCCGAGCTGTACGGGAAAAACGGCAGAATATGCACGGCACTGATGACGTCCTGCAGGCAGTCGTCCAGAAACCGCTTCAAAGTCACCAATGGCTTCTCATCCGGCTGCTGAACGGTATCGGCGTAGGTGATCAGCACAATGTCCGATGGGTCCCAATGGTTCTGGTGCGCCGGCGGGGCCTCGGCATCGGGCGCCAGTGCCATGGCATCTATTAACTGCTCCGCCACAAAGGCACAGTCCACCGCTGGGTAGACCACTTCCAGCATGGCCACCAGTTTGCTGTCGAGGGTCTGGCTCATGGCCGGAACTCCTGGTTATCCAGTTCCACCGCCTCCAGCAACTGCTCCCGGATATCCGGAATGGCACTGGTTACCCGGTTCCAGCTCGGGATGAACGGCGTGTCCATGGGATTGTCGAGGAAATAGGCGCCGGCGCGCATCACGTTCTGGGCGAACAGCTCCACCGCCTTCTCTTCCTTGTGACGATCGAAACTCAGGCCATTGATGATGGCGTCGTTCTGGTAGGTCTCCACAAAATCCAGGGCAATACGGAAGTAACTTGCCTTGATGGTGCGGAACTTTTCGTTGGAGAAAATCTCACCGTTAGTGGCCAGCTTACGGAACAGCGCCTTGGAGATGTCCACGCTCATCTTGGACAAGCCCCGGCTGGCGTCTTCCGGTGACAGCTCCTGATGTTTGTGGTCATAAACATCCGCCACGTCCACCTGGCACAAGCGGTTGGTGGCGTAGTTACGCTTCATTTCGGACAAGACGCCAATTTCCAGGCCCCAGTCGCTGGGAATACGCAGGTCATTAATCACATCGGTACGGAAGGAGAACTCGCCCGCCAGCGGGTAGCGGTAGCTGTCCAGGTAATCCAGAAAATCGTTGGGGCCACACACTTTTTTGAGGGCGCGAATCAGTGGCGTGACCAGCAGGCGGCTGACCCGGCCATTCATGCTGCCGTCCGCCACCCGTGCATAATAGCCTTTGCAGAACATGTAGTTAAAACCGGGGTTGGCCACCGGGTAGATCAGGCGCGCGAGCAAATCCCTGGAATAGGTCAGGATGTCGCAATCATGCAGGGCCACGGATTTACTCACACCCGAGGCCAGCACGTAGCCAAAGCAATACCACACATTGCGGCCCTTCCCCATCTCCGTGGGTGCCAGGCCCTGCTCCCGCAATTTCATATCCAGTGCCCGCAACCGGGGGCCATCGTTCCAGAGCACCTTGAACGGCTGCGGCAGCTCGGAAAAATACTCCAGGGCATGGCGATACTGGGTTTCATCGGCACGGTCCAAACCGATCACAATCTCATCCAAATACGGAACCTTGGTCAGCTCCTGGACGATGTTTTTAAGCGCAGGCCCTTCCAGCTCCGAGCACAAAGACGGCAACACCAAAGACATAGGCCGGGCTTTACGAAAGCTCATCAGGTCCGCTTCAACATCCTCCACGGGGCGGCGCACAAGGTTGTGCAGGGTGGTGATAATGCCATTCTGGTAAAAGTCGCCCATGGCGGCTCCTCCTTTACTGGTAGCCGTACTCAAAGAGCAGATTGAGCACGCATTCATTCCAACCCTCCGGGCCGGGCTTGAGGGAGCGCATGGCGTGCCGGGACGACGGCAACTGAACCTGATCACTGTTCACCCCGCGAATCACCACCGGTACGTCGGCGGCCTCCAGCATGCACTGGTCGTTGGGGCTATCGCCCAGGGCAATGGTCACAATCGGTTCTTCACCAAAGTGCTCCTGATAACGCTTCAGCAAGAACCGGGCCCCTTCCGCCTTATCAAAGGTGCCCATGGCATGCCAGAAGCGCCCGCCCTGCACCAACTTCAGGCCCTCCAGCTCAAGCGCCGCGCGGAATTGCGCCAGCTCTTCCTCCGTGCCATCCCACACCAGCGGCACCGTCGCCAAACGCTGTTTCGCCCGGGCCGCCTCCGTTACCGTCAACCGGGTAAGCGACGCCACCTGCTCCGCAGACAGGTCATCAAAGCTCCGAAACTGTGCACCGGATTCCCTCTGCACCAAAATAGTGCGAACAACCTCCTCATAGGATCTGCCGACATGGACCACTTCTTCCTCCGCATTGCCCAGGCAGCCAGCAGGAATCACCACCGCCGCGCCGTTCTCCGCAATAAACGGCCCCCGCAGCCCCATCATGCTTTGCAACTCACTGATCTCCGCCGCCGTTTTGCTGGAATTGAAAATCAATGGAATGCCATTGGCCCCCAACCGCGCCATCGCCGGCTTCGCCGCCCGCCAGCTATAGCTGTCGTGATCCAGCAAGGTGCCGTCCAGATCCGTAAAAACAATCAACCGTGGTTGCATTTCCCCACCCCGCTCTGCAATGTAACTGGGGTCAGACCCCAAGACATTTGATGCGGTGAAATGTTCTGGGGTCTGACCCCAAATTAGATTCAAGAACCAGGCCAGACTATGAACACGAATGCTTTCAAGGTGGAACACCGTTATCTGGAATTGCCGGACAGCTTTTATACGCGGGTGAAGCCGACGCCTTTGTCGCAGCCGGCTATGGTGTGTTTTAACCACAAACTGGCGGCGCAGATGGGTTTTCATGTTCAGGATGAGGCCGAGTGGGCCGGCGTGGGTGCCGGGGCGGAACTGCTGGAAGGCATGGACCCGGTAGCGATGAAGTACACCGGGCACCAGTTTGGCGTGTACAACCCGGAACTGGGCGATGGCCGGGGCTTGTTACTGTGGGAAACCGTGGCGCCAGACGGCACCCGCTGGGACTGGCACCTGAAGGGGGCGGGCACCACGCCCTACTCCCGCTTTGGCGATGGCCGGGCGGTGCTGCGCTCCACTATACGCGAATATCTGTGCTCGGAAGCCATGCACGGTCTTGGCATTCCGACCACCCGCGCCCTGTTTATGATCAGCGCGAAAGACCCGGTGCGCCGGGAATCCATCGAAACCGCCGCCGCGCTGATGCGAGTGGCGCAAAGTCATATCCGTTTCGGCCACTTCGAATTCGCCGCCCACCATGAAGGCCCCGAGGCACTGAAAACCCTGCTGGAACACGTGATCACCCTGCACTTCCCGCACCTGATCAGCTTACCGGAAGAACAGCGCTATCAACGCTGGTTTGAAGAGGTGGTCGAGCGCACCGCCCGGCTGATCGCAGACTGGCAGGCGGTTGGCTTCTGCCACGGCGTGATGAACAGCGACAACATGTCCATCATCGGCGACACCTTCGACTACGGCCCCTACGCCTTCCTGGACGATTTCGACGCCGGCTTCATCTGCAACCACACCGACGAGGGCGGCCGTTACGCCTACAACCGGCAGCCACAGACTGGCTTTGTGAACTGCCAGTACCTGGCCAACGCCCTGCTGCCAATCCTGGATGAGGACCACGTGCGCCGTGGACTGCGCCGGTACGAAACCACCTACAACGAACATTTCAAAAACAACATGAGGGCGAAACTGGGGCTGGAGGAAACCGACGACTCAGACATGAGCCTGATCATGGACACCTTCAGCATGCTGCACGAACACCGGGTGGACTACACACGCTTTTTCCGGGGCATCTCCAACCTGCACCGCCACGGCAACGCCCCGGTGCGGGATCTGTTTGCAGACCAAAGCGTAGCCGACGAATGGCTCGAACGTTACGAGGCCCGCCTCAAGACCGAAACCCGCGCCCACGACGAACGGGAATACGCCATGCGCCAGGTGAACCCAAAATACATCCTGCGCAACTACCTGGCCCAGCAAGTCATCATGGAAGCCCAGAATGGCGACTACGCGCCCCTGAAAGAGCTATTAAAGGTGCTGGAGCACCCATTCGACGACCAACCCGAGCACGAACACTACGCTGCCCTACCGCCAGACTGGGGCAAACACCTCAACATCAGCTGCTCCTCCTGAAGTTGGGGTCAGACCCCAGAACATTTGATGGGGTGAAATGTCTTGGGGTCTGACCCCAAATTGGCTCGGTAGGTCATTAAAGCTCGCTCACTTGGCCATTGGGGTTTAATTCCGCATAATCCCGGTTCTTGTATTCCACTCAGCTCCGGACGGCCATTCATGCCTCAGAGTTTTATCCTGAAGTTCCTTCAAGGCTTTCAAGTTTATCGAAACCCCCGGGTTATCGGCATGCTGTTCCTTGGCTTCTCCGCTGGGCTTCCGTTGCTGTTGGTGGGGGGTACGTTTACGGCGTGGCTGCGGGATCTGGGCGTTGAGCTTGCCACCATTGGCTTTCTCAGTTGGGTGGGCATGGCCCATTCCATCAAGGTACTGTGGGCACCGATTGTTGATCGCACCAGTATTCCGTTTCTCACCCGGTGGCTCGGGTGGCGGCGCAGCTGGATGCTGGTTTCCCAGATGAGTATCGCCGGCGCGTTACTGGGCATGGCGTTGACGGACCCAACCCAGCAACAGTGGCTGGTGGCGCTCTGGGCCGTGGTCGCCGCGTTCGGTTCCGCCACCCAGGACATCTCGGTGGATGCCTACCGGGTGGAAGCCGCGGAGCCCCATGAACAAGGCGGCATGGCCGCCAGCTATGTGACCGGCTACAGGGTTGCCATGCTGATGGCCAGTGCTGGCGCCCTGCATATTGCCGCCGTCGGCAGCTGGTCCCTGGCTTATGGCACCATGGCCCTGCTGATGGGCGTTGGCATGGTCACCACGCTGATCAGTTCCGAACCGAAGAACCGCCAGTCTGCGGCAGTGTTTGCCATGGAGGCGCGGGTTATCGGGTACCTGGACCGCACCAAACACAGTGGTGCCCGCAAGAACATCACCGCCTGGCTGATCGGCGCGTTTGTCTGCCCGTTCGCGGATTTCTTTCAACGGTACGGCAAAGCGGCGCTGGTGATCCTGCTGTTTATTGCCACCTTCCGCATCAGTGACATCTTTATGGGGGTGATGGCCAACCCGTTCTATCTGGACCTGGGCTTTACCAAGTCACAGATTGCCAACATTGCCGCCGCGTTTGGCTTGATCATGACCCTGAGCGGGGCCGCGGTCGGCGGCGCACTGGTAGCACGGTTTGGCATTGCCCGAATGCTGTTGTTCACCGCGTTTATGGCCCCGGCCACCAACCTCACCTTCGCCGGCCTGGCCATCATTGGCCCCCAACAACCGGGCCTTGTGGCCGCCATCATTGCCGATAACGTCACAGGCGGCATGGCCATTTCGGTGTTTATTGCCTACCTGTCCAGCCTCACCAACACCGCCTACACCGCCACCCAGTACGCGTTGTTCAGCTCATTGATGACGCTGCCCGGGCAGTTTGCGGCGGGCTTTACCGGGTTGCTTGCAGAACACGTGGGCTGGGTGGGATTCTTCCTGATCACCGCAGGAACCGGCGCGCCGGCCATTATCCTGGCGGCCCTGCTCTTCCGCATTGCTCACCCGGACAAGCCGGCACGAATAGAAGAGGATACTGCGCAGGGGCAGACAGCTCCCTAGCCATGCAGGGCAGGCCAGAACTCAATCGCGGAAGTTGTTAAACTGCAGCGGAATATCCAGCTCCGCCTCGCGCAGCATGGCAATGGCTTCCTGCAGGTCGTCCCGCTTCTTGCCGGTTACCCGCACCTTGTCGCCCTGAATGCTGGCCTGCACCTTCATCTTCTGGTCTTTGATCATTTTCACGATCTTCTTGGCCATGTCGGTTTCGATACCCTGCTTCAGGGAAAAATGCTGTTTCACCAGTTTGCCGGCCTTGCTCTCGCCGTCTTCCGCCAGAGCCCGGGCGTCAATGTTGCGTTTGGCGAAGGCCATACGCAGCAGATCAATCAGTTGCTCCAGCTGGAACTCCTGCTCGGCGCTCACCGTAATGCGCTTGTCTTCCAGTTCGATATCCGCCTGCACATTTTTAAAATCCCAGCGGTTACCCAGATCACGCTTGGCCTGATCCACCGCGTTGGTGACTTCGTGCATTTCAATTTCTGAAACAATGTCAAAAGAAGGCATGGTCGTTATTCTCCAAAGGCCACACGGGGGTATACTGTGGCGACATTAAAAATACCGGATGTTCCGAAACCGCCAAAGCATACCAAGAGCCGCGGCGAACCGCATCTGACAATGGACTGGTAAGAAGTAGACAAACGATGCCAAACCTGGACCTACCCATACTCGTAGTAGACGACGCCAAATTCAGCAGTATGGTGGTCGGCCGCACCCTGCGAAATGCCGGTTACCGCGATATACGCATTGCCAACAACGCGCCAGACGCCCTGAAGCTGATGGAACAGCGGCAGGTCAGCGTGTTGATTGCCGATTGGCTGATGCCTGAAATGGACGGGCTGCAACTGACCGACCACGTGCGCCAGCAGGATGAGCAGGACAACCACTACACCTACGTGATCCTGCTCACCGCCCGCGAAAGCGTGGAAGCACTGTCGGAAGCCTTCGACCGGGGCGTGGATGACTTCATCTACAAATCCGACATGACCAAACAGCTGATCCCCCGCATCTTTGCCGCCGACCGAATGGCCGATCGCCAGAATACCCTGCTGCGGGCCAACGCACTGCTGGTCGAAAACAACCGGGAGCTGGAATCCACCAACATTATCGACCTGGAAACCGGCCTGTGTAACAGCAAGTATGCCCGCCAGCGCCTGCAGAAAACCCTGCGCCATGCGGAATCCCGAGGCGGTTCCACCTCCTATGTGATGTGCGGCATTCGTAACTGGCAAGACCTGAAACGCAAGCACCCACCCAGCGTGATGAGCGAATTGGCCACCGGCATCGCCCGCCGCCTGAGCACCCTGATTCGCCCCATCGACGCCCTGTGCCGTGTTGGCGACAACCAGTTTGCCATCGTCTCCTACTTCCCGAACAGCGACCATTGCTCCACCACCGCGTTCCGGCGAATTTTTGATGGTATCAACCACAAGGCCCTGAAAACCACCGCTGGCTTTATCTCCGTGGAAGCCGGCATGGTCCTGTGCCGCGCCGACGCCCAGGACGGCACGCCCTCGGTGCAGGATATGGAACGGGCGGCGGTGCAAGGCCTGGTTGACGCCTACGAAACCCGCCGCTTTACCGAAACCAAACCCGAGATACGGGAAGGTGTGTAGCCCTCACAAACGGTAACAACGGGACACAGATCACAAACAGACAGGAAGGGCACGAGGGCTTATTCTGAAACCGTGGAATCAAGCAGTATCCGCCCATGGCGGAGGAGCCGAGTAGTAACTCCGCCGTATTATGGGCCCTGACTCCACAGGATTAACGAATTTTTCAGGCACTTTCGTTCTTTCCGAAGTAATTTCGAGCCAGCTCTTGTGAGCTGGCTTTTTTATTAGTTTTCCGGGTCTGTCTCAGGGGTCTGTCCCCGAATGGGGACTGACCCACTTTTGCCCGTCCTTGCCACTTAACTCGAACCCATGGGGCCAAGATGGGTCAGTCCCCATGCGGGGACAGACCCTGGGTTATCAGGGTCTGACCCAAAAGGGGTCTGACCCACCTTTGCCCGTCCCTGCACCAAAACTCGAACCCATGGGTCCAAAATGGGTCAGTCCCCGTTCGGGGACAGACCCTGGGGAGTCAGACCCTTTCGATAATCCCCAGGCGTCTTCCCGGCAGCCGCCTTAAACTTCCGATGAAACGACGTGGTCTCGCTGTACCCCAACCTCAGCGCGATATCGGGAATGCTCATCTCGGTATTCCGCAAATAATCCTCTGCCATCTGCTGGCGCACGTCATCCAGTAGCTTTTGGTAGGAAACACCTTCCTGGCTCAGTTTGCGTTGCAGGGTGCGGCTGGTCATGCCCAGGTCTTCGGCGATCATGTCTTGCCGGGTCACGCCGCTGGCCAGTTGTTTCTGAATGCCTTGCTTCACTCTGGAGGTCAGGTCGGTATCGGTATCCAGCAGCGCCAACTGCGACAGCGCATGGGCTTCAAGGGTCTTGCGCAGCAGCGGGTCTGGCTGGCGAAGGCGGGTGGCCAGTAGATCCTGGGGCATGGTCACCACATTCTCCGGCGCTTCGAACTCAACCGGGCAGCCCCAGCGCTCCTGATAAGCGCTCTCACAGTCAGGCCCGGGCGAGGAACGTTTCAGGGCAACCCGGATTGGAGAGGCGTTATCGTTATCCGCCAGCCAGCGAGCATAGTTAATCCAGGAGGCGAACACATTATCCACCACCTGGGGCCACACCACCGGGTCGGTAAAGTTGCAGGTCCACACCAACGACACTTCATTCCCCTTCATTCGTAGGCCCGTGGTGCCCATGTCCCCTACCAGTTTTTCATAGGGCGCAATTCGGGTGACGGCCTCCCCCAGCGTGGCACAGCTCATGGTGATATAGCCAAGCACACTGTAGGAACCGGGCTGAACGAAATCACCGGTTTCCAGGCCAAGGATGGGATTGCCGGATGCTTCGGCCAGCAGGCGAATAAACGTCTGCAACTGCTCGCCCGTCAGGCGGCCGTCATCGGTATCAAGGATATTCGGCTCAAGGCCGGCTTTGCTGAACAGCTCTGAGGTACTGATGCCCTTGGCATCGGCGTAGCGAACGTATTGGCGCAGGGCGGCGACAGAGGCGGTTCCGAATGCTGGCATATTTTTTCTATTTATTATTAAGTTCTAGAATTCCATGCAGTGCGCTTTTCAACTGGGCTTGGTCGTTTGTGTTCAGGGAACCCATTCGTTTCAAAATGATTGACTGCTCAACGGTTGCGATCAGCGGCTTCATCACCGAAGGTTTCAGCAAACCCGCCTGCTCCCAATCCTTTATTAACGCCTCACCAAAACTGAGAGGATCTCTAATCTGACTGGTAATCGCCATTATCACAAGATCAGGACGGTAAGCCTGATAAGCTGAAGAACTTATAACCACTGCAGGGCGCTTTTTTGTGGTCTTCAGATTGGTAAATGGAAAACCAACCAGAACCACATCACCAAATTCAAAGTTTGTCGTAGGCCGCATCGTCGTCGTTATCCCATACCTTTTGGAAAGAAGGTTCCGCTCCCCGCGCGAAATCCTTGCGCGTATGATGTTCACGATCTCTCTGGCTCAGAAAATCAATGAAATCCTCAACCTCGGATAAACGGTCTGCTGGCAAGTGTTCAAGCTTCTTAATCACTTGCTGAACTCTGTTGTCCATGACTAGCTCCTGTTAGCTCATACTAACTCGGCCAAGTATCGCACGATAGAGACAAAAACGCCCAGCGTTATGCTGGGCGCAAGGGTCTGTCCCCGAACGGGGACTGCCCCATCTTGGAACCAATGGGTTATAGTTTGGCGGCAAGGACGGGCAAAGGTGGGTCAGTCCCCGTTCGGGGACAGACCCTTGGGACAGACCCTGAGGTCAGACCCTACAGCTTCCGCCCTTTCCCAGCCGCAATCCGCAGCCGCAGCGCGTTCAGCTTGATGAAGCCTTCGGCGTCTTTCTGATCATACGCACCCTGGTCTTCCTCAAAGGTGGCAATCTTTTCGTCGAACAGGGAGTCGTCAGACTTCCGGCCAACTACGTCCACGTTGCCTTTGTAGAGTTTCAGGCGAACGGTGCCGTTCACGTAGGTTTGGGTCTGGTCGATCAGTGCCTGCAGGGCTTCGCGCTCCGGGGACCACCAGTAGCCGTTGTAGATGACCTCGGCGTAGCGGGGCATCAGGCTGTCTTTCAGGTGGGCCACTTCGCGGTCCAGGGTGATGGACTCAATGGCGCGGTGAGCACGCAGCATGATGGTGCCGCCCGGGGTTTCGTAGCAGCCGCGGGACTTCATGCCCACGTAACGGTTCTCTACGATGTCCAGACGGCCAATACCGTTGGCGCCGGCAACCTTATTCAGCGTCTCCAACACTTCGTGGGGCTTCATTTCCTGGCCATCAACGGCAACAATGTCGCCCTTCTTGTAGGTCAGTTCCACGTAAGTCGGCTTGTCCGGCGCGGCTTCCGGAGATACGCTCCAACGCCACATGTCTTCCTCGGCTTCCGCCCAGGGGTCTTCCAGGTTCATGCCTTCGTAGGAAATGTGCAGCAGGTTGGCATCCATGGAGTACGGGCTCTTGCCCTTCTTCATTTCCACCGGAATGTTGCGCTCTTCGCAGTACTTCAGCAGTTTTTCGCGGGAGTTCAGATCCCACTCACGCCAGGGAGCAATAACCTTCACGCCCGGCTTCAGTGCGTAGGCACCCAGCTCGAAACGCACCTGGTCGTTACCCTTACCGGTAGCGCCATGGGAAATCGCATCCGCGCCGGTTTCGTTGGCAATGTCGATCAAACGTTTGGCAATCAGCGGGCGGGCGATGGAAGTACCCAGCAGGTATTCGCCCTCATAGATGGTATTGGCGCGGAACATCGGGAACACGTAGTCGCGCACAAATTCTTCGCGCAGGTCCTCAATGTAGATTTCCTTAACGCCCAACGCTTCCGCCTTGGCGCGCGCCGGCTCAACTTCCTCGCCCTGGCCGATGTCGGCGGTGAAGGTCACCACCTCACAGTTATAGGTGTCCTGTAACCACCGAACGATCACGGAAGTATCCAGGCCACCGGAATAAGCCAGCACCACCTTTTTGATATCAGACATGCCCTTGCTCCAGACTGAACAGAATGGATGTATTGAAAAGAAGGTGCGTATTGTACGGGAGTGCGGGGGGAATGGCTATTGGGCGGAAGAAGTCTGGAAAATGCGCTGTAACTCGCCGTTGTCACGCATGTGTTGCAGTGCTTCTTTGAAAAGACGAGCGTGTTCCGGGTTGCCGCTGTCTGGTGACATATACAGCCGGGCCTTTTGGCCCTTTACATGCTCCTGCAGACGGAACTCTTCTGCGGGAAAGCCGTAAGCGTCAATCGTCATCGCGATGTTGTGATCGCTGGCAAGCACCGCTGAAATACGCCCCAGCATCAGCATTTCAATGGCTTGCCGAATGTTATAAACCGGCACTTTCATCACAGCCTCATCCGCTTTGAACGACTCACCAAGATAGGTACCCCGCACATAGCCGACACGCTTGCCGGCCAGGCCATCCAGGGTCAGGGGGAAATCGGTGTCACGCATCGCCATCAGCATCAGATTGATCTGAAGTACGGTATCGACGGGAATGGTGTTCTCGTCCAGGTCTGGACTTTGAAACAGAAAAGCAAATTCTGCCCGTCCCGTGTGCAGGTCAAGTATGACGCGCCGCAAAGGAAGCAACTGCGCACTTACGTGAACACCCGAGAGTTCTGATAAACGGTCCATCAGCGTAATCAGACTGCCTTGCAGTTCACCCTGATTATCCTGAAAGCCCCAGGGCCAGACATCAGGAATCGCAAACATCGCCGGCGAGTTGGCAGGAAGGCCTTCGTTTGAGCCGACGACTTGATCACTCGCGCTAACCGGGGCAGCTGCAAGCAGAAAGGCCACCAACAGCCCGCGAAAAAACGCCATGTGCTCGACCAACGCTAATTCAAACCGCCTGCTGCTGGTTCACCACCTCGTCGCGAATGCCATCCCAGCCGTCTTTCACGGAACGCAGCAGGGTCAGCACTTCATCCAGCTTGGCAACGTCATTCTTGGCACTGGCTTCCAGCAAAGTGCGCTCCATATAGTCGTATAGAGCCTCCAGCCGGGTGGCCAGTTCACCGCCTTTTTCGAAATCCAGGAACGCCCGCAGGCCACCGATAATCTCAATGGCTTTATTGAGTAACTGAGCCTTAGCTGCGTAATCCTTGGCCTGAATTTTTGACTTGGCCATGTTAATCCGCTCGATCGCCCCGTTATACAGCAGCTGAATCAACTTGTGCGGGTCTGCATCGGTGATGCTGGTTTGGGTATTAACGCGCTGATACGCCTGTAAACCGTTCATATATAACCTCGTTTCACCGTTGTCCGGTATGCCATGGTTGGCTGGCCAACCATCAGTATAGCTGACTTAATCGTTTTGCCTGTTCGGCGCCAGGGCCGCCAACTGCTGGCTCACGTAATCTCGTGTGCTGTTAAGCTGGGAGATCAGGGAATCGGCGGCGCTGAATTGCTTCACCAGGCGTTCCTGATAGCTTTCAATCCGCAAGTCCAGCTTGATCCGGTCTTCCTGGATGCGCTCCAGGTCCCGGTTCAGGGCATCGGTTCGGGAGCTCAACGCACCGTCTGCACCCAGAATGCTGGTAATGGCATCTACCGCGCGTTCACTCACGCCCTCGATGAACTTCACCGAGCCACGGTTGCCTACGTCACCACCGGTAATGCGCACCTGCAGGCCAGCGGCATCGCCACCGGCACTGTTTGCCAGGAACAGCACCTGGCCGTCGCCCTGGGCAGTCTGGCCGTTAATGGTGCCTTGGACATCCTGGCCGGCGGTGCCGGTGGCGGTGTTAAGCCCTGTAACGTTGCTCAGCCCGGTCAGGCTTACGTTAGAATCGCTACCAAAGCGGTTAGAGGTAAACGTCAACCCCTCTGTGGCATCATAAGCCACCTGAACCGAACGGCCTGCCGCGTTCAATGCCGAGTTCTCGCGCAAGGCTGCCTGAATGGCAGCGGCAAAATCTTCACCGGAATAGTTATCTGCAGCAATCGAAACAGTCGCTGTGGTTTCACCATCTACCCGGAAAGTGAAACTGTTGTCAGCGCCAACATTAACGGTATCGGCGCTCGCGTAATTCAAACTGCCCCGAGTCGCCATCTGGGTAACATTAATACTGTAATCACCCGGGCGAGTATTAGAGCCGCTACGAACAAACTCCACCTGGGAATCGCTAGTTCTGCCCTGCTCTGCAAACAGAGCGGTTACATCATCCGGGTTTTCCCGAAGCTGCTGCTGAAACTTCTGACTATCAAACTGCAGCTCACCAGTACGAAAATCGGTGCTGATACCCACATCTGCCAGGCTCCGCACACTGGCGTTTTCCAGCCCGGGAATAATATCTGTTAAAACCCGCTTCAACTGGTTCTGAATGTTCCGAACCGTGGAATCCCCGGTCAGAATACTGCCCCGGCCGGTTTCGCTATCGAACGAAGACAGCTCACGAATAGTACCCTGCAGCTCGTTGAACTTGTCTACGAACGCCTGAACACGCTCGGCAACCGCCGCCGTGTCCTGCTTCACTTTGATAGTGGACTTACCCTCACCAGTAATGTTGAAGGTCAGTCCATCCACCACGTTTTCAATGGTGTTGGTGGCCCGGCGAATTTCCACGCCGTTGATTTCCATCACCGCATCGCTCGCCGCAATGGTTTGGCGCATGCCATCCACGTTATCGGGATCTGCTGTGTCAAAAGCAAACCGGCTCAAACCCGGAGCGGCACCATCTTCAGTAACGGAAATATTCACGGCATTGGCTTCACCGGTCTCATCCGCAGACAACACCAGCTGGAAACCGTTGCCGGTATCAATCACACCGGCAGAGACGCCCGCATTGGCCTCGTTGATGGCATTCGCCAGGCCTTGCAGGGTGTCGTTGGAAGAATCGATGGTGATGTTGGTGGTCTTGTCACCCACCTGAAGCGTCATGGTGCCACGGCCAACGCTGGTGGCATCCCGGTCGGCGAACACATCCCGGCTGGCCAGGGCCTGGGACTGCGCCAGACTTTTCACATCGAGGCTGTAAGAGCCGCGGCTGGCCTTGCTGGCATCCACCGACACATCAATATTGCTACCCGAGGAAGTGGCCGAAAACGACTTCATCGCATCCGCAGAACCGAGCTGTCGCATAGGCAGGCGCAGCTCCGTTACGGCGCTCCGCAACATGCCATAGGCAGAAATAAGCGCTTCTGTACGCTCTGTTTTCTGATCCAGCCGAACTTCCGTGGGCCTGCGCTCCGCAGCCACCAACTGGTCGACAAGATCCGACGTCAAAACGCCGGAGCCGATACCTAATGATGAAATACTGGCCATAACCGTGCCTCCTCAGGGGGGCGATTCTCTGTACTGATCAGTTTATCGGCAGCAGGCGGCAAAACTTTGCCTTTTTTCGGAAAATTCCTATGCCGATTTGTAACAGTGCGTAAACGCAGAACACCGCCGGCTCTTCTCAGAGGCGGCGGTGCTGAAATACCGTCGTTTTCACCCGCGCAAAAGCGGCAAGCTTTTACACCTTGATGTTAAACAACGTCAGCGGTTCGTCCTGCTGCAATTTTTCTGCCAACCTCATTGCCACTTCGTCCGGGATCTGGCGGATCACTTCCTGGGTTTGCTGATCAACCACCCTTACGATGGTCTGGCCCATTTCGTTATCCACTTCAAACTGAAGATCCCGCTGCACGGTTTGAACAAAGTCGTTCAACTGGCTAACCGCCTCATTCAGCTCCTTGCGCTGCTCTTCATTACGGGCCTGCAGCTTTTCAGCCTGCGAAGCCTGTTGAGCAACCTGAGGAGCCTGCACCTGGCGGGTACCGGCAGCCGAAGCAGCAAGGTCAGGGGCGTTCCGGCCCTCGGCCTGAGATGACGACATTGCCTTGGCCGGAGCCTGGGCGCCAGAGCGCACCAGTTTCAGGTCCGGGCTGTTCAGGTTAACGTCATTCATAGCTGTACCTCGCTATCCTTCAACGGCGGAAGGCCGGAACCCGAGGGTTCCGGCCGTTACCGCTATGCCCCTTACTGCAGGAGGGACAGAACCTGCTGCGGACGGGCGTTCGCCTGAGCCAGGACGGAGATACCGGCCTGCTGCAGTACCTGGGATTTAGCCAGGTTGGCAGTTTCTGCCGCGAAGTCAGCGTCCAGGATACGGCTGTTGGATGCGCTGAGGTTCTCGACCGAGGTGCTCAGGTTGGCGATGGTGGACTCGAAGCGGTTTTGAACCGCACCGAGCTCGCTTCGGAAACTGTTCACGGTCTGTAACGCTGAGTCGATCCTTTTGATGGCATCGTTGGCATTGGCAACATCTGTAACACTCAAGCTAGAGAGGTTACCAGTGGCTGCTGCAATCTGGCCATCATCGAAACCCGCTACAGTTGGATCGTCACCGCCGATAGTAATATCTTCGAGCGCCTCGATCGTCACTTGTCCGCGGAGTACAGCACCTGCGGCAGTACCGATTGTCAATGCGAGCCCGGACGTGCTTCCAGTCGCCGTAGCTGCAGCAGTTCCAACAGCCGTTGTCTCAGCCGTGATGGTAATGTTCTTGCCATCCGCATTAGTCAGAATAACGCCAGTGGAGTTGCTACTCGCAGTCAATCCCTCAATACCCTGCGCATTGATCGCGGCAGCGAGGTCTGCACTATCCAGCGAATTGGTGGAGCCGGCCGCAATGGTCTCAGTCACGGTGACAGCAGAGGCTGTGCCCACGCTGATCGACAATGAGTAGACAGTGTCGTTACCAGAAGTGGCCGCAGCTCCATCAATCGCGGCAAACGTCACATCCTGTACATTGGTTGCCGAAACAGAGGTGAGACCCTGAACATTGGCATCTGTTATTGCCTGAGCCTTATCTTCCGCCGAATCCGATGATGAGGCACCAATTGTAACAAAGTCTCCATCCCCCACCTTAATCTGCAAATCTCCAGCGGCGAGCGCAGCATCACTCACGTCAGCAGTACCAGTCATCGTGGCGAGAGACCCAATCTGCTGGAGACGAGTGCCCTGAGTAAAGTCAACACCAATAACTTCTCCGGCGTTAGCGCCGACTTGGAAGTCCTGCTGACCAAAGGAGCCGTCAAGCACTTTCAAACCGTTGAACGCGGTCTGCGTTGAAATACGCTCGACTTCAGCCAGACGCTGCTGCACCTCGTCGTTAAGTGCAGCTCGATCAGAAGAGCTGTTGGTAGCGTTGGCCGACTGAACTGCGAGCTCGCGAATCCGCTGGAGGTTGTTAGTGATCTCATTAAGAGCACCTTCAGCAGTCTGCGCCAAAGAGATCCCGTCATTGGCGTTTCGGGTGGCAACGTTCAAGCCAGAAATCTGGGACTGAAACCGCGTCGAAATCGCCAGACCCGCAGCGTCATCCTTCGCGGAGTTAATACGAAGACCTGAGGACAGACGCTGCAATGCTTGGTCGTTCATCCCCTGAGACTTACTCAGTTGGTTCTGTGCGTTTAGTGACGCTACATTGGTGTTGATACCGAGAGCCATAATGCTTCTCCTTCGACTGATGTCGTGATTTCATGGATGAGGCCTAGCGCTCGACTTACATGTTTAGAGCGCCACCCTGTTATCCTGATTAACGGCACTGAGCCAAATTGCTTTAGAAAAAAATTCAAGATTTTGTAAAGGAATGTAAAACCGGCAATTTCTTTCCCTTCACCTCCCACAACACCCATCAGGTTTCAGACTCATACCATCAGATAAAGTTTTTAAAAACAAAACGATAAAGCTATTTTAAAAAAACTGGCACACCCTTCGCTTAGTGACAACCAAGACTGTAACTCAACGAATTTCTGCCGAAGCGCACTATTCAACATAGAGCTCTAGCGACCGGCAACTCTGAGCAAGGAGAATTGATATGCCTCAGGTGATTAATACCAACATTGCTTCATTGAATGCCCAACGAAACCTCAATGCCTCACAAGGTGATGCCAACGTGGCACTGCAGCGACTATCCTCCGGCCTCCGAATTAATTCGGCCAAAGACGATGCTGCCGGCCTTGCCATATCCACGCGGTTTCAGTCACAAATTTCTGGTCTCAATGTCGCCCAAAGAAATGCTAGTGACGGTATATCCCTTGCACAAACTACCGAAGGAGCATTAAACGAAGTCATTAATAACCTGCAGCGCGTTAGAGATCTGGCAGTTCAATCTGCCAACGCGACCAACAGTGCGTCCGACAGAATCGCGCTTGATCAAGAGGTTCAGCAGCGGATCGAAGAAATACAGCGCATAGCTGAACAAACAAACTTTAACGGCCTGAAGGTACTGGATGGGTCCTTCGGGGAGAAAACATTCCAGGTCGGTGCGAATTCGGGCGATACCATCAGCGTCGATTTGTCCCGTGGGTCTAGAGCCGATCAAATTGGCTCTCTCGCATCTTCGGGCCCGCGCCAGATATCAGATGTTCCGTTAGCTGATGGTGATTTGACGATTTCTGTAGGACAAAGCGAAGCCTATCCGATACCTGGAACTGGAACAGACGCTTCTGCCGAAGCCACAGTAAATGCTATTAAACAGGCGAACATACCAGGATTACCTACTGTTTCGGCAACCAACGTACAGGATGTGACGTTTGCCGCGATTGATGGAGCTGCGGCCACTTCTGGTAACGACACTGTCTACTCATTGTCGATCAGCGTGGGCACAGCCTCTGCTGTCACCGTGACTGAGACCATTGCGGCCGGCTCCACCAATTCGCTGGATAGTGCAGACCTCGCTGCCGCGATCAATGCGCAGGGTATTGAGGGATTGACTGCGAGTAGCAACTCCACTGGCGTTATTCTGACTAATGCGGATGGCAAGAACATTACCATCACGGCTGAGACAACGGCTGTTGGAACTGCTGCAGCTATGGCGACTACAAGCACGTCCGGGCTCGCATTGACAATCGGTACTGCCGCAGGTGCTGTACTCCGCGGACAAGTGACGATCGAGGCGCTCGAAGATATTACTATCGGCGGCAATTCGCCGGAAAATGCTGGTTTTCTCGCAGGTGGAGAAACCATTACTGCCTCGGGAAGCCTTGAGGGTGTCGACATTCGAACTGTGGCCGGCGCCAACGATGCAATAAAACGCGTTGATTCAGCGCTCACGACAATCAATGCTATCCGAAGCGAGCTTGGTGCTGTCCAGAACAGGTTCGAATCAACAATCGCGAATCTAAGCACCACGTCAGAGAATCTAAGTGCAGCGAACAGCCGAATTCGTGACGCAGATTTCGCTGCAGAGACTGCCGAGCTTGCTCGAACTCAGGTTCTCCAGCAGGCAGGCCTATCAGTTCTAGCACAAGCTAATGCTAGACCTCAGCAGGTACTCCAGCTCCTGCAAGGATAAGCTTTAGAAAAAGGATAGCTCCGTACCGAGTCCTTCGGTACGGAGCTATCTCTTACGCCTGCCTTATGACCATATGCTAAGATGACTTAAAACTCAGCAGCATCCCGGAGTTCGCCGCAGTGGTTAAAAACAAAGCCTTGGAATTTGTTCGTCGTCGCGAAACTAATCTCCTATTCTTCAAGAAATTCTACCCTGACATCTACCGTTACTACGCAAACTATAAGCTGACGGAAGCTGAAGTCGTTATTAGCAACGTAGAAGACGAACTCGACCTTAATCTGGGAGGAGTATCTCTATATCAAGGACAAGGCAAAAAACGAGCGCACCAAGGTGTAGAGCTATTCAAGTCAACATTCGCGCACAACAAAATGCTCCCATCGCTACCCCCTCCATGGCCTGGCGATTACCACCATCCTCGCTTTGCTCACCTCGCAATCGACCAGATCATCAGAAAATCACCATTAAACAAAAAAGACTTCAAGGGATACCCAATTCCTAACTTCTACCCCTTGGTTGTTTTCCAAGGCGTGGGACTTGGCCTCCAAATTGAGGAGCTTGTCACAAGAACAGACGTTGAAAATGCAATAGTAATTGAACCCAATTTAGAAATCTTTGGCGCCAGCCTTTTAACGGTGGATTGGGCAAAAGTGTGCTCAACATTCCAGCGCGCAGGCCGATCCATCCGTTTTTTGATTGGTGTCGACAAAACGGAAGATGCAATCTGGCCGGCTCTGGTAAAGCATTTGATGCACTTCACACCAATGTTTCCGGTAATGAACCTGTTCCTAAACGAGCGGGGGGACAAAACAATGGATGCCGTTGCAAAACGCATCAACCGTGAAGCAATTGCAACTCTCACAACCTGGGGCCATTACGATGACGAGGTGCGCCAATTAAATAACGCACTTCATGCTTTCCATATGGGCGTCAAAGTCATACCCGAAATAAACTCCATTTCGTCGACTATTCCAACGATTATTGTTGGGAGTGGGCCATCGCTTGATGACCGTATAGATGGATTAAAAGCCAACCGCGAAAATATAATCATTGTCAGTGCCGGGACGGGGCTGAGGGTCCTCATCGAGAACGATATTTATCCTGATTTTCACGTCGAGCTGGAATCGGATTACCTGAACTACCGTGTGATCAGTTCTTATGATCAAAAGAAGCTTAAGTCTATCCGAATTATTGCCGCATCTCAGATCTGCCCATTGATTTGGGACCTATTTGGAGATCAGCGCCTATTCTTCAAGAAAGAAAACCCTATCGGAACGCTGTTCGGGTCACCAGAAACCAGTATCGCTGGCGGAGCTCCAACCTGCACTAATACTGCGATTGCATTATGCACCCAGCTTGGACTTCGGAACATCTTCCTTTTCGGAACAGATTTCGGATTTCGCGACCATGGAAAGCACCATTCCATGCGATCGGTGTATATGGAAAGTGAAGACGATACCATTGGTACAGAGCTTAAAAAGGGAGCGAGTAAAGTCTTCCAACAATCCAATACCTTCAAAGTACAAGGCGTAAATGATAGCGTGGTTTTTACCACTCCCATCTATTTCACTGCAAAGAGAGCTGTCGAAGGTTTAATTGGGGCAACGACAGCCGCATCCTCGGCCTATAAGTTTTTTAACTGTGCAGACGGCGCAGCGATTGAAGGCTCAACCTGGATAACCGAAGCTCAATTCAACGACACGATAATAGAGTTGGGTGATAAAAACGAGAAGGCTCGCGTTCTGAAAAAACTGTTCAGCAAAGACTCACAAGCAATCTCACTAGAAAACTTAGAGGACACCCTCAACGTAACTTGTGAAAAGCTGAGTCAACTCGCAAGAAAAATTGAGGGAATGATAAAGAGCCAACGCGTAAGAGGGAAGAAAGACATTACGAGGCTGTCCTCTGAAATCAGTCGCTACTTAGAAGGGGAGTTAATTAAAAGCGATCCAGGGTTCTATTACATGATACGAGGCGCAGTCAGGCACCATCTCTATGCTGGGTTCGCACACGCCCTTGCCATGAACGACGACGGCGATGTTGCAGCTTATCTCGATCGCTGGAAGAAGAGCTTTACAGATTCAATGGCCGCTTTGCCCGGCCACTTCAAATCTGTCACCAGTAAACGCTACTCACTGGTTGATGATCCATGGGTTCGGCAATCCATTAACGACCCAGAATAGCGAAAAAGTTTGCTAAATCCAAAGGGGATTCCATAACTGGATCCCCTAGCCCCAAAACTGGCACACCTTCCTTAAAGCACGGCAAACCGTCAAAAAACTGCAGACCTTTGCCGCATCGAATCATGGCTGGTAACGAGGTGTTCCATGCGCGTACAACATCACAATACAATGCTCATCTTCCCCGCTCGGTTCAGGCGCAGGTTGCGTATTCCAGACCAAGGTTGCCACTGATTCCAGACGAAGTCTGCCACCCATTCCACGCGAAAGCTGCCACTAATTCCACGGCAAAGCTGCCACCCCAGCAGACTGCCTGAAGCTCCATCAAAATCGTCCGGCGCGGGATAACTTAACGGTACTCTGACCCTTTTCATCCGGAGATGGGCCAGATGCCAGCGAAGAGGTTATCCATGCGTAAAATCAAAGAAGTCCTTCGCCTCAAGTGGGAGCGAGGGCTGAGCAACCGCCAGATTGCGGCGTCCTGTGGCGTTAGCCGCCCCACCGTAAGCGACTACCTGCGCCGCACGGTTGAGGCCGGTCTGAGCTGGCCGTTGCCAGCGGATCTGGATGAGGCCCACCTGGAGCGGTTGCTGTTCCCGCCGCCACCGGACCTGCCAGCACAGGCCAGAGGTATACCCGACTGGCAACACATCCGTGACGAACTCACGGGCAAGAACGTCACCCTGTTCCTGCTCTGGCAGGAGTACCGGCAAGCCAACCCGGACGGTTATCAGTACAGCTGGTTCTGCGAGCACTACCGGGCCTGGCGGGGCAAGCTGGACCTGGTGATGCGCCAGGACCATCGGGCCGGTGAGAAGCTATTCGTGGACTATGCCGGCCAGACCGTGCCCGTCATTGACCGCACCACCGGAGAGATCCACGAGGCACAAGTCTTTGTCGCGGTGATGGGTGCATCCAATTACACCTACGCCGAAGCCACCTGGAGCCAGACATTGCCGGACTGGGTCGGCTCCCACATCCGGACCTTCGAGTTCCTGGGCGGAGTGCCGGAACTGGTGGTTCCGGACAACCTCCGCTCCGGCGTCAGCAAGGCCCATCGCTACGAGCCGGATCTCAACCCAACCTATCAGGACATGGCCACCCATTATGGCGTGGCCGTTGTCCCGACAAGAGTTCGCAAGCCCCGTGATAAGGCTAAGGTAGAAGGCGGTGTATTGATCGTCGAGCGCTGGATCCTGGCGGCGTTGCGCCATCGCCAGCACTTCTCCCTGGGGCAACTCAACGCCACCATCCGTGAACTGCTGGAGCGGCTCAACAGCCGCCCCTTCCGCAAGTTGCCCGGCTGCCGGCGCGACCACTTCGAACAGCTGGATAAACCGGTTCTACAGCCGTTGCCGGCAGAACCGTATGTCTACGCAGAGTGGAAGAAGGCTCGGGTGCATATCGACTACCACGTAGCCATCGACGGTCACTATTACTCAGTGCCCTACACCCTGATCAAGAAAGAGGTGGAGGTTCGCATCACCAACAACACCATCGAATGCTTTTACCGGGGCAACCGGATCGCCAGCCACCGGCGCTCAGACCAGAAGGGACGGCACACCACCATCGCCGCGCACATGCCCGAATCCCATCGCCAGGCTGGCGAGTGGTCGCCGGAACGGCTCATCGCCTGGGCGGCCAAGACCGGACCGGCGACGGAGAAGCTTATCCGCACCGCTCTGGGTGCCCGCAAACACCCTCAGCAGGCGTACCGCTCCTGTCTGGGCATTCTCCGGTTGGGGCAGAGCTACGGCGAGTCGCGGCTGGAGGCCGCCTGCCAGCGAGCCCTGATGCTGGGAAGCTGCCGCTACAAGAGCATTGAATCCATCCTCAAACACCGTCTGGATCAGCAGCCTCTGGAAGAGCAACAGGAACTGGCCTTGCCCGATACCCACGACAACATCCGTGGCCCCGCCTACTACCACTGAAGGATCTCTGACATGCTGAAACATCCCACACTGGACAAGCTCCACGCCCTCAAACTGACCGGCATGGCCGCCGCCCTGGCGGATCAGTCGGCCACCCCCGACATCACCGATCTGAGCTTCGAGGAACGCCTCGGGCTGCTGGTCGACCGGGAAATGACCGAGCGAGATAACCGGCGCATGACCAGCCGGTTGCGCCGGGCTAAGCTGCGGCACAATGCCATCCTCGAAGACCTGGATTACCGCTATTCACGCGGCCTAGATAAAGGACTGGTCCAGTCGCTGGCCGGTTGCCAATGGGTGAAGGAACACCTGAATGTGCTCATCACCGGTCCCACCGGGGTCGGGAAAACCTGGCTGGCCTGTGCTCTGGTACATAAGGCCTGCCGGGAGGGTTACACCGCCCAGTACGTCCGCCTGACCCGACTGCTACGGGAGCTGACCATTGCCAAAGGCGATGGCCAATACTCAAAACTCCTGACGAATCTGGCCAAGGTCGACGTGCTGATCCTGGATGACTGGGGGCTGATGAAACTGAGCGCCGAGAATCGGCGAGACTTGCTGGAGGTGCTGGAAGACCGGCATGGCAGGCGCTCCACCATTGCCACTAGCCAATTACCCATCGAGGAATGGCATGGCGTAATCGGTGACGCCACTCTGGCAGACGCCATTCTGGATCGGCTCGTACACAACGCCTACAAGATCAACCTGCGGGGCGAATCCATGCGAAAACAACAGGCAAAGTTGACGGCCACCGAGACTTCGGAGTAAGAAGAGAAACCCCGCGTCGCTACGCTCCGATGGGTGGCAGCCTTGCTCCGGTCCGGGTGGCAGGCTTCACATGGAATGGGTGGCAACCTTCAGCGGTTTACGCACGCAGGCGGCGCGGTTGATTTTGCAGGCGAATCTGGCGTTTGGGGAGTCCAACAGTAACGGGCTTTCCTATGTGCAGCGGCTAAAGGCGCGGTTTGAATGTCGGGAGTACCTGGACCAGGCGCTGGCGCTGGAGCCGGAAAACGCGGCAGGCCCTTGGCCTGCTGGGCCAACTGGAGAAAGCCCATGTACTTTTGGGGTCAGACCCCAAGACATTTCACCCCATCAAATGTACCGGAGCCTGACCCCTCATCCTAGCTACCATTAGCCAATAACGACCCCACGCGCTAAACTAAGTCAATTGAACTAAGCAGCACCGAAGGAGGGCTACATGGAATCCATCAACATGCACGAGGCAAAAACCCGGCTGTCACAACTGGTCGCCCGCGCCGCCAAAGGCGAAGCTTTCATAATTGCAAAGGCGGGCAAGCCTGTTGCCAGGGTAACCGCCTACGATTCTCCTGAAGAGAGCCAACAGAGACGATTGGGTTTCTTGGCGGGCGAATTCAAAGTACCGGACGACTTTGATCGGATGGGGCAAGACGAGATAACCGAGTTGTTCGGAGGGTGACATGAACCTTCTTCTGGACACTCACCTACTGCTCTGGGCCGCAGCGGAGCCAAATAAGTTATCCCCCGAAGCGGCAGGCATGATCAGTAACGAAAATAACAGGCTGTACTTCAGCGCCGCCAGTATCTGGGAAGTCGTCATCAAAAATGGCCTGGGGCGGCCAGACTTTCATGTTGACCCACATCTGCTCCGGCGCGGACTGGTTGATAATGGCTATACAGAATTGGCAATTTCGTCACTGCACACCTTGGCCGTTAGCCACCTGCCGGAAATCCACAAAGACCCATTCGACAGAATCCTGGTTGCCCAGGCAGAGACTGAAGGTTTCCTGTTGCTGACGGCCGATGATCTGGTCGCGCGTTATCCCGGCCCCGTTCGCCGAATCTAATTTGGGGTCAGACCCCAAGACATTTCACCCCATCAAATGTCCGGGGGTCTGACCCCACCCTAAGCCTTAGCAAACAACCCCTCAAACAAAGCCGTTCTCCGAAGCCGTTGCTCAGCCTCCTCGCGGAACAGCACTCGCTCCGGGTTCAACTCAATCAACCCCAACAGCCGGAACAGGCGGATTACCCTGGAATTCAGCGCCCAGCGGGTTTGTTGTTCTTCGCTGGCATATGGGCGTGGATGCGCCGAAAGAGGCAGTTGCGGGAAGGCCGCCAGCATGTCGTTTATGTAGCCATCAACCGGCAACCAGTCGCCCCCTTTCTCTGCCAGCAACCACAAGAAGAAGGGGCCGACGGTTTGTATATCGTCCAGCCCGTCGTAGTGGTCCATCCAGGCCCAGTTAAATTCGGAGAACGTGGCGGCCAGCATGTCCTGGTATAGGGTTAACCAGCCTTTTGTGTGGATGCGTTTGGCGGCGGCTTTCTTCAGCAGCAGGCGGCCCTTTTCCTTTCGGGTGTAGCCGGCCAACTCCAGGAGCACACGGGTAAGCTGAACGCCAAGAATGTCCTCCTCGGAACGCACGGAACCGTAGCCGGCAAACGGCACCACAACCTCCTCGCCGGCGGCCTCAATCATGGCCTTCACCTGCTTGAGCGGCAGGTTACCTTTGCCGGTCAGGCGAATGCCCTTCTCGCCCAGCTCGTTAACCAGTACCTTTGCCATTTCCAGGATGGGTGCCGTATCCAGTTCCTGGTCAACCGCTTTTGCATTGATCAGCGGCTTGAACACAGACGGGCAATGCAGCGGGCTCTGCAGCAGCTCATGCATCTGGCTGGGGCTCAGGCCACAGAAATCAGCAGGCGGCAGCGCATCAACCTCGCTCTCCGCAAACAGGGCATCCCGCTCTGGGAGCAGCTGATTGATCTCCTCCAGGTTCACAAACTCCGGATCAAACTCCCCACCCCACCACTCCTTCACACCCTCGTGTTCCGGGTGCGCGGGGTCATGCATTGCATCCAGAAACTCATAGTAGCCATGCACCCCACCCACATCCTCCGGCGGGCACTGGCGGGCGGCTTTTATACAATGGGGCAATTGCCCTTCATCGCCTGCAGGCAGAATCTTCTCCAGCTTCACCTGGTGCTCCCAACTATCGCCAAAATCATACTCATATTTGATGGCCTGGCCTTCGCGCTTCAGAACACTGCCCACCCGCAAGCGGGTTTCATCCAGAAACCCCATCATGTCATCTTCATCCTCCGCCGGGTCGCCAATCAGCCTGCCATCGGCCGCCTGAAACAAATGCAGATGCGACGCCCGCCACCCCATGGCGATCTGGATAACCCGGTGCAAATCCTGAAACGTCGCCTCCGGCGAGATCAGCAACCTCCGCCAAATAGGCGGCCTGATGCCAGAAAGCGTGACCTTAACCTGATAAACACCTTTACCCTGCGCACCCATAACCGCTCCTATTTTTGGGGTCAGACCCCAAGACATTTCTGGGGTCAGACCCCAAGACATTTCGAGGCTGCAAATGTATTGGGGTCTGACCCCAAATTCAAACACCAAACTGGCACACCTTTCGCAACACCTCCCTCAAAGCACGGCAAACCGTCAAAAAACTGCAGACCTTTGCCGCATCGAATCATGGCTGGTAACGAGGTGTTCCATGCACGTACAACATCACAATGCTCATCTTCCCCGCTCGGTTCAGGCGCAGGCGGCGCGGTTGGTTTTGCAGGCGAATCTGGCGTATGGGGAGTCCAACAGTAACGGGCTTTCCTATGTGCAGCGGCTGAAGGCGCGGTTTGAATGCCGGGAGTACCTGGACCAGGCGCTGGCGCTGGAGCCGGAAAACGCGGCCGCCCTTGGCCTGCTGGGCCGGGTGGAGATGGATGATGGCCAGCTGGAGAAAGCCCATGCGCTGTTCAATGCCAGCCTGAACAGCCAGCCGGGGCAGGCGCAGCAGTACTGCAACCTGGGTTACTGGGCGCTGAAGAGCGAGCGCCCGGCTCTGGCGGAGGAGTACTTCCTGCGGGCGCTGGAATGCGACCGGCAATCCGCCGCCGCTTTCTGCGGTATCGCTCACGCCAAGCGCCTGCAAGGGCAATTCGATGTGGCCTACCTCCATTATCGCAAGCTTTTGCAAACCGGTTCCCACTGGGATTCGGTGTATTCCGGCATGCTAACCTGCGCGCAGCACCTGCAGATTCACAAGGCGGACACCGACCTGGCGCAGGATGCCATCGCCCTGCTACGCAAAGACGGCCTGCCGCACCAGGAAATCGGCCGGTTTGTCGGCGCCATCATTCAGCAGCAGTACGATCTGGATAACCCGAATGCCGAGGTCTTCCTGGATGCTGCCGCTGAAGACGACCTGCTGATACTGGCCTTGCAGAAAACCCTGATGCCCAACGCCGCTGTGGAAGAACTGGTGGTGATGCTGCGCCGGGCGATCATGGCGGAAGTGGCGCAAACCGCCAGCCTGCGGGATGAACTGCAGCCCCTGTGCCTGGCCATTGCCGAATACGCAGACCGCACCGGTTACGCATTGGCCGCGGAAGACGATGAAGAGCGCCTGGCAGCCACGATCAACGACAGCATTGTGGCGCAATTCGCCGTGCGCGAACCACAAGAGGCTCTGATTGGCTCGCTGATGATCAGCGCCATGTACGGTGCCCTGTTCCATCAAAGCTTTGCTATGCAGCTGGGGCAATGGAACCTGATGGACTGGCCCCTGGCCATGCAGCCGATGATGGCCGCCAGCTATTCCAGCCGCGCCGAAGAAGAAGCCATCAAACAGAATTTTGACGAAAAAGCGGAAGAGCTCTGCCTGGCCAAAACCGACGTGCCACAGGCCTGGCCCGCCTGGAGCCAGCTGGCCTACCGCACCGAAACCAGCCTGAAAGCCGTAATGGCCCAGGAACTTGGCCTGAATACAGACAACCTGCCCGCCACCCTGCGCATTCTGGTGTGCGGCGCCCAGTCCGGCCAACGTGCCATGGAACTGGCGCAATACCTTAACGATGTCGAAGTGATCGCGGTAGACGAATCCCTGGCCAACATCGCCAAGGCCACCCGCATGGCGCAAACCCTGAACATGGATAACATCGTGTTCTGGCCCTGGTCCATCGCCCAGCGCTTCGTGGCCGATGGCCATCAGGTCCATTGGGTGGAAGTGGGCCGCCTGCCTTCACCGGCCATGACGGAACTTTCCCTGGCAGCGCTCATCAACAGCGCCTCCATCAGTGGTGCCGTCGTTCACATGCACACCAGCATGGCCGAGCAAACCACCGGCGACAAACAGATCCGCCGATTGATTGCCGAACACCAGCTTCAACCCACCCGCACCAGCCTGCGCCAGCTCCGCCGTATGGTACTGGCCAACAAACAAGACGCGGTATGGGCCAACCTGCTGAAAGACGACGACTTCTACAGCCTCGGCGGCTGTCGCGACCGCTGGTTCCGCCCACAAGACGCCGCCCAGCTCAAAGAACTGCTGGCGCTGGTCAGTAACGAAGTGGAATGGAAACTGGTCAAAGCCCGGGACGAAGACGGCCACAGCCTCGCCACCGCCCCGGTACAACGCCAAATCCAGGCCGAAGCCCTGGGCAGCGAAGTGCAAAGCCTCATGGGCCAGAACCTCAGCGTCTACTTCCAACGCCGCAGATAAAATTTGGGGTCAGACCCCCGGACATTTGGCAGCATCAAATGTCTTGGGGTCTGACCCCAATTTCACATGTAGGGGATGAGGGATTCGCCGTAGAGGTGGAGGTCTTCGAGGATTTGCTGGTTCCTGGGCGTGAGCTCCGGGTCGGCGGCGAGTTTTTGCAGGATACGGCCGTACTCTTCCAGTGAGCGCCAGCCTTTCTTGGGGTGCATCAGGCGTTGGCTGCGAAATTCTTCCCAGCGTTCCATGTCTTCGCCGCTCAGGGTGCCCGGGTAATTGCGGGCGCGGTAGCGGAATAGCATGTCTGGCAGGCGTGCGTCTTCGAAGCTCACGTCTTGCTCGCCCAGGGTATCTGCCGGCTGGGTTAACAGCCAGTTCAGTTTCTCCCGATCGGTTTTGCTGATGAAGCCACCGGCGTAGAGTTGTTCGTCCGGGTCGGTCAGGTCGCTGCCGGCGAAATCCTGCTCGAAGGCTTGAGCGATGCGGCCTGGCAGGTCTGGCGCTTGCCGCAGTTTGGCCAGGTTGGCGCGCAGCACGTCGCCATCCAGCTCCAGTTCCGCCAGCCGTTCCGGCGACAGGGTTGACAGCATGTTGGCCGGGGCCAGCACCGGGCACTTGTTCAATTGCACACCTTTCAAGGGGAAGCGGCTAACGCCCTCACCCAGCTCTGCCTGTGACGTAAATACCCGCTCACGAATCTGCTCCACGGTGGCGTTGATCAGTTCAGTGGGGTCTTCCCGCAGGTCGTACACAATCACCTGGTTCTTGTTGCTCAGACTTTCCGCCACCGGCGCCACCAGGGCGCAGCACCCACGGGTGGCCGGGTACTTGGCAGAAATATGGAACACCGGTTTCATGGCGGCGGTGTCCAGCATTTGCCGGGCGGAGTGCTTGTCTTTGTTGTTCAGCACAAACTCAAACAGCTTGGGCTGCTTCTCTTTGATCAGCTTGGCCACGGCGATGGTGGCCAGCACGTCAGACATAGCATCGTGGGCTGCCTCGTGGGCAATGCCGTTAGCCACCGTCAATTCTTCCAGCTTGAAGCTGGGGCTGCCGTCTTCTTTCTTCGGCCAATTGATGCCTTCCGGGCGCAGGGCGTAGGTCAGGCGCACCATGTCGATGATGTCCCAACGGGAGTTGCCGTTCTGCCATTCCCGGGCGTAAGGATCACGCAGGTTTCGGTACAGGGTGTGGCGGGTGACTTCGTCATCAAAACGCAGGCTGTTGTAGCCCACGGCGCAGGTGCCGGGCTGGCTGAAGGCTTCGTTGATCTGGGCGATGAATTCCGCTTCCGGAAAGCCGTCTTCCAGCGCTTTCTGCGGAGTAATACCAGTAATCAAACAGGCTTCCGGGGAAGGCAGGTAATCGTCTGTCGGCTTGCAGAAGATCACCAACGGATCTTCGATCACGTTCAGATCGGCATCGGTGCGAACGCCGGCGAACTGAGAGGGGCGGTCATGAACCGGGTCCACACCGAAGGTTTCGTAATCGTGCCAGTAGAAAGAACGGATCAAGGGAGCACTCCTGCCAAACGGATCAATGGCAGGAGTCTACCAAAATTCAAAACAACTTCGTCCCCATATCCACCTGATGGGTCCGCAACCGGTCTACACCCTCACCCGTTAACTGGCTCAAGTCCACTGTCATATTCGTCGGCAGGTTGATAAACACCCCCTTACCCACGCTGATGGTATTGGCGCCATCCAGGCTTTGCCAGTCAACATTCTCATCACGCTGGAACCCGATGAAAAAGCCATCGGTGAAGGCTACCTCGCCCTCTGCCGCACCTTCGTCACCCACAATGATGGAACGCAGGTTGGTGAGCGGCGCGCAGTTCACGCCAGAAACACAAGACAAGGGCTCATCGCCATTGGGCACAATACCAATGTGGGATGCGCGGTAATTCGTGGCTGTTTCACCGTCACCGGCAAACAATGCAGTATCGTAAATGGTGCCAGACTCTTCTTCCCGTACCTTCAGGCCGGGCATGGCGCCACTAAAGCTGGTGGTATGAGAAGACACCGAACCCCGCGCCTGCTGGAATCCCAAACGGAAGCCCGCCAGGCCCTGAGCATCTTCAGCCAGTTCGATATAAGGCCGCTGGGCCTCAAAGGGAATAACCTCACCTTCATTATAGGTTCGGCCATTGAATACTTCGCCGTCGGCACGGGCGATATGCCCTAGCGCCAGGTGGCTTGCTGAAAAATCGGTGCCGCCATCAATCTGGCCCACCTGAATATCATCCACATTGACTCGCGTTTCCACGTCCATACCCAGGGTCATCCGAGTGAAGTCATGGTTTTCGCCGGCAATGTTTTCTATTTGCATAAAGGCCTGCCCGGTCACCTCGCCCATTGCATCATCTGAAATGGGCTTAAGATCGGCCTGGGCAACGGGCGAAATACCCAGGCAGAACGTGGCAAGGGCAGCGTATCCATACGCTTGCGTCTTCATATTAGTGTCTCTGATTGTTTTTGTGAGTCAGTTTCCGACGCCGACTCATGCCGCCCGCTTATTTTGTTATTTCGGTGCTGGCATACGGTCATGTTATTCTATGTAACGTTTTGTGTCTTTTTGACCGTCACCAGACTATAACGGAGGCCCGCGCGTACATAGAGTGACCAAAATCACATTCACCCATTACGTAGATGTCATTTCCTCGTTAAGCATGATCGCCATCACAGGATTACACTTATCCTCACCTGCCCAAAGCACGGAAGAAACAATAACCAGCGCACCGGACATCAATGATGTAGCCTATAGATACACATCATCCGGCACTGCTATACTGAATCCCTCTACCCATGGCACTGATCAACCACCGATGTCTACCCAGATCCTGATTTGCGATGACTCCGCCCTCGCCCGCAAGCAAATGGCCCGGGCACTGCCTGCTGGCCTGGCGGATGACATCCGGTTCGCCACCAACGGCGAAGAGGCCCTGCAAATTCTTCGCGGCCACAAAGCCGAGCTTCTGTTTCTGGATCTCAACATGCCAGAGATGGACGGCTATCAGGTACTTGAGCATATCCGCAAGGAAGACCTCCCGGTCCTCACCATTGTGGTCTCCGGCGACATTCAGCCGGAGGCCCGGGAACGCGTTCGTAAACTGGGTGTCATCGACTTCATCAAAAAGCCCACAGACACCGGCCTTGTTACCAGGTTGCTCGAAGAGTACGGCTTCTACCGCCCCGGCAAATTGGAAACCGCAGCGCTGAAGGATTCCTCACTGCGCAGCACCGTCAGCAAAGCCCGGGAAATCTCCGTCAGCCTGAACGACTACCTGCAGGAGATTGCCAACGTGGCCATGGGCCGCTCGTCTGACCTCCTGGCCCGGCTACTCAGGGTGTTCGTAAAGCAGCCGATCCCGAAAGTGGCGTTTATCGCCAATTCCGAACTGCATATGGCCATCTCCGCTGCCCAGCAAGGCGAAGCTTACTCCGCCGTGTGCCAGGGATTTACCGGCGCCGGTCTTGCGGGCGAGGCACTGCTGTTGTTCGAAGACGCCAGCTTTCAGGAAATGGCGGAACTGCTGCATTACGATGTGGTCGAGGGCGAATCCGTTAACGTGGAAGTGTTGATGGACATGTCCAGCATCCTCTTCGGCGCCTTCCTGAACGGCATTGGCGATCAGCTGGATCTGAAACTTGGCCTGGGCCATCCCAGCGTTCTGGGCCAACATCGCCCCATCAACGAACTGCTGGAACACCACAGCAATCGGGAAGAACAACTTCTTTGTATTGAAATCAGCTACGCCATCGAAAACCGCGACATCCATTGCGATATGCTGATTCTGTTCACCGAAGACTCGGTGCCCTTCCTCGAAAAACGCCTCGAATACCTGGTGGATTGACCATGGCCTTTCAGAACCCCGAAGCAGGCGCCTTTCACTGGCTGGTAGACATGCTCGAATCGGTCGAGGTAGGCCTCGTGGTGCTGGACCTCGATTTCCGCGTGCAGGCCTGGAATGGCTTTATGGAGCATCACAGCGGCATTACCGGCAGCCAGATCCAGAACAAAGTCCTGTTCGACGTGTTTCCGGACATCCCGCAAGCATGGCTTACCCGCAAAGTCGATGCCGTCGCCATGCTCAACACCCGGGCGTTCACCTCCTGGGAGCAGCGCCCCTACCTGTTCAAATTCCGGAACACCCGGCCCATCACCGGCACCGAAGAGTACATGTTCCAGAACCTCACCATCAGCCCGCTAACCGGCACCAACGGTGAGGTCGACAAGATCTGCCTGCTGATTTACGACGTGACCGAATTCGCCAGTAGCAAGCGGGCCCTGGAGCGGGCCAACGAACAGCTTGCCAAACTGAGCATGACAGACCGCCTGACCGGCCTGCTCAACCGTGGCACCTGGGAAAACCTGGTAGACGCGGAATACGAACGCTATCGCCGCTACGGCCAGGCCACCAGCCTGGTGATGTTCGACATCGACCACTTCAAACCGGTCAACGATAACTACGGCCACCTGGCCGGCGACGAGGTCATCCGCCACACCGCCCAGACCACCCGCAATAACATCCGCCAATCCGACAGCGCCGGCCGCTACGGTGGCGAAGAGTTCGGCATCATCCTCCCGGAAACCGATGCGGAGAACGCCCGCCTCATCTGCGAGCGCATTCGCGAAGGCATCGAAAAAAGCACCGTAGAGACCAGCGCGGGCAACATCACCTACACCATCAGCATGGGCATCGCCCAACTCACCGACGAGCCTGAGAACTATATGCAGTGGATGCAGAAGGCGGATGAGGCGCTGTATGCGGCCAAGGAGAGCGGCAGAAACAGAGTGGTAGTTGCTGAATAACCGCGACGTTGGCGATTGGCGCTGGCAGAAGGGTGGGGTCCGACCCCAAGGGGTCAGACCCCTTTGTAGCCTGCGAATTTTGGTGCATCACCCAACTAAGCTACGGGGTCTGTCCCCACGGGACTGACCCCAAACGCACCAACTAAACTGGGGTCAGACCCCAAATTATAGAGTCAGTTGATAGCGGGCGTAGCGCCCTTTGCTTTGGATGGGAGCGAGCACACCTTGGGCGACCAGGTTCTGAAGGTCGCGGGTAGCGGTGGCTTTTGAGCAACGGGTCAGGTTCTGGTACTTCTTTGCATTAATTCCGTTTTCAAAACCTGGAGCATCGTGCCCGAGCATTTTGCGAATCAGCTTCAGCTGCCTGTCATTCAGATCACGGTTGTTCAGCGAATCCCAGAAGCGTGCCTTTTTTACCACATACTGGATAACCTGGATGCTGCCTTCCAAAGCCTCAACAACCCGCTCACCAAACCAGTTCACCCAGGGCGTTATATCCAGCGTCTCTTTTGAGGCTGCATTCAATTGCTGGTAATAGGCTTTCCGATGCTTACTTAGCACCGTCGCCAGACTCATCATCAACGGCTGCTTTAACATCTGTGAAACTGCCACATCGGCAATCGCCCGGCCTACCCTGCCATTACCGTCTTCATACGGATGGATAGTTTCAAACCAGAGATGAGCAATCGCCGCACGGGCCACACCAGGCAACTCCAGCGAATCGTTGTTGAACCAGTCCAGAAACACCCTCATTTCCGCCGGCACTCGTGCCGATGGTGGCGCCTCGAAGTGAACGGCAGGATTGTGCACGGGGCCAGAAACAATCTGCATAGCATCAGAGTGCGTGCGCCACTGCCCAGGTGCTGTTCGCACCCCCGAAAACGGGCTTGAACCGGCCTCAGGGAGAACCAACTTGTTCCAATGGTGCAATCGCTGCTCCGTTAGAGCTTCACCATAAAGGTCCATCACCTCGAGAATGACAGCCGAGATACCCGCTGCGACCGGGTCATGCACCGCAACCTTCTCATCCGGTTTCAAGAAATGATTCTTGATGGAACTGCGCACATCTTCGCGATTGAGCGCCTCACCCTCAATGGCACTGGTCTCAATGGCAGCACTCACAAGAAGATCCAGCCTTGCCTCGCTTCCGAGATCCTCCGGAACAACCGACATCGCCCCCAGAATTCTCTGGGAGGCCGCCAGCGCTTTCTGCGTCCAAAATTCCGCTTCTGCATGATCAAAGCGAAAGTGCGGCCAGTCTTTCAGTTCCCAGGTATACATTGCGTGAGCCATTGAAATAAGTTTATCGGCTCATATTATGAGATTTTCTGAGCCGAAGGAAGCGCTCTATCGGCTCAACAGCGCTTGGGGTCAGACCCCAGAACATTTCGGGTGGTCAAATGTCTTGGGGTCTGACCCCAAAAGTGATTTCGTGGCTGCTTGCGCGGAAGGTTTGGGACATGGTGGTGCCTACCTGAGTGAAGGCGGGTGTCTTGGTTGTGTACGAGTCTATCTGATCAGCAATCTCAGTGAGTTTTTGCGCCAATAACTCAAGATCTGTGCTTACCTCAGCCGTTGTCAGGCCACAGGATTGGCGGGCGAAGTTTTTCAAGTAACTCAAAGGCCACCATACCTTCCGGCCAGACAGGGTCAGCGCAGGTACATCACGCTTCAGGTAGGGAGTGGTAGAAACAATGTCGTAGGTGGGTGCCAACCAGCGTTCACCAAACGGCTCGCAATACAACAAGCCAAAGTTCTTCAGATGGGCATCTCCATTGCGTACGGCCCATGAGAGCAGTACAGACCTGAATAACCAGCGCAAGCCTTCACGGCGGTGTTGCGGGGAGAGAAATAGCGATAATGTTTTAGCCAGCTTCTCATAACTACCAGAATACTTATCCTCAGGCAGCAATCCTTGCAGAACACAGGCATCTTCAAAACCCAACCAAGAGCCATCCGGCCGACGGTCAAAACGAGACATGATGAACAACCGGCCATTATCAGAAAGATAGAAATCCGGTACCGGCAACCCGAACTCCCGAGCCACAGTCATGCAAAAGTACTCATTGGCTGCCAATTGCGGATAGTCATCGCCCCAGGTCTTTACAATGTAGCCTTCGGTGCGAAGCGTCGATTTTTCAGAAATAGAGGCCGGCACCAAAACCTTCGGTTGCACGCCGGAAACGCCTGAACGAAGGGCGTACTTTTCAACGAGTTCCTCAAACAACGAGTCGTCCTTGGCAGCCAGCAACCTGCCCAACGATTCGCCTTGGTGCTCATCACCCATCCCTGCAAAATCATCAGCCGTCACGACCACTCGACCAACCTGATGCCGACCCAGTGTTGCCAGCACCGTCAGATCCCCGGAGCCATAAAGCTTGGCAACATGCTTTCTGATGATGTCGCCCAAATAGCCCTCAGGCAGATTCTGGGCAAAGATCGGATGCACGCCATCGAAAGCATAAGACGCCTCACTCACCGGCATGGTCACCGACACTGCAGACTGCTCGGGCACACGTTCGCGATACACAAACACCGATGGTTCCGGCCGCTCTGGTGAAGACAAGTCACCCACAACACTGCCAGATACCTCTACCCTTGCCCGGCGAACAGAAGTCATTCCAGCCCCCGTTCATTATCTCTCTGAAGGTCTTTTAACGTCGGCAATCCCCCCATAGCACGCACCGAAAACTCCAACCCCAGAACAGCAAGTAACCGTTCCAGTTTGGCATAGCCCATTTCCGGAAGGTGCTGATTCTCCAGTTTCGATAGGGTTGTCCGGTCAACGCCCGCCAGGTCAGACAAAGCCTGCATGGACAAGCCTGCGCGTTTGCGCTCTTTTCTGATAAACGGACCAAGTTCGAGAAGGGTCATGTGGATATACTCTACATTCCGACGAATATCTTCTAGATTGTAGCGTATATTCACAACTTGGCGAAAAGAATAGGCGGCGTAAACGAAATCGGGCCGCTGATTCCGCGGCCCGATTCAATCAATCCTGCTGCCAGCTTTGAACAGCTTCCTTACCGTGCTTTTCACGCCACTCGTTCAGAGTTTTGTGGTTACCGCCACGGGTTTTAACCACTTCACCGGTGTGCGGGTTCTTGTAGGTTTTCATCGGGCGCTTGGCGCGGGTACCGGTTGAAGCATCCGCTTTGGCGCCTGCAATCGAGGGGTCAATCGCCGCCAGAATCTGCAGAACATCCTTGGGAGATTTGTCATATTCCTTCATCAAAGCACGAACCTTGTTTTCAAATTCCAGTTCGCCTTTCAGTGCCTGGTCCTTCTCGAGCTGTTCCAGCTCAGCGGCCAGCTTTTCCATCAGCTGTTTCTTCTGGTAGTAATCGTTAATCTTTGCCATGGAAATAAAACCTTATTCGATGGGTTTTAATAAAATATTGAATATGACGAGAAGTCGCGACCAATCATAATAAACAATTCACAAATTGGCAAAATAAAACGCTTACAACCCATTAATAAAAAAGCCCAGCAACAATGCCAGGCTTTTATCTTTTCGAGTTCACCAACACTCAAACTTGGTCGGGCGCAACTGCGATGAGCTCGTTCAATGAAATTGCAGTTCCGACATGACGGCTCGAAAGCTTCTCATCATCAGTCACCAGAACAAAGTCTCCTTTTATGGCGGTTGACGAAATTATTGCATCCGGGAGTTTGAGCAATGTGTTCCTGCGAATCTTAATTGCCGTTTCCTGAATCGCAGGAAGCAATTGCACAACTGTGATCCGCTCTATGACCTCACGCAACTTCACCTCATCATTAGCCGTCAGTGCCGGCCAAGACAACAGCTCCATTTTAGTTATTACTGAAACTGCATAGTGCGCTGGGGGCAATTTTAAATTGCGACCAAGTGCATAAATAATGGCGTTGGTATCCAGCAGGTATCTACCACTCATCCCTCATTTCCCTCTGCATGACCACGGCATCCTTTTCCTTGAATGCCTGAATATCAACATTACTGAAATCCAGCGAGGACTTCTCAATAGCCAACGATGCCTGGTCACTAACCATTACAAGAATCCGAGCGTGACTGTCTTCCAGTTGCGTGTACTCTGATGGAATTTTAACCATGCCATTCTTGATGTCTGCTTCAAATTCGATAGCGTACATCGCTACACTCCTCAACAAATAGCCGTCAGACAACTATATCAGGTATCCGATCCGAACACCGATTACAGCCGCAAGTCTGCATGCCCCAACGGCAATATACCTTTCAAATCAAACAGCACACCGTTGCCATTGGTATAACCACGTAATTCATCCGCATTCAAAGCCGCGTATTCCCTGTGCGGAACGGCCAGCAAGACAGCGTCATAGTTTCCTTTCGCCGGCTCTGGTACCAATGAAATACCATATTCATGCTCTGCTTCGGCATTATCTGCCCAGCAATCGGTAACATCCACCTGGCAGCCATAATCCTGAAGTTCGCGCACCACATCAATCACACGGGTATTGCGCAGATCCGGGCAATTTTCTTTAAAGGTAAAGCCCATAATCAACACCCGGGAACCCGCAATGGTGTGGCCTTTTTTAATCATTGCCTTCACCAGGACCGAAGCAGCATAAGGCCCCATATTGTCATTTACCCGACGGCCGGCCAGAATAATCTCCGGGTTATAGCCGATGGCCTGGGCTTTATGGGTCAGATAATACGGGTCCACCCCAATACAATGCCCTCCCACCAGGCCGGGTTTAAACGGCAGGAAGTTCCATTTAGTTCCGGCGGCGGCCAATACTTCATTGGTGTCAATCTTCAAACGAGCAAAGATCATCGACAACTCATTCATCAAGGCAATGTTCAAATCCCGCTGGGTGTTTTCAATCACCTTGGCGGCTTCCGCGACCTTAATGGAACTGGCCTTGTGGGTGCCGGCGGTGATGATATCCGCGTATAAGGCATCCACTTCCTCGGCAATTTCCGGCGTAGAGCCGGACGTCACTTTCATGATCGTTGTTATCCGGTGCTCTTTGTCACCCGGGTTGATCCGCTCAGGGCTGTAACCGGCGAAGAAATCCTGGTTGAACACCAGGCCAGACAGCTCCTCCAGCACCGGCACGCACACCTCTTCGGTGGCACCCGGGAACACCGTGGATTCGTAAACTACGATGTCGCCCTTCTTCAACACCTTGCCCACACTCTCACTGGCCTTCACCAGCGGCGTCAGGTCTGGGCTTTTGTATTCATCAATGGGCGTAGGCACCGTCACAATATAGATCTGGCAATCGGCAATGCCCTCCAGCGAATCCGTAAACGACAAGTGCTTCGCGGCCGCCAACTCATCCGCAGACACCTCACGGGTAAAATCCACCCCATCTTTCAGCTCGGCAATGCGCTTGCTGTTGATATCAAAACCAACCACCTCGCGCTTCTCACCAAAAGCCGCTGCCAACGGCAAACCCACATAGCCAAGACCTACCACTGCGATCTTCTTCATGAATCCTCCAATTTTGGGGTCAGACCCCAAGACATTTTGATCGGTCAAATGTTCTGGGGTCTGACCCCATTATTTGATGTTCTGCTGATAGGCTTGATCAAGCTGCTGCTGAATAAGCCGGGTAGTTTCGGCGCTCACGCCCAGCGCCTTAGCCGTGGCAGAGAAACCGGCCAAGGCATCCAGTACCCGCTCTATTCCCTGCCTCGCCTGTTCCCAGCTGGCAAAGCCTGCCTCAGCGGCCAGCTTTTGCATGGCCTTCAACGGTGGTTTCTTGCCAAACCCGGCATAAGCCGTGCTGTGTTCGCCAAACCGGCCGGGGCTGAAGGTCACGTCATAGAACGGTGCAGGCTGCCAATCGCCATCATCACTTTGCAGAAACGCCCAGTTCTTGCTGTGATCGTCCTGGTTCACCGCGAACAAATTAAACACTGCGCGCAAGAACTGCAGCTGCGCCGCGTTAACGCCACGACATAACTGGCCACTGGCCTTGATCAAATCCTCGTAATCCAGACTGGGCGCCCGGAAATCCGCATCCAGCAAACCGCAGGCACTGTGCAGATGAACGCAACCGGGCACATCCTCTGGGCGCCACACCCGGTCAAATCGCTCAACCGCTAACCAGGCCCTGGCGCCCGATGCCTCGGGAGCCGGCAGCAACTGCCAGCGGGGAGGCTGCAATCCCGCGCGTTCTGCCAATGATAGATAAACCGCCTCACACAACCCTTCTTCATGGCCTAGTGGCAGATTGGCAGAGGTAAACTTAACCAGCCAGGCTTCATCACCAGCGATGGGCCGGGTGCGACACACGCCGTACTCCCCTTCAGCAAAATACAGTTGCGCCTTGGGCCGCGCACCTGCGGAGCTTCCGGCGGCAACCAGTTCGGCCAACACATCCGTCGTTTGCCCGTCGAATACGGCCTGCGCCTGAAGCCCAAGCTCTGCTGTTTCAATCAGCTTGTCATCCGCTACCGGCGCAAATTCCGCCACCGGCGTATAACTCAGTGCACCGGTGCCCGTAGCGCCCACAAAAGCCAGCCTGTCCATCGGCGTTACCTGAGCTGGCAGAATACCCTGCTGACGAAACACCCGGTCCATCAACAGTAACCCCCAGCCATCAGGCAGAGAATCCGCGAACACCCCCGGCAGCCCGCCATGGGGATCGCGGGGAGCCAGCTGCACCGTCGCATCCCACTTCAATGCAAAGGGCGACAACGGGCTGAACCTGGCCAGGTAATCTGCATCGTACTGAAAGAATACGCCTTGCCGGTTCTGCGCCAGGCCACCAACCAGGGCCCGCTGCCCATCGCTGAACGTGCGCCAAACCGCTAACTGGCGAACCGGGGCAAAGCTCACTGGGCAAGCACCTCATCCAGTGAACGCGGCATAGGCTTTTGCTCCGCGCTCGTCAAATCCTGAAACCGATGAAGATCATCCACGCACTGCCACAACAGTAAAAACTGCCGTAATGAAATCTGCCCCGTGGTTTCAAATTTCTTGATGGTCGGTGCCGGCACAGTACTGCGCTCCGCAAGCACCGCCCGCGACCACTTCAAGGCCTTCCGCCGCTCCTGCACGTACGCCGCCAAGGCAACCTGTACATCCCGCCCTGAAATCAGATTCACAGAGATACCTCCATATCCAAAAGCCAGTTAATTATATCAAATTGGATACAGTGGTATCTATTTTAAATTGGGGTCAGACCCCAAGACATTTTGATCGGTCAAATGTTCTGTGGTCTGACCCCAAATTTACAATTTCACGCCGCGCGGGTGGTTATGAGCGGCCAAGCACCACTCTCTTTGGCATCAAGAACCACAATCTCTACAATCGATCCATCTTCCGCATAGCTGATATGAGTGTTCCAGTCCTGGGAAACCTCTTTCGCAATCGCCTTATCGCTGAGATGGATTGTCAGAATATCTTCCGATTCATCATAAACGGTACGCATATCATTAACCCTCCCAGGAAAAATGGTGCATTACAGTTTTTACTACCAGCAAATCTTTTTCATGAACCACTGGTACACATAACAGATTGTCACAGCGTTCCTCAAAAAAATGAGCTATCCAGAACCGCTTACTATCTTTGAATCGAGTTTGCCCTTCTTCTATCAATAAAGACAACTCCCTCTCACTGATAGCACGTGACTGCATGCGCTGAGCAGCATGCCGAGTAATCTGCACTTCCTTGGCGAATCGTTTCGAATACATATCGAGTTTTCATCCTTGAACCAACATTTACCCAGGAATCAACACCGCAACCTCAGGCAGGCTATCACGCAACTTCCCCTGTAAAGCCCGCTTCGCCGCCTCATCCCCATGCACAATCCGAATCTCGCTGGGCGGTTGTGGAATGCCCTCCACAAAGCGCAGCAAATCCTCCTGCCCGGCGTGGGCGGAATAGCCGCCTACGGTGTGCACCTGGGCGCGGATGTCGTAGCGTTGGCCATCCAGCTCTACCCAACCGCCGCGGGGGCCGTAGGTCAGAATATTGCGGCCCGGAGTGCCTGCAGCCTGGTAACCCACAAACAACACATCGTTGCGGGCATCGCCCAGCATCGCTTTCAGATAATTTACCACCCTGCCGCCGGCGCACATACCGGAACCTGCGATCACCACGCAGGGGCGATGAGATTTGGCCAGGTATTCCACAGCATTGAGGTGGTCTTCGTGGGAATTGATGACGGTAAGCTGTTCGAAAGAAAGCGGGTGTCGGCCCGCCGCCACCAGGGCACGGGCTTCTTCATCCCAGAAGGGTTTGAGGTCTCGGTAGATTTTGGTGAACTCGGCGGCCAGGGGGGAATCGACGACGATTTCCAGATTGCTCCAGGTCAGAGACTCGCTACGGGGCCCGCTACGGGGTCTGTCCCCTTGGGGACTGACCCCAATGGCACCAGCTTTGGCGTTCGGCGCTGGCAGAAGGGTGGGGTCCGACCCCAAGGGGTCAGACCCCTTTGTAGCCTGCGGAATTTCTTTATCTCCAAACTCCGCAATCAGCCCTTCGATCTCATACAAAAGCTCCTGAGTACGGCCAATACTGAACGCCGGTATCAACACCGTACCGCCGTCTTCCAACGCATGCTCCAGAACCGCCTTCAGCCGATAACGCCGCGTTTCCCGGTCTTCGTGGTTCTTATCGCCGTAAGTACTCTCAATCACCAGGCGATCAGCACGCTCCGGGGGCGCAGGCTCCGGCAGCAACGGGGAATGGGGCGCGCCGAGATCACCGCTGAACACAATACGCTCCGCCGCAATGCCAGACACTACATCACACTCCACATAAGCCGAACCCAGAATGTGCCCGGCCCTCTGCAGGCGCACCTTCAAACTCCCGACTTCCTCCTCAAACACCGAATGCCAGCGGCCATACGGCAGCGGCACCACCCTCGCCCGTATCAGCTCCAAAACCCGATTAATCAAAGCGCGATCCCGGGTAAAGCCAATCTTCAGGGCGTCTTCCAGGATTTCCGGGAGCATGATAGCGGAAGGTTCAGAGCAGATGATGGGGCCGTCAAAGCCGGCGGCAAGCAGGTAGGGAATGCGGCCCACGTGGTCGATGTGCACGTGGGTGACCACCAGTGCACGGATGTGGTCGATGGGGAAATCGATGGCGAGATCTTCGGCGGAGGAGCCTCGGGATTCTTCTTGGCCCTGGAACAGGCCGCAGTCTATGAGGATGCCTGGATGTAAGTTTGACGCTGGCAGAAGGGTGGGGGCTGACGCCGAGGGGGCAGCCCCCTTTGTAGCCTGCAACAATCGAAGCTCGTGGCACGAACCAGTTACGCCATTCACGGCGCCGTGGTGAAGGATTTGAATCATGGCAACATCCTTGTCGTCCTATCAATTACTTGGGAGGTTGAATCCAAGTCATTTTAAATGAAGCACTTTTCCACCGGTATCCGGTGCCGGCGAGATGGGCAGGTCAGTGTTGTTGCACCAAACAAGATCGGCAACATCACCATTCGGTTGGTATGCAGTTCGGCCTTCTTTCAACAGTTCCACTACAGCCCGGCAGTCAAACGCCTGGCTCGCTCGAGTAAACTTGTTCAAAAGGTCTTCGACATTGGCCCAAGGCAAAGAAACCTCCCGGGCCATCATAATACGGGGATGTGAAGTACCTTGTGGATTATCACCAATAAGAAGCTCCTCATAGAGTTTCTCACCCGGGCGCAATCCCGTGAAAACAATTTCTATATCCCCTGCGGGGTTATCATCCGATTTTTCTTCCAACCCCATCAGATGAATCATCTTTCTTGCGAGATCGGCAATCTTGACCGGCTCCCCCATATCCAACACAAATACCTCACCACCGCGCCCCATGCTTCCGGCCTGCAACACCAACTGGCTCGCTTCCGGGATGGTCATGAAATAGCGAATGATATCCGGATGCGTCACCGTTACTGGCCCGCCGTCCCGAATCTGGTCTCTAAACAGAGGAACGACCGATCCTGATGATCCAAGCACATTACCAAAACGCACCATCGAAAACACAGTTTTGCTCTGGCGTTGAGACAAGCCTTGCAGCACCAACTCCGCCATTCGTTTGCTGGCACCCATCACGTTAGTAGGCCGCACAGCCTTATCGGTGGAGATCAGAACGAAACGCTCAACACCGGCAGAGATGGCAGCCTCTGCCGTATGCCAGGTACCGAATACATTATTCTGGATACCTTCAATAATATTGTGTTCAACCAGAGGCACATGTTTATACGCCGCCGCATGATAGACAGCCTGAACGCCAAAGGCCTTCATGACAGCTTCACACCGCCTGAGATGCGTCACACTGCCCAGAACCGCATGCACCGAAACATCCAGGCTCTCAACATCACTGATCGTGCGCAATTCCCTCTCGATGGCATACAGAGAAAACTCGGATTGCTCGAACAACACCAGCACTCGTGGCTTGTGGCGCACAATCTGGCGACACAACTCAGAGCCTATTGATCCACCCGCCCCAGTTACCATTACAGACTTTCCGTAAAGGCTCTCGGAAACGATCGCCGCATCCGGGCGCACTGGGTCACGCCCCAGCAGGTCCTCAATCTCCAAATCGCGTATGTCGTTGATCCGTGCCTGCCCAGCTACCAGCTCCGACATCGAAGGAACGGTCTGGACAGGGATAGACAGCCTCTCAAGCGCGGCGAGCAATTCTTTTCGATTAACAGGCACCGCGTCCTCTAATGCGAGCAGCGCCCGTGAGGCATCCAACTCTCGTACTGCTTTCTCCAAATGCTCTACGGAATAGACCGGCAACCCACTAATTAAAGACCGGTGATTGCTGCTAACCAATGAGATAAACCCCACAGGGCGGTATTCAACGCCTTGAGCCAAGGCGGATGCCAACTGCATCCCTTTGGGCCCGGCGCCCACGATTAAAACTGTGTTCTTGGCCTTCTCTCTGGGCCGGCGAACAATCGCACGTACCGTAAAGCGCGTACCCGCTACCAATAAGAAAGCAAACGCACCATATATAACCGGCACTGAGCGAGGGACCAACGCCTGGAACAGAAATCCAAAAACAATCAGAGCAACACTGGAAATGGCGACACCCAGAATGATCGCCAGGAAGGCGTGCTCACTGAGGTATCGAATAACGGCCCGATACAACCCGAGCTTAATAAAAGCACCAATCGTAACCAGCACCGTGGCAAGCGACACAAGAAGCTGTTTCTCATTGGGCATCCACGTGAATGTCTCGAACCGCAGCGCAAAAGCGCCCCAAATCGCGACAGCCAGCAAGATGAAGTCGACAGCAACCGAAACCAAACGCTTGGCAGGTCGAGACCACCCCAGTACTGTTTCGATAGCATTCGATTTCACCAGCTACTCCCCCGATTTCACGCGATCACCCGACCCTTTGCCAGTGACCGTTTGAACGATATAGCGGAAATAGTGCTTTAAATCCAAAGAGCGCAACATCGCTGCATCGGTTTCAGCCAGCAATTGTGGAGTCGACATATCAATACCGTTCACCTGTGCCAGTCCCGTAATGCCAGGGCGGGCCTTCAGCACTCCACGGCTCTCCCGCTCCTCAATAAGCTCGACCTGATTAAACAAACAGGGCCTTGGACCAACCAGACTCATCTCACCTTTCAGCACATTCCAGAGTTGAGGCAATTCATCAAGCTTTGTCCGCCTGAGAAACCGGCCAACCGGCGTAATGGACGATGAATCTGCCAGATGGCTGGCAACAGATTTAGTCTCCGGCGCCATGGTGCGAAACTTTACCAAGATAAACGGCTTCTTGTACCGCCCTACCCGCTCCTGACGGAACAATGGAGAGCCAGTATCAAACAACCCGACAATAAAGATAACCACAAGAAAAGGCAGGCCAAATACCAAGCCAACAGTGGCAAAAACAATATCAAGAATCCTGATCACGGTTGATCTCCAGATTCCCCTGGGCAGTTATAATCATCCACCGTCAATTTCAATCCTTCTTTTACCGAGTATGGTGCAGACCAACCCAGAACGTGACGAGCCTTAGTTGAATCTATCCTCAATTCACCTGTCAAACGCTCAATCGAAGAGCTCTTACCCAACAGCACCGCTGCAAATCGAAAAAGAAACACCGGCACTATCACCAGCCATGGGGAACGCCCCTGAGCACGCCTGAGCTCCGCCAAAAGCTCCGTCAACGAAAGTGTTTCATCGTCACTAACCAAAAAAACTTCTCTTGCGGCCGCTGGCAAGCTGACACATTGAACCAGGAAATCTGCAAGATTGCCGACATAAACCATGCTACGTTTGTTCTTCATAAAACCAAATGGCAACGGTATCGGCAAGTTACACAGTTTCAACAAACTCGCAAAATTTCCCTTAACGCCCGGGCCATAGACCAACGGTGGCCGCACCACGACCAACTCCATGCCTGCTTGTTCACAGAACGCTTTCAACTTTAGCTCTGCCTCGTGCTTTGAACGTGCGTACGCGTCCTCAGGAACCGGCTTATCAGCCTCGCAAAAGGGAGCCCTGCGATTGGTATCTTCTCCGTGCACCTTAACGGTACTTATAAACACAAAGCGTTTAACGCCCGCCTTGCTAGCCTCGCTGGCCAAATTAAGTGCGCCATCCACGTTAACACGCCGATACTCCGCCAAGGGATCCAAGAATTGGTCTTTCATTACATGAGCGCGAGCAGCACAGTGGACCACCACGTCAACTCCATGAAGCGCGGCAGCCCAGCCTTCGCAATTAAGCAGCTCAAGACCAGAAACCGAACGAAACCCGGGACCCTCGTCTGCTCGCGCAGTGCGCGCTACTGCAACCACCTCATAACTGTCTGACTGTGCAAGCAGGCGTTTTACAACAGCGCTGCCAACAAAGCCCGAAGCACCCGTTACCAAAACCCGTTGCTTACTCATTGCCCGGGCCGCCTGATCAGTTCCAATAACTTGAAGGGAATTTTGCTCAAAACGAAAAGGAGATTGGTGTAGACGCCGTTATCTCGGCAGGCGCGGACAATCTCGCGATTCAGACGTATGCTACTTCTGAATCCACTCGTGCTGACTCCGCCCGCACGCATTCGAACCAGAACCTTATCCAGATACTTCCACTTCAATCCAGCCACCAGCAGCCAGCGAACGAACATGTCATAGTCGGCAGCAATACGCATGTCGAGGCGGTATTTGCCCACCCGCTCATAGGCGCTTTTCCTGACAAACGTGGCGGGATGTGGTGGCATCCAGCCGAATCTAAGCTTCCAGGGTCGAAAATGTTCTGCACCGTAATAGCGAGTAACCCTTAAGAGATCCTCCGGGGCCACAAAAACAACATCGCCAAATACGACATCAACATCCGGGTTTTCAGCAAAGACGCGAACAACTGACGAAATAACATCTTCTGATTCATAGAAATCATCAGAGTTGAGAATGCCGACGATATCACCCTTAGCCAGGGCTACACCTTTGTTCATGGCATCGTATAACCCTTCATCGGGCTCTGATACCAGCACATCGGATTCCCGCACTCGGGTACGCACCCTGTCAACCGTACCGTCAGATGAGCCTCCATCGATAATCACGTGTTCGGTATCAGGATAAGTTTGCGACGAAACCGCAGCCAAAGTCCCCTCAATGGTTTCAGCGCTATTAAAACAAACAGTAATGACAGAAACTTTCAAAAACGAACCTCAGGTCTTGGCAAAAATCAGCGGCTTATACTCTGGCCTAAAAAAATAGGCCAATGGCCCTAGAAGAGCATAGTCAATCAGATTCCCAAAAAATATAACATCAAAGAAACCTCGTAAAAGCATTACACATAGCAGCACAAGGAGGAACCCTGAACCCGATGAAAGCAAGCGTATAAAAACAGCCAGGATAGCCACCAGACTTACAAACAACATAAATCCAAAGTTAGAATGAAAACGAATGAAGGCATTGTGAGGATTTCCACCATATTCCTGAATTGCCAACACCAGCCTTTCGTCGCCCCCCAAAAGTAATGAGAACAGATTCAGCTCACTCAAATAACCAAGAAGCATCTCATACCGTGGACTTTCAATCCCCGATGAAAAATTGGTTTCTGACGAAAAGTAATCAGCCACAACGGGCCCTAACACTATTACAGCCATAACGGAAGCACAGAAGTAAAATAAAGAGAACTTGTACTTCCAACAGAAAAACAGGACAAAAACAACCACCAGCATCAATGCCACAATATTTGACCGTCCATAAAGCGGGATCGTAATCAGGGCAGACAAAATCACAAGCAGAATACTAGGGCGAACATCCTCCTCATAACATATCCATAGATAGCCACCTAGCAAAGCTAAAACCACTGCACCTACTATATTTCTACTGTAACCGGAAAAAATATGGTTAAATTCGCTGGGACCAAAACCGAGAACAAGCCAACAAAAATACAAATACAACAAGTAAATCAACAACGGAAATTTATAGGCGACGCCGCCGAGGTTAAAATCCCTTATAACCACAGCCATCGCCAGCCCACCTGTCAGAAAAAATCCGGCGATCAGCGAACTCCCCCCCGAGCGATCGAGGGCGACAAGCCCCATCAGAAAAATGAACAGGACATAAATAACGTGAAAAAATTTAAGATTGCTCGAGAAGCAAACAAAAAAAAGCAAAAACGAAAAGGAAAGTGAAGCAAGAACGAGCCGAATATAGAAAAAACCCGAGAACAGTGCCAGGAACAGCAGTAGCGTATAAACAAGCACCCCTACCATTAAGATTTGTCGAACTAACGTAGTAGATGATGAGGCGCTCGACACCTCAGGCCAATCCATCGCAGACATGCTAAACAGAGTCACTTCTACCCATTCTCGGGAATGCGTCTATGAAAGAGCCCGGAGTCTGGTTAAAAACCTTCACACCCAGAGACGCCGACAACTCGCCGATTACTCGGTAACTTTTATGTACCAGGCGGTAACTCTCAAAGATTTCCTCCATGGAAAAATGCTGACCAGTAAGCCGGTCTTTGTATAATGGTGACAGGCTTGGATCCTTATCATAGAAATGACTATCTTTTATGTATAACAAATTATCATCAGCAACGTGAAGATTCTGATGCCAGGAGTGATCGGCGCCATCGATCACCACATGATTGTGACCATTCATAATTGACAAATAAATGGCAGCAATCAAAACATTATTCGCACGTGGCATTAATATCTGGCGCTTCATTAAGCCCAAAAAAGGAAACCTAAAATACGATTTCAAACCAACATCTCTAAAAAAGACAACTCTTATGGAAGTATTCCGGAATAACTCAATCAAAACCTGACCCATCGAATAAAATCTAATGGGGATATACAGATTCATTTCCCAATCAACCGTCTCCACCATCTTTAGGAATAAGCTATTCCCCGACTTCAGATCGGTATCAAGTGAATTAAAATAATTCGGATCGAATATCACATACTGTGATGGCTTACATAAAATAAAGGCATCTTGAAAGGCGAAATTATTCACACAATAAACATCATGAGTGCTGCCGATAGATGCCCAGTCGGCAGATGCAACAAAATCTTGCAGTGAGGGCCCATTTCCCAGTATCAGCGCTTTTTTATGGCGAGAGAAACGACTACGCCGACTATAAAACAGATTATTTCTGGCAATAAAACTCCAAAAATAGACAGGCCAGTAACTCAGATGGCGTCTCAGTTTACTCATTGCAATCTACCGCATCCATTTCGCGCCTGACCCGCGCCAGAAAATCCACAAACAACGTCAAGATCATCGCAGCCAGTAGGGAGGCCAGAACAATCACTGCAAATTTTATAATTTTAGGTAGGCCCTCCGGCTCCATTCCAGGCCTCGCCAACGTCAGTACCGTTGCTTCGTCCAGCGATTGCACCCGCTCAAGAAGCATCGAACGCCGCTCGATGAGGGAGGCCAACACCGCATCACCTCCGGAGCCACCTGGAGTCTCCTTTATGCCCTGCTCCACCGCTTCAATTTGGAGATTTAACCTTTCCTCAACCCGTTGCAGTGCCTTCAAGTGATCGCTGATCAAGCCGGAAACAGCCGTCTCATGAACTTCACGAACAAGAACTTCACCCGACCTGGGAACAGTAGTTGAGAGCGCAATCAGATCATCCGAGCCAACGCCGTACACCGACACTTTCAGTTTCTCTCCGCGCGAACCCTCGAGCGCAGCAATCGCATCAGGAATATGATCTCGCTCCAGGCGCATTATCGATGCCTGAAGCGGCTCAACCGGTCTAGCCTGCGACACCATTGCAGGCTTTATCAGTGTTAGGTAACTGAATTTTTCCTCGCTCAAACCTACCAGTAAACCTCCTGCCACCAATGGCAACAGAAAGCTAGACAGAAACAAATACTTCCAAAGAAAGAACGCCTGAAAAATCGCAACCAGACTGATTGCCTCTATGTCACCCGACTTAAAACCCTGATCCGCTCTAGACATTTTCACGGTACCACTTGTAAGCGCTTCGCAATCCCTCTTCCAGCTCGATGCTTGCATGCCACCCCAACGCCTTCAACCGGCTCACATCCATCAACTTCCTCGGCGTACCATCCGGCTTGCTGCTATCAAACACAAGCCTTCCCGAGAATCCTGTTACCCTGGCAACCGTCTCTGCCAGTTCCCGGATGGTGCAATCCACACCGGTGCCCACATTGATGTGTGAAAGCATTGGCTCGGTGTTGCTGGTGTAGGTTTCGTAGTCCAGCTCCATCACGTGCACACTGGCCGCGGCCATGTCATCCACGTGCAAGAACTCACGCATAGGTTTGCCGCTGCCCCAGATAACAACTTCCTCATCGCCCGCTTTCACTGCTTCATGAAAGCGCCGCAACAAAGCCGGGATCACATGGCTGTTCTCCGGGTGAAAGTTATCATTCGGGCCATACAAGTTGGTGGGCATTACGCTGCGGTAGTCCCGGCCATATTGCCGGTTGTAACTCTCGCACAGCTTGATGCCGGCAATTTTAGCAATCGCGTAGGGCTCGTTGGTGGGCTCAAGAACGCCCGTCAGCAGCGCGTCCTCACGCATCGGTTGCTCCGCAAACTTTGGGTAGATGCAGGATGAGCCCAGAAACAACACCTTCTGCACTCCCGCCTGGTGAGCTGCGTTAATAAGATTGGCTTCAATCATCAGGTTTTCATAGATGAATTCCGCCGGGTAACTGTTGTTTGCGTGAATACCCCCAACCTTGGCAGCGGCAATGTATACCTGCTCTGGCTGATGCTCGGCAAACCAAGCCTGCACGGCCGCCTGATCAAGCAGGTTCAGTTGATCACGGCTGGCGGTAAGAATATCCGTATAGCCCAACGACTCAAGGCGACGCACAACGGCAGAACCCACCATACCCCGATGCCCAGCTACAAATACCCTCTGATTGCGCAGTTCAGACATCTCAGTTCTCCACCGATACCGGCACGTCATGGCCATGGGCCTTGAGCAGTGCGTGGCGCCTAGCCGCTTGCAGGTCCTCCTGAACCATCTCGGCACACATCTCCTGAACCGTGATCTCTGGTACCCAGCCAAGCGTTTCCTTCGCCTTGGTTGGATCCCCAAGCAAGGTTTCCACCTCAGCGGGGCGGAAATAACGGGGGTCTACCCGAACCACTACGTCCCCAGGCTTAACCGCCGGCGCAGAATCACCGGAGACAGACACAACCGTTGCTGTTTCCTCTACGCCTTCACCGTCAAAACGAAGCTCAATACCCAACTCAGCCGCAGACCACTGGATAAACTCCCGAACCGAATACTGAACGCCGGTCGCGATAACAAAATCTTCCGGCTGATCCTGCTGCAGCATCATCCACTGCATGCGCACGTAATCCTTTGCATGCCCCCAATCCCGAAGCGCATCCAGATTACCCATGTACAAGCAGCTCTCCAGCCCCTGGGCAATATTGGCCAGGCCGCGGGTGATCTTCCGGGTAACAAAGGTTTCACCGCGCCGCGGTGATTCATGGTTAAACAGCACGCCATTACAGGCGTACATACCGTAGGCTTCCCGATAATTCACGGTAATCCAGTAGGCGTAGAGTTTGGCAACGGCATAGGGGGAGCGGGGATAGAACGGTGTGGTTTCTTTTTGGGGAATTTCCTGCACCAGGCCGTAAAGCTCAGAGGTGGAAGCCTGATAAAAGCGAGTTTTCTTCTCCAACCCCAGCAAACGAATTGCCTCTAACAGGCGCAAGGTACCCATGGCATCCACATCTGCGGTGTATTCCGGCGACTCAAAACTTACCGCCACGTGGGACTGCGCCCCCAGGTTATACACCTCGTCTGGCTGGACTTCCTGCAAAATCCTCGTGAGGTTGGAAGAATCCGTCAGGTCACCGTAATGCAACACAAATCGTTGATTATCAGTATGGGGATCTTGATAGATATGGTCTACACGCTGGGTATTAAACAACGAGGCCCTGCGCTTGATACCGTGAACCTCGTAGCCCTTTTCCAGCAAAAACTCTGCGAGGTAGGAACCATCCTGGCCGGTAACACCGGTAATCAAAGCCTTCTTTTTCATTTAGAGAACAACCTGTTATTTCGTGCAATTTCGCGCTTTTTGTCAGCAATAATAGAGCCGGCGAAGTCTACGCGAAACATACCCACTTTTCAGTAACGATAATGTAAGAACCCCCAAGTATCCTGGGGGTTCTCAAACTCAGCTTCATACTATCCGAGGGAACGCTCAATCATTTGAAAGGAAATCGAACGACACCGGAGAGTTGCAAGCCACATCCACTCTCAGTCGTTTTCCAACAATTTGTCCAAGATGTTTTGGAGCAACACCGTAACCCGGCCTCACGCTGCGAACGCTGGCCTCATCGATCACGTCTCCTGCTTTCAAATCCTTCACAAAATACAAAGACCGCCGAAACTGAGCGTTACCCTGTTCGCTGGATTTCCGTCCATAATCCACCTGCCCCAGCGCTTTCCATGCCGTCTTGCTATCCCGACACAAGTCAGAGAGATCTTCAGGCTCAAGCGAGAAACTGTCATCCGGCCCGCCGCCATTTCGGTCAAGAGTAAAATGCTTCTCAATCAAAGAAGCCCCAAGCACCACGCTCGCGATAGCTGTAGTATTATCCAGCGTGTGGTCCGACAACCCAGTAACCAAGCCAAATCTTTCGATCATGTCTGGAATGGTCCGCAAGTTGTAATCTTCCGCAGGCGCGGGATAACCGCTCACACAATGCAAGATCGCCAGCTCTTTACAGCCACCTTCACGTGCTGCGGCGATTGCCTCTTCAATTTCTTCAGCATCAGCCATACCGGTGGAGATAATCATTGGCTTGCCTGTGTTGGCGACATATCGAATCAACGGCAAATCTACCGCTTCGAAAGAGGCGATTTTGTATGCAGGCGCATTAAGATCCTCAAGCAGGTCCACCGCCGTCGTATCAAATGGCGAACTGAAAATTGGAATACCCAGCTTTTTGGCGTGATCAAAAAGCGGTTTATGCCACTCCCAAGGCATGTGGGCTTCCTCGTATAATTCGTAAAGGGTGCGCCCATCCCACAGCCCACCCTTAATGCGAAAATCATCAGCATCCGAATCCAGTGTGATCGTGTCGGGACGATACGTCTGGAGCTTGACCGCGTCTGCACCAGCCCGTGCCGCCTCCTCAATAATCTTCATGGCCGTTTCCAATCGGCCATTATGGTTAGCTGAAAGTTCCGCGATGATATAAGGGGGATGATTACGGGAAATCTCTCTTCCTGCGATCGAAATTACAGGGTCATTCATTCTGCGCACTCCTTAACTTTTTGCCGCCACTCATGACTCAATAGCCCAAAACACACCACGTCATGATAATGGGCACCATCAAAATGTTGTTCTCTAAGAATACCTTCCTGCGCAAAACCCAGCCGGCGATGGAAAGCGATCGACCTGTCGTTAAAACCTAACGCCTGACCGCATACTTTGTGCAAATGCAATTCCTCAAAGGCAAAGTTTAAAGCAGCCCTGCCCAGAGACCGGCCCGTACCTTTTGCGGCATCAGGGGCGAGATAGAACCCCCAGTCAGCAACCGAATCGCAACGCCCCCGCGCAATATTAACGAAACCCAATCCCCGCCCATTAACCTCATAAATCATCAGGTTCAAGGCAGGGTTATTGGCCGCTCTATCAAACCAAGCCATATGCTCGTCAAAACTTATCTCGTGCCTCGTATACATATAGCGGCGTACTTCAGGATGGTTGCGCCACCCAAGAACCATCTCCAGGTCATTCGCTTCCATCTGCCGGAGTTTGGCTGTGGTCACTGAACACCTCCGGATAACCTTAACATACTGAACACCTCCGGATAACCTTAACATTGCGTCAACAACCAGGCTTGTACCTGTGCCGTCCGTCACGGCGGCAGCCTTATCAGCCATATCGACGAGTTCACCGGAAAGAGACAGCTTATCCACCAGGTCCGGCAGTGATTCTCCAAGCCCATCCGCACAACCAATAACTCGCGCAGCTCCCGCTTCATCAAGGGCGCGGGCACCACTCTCCTGATTGCCTGCCAGAACCACCAATATCGTAGGCAACCCCAGGCAACAACGTTCCCAAGAGGTGCTTCCCGCCGCGCCGATGCAAAGATCTGCCAGACACATTCGCTCAGCCATATCCGTCACATTCACGCTCACAGAAACCCTGAATGGCAACGTTTCCACCTGTTTGCGAACAGCATCCAAGGCGGGAGCAGACGCCCCCATGACAACGTCCAGCACCGCTTCATTCGGCAGCCGGCTTTGAGCTAACGCTTCCAACACTTGACCAGTAATATTATCGCGGTCAACACCACCTAAGGTGACCAGAATACGCTTCAGCGAGAATCCCTGCCGGCGTTCCAGACTTTGTGCCCGGAGTTCAGCGAATTCAGGCCTCAATAACGCATAGCGAGGACCGATCAGGCTGAGACATCCCTCCGGCACCCAATGAGCGTAGTCCCCGGATTGCCGGCCAAGATTCTGGTCGAGAAGTAGATGACAGCCATGCGGCCTGTCTGCCAGGTCATCAATAGCCATCACCTGGTTGGCAATAGATGCAACCCATCGTTCCCAGCGAACATCCAATGCGTAGTGATCAACCACCAACCACTCAAAGTGTTCGCCAGCCAGAACCCCCATAGTCTGCTCGGCATCTTGCTGCCAGGAAACGCCCAACCAGTCAGCATGTGCCAGCGGAGCATCATCTTTCAGGTCCGGCACAACAGGCACTGGCAGGCTCAGCGATCGCACCTCAAATCCCTTTTGCGCGATCAATTCTACGAGGTTGCCGGGGTGGTCCCGGCAAACAAAAGTACAGGTGTGGCCCCTAAGCCTCAGTGCATCGGCCAGCGTGAGGCATCTCATCACATGGCCAGTGCCTATCTGAATTGAGGCATCAGCCCGGAAAGCAACACGCATTATTCTGCTCCCTGCGCCTGCATCGCCCTAAACAGCCACTCTGCACGCGCCCAATCCTCAAGGGTATCTATATCCTGTACCCGATGCCTCGGTAGCCTTACCGGAACTGCGTGTTCCGAGAATATCCCCAGTTCACCTTGCCAGGCCTGCGCAGTACCCCAATAAAACTGACCGGCATCATGCCAAGCCTCCTCCAGATCCTGAGACCGGGTCTGGAAGTGTTCCGGGTTGAACATAGCCACACGTCCAGCCGCGGTTATCCGCAGCGCCCGCTGAATCGGGAACGCGTAACTTGTTACCGAAAAAGCATAATTACACCCTTCGCCATAGAGTAAGTCGCGGCCACGTATCAAATCTTCAGGAGAGACGAAAGGAGCCGTAGCGTACAGGCAACATGCCGCTGATACCGGAGTACCATTATCGTCCAACCATTCAACCGCATGCCGGATAACGGGTATGGTTCCGGTGTAGTCGTCCGAGAGTTGGGCCGGGCGCATGAAGGGGGTTTCAGCCCCCCATTGCCGTGCAACCGCAGCAATTTCTTCGTCATCCGTAGAAACGATAACCCGGTCAAAACACTCGCTTTCCAGCGCGGCCTCAATGGGCCAAGCAATCATCGGCTTACCGCAGAACTCTTTGATGTTTTTACGTGGAATGCGCTTACTGCCCCCACGGGCGGGGATAATGGCAACCGTGCTCATCCTCACACCTCTGCCAGTGCCTTGCGGAGCGCCGCAACCACTTCACTCTGCTGGTCATCGGTCAGGCCCTGGAACATCGGCAGGCTGATAGCCTCCCGGTAGTAGGCCATGGATTGGGGGAAGTCGTCAGCCTGAAACCCCATCGCTGTATAGAAAGGCTGCGTGTGCACCGGAATGTAATGCAGGTTTACGCCTATGCCCTGTGCCCGTAAAGATTCAAACACCTCTCTATGAGTTCTGGAAATACTGTCCAGCTTCAGGCGAATAACGTAAAGGTGCAGGCCGGAATAGCTGTCCGGGTGCTGCCAGGGCAGCACGATAGGAAAATCCGCCAGCAGCTGGTTATACCGTTCTGCCAACTCGTGCCTGCGGGCCACAAAGGCATCCAGCCGTTGCATCTGGCTTACACCCAGCGCCGCCTGCAATTCGGTCATCCGGTAATTGAAGCCCAGATCCACTTGCTGATAATACCAGGGCCCGTCAGGTTCATGGGTCATCAAGGCTGGGTCTCGGGTAATGCCGTGGCTGCGCAACAGGTTCATCTTTTCCGCTAACTTAGCATCGTTGGTTACCGCCATACCGCCCTCGGCCGTCGTCACAATCTTGACCGGGTGGAAGCTGAACACAGTGATATCGCTGTAACGGCAGTTGCCGATGAACTCGTCCTGATATTTGCCGCCAATCGCATGGGATGCGTCTTCAATCAATCTGAAGCCATACTCCTTTGCAAGGGCGCCAATCGCTTCCATATTGCACGGCTGGCCACACAAGTGAACCGCTACCACCACTTTTGGCAAACGGTCATTCTGCTTTGCCAGCTCAAGCTTTTTCTTCAACGCAACCGGGCACAGGTTGTAAGTTTGTGGGTCGATATCCACAAAATCTACCCTGGCACCGCAATACAACCCGCAGTTTGCGGAGGCCACAAAGGTAACAGGCGTGGTCCATAACCAGTCGCCCTCCCCCAGGCCCAATGCCAGGCAGGCAATGTGCAAAGCAGAGGTGGCGCTGTTCCCTGCCAAGGCATGGTTAGCTCCCACATGGTTTGCCACGGCCTGTTCAAATTTAGGCACCATCGGGCCCTGAGTCAGGAAGTCTGACTTCAGCACATCCAGTACCGCATCGATATCTGCCTGGTTAATGTCCTGCTTACCGTAGGGAATCATGGTCAGATCTTGCCAATTTCGCTGTTGTGGCGGTCGATCCAGGCTTGCAGTTCTTCGTCCTTCATCCATTCGGTGTTGTTATCGCTGGCGTACACAAAGCCCTCGGGCACCGGCTTGCCATCTTTGATGCGATCTTTACAGGTTCCCCAGTCATTGATGTTGGGCAGAATCTTGAAGTGCTCGGGGTACTCGTAGGTGAAGTATGAATCCTCGGCGCCAATCATCTGCTCATGCAGTTTTTCACCCGGGCGGATCCCCACCACTTCCTGCTTGGCTTCTGGTGCCACAACGCGAGCCAGATCGGTCACCTTCATCGAAGGAATCTTCTTCACATAGATCTCGCCACCCACCATGTCCTCAAAAGCATGCCATACCAGCTCCACACCTTGCTCCAGGCTGATCATGAACCGAGTCATGCGCGGGTCTGTGATCGGCAGCACGCCATTCTCTTTGATAGACATAAAGAACGGGATAACCGAGCCCCGGGAGCCCATCACGTTGCCGTACCGAACGACTGAGAACTTGGTTTGGTGGCCACCGGCGTAGGAGTTGCCAGCCACAAACAGCTTGTCGGACGCCAGCTTGGTGGCACCGTAAAGGTTGATGGGGCTGCTGGCTTTATCGGTAGAAAGGGCAACCACGCCTTTAATGCCTTTATCGATGGCGGCATCGATCAGGTTCATGGCACCGTGGATGTTGGTTTTTACGCATTCGAACGGGTTGTACTCGGCCGTGGGTACAATTTTGGTGGCCGCAGCGTGCACCACGTAATCCACACCATCCAACGCCCGGTATAGGCGGTCTCTGTCGCGCACATCGCCAATGAAGAAGCGCAGGCGGTCATCGCCCTGAAACAGCTTGGCCATCTCCCACTGTTTCATTTCATCCCGGGAAAAGACAATGATTTTCTTGGGGTTGTACTTTTCCAGGGTCATTGGAATGAATTTGTGGCCAAAAGACCCAGTGCCACCAGTGACCAGGATGGTTTTACCTTGCAACATAAGCCCTCAATATCCTCAGTAGTTCAACGTAGAGTATGAGTGATTCCAATGGCCCGGAACACCCGCGCGCATGAAACCTGTTTAATTATTCCGATTGCCAACGACGCGCCTCCGAAAGCCAGTATCACAGCCCACACGGGACTGAACGCACCGAATAGAAACACCAGCATCAAAAACACCAAAAGGCCGGTAAAATGAGCCACAATGATTGGCTTATCGCGAGACACCGCATAAAGGTTGTAATGTGGAACCATCCCCACTACGAAAATCCCCATTGCAATCAGTATCCCGACAAACAAAGGCCAATGATCAAAGTAGATCGGGTTAGGTAAAAGCATAAACAGAAAGGGCCCCACCAGCGCACCGCCCGCCACCAATACCAAAGACCAGATCAGCGTATGCTTCCTGAGGGTCGCTCTTGCAACCAAAAAACCGGCTTGATCGCCGCTATTGTGCGCAGCAATCATTCTGGGGTAGAGAAAGGCGAACACCCCGGCGTCCATAAACGTCAGAACCGTGCCGGCCATGCCCATAAAAAGACTGTACACCCCCAACAAGTCGGGGCCATTCAGCGCCTCAAACGCGTAGCGGTCTATTGTCATAATCCCGCGCAGAGCAAGGGTTGCCATCAGCAAGGGAAAAGCAACCAGCACACCGCGCTTCACCCAGGCAAGATCTATCGAGAGGTTACTTTTACGCCATTCTATTGATCGCAGAAGAAATCCGCCCATCAAAACACTGAGCGCCGAACCAGTGGCCCAAAACAGCAACAACAACTCAAGCGACCGGTAAGACTCGAAAAAAATCATGCAGAGAACAAAGGCCAGAGACCATATGCCCTGCCTGAAAAACACCATCACAGAAGCAAAAAGCGGGCGCCCCATCGCAATGGCAAGGCGTGATATTTCCTGGGCCAGGTGTTCTGAGACAATCAGCAATAGAACCCAACCAGCAACCCACCAGGGAAGCAGGCCAAACACAAACAGCAACAGGGAGACAGGCAAAACCAGCGCATAGAGGGCCCCGAAAAACACCCCCTGCGACACCAATAAACGACCCCACTCAGCTTTTGGCCGACCGAGCAGATCTCTGGTGCTAAAGGTATAAAAGTCAAACCCCACGAAATACAACGCATAGCTGACCGTAACCACAATCAGCCCATACAGCCCCACTTCTGAGGGGGGAAGATAAACGGCCAGAATGAAAATCAGCACGAACCGAATGGCCAAAGTTAACGCTCGAATTCCAACATTCAATAGATTGGGGTTGTTCAACAAACTCATTACCTGCAGCGGCATAGTGAATCTGGCAACCTGATTTCGCATGCGTGATGACTCACATAAAAACCAGGTGAATCGGAGTAATCCGGCAATCGGCATTCAGACCACCACAGTCGGGAGACTGGCAAGACCAACCCTTTCATACAGAATGCTGTTGATAAACCGGAAAAATTTTGCGCCAATTGGGAGGGGAATTCAGTTACCGGGAGTAAAGACTGTGTCAGGGATTTGAAGAGTAGAGTTGATCGATCCGGACTGGAGCAACCAAAAAACCTAGTGCTGATGAGTAACCTTCTTCCTGAACAAAACCAACAACCGCCAAACATGGCTCAAAGACCAATCATAAAGCGCAAACACACCCAAAAATGTCGTAAACATTACCCACTCGGGCACATTGAAAAACTCCCCCGCCAAGCCAATCCCTGCGCAAACCAGAGCTATCAACGTAATCATCAGTAAGGCTTCGCGGTCAGAAAAACCGGCGCGCATGAAAATGTGGTGCAGGTGCTCTCTGTCTGGCTTCATCAAAGACTGCCCTTTGCGAGCACGGCGCACCATAATCGCCACCATATCGATCAGCGGAATGGCGATGATCCACAAGGCTGTAACCGGGCGCATACCTGCCTGCTCTGGCTGCGTTGCGTTCACCAGCAACCATACCACTGAAAAACCGATGAACATAGAGCCCGCGTCGCCCATGAAAACCCTGTAGCGGAACGGTGGAATGCGCAGGTTCGCCATCAAGTAAGGAAGCAGCGCGCACGCAATTCCAACCGCCAGAGCCAGTGCTGGACCTGCCTCTGGCGCAAAAGCGAACAACACAATCAAAGAAAGCAGCGTCACCAGAGACAGACTGCCCGCCAAGCCATCAATGCCGTCCACCATATTGAATGCATTGGTGGCCCCAATCACTGCAGCAATGGTTACCAGAGGCCCCAAAAAACCCAGGTCAATAACGCCCAGATTAAACAAGTCACCAAATGCCGTAAGCGACACCCCGGAGCCATACACCAGGAGGGCTCCCAGCCCAACCTGCACCGCCAGACGGAACTTGGCGGGCAAGTCACGAGCATCGTCTACCGCACCCACCACCACAAGCACCGTTGCGCACAGCAAAAACAGCCCATGCTCGCTGACCAGCGGCATGCCAATCAACCAGGCCACGCACAAACCAATAAACGCACTCAATCCGCCAATCAGCGGCACAACGCCCTTATGGTGCTTGCGGTGATCAGGGGCATCCAGCAACTGCACCCAATAGGCCACAGGGCGGAGAAACCAGAGGGAGATCAGAGCGAAAAGACCTGCCATCAGGCCCGTGGAGCTTGCCGCTTCCATGTGAATACCCATTAAAAATCCGAATTGGGGATGATGAAAACACAGTGATAGTAAAGAAAAAAACACCTGTGACTATACGATAAAGAGTCTATATAAAATTTGCCGGTATACAAATCCAACTTTAAATCATTTAACGAGGTTTTACGGGCGGCATAGTGCCAGCGTCAATCACAGCCGCTGAAATCGCCACACTTTCGTTATGAGGCGCCGCCAACACCACCGAACCTATTTGCCCTGCTCCGGCTCAGCGCACCCCCCAAAAAAGCAACGGAGAGAGGCGGGCCCGGGTACCCGAGTCCAATAACAGCGATTTCCGGGGGGATTACCATCCCAAGGGGCAAGCCCTCTTTGTAGCGGTCAGGACTGACGGGGCAAGCAATCCAGGTAAGCCTTAACCACCACATCCTCACTAAACTGCGCTTCCATCCTCTGCCGGGCTGCATTGCCGGCTTTCTGGCGTTCCTCTACATCCATAGCTACCACCCGTATCATCTGCTGCGCCAGAGACTGAGCACTGCGTACCTCACACAACCAACCGGTCACTTCCGGCTCTATGGCATGGCGGCAACCTGGCACATCTGTCACGATGGCCGGGCGGCCCATGGCGGCGGCTTCCAGAACGGTGCGGGGCATGCCTTCGCGATAAGAGGGCAACACTAACACATGGGCCTGCGCTATAAAGGGCCGCACATCATCCGTTTCACCCAGATAGTCCAGCACACCGGCCTTCTGCCACTGTTCAACTTCTTCCCGGGTAATGGCCGTTCGGTTACTCGCCCCCAACTGGCCCAGCAACCAACAGCGGGCGGGCATGCCGCGGGCTTTAAGCAACCCAGCGGCTTCGGCGTATTCCCGCACGCCTTTATCCCCCAGCAAGCGGGCAATCATTAAAAACGTGACCGGAGGGGCCTCAGGCAAGGGTGAAAATGCGAAGCGCTGAAGGTCCACGCCCGAGCCCGGCAGCAAGGTTACGGGCGTATCCCCCAACAAGCCCGCGTTGCGGAACACGGCCAGATCTTCCTCATTCTGGAAAAACAACCGCTGGGCCCGACGGTTCACCAGGCCATACACCTGCCGTACCCGGCGGAATAACCAGGAGTCATGGATAAACGCCGTACCCAGGCCCGAGATATTGTTCGCGAACGGAATACCCCGCAGGGCGCACACCAGCCCCCCGTATATGTTCATCTTCACGGTAAAGTTGAATACATAAGCCGGTGCCAGCCGGCGCAAAGAGCGGTGAATAAACACCAGGCTGCGCAACTCCCGCAATGGCCCAATGCTTTTACCTTCCAGCGGCAACGCAATATGCTGCGCCCCCAACTCGTTCACCAGGCGCGCGCTGTAATCATCCAGCGGCGAGATACACAGCACTCGCCACCCTTGCTGAACCAGGGCAGTAATGGTGCTGCGACGGAAATTGTACAAATACCAGGACGTATTAGAGGTAAGAACAACGGTAGAGGACAAATCAAGAACTCAAGATAAGGAGGAATCACCACCCGAAGGCACACGCCTGCGGCCAACCCGCCAATGGGCCGGAGCGAAAGGTTTGAACACAGAGCGAACGTGGCAGTCTGCACACACAAACAGCACGAAAATAACAATGAACGGATAACGATAACGGGCTGCCGTGCCGTAGTTGAACACCACCAGGCCATAAATGGACAAGGCAAAGGCCATAAACAACAGCCAGAAAATCAGTTTCTTTGGTACCCGGCGCCAGGCGGCGCGAACAATCAACACCAATAGGCCGAACACCACCAGGTTCTCTGCCGCCTGAATAAGCTGCAGCAAGCCGGCCGCCTCCCAGGGGAATGGCTTCAGCAGGAAATACACCCCACTGGTCAGCCCCTCAGCCACAAACTCCCCGGGGCCCTCAATCAGCTTTAGCTGATCTCGATCGCCGCCATCTTCCCTATACATTGCAGACCGGAACAGATTTATTAGTGGCAGCGCCACGGGCGAAACCGCCACAAGGGCAACCAACCCCACCACCATGGTCAAAATGCCCCGCCCAACCGACACACCGGTGTGGCGAATACCAAACAGCAGATAAACCACCAGGATGGGCGCCAGAATAAAAAAGTTCTGGAACTTGATCGCGTACAAGGGCACGAACACCGCCAACATCGGCAACCACCGCCCCTCCCGAGCGAACTGCACCGCCATCACCATAAACACGAAAATGAAGGTGTCTCGCAGCGAAAGGCCCGTATACAGCGCCATACTAGGGTAAAGAAGGAAAAACCACATAGAAACGGGCATGAACACCCGCTTGTTATACAGCCAGAAAAACAGAGCCGTCCAAAACAGTGTGTTAAAAAAACCCAGACTGATAGGCGATACCGCCAGAGGCATAGGCATTAACGCAAACAGCGCCGCTGCCTGCTCTACGTTACCTCCATATAATAGAGACTCCAGCAGCGGCAATTCGCCTGCACGAATTGCATTGAACTGCCGCCAGTACCGGAACTGATCCCCCAGATAACCCGTAGGAAACAAAAACTCGTTCAAGAAAAAGGGCACCAGACAATGCAATAGCAAAACCAGCTGCACAGCAGGTTTAATACGAAAGGCTTTACAGCCAAACAAAACGAAGAGCACACAGATAAAAAAGTTGGGGAGGTCGTAAAAACGCATTCCCGCAAACCCAGATGACATTACCCAATTCAGGTCTGTCAATTGCCAAGCCCCCAGTGCCGGAACCACGCTAAAAGCTGGAGAACAATCCATAACTGCTGTGCAAAGTGACCTTCGTTAGCCACATGAGCGGACCACATTTTTTTAACAGCGCCAGCGTCGAGTTGCGGCACCTGATTTATATTACTTTCGGCCAGTAAATCCTCCGCCCATTCCCTCAAGGGCCCGCGCAACCAGTCATCCAGCGGAATCGCAAACCCCATCTTGGGCCGCTCAATCAGCTCCCGCGGCACATGGCGATAGAGTATCTGGCGCAAAGCCCACTTGCCCTCACCATTACGTACCCGCATATCCAGTGGCAACTGCCAGGCCGCTGCAAAAACGGCCGGATCAAGGAATGGCGCTCTGACCTCAAGGCTGCTGGCCATGCTGGCACGATCCACTTTCAACAGCACGTCGTCCACCATGAAGTTGAGCGTATCCATCAACATCATCCATTCCACCTGATCAAATCCTGCGAGGGCAGGATACAAATCCTCGACGGGATTTCCAGATCGATAGTCAGGCCGTAGTAACTGTTCAGGGTGGCGATTCATCGAGGCCAGGCCACCATAAAGAGCCCGGTCCGAGCTGCAAGCTAGCACATCTGCCAACTTATAGAGCTTTTCGCCAAAGGTACGAATCTGATACCTGGAGGGTAAAACCTTGCTACCTAGGTACATCAAACGATCGTATCCAGCCGAAGGCACAAGTTTAAGCATGCGCCCCAGCGCTTGCCGCATTGGCAGAGGCATTCGGCTCAGTTTGCCCCAAACTCTGGGAACCCAGACATAACGGTTATAGCCACCAAACAGCTCATCGCCGGCATCGCCACTCAAGGCAACCGTCACATGCTGCCGGGTAAGCGAGGATATCAGGCAGGTGGGTAACTGGGATGAATCAGCAAACGGTTCATCGTATAACTCAGGCAACTTTGGAACGAGGTCCAATGCCATCTCCGAAGTAGCCCGGAGAGTTGTATGCTCCGTTCCAAGATGGGCCGCAACCGCAGCCGCATGCTCAGACTCATCATACCGAGGGTCATCAAATCCAACTGAAAAGGTTCGGATCTTTTGGCTGCTCTGGCTTTGCATCAGCGCCACAATGAGCGAGCTGTCTACACCACCGGAAAGAAAGGCACCAAGTGGCACATCCGCCGCCATCTGCTGGCGAACCGAGGCAACCAGCGCCTGCTCGACGTTGGCCAGTGCCAATTCAGGATTATTGTTGCGGCCCTCCAGCGCAGTGCGCGCCGCCTCAACGGGAGGCCACCACTGCACTACCCCAGGCAGCACCCCGTTACGGGCATCCGAAACCGAAACTTTCAGTAAACAGCCTGCCGGAAGCTTGAACACATCCTTGAAGATGCTCTCCTGCCCGCTAACGCAACCATAGCGGAGGTAGTTCTCTAACACACTGGGCTCGACCTCTCCCCTCCATCCTGGTGCCCGCTGAAGCGCTTTAAGCTCAGAACCAAATACCAGGTCACCCGCCACCAAGCCATAATAGAGAGGCTTTTCCCCGAATCGATCCCGAGCCAAGGTAAGCGCTTGCTCTTCGCGATCCCACAAGGCAATGGCAAACATACCGGTTGCCATTTCAAGGGTTTTCTCAACACCCCATACAGTGAACGCACAAAGCAACGTTTCGGTGTCTGAGTGTCCTTTCCAGCCTGTGGATGCCTTGCCGGAAGATTTCAGTTCCCGGCGAAGCGCATTGTGGTTGTAGATCTCTCCGTTAAACACCACCACAAAGCGCCCACAATCCGAAAGCATGGGCTGATGACCTGCGGGCGATAAATCCACAATCGAAAGGCGCCGATGCCCCAACCCAAGACCAACCGAAGGCTCTTCCCAAGCTCCCGAATCGTCCGGACCGCGATGGGTAATAGCATCGGCCATCTGTTCCAGCGCCGGCTTGAGAGGTTGGCTGCCAGGAACGCCCCTGAAAATCCCAGTAATCCCGCACATAATTCAGGAATTACCCCGCTGCGCGGCTCTGCGGAGAATACCGGCCAACACCGGAGCCTGTACCTGCAGAGAATATTTCTGCTCCACGGCTTTCCGGCCAGCCATACCAAGCTCGGACTGCCGCGGCCTGGACCTCAGAATTCCTGTCAAAGCCTCAGCCCATTCAGTTACCGATTCAGCCAGTTGGCCACAATGGTTTTCATTCACAATCTCGACATTTACCCCAACCGGCGAAGCCACCACGGGAACACCACAGGCCATATACTGAATCAACTTGTAACCACATTTACCCTTTTCCCACGGGCCATCTTCAAGTGGCATCATGCCGACATTCATCTGGGCAACGAGGGCTGCTTCGGATTCTTCAGTCCACCGCACAACATCTACCGGAATCCCTGGCAATTGCTCCCGCACACTGTCTGTAGCTCCAACCAGAAGCAAACAAGCCCCCGTTTCATCACAGACCCTCTTCAGAGCATCTCGAATATCGACGATATAACGCTGGGTGGAGGGTGAACCAATCCAGCCAATTACCGGCTTCTTTCTTTGGTCAGGCTTCACACTCTGATAACGCTCGCGATCTACCACGGTGGGAATTCGTTCAATACGACGCGCACCGGCCTTTCGTGCGCGTAAAGCAAGATATTCGTTACCCGCAACGACACAGGCAGCATTGCGCATCACCGCATCAATTTTCTTTCCCAGAAATGCCCTAATTAGCCAGCTCCCAGAACGGTCATAGTTATGGAAAACCGCATCATCGTAATCAACAACGTAGGGCTTGCCTAGCAATCTCAGCAGTCGCTCAGCAAAGGCTGGGAGATAAGGAAATACTTCATACTCAACCCACAACACGTCATACCGAAAGACCGTCAGCAAAACGAAAAACCGCTTCAAGTACGACATTAGAGAGCGCGACTTCGAGCGTCGCCCTCTCGCGTAGAGTTCTGTGAGGTATTCGTCATCAAACAAACTACTGACCGTAACCTCAATACCCTCGCCTCCCAAAGCAGGAAGGTATTGCAGAGAGCGCAACCGGGAACTGGCCCCCATGCGTGGGTACTTCGATAACAGAAGTACCTTCATTTTAGAATATCCCGGTAAAGCTCTCGGTAGGCCTCAATACCCGCCTCAAGAGAGAACACTTCCTCAGCAGCCATGCGGCACCGCTGCGCAAGCTCAGGGTCTTTCCTAAGCTCATTCAACCGCTGAAGTCCCAACTTCATGGATTCAGAAGAGCCATCCTCAACCAATACACCCACGTTGTAGTGCTCAATAGTGCGCGCCACGTCACCTACTCCGGAGTTCGCAACGACCGGCAATCCACAACCCAGAATCTCGCCCATACGGGTAGGCGAGCTCCCAAGCTTGCTCAATCCCTGGCTAAAAAACATTGCTGAAACCGTATGGCCCTGAACGGCTGAATGCACCTGCTGTGGAGGAAGGCCGAACACACGAAGGCGCTGCTGGAAGTCTTCATTGCCCCCCAAGCGCAACCGCACTTCGTCGGATGCATCACGGGTAATAACTTCAAAGCAGGCTTCGGGGTCCTGGGCGGCAACCTGCTGAAAAAACTCAGCCAGCCAATCCAAGTGGAACCAGCCGCTCAACACGGTTCCAACACAGCTGTAAGTAGCTGCGCCACCTCCATCTGTGCTGGCGGGAACGAAACGATCTAAATCAGCACAGGTAGGAATCACCCTTATAACCTGGCCTTTCAGCTCGTCAGGGTAGGTTTCCTGAAGATAGCCAACAGCTGCATGCGTTAGCGAAACCACCGCCGCTGCGTTCTTCAAACAGGAACGCTCAACCCAAGCAATCGCTTTGTGCATGAGCGAGCCTCGCTTCAAGCGACCAGCAGTGATCAATTCCTCTGGCCACAGCGCCCTCATATCGAAGATGAAGGGTGTACCGGTCAGCTTATTAACAAGCAAGGCAACAGCAGCGGGAATGTAGGAGCGCGCGTGAATCAGTTCGGCGTTGCCCTTACGAACTTCCCGAAGGCACAAGAACAGAAAAACAATCATACTCCAGGCAGGAGCAATCACCTTGGGGCGATAGCGGAATTTCTGCGGGAGCCAACGGATTCCATGCCTTTCGCAATCGTTCTGCACGCTGCCGAAAGCTTGCTGGTCTGCGCGATCCTCTGGCTTCTCGAAACTAATCAGAGAGACTTGGTGGTTTTTTGATAAACCTTTTAGGTAGGAGAGAACCTGGCTTTGGCCGAGGGGCTCCAGCATTCCATTGCGGGTGATATAAAGCACCGTACTTTTCTTCAAGTAAACCTCAGTCAAAATATTAAAAGTCGTAACCTAACGCACGAATATCCCGCTGATATATATCGCCAACGATATCGACCATTTCAGCCGTAAAGGCTTTGCGGTAATCCTGGCCCGTGCCTGCCCGCAACTGAGGGAGCGATAGATCCCTTAGCCCCAATCGATCGCAAACATTCTGAAAATCTGCATCCAGCGATTCGAAACGGCCAATAAAATCCATCACCCCCCCCCCCCGTCCAGGGATCGAGATCCAGTCCATCTGATCCCGGAAATGCGCATATCTCTTTACCTCACGGAGGTAACGGGGGTCACGCAAACGCAATATAAATTCCTCGAACGTAGGTACATCCGACAGGTAATGCGTAGCCCAAGTCCAGTCTACGAATTTATCGCCCTTGCCAACGACACGGTGAAGATAATGATAAGCAGAATGAATTCGAGACCAGGGATTGCGAACAAACGTGAATTTGAATGACTCAGCGAACCTCTGTTCATCATGTGCTGCATAACGCAGGATAGGGACGTGACGGCTTTTTTGGCCAAATAGACTGTCGACAATCGAAGTGCCTGCTGACTTGGGGACGTGCGTGAAGATAACACCCAGTTCACGCTCACCGGGGAGCCACGGGTCAGAACGGAGCCCGGGTACCACTTTGACAGCCGCTTTTTCAAGCCTTAACGGCAATCGAAACTCGACCGACTTCGCGCGAAGCCGGAGCTGCTGCTTTGCTGACAATGTCATACTGGCACCTTATGCTCGATCTCTGGTTTCGAATGAGGTTTTATGAAGCGAGTAACTCAAGATATTTTTGAGCAATAATTTCAATGGCGAAATCTTTAGCCCGAAGCTTAAGCGCGGCCTGGTCGCCCTTTTCAGTTAGGGCAGCAAGAATTGCCTGAGAAAGTGCATGGGCATCACCAACTGGCACCAAGGCTCCGTATTGCCCGGCAGCCAAAATCTCCGTTGGCCCAACGGGGCAATCCGTACTCACAATCGGCACCCCATACTCCATGGCCTCAACAATCACATTCCCAAAACCCTCATAATCCGAGGACAATACAAACAAATCAGAATGCCCATACCAAGGCCCTGGGTCTACCGCAAACCCTGGAAGTAAAACCCTGCCCTGAAGCCCAAGACGATCAATCTGCTGCTCTAACTCCTCACGCATCGGCCCCTCGCCAAGAATGCATAAAGTTGCACCAAGCGAAGCTGGCAGGCGCGCAAAGGCTTCAATCAGGAGATCATGCCGCTTGACCGGCTTCAAAGTACCAACAGTGAGGATGATCGGCCCCGGGCGCCCACTGAGTTGTTCTGGACACGCGGCATTGGCGTTGACTTTACCTAATGCGGCCGGGTTGTGGATCACGGTGAACTGTTTTAGGGAAAGGCCGGACAACGATGCCAGATCATCTGCAATGCCAGAGGAAACGGCAACTCTCACATCTGCCAACGGATAACACACGCGCTGGGAAGCCCGCATAACCAGCTGGTGTAATCGCCCATGGCGGCGATAGGCGATGGATAAAGGCGAGTGTTCGCTGATGATGACGCGACCTTGGTATCCCGCGAGCCGAGCGGCCAAAGGCGCAAATACAGTTAGCGGCCACATTGCAGCAATAATTGCGTCTGGTTTGCTCTCTTTTAGGTACTGAATCAAAGGGCCGAGAACATTTCTGACTCTAGCCGCCTTTAGGTCAACGACTTTTGCCGATGCAGGGAGGTGGTTCAATAACTCGCCAACTGCATTCCGCAAGACGAACTCTGTCGAAACACCGGAACGCCCCCACTCTTCAGCTAAGTTTACGTGGAGGCGCTCGGCACCACCAGGGCGGAGATCTGGAAGTATGATCGATACAATCATGACCTATAGGTCTTTTCCATACGAACGCTCCTCGACTTAACTGTAGAAAAGTAGTTAAGCCCCAAAAGACGGGGGGCGAGGAAACGAAATTCTCTACTATCTCGGCACATTAAAATTAAGCCCAATCTACCTAAAATATCTCTGCGTAGCCACTCTTTTCTAATAACAGCAAATCTCCGAGTTTTCATAACTCTCTTTTTTATCTCAACATGCTCAAAATCATTTGACAAAAATCTTAATATGTAGTCGCACAGGGATATATAAGAATCTGCCATCCATGAAATTTTACGCTCAAAGTCCTCAATATCAGATTTTCCTATTTTAGGATGACTGGCGTTTGATATTGAGTTAATTGATTGCCGATATTTAACCAACGGCTCTCTAACTTTCCTTATTTCATACTTCCGAATAGATGCTATAAAATAAAAAACTGCATCTTCAGAGAAAACAGGGGTCTCCGAATATGGCAAGCCATCAAACATGCAACGATCATAAGCTGTCGTCGCACCATGGTTAAATTCTTGCCTTTTCTCGGCAGAAAACCATCCCATTATTTCCTTGTCTCCGGAAGATTCATCAACCCCAAGAGATTCGCCCGAGTCACTAATTTTCTCAAAATTTGAAAAAAGAACTTTTACGCCTGACTTTTTCCAATCATCGACAATTACTGAGCATCTATTTTCGTAAGAAATGTCATCACCGGCACTCAGGATCATCAACTTTCCAGACATTTCACCATAAACTTCTAGAACATGGTTAAACGTCCCTCGATTCTGCTTCGTCTTTCGCGCAACTACTCGATGGGGCCCTTTATACTCAGAGGCCATTTCTCTCATAATTTCAAACGTTCGATCCGTCGAACAATCATCAGAAAGAATAATCTCCAAAGGCTCATAAGTCTGAGCAAACGCCCCCTCGATTGCCTCCCGAATATACTTCTCCTGGTTATAGGCAAACAAAGCAAATGTTACTAGCGGACGTTCTTGTGTACTTTCCTGCATCATTTGAAAAATCCTGATAAGCCAGCATCACTGGCGAAACTACGAAACTATAGTGGGGGAAGATGCGTGTAGTTGTGGAGCGTCAGAAAACCACTCCAAAAACTCACAAACAGTCGGCAAACTCTCAGCCACATCGCCCAACTCACCGTCATCCAACCTTTTACAAAACTCCTCCCACTCACGCTCGTCCTTCGCACCCGACAAGCCAAGAACAGCTTCTATATCACCCTGCGGCCAGATCCAAACATTGTGAGCTTTCAGCTTTTCATGCAGTTTCTCAGCGACAGGCTTCCCTTCGTCAGTTGCGGCCCATTCCGCATATACCTGCGCAGCCTTCTTGGTTGCATTTTTGTTCGTTGGCCTGCCATCACCGCCGATTTTGATGCCAGAATCGCTCTCTGCCATAGCAGCAATCTGGCTTAGGCATTCACGCAAGTCTTCGTCCCCTCGGGATAACAAGCCATGTTTTATAGCTTGGCTTGGGGCATAGTCAAAATCTGCGATACCGAAGGCTTCTATCCCCAATTCTTTAAACACGCCCAACATACCTTTCATACCACCAACGCCATCAAGGGTAACCGTCGCTATTCTGTCAGCAGCCAAAGTGCACCCCTTTATGGATTCGTAAAGTGCAGGCAGGATTCGCTTTTCGGTTTTCCCTTCAACAATGACCACTCTGTCGCTAAACAACCAGGCGCTGGCGTTGGCAAGATCAAATGCCGTGTGTAGCTGAGTATCATTATCGGTGATACGTTTACGCAGCGCTTCGGCCATGCTGGGCATCACTACTGTCTGGCCCGTGGAGGGGCACTTTCTAGCTATTCTCGTTTCGACAATGGATTTTCTATCAATCATCATCGGTGAATGGGTGACGAACACTACTTGATAGGCCCCCTCAGAAAGCTTGGTCAGCGCTGCTCGCAACTGCTCCACGGCCTGCGGGTGTAGAAACAGCTCAGGCTCTTCAATCAAAAGAAGGCGCCTTTGGCCCTCGTCACTTCCGTTCGACTTTATATCTGCGAGGTAGCGTATCAACGCCATCTGGATGCTTCGCTGCGCACCGTGACCGAGACTGGAAAAATCGCGGATAGTGCCGCGCCCATCTTCACTCACCCGCACCGTGCCTTGCCGAAATACCGATGCAATTTCAGGAACGGGAATGTCAAGATGTATGTTTATTCCCGGAAAAAAATCCTGGAGCACGGAGGTTGCTTGAGAGTCAAAGTCATTCAATTGCGTAATTCTGGAAGGGCTTTCTGGCGCAAGGTATTGGCGCACATCATCCAGCAATCCTTGTAACCTGACACCGTGTTCCTTTTCAAGGGAACTAGTGAATTCAGCAAGCAGCTTGCCCAGAGTTGTACCGTTTTTCGATTTGGTTGCATCTTCTGCAGCGTCTTGCATTGCTCCAATGAATATCGGTTCAGGAAACAACACCTGTAACGCTTGAGAAATACCCGTCGGGTTTTGCTTCCAGGCAGCCGGATCGCCCTCAGCTAGCCCAGGTTCCCGGATCTCAAGTTTCACAGCTTTGCTAACACTGCCGCCGGGCTCTTTTTGCTCTCTGCGGATTCTCAAGGTGCTGTTTTCAATAAACGGTTGTAACTTGTTTCTATGCTGCGCTTCTAATTTATCCAGAAGTACATCATCAAGCCCTTCGATGGTTGCTTCTACTGAGGCCGGTTTACTGGCGTCATAGAAATCCCCAACTGCCAGAGCCGTCGGTGATATCAGCCATGCAATGGCTGACATAATATTGGATTTACCGGCATTGTTGTAACCAACGATGGGCGTGCAATTGCCTAATGCCAGCTCGATGTTTCTACACGATCGGTAGTTCTTGATGTGAATGTGGGAGAGATGGTGCATTATCAGCTCCTGATTGGCCAACCTAATTTGTTATACAGAGCATAACCTTTGGTGGCCAACCGCCCTTCAGGCCCAGTTTTTTGCAGCACTATACGCACCCCCACAACCCCGGTCACAACCGCGACTAATGGTGAGATGAAGAGGCCTAAACTTGGGCTATTCATAGCAATAACGAGGATGCTTAACGACAAAATCACCTGAAACCCAAATAATTTTAGTGAAAGCGTTTGCCAGCGAAAGCCCCGGAGATGCCTTACAAGTAGATAGACGGTAGCAAAATAAGCTACGTAACCCAGTAGAAATGCAACGCCAGTAATTTCCAGCCCCACCGTCGGCAATAGCAGCCAGATCAGCGCCAGGAACACCACATTGAAACTGAGTTCCATGAAGAAATAAATTCGAGCATGGGCGCCCGCAACAATCGCAAAGCTCATCGCCCAACTGGCCAACTTGAATACATTACCAACTGTCTGCCACTGCAAGAGTGTTGCAGCTGGCCCAAAGTCACCAGCATATAGCAGGGTGATGAGCCAAGGAGCCCAACCAATCAGCAGCAATAGTACGGGGCCGCCAATGGCGAGCCCCAATTGTGCCTGATCATTCATCAAACGATTGGCTACATCTCGATCGTGAATTACTTCGGTCAACCGTGGATAATAATCGGCCCCCATAGCACCCAGAAGGAAACCGACGTAGGTCATAGTAATACCCCAAGCTGCGGCGAAATAGCCGGCAGCATCCAATCCTAGCTCCCGGGTTACGAAGGCTCGCACTAGCAATAACGTTCCCGTTGTTGCAAGACCACCCGCCATGAAAGCTGCACCAAGTCGCGCCATTGGTTTCCAGGTTGCCCAGATTTCTTTCAGGCCCATCGACGAGATGGCGGCTTCTCTTGGCAACCTTCGTATAAAAAACAAAGCCGCCAATAGGTTTGTTAACGGCTGCACAATTAAAAACCAGATCAGTCCGGCTTTACCAAACCACCAAACAGCCAATAAACCGAACACAGTGGCCACAAATGCACCGATAACGGTCACCCGGCCCAAATCGCCAATGCGGCGCAGGCCCTGAAGTAGCGCCGTGTGAGCTGTTGCCAACAGCGATAACAGGATCGCGATGCCCACCAAACCAATCTCAGTGGAGAGTGTGGCATCACCAGTTAACCAAACCGCCAAGGGCACACGAAACAGCCATACTGCGACCATGGCCAAGGTACCTTGTATCAGGTGGGCCGCCAGAAGAACGCGGCTGACCCGGTTCAAAGTTTCCGCATCCCCCTTCGCACCTGCGATTTGCCTGACTCCACTGGACCCCATACCCAGCCCGGCGGCATTACCCACCATCTGCTTGAGGTTGTTGTAAATTCCCAACAACCCGATCCCAGCCGGCCCCAATAGCACGGCGATAACTTTCATGCGGATTATGGAGAGGGCAATATTGACCACTTGGGCGGAGCCGATCACCAGCATGGACCGGATCAGCCCGCGAGAGTTAGAGGAGTTGGAGTTGGTCATTAGACGCGATTGACCGCCTCTATCACCTGGCTCACCTGCTCGGGAGTCAGGTGAGGCCCCATTGGGAGGCTTAATACCGAGCGGTGAATCTCTTCGGTCAACGGCAACGAAATTTCCGAGAATGGCTTGTATGCTTGTTGTTGGTGCGGCGGCAGCGGGTAATGAATCAATGTCTGCACACCCTGCTCCGCCAAATGCTGCTGCAACTTGTCCCGCATGGTCGAACGCACCACAAACAAGTGCCAAACGTGGCTTTCTCGGTTGCCTACTGCTGGCAACTGAATTTTCGGATTATCAATATGAGCGAGGTAATATTCCGCCACATTCCGCCGGCTTTCGATTTCGTCGTCCAGATGGAGCAGTTTGACCCTGAGCATGGCGGCCTGGATCTCATCCAGCCGGCTGTTTACGCCCTGATAAAGGTTCTCGTATTTCTTGTGGCTACCGTAGTTACCCAATGCCCGGATGATTTTGCTCAGTTCCTCGTCATCAGTGGTAACGGCTCCCGCATCGCCCAATGCGCCGAGGTTCTTGCCGGGGTAAAAGCTAAATCCAGCAGCGTGGCCCCAACTGCCGGCTTTGCGGCCTTCATACTGGCCCCGTGTGCCTGGGCGGCATCTTCCAGAACCAACAGGCCGTGTTCATCCGCCAATTGCATCAGCTCTGGCATTGGGGATATCTGGCCGTAGAGGTGAACCGCAACGATAGCTTTGGTGTTGGGGGTGATGGCCGCAGCGGTTTTTTCAGGGCACAGGTTGAAAGTAGCCTCGTCGGGCTCAACCAGTACGGGCTTTAAGCGGTTTTCGGTGATGGCCAGTATGCTGGCGATGTAGGTATTGGCTGGCACGATGACTTCGTCGCCCTCTTTCAGCTTGCCCATTTCTTTCCAGGCTCTAAGTGTGAGGGTGAGAGCGTCCAGGCCGTTGGCTACACCGATGCAATGCTTAATGCCGCAATAGTCCGCGAACTCTTCTTCAAAGACTTTTACTTCGTTGCCCTGGATGTACCAGCCGGAGTCGATGACTCGGGTGGCGGCGGCTACGAGTTCGTCTCGGTATTGGGCGTTGATGGCTTTTAGGTCTAGGAAAGGAACGGTCATTTAATTTTATCTGCTAGTTTCTGTTTGGCATTTTCGACAGCCGCTTTGGTGATTTCGAAGTACAGGTTCTGCTCGTCTTCATCAATTTGCACTGCGCCCATCCGTTGATGGAATTTGATTACGCCTTTGTTGCCTTTCATCACATCGAAATGCGATTTTTCAAAGCCAAGGTGTTCAAAACCAAATTCATAAACCAGAAAGGCGCTTTCAAGGGCGGCATAGCGGGTTTTGTTCTGGTTTAAAATCCAGCTTCCCCAGCAAAAAGAGTCTTCCCGCAGGTCGTAGACCCGAACGGTGCCACAAGGGGTACCATCGATACGTTCAATGATGAAGTAGTACTGATTTCCAGCTTGCTCGTCGTGCTTGTATTTTCTGATCCACTGCTTTTGCGCCTCGACATCCGGTGGAACAGCGGATAGGAAAGCGTTGTAACGCTCATCCAGGCGCAAACTCAGGATGAAATCTGCATCGTTTTCTTCAACTAAACGCAATCTGAGTGTTTTGCTTTCGAGCGTGTTCATGCCGCGAGCCTCGCAGCATGCATCGGCTCAATCAGTCGTGTCGTGTCGTGTCGTGTCGTGTCGTGTCGTGTCGTGTCGTGTCGTGTCGTGTCGTGTCGTGTCGTGTCGTGTCGTGTCGTGTGAAGTGTTCGTCATTCTTTGAGCCTTTGTATCACCTGAATATGTCTCGACGTAACGCAGAATTTTTGCAGGATTACCCGCTACCACGGCACCTGCCGGCACGTTCTTCGTGACAACGGCTCCCGCACCAATCATTGACGATTTCCCAATCGTGATCCCTGGCAATAGCGTGGCGTTTGCACCGATACTTGCGTTGCGCTCTATAGTTACGCCGGAGAATTTTTCTGGATAAGCCTTGGATCGCGGGTACGGGTCATTGGTCAGCGTGACATTCGGGCCAATAAACACATCGTCTTCTATGCGTGTACCATCCCACAATTGAACGCCAGACTTTACAGTCACCCGGTCGCCAACAATCACATCCCCTTCAATCAGGGTTTGGGCGCATATGTTGCAGTCCCGGCCAATTTTTGCACCTTTGAGAATGACCACAAATTGCCAGACCTTTGTGCCCTCACCTATGGAGCATTCGGCAACGTCAGCAAGGGGATGTATGAAGCTCATTGGCTCACCTGCTTCAGGAAATCGTCATAATCCCGGATGTAGTCGGATTCATCATAATGCTCACTCGCGAGCACAAGCAGCACACAGTCTTTGCTGAAATCGTGCATTTCCCGCCAGACCAGATCCTCAATCACGAGGCCCTTGGTGGGGCAATCCAGCCAGACTTCTTCCCGGTTTGCGCCATCGTCCAGCACCATTCGGCATTTTCCGGCTACGCAGATGGCAACCTGTTTGAGATTCTTGTGGGCGTGGTAACCGCGGCTCACGCCCTGTTCGGTGTGGTAGATGTAGTACACGCGCTTGATATCGAAAGGGACGGCTTTGTCCATGCCGATTTCGACGGCCACCAGGCTACCGCGCTCGTCTCCAAGGCTCTGGAAGTCGATCCATTTCACCAAGCTCATGCGCTTTCACCTTGCTGCGGGTACTTTTCAGCCTGGTCAAAGGAAACGGCCTGCTTGTCTTTCTGGGATACAAGGGGTTCTGCACCGTTATCCAGTGGCCATTTTATCGCGAGTTCTTGGTCTGCCCAATGGATTGAGCGTTCATGCTCCGGTGCGTATAGGTCTGTGCACTTGTACTGAAAATCCGCCGTGTCGCTCGTCACCAGAAATCCATGGGCAAACCCCGGTGGCACCCACAATATTCGGTTGTTCTCTTCCGAGAGGTATTCCCCTACCCACTGGCCAAAGGTGGGTGAGTTGGTGCGCAGGTCTACGGCTACATCAAACACTTCACCACGGGTTACGCGCACCAGTTTGCCCTGGGGCTGTTTGATCTGGTAGTGCAGGCCGCGCAGGGTGTTTTTCACCGAGCGGCTGTGGTTGTCCTGTACGAAAGTGGCGTTGATGCCCGCTTCGCGGAAGGCTTTTTCGTTCCAGGTTTCCATGAAGAAGCCGCGTTCGTCTCCGAACACTTTGGGTTCGATGAGTTTTACGGCGGGAATCTTGGTTTCGGTGATTTTCATAGAGTTGGCTTACTTGGATTTGACCAGTTTTTTCAGGTAGACGCCGTAGCTGTTCTTTTTGAGGTTTTCGGCCTCGGCCAGCAGTTGCTCCTCGCCGATGAAGCCCATGCGGTAGGCGACTTCTTCCAGGCAGGCGATTTTCAGGCCCTGGCGTTTCTCCAGGGTTTCGATAAAGCCGCTGGCTTCGTGCAGGGAGTCAAAGGTGCCGGTGTCCAGCCAGGCGAAGCCGCGGCCCAGCAATTCGACGTTCAGATCGCCCCGTTCCAGGTAGGCCTGGTTGACGCTGGTGATTTCCAGTTCGCCCCGGTGGCTGGGTTCTACCTGTTTGGCGATGTTGACTACGTCGTTGTCGTAGAAGTAGAGGCCGGTTACGGCGTAATCGGATTTCGGGTTGGCCGGTTTTTCTTCGATGGAGATGGCGCGATGGTTGTCGTCAAACTCGACTACGCCGAAGCGTTCCGGGTCGGTTACCTGGTAGCCGAATACGGTGGCGCCCTTCTCTCGCTTGGCAGCGGCTTGCAGCATGTTACTGAGGCCCTGGCCGTAGTAGATGTTATCGCCCAGTACCAGGCATACGCTGTCATCGCCGATGAAGTCTTCGCCGATGATAAAGGCCTGGGCGAGGCCGTCCGGGCTGGGTTGTTCGGCGTAGTTGAGGTTGATGCCCCATTGGCTACCGTCGCCCAGCAGGCGCTGGAAGCCTTGTTGGTCTTCGGGGGTGGTGATGATAAGGATATCCCGGATGCCCGCCAGCATGAGTACGGAGAGCGGGTAGTAGATCATGGGTTTGTCGTACACCGGGAGGAGCTGTTTGGAGATGCCTCTGGTGATTGGGTAGAGGCGGGTGCCGGAGCCGCCGGCCAGGATTATTCCTTTCACTTTTGCTTCCTTTGATTTTGGTGCAGAGGGGTCTGTCAACGTAGGGACAGACCCCTAGTGTCCCTGGACACATAAAATTTACAGGTGCATTTCCACTTTCAGGCAATCTTTGAAGTGTTTTGCCCACTTGCTGGCTGCCGTGACTTTACTCGGGCCGATCTCTTCGAGTATGGAGAATGAGTGGTCGCCTTTGCTGTAGCTACCTTTGCGCGTACTTTTTGTGGCTTCTTTGAGGCCTTTGTAAACCTCGCTTTTGGCGACTTTTTCTATCCCTCTGTTGGTGCTGGGCAACTTGTTTTCTTTGAATCCTGAGCCGTAATAGCCCTTCAAAGCGGGAATATCGGCCAGAAACCAGTTTTCCATACATTCGACCATCAGGTGGCAGTCGGCAGCCGTTGCACTCGGGGGTGCTGTCCAACCATCGCCTTCACGCTGTTGTAAATGTGGCCATGGGTCAAACTCATGTTCCTTTTTAACCGGCGCTTCGCTGTCAACCAACAGCATGGCTTTCTTACCTTGTTTTACGGCGGTACAGAACTGTTCGTAGGCGTTTCTGCGGCTTCCGCACGCTACCAGCTTCGGCATTGAACCTTTGAAGCCCAGGTTCTGTATGAATTTGTTAAACGCTTTACGGCAGCGAGCTTTCAGTTGCGGCGCATCTCCGCCACCTTCGATGTAAATGGTTACCAACGCGTTCCTCCCAGCTCACCGCTTGTCCATAATTGCCCCAGGCGATAGTTTTCGAGCCAGGGCTGCAGTTCGTCCTTGTTTAGCCGTTTAATTCGGGTGCCTTGCTCTATATCTCGTTCACAAACCAGGATACTTTCCGGCTGATTGGTCATGGCATCAACCAGCACATCTGAGTGGGTTGTTACGATCAGTTGTGTTCTTTCGGAGGCTTCAATCAGCAGGTCTGCAATCACTGGGAGTATGTCTGGGTGCAATCCCAGCTCTGGCTCTTCCAGGCAGATCAGTGGTTGTGGCTGCGGATGGCATAGTATGGCCAACAGGCATAAGTACCGCAGAGTGCCATCAGACAGGCGCGTAGCCGGGATCATGTTGCGGCCTTCCTGGAAGAAGACCTGCACGGTTCCGCCTTCAATTTGCACGTCGAAGTCGTCTATGCCCTCGTAGAGGTTGCCAAGGGCTTCAAGTAGCTTTTGCTTCGCTTCAGGTTCTCTCCGCAGACGGCTTAAAACCAATCCGAGGTTGCTGGCATCGGGTAACAGATGCTCGTTTGGCAAGTCTGCCTTTTGTGGAATGCGGGGTTTGGTGAAACGCCCAAAACTCCACTCACGGTAGAGCCCTATTTTTTCCAGCGCTTTGCCTAAATAGGTGATTTCCGGGTATTGGTCTGGGTCTTTTCGCTGGGCAAGAATTGAACGATTGAATTCTATATCTTCCTGGCGCAACTCCCGGTTATCACCTTTTACGTTCAGAGTTGGCCTGCCACCGTTGAAGTGATAAAAAAAGTAGGGTTTTTCATGCCCATCTACGGGATTTTCGTTTTCTACCCGTTCGTCCTCAATGGTGAAGCGTTGGTACTCTTCCCGAAACTCCAAACAGTATCGCAGCGGCTGCGGGCCGTTAGGGTTAGCCAGAACGGCATCCAGCAATGCCGTGCGGTACTTGTTTTGATGGTCGCCTTTCCACAACCAGTCACGTACACCGCCGCCATCGCTAAGAACGGTTCTGAAATCCGACGGTGCGGAACGAAGAAGATCAATGGCTTCGATAAAGTTGGATTTCCCCGAGCCATTAGGACCTATCAGTATGTTGAGGTTGCTGAGCGGCACGGTTTCTGTTGCCGAGCCAAAGCTAAGCAGCCCCTTCAGGCGAAGGGCTTTTAGGAACATGTGGTTGCTCTCATTTCTATTAGTCTGTACGGAGGATACCACTTTACTCAGTTCTCAAGATATTCGCCGAGAGTCAGCGCCAGTTGGCTTTGCCAGTCTGGGAGCTGGATGTTCAGGGCTTGTTGCAGTTTGGTTACGTCCATCCTTGAGTTCAGCGGGCGTGTTGCCGGTGTTGGGTAGTCGCTGGTTGGGATGGGGTTGGCTTTTGTGTTTTTGCCGGCCAGGCGGAAGATTTCTTTGGCGAAGCCCTGCCAGCTGGTTTCGCCGGTGGGGGCCAGGTGGTAAAGGCCTGCTTGCAGTTTGCTGTGGATGGCCAGTGCGGTTACCTGGGCGATGAGCCTTGCCGGGGTGGGTGCGCCGATCTGGTCGGCCACTATGTTGAGTTCGGTTTTGCTTTCGGCCAGGCGCAGCATGGTTTTCATGAAGTTGTTGCCGCGGGCGCTGTATACCCAGCTGGTACGGAAGACAAGGTGGTCTGCCCCGCTTTTCTGGATGGCTTCATCGCCCTGCAGTTTGGTTTGGCCGTATACGCTCAGTGGGCCTGTGGCGCTGGTTTCCTGCCATGGGGTTGTGCCGGTGCCGGGGTAGACGTAATCACTACTGTAGTGAACCAGGCGTGCTTTGTTGGCCTTTGCGTATTCTGCAAGCTGTTTGGGTAAGCCGGCGTTGAGGCGTTGGGCTTCGGCTTGCTGGTTTTCGGCGGCGTCTACGGCGGTCCAGGCGGCGGCGTTTACGATCAGCTCTGGTCTGGTTTGGGCCAGGTAGTTATTGACGGCTTGTTCGTTGGTTAGGTCGAGTTCTTCTCTGCCCGGGGCGGTTATGGGGCCCAGGGGGGAGAGGGTGCGGTGGAGTTCGAAGCCTACTTGGCCGGTTTTGCCTAAGAGAAGTATGCTCATAGTCTTGGTGTTTGGGGTCAGTCCACGTTGGGACAGACCCCGCCGAGGCCTTGGTTCATCGGTCTGAAAATTTTAACTCGCTACGCCTAGCCGCTCGCGCTGGTAGCTGCCGTCTTGCACGCGTTGGCACCAGTCGAGGTTGTCGAGGTACCACTGGACGGTTTTGCGGATGCCGGTTTCGAAGGTTTCTTGTGGCACCCAGCCGAGTTCTTTCTGGATTTTTCTGGCGTCTATGGCGTAGCGCATGTCGTGGCCGGGGCGATCTTTTACGTAGGTGATCAATTCCCGGTAGCTGCGTTCCTGCGGGCGGAGTTGCTGGAGGATGTCGCAGATGGTGTGCACTACGTCGATGTTCTGTTTTTCGTTGTGGCCACCGATGTTGTAGGTTTCCCCGGGCTGGCCTTCGGTGACGACTTTGTAGAGGGCTCTTGCGTGGTCTTCAACGTAGAGCCAGTCGCGAATTTGGTCGCCTTTTCCGTATACCGGAAGCGGCTTGCCTTCCAGGGCGTTGAGGATCATCAGCGGGATGAGCTTTTCCGGGAAGTGGTAGGGGCCGTAGTTGTTACTGCAGTTGGTGACCAGTACCGGCAGGCCGTAGGTGCGTTGCCAGGCGCGTACCAGGTGGTCTGAGCTGGCTTTGCTGGCGCTATAGGGGCTGCTTGGGGCGTAGGCGGTTTGTTCGGTGAACAGGTGCTCTTCCGCGTTGGGTGTTTCACTTGGGTGCGGGAGATCGCCGTAGACTTCGTCTGTGCTGATGTGGTGGAAGCGGAAGTTGGCTTTCTTTTCGGCTTCCAGCGCCTGCCAGTATTGGCGGGTGGCTTCCAGCAGGGTGTAGGTACCTACTATGTTGGTTTCGATAAAGTCTGCAGGACCGTCTATAGAGCGGTCTACGTGGCTTTCAGCGGCCAGGTGCATGATGGCGTCTGGCTGGTGTTGGGCCAGTACGCGGTCTACTTCGGCGCGGTTGCAGATGTCTACTTGTTCGAAGGTGTAGCGCTCGTTATTGCTGACCTCGGCTAGGCTTTCGAGGTTGCCGGCGTAGGTGAGTTTGTCGAGGTTGACCACTTCATCGTTGGTGTGGGTGATGATGTGACGGATGACGGCGGAGCCTATGAAGCCGGCGCCGCCTGTTATTAGTAGTTTCATTTTGGTGCTGTACTCTGAGCTTGGTGATTGTCGCTGGCAGAGGGGTGGGGTCTGACCCCGTTCGGGGTCAGACCCCTTTGTAGACTGCTTGGTTTGGTTGTTCTGGCCTTGGGGCGAAGAAGAACGATCTTAGCAGCACGATGAGTATGCCCAGCAGGCCGCCAGCCATGGTGGCTACCATGGCGATCAAGCGGCGCTTGGGTTGGCTTGGCACTTCCGGAACGACAGCCGGGTCTATGGTTTTGAAAACATATTCCGGGCTTGAGTGCGCCAGCATGACTTTTCGGGTTTCGGATTCGATAAGCTGGAAGAAGACTTGCTGCATGCCGGCGATGCTGGTTTCCTGGATTTTGTTTTCCAGGTAGCGAATGCTGTTTTCGGCTTCTTGTACGTCTAGCCTGCGCATGTGTTCGTTGATGTCTTGCACTAGGTTTTGCACGATTTCCCGGGCAAATTTGGGGGATTCATGCTGGAAGGAGACTGAAACCATGCCGGTATTTTTGTTAGCGCCAACGGCCATCATGCTGCGGGTTCGGTTGACCAGGTTCCAGCTGGACGGTTCTGCCCCTTGCCATTGAGCGGTTTGCGGGTTGTAACGCTCGGGATCGTATTCCAGCTCTCCGGTGGCGGCGTTCCAGCGTTTAACGGCGGCGAGTTGGGGAGCGTAGCTGTGCCGTTCTATAAAATCGCTAAGGAAAGCGCGGCTTCTGAGGATTTCCTGGGCGATGACTGATTGGTTAGAGCCTTCGCCGCCAAGATTGACACCGGCAAGGCTGGCCAGGCCCTGGAGGCCTCCGCCGGTTTTGGCGCCGCCGCCGTCTTTCGGGGCCAGGGTGGCCTGGGCTTCGTAGATGTCTGGCTGGAGTTTGGCGTAGACGATGCCGGCTGCGGCGCAGATGACGGTTAGGGCTAGGATGAGCCATTTGCCTTGCCAGAGGTCTGCGAAGATGGCGCGTAGGTCTATTTCGTCGTCTGGGTAGTTCTGGGTTTGGTTCTGTTCGGCCACGGATCTTGTGCCTTTGTTTAGTTTGGGTGCCTGGTGGGTCAGACCCCGTTCGGGGTCAGACCCTGGCCCGTTTCGGCCACTGGTTTTTTGCCTTGGTTTAGCTTGGGTGCCTGGTGGGTCAGACCCCGTTTGGGGTCAGACCCTGGCCTGTTTCGGCCACGGATTATGTTCCTTGGTTTGGCTTGGGTGCCTGGTGGGTCAGACCCCGTTTGGGGTCAGACCCTGGCCAATCGAGCCTATCAGTCTCGGAAGCTTCTTACGGCGGCGGCGCCCAGGGCTACCTGGTAGATGATCTGGCTTACGTCTTTGGCCAGTTCTATGCTGCTGAGCTGCGACAGGTTGAGGGGCACTACGATGGTATCGCCGGGTTCAACGGGGTTGGTTCTGCCGAACCAGCGGCTTTGGTTGGGCACGGTGACGGAGCCGTCGGCTTTGATCACGTAGATGCGCTGTTCGTCTGCCTGGAAGGCCAGACCACCACTGCGGTTGATGTAGTCTCGGATGCTGAGGGTGGCATCGTGCAGGTGGCTGGTGGCGAATTGCACTTCACCCATTACGCTGACTGCCTGGGAGATCTCGGGGATAGTGAGAGTATCACCATCTTGCAGGCGTACATCGCGGGCGGTGTTGCCGGCGAGCAGCTCGGGCAGATCAATCACCAAGCGGCCTACGGCTTGGGCGTCTGAAACCTCGTCGAGTACTCGGGATACGGTATCGGTGTCGCCCTCAACGGTACTCACTTCTCCGGGCGCTTCGGGCGCTCTGATGGCGAGATCGCGGCGGAGGCGGCGCTGGGCTTCGTCCAGGCGCTGCTGCTCTTGTTGCCGCAATCGTTCACGGGTGAATACTGCCCCTTTGGGGTAGGCAAATTCCGTTAGCCCCCCTGCCCTTTCGATAACTTGGGCAAGTGTTTCACCGCGGCGGATGGTGTAGGTACCCGGGAAGGTGACTTCGCCTTCCAGCACTATCGTTTGCTGAAGATTGAGATCTGGAAGATTCTTGATATGCACAGTGTCTGAGGGTGCAAGTTCCAGATCCTGATCGGCGCGGGTTTTAAGGCTCAGGCTGATAAGCTGGCTTTCCGCCTTCTTGTCCGTCAGTGTTTGCCGGATAAGCTCTGCTTCTAGCTCATACGCGGCGTTTGTCAGGCCTCCTGCGTGGTGTATTAACTGCTTCACTGTCATGCCGGGCAGTAACGGATACTGGCCAGGGTGCTTGACTGCGCCTGTAATCGTAAGAACAGGCGCCAACTGGCCCGGAATTAAATGTTCCTTTAATTCTTCAACGATTGGCTCAAGCAGATTCGAGCGATCGCTGTCTCGCTGAAACAGAAGAACGCGATCTCGCTCCTGGAGAACCGGGTCTGCCTCGGTGCCAGGCCTGCTCAAAACCGCTCTGGGTTCAAACTGGCGGAACGATGTCAGGTAGTTCTCACCGGTGCGGCTCGCAATCAGGCCGAAATCAAGATCCGCACTTTCATCGAGATGTTGATCCCTATCAGACAAAAACCGCGATAGCCTGATCCCCGGGCGCCATTCATATTGACCTGCAATCGGGCTGTCTCCAAGAATTTCGAATGTTCCCTTTAAGCGATCTGCAATTTGACCGATGTTAATGGTATCTCCCTGAAGAAGCGCAAAATTACCATTTTTTTCAAGGTCAAGATCAATAAGCCTGCGGTTACTTCCCGGGCCTACCCGAGTTACCTGCACCTTTGCCGGATCCGCCTCCGCTCGCAAGCCTCCACCCAGTTTAACCAGATCTTTCAGCGTGTTGCTGTTCTTCAATTCGTACACGGCAGGCCGATTGACGGCACCTGAGAGGGCAATTCTTCGTTCAGCCGTCGGAATAAAAATGACGTCACCGGATTCAAGCTGAATGTCGGCGTTCCGATTACCCGCGAGCATCAGGTCATATAAATCGAGTTCGCTGACAACCTTTCCATCACGAATAAGCCGGACACCACGCAGGCTGCCACTGACTTTAATGCCGCCGCTCACACTGAGGGCATGGGTTAAGGTGGAAAAAGCACTAACAGCGTATACACCAGGGTTACGAGACTCTCCTGTTAGAAAAACACTGATGCTGCGCAGCTCTCCAAGGGCTACAAAGCTCTCTACCCCTATGAACTTTTCCTTGATAATACCTTGGATGTGCGTGCGCAGTTCCTGAACGGATTTTCCATGCACGTTAACCGGCCCAATTTGCGGCAGCTGGATAACCCCAGAGCGATCCACTGTAAGGGTAAGGTCCTGATTTTCCCGACCAGTCAGCAAAATGCGGACTTCATCTCCCGGGCCAACGCGATATCCTGCGGGAACGGGGGCATCTCCGGAGGCAACGAATGATTCAGGCTCACCGGCGAACATTTCATAGCCAAAGGGCAGCAAGTCATCGATTTCAAGAGACGAGGCTTGCCGCCATTTCTTGTACTCTTCCCGTAGAATTTCCTGAGTGCTTTTGGCTTGATCCTGATTCTGGTGCGCCTGCTCTTGCTGCGAGGTGCCAAGAGCAGACACACCAGGCTGACGACCTTCTCGAGGAGCTTGCTGCTGCGCCTGGCTGGACGTTTCATTTGCTCTGCTCTGACTGCGCTGCGCCTGCTGATATTGCTGCATTAACTGCTGGCGCTGGCTTTCTGGCAGGGCATCCAGCTGGCGCTGTTGCTCGGGGGTTAAGGTGAGAGCGCTGGCGTGCTGAGCGGCGATCAGTGCCAGGGTAACTAGCAAGGTTTTTAAGTAGGGGCGGATCACTTTGGTGCCTTTTGGGGTTTGCTTTATTTTGGTGCGCAGGGCTAGAACCGATATGTCCAGCTGGCTGAGGCGGCGAATTGGTCTTTTTTGCCGCTGATGTATTCGACTTTTTTGTCGGTGGCCTGGAGATTCAGGTCTAGCCAGCCGTTGAGTACCTGGGTGCCGTAGCCTAGCTGTAGTAATGCAATATTCTGGCTGTTTGCCGGGGTGGTGTAGAACACTTTGTCGTTAGGGGCGACTACTCTGGTGCTGCCGTCTTTGTTGAGTTCGGCGTAGCTGGCTTTGGCGGTGATGTTGCTGCCGCTGGGCAGGAAGTGGTAGGCGCCCAGGGTGACGGCTACGGCGTCGCCTTCGAAGCTGGTGGCCATGTTACGGCCGTAGTGGCGGTAGCCGGTGCGGTAGCGGCTGTGTTCGAAGGCTACGTTTGGCACGGCGCTACCCATGAAGTCGTCGGCCAGGGTGTTTACGTATTCCAGAAACCATTGTTGATCGGCATTGAACAACTGGCTGGTCCAGTCTGCACCCATTAACCAGGATTTCTTTCCGGGGAAGGCGCCTGCTTCGTCTTCGCCCATCATCTCCATGTAAAGGCCCATGCTTTGCTGGCCGATGCTGAAGCCGTAGCGGATATCGATACTACCCAACTGATCGCCGGGGTCGTCTTCTTCCAGCTGGCCGTTGTCTTTGCCAATCAGTGCGTTCCAGATGGTGGAAGCGCCCTCTGGCCGCCCTTCCCCACCGAAGATAATGGCGCGGGATAAGCCGATGTCCAGGCCATCCACGGGGCGGAAGCTGAAGCGCATGCCGATGAGTTTGGCGTCTGGCACGGCGCGGTCTTTTTCAAACTGGCCGGTTAGCAGGGTGGCGTTCCAGGGGCCGAGCCAGCTTAGCCAGGGTGTTTCGAAGGCGGCGGGGTCGTTCCTGGTAACCCAAACCGAGGGCACCGGCCGGGCGTTGTTGGAGAGTATCAGGCTGGATTGCCAACCCGGGCCCCACCAGCGGTCGATGGCACCGGCGCCGAACACCCAGTTGCTTGCGGTGGCAGCGAGATAGCTGCCGTCCAGGCGGAATTCTTCGTCGTCATCCGGATCATGGGCGTAAGCGGGCTTTAGGCCTGCAGCCCAGGCGTTGCCTTGCCACTGCAGATTGAAAGAGGTGCCGGCTTTGGCCAGGGCGTTGCTCTGAAATCCGGTGAAAGCCGGGATATCTGACTGGGCGTTTACATTGAGTTCTGCCCGGAACCCCGGCTGAGCTTGTTGTTCCTGCTCAAACCTCAAATAGGCGCTGGCCATGCCGACGGATGGCAGGTCGGCGTTGGCGCTGGTTTGGGTGCCGTTTTCCAGTGCTGCCCAGTTGATGGGCCAGGTGGTTACGGAGCGGTCCAGGTGGCCACGGTCTGCGAGTTTCTGTACGGCAAAACGGGCCCGAGGGTCGCCAGGTTCCAGCCAGGGGGCCGCTGCAAGGGAAAAGCTGCTCAGGCACGCTACCGCCCCACCGACCAGGGCCCAGTGTTTTAAGGTCATAGAATTTTGTTTTCTTGAGACAAGGATATACTAATTCGAAATAAAGTAAGCGAACATTACCCGGAGATATAAGCCAAATCCGGATGGCCAAAAAACGATTTCAATAGTCGTGGCAATTTTTGCAAACGTCGAAGCTGCCGGTAAACAGTGCTCCGAAGTTGTTCTTTGCTGTTAATGATCTTTTTACCGACGTGATGGTATTTGATATAGCCCCAAACAGACTCGTCAGGATTCAGCTCCGGCGAGTACGGCGGCAGGAAGAACAACCTGAGCTTGCCGTCGAGACTCTCAACATAGTCTCGAACCCGACGAGCATGATGAACCGGGTGGTTATCGAGGATCAGGAAAACCGGCTTGTCAACGTCTTGCACCAGAGCCTTGAGGAAACCAAGAAACGCATCGGTGTTCATGTTGCCCTGAATGGTCTTAAAGCGAAGCTCGCCGCGAGGCGAGATGGCCGAGATCAGATTGATGCTGAAGCGACTGCCCGTATTACGGATGATCGGAGTTTCACCCCTGGGTGCCCAGGTGGTGCCACTGTGATAATCAGACCGAATGCTGGCTTCATCGCCGAAATAGATGGTGGCGCCGACTTTTTTTGCTTCCTTGCGAATTTCCGGGTAGGTCTCTTCTTTCCATTGTTTCACGGCCTCTGGCTTTTGCTGGTAGGCCCGATGCAGGGGTTTCTGAGGCGTCAGCCCCAGGTTTCGAAGCAGACGACCGACCGAGACATCGCTTAACCGGACGTTGAACTTTTGCCGGATGAGCTCACGCACTCGGCCCCGAGTCCACAGGGCAAAATCAAACTTCAACTGGTCCGGCGTAAAGGTCGTTATCCAGATATACAGCTCCCGGATCTGAGCACCGCTCAGTTTCTTGGGACGACCGGAAATCTGCTTGGCCTTGAGCGCGTCAAAGCCACCCTCGCGGTAGGCAGCCAGCCATTCATAGATTCGTGCTCGGCTCATCCCCAGCGCTTTGATGACGACTTCTGGACTCTCGCCATCCATGACCCGTTGAACGGCGCGAACGCGAATGGCTTCTAATGTTTTGTGATCAAGTTTACGACCGTCATCGTGGCGCATGTGTGTAAATATCCGATAAGCTTGGCGAACGGAGCCTACATTATAAATGATGTTCGCTTACTTTCGAACTCATTAGTAACGGTAAAAGCGGGAGGAAAGTTCCTAACGCGATCCTTGTCAGGTTGTTTATGGTGTGTTTCAGAAGTTTGATGATTCTACGGGATGCTGGGTTACACGCAAGTGACAAAAAGGCTGACTGAGTATTTTGTGGACAGATTTGGGAGTTAAAGTTTGTGAAATATTCCGGAATGCAAGTAACTTGGTCACATTTTGGACAAGTGTTTGCCCTAGGGGTCTGTCCCCGAATGGGGACTGACCCTTTTTGGAGCCATGGGCTCTAGTTTGGGGGGCAAGGACGGGCAAATGGGGGTCAGTCCCCGTTCGGGGACAGACCCTTGGCAGACCCCCGGCAGACACCTTAGAACCAGTCGCGCAGGTCAGGAATTTTGTTGCTGGGTTCTGATTGCAATACTGCGCTTACTCTGATGCCGTGGGCGTTTTCTAGTTTTTCTATTTCCGGCTTTGGTAGCATGCCATTGGTTACGATAAATGCTTTCTCGAGGAGACGGCCTGGCGCGGATTTTTCCAAAGCTGCCTTCAACAACTGATATTCTGGTCGACGTTTTCGGGTATATGCGAGTTGCTCAAAAGCATGGCGGATGTCGCCGGCACCTTTGAGCTCCACCAGCGCAGCGACTTTCTTTCCGCTGCCACTGAACAGGTACAGTGCATCACATTTCATGTTGTTGTCGGTGAGCACACACCCATCAAGCACGATGGCTTTGGCCTCTTCGCCGCGCCTGGGGGTTAGCGTCACTTTCTTGCCCTTTTCTTCAAGACTGAGCTCTGATTTGCAAACCGCAAACTGGTTGCCCATGCGCATGCATTCGCAATGCTGGTAGGGGCTGGTATCAATCATCCTTTTGATTCCACTCCAAGTCTCGCATTCTGTCATACAACCTATTTATCTGGTTGAAATGTGGCAACAGAGTGTTATCCACCAACCCTGTTTCGTCATCAATCAGCGGGTATTTTTCACTATTTTCCATGCGGTAGGCCCGCACATCGCTCAATGAGAGCGGAAGCAGGCCGTCAATGTCTTTATCGCCGGTGGAGTCTGGCCCAAGTTTATGCCGCTTTAGATGGTTGTTCAGGGTTTCCACTACGAACGGGCTGTGAGTGGTCATGATGAACTGAGTATTGGGGAAAGTTCTCAACAAGTCGGCCAAGACCCTTTGCTGCCAGGACGGATGAAGGTGAAGATCTACTTCATCGATCATCACGATGGCTTCCGCGGTTAGCGGGTTATCCAGATGCGGATTGGCCAGCCCCATTCGCATACTGAGATCAATCACCAGTCCCAGCAGGGTTTTGTAACCATCGCTGAGCTGCATCAGATCCAGCGTTTCACCGTTGATGGTCACTGCCAGCCTAAGCGGGTTTACTTGGATGTGAGGGTGACTAATGTCCGGAAAAACAGAGCCTATTGCGGTTCTGACCGCATCGAGTTCTTTCAGGGTTACATCAAAACTGCGCTTCTCCCGCTGCAGCCGGTTCTCTTCGTTTTCTTTGTTGTAGAACCAGATGAAAGCTGACTTGAAGCTGCTTTGAGCTTCAAGCGCCTGTTTTAGTGCCTCTAAACGGGTATGCGACTTGGGGAAACCCTTGCGCCTGAGAGGTACCTGCAAGACGGCGCGGCTAACACCGTAATAGGCCATCATAGGGAGCTGATATTGCTCACCTGCGTTCATCTTATCTATGACCGCCTCATCGAGATACGCTTCGAGACTCTTTAGCCCTAAGGGGGAAGGCGTCGCCTTTGCGGTCGCTTTGCTTTTATCTCGACGTTTTATTCGGTCCCAGGTTAACCCTTCGGCGGTTGTTAGTGCCACACGTACGTATGGGGCTGCCACGTTGTTGAATTGGCGTATGTCGCCATTTTCCTTGAACGTGATTCCGGAAACTGAGGGCAAGTGCGTTAAGACCGCCCCCAAGCCGATGGCGATGCCGTCCAGCACCGAGGTTTTACCGCTTCCGTTGTTGCCCAATAATACAGTGAGGCGACTGCCTATCTCGAGATCGAGATGATCACAGGCACGGAAGTTTTCCAAGGTCAGGTGCTTGAGTTTCATACTGTTAGCAATGTCGGTTGTTGATTGGCAATCTTGAACTAAATGGGGTGTATTTCCAAGCGGTGTGGGAGCCAAGGGGTTTGTTCCAGGAGGGGGACTGACCCTTAAACCAAAAAAAAGCCCGCGGCAGTGGCGGGCAAACAGAACAAGCGACTTCAGTCTCGGTCAGGTCGGCAACACGCTTTACGGAGTACAGCTTTGCAGCGTTCCGAGACTGAGCGAACCAAAGCGTTCGGAGGAGGACTACGATTGGGGCCGGAAACCCCGCTTTGGTTCGCATTTATTATGCTATACGATGCTTTTGCGTTTTTCATCCTTTTCTGTGGATTTTTATGGAATAACGTCAGCGGTTTCTATTTCAGTCGAGCGATTGGCCAAGCCGCCCACTGTCGTGTGCCATTTACGCCATAACCCTGGCCTGTTCTGCACCTGTATAGTCAGAATACGCAACCTCATTCGATAACAAGAAGGTGTGTCATGCCGGAATGCGCGGTTTCTGAGCTCGGTAAGATTGATTCTGCAACACGGATTCGGGATGTTATCCGCTCCGTAGGTTTTGACCTGGTGTTTCAGCCCAAGGTGGCGTTCAGCCATGGCAAGCTGGGCGGTATTGAGGTGCTGGTGCGGTGGCCAGAGGTGGTGTCTGGCCGGCAGGCACCGGATCAGTTTGTGCCCCTGGCGGAACAGCACGGGCTGGCCCCGATGCTGGACCTCCACGTTCTGGAGCGCACGCTTCGAACCTGGCGTTCCTGGTCTGCCCTTACCCGCCTTTGCTGGAGCCCGTTCCCTATTTCGGTGAATGTCTCCGCCATGAGCGTTCAGGATGAAGACTTCCTGCGCTCGGTTACCTGGCTGCTGGCAGAATCACCCCGGCCCAAGCTGATGTTCGAGCTGACCGAAACCGCGCCTTTCCATAACCCGTTGGCAGCGGCGCAAACGCTGGAAGCGCTCTCGGGCCACGGTATTCAGGTATCCCTGGATGATTTCTGCACCGGCTTCAACAACCACGAACGCCTGGACACGCTGCCGGTGGCGGAACTGAAGATCGACCGAGAAGATACCGCCAAACTCGACACGGTTGCCGGCATTCGCCATGTGGGGCAGATGATTGAGCAGGCCAAGGCCGCCGGGCTGACGGTAACAGCCGAAGGCATTGAATCCCGGGACCAGTGGAAAACCTTGCGCACCCTGGGTTGCGATTACGGCCAGGGCTACTGGCTGTGCCCGCCCCTGAGCGCTTCAGATGCGGTGGAGTTCGTGCAGGGCTACACCCCAAGCCGGTTGCTGACGGCCACCAACGAGGAACACAGCGCCCTCGAGGCCGTTGATCTTGCCCCGGGACTTGTCCATAATTTGCCAAAATGAATTAAGCATGAATTAGTCCATTCGATTAGTTTAATGTAAGAAAACCGATAACAGACCAACACATCCAACAATTACAACAAGAGGCAGCCCATGACAAAGGCCTTGATCCATCGCTTACGTGAACGTAGCGCCCAGGCGCTGGGTGCATTCTCCGCTGGCAAAACGGTTCTGCTTGCCGGCGCCGCCCTTACCCTGGCCGGCTGCTCGGCCAACCCGGTATACACCACCACGGGCATTGTGCTCTCCAATTACGCGGAGGGCGAAGCCACTCCCTATGTGCTGGAAATGAAAGACCCGGAGATGGCCTGTGCACTGGGGTTGTCACTGGACCCGCTGGTGTATTCCTTCTCCCGCGTGACTTCCCCACCCGACACCACCGGCTCTTTGCTGATGCTGCTGGCGGCGAACTGTTCTGAATACAACGCCATGGAGGCGGAGATCACGTACCTTCGCGCTAACCACGAGGGCAATGTGAACGAAGCGCGGGATGCCCGGGAGCGGGTCAAGCGGCTGAACGCGGAAATTGCCCACCGCCGCCTGCTGGCGTTTGAACGTGCCATGGCGGCCTATAAGTTTGACCCGGGTGCCGAGCCCCTGGAGTGCCCGTTCCTGTTTGATGATCAGGATGAACTGACCTTCCTGATGGGCCTGGTCACCGGGCTGCAAGCCATCGTGAACGATGCCAACTCCGGCGCCATGGCGGGCATTCCGCGCAACATTGCCCCACAAGCCGAGCGGGCCGTGCGCTGTGTCGAGAATGACAAGTGGGGCGGCGTGCCCAATGCGGTGCGGGCCCTCGTTTGGCTGTTGCTGCCGGATACCCGCCCACCGATGTCCCCAGACCCATGGCAGGTACTGGAACACAGTCGGGAGCTGGGCTTTGATCGCGGCTTCCGGGTAGCCAGTGCATTGGAAGTGGTGGCAGCGGAAACCTTTGGCCGGCCGGATGTGCTGGAAGAAGCCATCCGGGCAGCCGCCGATGCGGAATCGGATATGGAGGTGTCTTCAGCCTACCAGTTGCTGGACAGCGTCGCGCACCGGGTGTTGCTGCATTCTTCGGATAAGCACTGGGCTGCCAACTATGGCTACCGAACACCGTCCAACTCATTTGGTAGCCTATCGCCGGTATCGTCCAACCGGTCAACCCAAACAATGGATCTGGACGACCTCCTATAAGGTCGCCCCTGACTGAAAACAAAGACAATGTCTGACGGGAGTAATAACCATGCGTAAGTTTATCGGAGCCCTGGCACTCACTTGTGCCGCCCCGCTGGCCTCGGCCAACACCATGTCTGTTTGCGTGTTCGATGTCATCGGTGCCAACGGCGATGTGTTCAACGTGATGAAGGATTATGCCCTGGAGATGCGTTCTCTGGGGGTTAACCTGCAACTGAAGCCCTATACCGATGAAGGCGTGGCGGTGGGCGATTTCAACGCCGGCCAGTGTGATGCGGTGGCCGCCACAGACCTGCGAACCCGGCCGTTCAACAAGTTTACCGGCTCGATCAGTGCCGTGGGTGCCCTGCCCACCTACGACAACCTGGAAACCCTGCTGGCTACCCTGGCTCAGCCCCGGGCAGCAGATTTGATGAAGAGCGACGGCTACGAGGTGCTGGGTATTTTCCCGGTGGGTGCCGGTTACCTGTTTGTGAATGACCGCTCCATCAACACCGCTGGCGCCCTGGCGGGCAAGCGGATGGCCACCCTGGACTACCAGAAAGACGCCATCCACATGGTGAACTACGTGAAGGCCACCGTGGTGCCATCCGACATCACCAATTTTGCCGGTAAGTTCAACAACGGCTCCGTAGACACCGCCTACGCGCCGGCCTTCGCCTATGAGGCACTGGAACTGTACAAAGGTATTGAGCCCAACGGCGGCGTGGTGGACTATCCGCTGGCGCAGCTGACGGTACAACTGATTGCCCGTGAGGGCGTGGTGGATGGCGACACCGCCCAGAAGGCCCGGGAAGCGGCCTGGGACATGTACCCGCAGGTGATGAACCTGATCAAAAGCCAGGAAGCGGCCATTCCGGATGAAAAATGGATCAAGATCCCCGATCAGGACATTGTGGGTTATCAGGAAATGTTCCGGGAGAACCGCCTGGAGATGCGGGATGGCGTAAACCGCGCCCCGTCTGTCTACGACCCGCGCATGCTCAAGCTGATGGCGAACATTCGCTGCTCAAGCAATCCGGGTGCGGCTGAGTGTACGGCGGATAATCGGGAATAAACTTTTGGGGTCAGACCCCAGGACATTTGATGAGGTGAAATGTCCGGGGGTCTGACCCCAATTTGGTTTAGGAGGTGGTTTTGGCGCGCTGGGTGGTGGTGGCGGTTTTGGTTTCGCCCTGATCGCGTTTGATCAACTGCTCTGCGCTGATGTCTGACAAGGCCAGGGAGCCGTGGCATACCGCTGCCACCTGGCGGCTGAATTCCTGGGTCATGTAACGTTCAGACGTTTGCGCCTCGGCTTCACCAGAGCGTGCCCTGAGCTCACGACCACTGAGTAGCTGTACGGTCATTCCGTTCTCTGCCATGGCTCGGACGGCGTTTAGGTAGGCGTTCTGGTATTCCTGGCGCATGATGCTCTCCACTGTCTCAAATTAACCATTTGAGTTGCGTTGATTCTTTCAATAAATACATACGTCCTTTCTGTATTATCAGCTTAGTATATTAGCCTACTTTGGCTAATTCGCTGACCATTGTCACATAATCCTCATAATACTTTACAGGAGTAATCCACTCCCGTCGTATCAGACCTTCGTCTGAGGCCACGTCGTCCCGCAGGCAGGAGATCAGGATGTAGCCGTAGGTTTTGTAGAAGGCTTTGATTTCATGGCCCTGATGCACATCCGCAGATGACTGCCAGTCGGCATAGACCACGTATTCTTCGCCATCCAGCTCGAACGAGACCATCTGGGGCGAGGCCTTGCCAAAGGATTCGTTCAGGAATACGGCATTATTGGGCGCACCGCCGGAAGCCGGCAGGCCGTAGAGGAACCAGATCACGTTGGCGACATCACCGCTCTGATCTCTCTGGATTGCGACTGTTCCGTCCAGAACAATAGCCATAGCGTCTCCTTGTGTTACAACTCTTCGCGCCGTTGAATAGCTTCCAGGTACTCGTCCATCTCAGCCTGATCACCAAACACGGTGAGGTCCGGCATGATTTTGACGATTTCGAACACCTTTTTCACCCCTTTGCTCATCTGAGTGACACTCACCTGGCCTTTCCGGGCTTTCATCAGCTTCAGGGTTTTGAAGATGACCCGCAAACCGGCGGAGCTGATAAAGCTGACACCGGCCATGTTGAAGGCCACCAGCCGGGTGGTTGGGGTAATGGCTTCCGCCAGGCGTTCGTCCAGCTGCGGTGCGGTGTCGCTGTCCAGCGAGCCTTGAAGCTCAAAGCTCAACGCCTCATCCGAGGTGTACTGCTCGATAATGGTCAAAGGCATGGGTTGTCTTCCCTGGGCAATGTGGTGTCGAGTGCTACCGTGAGCTTGTTGGTGCCATTCTCGTAGCGATAGTTCATCTCGTCGCTCAGTTGCGACATGATGGCCAACCCCAAACCACCGATGGGGCGGGCCTCCACAGGCTGTTCGCCAGGAGGGTTCGATTGCGTTGGGTCGAACCCCGGGCCAGCGTATTCAAATTCCAGTTTTACCTTGCCATCATCACACACTACCTCAAGAAACCACTGACAGCTGTCAATTTTTGTAGCGACATGCTCTTTAATATTGGCATGAAATTCATCAATGATGGTGTAGCAGTCACTCACCCTGTCGTTATCCAGGCAATGCTCGCCGTAGTGATCACGAACTTTTTGCAGGATGCTTGCTATCGTCTCTGTGGACTGGATGGATAGTGCCATGATGTTGGATTGTCAGTAAGGTGATGTCATCGGATTGGGGCGCGCCACCAGCGAAAGACAACAGCTGCTCACGCATGTAGCCCAGCAGCCCTTCACTTTGGTTTATAGCCCGGTAACCCAGGTTCAGCAAACGTTCTTCGCCGAATTCCTGCCCTTCCCTGTCAAAGGCTTCGGTGACGCCGTCGCTGTACAGGGTAATGCTCTGGTCTGGCCGGATGCTGGCACTCTCTACGTCGTAGTCCACATCCTCATAGACGCCGAAAGGCGCGGCAGGGTTCCCTTGCCACAGTTTCGGGCTGGTTTTGCCATCCACAAACATGGGCTCGTTGTGGCCGGCATTGAGCCATTGGATTTCACCAGAGCCAAGCTCCAGCACGCCCATGATCATGGTCACGAACATGCAGGCTTCGTTGGAGCGGCACAGTTCGTTGTTCAGGGCCCGGGCGATGGCAGCCAGATCGCCATCCAGCGAGCGGGCCAGGTAGTTGAGCAGGCTGACGGTTCTGGCCATGAACAACGCCGCCGGCGCGCCTTTGTCTGAGACATCACCCACGGCAATCAGCAGCTTGCCGCTGGGCAGGCGAATCAATTCGTACAGGTCGCCGCCAACGGCGCGGGCCGGTTGCAGCCAGGCTTCGATGGTCCAGTTGCGGTAGGTTTCCCGGAAATGCCCGCCGCCGGGCACCATGGACATCTGGATGGAGCGGGCCACCGACAGCTCCACTTCCAGCTTCTTGCGCTCCCGCTGTTCGTTTTCCATGTCGCTGGCCAGGGAATGCACCAGCCGACGGTTCAATAACACCGTGCGCACCATGGAGCCAATCACCTGCAGGTGGTCGATGGTGGCCTGGGCGATGTACATGTAGCGGGACTGAACCGTCAGGAAGCCGATAAAGCTGTCCTCACCCTGTTCATCATTCAGCGCTGTGAGCAGTATGGGTTTGGGTTCCACGCCTAACCGGATGCGATCGTAAATGGCATCCTGGGGGGTGATGTATTCTGCCGCGGTGTCTGCCAGCATGTTGGCAACCACACCTCCAGCGATAGGCTGAATGTTGGCGCCGGTGTTATCAGCGCGGCTGGTGTCTGGGGTGTTGTGATGAATAGTGGCCAGGCAGGCGAAGGTTTCGTCATCCCCGGAGCGCTCCCACAAGGCCAGGGCACCGAGTTCGTAGTGGCTGACAATGCGGTGCATCAGGTACCGAAGCTTTGGTTCAAACTCGTCGCCACTGGGCAGGTTGACCAGATCAACCCCCAGTTGCCGGATAAACCGTTCACTGGCGGCGGCCGCTTCCATTGCTTTCTGCCACTGTTTTCGCTCAATGGCCAGGCCGGTGAGCGAGACAATGGAGGCCAGGTCTTCCAGTTGCTGTTCATCCGGATTGCGGGGGTGATGGCTGAATACGGTGACAACGCCCAGCAATTCGTCCCGCTGGCTGACAATGGGCTCAGACCAGGACGCCAGAAGGCCGAGGTCTGCCACCACTCGGGTGTAGCCCTGCCAGCGGTGGTCACCAAGAACCGACTCACACAGGGTTCGGTGACGTGTGTATGCAGCGGTACCGATGGAGGTGCCACCGTAACGTGCGGGTATCACGGGTAACTGCTCCCGGAAGTCTTTGGCCAACCCCCCCTTCCCGAGCGGTGTGAGAGAGTCCCGTTGCTGGTCGTACCGGGTGATCAGGCAGCGGGTGTCTTGCAGGCGAATCTCCGCCAGTTTGCACAGGCTGTCGGCCAGGTTTTCCATGGGCGCACTGCTGTTGATGCCGGTGAGAATGCTATTGCGGAGTTTGTCCGCTGCCTGATTCATTTTGTAGGCGTGAATGTTGTTGGCGCTGAGGGTGCGTGCCGGGCGGCCTTCGAAGACGGTATTGCTGATGTAACAGTCCATCCAGATATTCTGACGGGCAGCGGTACTGAACAGCCATTCCCGGCGCAGAAAACCGGAGGCCTTGAGCTGACTGATCCAGCTCTCAAAATCGAGCAGCGAGTAAGGGCTGGGCTGCCAGGCATCCGGGCGCATGAGCACGGTGTCTGAAAGCTCCTCTACCGAATCACAGCCAAACAGTTCGAGGGCCTGGCGGTTGGCAAACAACAGGGTAAGTGTGTTGCGATCGAACACCAGGATGGCGGCCGAGCCCTGGTCGAGCATGGCTCGGGTGTCAGACATCGAAGACCGCAGGCGGCGCTGGGCATCATCGTTCGCCCGGGCCAGTGCCTGCTCCCGCTGCCTGCTTTGCTTACGGGTGCGTTGGTGCCATAACGCGACGGCACCGAGTGCAACGGCCAGTACAACAACCAGCAATAGCTCTGGTTGCAGTAGTCGTTCCGGCAGCGCTGTCCCGTCAAACATCTTTACAGCTCTTTGATTGCACAGGTTTATTCGTCAAAGACTACATTCTCTACCAGTTGCGAACCAGTTTGGTCTGCTCCCAGTACCCGCAGGTGAATGCCGCCGAGATCTGCGCCCAGGGCGGAGAGGAGTGGGGAGACCAGGCTGGTGACGACTTCCTCCAGTACAACTGATAGCAAGCCGGTAAGCGGGCTGACCAAGCCACTGGTTAACTCATTGATGATGTTTTGCTTGTTGGTGGAGGTTGAACCGCTGCAGTTCAGGAGGGATATGTTGGTTACCTCTGCATTCACACTGTCGAGGCCACCCGTGGATGAAATCTCTCCGGTTTCACATACGCCACCGGGACAATGAAGATTGTAACTTTCCAGGGTTTCATACGTGTCATTGGAGCTTATATCTACCTCCGCGTCTGCGCTCAGACACACCTCCAAATCGACCAGAGTTATATTTACCAAACCTAAATCTAAACTTGCCTCGACGTCCAAAATCGGCGCATAAATGGATTCTGGCACAATCTGCTGCGTTGCTGGGTCTAGAGTTCCGGTTTGTACACTTGCCGCATTTCCCTGCACACGAAAATCGAAACTGGTGGTGTTGCTACTCCCTTTGGCACAGTCAGCACTCTCGAAGACGGCGTTGCCGCCTCCTACCAGAAGCGTGAGTGGCACTCGGACCGGGCCATCAAGCACTTTAATGGTCGGCAGCCCTAATAACTCTGGCAAGCGTTGCAATGTGTTGGTTGCGTCGCTAACAAGCCCCGAACCAAGACTGAGCTCAAGAACGGCCTCGAGACTGACGTCGGAGGCACGCACCTTGGTCATGTACTGACCATTACTATCTTGCCGCGCCGGCCCGATGACAATTTTCGGCGGTTCATCCACCCATAAACCCAGCGATACGTCCAGATCAGCCAGCAGGCTTTCGGAACCAACAAGGCTGTTCAGCAACGCTGAGTCGGAGGTATCCAGGTCCAGTGACAGCAAACCATTTCCCGCCTGATTTGAAGCGCGAACGCTGTTCATCACCAGGCTGACCACGAAATCGTAGGCCGGAACGGTGGTCTGCCGCGGAGGTGGGGGATCTGCCAAAACTTCAAAGACAGCGGAAGCATCCAGGCCGCCAAGGCCAACAGCCGCCGTGAGATCATCAATCACCCGGCCAGCCGGAGTAACTGTGCCACCGGCAAGCGTAACCACGGCATCCAGCACATCCAGAAGCGGCTCGTCGACCAGATCGGTCAGTTCGTCGATACCAAGAGCTGCCAGCAGGTCTCCGAGGCCGATCAAGGTATTCTCAAGGCTGTTGAGGGCGGTGGCATCCAAGCTGTAACCGGGGATACCCAGCACGCTGCCAATCAATGCCCCCAGCAGACCATCCTCCACCGTGGCGGTTGAACCGGCAGCACTCAAGGTGGCGTAGACCTCTTTGCGGGCAACGGCATCGGCGGAAATGGTGATGGGCGGGAACAGTTTCTGTGGCAGCAGGAAAGAAACGGGCTCGGTGCGGGTATAACGCACCAGGGTGGCGTTGGTCTGGGCCATTTCCGTACCCGGGTTGCGGCTGGCAAAGCGCATGGGGCTGGTGGCGGATTCACCAGGGCGCAGTACACCGGGCACAATGTTCAGATCGCTCGCTTCGCCGTCAAAGCCTGCCGCCTCTGCTGCCAGAAACGCTCGCTGTTGCATGGACGCCCAGGTGGCGTCTGTACCGCCACAGGCCTGGGCTTCGTCGGCTGCTGCGGTGGCGGCGGAATTCACGATAGTCTGCATTTCAGACTGCATCATCAGCAGTCGGGAGCCGTCGATCAGCAGGGTCACAAAGATGAACACCAATGCCAGTAGCAACGGTGTTGCAAAGATCAGTACGCCCTGCTGCCTGCTCTTATTCATCGCGGGTAGACTCGCCTATGCGCTGCGGTATCGGTTGCTGGAAGGACTCCTTGAGTCTTTCCAGGGTCTGAATAACGACCGGTTCACTCAGCTCACCGCCCCTGGCAGGCTGTTCAGATTGGGCTTCCAGAATCCGGGAAACCGTTGCGTCCGATTGTTGCTCAAAATGCAAACCAGCCAATTGGCTCGCCTGACGTTTGCCTGCGGCAATGTGTTCTTCGGTCAGGCCGATTTGCCGCTGCAACTGTTTAATCGCCGCATCGCCACCGTTCAGGTAATAGGCGGCAATCAGGTTCTGCCGGGTAGACGCCCTGCCCCGCGATAACTCGTAGGCGGTGCGCAGTTCAAACGCGGCGCGGTCGTAGCGGCCGGCTCGCATCAGGGCGTAGCCCAGGTCGTTGCGGATGTCAGCATTGGCCGGTGCCTTGGATTTGGCTTGAGTCAGCAGGTCAATGGCTTCCAGATTGTTGTCTTTTTTCACCTGCACCACGCCCAGCCCATGCAAGGCCTGGAAGGAATTGCATTCGTCCACGATGGCCCGGAACACTTCCTCGGAATACTCCAGTTGGTCTACCTGCCCCAGTAACTGGGCCCAGCGTAGCCAATGGGCCTGGGTGTCGAACGACAGCCCTTCCAGCCGGGCCAGTGCGGCGTAGTACTGGCGGTCATCCATGGCGGCGTCGATGGCGTCCAGCTCTACCCGGTGCTCGGGCTGGGCCACCTCGGAGCAGTTGATCAGGTACACCCCGTTATCCAGCGAACCGCTCGTTTTGGCCGGCCCGGTGCTGCCAGTACCTGTGGTGGCCAGGGAGGAACAACCCGCCAGCGCCAGGCCCAAGCCAATCCCCCCCAGCTTTGCTGCCATTCCTTGCCATTTGCCTGATGTGTTTGCTACCCGCATGGTCAGAGTTCACCCTTTGTTGTCACGGTTATGCGCTATCGCTGGAATGCATCAAGTATCGACAGTACCGCCGGCCCGCCGATTAACATGAACAGAGACGGCAGCATGAAGATCATCATGATGATGGTCATTCGGGCGCCAATCTTGTTGGTTTCTTCTTTCAGTTTGCTGCGTTCTTCGTGCTGGGCTTCTTCCACTATCTGGTCCAGCCCGCCGGCTACCTTGGAGCCCAGGGTGCCGGACTGTTTCATCAGGGCCACGTAATGGCGCAACACGGTGAGATTTCGGTTTCGGCCCAGTTCGTCCAGGGCGGCGGTGCGGTCTGCCCCGCTTTCCATAACGCGGTTGAACCGGTCAATGCGGTGAATCAGTCGGGGCATGAGATCCCGGGCCTGATGGGAGATTAGTTTGAGGGAGCGCTCGGGGCTAAGGCCAGCTTCCAGGAGCATTCGGGTCATGTGGCAGAGCTCGATGGCTTCGCGGTTCTGCAGTTTTTCGGCGTCTTCACCGGCACTGCGGGCAAAACGCCTGGGCAGATAAAAGGCCGCCAGCAATACCAGGGCGGCCATGACGAACTCCAGCCACCAGAAGGCGGCAAAGGCAACACCGAATGGCACCAACCAGCACCAGAGCAGGTAATGTTGACGGGCCTGGTGGGGTGTTTTGCCGGTGGCGTCCAGGGCCGGTTCCAGCTCCCGGAAATCCGACGCGAAGAGTTTTCTGTCGACCAGCCACATCAGAAATTCGCTGTAGGGGGATTCCGCCTGCCCGGTGTCCATGGCAATTCGCTCACGGCGCAAACGGGCGCTCACCCGGGCTTTGAGAGCCCAGCGCGGTGCCCCGTAAACACCGGCAATCACCGCTAATACCGCCAGCACGGCGGCCAGAATCAGGGCAAGATCAGCCACGGCCTACCCCCCTGATCAGGTTCCAGATCATCACTATGCCCAACAGTTGCAGACCGCCAGACACCATTAACAGGGTATGCCCCACCTCCGAGTGCAGCAGTTTCTCGGAGAACTGTTCGTTCAGCACCACCATGTACACCGCCAGGCCCGGCGGCATGATGGCGAAGACAATGGCGGTAAACCGGGTTTCCGCCGTGGCAGCCATGAACTCCCGGCGCAGCTCCTGCTGGGAACGAATGGCCTTGGCCACTTCAAACAGCACGGGTTTAACCGAAGAACCAAACCGGGAAGAGGTTCTCAGGGCAATGGCGATCTGGGTAAAGGCAGGAATCTGGTAGAAGCTGGCGAAGGCATCCAGTACCAGTGTGTAATCCCGGCCCTGGCTGACGGCGTTTTTAAGCCGGAACACCATGGGGTCGAACACCGGGGAGGCATCGCTGAAGGCGTTGACGATACTCTGTTCCACGGAGCGGCCAACGGAAATGGAGCGCAGCATGCCATCGAGAATGCCGGGCAGTTCTTCAAAAATCTGCCGGCGTTGGCGCTCGAATTTTACCCGCCAGGTGGTCACCAGGGCAGTGATCACAAAAAACAGGGATACCAGCACTTCAACAAGCCCCTGCAAGATAAATACGGCCACCAGTGTTGCCAGTAAAAGGATCGCCTGCAGCAGGATTCTGGCACTGGATACGCGGAAACCCGCCCGTAGCAGCACGCTTTGCAGTGGCCCGAGATCAATCACCGATGGTTTTTGCTCCACCGGCACCTCCGGTGCCAGGCGCCGGGCCGTGCGTTTTTTGATGTCATCGGCGGCCAGCAGGCGGCTCAGGGTGAGCTGCAGCATGATCACCAGCACCGCGGCCACACCGGCCAGCAGGCACAGCAGCCAGATCAGCTGGGTATTCACGGGGCAACCCCGGTATCTTCCGGCGCCAGCCAGTCCAGTTCGCTGGAGCGGTACAGGGTTTCCATGCGGTAGGGGTCGTCTTTGGTGGGACGCAGGGCCACCACTTCGCTCACCAGACGGCGGCCATTGGGCAGGCGGGTGAGCTGAACCACCACATCCAGGGATGAGCCAATCAACCGGGCGATGGCCCGTTCGCCGGCGTCGTAGCCGTTCACCGCCAGCAGGGTTTCAATACGAATCAGCGCATCTTTCGCTGAGTTGGAGTGGATGGTGCTCATGGAGCCTTCGTGGCCGGTGTTCATGGCCTGTAACAGCTCGATGATTTCACCGGAGCGTACCTCGCCCACAATTACCCGGTCTGGCCGCATCCGCAGGGCATTGACAATCAAATCCCGGGCGGTGACCCGGCCGGTGCCTTCGGTGTTGGCTGGGCGGGTTTCCAGGCGCACGATGTGCGGGTGGTTCAGCTGCAGCTCGGCGGAATCTTCGATGGTGACGATGCGCTCGTCTTGGGGAATAAACTCACTGAGCAGGTTCAGGATGGTGGTTTTACCGGTGCCGGTACCGCCGCTGACCAGCAGGTTGCGCCGGGATTCCACGATAGTAGCCAGCAGGTCCAGACATTCCCGGGTCATGGAGCCCATATTAACCAGCTGGTTGGCGGTCAGGTGCTTGCTGGAGAATTTACGGATGGACATGGACGGCCCATCCAGCGCGATGGGCGGGATGATGGCATTCACCCGGGAGCCGTCCGGCAGGCGGGCATCCACCATGGGGCTGCTTTCGTCCAGCCGGCGCCCGAGGGGGGCCAGGATGCGGCGAATGATGCGCAACACGTGGTCGTCGTCGATAAACCGCACCTGCACTTTCTGGAGCACGCCGGCGATTTCCACGAATACGCTGCGGGCGCCGTTGATCAGGATGTCGTTCACCTGGTCATCCGCCAGCAAGGGCTCCAGCGGGCCAAAGCCGACGACTTCATCCACCATTTCCCGCACCAGCATGGTCTGGTCGGCCATGGCCAGGGGGATGCGGTTAACGGAAACATACTGGTCCACCGTGGACTGGATGAACCGGTGCAGCTGCTGAGCGTCTACCCGTTCAACTTCGATGCCCTCTTCGTCCAGGCGCTCCACCACATGGGTGTGGACGTTCTTTTTCAGGTTCTGGTAATCGTCGTCAATACGGGTTGCCATAATCCGCCCCCTTAAACCGCTGCGCGTTTAAAGGTGAATTTGCGGCGGGTTTCCCCTGTTGCACAGCAGGTGCGTATGAAGCCCCCCATGTTCCTGTGGTAGGTACTCTTGTGCAGCATGTTGGCCATTGGCAGCCCGGCATTCATGGCGTCCAGGCGGAAGCGCCATTCCATCGGCAACACTAGGTCGCATTTCTGATCGAGTGTTTTCTCAATGTCGGAAAGCGATAGGCTGGCTCTTCTGTGGTATCCGTCGACTGCAATACACCGGGAACATTCCGGGGCAACCCACTCCTTGATCTCCTGCAGCAATGTTTCTGTCGCCTGTACCTGATCCACCACTGGGTGGGTAACCACGATGATGCGGTTAACGTTGGCGCCGATGGCTCGGAGCCACTCCCCTGTATGGGCCGGGTCCACCCGGATCACCATATGATCGAACAAGGTAGCCAGTTGGCTGATGGTGATGTACAGGTCTGCGGCAGCGTCGCCTTTGAGCAGGTCGCTGCTGATATTGCCAGACAAAAGCCGCAATCCGTCCCGGTATTCCTCCAGGGCGGTTTCCACCAGCGAACGGTCGATGCTGTCGCCACGGCTGATCAGTTCGTCCAGGGTCAGGCGGCTGAGGTTGTCAAAGTAGAAGGTGCGGTTGGCCTCGGAATTGGAGTCTATGGCCAGGATGCTTTTCCCGGCCTGGTATTCGTTCAGTTCCGCCACGAAGTTCTGGCTGAAGAAGCGTGTATCTACAATGCCGGACGCTGAGACCACCAGAGTGATATCGCCCCGGCCGGCACTGGGCGTAGCCGTTGGCGCCTGGGCGGCAGAATCGGCGATGCGCCGAACGCGATCGCGGGCGGTATCGGCATCCACTCCTGTCACCAGGCAATCCCGGGCCCCGGCACGCATGATGCTGAGCAGCAGGTCCTGGGACAGCCGGTGGGCAACCCCAATCAGCTGAGAGTTCGGGCAGGCTTTCTGGATGGCGGCAAACACCTTCAGGGCGCGGTTGGCATCGTTCTCATCGATGGCCACCAGCACCACGGGCGCGCCGGTTGCCTGAACCAGACGACTGACCCGAGACAGATCCGTAGAACTGAGGCATTCCAGGTTCCACTCGGATTCCAGCACTCGCTCAAGCCAGACGCGGGCACCTACATCATCGGCTACGCAGATTATGGATTCGCTCATGGGTACCCTTCCCTTACCAGCTCAGGCCGCTTTCGATCGGCTCGCCTGCACTGCGACTATTAATCACCATGTCCAGCCAGCCGGTGCTGCTGTACTCATACTCTTTACCGAAGTTGCGAACATCCGCCGGCAGCTTTCGCTGCGGGCTGACCAGCCTGGGGGTGACCACCATGATCAGCTCCTTGTCCTCGGAGGCGATGCGGTCTGACCGGAAGAACGCGCCAAGAATCGGAATGTTGCCCAAGCCCGGCAGGCGGTCGCTGGTATTGGTGGTGGAGCGGCTGACCAGACCACTGATGATGAAGCTCTCGCCGGAGGCCATGGAGACCATGGTTTCGGTGCGGCGAATGCGCAAACCGGGCACGGCAACACCGCCGGTGGCAACGCCGGATGAGAAATCCAGCTCACTGACTTCCGGTGCCACTTTCAGGATGATCTGGTCTTCACTGACCACGGTGGGTGTGAGCGCCAGGCTGACACCGAACTCCTTGAATTCGATCTGGATATCGCCATCCCGGGAGGACACGGGGATGGGAAACTCGCCGCCGGAGAGGAAAGTGGCGGTCTGGCCACTGAGGCTGACCAGCGAGGGCTCCGCCAGGGTGTAAGCGAAACCGCCGGATTCCAGGGCGTTGATAATGCTGAGTGAGCTGGAACCAAAGCTGAACAGGTTAAAGCCCTCCGCGCCCACGCCCGGAACACCGGCTGCCGAAGCGCCGGGAAAACCCCGTGTGGCACCACTACCCGGCGGGGCGATGGTGACGCTGTTGTTACCACCGTTGAACAGTCGCGAGTAATAAACCCCCAGGGTATTGAGTTCAGACCGGTTCACTTCCACTACACGTATGTCGGTTTGCACCTGCATTGGCAGCGGGTTTTTCGCACCCAGAAGGTCAGACACCTGAAAATTGGTCTGGCGCGGGGTGGTTTCACCTTTCAGCCAGGCGCGGACAATGGCTGCCCCCTGGCCTTCTGCGGTCACCAGCACTTCCTGCTTGCCGGTGGCGGTGACCGACACCACATCCGGATTAGACACGGAGAGTTTCTCCAGCGGCTTCATAAAGGTGAGCACGTGTTGTTCGCCTGGGGCGACCGATACCCGCTCGGCCTCAGCCGCTACCGAGGCGGCTGACAGGGCGCACAGCACTACCAGGGTGGTGACGAGGGCCCGGCGTAGCAGTTTCAGGGGTGACGAGGCATTATCGTACATAGACACTCCTTGTGCCGGAACCTTCGTAGATCTTGACCTCTTGGCCCGGGTTTCTGGCCGGGGCTTGCCGGGGTTGCTGTGCAGGCACAGGCTTGGGTTTGACACTGGGGCGGATGTCTGTCAGCAGGCTGACTTGCTGTTCCTCCGCCGCTTTGCCGGCGAGCTCATCCGGCGCTTCTTCGCCAGTGGCGGTCAGTTTTGGCCGGGAGGCGACAAAACTCAGTCGCGATTCCGAAGCGGCGAGGACCAGCCGGGCTACATCTGCCTGCGGTACCGACAGCACCATGGTCTGGTTTCGGCGTTGGGCGTCATCACTGGCGTCAGTGCCGGGCTCCAGGGCACCGCGCACTGCCAGCACCTCGACATTGCGCATCAGGCGGGTGGTACCGGTATCGATTCCACCAGTGCCTTTAAACGTGCCGTATATGTCCACCTGGTCGCCCGGCTGGATCAACCCGCCGATGCTTGACAGCGCGTTCAGTTCAAACGCCATGGCGCGGGCGCCGTCGGCCAGGGACAATTGCAACGGCGTGCCCGCGTCAATACTGGCCTGCGACAGCACCATGCCGGCTTTGAGCGGCCTGTTAAGAGATGTTCCAAACGGGGCCTGATCTGGCGGGAGTGCGTTTTCCAGGGCTGCTGACAGCTCAAACTCCTGGAATTGCTCCCGCGCAAGCACCGTGCCGGCTTCCAGGTCTTCAATAACGACCAGGTAGCGGTACACCGGCGCGGCCTCTTTCTCCTCAACCACCGGGGCTGCGTCACGTTCTGATCCGGAAACGACGATGGGTGGCTCGGGTTTCTGCATCAGCCCGTAGAGGGCAAGACCAATGGCCGCCAGTGCCAGTACCAGGGAAGGCGCTGCGTATACGAACTTTGACCTCATTCAGCCTGTCCTTATTGTTCGCAATGAGAGTTGCGCCGCAGGGGCAAAGTTTTTCACTTCAAAACGCGATGGCTGAGCGGGCGGTGAGCTGGCTCGGCATGGGCGGGAACGCACCAATGCCGGCAAACCGCACCTGGGGCATAAAGGAAGAATCGCCCGCATCTGCCACCAACACACATTCCAGCAGCTGCACACCACCGTGATTAACGACACCACATTCGCGGGTAGCAAGGTGGTCTGCGGCGGCCGCCGGCAACCGGCCACTGAGCGCTGTAAGCACCTCGCTGCTATAGGCTACGGCGTTGTCTGCAAAGGTGCTGTGCTCCCGCCGGTCGAGCGAGAATACGGCCGATGCGGCGCGATCGACGGCTACCTGCATCTGGTACTTGTTATAGAAGAGCACCCCGTATCCCGCCGCCCCATAGATGATTGCAAGAATCATCGGGAAGACCAGCAGAAACTCCAGAGCAATAACGCCTTTTTCTTTTTTTATGATCATAAGGCACCCGTGCAAATCAATACCTGTAAAACAAAAACAAGCCTTGATCAGTTGGTGTCTACTTGATCCTGAGCGTTACCAAGCAGTGAATTGAAGGTATCCACGATCTTGCTGCCAATGCCACCTTCGTCACCGGCGGTGGCAATGACCACGCCCAAAATAATCACGATGACCGCCCCAAGCATCAGGTATTCGAGGGATGAGGCGCCCTTCTGTTGGGAGCCTGCGAATGATTTGGAGAGTGCGTTTCTAATATTGTATTTATTCATGGTAAGACCTCTTTATATAACAGAATAATCATTATTCTTCGCACGAATGAATCCAGTTCTTGTTTTATGCGTACAGAATAACTGGGCGCATCCGATCCTTCATTCCATGAACACACTTTCATAATAACTGCATTATTCGCACTTGACACCTTTATAACTGAAAAGGTTTGTAAAGTTATTTGCCCGAAATGCCAAGTTTCGAGGCTATTTGTGCCAACGACCATCCCGCCAGAACTGCCCGAGGTCCAAACCACGGGCGATAACTTCCTCTTCTACACACTCACGCAGGGCCCGGTAGATTGGTTCCGCTTTCTGTTTCTGCTGCCAGAAAACCGTGGCAAGGCGGCGGGCGAAGAATGGGCAAGCGGCCTCTGGCTCCGCAAATTCATAGCTCATAACCCGGGATGCCCCGAATAAGGGCGCCAGCTGGCTCAGCTTGAAGCCCGGATCTTCCTGCTGGATGGCATCGAAGATGTCTCGGCCAGAGGCCGGTACCGGCATGAACAGGTCGATATCGTCCGGGTAGCGGAACAGGTAACGCAGGAGAATGGCCGTGGGAGCATCGATACGCTGATTCGCCCGTTGGCGAAACCGATAGAAGGCTTTTACCTGAATACCAAATACCCAGTATGCCTCGGCACTGGTGAGGCCAAAGCTTTCCCGGAACAGTGAGAAAGGGCTGTCACTGCGGCCCAGAATCGGGCGCTGAGCGCGGCTGTAGGAGGCCAGTTTCGTATCAGACACCTCTTCGGTATTGGTCCATTTACCTTTCTCGATGGCCTGCCCCGGACTGGTATCCCGTGAGGCTGCCTCGTCTTTCAGAATGCCAAGGTAATGATCATTGAACCAAGCCTGAAAGCGCTGATTCACGTCGTTTTCGAAGTTCAGCAGCAGTTCGTCATTCATCCAGTCCGTTAGTGAATCCCGCTCGCGGAGCAGGGCCCAGCCGCTCAGATTCCTGGCGGTGGCAAGGACATCCGGGGGCACTTCAGGGGTTTTGCTGGCCAAGGATGCGAGCGCGTCTGCGAATGCACCGGCATACTTTGCCACCACCAGTCGCTGCAGGCGAATAATGGGCAAACCGGCCCCCTGCGAGCCGTCAGCGCTCTCTGACAGCAGCTTGTAGGAAGAAATATACGAACGGCCAAACAAGGGCGCAAAGCCTGCTTTGTTGGGTGTTCGGCCATCCGCCCCTGGCATGAACGGCTGCAACAGGGAAAACACTTCCGGGTGGGAGGGACGCAACGGAATGGGCACCCACTCCGGGTGTTTCAGCAGCAATCGCACCAAAATGGCCTGGCTTGGCCGTAATCCGGGAAGCTCGGCCACCGTTTCGTCGTCATCGGCAAGGCCCAGGGTTTCATCGGGCGTTACGTCGCGCCCGACCGTTTCGATAGAGCTTTTCGCTCGTTTAAGCTGGCTCAACCTGTTCAACGGCACGTTCATCAGCATGGCCAGATCAAGGTCACGGACTTCGCCGCCCCCAAGGTAGCTCTCCAGCACCGCTTTGAGGCTCATCAGGGATTGGCCGTTGATCGGTTTTGATGGGTGAGTGAGTTCGCTTCTTGCCATGCTTTGTATTTATCCTTTCATACACATTGATAATATCCACACTGAATCACAAACGGCATGCTTTCATTTTTGTATAATAATTTTCAATGTTACCATACGAAGCTGAACAGTCTGGGGTCGCGACAGCGTATTGAGCGATGGTTCCCGATAGCGGGCATCTCCCGCCCTCGCCGCCGGCAACCAGACTGCTATCAACCTGATTTCCGGAGTGTAAAGCCACCGTGTCTGCCATTGGTACCAAAACGTTCTTCTTCTACGAGGGCGAACAGCAACCTGCAGAATACACGATCTGCCAACCCGACTATTTTCAGGGGTCGGATTTTCAGCTCCCCCGTAAAGGCATTACCCTCCTCTATGGCAACAAGGGCCCTGGCAGCCTGATCGGCGCTGCCGTTCGCGAAAGCGCATCGACAGGCCTCGGCGTCTGCTTTGCCGACATTAAGGTGGATATCGGCGATTGGGACAGCAATAAACAGAAGCTGTCCACCTTCAACGCTTGCCGCTTTCTCAACCTGCCCCTGCGGGCCAACCGGGAAGTGCTGGACGACGTTAACCGGTTGTGGAACCAGTGGCTGGACGCAGAATGCGCTCCCCGGGAGGATTTTCCTCGCAAGCCTTCCAACCGGATGGACCTGCTGGACAAACTGGTGGAGCTGGACCCATATCGGGAGTTAACGGCCATTGCCTATGACGCCGTCACCCGCTTCGGTACCGCCAAGTTCGTCACCATCTATAACCTGGACGCCATTCTGGACGACCAGATTACCGTAATCCCTCCGCAAACAAGGCTTCGCTTCGCCCTGCCCGACAACGCCTGCCCCCTTCTCTGCCGCACCACTGCATAAAAGGCCATTAAGCCCCTCTCTACCTCTTAGCAAATACTTTTTCCGGTCAGACCCGCTATCGATTTCTGAGCAGAACGCCGAAATCCTTACTATAACTGCACATGAATACCTTCTTACGATTTGCTGTTGAAGGTGCTGGCCAAGGGCCATGTATTGCCAAATGGAATTACAGCATAATAACTTGTGCTTAAGGGGTGCACATGCGAAAGAACCTTCCTGTTACCAATACCGAGCGCACCTTCTCGCCCAACCAGAAGTTGATTTCTTCCACCGACCTGAAAGGCAAGATCCGGCACTGTAATAAAGCATTCGTGGAAATCAGTGGCTTCAACCGGGAAGAGCTGATTGGCCAGCCCCACAATATTGTTCGCCATCCGGATATGCCGCCGGAGGCCTACGCGGAGATGTGGGGGTGCCTAAAGGCGGGTAAGCCCTGGATGGGATTGGTCAAGAACCGGTGCAAGAACGGTGATTTTTACTGGGTGAGCGCCTACGTAACACCGGTAACTGAGAACGGGGAGATCATCGGGTACGAGTCGGTTCGCTCTTGCCCCGCCCGGGAAGATGTGGCCCGCGCCGAGAAACTGTACGCCAGCATTCGTGCGGGTAAGCAGGCGCTGAAGCTTCGGGGCTATGCATCCGCTATTCCGCATATCCTTGTCGGCATTGCGTTGGTCGCGGCAGCTCTTCTTTATGGTGCCGGGCAGGTTGCCGGGGCGGCGGGCTTGCTGGCATTCCTCTTTGTTGGGCGGCATGTCTGGGCAACGGTGTCGCAATCGAATCTGGTCACCTCTGTCATGGAACAAATGGGCAAGACCTTCACCAGCGATCTGGCGGCCCGGAGTTACACCGATGAAAAGCTTGGCCTGGGCCGGCTGAAAGTGGCGGTGATGGCGCAAAAGGCGCACCTGGACGCGGTGCTAACCCGGCTGGAAGATTCATCTGCGGCGATGAGATCGCACACCACCCGAGACCTCGAAATAGCCTACGACACCCAGCAAACCATGCAGAAACAGCAGCAGGAAACCGAACAGGTGGCAGCGGCCATTCATGAGATGTCGGTGACCATCGGTGAGGTGTCACAGAATGTGCAACTAACCGCCGACAAGGCGGACAACGCCCGCCAGGCGTGTGACCAGGGCGTTGCTACCATCAACTCTACACGGGCTGCCATCGAGGATTTGAAGCAGACCGTTCACAACATCGGCCAATCGGTTAACGATCTCGCCCAGCAAACGCACCGGATTGCCTCTGCCGCGAAAATGATTGAAGACATTGCCGAGCAAACCAACCTGCTTGCCCTGAATGCCGCCATTGAAGCCGCACGGGCCGGTGAACACGGCCGGGGCTTTGCGGTGGTGGCCGATGAAGTTCGCAACCTGGCGCGCAGAACCCGGGAATCGACGAAGGAGATTCATGGTGTGGTGTCCGAACTCATTGGCAAATCCGAGCAATCAGTACAGGTCGCCGAAACCGGCGTGACAGCCGCTGATAATGGCCTGGAAAAGATGCTCGAAGCCCAGGCGAGCCTGTCAGACATAGCCGAGTATGTGGTCACCATCGCTGAAATGGCCCTTCAAATGGCCACCGCCGTTGAAGAGCAAGCGCAGGTGTCTGATCAGATCAACGAACAGGTCGAACGCATCTCAAATATGGCGGAACAGAACCTGGTCAAGGGCGAGGAATCCACCCAAAGCGTGCGGGAAATGGGCGACATCGCCAAAGACCTCCACGAGCTGGTCGTCCGCTTTAAATAAAAGTTGGGGTCAGACCCCAGGACATTTGGTGGTGCGAAATGTCCGGGGGTCTGACCCCAATTTCATAGCGGGGCGTTTTCGATGCGTTCCCACATGCGCAGGTAGGCTTCGGCCGAGGTGAAGAGCTGGTTGACGGCGTCGTCGATCAGCTCTTGCGGGCGGTCGGAGTGGAGCATCATGTCGGCGATCTGGTCTGGGTAGAGGCCGTAGTGGGCCACGCCGCGGCCGTCGTAGAGGCCGAATTCACGGTCGCCGGTTTTCTGTTTGTGGAAGATGACGCGGCCATCGACTGAGGTGAACGGGTACAGCCTGGCTTCGTCTTCGGCGCTGCCGGGGTTGTTGGCAAGCTGGGCGATGCCGTTGACGTCGGAGGCGAAGCCGGCGCCGCCGAAGGGCCCTACTTTCTGGTCGTCCGGGCGGGGGCGGTTGCCATCCCGTACCAGCTTGTCTACCCAGTTTTCACGAGTGCCACCGAACGAGGCGGTGATGCCTCCCTGAGCGGCGATCAGGTAGAAACGGGCGGCCTGGCTGGAGTCGCTGGTTACGCCGTAAGCTTGCCCCGAGCTCTCAGAAATAAACCGGCCATCGGCCTGCAACTTGTAACAGCCGTTGGCAAAGGCAAAGCGGGTGTTTTCATAGGCGTAAGGTTTTGTGGTTTTTCCCGGCGGCGTGGCCGGGTTACCGGGGCTTGGTCGCTGTTCACTGTTTTGCGCGGCATCCGAAGAAGATTCATCGCCACCACAAGCAGACAGCAGGAATAATGAACTTGCACAAACCGCAGAAACCAGCAGGCGCTGGCGCGCTGAAATGGCCACGTTATGTCTCCTTTACGGGCTTTAAGCCCTTTTTGTTTTAATATCGCACTACACAATCTATGCTTAATTATTGAACAAAAACAACAAGGAGTCACGTCTTACAAAGAGGCATTGCGGGCCAATCTTTTAACCACAGGAAAGACTAATAAACAGAAGGGGTAGAGCCCGCCCCGACTGGGGCGGGCAGAGGCTATAACAAAGCGAGTCTTTTAACGAACACCCGCCCGGCGCAGGGCAGCCGGAGTGTAATCGTTGGAGCGCGCGGTAACGCCATAGGTGTACGGGTCACTTTCTTCGTTGGTCAGGCCCATCACCAGATAGCGACCAGACATCAGATCGTAGAGGGTTTCGGCAGCGTAGGCCGGTACGTTGATGTCGTACCCCTGAACGTGGTGGGACTCTGCAACGCGCCACAGGTCACCACGGCCGTCATAGTGATCTACCACGGCAATCTGCCAGGAATCTTCATCCACGAAGAAGTCTCGACGAGCATAAATGTGCCGCTCTCCATCTTTCAGAGTTGCGCGCACGTGCCATACCCGATGCAGCTCGTAGCGAGTGACCGACGGATTGATGTGACCCGGCTGGATGATGTCGTTGTAGCTCAGGTCACGGGACGCAAGGCGGTAGGAGTTGTACGGGATGTACATTTCCTTTTTACCCACCAGCTCCCAGTTGTAGCGATCCGGCGCGCCGTTAAACAGGTCCAGGTTATCGGAGGTACGCTGGCCGTCTGCTGCGGTACCCGGGCCGTCATAGGCCACCTGCGGTGCCCGGCGGACCCGGCGCTGCCCGGAGTTGTACAACCACGCACGGCGACCTTCTTTTACCTGATCCAGGGTTTCGTGAACCAGCAGTACGTTACCCGCCAGGCGTGACGGTGCGGTGATCACCTGTTTGAAGTAAAACAGGACGTTGTCGTCCATGCCCGGCTTGTAGTCGGCCAGCTCGACCCGATCCGTCAGGTGCTCGGTGAATTTCACCGGGCTGAAATCGCCGTTGGCCTGGGGTGTTACCTGGGCCACGTTACGGATGATGGACCCACCGCGGTAACGGGTGATGTGGTTGAAGATCACCTCCTGGCCCTTCTGGGGGATCGGGAACGGTACGCCTCGCTCATAATTCTGCAGGCCATTGCCATCCGGTGTCAGGGATACGGTGGTGGCGTTCTCCTTCGCCAGGTCCATCAGTTCCTGCGGGTAGGTGGACGTGCGGCGGGTTTCATACACCGGAATCGAGAAGGTGCTGTAGGTTTTGATCATCGCCACCTGGCCGGGGGACAGGTTATCCGCGTATTGGTCCACGTTGCTCTGATCGATCACGAACTTCACTTCGTCATTCGGGAACGGGTCTGGGTAAATACCCTCCTGAGGTTGATTGACGCCAGGGTCGGTCAAACCACCATCCCAGGCTGGGATGGCGCCGCCATTACCGGCCTTTTCAGCGCCAATTGGCGTCAGCTCGTTACCCAGCTTGGCCGCTTCGGATTCAGATACCGTAGCCATCGCTGAGGATGCTCCGAACAGGGACAGCGCAATGGCGCCGGCAATGAGGTGTCTCTTTTGGGTTTTCATGGTTGATACTCCTGTTATTTTAGCCATCAGAATGAGTAGGAGATGCTGGCCGCGATGAAGTCGCGGTCCGAGATTTCGTTGTATTTGCCACCAAAGAAGTTGGTGTAGCTGATCGAGCCGGAGTAGCGGTTCTGGTAGTTGGCATCCACTCCGATACTCACGGACTTGTTACCTTCCTTGAAGTTGCCGCCGGGATCTGGCGCGTAGCCCTTTACGTCGTGCGACAGAACCAGCTTCGGCAGCAGGTTAATGCCGGCAAAGGCGTTGGAGTAGTCCAGCGCAAACAGTGCCCGGTACCCCCAGGAGAAGGATGTGGTGAAGCCGTCGCCACCACAGTTGGTGGGGTTAATGTTCAGGCGAGTGGTTTCATCGCCCGGGCCCTGGCTACAGAAATCGCCGGTGAAGGATTCGCCGTCGAGAGGGACAGGGCCTACCCCAAAAATACCGGACCGTCCGTAGCGGGCCTCGCTCTTATCGGGCAGGTCGTGCACGTAGGTGGCACCAATCTCGGCAACAGTGATGAAACGCCCTGCTCCAAGCACCCGGTCCACGAAGTGGATGAACGTAGCCTGAGCCTGTGACACATCATAACGGTCAAATCCATCCACCGGCTTACCCGCGTAGTTAAAGCCCGGATCGCTGGCCTGAACACGTTGCTCCAGTTTGCTAATCACCTGACCATCCGGACCTCTCTGCTGAACTCCGCCGTAGATCAGCTCGAAGGTATTCCACTGAATCGGCATGTTCGGCCGGAAGCTGTATTCAGCCCCCAACGAGGTGCCGGTCGGCAGCGTGGTATTGATGCTCACACCGAACAGGTCGATGCCTTTGGGGTAGTCGATGTAGTAGCTAGGGAATCGGGAGAACGGCAAGTCCGGATCGTTGATCTGCCCCGCCTCTGGCGATTCCGGGTTATTCACAATACCGCTGATGTAGGGCAGACGGCTGTGATAACGGATGTAGTAGAAGCCGAGTTCGGAATCCAGCGCGGGCACGAACCAGCGCACGGCGACACCAAACTGGTCTTTATCGCCCGGCTCAACATCGCCCTCCCTTGGGGAGATAAACCCCTCTTCAAAGGCCTGTGCGTCTGGTACCTGACCTGCCAGCAGAACGGGGCCGCAGCCGTCTGCGGCCACGTCTGCAGAGGAGAAGAAGGTACCGCAATCGTCGATCTTGAACGGTTCCCACTCCAGCTGCAGATAGGCTTCAATGTTGATATCGGGTGTGATGCCAACCGAGGTGTAGATCATGTTCACCGGCAGCAGTACGTCCTTCAGCTCGGCACCTGGGCTGCGGAACGCTGGAACATCAATAGGGTTGGTGGCATTGATACCGCCGAGAATAAATGTACTTTCACCCCAACTAACAACCTGCCGCCCTACCCGGGCCGAGACGGGCACGTTACCTGCGTACCAGTCTGTAAAGATGTATGCGTCCAGAAGATCGACCCCGGCCGCATTATCTTTGGCTTCGGGGTTCAGCTCTCGGCGTTGACCCACCGGGTCAACCGCGCGCTTGTTATCCTTCAGCTCGTAATCGTAATAATAGGAGCCACGCACCAGCGCACCGACACGTGTCAGGTAATCGCTGTTCGGCCGATAATCCAGAAACAGTTCAGAGCGACCACGCAGGATCTGGGAGTACGGGTCGCCCTTTTTAAAGTTCAGGTTGCCGTCATCGAAGTTGTTGGAAGACGCCCCGGTGTTGCTGAAGGCAAACTCCGGGCCGAGGTTACCCTGGGAGATCAGGTCTGGATCCTGGTCTTCCAGGCGAATACCAATACCGGCTGTCAGGGTAGTGCTGAATGTGGCATCTATGCCGTACAGGTTAAAGTCGATGGCCGATGCTGGCGAGGCCAGCATGGCGGCAATGGCGGCCGCCAGGCCCGAGTTTCTCTTCTTGAAACGGCTACTTTGTTTTGTTGTTTTCATGATACTGCTCCCGTGTTTGGGCTGCCCCGGCGCCGATCCGCCGGGGCTTTGACTCTTTGTTGATACTGATCGTCTGATCTGGCGATTTAACGGGGTACTTTAGCCACCCAAGAGGCCACCAATACCATCCAGCAGGCCGCCGCCTTCTTCGCCGACATCTTCGGATTCATCGGGCTCTGCACCGCCGTCGGTCTGGCCGTCACACTCCGGGTCACCCGGCGCGTTACCCACGTCCTGGACAACGCAATCGTTGGTCACATTGACGGTAAAGCTTGCCTCAGCATTGGTCTTGGAACGGAACAGGGCCACCAGTTGCGCCGCCATTTCGTCAAACACCGCGCTGGAACTGAATGGATCAGCGCCCTTCTGGCCGGCCGAGATCGGGTTGCCGTGGGAGCCTTCCAGGTAGCGAGTGATGATTGGCCGGGTGCCGTCGTCATCCGCGCTGTCGATGCTCACCGCGCCCATGAACCGGGCCATGGGGTCAGTACCTGCCAGCGGCGCGGGCAAGCTGTTGATCTGGAAACCGGAATCGGTGACCAGTTCAAGCGGCCCGAGATCGTACAACTCGGCATCTGCTGCATTTGGAATGGTGCCGTCGGATGGACGGTCTGCATCACCATCAATACCCACAATGGAGGTGACCAAGGTGGCGCTGTTACCTGAGGATTCAAACAACGGGGCGAAAGCCGTAGGGTCGGTAGAATCCAGCAACGCCTGGAAGACGTTGAAGTAGATATTCAACTCGGTGCGGCCTTGGGCAAGGAGACCATCAGATGCAGCATCCAGGCCCGGCAGCAGCGCCGGCGCAATGGTGTTACGGGAGTTTTCGGCTATCCGGGTGAACTGCCCGCCGGTGTTGAAGAACACTGACGCCAGAATCGGATTCAGGTCCGGGTTGTCCCTGGCCGCAAGGTTGTTGATGACCGGGTACGGCACGCCACCCATGCCGCTCAAGGAATGGCTGATGAAGTACACACGATCTGTGTTGATATTCACACCATTCGAGCAGTCACCCGCAGCGGCACAGGCATCGATGGCATCTTCAATCGCGGGCAGTAACGCGTTGACATGCAGCAGGTCAAGGGCGCCCTGGCGCATGTTGTCACGGGTATTGGCGTAGTTGGTAAAGTTCAGGAACAGACTGCCGGATTCCGGGTTCGTTACCTGGTCTGCCGGTACGGCCTGCATCGCTTCGTTGGCCGTGAAGCCGAAGTGACGTTCGGTGGCATCCGGAGAGGCATTTGGCTGCATGCCAATTTCGACCATACCCGGGGTTTGTTCTGGGTTGTCTTCATCCCTGGCACTGGTGGCAGCCTCGCCAAACACGCCGTTTAGTGGCATGTCGATACCAACGGTCACAAAACAATCTGCGTTATTGCTCGGCGCACCACCGCTGTCAGCAAGGCACAGCAAGCCCGCCGCTGTGGCCATCGGCAGGATGGCAGAGCGATCCTGAGTGGCCGCGTGCTGATAGATGATGACCGGATAACCGGCGGCAGGACCACCACCAAAGGAAGGATCTGGCGTTCCTACAATGATTGGGATCTTGGTATCGGCCTGCTTCTGAGCAAACGGGAATCGGTAGCTGACCCGGTTAGATTCAGCCTGAGGCAGCTCCGGATTCTCACTGAAATCTGCCGGCAACCAGGAGCCTGTCTGCAAAGGTGAACCGTCAGCGCCGTCAGGAAGCTGCTGGTAGTACGGCAAGGTGATTTCACCTTCATAAACCTGCAGGTTCACGTTGATTTCGGTAAGGAACAGGTCTGCAGCCGTTTGCTCAAGGGCCGGATTGACCTCACCACCATCTTTTTGGCTGAAAAAACGAACCGGCGAGGGTTCCTCCGCTCCTGGGGCTCTGGGGATGGGAGTAATAGCGGCAATCTGTTCTGCCAGTTCCACAGCTCTTTGGGAGAAATCGACCGTTTCTTCAACTGCTTGGGTGGCGGCCGCCTGCAGGGTAAAGGCCAGTTGCCGGTCAACAGCTTCATCGGCGACCAGATCGGTGTATCGGAGCTGGATACCGTTTTCATTGGCAATGGTCAGGATCTCCGCCAGCTCTTCATCATACAAACGGAAACTGGTATCCGTCAGCAAGCTGAACATACGCTGGTTGATCTGCTGATCCTGTTCCTCCGCGCCCGCAAGCTCCTGGCCTGAGAAGTTGAAGCCGCCGGCAAAGACCTGCCCGAGAACAGATTTCTTGCGCTCGGTCATCAAGTTCTGCCTCAACCAGGCTGTCGGTGCGGCATTGGCCAGAAGCACATCTTCAACAGCGGTTGTAGTGAAGCTGATGGCAAAGGTCACATCACTGAAGGTGGAAGCTTCTGCGCCGCCACCTCCGAGCTCACGCTTGAAATTAAAGAAATCGCTACCCCATGCCCTGGCCGGCAGCATGGAATCCCGGAACGGCTGAAGCGCCGGATTACTAATGACAAATTCCGGATTGGATGCGGTCTCGAAGCGATTTTCTCTAACCAGCGGATCGCCATCTTTATCCACAATCTTGTTACCCAAAACCACCGCATACTTGGTTTTCGGTTTCAGCGGCTTGATAGGCAACAGGCGAATGGCGTTATTCTGGGAGCCGCCAGCGGCACCGGCTGGCCCGTTCGCATCCACGGTAATGATTTCAACACGGAAGTTTTCTTCCAGCAGGCTCTGATAAATCTCATCTGCGGCCGCAGTGTCGCCCTCTGCTTCCAGGCGCTTGGCCAGGCGGTAGCGATCGGCTGCGACAATGCCACCCACTTCGCGGGACTGCTGGAACACGCTGTCGCCAGAGGGGAACTCGATTTCCAGAACGTAGATGTTCTGATCCGGGTTGGGCACCACCTCGCCATCGATCTCAACGAAGTTGCGGGCATCCAGTGTCTGGTTCGGGTCCAGGCTGTCGCTGATCTTGATATCAAACGGGGCGAGAATGGAGTTGCCATCCACAAACCCCAAGCCTGTCGTAACGGGGTTGGCGGGATCGGTACCGTTCAGCATGGTGCCGTCCAGCTCCGGGTTCAGGAAGAACAGCGGATCGCTGGGCAGCGGAAATGCGGTTTCCAACGGCCGGAAGATCGGCATAGTACCTTCAGCAATGATGTTCGGATTGCTGATGTTGTAAGTTGGATTGGCATTTTTGTTGGTTTTCCCACCGCTGTCCAGGCACCCAGTGAGTGCAGTACTGGCGGCGAGGGCGGTGATGAGTGCTCTGTGTTTGAATCTAGCCATTGTGACCATCTCTCCTGCTTATTTTTGTATTTCTGGCAAGACAGACTCCTTTCTACCAAGCCTTTTCACTGAAAAGTCTATCGCATAATATAACGCATTCCAACCATATTCAATTGGATATGCATCTATTTTTGTAGAGCATTACCCTATAACACAACTTATGCTTTATGATCATAGGCTTGCAAGCAAGAAATGAACATTCATTCAGTGTTTTTTTTTCGGAAGGAGTTTGCCCTTGTGTCAGGCGACTTTAGACTGCGCCAACACCCGGTTTCGGCCTGCCTTCTTGGCTTTATACAAAGCCTCATCGGCACGCTTAACCAGGCTTTGGGCGGTATCGTGGGGGGTGAATTCGGCAACACCCAGACTGATGGTGACAGAACGGCACACCTCAAAATGGGCGGTTTCCACTGCTTTTCGAACGTTTTCAGCAACCACCATGGCGTTTTCCAGGGTGGTTGCTGACAGGATCACCAGAAACTCTTCTCCACCCCAACGGCCCAGCACATCGGTTGCCCGTATCGCCCCGGCTGAGAGCCGGGATACTTCCTGCAGCACCAGATCGCCCACGTCATGGCCGTAGGTATCATTGAAGGACTTGAAATGGTCGATATCAAATAGCACGACAGACAAGGGGTTGCGGTAGCGCTGGGAACGCTCAATTTCCTTTACCAGGGACTCTTCGGCAAAGCCCCGATTGGTCAGGCCTGTGAGCTTGTCGGTTCTGGCCTGGCTGAGAATACCGTTCAGGTAACTGTGTCGCTCCAGAATGATGGAGGTGACAAACAGGTAGTTTGCAATTCTGTTGCTGTCCGGCAGTGGGAATCCCTCGTTGAAGCTCAGGATATCGAAGGTGCCCAGTACACTACCGTCTACTTTTTTGATGGGAAAGGAATGCCAGGACTGGACCGCTTCCGGTAATCGGGTAGCCGGGGGCTGATCCCGGTGTTTTTGTGCGGTGGGCTCGCGCCTGACCACCACGTGTTCGCCCAGCAAGGCCGATGTTGCGTGCGGGGCACTTCCATGTATCAGCCTTGCTTCGCTGAACTGTCGGGCAACTGCCTCCTTGATTCCCTGGTGCCAGGCAAGTTTGAGTGTTTTGGTGTTCTGGTCCAGCACAGAGATGCCGAAAGCCATCCAGAGAGTCGACTCTGGGCTCGGGTGAAGTAGTTCGAAGGCTTTTTCGAGGCCCTTTGACAGATCGCCCTCGTTGAGGATCGATTTGATAATGCGGTTTTCCTGCTCGGCGGGGGTTACCGCAAGCGAGGAGTCTGGGGCGCTGGCGATAGAAGCCGAATCGCGAAGGTCATCCAGTGCCGAAGCCACTTCAGTGTGCTCATTGCTTAATTGCGCTACACGCGCATTCAACCGCTTCAATTGCTGGTTGGAAGTGGTTCTCAGTGTTCTGATGTCGGTTCTGAGCTTTACCACGCTGGCAAGCAGTGCAACTGCAAGCACGAGAACAGACAGACCGATCAACATTGAAAACGGCTGATCCAGATATTCGGCCAAGCGTGATCACCATCCTTTGATTACGTCTTACCCCGAGTGCCATTAAAGCATCTCGGTTGCCGACAACACATCGACTAATCAACATGCTGCCTTTAGCCCACTGCCTGATTCAGTAGGGTTTATGTAATGATAGAAAGAGAAATGTGAATTCGTGTAATAGCACACACTTTCCTTTGGTCGCTAGCGACGGATAACGGAAACCGGCACCTTTACCTGCTGCTGTTTCTGCATGAAAGTGATCAGAACGATGGCCCGCTCCTCACCATCGTAGGCCTGAAAGATAGCGCTGATGCCCTTGAACGGCCCTTCATCCAGCTCAACCAGCTGCCCCGGCTTGATACCGCCCTGCTCCGCGACTTTATCCAGGCTGACTTTGATGTGCTCAATCACCTCATCGGCGATGGCGGCCGGCTTGTTGGCAAATCCCACGATACGAGCAACCCCCCGCGTGGAGCGAAGCTTCGACCACATGGGATCGGCCTGCTCCAGGTTCACAAACAGGTAACCGGGAAACAGCGGCTCCAGCTTCCTGGTCCGCTTGCCAGCCCGGATCTTCTCCACCTCAATCTTCGGGTAGAAACAGGCCACCTCTTGATTCTGCAAATGCTGCAGCGCCCGATCCCCCTGCGCTGGCTTGTGTTGTAAAGCATACCAAGTCATGAAAAATCCATCTTTGGGGTCAGACCCCAGAACATTTGATCAGGTGAAATGTCTTGGGGTCTGACCCCAACTTCAAAAATACCAGCTACCCGCCGCAATGAAATGCGGATTCAGCACATCTTCCTTGCCGTATTTCAGGGGTTCGCCCTGGGGCGTCTGCACGTTGCCGCCAGCGGCCAGGAGGATGGCGTGGGCGGCGGCGGTGTCCCATTCGCTGGTGGGGCCCATGCGGGGATAGATGTCGGCATGGCCTTCCGCTATGCGGCAGAACTTCAGGGAACTGCCCGCCTGCACGGTTTCGTGGTCACCAAGGCTGTCGATAAAGGTGCGGGTTTCCTCGTTCAAGTGGTTTTTACTAGCCACCACCCGCAAGGTTTCCCGGGGTTCCACTACGCGAATGCGGTGTATGCGGCCAGTGCGATCACGCATGCTGGCGCCCTCGCCTTTGATGCCCCAGAAGGCTTCTTTCAGTGCCGGCGCGGTAACCACGCCCATCACCGGTTCGCCGTCTTCAATCATGGCGATGTTGACGGTGAACTCACCGGTGCGCTGGGTGAAATCCTTGGTGCCGTCGATGGGGTCAATCAACCAGAAACGACGCCAGAGCTTGCGCTCTTCCCAGGGAATCTCTGCGCCTTCTTCCGACAAGATCGGGATATCCCGCGTGAGGTTACGAAGCCCCTTCATAATGATGTCGTGGCTGGCCGTGTCAGCAGCGGTGATGGGTGACTGATCTTCCTTGTAATTCACCTTGAAATCGGACTGGTAGATATGCAGCGCCTTCTCGCTGGCTTCATCTGCAATTCTGATCACTTCCGGAAGAATAGAGCTGTAATACATGTTTGCGTCCTGCTGGCCGTATCTGCCTCAATAATAGCAAATTTTGGGGTCAGACCCCCGGACATTTGATGGGGTAAAATGTCTTGGGGTCTGACCCCAACTTGAATTTTTGGGCGGGTTGCGGCAGATTGTTGTGGTTATAAATCAATTCACAAGGACTGTGAGATGCCCCGCCGACCACGGATTTGCCCGGCCGGGATGCCCCAGCATGTTATTCAGCGGGGGAATAACCGGCAGGAATGTTTTCAGGATCTGGCCGATCACGCCACTTATGCAACCTACCTTTCCCGCTACCAGCGTGAGTTCCAGGTGGATATTCACGCCTGGGTGCTGATGAGCAACCATACCCATCTGTTAGTGACGCCCAACGCTGAGGGCGCGCTTTCAAGCCTGATGAAGGCGGTTGGTCAACGCTACGCCCAATATTACAACCACAAGTATGACCGCACCGGTACCTTGTGGGAGGGGCGGTTCAAATCCTGCCTGGTGGATACCGATCAGTACTTTCTGCAATGCCAGCGGTATATCGAGCTGAACCCGGTTAAGGCGGGCATGGTGGAGTATGCCGGCGACTATCAATGGTCCAGCTATAACTGCCATGCCTATGGGATGCGTTCGGGTATGCATACGCCACACGACTGCTACCTGAACTTTCAGCCCGATGCCGAAAGGCGTTTCGTCAGCTACCGCGCCTTTATCGCTAGCCCCGCGCCAGAGGGAATGGATGAGCAGATTCACTATGCAGCCATCTCTGGCAAGCCGTTAGGGTCTGAGGAATTTCGGGAACGTATCAAGGCGAAATTCGGAGAGTTCTAATTTGGGGTCAGACCCCAGGACATTTGATGGAGTGAAATGTCCGGGGGTCTGACCCCAATTTTATATTTCGACTTCTTCGAAGAGTTCGGGCACCTCGGCGGGCCAGCCGAATTTCTCGGTGATGCGTTTGCGCATGGTGTCGCTGGCGACGGGTTCGCCGTGGGTGACGTAGACTTTTTCTGGTTTCAGGGTGCCCTGCTCCAGCCAGGCCAGGATTTCGTTGTAGTCGCCGTGGGCGCTCATGGAATCGAGGTTGTGGATTTCCGCTTTCACTGGCCAGTATTCGCCGTGGATTTTGACGGATTCGGCACCGCTCACCAGCGCATCGCCACGGGTACCCGGCGCCTGGAAGCCGGCGAACACCACGCTGTTGCGGGGATTAGGCAACAGGGTTTTCAGGTGGTGCAGCACGCGGCCGCCGGAGGCCATGCCACTGGCAGACACGATCACGCAGGGGTAGCGCACGGCGTCCAGCTCGATGGATTCCTCAACCGTGCGGACAAATTCGGTTTTTTCATCCATCAGCTCGCACTGGGCGCGGTTTAGTTTGTGTTCTTTGTGATGCTGGCAAAATATTTCTGTGGCTTTGATGGCCATCGGGCTGTTCAGGTACACCGGCAGTTTCGGGATTTTGCCCTGCCCCATGAGTTTGTGAATCACGTACAGGAGCATCTGGGCGCGGCCCACCGCAAACGCGGGCATTAACACGATGCCTCCCCGGCCGGAGGTTTTGGTGATGATCTCGGCCAGGTCGCCTTCGGGGTCTGACTCTCCATGAGTCCGGTCGCCGTAAGTGGATTCGCACACCAGAACGTCCGCATGCTGCAACGGCTCGGGTGGTCGCATAATGAGATCGTTCTGGCGCCCTACATCACCGCTGAACACCACCGTGCGGGCGGCGCCTTTGTGGTGAACATGCACGCAGGATGAACCCAGGATGTGCCCCGCCGGAGTGAAGCTCACCTCAAAGCCTTTCACGGGCTCGAACTTCTCGTGGTAGTGCAGAGACTCAAAGTGTTTCAGGGCTTCCCGGGCGTCTTTTTCGGTGAACAGCGGCTCGGGTTTTTCGTGTTTGGAGAATTTCTTCCGGAACGCGTACTTGGCGTCTTCTTCCTGCAGAAAGCCGGCATCTGGCAGCAGCACTTTGCACAGCTCATGAGTTGCCTTGGTGCAGTAGATCTTGCCCTTGAAGCCGTTTTTCACCAGTGCAGGCAGGTAGCCGGAGTGATCAATGTGGGCGTGGGTGAGCACCACGGCATTGATGGTTGACGGGTCTACCGGAAACGTCGCCCAGTTGCGCCGCCGCAAGGTTTTTACCCCCTGATACATGCCGCAATCCACCAGCAGGCGGTGGTTTTCATCAGAGAGCAGATAGCGAGAGCCGGTGACGGTGCCTGTGCCGCCGAGGAAGCGAAGTTTCATAAGCGTGTAAATCCTTGTCTGGTGGATACTATTTCCAGCTTAGCGCAAAAATACTAACGGGACAGACCCCTAAACCCCTTACCAACCAGATAAACCTCCCGCGAGCGGGCTCGTGAAGAGTCGGGTTTTCGGACGACGACCTTGGTGAAGACTTCACGCATGGCTTTAACATAGTCGTCATAGCCTTCGCCGTGGAAGACTTTGGCGACGAAGCTGCCTTTGGGCTTGAGTACCTGGCAGGCCATGTCGAGGGCGAGCTCTACCAGATACATGGAGGCAGCCTGGTCGGCGGCGTTGACGCCGCTGATGTTGGGGGCCATGTCTGAGATGACCACATCGGCCCTGGCGCCATCCAGTATCGCCATAATCTGGTCAAATACTTCCTGCTCGGTGAAGTCACCCTGGATGAATTCGACGCCGGCGATGGGGTCCATAGGCAAGATGTCGGAGGCCACGACCCGGCCTTTGTGGCCAACCAGTTTGGCCGCCACCTGAGACCAGCCGCCGGGTGCCGAGCCCAGATCCACCACCAGATTGGTGGGCTGGATTAGCCGGTCTTTATCATTGATTTCCAGCAGCTTGTAACTGGCACGGGAACGGTAACCGTCCTGTTGCGCTTGTTTCACAAAGGGGTCGTTAACGTGCTCTTCGAGCCAGCGGTTACTGCTTTTGGAACGGGCCATGGTTTGCTATCTGCGTTACTGCGGAAACAGGGCATTGTACGCTGCCACCGGCGTTGCCGCAAAAGCACAGGCGCCTGACAAGTACCCATCTCCAAAGTACAATGGCGGCCATTCTGACTTTTATTCCAACCCTAATCCGCCGGGCAGTCGCCGGGCGGCCTGGACACACCATGATTCGCGTTACCGAACCGGCTTTACCCCTTGACCACCCCGAGGCTGAGCTGGACACCGCCGGGAGCAATCCATCGTGAAGCTCGACGACATCAAGAAACTGCACCAGAAAAAATACCGCCAGGCCTTCGGGCATTTTCTGGTGGAGGGGGAGCATCTGGTACTGGAATTGGATAAAGCACGTGAGCAGGCCCCTTCCACCTGGGGGCAAGCGCAGCTCTATGTCACCAGCGCCTACGAACACTGGCGCAGCCCCTGGCCGAAACACCTGATCAGCGACCGGCAGATGGCCCTACTGGCCGACACCAAAACGCCTCAGGGTATTCTGGCGGTGGTACCAATGCCGCCGGCGCCAGCGGAAAGCACCGCCCCCGGCGAAAAAGCCGTTTACCTGCACGAAGTCCAGGACCCCGGCAACCTGGGCACCATTTTCCGCACTCTGGCCTGGTTCGGTGGCATGCGCTGCCTGCTCAGCCCCGGCAGTGTCGACCCGTTCAACCCGAAAGTGGTCCGCGCCAGCATGGGGGCGATTTTTCACGTGCCGATTGAAACCGAGGTTTCACTGGACACGCTCGCCAGCCGCTATCCTCGCATCGCCTGCCTGGATATTGGCGGTGAACCCATCGCCAATCCGGCTTTTGCACAACACGACTGCTACCTGTTCGGCAATGAAGCCCGCGGTGTGCCCTCGGAAGCTTTGAATGAGCTGGCCGCCCAGCGCTTCACCATTCCCGGCGCTGCAAAGATCGAGTCCCTGAATTTGGCCTCTGCGGTAAACATGGCGGTCTATGAGCTGAACCGGAGCACCATCGCCAACGTCGCATCCCCCTTCAAGGCAAACCAATGATTCGCAAGTACGTAATCGGAACCCTTTCCCTCGGAGTATTTCTGGCCTTTATCCTGGCCATGGTGCTGATGGTGCAACTGCACCGCTACGGCATCGCCGTGGATGTCGCCCGCCTCGAAAACCTGCAAACCTGGGCCGGCGACGATGCCGAACGCCAGGCACAGATGCAGAGATACTTCGAGCAGTGCATCGACAACCACCGGGATGTGGAAGACAAGCGCAGCCCGGAGCACATCCGATCGCTGTACCAGTGCGCCGAAGAACATGGTTCTGCGGAGATTGCCCTGATGGTGCGGCAGGCGCCTGAAACGGTGGAAGCCCCCGCGCCCCTGCGCTGGTTCTGGTGATTCAAGTTGGGGTCAGACCCCGGAACATTTGATGGGGTGAAATGTCTTGGGGTCTGACCCCATGCTATTCTGACGGATACGCGAGATAAGGGAGAATTAAAGGTGACAGAGCAAGATGTCCGCTGGCTACAGCGATTCAGCAATTTCAAGAAAGCGTTCGGGCAACTTGATTCAGCTGTGCAACTTTGCCAGACACGAGATCTCTCTGACCTTGAAAAACAGGGCCTGATTCAAGCCTTTGAATACACGTATGAGCTCTCCTGGAACACGATTCGCGATTATTTCCGCTGGCAAGGTAACGCCAATATCGCAGGATCTCGCGATGCAATTCGAGAGGCATTCGCCAATGGCCTGATTGAAGATGGTGAGGGCTGGATGCGAATGCTGAAAGACCGGAACCGAACTTCGCATACCTACAACGAAGAAACAGCCCGGGAAATTCTTGAAAATATTCTGACCCAATACCACACGCTTTTCGCCACCCTCAACAACAGGATGGACCAAGAGGCAGAAAAGCATGACCTTGCCTGAAACGTCTCCGCAAGCAGACCAATTCGGCTTACCCGCCCACGCTATTGGCTGCCTCAAAGCACTCTTCGAAAAATACCCTGAAATAGAACAAGTGACTCTTTATGGCTCCCGCGCCAAGGGCAATTATCGCCATAACTCGGATATCGATTTAATGCTCACCGCGCCAACGCTTTCCTGGCGGAGGTTCAATAACCTGGAACTGGAGATTGATGATCTGCTACTGCCTTGGAAAGTCGATCTGGCTTTGCAACATCAGGTAGAGAACCAAGACCTGCTTGAGCATGTTGAACGGGTGGGCGTGCGTGTTTTGTGAACCCTTCATTCCTTCATGATTCGCACCGCACGCTCATCCATGCAGCTTCGAACGAACGAGTTCATGGACCGTTGGTCACCCGATTCATAAAATTCCAACATGAGCTCGTTGAACTCCAGTTGTCGAGAGGCGGGAATATTAATAGCTGTGAAATTGGGGTCAGACCCCGGAACATTTGATGGGGTGAAATGTCTTGGGGTCTGACCCCAAATTATCAGCCGTGGTATCCTTACCGCCCTGTTTCCAGCACATCCGTTCATCTGCAATTAGTTTAGGTTTTCTTATGCGAATGATTATTCGAGCTTTTTTCCGCCTGCTGCGGCTGGTTCTAACACCGTTTATGTTGCTTTCGGAGAAGCTCAGTACACCGAAGGCCGTCAGCCGTTCGCCTGAGCAGCAAGCAGAGATTGATAAGGCCACCGAAAACCTGGCGCTTTACCAGTTCCGGGCCTGCCCCTTTTGCATCAAAGTTCGTAAAGAGATGGCTCGGCTGGGGCTGAATATCGAACTGCGTGACGCACAACATGACCCAGCGCATCGTGAGGAGCTTTTGAATGGCGGCGGCGCCGTTAAAGTGCCCTGCCTGCTGATCACCAATGACCAGGGTGAGAAGCAATGGATGTATGAATCTGGTGATATTAACGCCTGGCTCAATCGGCAGTTTGGATAAATAAGGGGTAATGACCATGTTAAACGTAAACGAATACTTCGGCGGCAAAGTAAAATCCATTGCCTTCCAAGGTGAGTCTCTGCCTGCAACCGTAGGTGTGATCAGTTCCGGTGAGTACGAGTTCGGGACCAGTAAAAAAGAAGTGATGACCGTTGTCAGCGGCGCATTAACCGTTCAGCTTCCGGGTAGCGATAGCTGGACGCGCTACGGGGCCGGCGATGCCTTTGAAGTAGCGGCCAACACCAGCTTCAAGGTTAAGGCTGACGTAGATACCGCCTATTTCTGCACCTACGAATAACAACATGGGGGTCAGACCCCAGAACATTTGGCGGGGTGAAATGTCTTGGGGTCTGACCCCAAATTCACAAGTTCAGAGCACGGTGCAATTTGCTGGTGTGTAGCTGGCTCGCCATTGGCTAGCGGCTGATTTATCGATAACACAGCGCCATTCGCCGGCCACAGTGCGCTCGAATCGAAGAATGACACCTACAAGGTTCGGGTGTGCATTGCCCCCCATGGTCACTTGCAGGTGACCAGATCCGTCAGCATTCAAGGTGCCTATTTCGGTAGCAATATCGCCTGTGGTCAGGTTTGACGGGCTATAACCAAGAGACTGGTTATTGATACCAGAAGTACCCGTGGTGTTGGCCTCGAATCCTGAGCGATAGGCGCCAAGCTCGCTAACCGCCCGCCCCACCTGGGTTTTAACAACATACCCTTGATACACCGGAATGGCCGCTGCCGCCAAAATGCCGATGATCGCAACAACGATCATTAACTCAATAAGGGTGAAACCTTTGGTGGGCTTTGGCATTGCTCTGTCTCGCTGAATGGTCACTGGGACATGTTCAGCAAGATGGGGGCCATGTTTGACGAGGTTGTGCGAGCCTGTCTATGACCAGGCTTTGCGGTAGATATCAACGCCCACAATCTGGACACAGCCCAAAAATGCAACTAAAATCAGTCGCAAAAGGGGATTTATGGATGTCAAAGCACGGAAAGCTACTGACAAAATTGCTGAACAAGCATTCAACATTTACCTGGCAGGAACTGATAACGCTTCTAAAAAGTCTCGGCTATCGCCAGATCGAAGGTCACGGTAGCCGCATTAAGTTCGACAATGGAGACCCGCAAGCTCTGATTAACCTTCACAAACCGCATCCCGGCAATGAGCTAAAAGCTTATGCAAGGCGCCAGATAATCGAGAACCTTAAATCCGGAGGGCTAATTCAATGAGCAACATGCTGAAATATCGAGGCTACTACGGCTCTATTGAAGTGAGCACGGAAGATAATTGCCTGTTTGGAAAACTGCAGTTCATTCGGGCACTGGTTAATTATGAAGGAGAAACAGTCGCAGAGCTTGAGAAAGCATTCCAGGAAGCGGTTGACGACTATCTGAACACTTGCGCAAACCAGAACATAAAACCCGAAATACCCTGCAAGGGTTCGTTTAATGTGCGAGTTGGCCACGATTTACACTTGGCGGCGAGCGTCGCTGCCCGCCGCCAAAGCATCTCTCTGAACGACCTCACACGCAACGCACTCAGCGAGTATCTGGAGCACCACCCTTGAGTGCGTTGGCCTGGTACATTTGGATTGGGTGACATCTACCAGTGGGGAGGTTAATGCCTGTCCATAATGATTATGCCTATAATGATTTATGGTTTTCAGGCAGCGTGCGGCTGTATCTCCTTAGCAATCTTAGCTTCTTTGCCCATCTGAGCCTGGCGCAGCTCAAACTCAGTTTGCAGGTTCAACCAGAACCGCGCACTGGTGCCAAAGTAACGAGCTAGTCGCAGCGCTGTGTCTGCGGAAACGCCCCGGTTCTCACGAACGATCTCGTTCATCCGCGTCGCAGGAACATTCAAAGCCTTCGAGAGCGCATTTACGCTCATCTCGAGCGGCTCCAGATACTCTTCCCGCAGAATCTCTCCAGGGTGAATGGGACGCATACCATTGCTAATCATTGTGCGACCTCCTCAGTGGTAATCAACAATTTCAACATCTTCCGGACCGTCAGCAGTCCATCGAAAGCACATCCGCCACTGCCGGTTAATGCGGATACTGTGCCGGCCTTCCCGGTCACCGCTCAAGGCTTCAAGCCGGTTACCAGGTGGGGATTTCAGGTCATCCAGCTCTGAAGCTGCTTGCAGCACTATCAACTTACGCTCAGCTGCAGCTTTTATCGCCGAAAACCGCCTGGTTTTTCCAGTCTCAAACAGCGCTTGAGTGTCTTTGCACCGGAAGCTCTTAATCATACCGCTAGCGTATAACGCTTACCGTTAAACGTCAAAAAGCATTTATAACCAGTGCCTCGTGTGGCGACACTCACATTTCCCCTCAGGCGTGCAAGCTATTGCCTGTCCAGCGTGCAAGCTATTGCCTGTCCACGATCTATAGCGAGTGCCCGATCTATAGCGAGTGCCTGTCCATAATGAAGATTATGGCTATCCGGGCAGAGCTTGACGCTCTATGAACTGGCTCGATCGCCCTCAACCACTTCGAGCTTCACCCGAAAGCCAGGGGCTGCCGCATATTTTCTGAGTGTAAAGGCAGCAAATGTTTACCAACAGAAAACTTTAAAGTAAACTCGCCTAATGTACAAATTGACCTACAAAAAGTCAGCTCTGAAGGCCCTGCAAAAAATACCCAAGGCACAGGCTTTAAAAATGCACCAGGAACTGACAGCAATGGCTCAAGCACCATATGCCTATAAAGGCGACTGGAAGCCGATGAAGGGCCAACCATTCTGGAGGCTGAGGCGAGGGAGTTATCGGGCCATATGTAGCATTGATAACGGTGAATTAGTGGTGCTGGTGTTGAAGGTTGGCGCAAGAGGAGACGTTTACAAATGAGCGCTCAAATTATTGAACGAGAAGGCAAACCAGAATATGCGGTGGTGCCCTACAACGAGTATCTCGAGCTGCTGGCACTTGCCGAAGATGCACAGGATGCTGCGGACGCCGAAGCTGCAATGAAGGAGCTGGCCGCAGGCGAGGATGAAACCATTCCGGGAGACATTGCAGAACGCCTGATAACCGGGAAGGAACACCCAGTGAAAGTCTGGCGAGAATACCGCGGACTCACCCAAGAAGCCCTTGGCAAGGCGGCCGGAGTTGGTAAGTCATACATTAGCCAGATTGAGAACATTGGCAAAACTGCTTCCACTAAAGTTCTGAAAGCCATGGCCGAGGCGCTTGATGTTGGGATGGACGATTTGGTTTAGTCAAGTCGGGGTTCAAGCGTTCAGATACCCCCTTCTACCACGTGATTTCCCGCTGCGTGCGCCGCACCTTCCTGTGCGGGCAAGACCGTGCCACCGGTTCAGGCTAGTGCCTGTCCATAATAGCAGGCTGGTTCAGGCTAGCAGGCTAGTGCCTGTCCATAATAGCAGGCTAATAGCCCTTCTCAGGATTTCGGCTGCAGCCTCACCGCCCCCTCCCCCAACGCGTCCCCCAAATGCCGCACCAATACCGCCGACGATCACCGCGCAGGCGACACCGCCAATACCTGCAGAGGTAACTCCAAAGGCCAAGCAACCATACGAGGAAGGATCATACTGCTGCCTGTCCCTAATCAGGCTAGATTGCCCCCAGATACCAACCCGATAAGAAAAACAAAAGCGTAAGAGTTACGCAGGCGGTATAGGGCACGATCACCCAAAGCTTCAATGAACGAGGTAAAGGCTCTTCCTCATCACCCATTCGGGATTCGATACGAGCCCCAATACGCGGAAGCTTCCGGAATACAAAGAAAACATATACATGCGAAACCCTCATCCAGCGACCAATGGGACCATTGCCCCAGATACTGCGGATCCCATCCAATTGCTTACCGGGCGTTGCAATCCGCCGCTCGACTTCCACAGTTTTGCAAAAAAATAGTGTAACCATCAGCAGCATTAGGATGACACCAATCCCCAACGATGCAACCAATGTAACCTCTGCTATCAACTTAAAGTGTTCGTCAGTCATGAATTGCATTTCTCAATATTTCGCCGGCGTGTACCCCGAGGCTCCCGCCCCCAGCACCGCCAGCGGCTGCACCAATGCCACCCTGCTTTGGCATTGCTCTGTCTCGCTGAATGGTCACTAGGACATGTTCAGCAAGATGGGGGCCATGTTTGACGAGGTTGTGCGAGCCGAGCCTGTCTATGACCAGGCTTTAAAAGATCAAACCCACTATTAACAACACTGCAAAGCATCCGTACAAAATTAAAGAAGGCACTACCGCCCACAAAGTCAGTCGAGCAGGCAATGGTGTGGAGACGTCACCGATTTTCTCTGCTGATCGGTTGAGCCGGCTTGACGGAACCGATCTAAGCAAGAGAAACGTAAACACATAGCCGCTTCTCATTAACCTCCCAAGGGGATCATTCCCCCAGATTCTTCTGTGTTCAAGCGCAGAAGTGCCGGGACGTGAAATTTTCTCTTCGATTAGGGACACACGAGAAAAAGCAAAGGTGAGGATTATAAATAACGATACCAGCCCTAGCCCCAGAGCCCCAGCACCTACGAATGCAGCAATGATCTGAAAAGAGTCATTCATCGACTGTCACCTCGTAGACGACTTCCATCCCACAACTTGCTGCGCCGTTCTGCTTTGGATAGCAATAACTAATCGAACGCCCCAAGGTACCAACCTGAGAAGAAAAACAAAAAAGTAAGAACCACACACGCTGTAAAGGGCACAACAACCCACAGTTTCAGTGAGAGGGGTAAAGGTTCGTTCTCATCCCCCATCCTCGATTCAATTCGAGGCCCTATTCTTGGAATGTGTCGGAAAACCACGAAAGCATACACGTATACCACCCTCATCCAGCGACCGATGGGCCCGTTTCCCCATATACTGCGAGCTTCATCCAGCTGTTTACCGGGCGTCGCTACTCGACGCTCCACCTCCTCGGTTTTACGAAAAAAAAGCGTGACCATAAGAAACACCAAAACAACACCGAGGAGCATACAAGCGGCCCCTATGATTGCCGCTAATTCAGCCAAGAGCTCTTCACTCATGGATAACCTCTCTCAGCTTTGCTCCGATGGTCTCGCCACCTACCCCGCCAGCATATCCACCGCCTGCTGCCCCTAGGCCGCCCGCGATAACCGCACAGGCCACCCCCCCTATACCAGCTGTCGTAACTCCGAACGATAAGCATGTAGCCCCCGCTAAACCACCTCCAATAACACCGCCCAGCATTGAACCAGTCAATTTACCTCCCTCCTGGTAAGCTACGACCTGACACCCCCTCTCATCACCCGCAGTGCAAGCCTCACGAATCTTCATCGCCGACATGGATACATCCAGGGTGACCGCAAGATATCCCACATTTCGGGCATACTTCGCACCCCGAGCCACCCGCTCATAATGCGTTGCATACCCGGGTATGCCACCAACCCCAGCCGTCTTCCAATTATGCACAATGCTCTTAGATGACAATCCCAACGACCGCTTTAGTTTTGCATCATCATCCAGTGACATCCCCTTACGGGCCACTTTTCCCAGAGCAAAATCCAGCTCTTTGAAAAGCGCCCTCCGTTTCTCGAAGAACTCGGGATGATTGAGATGCCCATGTTTCCGGTAACTGTCCTGATGGAGCCGCTCGATGTTCTTCAAAGTCGACTCAATGCTACTAATCTGCTTGGAAACCATCACGGCGCCTGCACCCAGACCCGCAGAACCTGTCGAGGTGATGGCTTCCAATAAATCGTAGTATTTGACAAGAAACTGCGCTTCATCCTGCTCCAGTGACCTAACCTGGGCATTCATCTGCGCTGCCACCTCCATCAACTCGACTTCTTTTTGAGTGCATTCCATACCCTCAGGGTCACCCAGCACAACCATCTCACCGGGCATCAGCTGCCCGCCCAAGCCTGGATTCAAACGATCAAAATGATCTGGCTTTGCCGAGGCGTCTCCGTACAAAGCGCTCAATAGCTCCGTCTTGCTTATCGGCGTCTGAACGACATGGTAACCCGGCTCTACCGCAGCCTGAGACTGATCCTTTGTTGGGGATGAGATTGGAGTTGATGCCGCCATACTGGATGCAGCCGCCCCACCTGCAGAGGCATTGTTCGTGCCATTACCGACACCGCCGGCACTTTGTGATTCCGGAATAGCGCTGCCAGAGAGATTAGCGCGAGAGGCCGCTTGCGGAGCTGGCTTTGACGGCGCCGGTGAGATACCCGAAAACGGCGTGGGCGTGAAGGTATCACCAATCACAACACTACCACTGCCAATCGTGACGCCCCCGCAGGAAATCGCGCTGCCAGTTACCGCCGCAGGAATACCGTTAATGAGAACAGTTGCCGAACCCGCAGCGATGGCTCTCGGGTGGGGAGGGTGTTTGGGCTTGGAGTGCGGGGCAAGAGGATCACCCACGCGGGCAACAGGTTTGCCGTCAATCAGTACATCGGGGGAGCCGGCAATAACCGGCGTGGGAGGGAATCCTTGGTGTTCTGTACCCAAGTCACCCAGCAACACAACTTTCTTGCTCATTCCTTTGCTCCTTCTTTCCTTGAAGAGTCATCCATCGATTTCAGGGGCCGTCACTGGCACCACACGCCATATGGTAAACAAAGACTCACGAAGACCCAACCAAAAAATTGGCAGGCTATTCAGACTATTTCCTGTCTATAATCAGTTCGAAGACTGATTATGCGGCGGATGCCTTTTCGCTCTGTGTAAACTAAAACAGGCTAGTGCCTGTCCATGCTTGAACATGTCCACGATCTATAGCGAGCGCCCGATCTATAGCGAGTGCCTGTCCATATAGCGAGTGCCTATAGCGAGTGCCTGTCCATAATGAAGATTCATAATGAAGATTTTCCATGATGAACGTTTGGAGCAGTCAAAGCGGAATAGCATGATGAGTCCCGTCCGGAAGCTCAATATCCAGACGAACTTTCGCACCCGCACTCTCCACGTATCGCTTAATCGACGATAACTTCAAGTCTTTACCGGCTTTTTCCATATTGGCGATCGTAGGCTGGGTTACCCCCATGGCCTCCGCCATATCAGTCTGGGTTTTCTGCAACAAAGCGCGCACTTCACTGAGGCGAATTTCTAAAAGAATTCGATCTGCTTTAACCTGAGCTCGCCGGATAACTTCCGGCTTTTCGCGCGCAAGAAGCTTATCTATTGAGTTTGCCATGTCATTTACCTCTTTTGAGTTCTTCCAAGTGTTCGGAGAATTCTCGATCTGCCACTGGAAGCATCTCATCGTAAAACCGCTTGCCCTTGCCAGTTTTTGCACCAGCACAGAGAATTATGCCGGTGCGGGCGGGATCAAACGCGAAGAATGCTCGAATAGGCTTACCTTTACTTTGAACCCTCAGCTCCTTCATGTTGCCGTGTTCAGACCCGTAGACACTGTCGGCATGAGGCCGGGATAGCATCGGACCTTTGTCTCTTAAAACCAGTATCGCCGCGAGAACATTTTCCCTATCCGCATCACCAAGCGAATAATACCAATCGTCAAAACGGCGAGTTGTTTTAATATCCCACATTAGCCAGTCCTAATCATAGCTCCCAAGCTATATATTCTGCAATCTATACATACGAAACCGAAGCGCATCTTGCTGCTCACAGATATGTCTGTATATTTGTACAGTATCGTTATATTATCAACAGTCACGGAAGACAAGGCCCCCACCATGCCCAAAGCCAGAGCAGAACTGGTCAGCGTTTCAGATACCCCCTTCTACCACGTGATTTCCCGCTGCGTGCGCCGCACCTTCCTGTGCGGGCAAGACCGTGCCACCGGGCGCTGTTATGAACACCGGCGAGGATGGATTGAAGAGCGAATCCGGCTTCTGGCCTCGGTGTTCGCGGTGGATGTTGCCGCTTATGCGGTGATGTCGAACCACTATCACCTGGTGGTGAAGCTCAGCCCGGATGACGTGGAACCGTGGAGCATGGATGAGGTGCTGGCGCGCTGGTGCAGCCTCTATAAGGGGCCACCACTGGTACAGCGGTACCATCGGGGTGATGAGTTGTGTGCGGCCGAGCTTCGGCGAGTGGAGGAGTACGCAGAAACCTTCCGGCAGCGGTTGGCGGATTTGAGCTGGTTTATGAAATGCCTGAATGAGCCAATTGCGAGGCAGGCCAACCGGGAAGATGAGTGCACGGGCCATTTCTGGGAGAGTAGATTCAAATCCCAGGCTCTGGATACCGAGGAGGCCCTTCTCTCCTGCATGGTCTACGTCGACCTGAACCCAATCCGCGCTGCCATGGCAGAAAAACCGGAGACTTCCGAGCACACAAGCATTAAAGAACGCATTCACCCAACCTTTGATCTAGCGGAAGCTATTGCACGACAAACGGAACAGCAGGCACTGAATGAGTTTTCGGTGCCGTTAAAGCCACTACTGGGTTTTGAAGGCGTGATTCGAAACGGCTTCCAGCGAGGCATCCTGTTCAGCTTTGAAGATTACCTGGAACTGGTGGATTGCACCGGCCGGATCAGCCGGAGTGACAAACGGGGCGCTATTGATGAGAAGGCGCTGCCGATTCTGGAACGGTTGAATCTGGACCCGGAAAGATGGTGCCACCGGGCGACCGCGTTTGAAGATAGCTATCAGGATTACCGGAATCCTGGACGGCGACGACGAGCGGCTTAGACAACCACCCCCAATTACTCCAATCCCTTTATCGGTGTTCCCGCCGAGAATATCGCTCGCCTGAAATCGGCAGATTTCCACAATTCACGGTGGAATGCCGCCGCCGTTTTGTCATAACCGCGAATTAGGCGCAGTAAACAAACGGCCAGAAACGACAAAGGCCCGGGGTCGAAACCTCCGGGCCTTTGGGGATCTGGTCAAGCTAGTGCCTGTCCATGGTCAGGCTTTTCTCGGGGCGGTGCCTGTCCACGATCTTGCGCCGGGATCTGGTCAGGCTAGTGCCCCAGGCTAGTGCCTGTCCATGATCAGCCTATGATCACTCATTGGCAGAAACAACAAAGGCCCGGGGTCGAAACCTCCGGGCCTTTGGGGATCTGGTCAAGCTAGTGCCTGTCCATGGTCAGGCTTAGGCTAGTGCCTGTCCATGATCAATTCTAGTGCCTGTCCATAATTACTAGATCAAATAATCAAGGCGCTTCGCAGCTGGAAGGCAAATAGCTATTCTTCCATCCACCGGGACGGCTGGTGATTTCACAAGTCCAGCCACCATTTACCTGACGCTGCAGAGTGATAACCGCACCATTCACAGCAGGACCGACACTTGCGTCTGCACCGGCGCCCAGCGTATGAATAATTTCGAAGTTATCACCGGCGTTGGCATCGTCGTTGTTCTTAGAAATCTGACCAAACTGTGTGTCTACTGTAGCGTCGCCCGCAGCTGCTCCGGGAGCTCCAAGATCGGCCATATCCGGGTCTGTCGCACTGTTAACTTCACCACGGACGATAAGCTCTTCTGCAGAGGTTCTCAACGGACTAATTTCAGCGAGTGCTGAGGCAACTTGGGAACGCGCGGTATAATCCTGATACTGAGGAATAGCAATCGCCGCCAAAATACCAATAATCGCCACAACGATCATCAGTTCGATCAGAGTAAAACCCTGCTGACCTTTGTTCATCTGAATCTTTTGCATGTTATCAACCTCAAGAGTTGTCGTTTTTTCGTTTTCCAGCTCCGGGGCGGTGGAGCTTTGCCCCGTTTCCGCGCTGAGCGTGATGTAAGCTAGGCAGTTACCGTGCCAATTGCAAGATAATGTTAAAAATAAACGCGCATTCAGGGTGTTGCAGCTCTCTGTGACGCTGATCACATGCAACCATTCCACAAAAACCTCGCCCCACCACGTCCAGGAGTGACGTTTTTTGTCACCCAACCCAAGCATAAGTCGACAAGCACATTTCAACGACATGTCTTTGCGAAAGGTCAAACCTGAGACCCACCCCGCTTTCCAAACCCCCGCCATGCATCTAAACTCTGTGTTCATAAACACGAGTTTCAGCCACTTACAAGACTTTCCTCAGAGCATTTATGGCGAACAGCAACCGAAACGTGACCCTGACGGGCCTGGCCCGTCGATTCGTGGAAGACGGGCTTCTGGACGAAGACACCGCCAAAGATGCCTTTCTTCAGGCTTCCCAGAACCGCATCCCACTGATCACCTACCTCACCCAGAACCACCTTGCGGACAGTTCCAAACTGGCGTTTTCTGCTGCCATGGAGTTTGGCGTGTCGGTGCTGGACCTTGATTCATTCCTGCCCGAAATGATGCCGGAGAAGGTGGTTGACGAGAAATTGGTTCGGAAGCACAACGCCCTGCCCCTGTATAAACGAGGCAACCGGCTTTTCATTGCGGTGTCAGACCCCACGAATATCCAGGCACTGGATGAGATTAAGTTCAATACCGGCCTTAGCACTGACGCCATTCTGGTAGACGATGCCAAGCTACGCACAGCCATCGACAAGTATCTCGAATCCCAGGACACCACCATGGGTGACCTGGACGATGCCGACCTTGAGGGCGTTGAGACCGAGGGTGGTGACCAGGACGACGACGGTACGGTCAGCGCTACCGAAGTAGATGACGCACCTATTGTTAAGTATGTGAATAAGATGCTGCTTGATGCCATCCGTGGCGGTGCTTCCGATATTCACTTCGAGCCGTATGAAAAGATTTACCGAGTGCGCTACAGAACCGACGGCATTCTGAAGGAAATCTCCCGCCCGTCCATCAAGCTCGCTCCAAAGATCTCTGCTCGGGTAAAGATCATGGCGCAGTTGGATATTTCGGAGCGCCGCATTCCTCAGGATGGCCGGATCAAGATGAAGCTATCCAAGACCAAGGCCATCGACTTCCGGGTGAACACCCTCCCCACCCTGTGGGGCGAAAAAATTGTTCTTCGGATTCTGGACCCTAGCCAGGCCAAGCTGGGCATCGACGTGCTCGGTTACGAGGAAGACCAGAAGAAATTGTATATGGATGCCCTGGCCCAGCCCCAGGGTATGATCCTGGTAACTGGCCCTACCGGTTCAGGTAAAACAGTCTCCCTATACACTGGCCTGAACATTCTCAACACCCCGGGCATCAACATTTCCACGGCCGAAGATCCCGCCGAGATCAACCTGGAGGGTATCAACCAGGTTAACGTGAACACCAAAGTGGGCCTGGGCTTTGCCGAAGCGCTTCGGGCCTTCCTGCGGCAAGATCCGGATGTGATCATGGTGGGTGAGATCCGGGATCTGGAAACCGCCAACATTGCCATCAAAGCTGCGCAAACCGGGCATTTGGTTCTGTCTACCCTTCACACCAACAGCGCTGCGGAAACTCTAACTCGAATGATGAACATGGGGGTGCCTGCGTTCAACATTGCCACGTCCGTGAGCCTGATTATTGCCCAGCGCCTTGGCCGGCGCCTGTGCAGCTGCAAGCAGCCGGCAGACATCCCAAAAGACGTCCTTTTGAAGGAAGGGTTCACACAAGAACAAATTGATACAGGCTTCACGTTGTACCGCCCCAAGGGCTGTGATAAATGCTCTAATGGATACAAAGGCCGCGTCGGTATTTACGAGGTGGTGAAGATTACTGAAGAACTGGCGAGCATGATTATGGAAGAAGCCAGCTCTATAAAAATTGCAAAACAAGCGCAGGCAGAAGGCTTCCGCAATTTAAGGCAATCCGCCCTTTTGAAAGTGATGGAAGGGGTGACCAGCCTTGAGGAAGCCAACCGCGTGACGAAGGATTAAGCATGGCAGAAAAAGCGCAGAAGCTGGAATCGTACGTTTGGGAAGGTAAAGACCGGAAGGGCAACAAGACCAAGGGTGAGCTGACAGGCTCTAACCTGGCCTTGGTGAAAGCCCAGTTGCGAAAGCAGGGCATTATCCCGGAGAAGGTCAAGAAGAAGCCCAAGCCGTTATTTGGTGGCAGCAAGAAGATCACACCGTTTGATATTGCGATGCTGACCCGCCAGCTGGCCACGATGATGAAAGCTGGCGTACCGTTAGTTCAGAGCTTCGATATTGTGGCGGACGGCCTTGAGAACAAAGGCTTGCAGGAACTGGTAATGAGTATCCGGAACGACATTTCCTCCGGCACCGGGTTTGCTTCTGCCCTGCGCAAACACCCAAAACATTTTGACGACCTCTACTGCAACCTGGTGGATTCGGGTGAAAAAGCCGGTGCACTTGAGCAAATGCTTGATCGTATTGCCACTTATCTTGAGAAGACAGAATTGCTCAAGAAGAAAGTCAAAAAAGCCATGACTTACCCGATTGCGGTTATTGTGGTTGCTATTGTGGTAACTGCCATATTGCTGGTTAAGGTGGTTCCCCAGTTCGAGAGTTTGTTCCAGGGCTTCGGGGCCGACCTGCCGGTGTTTACGCAGATGGTGGTTAATATGTCGGAGTGGCTGCAGAAATGGTGGTTTGTTGTGCTTATTGGAATCGTGGGCACGATTTTCTTATTCAAGGAATCCAAACGCAGGTCTCAGAAGTTCTCGGATATTGTCGACAAATACGTCCTCAAGCTACCAGTTGTTGGCGAGATCCTGGACAAATCCGCCGTCGCCAAGTTCGGCCGAGTGCTCTCCACCACCTTCGCCGCCGGCGTTCCCCTGGTGGATGCCCTGGACTCTGTAGCCGGCGCCACGGGTAACGCGGTTTACCGTGACGCCATCATGAGAATCAAGAACGACGTCTCGAGCGGCACCCAATTGCAAGCCACGATGCGCCAGCAAGATATCTTCCCGGTAATGGCTGTGCAATTAACTGCCATCGGCGAAGAATCCGGTAATCTGGACGAGATGCTGAGAAAGGTGGCGGAGCACTATGAGGCTGTAGTTGACGACATGGTGGACAACCTCACCGCCCTGATGGAGCCCATGATTATGGCGGTTCTGGGTGTACTGGTAGGCGGCTTGATCATCGCCATGTACCTGCCAATCTTCCAAATGGGCCAGGTTGTTGGCTAAGCACCCGCCCTTTCCTGCTCCCCACCTCTTCCGGGGAGCAGGCACTCAATCAATCTTATCAATGAGTTTTTGAATGCCCTCTCTCGACCAACTCCTCTCCACCCCCTGGCTCCTATACCTAACCGTCACCCTCTTCTCCCTCTGCATCGGCAGCTTCCTGAACGTCGTCATCCTGCGCCTGCCAAAAATGATGCAGCAGGAATGGCGTTGCCAGTGTGAAGAATTCCTGGAAGTACCGGAGAAGCAGAGAAAGCAGGAGACACCAATCTCCCTTTCAAAGCCCGCGTCTACCTGCCCCTCCTGCGGCCATCAGATCCGGGCCTGGGAAAATATCCCGGTGATCAGCTGGCTGGTGCTGCGGGGCAAATGTTCGTCTTGTAAAGCGCCTATTTCGCCGCGCTACCCAATCATTGAAACCATCACCGCGATCTTCTCAGTCGTGACCGTCGCTTTGCTGGGGCCGACTGAAGCGGCGCTCTGGGCCTTGCTGCTGGTTTGGGCCCTGGTGGCGCTGACGATGATCGATTTCGACACGCAGTTGCTGCCAGACAGCATCACCCTGCCCCTGATGTGGCTCGGCCTGGTGTTGAACTATTTCGGCGTGCTGACGGACTTTAACAGTGCCTTCTGGGGTGCCGTTGCCGGGTACTTGTCGCTTTGGTCGGTGTATTGGTTGTTCAAGCTGGTGACTGGCAAAGAGGGCATGGGGCATGGGGATTTCAAGCTGTTGGCGGCTTTGGGTGCCTGGTTGGGGTGGCAGCTGCTGCCGGCGGTGATTTTGCTGTCGTCGCTGGTGGGGGCGGTGGTTGGTATTGCGCTGATGGTGTTCAAAAAGCATGGGCGTGAGGTGCCGATTCCGTTCGGGCCTTATCTGGCGGCAGCTGGGTTGTTGGGGCTTTGGTTTGGGGTGGAGATTCAGGCGGTTTGGTTTGGGTTTTTGGGGGTTTGAGGGTATCGCTGCTGAAGTGATTGGCGCTGGCAGAAGGGTGGGGTCTGACCCCGTTCGGGGTCAGACCCCTTTGTAGACTGGCTGGCTTGGTGTCCGTTCGGGGTCAGCCCCCTTTGTAGACTGGTTGTTGGGGTATTTATTTGAAGATTGTTGGTTTAACTGGCGGGATTGGTTCCGGGAAGTCTACGGTGGTGCGCATCTTTGGGGATTTGGGTGTTCACTGGGTGGATGCGGATGATGTGGCGCGGGATGTGGTTGAGCCTGGAACGGCTGGGTTGGCAGCGATTGCTGAGCATTTTGGCCGCGAGATTCTGCAGGCAGACGGCGCACTGGACAGGGCGGCGCTTCGGCAGCGGGTGTTTGAGAACCCGGAAGAGCGACACTGGCTTGAACGCCTGTTACATCCGGTCATTCGCGAGGAGTTAGTCAGGCAACTGCAATCACCGGACGCCCCCTATAGCCAGCCTTATGTTCTGCTGGTTTCGCCATTATTACTGGAAACCGATCAGCATGAATTGGTGGACCGCATTGTCGTAGTAGATGTACCGGAAGACATTCAGATTGAACGCACCATGGCGCGGGATGATAATAGCCAGGCGCAGGTTGAGCGCATTATGGCTGCGCAGATGGCCAGGGATGAGCGGCGTTCACGGGCAGACGCTGTGATTGATAATAACCGCCCTTTACAGGATGTGGAGCGCCAGGTTTGTGAATTGCATAATCGGTTCCTGTTTGAGTTTCGTTAAGGAGCCCCGGCCGAGACATCTGGCCGCCCCGCTTTTGCTTCATACGTTGCTGGTTTCATCGCTTGCTCATTCAGCAGAGCCAGTGTTTACAGTACGAGATTCTGCCATTCCGGATGTGCTTGCACCGGAGTCACTCCCTTACTCGTTCTATACGTTTGAACCCGATGAATACTGGGCGGAACCAGAGGATTCCTGGTGGATGAATTTCAGTAACTGGGTGATCCGCCAGGAACGCATTCATGGCACTACGGTCCAGAACTTTGGTGCCTGGGCTGATCGCACTTTGTCTGGTTCTACGCATTCGCTACCAAACAACGAGAGTTATCTGAGAATCGGGTTTGCGGCGGAATCCGAGTACAGTGATCCGGCGCAGTTCAAACCGGAGCTGAGGTTCCGGCTGGACGTGCCCACCACCCAGAAAAAGCTGCGCCTGGTCATCGAGAGTGAAAGCGATGAACTGATCCCGCTGGGTGAACGGGAACGGGATAGGCAACTCACGGAACCCAACCGTACCGATACGGAAACCACCGGTGCCCTGCGTTTCCTTTCACAGGTAGGCGACGCCATTAACCTGTCCACCGATGTGGGCGGCCGCCTGAGGTTGCCACCGGAAATGTTCTGGCGAACCACCGCCAGCAAGGGCTGGCAACTGGATGATGCCTGGGCGCTGAATGTACAGCAGCGGATATACTACTACCATACCCGGGGATGGGGCGCGCGGTCATGGTTCGGCGCAGACCGGTCACTTGGCAACGGCTGGCATTTCTACACGTCATCGGAGCTCGAGTGGTTGCACCAGGACCGCAAGTTTGAGGCAGCACAAATCTTCAGTACGCGTAAACGGCTCAGCCATCGTTCCGTCCTCACCCCCAGGCTGGGGGCTCTTGGTGAAAGTCAGCCTTCTTGGCGTACCACGTCATACTTTGCAGATATTACCTGGAGATACCGGCTGTACGAAAACTGGCTGTTCGCAGAACTTATCCCGGCCATGGAGTTTCCACGCGAGAAGAGCTTTAAAGATCAGGCCTCGGTGGTTTTCCGAATCGAAATGTACTTTTCAGGCATGATTGACCGACACTGATATGACCAGACCACGCCATAAATCACGACCGGCAGACCAGGCTCTCACACTCACCCCCATTGCCATTACCCACTCCTGCTTCAAAGACAAGTTCGGGGTGCCACGCCAACCGGGGCTTACGCGCCATGCCCATGCCGAGCTGCTGATCCAGAGCCCGTTTGACCGGGAAGACGCCTTTCGGGGCCTGGAAACCGCCAGTCATCTGTGGCTTACATTTCAGTTCCACGAGGCCATCCGTGCCGAGTGGCGGCCGGTGGTTCGCCCCCCACGGCTAGGCGGTAACAAAAAGATTGGCGTCTTCGCCAGTCGCTCGCCTTTCAGGCCGAACAGCCTTGGTTTGTCCGTGGTCAGGAACGAGGGGTTGATTCGCAAAAACGGGCAGCTGGTTCTGCGCATCAGCGACCACGACCTGATCGAAGGCACGCCAATATTAGATATCAAACCCTATTTGCCGTTTGCCGACTCCGTGCCAGAGGCTTCCCTCGGCTGGGCGGAATCGGCACCCACCGAGCGCACCGACGTGGTGTTCAGCGCTGAGGCCACCAAGCAACTGGCTGCCCTATCAGCGGATGATTATCCGGATGCGCAAGCGCTAATCGAAGATGTTGTCAGCTACGACCCCAGACCATCGTTTCGCCGCGGCCGGGATGAAGAGCGCATCTACGGCGCCAACCTTTATGATCTGAATGTGCGTTTCCGGTTTGTGAACGATGATTCAAAGATACGTGTGGAAGTCATATCCGTCTGTTAAACTGCTGCTGGTGATTTTGTAGTCGACACAGGGAACTTGTGCCTTGCTTTCCAACCGGTTTTTAAAGCGTTTAGGTGTTCGCCCGCTGGCTCTCCGCTTGCTGGGGTGGGTGCTGCTCTATAGCCTGATTCTGTCTCTGGTGGCGACCGGCGTTCAGATGATTGGCGAGTTTGATCGCCAGAAAGCGGAACTTCAGTCGAGCCAGGGGCGGGCCGTTGAGCTGATATCCGGTAGCATGGGCACCAATGTGTGGGTGATGAACTTCAGCGAAGTGGCCAACAGCCTCGATGACATGCGGGCCATGCCCTCGGTACAGTATGCCCGTGTCATCACTACCACGGGTGAGGAATTCAGCACTGGCCAGTATCCCGAAGGCCGGGTGATTTCCCAGACATTTCCCCTCGAGTTCAACCGCTCCACCTTTGACCAGCCCCGCCGGGTCGGGGAACTGACGGTCGTTTCCTCCGTTGAGCAAATCTACGAGAACGTTCTGGACCAGGCGCTTATGAACCTGTTGTTCCAGTCGCTGGTGGTGATGCTGGGCACTCTGGGCCTGTTGTTGATTGTTCGGGTAACCTTGTCCCGGCACCTGGAAACCATGGCTGATTACGCCGCCAAGCTAAACCTCGATGCTCTGGTTGACCCACTTCAGTTACGCCGAAAGCCGCCGCGCCGACCGGACGAGCTGTCAGAGCTTGAGCAGGCCCTCAACAAGATGCGCCTGCAGATTCTGGAAGACACCCGTTCGCTCAGGCAGACGACGATCAAAACCCAGGGCGAGCGCGATGAAGCGATTCGGGCGAACCACGCCAAAAACCAGTTTCTGGCCAATGTCAGCCACGAGCTGCGCATTCCCCTGCAGTCGGTTCTGGGCTACGCCAACCTGCTGACCGACACCCCACTGGATCAGGAACAGCGGGAGTATGTCAGCACACTGCTTAACGCGTCTGAAAGCCTGTCGGCCATTATCAATGACCTGCTGGATATCTCCAGTATGGAAGCCGGTAAGCTGGAACTGGAAGCCATTCCGTTCGATCTCAGGGAAACCCTCAACGATCTGATCCACATGCTGGGTTCCCGGGCCAGGGAAAAAGGCCTGGCTCTTGAAATGCGGGTTGATGAGAACCTGCCCTGGGCGATGATCGGCGACCCGGTGCGGCTGCGGCAGATATTGCTCAATCTGCTCTCCAATGCCATCAAGTTTACCGATTCCGGCCATGTGCTGATCAGCATAGAAGTACTCGGGCGGAAAGAGGGCAATGTTCGCTTACGCCTTGCGGTTGAAGATACCGGCGTTGGCATTAACCCCGAAGACATCCCGCTGGTGTATGAACCCTATGTGCAGCTGGGCCAACGGTTCCAGCGGCAACTGCCCGGTGCGGGATTGGGGTTGACGATCTGCCGCCAGCTTGTTGATCTGATGGGTGGCTCCATGGATCTGGAAAGCCGCCCCGGGCAGGGCTCCACGTTCTGGGTGGAGCTGACCCTGCAGGCGGCCGGAGATGCCTCAACCCGTATTCGGCCAGACTCTCATATGGTCCGGGGGCGAAAGATCCTGGTGGTGGATTCTTACGAGCTGTCACGCAAGATCACACTGGAAATGCTGTCCCGCTATGAGGTTCAGATCGAGGCAGTGAAGGCCGCCGGTGAGGCCCTGACGTCGCTACGCCAGGCCTTCGATGCCGGCGACCCATATCACGCCATCGTTCTTGATGGTTTTGTGCCCGATATGGACAGCGATTTGTTATGCCGGCAGATTCGCAGCAACCCGCAATGGGCCGACATGCGGCTACTGATTCTCTCGTCCAATCCTCAGCGCGGTGATGCGGAACATTTTCGACAGGCCGGGGCGGACGCTTTCCTGAGCAAATCGCTGCGGGAATCGTATCTGATCCCCATCCTCAATCAGCTGTTTCTGGATGTCGAAAAACAGGAACGCCGCTTCCTGACCCGCTTTTCGCTGCAGGCGATAACCGATGTCACGGTCAAACAGAGGCAGATTCCCTGCGGGCGGATGCGGGTACTCCTGGTTGAAGACAACCCGGTGAACCGCACCCTCACTCGCCGGCTACTGGAAAAACTCGGCTGTGAGGTGATGACTGCCAACGACGGCCAGGCGGCGTCGGCCCTTTGGCAATGGCATCAGTTTGATGTGGTATTCATGGATTGCGTTATGCCCCGCATGGATGGCTTTGAAGCCACCAGGCGCTTGCGCCGCTGGGAAGAAGACCATCATCGGGCCCGGGTGCCGGTGGTTGCGCTAACCGCCAGCGCAATGGAAGAGGACGAAGAACGCTGTCGGGCGGCCGGTATGGATGCGTTTGTTGCCAAGCCTGTCAACCTTGAAATGCTACGGGCAGTACTGGAACAATACTGCCAGGCCGCTGCTGAATCCTGAGCACCGGCATGTTACCTACAGCCCGGATTCTGATATGAATGTTGAATGCCCCACTTGCAAAAAGTCTGTCGAATGGACGGAAACCAACCCATTTCGGCCTTTCTGTTCCGAACGATGCAAACTGATTGATCTTGGCGCCTGGGCCAATGAAGAGTACCGGGTACCCGCCGAGAACGTTTCTCCGGATGACCTCGACCAGATCGACGAAGCCACCCGGCACTGAATCAGCAAGGCCACATCAGCCCGACTGACTACCCTTTCCAACGGCTTACGGGCATTTAAGTTGTGATGCGGTTGGCAGGTCGTTACCATCCTCTCAGTCATAACTATCGCTGATGCCGGCAGTTCCGGCCGGTCTGAACTCAAACGACAGCAATAAGGTGTAAACATGAAAGTAACCCGCATCTCCGCTCTGGCGCTTTCTCTGGCAGCCGCCCCTGTGTTCGCCGCTGATCTGGATCTGAGCCTGACCAATAACTCGGCAAAGGGCCAGGTCAACTTTTTCGGCGCTCAGAACGATATTCAGCTGGGCGCAGGCTACACCTACCGTGACAGCCGCCGCCATATCGGCAACATTGACTTCCACGCGCAAGGCCGTACGTCCATTGGCAACCTGCCAACTACTGCCGGTGTGGGCCTCAAAGGTGTCTTTTATGACGAGCGTCGCCTGGACGTAGACGGCGGTGCGGTTGGCCTGGGTGGTTTTGCCACCGTGAATGTGCCAGACGTACCAGGCCTGTCGTTCAGCGGTAGCCTCCACTACGCCCCAACCATTCTGTCATTCGGCGATTCCGACGACATGACCAGCCTGGAACTGCGCGGAAGCTACCGTGTAATTCGCAATGCTGAGGTGTTTGCCGGTTACCGCTACCTGAACACCGAGCTGGACTTTGCCGGCTCCCCAGACATCAACCTGGATGAAGGTGTGCTGGCCGGCATCAAGATTTTCTTCTAACCGCCTCTCACCGATGCAGAATCCGTTACCCGGCCGACTCGCGGGGTAACGGATTCGTGCTACTCCTCACGCTCTCCCCCGCTTTTTGTTGCTAGGCTTCCCGGATACTTACTCAACGGATTGTCTGGCATGAGATTGAACCTCGCCACCCTACTGGCCGCCACCCTGATACTCACCGCCTGCAGTGGCGACAGCGCTATTGATGGTGTCAAGGAGATCCCCAACCGGTTCGGCAATGCCGTCAATGCCCTGGACGATTTCACCCCTGGCAGTACCGGCGACTCCAACAACGCCCGCGGGCTGAGACCGAACGAAGTCCGGGTTACCATGGAAGTGCCGGCCAGCGTTGCCCCGCAGGGTGAACCCACGCGCAGGAATCTGCGGATTGTGGTGCCCGACCGTGTCGAGGTTTACCGTACGGACTATACCCTCAGGAAAGACCTTGGCACGGTGCGTTTTTCAACTGCCACGGACGACGATGGTTACCTGATCATTGCGTTTGAGGACGGTGTCCCGATCGGGCCCGATGTTGTTATCGAAGCCTCCTATCGCGGCACCACGCTCAAAGCCCTCGCCGCCGACGCGGACCGGGATGTGAAGGTCAACCCGTTTTCCCATTACCTGGTTGTCGAGGGGCTGGGGAATTACGATGCCATCGATTTTCAAACGGTCATGAATTGTGTCAACAGCAGCCTTTGCCTGAACAAGTATGTTTGGGGCACGGTCGCGGACCAGGTACATGACTTCGAGATCGATATCGGCACCAATGCGAGTATTGCCAGCGCCCTCGACCGGCTGGATAACCGGGCCGACTTCAAAGCCTACGTGGCTGCCATGGCAGATTATGCCCTGCTCGGCCAGGATAATTCAGACACCGTCCGCGCCAGTTCCGCCGATTACAATTCGGTCTTCCTGGGGCTGGAGCTTGGCCAGACCTTCCGGGAATCCAATGCGTTCGGCGCCGGCCAATGGGGTGTCCGTACCGCCCAGGAAGAGGCGCTCACCGCCACCGGAAGCGCCTATCTTTACCCAGCGCTCACGCTCACATCCTTTGAAGCGTTCAACATCAATGTCACCTCTTTGGCCACCGACATTCCGTACGATCGGCAAACACTCATTCACGGATTGGACAACGGCGGCGTCCAGACTTTCTTCAACCGGGGTTCGGATCTTTGGGCGCGCAACAGCCATTCAAGCGCTCCCGGGGCAGCCACACTCACCCCACCCCGAAGCGATGCCCAGAACGGTGATGCGATCAACCCCGCCCGGTTGCTGGCAGGCCGCGCCCTGTACCAGAGTGTGACTGGCCGCGACAGCAGCAGAATCACGGGTTGGACCCGAAATCCCTATCATCTGGATGCTTTCACCTCCGCGCCGGCAGAGCCGGATAGCAGCCCGGACCGAGTGCTCACCAGCTATTTCTCGGCCGGCAAAGCCATTGAGCTTCAGGAAGAGGGAGGCAAACTCAAACGCCAGGACACTTTGGAAGACCACTACCTTTCTGTGTTTGAGCTGCACCTGGAGCGCAGCAGCGATTTCAGCCTGTTCACACTGGCAGAGCAACGCTATAACCTGGTGTATATCGCGCCCCGATTCGGCAATGAAGATGACCCACTGGTTTTCGAAACCGGGCACGGCACCTGGGACACCCAAACCCCTGATGGCAACCGGCTGGCAGCTGAGGTGACACTCGATCAGTTCCGGGTTGTCCGGGCCAGTAATGGCCAAGTGCGAGCAGAGGCGAGTTCTGGAACCGGTGACTGGAACATGGCTAACCGATTGTCTCGCCCGAGCCAGTCAGACCAATATATGGGCAGGTTGACCCTCTATGAGGACCAGGCCGGCGAAGCGTTTGGAACACCGGACATGGGCCTGGGCGCCACCACCCCGGACGGCTCACTGATGGCCTTCAATCTGGATGACAGTTACCTCGGCGACGGCCTGGTGATCGCCGGCCAGCCTCCCACTGATTCACTGGTGCCGGCCCGCTACAGGCTTCAGGGGGTTATCATCGCCATGACCGATAACACCAGTCGGATGCATCAGATCCACAACGGCTTGCTGGAACTGGACGACGGAGGCGGCGCGACCATTAACGCTGCCGGCTTTGAGATTCACCACGATATCCCATCCAGTAACGTCTCTGAGCCAAGGCAAGCCAGCCTGGCATCCTCACTCGGCGTCACTGCCTCGGAAGACGGCGAGATCACCCTTAGCGGCGGCGAACTCACACTCGCGGGATTCTACACAGGAACAGGTGACCAGATATTTCTGACCTTGCGGGATAACACCGGCCCCGAGTTTCAGACCGGGTTACTGATAGCCACGGTGATCCCGGAATCGGACTAACAGAACCAATACTCAGGACGCCCTCGTATAACCTGTTATAATTTCTGCCATATCGCCTGACATACCCATAAAGACGAGAGGTTTTATGACTGCAGTTACCCGGGCGCTGATGCTGTTTGTTCCTTTGACTCTGTTCGCTGTAGCCGGTGCTCTTTACGTTCCACCAGATTATTCTGGTGAAGGTAACGGTGATGATGAAGTGGTTCTTGCGTCGCTTCCGCGCCTCCCCGCCTGGGCAAACGAAGACCTACCGGATTTCTCAGGCTACAGCGACACCACCGAACGTAAAGTTGCGTTCTTCTCGTTCCTTTACCCGCGGATTGTTCTTGCCAACTCCCGCATTCTGCTTGAACGCGAATACCTTGAGTCGCTTGCCAGCAAAGCCGAACTCTCAGATCGCGAAGAAAAATGGCTGACTGATCAGTCACAACGCCTGAGGGTTGATGCCGAAACCGGCAGTGAAGAGCAATTTGCGCTGTTACGAAAGCGACTGGATGTTATTCCGCCATCGCTGATTCTTGCCCAAGCCGCCAATGAATCTGCCTGGGGCACGTCTCGCTTTGCCACTGAGGGTAATAACCTGTTCGGTCAGTGGTGCTTCAGCAAAGGCTGTGGTCTTGTACCCCTGAGCCGTGTTGAAGGGGCCAGCCATGAGGTGGCAAAATTCTCCTCTCCCTATCAGTCCGTTCGCTCGTATATCCAGAACCTGAACCGACACCCCACCTACCAACTGGTCAGAGACCTCCGATTGCAGAACCGCCAGGCGGAACAGCCGCTTTCCGGGCTGGCAATGGCGGAAGGCCTACTTGGCTATTCCGAACGGGGTGAGGAGTATATAAAAGAGATTCGCTCCATGATTCGCTACAACAACCTTGAGTTCTATGATCAGGAATTCAGGAATTTGTTGGGAGAGCGCACCCCCGCCAAGTTCAAACAACTGGCCTCAGTAAAGGCAGATACTGCGCTGCTTCCCGGCGCGGAAGGCGCCTTGGCCAGCCCGTTTGAAGGCTGACATTACAATCTGAACCTACAGAGATAGTGCCCATGCTCAATTTCCTGCCCGCCCCATTGAAAGGGGTTCTGGTGGTTCTGCTTATCCTGCTGAATACCATTGTTTTCCTTCCGTTCCTGCTGCTGTTCGCCATCATCAAACTGGTGATCCCGGTCACGGCCGTGCGTAAGGTCTGCACTGTGATCGTCAATGGCATCGCCTGGTATTGGATAGGCTTCAATAACACACTGGTAAAACTGTTCCACAAAGTTGAATGGGACGTTCGGGGCGCTCAGGAACTCAGCCGCAAGCACTGGTACTTCGTGACCTGTAACCACCAGAGCTGGACAGACATTCCGGCGATTCAGTACGTATTGAACAGCAAGATTCCCCTGCTGAAATTCTTCCTCAAGAAGCAATTGATCTGGGTACCACTGCTAGGCGTCGCCTGGTGGGCGCTGGATTTTCCGTTCATGCATCGCCATACCAAAGAGCAGATCGCCAAGCGTCCGGAACTGAAAGGCAAAGACATTGCAGCTACCCGAGCTGCCTGTGAGAAATTTCGCTACACGCCGGTGACCATCTTCAACTTTATGGAAGGCACCCGCTTTACAACAGAAAAACAGGCCCGCCAGAACTCACCCTATAAAAACCTGCTGAAACCCCGCGCCGGTGGAACAGCTTTCGTGTTTGGCGCCATGGGCGAGATGATTCATACCATGCTTGATGTGACCATTGTCTACCCTAAAGGAACGCCTGGAATCTGGGACTACCTGTGCGGCAGGGTAGACAAAATCATTATCGACATTCGCACCCGGGAGGTACCCGAGCGGTTTCTGGGCATGGATTACGAGGGTAACCGGGAGCTGCGCGTGGACTTCCAGCGCTGGATAAGCGAGATATGGGCAGAGAAAGACGCCCGGATTGAGGAGCTGAAGGCCGGGGGCTGACTAAAGCAGCCCCAACTCCCGTGCCCGCACAATCGCCTGGGTTCTGGACTTCACTTCCAGCTTGGCGTTAATTCTTCGTGCATGGGTTTTCACGGTATGCAGCGAGATATGCAGCTTGTCTGCGATTTCCTGGTTTGACAGGCCCTTGGCAATCAACTCAAGAACACCCTGCTCCCGGTCACTGATTGGTTCCGCGAGCGCATCGGCAACCACCACCGCGCCCTCGATACCAAACAGTTCGCCCAACGCACTGGTAAAGGGACATTTCTCCAACCCCCTGAAGGTCTTTTCCATGAGGGGGCGTAGCTCCTGCATCAGTTCTGCGAAAGGACTGATGAAGTGTTCCCTGGCGGCCTCCCGAACGACGCTTTCCAGCTGTCGCCTGCCAGCAGGCAGCCCTTTTTCTTCCGTCAGGAGCACCGCATCGAGCAGGCCCGCATGAAGCAGAAGCCCCCAGGGTAAGGTGTCTTCGTACCGGTGATACACAGCAGAGAGATGTTCCCTGGCCCGAATCAGGTCGCCGTTCACCAGATCAATCCGCACCTGCAAACAGTCCAGCAAGCCCGGAATCATCGGGAACAGTTCAGGAACACAGCCGTCCTTACGGAAAGGTGCCAGCTTTGTCATCGCCTGAGAGGCGCTCTCAGGTTGACCGCAGGCCAACCAACAGCTCGCCTTCAGCGCTTCAAGTACCGGCAGGTAAACAGACTCGTCAACCTGCCAGGAATGCATGGTTCGTTCGGCACGGCCAATCCATACAAAAGCGTCATCCATACGGCCCTGAGCCCGACACATCAGAACCCTCAACGCCATAGCCAGCAGCAGCCCCAGATCACGAGTTTGCTCCGCATGCCGGGCACAGCTCACCAACAGGCGATCGGCCTCCTTCAGACGCCCTTTATGCCAGAGCACCAGAACCAGATTCAGTTGTAACCGTGTTTCCCCAATACGGGCGGGCCGACTGAGCTCTTGCATGGCGGTATCCAGCCCGGTTCGCAAAAGCTGTTCTGCATGGCCCAGAGCACCCTTGCCCAGCTCAATCCTGGCGTGAGCATAGACTGCCAGTGCTTCAGAACCAGAGTCGCCAGCTTCCCGAGCCAACTTTGCAGCGGTTCGATTGGCATCCCGCGCTGCCTGAAAGTACCCACCAGCGCATAACGCACTGGACCTGACAATTTGAGTCACCAGTTGCGCCTGGGTAGACAAGCCTCCCGTCGCCAGCGCCTTGTCAGCCATCTCAAGCGCAGGTGCCACAAAGCCCTCACCACGAAGGATAAACGCTTTAAGGGCGTATATTCGGGCTTCCTGTTCTCTTAGATCTGACACACTGAACGATTCGAGCAACTCTCTCGCCTGGCGGAATTGGCCACCAATCGCATGAACCCAGCCGTAGACGATTCGCAGCCTGGCACTCCGCTCCAGCAACTGGGCAGGCAGGCTTCGTCGCAGCGTCAGCAACGACGCCGTGTCTTGCCCCAACAGCAGTGCCTCGGTGCCCTCGGACGCGATGCGTATGACTTCATCATTTTCACCCGCCAGCAAGGCGTACTTTAGCGCCTCCGGAAACTGCTCCCGTTGCCCAAACCAACGGCTTGCCATCAACATACGGGTGGCATAACCGCCCATCATGGGCGCCTGTAACCAGGCTTGGAGCAATGGGTTCAAACGATACCAACGCCCCCTCCCCGGCACCTGCTTTAATGGCAATCCGCGTTCCGCCGCCGACGATGGCGGCATATCCGGCTCTGCGGTGGTGCCCTCCAGTGTCAGGAACAGCTCATCTGAACAGCTTTCGAGTTCCGCCATCACTCGCAAACTGCGAACCTGTGACTGCGCCAACGGCGCAAGCACGGTGCTCTTGATAAACCGTTCCACGGACTCGGTTTCGTGAACCGGCTTTCTTTCATCGCCACGAGCGAGCTCACGAAGGTACAGGGCCAATGGGGTTGGCCAGCCTTCCGTCAGGTTGTACAGGTGGTCGATGGCCACACTGGTAATCAGGCGTTCATCACGTGCTTGCTGAAAAAACTCGAACGTTTCCGACCGGGAGAACTCGAGGCGATCCACAGACAAGTGCTGGTAGACACCCTGCAGATCCAGCGTGTGGCTCTCAAACGGCAGGGGTAAACGTGATGCCATCACCACCGCCAGGTTGCCAGGAATGTTCGTAGCCAGTTGATGGAGTAATCCCACCACAGCCGGGTTCGTCAGATGATGAAGATTATCCAGAACCAGTACATCCCGATTGGACTCCTTCTGTCGGGCTTTGGTGACCAGAAGAACAGAAAGATGATCCTGGAAAGTACCGCCATTTGGCGCTGAGACCTCAGACAGACCAAGGGCCGTGGCCAACAGTGAGAGAAAACGAGAAGGGGCGTTGTCACCGCCGTTAAGTGTAACCCAACGAATACTGGCATCCGGCGCAGCATTGAGCGCGCTGACCAGGGAGTGGGTTTTGCCATAACCACTGGGCGCCTCCAGAAACAACAGATGTCCTGGCGACATAGCGGCCAGGATCTGCTGGTCCAGCTCTGGCCGGATTAGCCTGGAGACAGGAATTGCCGGCATCTGAAGCCTTTGCTCCAGAAGGTCTCGCACAAGCTCTCCATGCGCAAGGCCATTGTTGGCGGACTGAAATTCATCGTTGGCTGCACAGCCATCATTATAGGATTTCACGCACTGCCCCATTTAAAACCGGCTTCCTGCTATCAACAGGCCGGCGTAAAAAGAATCTTCTTTTCACGGATTATGGCTTGGCGTCCTGCATCGGGTACGCCTTTAGTATGAGTTGCTTGGAAGAAGGTTAAACCAAAGGTGGGGTGAGCTGCAAAATTTTGACGTGTAAAAAGTTTGTCAGTGGCGAATTTTTAACACCAAAAGTTCGGTTACGGCCACAAAAAAACGGCGGGCCAAAGGCCCGCCGTTTTCAGTTACTGCCAAACTCGCCTGTTATCGGGTACCTGCACGGCGCAGCGCGGCCGGCGTGTAGTCCCGTGACTGGCGGCTAACACCGAAGCTGTACGGATTGCTCTCTTCGTTGGTCAGACCCAACGCGAGGTAGCGACCAGACAGCAGATCATACAGAACTTCGATGGCGTACCAGGGCACATCCTGATCGTAGAACTGCATGCCATGGGCTTCAGCCACACGCCACAGCTCGCCGCGGCCGTCGTAATGATCAATGACCGACGCCTGCCAGGAGTCTTCGTTCAGGTAGAAGTCACGCTGGGCATACACATGACGCTCACCGTCTTTCAGGGTGGCCCGTACGTGCCACACACGATGCAGCTCATAACGGGTAAGGTCCTGGTTGATGTGACCAGCCTTGATGATGTCGCTATAGCTCAGGTTACGATCAACAAGCTTGTAAGAGTTGTAAGGAATATACATCTCTTTCTTGCCGACCAGTTCCCAGTTGTAACGATCGGGAGCGCCGTTGAACATGTCGAAGTTATCAGAGGTACGCATGCCGTCAGCCGCGGTACCCGGGCCATCGTAAGCCACCTGTGGAGCGCGACGAACACGACGCTGACCGGCGTTGTAGATCCACGCACGGCGAGGCTCTTTCACCTGATCCAGGGTCTCGTGTACCAGCAGAACGTTACCCGCCAGTCGGGCCGGAGCGGTAATGGCCTGCTTGAAATAGAACAGAACGTTGTCGTCTTGCCCTTCCTGATAGTCAGACAGGTAACGGTTCCAGGTCAGCTCGTCCTGGAATTTGACCACAGAAAAAGCACCATTAGTGGTTGGTGTAACCTGGCCAACGTTACGTTGAACAGACCCGCCACGATAACGGGTAATGTGGTTCCAGATCGCCTCAAGGCCGTTCTGCGGGATCGGGAACGGAGTAGCATTGGCATAGTTACCAATACCATTACCATTCTGGATCAGTTCGGAACGAGTAGCGTTCTTTACCGTCTCATCCATGATGTCCTGAGGGTAGACTGCCGTCCGATGCGTGGTGTAAACCGGCATCTTGTAATTCGGGTACTGCCGAATCATGGCAATCTGGCCAGGGGACAGCTTGTCTTCGTATTGACTTATGTTGCTCTGATCAATGACGAACTTTGGCTGCTCGTTCGGGAATGGGTTTACATAAATACCATCACCCTTATAGCCTGCCGGCGGGGTGGTCATGCCACCTGTCCACTCAGGGATGTCGCCACCGTTGCCTGCGCGCTCCGCACCCATCGGTGTCAGAGTATCGCCCAGTTTGGCTGCTTCTTCAGCAGAAACCGCGCCCCAGGCCTGGCCCGCAAAGAGACTTGCAGCCAGTACGCCTGTGGCCAGTAGTTTCTTGTTCAGTTTCATTTAAATTACCTCGTTAAACGAATTCGGTCCGGTTCAGAATGAGTAAGAGACGCTAGCACTCACGAAATCACGGTCGGTCAACTCGTTATACGGCTTGCCACCGAAAAAGTTTGTGTAACCAATGTTACCGGTGATTTTGTTCTGGTAAACCGCTTCCAGAGACAGGCCGATGGATTTGTTGCCCTCGTTAAAGGCTCCACCGGGCTGCGGTGCATAACCTTTCACGTCATGACTCCACGCCAGCTGGGGAGACAGGTTGATGCCTGCAAAAACGTTGGGGTAGTCCCACACCAGGCGGGAACGGTAGCCCCAGGAGAAGGACGTGGTGAACCCTTCGTTGTTACAGTAGTTGGTGTTGATGTTTGCACCAAGCGCACAAAAGTCCGCACCGGAATCCAGCGGGAGAGCGCCAATGCCAAAGGTACCAGAACGACCGTATCGAGCTTCTGATGTATCGGGAAGGTCGTGCACATAGGTTGCACCAAACTCGGTGATCAGAGACATACGGCTTGCGCCCATCACCTGATCAAAGAACTTGATCAGAGTAAACTGTGCCTGAGACACCTTGAAGCGATCATAGCCCTCTACAGGCTTGCCAGCCAGGTTGGCGTTATTGGATTCTGCAAGGCGCTGGCGCTCCAGGCCACTCAGCACTTCGCCATTCGGCCCACGCTGCTGAAGACCACCAAAGATCAACTCAAACGCGTTCCACTGCAGCGGCACATTGTCCCGGAAGCTATACTCAGCGCCCAATGACCAGCCACCCGGAGTGGTAGTGTTCACACTGATACCGTAAAGATTAATGTTCTCAGGGTACTCAATGAAATAACTTGGAAAAGTGGAATTCGGCAGATTCGGATCGTTCTGCTGCGTGGCACTGGGCGACGCCGGGTTGCTCACAAGGCCGCTTACATAGGGCAGGCGACTATTGTACTTGATGTAGTAGAAACCAAATTCAGAGTCGTTCAGTGCTGGTACGTACCAACGCAGCGCCACACCAAACTGGTCTTTGGAATCTGCTTCTTTATCAGCCAGACGCGGTGCAACAAAGCCCTGCGCTAACGCCTGGGAGTCAGGCAGTTGGCCAGCCAACAATACCGGACCGCAACCGTCAGCGGCAAAGTCGTTGGTTGAGAAGAATGTGCCACAGTCATCCGGGCGAACCGGATCCCAGTCAGCCTGAACGAAGGCTTCTACAGTGATAGAATCAGTAAGGCCAGCCGACACATAGAACATTTCTACCGGCAACAGAGCATCTTTCAGCTCGGCGCCCGGGGCGCGGAAGGCAGGAACGTCAATCGGGTTAATGGTATTGATACCACCCTGGATAAACGTACTTTCACCCCAGCTAACCACTTGCTTACCATAACGGGCACTGACAGGCATATTGCCGAAGTACCAATCAGTAAAAATGTAAGCATCCAGAATTTCACCACCAGAGGCATTGGCCTTGGCGCGGTCGTTAAGCTCACGCTGCTGCCCGACATCGTCAGTCGCCCGACCTTCGTCTTTCAATTCGAAGTCATACCAGTAACGGCCACGTACCAGACCACCCACACGAGTCAGCACATTGCTGTCTACAGAGTAATCGAGGAACAGTTCACTGTTACCCTTAACAATCTTTGAGTAGGTATCGCCTTTGTCAAAGTTCAGGTTGCCGTCATCATAGTTGTTGGTAGACGCACCGATGTTCTCGAGCGGCTGCCCCGGAGTATACTCAGGGCCAAGGTTGCCTTGGCCAATCAGGCGCTTATCCTGGCTTTGAGTTCTCCAACCCACACCAGCTGACAACGTGGTATTGAACTGCGCTTCAACATCTCCCACATAAAAGGAGATAGCAGAGGCCGGGGCGGACACGCCGGCGGCTATGGCGACGGCAAGCGGTAACTTGGTCCAACGCTGCCACGGTTGAGTTTTTCTTGTCATTGGAAGGCTACTCCGTTGTTGTTCTGAGTCGCTGCTCGGTTGTTCTGATTTTGGTGTCTTGGCGGCTGTGCATACAGTGCCCTGATGCTTGCACTATAGCTAAGGCCTTTGGGGGCTTTGATCAGTCAAAAGTATGATTTTGCTGTCACTCTCCGTTTAGCCGTGTTTTCGCACTCCCTCACTATAGACAAGATTCGGGAGTGCAACCACTTTGACTGTGTTACAGAACTTCGATGGCCATGGCGGTGGCTTCACCCCCGCCAATACACAGTGCGGCAACGCCTTTTTTCTTGCCGTAGTGCTTCAATGAATGCATCAGCGTGACCAGCAGACGGGAGCCGGTGGAGCCGACCGGATGGCCCTGGGCGCAGGCGCCGCCATGCACATTCACCTTGGCCGGGTCCAGGCCAAGTTCTTTGATCGGCATCATGGCAACCATGGCGAAGGCTTCATTGATTTCGAAAAGATCAACGTCGTCTTTGGTCCAGCCGGTTTTCGCGAACAGGGTTTCAATGGCTCCCACCGGGGCGCAGGTGAACTCGCTCGGGTGCTGGGACTGGGTGCTGTGGGCCACGATACGGGCCATCGGCTTCAAGCCGCGCTTCTGGGCTTCGGATTCACGCATCAGAACCAGAGCGGAGGAGCCGTCAGAAATAGATGAAGCGTTTGCTGCGGTCACGGTACCATCTTTTGCAAATGCCGGGCGCAAGGTCGGGATTTTTTCGATGTTGGCGGCATGGGGTTGCTCGTCGTCTTCCACCACCACCTCGCCTTTGCGGGTTTTTACAGTGACGGGGATGATTTCTTCTTTCAGCAAGCCTTCTTCGATGGCTTTCTTGGCACGAGTCAGGGACTGGATGGCGTACTCATCCATGTCTTCCCGGCTGTAGCCTTTCTTGTCTGCCATTTCCTGGGCGAAGGAACCCATCAGGCGACCGGTTTCCGCATCTTCCAGACCGTCCAGGAACATATGATCCTGCGGAGCCTGCCCGGGCCCCATACGATAGCCCTGGCGGGCTCCAAGCAGCACGTAAGGTGCATTGGACATGCTTTCCATACCACCGGCGACCATGATGTCGTTGGTGCCTGCCTTGATCAGGTCATGGGCCAGCATGGCCGCTTTCATGCCGGAGCCGCACAGCTTGTTGATGGTGGTGGCACCGGTGCTGTCAGGCAAGCCGGCCTTACGCATGGCCTGGCGGGCCGGGCCTTGCTTGAGGCCGGCAGGCAGCACGTTGCCCATGATGACTTCCTGGATATCGGCGGGCTGCAGGCCAGCGCGCTTGACCGCTTCGGCGATGGAGATGGCGCCCAGTTCAGGGGCTGAGACCGGGGCGAGACTGCCCATAAATCCGCCCATTGGGGTGCGTACGCCGCTTACTATGACTACGTTGTCTTGGCTCATTTGTGACCTCTCTTGGTAACGGGTCTGTCCCCGGAGGGGGACTGACCCACTTTTATGAAGCTGGGCTCTAAAATGGGTCAGTCCCCGTTCGGGGACAGACCCTTTGACAGACCTCTTTTCTGGAGCTGGGTTCCAAAATGGGTCAGTCCCCGTTCGGGGACAGACCCTATGGCTTATGGGGCGCTTCCAGGTATTCCCGGGATTGCATTTCCAGCAGGCGGGATTCGGTGCGCTCGAATTCGAAGCTCAGGCGGCCGCCGGTGTAGAGCTCGGTGATCGGGGCGGCTGCCGAGATGATGACTTTGACGTTTCGGTCGTAGAACTCGTCAATCATATTGATAAATCGACGAGCCTGGTCGTCATTGTTTTTACCAAGCTGAGGCACGTTGCTGATGATGATGGCGTGGAACTGACGCGCCATTTCGATGTAGTCGTTCTGGCTGCGTGGGCCATCGCACACGGATTTGAAATCAAACCACACCACGTCGTCTGCGTGGGCCTCCGCCGGAATTTTGCGGCCGTTGATTTCCATGGTTTTGCTGTGCTTGCCTGCCTCGACCGCCAGGGCATCAAAGCTGGTGCGCAGGCTCACATCGGCCTGATCGTCCAACGGGCAATGGTAAAGCTCTGCCTGCTCAAGGGTTCTCAACCGGTAGTCCACGCCGCCGTCGACGTTCACCACATCGGTATGCTGCTTTACCAGCTCGATCGCCGGCAGGAAACGGGCCCGTTGCAAGCCATCCTTATAGAGGCCATCAGGCACGATGTTCGATGTGCATACCAGGGTAACACCGCGACCAAACAGGCCATCCATCAGGGTAGCGAGGATCATCGCATCACCGATATCGGAGACAAAGAACTCATCGAAGCAGATAACGCGGGTTTCATCGGCAAACTTTTTGGCCACCCGGTCCAGCGGATTTTTCTCGCCCTTAAGCTGTTTAAGTTCATTGTGAACCCGCTGCATGAAGCGATGAAAATGCACCCGCATCTTGCGGTCAAACGGCAATGCCTCGTAGAAAGTGTCCATCAGATAGGTCTTGCCGCGGCCCACACCACCCCAGAAATAGAGCCCCTTGACTGGGTCTTCTTTGCCTTTCTTCAATTTACGGCGCAGTTTCGCCAGACCTTTGTGGCGATCACTTTCGGCATCGACCAGTTTGTCGTACAGTGCCTGAAGGCGGCGGATGGCATCTTCCTGGGCCGGGTCTTTGTGAAAGTCCGGGCGTTCAAGATCCTTTTGGTAACGTTCCCAAGGGCTCAGGTTCGCGACGGTTTCAGAAGACATGGCTGCTGTCATCAGGGTTTCCCGGGATTGTAATGGTGTTGGATTTTCGGCGCGGTATTGTCGCTTATTTCGCACTTTTTCGCCACGCCGGACGGGTGCTGGTGTCCCGTCTGGCTTATTCCTTAGCCAGACGGGACACCAGGGCAATACGACGATTCGCTCAGTACCTGGCCATGGGCTCAATCAGTCAGGGGAGTTATACTCTTTGAATGAGGAATAGCTCACTCGCATGCAACGAAAGGACGTTATTATATGACAAACCTGATTCTGGCGGCGGTAGCCGCGTTGGTGGTTGGCATTGTCATCGGGATTCTGGTGGGCCGCTCGGGCCAGGGAGCAACACTTCGGCAGCGCCGGGCAGAGCAGCAGATTGAAGAATTGCGCAGTGAGTTTACTCGCTATCAGGCACAGGTGAATGAGCATTTCATGGAGTCTGCGCATTTGCTGCGCCGGTTTAATGATGCCTATCGCGATGTGAATCAGCATATGGCCCGTGGCGCGAACCGGCTTTGCAATGATGAGGACTGGCTGGAAGAGCTTGGACAGGACGGCTCTGGCCGGTTGGAGCACGGCAGTGATGAAAACTCAGAGCCACCACGGGATTATGCGCCGAAGGCTGATCCTGAGGACAAAGGCACGTTGGCCGAAGATTATGGCCTGAATGCGGATGGTACCAAGCGGTCTGCTTGAGCTCCTAGTTCCAGCGCCAGACGGGAGTTTTGGCTTGGAGCCTTACCTTAAATAGCCTTCTGGCTCTGTGCATGGTCAGTCAGGGGGTAGGGCTTCCAAAAACCGCTCCTTCGGCACATCCATGTGGCGCTTCTGCTCCGCCATCCATGGCTCCGCACATTTTTGGAAGCCCTACCCCCTGACTGACCAACCTGACTCCACCGAGACCTCCCACGACCCACGAAATCAGATAGCCTCGGAACATTTGTGAGGGTTTCCGACGAGAACCAACCAATACTCTATACCGGGTTATCACAATCGACGAACTGGTGCCTCACACCAAATTCTCTGGCCAACGCCTCTCCCAACGCCTGGACGCCATAGCGTTCAGTTGCATGGTGACCAGCCGCGTAGTAGTGGATTCCGCATTCCCTGGCTGTATGCGTCGTGGGCTCGGAAATTTCACCGCTGATATAAGCATCAACACCCGCATTCAAGGCTATGTTGATGAACCCCTGGGCAGCACCAGTGCACCAGGCTACGGTTTCGATTTTTTCGGGGCCATTACCAACATGAAGTGGCTGCCGGTGAAGGGCTCTGGCGATGTGGAGACCAAACGTTTCCGGAGTCATTGGCTCGGAAAGCTCACCCTGCCAAACCAGTCCGCCGATCGGCGCGGGGTTCTGGATATTCAGGACATTGGCGAGTTGGCGGTTATTGCCGTATTCAGGGTGGTCATCGAGCGGCAGGTGGTATGCCACCAGATTGATCTCGTTATCCAGCAACTGTTTGATGCGGTTCTTTTTCATGCCGCGGATGGTCTGGTCCTCGCCTTTCCAGAAGTAGCCGTGGTGGGCCAGAATCATATCGGCGTTATGTTTCACCGCTTCGTCGATCAACGCCTGCGATGCGGTTACCCCGGACACGACAACGCGTACGTTCTCGCTACCCTCTACTTGCAGACCGTTCGGGGCGTAGTCCTGAAAACCTTCCGGCTGAAGCCATTCGTTGATTTTGGCGAGGATCTCGTTTCGGTTTGCCATGTTTGTGCTTGCCTCCCCATCGTGCGGTGCTTCTGAGGTCGGATCGGCGCACTCAGTTCATGGGGAAGCAATGTGCAGGATGGCCTTTCCAAAAACCGCTACGAGCACATCCATGTGCGCTTCTCTCAGGCCATCCTTGGCCTTCGAAATTTTTGGAAAGGCCATCCTGCACCTTGCAGCCGAACTTTATGCGCGCCGATTCCTCGTTCGAGTGTTGCGCCAGCTTAAAGAAAAGCCAGGCCTTTGATCAAAGAACTGTTTTGGTCTCTGGTGCCAATGGTAATTCGCAGGAAGTCGCTAATCCGCGGCTTATTGAAGTGACGAACGATAATGCCCTGCTCTCTCAGCTTGGCGGCAATATCGGCACCTTCGTGGCTCGGGTGCCGGGCAAAGACAAAGTTTGCTTTTGAGGGCAGAACTTCAAAGCCAAGGCGCTCCAGTTCAGAGGTTACGCGTTCACGCTCGTCAATCACACCACCACAACATTTCTCAAACCACTCTAGGTCCTCAAATGCGGCGATCGCGCCAACCAGAGCAAGGCGATCGAGCGGATATGAGTTGAAGCTGTCTTTTACCCGATTCAACGCTTCGATCAATTCCTCATTACCCACGGCAAAGCCTACCCGAAGACCAGCAAGAGACCGGGCCTTGGACAGAGTCTGGCTGACTAACAGGTTCGGATAGCGGTTGACCAGTGAAATAGCCGTTTCACCACCGAAGTCTACATAGGCTTCATCCACCACCACTACGCTATCCGGGTTGGCTTGCAGGATGTCTTCCACATGCTCCAGCCCCAAATAACGGCCAGTCGGAGCATTTGGGTTCGGGAAGATGATGCCGCCGTTGGGGCGTTTGTAATCGTCCGGGTTGATTTCGAAGCTGTCAGTCAATGGGATGACGTCGCTCTCGATCTGGTACAGGCCACAGTACACCGGGTAGAAGCTGTAAGTGATATCCGGAAACAGAATCGGTTTGTCGTGTTTGAGCAAGCCCTGGAAGATGTGGGCCAGAACCTCGTCTGAACCGTTACCCACGAACACCTGCTTGGCGGAAATACCGTAATCCGCGTGATAGGCAGCAATCGCCTCTTTCAGCGCCTGCCCTTCCGGGTCCGGGTACAAGCGGAGGTTGTCATTCAGCTCAGACTGAATGGCAGCGATCACCTTCGGGGACGGCCCGAAGGGGTTTTCGTTGGTGTTCAGCTTGACCAGGTTCGCCATCTTCGGCTGTTCACCCGGTACATAAGGTTGCAATTGGCTAACCAATGAACTCCAGTACTTACTCATGGGATACGCACTCCAAATTGGTGCCATAAAACAAAAAACATGCCGCGATGATGCAGGCTGGTTGCTCAGAGGTTAGCAGAGAGCGGGGCTGGAAAGCCTTTCCAAAAATTTCGAAGGCCAAGGATGGCCTGAGAGAAGCGCACATGGATGTGCTCGTAGCGGTTTTTGGAAAGGCTTTCCAGCCCCGCTCTCCCGCTCCCAAGCCAGAACAACCAGCCGGTGCAAACAGCCTAGTCCTTAATACGGTACTCCGCTGAACGGGCGTGAGCCGTCAGACCTTCGCCCCGCGCCAGCACAGAGGCGACCCGCCCCATCCGGTCGGCACCCTCGGGGCTGAAGCCGATCAGGGAGGAGCGTTTCTGGAAATCGTAAACGCCCAGCGGCGAGCTGAACCTTGCCGTACCGCTGGTAGGCAGCACGTGGTTCGGGCCGGCGCAGTAGTCACCAAGGGCTTCAGCGGTGTAACGGCCCATAAAAATGGCGCCGGCGTGGCGAATGTCGTCCAACATCGCCTGCGGATCTTCCACCGACAGTTCCAGGTGTTCCGGAGCAATCCGATTGGAGACTTCCGCCGCTTCCTTCAAATCGGCCACGTGAATCAGCGCACCACGGCCAATCATGGACGTGCGAATAATCTCCTCCCGCTCCATGGTCGGCAGCAGCTTGTTGATGCTGGCTTCCACCGCATCCAGAAAAGCCGCATCCGGGCTGATCAGAATACTCTGGGCCTGCTCGTCGTGCTCGGCCTGGGAAAACAAATCCATCGCGATCCAGTCCGGATCTGTCTTGCCGTCGCAGATCACCAGGATCTCCGACGGGCCGGCAATCATATCAATGCCCACAACCCCGAACACTTCCCGCTTGGCTGTAGCCACAAAAATATTCCCTGGGCCCACAATTTTGTCCACTGCCGGCACAGTCTCGGTACCGTATGCCAGCGCCGCCACAGCTTGCGCACCGCCAAGCGTAAACACCCGATCAACCCCGGCAATCGCGGCCGCCGCAAGCACCATGTCGTTCACCACGCCATCCGGCGTCGGCACCACCATGATCAACTCACCGACACCCGCCACCTTCGCCGGAATGGCATTCATCAGCACCGAAGACGGATACGCCGCCTTACCACCGGGCACGTACAAACCCGCCCGATCCAGCGGCGTCACCTTCTGCCCGAGAAGCGTTCCGTCCTCGTCTTCATACTGCCAGGACTTCTGATCCTGCCGCGCATGATAATCCCGGACCCGCTCAGCCGCTTTCTCCAAAGCCACCCGCTGATCCCGAGGAATCCGCTCCAACGCCGCCTGAAGACGACCCTCGTCCATCTCCAGCTCCGCCATGGAGCCAACCTTCAACCGGTCAAACTTCTCGGTAAACTCCAGGACCGCCGCATCGCCACGGGTTTTCACCTCACGCAGGATATGCCGAACCGACTCATTCACCTGATGGTCAACACTGTCATCCCACGCCAGCAGCTTGGCGAGCGCGCTGTCAAAGTCGCTCTGGGTTGTCGTCAGTCTGGTGATTCTGTCGTTCATCGCTTTAATCCTGCGTTGGATTGAATACTGATTTCCGTCGGATTACCCGCCAACAGTTCGGGATTTGAATAGATAGGGCCTCCACCTCGAAAGTACACGGAAGCCCTCGGGTAGGCCTTTCCAAAAATTTCGAAGGCCAAGGATGGCCTGAGAGAAGCGCACATGGATGTGCTCGTAGCGGTTTTTGGAAAGGCCTACCCGAGGGCTGACATGCACCCAACGAAAAAGGAAGGCTTACTCCTAAGAACCCCGACGGCGATCCACAGCAACCGCCATTTTCTCGATGATGGGATTAATCTGCCCATGCTTCATCTTCATAGAAGCCCGATTAACCACCAACCGCGAACTGATATGATCAATCAGCTCCCGAGGCTCCAGCCCATTGGCCTTCAGCGTATTGCCCGTATCCACAATATCGACAATCTCATCCGCCAGATCCAGAATCGGCGCCAGCTCCATTGCCCCATAGAGCTTGATAATATCCGCCTGCCGCCCCTGAGCCGCATAATAACGCCGCGCAAGATTGACGAACTTGGTGGCCACCCGGATTCGCCCGGCCGGCGGCTGCTCACCCTTCTTGCCCGCGGTCATCAGCTTGCAGCGGGAAATGTTCAGATCCAGCGGCTCATACAGACCTTCCCCGCCATGCTCCATCAGCACATCCTTGCCCGTGACTCCAAGATCGGCCCCGCCATACTGAACATAAGTGGGCACATCGGTGGCACGGATAATCAGAATCCGCACGTTCGGGTCTGTGGTCGGGAACACCAGCTTGCGGGACTTCTTCACGTCGTCGACCAGCTCAATACCGGCCTCCGCCAGCAGCGGCAAGGTCTCTTCGAGAATTCGTCCCTTTGACAAGGCGATGGTGATGGAATCTGTCATGGGTCTTTTCGGGTCCCGTTGGTTCATTATGCCGGCAAACGGCGAATACTTGCGCCCAGCAGCTGCAGTTTTTCCTCAATACATTCATAGCCACGGTCTATGTGGTAAATGCGGTCTACGATGGTGTCGCCATCAGCCACCAGGCCTGCGATAACCAGACTGGCCGAGGCTCGCAGATCCGTGGCCATAACCGGCGCGCCCGTCAGATGCTCCACACCTTTAATGATGGCGGCGTTACCTTCCAGACTGATATCCGCGCCCATGCGAATCAGCTCCTGCAGGTGCATAAAGCGGTTCTCAAAGACCGTCTCTACAATGGTCCCCGTGCCCTCGGCGACGGCATTCATCGCCGCAAACTGGGCCTGCATATCCGTCGGAAATGCGGGGTATGGCGCCGTTCGCAGGTTAACCGCCTTCGGGCGCTTACCCTTCATATCCAGCTCAATCCAGTCCGGCCCGGTGGTGATGTGGGCGCCTGCTTCTTCCAGCTTCAGTAATACCGCCTCAAGCAAGTCTTCGCGGGTATCTTTAACCTTCACCCGGCCACCCGTGGCGGCCGCAGCCACCAGATAGGTACCGGTTTCAATGCGATCCGGCAGCACGTTGTAGTGGCAACCGTGCAGGCGCTCTACGCCATTGATCTCGATAGTGGCGGTGCCATGGCCCTTGATGTCGGCGCCCATGGCAATCAGGCATTCGGCCAGATCCACTACTTCCGGTTCCCGGGCAGCGTTTTCGAGGATGGTTTTACCCTCAGCCAGGGTTGCAGCCATCAGCAGGTTTTCGGTGCCGGTTACCGTTACCGTGTCCATGAAGATATGGGCACCTTTCAGGCGACCATTGGTTTTGGCCTTGATGTAACCATTCTCAACCTTGATGTCCGCGCCCATCAGTTCCAGGCCGTGGATGTGCAGGTTGACCGGGCGGGTACCGATGGCACAGCCGCCAGGCAGAGAAACCTCTGCTTCACCAAAATGGGCTACCAGCGGGCCAAGCACCAGAATGGAAGCACGCATGGTTTTGACCAGCTCATAGGGCGCATGAAAATGCTTGATGGTGTTGGCGTGAACCTCAACACTCATCTTTTCGTCAATCAGCAGCTCGACACCCATCCGGCCAAGCAGTTCGATCATCGTTGTGATGTCGTTCAGGTGCGGCAGGTTGCCAACGGTCACCGGCTCATCCGCCAGCAGGGTAGCTGCCAGAATCGGCAGCGCCGCGTTCTTGGCACCGGAGATGCGAATCTCGCCATCCAGAGGCTTGCGCCCCCTGATCAGAAGTTTATCCACAATATCTGTCCTGTTCGGTTCAGGCGTTGGCCTGCCGCTCGGCCCACTCGCTCGGGGTGTAGGCTTTCGGGTGAAGGGCGTGAATGGTGCCGTCCATGATGTGCTGGAACAGTACCTTGTTAATCATTTGCTGCCGTTTGATGGTTGGCAGGCCTTCGAATACCTCACCCACCGCGACCACGAGGTAATGGTTGCCATCAACCTGCACCTGCACTTCGCAATCGGGCAGTGCTTGTTTTACTAGATCGGTAACCTGGGCGGCGTCCATAGGGATTCCTCGGCTGTATTGAAATCAGGGGCGGAATTGTAACCAATTCCCGGGCGCCGGTCAGCTGTGTGAGGCAAATCCGGGAATCTGATCTTTAAGATTGCTGAGTGCAGCCAGCGACAGCAAGCGGTCGCTGGCGCCTTCGAAGGTGAGAGATACTTGCTGACTGAGCGCCAGCCGATGCCAACATAAAAGCATCGAGAGCACCACGCTGTGGGCGGTGCCCAGCCCGGCAAGGTCGACCGTAAGCGAGCTCTGGGCACCCTTGATTAGCTGTTCACCCTGTTTGCGCAACGGAATCACCGAATCGGCATCAACCGATCCGGTTACCCGCAATGTAGTACCATCCAAAATGACCGCAGGCGCGTCACTGGTCATGACTGGTCAATTTCCTCGTCCAGGTTCAGCGATTCCACCGCGTCGCTCCAACCATCGATGACCAGTTGAATCTGGCCCCGATTAGCCTCCATTTCCTGGGCAAAGCGGTCGCGGAAAGCCAGGCCGATATTGATACCCTCAACGATGACGTTTTCCATCATCCACCGACCTTCGGCATCGCGGTACATGGAATAGGTGACGGGATAGCGATTACCGGAAGAGGTGACGACTTCCATCTGCACGGTTGCGCGATCGTTGTTCTGGGCCATGATGGACGCCTCTTTCACCTGGATGGTGAAATCATCGGCCGACACCAGCGCCTGGGCATAACTGTCAAACAGGCTGCGCTTGAACTTCTCGACAAAGTCATCGCGCTGCTCTGGCGTCGACTGCCGGGCGTAGCGGCCCATTACCCGAGCCGCAATGCGACGAAAATCTACGAACTGGTCAAGGGCTTCATCCATGCTCGCGTAAAAGGCTTCCGGGTCGGATGCGTAGAGGCCCTTCTCCGCCTGAAGCTTTTTTACCAACTTCTGGGTATTGTCATCCACATACTGCCTGAGCTCTTCTTCCGGCCCTGCCCAGGCCTGGCCGAACCCTACTGCAAACAGGGCGAGTATCAGTATAAGGCGTTGTTTCAAAACAAGCATTGCAGTCTCCTGTGCGTTTATTCCCGTTGCCTCACCGGCCCGAGGCGAAATTGCTGATCATCCGTTCCAGATTCATGGCAGATTGGGTGGAATAGAAGGTATCGCCTTCTTTCAAGGACTCAAGATCCCCACCAATGGAGATATCAATGTACTGCTCCCCCAGAATTCCGGATGTACGTATTACTGCTGCACTGTCCGCCGGGATGTTATCCACGCCTTTGTGGATAGACATGGTCACCCTGGCCTGAAAGGTTTCCCGGTCCAGAGTGATCGACTCAATGGTGCCTACCGTCACACCCGCCATGGATATCCGGCCCCGGGGCGCCAGCCCGCCGATATCGTTAAAGTTTGCGTGGAGCTTGTACGTAGCGCCAGCAGCCTTGGGGGACAGGCCACTGACCTGCAACGCCAGGAACAGCAAGGCAGCCAGACCGGCGATAATAAACAGACCGACGATGATTTCTGTTGTTCGTTGTGCCATGAGAGGCTCCCGGAATACCTGTTAGAAATTTCCAAACATGACAGCGGTCAGCACGAAATCCAGGCCGAGAACCGCCAAAGATGAATACACCACGGTTTTGGTGGTGGCTGAGCTGATCCCTGCTGAGGTGGGCACACAGTCATAACCCTGGTACACCGCGATCCAGGCGCAGACAAAACCGAACACCACACTCTTGATCAGCCCGTTGAGAACGTCATCCACAAAGTCCACTGAGGCTTGCATATTGCCCCAATATGAACCTTCGTATACACCCAACCACTCAACACCCACCAACATGCCACCCCAGACGCCAACCACCGCGAATATCATGGCCAGAATGGGCAGTGAAATAAAACCCGCCCACAACCTTGGGGCGATCACCCGGCGCAACGGGTCGACCCCCATCATTTCCATGCTGGAGAGTTGCTCGGTCGCTTTCATCAGACCGATTTCGGCGGTTAACGCAGAACCAGCACGGCCAGCAAACAGCAGTGCCGCCACCACTGGCGCCAGTTCACGCACCAGGGTCAATGCGATCATCTGGCCGATGGCCGCCTCCGAACCAAAATCGCTGAGAATAGTGTACCCCTGAAGACCGAGCACCATGCCGATGAACAAACCCGACACCACCACAATGGCCAGCGACAGCACACCAACTGCATATAACTGCTTTACCAGGAGCGGAAAACCTACAGAGGGCTTCGGTACGCCCCCGACAACGCCCACCAGAAACTGACAGGCCCGCCCCAGTGACGCAATAACATCAAGACCCGTTCGCCCCAGGGCCGCTATGAGATCCATCATGCGCCACCCCCGCAGATACCGAAATCAGACGCTGCATCGCTGTTCGGGTAATGGAACGGCACCGGGCCGTCGGGCTGGCCTTTGAGGAACTGTTGAACCCGCTCGGAGGGGTGCGCCCTGAGTTCATCCGGAGTTCCCTCACCAATGACCTTGCCATCCGCAATGATGCACGCGTAGTGGCAGATACTCAGGGATTCCGGCACGTCATGGGAAACGAGCACACTGGTCAGGCCCATGGAGCTGTTCAGATCGCGGATCAACTTGACCAGAACCCCCATGGCAATGGGATCCTGCCCGGCGAAAGGCTCGTCGTACATGATCAGCTCCGGGTCCAGCGCGATACTGCGGGCCAGCGCCACCCGACGAGTCATTCCGCCGGACAGTTCAGAAGGCATCAATCTGCGGGCACCACGCAGGCCCACCGCTTCGAGCTTCATCAGCACGATATCCCGTATCATATCTTCCGGCAGGCGGGTGTGAACCCGCAAAGGAAAGGCAACGTTCTCGTAAACACTCAGGTCGGTGAACAGGGCGCCACTCTGAAAAAGCATGCCCATCTTTTCCCGCAGCACGTACAATTCCTTGCGCTTGAGCTTTGGCACCTCACGGCCTGCCACCACCACCTGACCGGAGTCGGGACGCAGCTGGCCGCCAATCAGTCGCAACAGCGTGGTCTTACCGGTGCCACTGGGGCCCATGATCGCGGTGATCCGCCCCTTCGGAATATCCAGCGAGACACCATCGAATATGCGCCGGCCGGAGCGGGAAAACACCACGTCGTTAAGGCTTATGTATGCAGATGACGCCATAATCCATCCTGATTAAAGAGCACCTACATTATGACATGCGCCGCTTCAGCTCAATGAAAAGCCGGTTAAAGCTACGTAAAATGTCTTGATGGCAATGATCAGTTTCCCTGAACGTTGGCTGCCACGCGTCTCAACAATGATATACTCACGATTCAGTCGCCCGATCACCGACGTTTGGCCGGGCAAACCAGACCGACCGAGCAGACTATCCGCCGAGATGACAGATTCACACGCTCCAGACACCCCCGACTACCGCTCCTCAGCAGTTCGAGCCATCCGCATCGAGCGGGAAGCTATCGAAGCCCTGGAAAGCCGTATCAACGGCGACTTCACCAGAGCCTGCGACGTTATCATGGCCTGCAAAGGCCGGGTAGTGGTCACCGGCATGGGTAAATCCGGCCATATCGGCAACAAGATTGCAGCCACATTGGCAAGCACCGGCACGCCCGCCTTTTTTGTTCACCCGGGTGAAGCCAGCCACGGCGATATGGGCATGATCACCCCACAAGATGTGGTGGTTGCCATCTCCAACAGTGGCAGCACCAGCGAGGTGGTGACTATTCTGCCGCTGATCAAACGCATGGGGGCACCGCTGATCAGCATGACCGGCAACCCGAACTCTGTGCTGGCTCAGGAAGCGGTCGCCAATCTGGATGTCAGCGTTGCCCTGGAGGCCTGCCCGCTTGGCCTGGCACCCACATCCAGCACCACAGCAACCCTGGTTATGGGCGATGCGTTGGCCGTAGCCCTGCTGGAAGCCCGAGGCTTCAGTGCCGAAGACTTTGCCTTCTCTCACCCGGGCGGCAGTCTGGGACGGCGCTTGCTGCTGCGGGTTTCTGACATCATGCATACCGGCGACCAGATTCCCAAAGTTCTTGAAACTACCACCCTCAGCGGCGCCCTGCTGGAGATCAGCCGTAAAGGGCTGGGCATGACCACCATCGTGGACGCCCAGGGGCATCTGACCGGCATATTTACCGATGGCGACCTGCGCCGGACCCTGGACAAATCCGTCGACGTTCACACCACCCCGATCCGGGACGTCATGACCCGCCACGGCAAAACCATTCAGGCTGACCACCTGGCGGCCGAGGCACTGAACATCATGGAAGAGATGAAGATCAATGCCCTGCCCGTCACCGACGACGACGGCAACCTGGTTGGCGCCATCAACATGCATGACCTGCTGCGTGCGGGGGTGATTTAATGAGTGACTTCGCACCGCCTGTGCACACCGGCTGGGACGACACGCTCAAGGCAAAAGCCGCCAGAATTCGCCTGATCGCCCTGGACGTAGACGGCATCATGAGCGACGGCCGGTTGTATTTCAGCGCTGCCGGCGACGAACTCAAAGCGTTCAATATACTGGATGGTCTGGGCCTGAAACAGTTGATGAAGGCTGGAATTACCGTGGCAGTCATTACCGGGCGCCGGTCACCACTGACAGAAAAACGGATGACCGACCTCGGCATCCCGCACCTGATGCAGGGCCGGGAAGACAAGAAAGTTGCGTTACAGGAACTGGTTGCAGGCATGGATATCGCTCCGGACCAGATTGCCTATATGGGCGATGATCTGCCTGATCTGCCCGCCCTGACATTCGCCGGCCTGGGTATCAGCGTGCCCAACGGCTACTGGCTAGTGCGTCAGCAAGCCGACTATTGCACTCAGGCCCCGGGGGGGCACGGCGCCGTGCGTGAAGCATGTGACCTGATACTCTGGGCGCAGAACCGGCTGGGCGCCACTCTGGCCCCCTATCTGGGCAAGCGGTCATGATCCCGGGGGCCCTGCCGGACATCGTTCGCAACCCCTGGGTTCGAACCCTGGCGCTGGCAGCCACGGTTCTCGCGACCGTCTTCCTGATGTGGCAGAACGAGGAAGGTGACAGTGTGCGGGGCGATGCCGCAGAACTCAGGGGCCCGTCGGAACCCGACAGTTTTATCATCGAGGGCCGCTACACAACCTGGGACGAACACGGCAACCTTAAGATGTCGATATCCAGCCCTCGAATTGAGCAGTTTGAAGACACCAACTACGCCACCATGAATGCTCCAAGGGCCAGGATTTTCAGCGAACAGGCTACCCCACCATGGATAATCGAAGCGGATGAAGGTAGCCTCCGGCAAGACGATGATCAGTTGACCTTGACGGGCAACGTAGTGGTACTCCGGCAAACCGGCGACTCTGAAGCCACCCTGAAAACCGAATCACTGACCCTGGATAACCGCCAGGGCACGGTATACACCGATCAACCGGTCACCATTACCGAACCGTTCGGCGTTACCGAGGCCAATGGCATGAAAGCCTGGGTAAACGAACGCATACTGGAACTCAACTCCCGGGTGGAAGGGCAATATGAAACCATCAGGTAAGCGCACACACCGACTGCCGGCCATACTGGCCGCACTGATGCTGGCCAGCCCGGCAACCGCGTTTGATCTGGATTCCGACACCCCCATCAAGGTCAGCGCTGATTCCGCCCGCCTGGACGATACCGAAGGGACCGCCATCTACACCGGCGACGTTGAACTGGTTCAGGGGGCCACCCAGCTGAACGCAGAACGGGTGGTACTGTATCGAAGCCCCGAAGGTCTCAGCCGGATTGAGGCAAGCGGCGAACCCGCCCGATATCGCCAGCCGGCACGGGAAGGTGAAGCCATGACAGACGCCCGGGCGCGGACCATCACCTGGTCAGCGGCGGAAAACCGGCTGACGTTCGAGCGCCAGGCCGTGATTGAACAGGGCAGCAATGTGTTCCGGGGCGACGTCATCCAATACGACACCGTGCGCAGGGTGGTCACTGCAGAAGGCGGCACGCCTTCGGAAGAGAGCTCTGGCCGGGTGGAAATGGTGATTCAGCCTCGCGGCTCCAGCAACCCCTCAGACGAATAGGTTACTGATGGCAGTTCTCAGGGCCAGCAACCTGGCAAAAAGCTACAAACAGAAAAAAGTGGTTCTCGATGTGTCTCTGGAAATCCGGTCTGGAGAAATCGTAGGCCTGCTCGGCCCCAACGGCGCCGGGAAAACGACCTGTTTTTACATGATTGTCGGGCTTGTACCCTCCGACCGCGGCCGAATCACCATTGACAGCCAGGACATCACCCCCCTACCCATGCATGGCCGGGCACGCAAAGGCATCGGCTACCTGCCCCAGGAAGCCTCGGTATTCCGTAAACTGACCGTGCGCGACAACATCATGGCCATTCTGGAAACCCGAAAAGGCATGAAACGGCCTGAGCGGGAAGCCAAACTTGAGGAACTGCTCGAGGAATTTCACATCACCCATATCCGGGACAGCCTGGGTATGTCGCTGTCCGGTGGTGAACGGCGGCGCGTCGAAATCGCCAGAGCGCTGGCCATGGAACCTGCGTTTATTCTGCTGGATGAGCCCTTCGCCGGGGTAGACCCCATCTCGGTCAGCGACATCAAACACATCATCCGGCATTTGCGAGATAAAGGCATTGGTGTGCTGATCACCGATCACAACGTGCGGGAAACCCTCGATATTTGTGAAAACGCCTACATTGTCTCCGGCGGCCATATCATCGCCTCCGGCAATGCTGAAGCCATCCTGGCCAATCAGCAGGTCAAGGAAGTCTACCTGGGTGATGAGTTCCACCTGTAAGCGGAAGAAAACCCCTCGACGACCGAGGTCTGATTGTTTTGATGATCTGTAGCAAGTAAACTCGGCAAAGAACTTGCTTATACTGACAACAGTGAGCGGCAAGTAACCAGCGTATAACAATTTTTTTGCCTGACAGCAGGCAACGTCACTACCGGGACACCCTTGATTTATGGATCTTGAGCCATGGTTATGAAAGCCTCATTACAGCTTAAGATGGGCCAGAGTCTGACCATGACGCCCCAGCTGCAACAGGCCATTCGCCTGCTTCAGCTTTCCACCCTCGACCTTCAGCAGGAAATCCAGCAGGCACTGGAATCCAACCCCATGCTGGAAACCTCCGAGGATGACGATCAGTCTGACATCCCCGATACGGATGCCGACACCCGGGACGAACATAAAGACCGGGATTCCGACCACGATGAACCAGCCACCGAGGCTGCCTCTGACTGGGATGAAAACGAAAATGGCCCGGACTGGGCTTCCGAAAACGACATCCCGGATAACATCCCCGACGACCTGCCCGTAGACACCGCCTGGGACGATATCTACCAGTCTGCACCGGCGCCAGCCAGCAAAGGGGACGACGAGAACGAGTCGGATTTCGAAACCCGCAATTCACCAGCCGAGACCCTCCAGGACCACCTGGAATGGCAGCTCAACCTCACCCCCATGAGCGAGCGTGACCAGGCAATCGCCCACGCCCTGATGGACGCTGTGGATGAGCGCGGTTACCTGACCTCACCGATTGAGGAAATCCATTCCGGCCTGCAGGACGAAACTGAAGAAGACCCCCTTGAACTGGACGAGGTAGAGGCGGTCCTGCACCGGCTACAACACTTCGACCCGCCGGGCGTGTTCGCCCGGGACCTGCAGGAATGCCTGCTGATTCAGCTCAACCAGTTGCCGCCAGATACCCCCTGGCTTCGACTGGCCCGCCTGGTGGTTACCCAGTTCCTGCATTTGCTGGGCAACCGGGATTACGCGCAACTGCTGCGCCGCAGCCGACTCAAGGAAGATCAGTTGCGCGAGGTTCTGGCCCTGATTACCAGCCTCAACCCTCGCCCGGGTGACGTGGTAGACCGAGCGGAGCCGGATTACGTGATACCAGACGTCATCGTCCGAAAACACGAGGGCCGGTGGCGTGTTGAGCTCAATCCGGAGATCGCCCCGAGAATTCGGGTCAACGCCAGCTACGCATCACTGATCCGTCGCGCCGATAGCAGTGCTGATAACACCTACCTGCGGGATCAACTGCAGGAGGCCAAGTGGTTCATTAAAAGCCTGCAAAGCCGCAATGAAACGCTGCTGAAAGTCGCCACCCGGATTGTTGAGCACCAACAGGGTTTCCTGGACCAGGGGGAAGAAGCGATGAAGCCGCTGATCCTCTCGGACATCGCCCAGGCCGTGGAAATGCACGAATCCACCATTTCACGGGTCACCACGCAAAAGTATATGCACACACCCCGCGGCATTTTCGAGCTGAAGTACTTTTTCTCCAGCCACGTCAGCACCGCTGAGGGCGGAGAATGTTCCTCCACCGCTATTCGTGCGATGATCAAGAAACTGATTTCAGAAGAAACTCCAAAAAAGCCGTTGAGCGATAGCAAGATTGCAGCCATGCTTGGAGAACAGGGCATCAATGTAGCCCGGCGCACCGTTGCCAAATACCGGGAGGCCATGCACATTCCTCCTTCAAACGAGCGCAAACGACTGGTTTAATGTTTTTTCCGGTGCATGAAGCACCGGACACGCAGCCCGGTGGCAACACCGGCATGATGACAACAGGAGACGCCTATGCAACTCAACATTTCAGGCCATCACGTAGACCTGACCCCTGCATTGAAGGATTACGTCAACACCAAGTTCGAGAAGCTGGAGCGTCACTTTGACCACATCAGTAACTGTCAGGTGACGCTGCAAGTTGAGAAGGTACGTCAGATGGCTGAAGCCACCCTGCATGTCATCGGTGGCGAGATCCACGCAAAGGCAGAGAGTGAGGATATGTACGCCGCGATTGATTCGCTGGTGGACAAGCTGGACCGCCAGATCCTCAAGCACAAAGAAAAGAATGTAGACCGGATGCACGGCAACGGCTGAGCGCGCTCATCGCGCCACCGTACCGGGTGTTTCAATGATACGAGCTGCGGCGGGCAATACCGGCCGCAGCCTTTTTTTTACGGAATCACAGTCGATCCATGAGCGATACATCCCTGACCATCGACAACATTCTGGCTCCCGAACTGACGCTGTGCCGAGTGCCAGCCTCCAGTAAAAAGCGGGTACTGGAAACCATCGCAGAGCATATTCATCATCAGGATGAAATCCTCAGCGACACCGAGATTTTCAACAATCTGGTTTCTCGCGAGCGGCTTGGCAGCACCGGTATCGGCCAGGGTATTGCCATACCCCATTGCCGGCTGGAGGGGCTGGACCGTGTGATCGGCGTGCTGATGACACTGGAAGAGAGCATCGACTTCGATGCTATCGACAATCAGCCGGTCGACCTGGTGTTTGCCTTGATCGTGCCCAAAGAAGCCACCAGTGAACATCTGGAGCTGTTAAGCCAGTTGGCCGAGAAATTCAACGACAACGGGTTCTGCGAACAGCTTCGCCAATGCCAGGATGCAGCATCCCTTTACCAGCGCATGACCGCGGCATCCTGATAAGCATTAGCACCAACAGAAGCAGGCAGGAGCGTCCATCATGAAACTGATCATCGTCAGTGGCCGATCCGGGTCCGGTAAGAGTACCGCGTTGCATGTGCTCGAAGATCTGGGTTTTTATTGCATTGATAACCTTCCCATCGGACTGCTGTTCCCGCTGACCCGGGAAGCGGCGCAACAGGAAACGCCGGGGCGGCTCCGGAAAATGGCCGTCAGCATCGACGCCCGCAACCTGTCTGCCGAACTGGCCAACTTCGAACAAATCTATCGCCAGCTTCGCGATGCGGGAGTCGTTGTCGAGATTATCTTTCTGGATGCCGATGAACAATCCCTGTTGCAGCGGTTCCACGCCACACGCCGGAAGCACCCGCTGAGCGACGACCGCACCTCCCTCCGAGAAGCCATCACCAACGAAAAGGCACTGTTGGAACCGCTGTCAAAACTGGCAGACCTATACATCAACACCACCGGCATGTCGATGTATGAACTGCGCGACATGGTCAAACAGCGAGTGGTCGGTCGCAAGGATCAGGAGCTTGCACTGCTGTTCCAGTCATTCGGTTTCAAGCATGGCGTACCGGTCGATTCCGATTACGTTTTCGATGTGCGCTGCCTGCCCAACCCATACTGGGATACCAGCCTGCGCAAATACGTCGGTACCGATCAGCCGGTTATCGAGTTTCTCGAGCGGGAACCTCTCACCGGGCAAATGGTGGACGACCTGATCCGCTTCCTGGATACCTGGCTGCCCTCGTTTGCCGACAGCAACCGCAGCTACATGACCATTTCTATTGGCTGTACCGGTGGCCAGCACCGTTCCGTCTATGTCTGCGAGCAACTGGGCCAGCACTTCCGCACCCGATACAACAATGTGCAGGTTCGTCATACTGAACTTCCCCACCTCCAGGCCCGAGGGGAGATCTGATCCAACATGATCTGCCGCCCTGTCACCATCATCAACAAACTGGGCCTGCACGCCCGAGCCACCGCCAAGCTGGTGGCCACCGCCTCCGGCTTTGACAGCCAGGTGCGGATACGCGGCAAGGGCCGGGACGTGGATGCCAAGAACATCATGCAGGTGATGATGCTGGCTGCCAGCCAGGGCACGGATATTGAACTGGTCGCCGACGGCCCTGATGAGCAGGAAGCCATCGAGGCACTTGTAGAACTGATCGGTGATTATTTCGGCGAGGGGGGTTAAGCACACCCTGGTTCGTCATTCACCTACAATCCTTTCTCACCTGACGGCGCTAACTCCGCTATAATGCGACGGTTTTCTGATCGCAGGTGGTTTCATGACCGATATTCTGGAAAAAAGTCAGGCCCGCCAGCGCCTTCGCTCCCTCAGTGAGGCCCTGGACAGTGGCGCGCTCAAACAGGTTGCCCGCATCCTTAACGGCGGCCTGAGCCCCAGCGATATCGCACACCTCCTGGAATCCTCCCCGCCTCGCCAACGCGCCCTGCTGTGGAACCTGGTCGATAAGCAACTGGAAGGGGAAGTACTCCAATATCTCGGTGACGACATCCGGGCCTACTTCCTGAGCCAGCTGAACGCTCAGGAACTGGCAGATATCATTGAGGATTTTGAATCCGACGACCTGGCCGACCTGCTCCAGCAGCTGCCAGATACGGTGATCCAGGAAGTCCTGGACACCATGGACGAGCAAGACCGGCAACGGGTAGAGGAAGTGCTCTCCTACCCGGAAGACACCGCCGGCGGCTTGATGAATACCGACACCATTACGGTAAGGCCGGATATCAGTATTGACGTGGTGCTGCGGTACCTGCGCCGCCACCGCAGCCTGCCGCCCATGACCGACAGCCTGATTGTGGTCAGCCGGCGGGACGAATTCATTGGCATGTTGTCCATCACCCGCATGCTGGTGTCCAACCCGGCTTCCACGGTGCGGGAAGTCATGGACACCGATATCGAGCCGATTCCGGTCACCCTGTCCGACACCAAGGTGGCCACCCTGTTCGAGCGCTACGACCTGATCTCTGCTCCGGTGGTGGGTGACGACAATAAGCTCCTGGGCAGGATCACCATTGATGACGTGGTCGACGTTATCCGGGAAGACGCTGATCACTCCCTGATGAGTATGGCCGGTCTTGACGAAGACGAAGATACCTTCGCACCCGTAATGAAAACCACGCGCCGGCGTGCGGTCTGGCTTGGCATTAACCTTATTACAGCCTTTACCGCCTCCGCAGTGATCGGGTTATTCGAGGAGACCATCGCCAAAGTAGTCGCCCTGGCGGTGCTGATGCCCATTGTCGCCAGCATGGGTGGCATCGCTGGAAGTCAAACCCTGACGCTGGTCATCCGTGGCATGGCTGTGGGGCAGATCAGCGGTGCGAACGTTGGCTGGCTGCTCAACCGGGAGTTTCTGTCCAGTGTACTGAATGGACTGTTGTGGGCTCTCGTGGTGGCTGCCGCCGCTATAGCCTGGTTTCAGGACTGGCTCATTGGCGCCGTGATTGCTGCGGCACTGATCATAAATCTGGTGGCCGCCGCACTGGTAGGCACAGTGCTGCCTATGTTCCTCAAGTCAAGGAATATTGATCCTGCTCTGGCGGGTAGCGTCATCCTGACCACGGTTACCGACGTTGTCGGCTTTATGGCCTTTCTCGGACTGGCCACCATTTTCTACGCTTGAGGAGCCCACCATGAGCCAATCCGATAACCGCCCGCACCACGAGGAGCTCGAAGAAGATTTCGGCCCGAGCAAATCCCAGATCAAGCGGGAAATGCATGCGCTCCAGGACCTGGGTAAACAGATGCTGGATCTCAATGACGAGCAATTGGCGTCACTGGACATCAGCGACACCCTGAAGGCTGCCATCGTGGAATCACGGCGCATTAATCAGCGCGAAGCACGCCGCCGACACCTGCAATACATTGGCAAGATCATCCGGCAGGAGGATGACCCGGAAGCACTGGCTCGTGCCATCGGTGCATTCAATGCCGGCAGTGAGGAGCACACCCGCCGGCATCACCTGGCCGAGCGCTGGCGCGACAGGATGATCTCCGAAGGCGACAAGGTGGTGGGGGAGTTCATCGATTATTGCCCGGCGGCGGACGTGCAGCACCTGCGCAACCTGGTTCGAAATGCCCGCAAGGAAGTGGAGAAACAGAAAAATACCGGTCAGGCCCGAAAACTGTTCCGGGCCCTCCGGGAATGGATTGACGACGCAGAGCAGTAAAGCAACCCGCTGAGCGGAGTTCTAAGTTAAAGACGGCGGTGCTCCCAGACCGGCATTCTGGCCCGAACCTGGTTCAGTTTTTCCATATCCAGGTCTGCCACAACCAGGCCTGGGCCCTCATCCAGTTCCGTCACCACCCTGCCCCAGGGGTCACAGATCAAACTGTGGCCATAAGTCTTGCGTCGCTCACTGTTTTGCCCCCCCTGGCCGGGGGCAACCACCCAAACCTGGTTCTCGATGGCCCTGGCTTTAATCAGTGGGTGCCAATGGGCGTCTCCAGTTTGCCAGGTAAAGGCGCTGGGCAGGCACACCCACTCGGCACCCTGTTCCCGCAGCGCCCTGAACAGTTCAGGAAACCGCAAGTCGTAGCACACAGCCATCCCCAGCCGGCCGGCGGGAGTATCCACGGTAACCACCTGGTCACCTGGCTCGAAGGTATCCGACTCCCGGTATTGGCCATGGGAATCCTCTACCATGGCGTCAAACAGGTGAATTTTGTCGTAACGGGCAACTTCCTCGCCCTGATCGTTGTAGACAATGCAGCTTGCACGCACCCTGTCGGGAACATCAGAACCATCGGGTCGTGTTGCCAGTGGCATGGAACCACCTACAATCCATAGCCCCAACCTCTCGGCCTGTTCTGAAAGAAAGCGGCGGATCACCGATTCACCGCCACTTTCCTGCCGACCGCACTCGCGCATCTGAGCAGTGGCCAGAACCGCAAAATTCTCAGGTAATACTGCCACTTTCGCACCTTGGGCGGCAGCATCACGCAACAGGGCCTCAGCCTCGGCCAGGTTACCGGCCAGGTTGTGACCGCTGACCATCTGAATCGCTGCAACTTGGGTCATGCTCCGACTCCTCTATTCACCCGTATCGAAAACCCGTCGTAGCTCCACTTTGGGTTCGCTCCAGCTACCGGTGACACTGTAAGTGGCGCTGGTCAACTTGCTCAATGGGTCACCCAGAATTTTATCCAGGACAAAGAGTGCGCCGCCAATGGGGGCGCTCGCTCCCATCAGTATGGCAGCCAGGGGCAGGTTCTGGGTAACCGGAAGCACCAGCACCAACCGCATATCCAGGCTCTCATCGGCCATATTGGTGGATCCACTCATCTTGAAAGCCCCCGAAGGCCCCACCAGTTGCAGCTCTGGGTCCAGGGTAACCAGCCCGTTTACAATGACAGCCTTGCCGGAAATGGCATCAAACGCAATGCCCCGCTCATAAAGATCCGAGAAGTCCAGGCGCAGCCGGCGCCAGAGCGTGTCGGTGTTGAGCAGGTTGAAAATTCTGAACAACTGGGCTGAGCCACTTTGCTCCAAAATGACGCCGTCATCCAGGCGGACACTGAGCTGGCCACTGAGCTGCTTCAGGGCAAATTCATCCGGTCGGCCGGGCCAGTCCAGATCCAGGTCAACCTGGGTCTGCTCATTATTCATTGGAATCGGCGCACCGGTCAGTGCCTCCAGCTCCCGGAGGCGGCCGCCTGAAAGGGTTCCGACAAATCGGCTGGTTTCGCGATCATCAACCACACTCCAACTCATTCTGCCGGTGAGCGCCAGCGTCTCCAGTTGCCCTTCAATTTCCTCGATGTTCAGGTGGAACGGCTGCGGCCGCATGGCGAACTGCCAGCGGCCGGCAGACTCATCGCCCAGCCTGAGGTCCGCGATGGTCACATCAATATCGGGCCAGCTCCCCACGTCCAGAGCTCGAAACGCTTCCAGTTGCTCCTCCAGGGTCAATATCTGCCGGTCCTCCTGGTCTTCACCCCCGGTATCTGAGCGCATCAGACTGAGTCGTTGCAGATCGGCTTCAATCGTTCCCTGCGTGGGCACCATCACCCTGCCCTGAACCCGATCAGATTCCGTGTTGAACACCCAACGATCTCCCAGATCCAGTGCATCGATCTGGATATTCCTGAGACTGTGCCCCGCCAGGTTCAGTTCACTGAGTCCCAGCTCAAAGCCCGACGATTTCCACAGCAGATCAAAGGCCAACCGGTCCTGCCAGTCCCCCGTCACACGGACACCCTCATTTTCGGTAGGGTCTATCCATGCCTGCAACCGGGCCTGATCCGACTCTCCCTTACCCAGAGGCTGCGGCCAGTCCAGTGCCAGGCCTTGAAAATCGGAGGATACCGTTATCCGGGAAGCGCGCTCATCCGACACGCTCAGCTGTGCCGAATAATCCAGGCTGCCCGACATCCCGAGTGCGGAGCCCTCCGGCAACCCGAACTGATGCAAAAACGACGGCAATGGAACCCGGCCGGTCTGACGAATAGACAAGGCTGCGCCCTTACCTGCCGGGCCCTGTTCTGATTGTTCAAACTCAACAGTCACCGGTTGCCCGAAGAACTCCGCCAGAAGAGGCTCTCCGGAAAACCCCCGACGGGTATCGTAGCGGACCTCGCCCTCGATTCCTGCCCAGACCAATCCCGCTGCCGGGTAGGAGATCCTGGCTCCGGACGTTGCCACCCGTGCGTTCACCGCTGTCTGCTCACCAGCCCCCAGTGGCAGATCAATATTCAGGGCTAACCGGTAGAGCCCCTGATAATCCAGCTCTGTGGCGGCCATTCCGGCCATGTCGCCAAGCGGTGTCTCGGTCATCCAGAACGGCACGCGCTCACCTGGCACATCGGCTTGTGCATCAACCCTTACGCGAGTCGGCCCCTCGCCATCTCCCGGCACAACCCTTACGACGCCCGAGCGCAGTTCCAGCCCGCCTGTCAGTGCCTGTTCCAGAGTGACCAGAGTGTCTGCATTCTGAACCTCAACCCGGCCACGGGCGCTCTGCACTTCCGGCCAGCGTTCGTCGTAACGGACAACACCATGGTCGAACTCGTACCACATGGATGAGACAAACGATCCCCGGGGTGCCCCGGAATCGATCCGGCCGTGACCGTAATACTCACCGGCGGTGATATCGGCTTCGATAATGGCGGTGGTTAACCACTGATAGAGCCCCGGGTCCACCACCTTGGCCGGGACAAAATCTGCGAGCATGGACGCATCGCCGTTCTCAACGCCAACGCGCAAGCCCAGGTTGTCTTCGCCAAACCGATCCAGCCTTAAATCAAACGCTCCGGTGAGTGTTGTACGGTCGGCGTAGGTAAATCGGAGATCGTCGGCAAATACACGGGTTATCGGGCCGGCCAGCTCCCAGGATACCGTGCCAGCCATCGAATCCAGCGGCCAGCCAGCCTCATAGAGTTTTGGGAAGCCCAGGTAGGCGGGCCCGGTGGTATCGAGGGTTACATGGCCTGAATGCGCCGTCATCAGGATATGACCATCAAGCCCACGGGCGGCCGGCGCCCCTTGCGCGGCCTCAACCGACACCTGCCGCAATCGACCGGACAGCTGGAAGCCGGCCGGATCTTCCGGCAGCGTCAGGATCACGTCGTCAAGGTAGCCGGATGGCCGGTATTGCTCTAGCGCATGATTGGCCACGGCCGGAAGCAACGGAAGGTTCTGCACAAGCCGCCGGATCGGTGCCAGCGGCACGCCATCGGCAATCAGGATATTACCTCCGGAATCGGGCTCAAGGCGCAATCCAAAGGGTTGGACATCGTGGTCCAGCCACTGCCACTGCAGTTGCTGGAGCTGTAAGGGACCATCCCGGCGCCAGCCAAAACGAGCCTGGATACTCTCCAGGGGAGCCAGCGACTCCATATTGACCCCGAGCTGCAAATAGGGCGTTTGCACCATCCCCTGAACCTGCTCCAGCTCACCGCTGTCAAAGGTCAGCCAGGCACGCCCGCCCAGATCTGCCCCCTCTACACGAAGACCGCGCCAACTCAGATCGTCCACCAGACCATCAAACAGACGCCCGGAATCGACATCCACATACAACTGGCCGGTAAATTCGCCCCGGAAAAAGTGCTGCCCCACAAGGGCAAAACTGGCGAGCTGGGTCGTGGTTCCTGGCTGCATGGCCCTGCCCGAGGCCTGAAACAAACCACGGCGGTAGACCAGGTCCAGTTGGGGAATATCGAAATGCCGGGTATTGCCTGAACCATCATCAATGCCAAGGCTGATCCGGGTCATGGTCAGCCGCGGATCAGACAGCCAGCGCCCGGCCAGCCTGAGCCAGGTTTGCAGGTCCTGGCCACCGGGGCGGGTCAGGTCGGTCAGCTCATCCGGCGGCTCGAGCAGGTCCAGGCCGGACCGTCGGGCCAGGCTCACGGTTAAGCCATCGGCCTCGAAGTCCTCGAACACCAACCGGAATCGCAGTACCGATGACAGAAAATCCAGACGCAGTCGCAAGTGCTCAAGCTCAGCAATGGCTTGGCCAGTTTCAGGATGGTGAACGGTCAGATCAGAGGCGGTCACCGCCGGGTCAAGCCAATGCCAACGGGAGGAAAGATGACCAACGCGGACATCCAGCCCGGTACGATCAGAGAGTTGCCCGGAAAGCTCGCCGGTGAAACGATCGATATTACTGGTCAGCTGTCTCCCCAATCCAACGTACAGGGCAAACACCACCAGCAAGGCGAAGATAAACCACCAGACTCCGTTTGCCAGGTGCTCCAGTAACTGCGCCAGCTTGCCGGCGCCCCGGCGCTGCTGCTGAGCTTGCTCCTGTTCACGGCCTTGCATCGTAATCGATACTCCTTCGACAGCCCGGTTCAGCGGGCGTCAGAGCAGGACCACATCGTACTGTTCCTGACTGTAGAAGGGTTCTACCTGGAAGCGTATGGTCTTACTGATAAAGGTCTCGAGGTCTGCGACATTGTCGGATTCCTCGTCGAGCAGACGATCAACCACTTTCTGTGACGCCATCACCAGATAGTTCTCAGCTTCATAGGCCCGGTTCACCCGGAGAATCTCGCGGAAAATCTCATAGCAGACGGTCTCTGCCGTTTTCAGGAAGCCCCGTCCATCGCAGATCGGGCAAGGCTCGCACAGCACCTGCCCAAGGCTTTCTGTGGTGCGTTTTCGGGTCATCTCCACCAGGCCAAGTTCCGAGACACCGGTGATCTTGGTTTTGGCATGATCCCGCTCGAGCATCTTCTCCAGCATCCTGTGTACCTGGCGCTGGTGCTCCGGGTCGTCCATATCGATAAAGTCTATGATGATGATACCACCGAGGTTTCTGAGCCTCAGCTGCCGGCTGATGGCACGGGCGGCCTCCAGGTTGGTCTTGAAGATGGTTTCTTCCAGATTCCGGTGGCCGACAAACGCGCCGGTATTGATATCAATGGTGGTCATCGCTTCGGTCTGGTCGATGATGACGTAACCACCGGATTTCAGCTGCACCTTGCGGCTAAGGGCCTTCTGGATCTCATCCTCGACCGAATACAGATCAAAAATCGGCCGCTCACCGGGATAGTATTCAACCTTGTCGGCGAATTCCGTGACGAACTCCTGCACAAACTCTATTACCCGCTGGTAGCTTTCCCGGCTGTCGATGCGCACTTTTTCTGTCTGCGGCCGGATTAGATCCCGAATGGTGCGAATGAACAATGGCAGATCCTGGTAGACCACGGACGGTGCGGGCGCGCTACCAATCCGATCCTGTATGGACTGGCTAAGCCGATGCAGGTAGGCCATATCGGCGATCAGGTCTTCAGCCGCCGCCGCTTCCGCTGCCGTGCGGATAATATAGCCACCCTGAACGTCGTCGCTCTGTTCAGCCGCCTCTTCAATCAGGGTCTTCAGCCGAGTGCGCTCGTTGTCGTCCTCAATCCGCTGGGAAATACCAATATGGCTGACCCCCGGCATAAACACCAGGTACCGGGAAGGAATAGAAAGCTGGGTCGTCAACCTGGCTCCCTTGGTGCCGATGGGGTCCTTGGTGACCTGAACCACGAGCGATTGCCCCTCACGCAACAGGGTGCGGATATCCGGCACGGTTTTCGGGCCATCCGAAGGCTCCTCCGGCCCGGACTGACTGCAGGCAACATCCGAGGCGTGTATGAATGCGGCCCGCTCCAGGCCAATATCCACAAACGCCGCTTCCATGCCCGGCAACACTCGAACCACCTTACCCTTGTAGATATTGCCAACAATACCCTTGCGGCTGGTCCGCTCGATGTAAGCTTCCTGAAGCATGCCGTTTTCGACCAACGCCACCCGGGTTTCCACCGGCGTAACGTTGATGAGAATTTCTTCGCTCATGTTTGGCTCTCCTTACAACTCGGCCAGTTCTGCCAGACCGGAAAACCGGCCTCTGCCAACAACCCGGCGGTTTCCAGGAGGGGCAAACCCACCACCGCGCTATAGCTGCCCTGCAATTCCTGGACAAAGATACCACCCAGGCCCTGAATGCCGTAGCTACCGGCCTTATCCATGGGCTCGCCACTATCAACATAGGCCCGGATCTCGGCCTCGGAAAGGCTTCGAAAGGTCACGTTGGTGACCGACAGGTGCGATTGGCAGACCTCTCCCCGCGCCAGCGCCACCGCCGTCATCACCTGGTGTTGCTGGCCAGACAACCGGGCCAGTGTGGCTTTTGCCTCCGCCGCATCGACCGGTTTCCCCAGAATCTTACCTTGCAAGACCACCGAGGTATCCGAGCCCAGAACCAGTGCGTCAGGATTCTCACCGGCCACTCTTAACGCCTTCTCACGAGCCAGGCGTTCCACATAATGCTCCGCCGACTCACCCTCGGCCACGGTTTCATCAATATCCGCGGGCTGCACCTGGAACGTCAGCCCGATTTGCTGTAGCAGCTCAGCCCGGCGAGGAGAGGCGGATGCAAGAATCAGTGTCTTCATGGTGCTAGCCCAGCTTCCGGTTCAGGCGGTCCAGCAGGCCACTGACAAAGGGCCAGGCGACCGCACTGGTTAATGCTGGCCACAGGTAACTGAACCCCGCCGTATCGGCGCCCAGCAGTTGTTTGATGAAGTGCACCAGCATCTGGTTGATGCCCAACAACAGGAAGACCATAAGGCATTGTTGCGGTAGCGGGTACATTCTCAAGCGCTGATGGATGGTCAGCACCAGGAAAGCAATGAGTGCCATACCCAGCGCATTGGTGCCCAGGGGGGTGGCCTCAAGCACATCCAGTAATAGCCCGAGACACCAGGCCATCAGAATCCCAAACTGCGCCGGTGCACGGAAGGTCCAGTAAAAAACCACCAAACCCAGCCATTCCGGACGGAATTCAAACCAGCCTACCGGGAACAGGGATATACTCAACACCAGCGCAAGCACAACGGTCACGAAAAACAGCGGGTAGCTAATGACCGACAGCATCAGTTGGCCTCCTCTTCCGTGGTCTGCGGTTCCGCAGACTCGCGGCGCTCCCGGGACTCAGGCTGAAACACCACCAGCACAAGCCGGCTCTGGTTCAGTCTGGCCATGGGCCTGGCCCGAATCGTCACGAAGGGTTCCCCTGGTTCCTTGGTGATCTGGCTGACCTCAGCCACCGGATAGCCCCGGGGGAAACGGCCACCAAGGCCGGAGCTGACCAGGGTATCGCCTTCCCGTATATCGGCAGTATCCGGCACATGCACCAGATCCAGCTGATTGACTTCACCATTGCCCAATAACACCGAACGCAAGCCATTTCTGACCACTTCGACGGGCACCGCATGGCTACTGTCCGACACCAGCAACACACGGGAGGTGAACTGGCTGGTCTGCACTATCTGCCCCATCAAACCTTCGGCATCCAGTACAGCCTGCCCGGTGGTCACACCGTCGCTATGGCCTTTGTTGATGATGATCTCGTGGGAAAACGGATCGGGCGAGACACCCACCACTTCGCCCACGATCACCCGGTCATCCAACACTTCAGAGGAGTTAAGCAGCCGGCGCAACTCGTTATTCTCTGACGCCAACGCCGCATATTTCAGCGCACGCCGCTCGAGTATCAGCATTCGGGCCTTGAGTTCTTCGTTTTCACTCTGGAGGTCTTCACGGCTGACAAAGAGCCCGGAGAACCAGTCACTGAATCGGTAGGGGGCATTACCCAGCCAGTATACCGGAGCCAGGCCGGTGGCGAGAGTACTGCGAACAGGTGTGAGCTTGTCAAAACGGGCATCGGCAGCGATCAACGCTGCCGATACCAGAATCACAAGAAAGAGTCTGAAGCCGGGTACCGGCCCCTGGACAAAGATGGTTTTAATGGCTTAGCCCTCCCACGGGATTAACCCTCCTGGGAGAACATTCCGATGCCACCGCGATCAATGACTTCCAGCGCCTTGCCGCCACCACGGGCAACACAGGTCAGGGGGTCTTCGGCGATGATCACCGGCAGACCGGTTTCTTCACTGATAAGTTTGTCGAGGCCTCGCAGAAGTGCACCACCACCGGTAAGCACGATTCCGCGCTCAGCGATATCAGACGCCAGCTCAGGTGGAGACTGCTCAAGCGCGCTTTTGACGGTTTGCACGATCTGGGCAAGTGATTCCTGCAACGCGTCGAGAATCTCTTCGCTGTTCAGGGTGAACGCACGGGGCACACCTTCTGCCAGGTTGCGACCACGCACATCAATCTCGCGGATATCCAGGCCTTCATAGGCGCAACCGATTTCATGTTTGATCCGCTCGGCGGTGGAATCGCCGATCAGGCTGCCATAGTTGCGGCGCACATAGGTAACGATGGCTTCGTCGAACTTGTCGCCGCCAACCCGCACCGATTCAGCGTAAACGATGCCGTTCAGGGAAATAATGGCGATTTCCGTAGTCCCACCACCGATATCGACAATCATGGAGCCGCTGGCTTCTTCAACCGGCAGGCCTGCACCAATGGCCGCGGCCATGGGCTCTTCAATCAGGAACACTTCACGAGCACCCGCGCCCAGGGCAGACTCACGGATGGCCTTGCGCTCCACCTGTGTGGACTTGCTGGGCACACACACCAGTACGCGGGGGCTGGGAGTAATAAAACTGTTTTCGTGCACTTTATGAATGAAGTGCTGGAGCATTTTTTCGGTAACAACGAAATCCGCAATCACACCGTCTTTCATTGGGCGGATGGCGGTTATGTTGCCGGGGGTACGGCCGAGCATGCGCTTGGCTTCGGAACCCACAGCAGCCACCATTTTCTGGGAGCCGCTGGTGCGGATGGCAACAACGGAGGGTTCGTTGAGTACGATTCCGCGTTCACGCACGTAGATTAGGGTGTTGGCGGTGCCCAGGTCGATGGACAGGTCGCTTGAGAAGATGCCTCGGAGTCTTTTGATTAACATTCGTGTTGTTTCAACCTGAGAGTTGCGGTTGCGGATGTAGAAGAATCACGCAACTTTAGCAGTGAGGCCATTCTCAGGCAAGGCAACATCAGGGCTCTCAGCTTACCATTCTCACATTTTCGGTACTGTTTCGGGGCCAATCTTGGTTGTGATTCTGCTAATATGTCGGGCTTGTTTTCTCTGGGTGCAAGGATGCCTTGGGGAGGGGCTTTCCAAAAAACGCTCCTTTGGCACATCCCTGTGGCGCTTCGGCTCCGCCATCCATGGCTCCGCAGATTTTTGGAAAGCCCCTCCCCAAGGCATCCCCGGACAGCTGAAAAGCGCCAAAATCAGCCAGTTAGAGTCGTTCGGGCTCTTTAGGATTAAATTGTTTTCACACACGCTTTAATGGAGGCAACGTGAGCATTTCCCGCGAGGACATCGAGAAAGTTGCCGTGCTCGCCCGCATCAAGGTGGACGGCGAGCAGGTTTCGGCTCTGGAGAAGGATCTGGGCAATATCCTGGATCTGGTGGATCAGTTGAGTGCAGCGGATACCGATTCCGTGGAGCCGATGGCGCATCCACTGGATGCCGTACAGAAGCTGCGGCCGGATGTGGTTACCGAAACCAATCAGCGGGAGGCGTTTCAGGCGATTGCGCCGGCGACCGAGGATGGGTTGTACCTGGTCCCCAAGGTCATTGAGTGAGCCTTGAGGCAACTGAAATAGCTTAGTAACCGGCAGGTTGTCTGACGATCACATATTTCGGGATTGATGATGCATAACAAATCCGTAGCAGAACTTTCCAGGGAACTGGAGAGCGGCAAGATTTCCAGTGTAGAGCTGACTCAACAGTTCCTCGACCGTCTGAAACAGGAAGACGGCAAGTACAACAGCTTTATTACCATCTCCGAAGAGCGCGCATTGGCCGAGGCGAAAGCGGCGGATGAAATGCGGGCGGCGGGTAAGGCCACGGTATGGACCGGGGTGCCCTTTGCCCACAAGGACATCTTCTGCACCAACGGCATTCGCACTACCTGCGGCTCCAGGATGCTGGAGAATTTTGTGCCGCCTTACGACGCCACGGTGACAGCAAACTTCAAGGCGGCCGGCGCGGTTTGTCTGGGCAAGACCAATATGGATGAGTTCGCCATGGGGTCTTCCAACGAGTCCAGCTTCTACGGTGCAGTGACCAACCCCTGGGGGCTGGCCAGCGGCGACAAGCGGGTGCCAGGAGGTTCTTCCGGCGGTTCCGCCGCTGCCGTAGCTGCGCGGCTGGTGCCGGCGGCGACGGGTACGGATACTGGCGGCTCTATTCGCCAGCCGGCAGCGCTGTGCGGCATTACCGGGCTGAAGCCGACCTATGGCCGGGTATCCCGGTACGGGATGATTGCCTTTGCCTCGTCTCTGGACCAGGGCGGGCCGATGGCGCGTACGGCGGAAGATTCGGCGTTGATGATGAATGTGATGGCCGGCCATGATCCCAGGGATTCCACCTGCATCGACCGGGAAGTACCGGATTACACCGCTACTCTGAACGAGCCGCTGAAAGGCCTGAAGATTGGCCTGCCGAAGGAATACTTCAGCGACCAACTGTCTCCGGCCATGGAAGAGCAGGTTCGCAACGCGATTCGCGAGTATGAAAAGCTGGGCGCCACGGTAAAGGAAGTATCCCTGCCCAACGCGAAGCTGGCCATCGCGGCTTATTACGTGATTGCCCCGGCGGAAGCCTCAGCAAACCTGTCCCGGTTTGACGGTGTACGTTATGGCTACCGCTGCGACGATCCGAAAGACCTGATGGATATGTACACCCGCACCCGGGCGGAAGGATTCGGGAATGAGGTTAAGCGCCGGATTCTGGTGGGAACCTACGCCCTGTCCGCTGGTTACTTTGATGCCTATTACTTGAAGGCCCAGAAGGTTCGCCGTCTGATCCAGCAGGATTTCATCAATGCGTTCAAGGAAGTGGACGTGCTGATGAGCCCAGTGTCTCCGACACCTGCGTTCAGGCAGGGCGAGAAAAACACCGACCCGGTGTCCATGTACCTGGAAGACGTGTTCACCATCGCCATCAACCTGGCGGGCATTCCGGCCATGTCGGTGCCGGCAGGGTTTGTCGACGGCTTGCCGGTCGGGCTGCAGATTATCGGGGATTACTTCTCCGAGGCCCGTTTGCTGAACGCTGCCCACCAATTCCAGCAGGTGACCGACTGGCACCAGCGTGAACCCCAATAAGCCCGGATTAGGAGACGAACGCATGCAGTGGGATATCGTGATCGGGCTGGAAATTCACGTTCAGCTCGCCACCCAGACCAAGATTTTCTCCGGCTCCAGCACCGCCTACGGTGCCGAGCCCAACACCCAGGCCAACGCCGTTGACCTGGCCATGCCCGGTACCCTGCCGGTACCCAATGAGCAGGCCTTCCGTTATGCGGTGATGTTCGGCCTGGCCACCAACGCGGAAATCGGCCGCCGCTCGGTCTTCGAGCGCAAAAACTACTTCTACCCGGACCTGCCCAAGGGCTACCAGACCACCCAGCTGGCCCAGCCGATTGTCGGCCCAGGCTACGTGGACATCGACCTGGCCGACGGAAGCACCAAACGGGTACGCATTCACCACGCGCACCTGGAAGAAGACGCCGGTAAATCCCTGCACGAAGACTACCACGGCATGTCCGGCATTGACCTGAACCGGGCCGGCACGCCGCTGATCGAGGTGGTGACGGAACCGGACATGAACAGCGCCGACGAAGCCGTAGCCTTCGCCAAGAAGCTGCATAGCCTGGTGACCTCGCTGGGGATCTGTGATGGCGATATGTCTCAGGGCTCCATGCGCTTTGATGTGAACATCTCCCTGAAGCCGAAAGGCTCCGAGGAACTCGGCACCCGCACGGAAACCAAGAACCTGAACTCCTTCCGGTTCATGGAACAGGCCATCGCCCATGAAGTAGAGCGGCAGATGGATATCCTGGAGGATGGCGGCCGCATTGTGCAGGAAACCCGCCTGTACAACGGCGACCGGGACGAGTCCCGGTCCATGCGCACCAAGGAAGAAGCCAACGACTACCGCTACTTCCCCTGTCCTGACCTGTTGCCGGTGGAAATCGACGACGCCTTCATCGAAGACGCCCGCGCCCGCCTGCCGGAACTGCCGGACGCCCGCAAGGCCCGCTTCAAGGAGCAATACGGCCTGAACGACTACGACGCCGGCGTGCTGTCTGGCGACGCCAAGCTGTCAGCGTTCTTCGAAGAAACCGTGGAACACGGCAAAGACGCCAAGCTGGCCGCCAACTGGATTCAGGGCGAATTCTCCGCCCGCCTGAATGCCGACGAGAAATCCGTAGCCGAAGCTCCGATTTCAGGCGCACAATTGGGCGCACTGGTTACCCGCATTGCCGACAACACGGTTTCTTCAGCAGGTGCGAAGAAGGTCTTTGAAGCCTTATGGTCAGGTGAGAACGGCGACGTTGATGCGATCATTGACGCCAAGGGCCTGAAGCAGGTCTCCGATACCGGCGCTCTGGAAGCCATGGTCGACGAGGTGCTGGCCGGCATGCCGGACCAGGTGGCCCAGTATCAGGGCGAGGAAGATCCTAAGAAGCGCAAGAAGATGCTTGGCGGCTTCATGGGTCCTCTGATGAAGGCTTCCAAGGGCCAGGGCAACCCCAAGCTGTTCAACGAGATTCTTGTTCGCAAGCTTGGTGGTTAACTTTTGGCTTTGGTGTGGCCGTTTTGTTTCGGCCCTAGCCTTCGGGATTGGGAGGAACTGCCTTGGCGGGTAGAACCTCCCAAAAAACGCCCGTGAATACGTCCCTGTAGGGCTTCGTCGCGCCATCCCTGGCGCTCCAGATTTTTGGGAGGTTCTACCCGCCAAGGCATCCCAACTGCGGAGGTGTCATCGTGAAGACACACAATCTGCCTGCGACCGCCCCCAAGACAGCAAAAGCACTTCTAGACTATACCCGCCAAGGCCGGGAGGGCGTGTTTGGTGGCCCTTCCCAAAAATCTCGGAGGCCATGGATGGCCGGAGCGAAGCGCACATGGATGTGCTCGTAGCGTTTTTTGGGAAGGGACACCAAACACGCCCTGCTCCCAAACTGGCAGGCTAGAGCCGAAGCCCAAAAACCGCGACAAAAGTCAGACCAAACGAGCCCAAAGGTCATGTTCGTCAGCGTGCTCCACAACGGCCTGCACAATCTGACCGGGAACCAAATCGGTTTCGTCGTTCAGGTAAACCATGCCATCAATCTCCGGCGCATCCGCCTTCGAGCGACCTATCGCACCTTCCTCATCAACCTCATCGATGAGCACATCAATCGTCTTGCCGATTTTGGCCTGCAATCGGGCAGCTGAAATCTCCGCCTGCTTTGCCATAAAGCGGGCCAGTCGCTCTTCCTTGACCTCTTCCGGTACGGCACCTTCCAGCTCATTGGCCCTGGCGCCCTCAACCGGGCTGTAAGTAAACGCACCCACGCGGTCCAATTGCGCCTCATCCAGCCAATCCAGCAAGTACTGGAAATCTTCCTCGGTTTCACCCGGGAAGCCGACAATAAAGGTTGAACGAATGGTCAGTTCCGGACAGATTTCACGCCAGGTCCTGATGCGCTCCAGTGTCTTGCTGTCATGAGCCGGGCGTTTCATGGCCTTGAGTACTTTCGGGCTGGCGTGCTGGAACGGGATGTCCAGGTACGGCAGGATCTTGCCTTCGGCCATCAGCGGGATGATGTCGTCCACGTGGGGGTACGGATAGACGTAGTGCAACCGCACCCACACGCCCATCTCACCCAGCGCCTCGCACAAGGACTGCATCTTCGTTTTCACCGGGCGGCCCTGCCAGAAACCGGTTCGATACTTGATATCCACGCCGTAGGCGGAGGTGTCCTGGGAGATGACCAGCAGCTCTTTAACGCCGGCATCCACCAGCCGCTTGGCTTCATCCATCACATCGCCGATCGGACGGCTGACCAGCTTGCCGCGCATGTCCGGGATGATGCAGAAGGTACAACTGTGGTTACAGCCTTCGGATATCTTCAGGTAAGCATAGTGCCTTGGCGTAAGCTTAATGCCCTGTGGCGGCACCAGATCCACAAAAGGGTCGTGGTCTTTTTTCGGCGGCACAAACTGGTGCACGGCGCCCACAACTTCCTCATAGGCCTGAGGGCCAGACACCGCCAACACCCCGGGATGGGTCTCGCGAATTTTCTCCGCTTCCACACCCATGCACCCGGTCACAATCACCTTGCCGTTTTCGCTGATGGCTTCGCCGATGGCATCCAGGGATTCCTGCTTGGCCGCATCAATAAACCCACAGGTGTTCACCACTACAATGTCGGCATCGTTGTAGGTAGGCACCACCTCATAACCATCCAGCCGTAATTGAGTCAGGATACGCTCTGAGTCTACCAGTGCTTTGGGGCACCCCAGACTGATAAAGCCTACTTTTCCGCCCTGAGCCGTGTCTTGTATTTTCTCGGTCATAAATTTCCGCAGGAATCCCGGAGCCTGGCTCCAAATGTGTGTAAGCGGCGATTTTAACTCACTGGACTGTCATCTGCAGCTCTGCACTTCCCGCATATGCATGCAATACCCCTTTAATAAAACCGAAATGACGCACCAAAATGTGACGCCGTGTTCAGAAAATTTTAATAAAGATGTAACAATAGCTTCGACTATCTTGCTGATCACTTTTTAAGCAGCTACAATTTCAAGTGCTTAAGCGTTCTTTTGGAAGGCAATTATGGGAAAGGCAACGTCGTTTGATACTACTCGCGCCAGAAAAATCAAAATGAAACCTGCACCAGCCAAACAGAATCTCAGAAATCAGCAGCGCGTCGGTGTGTCGACCGAGATTACTGTTGAGAAAAATGACGGCTGCTGCCTGACGTGCAAGGTCTCTAATCTGTCTCGAGCCGGTGTGATGATCTCCTGCGATCAGGACGTTGTTCAACAGCTCATTCCCGGTATGCGCGCGCCGGCCCCAGGGCACTGGATTGGCGTGAAAACCCGTTTCACCGTGCCTGTGCTTCCAACGCAACCAGTCACTGTGCTTGCAGATGGCAATATCGTGCATATGCGGCGCATCTCCCGAAATGAATTCCAGATAGGTATCCAGTTCAGTGAATTTGAGGGCAACGGGTTTGATTACATCGACCGCTATGTTGCCAAACTGCTGTCTGACGCCCGAACAGCGAATTACGACACCCACTGAAACCACCGACACCGGCTCAGCACGCCCGGAGTCCCCGGCACGTTGGGTTCGGCGCCATATTATTAGAACTTAAAATTCTTACCAGAAATCTTCTTATACCCTGCCGCCGCCTGATATAGTTGGTCAACCGATTTACAGCCATCACACAGCCCCTGCGGCAATGGATGACCATGACCACATACAACCTCACTCATCTCAAACAGCTGGAAGCCGAAAGCATCCACATAATCCGGGAAGTGGCGGCCGAGTTCGACAACCCGGTCATGCTCTATTCTATCGGCAAAGATTCTGCCGTGATGCTGCACCTTGCCCTGAAGGCCTTCTACCCTGGGAAGCTGCCTTTTCCGTTACTGCATGTTGATACCACATGGAAATTCCGAGAGATGATTTCGTTCCGGGACAACGTGGCGGAGAAGTTTGACCTCGACCTGATTGTGCACATCAACGAAGAAGGCGTGAAGCAGGGTGTCGGACCCTTCACCCACGGCAGCGCCAAGCACACCGACATCATGAAAACCCAGTCCCTGAAGCAGGCCCTGAACAAGTACAAGTTCGACGCCGCATTCGGGGGCGCCCGCCGGGATGAGGAAAAATCCCGCGCCAAGGAGCGGGTATACTCCTTCCGCGACGAGCACCACCGGTGGGACCCGAAGAACCAGCGCCCGGAGCTCTGGAACATCTACAACGGCAAGGTTAACAAAGGCGAGAGCATTCGTGTGTTCCCGCTCTCCAACTGGACCGAGCTGGATATCTGGCAGTACATCTACCTTGAAAACATCGATATCGTACCGCTGTATTACGCGGCGGTGAGACCAGTGGTAGAACGCGATGGCACCCTGATTATGGTGGACGACGACCGCATGCCGCTGAAAGAAGGCGAGAAGCCTATGATGAAGTCAGTGCGCTTCCGTACGCTGGGCTGCTACCCGCTGACCGGCGCCATTGAATCCGAGGCCAACACCCTGCCCGACATCATCCAGGAAATGCTGCTGGCCACCAGCTCAGAGCGGCAAGGAAGGGTCATTGACCACGATTCAGCCGGCTCCATGGAACAGAAAAAGCGGGAAGGGTACTTCTGATATGTCACACCAGTCTGATTTGATCGCCGATGATATTCTGGCTTACCTGAAGCAGCACGAGAACAAGGAACTCCTGCGCCTGCTCACCTGCGGCAGCGTGGATGACGGCAAGAGCACACTGATTGGCCGGCTGCTGCACGACACCAAGATGATCTACGAAGATCATATGGCAAGCCTGAAGACTGACAGCGCCAAGATGGGCACCACCGGTGAGAAGCTGGACCTGGCCCTGCTGGTGGACGGCCTGCAGGCCGAACGGGAACAGGGCATCACCATTGACGTGGCGTACCGCTATTTCAGCACCGACAAGCGCAAATTCATCATCGCCGACACCCCGGGCCATGAGCAGTACACCCGTAACATGGCCACCGGCGCCTCCACCGCGCAACTGGCGATCCTGATGATTGATGCCCGCCACGGCGTGATGACCCAGACCCGCCGGCACTCCTTCATCGCCTCCTTGCTGGGCATTCGCCACATTGTGGTAGCGGTAAACAAGATGGACCTGGTGGACTTCAGTGAAGATCGCTTTAACGAGATCCGTGAAGACTACCTGGCGTTCGCCAACAAATTGGGCCTGAAAGATATCCGTTTTGTGCCGATTTCCGCCCTGGATGGCGACAACGTGGTGAACAAGAGCGACAACACGCCCTGGTTTACCGGCCAGCCGCTGATGGAAATCCTGGAAACTGTGGAAGTTTCCCGGGACAAGAACCTGGAACACTTCCGCTTCCCTGTGCAATATGTCACCCGCCCCAACCTGAACTTCCGGGGCTTCTGTGGCACTATCGCCTCGGGCGTTATTCGCCCGGGCGACACGGTGATGGCCCTGCCCTCACGCCGCACCAGTAAGGTCAAGGAAATCGTCACCTTCGACGGCAACCTGAGCGAGGCCTACATCGACCAGGCGGTCACCCTGACCCTGGAAGATGAAATCGACATCAGTCGCGGGGATATGCTGGTAAAGGCAGAAGACGAGCCCGAGGTGCACAACCGGTTCAATGCCAACATTGTGTGGATGACCGACGCGCCGCTGGAAACCGGCCGCCTCTACGACATCAAGCTGGGGCCCACGTTTACCTCTGGTACGGTGAAGAGCATTCATCACCAAACCGACGTAAACACCCTGGAGCAGAACCCGAACCCAAGCCAGCTTCAGCTGAATGAAATCGGCCTGTGCGAGCTGACCCTGAACCAGCCCATCGCGTTTGACGCCTACCAGCGCAACCACGCCACTGGCAGCTTCATCGTCATCGACCGGCTGACCAACGTAACCGTTGGCGCCGGCATGATTGCAGGCCTGACCGATGGCCTGGATTCCCTGGACCCGGTTACAGTGGAAGAGCGCGAGCGCCGCCTGGCGCAGAAGCCGGCGATCATCGCCTGCACCGGCAAGCAGGCCCCGCAACTGGCCCTGGCCGTGGAGCGGGCGCTGTTTGACCAAGGCAAGACGGCGGTCGTGGTGACTGAAGAAAACACCGGTGACGCCGACGAACGCCGCCGCGTAGCCCAGCTGCTGACCTCCCACGGCCTGGTGGCTGTGGCCGTAAACCTCGGGTCTGACATTGCCAATGCCAGCGTTTCAGCTGATTCGGAGGCGGATATTCCGGCTGCCGTTGCGGGGCTTCTGCAGGAGTTGGCTCGGAGTCAGCGGGTCTGAGGTCTGAGATTGGCCGCTTGCACTGATTCCCCTACCTTGGCGGGCGGGCTTGCCGGGGTGGGGGAGAATTTTTCTTTGGAAAAACAACTCGCTTCGCTCAGACATCTTTTTCCGGCAGAAAAACCCTCCCCCACCCCGGCGCCGACAGAGATTTGGAGTGGTACACTGAAAGATAGTTTTCAGGTATGGAGCGGAAGGATGGCTGCTATTAATCAGATGACCGACCTTGAGAAGGTTCAGGCTATGGAACAGCTTTGGCAATCTTTGACGGTAAACAACTGCATGCCCGAGCCGCCCGAATGGCATGGCAGGGTACTCGCAGAACGCGCCCAAGCCGTTGAAGAAAGTAAAACTCAATACACCTCGCTTGCAGCCTTGAAGGAACGTGGTCCACGGCGATGAAACACAGGGAAGTAAGGCTCACGGACGGAGCACTTCAGGACATCGACAACGCTGTAAGCTTCTACAACCAAATTGAGTACGGACTCGGCAGATATTTCTTCGATTCAATCCTTACTGATATAGAGTCACTCGAATTCTTTGGTGGACTCCATCAGCGGCATTTTGGCCACTACGCGAGCCCCGCAAAACGCTTCCCTTTTGTTATTTATTACAAAGTTGACGAAACATTCGTCGATGTTCGCGCCGTTCTCGACACACGAAAAAATCCTGCAAATACAGCCCAACACCTCAAAAGATAGCCATCGAAACCAGGACAAGGATATGCCGGTCGCGGGGTGGTGGTTTATTTTTCTGCCGGAAAAAGATGTCTGAGCGAAGCGAGTTGTTTTTCCAAAGAAAAATAAACCACCACCCCGCGACCTGCCCCCAATCTGGAAAGCTAAAAATGAATCCCACACCAATCCATGGCAAAATCCCCCGCCACCAGAGTTAACCACAGGAGCTGAACACCATGGCCATCAAACACCTGCGCACCGCCTTCGCCAGCCAGTACCAGCCGGGCCAGCCCGCCCGCCTTGTTGCCGGCGAAGCCCTGCAGGAGCCCGGTGGCGATTACGAAGCCCTGCACAAACAGATGAAGCGCCTGTTCAACAGCAAACCCGGCAAGAAATACGGCCGCTTCTCGGACGACATCGGCGAATGCCCCTTCAGCGCCTGGCTCAAAGACTACCTGGAAGACAAACAAACCTTCGCCGCCATGACCGACCGCCTGTTCGGCCAATGGCAGGAACTACTCAACGGCAGCCAGGAGGAATTCGACGGCCACCTGATGGTGGTGCATGACGCCCTGGCAGATTCGGAAGTGGTGTACCTGTTCATCCTCGAAACCGACGGCGCCATGCGTTTTGACGGCAGCCAGAAACTGGACTCAACGGACGTGTTGAGCCTGTCACGCCTGAACCTGGCGGTTCGAATCGAGCTGGATGAGTGGCGCAACGAGAACACCAGCGATAACTACATGACCGTGGTCCATGCCCGCGGCACCGGAGACCCCGGCGAGCTATTCCTTCGCCTTTGCGCCTTCACCAACAGCGTGGATGTGGAAAAGGAAACCATGACCTTCCTGGACGCGGTGGAAGCCTTCGCCAAATCCAGCGAACCGGAAAAAGCCGGTGAAGTCCGTGCCAAAGCCTACGAGTTCTGCAAAGACCAGCATGCCCTGGGCGAGCCTGTGGCCATCGAGGCCCTGTCCAACTACCTGGACGAAAGCCAGCCCGAGCGTTTCAAGGAATTCGCCAGCAAGAACGCGGAAATGCCCGAAACCGGCGTGCTGCACCCGGACCATCGCAAGGTCAAGAAACTGGTGCGTATTGCCGGCTCTGGTGGAGGTATGAGTGTGTCATTCTCTTCAGATCTGGTGAACCAGGCGGTGTACTACGACCGTGACAAAGATGCCTTGACCATCACCCGACTGCCCAAGGCTTTGCGGGAGCAGTTGCAGCGGTATCTGGAGGCTCGCGAGGACTGAGGAGTTGGCATCGTTTTCGTAGCCTGCCGGTTATGGGGGCGGGTCGCGGGGTGGGTGAAGCTTTTTTCTTTGGAAAAACAACTCGCTTCGCTCAGACATCTTTTTCCGGCAGAAAAAAGCTTCACCCACCCCGCACCGGCATTGCTCCATTCTGAACGCTTAGGTTTCGGCTTCTATGTGGAACACTACGAAGATGGTCAGTCTGATCGGGAAAGTCTATGCTTGTCTCCATGATTAGATATTGACGGAGTTAACAAGGGGCGCATCACGGTGAGGTTAACGTCTGAAGAAGTACTTGTTATCAAGGCCTCGGTCAGGGAGATTTTTGGCCCGGACGCCAGAGTGACCCTGTTTGGATCGCGCGCCGATGACACAGCCAGAGGGGGCGACATCGACCTGCTGGTCACTATCGACGAAGTCGCAGACCACCCTGCCTGGTATGTGGCCAGACTTCAGGCGAAAATCATCAAACAGCTAGGTGACCGAAAGATTGATGTTCTATTGGATGCTCCAAATCTTGAGCGAGCCGTAATTCACCAGATTGCCCGGGCACAAGGAATTGCTCTGTGAAAGTATCACCAGAAACACAGGAAAGGCTCCGATTTTTGAGCCGAGTAATTGAAAAGGAAATCAAGCACCTGAACTACGCTGCGCAACAGGTCTTTGATCCGGGCTTACCCTTTCAATCTGTTGAAAAGCTGGACTCAAACCCGGAGCTGGCCATGAAGGTCGAAGCCTTCACCAGCCGCTTTTGCCGTCTGCAAGACACTCTGGGAGATAAACTACTTCCCGCGTTGTTGATTGCCCTGGGCGAACCAAAACAGGCACTGCTATTCAACCTCGAAAAAGCTGAGAAGTATGGCTGGCTTGGATCTTCTGAACAGTGGATTGCAATCCGGCAATTGCGCAACCAAATGATCCACGAGTACATCGAGAACGCTCAGACATTATTTGATGCACTGACCACGGCGCACTCCAAGATCAGCGTGCTGACACAACTTGCCAGCGAGCTCGAGAAGCAAGTCGGAGTATTGGTCCATAAACACTAGCTGGCGTCAATATTCTCCGGTTGGTCATCCCACCGGGGTCGATTTGCTCTCAGCTTTCTGACTTCCTGCATCCACCCTACCCCGTCGATCAGTTCGCCGGTTTCGTGGTCGATTGGCGGATACGGCAGATTGCGGTCGTCGCAGTAGCGCTTAACCGTCGGCTGGCACCAGCAGAACAGCAGGCGGTTGTATTCCTCATCCGGCATCCGCCGCTGGTCAAACATACCCGCCAGCTTCCGCTGACGCTGGGCCTCGGAAAGGATAATCGAACAGGCTGAAGACACATTCAGCGACTCCACCATCCCCATCATCGGAATCACAATATGCTCATCCGCCTGCTCGGCGGTCACCGGGTTCACACCATCCACTTCGTTACCCATGATAATGGTGCACGGCACGGTGTAATCCACCTCCCGAAAATCCACCGCCCGGTCTGACAACTGCGCGGCATAGAGCTTGTGGCCCTGCGCTTTGAGCTCGGTGACGGCATTATCCATGGTGGGATGGGTGTGGGTTGTTACCCAATGAAAGCTGCCACCGGCTGTCTTACGAAATGCCCGAAAACCCTCCTTGGGCCAGACCACGTGCATATTGGCCAGGCCAAAGGCATCGCAGGACCGGATGATGGCCGACAGGTTTCTGGGTTTGTGCACCTGATCCGTCAACACCCGCAGGTCGGGTTGGCGGGTGTTGAGGACTTGTTTGATTCGGGCGAGGCGTTCGGGGGTCATCGTTTCGTTCACTCTATTGCGATTTCGCCAGACCCACACCATGTCTCACTTTGCGTGGAATCCAGCACTTATGTTCGGGGAGGGTTGTGGCAGTGGCTTTCCAAAACCTTGCGGAGCCATGGATGGCGGAGCAGAGCGTACAGGGAAGTATTCACAGCGTGTTTTGGAAAGCCACTGCCACAACCCTTCTTTCACCCGAACAAAAAGGGCGAAGATGATAACACAGCAAAACCCGAGACAACGGTGGTTGATGTTTAAGCACCCCGTTATAATGTGCAGTCCATTTTTGTCAGCGCCCCACACCACCCCGGCGCCAACACACCAAACTACGTGAGACCCATGGCCAAGAAGCTGTTCATCAAAACCCACGGCTGCCAAATGAACGAGTACGACTCTGCCCGCATGGCAGACCTGCTCAAAACCGGCGAAGCGGTTGAAATGACCGACACCCCGGATGACGCCGACATCCTGCTGCTGAACACCTGCTCCATCCGCGAAAAAGCCCAGGAGAAAGTGTTCCACCAGCTCGGCCGCTGGAAACGTCTCAAAAGCAAAAAGCCCGATATGATCATCGGCGTCGGCGGCTGCGTCGCCAGCCAGGAAGGCCAGGCCATCCTCGACCGGGCCCCTTACGTAGACATGGTCTTCGGCCCGCAAACCCTGCACCGCCTGCCAGACATGATCACCGAAGTGCGCACCAAGGGTAACGGCGTAGGCGTGGTCGACGTCAGCTTCCCGGAAATCGAGAAGTTCGACAACCTGCCCGAGCCCGGCGCCGACGGCCCCTCTGCGTTTGTCTCCATCATGGAAGGCTGCAGCAAGTACTGCACCTTCTGCGTGGTGCCCTACACCCGCGGCGAAGAAGTCAGCCGCCCGGTGGACGATGTCATCGCCGAAGTGGCCCATCTGGCCGCCCAGGGCGTTCGGGAAGTGAACCTGCTGGGCCAGAACGTCAACGCCTACCGCGGCGACACCCACGACGGCGACCAGATGGACCTGGCAGAACTGATCGAAGTGATCGCCACCATCGACGGCATCGACCGCATCCGCTACACCACCTCCCATCCGGTGGAGTTCAGCGACGCCCTGATCGAAGTCTACGAGCGGGTACCGGAACTGGTCAGCCACCTGCACCTGCCGGTACAGAGCGGCTCCGACCGCATCCTCGCGGCCATGAAGCGCGGCCATACAGCGCTGGAGTACAAATCCAAACTCCGCCGCCTGCGCAAGATCCGCCCGGACATCAGCTTCTCCTCCGACTTCATCATCGGCTTCCCGGGTGAAACCGATAAGGATTTTGAGGACACCATGAAGCTGATCAACGACATCGGCTTCGACATGTCCTTCAGCTTCATCTACAGCGCCCGTCCGGGTACGCCGGCCTCTGACCTGCCGGACGATACGCCGATGGAGGTCAAGAAACAGCGCCTGAGCATTCTGCAGGATCGACTGAACCAGAACGTCATGGATATCAGCCGCAAGATGGTGGGCTCTACCCAGCGGATTCTGGTGACCGGACTGTCCAAGAAAGACCCTGGCGAGTACGCTGGCCGCACCGAGAACAACCGCATCGTTAACTTCCGCCACGAGAATCCTGAGGTGGTTGGGCATTTCATCGACGTGGAAATCGTCGAGGCCTACGCCAACTCACTTCGCGGTGTGCCTGTTGGTTCTGAGTTTTACTGAGCTTTGGCTCCCATGGTTTCTGGTTTTGGGGGCTTGGTGACAGGGTGAGGGTGCCTCCCAAAAAACGCCCCGCAAGTACGTCCGTGTAGGGCTTCGTCGCGCCTTCCCTGGCGCTCCAGATTTTTGGGAGGCAACCTCACCCTGTCACCGGCAAACTTCTCGATGGCATGCCGGATAAATGACTATCCACTCCCGATTTTTGTGGGGAACACCTGACTACTCACTTGCTGGCCTTGGCAGTAGCATGCGAACCATTGCTAGTGACTTCCTGGCGCCCTGGCCAAACTTCTTGGGCTACACACTCTTGTTTTTCACACAGCCGGCCTGCACATTAGTCAGACAGGCGAAGGGCTGGTGAGGCTTTCCAAAAATCTGGAGCGCCAGGGACGGCGCGACGAAGCCCTACACGGATGTACTTGCGGGCGTTTTTTGGAAAGCCTCACCAGCCCTTCAGCCAAACACCAGAATCAAGCAGCGAACTCCCCCGAATTCAGCTCCCAAATGAGCGGGGAAGATCCAACGAAACGGAGCAAGATTGAACACTCACGATACCAGACAATTTGACCTGCACCCGGTAAACCAGCGTCGGCTGGCGACCCTGTGCGGCCAGTTTGACGAACACCTGAAGATGATTGAAAAGCGCCTGCAGGTAAAAGTCGGCCGGCGTGGACACCACTTCCGGGTGGAAGGTCACACCGAAAACGTCGCCGCCGCCACCGAAGTCATCCGGCACCTGTACCGGGAAACCGAAGCCAGCGAAGATATTCCACCGGATACCGTGCACCTGTTTATCCGCGAAACCGGCCTGGAGCGCCTGCCGGATGACGTGCCCTACGACGAAGGCCAGATAACGGTTATCAAAACCCCGAAGCTGACCGCCAAACCCCGTGGTCAGAATCAGCAAAAGTATGTGCATAACATCCGCACCCACGATATCAATTTCGGCATTGGGCCGGCAGGTACCGGCAAGACCTGGCTGGCCGTAGCCTGTGCGGTAGAGGCACTGAAAGACGAACAGGTGAAACGCATCCTGCTGGTACGCCCGGCGGTGGAAGCCGGCGAGAAACTGGGCTTTCTGCCCGGCGACCTGGCCCAGAAAGTGGACCCTTACCTTCGGCCTCTGTACGACGCGCTCTATGAAATGCTCGGCTTTGACCAGGTAACCCGACTGATCGAGAAAAGCGTGATCGAGATTGCACCACTGGCGTTCATGCGTGGCCGTACCCTGAATAACTCGTTCATCATTCTGGACGAAAGCCAGAATACCACCCGGGAGCAGATGAAAATGTTCCTCACCCGGATTGGCTTTGGCTCCACGGCGGTGATTACCGGCGACACCACCCAGGTGGACCTGCCGCGCGGGCAGAACTCCGGGCTGATTCATGCCGCCAGCGTGCTCAGCAAGGTCCCCGGTATTGGCTTTACCCGCTTTGAATCAAATGATGTGGTTCGCCATCCGCTGGTTCAGCGCATTGTGGAAGCCTACGACTCGTTCGGTGACGGGGGCTCAACCAACCCATGAGCAAACTGACCGTGGATTTCCAGGTAGCTTATGAAAGCACCGGTGTACCCGACGAAACACAGTTCCAGGTCTGGGCTGAAAAGGCATGGCTGGGCGAGGATCCGTCTGAAGTGACGATCCGTATTGTTGGTAACGAGGAAAGTCAGGACCTGAATCACCAGTACCGGGGCAAGGACAAGCCCACCAATGTTTTGTCCTTCCCATTTGAAGCACCACCGGGTATAACGGTGCCATTGGCCGGAGATCTGGTGATTTGCGCGCCGGTTGTTGAAAAGGAAGCGCAGGAACAGCATAAAGAACCTGTCGCCCACTGGGCCCATATGGTGGTGCACGGTATGTTGCACCTTCAGGGCTACGATCATATTGAAGATAACGAAGCCGAGGCCATGGAAGCCCTCGAAGTCCGGCTGCTTGCGCAGCTTGGATTTGCTAACCCTTATGAAGCAGAGGAAACGGAACCAGACTCATGAGCGACGATCAGTCGAGTCGCAGCCAGGGCGGCAAGTCCTGGCTGGAGCGTATATCACAGGCCTTCTCCAGCGGGCCTGAGTCCGTTGAGGACGTGCTGGAGATACTTCGGGACGCAGAGTCCCAGGAAATTATTGACGTCGATTCCATGAGCATCATCGAAGGTGCCATGCAGGTCATCGACATGCGGGTGGATGAGATCATGATCCCCCGTTCCCAGATGATCACCGTCAAAGCCTCCCAGGATCCGAAAGAATTCCTGCCGGAAATCATGTCATCCGCCCACAGCCGTTTCCCGGTCATCGGCGAAAGCCAGGACGACGTGATTGGCGTACTGCTGGCGAAAGATCTTCTGCCGCTTGCCATCAATAACGAGCTGAACTGGACCAGTATCCGGGAGATCCTGCGGCCACCCACGTTTGTGCCCGAAAGCAAACGGTTGAACCAGTTGCTCAAAGAGTTCAAGGAAAACCGCAACCACATGGCCATTGTGGTGGATGAGTATGGCGGCACCGCCGGCCTGATCACCATCGAGGACGTGCTGGAGCAGATCGTGGGCGAGATCGAAGACGAACACGACTTCGACGAAGAAACCCACATCAAAGCCCGTGGCGACGGCACCTACGCCGTGAAAGCCGTCACACCGATTGAAGACTTCAACGAATTTTTCGAGACCGTAATGGATGAAGAAGAGTTCGACACCATCGGCGGTCTGGTACTCAAAGAGTTTGGTCACCTGCCCAGACGGGGAGAAACGGTTGAATTCGGCGGCTTGCAGTTTACTATTGCCAACGCCGATAACCGAGTCATCCGTTTGTTGCAGGTAACGCGAAGTGAATCATGAACCTGGCCTTGGTCGCCCTCTGAATCTGCGGTTTACTGACCACCCCTGGTTTGGCCCGGCAATCCTGCTGATTGCCGGCGCAATCCAGACCCTCACCTTTTCACCTTTTCATTTGTGGTGGCTTGGCCCCCTCTCGGTTTTTCTGATTGTCCTGGTAACGCTACACCAGGCCTCGGAAAAGCTGTTTCGCGCCGGATGGTTTATCGGTCTTGGCCTGTTCGGTTCGGGCGCAAGCTGGATTTACATCAGCATCAGCGAGCACGGGAACACCTCAGTGCCAGTGGCTGTCCTGCTGATGGTTCTGTTTATAGCAGGGCTGGCCCTGTTCCATGGCCTTGCCTTCTGGTTCTGGGGCAAACTGGCCAAAGAAAGCATGATCCGGCGCCTTCTCCTGTTTCCGGCCATCTGGGTTCTGGGAGACTGGCTACGGGGCTGGTTGCTCACAGGCTTTCCCTGGCTGTACCTTGGCACTGCACATACGGACGGACCACTTGGTGGCCTGGCCCCCCTCACAGGCGTACATGGCATCACCTTCTGGATCGCAGTCACGGGTGCGTCCGCCTATGCCATCTGGTGGCTTGTTCTGTCCGGGCGCCGCAAATCAGCAGCAGTCACCGCAGTACTCACTCTGCTGCCCTGGGTCTTCGCGCCGGCCATGAAACAAGCCGACTGGACTGACCTCAAGGAACAGCCGGTCACCTTTGCCGCAATGCAAGGCAACATTCCCCAGCAGATCAAATGGGACCCGGATTTCCTGCGGGATCAGATTGTGGCGTACCTGGGCATGACCGAGGCCCACTGGCAACGCGACCTTATTTTATGGCCGGAAACCGCGATTCCGATCCCCCAGGACCAGGCAGGCAAGGTGCTTGATCACATCCACGAAGAGCTCGGCGATGAAAGTACGCTGATCACCGGCATTCCCTGGTACGGCTACAGCGATCGTATCGACGACTTCACCTTCCACAACAGCATCATGGCCATTGGCAACGGTGAAGGCATCTACCACAAGCAGAAGTTGGTTCCGTTTGGCGAATATGTGCCGTTGCAGGGCGTTCTGCGAGGACTGATCGGCTTTTTTGACCTGCCCATGAGCAGCTTCACCCCCGGGCCAAAGTACCAGTCTCCGCTGGTGGCCAACGGCATCAACATCATGCCGTACATCTGCTACGAAGTAGCGTATCCGGATTTTGTCGCCTTCAATGCCCGCAACTCCGGCTTGCTGTTAACCATCAGCAACGACGGTTGGTTTGGCGACTCGATAGGCCCACTTCAGCATCTGCAGCTGGCCCGCATGCGCGCGCTGGAAACCGGCCGCTACATGCTCAGGGGCACCAATAACGGTGTTACCGCCATCATCAACGAAAAAGGCGAGATCACCGAGCGCATCCCGCAGTTTGAACGGGCCGTACTGACCGGTGAGGTCTTCCCCGCCACCGGCAGCACGCCCTACATGCAGACCGGTTCATGGCCGGTGCTGACCCTGGCGGTGATCCTGATCGTGTTTGTGCGGGAGCGGGTGATCCCGAAAAACCCTACTCCTTAGGTGGCCAGCGGCTGGTCACCCGTTCAAAGTAATGGGAGCCGCAGGCCTCGCACGGGTGCAAGTGGCTGGTTTTGGTCAGGCACACCATGTGGTTGCAATTCATGCACCGGAACATACCGGCGGTGGCCACCTCGCCCGATATGTAGTGGCTGACGTCCTGGTTCTCCAGTTTCTGTTTGAGTTCCAGGGTGTCCACCAGGGTTTTGTCGGCTACCGAAAGCAGTCGATTCGCCAGGGTGTGCTCCAGTAACGAGATATCCAGCTGCAACCATTCTTTCAGGCCCTCACCGGTTTCCTCGACAAAGTTCAGCAGGTGCTCCAGATCCCGCTCGAGGTAGGCGCCGAGCAGGTCGGCTTCCTCACGGGTCATTTCTTCCAGTTCGTACTCAAACTCAACCGCTTTCTGAACTTCTTCCTCCAGAGTCTGAAGTGAGGTTTCCTGGAGCTCATGCAAACGGGTTTGTACCCGCTCCAGCATTCTGTCGTAAACCTCGAGGGCCTTGCCTGAAAGGTGATTGCGTTCTGGTTCTGTCATAGTCTTCCCGCCTGTTTTCTAGTTTTGGTGCAAGGGTCAGGATGTGGTACCTCTTTCCGGGACACGCTGTAAATACGTCCCTGTACGCTTGACTGCAGCATCCATGCTGCAGACAGTCCCGGAAAGAGGTACCACACCCTGCCCCCCGGACACTCTCCCTGTCTTTAGCTAATCGCAGTGGAGCAAGCGCTTCTCTCCAAGAGTACCCTTCGCAAGTTTGGGGTGCTGCCGGGGATGGCTTCCCGGGACTGTGCGCAGCATGGATGCTGCGCTCAAGCCCCCAGGGATGGGTTCACGGCGTGTCCCGGGAAGCCATCCCCGGCAGCAACCTGCACCAAACCCACGAATAACCTCCATACGGGAAGTCTGGCACAAGTCTGCGAAATTGGCAGACTACCTGTTAAGCCTTGGGTGCGTTAGAATGTTCGGCCCTTTCGAACCTCATTTTCACACAGGGTACTTTTGGTAATGGCAGGAATGGACGAACAATACAACCCACGTGATGTAGAGCAGACCGCCCGCGACTTCTGGGAAACCAACGAAACCTTCAAAGTGAAGGAAGAGCCCGGCAAGCCCAAGTACTACTGCCTGTCCATGTTCCCCTACCCCAGCGGCAAACTGCACATGGGCCACGTTCGCAACTACACCATCGGCGACGTGATTTCCCGCTACCAGCGCATGCAGGGCAAGAATGTCATGCAACCCATGGGCTGGGACGCCTTCGGTCTGCCCGCCGAAAACGCCGCCATTGCCAACAAATCCGCCCCCGCCAAGTGGACCCGGGCGAACATCGAATACATGAAGAAACAGCTCAAGCAACTGGGCTTTGGTTACGACTGGAGCCGCGAGCTGGCCACCTGTGATCCCGAGTACTACCGCTGGGAACAGTGGTTCTTTGCCCGTCTTTACGAAAAGGGCCTGGTATACAAGAAAATGTCCACCGTAAACTGGGACCCGGTCGACCAGACGGTTCTGGCTAACGAGCAGGTGGTGGATGGCCGGGGCTGGCGCTCTGGTGCGCTGGTTGAGCAGAAGAAGATTCCCCAGTGGTTTATCCGCATCACCGATTACGCCGAGGAACTGCTCAACGACCTGGACCAGCTGGAAGACTGGCCTGAACAGGTCAAGACCATGCAGCGGAACTGGATCGGCAAGTCTGTAGGTACTGAGCTGACCTTCCCTCTGAAAGACCGGGAAGACGGGCTGACCGTTTACACCACCCGTCCGGATACCCTGATGGGCGTCAGTTACATGGCGGTGGCAGCAGAACACCCGCTGGCCAAGGCTGCGGCTGAACGGCACAGGGATGTTGCGGAGTTTGTCGAGCAGTGCCGCAACAGCAAGGTGGCGGAAGCGGAACTGGCCACCATGGAAAAGAAGGGCATCGACACCGGGTTCAAAGCCATTCATCCGCTGACCCAGGAAGAAGTGCCGGTATGGGTCGCCAACTTTGTACTGATGGACTACGGCACGGGCGCACTGATGGCCGTTCCCGGCCACGATGACCGCGACCACGAGTTTGCCCTGAAGTACAAGCTGGCCATCAAGCAGGTCATTGCGCCCAACGACAGCCGTGATATCGACGTTCAGGAAAAAGCCTTTACCGAGAAAGGTGTACTTGTATCATCCGGCAAATACAGTGGACTGACCAGCGAGGAAGCCTTCGACGAGATCGCGAAATACCTTGAAGACAACGGTATCGGCAAGCGCACCGTCAACTACCGCCTGCGTGACTGGGGTGTGTCGCGTCAACGGTACTGGGGCGCGCCCATTCCGATGATGACGCTGGAAGACGGCACGGAGATGCCGGTGCCGGATGACCAGCTACCGGTTCGCCTGCCGGAAGATGTCGAGATGGACGGCGTTCAGTCACCGATCAAGGCCGATCCGGAGTGGTGCAAAACCGAATATAACGGTCAGGCGGCCACCCTTGAGACCGACACCTTCGACACCTTCATGGAGTCGTCCTGGTATTACGCGCGCTTCTGCAGCCCTAATTACGACAAGGGCATGCTGGACCCGGCAGCGGCCAATTACTGGCTGCCGGTGGATCAGTACATCGGCGGTATCGAGCACGCGATCCTGCATCTGTTGTACGCCCGTTTCTTCCACAAACTGCTGCGGGACGTTGGCCTGGTTAACAGTTCAGAGCCGTTCAATCGCCTGCTCTGTCAGGGCATGGTGCTGGCTGAGACCTACTATCGGGAAGATGAGTCCGGCAAGATCACCTGGATTGCCCCGGCCGATGTCACGGTCGAACGGGACAACAAAGGGCAAGTGGTGAAAGCGGTCCACAATGAAGACGGCCAGCCGGTTCAGATCGGTGGTGTCACCAAGATGTCCAAGTCCAAGAACAACGGCATCGACCCTCAGGCGATCATTGACCAGCATGGCGCCGACACCGTTCGTCTGTTCATGATGTTTGCTGCGCCGCCAGAGCAGTCCCTCGAATGGTCTGACAGCGGCGTGGAAGGCGCACACCGCTTCCTCAAGCGGCTCTGGCGCCTGGTCAATGAGCAGACCGCCGGTGGCCAGGTACCCACCCTTGAGGCTGGCAGCCTGAACAGCGCCCAGAAGGATCTGCGCCGCAAGACCCACGAAACCATTGCCAAGGTCAGTGACGACATCAGTCGTCGCCTCACCTTCAATACGGCTATCGCCGCTGTGATGGAACTGCTGAACGAAGTCAGCCGACTGACAGACAACGAGCCCCAGAGCCTCGCCGTTCGCCAGGAAGCACTGGAGGTGGCGGTTCTGGTGCTGTCGCCCATCGTGCCGCACATCAGCCATACTCTCTGGCAGGCTCTTGGCCACGCAGAACCCGTGGTTGATGCCAGCTGGCCGGTTGCCGACGAAAGTGCCATGGTCCGCAGTGAGATTGAGGTTGTGCTGCAGGTCAACGGTAAAGTACGGGCAAAAGAAAGCGTGCCCGCGGACATCGGCAAGGCGGACCTGGAAAAACTGGCTCTGGAGAACGAAAACGTTATGCGCTTCACTGATGGCAAAACCGTGCGCAAAGTCATCGTTGTACCCGGAAAGCTGGTTAACGTGGTGGCTAACTGATATGGCTTCGGTGCCCTTTTTTCTGAAAGCCCTCCGGCTGCCGTTACTGGCAATACTGGCTACCGCCACACTTGCCGGGTGCGGCTTTCAGTTACGGGGCACCTCACCGGTGCCGGCTTCTCTGCAACCCCTGGCGGTAGACTGCCCCGAGTCCTTGCCCGGGCGTTTCTGCCAGTCGGTGCGGGATCAACTCAGGCTGGGGGGCATTGATCTGCAGGATGCTTCATCTGCGGACTACGTGCTTCGGCTGAGAAGCTATCAGCAGGACCGCCGGGCATCCGCCATTACCGCTCAGGCCGCCGCGGCAGAGTACATACTGCGACATCAAGTCACTATGGAGTTGCTGACCGCAGACCGGATCCCGCTGATTGCCGCAACCGATCTGACCACCAGCGAGACCTATCGTTACGATGAAACCAATGTGCTGGCCAAGCAACGGGAAGAAGAGGAGCTGAGGCAACAGCTGGGAGACCGGCTGGCGCAACAGGTACTCTTCAGGCTGGCACCGATGACCCGGGAGCGGATTGACGCGGCCATCGCAGAGTACGAAAAAAGCCAGAAACAAGCCGATGCGCCATGAAGACCCAACCCGGCCAGCTCCCCCAGTTGCTCAAGAAAGGTCTGGCTCCGGTCTACCTGATTTCCGGTGACGAGCCCCTGCTGGTGCAGGAGTGCTGTGACCTGATCCGAAAGACGGCCCGGGACTCGGGGTATCAGGACCGCCTGACCTACCACGCCGACCATCAACTGGACTGGAATGCCGTTGCCGATGAATGCAACGCCATGTCCCTGTTTGCCGAGAAGCGGCGTATCGAGATTCACCTGCCAACGGGCAAGCTCGGGGATGGCCGAAAGGTTCTTGAACAGGTTCTTGAGGCACCACCTGAAGACGTTATCCTGCTACTCATCAGCGCCAAACTCGATGCCGCAGAAACCAAACGCAAGTGGTATAAAGCTCTACAAGGCTGCGGTGTCCATGTACCGGTCTGGCCGGTTGAGCCCGATAAATTTGCAGGCTGGCTGCAACAGCGGGCCAGCGGACAAGGCCTGAGTCTTACCCGCGGGGCCCTGGGCATGCTCACGGAGCGGCTTGAGGGGAATCTTCTGGCTGCCAGCCAGGAACTGGACAGATTGGCGTTACTGACGGCTGGCAAAACCATCGACGAAGAGACCATCGAGCAAGCGGTCCAGGACAGCGCCCGCTTCAATGGCTTTGAGTTGGTCACCGAGTTACTCGCCGGTAAAGCTGCCCATGCAGGAAAGATCATCGGAATCCTTCAGCAGGAAGGTGAAAACCCGCTGGGTTTGTTGAGTGTGCTGGTGCGAGACCTGCACATCATCATCGAACTGAAAACCGCTTTGCCCCCGGGGGACAGTCCAGCAGGTTTCCTGAAAAAACGCGGAGTGTTCCAGCCCCGGCGAGCGTCCGCTATCCAGCAGGCAGCCCGCCGGCTGAATATGCATCAACTGCACCGCGCCATCAGTCTGTGCAACGCCACAGACCGATCCGCCAAGGGGTTTGATAGCCTTACCCCCTGGCATCACCTCAGGGATTTGTCGGCGGTTCTTGCCGGTGCTCGCCCTAACTGATCCAGGTCAATCCAGTACGAACCTTCGCAAAACCCTGACTTCCTCCCTCTTGACAGTTTTTTACATTCCGGCGCATTGTAGACTTCCCAACTCATCAGGGAAGGAGAATCGCTATGAGCCTGCAAGACGAATTCAACAAACTGTCGGAAAAAATCAAGCAGTACCGTGACGAAGCCCGTGTGCAATTGCACCTGGCCAAGGAAGATGTAAAAGATGAATGGGACGACCTGGAACAGGACTGGGATCGCTTCCGCCAGAAGCTGGATCAGGTTCTCCATGATGCGGAGAATGCGAGCCATGAGGCGAGAGACACGGCTCGCCAATGGGGGGAAGACCTCAAGACCCGCTATCGGGACATCCGCAACAAAATGAAATAGATTGTTAACGCGTTAACAATTTACAACATGAACGAGCCGCACAGGGGCTTCTCTATTTGAGCCTCTGTGCCATACTTCACAGAAAAGTGTGAAAACTCCGTCATACTTTTGTCAGATTGTTCATTTTGCCATCAATCGCTCGTCGCGATGGCCACGGTATGTGCCGTGTAATGTGAGGTATAACGGCCCTATGAAAAAAATAACGTTAGTTCCCATCACACTTACACTCGCCCTCTCAACCACCTTGGTTATTGGCCAGAATACCCGTTTCAGTGATCCAGAGACGGTCGTGAAAGATCAGTTCTGGGGCAATCTCTATGCAAACGGCGGAACGTCGTTTTTCTGTGATGCGCCGTTCACCAGCAAGGGGTTTGTGATGACGGATGGTTATGTCTATCCGCCGGCCGATATCCGTAGCGCGCTGAATTGCGGCACTACGAGTCAATGCAAGCAGGATAATCAGTACCGTCAGATTACGTCGGATCTTCACAATATGGTGCCAGTTCGTTCGCGGGTCGAGATGCGGAGGCGGAATGCCCGCTATGAGAATCTGGGCGATGCGACGCGGGCGGATGACTGTGGTATTCGGGAGAGTGCACAATTCTTTGAGCCGCCGGAGCATGTGAAGGGGGATGTTGCCCGCACGATGGCTTACATGGTGGATACTTATGGGCTGCCTTGGCTTGGGGCGACGTCGGTGTTCCAGGAGTGGAATGAGCTGGATCCGCCGGATGATCGGGAGTTGGCGCGGCATCAGCGTATTGCCGAGATTCAGGGTAATGAGAATCCGTTTGTGGTTAATCCTGGGTTGATTAATCGCCTCTAAACTCTCAAAAAGTGCAAGCGCTGGTCAGGGTGGAGCTTTCCGAAACACGCTGTGAATACGTCCTTGTACGCTCTGCTCCGCCATCCCTGGCTCCGCAAGGTTTCGGAAAGCCCCACCCTGACCACCGCCCGGACTCTTGCGATCAGCTGAGCAAGGTTTCAGAAGGGCCTCCCCACATGCCAGCCGATAGACTTCAGTTCGCTATCAACAAAAAAGCAGGCCACTTGGGCCTGCTTTTTTGCTATCTGGAGTAACGAATCTGAATCAGATTTCGTTAGCCGCCAGAGCCATCATTGCATCGCTACCACTGCGGATGCCTTCGGCCAGAGACACGGTCTTTGGCAGCAGGCGGTCGAAGTAGAAGCGGGCTGTTTTCAGCTTGCCGGTGTAGAAGCCGGAGGTATCGCCCTCGGCTTTCGGGGCGGCGGCTTTGACGGTTTTGGCCCACATGTAAGCCAGGGCGGTGTAGCCGAACATGTCGAGGTAGTCGACGGCGGCGGCGCCGATGGCGTTGGGGTTGTCGCCGGCTTGTTTGATGACGTGTTCGGTGACGTCAGACAAGCGCTCCAGAGAGGCTGCCAACGGCTCCAGGTAGGGCTTCAGGGCGGCATCGCCAGTGTTCTCTTCGATGAACGAGGCGACGTCCTGCACGAACAGTTCGTACAGCTTGCCCTGGCTGGCAACCACTTTACGACCCATCAGGTCCATGGCCTGGATCCCGTTGGTGCCTTCGTAGATCTGGGTGATGCGGCAGTCGCGTACCAACTGCTCCTGGCCCCATTCGCGGATGAAGCCGTGGCCACCAAAGACCTGCTGGCCGATGATGGTGGTGTCCAGGCCCCGGTCGGTCAGGAAGGCTTTGGCGACGGGAGTCAGCAGGGCAACCATGCCTTCGGCGTGCTTGCGCTGTTCGTCGTTGTCGGAGTACTTGGAGATGTCCAGCCACTGGGCTACGTAGGTGGAGAAGGCACGGCCACCCTCTACGTAGCTCTTCATGGTCAGCAGCATGCGGCGCACGTCTGGGTGTACCAGGATCGGGTCAGCGGCTTTTTCGGGCTGCTGGGCACCAGTGGGAGCGCGGCTCTGGATACGCTCGTTGGCGTATTCACGGGCGCTCTGCAGGGAGGCTTCGGCGGCGCCGATGCCCTGAATGCCAACGCCCAGGCGCTCGTAGTTCATCATGGTGAACATGGCGGCCAGGCCTTTGTTCTCTTCACCAACCAGCCAGCCTTTGGCGCCGTCGAAGTTCATCACACAGGTAGCGGAGGCCTTGATACCCATCTTTTTCTCGATGGAACCACAGCTGAACTGGTTGCGCTCGCCCAGGGAACCATCATCGTTCACTATGAACTTGGGCACCAGGAACAGGGAGATGCCTTTCGGGCCCTTCGGCGCGTCCGGAAGCTTGGCCAGCACCAGATGGATGATGTTCTCAGCCATGTCGTGCTCGCCCCAGGTAATGAAGATCTTGGTGCCAGTCACGTTGAAGGAGCCATCGTCGTTCGGCTCGGCCTTGGTACGGATAATGCCCAGGTCGGTGCCAGCGTGCGGTTCGGTCAGGTCCATGGCGCCAGACCATACGCCAGAGTACATGTTCGGCAGGTATTTCTCTTTCAGCTCCTGGCTGCCGTGAGCATCCAGGGCCAGGCAGGCACCGGCGGTCAGCATCGGAGCCAGGCCGAAGGCCATGTTGGCGCCCTGCATCATTTCTTCAAACTGGGCCACCAGCGTTTTCGGCATGCCCATACCGCCGAAATCGGGGTTGCCGCCAAGGCCGTTCCAGCCACCTTCCACGATGGTCTGGTAGGCTTCTTTGAAACCTTCCGGAGTGGAAACTTCGCCTTCGTTCCACTTACAGCCCTGCTCGTCCGCTTCGCGGTTCAGGGGTGCCAACACGCCACTGGTGATCTTGCCCGCTTCCTCAAGGATCGCGTCTGCGGTGTCGGGATCTACGTTTTCTGCAATCTTGGGCAGTGATGCCCAAAGCGCTGGGGCATCAAATACTTCGTTCAGAACGAAACGCATGTCACGAAGGGGTGCCTGATAATCAGCCATGTAAAACTCTCCAGAAATTCAGTCAGTCACTTGGGGGACATGGAAAACGCCTTCTCGATGAAGGTCTGATAATCCCCCGCTCGGCTATGTGTCCGAAACAAGGTTGTTGTTCTATGGCGCGCTATTCTACCTCAAAACGCGCCCGGGACTCATGAAAAAAGCCCGCCTCCGGACGGAGAACGGGCTTTTTCAGTGCCATCAACCAGATAGCAACCCCGCCTTAGATGGCGAAGGCTTCTTCCGGCATATCCAGCAGGCTGTCAGAGCCGGCCAGCATGGTTTCTGCGTGGGTCTTGGTACGCGGCAGCAGACGCTTGAAGTAGAAGCGTGCAGACTGAACCTTGGCGTTGTAGAACATCTCCTCGGAGGTGCCGTCAGCCATCTTGTCCAGTGCTACCTTGGCCATACGGGCCCACAGGTAAGCGAAGACTGCGTAACCGGAGTACATCAGGTAATCCACGGAAGCGGCACCGACTTCTTCACGGTTCTTCATGGCGGTCATACCAATCTTCATGGTCAGGTCGCCCCATTCCTTGTTGATCGCAGCCAGCGGCTCGATGAACTCTTTCAACTGCTCGTTGTCGGCGTTCTCTTTGCAGAATACGTGAACCTGCTTGGTGAACACTTTCAGAGCTTCGCCCTGGGTCATCAGAACCTTACGGCCCAACAGATCCAGCGCCTGGATACCAGTGGTACCCTCGTAGATCATGCCGATGCGGGAATCACGAACGTTCTGCTCCATGCCCCACTCGGCGATGTAACCGTGGCCACCAAACACCTGCATGCCCAGATTGGCAGATTCGTAACCGATCTCGGTCAGGAAGGCCTTGGCGATCGGAGTCAGGAAGCCCAGCAGCGCATCGGCGTGCTTGCGCTCTTCCTCGGTCTTGCCGGAGTGAACCACGTCCACTTGCTGGCCAGCCAGGTAGATCAGGGCGCGGGCGCCTTCAGCCACAACCTTCTGAGTCAGCAACATGCGGCGTACGTCCGGGTGCACGATGATCGGGTCAGCGATGCCGTCCGGATTCTTGGGACCGCTCAGGGAACGCATGGCCAGACGCTCCTTGGCATAGGCCAGGGAACCCTGGAAGCCCAGCTCGGCAGAACCCAGACCCTGGATGGCAGTACCGATACGGGCAGTATTCATGAAGGTGAACATGCAGTTCAGGCCTTTGTTCTCCGGCCCGATCAGCCAGCCCTTGGCACCGTCGAAGTTCATCACACAGGTCGCGTTACCGTGGATACCCATCTTGTGCTCCAGGGAGCCACAGGAAACGGCGTTGCGCTCACCGGCAGAACCGTCTTCGTTCGGCAACTGCTTGGGCACGATAAACAGGGAGATACCCTTGGTGCCTTCCGGCGCGCCAGGCAGACGGGCCAGTACGATGTGAACGATGTTCTCGGCCATGTCGTGCTCGCCGGCAGAGATGAAGATCTTGGTACCGGTGATGCTGTAGCTACCGTCAGCGTTAGGCTCGGCCTTGGTACGCAGGGTGCCCAGGTCTGAACCACAATGCGGCTCGGTCAGACACATGGTACCGGTCCACTCACCGCTGATCAGCTTGGTCAGGTAGGTCTGCTTCTGCTCTTCGCTGCCATGGGCCTCGATGGTGTTGGTAGCACCGTGGCTCAGGCCCGGGTACATACCCCAGGACCAGTTGGAGGTACCAACCATTTCACTGATAACCAGGCCGATGGAATGCGGCAGGCCCTGGCCGCCGTAGTTGGGGTCGGCAGTCATGGACGGCCAGCCACCTTCAACGTACTGCTGGTAAGCCTCTTTGAAGCCAGTCGGTGTTTTTACACCGTCTTCGCTCCAGGTACAGCCTTCCTGGTCACCCACCTGGTTCAGCGGAGACAATACCTGCTCACAGAACTTTGCACCTTCCTGGATGATGGCATCGACCATATCCGGAGTTGCATCTTCGGCACCTTCCAGATTGGCGTAGTGCTGCTCGCTGTTCAGCAGCTCGTTCATTACGAATTTGATATCACGCAGGGGCGCTTTGTACTCAGGCATGGAATCCACCTCGGTTTTCGGACTCGGCTGAAACAGATAACAGCCTTTGGCCTTGGGTTTGCTCAGACACTGTGACACATCGCATCACAGCCTTAATTAAACACTTGTTTGAAACATACGTTTTGCGACACAGAATTGTCAATAGCCTGGGCTAAAAATTGTGTTGCAGTGTGTGTTCACCAATACGGAAAACACCGCCACAACAACGATAGGAAACCGCCGGAACTGGCGGATTGAGAGAAGGAACAGTCAGGTCATTCAGGCAAATAGAGACGTTGGCTTGCCGAACACGCCCTCGGCACCCTGCATGGCAGAAACGCTGCGGTAGGTTTCGTCGGCCTGGCGGGCAAAACCGGACTGGCCTTGGGCTGTCTCGTCCCGTGCCGATTCGGAACCAGGCGTTGGCTCACGCTCGCCTTCACCGGCCGCCAGTTCAGACTGCGCCTGCAACATGGTCTGCATGGCCTGGGCCGCTACCGCACGATCCTGCGCTGAGGGTTGTGCCGGCGCCATGGCGGCCGCTCGCACGACACGCATTTTCTCGATAGTTGCCTGCGGATCGCCCGCGACCGGGGAGACATCGATGGGGACTTCACCGCCCACGGCGTACTGGGCACCATCGGGCCCCCGCTGATAGGTAAACGACATGGCTCCGGCGTACTGACCGCCGACCGCCTGGTGCGCCGCCTCATGGGCCCGCACCTCCCGGTCCCTGGCCTTGAGTTCGCTTAACTCCTTGAGCTCAGCGTCTGTCAGGCCCTGTGGATTGGCCCGGGCACCCGATTCCTGATCGGTGGACCGATTGGCAGTTCGGACCTCTGGCGATTGCTCCACGCCCCGCGAAGAATCATCAGCGTCGGTCGCAAAGCCTTCACCTGGCGTGACAGGGGGCGACCCACTCGACGGAATACTGTTGGCTGCTGGGGCAACCGTCGGGTAGACAGGAGGAATGGAAGAGAGAATATTCATGGCTCAACGGCCGGGATCAGGCGCGGATATCCAGGAGTGTTCCCAGAGTTTCGTCGGCCGTCTTCACAACCTGTGCGGACGCCTCAACACTGCGCTCGTAGAGCGTCATTTCAATCAGTGGCTCAGCCAGATTGCCTGCACCCTCAGCAGACCCCTGAGGGCCGTCAACACCACCACGGGCAATCTTCCGGGCCGCATTTTCCATGCCCGCCATGCCATCCTGGATACCTTGAATACCAAGAGAAAGGGTGTTGTTGATCATGTCCAGGCCACCTATGACAACAGATTGACTTATTTACTCACAGATTTGGTCAAATTTCAATCAACGGGCGAATATTCAGGAATCTTGCCAGGACTTTCGGCAACTGGTCAGCCGGAGTGCCATCCAACCACGGCAAAACACCCAGGCATGGTGCCCCGAGGTGCGTTGTCAGATAGTTAAGGGTGTCCTGCTCACAACTCATGACATTCTCTTCGGGATGATTGGCTACCCAGCCTGCCACGAACAGACCATCGGCCCTGATGGCCTCCGCGGTGAGCATGGCGTGGTTGATACAGCCTAGTTTCAGGGGCACAACCAGTACCACATCCAGCCCCAGCTCCCGCGGCACCGCTGCGTAGGTTTCCCGATCATTGAGGGGAACCCGCCAACCACCAGCACCCTCAATCAGCATCAGGTCGGCGGGTCGAATCTGCAGGCCACGGCAAAAGCCCACAAGGCGCTGGGCCGTGATGTTCTTGCCCGCCTGTTGCGCCGCAACGTGGGGGGCAATGGCCGGCTCCAGTGCGATGGGGTTGAGGGCATCGTAGGGAAGCTCTTCGGTAATGGCGGCCTGCAGCATCAGGGCGTCTTCATTACGCAGTCCATCCGGGGTCTGCTCGCACCCTGATGCTATGGGCTTCATCGCCAGCGTGCGTTTACCCAGCTGTCGGGCAGCCTCCAGAATGGCAGCAGCAGCGATGGTTTTGCCCACGCCGGTGTCGGTGCCTGTTACGAAATAGGTTTTCTTTGCCATTTTCTGGGGTTCCTGCTGCATCTTTTTTTGGGGTGCCAGGTGAGTGTGTGGTGCGTCTTTCCGGGACACGCTCAAGACTTCCATGTGCGCTTAGATCGGGCCATCCCTGGCCCTCTATAGTCCCGGAAAGACGCACCACACCCTCACCGCAAACTTTCAAGATTGCCGTCCTTATTCGATCACTGAAAATCGTAATTCCTCGGCTTTGACCAGTACAGCCAGCCAGCGTGATAACTGGCGATAATTTCGCCGTTGCTCTGTTTTGGATAGGCCGTGCACATCGATTTGAATCGACCCGGGGCGGTGATGGTTCTGCGGCGCTCTTCGCCTTTGAACACGGCGCCGAGGTGTTTGAGTTCCCGGTTCAGGGCCATGGGGGAGTCATAGGGCAAAGCCAGGGTTGCCGTGTCCAAGGTGGAACCAGGGAGCTGCTGGCCGGTTAATCGCTTCCAGTCCGCATAGCGGGTAAAACGGTTTACGTGGGGCTGGCCGGGGTCGGCGTAGGCCCAGGCTTGCTTGAGTTCTTCGAGGGTGCCTTCCAGCAAGGTGGAGATGGCGAGGATGCCGCCGGGCTTGAGGATTCTTTGGCATTCTGCCAGGACGGCTTCCGGTCGGGTGCTCCACTGGATCATCAGGTTGCTGTAGATCAGGTCGGTGCTGTTGTCTGGCACCGGGAGCTGTTCGGCGTCTGCGTTGAGCCAGCGGATGGTCTCGGAGCTGCTGGCTTTGGCCTGTTCCAGCATGCCGGGAGCCAGGTCTGCGCCGGTGATGGCAGCGTTCGGGTATTGGCTCGCCAGTTTGCGGGTGAACCAGCCGGTACCACAGCCGAGATCCAGGATAGTTGGCGGCTTCAGGTTCTCCGGTAGGTGGGCGAGCATGGTGTCGCCCATGGCTTTTTGCAGGCGAGAGGCACTGTCGTAGGTCTGACTGGCGCCGCCGAACCCCCGGGCAATACAGGCTTTACTGCCGGTTCCACCTTCGGCACGGGTTATTGCCGTCAGATCGCTGTAGGCGCTCATACCGCAACAGACTCCTGAGCGGCCTGCTCCGGTAACAGGGAATGGCACTGAGCCAACGCTTGCAACAACCGATCAAGCTGTTCTTCAGAATGCGCGGCGCTCAGGGTTACCCGCAACCGGGCTTCGCCCTCCGGAACCGTGGGCGGGCGAATGGCAGTGACCAGTATGCCCTGCTCCTCCAGCGCCCGGCTCAATGCCAAAGCTGCATGGTTATCCCCCACCATAATGGGCTGGATGGGCGTGAGCGATGGCATCAGCTGATAGCCCAGCTGCTGCGCCCCGGAACGGAACCGGGCAATCAGTGCCTGCAAATGGGAGCGGCGCGCATCATCCTGTTCGATCAGATCAATACTGGCACAGCTTGCCAGCGCCACCGCCGGCGGCATGGCAGTCGTGTAAATATACGTTCGAGCCTTCTGTACCAGATAATCCATCAGTACCTCCGGCCCGGCCACAAACGCACCACTGGTGCCCACCGCCTTGCCAAGAGTACCAATCAAAACCGGCACCTCATCCTCCGACAACCCGGCCTCCAGCACACTGCCCCGCCCCTGGGGACCAAGCACGCCGATACCATGGGCATCATCCACCACCAGCAGGGCATCGTGGGCCTTACACACCCGGGCAAGTTCCTTCAGCGGCGCGATATCACCGTCCATACTGAACACACCATCGGTCACCACCAGCTTGTGCCCCGACGTCTCCGCCAGCATCCGCTCCAAGGCTGCGACATCCCCGTGCCCATAACGCCGAACCCGAGCCCGGCTGAGGATGCAGCCATCAATAATCGACGCATGATTCAAACGATCCGAAAAAATCGTATCCCCACGCCCTGCGAGTGCAGAAATCACACCCATGTTCGCCATATACCCGGTGGAGAAAAACAACGCCGAACTGCGCCGGGTAAACGCCGCCAGCCGCTGCTCCAGCTGATGATGGGCATCATGGTGACCACACACCAGGTGCGAAGCCGCACCCCCCAACCCGGTCTCTGACAACGCGTCCCGCAGCGCGGCAACATTGCCAGAGTGATTAGCCAGCCCAAGATAATCGTTGCTACAGAACGACAACAGCTCCGCCCCGTCCGCCACCAGCTCCGGCTTCTGCGGCCCGGAAACCAGGCGACGGGACCGGTACAAACCGTCCCGTTTACGCTGTTCAATCTCCAGGGCGAAATCACGCATAGAAAAAGTACCTAAATCAGCTGCTGTTGTACGGAATCCACGAACGGCGTTTGGCGTGAAGGTCGGGTAAGGCTTTCCGGAACTATAAAGGGCCAGGGATGGCCCGTCCTAAGCGCACATGGACGTCTTGAGCGTGTTTCGGAAAGCCTTGCCCGACCTTCACCCGCACCGCACAGAACGCCCAAAACCAGAAACCTCAGGCAGACTCCCGAGTAGCGTCATAAAACATATGCCGAGTAGCCTCATACTCCACCGCCTCGGCCAACGCCTCAGTCTCCTGCTCCTCGGTAGCACACTGCTCCCGCTGCTCCGGCCGAATCCCCAGCTTGCCGAACAACTGCATATCCGCATCCGCCTCAGGATTGGACGTGGTCAGCAACTTCTCGCCATAGAAAATGGAATTGGCACCCGCCATAAAACACAACGACTGCATCTGCTCATTCATCTGCTCGCGACCCGCAGACAAACGAACGTGGGACGCCGGCATCATAATCCGCGCCACCGCAATCATCCGGATAAAATCAAACGGCTCCAGGTCTTCGACATTTTCCAGCGGCGTGCCCTTTACTTTCACCAGCATATTCACCGGCACACTCTCCGGATGCTGCGGCAGATTCGCCAGCTGAACCAGCAAACCAACCCGGTCATCCTCGTCTTCACCCATCCCCATGATGCCGCCACAGCAGACCTTCATGCCGGCCTTGCGGACGTTATCCAGGGTATCCAGGCGGTCCTGATAGGTGCGGGTTGTGATGATGTGGTTGTAATACTTCTCCGACGTATCCAGGTTGTGGTTATAGTAATCCAACCCGGCGTCGGCCAGCTCGCGTGCTTCTTCTTCCTTCAGCATGCCCAGGGTCATGCAGGTTTCCATGCCCAGGGATTTGACCTGCTTTACCATATCGAGGACATAAGGCATGTCTTTTTTGGACGGACTGCGCCAGGCCGCCCCCATACAGAACCGGGAAGCCCCTTTCTGCTTCGCCGCCCGCGCTTCCGCGACAACCTTCTCAATCTCCAGCAGCTTTTCCTTCTCCAGCCCGGTGTTGTAATGGCCACTCTGGGGGCAATACTTGCAGTCTTCCGGGCAGGCGCCTGTCTTGATGCTCAACAGGGTGCTGACCTGCACTTCGTTTGGGTCAAAGTGCTCACGGTGCACGGTCTGGGCCCGGAATAGCAAATCGTTGAACGGCAGATTGAAAAGATCCCGGGCTTCCTGAAGTGTCCAGTCGTGACGCAGTGCTGTGGCGGTCATGGCAAAGTCCTGTTAACCTTCGCAAGGTTTTTGGTTTACGGATAAACCGAGATGATAAACGGACTGAAACCGCTGTCAACCTTCATTAAACGAAAGGTTAACAGCGTGCAGAGTGGTGGCCGCTGTGTCAGTTGCCTGTCGCCCCATGCACACCATGGGCTATGCACTGGCTGCCGGGAAGACCTGCCGGTCAACCGCTGGCACTGCCACAGTTGCGCCCTGCCCCTGGCCTTTGCCACACCGGGTATGCGGTGCGGCGAATGCCAGACACTGCCCCCGCCCTTTTCCCGATCGCTGATTCCCTGGCGCTACCAGTACCCGGTGGATGGCATGATTGGCCGCTACAAGTATCAGGGCCACCGCAAGTTTGCGCGCCCGCTGTTAATCGGTTTCGCCAGCTTTCTGGAACAGCACCTTGAGCCGGAGCAGAAACCGGATGTTCTGATTCCCGCCCCGATGCACTGGCTCAGACGCTGGCAACGGGGCTTTAATCAGGCCCAGGACATTGCCGAGTTTGTTGGCGCCCGGCTGGACATTCCGGTCGCGGCCGGGGTGGTGCGCCGGTCGCGAAGGGTGAAGGCTCAGCGGAGTCTGAACAGGGCTGCGCGACTGCAGAATCTGCGGGATGTGTTTGAGGTGCGCGGAGTGGTGCCGGAGCGGGTGGCGATTGTTGATGATGTGGTTACCACGGGGGCTACGGTCAGGGTTCTTGCCTCTGCGTTGAAGGAAGCGGGGGCTGGCGACATTCAGGTTTGGGCTTTGGCTCGGACTCCTGGCTAGGAGGTCCGGGAAACTGGTCGGGGACCTTTGTCTGGTGTCAGCAGCGATGAGGTCGCCCTTTCCGGGACACGCTCAAGGCATCCTGCTCGCTTAGGACGGGCCATCCATGGCCCTTTATAGTCCCGGAAAGGGCGACCTCATCGCTGCACTACCGGCTGCGTTGGTTTCCCCGACCACCAAAGGCAGTTCTCCCCTACATCCTACTTTTCTCGTCTAATAGCAGTTTCACCTCTTCGGCTATTGCCAAGCATGATGTCAGTCCCGGTGATTCAATTCCAAACAGATTAACCAGGCCGGGCAGTCCGTGTTGTGCCGGGCCGTCTATGCGGAAATCGAAGAAATCGCCATCGGGTCCAGTAAGCTTCGGGCGAATACCGGCATAGGCGGGTTGAAGTCGGTCTGCATCCAGGCCTGGCCACCATTGCCGGATGCCGTCGGCAAAGGCGTGCACCCGGTCAGGATTCACCGTGTAGTCTTCCTCGGGAATCCACTCCACGTCGGGGCCAAAGCGGGCCTGGTTGGCAAGATCCAGGGTGAGGTGGACGCCCAGGCCGCCGGGCTCGGGCAAGGGGTAAATCAGGGTATTGAAGGGGTGTTTGCCGGCATAGCTGAAATAAACACCCCGGGCCAGCCACTGTTTCGGCCTGGCGGCATCGGGCAGGCCCAGCCATTGTCGGGCAAGCTTGGGGGCGCCCAAACCGGCGGCGTTGATTACCTCAGAAGCCTCAAGTTTTACACGCTGGCCGCCACCCAGGGTCAGGGTATGCTTCCCGCCGTCGGATTCTGCGGCCAGCACCGGGCTGTTCAACACCAGTTGTCCGCCAGCATCCTCCAGCTCCCCCAACAGCGATAACATCAGGCCATGGCTGTCGATAATCCCGGTTTCCGGAGACCACAGACCGGCCCGGGCGTTGATGGCAGAGAGTTGTCGGGTTATGTCCCGGCCATCGCGAAGCTGCAATTCGACGCCATTGCCCGCCGCCTGTGCCTGGATGCCGGAAAGGCGGTCCGTCTGGGCAAGGTTGGTTGCGATGATCCACTTGCCGCATTTGCGATGGCCTACCTTGCGGCTGTCACAGTAGTCATACAACAGTTCACGGCCCCGAACGCAACAATGGGCTTTCAGGGACCCGTGGGGATAATAGATTCCAGCGTGGATAACCTCGCTGTTGCGGGATGAGATGCCCTCGCCGAAGCGGGAGGCCGCCTCCAGCACCAGGACCTCCCGGCCGGTCAGAGCCAGTTGCCGGCCAATAGCAAGGCCAACCACGCCGGCGCCAATGACCACCGTCTGTATGCTAAAACGCTCTTCGCTCACGATTTCTGACCATTTATCGATATCAAACGAGGAAATTACCGCAGATAACCGCTGACTGCATTACCTCCAACCCCAGAACCGTTATACTTCATCCTACGGGTACCAGGACGCACGGAGCAGGGATTATGTCAGACAGGAAGCAGTTCATTACGGTTATGGTGGTTGCCGCGCTGTTCGTTAGCTGGATTGGCTGGCGAGGGTTTGAGGTTATCAGCCTGAACGATCAATTGATGGCCGATAAAACCGTGGCCAGTTACCCATACCAGCACAGGGTGCTCCGGGTGGAAGGGGATACGGCGGTGATCAGCTCGCTGCGCTCCCACTCGGTCTCGACTCAGCAGGCATTGTCTGCGGTGTTCCCGAGCATGCGTCATCTGGCGGACACCCACCGGGACTGGCAAAGGGCGGAGCGTGAGTTGGCGCAGGTCCAGGCCCGGGCCGGCGATATTATTCTGGCAACCTCGGGCGTCAATCGTGTTCGCTGGGAACTGGACGAAAACTGGTATCATCTGCAATCCATGAAATCCCGATACAACACGGCCTTCTGAATTTTATGCAACATGAGCCTCCGGAACTGACAACGTCCACACATCCCTACGATCAACTCACCCCGGAAGTGATCCTGGACGCGCTCGAGGAAGCAGGCTTTGCCGTCAGCGGCCGGCTGTTCGCCCTGAACAGTTACGAGAACCGGGTTTACCAGATAGGGCTCGACGATGGCCCGCCGGTGATTGCCAAGTTCTATCGCCCGGGTCGCTGGAGCGAAGCCGCGATCCGGGAGGAGCATGAATTCTCGCTGGACTTGCAACAAGCCGACATTCCGGTGGTCGCGCCGTTGGTCATGCCCGGGGGCGATACCCTGGGCCAGCATCAGGCATTTCTGTTTGCGGTTTTCCCCCAGCGCGGCGGGCAGGCACCCGACACCAGCGTCACAGACACCCTGTACCGACTGGGCCAATGGCTGGGGCAGATCCATAACCTTGGGGCGCTGAAATCCTTCAACCACCGGCCGGGGTTTGACCTGATCCAGGGGTTGGAAGAGCACAATGCGCTGCTGGTCAACGGAGGCTGGGTGCCGGACGACCTGCGCCCGGCCTGGGACAGCCTGATCCCGGATCTGATTGCCGGCTGCCGCCAACGAATGGCAGACGCGGGAACCGTTGATACCCTGCGAATTCACGGCGACTGCCATGCCGGCAACATTCTGTGCCGGGACGAATCCATGCTGTTTGTAGACCTGGATGACTGTCGCACAGGGCCGGCCGTGCAGGACATGTGGCTGCTGCTTAACGGCGAAGCCTCCGAACGCGGGGCGCAGCTCGGCGAGTTGATTGAAGGCTATGAGATGTTCCGGGACTTCAACCGCCGGGAACGACATCTGATTGAGCCCCTGCGGTGTTATCGGCAAATCGCCCATTGCGCCTGGCTTGCCCGGCGCTGGGAAGATCCGGCCTTTCCACGGTTCTTCCCCTGGTTTGCCCAACCCAGATTCTGGTCAGACCAGATCCTGGCCCTTCGCGAACAACTTTCCGCACTTCAGGAACCGGCCATCAGCCTGCCCGGGCAATTCTGATCATCATTCAACGAGGTACCCATGAGCGATAACGACGAAGCCCGTTATACCGTCCGCAGCCTTATTGTGACCGGCATAGCCGCCATCATCGGCACCGTCCTGGTGTTAGAGGCCACCGGCCGCATTGACCATACCGAACACAAGGACCATGTGCCGGTCGGCGACTTCAAGGCTATTCATATCCAGCCCGGCGACAGCTTCCGGATGTCCAGAAAGTCCTCAGAGCTGCACGCTGTGTGCGAGAATGGCTACCTGGCCATCGCCGCCGATGTCGATCCATCCTTTCGGGGCATCCTGGTAGATTACAAGAACCGGGGTGTACGCTGCCAGCGGCCCTCTCCCACGGACCTGGCCCCAGCTACAGGTTCTGAAGAGGACGGCGATGAGTAAGGGCAAATCCTGGGGACCAGAGCAGCTGACCGACCGTTTGTTTGCCACCGAACGCAACCCCGAGGATTTCCGGTTCGATGCTTCGGTGGCCAGGGTCTTTCCCGACATGATTCGCCGGTCGGTGCCCGGCTACACCACCATCATCCCGATGATTGAGGTGATCACCGAGCAGTACGTACAACCAGGCTCCCATTGCTATGATCTGGGTTGCTCGCTGGGCGCTTCCACCCTGGCCATGCGCCACGGCATTCCTCACCGCGACTGCAATCTGGTGGGTGTCGACAACTCCAGCGCCATGATCGAGCGTTGCGAGCACTACATCGCACTGGATGACCACGAACTGCCGGTTACCCTGCGCTGCGAGGACATTCTCGAAACAGAACTGAGCCGAGCCTCGGTAACCACATTGAACTTTACCCTGCAGTTCGTACCACCGGAGCAGCGGCTGGCCCTGCTTACCCGGATTGCCAAGGCAACCCTGCCAGGCGGCGTACTGATCCTGTCTGAAAAAATCCGCTTTGAATCGGAAACCGAGCAGGATATCCAGACGCGACTGCACCACGAGTTCAAGCGCGCCAACGGCTACTCCGACCTGGAAATAAGCCAGAAGCGGGCAGCCATCGAAAAGGTATTGATTCCGGAAACCCTGGCCGCCCACCGTGACCGGCTGATACAGGCTGGCTTTGATCAGGTACTGGTCTGGTACCAGTGCTTCAACTTTGTTTCCATACTGGCCCTCAAGAACCGTTGATCCCAGGACATAACCGACCCCATGGCACTTTTCGACTGGCGAGCGCACTTTCTCCCGTTCATCGACTTCCTGCAACAAACCGGGCATGAGCCCTGGGCAGAGCGGCTTACCCGCCAACTGGTTGCCCGCTTTGAAAACAATCCCCACGGCGACCTGCCCCGCTGGCAAAGCGCACTGGATCTGTTACCCGAGGTGCCCGGCGTTGCCGCTGACCTGAACCGTCCCGCCATTACCCTGTCGGCGCCCGACCCACTGAACCAAGCACAAAGTGAAAGTCTGGAACAGGGCCTGCGGGGCCTGATGCCCTGGCGGAAAGGACCGTTTGACTTCTTCGGCACCCATATAGATACCGAATGGCGCTCAGACTGGAAATGGGATCGGGTTGCCCCTCATCTGTCAGACCTCAAAGACAGAACCATCCTCGATGTTGGCTGTGGCTCCGGTTACCACTGCTGGCGCATGGCCGGGGCTGGCGCCGGCCGCGTTGTCGGCATCGACCCCGGTCTGCTGTTCATGTTCCAGTTTCTGGCGGTCAAGGGTTATCTGGGTGAGGTTCCGGTAGACCTGCTACCGGTGCGAATGGAGGACTTACCGGACAACCTGCAGATGTTCGACACCACCTTTTCGATGGGTGTTCTGTACCACCGTCGCTCGCCCCTGGACCACCTTCTGGAACTCAAGGGCACCCTCCGCCCAGGCGGCGAATTGGTACTGGAAACCCTGGTGGTTGACGGTCCGGAAGGCTTCAGCCTGATGCCGGAAGACCGCTACGGCCAGATGCGCAATGTCTGGTTCCTGCCCAGTTGCCCCACCCTCTTACGCTGGCTGGACAGGACCGGGTTTCGCAATGCGCGGGTGGTGGATGTCAGCGACACCACCACCGAGGAACAACGGCAGACGGACTGGATGCGTTTCAACTCTCTGGCCGATTTTCTCGACCCGAACGATTCGAGCAAAACCATCGAAGGCTATCCGGGACCCAAGCGCGCAACCATCATCGCCGAGAAGCCCTGACGTAATACCCGAACATAAAAAAACCGCCTGAGGCGTGACAGCCAAAGGCGGTTTTTTTGTTCTTCGAGCTTACTCTCCGAACGGATGGCGCAGAGTAATGGTCTCCACCCGGTCAGGGCCCGTGGAGATAATATCGATCGGCGCTTCAATCTGCTCCTCCAGGAAGCGGATGTAGGCCTTGGCATTCTCTGGCAGCTGGTCAACGGTGGTCAGGCCTACCGTGCTCTCGCTCCAGCCCGGCAGCTCCTCATACACCGGTTCAATATCCTTGTAGCTATCGCAACCAATGGGCGGACGGGTAATCTCACCATTCGGTGTCTTGTAGCCAACGCACACCTTCACCGTTTCCAGGCCGTCCAGCACGTCCAGTTTGGTCAGGCAAATGCCAGACACGCTGTTGATCTGGATGGCGTGGCGCAGGGCCACCGCATCAAACCAGCCACAACGGCGTGAGCGGCCGGTGGTGGTGCCAACTTCGTTACCTTTTACCGCCAGGTGCTGGCCCATGTCGTCAAACAGCTCGGTCGGGAAAGGACCTGAGCCAACACGAGTGGTGTATGCCTTGGTAATGCCCAGCACGTAGTCCAGGAACATCGGGCCAAAACCGGAGCCTGTGGCGGTGCCGCCAGCGGTGGTGTTGGACGAGGTAACGTACGGGTAGGTACCCAGATCGATATCCAGCAGAGAGCCCTGAGCACCTTCGAACAGGATGTTTTCGCCGCGCTTGCGGTAGTCGTGCAGAATATCGGTGACATCTGCAGACATGGGCAGGATTTCCTCACCCATCTGCTTCAATTCGGCCAGGGCCGCATCGATGTCTTCCGCCTCTTCCTTGAAATACTCGGTCAGCACGAAGTTGTGGTAAGACATGATTTCCCGCAGCTTCACTTCAAAGTCTGCCAGATTGCACAGATCACCCAGACGCACGCCACGGCGTGATACCTTGTCTTCGTATGCAGGGCCAATACCACGGCCAGTGGTGCCAATCTTTTCGTTACCCTTGGCGCGCTCGCGGGCCTGATCAATACGCACGTGGGTACGCAGGATGATCGGGCAGGCCAGGCTGATCTTAAGGCGATCGCGCACGGCCACACCGTTGGCTTCCAGTTCACGGACTTCTTTCAGCAGGGCCTCCGGTGACAACACCACGCCATTGCCGATCAGGCACTGGACATTCTTCCTGAGAATACCGGAAGGGATCAGATGCAGCGCTGTTTTCTTGCCCTCGATCACCAGTGTGTGTCCGGCATTATGGCCACCCTGAAAGCGCACCACCGCAGCTACTTTGTCGGTCAGCAGGTCAACAATCTTGCCCTTGCCTTCATCACCCCATTGGGTGCCCAGCACAACAACGTTTTTACCCATGATTCTCTCTCAATTCAGACGAGCCGAAGGCTCAAGTCCTGCACATTAATCCAGTGAAACCGACACCCGGCGACTCAGGCCAGTGCCTCAACAACCCACTTACCATCCTTTTTGACCAGCTGACGATCGCAGCCACGCTCGGCCGGATTGGTGTCAGTGTCATCGGGCAGGGCCCGTACCACGGTTTCGGTCATTCTCAGGCCGGAGATCACACCTTCAAGGGCTGAATCCGCCTCCGCAGGCGCCCAGATGGCACCAGACCTTTTGGACGGACGTTCCCCCAGCGACACCAGGGCCCGGATATCGAGACTGAATCCTGTGGCAGGGCGAGCCCGGCCAAAATCACTGCCGATGGCATCGTAACGGCCGCCTTTGCCCACCGCATCACCATGGCCGGGCACATAGGTCGCGAACACCAGCCCGGTGTGGTAGTTGTAGCCACGCAGTTCGCAGAAATCGAAGCCAAGACTGACCTCTGGATAATCCCTGGCCAGCATCTCTGCCACCCGCCCCAACTGATCCAGGGCCGCATCCAGGGCGGTCGAGGCGCCGCTGAGAATCGAGCGAGCCTCGTCAAGTGCTTCCACGCCCCCGCTGACCCGGGCAAGCTCACGCAGGCGTGCACCGCCCGAACCGGCAGGGCAATCGCCCAGGAGCGCATCCAGCTCAGGCACCGATTTGCGTGCCATGGCATCGAAGACGGCCGCTTCGGTGTCCCGATCAAAGCCTGCCTCGGTGATCAGGCTCTCGTAAATCGATACATGGGCCAGATCCATATGCACACGGCGCAGGCCCGCAACCCGGAGCGCTTCCAGCATCAGACTGATCACTTCAAGATCGGCGGCTTCCGAGGCACTGCCAAACAATTCGCAACCGGCCTGGATCGGCGTTCGGCCGGTCAGCATATGGCGCGGACGGGTGTGCAAGACATGGCCGGCATAACAAAGCCGGGTGATGCCTTCGTGCCCCAGGGTATGGGCATCGATGCGCGCCGCCTGTGGCGTCATGTCGGCGCGCACGCCCATCATGCGACCGGTCAACTGGTCGGTGAGCTTGAAGGTTTGAAGCTCCAGGTCGTGGCCCGTACCGGTAAAGAGGGATTCAAGGTATTCAATGAGCGGCGGGATAACCAGCTGGTAACCCCAGCGCTGGCAGGTATCCATTACATCCCGTCGCAGGGATTCGATCTGTCCGGCCAGCGGCGGCAAAATGTCTTCCACCCCGTCAGGCAGTAACCAGCGATCAGATACAGTCATGAGATTCTGTTGTCCGTTTTTCCCGCGCCGGCAAAACACTCCGGGGGAATGACTCAGGATTTAGGATGCCAGGGGCTGAAAACCCAAAGCAAAACCGGCGAAATTCTACACCGTTGGCAGACACAAAAAAACCGGAATACCGAGGTATTCCGGTTTTTTGATCTTCAGAGCCGATCAGTTGGCGCCCATCGGGTCCTTCAGGAAGCGCATGAATGCGCTGTCGGAATCGATCACCATGATGTCATCCTTGCCCGAGAAGGTATTGCGATAGGCCTGCAGGCTGCGATAGAAGCTGTAGAATTCCTCGTTGGAACCGTAAGCATCTGCGTAGATCTGCGCAGCTTCACGATCACCGGCACCGCGGGTCTGCTCGGCTTCAGCAAACGCTGTGGCCAGAATAACCGTCTGCTGGCGATCTGCATCAGCCCGGATACCCTCGGCCAGCTCCTGGCCCCGGGAACGGAATTCCTGGGCCAGCTTCTGGCGCTCAGCAGCCATCCGGCGGAAGACGTTCTCACTGACCTGCCCCGGCAGCTCAATCGCTTTTACCCGGATATCCAGGACTTCGATACCGAACTCTCCAACCACGTTGGAATTCACCCGGTCACGAAGCGTGTTCATAAGCTGATCCCGCTGGCCGGATACCACTTCGTGCATGGTGCGAACACCGAACTCATCCCGCAGGCCATTATCGACCCGAGACAGAATCAGAGACCGAGCCCTGAATTCATCCCCGCCCGTGGAGCGGTAGAACTGATCCACGTTACGGATGCGCCACGCCACGTAGGAGTTTACGTCCAAAGGCTTCTTTTCCACCGTCAGGTACTGGCGAGACGGCAGGTCCATGGTCAATACCCGGATATCGAACTCGCGGATCTGGTCAATCACCGGCACCTTGAAGTGCAGGCCAGCCGGAATGTCGGTCTGGACCAATTCACCGAACCGCAGTTTAACGCCCCGGTGGGTTTCCGGGATGATGTATACACTTGACAGCACAAGCAGGACAACAATCAGAGCGCCTGCAAGGCCCACAACAGCTTTGGGTCCCATAACTTATCTGCTCCTCCGAATGTTGGTGTCCTGACGCGAGCGCAGCTCTTGCAGCACCTGGTCCGTCAGCATGCCGATATCGGCCTGGTTGCTGCCGCCAGATGAGCGGGAGCCGCTTGATGAACCACCAGTGCCTTGCATCAGACGATCCAGAGGCAGGTACATCATGTTGCCGCTGCTCTCGGTATCGATGAAGATCTTGCTGCTGTTCGCCAGCACCTGTTCCACCGCCTGAATGTACATGCGTTCGCGGGTAACCGCCGGCGCAATTTCATACACTTCCAGCAGCTGAGTGAAACGAGAGCTCTCACCTCGGGCACGCTCAACCACTTCTTCCAGATAGGCGTTGGCTTCTTCAATCAGACGCTGGGCCTGACCACGAGCCTCCGGTACGATCCGGTTGCGGTAGGTTTCGGCTTCTTCCTTCAGACGCTGCTCGTCTTCACGGGCGCGCTGAACCTCACGGAAAGCGTCCTGGACCGCTGAGGGCGGTTGGGTGCTTTCAACGTTGACGCGGACCACTTCAAGGCCGGCGCCGTATTCACGCAGGAAGCTCTGCAAACGCTGCTCTACACGAATAGCCAGTTCAGCCCGGCCTTCTGTCAGCACTTCGTCCAGGGTGGAGCTGCCCACTTCATGGCGCAGGGCGCTGTCAGTGGCAAACGACAGGGCCTCGTTAGAATCCCTGACGTTGAGAACGTAGTCACGGGCGTTATTTACCCGGTACTGAACCTGAAGATCGACCGTGACCAGGTTTTCATCCATGGTCAGCATCTGGCCACTGGACTGGGCGGTACGGACGTTGGTTACCCCGACCTTATACACCCGATCAATCAACGGCACCTTGAACCGCAAACCCGGGTTCTCGGTGGTGCTGTATTCACCAAAACGGAGCACAACGGCACGTTCCTGCTCGTCTACGGTGTAGAACGACTGAAAAATGACGTAGCCGAGCGCCAGTATGGCGGCCAGCGCAATGACGGCACCAAACCCGCCAGCACTGCCACCGGAGCTGCTACCGCCGGAATTGCCTGAGTTGCCACCTTTGCCACCCAGCATCCTGTTCAGCTTTTCAAGGCCTTTTTTCAGCGCCTCATCCAGGTCCGGTGGCCCCTGATCATTGCCGCGACGACCACCCCCGGTTCCCCAGGGATCGTTGTCGTTACGGTTTCCACCCGGTTCATTCCAGGCCATAGTTCTCTCCGTTCATGTATTATCGAATGGCTGCAAATACTAGGGATTTATCAACGCCCCGGCAATAGCTTGCGGCTTTCGGACTCATCGAATCTCCAGCCTGAGCGCTTCTTCCCTGACGCCCGCCCGGCTCAGCAACTGCATCCAGTCCCGGTTTTGCAACCTCACCTCCAGCACTGTATCACCGGTCTCCCGGTGTTCTTCACTCAACACAGACCCAGCCTCGTGCAGAAGGGCGCGAAGCTTGCCATCGGCCGGCCCAAGCAACACAAAGTGATGCACAACGTCCTCCGCCAGCCGTTCAACCAGCGCATCGAACAGAAGCTCAAGACCCTGCCCGGTCACCGCAGACACCCAGGCCCGAACGGGCACACCATCCTCGTTCCGGTCTATCCTGGGCTCAAATCCATCCAACAGGTCAATCTTGTTGAACACCTGAAGGACCGGTATTTCGTCCGCACCGATCTCCGCCAGCACGCTCTCCACCTGTTCCATGTTGTCATCGCGACGCTCGTCGTGACAATCAATCACGTGCAGCAGTAACGTTGCCTGAGTGGTTTCTTCCAGTGTTGCGCGAAAAGCCTCTACCAGCTTGTGGGGCAAATGCCGGATGAAGCCGACCGTATCCGCCACTACGACCGGACCAATATCCGGAAGTTCCAGACGACGCAAGGTTGGGTCCAACGTCGCAAACAACTGATCAGCAGCATATACGCTGGCTGTGGTGATTCGGTTGAATAATGTGGATTTCCCAGCGTTGGTGTAGCCCACCAGGGACAAGGTCGGAATATCGGCCCGTTTGCGGGCACGGCGGCCCTGGTCACGCTGTTTGCGGACTTTCTCAAGCCGCTTGTGAATAGACTTGATGCGTTCCCGCAGCAATCGACGGTCGGTTTCAAGCTGGGTTTCACCGGGCCCCCGCAGACCGATACCGCCTTTCTGGCGCTCAAGGTGGGTCCACCCTCGAACCAGCCTCGTTGACATATGCTCCAGCTGAGCCAGTTCCACCTGGAGCTTGCCCTCGTGGGTACGGGCACGCTGGGCGAAAATGTCCAGGATAACGCCGGTACGGTCCAGCACCCGACACTTGAGCTCCCGCTCGATGTTGCGCTCCTGACTGGGCCTGAGGGCATGGTTGAAAAGCACCACGTCCGCCTCGCTGGCGGCAACGGCATCGCGGATTTCGTCAAGCTTGCCTTCGCCAACAAAAAGCCGGGGGTTGGGCTGCTTGCGGGAGCCTGTCACCATCATCACCGGCTCAACGCCGGCGGAGGTCACCAGTTCCCGAAACTCACCGGGGTCTTCGGTATCATCGTGGGCGGTGAATTCTATGTGAACGAGAACCGCCCGTTCTCCAACGTCAGGACGCTCAAACAAGATAGGTTAAACTCCATAAAAACAAACACCCGCGGCCATTCGAGCTCTCGGGCTGTCCTGGAACGCGGGTGTAGAAACCGGAAACTCCGGAAAGATCAGTCTTCAGACTCACCTTCACCTGCCGGGTTCTGCGGCGGAAGGCGCACATTGCGAGCAGGGACCACAGTGGAAATCGCATGCTTGTAGACCATCTGGCTGACGGTGTTCTTCAGCAGAATAACAAACTGGTCAAAGGATTCGATCTGGCCCTGCAGCTTGATGCCGTTGACCAGAAAGATAGAAACCGGAATGCGTTCCTTGCGCAATGCATTGAGGTAAGGGTCTTGTAAAGAATGCCCTTTTGACATGTGAGTTCTCCTGTTTATAAGTAAGTGCAGATCGTCATTTTTCTGATTTAAATGTGGTGCCAAGGCCGCTTTTTTTCAAGGCATTAACCACCACTTGCGGATCACCGGCGTTCAGCCAGTGAACATTCGGCCATTTTCGCAACCAGGTCAGCTGCCGCTTTGCCAGTTGTCGGGTGGCGGCCACGCCCTTGTCGACGAAAGTCTGGTAATCACAGCTACCCGTCAGGTAATCCCACGCCTGCCGATAGCCAACGCAACGCATCGAAGGCATGTCAGGACTGAGATCACCCCGCTTCATCAGTGCACGGACTTCGTCCAGAAACCCTGCATTAAGCATAGCCTGAAAACGAAGCCCTATACGCCGATGAAGCTCAGAACGCTCGGCTGGAGCCAAGGCAAACTGGAAAACAGTATACGGCAGGCTCGGGGTTTCGTCTGCCTGCCAACGGGTAAAATACGTGTAATCCTCAATACCTGACACCGCCTCCTGTTCAGAAGTTCCCGATTGCGCCTGCCAGATTTCAGAAATGGGTCTGCCCGTCAGGCGAATAACTTCCAGTGCCCGCATCAGCCGCTGGCGGTTATTTGGGTGGATTAGCCCGGCGGCAACGGGATCAAGGCTTGTCAGTTCCCGGTGCAGGTGCTCCCAACCGTGCTCTGCCGCCTCCTGCTCGATGCGCGCCCGCAACTCCGGGTTAGCGGAGGGCAAGTCGGACATACCGTGCAACAATGCCTTGAAATACATCATGGTTCCGCCAACCAACAACGGGATGCGGCCGCGGCGGGTGATATCTGCCATCTCGGCAAGCGCATCACGACGAAAATCCGCAGCGGAATAGCTGTCGGCAGGATCACAGATGTCGATCAGGCGATGAGGTGCTCTGGCCAGTTCTTCGGCATCAGGTTTTGCGGTACCAATATCCATACCCCGGTAAATCATCGCGGAATCGACACTGATGATGTCACATGGGAGCATGTCACAGAGGGCGATGGCCATATCGGTTTTGCCGGAAGCCGTCGGCCCCATCAGAAAGATAGCCGGCGGCAGCGCATGCCCCGGTTGACGCTCAGTGTCCGACATGGAGTGACTAACGCCCCCTCAGGAACAGTTTGTCGAGTTCTGACAGCGTGACCAGAGTCCAGGTGGGGCGGCCGTGATTGCATTGGCCGCTTCGCTCGGTGGCTTCCATGTCACGTAACAGCGAGTTCATTTCCGGAATGGTGAGTTGCCGGTTTGCCCGAACAGAACCATGGCAGGCCATAGTGCCCAGCAATTCGTGAGTGACGGCTTCTACCCGGTCGCTCTGCCCATGCTCAATCAGATCCGCCAGCACGTCCCGGACCAGTTGTTCGGTGTCGGCGCCCCGCAGCAGCGCAGGAATCTGTCGCACAGCCAGGGTCTCCGGGCCGATTCGTTCAATTTGCAACCCCAGGTGCTGCAACTCCTCACCGTGAGTTTCCGCCAGCGCCGCCTCTTTCTGGCTTACCGCCAGTGACAACGGCACCAGCAGGGGCTGGCTTTTCAGATCTTGCTCGGCCAGGGCGTGCTTCATACGCTCATAGGTGATGCGCTCATGGGCAGCATGCATATCAACAACGATCAGGCCAGCCCGGCTCTGGGCAAGGATGTAGATGCCATGTAGCTGGGCGATGGCATAACCCAGGGGCGGCTCTTCATCGGTGTCTCGTGGAGGCGTGACCGCAACCGGCTGGCTGGCATGGTCAGGCCGGGAAGCAACCCCCCCGCCCTCATTCAGGGATTGATAGAACGCCATCTGGTCACTGGCCTTCCATTCCTGCTGCGGCTGGGAAGCCGACCCAACACCAAAGCCGCCTCCGTTGGCATAACCACCAGCTACGGGCGGCGCCCGATCGGGGAGCGATGCCCCCATCCCAGCTGGATGACCGGCGGGGTTGGCAACAACTGCCTCTGGCTCGCGCCCGAAAGACTGAGCGACCGCACCGCGCAAATGATCATCCGGGCGAACATCAGCCAGAGCCCGGTGCAGGGTGCGGAAGATAAAATCATGGACCAACCGACCATCCCGGAACCGGACCTCGTGCTTGGTGGGGTGCACGTTGACATCGACGGTGGCGGGATCCACTTCCAGATAGAGCACAAAGGCGGGGTGGCGGTTGTTGTAAAGCACATCCCGGTAGGCCTGTCGCACCGCATGGGCGACCAGCTTATCCCGAATGACCCGGCCATTCACGAAGAAGTACTGCAGGTCCGCCTGGCTGCGCGAGAAGGTGGGCAATGCCACCCAGCCCCAGAGCCGCAGGCCGGTCGCTTCCGCGTCAATAATAACGGCGTTGTCTATAAACTGCTGTCCGCACAGCGAACCAATACGTCGCTCCTTGTCGACCTCCGACTCTGCTGGCCGCAGGCTCTGCACCACACGCTGGTTGTGGCGCAGGGTAAAGCCAGCATCAAATCGGCTCAGGGCCTGCCGGCGAATACACTCTTCCACATGATTGAATTCGGTTTTTTCCGTTCGCAGGAACTTGCGCCGGGCTGGCGTGTTGAAGAACAGGTCACGGACTTCCACGGTGGTTCCCACCGGGTGCGCGGCCGGAGAAAGACGGGCATCCATATCCCGGCCTTCCACCTCCACTCGGGCAGCGGCTTCCTGGGCTTCGGTGCGGGACGTGAGTGCCAGGCGCGAGACGGAACTGATACTGGCCAGGGCTTCACCACGAAAGCCTAATGTACCGACAGCTTCCAGGTCATCGAGGGTCAGGATTTTACTGGTGGCATGGCGGCTGAGGGCCAGCGGCAGGTCGGCTTCGTCAATACCCGAGCCATCATCACGCACCCGGATCAGCTTGACGCCACCCTGCTCCACTTCAATATCAACCCGGCTTGCACCTGCATCCAGCGCGTTTTCCACTAACTCTTTGACGACGGATGCAGGCCGCTCCACCACCTCGCCCGCAGCAATCTGGTTGGCGAGCCGGGGCGATAGCAACTGAATGTGGGGCATATCCGGGAACTACCTCTTGATCAGGATGAGGGGATGCGAATGGTTTGCCCTACCATAACACGATCATCGGTCATCCCGTTAAAGCGCATTAACTCGCTGACGGTGGTCTGGTTCTGCCGGGCCACACCAGACAAGGTGTCACCCCGCTGGATACGGTACCGGCTAACCTGCCCGCCACCTTTCTGATTTTCCTTCTGCCAGGCCAATAGCGTGCCCGGTGGAGGCGTTCGCTGAAAATACTCGTGAATACCGTCCATGATGGCGTTGGCCAGTCGATTGCGATACCACTCGGTGGCCAGGTTCTGCTCTTCTTTCGGGTTCGAGATAAACCCGGCTTCCACCAGTATTGACGGTATATCCGGAGACTTCAGAACCGCGAAGGCCGCCTGCTCAACACCGGGCTTGTGCAACTTGGCAACACCGCCCAACTGCCCCAGCACAGAGCTCCCCACCCCGAGACTGGCATTGATGCTGGCGGTCATGGAGAGATCCAGCAGAACACCCGCCAGCATATCGTCGCGACCGTCCAAAGACACGCCACCAGCACCGCCAATCAGATCAGAGCGATTCTCGCTCTGGGCCAGCCAGCGCGCGGTTTCACTGGTCGCTCCCCGCTGGGACAGGGCAAATACCGATGCGCCACTGGGTTGAGGTGTTCTGAAGGCATCTGCATGCACCGAGACGAACAGATCCGCGTTGTACTTGCGCGCCAGCAACGTGCGATTGCGCAACCCGATGTAATAGTCCCCGGTGCGGGTAAGTTTGGCGGTAAAGCCCGGCTGCTTGTTGATCAGATCCGCCAGGGTTTTGGACATTCTGAGCACAACATCTTTTTCCCGGGTACCTCTGGGGCCTATCGCACCTGGGTCTTCACCGCCGTGGCCGGGGTCGATCACGATGATGATATCCCGCTTGCCGGCTGAATCCTGAGTCACCGTGGGGCTGGCAGCCCGTTCGAGACGGCTGCCCTTCTCGTCAATCAGGTCGACCACCAGCCGGTGCCCGTATTGCTGATTGGGCTCCAACACGAAACTGCGGGGCTTGATGTCGCTTTTCAGATCGAGTACCACTCTGAGGTCGCTGCCATTGCGCGGTGCGCTGCGGATCCGCTCAATCGGACTGCCACTGAGGTCCACTTTGCTGAAATCCGCTTTCAGGGAGGTATTTTTCAAGTCGATTACCAACCTCGAGGGCCCGGATAGCGCAAACACGTTGTGCTCCACACTACCGGCAGTATCAAGGACGAGGCGCGTGTGGTCAGGCGCGGGCCAGAGCCGCACGCCTTCAATCTGGGTAGCAGCCTGAGCGAGGTTAGCCGCCAGAGCCACCATCAAACACAGAAAAAGTCTCATGAATCAGGCCCTATCAGCTCTATTTGATTCAACAGGGAGGCGCCGAACTCCGATCGGGCACGCAGTACTACCGACCGGCCTTCTCCCTGCCGTTCCAGGTGGATTTCAAGATCTGGCTCTGGCAGAACACCCTCTCCCCGCTCCGGCCATTCAATCAGACAGAAACTGCCGCCCGAAAAGTAATCGCGGATTCCCATGTACTCAAGCTCCTCGGGATCGCCCAGACGGTAAAGGTCGAAATGGTATACCGGCGGGTCCAGGTCTTCATAGGGCTCCACAAGGGTATACGTTGGACTTTTAACCGCTCCCACATGCCCGAGCCCTCTCATTACACCGCGGCTCAGAGTGGTTTTCCCCATGCCCAGATCGCCATCCAGGAACACCACAATGCCCTGATCGGATGCCTTCACCAGCCCGGCAAGCTCACCGCCCAAGCGCTCTGTTTCCGCTTCACTCTCCAGAAACAACCGGCGTTCATTGCCGAAAATGCTCATAACGCCTCCTGGTCGTCACGGCTGTTCACCTTTTCTGCTTCCCACAGCACCTTTGGCAAGGCGCTGATTACATCCGTGGGCGTCAGCCCCATATAGCCATAAGTCTGCACCGCCTGGTCCGCCGCGGCCAGATGCAGAGCCGCAGCCATTGTCGTGGCCTGCTGGGGGTCCTTCAGCTGTGCCAGCAACGCGCCGGCGATGCCGGATAAAACATCGCCCATGCCCCCGGTCGCCAGGCCCGGATTACCACCAGGAACAATCACCGGAAGTGCCGAGCCACTGGCGATAACGGTACCCGCGCCTTTCAGCAACACCACCCCGCCCAGCATGGTTTGCAGCCGGCGGGCTGCAGACACCCGGTCCGCCTCAACGTCAGCGACATCACAACCCAACAACCGCGCCGCCTCGCCGGGGTGTGGCGTCAGTATATGGCTATCAGACACCACGGGCACTCGCCCGGCCATCAGATTGAGCGCGTCGGCATCCAACACCCGCGGCAGCCCGCTTTGTTCAACCTGTTGCAGCATCTGCTGCCCCCAGGCCAGTTTACCCGTGCCAGGACCACACACCACCACATCGGCCCTGGCCAATAATGGCGGCAATTCTGAGCCATGGATCAACCCGTGCACCATCAACGACGGGCAGCGGGCAAGCGCGGCCGTAACATGTTCCGGGCGGGTAGCCAGGGTAACCAAACCGGCCCCGGCCCGGGACGCCGCCTCGGCCGCCATGATACCGGCGCCACCAAAACCCCGGTCACCGGCAACCACCAACACGTGGCCAAAACGCCCCTTGTGGGCATCAAACGGACGGACAGGCAGCTGTTCCTTGCACTGGGCCCAGGACTGCAAGCGGGCAAGCGGCGGCTGGCCACTGCCAGAGATATCGTGGCCGGTATCAAGAGCCTCAAACACTACCTCACCGCAAACACCGGCACCGGCACCCGTGTACAAGCCAGCCTTGGCGCCAATGAAAGTCACCGTTACCTTGGCCTGAATCACATCACCCACTGAAGAGCCTGTTGTGGCATTCAGGCCGGACGGCAAATCCACCGCCAATACCGGCAAACCCGATTCATTAACCCGCCGAATCACACCTGCAAAGGGCTCCCGGGGCGAACCCGTCACTCCTGTACCCAGCATCGCATCCACCACCAGGGTTGCAGACGACAGATGTTTTTCCAATCCGTCTTCGCCCAGTTCGCCGATATCTTCAACACTGACACCTTCCGCACGGGCCCGGTTCAGCGCGTTAAGTGCGTCCCCGGCCAACTTACCCGTCGGTGCTACCGCAATGCACCGGGCGGCGATGCCATGCCTGTGAGCATTCGCAGCCACCAAGTAGCCATCGCCGCCGTTGTTACCAGCACCGCAAAGCACCAGAATCGACCCGGGGACAGGCCAGTGACGCAACAACTGGCGAAAGGCCGCCCGGGCAGCGGCCTGCATCAACTCAAAGCCATCAACGCCTTGCTGATCAATCAGGTAGCGGTCAATTGCTCGCACCGAGTCGGCGGAGTAGAGCGCTTCTGGTAGACTGCTTGCATTGCGTATTGGCATTCGCCAAAGCTCCAGCTAAAGAAACCGGTTTAAGAAAACTGGCCAGATACCTGTAAAGAATAGCAAAACAGGGAAAAAGGTCATAACTTAATCAAATTAAATCTTCGCAGGTTACACAGCCGACTTCTCCCATGACGTCAAACCCAGAGCTCCGCTCCGAGCGGCCCGAACATGAGGCACTGCATGCCCTGCCCGACCAGATCCGGGCCTGGGCCAGCGAGCTCGGCTTTGCCGACGCCGGTATCACCTGCGCTGATACCGGGCCCCACGCCGAACGCCTGCAACAGTGGCTGAAAGCCGGCTACCATGGCGACATGGCGTATATGGCAGACCACGGCGACAAACGCTACACCCCCGACTCACTGGTGCCCGGTACCACCCGCGTTATCTCAGTACGGATGGATTACCTGCCCGCTCCGGACAATCCGAAGCAGGTACTGACTAACCGCGAAACCGCCTACGTGACTCGTTACGCTCTGGGCCGGGATTACCACAAACTGATGCGCAAACGGCTGGCCACCCTGGCGGCAAAGATTGATTCCGCGGTCAGCGGCTACGACTACCGAGCCTTCGTAGACAGCGCACCGGTTCTGGAACGCGGGCTCGCCCAGCGGGCTGGGCTGGGCTGGATTGGCAAGAACAACATGCTGATTCACCCCAAAGCCGGTTCATTCTTCTTTCTGGGTGAAATCTTTACCAGCGCTCCGCTGCCGGTGGACGAAGCCTTTGACAGCCAGCATTGTGGCTCCTGCTCCGCCTGCCTGGAGGTATGCCCTACCGACGCCTTCGTTGGCGCTCACTTACTGGATGCCCGCCGCTGCATCAGCTATCTCACCATTGAACTCAAGGGGCCCATTCCGGAAGAGCTGCGGTCAAAGATGGGCAATCGGGTATTCGGCTGCGACGACTGCCAACTGGTCTGCCCCTGGAACAAATTCAACAAACCGACCCGGGAAAACGACTTTCAACCCCGGCACGGCCTGGACAATAGCACCCTGGCCGAGCTGTTTCTGTGGACAGAAGACGAGTTCCTGAAACGTACCGAAGGCTCGGCCATCCGCCGAACCGGTTATGAAAACTGGCTACGCAACCTGGCGGTCGGGCTGGGCAACGCCCCGAGCACCATTCCGGTGATCGAGGCACTGAAACAGCGGGCCGACCACTCTTCCGCGCTGGTGCGGGAGCATGTGGCCTGGGCGCTACAGCAGCACGGCATTACAGCTTGAAAAAGGTCTCCCGGTAGTGGCGAAGTTCGTCGATGGAATCGCGAATGTCGTCCAGGGCCAGGTGGCTGCCTTTCTTTTTCACGCCATCAAGTACATCCGGGCGCCAGCGGCGGGCGAGTTCCTTGATGGTGGAGACATCCAGGTTACGATAATGGAAGAAGGCTTCCAGCTCGGGCATATACTTCACCAGAAAGCGGCGATCCTGGCCGATGCTGTTACCACACAGCGGTGATTCGCCGGCGGACAGGTACTGTTTCAGGAAGGCCAGGGTTTCTTGCTCCGCTTCGGCTTCGGAGGTTTTGCTATCTTTCACCCGCTGGGTCAGGCCGCTGGCGCCATGGGTGTTGGTGCACCATTCGTCCATGGCATCCAGCAGGCTGTCTGGCTGGTGAATGGCAATTACCGGGCCTTCAGCCACCAGGTTCAATTCTGAATCGGTAATTATCGTGGCCATTTCGATGATCCGCTCTTTCTCCGGATCCAGGCCGGTCATCTCTAGGTCTATCCACACTAAACGGTTGTGGTTGGGCATTATATATTCCTATGCGGTTTAGTTTGGGTGCTGGTGGAGGTGTGGTGTGGCTTTTCGGAAACCGCTACGAGCACATCCATGTGCGCTTCTCTCAGGCCATCCATGGCCTTCGAAATTTCCGAAAAGCCACACCACACCTCCACATCCATGCTTATTGCTGGCCGCATGTCGAATTGAAACCCACTTTGTAGATCGGGGTGCTGGCCGGGGACACCTTTCCGGGAGTGTCTGAAGCCATGAATGGCTTCAGTCAAGCGCACAGGGATGTGCTCGTAGCGTCTCCCGGAAAGGTGTCCCCGGCCGGCACCTGCACCCAAGTCGGGATCCAGACGGCCATGTGCAAAGTTTAGAAACTCTGCCCATTGTCCATGATTCACGTATCATGTGTCACACCACTTTCCCGGAACATTTGAGAGCCGATGGCCAAGAGAAAACTGAACAAACGCCAACAGTGGCGCATCGAGAAAATCCAGAAGGAACGCACCGAACGGCTGAACCGCAAGGAAAAAGCCGTGGAAGCGCAAGCTGAAGCCGGCGAACTGGGGCCTGAACAGGAAGGCCTGGTGATTGCCCACTATGGCCAGCAACTGGATATCGAAGCGCTGGAAGGTGACGACACCGGGCGTGTTTTCCGGTGCTTTGTTCGAGCCAACATCGACAACCTGGTGACCGGTGACCGGGTGGTGTGGCGGCCCGGGAAAAGCGAGACCGGGGTGATCGTAGCCCGCTGTGAGCGCAACAACCTGCTGCAGCGGCCGGATAACTTCGGCGCCTTGAAGCCAGTGGCGGCGAATATCGATCATATTATCCTGGTGATTGCACCGGAACCGGAGCCTCACGACAACCTTATCGACCGCTACCTGGTGGCCTCGGAAAGCTCCGACATTCCGGCGGTTATCCTGCTGAACAAGACCGATCTTATTACCGACCAGAACCGGGCCCAGATTGATGCGCTGCTGGGTCGCTATGAAGCGCTTGGGTACCAGGTGGAGCGTACCTCTGCCACTGCCTGCGCCGGGCAGCCTGCGCCAGAGGTGGAGTCACTGGTCCGGGACAAAACCAGCGTTTTCGTGGGCCAGTCGGGGGTGGGCAAGTCATCCATCATCCAGACCTTGCTGCCGGATGAACTACTCCGAGTGGGCGCGGTATCCGAAAGTACCGGCAAAGGCGTACACACCACCACCACGGCGAAGCTGTTTCACCTGCCGGGCGGCGGCGACCTGATTGATTCTCCAGGGATTCGGGAGTTCGGTTTGTGGCACATGACCCCACAGGAAGTGGAGTATGGTTTCCGGGAAATTCGGCCGCTGATCGGGCTTTGCAAGTTTCGCAACTGCCGCCACATGGGAGACCCCGGCTGCGCGCTTGATGCGGCAGCAGAGGCCGGAACGGTGTCGAGGGAACGGCTGAAGAGTTTTCACCGGATTCTGCAAGATATGGCAGAACAACAGTCCCGGGGGCTGAGAATCACCTGAGGCAACAGCCCCGCGCACGGCGCCAGCGGAACGTTACCAGTTCAACTCTCCGGGCGCCGGTTCCGGCCGCTCCTCGAACCAGTCTCCCCGCTCCAGTTGCTCTCTCGCTTCCTGCTGCTGTTCTTCCGTCGGCTGAGTGAGGTCAATCAACGGCTGATCTGACCTGCCCGCGCCGGTTTCAATACTGTCAGCGGCTTTTTTGTTGAGCACGATGATCGAGATCCTGCGGTTCACCGGGGCTGTCGGGTTTTCCTTGTCAAACAATACAGAATCACTCAGCCCCACCACCCGGGCAATCTGCTGAAGACGCACGCCGCCGGCAACCAGGGCTCGCCGGGCCGTGTTGGCACGGTCTGCCGACAGCTCCCAGTTGGTATAACCGGGCCGGCCAACAAATGGCGTGGCGTCGGTGTGTCCGGTAATGCTGAGTTTGTTATTGACCGAACCGAGAGTTCGAGCCAGCTCAAACAGAATGTCCTGGGAATAGTATTTGAGTTCAGCACGCCCACTGTCGAACATCGGGCGGCCAGAGCGATCGACAATCTGGATTCTCAGCCCCTCATCGGTGATGTCGATCAGCAATTGATCCTTGAATTCCTGCAAGGTCTCGCTTTGCTCAATCCGCTCCTGGAGCTCCTGGAACAGCTGTTCCATGCGACGCTGTTCGAGCGTGTCAGCCAGTTGGTCAACCACTTCGTCCTGGATCTGGACAGGGCTTGATTCGATGTCCTGGGTCGCTTCGTTGATAACCGATGCACTACCCCCCAGGTCCACCGGGCTGCGAGCACCGCCTTCCATGAAACCGACAGGGTCTTTGAAATACCCCTCAACCGCCAGTTTCTGTTCGGGAGACGCTGTGGCCGTAAGCCAGAGAACCAGAAAGAACGCCATCATGGCGGTGGCAAAGTCTGCAAAGGCCACCTTCCAGGAGCCACCGTGATGGCCCCCGACCACTTTTTTCTTGCGTTTGATGATGATCGGCTGTTCTTCCACAACTCAACTCCGGGCGATTGGGACGCAGCTCGTCACTTCGAACGAACGTGGTCGTTGAGTTCCTGGAAACCAGGTCGTTTATCCGTGGGTAACGACTTGCGGCCGAATTCAATGGCCATCTGGGGCGCCTGACCAGACACCGTCGCAACGATAGCCGATTTCACACATTCATAAGCCTTCAGCTCGTACTTGGCTGAGTGTTCCATGGAAATCGACATGGGGCCGACAAAGCCATAACCCATCCAGATACCCAAGAACGTACCGACCAGAGCCGCTGCCACACTCAGGCCGATTTTCTCGGGCCCCTCGGTGAGAAAGTTCATGGTGATGACAATACCCAGTACCGCCGCCACGATACCAAGGCCCGGCAAGGCGTCGGCAATCTTGTTGACCGCGTGAGCGGGCTCTTCCAGCTCATGCTGACGACTATCGATCTCGTTTTCCATCATGCCTTCCAGCTCATGGGGCGCCATGTTGCCGGAACTGATAATGCGAAGGTAGTCGGTGATGAAATCCAGAAGATCGCGGGATTTCATGATGGCCGGGTAACGGGTGAAGATCTGGCTGTTTTCCGGGTTGTCGATGTCCTCCTCAATTGCCATGACCCCCTGCTTGCGAGATTTGTCGAACACTTCATATAGCAGGCTGAGCAAATCCATATAGTAGGATTTGTTGAACGGCGAGCCGGTCAGCAACCGCATGAAACCCTGCCCTACCTCTTTCACCGTGTGCATGGGGTTGGCAATGATGAATGACCCAACCGCCGCGCCGCCGATGATCAAGATCTCGGTCGGCTGCCACAGCACCATCAAATGACCACCGTGCAGCACGTATCCGCCCAGCACACTCGCAACAACTATCACCGCACCAATAATCAGCAGCATGAAAAGATATACGCCTTTTGTTATCTCGTTAACGACCGAGGTCAGTCACGGGTTCTCCACCCCGACCGGGGCGAGCTGTGCCCTGATAATAGCAAGGCTCTGAACGAACAGCGAAGGCGTGAAACAATTTCTATACACGGGGCCGCTTTTGTTACACTGCCGCCTCTGTTCTTACCGAGACTTATTGATGTTTGACAAACTGTTCGTACTGAGCCAATACATTACGCCCCAACGCGCTGTCTCTCGCCTGGCAGGTCGCCTGGCAGACAGCACGAGCGCCCCGGCCCTGAAAAACCGCGTTGTTAACTGGTTTATCGGCCGCTACGGCGTAAACATGAGCGAGGCAGCTGAGTCAGACCCTACCGTCTATCCATCGTTCAATGCGTTTTTTACCCGCGCCCTCAAACCCGGCGTGCGCACTGTGGCGGAAGGCAGCGATGTATTTGTCAGTCCGGTCGACGGTACCATCAGCCAACTCGGACAGATCAGTAACGACAGAGTTTTCCAGGCCAAGGGCCAGTCCTTCGGCCTGACGGAAATCCTCGGCGGTGACGACAGCCGGGCTGAGCCGTTCCGCCACGGGGAGTTCAGTACCATTTACCTGTCGCCCAAAGACTATCACCGCATTCATATGCCCATGGCCGGCACACTGCGGGAGATGGTCTATGTTCCGGGCAAGTTCTTTTCGGTGAACCCGGTTACCGCAGCGCATGTTCCCAACCTGTTCGCCAGAAATGAACGTGTTGTCTGCATTTTCGATACCGAGGCAGGTCCCATGGCCCTGGTTCTGGTGGGTGCGATGATCGTAGGCAGCATGGAAACCACCTGGGCCGGCGTAATTGCGCCGGAACCTGCACAGATAACCCGCTGGGTTTATCGGGGCGAAGATGCGATCAGTTTTGAGAAAGGTGAGGAAATGGGCCGGTTCCGCCTGGGCTCCACGGTTGTCCTGGCAATGCCCAAGGGCGCGGTAACCTGGGATGCCAATCAGGTTCCTGGCAAAAGCGTGCGCATGGGCGAAGCGTTTGGCAGGGTAGGCAGCAACAACACCTGAGACCTGGCTCAGGCCCGCTCGACCGGAAACGCCAGCACGCCTTCTATCCGCTCAGCCCCGGTTTTCAGCATCAGCAAGCGGTCCAACCCCAGGGCCACACCGGAACACTCGGGCAGCCCGGCGTCCAGGGCTGCCAGAAAACTCTGATCAACCGCCATTTCCGGCTTGCCCGCGGCTTTTCTTCGCCGGTTGTCCTGTTCGAACCGGGCTCGCTGCTCAACCGGATCGGTCAGCTCCCAGTAACCGTTGCACAACTCAAGCCCGTCGATGTAGAGCTCGAATCGATGCGCTACCGGGTAGCCATCGTCGTCTGAGACAACCCTGGCCAATGCTGCCTGGCTAGCCGGATACCGGGTAATGAACACCGGCCGGCCCCGCCCCAACAACGGCTCAACCTTGAAGCTCATCACCAGGTCCAGGCAATCATCACGCCCCATGCCGGCCAACTGCTCCGGCTCCAGCCATTGCTGACAGTACTGGTACAGGTCGTGATCCGTGATGGCCATCGGATCGATGCCGGCTAGCGTTTGCTGGGCCTCACGGTAGGTCAGCACATCCGGGCGATCACATCCCAGCCAGCCACACACCAGGTCAGCCACTTCGGCCATCATCGCCGTGTCGTCCAGGCCCACCCGGTACCATTCCAGCAACGAAAATTCGGGGTTATGGCGGCTACCACGCTCGCCATTACGAAACACCCGGGCAATCTGATAGATACATCCCGAGCCCGCCGCCAGCAGGCGTTTCATGTGATATTCAGGGGAGGTCTGCAACCAGCCGCCAGAAACTCCGGCAGCGTTGACGGCCGCCGCGATACCGTCGAGGTTGATATCGGTGACGCCATGCCGTCCGAGCACCGGCGTTTCGACCTCCAAAACACCCCGCTCTGCAAAAAAGCCGCGCACCCAGGCTAGCTGTTGTGCACGGCTTTTCAGATGCTCCCGCGAGGCAGAAGGCTGCCAGACAGGCTGATCGGTCATTGTCGGATCAGCTGCTCTTGACGCGGTTAACGTACTCGCCAGAGCGGGTGTCTACTTTCAACACCTCACCAATGGTGATGAACAAAGGCACGTTCACCACGGCACCGGTCGACAGTGTCGCCGGCTTGGAGCCGCCCTGGGCGGTATCTCCCTTCATGCCCGGGTCGGTATCCACCACTTCCAGCTCAACAAAGTTTGGCGGTGTGACCGTCAGCGGCGCGCCGTTGTACAGGGTCACGGTGTAAACATCCTGCTCTTTCAGCCATTTGACAGTGTCGCCCACGGCCTTGGCATCGGCAGCGTACTGTTCGAACGAGCCGTCGGTCAGCATGAAATGCCAGAACTCACCGTCGGTGTACAGGTATTCCATGTCCTGGTCCATCACGTCCGCGGCTTCCAGGCTCTCGCCGGATTTGAACGTACGCTCCCAGACCCGGTTGGTCATCAGGTTACGCAGTTTAACGCGGTTGAACGCCTGCCCCTTACCGGGCTTGACGAACTCGTTCTCCAGCATGATACAGGGGTCGCCATCCAGCAAAACTTTGAGACCGCTGCGAAATTCGTTGGTAGAATATGAAGCCATGAAATGTCCACCTGACAGACTGTCGTTAAAATTTCAAAGGTCGCTATGATACAGCGAACCCCTGCCCGTATAGAAGCCCGTAACGAAGAGCCATCATTGATCGCTACCGAACCGCGTCGACAGCCCCACAATTGTGCTAAAGGCTGGCAACAGATTCTGGCAGAATCCGTTACCTGCCCGGAGCAGCTGCTTGGGCGTCTGAAGCTGCCGGCAGAGCCCTGGCTCACGGGTGCCAGCGCGGGCCACCACCTGTTTCCCGTGCGGGTGCCCGAGCCCTTCCTACGGCGAATGACTCCGGGTGACCCCAATGATCCCCTGTTGCGACAGGTACTGCCGCTGGCGGAAGAATCGCGACAACAAGCAGGGTATGTGCGCGATCCGCTGCAAGAGAACAACGCCATCCAGACCACAGGGCTGATCCGCAAGTACCAGAGCCGGGCACTGCTGATGGTAACGGGCCAGTGTGCAATCAACTGTCGCTACTGCTTTCGCCGCCACTTCCCCTATGAATCCCAGCGGCTCGGTCCGGACGACCGCCAGCAGGTTCTGGCGACCCTGAATGCCGCCCCCGAAATTAACGAAGTGATCTTCAGCGGTGGTGATCCACTGGCAGTGAATGATCGGCTACTGGCGCAATGGGCCGAAGCCCTGGCAGGCATACCGCATATCAAGCGCCTGCGAATACACAGCCGGCTACCGGTCGTTATTCCGCAACGGGTGTGCGACGCCCTGCTGGGCTGGCTTGGCAATTCGCCACTTCAGAAAATCCTCGTGGTGCATGTGAATCACCCGGCAGAGCTAGACTCAGACACACGAAAAGCCTTTGCGCGCCTTCGCGAAGTGGGGGTGACCCTGCTCAACCAGAGCGTGATCCTGAAAGGGGTCAATGACTCAGCCAGCATCCTGGCCCGGCTGAGTGAAGACCTGTTTGATTCGGGCGTTATGCCCTACTACCTGCACGCGTTTGATCCCGTTGCCGGCGCCCATCACTTTGATGTCAGCGACCAGGCGGCGGCAGCGCTGGTTCGGGCGCTTATGACGCGGCTGCCGGGCTTTCTGGTTCCAAGGCTGGTCAGGGAACTGCCCGGGGAAACCAGTAAAACCCCTATTTTCACAGGCGATAATCAGGCCAACATCAGCGTAACGTGAGACATGTCGCAAAAGCGGTCCCACTTACACTTGTCAAAGATTGTCAACTCATGATCTTCTCGCTTTTTGTTATTGGTTTGCTATCTTAAAGTTCTATAGGTAAAGACAATAAAAGCATGTATTTTCGACACTTTCGGTCGATACATACTCAAAGCGACTCAAACACTGGCGTGAGATCATGGAAGGCAATATTCTGAAACCTGAACTGAAGGTTCCTGAACAGAAAACCGCAAGCCTGTCGTTTTGCGATACGACACCCAAGGCCTTTCGTCTGTGGATTGACCAGCTACCGATGGCCAACATCGGTGAGGCATCCCGCCAGCTTTACCATGCGATTATTGAACTGAACCACCTGTTTCTGGCGCCGCAGCAACGAATGCAGTTCCTTGAGCTGGTTCGCGAGAAAATTCATTTTGTCTGCAACGAGTTGTCACGCCACTTTCTGGGCCTGGCCATCGCCCTGCCCGAGAAGCAGCGCAAGATTGCCAACCTGGCCCAGGCCCTCCAGTTGCACCTGGCCAGCGGCTATAAACTGTGTGTGCTGGAATATCTGGATAACGGCGGTCTGGAAAAAAATCGCCGCCACGTTGCCGCCGCCGTTCACCGCGCCATATCCGAGCTGGGCGCCACGATTGTCCGTTCGCATCAGCTCTACTGCCCAAGCCCGGCCCTGAGCTGGCTGGAGTGCCACCGTCTGTACCGGTTTGCGCATCGGAACAAACTGGCCGCACTGGAAATCGATGACGACACCCTGACCCATCGCCGCGCCAGTACTGTGGCCGACAGCTACAAACGCATTCTCCTGCTGGGCTGCGCCCGCCCCAATCAACTGCGTCAGGCCGAGTTGACTCAGGTTTACGAGCTGTTCGAGTCCTGGACCGAGTTCTGCCAGTGCGGCCCGGACATTGGAACTGACAGCCTGTTCGTGATCAACATGGAGCTGGACAACCCGCCAGTCTACCGGAGCTTGCTGGAAAACAAACCGGGGGACGAAAGCTTCGGTTTTGACACCAAAGATCTTTCCACGCAGCTGGCCGAGGTGCTGCACGCCAGGCGCAGCCACGAGAAAGATGCTACGCGGCTACAGGTATCGCCCAAAATCAGCGACACCCTGCTGACACATCTCAGCCAGGCGCTGGGTATTCTGGCCAAGCGGAATTTCAACCGCATTTCCAGCCAGGGCACGCTGGAGGTCTGCGTCGGCCTGACGGCCACCCACTATTTCGTAGCTGGTGAAAAGACCTTTGCCGAGTTCCTGAACGGCAACGAAACCATTGATCCCGAGCAGGAAAACCGGTTTATCCGCAATGCCAACCGGAACACGGACGCCTGGGCCGGAGCCCACGACGCGGGCCCAAGTGAGGACAGGCTGCACGCGGCCGATGCACCGATCAACTTCAAGTCGGGTACCGGGGCCGCCATACCCACGGGACAGGAGAAGAGCCGCCCCCGCTCCCATCATGCACTGCTGATCAACACCAGCCCGGGTGGCTACTGCGTTGCCTGGGAAACCAATGTACCGGCCTCGCTGCAGGCGGGTGAGATTCTTGGGGTACGTGAACAGAAATCCCACCCCTGGAGTATCGCCGTGGTGCGCTGGCTGCGTCAGGTCCGGAATCAGGGCACCCAGATCGGCATTGAGCTGCTGGCCCCAAGCGCCGCACCGTGCGGGGTAAGGCTGATCCAGAAGGTGGGCAACAGCAGCGAATACCTCCGGGGGCTGCTACTGCCGGAGATCAGTGTGGTTAATCAGGCCGCTACCCTCATAACCCCGAGACTGCCCTTCCAGAGTGGCAGTCGCATCTCATTGCTGCACGATGGCCGGGAAGATCAGGGGCAGTTGCTCAAGAAGGTCTCTGCCACCGGCAGCATCAGCCAGTTTGAACTGAAACTGCAGAATCCGGCGGCCCTGGCCAGTCCGAATGGCGCCCCGCCATCAACGCCCGGCGCCACGGAAGACGAATTCGACTCCCTGTGGCCATCACTGTAACGCCAAAGGTCGGAAAGACTGTGAACCACGGCTACTGCCAGGGTTGTTATTGATCGCCAACCCCTGCATCATTCAGCGGAAGTGACCGTATCCATGAGAAGTCTTACGAATGCAGAAAAAAAACGCGACCGTACACCTGCTGATTCTTGATCCATCTCAAAATGATGCTGAATCCATGGTCAGCCTGCTCCGCAACTCGGGCAAGGCCACCCGGGCACACCGTATAACCTCGGAAGAAGATCTGGAAGAAGCCCTGAAAACCAGTAACTGGGACCTACTGTTGGCCCGGGACCTGGAGCAGGAGTTCGGGCCGGATGACGCCCTGGCCATGGTCAAGCGCATGGACAAGGACATCCCCTTCGTTCTCCTGACCGAGGAAGTCAGCCGGGAAAGAACGGTGAACATTATCCGGGCCGGCGGGCAGGATGTTGTGCCGTTCGAGTACAAGGATCTGCTCGTGCTGGTGGTGAAACGCGAATTGGCCGCCCTGGAAGAGCGCCGCCGTCGTCGGGTTCTGGAGTCCCACCTGCGTGAGGCCGAACAGCGCTGCCAGCTGCTTCTGGAAAGCTCCAAGGACGCCATCGCCTACATCAACGATGGCATGCACATCTACGCCAACCAGTCCTACATGGAGTTCCTGGGCTACGACGACATTGACGACCTTATCTGCATCCCGGTTCTCGATACCCTGACCCCGGAAAGCCAGGACAAGTACAAAGACTTCATGAAGGCCTTTGCCGATGATGGCAAGGACGGCATGACCCTGAACTGTACCGCACGCCGCAGCGACGATCAGGAATTGAACGTAACCATGTCTGTCTCTGCCGCCACCTATGATGGCGAAGCCTGCACGCAGATTGTCTTGCAGCCGGAACACAGCGATGCAGAGCTGGAAGAAAAGCTCAAACAGATCAGCAGCCAGGATCTGCTTACGGGCCTGTATAACCGTCAATACCTGATGGACGCTCTGGCCCAGGCCATTGCCAATGCCGGCAAGAACAACCAGACCGGCGCCCTGGCCTACATCGCCCTGGACAACTTCATAAGCATGAAGGGCCAGGTCGGTATCGCCGGTGCCGATCTGTTGCTGGGTGATCTGGCCTCGCTGCTAAAAGAACAGGCCGGCGAGGAAGTGACGCTGGCCAGGCTGAGCGATGATGCCTTCTGCCTGATGTGCCTGCCCTGCGATGAGAAACATATGGAAGGCATTGCTGAGCGGGTCCGCAAAGCGGTTGAAGATCATCTGTTCGACATCAACGGCAAGACAGTACCGCTGACAGTGTCCATCGGCATAGCCGCGATCACGGAGAATTCGCCCAAGGCAGAGGAACTGATGGGGCGTGCCCATACCGCCTCCGCCGAGGTGAAGAAGCTCGAGGGCCATGAACGTGGTAACGGGATCGTGGTCTATAATCCCGCCCAGTACGAAAGCCTGGATGAAAGCAACTCGGTTGAGGCTATCCTCAAGGCCCTGGACGACAACCGCTTCCGGCTGCTGTTCCAGCCTATCATCAACCTGCGGGGTGAGGGCGAAGAGCATTACGAGGCCTTCGTTCGCATGCTCGACAAAGACAACGAGGAAGTCTCTCCCTACGACTTCCTGCCCCCCATGGGGCCGAGCGATACGGCCATCAAGATTGACCGCTGGGTGATCCTGCAAACCATCAAACAGCTGGCAAGCCACCGGTCACGGGGTCATGACACCAGGCTGTTCCTGAACATCACCGCCGAGACACTGCAGGACAAAACCTTTACGCCCTGGCTCAGCGTTGCCCTCAAGGCGGCTCGCCTGCCGGGAGACTCACTGATTTTCCAGATCCGCGAAGGCGATGCCAACAACTACATGAAGCAAGCCAAGGAGTTCACCAAAGCGGTACACGAACTTCACAGTAAGGTATCCATTGCCCAGTTTGGCTGCGCCCTGAATCCGTTCAACACGCTCAAGCACATTGACGCCGACTACGTGAAGATTGACGGCTCCTTCACGGAAGAAATCCAGAAGAGCGATGAAGCCAAGGAGCAGGTCAAGGAAATGGTCAAGAGCCTGCAGAATGCCGGCAAGCTCACCATCATACCGCTGGTAGAGAACGCCAGTGTACTGGCAACGCTGTGGCAGGCCGGGGTGAACTATATCCAGGGTTATTACCTGCAGGCACCGGTACCGGAGATGAACTACGACTTCGGGGACCACTGACCGGACGCCAATTCCGGATAGAGGAAAAAGGGGCGAGGTGTCAGAACCTCGCCCTTTTTGCATTCACAGGCTGCTGTTCTGGAGGGTCTGATTGGTATCACTTTCGCGAAAACCGATCAGGTACAGAATGGCGTCCAGGCCCAGGGTGGAAATGGAGTGCCGGGCCGATTCCTTGACCAGCGGCTTGGCACGGAAGGCCACGCCCAGGCCCGCCTGGCTCAGCATCGGCAAGTCGTTGGCACCATCACCCACGGCGATGACCTGCTCCCTTGAGATATGCTCTTTTTCGGCAATCTCGAGCAGCAGCTCGGCTTTGCGCTTGCCATCCACAATCTGGCCTTTGACCTGGCCGGTCACCTTGCCGTCGACAATGTCCAGTTCGTTGGCATACACGTAGTCAATGCCCAGTTTCTGCTGCAGGTGGCGGGCAAAGTAGGTAAAGCCGCCAGAGAGAATCGCGGTGCGGTAGCCCAGCGCTTTCAGGCTTCGGATCAGGTGCTCAGCCCCCTCTGTCATACGCAGCCGACCGGCAATACTTTCAAGCACCGACTCATCCAGGCCTTTGAGCAGCGCCAGCCGCTCGGCAAAGCTCTGGCTGAAGTCCAGCTCACCTTGCATGGCACGCTCGGTTATTTCCGCAACCTGCTCGCCCACGCCGGCCTCATGGGCCAGCTCATCGATCACCTCGGCCTCAATCAGCGTGGAGTCCATATCGAACACCACCAGCCGACGGTTTCGCCGGAAAATGGAATCTTCCTGGAAGGCGATATCCACGTTCATCTCACCGGCAATATGCAGGAAGTCCGCCCGAAGTTGTTCCAGGTCTGACGGCGTCCCCCGCACCGAAAACTCGACACAGGCAATGCGGTTCTCCCCCTGATTGAGCGACGGGCGTGCAGAAAGGCGGGTAATGTTGTCAATGTTCAGCCCATGCCGGGCCGTAATGGCCGATACCCGGGCAATCTGTTCGGCCTTGATGTCACGGGATAGCAGGGTAACGATGTAGCAGGCACGGTTACGCCCTTCGGCCCATGCCTGGTATTCCTCCACCGTGATGGGGGCAAAGCGCACCTGAAGGTCCAGGGCATGCAGTCGAAAAAGAACGTCACGGATCACCGGGGACGATTTCGACTCATCCGGGATCTCGATCAGTATGCCCCAGGTCAGGTGGTCGTGAATCACCGCCTGGCCAATATCCAGAATCCGGACATCGTACTGCCCCATGATCCCGGTGATCTCCGAGGTCAATCCGGGCTTATCTCGCCCGGACACATTTACCAGAACCAGCTCACTCACTGTCGGCGCCCTCCACGTCCTGAGCTTCTTCCTGGGCACGGGCCGCAGACGGAATCACATCAATGCCGTCTACCCGCTGGAGCCCTCTGGGCAATTTGTGACCACGCCGGCCACGCTCACCAAGATAATGCTCCAGATCTGCAAAACGCAGACCCAGTTTGCGTTTGCCGGCCTTCACCTCCAGTTGGTCTTCTTCACCGAAGACAGCGGCAGCCACCACATACTCCTCACGATTCTGAACGCGGGCAGAGGGAATGCTGATGATTTTGTTACCCTTACCCTTGGCCAGTTCCGGCAATTCGCTGAGCGGGAACACCAGCATCCGCCCCTCGTTGGATATAGCCGCCAGGTAAAGGGTTGTTGCTGTCTCTGGGATCAGCACAGGGGGCATGATTCGGGCCCCTTTGGGCACAGACACCACCGCCTTGCCAGCTCGATTCTTGCTGATCATGTCGTTCAACGAGGTCACGAAACCATAGCCGCCGTCGGTGACCAGCAGCGCTTTACGCTCCGGATTTCCCATCAGCAGCCCAGAGAAGGTCGCCCCGGACGGTGGGTTGATCCGGCCGGTAAGAGGCTCGCCCTGCCCTCGGGCAGACGGCAGACTGTGAGCCATGAGCGCATAGGCACGCCCAGTGCTGTCGAGGAAGATGGCCTGCTGATTGTTTCTGCCCCTGGCAGCCAAAGCAAAGCGGTCGCCAGACTTGTAACTGAGCCCGGACGGATCAATGTCGTGCCCCTTGGCAGCCCGCACCCAGCCTTTCTCCGACAGCACCACAGTGACCGGGTCGTTGGACACCAGGTCAATCTCACTGAAGGCCTTGGCTTCTTCACGGGCGACGATCGGAGAACGGCGATCATCACCGTAGGTTTCGGCATCCTGCTGCAGTTCGGTCTTGATCAGCTCGCGCAGGCGGTCTTCCGAGCCCAGAATAGCTTGCAGTTCGTCCCGTTCCGCGGCCAGCTCGTCCTGCTCACCACGGATTTTCATTTCCTCGAGTTTTGCCAGGTGGCGCAGTTTCAGCTCAAGAATGGCTTCCGCCTGGTCGGCCGACAGGTCAAACCGGGACATCAGTACGGCCTTGGGCTTGTCTTCGGTACGAATGATCTCAATCACCTCGTCGATGTTGAGGTAGGCAATCAACAAGCCTTCGAGAAGGTGTAACCGGGCCAGAACCTTGTCCAAACGGTGTTGCAGACGGCGGGTAACGGTATTCTTTCGGAACGCCAGCCACTCGGTCAGGATCTGGTGAAGCCCTTTTACACCTGGGCGGCCATCGTTACCGATCACATTGATATTGACCCGGTAGGTTTTCTCCAGATCGGTGCTGGCAAACAGGTGCGCCATCAAACCATCCAGATCCACCCGGTTGGACCGGGGCACGATCACCAGACGAGTGGGGTTCTCATGGTCGGATTCGTCACGCAGGTCCGCCACCATGGGCAGTTTCTTGCCCTGCATCTGCTGGGCAATCTGCTCCAGCACCCGGTTACCGGATACCTGATGTGGCAGATCGGTAATCACGATCTCGCCACTTTCACGAACCCAGCGCGCTCTCATACGCAGAGAGCCGCGGCCGGTTTCATAGATCTGCCTCAGATCCTTGCGGGGGGTAATAATTTCCGCATAGGTGGGAAAATCCGGCCCCTTGATGTGTTCACAGAGCTGGTCAACGGTGGCTTCCGGGTCATCCAGCAAGCGAATGCAGGCGGCGGTGACCTCTCGCACGTTGTGCGGCGGAATATCGGTGGCCATGCCCACGGCAATGCCGGTGGTGCCGTTCAGCAGGACATGAGGCAACCGGGCTGGCAGAACGGACGGCTCCTCCATGGTGCCATCAAAGTTCGGCGCCCAGTCCACGGTTCCCTGCCCCAACTCACCCAGAAGAACATCGGCAAAGGCAGCCAAGCGGGATTCGGTGTAACGCATGGCGGCGAACGATTTCGGGTCGTCCGGCGAGCCCCAGTTACCTTGACCATCCACCAACGGGTAGCGATAGGAGAACGGCTGCGCCATCAGCACCATGGCTTCATAGCAGGCGCTGTCACCATGGGGGTGGAACTTACCCAGCACATCACCAACGGTACGGGCAGATTTCTTGTACTTGGAGGTGGATTTCAGCCCCAGCTCCGACATGGCATAAACAATCCGACGCTGCACCGGCTTGAGCCCATCCCCTACGTTGGGCAATGCACGGTCCAGGATCACGTACATGGAGTAGTCGAGGTAGGCCTTCTCGGTATAATCCCGTAGCGATACCCTTTCGAAACCTTCATCCGTTGTCTGAAACTCTGGCATAGATGCCTCTTTGCCTTAACTGCCTGTTTTGAAATGCGGCTTTGATGCAGCCCCGATAACCCGGCACAAACACCGGGCAATGTGGCGCACATTATATGGACGCAAGCAACGATACACCAATTTCCAATAGCGGAATTCCCGCATGGAGAGTCTGTAAGGTGCACCGTATTCTCGCCACAGTGAATAGAAAGCCGTTTTATCCCCTGACAAGCGGAAACCTATGAAACCCAATCTCAAAGCCTGCGGGCACGCCCTGGTGACAGCCTTGGTGAACGCCACCCTGGCCGTCGCGCTGATGCTGCTGGTGGAATTCGCCATCAGTGGATCATTCCAGATGCCGGAGCCTTACCTTTGGGCCGGTCTGGTCATTGGCGTTGTCATCTTTATCGCCCAGTTCTGGCGCCAACGGCATCTGTGCCGAACCAGTGAACAATCCGGCAACGTGCAACAACCCTGATTCGTCATCAAATCCTAAGCTAAATCAAGATTCCACCCTCATGTTCAGGGTGACAACGCCCCACCCCCTGCTACGCTTAGCCTCTAGAGCAACAACAATAATCTGGAGGCTGAATGAACGCTTTAAACAATCTGGGGTTGCGCACCAAGATCGCCCTGCCCTTTTTCATCACCGCTCTGGCATTGGTTGTCTCCGGTGGATACGGCATGCTGACAGCCAAAAACCTGGTGGAAAGCACCGAAGATATTGCCGTCACCTTCCTGCCTTCCGTTGCCGAAATCCTCAACGGTGACCGCGACCTGTATCAGGCCCTGGTCGCGCAGATGATGGTGGTCGACCAGACCCTGAACGGAGAGAATACAACAGACGCCGTCGCAGATTTTGAGGAAAATGTTGAACAGGCCCGTCGACGTTTTACCGACAGCGTAGCGCGGCTACGGGGCACAGGGATCAGCTCTGTGACCGGGGGCTTTGACCAGGCCTTTGACCAATGGGAGCGCTCTGCGCGCCAGGTTCTGGCACTGGCAGAGCGGGGGGACGGAACACAAGCCAGAAACCTTGCCGCCACAGAAACCCTCGGGCTCTTCCAGCGGCTACGGGCATTCTACGACAGGGCCGAAGGCCATGCGGATGAACAGGCCCAGAGTCGCTATGCCGAAGCCCGCGCCGAAGGCACTTCCAGCACGGTGACCATTACCGTGATAACGGTCGCGGCCATCGTTATCAGCGTTGCCCTTTTTCTGATTTTCCTGAGACTGATCATCCGATCCATTCAGGCCTTGCGCAGCCAGCTCGACAACATTGCCCAGGGTGAAGGCGATCTGACCCAACGAATACCGGTGGCCGTGGAGGACGATCTGGGGCAACTGGCCAGGAGTTTCAATCAGGTACTGGAGAACCTTCAGGGCATGATCGGCTCAATACAGACCCTGAGCCGGGATCTGGGACAGGGCGCTACTGAACTGGCGTCTGCGGCGCGGGACAACAACGAGGGCGTTACCCGCCAGACCGATTCGATTTCCATGGTGGCAACAGCCATCAATGAAATGCAAAGCGCGATCGAAGAAGTTGCCGGGAATGCCTCAAGGGCGGCCGAGATCACCCGGGAAGCAGACCTCAAGGGGCAGAACAGTGCCGAAATCATCCGGAATTCATCCAGGCAGGTGCACCGGCTGGCAGCCCAGATCTCCAAGGCCGTTGGTGTGATCCGCAAGCTGTCTGATGATTCTGACAACATCACCTCGGTTCTGGATGTGATTCGCGGTATCGCCGAACAAACCAACCTGCTGGCCCTGAACGCTGCCATTGAAGCCGCAAGAGCCGGTGAGCAAGGCCGGGGCTTTGCGGTGGTGGCGGATGAGGTGCGAACGCTCGCCCAACGCACACAACAGTCCACCGAGGATATTCAGACCATGATCACAGCACTGCAGACTGGCGTTTCGGATGTGGTCAATGTGATGGAAACCGGCAGTAAAGAAGCAGCTGAGACAGAAAAACTGGCCACCGAAGCGGAGCGGGAACTGCAAGCCATTGTGGAGGCGATCTCCAATATCACCGATGTAAACACCAGCGTGGCATCGGCCACCGAAGAACAAACCCAGGTTGTGGACGAGATCAATCGCAGCATTACCGACATTAACGACCTGGCCGCGGCCAGCGCTGAGCGCTCTCGTGCCATCGATGGGATCAGCGAGTCACTTAAGGACTATGCTTCAGAACTGGAGCAACAGACAGGCAGGTTCCGGGTTTAACCCCGGAACCTGAGACAGAGGTTTCAATCAGGATTACTGACGAATGCCTTCGATGGAGATCTTGATTTCAACGGTTTCAGAGGCTTCACCCAGATCCATCGGAATACCGAAATCCTTCAGACGAAATTCGGTCTCGGCCTCAAAGCCCATACGGTAGCCGCCCCAGGGGTCTTCACCGTGGCCAAGCATTTCGGCTTCCAGGGTGATCTCACGGGTCACGCCGCGCAGGGTGAAGTCGCCGATGATATCAGCCTCGCCGTCGTCATCCACAACCACCCGCTTGCTTTTGAAGGTGGCCTGCGGGAACTCACTCACGTGCAGAAAGTCCTTGCTGCGCAAATGCTTGTCGCGCTCGGCGTGGTTGGAGTCCACACTGGCCGTGTCGATTGTAACGGTGACCGTGCTGTTCTCCGGGTTCTCGGCGTCGTAGACAAATTCGCCGTCGAAGTCGTTGAACCGGCCATACAGCCAGCTGTAGCCAAGATGGGAAATCTTGAAGGTGATGAACTGGTGGGCGCCCTCTTTATCAAAGGCATAGGTGCCGCTGTGTTCGCTGGCATTGGCATTGGCAGTGCCAATCAGTGCCACTGAAACGGCGGATGCGAGCAAGAGTTTTTTCATGGTCTTCTCCCTGAGTGAGTCATGGTTATCGTTTCGGTCTTCGGATCTGCGTCAACCGCGGCCAAGCATGCGCCTGAGCGTGGCATCTCGATCAATAAAATGGTGTTTCAAGGCCGCCAGGGCATGCAGCCCGGCCAACCCGACCAGTGCCCAGGTGCTCCAGTAATGGACCGCACCCGCGGTGTCCTCCATCCCCCTGATCCGGCCGGTGACTGAAGGCACCTCAAACCAGCCAAATACGCTGATGGACGAGCCATCGGCCGTGGTAATCAGGTATCCACTGATCATGGCTACGAACAGAAGCAGATAGAGCAACCCATGGGCCCCATGGGCGGCAATCACTTCCCACCGCTGGTGCTCAGGCAGCGGCCTGGGAGGCGGAGTCACAACTCGCCACAACAGCCGGGCCACTACCACTATGAACAGCAGGATGCCAATGCTCCGGTGAATGTGTGGGCCCTGTCGGTACCAGGGGTCATAGTAGGACAGTTCCACCATCCACCAGCCGAGCCCGAACAGGCCAATGACCGCCAGCGCCACCAGCCAGTGCAAACTGACAGCGATCAGACCGTAGGCGGTGTTGGTATTTCGTAATTTCATGATTTGGGAAATCCTCCATCCCTGGACTGAGCCACCCTGTGCGACTGATACGTTTAGGTCAGTCTAGGCCCCGAACTGCCGGGTGAAAATCAAAATATTCTGCCGGGATGCATCAAATTATCTGATCAAGTCTCTGGCGGACACCGGGGCTGGCACTGGCCACTTTGGTCGAATACGGGTTCTACGGATTGTGCAAATTCACAGCAACGCTAAACTTCTCACATACTTTAATTCGCCCCGTCGGGGGCCTCAGTGACCGAGAGGAAACGACATGGAACTGGAATTCGACGAATCCGTAGTAGTACCCAGCAACAATTAATATGCTCCATTCTGAACCCCCGGCCTGCCGGGGGTTCTGCTCTCCAAAGCCCCGCCCCGAATTTCCCATACCAACACAAAGTCACAAACTGTTTCGAGTTTTACCGGTTAAACAGTGGTAATGATTCCTGTTTTTTGGCAATCTGCGCTTTAGCTAAACAGTTAACGCCTTGAAATACAGGCAAACGTGCCAGGGATGTGGGCACTCTGGCTAACAGTTCAGTGGTCAGCACCACAACTGCTGCTCCTGATGCGTTCGTTAAACGGTTCAGACTCGCCTATGTCCCACAGCCTTACCGATATCCTGCCAGCGCCAGAACTGGACCTGCTCTCGCCCATGCTCACTCAGCAAGGAGAGACCTGGACAGCCGATTTCAGAGGGCTAAAGCTCAGAACCGCCCTGCAACCGATTTACAGCATCTCCCACAAACGGACCGTTGGTTATGAGGCCCTGATCCGGGCGTTCGACAACGACAACGCGGCTGTACTTCCCAACCACCTGTTTGAACTTCCGGACACCGACGCTGAAAACCTGCTGCTGGACCGGCTGTGTCGGTACCTGCATATCCGTAACTACAGCGGCATAAAAGATCAGCTGAACTGGCTGTTCCTGAACGTATCCCCCCGGGTGGTGACCAGTGGCAGCCAGTCGGATTCGTTTTTCGGGGCACTGCTGAAGAAAACCGGGCTGCCGCCCCACCGCATTGTGATGGAGATTGTCGAGCAGCCCACCGACGATGCGGAAAGACTGAAAGATACCGTCGCCTACTACCGGAAACTCGGCTGCCTCACCGCGATCGATGATTTTGGCGCTGGCCACTCGAATTTCGAGCGAATCTGGAACCTGTCGCCCGATATCGTCAAACTGGATCGTACGCTGCTGACCCGCGCCACTGACGATCAGCGGGCACGGCAGATTCTGAATGGCATGGTGTCACTGCTTCACCAGTCGGGATGCCTGGTACTACTGGAAGGCGTGGAAACCCGTGATCAGGCCATGATAGCCATCGATGCTGGCGTGGACTTTGTACAGGGATTCTATTTCCGGCGCCCTTGCCTTGAACTCGGAGAACTGCCCCACACGCCCGCAGACCTCGAAGAATTACTTCAGGAATACAAGAAGCGCAAACAGATCACCCAGGACCCCACACAGCAACTGGTCAACTATTTCAACGGGCCGTTCCGGCGGGCCATTGAACGACTGCAGGACGGCAGCCTGATGTCACAGGCCTGCTTTGAACTGCTGAACCACCCCGCCGTATCCCGCTGCTATCTCGCGGATGACAAGGGCATCCAGATTGAAGACACCCTGGTCTCAGACTCCGCCATTGAGAAGCGGGACCCCCGTTTCCGGCCGCTGGAGAACACCACCAGCGCCGACTGGTTCCGCCAGCAATACCTGCGCCAGGCCCTGGCTCAGCCTGAGAACCTGCACGTTACAACACCCTATCTGTGCGTAACCGGCGCCTATATGTGCGTCACCCTGTCACTGGCCTACCAGCATAAGGGGCGTTTGCAGGTTTTGTGCTGCGATATCCTCGCCAACCCCCATCAAACACCGTAAACCACAGAAATAACGCCAACCGTCACCAGGCCGATAAAGACATTCATCGGCAAACCAACCCGGATAAAATCGCTGAAACGGTAGCCTCCCGGCCCGAACACCATCATGTTGGTCTGATAACCCAGTGGTGTGGCAAAGCTTGCCGAAGCGGCCATCATCACCGCAATGATAAACGGCTCGGAATCCACGCCCATCGCAGACGTGAGCGACAGCACCACCGGCACAATCAGGACGGCGGCTGCGTTATTGGTGATGACTTCCGTCAGCACTGACACCACCAGGTAAACCAGCAATAACGCCAGCAGGGTGTGGCCATCGCTCAGGCTGAACACCGCACCGGCCAGATAACTCGCCGCTCCGGTCTGTTCCAGCGCTCCGCCCATGGCAAAGGAAGCGGCGATCGTGAGAATCACCGGAACGTCTACCGCTTTCTGGGCCTGGCCAACCGTACAACAGCCGGAAAGGATCATCACGAATGCTCCTACCAGGGCAGCGTTGAGCATCGTCATGATGCCGCAGGCGGCAAGCCCGACCAGCACCAGCAAAATGCCCCAGGACAACCAGGCCCGGTCGTGGCGCGGCGCTTCTGTCTCAAGGTCGTTGATCAGCAGGAAATCCTTGTTGTATCGCTGCCGGCTGACGAACGCAGGGCGCGCTTCCAGCAACAACACATCACCAGGTTTCAGGCGAATGTTGCCAAGGTTACCCGGCACCCGCTCACCTCCGCGTGCAACCGCCAGTACCACGGCACCGTACCGGTCCCGAAACCGGGCATCCCTGATGGTCTGGCCAAGCACATCTGACTGGGGCGACAACACCGCCTCCACCAAACGTCGTTCGGCGCGGTCCTTGCTGAGAGACGGCTCATCATCATGCACCGAAGGCACGATGCCGTTGATCCGCAACAGATCAGAAATTGCCTGGGTATCGCCGGCAAACACCAGGCGGTCACCGCCCCGAAGACGCTCTTCCGATGGCACCGCCGTCACCACGCTGCCATCCCGCTCAATTTCAACCAGGTAGAGTCGATCCAGCTCCCGCAGCCCGGCCTCGCCTACGCTTTTGCCGACCAGCGGCCCCTCGAACGCGACCGCCACTTCCAGCGTAAACTCTTTGACCGAGCCGAACTTCTGCTGGTCTTTACGGTCTGGCAACATCCGCGGCAGTACCAGCAACATCACAGCAACCCCGATGATCGCAACCGGCAGCCCAACCTGGGTAATGGCGAAAATTGAAAAGCCTTCTTCACCGGTCAGCTGCTGGTACTGACCATTGACCACCAGGTTGGTACTGGTACCGATCAGGGTGAGCGTTCCGCCGAAAATGGCGGCATAGCTGAGGGGAATCATCAGCTTGGAAGGGGCAATTCCAATCTTGCGGGACCAGGCATGAACGGCCGGAATCATGGTGGCAACCACCGGCGTATTATTCAGGAAGCCACTGAGCAACGTGACTGGTAAGGCAATGCGGGCCTGGGCCCCGCGAACGGTTTTCGGGCTGCCGAGAATGTAGTGCACCAGGAGGTCAACACCCCCGGAATGGTGAACACCGGAGGCCACCACAAACAGGGCAACCACTGTGATCAGCCCCGGATTACTGAAGCCGGCAAGGGCCTGTTCCGGGCCGATGATACCGCTGGCACTCAGCACCACCAATGCCGCCATCATCACCAGATGCGGCGCAAAGCGGCCAGAGCTCATCAGTAACAGGGCGGCACCCGCCAACCCAAGGGAAAACCATCCGTGCCAGTCCATAACTCGGTTATTCCGGTTAGAAAACTGGCAGGATAGCGGCCCTCATCAATTCTGAGAAAGAATAAGTAATGATTTTTATAGCACTGCAGGGAATATCAAACCGCAATATCCGCCATATTGCCGTAGGCTTCCAGCCAAACCCGGCGGTCTGAAGCCCGCTTCTTGCCCAGCAACATGTCCATTCGCTCATCGGTGTCATCACCCTCTTCCAGGGTGAGCATCACCAGGCGGCGAGTGTCTGGCGCCATGGTGGTTTCGCGCAATTGCAGGGGATTCATCTCACCCAGGCCCTTGAAACGGGTCACCTGAACCTTGCCCTTCCGCTTCTCGGCTGCCAGGCGGTCGATAATACCCTGCTTTTCGTGCTCATCGAGGGCATAGAAGGTTTCCTTGCCCAGATCCACCCGGTACAGCGGCGGCATGGCGACAAATACATGGCCGGCAGAAACCAGTGGTCGGAAGTGCTTTACGAACAGCGCGCACAGCAAGGTGGCGATATGCAGGCCGTCGGAGTCGGCATCCGCCAGGATACAGACTTTGTTGTAGCGCAACCCGGTAAGATCCTCTGAGCCCGGATCAACACCGATGGCCACGGCAATGTCGTGAACTTCCTGGGAAGCCAGAATTTCACCGGAATCCACTTCCCAGGTATTCAGGATCTTGCCCCGCAGCGGCATCACCGCCTGGAATTCCCGGTCCCGGGCCTGCTTGGCGGAACCGCCAGCCGAATCACCTTCCACCAGGAACAGTTCTGAACGGGTGGTATCGGCACCGGAGCAATCAGCCAGTTTGCCGGGCAACGCCGGGCCGGAGGTCACCTTTTTGCGGGCCACCTTCTTGCTGGCCCGCAGCCGGCGCTGGGCATTGCTGATAAACAGCTCAGCCAGGGCTTCAGCAATATCGGTGTGCTGGTTCAGCCACAGGCTGAAGGCGTCTTTCACCACGCCAGAGACAAACGCCGCCGCCTCACGGGACGACAGACGCTCTTTGGTCTGGCCGGAGAACTGAGGCTCCTGCATCTTGAACGACAGCACATAGGCCACCCGCTCCCAGATATCCTCGGGCGACAGCTTGACCCCCCGGGGTAACAGACTACGGAACTCACAGAATTCCCGCATGGCTTCCAGCAGGCCGGTACGCAAGCCATTCACATGGGTACCGCCCTGGGCGGTGGGAATCAGGTTGACGTAGCTTTCCATGACGGCATCGCCGCCCTCTGGCAGCCACTGGATCGCCCAATCCACCGCTTCCTTATTACCGGAGAAACTGCCGGTGAAGGGCTCAAGCGGCACGGCTTCGATGTCTGCCAGGGCAGTACGCAGGTAGTCCCGCAAGCCGTCCTCATAGAACCACTCGTCTTTCTCGCCGGTTTTTTCCTGCAGGAATGTCACCATCAGGCCCGGGCACAGCACCGCCTTGGCCCGCAGATTATGCCGCAGACGGCTAACGGAGAAATTGGGACTGTCGAAGTATTTCGGATCGGGGGTGAACTTCAGGCGGGTACCGGTGTTGCGCTTGCCAACGGTATCAATCACCTCCAGCTCGGAGGCCTTGTCGCCGTTGGCAAAGGTCATCCGGTGAACCTGGCCATCCCGCCGGATGGTCACTTCCAGATGGGTAGACAGGGCATTCACCACAGACACACCCACACCGTGCAAGCCGCCGGAGAAGTTATAGTTGCCCTCGGAAAACTTACCACCGGCGTGCAGGCGGGAGAGGATCAGCTCAACCCCCGGAACGCCCTCTTCCTTGTGGATATCGACGGGCATACCGCGGCCATCGTCTTCCACACTCAGCGAGTTGTCACTGTGCAGGATGACATCAATCCGGCGGGCATGGCCGGCCAGCGCCTCGTCCACACTGTTGTCGATGACTTCCTGAGCCAGGTGGTTCGGCCTTGAGGTGTCCGTGTACATGCCTGGGCGTTTTCGCACCGGGTCAAGACCGCTCAGAACTTCAATGGCATCGGCGTTGTATTGTTGCTGGCTCATAGTAACGGCATGGCTCCGCAAGTGGTCGTTAAAGCTGAGCCATAGCTTAGGGATTCGGGCTGAAAGATCAATGTTTGTTTTGTGGCTACGCCAAGTGGTTTTAGTTTCCGAGCTCTTTCAACAACGGCGTTCCAGACAACCCGGATACTTCCAGGCGCTGCCACTGGCTGTCCGCTACCGCAAGCACCGCGCAGGGCGAGGTAATCACCTGCGCCACCATCATGTCCGGCGCGGGCGAATTTACCTTCATGGCCAGTTTCAGGGTTTTCCTGTCCGCCGTGGCAGACTCAAGCCCAACGCTATAACCGGCGGTTGGCTTCTGGCCCAGGGTGACAATCACCAGTGACTCTTTCTCAAGATTAACCTGGCGAATAATACCGGTTGCCATATTCTGCCCGCCAATATCCAGCAATGCCTCCAGTTCCGAACCGGTCCGCACGTGCGCGACGCCTGGTCCGGTCAGGCCACAATGGGCAGACTGGGTTACCTGGCGCACCTGGGGCTGCATGCCGGCGTTTTCACCGCCGGTGGCACTGCAAGCCGTTATCAGGGCCGCTGCCAGCGGCAAGGCAAACAGCCGGGGAATGCGATCTGTCATTGTGTCGTCCTGAGTCGGTTATCACTGTTATTGCGAGCGCTGTCGCGCTCTGGCGTGATCAAACGGTAACCCTGAAACCCCGGCCTGGGCAAGATGTCCGGGGTTTCCGCAGAAATCGTCGGGCGGGTAAAGCTGGTGGTCATCCGGAGATCGGAAAGGCTTTGGCCTTCCTCAATCGTAATTACCTCCCGCAAACCGGAAATCGGGTATTCCGCGCAGGCCTCACCGGGCTGACAGATGATGCCGTCGCCATCAATATCCGTGCCCGCCACCAAAAAGTAGTCGCCCGGACTGACTTCATTGAGCCTGCGAGGCTCCTCTCCATCCCAGGATTCAAAGCGGAAACCGTAGCTGCCATTGGAGGCCTCCACAGCAACCTGGGCCTCGGCCCAATAGAAACCGTCATCATCCGGAGTGGTATCCACCAGCAGGACGAAGTGGGTGCCGGCGTTGCGGGCCTGTTCGTCGCTGATGAGCTGAGCTATGACAGGAATGCGCAGGCTGCGCTGAGTTTCATCATCGTCATAGGTCACACGGATATCACCCCGGTAAGCCGTATCTGGCTCAATCTCCGACTCCACCAAGGATACGTTGAATACATACCGCCCGTTCTCAAGGGTCGGTTGGTTTGAGCTGAGCCAGACAAGGTTTTCGGTAAGAACAACGTTGGAAATTGAGCCATCACCAATCTGGTTCAGGGTCACCGTGGCACTTGTCACCCCCTCATTGCTGAGCGAGATCTGGGACGGCGATGGCGACAGAATCGTTACGCTGCCTTCCAGATTTGCCTGAAGCGCCCTCGCGGCATCGAGAACGCCATAACCCAACTGGTCGTTTCGGCTTCCCGGATAATCGGTGAGTTCGCCGCTTTCCAGCAGGGCTCGAACCTCGCTGTAGTTGAGGGTGTTTTTCTGGGCTTTCAGCAGTGCCATGACGCCCGACACATGAGGCGTGGCCATAGACGTACCCTGCAAGCCCGCATAACTGGCAACGAATTGACCGGCCTGCCCCACCGCACTGGTACTCCAGATCAGATCGGCGCGGCCATCGTTATTGCCATCCCGGCTGGCATCTCCGCCGGGTGCTGCGAGATCAATCCAGCTTCCGAAGTTTGAGTAGGACGACAGTCGACCTGCGGCATCCACGGCACTGACCGCCAGCACGTTGGGTGATGCCGCCGGGAAAGAGGGTGTGGATGTCGCAGAGTTTCCTGCTGCTCCAACGAAAATCACCCCACGATTAACCCCAAAGCTGATGGCATCTTCCAGGGCCTGAATTCGGGGCAATCCACCCAGGCTCAGATTGACGACATCAGCCCTGGGAGAGTTCAGAACCGGAGATTGACCTGTCACCCAACGAATAGCATCAATCAGGTCGGTGGAGGAGCCGGTTCCACCTTCTCCCAAAACCCTGACAGGAACGATTGCCGATCCGAAAGCAACCCCTCCAATGCCTTCACCATTAACCACCGCAGCCACCGTTCCAGCAACGTGAGTGCCATGAAACACGTTGGAGCCAACGCTGCTACCCGGATCCCTGGGAAAATCGTCGCCATCGACAAAATCTTTACCATCGACCACATTTTCATCGAGGTCCAGATGCCAGGGGCGAGCGTCTGGATCTTCGCTAAAAAGCCCGCTATCAAGCACTGCAACACGCGCCGTCGTCCCGCCTTCAGGCACCAACTGCCAGGCACCCGGCCCGTTAACCAGATCGTAGTGCCACTGCAAACGGTACAGAGGTTCATCCACCGGCGAGCTCTGCATGCTCGACATCTGATAGTTCGGTACCGCGTCTTTGACACCTGGCATCTGCCGAAGCTGGGTAATCCAGGACAGGGTTTCCGCCTGCATTTGAGTCGCACTGACAGCACGGGAAGACGCCTGGGCAGGCATCCGCATCAACCAGTCCGCGCCGCCCAGGTGCCGCTCAGCGTTGGCCGTGCCGGCGGCCATTGAAGACATAGCCCCAGGGGCACTGGAATCCAGCGTGACGATGGCTTGTTGCGGTAGAAACTGATGATCCGGCCAGTCAAGGCTCAGGCTGTCGAGTTGGGTGTCGGCGGCTTTGACCAGCACGTAGCGGGCAGGGCCGTCTCCGGTCACACTGACTTCAACCGTGTAATTGGCTTCAGCAGCAGTATCATCCAACCTGATGCTCACTGAGGGTGTTTCCGGGGAGGTTTGCTCTGGTTGCGGAGTCTCTCCATTTCCACTCACCCGCAACTCAAGTTCCGCATTTCCGTCACGGCCGCCAAAACTTCTCAGAGTCACCGTTTCACCCGGCGCCATCGGCACGGTGTAGGTATCTACCGGGTCAGCCGCGTAACTAAATAGTTGGCCGTTCAGCAATGGGTAGGAACCATTTCGCGAACTGACAAACCCGGCAAGAACAAAACTGGCCGGCAGGGTTTGGGTACCCGAAGCAGGGCTGGCACCGGCAAACCGCAACTGATCCATGGTGTCCTGATCAATCCGGCTGCCGGATTCGATACTGATCACACCAGATAAAGGGCCAAGATCAATGACCGGGGGCTGGGATTCAGAACTTCCGGAACCACCACCGCATCCTGCGAACAACACCACGCCCGAAAGCACAAGATACTGCGGCAATGTTCTTCTCACGGTTACCCTCTTTGCCTGTTTTTTATGAACGTCCTTATCCATACGCAGACTATAGAACAAAAGTTCCAAAATTGGCTCGCCTGAGTTCTCATCGACTCCAGCTCAAGCTGGACTGGGGAGAAGGCCGGAGGCTTGTCTGAAACCCTGCGGAGCCATGGATGGCGGAGCGGAGCGTACAGGGAAGTATTCACAGCGTGTTTCAGACAAGCCTCCGGCCTTCTCCCCTTCCCCCGAAACTCGAATATATCGAACCAACAAAAAACCCGTGAAACAGAACTCCACGGGTTTTCGGTCTTCACGCCAACTACAAGGCGTAGAACAGCATCGGCACAAAGGCCACCAGCAGCAAGCTGGGTATCATCACCGCCAGCGGCAACAGCAGGCGCTGATAACGGTGCCAGAAGGTACCGGTGCGCTCTGCCGCCAGCACTTCAGTCTCACCAACCACCTGCCGCGTTAACAGATGGTTCAGGGCCACAGGCGGGCTCAGGTAACCCAGCTCGAAGGCCACCAGACACACAATCCAGAAGTGCAGCGGATCTACGCCAATCTGAATCGCCGGCTGGGCGATGGTGGCGGATACCAGAATCACCGCACCGAACGGGTCCATCACCATGCCGATCAGCGTCAGCATAACTACGATGACCATCATGGCAATCCAGGGGCTGGTCAGAGTCTCCGGGAAAATCGCATGGACAATGTCGGAGCGCTCCAGAATACCGCCCAGGCAGATGGAGAAGCCGATCAGGGCCAGCAGCGCGCCGATGTGAACGGCTGAATCACTGGCAGCATTGCTGCTGCGCTCAAAGAAGGTCTGCATCCGGGAGACAGAAAGTTCCTTACTCTCCTTTCCGGAGTCCAGCACCACCAGGGCCAGCATCACCAACGGCAAAATCATCGGCGCACTGTACTCGTTGAATTTCAGGCCCAGGACCACCCAGATTGCAAAGATCACAGCAGCGGCAGTCAGTGCATAGGGTACCAGTGGCAACAGTTGCTTCAGCGCTAGCCGGAAGGCCCCGGGTGCCGGCTTGGGCTTCCAGTTACCTTCGGTCTTGCACACGATGAACGAGAACAGACTGGCAGACAGAATGAACACCCAGAAGCCCCAACCGTACATCTCAGAGGTGGTCACTTCTTTGTTCAGAGCGGCGATCACCACAATCAGCAAACACGGATTGAGCACCACCCCGAGACTGCCTGACATGGCCGTAGTCGCCAGGGACAACTGCCGCCCGGCACCCGCTTTTCTCAGTTCGTCATACACCACACCACCCACGGCAAGAATAAAAATACCGGAGGCACCCGTGAACGCCGTCGGGAAGGCGGTGGCAAAGATAATCACTGAGGCCAGCATAGGCGCCGGCAGATTGAACGGCTTGACGATGTTCAGCAGCAATTCCGGCACGCGGGTCTGCTTGAGCATCATGCCCACCAGCACATAAAGGCCGATGTTGATGAACATGGAAGACAGGTTCGCCATCATGCCGAAGTAGATCGCCAGGCCCGAAGTGTAGCCGTCCACAAAGAAGAAGTAGGACATGGCTATCAAACCCATCATGCAATACAACGGGATGACCAGGCTCGATGACAAGCTCAGGCTGCCGGGCTTCATGCGCTCGGGTATGTGGAAGAAGCGAATGGCGTTGATCACCATGAACATTCCAAATACACCGGCCCAGGCGTATTGCAAAATCATAGTGTTTTCCGTGCCCGGCGATGTCGATAATCGCCCGAGATAGGCGTTCAGGGACAGCACCATCAAACCGTTGACGATGAACTGCACGCCCTGGCTCAAGCGCCACTCTGACCGGTTGCGGGACAGCCGCAGGGCAATGTGGTCCGCGTCCAGCGCCGAGATCGCAGCAGCCATGGCAAACATGGCGATGAACAGGTACTTGGTCAGTTCAATGTTGTCCAGCAGAAAGCCAGCCAGTCCCTGTTCAAAACTCTTGTAGGCACCCAGTGCCCATGTGGCGTGCTTCTGGTTCTCGGCATACATCAGGTGGCGCTGCTCACACAGGGCCACGTTGCTCTGCAGAGACTGCCTCAGCGCATCCGCATCTGGTGGGGAGCTGAACAAATCGTCCGGATCAGGCTTGTAAGCCTGAATCCTGCGCTCAACCTCGGCATCCACATCCACGAACATATTACAGGTGGGTTCGGTCGCATCCGGGTTCAGCAGATAATAGTTCGGCCAGACCTGCTCACCAATCCACAACATTCTGGAGTGCAGGGAATTCCCCATGCCCAGCAGCAGAGTTGACAGGAGCAAAAGCAGTAGAATAACCCCATGTATCCTGTGTACGGGGTAGAGCGTCCTTGCACCAGAGGCAGTCATCGCGCGCCAGTTCATGTGTTTTCTCTCCGATTATTCCCGGTTGTCAGCCGTGCACTCAGACGCGCCCGGGTTACTGGCGCAGCGAATTTTGCTCAATAGACTCATCATGCGTGGGTCGTACACACTCGGTGCACCGTTCACGCCATCACGCATTTCCAGACGGTTTTCACGGAACATCTCCTGGTAGCCAGTAATGTCCTGGTCCGGAATTCGAATCCATTGCTTTTCAGGGATCGCTTTCTCCTGGCTCTCGATCAGGTTCATCGCCTGCGGGAACATGTCCCAGGCCACTTCACGGGATTTCTGCGCGGCGTCATCATCCAGAACGCCTTCGCGGGCAATGATCTGGATAGTCAACTGGGCCAGTGGGTAGTCAACAATACCGCCTTTATCACCGATACCCTTGTATAACTCGAGGGCTTCATAGGCGAACGCTGGCGCATAGGCGGTATCAACGGAGCCGTTATTGAACTTACCAGCGAAGTTGGTGATATCCGATGGAACCACCGTTGCCTTAACGTGATTCACCATATGAATGGCATCACGCTGATAATCGAGAGTGGCCATTCGCTTCCCGGCCAGTTTGCTTGCGGTGTTGATGCTTCGGTCGTTGACGAACAAATACCCCGCACCGGCCGGCACAATCGCCAGCACTTCATAGCCGCCGGACTTCATCAGAGATGCCGCCCTGGGCTGGGCCAGTGTCGCCAACAAGGTTTCCAGATCATCATAGGTCGGAATGGCGCCAACCGCACTGACACTGCCCGTAAACTTGTTGAACGGCCGAGTCCGGATATCGGTTGCGGCAACGGCGTCACACTGGCCGGCGTTAAAATCACCAACGGCCACACCTTCGTCGGTATAGGGGCGAAGATTGAAGTCCACTCCATGGGCTTTCATTTCCAGGGCGTAGTCTTTGACCAGATTGTATACGTCGCCGTTGGCGCCGATAACGTCAAACACACACATGGAAACTGTCTGGGCTGATGCCAACGGAGCAGCAACGGCCAACGACAGAGCGGCAAGGGATTTACGGATCATGACGACCTCCGGGTCATTCTTGTGTTTATCGTTGAAACTGGGTCAGGGCCTGGCGGCCTGCTCTCAGAGCAGGTCGTCCAGGTCCATGGTTTCGGTATTGGTTCTGGCGCGTTCCGGGCTCATCTTGCCGAAGAAATTGCGCGGCGTGCGGTGACCATATTCGGCAGTCCAGTGCTTGTCTGAGGAAAACTGAACGATGGTTCGAGCCACTTCATCCACCAATCGGTAATCGTCCCATACGTCGATTCGGTCGTCGGCGTCGGCGAAGTGCGCAATGGCATCGGCGAGCACATCAGGGCGTCCAAAGGTTTCAGCAGCTACGATCTGAACCGCGTGGGATGCCCGAATACCCGCATTCACGCCCATTTCGGAGCTGTTCTCAAGCACCTGCCAAGGGTCAGGCGACAGCTCGGGACGGGTATCGGGCAACAGCAACCAGACCAGCGCCCGAACAGCATTGGGCAAACCGCCCCATTTTTCGTTGTCAACACATTGCGCGGCACGCTCTGCCCTCGGCGCTATATTACGAGGCACGCCTGCAAGCGCACCTGAGTTGGAGTCGTTCACGATGGCCTGCATACCGGTCAGAAGCCCCAACAGAAACGTCAGTTCGTCCTGATCGGTAAACAGGAAAGGGCACTCGATGGGCTCGGCAGCGGGATCAAAATCGTAGGCTGCCATGGCCCGAAGATAGGCATTGTATCGGCGCGAGGCCGTAGTGGCGTACAAACGCTTGGCGCGCTCACGGGCGTCTTTTGCAGCAGGCACATCGCCATTGTACTGGGCACGGAGATAGTCCAGTTCTGCGTTCCAGGCACGGTATTCCATGCAATTGCCGGCCAGCAGCATAAGTAATGACCCGGTGCTGTCAGGCGCGGAGGTTACGCGAGAAAAGGAGTAGACGAGAGGATCAGTACCCTCACCCAGCGCGCACGCCATTTCAGTGTCCGACATCTGCAGCACATAAGGTGTTGCCTCAGACTCTGCGTAGCTGGAGAGCACCATACCCGTCGTCGTATATATGGGGTTGGCGGAGCAGCCGGCCAGGACCATCGCCAGTCCTGCAAGTGCGAACTGTTTGAGCAGGGCCGAACTACGGCCCACTAGGGAAACCTCTGGGTAGAACATAATTTGCCCTGTCTTGCTTTGTTTTTGTCAGTAAGGGATGACGAGTGTTTTTTATCACATATTCGCGTCGTCAAACCGTGAACCAGAACCTTCACAGCCAACATCCGGGCTGTTCCCCGAGGAACTGGTCTCTACGACGCGAAGAATGCTTTGATTTTTGTCAGACAAGAATGGCTGGAATGCCGAAAATTATATGCCGATCGGGCCAATGGCCTCTAAGGAAAGCACAAAAATTTAAACTAATTGATATAAAACAATAAGTTCCAAAGGTAACCTGTTGTTACAGTCCGAGCATCGCCATGACTTGATCGGTCAACCCGTCCAGCGTCAGTCCACCGCGCTCGGGCTTGTACCAGGTCACCGTCCAGCTCAGCGCTCCGGTCAACATCCGCCTTACGATAAAGGGATCCGCCTTGAGCTGGCCAAGCTCGTTAAGCTCCTCCAAAACAGATAGCCACAGCCCTTCGTATATCTCCCGCAATTCCAGCACCTGGTCCTGAGAGCCCTCCGAGAGACTACGCCATTCATAGACCAGCACTGCCATGGCTTCGCCAGTCTGGCCATTAATGGATTCCAGCTCACTTCGCACCAACGCCCGAAGCTTGCCCCGGGGGGACTCCTCGCTGTCGGCTGCCGCCTGCATCAAAGCGGTATTGAGACGGATGGTCTCAACCATAACCGCCTTCAGAATTTCCTCTTTGGTTCGGAAGTGATGGAACAGACTACCGGACTGGATGCCGACGGCTGCCGCCAGATCACGCACAGTGGTGCGCTCATAGCCTTTGTCCCGGAATAACCTGGCGGCTTCCTTTAACAAGCGCCCGCGGGCACTGGCAGGGTCGGAAACGAGCTGTTCGACAATCAAGGACTGAAGAATCTGGTTCTGGTTCACAAAGGCCATCCGGTTGTCTTGGTGGGACTTTTTATTCTACCCGAGATTCGCCTGTTTACAAACCAAGCGCTTGCTTGGTATTGTCATTGTCAACGTTGGATAACTTCCCGCCGACGCGGGCTTCACAACAAGGCCAAGAACATGTCACACGCCAACAAAACCATCCGCATCGGTTGCTCCGCCGCTTTCTGGGGTGATACCGAAACGGCAGCCGCCCAGCTGGTGCACCGGGGCAACATCGATTATCTGGTGGCCGATTATCTGGCCGAGATCACCATGTCCATCATGGCTGGCCAGAAGATGAAGGACCCCACCCAGGGCTATGCCCGGGATTTTGTGGAAACCGTTATGGCACCTTTGCTGGGCGACATTAAAGAAAAAGGCATCCGGGTGCTGGCCAACGCCGGCGGCGTGAACCCGGTGGCTTGCCGGGATGCGTTGCAGGCGTTGTGCGAAAAAGCGGGGGTCGATCTGAAAATCGCCCTGGTGCTGGGCGACGACCTGCTGATGAAGAAAAAGAAGCTCGCCGATGCCGGCGTCACCGAGATGACCACCGGCCAGCCCTTCCCCGCCATGATGGTGAGCCTGAATGCCTACCTGGGCGCTCCAGGCCTGGTGGCTGCCCTGGAACAGGGTGCCGACATCATTATTACCGGCCGGGTAGCGGACAGCGCGCTGGTGCTGGCGCCGCTGGTGCATGAATTCGGCTGGCACTGGAACGATTACGACAAACTTGCCCAGGGCAGCCTGGCCGGGCACTTGCTGGAATGTGGCGCCCAGTCTACCGGTGGCAACTTTACCGACTGGGAAGATGTGGCCGACGGCTACGCCAATATGGGCTTCCCCATTGCTGAGGTGAGCGCCTCGGGCGACTTTGTAATGACCAAGCCCGAAGGCACCGGCGGTCTGGTCAGCCGGGGCACGGTAAGCGAGCAGTTGGTGTATGAGATTGGTGATCCAAGGGCCTATCTGCTGCCCGACGTTACCTGCGATTTCACCCAGGTTGCACTTGAGGAAATCAGTAAGGATCAGGTTCGCGTTTCCGGTGCCAAAGGTCTGCCACCTACCGACAGCTACAAGGTATCAGGCACCTGGCCGGATGGCTTCAAGTGCACGGTCACCTTTTTGCTCGCTGGCATAAACGCGCCCGCCAAGGCTCAGAAAGTCGCAGAGGCGATTCTTGGCAAAACCTCGGTGATGTTTATGGAGCGCGGCCTGCCGGATTATTCCGAAACCAGCATCGAGTTGCTGGGTACCGAGACAACTTACGGCGCCCATGGCAAGGGCGACCAATGCCGGGAAGTGGTGGTGAAGATTGCCACCGCCCACCCGAAGAAAGAGGCACTGGTGCTTTTTTCACGGGAAATCGCCCAGGCTGCAACCGGGATGGCACCGGGTATCACCGGCATTGTCGGCGGCCGGCCAACCGTTTGGCCGAAGATTCGTTTGTTCTCTTGCCTGGTACCAAAATCGGAAGTGGCGGTTTCGGTGGATCTGGCAGGCGAGAAGTCTGAGGTGGTGGTGGCTACCGAGGGTGGTTTCGATCCGGGTGCTCTGGCGGCTGAGCCGGAGTCACGGATGGAGGTGGCGGCGGATACTACGGTTCCGTTGATCAAGCTGGCTTGGGCGCGGTCCGGGGATAAGGGTGATCACAGCAATATCGGGGTGATTGCGCGGGATCCGGAGTATGTTCCTTACATTGAGGCGGCATTAACGGAGCAGGCGGTGGCGCAGTGGACGGCGCATACGCTGAATCCGGAGTCTGGCAGGGTGACGCGTTGGTCTATGCCGGGGTTGTATGCGTTCAATTTCTTGTTGGAGCACAGTCTTGGTGGCGGCGGTGTGGCGTCGCTTCGGATTGATCCGCAGGGTAAGGCTTTTGCCCAGCAGTTGCTGGAGTTTCCGGTGCCTGTGCCCTCTAAATTGGTGCAGCAATGAACATAGTCATCTGGTTGCGGAGTAAGCACCCCGCTGGGGGAGGGCCCTACAAAAAACGCTCCTTCGGCACATCCCTGTGGCGCTTGGGCTCCGCCATCCATGGCTCCGCACATTTTTGTAGGGCCCTCCCCCAGCGGGGCGCTCCGACTTTTCACGTGGATTCTTTGTATTCAGATAAGGATTTTTTATGAGTTATCAGTCTGTTCTTCGGCCCGGATTGTTTGAAGGTCAGGTGTTTATTGTCACTGGCGGCGGCTCTGGAATTGGCCGTTGTACCGCCCACGAACTGGCCGCCCTCGGTGCCCGGGTTGCGCTGGTGGGGCGTAAGCAAGAAAAGGTGGACGCGGTTAAGGCCGAGATTGAGGAAGACGGCGGTATTGCCAGCGCCCATGCCTGCGATATCCGTGAGGAGGAGTCGGTCAAGGCCACGGTGAAGGCCATTATTGAGACCCACGGTGGGCTGAACGGGGTGGTGAACAACGCCGGCGGGCAGTTTGCGTCTCCGCTGACGGGGATTAACCAGAAGGGTTGGGAAACCGTGGTGCGGACGAATCTGACCGGTGGTTTTCTGATGGCCCGGGAGGCTTATACCCAGGCGCTGAGTAAGACTGGTGGTTCGATCGTGAACATTGTGGCGGATATGTGGGGCGGTATGCCGGGCATGGGCCACTCAGGGGCCGCCCGGGCCGGGATGGTGAATTTTACTCAGACGGCGGCAGTTGAGTGGGCGCCGTCCGGGGTTCGGGTGAATGCGGTGGCGCCGGGGTGGATTGCGTCCAGCGGGATGGATAATTACCCGGCTCATATGAAGTCGTGGATTCGCAGCCTGGCGGATGCGGTGCCGATCAAGCGGATGGGTACGGAATCGGAGGTGAGTTCGGCGATCTGTTTCCTGCTTAGCCCGGGGGCGGCGTTTATCAGTGGCGATTGTCTGCGGATTGACGGTGCGGCATCCCAGGGTGGGCGTGTGTGGCCGATGCCGAAGGCCAAGAATAACGAGCCCTACAACGGTTTCCATCGGGCGGTAACGCCGAAAGTTTTGAGCGACGACTGAGGATTTCCCATGCAGGTACTGGAAACAACAATAACCCCCCAGTCTGACGAGTTCCGGGCCAATGTCGAGGCCATGGAAGCGCACATCGCCACCTTCCGGGACGTGGAGCAGAAGGTGCTGGACCTGGCGGAATCGGCCCGGGAGAAGTTTACCAAGCGGGGCAAATTGCTGCCGCGGGATCGCATCAATCGGTTGCTGGATCGGGGCAGTGAGTTTCTGGAGCTGTGCTCCCTGGCCGGTTACAAGATGCACGATGACAAAGACGGCTCCATGGCCGGTGGCGGGATTATTGCCGGTATTGGCAGGGTAGCCGGGGTGCGCTGTCTGGTGGTCGCCAGCAACAGCGCCATCAAGGGCGGAACCATTACCCCCGCCGGTCTGGACAAGACCCTGCGCCTTCAGCAGATTGCTATGGAGAACAAGCTGCCGGTGGTGTCGCTGTCAGAATCTGGCGGCGCCAACCTGAACTACGCCACGGATATTTTTGTGCTGGGCGCCCGGGGGTTTGCCAACCAGGCGCGGATGTCCGCAGCCGGAATTCCCCAAGTGACCGTGGTGCATGGCAACGCCACCGCCGGTGGTGCCTATCAGCCCGGCCTGTCGGATTATGTGATCACCGTGCGCGAGCAGGCCAAGATGTTCCTGGCCGGCCCGCCGCTGCTGAAAGCGGCCACGGGCGAGGTCGCCACCGATGAAGAACTGGGCGGTGCAGAAATGCACGCCACCGTGGCCGGCACCGCTGAATACCTGGCCGAAGACGACGCCGATGGCATCCGCCAGGCCCGGGAAATTCTCGGTGCCCTGCCCTGGAATGAAAACCTGCCGCTGCGCCAGGAACCCCAGTGGGATGAGCCGCTGTATCCGGCTGACGAGCTGCTGGGGGTGATTCCTTCGGACGCCAAGAAACCCTACGAAGTTCGTGAAATCCTCGCCCGCATCGCCGACGGCTCCCGTTTCCTGGATTTCAAGAACGACTACGACAACCAGACCGTGTGCGGCACCATCCGCATTCAGGGCCACAGCGTGGGCATCATCGGTAACAATGGCCCGATCACACCGGCCGGCTCTACCAAGGCTGCGCAGTTTATCCAGCTGTGCGACCAGGCCGGTACGCCAATCCTGTTTCTGCACAACACCACCGGTTTTATGGTGGGCACGCATTCCGAGCAGAACGGCATCATCAAACACGGGTCCAAGATGATTCAGGCCGTGGCCAACTGCCGGGTGCCAAAACTCGCGGTGGTGGTAGGCGGTTCCTACGGCGCCGGCAACTACGCCATGTGCGGCCGGGGACTGGACCCGAGATTCATCTTCGCCTGGCCCAACAGCCGCACCGCCGTCATGGGCCCGGCCCAGGCTGGTAAGGTCATGCGCATCGTGGCTGAAGAAAAACAACGCAAAAGCGGCATCGAGCCGGACGAAAAAACCCTGTCGTTCCTGGAGCAGGCCACCGCCAAGAAACTCGAAGACGGCTCCACCGCCCTGTTCGGCACCGCGCGGTTGTGGGATGACGGCCTGATCGACCCACGGGATACCCGCCGGGTACTGGCCATGGTGTTGTCGGTTTGCCGCGAAGCCGAACAACGACAACTGCGGCCCAATTCCTACGGTGTCGCTCGGTTTTAAATTGTGAGCTGGGTGCACCAAAGTTTCGAACTCAAGCGGGTGTGGGGTGGGGCCTTCAGAAAATTTGCGGAGCCATGGATGGCGGAGCAGAAGCGCCACAGGGATGTGCCGCAAGGAGCGGTTTTCTGAAGGCCCCACCCCACACCCGCGACCCCAAGCTACGGGGCAAATACCCAGAACAGAACACAAGAACTAACCGTCTTTAAAAAAGCAGGAGAGAACAATAATGAAATTCACAGCCGAACACGAAGCCCTCAGAAAAACCGTCCGCGATTTCGTGGAAAAGGAAATCAACCCACACTGCGACGAATGGGAAGAAGCCGGCGAGTTTCCGATTCACGACCTGTTCAAAAAACTCGGCAACCTGGGCCTGCTGGGCATCCAGAAGCCGGAGGAATACGGCGGCATGGGTCTGGACTACAGCTACAACCTGGTCGCGGCCGAGGAACTGGGCATGGCCAAATGTGGCGGTGTACCGCTGGCCGTGGGCGTGCAGACCGACATGTGTACCCCGGCCATTGCCCGCTTCGGGTCTGACGAACTCAAGCGCGACTTCCTCGCGCCAGCCATTTCAGGCGACATGGTGGGCTGCATTGGTGTCAGTGAAGTGGGTGCCGGCTCAGACGTTGCCGGCCTGAAAACCACTGCCAAGAAAGACGGCGATGACTACGTCATCAACGGCTCTAAAATGTGGATCACCAACTCGCCGAAAGCGGATTTTATGTGCCTGCTGGCCAACACCAGCGACGACAAGCCCCACAAGAACAAGACCCTGATGATTGTGCCCATGAACACCCCGGGCATCAGCTTCAGCCCACACCTGAACAAGCTGGGTATGCGGTCGTCTGAGACGGCGCAGGTGTTCTTCGACGACGTGCGGGTTCCCCAGCGCAATCGCATCGGTGCCGAGGGCACGGGTTTTATGATGCAGATGCTTCAGTTCCAGGAGGAGCGTTTGTGGGGCGCGGCCAATGTCATCAAGGCTCTGGAAAACTGCGTTACCCAGACGATCGAGTATTGCCGGGAGCGCAAGACCTTTGGCCAGCCGCTCATCGACAACCAGTACATCCATTTCCGCCTGGCGGAGTTGCAGACCGAAATCGAAGCCCTGCGAGCGCTGACGTACCAGGCCTGTGAGCTGCACGTTGAAGGCAAGGATGTAACCAAGCTGGCGTCCATGGCCAAGCTCAAAGCCGGTCGTTTGGGGCGGGAAGTAACCGATACCTGCCTGCAGTTCTGGGGCGGCAACGGCTACATGTGGGACAACCCCCTGTCACGGGCTTACCGCGATGTGCGGCTGGTCTCCATCGGCGGCGGCGCCGACGAAATCATGCTGGGCATTATCTGCAAGCTGATGGGTACCTTGCCTGGCAAAAAACGCGACTAACGTTGTGCAAGGCCTTGTGGGCAGGTAGGGCTTTCCGGGACACGCTGTAAATACATCCATGTACGCTTGACTGCAGCATCCCTGCTGCAGACAGTCCCGGAAAGCCCTACCTGCCCACGAGGCCCCGAACATTGCCATTAGTACCCGATGCCAGCCTGAAACGGAGCCTGATATGGAACAGCAATTACCACAATGTGAAACCCTGATTCTCGAAAAACAGGGTCCGACACTATTCGTCACCATCAACCGCCCGGACGTCCGCAACGCCATGAGCCTTCACATGGTCGCGGAACTGTCCACCGTGTTCAGCGAAGTCGAACATGACGACAGCATCCGCGCCGTCGTCATCCGCGGGGCCGGTGGACACTTCTGCGCCGGCGGCGATATCAAAGACATGGCCGGCGCCCGGGGCCAGAAAGCCGGCGAAGGCCGCGACGACCCGTTCTACAAACTCAACCGCGCCTTCGGCCAGATGATCCAGCAGGTCAACGAATCCGCCAAAGTCGTCATCGCCATCACCGAAGGCGCCGTCATGGGCGGCGGCTTCGGCCTGGCCTGTGTCTCCGACCTCGCCATCGCCGGCCCGACTGCCAAATTCGGCATGCCGGAAACCACCCTCGGCGTCATCCCGGCCCAGATCGCCCCGTTCGTCGTTGAACGAATCGGCCTGACCCAGGCTCGGAGACTGGCTCTTCTTGGTTTAAGAATCGACGCAGCGGAAGCCTGCACTCTCGGCATCGTTCACCAGGTTGCAGAATCCGAAGAACAACTGAACGACATGCTGAACCAGGCATTGGAACGCGTTCGCCTGTGCGCCCCGAATGCCACGGAAGAGACCAAAGCCCTGCTGCACCGGGTCGGCCATGAAGCCATGGCCGGTCTTCTGGACGATGCCGCTGAAAAATTTGCGGCCGCTATCCGGGGACCAGAGGGCATGGAAGGCACCATGGCGTTCATGCAAAAGCGTGAGCCAAAGTGGGCAAATAACTAGTCGGTCCACTTAATTAGGGCGGCGTGGGCCATGAAACATGAAGGCTTGCGTCTGAGTTAGCGGGAGCGTTGGTGGTGTGAGGGGCTCTCCAGAAAATCTCGGAGGCCATGGATGGCCGGAGCGAAGCGCACATGGATGTGCTCGTAGCGTTTTTCTGGAGAGCCCCTCACACCACCGACGCGGACGAGCACCAATACAAGAGATTTCGACAATGCTAAAAAAACTACTCATCGCTAACCGCGGCGAAATCGCCGTCCGGGTCATCCAGACAGCCAAGGCGTTGGGCTACCGAACCGTTGCCGTCTACTCCGAAGCCGACGCCAACGCCCTGCACGTTGAACAAGCCGACGAAGCCGTCTGCATAGGCCCGGCACAGGTTGCCGCCTCCTACCTGAACGCCGACGCCATCCTCGATGCCGCCGCCAAAACCGGCGCCGACTGCATCCACCCCGGCTACGGCTTCCTATCGGAAAACTCCGGCTTCGCCAAAACCATCAAACAGGCCGGCCTAACCTTCGTCGGCCCACCCGAAAACGCCATCGAACTCATGGGCAGCAAACGCCGCTCCAAAATCGCCATGCAGGAAGCCGGCGTCCCCGTGGTGCCCGGTTATGAAGGCAACAACGCCAACGACGACGAACTCATCACAGCAGCCAAAGACATCGGCTACCCCCTCATGCTCAAAGCCTCCGCCGGCGGTGGCGGCCGGGGCATGCGCCTGGTGGAAAGCGAAAACGAGCTGGCCGACAACATCAAGCGGGCCCGCTCAGAAGCCAAGCAAGCCTTCGGCGACGACGAACTGATCATCGAGAAAGCCGTTATCGAACCCCGCCACGTGGAAATCCAGGTCTTTGCCGATCGCCATGGCAACGCCGTGTACCTGGGCGAACGGGATTGCTCCGTGCAGCGCCGGCACCAGAAAGTGGTTGAAGAAGCGCCCTCACCCTTTGTTACACCTGAGTTGCGCAAAGCCATGGGCGAAGCGGCCGTCAAAGCCGCCCTGGCCTGCGGCTACGAAGGCGCCGGCACCGTGGAATTCCTGGTCGACAAAGACCGCAACTTCTACTTCCTGGAAATGAACACCCGCCTGCAGGTGGAACACCCGGTCACCGAACTGATCACTGGTCAGGACCTGGTCGCCTGGCAGCTGATGGTCGCCGAAGGCCGCCCGCTGCCGCTAGCGCAGGACGAGATTGAACTCAACGGCCATGCCATCGAGGTGCGCCTGTACGCCGAAGACCCGGCCAACGGCTTTACTCCACAAACCGGCACCCTGCATCAATTTACCCCGGCCGAAGGGAAAGGATTGCGCTACGACACCGGCGTGCGCTCCGGCGATGTGGTCAGCCCCCATTACGACCCCATGCTGGCGAAAGTCATTGCCTGGGGCCAGAACCGGGACGAAGCTCGCCGCCGGCTGATCCGGGCCCTGGAAGATACCGCCGTATTTGGTGTGACCACCAACCGGCACTTCCTCAGTCGCATTATTGCCGACGACACCTTCGGTGCCGGTGAAGCCACCACCGCGTTCCTGCAACAGGCGTTCAAGGATGATCCATCCCTGGCGCCCCAGCCGCTCACCATCCGTGAACTGGCCCTGAGCGCCTGCGTTCTCAGCTTAAGCGGCACAGGTCAGGAGGGCTGGAGCAACGCCCCGGCTACGGTCATGCCCATGAAGCTGGAAACTCAAGATGACAGCCTGGGACTGCTGGTCCGCCACAGCGGCCACACACTGCAAGTATCCCACGGCGAAGAACATTACGAGCTGCAGCTGCAAAGCCATGAACCTGGCCTGCTATGCATTATCGACAACGGGGTTCGTCAGCGGTGCCAATACTACCGGAGCGGAGATTCCCTATATTTGCAGGCATTCGGGCGCTCCTGGTCAGTTCGGGACATCACCCACCAGCCGGCACAGGGTGCCCAAGGCGCCGGCAGTGGCAAGGTACAGGCCAGCATGGACGGCGGCATCATTGATGTGTTGGTGGCCGAAGGGGATCAGGTTGAACAGGGCCAGACTCTGGTAATCCTGGAAGCCATGAAAATGGAGCACCCGGTGAAAGCCGATCGCAGCGGCACCATCGGCCAATTGCTCGCCCGGCAGGGTGATCAGGTTAAACGGGGCCAACTGCTGGTTCAGGTAGAAGCTAACGAGGAGGCCGACGCATGAGCCGACTCCATCAACGCACCGTGTTCATCACCGGCGGCAGCCGGGGCATCGGCCGCGCCATCGCCCTGGCCTGCGCCCGGGAAGGCGCCAATGTGGTGATTGGCGCCAAGACTGATACACCGCATGCGAAACTACCGGGCACCATCCACACCGTGGCGGAGGAAATCCGCAACGCCGGCGGCCAGGCGCTGCCGCTGGTGCTGGACGTGCGGGATGAACGCCAGGTAAGGCAACGAATGGAAGAAGCCGCCAATCATTTCGGCGGCATCGACGCACTGGTCAACAACGCGGGCGCCATCCGCCTGACTGGTGTCGAAAACCTGAAGGTAAGCCGCTACGACCTGATGCACCAGGTCAATGCCCGGGCGGTGTTCACTTGCAGCCAGGCTGCCCTGCCCTGGCTGAAGGAATCCGGTGGCCACATCCTGAGCCTGTCGCCGCCACTGAACCTGAACACCCGGTGGTTTGCCCAATACGGGCCCTACACCACCACAAAATATGGGATGACCATGCTCAGTATGGGTATGGCCGAGGAATTCCGCCGCTACGGCATCGCCGTGAACTGCCTGTGGCCGAAAACACTGATCGCCACGGCGGCCATCGAGTACGAAGTGGGCGGGCCGCAACTCATGGCCCAGGGCCGCAAACCGGAGATCATGGCGGATGCGGCCATCAGCATTCTCTCCCGCACGGCAGAGGAACTGACGGGGCAGGCGCTGATTGATGAAGAGGTGCTTCGTCAGGATGGCATAGAGGATTTTGAACACTACCGGTACGCACAGGGCGACAAACCGCTACTGCCGGATCTGTTCCTGGATTAGCCGCGGGGCTCTTTGTGTTGCTCCGCGGTTCAAAACCTATAAAGACAATGACGACTGAAACGGAAGCAACATGAGCCAAGACATCGTAACCGCGCGCGACATCCTACGCAGCCTGCCAACGGTCCTGAAAAAATTCCCCTATGTGGCCAAGGGGCTTTATTACTACCGGCTGAAGGACGACAACAAAGACCTGACGCTGGGCCGGCTGGTTGAACGCAACGCCGACAAATACCCCCAACGCCCGGCCATTCTGTTTGATGACCGCACCATTACCTGGTCAGAGCTCGACGCCTGGAGCAACCGGATTGCCCATTACCTGAAAGATCAAGGACTGGTGAAGGGCGACGCCATTGCCGTGCTTCTGGATAACCGCCCGGAACTGCTGGCCACCGTGGTTGGCGCCGCCAAGGTCGGCGTGGCCTGCGCCATGCTGAATACCTCACAGAAGGGCAAGGTCCTGGCCCACAGCATCAACCTGATCCAGCCTCGTATGCTGGTGGTGGGCGCTGAGCTGGTTGACCACGCCGAGGGTGTGCGCGACGAGATCCAACTACGCCATACCAAGCCTCTGCAGTACCTGGCCGATGCCAATACCCTGAATACGTTTGGTGAAGAACCGCAGGGCTACACCAACATGGCGCTCGAAGTCAGCCAGCGGTCGTCCACCCGCCCCATGCTCTCCAACAACGTCACCATGGGCGATACGGCTGTTTATCTGTACACCTCCGGCACCACTGGCTTGCCCAAGGCCGCCCCTGGCTCACACCGCAAGTTTATCCGGGCCTATGGCGGCTTTGGCATGCTGTCCCTCGCCATGGAACCAGAAGACGTCCTGTACTGCACCCTGCCCCTGTATCACGGCACCGCGCTGCTGGTGTGCTGGGGTTCGGTACTGGCCGGAGGCTCCGCCATCGCCCTACGCCGCAAGTTCTCCGCCAGCGCGTTCTGGGACGACGTCCGAAAATACAACGCCACCACCTTCGGCTATGTCGGCGAACTCTGCCGCTACCTGCTGAACCAGCCCGCCAGCGCACAGGACCGCAACCATGGCCTGACCAAAATGATCGGCAATGGCCTGCGCCCGTCTATCTGGACTGAGTTCAAGGAGCGCTTCGGCATCGACAAAGTGGCCGAGCTGTACGCCTCGTCTGAGGGCAACATCGGCTTCAGCAACTTCTTCAACATGGACAACACCGTGGGTTTCTCCACTGCCCCGTACAAGCTGGTGAAGTACCACGAAGGCACCCGTGACCCGATCCGCAATGACAAAGGCCGCCTGGAAGAAGTGAAGAAAGGCCAGCCAGGTTTGCTGATCGGCGAGATCAACAAGAAGTGGGCGTTCGAGGGCTACACCCAAAAAGAGGCCACGGAAAAATCGATCCTTCGTGATGCCTTCAAAAAAGGCGATGCCTGGTTCAACACCGGCGATGTGCTGAAGGAAATCGGCTGCCGGCACCTGCAGTTTGTCGACCGCATGGGCGATACCTTCCGCTGGAAAGGGGAGAACGTTTCCACCACCGAAGTGGAAAACATCATCGACGGCTCCGGCATGGTTCAGGAGGCGATTGTCTACGGCGTGGAGATTCCGAACACCAATGGCAAAGCCGGCATGGTGACGCTGGTGCCGCAGAATCCGGAGGCGTCCTTTGATGCGGACAAGCTATTTGCTTACCTTCAGGACAATTTGCCACCGTATGCGATACCGGTATTCGTGCGGGTAACCCACGCCATCGAGAAGACGGGCACGTTCAAGTACCGGAAGGTGGATATTCAGAAGCTTGGCTACTCTCTGTCCAGCCCCCATGAGGAAGTTTATGCGTGGCTGCCGGGCGCATCCGGGTATACGCAGCTTACGCCGGAGTTGGTGGCCGATATCGATGCTGGTGGTGTTCGGTTCTGACTTTTGGTGGTGGGGTCTAGTTCGGCCCTAGCCTGCCGGGTTTCGGGGGTGGTGAGAGTGGGGACTCCCTCCCAAAAAACGCTACGAGCACATCCATGTGCGCTTCGCTCCGGCCATCCATGGCCTCCGAGATTTTTGGGAGGGAGTCCCCACTCTCACCCTCGAATTTCGGGGCAATAGTCAGCAAAAACAGGACTCACCAGCGTCATTATTCAGATGACTATTCCTCGATGCTCGAACGCCGGGTTGGGGACGTCTTCCAAAAAATCTTGAGGGCCAGGGATGGCCCGAACGAAGCGCACATGGATGTGCTCGTAGCGTTTTTTTGGAAGACGTCCCCAACCCGGCGCACACCTGAACCAGAAGGCTAGGAAACCAGCTCAGACCAAGGTTCAGGAACCAACCCGAAGAACAATCTTACCCGTGGCACGGCGACCGGTCAGGGCACCCAGAGCCTCGGCGTACTGGTCGAATTCGAATACCTCGCTGACCTTCGGGTCGATTTTGCCCTCGCTGTACAGCTGCAACAGCTCCATCATGTTCTTCGCACTAGCCTCCGGCTCCCGCTGGGTGAAGCTGCCCCAGAACACCCCGACCACCGAACAGCCCTTCAGCAACGTCAGGTTTGCCGGTACCTTTGGAATATCGCCTGCGGCAAAGCCGATGATCAAGTGGCGGCCGTTCCAGGCCATAGAACGCAGGGCCTGTTCGGTGAAGTCGCCGCCGACCGGGTCGTAGATCACGTCCACACCCTTGCCTTTGGTGAGCTTCTTCACCGCTTCTTTCAGGGATTCTTCAGAGTAGTTGATCAGCTCATCAGCGCCGGCGGCCTTGGCCACCTCCAGCTTTTCGGCTGTGCTGGCCGCCGCGATTACCTTTGCGCCCATGGCCTTGCCTAGTTCAACGGTCGCCAGACCAACACCACCGGTGGCGCCAAGCACCAGCAAGGTCTCGCCAGGCTGAATGTTAGCCCGCTGTTTCAGCGCATAATAGGAGGTGCCATACACCATCATGAAACCGGCCGCCTGTTCGTAAGGCATGCCGTCTGGTAGGGGCAACAGATTGGATTCAGGGGCAACCACTTCTTCAGCAAACGCACCCCAGCCTGTGAGGGCCGCCACCCGGTCACCTGGCTTGAAGTGGGTCACTTTCTCGCCCACTTCGAGCACTTCACCCGCCAGCTCGCCGCCCGGTGAAAACGGCATGGGTGGCTGCAGTTGGTATTTGCCCTCTATGATCAGGGTATCCGGGAAGTTGAGGCCCGCGGCCTTCACCCGGATTTTCACGCCCCGGCCCTTGGCCTCCGGGCTTGGGATGTCTTCAATAACCAGGTTTTCGGCAGGTCCGTATTCTTTGCACAGAATGGCTTTCATGATCTCTCCTGATACCTTGGGGCCGATCAGCGTAACTGCAGTGTTCGGGCTCAAGCGGCGTCTTGTTCAGCTTTTTTATTGAATCGCACCAAGCTAAACGCAGTTGCATCATGAAGCAAATCAAGATCGCTTATCGTTTCGTATAAACCACGCTGATTCAGCCCTACAACATAGTCGCGCTGACCGCCAGCGCCACGACCAGGCCCACCGCAGCAACAACCAGCCCGGCTTTAAGGCCTGGTGACAGCGTTTGTGGGGCGGGTGACGTACTGCGGACCGGCTCGTCGTAGTTGACCAGCTTCTGGTCCTGACTGGAGCGGCGGATCAGGTCGATCATTTCTTCACACTGGGTGCTGTCAAAAGCGGATGGATTGAACTCTGGCAAGTGGTGCTTCTGAAGAAATGCCTGAACATCTGCAGAGGCCGGCACGTACTTCATCGACCAGTTTGTGAACGACCGCTCGGCCACCGGCTCCTCGATCAACGTCCGGACATTACGATGCCTTGGGTCCTGAAGAATTCTCTGGTAAGTGTCCCGAACGGCTTCTTCTTCGCCTTCCAGGTATTGGAAAAAGCGGTTGTCACCGTAATACAGCCCGCCCACAAGGCCCACTTTTCCGTTGTTCCGACGAGACACAAGCAGAATACGGGCAACGTGGGGCTCAACCCCTTTCTCCAGAGGTTTGGCTTCAAAGGTTGCTTCACTGGCGTAGGCAAGGCGAATCAGCGGCATTTATGGTGTACTCCGGATCAATGAAAACAGGGGTCGTTGAACATACGCCATGTCAGCGGCTGGCAGATCACTCTTCAGGTAATTCTGTATCCTGTCTCCGTTCTTCATCATTTCTCGGCACAGGTGGGGTGCCGTCAGGTGAATCCAAGCCCGTTTTCGGCTATCCTTCGCACTCCCGTTTGATCACCCTTGCTTACGTACACTTTCTGCCCCAGAGCCGGCCATGTTCGACATCATCTATACACTTGAAATGATTGGGGTTGTGGCATTTGCCATTTCCGGCATGATTGTCGCTCGTTCGAAGAACATGGACCCGGTGGGCATTTTTGCCATCGGTTTTATTACTGCGCTGGGTGGCGGCACGTTGCGGGATCTGATCATGGATAACCACCCGCTGTACTGGATCAAGCACCAGGAGCAGCCTATCCTGATTCTGGCCATGGCGATTGTATTCAGTTACTGGAGCCGGGCGCACAGCCTCAAGGAATCCCGTATTGTTTTCCCGGATGCCATTGGCCTCGGCATTTTCTCGATTCTCGGCGCCCAGTTGGCGCTGGACCTGGGCCACTCCTGGTTTATCGCGTCCATGCTCGGCGTAATGACGGGCTGCTTCGGCGGCGCACTGCGCGACACTCTGTGCAACGAAGTGCCCTTCATCTTTCGTAAGGATCAGATCTACGCCTCCATCGCATTCGCCGGATGCTGGCTGTACTTTGTGTGCCAGTGGTTACTGGAAAGCGAGTCTATCGCCCTGACCATCGGCCTGTTGTTCATAGTAACCGTACGCATGCTGGCCGTCCGTTTCGATATCCGGCTACAGCGAGATCACAGCACGGGCTGAACGGTCAATCATTCCCTGGCCTTGGCCTGAGACCCGTGAGCCGGTAAGATTGCCGTTTTTTCACCCAGTTCACGATTTCCGCACGTAAACAGAGTTTCAAACCCCAACCCAGGCATCCCGAGAGGCAGACCCCCGTCATGCTTGAACGACTGTTCCAACTCCAGGCCCACGGCACCAATGTTCGTAAAGAAGTGGTAGCGGGCATTACCACCTTCCTGACCATGGCGTACATCATCGTGGTCAACCCCAGCCTACTGTCCTCCACCGGCATGGATTTCGGTGCGGTATTTGTTGCGACCTGCCTGGCGGCAGTGATCGGCACCCTGATTATGGGCTTGTGGGCCAACTACCCGATCGCACTGGCCCCGGGCATGGGCCTGAACGCGTTCTTCTCGTTCACCGTGGTAGGCAGCATGGGGTACACCTGGCAGGTGGCCCTGGGCGCGGTATTTCTCTCCGGTTTTCTGTTCTTCCTGCTGAGCATCTTCAAGGTGCGGGAGTGGATCATCAATTCCATTCCCATGTCTTTGCGGTTTGGTATTTCTGCCGGCATTGGCTTCTTCCTGGCCCTGATTGCCCTGAAAAACGCCGGCATTGTAGTGGATCACCCCGCGACGCTGGTCAGCCTGGGTGACGTCATGGTGCCAGAGGCACTGCTTTTCTTCGGTGGTTTTGTGCTGATCTGTGCGCTGTCTTTCCGTCAGATCACCGGTTCTGTGATGATCGGCATTATCGCCATTACCGTGATCGCGATGATGCTGGGCATGGTGGAGTATCAGGGGCTTGTGTCGGCCCCACCAAGCATTGCCCCCACCTTTATGCAGCTAGACCTGGCTGGCGCCCTGAACGTAGGCATGATCAGCGTGGTGTTTGCCTTCCTGTTTGTGGACCTGTTCGATACTTCCGGCACCCTGGTGGGCGCTGCCCAAAAAGGCGGCCTGCTGGATAAGGATGGCAAGCTGCCGCGCCTGGGCCGGGCCCTGATGTCAGATTCGGTAGCAACCATGGCGGGCTCTGCACTGGGTACATCCACCACCACCAGCTATGTGGAATCCACCGCCGGTATCGCGGCAGGTGGCCGCACCGGCCTGACCGCCGTCGTGGTCGCCCTGCTGTTCCTGGCCTGCCTGCTGTTCTCACCCATTGCCAGCGTTATCCCGCCTTACGCAACGGCCCCGGCGTTGCTTTACGTTGCCTGTCTGATGGCCAGCGGTCTGAAACTGGTGGACTGGGACGACATCACCGACATCGCACCGGCCATCGTCACCGCCTTGATGATGCCGCTGACGTTTTCTATCGCCCATGGTATTGCCCTCGGCTTTATCACCTACGTGGCAGTCAAGGCCCTGGCCGGCAAATGGTCTGATCTGAACTGGAGCGTCACCACCATCGCCGTTGTCTTCGTTCTGAAATTCATGTTTCTGGATCTGGCGTAAGCCGGGTCCACACAGGTGAGTTATGGATTATTTTTCCGAGAGTATAAAGAAAGCCATCCGCACCGTGCCGGACTGGCCAAAGCCCGGGGTTTCCTTCCGGGATATCACCACGGTTCTGCAAGACAAGACCGCATTTCGCAAGCTGATTGACGCCTTTGTGCACCGCTACCACGGACAGCACATCGATGCCGTGGCAGCAGTGGATGCCCGCGGTTTTATCATCGGCTCAGCCCTCGCCTATGAGCTTAATGCCTCACTGGTGCTGGTGCGCAAGAAAGGCAAGCTGCCCTTTGATACCCTGGTGGAAGACTACGAGCTGGAATATGGCACCGCGTCGGTGGAGCTGCACAAAGACGCCTTCAAGCCGGGCGATAAAGTGGTACTGGTAGACGACCTGATCGCCACCGGCGGTACCATGCTGGCCGCTACCCGGCTCATCCGCCGCATCGGTGCGGAGATCGTGGAAGTAGCGGCGATGATCGACCTGCCGGACCTGGGCGGTTCGCGCAAGCTGCAGGAAGAAGGCCTGCAGGTTTATACTGTGTGTTCGTTCGAGGGAGAATAATTACCGTTACAGGAGGCGACCATGCCCGATTATCAGCATCACTGGAAAGATGGCACACCGGTTCATCTGCCCCTGGGCAAAGTCGTGTGTATTGGTCGCAACTACGCCGAACACGCCCGGGAACTGAATAACCCGGTGCCGGATGAGCCGCTGCTGTTTATCAAACCTTCAACGGCAGCGGTGCACATCACCCGCCCTCTGGACTTCCCCCGCAATCATGGCGAAGTCCACTTCGAAACCGAGCTGGCCGTGCTCATCGGCCGGCCGCTCACCAACGCTTCTGCCAGCGAAGCCGAGGGTGCCATTCTGGGCTACGGCCTGGCGCTGGACCTGACGCTGCGGGATGTACAAAGCAAGCTCAAGGAGAAAGGCCAGCCCTGGGAGCGGGCCAAGGCCTTTGACGGCGCCTGCCCGCTCTCCCCGTTTGTGGCTGCCGACAAGCTTCCCAAAGGCAACATCCGTTTCACTCTGGACATAAACGGACAACGCCAACAGACCGGCGACACCCGTGATATGCTGAACCCAATTGTGCCGCTGATCGCCCACATGAGCAGCCAGTTCACCCTGCAGCCCGGGGACGTGGTGCTGACCGGAACTCCCAAAGGCGTCGGGCCACTGGTCTCCGGCCAGACCCTGTCGCTGGAACTGGAAGATGTGCTGTTTGTGGAGACAACAGTGGTCTGATTTGCCCGCCTGAACGCATATTCAGGCGAACCACGCGTTTCAGGGGAAACAGACAGGACCATGGCGAAGAAACCAGTTACGTCCCGTACAGGACGCTTCTTCAAACTCGCGGGCATGACCGCCTCCGTGGCGGGCCAGTACGCGGGCCAGAGGGCCCGGCGCATGTTCCGCACGGTCGACGACGAAGGCGCTCGTAGCGAAAGTTACACCCGTATGGCCGGCGAGATTGCCGACACCTTGGGTGAACTCAAGGGTGCAGTGATGAAGGTGGGGCAAATTGCGTCCCAGACCCAGGACTTCCTGCCCAAAGAGTTTTCCCAGGCTCTGGAAAAACTCCAGAAAGAAGCCCCACCCATGCCTTTCGATGTGATTCTCGCGCAGGTCGAGAGCGAGCTGGGCAAACCGGTGGGCGAGCTGTTCGAGTACCTGCAGGAAACCCCGTACGCCTCCGCCTCCATCGGCCAGGTACATCGTGCTCGGCTGCACGACGGCACGGATGTGATCGTCAAGGTGCAGTACCCCGGCGTGGATGAATCCTGCGACTCCGACCTGAAACAGCTACGCCTGGCCCTGAAACTGGGCGGCCTGCTGAAAATGCCCAAGGAGACCGTTGATCAGCTGTTCGGTGAAATTCGTGAACGCCTTAAGGAAGAACTGGACTACGAAAACGAAGCCCGCAATCTCAAGCTCTTTCACGAATTCCACAAAGACCAGCCCTGGGTTGTTATTCCGGAGGTGGTCGACAGCCACTCCACCCGGCGGGTACTGACCCTGGAGCTGGTTGAAGGCGACCACGTCAGCCAGGTGACCCCGGAACGCTACAGCCAGGAAACCCTCAACGACATCGGCCATCGTATCTTCACCATCATGGCCGACCAGTTGTTCCGCTTCCAGTGCATCCACGGCGACCCACACGCCGGCAACTTCGCCTACCGGCCGGACGGCACTATCATCATGTATGACTTTGGCTGTGTAAAAAAATTGAAGCCGGAAATCGTGGAGGCGTACCGGAAAGCTTTGATCGCGGCTCTGGATGAAGACTACCAAGCACTTGATCAATACCTTATCGACCTGGGTGCCCGCGTGGATAACCAACCAGCAGTAGACGAAGCCTACTACGCCATGTGGCGGGACATCCTGATCACTCCGTTCCTGAATGATGAGCCTTACGACTTTGCCGAGGCCGACATCCACAAGCACGTAGCGGCAAAAACCAGCACCGTGTTCAAGTACTTGGATTACTTCAAGCCACCCGTGGAGAGCATCTTTATAGACCGGATGATTGCAGGGCACTACTGGATGTTAAAAAGGCTGGGCGTACAGGCGGCCTTTAGATCAGAACTCGAGAAATACCTCCGTGGTTGAGGCAAGAGTCCTGTCGGGGGGGGGCAACTACCGAGCGCAGTGCTGCTATGGGGAGGGCTTTCCAAAACACGCTCCTTGCGGCACATCCCTGTGACGCTTGGGCTCCGCCATCCATGGCTCCGCACAGTTTTGGAAAGCCCTCCCCATAGCAGCACTCCAAACATGGGTGCTAGGTCAACGTCGAGACCCACTCACTCAAGCCGTCACTCGCACTTTTGCGAATGACCCTTGCCCTGGAAACCGAGGCAGGCTCGCCGGGATCAATCACCGTGATGGGCACATCAATATCCACTTCATAAACCAGGCCGGCAGCCGGGTATACCTGCAGGGACGTGCCCACGATTAACAGCCGGTCAGCGGTACGGACCACTTCCGCCGCCGCATCCAGCATCGGCACTTCCTCACCGAACCAGACAATATGCGGCCGCAGCTGAGTGCCGCGTTCGCATACATCGCCGGGGTGAATTTCCTTGTAGCCGATGTCGTAGATCAGCTCGGGGAAACCAGAGCTGCGGGCCTTGGTGAGTTCGCCGTGAAGGTGTAGCACGTTGGTGGAGCCGCCCCGCTCGTGCAGGTCATCCACGTTCTGGGTAACCACCGTGACGCGGTAGCGGCTTTCCAGCTCGGCCAGCAGGCGATGGGCAGGATTGGGCTGAGCGGATTCCAGCTGGTGCCGGCGCTCATTGTAGAAACGCAGCACCAGTTCCTGATTACGGGCAAAGGCCTCCGGCGTGGCCACGTCGTACACGCTGTGTTGCTCCCACAGGCCGCCGCTGTCGCGGAAGGTGGAGAGACCGCTTTCAGCGCTGATACCAGCGCCGGTGAGCACGACTATGTGTTCCTGCACTCGCCGAAAACCTCGCCTTCAACGAACCCGGATCAATCGAAAATCTTGCCCGGGTTCATGATGCCATTGGGGTCGAACACCTGCTTGATGCCGCGCAGATAGGCAATTTCCGCCTCGCTGCGGGTGTACTGCAGGTAGGGCTTCTTGGTCATGCCCACACCGTGTTCGGCGGACACACTGCCCTGATAGCGTTCGACGATCTCAAACACCCACTTGTTCACCTGCTGGCATTTCTCGAAGAAATCCTCGTTAGCCATACCTTCAGGCTTGAGAATGTTCAGATGCAGATTGCCGTCACCAATATGACCGAACCAGATGATCTCGAAGTCCGGGTAGTGATCGGTCACCACACTCTCGATTTCCTGCAGGAAACCCGGCACTTTTGACACCACCACGGAAATGTCATTCTTGTAAGGGGTACGCGGGGCAATCGACTCGGAAATCCGCTCCCGCAGCTGCCACAGGTTCTGGGCCTGGGTTTCGCTCTGGCTGATCACGCCATCCAGTACCCAGCCTTCCTCTACGCAGTGCTCGAACAGCGCCATGGCGTCGTCCATCACCTGGTCAGAGACTGCCTCGAACTCCAGCAGCGCATAGTAAGGTGCTTCAGTTTCAAACGGGGCCTGCACCTGGCCGTGAGCCAGAACGTGGCCCATGGCCTGATGGGAGAAGAACTCGTAGGCGGTCAGGTCCAGCTTGCTCTGGAACTTCTGCAGCACATCCATGGTGTTGGTCAGGTCCCCCAGCCCCAGCACCAGCACCGTCAGGTTGTCTGGCTGGCGGGTGAGCTTCATGGTGGCTTCGGTAATAAAGCCCAGGGTACCCTCGGCACCGATAAACAGATGGCGCAGGTCGTAGCCGGTGTTGTTCTTTTCCAGGTCCTTGTTCAGGTCCAGGATATCGCCCTTACCGGTGACCACTTTCAGGCCAGCCACCCAGTCGCGGCTCATGCCGTAGCGGATCACCTTGATGCCACCGGCATTGGTGGACAGGTTGCCGCCGAGCTGGCTGGAACCCGCTGAGGCAAAATCCACCGGGTAGTACAGGCCGTTTTCTTCGGCAAAATTCTGCAACTGTTCAGTCACCACCCCAGCCTGACAGCGCACAATTCGGTCGCTGGCGTTGAAATCCAGAATCTGATTCATGTTGTCGAACGCGACGACCACCTCACCGTTCGCCGCCACCGCACCGGCACTCAAACCCGTGCGTCCGCCTGAGGGCACCAGCGCTATCTGGTGCTCATTGGCAAACTTCACCAGCGCCTGCACCTGCTCAGTGGTCTTGGGCAGAACAATTGCCAGTGGTTTGGGAGGATAAATCTTGGTCCAGTCCTTGCCGTAGGTGTCCAGGTCGGCCGGGTCCGTCAGCACTTTTCCCGGTGCGTCACCGGCGGCCACCAGCTCTTTCAGGGAAGCAATGATCTGTTCGGAATTCATGGATGCGTCAGTCTCGTCAGGTTTGGGCCGGGCCTGTGGTTCGGCGATTCGCAAGGAATTGATTCAGGCAAACCGGCGCGCTGTGAAAAGTTCCTTTTATGGTATCATACCGCCCCTGTTCTGTGAGCCGGGTTGACGATCCCCGGCCGCGGTCATTTCACGTGACGAAAGGTTCGGAAGCAAGCCCATGTCAAATACGTCTCTCGAAAAGAGCAAAATCCGGATCCTGCTGCTGGAAGGCGTGCATCAATCCGCCATTGATACCCTGAACGCTGCGGGTTACACCAACATTGAGTACCTGTCCCATTCCCTGGGCGAGGAAGAGCTGATCGAGAAGATTGCCGATGCGCACTTCGTCGGTATCCGCTCCCGCACCCAGTTGACCGAGAAGGTATTTGACGCCGCCAAAAAGCTGGTGGCCGTGGGCTGTTTCTGTATTGGCACCAACCAGGTCGACCTGCAAGCCGCCACCCGCCGTGGTGTTGCGGTATTCAACGCACCGTTTTCCAACACTCGCTCCGTCGCCGAGCTGGTATTGGCCCAGGCCATCCTGCTGCTGCGCGGCGTGCCTGAGAAGAGCGCCAAGGCGCACCGGGGCGAATGGCTGAAATCCGCCAAGAACAGCTACGAAATCCGTGGCAAGAAGCTTGGCATCATCGGCTACGGCAATATCGGTACCCAGTTCAGTGTTCTGGCCGAAGGCTTGGGCATGGATGTGTACTTCTACGATGTGGTCTCCAAGCTGTCGATTGGTAATGCCACCCAGGTAGGCACCCTGCAGGAACTGCTGAACATCGCAGACGTGGTTTCCCTGCACGTACCGGAAACGCCGGCCACCAAGTACATGTTCAAGGCCGAGCAGTTCGCCCAGATGAAGCCTGGCTCCATCCTGATGAACGCATCCCGGGGCACCGTGGTCGACATTGACGCCCTGGCCGACGCCCTCCGTTCCGGCAAGCTGCTGGGTGCTGCGGTAGACGTGTTCCCGGTTGAGCCGAAGTCCAACGATGAAGAGTTCATCTCTCCGCTGCGCGAGTTCGACAACTGCATCCTGACCCCCCACGTGGGCGGTTCTACCATCGAGGCTCAGGAAAACATCGGTCGCGAAGTGGCCGAGAAGCTGGCCATGTACAGCGACAACGGCACCTCCGTATCCTCTGTGAACTTCCCGGAAGTGGCCCTGCCGTCGCACCCGAACCAGCACCGCCTGCTGCACATCCACGAGAACGTGCCGGGCGTGATGTCCGAGATCAACCAGGTATTCTCCGAGAACGGCATCAACGTGTGTGGCCAGTACCTGCAAACCAAGGAGGACATCGGTTACGTGGTGATTGATGTCGACAAAGCCTACGGTGAGCTGGCACTGGAAAAACTGCGCCAGGTGAAAGGCACTATCCGTTGTCGGGTACTGTTCTGAGCGCAGTGCTTACGCAAAAAACCGGGGCCTGGCTCCGGTTTTTTTATGCCATTTCGGGCCACAATACCCCGAATCAAGGTGACTTCAACAAAACTTAATCCTGACGCCCTTGAGTTTCCAGCACCCGAGGCCATGCTGGTAGGTACCACTCATTGAAACGGTCGTGGTAAATGCCCGGCCCGACAGGAGAGTTAGCTATGTCATTGAAGGATTCTTTGCAGCGAAAACTGGAAACCCAGACCGAGCACTGGAGCAAACAGATCGAAAGTCTGAGAGCTGAGGCCAATGAGAAAATTGCCAAAGCAAAGGACGAAGAAGCTGAGGCCAAGATTCAGAGGGACTTCTCAGAACGCATCCAGGCCATGGAAGACCAGATTGAAACGGCCCGAACCAAGCTGGGCGAGCTGAAGGAGTCTGGCGAGAACCAGCTGGATGAACTCAAAAAACGCATTGATGAGTGGCTGCCCAGTAACACCAACTGATGCCACACCTGCCAACACGGCAAACAAAAAGCCCCGGTCTTTGCAGCCGGGGCTTTTTCGTTGGGCGATGGCAAAACCCGGCCGGGCTTTACTGCATCGGCACCAGAGTCAACTCAACACGACGGTTCTGCTCACGGCCAGAAGCGGTGTCGTTGGAGGCGATCGGGTAACGCTGGCCATAGCCCACAGCGCGGGTCCGGCGCGGCTCAATACCCTGATTCAGCAGGAAGTCACGAACGGATGACGCGCGGCGCTCTGATAACAGCTGGTTGTAGTTTTCAGATCCTGTGCTGTCGGTGTGGCCTTCGATCTGGATAATCGTCTTGTCGAATTCCTTGAGCACCAGAGCCACGGATTCCAGGGTGTCGTTGAAGCCAGGGCGGATGGTGGACTGGTTGGTATCGAAAGTGATGTTGCCAGGCATGATCAATTCAATCTGGTCACCGTTACGAACCACCCGAACGCCAGTGCCTTCCAGCTTATGACGCAGCTCGGCTTCCTGACGATCCATGTAGTAGCCGATACCGCCGCCGATGGCCGCCCCACCAGCCGCACCGATCAACGCGCCCTTGCCGCGGTCACTTTTGCTGGAGGTTGCCGCACCCACAGCAGCACCACCGATAGCACCAATAATACTGCCCTTGGTGGCACTGGAGGTCTTCTCCTCACCAGTGTAAGGGTCGTAAGTCATACAGCCACTGAGGCCAACGGTTGCCACTGCAAAGGCAAGAATGGTCTTTTTCACTGCTATCTCCTGCTTCAGTTCCTGACTGGCGGCCACCAAGTGGCGCAAACCAATGTGTTATTCCGCGAACGTATCAATAATGGTGTTAAACACCGTCGCCTGCAAATCCTGCGCTTCGTTTACCAGATGATGACGCCCATCCGGGATTCTTTGTTCCCTTACTGAGGCAAATTTATTCCGGATAATCCGCAAATTGTGCTGCCAGTCCACGGTCAGATCCTTTTCCCCCTGGACCACCGTCACCGGAAAATCCACCGGCCGTGCCGATTCTATATGTGGCACCCATTTACGCAGGGCCGTCACCCAATCCACATGCACGGCTCTGGCCTGGAGGGGATCATGCTCCCGCAGGAAGTCCAGAAAGCGCGCGTTGCCACTGTTGGCTCCGAACACCCTCCGCCAGCGGGTCAGGAACGGCTTGACCAGACTGTGCAGAATCTTGGCGCCCAACCACCCCATGGGACGAACCAGTGGCGCCAGCAACACCACCCTGCGGAAATCCGAGGTTTCCCGGTTATGGTGATTCGATAACAGGTAGTCGATCAGAATCGCCCCACCCGTACTCTGGCCTACCGCAAACCAGGGGCCGCGGATTTTATCCCGCACATGGGCCATCACCTCCGACAACACCGCCTGGTACTCCAGAAAGCTACCTATGGCTGCCGGCGTACCGCTGGACAACCCGTGCCCGGGCTGATCGTAGGCCAAGACATCAAAACCGGCCCCAAGGCAGCGGTCAATCAGCTGCGTGTACAGCCCCACATGATCAAAGTAACCATGCAGAATGAACACCGTGCCTTTGGGGGCAGACGACTCCGGCAGCCGGAAGTAATGAACCATCACCTCATGCCGTTCAGCCTTGATGTAACCCTGATGGTAAGTAACCTCCGGGTGCTCTACCCATAAGTCCAGGCCATAAAAACGGCAGTAGGCCTCCATCTCGACACTGAGTTCACGGTTGATGGCCGGATCAAAGGGTTCCAGACGATCCAGCAAAGAATGTCTGTCCCAGTTCGGAATTTCTATGGTATCTGTTTTCCAGTACACGTAGAGTTAAACGCCTGTCATGAATCGAGAATTGTTCGACATCCTAACGCATTCACGAGGGAGAACACAGATGTTCCAGCCGCTTCTTGAAGCCGGGCTGCGCCAGACAATGCAGCGCTTGGTCCGCCCGATGCTCTCGAATGCTGTACCCCTGAAACTGCAACGCCAGTTGATTCGCCAGGCCTATCGGTCGTCTGTGCCTCCGCGCGGCGCCCGATTTGTCCGAGACGACCTGGGCGACGTTCCCGTGTTACGAACCACGGCAACAGCAACGCCATCCGGAACGATCCTCTACCTCCACGGCGGCGGCTACATTATTGGCTCTGCAAGCACCCATCGGGGTATCACCGGGCACCTGGCCAAGCTGTCCGGGTGCGAAGTGATTACCCCCGATTACCACCTGGCTCCGGAACATCCGTTCCCGGCAGCTCTGGACGATGCCGAATCCGTTTACCTGGCGCTGATCAGCCAGGGCCTGTCGGCCAATAGCCTTGCCTTGGCCGGTGATTCCGCCGGCGGCGGATTATCCATCGCTCTGGCGATGAAGCTGCGTGACCACAAACACCCGCTGCCCTCCTCAATCACCTGTTTCTCGCCCTGGGTTGATCTCAGCCAGGGCGCGCTCTATCAGCCGGAGCGCGAGCCGGTGTTGCAGGAAAGCTGGACCGCCAACGCCGCCCGAATGTACGCCGGCGACACACCGCTGACCACGCCACTGATATCGCCGGTGTATGGCCAGTTGGATAACTTGCCGCCGTTACTGATCCAGGTTGGCAGCGAGGAAATTCTACTGAACGATGCTACCCGGCTGGCAGATATCGCCAAGCGAGATGGCGTAGCAACCCGGCTGGAGATCTACAATAACCTGTGGCACGTGTTTCAGGTCCATTGCGGCCAACTGGACCGCGCCACCGAGGCCGTGCAGGTTGCCGCCGACCATGTCAGGACCCATCTGGCAAGCTGAGAGCACCTCTGATAAGCGCTTCTTTACGGGCTTTGGACCAGCGTTTGACCTGCCATTCCAGTTGCGAGGCCCGGCTACGGTTTCCGACCGATGCCTGGAATGCCAGGGTCAAAGGCCCTTTGCCTCGCAGGCTGCGGGCCCCCTTAGGGGCCCCGGCCTGATGCTCTGAGAAGCGGCGTTCCACGTCTGTGGTAATGCCGGTATACAGGCTGCCGGTTCTGGTGCGAACTAGGTAGAGGTACCAGCCCTCACCCATGGTCGAGCCCCCGCTGCCGAACCCGAACCTTCTGCTGCTGCAACCACAACCCGGCCATGATCAGCGTCAGCCCAACGTAGGTAGACGGCATGATGGTTTCGCCGAGAATGAAGTAGATAAACACCAATGACAGAAACGGTGAGATGAAGATCAGGTTGCTGACCTTCGCCGTGTTCTCAGCCTTTTTCATAGCCTGGGACCAGAGCACAAAGGCGATTCCCATCTCGAACACACCCACATAGACCGCCGCGGTCAGGGATCGGCCCAGCGGCAGTTCGAGCCCCACCGTGTACCAGCACGCCAGGGTTATGAACGGCAAGCCAAACAGGAAATTCAGGAACAGGCCAACCACAGGGTCACGGGTGTCGCGGGTGGCAATAATCCAGTAGCTGGCCCACACCAGGGTGCTACCCAACGCGAAGGCGACGCCCAGCGGATCTGAAAAGCTGAGGCTGGTGACCGCGCCCCGGGTAGCAATGACCACCACGCCGGCATAGCAAACCAGACCAGCCAGGATGTCGATGCGGCGCAGTTTCTGGCCCAGAAAAGGCACCGAAAGATAAGCAAGCACCAACGCCCAGGTATAGTTGAGAGGCTGCGCTTCCTGCGCCGGCAGGCGGTCAAAGGCGCCGAACAGGAAGAAATAGTACAGGCACGGGTTGATCAGACCCATCCCGACAGACTGCAGGTACTGCCGCCGGGAAAGTTCAAATACCAGATGCCAACGGCCCTGGGCCATCAGGATTCCACCCATGACCAATACTGAAGCGGCGCAAGCCACCAGCAACATCTGCACCGGAGCCAGCTCGGCCAGGGCCAGTTTGAAGGCGGTTGCCACAGTGGACCACAGCAACACGGTTGCCAGGCCATAGAGCATGGCCTGCTTCTGATTAGTCATTTGCCGGTCCTGTTTCGGTTTCCAGCCAGCGGTAAAGCGTCCGCCGGTTGATACCCAGAATCTGGGCTGCCCGACGCTTGTTACCATCCACCGCCGCCATCACCCGGCGCACATAGTCCTGCTGTAAGGCCTCCAGCGTTGGCCACTCTGACAGATTGACCGAACCCGGTGCCGCCAAAGGCTGGGGAGAGACCCCCTGACGCTTTCGGATGCGCTCCGGCAAATGCTCCGGTTGAATGGTATCGCCCTCGCAGAAGGTAACCGCCCGCTCAACGGCACTGGACAACTCCCGAACGTTACCAGGGAACGGATAGTCCCGAAGCACTCGAAGGGTCACATCACTGAGTTTGATAAACCCCCGGTTGTGGCGGCGGCAGGCTTCCTTGAGGAAATGCATGGCCAGCAATTCAACATCCTCACCCCGTTCCCGAAGTGGCGGAATACCGAGAGACAGGGTTTCCAGGCGATAGTACAGATCCTCCCGGAACTCCCCCTGCTCCACCGCCTTCATAAGATCAACGTGGGTGGCGGCGAGAATCCGCACATCCACGGTTTCCTCATGATCAGAGCCGACCGGCTTGATGGAGCCTTCCTGAAGCACCCGTAGCAGCTTGGCCTGCAGAGCCAGGGGCATCTCACCAATCTCGTCCAGCAACAAGGTGCCACCACTGGCTTCCGCAAACAGCCCCTTGCGCCCCTGTCTGGCGCCGGTAAAGGCGCCGGCTTCATGGCCAAAGAATTCACTTTCCATCAGGTCCGGCGGAATGCCCGCACAGTTTACGGCCAGGAACGCCTGCCCGGCCCGATCACTCTGCTGGTGCACTGCCCGGGCCACCAGCTCCTTGCCGGTCCCGCTTTCACCGTTGATCAGAACCGCCGCCTGGCTACGGGCCACCTGCCGGATTTCGGTGCGCAAGCGCGCCATGGCCGGACTGTCGCCCACCAGGCCCAGGTTATTTCCACCATTCTGACTGGCCTGAATCTCCGCCAACTGCCGGTTGATGTCCGCCTGGGCCAACAGCCGCTTTATCTTGAGCCTCAGGTGGTCCGTCGAAAGGGGCTTGGTCAGAAAATCATCGGCACCGGCTTTCAGTGCATCCACCGCCTGATCGACCGTGCCAAAGGCGGTAATCACGATAAAGGGAATGCCCGGATGCTCTGCCTGCTGAAACGACAGCACCTGCAGGCCGTCGCCATCCGGCAGTCGCAGGTCCGAGACGATCAGGCTTGGCCGTTGTTCCCGCAGCTGCTGCCGGGCCTCATCAACGGTCCCGGCCCGGAGCATGGTGTAACCGTCCATCTCCAGCTCTTCGGCCAGCAACTGGCCCAGGCTCTGGTCATCCTCAACCAGTAATATGGTTGCTACCGAATCACTCATACGCCGGTCTCCCTGGGAAAATACAGACTCATTCGACACCCGCCCAGGCTACTCTCCTCCACACCCACACGACCTCCATGTTCCTTTATGACGCTGTTCACAACGGCCAGCCCCAGGCCGGTGCCCTCGCCAGCAGGGCGGGTACTGTAGAAGGGCTCGAAGATCTTGTCCCTATCCTCAGGCGCAATACCCGGCCCGTCATCCTCTATCCGGATTTCCCAGCAATCATCGGACTGATGGGCCGTTACCCTTAGCCGGCTGCGGGCAGACTGGCAGCCATTACGGATAACATTCAGGCAGGCGAGGCCAACCCGTAGCGGCTCAGCCCGGGTGGGCATGGACTGATCAATGCCTTGGGTCTCAAGCTGACAACGACTGCACCGTTCGTCTTCGGATGCGCGGGCCAGAACGTCTCGCAGAACATCAGACAGGTCCAGTGGTCGCCTGGAGTCTGGCACGTGCCGGAAACAGTCCAGTAATTGCTGAATGATGGTGGTCATCCGCTGCACCTGGTGCTCAATATCCTTAAGGTGCCGCTGTTGATCGTCCGGCAGCCCCGCCCTGGCGAGTATCCGGGCACGGCCCTGAATCACATTCAGCGGCGCCCCCAACTCATGGGCAACCCCGCCGGCGACGCGGCCGATCATGGCCACCTTCTCCTGGTACTCCAGTTGTTCGGCCAGCGCTCTTTCCCGGGCAATCCGGTCTTCGATCTCGGCCTCGGCATCGCCCATGCGCCGGCCCATATCCCGAATACCCCGATGAATCTGTCGCAACTCCCGAGGGCCGGCCGCAGGGGTCGCCAGAAGCCAACGGCCAGGCGCCAGTTTATCCATGTTCTCCATCAATCCATTCACGTGGCGCCCCACAGTACGGTAATGCCCCAGCACCACCACCAGGATGATGGTCATAGCCAGTACAGACCAGATCCCCACCGCCCACCAGCGGCTGGAGGCCACCAGGTCGTGGAAGTCACTGCGCTGTCGCGTCACCTGTAGCAGGCCCTGAATACGGCCGTCTTCGCCGACCAGTGGCGTAAACTGCGAAAACACCGATTCGCCATCAACCCGCCGGAAAGCACCGCCCAGCTCGCCACTGGCGATGACCCGCTCGGCACTCACGCTGTTGGTGACGTCAGAATCCGCCACCCCAAGGCTCGCCACCCGGTTACCTTCTTCATCAAACACGGACGCCCCGGAAATGCGGCCAATCTGGAAGATGGATTTAAGGGATTCCCCAAGCACCAGTTCGTCTTTCTCCACAAGGGCATTGGACAGCGGGCCGCTGACCGCCCTGGCAACCAGCTCAAGGTCTTCGCGAAGGCGCTCATTCAATGCTTTTTCGACCGCGCCCAGGCCGATGTATATCGCAATACCACTGAACATCAGCAGCGGAACCACGATGCTCAGAACCAGCGTCAACTGCAGCGAGCGAAACAGGTCACCAATACGGCGGCCAAGGGAAGCCATGAGCGATTCCTATGTAGAAGTGTCACAGCATTTGTGCCACATGTGGCATTTCGCCACAACCAGAATTACCCGAACGTAATGCTAATACAATCACAAACTACTGTTTTTATTGATTTTATACTTATTTTTGGAAGTTGGCACAGCACTTGTTATGTCTTTGGCGTGTTTCACAAATCGGCGGAACATCCCGGATGCCCGCCAAACCTCAAGGAGCTTGTTTATGAATAAACTGCTGATTTCCATTACCGCTTCCATGGCCATGCTCGCGGCTGCACCTGCCATTGCCCAGCAAGATGCTCAGCAAGGCGCTGAATACGCAGACCCAGCGGCTCAAAATGCTCAGGACGCTAACTACAGCGATTCCGATCTGCAGCAGTTCGTGGAAGCACAATCTGGTGTGATGGAAGTTCGTGAGGACTACATCGCAAAGATTGAAGCTGCGGATTCCCAGCAAGAAGCCCAGGAACTGCAAATGGAAGCCAACGACAAGATGGTGGGTGTGATCGAGGAAGTCGGTATGGACATCCCGACTTACAACGCCATTGCAACGGCCTACAGCAGCGACCCGGAAGTACGTAATCGCGTTGACTCCATGATGTAAGCGAACCCTGCAACTCGGTTCGTCCTTCAGCCCCGCTTCAAGCGGGGCTTTTTATTGTGTGCCCCGGTTATATTACGGCCTATCCGGATCTGCCAGTGGCTTCATCTTGTGATACCTTTCTGTGAGGAATAACGAACTGCTTTTCATTTTTCCGGGCCGGAGTCCGACCGTTATGATCAAAACACCCATCCGCCCCTGGCTTGCACTGGCAGCCTGCTCCCTGATGCTCTCCGGATGTTCCGACGACCCGGCGCCCGGTGATCAGGGCAGCCTGCAACCCATCTCGGAGAAATACCCGATCACCTGGCGCTTTGCCCTCGAAGAGATTGAAGGCAGCGTACAACATCAGTATGCAGAGGCATTCCGCTCCCACATTGAGGATATTTCTGACGGCCTTATCGAAGTAGACGTCTTTCCTTACGGGTCTCTGGGTACATCCACCCAGCTCACGGAACTGGCCCGCAATGGCTCAGTGAACCTGGCCTTTGCCTCACCCGGCCACCTGGCCGACACGGTTCCGGAATCTGGCATTTTCAACCTGCACTTTCTTATGCCCGAGCAACCGGAAGCCGCACGCCAGTTGTTGGAAGATCCGGAGCTGATTTCACAGTTTCAGCAACCCTACCAGCAAACCGGCTTGCACCTCCTGGGCTTTATTCCGGAAGGCTGGATGACCTGGACCGCCAATCAGCCCCTGCGCTCGCCAGACGACTTCCAGGGCCTGCGCATCCGTACGATGACGTCAAACATGGCTGCCGAGGCTTACCGTGCGTACGGGGCGGAGCCGGTTCAGACGCCCTATTCCCAAGTCTACAGTGACCTTCAGCTACGCAAGATCGACGGCCAGACCAACCCGGTGTTTGCCATTGAGGAAATGGACTTCCACGAGGTGCAGACCACCCTCACCATGGCCCGGGCTTCTTATTTTGTCGCCTCTATCGTCTCGAACCAGCAATGGTACAACGACCTGCCCGACCGGGAACGCACCTGGCTGAACGATGCGGTGCGGGATCTGGCGGGGTTCGCCTGGGAAAGCCAGGAAACGCTCAACCAGCAGCGCCTGGAAAGTATGGTGGAAGCCGGTGGTATACAGGTAGTTCTGCTGGATGACGAGGAGCGGGAACGATTCCGTCAGGCCAGCCTGCCGGTACGGGACAAATACCTCGAACAGACCGGCGAAACCGGCATGGCCCTGCTGAAATTTGTGGATGAATGGACACAGCCCTAGCGCTCCATGGAGCTCTAGTCTGCGCCTGTCACCCGTTTTGATACCATCCGAACGCCTTCCCGGGCACAGACATCGGCCGCTCTTGCAGTCAGATCCGAGATAAACCGGCTTTGCTCCCTGGGCTCCAGTGGATATGCTTTGAGGCGATAGCGCATCGCATCGTCGGTGGCGGAAACGGTCACGATCACCGGCTGATAGGTTTTGGTCAACGGGCAGGTAAATACCACGTCCCGAAACAGGTGCTGCATTCGCGCCACGTTGTGGTTCGGCTCCAGGTGCAGCTCTGCCACGCACATCAGGTTGTCGGTGCCGTCATTGCCGTTCGCCAGCAAAGTATTCCACAGCAGGCTGTGGGGAATCACGATCACGGTATCATCCAGGGTGACAATCTCCGCTGCCCGCGTACCGATAGACCTCACCTCACCGTAACGACCGTTCACCTCAATCCAGTCCCCCGGGCGATAAGGCATCTCATAGAGGGTCACAATGCCCGCGATCAGACTGTTGGCGTAATCCTTGAAGGCAAACCCCAGCGCCAGGCCCAGGGCCCCGAAAATTGCCACCATGTTCTCAAAAGACGGCTCCACCAGGATGGGCACTACCGTCACGATGGCCAGCACAATAATCAGTAACCGCAGCAGCGGTACTGACGCCAGCAGGTAAAGCCTGAGTTTGCCCCCGAGCTTGCCGGCGAGGGCCGGGAGCAGCTTCTGCACCAGCATGATCACTAACGATGCCAGTATCACCACCATCAATGCATTCAGCAACGCGTCAGTAGTGATCGAAGCAAATGTCTCCTTGAAACCGAAATCGCCCATCGAGATCTCCTAGAAACCATCCACGGGATAGCCCCGGGCCTGAAGGTTCTTGCGAACGGCGGAGTACCCCAGTGGGGTGACCCGATACACATCCGATTCAGGTGCTCGGCCAACCAGCTCGGACCGGATTAGCCGGTCCAGAGTCAAGGCAATATCCTGTTTCTGTAGCCCGGTCACCAATGCCACCTGCTCGGTATCAAGGCCGTCGTGCAACAGCAAGGCATGCAGAATGTGGCTCGGCTGTCGCCCGGCACTCGCAGGCACCGAGGGCAGGCTGATCTGATCCAGCGGGGCAACCCAGCACCGACGCCCGGCCAGCCGGACAACTTCCTTGCCCGAGTCTTCATCGTCTCTCTCGGGCCGGGCCCGCAAGGTACGTTGCCAGATGGCGAGCGCCACACCCCGGTTGCCCCGAGCAAGGGTTGCCAGGTCCTGGTTAAAGCTGCTGTATTTCAGGTCAAAGTCCTGCCCGGGTGCCGGCAGAACATACAACCCATCGCGGGTCATTCTGGCAGTAACCTGCTGCTCTCCCTTGCCGGACGCCAGGTAATCCAGCCACCGGGTCAATTGCTCACCAGTCAGCGGCGCCAGGGTGTAAGGTGCCAGGCTGAGCTCCGGTGAATACTGGCGCCAGAACTGCCAGCACCAGCTGGAACAGCCAACCATCCCGTTGCCGGCCTGATCCAGCGCAATGCGGGCAAAGAGTTCCCGGAGCAGGTTCAGCCCGGCTGGGTGCCTGAGCCAAAAATCCGCCAGTTCCGGAATCACCCAGTCGCCGCCGGACAGTTGTTCGTCCCACCAGGCGCCAGCGTCCTGCGCTGTCATCAACAGGTTATCCGGGGGTGTCAGCACTCTCCGGGACAGGCAGCGCAGGGCTTCCTTCACCCCGGAAAACGGAGGCGCCACCACAAAGTTCACCTCGCGATGGCTGGCTCCGTCACGATGTAGCTGATCGAACTGGTCCACCAATACCTGCGCCAGCAATGCGGCATCCGGTTCCGGTGCAAATTCCTTCAGCCGATCCCCAGACAGCATCGGCAGATCATCCAGGCTCTGGAATGCCTGCTCCTCCGGACTGATACCGGCTCTCAACTGGTCAAGAATGTCCCGAAAGGCGCCGCGGATGGTTTTCTGAACCGAGGTCTCAGGGGTTTTCCATTGGTCCAGCGTAATTAGTCCGCCAGGCAGATAAGGATGGTCTTCAACAACGTCATTCGCCAATGCGATACTCCCGCCAGATTATTCCGGAACCAGCCAGCTCAGGGACTGAGATAAGCCAAGCCCTGCGTCGCCCTGCACATCATCCATCATAGCCACGAAGCGTTGTTCAAAGCCCCAGGGCGGATTCACCACCAACAAACCTGAACCGACCATGCCGCGCTCCGGCGGTTGATCCAGCCGCACCTCATGGCGCAGGATCTTGCGCACGTCGCCTTTTTCCAGCTCGCTGATCAGGCGCTGCTCCAATCCGCTGGTCAGGATGGGATACCAGATAAGATAGACCCCGTGACGGCATTTTTTCCATGCCTTGTGCAAAGTATCAGAAACCTGCTGGTAATCGTCTTTGATCTCATAGGAGGGATCTATCAGGGTCAGCAGTCTTGGCTGGGGCGGAGGCAACTGTCGGACCAGCCCTGCCAGTCCATCCTGCTGCAGCACCCGGATACCGGCATCACGGGCCCAGATTTCCAGGGCTCGCCCCTCGGACGGGTGCAGTTCAAAGGCCGTCACGGAATCACCAGGGCGGGCAAATTCCGCAAACCAGGCGGGAGAACCGGGATAATGGGCCAGGGTTTCACCAGCACCATTATGACGTGCCAACACCTCCAGCATCGGGCGCCAGTCCGTTGACGCCAGCCTCTGGCGCATGGCCCACAATCGCTGGATACCGCTGTCGGCCTCCGCCGTTTTCCTGGCCCGGTCGCTGGCCAGATCGTACATCGCACTGCCGGCGTGGGTATCAAAACAGGCAATCGGGGTCTTTTTCGCCTGCATCATGGCCAGCGCCAGCGTGAGGGCAGCGTGTTTTTGCACATCGGCAAAGTTGCCAGCGTGAAAGGCGTGAAGGTAACTCAGCATATCGGGCTCCTGATCTCAGGCGCCCATTAAGCATCACCTGCCGGGCCCAGGCAACCCTGCTGGAAGCCCGCAGCGTGGCACTTGCACCCTCCAAGCCGGTGATCAGGCACCCGGCAACCTGCTATGCTTGCGCTCTTGTGAAATAAGGAGAACAACCTTGCCTGGCCAGAGTAACGCCCCCGTTGACCAGCTGTATGCCCTCATCGCTAACGAAGAAGACGCCAGGGTCTGCAAAGACATTCCCGAAGAAGCTTGCCGGGAGGTACCCAGGAATTTCTTTCTGATTCTTGCGGCCAATGTTTTGACCAAGCTCGGCGACCTTCTGATCAGCCCGAAAACCGTTCTGGCGTGGATGATGAGCGCCGTCGGCGCCCCTGCCCTGGTGGCCTGGCTGGTGCCGATACGGGAATCCGGTTCCATGGTGCCTCAAATGGTGATTGCCGCCTGGGTTCGGCGCAAGGCGGTGCGGAAGTGGTTCTGGACACTGGGTAGCTTCGGGCAGTCAGTCAGCGTGGTTGGTATGGCCGCCAGCGTCTGGTTTCTGGAAGGTTATGCTGCCGGCCTGGGCATCATTGCAGGGTTAGTGGTGTTTTCCCTGGCCCGGGGCTTTTGCTCGGTGGCCATGAAAGACGTTCAGGGCAAGTGCATCCCGAAAACCCGTCGGGGCCGGTTGTCTGGCCTTGCCACCACCATTGGCGGCTCCCTGACGGTCGCCATGACCGCTCTGCTGTTCTGGGATCGTGGCGATCCAACCCTCGGGTTCTACAGCCTGCTTCTGCTGCTCGCAGCCGCGCTGTGGATCATCGCCGGTGTTCTGTTCGCCAGTGTCGAAGAATTCCCCGGTGAAACCGGCGGTGGCAGTAACGCCATGACCGAAGCCATCCAGAGCCTGTCGCTGTTGAAAGACGACGCGCCGTTCCGGCACTTTGTGGTTACTCGGGCGCTGCTGCTTTGCTCTGCCCTGGCGTCGCCCTATTTTGTGGTGCTGGCGCAGAAGCAATCGGATGTCGGCTGGATGCTTGGGGTGTTTCTGTTGGCCAGTAGCCTGGCCAGCTCGGTCAGTGCCAGTTTCTGGGGCTGGGCGGCGGATACCTCAAGCCGGCGGGTCATCATACGGGGCGCAGCCATGGCCAGCGCCGTCTGCCTGTTGGTGGGCTTCAGTGCCTTGATCTTCGGGCCGGGTGTCGGTGGTGCCTGGTTCTACCCCGCCGCATTCTTTGTTCTGAGCATCGCCCATGCCGGTGTGCGCCTGGGGCGTAAAACCTACCTGGTGGATATGGCCGGAGGCAACAAACGCACAGATTATACCGCCGTCAGCAATACGGTGATCGGGGTTCTGCTGCTGGTAACCGGGGGGCTTACCGCCGCGCTGTCGCTGATTTCAGACATCGCGGTGATTATCGTGCTGGGGCTGATGGGCTTTACCGGAATGGTCAGCGCCCTGCGCCTGAAAGAGGTCACCGAAGACTGAGCGTCCCGTTACTCGGGTGCCTTGCCGTCGTTCAGCGCCAGGGCGCCTTTAACAATGCGATAGATCACCCAGATGGCCATCCCCAGAAGGATAAACCAGCCAATAATAACCATCAGAGTAATGGTGCCGATCACCAGCCACAGCAGGCCAATCCAGAAGGTGCGGATCTGCCAGCGAAAATGGGGCTCAATCCAGGTGCCACGCACCTCATCCATCTTGACGTAGTTGATGATCACCCCGACCAGCGCAGTGATCCCGCCAAGAAAGAATGCCAGTCCCTGCAGAATATAGACAATGATCGCCAGGTTGCGGGCCGCATCCGTACCCTGCGGTTTGTTCTGATCCGATTCAGCGGGAATAAACTCAGGCTCAGCCACGGGCAACTCCTTTCAACCAAACCCGCAGCATAGCAGCGAACCTCAGTGCCCGGAAGGCCGGTAACCTATCCGGAAACCACCCCAGTGCTTGCCGTTGACATAGATGGGCACCGACAGGTCATGCATGATCTCACCGGTATCGCGCCGGTAGGTTTGCAACAGCATGTCCTGAGTGTGACTGCCGCAACGAATACCGGTGCGATCATTGAACAGTCGCTTGCTCCGGCTTTTCACCAGATCCACTTCGGGGTTACCGGTGGGCGGGTGGGCAAAATCCCGATTGTGGGTTGGCACGTAGCCATCCGGGGCGCAGGCAATGGAGAAGACGATGGCATCGTGGGAATTCTTGATGCTCTCCTGCACCGCTGGCAGCACCTGGTCAGTGAAACGGTCGAAGGCGCTGCTGTATTGCTGGGGGTTGGTGTTCGGGATCGGCTCTCGCTTCTTCTCGAATAGGGCCGATTCGCTCAGTTTGCCCTGCTGAATGGCCTGCTCAAAAAGCTCACCGATCTGGGCGGCTCCCGCACGCGCCTGATCAAAGAACGATCGGTGGTAACTTTGACTACTGTTCAACGCGAACGCGGCATTGGCGTTTTCCGCCAGTTCCATCAGGGTGGCCGCCTGGCCCGCCAGAGAAGCCACACTACTGTCACTTTCAGCAATATGATCTCGCACCGATTCAATGACAGAGAACACCTGTTCCAGACTCTGCTCATTGGCCTGGTCAATCTCTGCAATACGGGCAACCTGCTGCTGCACCCGGTCGGATTGGTCGCGAATCAGATCCAGCTGCGCGCCAACACTTTCAACGGATGTCAGCCCCTGCTCCACGGAGCGGGCCAGGTCCTCAATTCGGGCAACGATCAGGGAAGTATCGCCCTGGATTTCTTCCAGGGTTTCCGCCACTTCGCTGGTCGCTTGTGCAGTGCGCCCCGCCAGCTGTCGAACCTCATCCGCCACCACGGCAAAGCCCCGGCCCTGATCACCGGCCCGCGCTGCTTCTATAGCGGCGTTCAGGGCCAGCAGGTTGGTCTGCTCAGCAATGCCCTGGATGGTAGAGGTAACGCCCTGGATCTTGGTGGACTTTTCGTTCAGGGCCTGAATCAGGCTGAGATTCTCGCCCGACTGCTGATGCACAATCCGGACACTTTCAATAGCGGAAACCAGCGCCTGGCGCCCCTCAACGCTGACTTCCCGGTTCTGCAACGCCATGGTGGCGGCGTTGGTGGCCTGTTCGGACGACTCACGAACAGACTCGGTTATCTTGCCGGCGTAATCGGCCATCTGGGCGGTTTCTTCCACCTGCCGGTCGAGGCGTTTTTTCACCTGATCCGCCGCGTAGGACACTTCGGCGGCGGAAATGGCGTTCTTGTCGGCACTGTCAGACAGGGTTTCCACCAGCGCCTTGCCGGCACGGGCGTCCTCCAGCAACTGCTGGCATTGGGCTCTCAGGGGGTGGCCTTCCGCAAGCGAGCCATCGTTCAGGCCGGCAATGCCTTTCTCGATCGGCTCCAGTACCCGCACAATCAGATAACCGGCGGCCACCACCAGACCAAGCACCAGGCCAATCAACATCGAGGCCGCATCCAGCCCTAACAACGGTGCCACCCACAGACAGGCAATGCCGAGCGCAACAGCAATGCCCACCCCCCAAATAATTGCAGCGCGATCGAGTAAGCCCATGGTGCCCTCTTCTTTATCATTGCGTACGCAAACATTTTGTTATTTAAGGCCAGCGTTGAGAGTAAAGAAATGATTCAGGTTAATAACTGCTACTTTAGTGGATTCTGGATGCCACTATTGACTCCCTGATCAATTTATCGGCAGATTTCCGGGAATCTGTAACAAAAAAAACCGCACCCCAAAGGGTACGGTTTTCAGGGCGGAACGTGACGGAGCGTTAGCTGCCGATCTTGCCACCGTCATCCTTTGTGATCACCACCGTGGCAGAACGCGGAATACTGTTTCCGCCGTCTGGCCAGTGACTGATCAGGTTGCCGTTCTCAAAATCATCACGGCTTGTTGTTGCGCCAGGGTGCTGCACGTTGATAAACATTGTGCGCTGGTCCGGGGTGGTGACAACGCCGGTGATTTCCTGGCCAATAGGGCCTGTCAGGAATCGGCGCAAAACGCCATTGACCGGGTCTGCAGCCAGCATCTGGTTATTACCGAACTGGGCAAAATCGCCACTGTTCTGGACGCTTTCACTGATGTCGGTCTGGATCCACAGACGGGAATCTGCGTCGAACCAAAGGCCATCGGGGTTAACAAATTTCTGATCATCATCCAGACCGGCATTCTGAAACTCCGAATCGTCCTCAGGACCAGCCAGCAGGAAGATATCCCAGTTGAATACCATGGCAGTTCCAGAGTCATTTCCTTCCTGCCAGCGAATGATATGTCCCCAGGGATTGGCAGCACGCGGGTTAGCTTCATCACTCTCTTCCCGGCGGGAGTTGTTGGTCAGTGTGAAGTACACCTCGCGGGTGTTTGGATCTACTGCCCCCCACTCAGGACGGTCCATTTTTGTAGCACCGACCGCATCGGCAGCAGAGCGTGTGCGTACCAACACATCCGCCTGGCTGCTGAAGCCGTTCTCAGCAGTCAACTCACCCAAGCCAAAGACCAGGGGAATCCACTCGCCGGTGCCGTCGTCGTTAAACTTGGCGACGTATAAGGTACCAGAATCCAAAAGGTGTCCACCGGCCGTAGCGGCATGATAGGGCTGGGCGCTAACGAACTTGTAGATGTACTCAAAGCGCGCGTCATCACCGGAGTAACAGACAACCGGCTGACCCTCGATTGCAGGAGCAAAGACGACCCCTTCGTGGGCAAATCGACCCAACGCCGTGCGTTTGACCGGTTTGGAGGCCGAATCGAACGGATCGAACTCCACCATCCAGCCAAAGCAATGGGGTTCATTACGGAAGTCATCCGTTGCGGACGCGCCGGATGGAGTGGCGTTAAATCGGGTGTACTGCTCTTCGCCGCTCTGAGCCAGTTCCCACGCATAGCGGGACGAACCTGAGGAACGAACACCGTAGCGACTCTGGGAATCCGGCTGTTCAGCGGTATTGAGGAAGTAACCCGCCCAATTCTCCTCAGACATCATGTAAGTGTTCCAGGGTGTTACGCCATGGGCACAGTTGTTCAGGGTTCCACGGGTTTCGGTACCGGCCGGGCTGAACTGGGTTTTGACAAAATCAGAACCCCGGACGGGCCCGGAAATTTCCATCGCGGTCAGGGCGGTGATCCGACGATTGAACGAATCTCCTTGCACAGGCGCCCACACACCGCTGGCATCACGCTGCACCCGGTACACGGATACACCGTGCGCATTCATTTCACGAAGCACCTGATCGGTATCCCGGGTTGACTCATCAATCATCGGGAAAGAACCGCTGCCGAAGTTCTGACCCTGAGCAGCTTGATGCATGAAGCGGGGTTCGATGTATTCGTGGTTCAGGACAAGCAAACCATCTTCCGAGCTCCCCTCAATCGGGAAGTAATGCATGCCGTCGTGGTGGGAGCCGATCTGGGCCGCCTGATCGGCACCGGAATTATCCAGTGAAAACTCAGGGAAAACGCCCTCGTTAGACAAGATCGGGTCGCCCCAGGCGCCAATCACACGAGCAGAATATCCTTCAGGCACGACAATGGAGTCTGCCTCACTCACGGGAACAGCCTTAAAGCCTACAAGGTCAGGCGCCGTTGTCGAACCGCCCGTACCGCCAGAGGAGCTTGAACCTCCGCATCCAGTCAGAGCTGCCCCGCCAAAAACGCCTGCAACGGCAGCTGCAAGACCGCCTTTCAAAACGCCACGACGGGCGAGACGGGCCTCAAGAATAGAGCCGAAGGTGCGATTGCCGGAGTTATTACACTCAGGCTCGTAACCTGGGTCTTGATGAACGGGGTTGAGATTACGCTTATCCATGGTTTCTCTCTCTTTTCGAGTTATGTTTCGGAAACCTGATGGTCGCTATTAATCATTGCGTTTGGTTGACGATGTGATTGCAAGTACTGGTCATATTTATGACAGCGGCTGCAAAGCTTTTGTCACGTATAAACAGGACAATAGGCGAGTAGATAACAGAATCGCGACTCAGGGAGTTTCAATGAAGTTACGCGCTGGTGAGCCATTTCCAGATTTTGTATTGCCGGCGGTGGGTGGAGCAAACAGGCTTTTCTACGAACAATATTGCGGGAAGCCTGCCCTGCTCATCATCAGTGCCTCTCCACAGAGGTTTGAAGCACTGGAGAGGATGGAAAATGCCAACCTCACAATCTTAGTGTTCGGCAAGTCCCGCTTAGGTCCAAGTGGTGGCCCAGTCATTAATTTACCTGAACGCCTTTGTGAAAAGCTGGATGCAAACGCCTCCACGGCGACGAAAGCTGTGTTACTGACTTCAAGATTGAGGATAGAAAAGATCTTCGATACCCCCTCGCCTGAGTTACTGGAAGAGGTGGCAATGCAGGTTGCGCCATTAAGAGAGGTGGGGCGCATCGTCACGGGAGCGGCACCGGTTCTATTCGCAGACTCGATCATCGAGCCAGACCTATCCCTGGCACTGATTGAAATGCATCAATCGGATAACTTCGAGAGCAGAATGAATCGAGGTATCGGCAGCGAGCAGAAGCTAAAAGTCGATCCCCGTGTCAAGTCTCGCTGGGATCATCCGCTGATCGATCAGGGCCTGATACAGCAGCTTACTGCCGAAATAGCACGAGGATTGATACCAGCGATTACACGATCATTCCACTTCAAGCCCACTCGGTTTGAGGGCTACAAAGTTGTGGCCTACAAATCGACCGACAACGGCTGTTTCGGTTTGCATCGGGATAACGTCGCGGAGGAGGTGAGGCATCGGCGCTTGGCTTTGTCAATTAACCTGAACACTGACTTTGAAGGTGGCGAGCTGTATTTCCCAGAGTACTCAACGGATCTTTACCGTCCTGGGGCAGGCAGTGCGCTTGTCTTTTCCGGGAGCTTACTACATGGAGTAAAGCCTGTTACATCGGGCGTGAGGTATGCACTGATCACTTTCCTCTGGTAATACGTTCACGCAAATCAACATCCAGTAAAGCGGCAAGGCACATAAGTGCGCCTTGCCGACCCAGCAACTTCGAGATTACTGCACCATCTCGTCATAACCCTCTTCCATGGCATCACCGGCTTCATCGGCTGCTTCGCCCATTTCTTCACCGGCTTCTTCGGCGCCTTCCTTCATCTCGCCCCAGGCACTTTCATCCTGACCCGTGGCGTTTTCCCAGGATTCCTCGGCAGCGTCGGTGGCATCATCCATCATCTCGCCGGCGTTCTCGCCCGCTCGCTCAAAATCCGCACCTTCGTCGCTTTCAGAACTGCAGGCTGCCAGACCAAAAGTTGCAACCAAAGCCAGTGCGCTCAGTGTGAGCTTGTTCATAACATATCCCTCTGTTGATACATGTTTACGACACCAACAGAGTAGGGCCGATGCCCTTTAGATAGCAATTACCTGCCGATTACTCTTTGGTTAACCGCTGGCCGTCCACCATGATGACATGCTCCACGCCGACCACTTTACCTTTCCCCAATACCAGAAAGTCATGACCGGCGCGGCTCAGGAGGTCGCGGATAACTTCATGCACCACGCATATCTGCCCTGCCGGGTCCCGGTACACGATCTCGGCCAGTTGCCGTGACCGCACGTATTCGCGAAGCCTTTCCTGAACGCTCCAGGAGATGATCGCAGGAGAAGGATTTGAGACGCTCATAGTTTCTTCCCTGTTGTTCTTGTTTTGAGAAAGTCTGGACCAGAAGCGCAAGTCTTGCCACTTCCAATGAAAGACCACCTGAGCCATCCGAGGCTCCGCCCGGTGTTGACCCCTCAAGCATTGTCATTCGGGGCCAAGGTCTCCATCGACCACAAACGACTGTTGAATTGCCAGATTGTCCGACATAGATTGATAAAACAATAACCCAAGAACACCCACGGAGAGTCAGACATGAACGCCAAAGTGAAAGGTGCCCCGGATTCCCAACCAGTCGAAACCACCTGGAAGGACCCGAAACGATACATGTGGCTGCTCGGGCCCGCGCTTCCCGGCATTGGCCTGGCGGCGTTAACTGGCTATGCCTTGGCCCCGAAAAAACTCAAGGCCCTGGCCTGGACTGGTCCAGCCCTTGTGCATGGCATCATTCCCGCACTGGATCGTGCCATCGGCGAGGACAAGAGCAACCCGCCCGAATCAGCAGTGAAGTCCCTGGAGCAGGACAAGTACTACGACCGCATTGTGAAGGCGTTTATTCCCACCCAGTACGCCATGACCTTCATGGGCGCCTGGCTGGCCAGTCGCAAGAAAACGCCCCTTGAAGACAAGATCGGCCTGACCCTGACCGTGGGTGCCATTAACGGTGTAGGCATCAATACCGCCCACGAACTGGGCCACAAGTCCAACAAGCTGAATAAACTGATGGCCATGGCGGCACTGGCGCCCACCGGCTACACCCATTTCGTGGTTGAGCACAATTTCGGGCACCACAAGCGAGTAGCCACCCCGGAAGACCCGGCCAGCAGCCGGATGGGCGAGAGTTTCTGGAAGTTCCTGCCGCGCACGGTGTTTGGCGGCATGAAGTCAGCCGTCAAGATCGAGAAGGCGCGGCTTGAGCGGAAGGGCAAGAGCTTCTGGAGCCTGGACAATGAGTTGCTGCAGGGCTGGGCCATGAGCGCCGGGTTCTTTGGTGCGACTACGCTGATCTGTGGCCCGAGGGCGGTGCCCTTCCTGGCGGCGCAGGCGGTGTACGGCGCGAGCCTGTTGGAGAGTGTGAATTACATTGAACACTATGGCCTGCTGCGCCAGAAAGACGAAAACGGCAAGTACCAGCGGACTCAGCCGGAGCATAGCTGGAACAGTAACCATGTGGTGACCAACCTGTTCCTGTATCAGTTGCAACGGCATTCAGACCATCACGCGCACCCGACCCGGAGTTATCAGGCGCTGAGGCATTTTGAGAAGGCGCCGCAGTTGCCGGGTGGCTATGCATCAATGTTGTTGCCGGCTTACCTGCCCCAGTGGTGGTACGAGACCATGGATAAGCGGGTAATTGACCACTACGAGGGGGATCTGTCGAAGATCAACTGGGACCCTGATCGTAAGGAGGAGCTGATGGCCAAGTATGCGGATTACGCTGCGAAGGTGGCGGCGGAGGCTGCGGCTCGGCGGGCTGACTCTGCTTCTGAGTCTGAGGCTGCCTGAGGTCTGACTGATTTAATGGCTTGATTACCGGCCCTAGCCTTTGGGTTATGGTGCCGGCTGCGGGTTGGGGCCACCCTTCCGGGAGACGCCGTGAACCCATCCATGGGGGCTTGAGCGCAGCATCCCTGCTGCGCACACTCCCGGAAGGGTGGCCCCAACCCGCCGCTTGCGCTTCCGTGGGATAGTCGCTGATCCGACGGTTCACTACGGACGTGATCTGGAATAACCTGACAATTCCGCTACTTGCCTTTGAACACCGCTTCCCTTCTTTCCAGGAATGACTGGATTCCTTCTTTGACATCTTCACTGGCCATGACCGGGCGCAGCTCCGGGAACAAGCGCTCCTTGGCCACTTCCTGGCCTTCGGACACGGCAATCTTGGACGATTTCAGGCTGCCCTGAACGCCCAAAGGTGCGGCCTTGGCGATCTTTTCGGCGATTTCCATGGCTTTATCGAACTGTTCACCGGGTTCGACCAGTTCCTGGATCAGGCCCCACTGGTAAGCTTGTTCCGCGGTCCATTCGTCGCCGGTGAGCAGGTAGCGCTGGGCGTTGCCCCAGCCGATTTCACGCTGCAGGCGGATGGTGGCGCCGCCGCAGGCGAAGATGCCGCGTTTGACTTCCAGCTGGGCGAAGCGAGTGCCTTTGGCGGCTACGCGGATGTCGGTGTTGAGCATCATTTCGACGCCGCAGGTGAAGCAGATGCCTTGGGCGGCGAAGACGACGGGTTTGGTGAGCCCTTCTCCGGTGATGTGGAACGGGTCGAGTTCGCCTTCACCGGGTTCGATGCCTTTGCCGTTGGCGAACACGCCGGCCCAGTCATCCAGTTGCAGGCCGCTGGTGAAGTGGTCACCTTCGGCATACATCACGGCTACCCGCAGTTCCGGGTCGTGCTGGAGCTGGTGATAGGCGGCTGCAATTTCGTGGTACATGGCCCGGTTCATGGCGTTCATTTTTTCCGGGCGGTTCAGGCCTATTTTCAGGATGTGGCCTTGTTTTTCTATGTTTACGAGTGACATTGGCGTTTTCCTCGACTTTGGGTACCTAGCCTGGGTGTTTTGGTGGCTGCGCGGTCAACGGGGAGGGCTTTTCAGGACACGCCCACGAGTACGTCCCTGTAGGCTCGTTTCGGGCCGTCCATGGCCCTCAACGGTCCTGAAAAACCCTCCCCGTCGCCCGCGCGTCATACTTCTGCGGTATTACCAAACAGCAGACTTAGAAATAGAACTCAGATTTTTGCCAAACAAAGCGTTTTGGACCTGCGAATTACTCCACTGCTTGGGCGCGAGCGGCTGGGTGTCCTTTCAGGGACCGTCTGTGGCCATGGATGGCCACAGTCGAGCGCACATGGACGTGCTCGTAGCGTGTCCCTGAAAGGACACCCAACCGATCGTGCCTGCACCCAAACAAGCAGGCTACCAAAAGAACCAAAGCACCAAACTCAGAACCAATCAGCCTTCATATTCAGACACGTATCATCCTGATTACGCAGCAACACCAGGTCCTGGGCCACAGTGGGCAATTCCCAGTGGAAGAAGTACTGGGCGGCCTGAAGCTTGCCCTGGTAGAAATTGCGCTCACTGTCGCTGTTGGCAGAGGCCAGCGCATTGGCTGCCGCATTAGCCTGCCGCAACCACATCCAGGCGACGATGATGTGACCGAACAGGTGCAGGTAGCAGCTGGCGTTGGCCAGGGTTTTGTCTACCTCACCACCCATCAGGGATTTGCCCAGACTCTGGGTGACTTTAACCGCCTGCTGCAACGTCTCACTCAAAGACAAAGCCCACTGCTGGCAACGATCGGTGGTGGCCGCTTGCAGGTCGGTCTGCATTTCCTGCATCAGCAGTTGCAGGCCGTGACTCTGGTCTTGCCAGATCTTGCGGCCCAGCAGGTCCAGGGCCTGGATGCCGTTGGTGCCTTCGTGGATCGGGTTCAGGCGGTTGTCGCGCCAGCATTGTTCCACCGGGTATTCACGGGTGTAGCCAGCGCCGCCGTATACCTGGATCGCCAGGTCGTTGGCCTTCGGGCCGTACTCAGAAGGCCAGGCTTTGATCACCGGGGTGAGCAGGTCCAGCAGCTTGCCCGCTTCCATTCGTTTCTGCTCATCCGGGTGGGTGTGCTGGTCGTCCATCAGCCGGGCACCATACAGACACAAGGCCAGGCCGCCTTCGCTGTATGCCTTCTGGGCCAGCAGCATGCGGCGCACGTCGGCGTGGTCGATGATGGGCACTTGCGGGCTTTCGGGGTTCTTTTCGCTGGCTTTGCGGCCCTGCAGGCGGTCTTTGGCGTATTCCAGGCTGTGCATGTAACCCCGGTAGCCGATCACGGCAGCGCCAAAGCCAACGCCAATGCGGGCTTCGTTCATCATCTGGAACATGTATTTCAGGCCCTGATGGGGTTCGCCCACCAGATAACCGTGGCAAGGGGCGTCGTCGCCGAAGCTGAGGGCGGTGCTGGTGGTGCCGCGATAACCCAGCTTGTGAATCAGGCCGGCGAGGCTGACACCGTTGCGTTCGCCCGGGTTGCCGTTTTCGTCGACGTGGAATTTCGGGACGATAAACAGGGAGATGCCTTTCACACCGGCCGGGGCGCCTTTGATTTTCGCCAGCACCATGTGAACGATGTTTTCGGTGATGCTCTGTTCACCGCCGGAGATGTAGATCTTGGCGCCTTTGATCAGGTAGTGGCCGTCGTCGGTGGGCGTGGCGGAGGTGCGGATGTCCGCCAGGCTGGAGCCGGCGTGGGGCTCGGTCAGGGCCATGGTGCCGCTGTAGCGGCCACTGAGCATGTTGGGCAGGAATTTTTCCTTCTGCTCGTCGTTGCCAAATACGCGGATAAGGTTGGCGGCGGCGGTGGTCAGGAATGGGTAGCCGGCGGTGCCTGGGTTGGCAGCGGTGAAGAAGCCGTTGCAGGCGGCCATGACGGATTCCGGCAGTTGCATGCCGCCAAGGTCGTAGTCGTAGCGGCCGGCGAGGAAGCCGGCTTCGGCGTAGGCGTCGAAGGCCTGTTTGACGTCTGGCAGCATCTCGACCTGGCCGTTGACGAATCTGGGCTCGTCTTTGTCAGCAGCGCTGTTGTGGTTGGCGAATTTTTCTTTCGCCATTTTGTCGGCGGTTTCGATGACGGCGTCGAAGGTGTCTTTGCTGTGTTCGCTGAAACGCTCACGTTCGGTGAGGGCTTCGGTGTTCATCACTTCGTAGAGCTGGAATTCTAGATCTCGGCGGTCGATCAGGGTGTCGGTCATTCTAGGTCTCCTGTTTATTGCCTCTAGCGTCTCACAGTCTCTGCGGTTGTTGGAATTGTCATTTCTGACTTATTCTTGGTTAAAACCGCCAACCTTTGCTGGTGATTGACGCCCGACAGGAGGTGGCGAGACGGCCTCTGGCATGGGTACCCCCTTCCGGGAGACGCCGTGAACCCGTCCGTGGGGGCTTGAGCGCAGCTTCCCTGCTGCGCACACTCCCGGAAGGGGGTACCCATGCCAGTGGCCTGACTGGGAGGCTGCCGTCATGCCCGTCTGTACGACTCCACTACTCACCGAATAGGGAATGTCCCATTGAAAACCGTCACTATCATCGGCTTCAACGGGGCGCTTGCAAGCGCCATCACCGGGATCATCGACTTGTTCCGCCTTGCCGGGGTCACCTGGGCGCGGATTCACGGAGAGCAACCCCACGCGCTTTTTAACACCCGGCTGCTGACGGAGAGCGGGGAGCCCTGTCGGTGTATTAATGGTGTGACGTTGCTTGCAGATGGGTCGTGGCAGGAGATGGATGGGCTTGGACTTGATGATTTGCTGATCATTCCGACCATCGGTGCACCAATTGATGAAATTCTGGCCGGCAATCAGGCACTGGTTAAATGGCTAACGCAGTTTCGGGCGGTGCCGGAAGGTCAGGTTCGGGTGGCGAGTAATTGTACCGGGGCGTTTTTGTTGGCGGCCGCAGGCTTGCTGGATGGACGGGAGGCGACGACCCATTGGGGGTTCGGGGATCAGTTCCGGCGGCGGTTTCCGGAGGTGAAGTTGCACCCGGAGAAGCTGGTGACGGTGGACGGGCCTGTCGCCTGTGCCGGGGGCGGTATGGCCTGGTGGGATTTGGGGGTGTATCTGGTGGAACGTCTGGCGGGAGCGCAGGTGGCTCGGGAGTTGGCGAAGGCGTTTGTGATTGATGCCGGGCGTACCAGCCAGGCGCCTTACAGTGTGTTGCAGGCCAAGCGGTATCATTCTGATTTGGCAGTGCTTCGGGTACAGGATTGGCTGGAGGCGCATTTTCGGGAGCCGGTGTCTTTGGCGGCTCTGGCCGATGCCGAGGGAATGTCGGAGCGGTCGCTGTTACGGCGCTTTCAGCAGGCGACGGGGGATGCTCCCTCGACCTATCTGCAACTGCTCAGGGTGGAGGAGGCTCGTCGACAGTTGGAGTCTTCACGTCTCGGGCTGGAGGCGATTACCCGGGCCGTGGGGTATGAGGATGTCAGTTCGTTCAGCCGGCTATTTCGCAAGCATACAGGGCTTGCTCCGGGGGCCTATCGGGCAAAATTCAGCCGTTAGTCGGAGCATTCCGGGTTGGATTGCGTCTTTGGTAGTATTCGGCTGGCCCGGGTTATGCATCAGAATAAGTGAGTAGGCGGTTTTTTGCCGTTTTACGTAAATAATTCTGACATAGCCAACCCCTGCGGGGAGGTCGTTCACATGAACACGTCACTGAAGCAAAGCCAGGCCGATATTCTCAGCCGTCTCTACGACATGAAGCGCAAGCAGGTAGAGCACGCCCTGCAGCAGGGTAACAGCCTTCGCTGCCAGGTACTGCAAGCCGAGGCAGAGGCCATCTCCAACGCCCTGAAATCCATTCGGTAGCCCTCTTTACTCCAGACGACTACCGAATGCCATTTATGGTCACCTGCTGACGTTTCCTGTCAGCCTGACTAAAGAGAGGCAGCCACTTCGGTACCCTGCCGGATGGCGCGCTTGGCATCCAGTTCTTCCGCCAGATCAGCCCCGCCGATCAGGTGCGCTTTGACTCCCCCCTGCGTAAGCTGATCAAACAGCTCCCGATAGGACTCCTGGCCCGCGCAGATGATCACGTTATCCACCGGCAACACTTTGCTCTCTCCGGATTTGCCATCCTTGTCTGTCAGGGTGATGTGCAGCCCCTGGTCATCAATGCGGTCGTAACGGCATCCTCTGAGCATCTCCACGTCCCGGTGCTTCAGGCTGCTGCGGTGCACCCAACCTGAGGTTTTACCCAGGCCGGCGCCTACTTTTCCTGTTTTGCGTTGCATCAGGTAAATCTTGCGGGGAGACGCGGTTGCCTCCCGCTCCGCCAGGCCGCCGGGGCCCTCAAACGCAGGGTTCACACCCCACTCGGCCTGCCAGTCGGCCACACTCACCTGCTCGCCCTCGGGCTGTTTGCCAAAGTCGTGAGTCAGGAACTCGCTGACATCAAAGCCGATGCCGCCAGCTCCGATCACTGCAACGGTCTTGCCCACCGGTTTGTTATGGCGAAGCACGTCGAGATAACCCAGCACCTTCGGATGGTCGATGCCGTCAATCTTTGGTGTCCGGGGTTTTACGCCGGTGGCAACGATGACATCGTCAAAGCCCTGCTCAACAAGGTCTGAAGCCTCCACACGGGTTTCAAGCTTAAGGTCAATCTCCAGCAACTCTATCTGGCGCTGGAAGTAGCGCAGGGTCTCGTAAAACTCTTCCTTGCCGGGTATGCGCTTGGCGTAATTAAACTGGCCACCAATTTTGTTGTCGGCTTCGAACAGGGTCACCTTGTGGCCGCGTTTGGCGGCGGTGGTTGCCGCTGCCAGGCCCGCCGGCCCGGCACCGACCACGGCCACCCGCCTCACCACCGGGGCAACGGTAAGCACCAGTTCAGTTTCGTAACAGGCCCGGGGATTAACAAGGCATGAAGCGCGCTTGGCCTGGAACACATGGTCCAGGCAGGCCTGGTTGCAGGCGATACAGGTGTTGATTTCATCGCTACGCCCCTGCTCTGCCTTGCGGACAAACTCGCTGTCGGCCAGTAACGGGCGAGCCATGGACACCATGTCGGCCTTGCCGGCGGCAAGGATCTCTTCGCCTTTCTCCGGCGTGTTGATGCGGTTGGTGGTGCACACCGGAATGTCCACCTCGCCGTAGAACTTGGCCGTAACATCGGCAAAGCCACCGCGGGGCACCGAAGTGACAATGGTGGGAACCCGGGCCTCGTGCCAGCCAATCCCGGTATTGATGATGGTGGCACCGGCTTGTTCAATGGCTTTGCCCAGCGTCACGATCTGGTCCCAGGTCTGGCCGCCCTCCACCAGGTCCAGCATGGACAACCGGTAGATGATGATGAACTCCGGCCCTACGGCCTCACGCATGCGGCGCACGATCTCCACCGGCAGGCGCATGCGATTCTCGTAGGGCCCGCCCCACTTGTCAGTTCGCTTGTTGGTACGTTCGCACAGGAACTGGTTGATGAAGTAGCCTTCGGAGCCCATCACTTCAACGCCGTCATAGCCGGCGAATTTGGCCAGCTTGGCGGCGTTGACGAAATCGTTGATCTGCCGCTCAACGCCCTTGGTCGACAGGGCCCGAGCCTTGAACGGGCTGATCGGCGCCTTGGTTGCCGAGGCGGACACAATCAGCGGCTGGTAACCATACCGGCCAGCGTGCAGTAACTGGAGGCAGATCTTCCCGCCCGCCTCGTGCACTGCACCGGTCACATGGCGATGCAACAGCGCCGTTGCCCGGTTATTCATCGTTGATGCCAACGGCGCCAGCTGGCCAACCAGGTTGGGCGAAAAGCCTCCCGTTACCATAAGGCCAACGCCACCCTCGGCGCGTTCAGCAAAATACCGGGCAAACTTGTGAATATTCCAGAAACGGTCTTCCAACCCGGTGTGCATGGAACCCATAAGCACACGATTCTTCAGCTCGGTGAAGCCAAGGTCGAGCGGTTTCAGCAAGTTAGGGTAATTCGCAGTCATGATACAGGTCGCCAGAGTGTGATGAATGAACGCTGACTGAGATTAGCACACCCTCTACGACCAAGGTATTACACGGCGGGAACCTTCTGCTTTATTTACCGTCAGACGGCACCGGTTGCGGAGCACGGTTTACCTTGCCTTTGATCAATCTGTCAGATAGTCTTTCTGGCACCTATAAAGGGCTAAACCATAGATATTCCCTATCAATGAATATCCTGCACCCCGGTGTCGGCATATCGCCGCGGTGCCCAAATGGAGCTTTGACGCACATGCTGTTAGCTGTGTTATCCGGCTTTTTGCTGGCAATTGCCGCCCCTTTCCTACACCGGGTTGCGGGCAAATACATTGGGTGGGTGCTGGCACTTTTGCCGGCAAGCCTTGCGGTTTACTTCAGCACCTTTCTTTCTCAGGTTCAGGATGGGCCGGTGCTGCTGGAGTATCAGTGGCTGCCAGGCCTCGATATCTCCCTGAACTTTCTTGTTGATGGCCTCTCGCTGACGTTTGCCTTACTGATCAGCGGTATCGGTACGTTTATTCTGATCTATGCCGGTTCTTACCTTGCCGGCCACAAGTATCTGGCCCGCTTCTATGTGATCATGCTGTCGTTCATGGCATCGATGCTCGGGCTTGTGCTCTCGGACAACCTGATTACGTTGTTTGTGTTCTGGGAGCTGACCAGCATCACCTCTTACATGCTGATTGGCTTCAACCACGAAGATCTGGATGCCCGAAAGTGTGCATTGCAGGGTCTGTTTGTGACAGTGGCCGGCGGCCTGGCGCTGATGGCCGGGCTGATCATGCTGGCCATAATGACTGGCAGCTACTCCCTCGCGGAAATCCTGGCATCCAGTGAGCCACTGCATCAGCATGTTTTCTACACGGGTGCCGTGCTTTGCATACTCGCGGGCACCTTTACCAAGTCGGCGCAGGTGCCCTTCCATTTCTGGCTGCCAAACGCCATGGCGGCGCCGACTCCGGTCTCCGCTTTCCTGCACTCCGCCACCATGGTCAAGGCCGGCGTTTATTTGATGGCCCGGCTGAACCCCTCACTGGGTGAAGGTGAGCTGTGGAGCCTGATGCTGATGGGCTTCGGCGCTGCCACCATGTTTACCGGTGCCTGGCTCGCGTTTGGCAGTACCGGCATCAAGAAGATTCTGGCCTACTCAACCGTGATGGCGCTTGGCACCCTGACCATGCTGATCGGTGTTGGCACAGAACTGGCCATGACCGCCTTTATCTGTTTCCTGGTGGCCCACTCCCTATATAAAGGCGCGCTGTTCATGCTCGCCGGTGCCCTGGATCATGAAACCGGCACCAAAGACATCACGCTGATGGGTGGCTTGCGCAAATCCATGCCCGCGACAGCGACTATTGCCGCCTTCGCAGCCCTGTCCCTCGCAGGCCTGCCTCCACTGTTCGGCTTTATTGCCAAAGAGTTGATGCTCGAAGCGCTGATTGACGCGCCGGTCTGGAGTGGTGTGCTGCTCTTCGTGACGGTTGCCTCTGCCATGCTGATCGTTGGCGTAGCGGGTCTGGTTGCTATCAAACCCTTCTTTGGCGCCAAGGGAGATACGCCGAAAACGCCTCACGAGGCACCGTTTGGCATGCTCATCGGCCCGGCGGTGCTGACCATTATCGCACTGGTTTTCGGCCTGCTGCCCTTCATCCCGGAGAATGCCCTGCTGACCGCTGCGGTTGCCTCGGTATATGGCAGCCCGGTGGATTTCTACCTGGCCCTCTGGCATGGCATTAACGCACCGCTGATGCTCTCCGCAGCCAGCCTGGTCGTTGGCCTGTTGCTGTTCAAGGCCTGGCCGCGCATTCAGCCAACACTATACGCCATTAACTACGCAGGCGGTCGTGTCGGCCCGGAGGCGGGCTACTTCAAGTTCATGGAATGGATTACCGTAGTGGCAAGTTGGCAGACCCGGATGCTGCAGAACGGTGTACTGGGCATCTACATGCTGGTTATGGTTGCCGTTACCTTTGGTCTGGCGGGCTACACCATGCTGGACCAATATGGCGTGCATTTCACACTTAACCTGGCCGACAGCCACTTTTATGAATGGGGCATTGCGCTCTTGCTGGTCGCGTCTGCGGCGTTTGCCAGCGGCACCCATTCCCGCCTGGGCTCCGTGGCGTCCATGGGGGTTCTGGGCTTTGGCGTAGCACTCACGTTCATCCTGTTCAGCGCACCGGACCTGGGCATCACCCAGCTACTGGTGGAAACCCTGACAGTGATCCTGCTGGTTCTGGTTCTGTTCAAGCTTCCGGAGTTCGTCAACCTGTCTACACCTTTCCAGCGTTATCGGGATCTGGCGGTGGCAATCTTCGGTGGCGTTGTTATCACCCTGATGATTCTGGCGGTGCTGGACATTCAGTACTTCGAATCCATCTCCTCCTATTACGTTGAGAACAGTGCCCCCCTGGCCTATGGCCGGAACATTGTGAACGTAATTCTGGTGGACTTCCGGGCACTGGACACCTTGGGTGAGATCTTCGTGCTGGCACTGGCTGCCCTGGGCGTGTTCTCCATGATGAAACTGAAAGCGGAGGATCAGCACAAGCCATGAAATCCAACACCATGATTCTGCATACCGCGGCCTTGCTAATCATGCCGCTGCAACTGATGTTCTCGATTTTCCTGCTTTTCCGTGGTCACGATGAGCCCGGTGGCGGGTTCATTGGTGGGCTGGTTGCCTCTGGTGCGTTTGTGCTCTATGCCTTTGCCTTTGGCGCAGAAGCCACCCGTCGGCTTCTTCGGGTTGGCCCGAGAGACCTGCTGGCCGCCGGCCTGCTGATGGGGCTGGCATCCACACTACCAGCATTTTTCTCAGGCCAACCCATGCTGACAGCCCACTGGTGGGACTTACCGCTGCCCGGTGAAGCCTACCTGAAGCTGTCCACACCGCTGATTTTTGACATTGGCGTCTATCTTGCCGTTCTTGGCACCATCATGACCTTTGTGGTTGGCCTGATGGAGTCCGAAGAATGATCTTTTTCCCAGAGCAGAATTCCGGAGGATCTCTATGGAGAGCCTGATGGCGTACGTAGTGGGCATCATGTTCACTGCGGCCTTTTACATGATGCTCAGGCGGTCCATCGTCAAACTGGTTATCGGTTTGATGATACTCAGTAATGCCGCCAACCTGCTGATCTTTGTTGTGTCCGGCATGACCCGTGGCGCGCCGCCGCTGATTGCGGAAGGCGCCAGCGCCCCGGCAGGCATGATTGCAGATCCGTTGCCCCAGGCCCTGATCCTGACTGCAATCGTGATTGCCTTTGGTGTGTTGGCCTTCGCCGTGGTTCTTATCCGCCGAGCTTACGAAGTGGTTGGAACCGATGACCTGGACCAGATGAAGGATACGGACACTTGAGCCCGGAAATCATTCTTCCTGTATTTATTCCCCTGACGGCTGGCGCCCTGTCGCTGGCACTGTGGCGGTCGATTCGCTATCAGCGCATTCTGGGTGTGCTGGCCAATATCCTGTTGCTGTGGAGTGGCATCTGGCTACTGATGTCCACCACCGACCAGGGCTTTGTGACCATGGAAATGGGCAGTTGGCCGGCACCGTTCAGTATTGTGTTTGTGGCCGATGTTCTAGCCGCCATCATGATCGTACTGACCGGGATTATCGGCCTGGCCATCGCCATCTACTCGCTGGCGTCCACGCCCCGGGGCCATGAAAAATTCGGCTACTACCCGCTGATGCACCTGTTGCTGGCCGGCGTGGCTGGCTCTTTCCTGACCGGCGATATCTTTAACTTGTTTGTCTGGTTTGAGGTCATGCTGCTGGCCTCCTTCGCCCTGCTGACCCTTGGCGGTGAGCGAGCGCAAATGGAAGGGGCCATCAAGTACGTCACCCTCAACCTGTTCTCCTCTGCGATTTTCCTGTCTGCGGTCGGCCTGCTCTACGGCATGGTGGGTACCTTGAACATGGCGGACATCGCGCAGAAAATTGGACAGGTGGAAGACACCAGTATGCTAACGGTGGTTGCCATGATGTTCATGGTGTCGTTTGGCGTAAAAGCGGCGGCGTTCCCGCTGTTTTTCTGGCTGCCAGCGTCTTACCACACACCCCAGGTAGCGGTTTCAGCGCTGTTTGCCGGCCTGCTCACCAAGGTGGGGGTGTATGCCCTGTTCCGGATGTTCACCCTCGTTTTCACCCAGGATGTCGAGTACACCCACAACATCCTACTTTGGGCCGCCACCCTGACCATGCTGACCGGTGTTCTGGGCGCGGCAGCGCAGTTCGAATTCCGGCGCATCCTGTCGTTCCACATCGTCAGCCAGATTGGCTACATGATGCTGGGCCTGGCCTTGTTCACCCCGCTGGCCATCATCGGCGGTGTGTTCTACATCATGCACCACATCATCGTGAAGACGAACCTGTTCCTGGTCAGCGGCTTTACCTATCGCCTGCTGGGCAGCTATGAACTGAAAGACCTGGGCGGTGTTTACAAGTACCGCCCGCTGCTAGCGGTGCTGTTCCTGATCCCGGCCCTCTCTCTGGCGGGCATTCCACCGCTGTCAGGTTTCTTTGCCAAGTTTGTGGTGATTCGCGCCGCACTGGAGGCAGAAGCCTACCTGGTCACCTTTGTGGCCCTGCTGGTTGGCCTGTTGACGCTCTACTCAATGATCAAGATCTGGGCGGAGGTGTTCTGGAAGAAGGTACCAGACCACGTCAGGAATACCGAAGAGCTCAAGGGCAAGCTGAACGAAAAACACGCTTGGGCCTACTATCTGCCAATGGTTGGCCTGGCCATCTGCACCCTGATTATCGGCCTGTATGGCCAGCCAATCTATGAGCTGGCAGAGATGTCTGCCGAGCAGCTGATGAACCCGCAGCTCTACATCGAAGCGGTGTTGGGAGGTGATCAGCCATGATCGGATTTTTCTGGAACGTTTGCCTGGCACTGGCCTGGGTAGCCCTGAGCGGTTCGTTCACCGCCTGGAATCTGTTTGCGGGCCTGTTCTTCGGTTACCTGGCGTTAATGGTGCTGCAGAAGCATGTACCCGCGCTGAAGGGTTATTCCCGGCGACTACCGAGACTGATTTCCTTTTCCCTGTTTTTCATCAAGGAGCTGGTCAAGGCCAACTTCCGGGTGGCGTACGACGTAGCCACCCCCGTCTGGTACATGAAGCCCGGCGTTATTGCCTTTGAGATGGAAGCACACACCGACGCGGAAATCATGTTCCTGAGCAGTTTTATCTCGCTGACCCCCGGCACCCTGAGCCTGGACGTCTCCGATGATCGGCGAGTGCTCTATATTCACGCCATGTTCCTGCAGGACGAGGAGCAGTTGCGCAAGGATCTCAAGGAACTTGAGTTCCGGATTCTCAAGATCATGCGCTGAGGAGCCCAAACGTGCTGGATGTTGTTATCAATATTGTCTATTTCATGCTGTCGGTGGCCCTTTTGTTCGGGTTTATCCGGTTGATTAAAGGGCCATCATTGCCCGACAGGGTGGTTTCTCTGGAACTGATCGCCTCTATCGTGGTCGGTTACGTAGGGGTGCACGCCATCGATACCGGCGTGCCCAGCCTTCTGGATGTTGCCATTGTTATTGCCCTGACAGCGTTCCTGACGGCCGTTGGTTTTGCCCGGTTCCTGGAGCGAGGAGGACCCAAAAGTGAATGAACTGATAGTTGCCATATTGCTCCTGACGGGTGCCAGCTTCATGATTCTGGCTTCTGTGGGCATCCTCCGGCTTCCGGACCTGCCCACCCGAATGCACGCGTCGACAAAGGCCGGTGCCATGGGTGCCATGATGACCATGGCCGGTGTGGCGGTGTATTTCGCGGATGTGGTGGTGTTTACACGGGCGTTCGCGATTGTGATTTTTATCCTGATCACCGCGCCGATTGCCGCCCATGTGATTGGCCGGGCAGGCTACTTCCTGGGCACACCACTTTGGGAAGGCACAGTGAAGGATGAACTCAAAGATAACTACGACGACAAAACCCACAAGCTGTACAGCGGCTTTGAACCCGCTCCGGAAAGCGTGATCCCGCCCAAGCACGAAAAGCGCAGCGAGGATGACGAAGACTGAACAAACAAGAACAACCATCCAACAAGACGTCGAAGAGGTGTAGACCATGGCACAAACCCGCATTCTCCCCGCGGCCGACAACGCTTATCAGTACCCCCTTCTGATCAAACGGCTTCTGCTGTCTGGCCCCCGCTATAACCCGGACCAGGAAATCGTTTACGCCAACCGCAGCAAGTACACCTATACCGACCTGGTAGAGCGCATCCACAAACTCGCCAACGCCCTGACAGACGCGGGCGTAAAGCCCGGCGACACCGTTGCCGTCATGGACTGGGATACCCCACGGTACCTGGAATGTTTCTTCGCGATTCCGATGATCGGTGCCATTCTGCACACGGTTAATGTGCGCCTGTCACCGGAACAGATTGTTTACACCATGAACCACGCGGAAGACGATGTGGTGCTGGTACATGACGACTTTATGCCGATCATCGAAGGCGTCAAAGACGAAATCAAAACCGTCAAAACCTGGATTCAACTGACCGACAGTGACGGTGCCAAAGCAACGTCTGTCGATACCTACGGCGAATACGAGGCCTTGCTGGCCAAAGCCGACAATCAGTTCGATTTCCCGGACTTTGACGAAAACAGCGTGGCCACCACGTTCTACACCACGGGCACCACCGGCAACCCCAAAGGCGTGTATTTCAGCCACCGGCAGTTGGTACTGCACACACTGGCCATGACCGGCACCATCGCTCACTTCGATGAAATGCCGCTGCTGCGTTCATCCTCCGTGTATATGCCGGTCACCCCCATGTTCCATGTTCACGCCTGGGGTGTGCCCTACGCAGCCACGATGATGGGCATCAAACAGGTTTACCCGGGCCGCTACGAGCCAGAACTGTTGGTTGACCTGCTGAAAACGCACAAAGTGTCTTTCTCGCACTGCGTGCCCACCATTATGCAGATGATGATGGCCACCGAGTCCATCAAAACGGCCGACCTCAGCAACTGGCATGTACTCATTGGCGGCAGCGCCCTGACCAAGGGCCTGTGTGACGCGGCCGCGAGGCTCGGCATTCACATGTACACCGGCTACGGCATGTCGGAAACCTGCCCGCTGCTGAGCGCCACCCACATGAAGCCGGAAGATCTGGAGCTACCGCTTGAGCAGCAAACGGCTATCCGGGTGAAAACCGGCATTGCCGTACCGTTGGTCGACCTGGATATAGTCGACCCGGATGGCAACCCGGTTGCCCACGATGGCGAAGCCAAGGGCGAAGTGGTTGCCCGGGCACCGTGGCTGACCCAGAGCTATTTCAAGCAGGCTGACAAGGGCGAGGAACTCTGGGAAGGCGGCTGGTTGCACACCGGTGACGTGGCGAGTATGGAGCCAGACAACACGCTGACCATCAAGGATCGCATCAAGGATGTCATCAAGACCGGTGGCGAGTGGCTTTCCTCTCTGGACCTTGAGAACCTGATCAGCCAGCACCCGGCCGTTGCGGGTGCCGCTGTGGTTGGCGTGCCCGATGAGAAATGGGGCGAGCGGCCGCATGCCCTGGTGACACTCAAACCCGGTGAGCAGGCCGGCGTCGAAGACATCCAGAGCCACTTGAAACAGTTCGTGGAGAGCGGCGAGATCAACAAATGGGCAATCCCGGAGCAAATTGATTTCGTGGAGGATATCCCCAAGACCAGTGTTGGCAAAATCAACAAGAAGTTGATTCGAGACCAGCTCAAGGACTGACCACCTCCGATCCAAACAAGCCGGCCACTGCCATGCAGTCGCCGGCTCTTTTGTGCCCGGAGATCAGAGCCCGGAGAACGTGAAGTCAACCTCGGGTTTACGCCCTGCCACAATGTCTGCCAATGCCGCTGCGGAACCACAGGAGTGAGTCCAGCCCAGGGTGCCATGGCCCGTGTTCAGGTACAGGTTGGCAAAATGGCTTTTCCCGATATAGGGCACGTTCGAAGGCGTTGCTGGCCGCAGGCCAGTCCAGAACTCGGACTTGTCCCAGTATGCGGCTTCCGGCATCAGTTCCGCTGATCGTCGCACGATAGCCCGGCACCGGGTGTAGTTCAGATCCCGGGTATAGCCATTGAGTTCAGCCGTACCAGCCACCCGTATCCTGTCCCCCAGTCGCGAATAGACCAGTTTGTACTCATCATCGGTCAAACTGACATTGAACGCCGCGTCCGGGTTCTTGACCGGCACGGTGATTGAGTAGCCCTTGGCGGGGTATATGTTCAGGAATAGCCCCAGTTTGCGGGCCAGGATGGCACTGAAGCTGCCGAGACTCAGCACATAGCTGTCCGCGCGAAGGATCTGGTGTTTGCCATCGTTAACGACCTGCACGCCCAGAATACGGTCACCGGCGCGATCAAAATCCAACACCTCGGTCCCGTACACAAACGTTACGCCGGCCTCCTCACAACGCTTTGCCAACGCCTGGGTGAAGGCCCGGGCATCACCACTTTCATCATCGGCGGTGTACGTGGCACCGGCAATTCGATGGCGCACTGGCTGCAATGCAGGTTCGATCTGCACCGCCTTTTCCGCATCGATCACCTGTCGGTCACAGCCAAGCTCACGCATGATCCGGGCAGGCTCCATGGCCGCATCAAACTCTGTCGGATTGGTGTAGAAATGAAGGATCCCTTTCTCAAGGTGGTCGTATTCGATACCAGCATCCCTGCGCAGTGCCTGCAGACAGTCCCGACTATAAGTGCCCAGGTTAACCATCTGGCGAATATTATGGGCCGCCTTGGCTGAGGTGCACTGGGTCAGGAAAGACAAGGCCCAGCGCCATTGGTAAGGGTCCAGTCGGGGGCGGAACAACAGGGGGGCATCCGGCTGAAACAGCCATTTCAGTACCTTGAGCGGCGCCGAGGGATTGGCCCAGGGTTCGGCATGGGACACAGAGACCTGGCCACCATTGGCATAACTGGTTTCCAGGCCTGACTGGCTCTGACGGTCGACTACTGTTACCTGATGGCCCTGCTGGTGCAGATACCAGGCCGAGGTAACTCCTACGACACCGGCCCCTAGAACCAGTACATGCATGCGCGCCTCCTATGAATCGTTGTCTGTCGTAAAACCTCAGCCTCCGGATTTTTTTACTGTCCACCCTTTCTGCTGAAGCAAGGGCACGAGAATATCCCGTTGGTCGCCCTGAATTTCCACCACACCGTCCTTCACTGTACCACCTGTGCCACATTTGGCTTTTAGCACTTTGGCGTAGGCTTTCAGTTCTTTGTCATCCATCGGGATACCAGTGATCAGGGTAACCCCCTTACCTTTGCGCCCCTTGGTTTCCCGGCTGACCCGAACAACGCCGTCACCCGCCCGCCGTTCTGGCTGCCCGCAGGTGCAGCCAGCAACCGGGTTCCGACATTCCGGGCACATACGCCCCTGCTCTGTGGAGAAAACCAGGCCGCCTTCCCGCTTTTTCATTCCCATACGTCAGCCTTCACCTGTTGCTCAGTTCAGGCCGGGAGGGTATTTGGAAAACATTTCCGAGACAACCTCGTCGATCAACTTGCGCCGGGTTTCCGGTGACTGGTTTTCATTCAGGTAACGACGGCTCGCAGCACGCCAGACCACCTCGGAGTTACGCCGGTCAGCCAGTTCGACAACCAGTTTGCCCTCGGTGATTTCCCGCACCGGTGGCGGAGCCGATACGCCCCAGCCAAAGTTGCCTCGGCCAAAACCGAAGCCGAGCCCCACTCCAACCTGCTCCAAGCGATCTTCCGGGACAATCTGCCATGAAACCAGCAAATCAGCCTCGGCATCAGCGACCTGTTTCATGGCCTTGCGGTTAAGTTCGCGCTCAATGGCAGAACGAACCCGGCTGTCATCCAGCGATGTGAAACCAGAATCTTGTTGTCCCGGTGCGTAGGCCCAGCTGGTAAAGTTGCCGAACACTGTCGCCGAGTTGTAGTCGGTAACCACGTTGCTGGCGCAGCCAGTCATAAATGCGGCCATGACCGCTATGATAAACACTCGCATGGTCTTCTCCTGCGTTGAACACTCTCATGGTTCAGTATACGCCCCACCGGGCGCTTTCAGTTTGCTACCGGAGTCAGGTTTCCAAACGGTAATCCAGCTTTTGCGCATCGCAGAACGCCGCGAACTCAGTCGCTCGGGTTTCCGGTACCGACACCAGCGCATTGACCCGGTTACTGTACTGAATCGATTGGATCTGGCCTTCATGGACTTCACACCAATGCCGAAGCGGCTGTTCGTCGGCAAAGTCCAAAACCACCACTGCCTGCACCAGCGTTTGCTGCAGGGTCCGCCCCACTTCGGATAACACGCTCTCCGCCGCGCCAGCGTAGGCGCGAACCAAACCGCCCGCTCCCAGCTTGATGCCTCCGAAATAGCGAACAACGATCACCAGCACATCACCCATGTCCTTGTGCTGAATCACGCCCAGGATGGGCTTGCCGGCAGTACCAGACGGTTCGCCATCGTCATTCATGGCAGCTTCTGCCGCCGACCCAGGGCGGCCAATCTGATAAGCCCAGCACACATGACGGGCATCAGGGTAGTCCAGGTGGGCACGCGCAACACGTTCCCTGACCTCTTCGCGGGAGCTTACCGGATACACCCGGGCGATGAATCGGCTCTTCTTCACTTCCGTTTCCCGCTCAAGGTATCCTGAGGGTACAGGGTAGTCTTTACTCATGGAGTAACCTATGACCTCCGAAGATAACGATCAAAACAGTCCTGGCACCGCCGCCCCGGCAAAAATACGCAAAGCGGCCTGCGGCATTCGCTTTGATGAGGAGGAGCTGCAAGAGGGCATCGACTTCTCAGCCGCTGCGCGCCTAAAGCCCAATGACGACGCTGAGCTGGAAAATACCGTCGGGCCCCAACCCGACAAACGGCAATCAGCCACCAATAAACACCGGTAGCCGGATGGTGACCTGCAGGCCGCCCTCCGAACGGTTACAGGCCGAAATACTGCCATCGTGGGCATTAACGATGTCCCGGGCAATGGCCAGCCCCAGCCCCCAACCTTTACCGCCCCGTGATTTATCAGCGCGGAAAAACGGCTCGAATAACTGCTGTAATAGCCCGTCTGGTGCGCCCGGGCCATCATCGGCAATATCCAGTTGTATGCTGCCATCCACCAAAGCTAATGATACGTGTACGGATTTACCCGGCGGTGTGTGGTCCAGTGCATTCTGCAACACGTTATCCAGAGCCCGCTGCAATAACCCTGCGTCGCCCAGCACTGACACTGTTCGGGTGTCATCGGCCGCCACCAGTTTACAGTCCACCCCCCGGTGCTCCGCGTAATCGGACGCATCCCGCAGCACCCGGTTCATCAGTGCCAGAGGCTTCACGGGCTCCCGCTCCAACGAGCCGCCGTTCTCAGATACCCGGTAAAGGGTCAGAATCTGCCCGGTCATGGTTTCCAGCCGCTCGTTCTGTCGCAGGATGCTGTCCATGAGCGCGGGATCGGCACCGCCGTCACTGGCAATCTCAATAGCAACCCGCTGCCGGGCCAGCGGCGTTCTCAGGTCATGGGAGATATCACGCAGCAGATGATTCTGGCGTTCCAGTAACTGACACAGCCGGTCGGTCATGGCGTTGAAAGCACTGGCCAGCTGACCGACTTCATCCCGGCGGCGGGCAATCCGGTTGGGCACCCGCAACTGGGTGTCGCCTTCCGCGATTGCCTTTGCCGTCGACTCCATTTGGCGCAGCGGCCTGGACACCAAACGGGCAATCCACCAGCAAGCCAGAGAGATCAGTAGAAAGGCCAGTCCGAGCTCGACATACCGAAAAAACCTGGGGTCTAGCCAGCCGTCACTACCCATCCTCGGCCAGGCGACCAGTTGATAGCCTTCTTCCAGAGTGATTACTGCTGGCTTGTTGGGATACCAGCCGGACTGGATGCGTTCCCGAATGTGGCGGGGCAAACGGTGTTCGCCCTCTTCTTTCTCGATCAGCATAAGGTGCAAGTCAAGGCGCTCACCCTCGGCTCTCAGAAAACGCCACATTGCACCGCGATCTTCCCCCAAGCGCAGTACCAGGGCTTCCCGGGCCAGCTCATGCAATCCTACCTGGCGCTCAATGGCCTGCCGTTCCCGGTCCAGCAGGTACCGGGTTGCGAGATTGCTGGCCACCACAGTGACCGACATGGCGAGCCAGATTGACAGGAAAATTCGCCAGAACAAGGGGAACATAAAACGCTTCATGCTGCAGGCACCCGGTAGCTGTAGCCCAGACCTCGTATGGTTTCGATTCGAGGCGGGTCATCGTTACCGAGCTTTTTACGCAGATTGCTGATGTGCATATCCAGGGTGCGATCGTAAGCTTCCAGTCTGCGACCAAGAGCCCACTGCATCAAGTCGGTTTTGCGTACCACACTGCCGGCGTGGGCCAGCAACACCTGAAGCACCTCGTACTCGGTCGCCGTCAGCTCCAGGGGCGCATCGTCCTGATAGATTCGACGTTGGCCAGGCTCCACCCGCAGGTCTCCGTAGGTGCGGGTAGCGTCCACATCGGATTTCTGGTCCCAGGCGATCCTGCGAAGCAACGCCTGCAGGCGGGCCACCAGCTCGCGGGGATTGCAGGGTTTCGGGATGTAATCATCGGCGCCCACCTCAAAACCGACAATACGGTCAGTTTCGTCACCCCGGGCCGTCAGTAGAATCACCGGCAGGTGGGTTTGCCCACGCAGCTCACGCAGAACATCCAGGCCATTGATGTCTGGCAGCATGATATCCAGAACCACAATATCGCAATCCTGCCCCACCGCCAGGGCAAGGCCATCCCGGCCATTGGCGGCTTCCCGAACCGTGAATCCCTGATTGGTGAGGTATCTGGTCAGCAGTTCTCTCAGCTCGTCATCGTCTTCGATCAACAATACCCGGTTCTGCATGCTGCTCTCTCGTCTGTTACCTGGCCACAGTCTAGCATGGCCGTCAGAGGGTTCTGACCTACCACGTTTTTTCTTTACCTAACCTTTACAACGCCGTGACAGTGACAAGTGATCAAGGACCGGGTTCTGTCGTATGGTATAGGAATTAGACACCGGACCTGACCCCAACCATGGCAACACCTGAAAAACCCGAGATCATCCTGGAACACTGCGCCGGCATTGCCGACATTCCGGAGCGGGACTGGCAACGACTGGCCGGTTGCGACAACCCCTTCCTGCGCTATGAGTTCTTTCAGGCACTGGAACACTCGGGCTGCACCCGGACCGAAACCGGCTGGACACCCAGCCATCTGGTATTTCGCGTTGACGGAAAAATATGTGGCCTCGCCCCGGCCTATCTCAAAAGCCATTCCATGGGCGAATATGTTTTCGACTTCAGTTGGGCGGAAGCCTACCAACGCTACAGCCTGCCTTATTACCCCAAACTTCTGATCGCTGTGCCGTTCACCCCCTCCCAGGGCCCCCGATTTTTGCTGGAGGACGGCTTCCGCGAGCAGCTCACGCCGGCAGTGCTCGACTCGCTTCTGACCAAACTGACCGAACAACTCGGGGCGCATTCCTGGCACCTGCTGTTCCCGAACACCTCAGACCAGGCACTATTACAGCACGAGGACGAACTGCACCGGATCGGTTGCCAGTTTCACTGGCACAACCACGGCTATCAAGGATTTGACGATTTCCTGGCGGCGCTAACCTCCCGCAAGCGCAAATCCATTCGCAAAGAACGCCGGCAGGTGGCCGCGCAGGGCATCCACTTCCAGCATTTTCATGGAAGGGATATTTCCGACCAGGTGCTGTCGGCGTTTTACGTATTTTACCAGGCCACCTACCTCAAGCGCGGCCGCCCACCCTACCTGAACAAGCTGTTCTTCGAGCAATTGCGGGAGACCATGCCAGAACACCTGCACCTGATCATGGCGGTTCGCGACGGCCAACTGATTGCCGGCGCTCTGTTCCTGGCCAGCGACACCACCCTGTATGGTCGTTACTGGGGCTGCCTCGAAGAATACAATCACCTGCATTTCGAAACCTGCTACTACCAGGGCATTGAACTCGCCCTGAACCTCGGGCTCCAGCACTTCGACGCGGGGGCACAGGGGGAACACAAGCTGGTGCGGGGCTTTGAGCCCACCATCACCCATTCCTGGCACGGCATCCTTCACCCGGGGTTTCGGGAGGCTATCCAAAGCTTCACACACGAGGAAGCGGAGCATGTGATAAGTTACTTTAACGACGCACAATCCGCCCTGCCTTTCCGACAGCAGGAGCAGGATTAGCTTCTATACTGTAACCTCAGTACAGGAATTCGACGGAGGTCGAACGCCATGGATACGGGCCAACTGGGCACTTTTCTCTCATCAGATCATCTGCCGTTGCTGCTCTCGGCCGTGGCCATACTGCTTGCCTTGGGCACGATCCTGTTCACCGCCAGCGCCCGGCGTCGGCACCGGGAGGAGTTAACAACTCTGCGTGAGCGGGCCGACACGCTCTGGCGGGAAGTCGACGAGTTTAGGGTGGCGCAGTTCAACCATGCGGGCGAGCCCGGCTCGTCACCACAAATGTCCACTTCGTTCGATGACGCCCGGTACCGCACAGAAAAAGAAGCCTATGACAAACTCTGGCCACAGGTGTGGCACCTGTACGAGCGCCTGGGCATGTTCCTCAGGGCCGTTGAAGCCGGTGAGGCATCGGGGGAATTGAGGCTGGAAGCCCGGCATGCGGCCCTCGAAGCCCGGAATCTGCTGAACCGAAACCGCCCATTCTGCAGCGACGTGGTCGACGGGCTCGCCACACGACTGATTGATACCGAGATCAAGGCACACCTGGCAGCCTGCCAGCACCTTGACCTGCTGAAAGATGTCTCCAATAGCTCGTCCAGCCATGATCGACGAGTACTGCAGGACAAATGCCACAGCCTGCACGAAGGCGACGCCCGGGACCTGATCAACCAGCTGGCCTCAACCATCCGTGCAAGAAGCATACGTAACTCATAGAGTGCGGCCCGGGTTATATTGCTCTGACCAAGGGTGATCCGGAACTTATTTGCCCGGGTACAGTCTGTGAGACTTCCTCATGACGGACACGCCAATGACACGACTATTGAAGTACTCTGGCTGGCTTCTGGGCGCCCTTTTGCTGCTGGTCTCCGGCCCCCTGCTGCTGGCAGCCACCGGCACCCAGCCCGAACGTAACGCCTGGCAAACCGCCAGCCGTGACAGCGCCGGCATAGCACCGACGGCAGCAGACACTCACGAGGCCATTGTTCAAGTATATGGCGCCCGGGCCTGGAGCTGGCGCGGTTATTTCGCGGTACACACCTGGGTGGCCACCAAAGAGGAAGGCGCCGATCACTACAAGGTGCATGAGGTCATTGGCTGGCGCCAGCACGTAGTCAGCTCCCGCCCGGACGACCCAGACCGCCACTGGTTCGGCGCCAGGCCAGAGTTGTATGCCGATATTCGGGGCGATGAAGCCAAAACACTGATTCCGGAAATTTATAAGGCGGTAGACTCGTACCCGTACATCAACGAATACGAGGCCTGGCCTGGCCCGAACAGCAACACGTTCGTGGCCTGGGTTATCCGGCAAACCCCGGGGCTGAACGTGGCGTTACCCAATCACGCCATCGGCAAGGATTACCTGGGTAATCGTGTGGGGGCAACAACACCCGGTGGTGCCGGTTACCAGCTTTCGCTGGGAGGCTATGTTGGTGTTCTGGCGGGCGTCCGGGAGGGTGTAGAACTGAATATTCTGGGATTGTCGCTGGGTGTTAATCCCTTGGCGCTGGGGATCAAGTTACCTGGGATTGGTGAGCTGGCTCTGCGTAATACCAACCCCATGCCAGACTCAACTCACTGAGTTTGAACACGGCCGGGGAGCGGGTAAGCCTCCCAAAACACGCTCCTTCGGCACATCCATGTGGCGCTTGGGCTCCGCCATCCCTGGCTCCGCACAGTTTTGTGAGGCTTACCCGCTCCCCGACCTCCATCGGTGTTGGACCTAGAGTTTTGCGAACTCCAAATACCGACTGGCCGCCTGTTTTTTCTCATCCTGAGAATTCAACAATTCCAGGCGTAGCCGGTCGATCAACTTCAGATAGTCATCCAGCGGTGATTTCTTTTTGCCCTGATCCTTGGAAGCCTCGATAAAGTCCTGCTGTTTCTTGCGAATTTCATTTAGCTTTTCCAGAGCGTTCTGGATGGCTTCAATGCGGGCATTTACCGGACCATTACCGTTAGAGTTCCCGTTTCCGTTGGCGGCTTCATTACCACCGCGCACACCAAGGAATGTGCTCTCCGCCGGCGCGGACTCAGTGTTCTGCTCCGCCAAATCCAGCTCCTCCAGGGTACGCACCTCACCGTCTGTGGTCAGGTAAATGCCGGAAGCCTTGATCTGGCCCAGGGGAACGCCCTGCGGGTTGGTCAAGGTAAACTGATCCTCTACGCTGCCAACGTAAAGAGCCTGGACGCCCACCTCCTCCAGTGACCGCAAGGCACCGCCGCCGTCGGCGGTTTGTACCCAGACCGACAGGGATTTGAACACTTCGTCGTTAGCATCGATCCAGCGGTTGCCGTCGTCGTCATACTTGGCGAGTTCGCTGAAACCGGAACCGGTTTGGGGACCAAACAGCTCGGAGCCATCGTCTACCTTGCCGTTGCCATTGCGGTCAAACACCAGGTAACCGCTGCCAGCACCCAGGCTGGCAAACTGGCTGGTCTGGCCGTCGCCGTTCATGTCAAATTCGAACAACGTGTCGGTCAACCGCGCGGTGGAAGCGCCGAAGTTGATCACCAGCGGGTCAGTCAGCGGGCGTTCCTGAATCTGGATCAGTTCGGAGTATTCGTAGGTCCGTGACTGTGATTGTCGAAGTGATAGGGTAAAGTCAATGGTTTCGCCGTTTTGCAGGGTGATGCTGCCGGTGGATGCAAAGCTACGACTCTCGCTTTCCGAGTAGAACATATAGCGGCCGGCAGTCACCGACAGGCTGCCCTGGGATTCCCCCACGGCCTCTCCGCCCAGAGCCGCCCGGCTGACGGTCAATGCCTGCTGGCCGAGCAGGAACAGGTCGGCGGATTTTTCGATCAGCTCGGCACTGGTAAACGAGGCCGTGCGATTATCCCCACTCACCTGGCTGGCACTGCTGAACGCCAGCTGTTCCTGGCTGCTATAACGGTAGGCCGCCTGTCGGAACAAAGACAACTCAGTGGCGCCGGCCTGCAATCCCTGTTGGGGCAAACCCGCGTTCTGCTGGGTAATGCGCAACTGGCTACTGTCCATAGCCTGCACCTGGCGGCTGCTGTTCTGAAACAGGGAAATCTGACTGGATGAAATCATGGTGTTCGTACCTCAACTGACCTGTCAGGGTATCGGCACATCACCGGAAAACTTGAGCAGTTTTTAACCAGTCAGAATCAGAGACTTAGTTGAGATACCGCACCAACGCGGCAGCCAGAAGGCCCAGAGTAATGGCCGGCAGGGGTTTGCGGATGGCCAGCATGGCAACGCCGGTGGTCACCAGCGCAGCCAGGGCTCCCAGATCGCCAGTCACCGCCATGGGCACAATAATGGCAATCAGCACCGAGCTCGCCATGGTGTTGATGAAACTCTCAACCCGCGGGCTGATGCGCAGGAACGACATGATGAACACCCCGCCGAAGCGGGTTACCAGGGTCACCACTGCCATGATGGCGATCAACGCCAGAACACCCAGGGTTGTGGTTTCAATCGCCATGCCGGACCTCCAGGTTATCTTCCCGGCTCTGGGCTCCGGGTTCCAGCCAGAACAGTCCGATCACACCACCAGCCAGTGCACCCACCACAACGTGCATATTGGGCGGCAGCCATTTCCACGCCGCCAGCGAAGCAGCACCGGCCACCAGCCAGGCCACGAGAATACGCGGCGATTTCTTGCCACCGAGGGCCATGGCCAACAGAAAGCAGCCCAGTACCATATCCAGGCCCAGTGCTCTGGGGTTCTGTAGCAGGCCACCGAAGTACACACCCAGCCCGGTACCGATCATCCAGGCCAGCCAAAGCACCAGCCCACCACCCAGGATCACCTCAAGATTGCGCCGCCCACTCTGATACTCCTGCGCCGAGACCGCCCAGTTGGCGTCTGTCAGCAACAGCAATAGTCCGTAGCGCTTGCCCGGCGAGACGTCTTTGAGCATGGGGTACAAAGAAGCGCCCATCAGCAGGTGCCGGGAGTTGATGGCAAACACCACGGCAATCATTGGCAGCACCGAGACTTCGGTGCCCCACATGTCCACCGCGGCGAACTGGGACGCACCGGCGAACACGGTGGTGCTCATCAGGATGGATTCAAGCGGCGACAAGCCCTTCTGGATGGCCGCCAGGCCAAAGGCAGCACCAAACGCCACCACGAACAATGAGATGGGAAGTAAACGAAAAAACTCAGCTCGCACCCTGTGCGGCTGAAATTGGTAAGGATATAAACTGGCAGACATTACGAGAAACTAAGCCGGAACCGCCAAAACGCGAATAGGTAATAACCGCTAGCCCGGAATTATTTTTCCTATTTTGCTCAATCAGTTATATGAACAAATCACACTTTTGCGAACTCGGTCGCCTCGCCCTCATTGACGTGAACGTAAACTTATTCTAGTTTGTTTTTCGTCCAGCCCCAAAAGGGCAACCCGGCCAATCCACCGGGCAGGACTGATGAAATCGAACATCCGGCCAAAAGCCGGGATTACAAAAACAAGACAAACCTACCGCCGCGATCCGGCCAGGTGGGAGAGGATTTCAACATGTCTGATCTTTTACGCTCCCCAAAGGGGCTGCGTCCCGTCAGCCTTGACGATGTCTGGGAAAAAGATGCCGGTTCGGTCTACATGAACGGCAGCCAGGCCCTGGCGAGACTGCCCCTGCTCCAAGCCCAACTCGACCGCAAGAACAACCTGAACACCGCAGGCTTTATCTCTGGCTATCGCGGATCTCCCCTTGGCGGTTTTGACAAGGTTCTGTGGAAAGCCCGGGACCACCTCAAAGAAAACAACATCCATTTTTTACCCGGGGTGAATGAAGACCTTGGCGCCACCGCTGTCTGGGGCAGCCAGCAGGTCAACATCTTTGAAGGTGCCCGTTACGACGGCGTGTTTGCCCTCTGGTATGGCAAAGGCCCGGGTGTGGACCGCACCGGTGATGTGTTCAAGCACGCTAACGCGGCGGGCACCTCCCGATTTGGTGGGGTACTGGCCGTCGCTGGCGACGACCATGCCTGCAAATCTTCCACCCTGCCCCATCAAAGTGATTATGCGTTTCTGGATGCGGGTATGCCGGTGCTCAACCCCGCCGGCATTCAGGACATTCTGGATCTGGGCCTCTACGGCTGGGCCATGTCGCGGTTTAGCGGCTGCTGGATTGGCTTCAAAGCCCTGGCCGAAAACATGGATTCGTCCATTTCTGCCAACCTGGATCTCAGCCGGATCAACATCCGCATTCCCACACAGTTTCCCATGCCGGAAGGTGGCCTGAACTCCCGCTGGCCAGACAAACCTATGGCGCAGGAGGAGCGCCTGCACCGGCACAAGCTGGAAGCCGCCAAGGCCTTTTGCCGGGCCAACCGCCTGGACCGCACGGTGCTTTCGGTTGAACAGCCCCGGCTGGGTATCGTCACCACCGGCAAAGCCTACCTGGATGTGATCCAGGCGCTGGCAGACCTCGGCTTGGGCGATGAGGAGCGTGAAGCCATCGGGCTGGCGGTTTACAAGGTCGCCATGCCCTGGCCTCTGGAACCCGAGGGCATGTTTGAGTTTGCCTCGGGGCTGGAGGAAATTCTGGTGGTCGAGGAAAAACGGGGACTGATTGAAGAACAGATCAAGACCCAGCTTTACACCTGGCAGGATGGCCGACGCCCCAATGTCATCGGCAAGCGGGACGACCAGGGTAACGACCTGCTACCAACCATCGCCGAACTGACACCGGCCATGGTGGCACGGGCCATCGCCTCCCGCCTGGATGGCCGTTATTGCAACGATAAACTGCAACAGCGTCTCGGTTTCCTGACCGAAAAAGAAAACAGTCTGGCGCAACCCCGGGAGCGACTGGAGCGGACTCCGCACTTCTGCTCTGGCTGCCCCCACAACACCTCCACCCAGGTACCGGAAGGAAGCCGCGCCCTCGGCGGCATTGGCTGTCACTACATGGCGACCTGGATGGAACGGGGTACCGACACCTTCACGCAGATGGGTGGTGAAGGCGTCACCTGGCTTGGCCAGGCACCGTTTACCAACCAGAAACACGTGTTCCAGAATCTGGGCGACGGCACCTACTTTCACTCAGGCGTACTGGCCATTCGCGCGGCCATCGCCTCCGGTGCCAACATCACCTACAAGATTCTCTACAACGACGCCGTGGCCATGACCGGCGGCCAGCCGGTGGATGGCACCCTGACGGTGCAGCAGATCAGCCATCAGCTGTATGGTGAGGGCGTGCGACGTATCGCGGTGGTCAGCGACGATATCGACAAATACCCGTCGCGGGCCGATTTCGCGGATCGCACCACCTTCCATCACCGGGACGACCTGGACGCCCTGCAACGGGAAATGCGTGAGATCGAAGGCTGTTCGGTGATCATCTATGACCAGACCTGCGCGGCCGAAAAGCGCCGACGCCGCAAGCGCGGCACCATGGAAGACCCAAACCAGCGCGTGATGATTCACTCGGACGTGTGCGAAGGCTGCGGTGATTGCGGCATCCAGTCCAACTGCCTGTCGATTCTGCCTAAAGACACAGACGCCGGGCGCAAACGCACCATTGACCAGTCCTCCTGCAACAAGGACTTCTCCTGCGTGCGCGGTTTCTGCCCGAGCTTTGTTACCGTCAAAGGTGGCAAGCTGAAAAAGCCTGCCGGCGTCAGCGCAGACGTGGACTTCCCGGAGCTTCCGGAACCGACACCCGTCACCGGCAACAATCCCTACGGCATTCTGCTGACCGGCGTCGGCGGCACCGGCGTGGTGACCGTCAGCGCCCTGCTGGGCATGGCGGCTCATCTTGAAGGCAAAGGCGTCTCCGTGCTGGACCAGGCCGGCCTGGCCCAGAAGTTCGGCGCGGTCGTCAGCCACATTCGCATCAGTGACCGGCAAGACAACATCCACGCGGTGCGCATTCCCGCCGGCGAGGCCGACCTGATGATCGCCTTTGATCTGATGGTCGCCGCCACCGACGACGCCCTGGCCAAGCTGGATAACCGATTCTCCCGGGCGGTGGTCAATACCGAGCAGGCCATGCCCGCCGCCTTTACCCGAGACCCGGACATCCAGTTCCCCGGGGAATCCATGGAGCAGACCGTCAAGGAGGCCTGCCGGCCGGATGGCAGCTGGTTCCTCAACGCGGGTGACCTCGCCAAAGCCCTGATGGGTGACGGCATGGCGGTCAACCTGTTCACCGTCGGCTTTGCCTGGCAACAGGGGCTGCTTCCGCTCAGTGCCGCAGCCATCGAGCGGGCCATTGAGCTTAACAACGTGGCGGTCGAGAAAAACAAACAGGCATTTCTGTGGGGCCGCCGGGCTGCCCATCATCTGGACCGGGTGATGGCCCTGGCGTTCCCGAAACCCAAAGGCACACCTGTGCAGGTGATGGAAACCACGGATCAACTGATCCAGCGCAACATGGAACACCTGAGCGATTACCAGAACACCGCCCTGGCCAAGCGCTATGAAAGGCTGGTGCGCCAGGCGGAACACACCATCTCCCAGAAACTCGGCCGTGACCCGTTGCTGTTCCGAGCCATCGCCGACAACTACGCCAAGGTACTGGCCTACAAAGACGAGTACGAAGTGGCGCGACTGTTCAGCAATGGCAGCCTGCGCAAGCAGCTGGAGGAGCAGTTCGAGGGCGACATTGAGCTGGAGTTCAATCTGGCACCGCCGCTGCTCAGCCGGAGCAAAAATGGCGAACGCCCTAAGAAACACACCTTTGGTCCCTGGATGGAAACCGTGTTCGCATGGCTGGCGAAAGCCCGAAGCCTGCGAGGCACACCCCTGGACCCCTTCGGATACACCGCGGACCGCCGCCTGGAGCGCAAGATCATCCGGGAGTACGAAACTGATGTGGCCTTCCTGCTCAAGCACCTGAGCAAAGACCACGCCGATGCCGCACGAAACCTGGCCAGCCTGCCTGCGAAGATCCGCGGTTACGGCCCGGTCAAAGAAGCGGCCTATCAAGCCACCCGAAAAGAACGGGCGCAGTACCGGGCTGAACTGAACCCCGGTGAACGGGCACACCAACAAATCGCCAACGCGGCGGTCTAAAACAAAAACAGCCGCCGCAGGCCCCACAAGGGTAGCGGCCGGCCACGGAACAGAGGTGAAACGCCATGAACGTATTCAGCCATCCGGAGTTCGATCACCACGAACACCTGTCTTTTGTCTGCGACGCCGAAACCGGCCTGAAGGGCATCATTGCCATCCACAATACGTCACGGGGTGCAGCACTCGGCGGTTGCCGAATGTTTCCCTACGCCAGCGATGAGGAAGCGTTGAGGGATGTGTTGCGACTGTCCCGGGGGATGACCTATAAATCTGCCCTGGCCAATCTCGACCTGGGTGGCGGCAAGTCCGTCATAATCGGCGACCCGCGTAAGCACAAGACCGAAGCCTTGCTCGAGGCCATGGGCAGGCACCTGGAAAGCCTCGGCGGCCAGTACATTGCCGCTGAAGACTCCGGCACCAGCGTGCCAGACCTGAAAGTGATGGGCCGCCATACCCGGCACGTGGCCGGCGTAACCACCCGCACCGGGTTCGATGGCCAGCCCAGCACAGGGGACCCTTCACCGGTAACCGCCTACGGCACCTTTATTGGCCTGAAAGCGGCCGTAAAACACAAGCTCGGCACGGATAACCTGACCGGACTGAAGGTGGCCATCCAGGGCATCGGCAATGTTGGCTACCGCCTGGCCCGCTATCTGAAAGAGGCCGGTGCAGAACTGTGGGTGACAGACATTCACGCCGACAACCTCCAGCGCGCAGTGGACGAGTTTGATGCAACGCCCGTTGGCTCCGATGACATCCTGAGCCTGCCGGTGGATGTTGTAGCCCCCTGCGCCATGGGTGCAGTGCTGAACGACCAGAGCATTCCGGCCATCCGGGCGGCCATCGTTGCCGGCGCCGCGAACAATCTCCTGGACCGCCCCGAACATGATGCGGCCCTCAAACACCGGGGCATCCTCTACGCTCCGGATTTCGCCATCAACGCCGGCGGGATCATCGATGTATTCTACGAACGCACCGGAGGCTCACCCGAGCAAATCCGCGCCCACGTAGACACCATCGGTGACACCCTGTCGGAAATATTCCAGCGCTCTGATCGCACCGGGCTCCCCACCGGTGAGATCGCCAATGAACTTGCAGAAGAGCGCTTTAGAAAGCACGCCGCGCGTGCTGGGCTGGCGCCCAGGCGGCTGGCTTGCGCCGGGTGACCTGACACCGGTGCTTCCCCTTGGGGGCCGCAGGGTTCTGCGGCTCCCCTTTTAACCCCTGAAACAAAAACAACACCTTCGGGAGATCACTATGTCTGTCACTTCATCCGGCTCCGCCACCTATTCGGATGCCCTTGAGGGCTCCAATGCGAAACGAGGGCTATGGTCCTCACGGTTCGCGTTTATTCTGGCTGCCACCGGCTCCGCCGTCGGGCTTGGCAATATCTGGAAATTCCCCTACGTTACCGGCGAAAACGGTGGCGGCGCCTTTGTGCTGGTGTACCTGCTGTGCATCGCCGTTGTCGGCATTCCCATCATGATGGCCGAGGTCATGATCGGCCGCCGGGGTGGTCGCAGCCCGGTCAACAGCATCCGACTGATTACCGAACGGGACAGACTCAAACCGGCCTGGAAACTGGTGGGCGCTATCGGCGTTCTTGCTGGCTTTTTAATACTGTCGTTCTACTCGGTGATTGGTGGTTGGGCAATATCCTACGTGGGTACAACTGCCAGCGGGCAGCTGGCCGGGCAATCCGCCGAAGCTGTGGGAGCCATTTTCTCCGGCTTGCTAAGCAATCCGTCCACCCTGCTGCTTTGGCACACGGTGTTTATGGCCCTGGTGATGGTGGTCGTCGCCCGGGGCGTCCGCTCCGGCCTTGAGCGGGCCGTCAGTATCCTGATGCCAGCGCTGTTCGTATTGTTGCTGCTGGTGGTCGGCTACGCTATGACCACCGGCCACTTCGGCCAGGCCGCGGCCTTCCTGTTCCAGCCAGACTTCTCCAAGCTGACCACCTCCGGCGTGCTGGTCGCCCTTGGCCACGCGTTCTTTACCCTGAGCCTGGGTATGGCGGTAATGATGGCCTATGGCTCTTATCTGCCGAAGAAAATCTCCATCGCCAAGACCTCCATCACGGTGTCAGTCATCGACACCGGCGTAGCACTGCTGGCCGGGCTGGCGATCTTTCCCATTGTCTTTGCCAACGGCCTCGAACCCGGTGCCGGCCCCGGCCTGATTTTCCAGACACTGCCCCTCGCGTTCGGCCAGATGCCCATGGGTACACTGTTCGGCACCCTGTTCTTCGTGTTGCTGATCTTCGCCGCCTGGACCTCCGGCATCTCCCTGCTGGAGCCCATCGTGGAGTGGCTGGAAGAGCAGAAAGGCATGAACCGGACCATCAGCACCATCGCCGCTGGCGGCGTATGCTGGGCTCTGGGTATTGCCTCCGTGCTGTCACTGAACCTGTGGGCGGACGTTGCTCCGCTGGGCTTCATTCCCATGCTGGAAGGCAAAACCATTTTCGACCTGCTGGACTTCTTCACCGCCAACATCCTGTTGCCGCTAGGTGGCCTGCTGGTCGCACTGTTTGCCGGCTGGGTGATGTCCCGCCAGGCCATGGAGAACGAACTGTCGTTGTCACCGACCATGTTCAACCTGTGGTTTATCACCGTGCGGTTTGTTACCCCGGTGGCCGTTGCCATTGTGTTTATCTACAACCTGATGTAACCCCGATCGCCCGGGCAGCGCGCTGCCCGGGCGCCCCCTCCCTGCCTATTCTGGGCACCAACATACCAATTGATAAACATCTGTCCCTTTCTGACCGGACTTTTACGGCTCTTGGCGCGTAATGTGTGATTGTAAGACAAACACAATCGAGGCAGTCGCTATGTCAGCAGTCACAGCATCTTTTCCGGTACGCCGTCAGGACTTTGGTTTTGAGGATGTACCGCGGCACTGGGTCGACAGTGACCCGTTCATGACCCACCTGTTCAACGCCCTCTCCGCACTTTTCCCAGACGGTGAGCGCTTCTTCGTGGACAGTGTTCGGGCAGTACGTGACCAGATCAACGACCCTCAGTTGCAGAAGGACATCAGCGCCTTTATCGGGCAGGAGGCCATGCACGCGAAGGAGCATGGCCACTTCAACGACGGTGCCATCAATCAGGGTTTCGATATCAAGAAACTGGAAGGCTGGACCCGAGGCTTCCTGTCCGCGAAAGACCTGCCGCTGCTCAACAACAAGCGGGTGCATCTGGCCGCTACCGTTGCCCTTGAGCACTTCACCGGCATCCTCTCAGCGCAGCTGCTAAAGCGCGAAGACCTGGTGAATGCCATCGACCCGTCCATGCGAACCCTGTGGGCCTGGCACTGTGTCGAAGAGAACGAACACAAAGCGGTGGCCTTCGACACCTATGAACAACTCTACGATAAAACCGTAGTGGACTACGCCATCCGCATGGGTGTCATGGCATTGATCACCACGCTGATCATGGTAGCGATCCACTCGTTCATCATTGAGCTGATGCGCGAAGACAAGCAGTTACTGAACCTGAAGTCCTGGGCCAAAGGCCTGAACCGGGTTTGGGGCCGCAAGGGCATGTTCACCGCGATCATTCCGGAATACCTGGATTACTTCAAACCAGACTTCCACCCGTGGCAGCACGACACCGAATTCCTGCTGCACAAGTGGCGCAAGCAGCTGAACTTCGCCTGATGCCAGCGCCTGCTCGCCGGGCTCAGTCCGGCTTGCGGGCCACGTAGACGGTGTTAAACGATTCGCGGTTCTGGAAGGGGTTGTAGAAGCTGACCACGTGGCAGGCTATGTCGGTAAACACTTCCCGCAGAGTCGCCATGAATTCGTCGTCCTCACCTTCGTTGGACCACATGGCAAACACGCCCCGGGGCTTGAGTTGCCGGGCCATGAAGCGGAGGTTGTTGGCGGTGTAGAAGCTGGCGCTGGAGTCGTGCAGCAGGGCCCTGGGCGAGTGGTCTATGTCGAGCAGGATGGCATCGAACGGTTTGCCCGGCGCTTCCGGGTCGAAGCCGCCGGTTTCGGGGTCAGCGATGGCGAGGTCGAAGAAGCTGCCGTGTATGTAGCGGTTGCGGGGGTCGGCGTTGAGGTCTTTGCCGAGGGGCACTTTTTCTTGCTGATGCCAGCCGATGACGGGTTTCAGGTATTCGACCACGAGCAGTTCGCTGACGCGCTCATGCTTGAGAGCGGCCACGGCGGTGTAGCCAAGGCCGAGTCCGCCCACAACAACACTGAGCTTGTCGCCTTCGGTTTCGCCCAGGCCGATGTCTGAGAGGGCCACTTCGGCGTCTACAAACATGCTGGACATGAGGAATTCTTCGCCCAGTTTCACTTCGTAGATATCGCGGTCACCCAGTGCCGGAATCCTGCGGCGGCGAAGCGTGATTTCCCCGATCACCGAGGGCTGGCTGTCAATTTGTTCGAAAAGCAGTCCCATAATTTTACTCCCTTCAGGTGCTCAGTACCGCGGCTTTGGCGTTAACGCCAGCGGGGTAGGGCTTTCCAAAACACGCTCCTTCGGCACATCCATGTGGCGCTTGGGCTCCGCCATCCATGGCTCCGCACAGTTTTGGAAAGCCCTACCCCGCTGGCTCCTCAAACTACTCAGCTGGATTCGATGCGTGCTCTAAGCAGCTCAGTAAAGTATTCCGCATCTTCTCCGCACCCAGCTCATTCATCAGTGCGATATTCCGATCAGGAATCCCGTCCACATCCGGATGGCTATCAATCGCCGCCTCCAGACTCGCCTCCCGCAACAGGTGCAACATGGGGTACGGAGACCGGTTGGTGTAATTCTCATCAGCCCCCGGTTCGGTGTCAGCGAACTGATAGTCCGGATGGAAACTGGCGATCTGGTAAACGCCCTCCAACTCCAGGTAGGCCAACAACGCATCGGCAGCGTCCAGAAACTCATTGTAGGCGTAGAAATCCTGCAGTACGCCCGGGTGTATCAACAACGTGGTTTCGATTTCCGGTTCGTCTTCCAGGCGCTGCAATTCCGCGTGTAGGGCCTGCAGGAGGTCGTCTTCATTGTTGGCGTCTGTCACCGTAAACCGAACCCGGTTCTTGACCAGTTCCCGTTTGGCGAAGGGGCAGAGGTTGTAGCCAACGACGACGTCTTCAACCCATTTTCGGGTTGCGATCACAACCGGAGACTCACTCATCAGTTTGTCCTTTATTCTCTGGATGACCACTCAAAGGTACGAGCGGACGGTTGGGTAGGCCTGTCCAAAAATGTGCGGAGCCATGGATGGCGGAGCCCAAGCGCCACAGGGATGTGCCGAAGGAGCGTTTTTTGGACAGGCCTACCCAACCGTCCGCAAACTCCCAAGGTCGAATGATTCAGGATCAGACGTAACCCTGACTCCGAAGATAATCATCATAACTGCCGCTGAAGTCGGTAATCCCATCCGCCTTCAACTCGATGATCCGGGTCGCCAGCGACGAAACAAACTCCCGGTCATGGCTGACGAAAATCAGCGTGCCCGGATAGTTCTCCAGCGCCAGGTTCAACGCCTCGATGGACTCCATATCCAGGTGGTTCGTCGGCTCATCCATCAACATCACATTCGGCTTCTGCAGAATCAGCTTACCAAACAGCATCCGCCCCTGTTCACCACCGGAAATCACCTTCACCGACTTACCGATGTCATCCCCGGAGAACAACATCCGTCCCAACGTACCGCGCACCAATTGCTCACCACCGGTAGTCCACTGCGCCATCCAATCGGTAAGGGTGTCATCCCGGGCAAAGTCGGCGGTGTGGTCCTGGGCGAAGTAACCTACCTCGGCACTGTCGGTCCATTTCACCTCACCGGCATCCGGCTCGTAGGCGCCGGCCAGGCACTGCAGTAAGGTGGTTTTACCAATTCCGTTCGGGCCGATGATAGCCACCCGCTCTCCCGCCTCAATCTGCAGATCCAGGTTTTTAAACAGGGGGCCTTCGTCGAAGCCCTTGGTCAGGCCTTTCAGGGTGACCGCCTGACGGTGCAGTTTCTTGCCCTGCTCGAAGCGGATGAACGGGCTCACCCGGCTGGACGGCTTCACTTCCTCCAACTGGATCTTGTCGATCTGGCGGGCGCGGGAGGTGGCCTGCTTGGCTTTCGAGGCGTTGGCGGAGAAGCGGCTGACGAACTGCTGCAGTTCAGCGATCTGGGCCTTTTTCTTGGCGTTGTCTGACAACATGCGCTCGCGGGCCTGGGTGGCGGCAGTCATGTATTCGTCGTAATTGCCCGGGAACAGGCGCAGTTCACCGTAATCCAGGTCCGCCATGTGGGTGCACACACTGTTCAGGAAGTGGCGGTCGTGGGAGATGATGATCATGGTGCTGTTACGGGCCACCAGGATGTTTTCCAGCCAGCGGATGGTGTTGATATCCAGGTGGTTGGTGGGCTCGTCCAGCAGCAGCACGTCCGGGTCGGAGAACAGGGCCTGGGCGAGCAGCACGCGCAGTTTCCAACCTGGGGCCAGGGCGCTCATGGGGCCGTTGTGCTGTTCCAGCGGAATGTCCAGGCCCAGCAGGAGTTCGCCGGCGCGGGATTCGGCGGTGTAGCCGTCCATTTCGGCGAATTCCACTTCCAGGTCCGCCACCGCCATGCCGTCTTCTTCGCTCATTTCCGGCAGGGAGTAGATGCGGTCCCGCTCTTTCTTCACCCGCCACAGTTCCCCATGGCCCATGATCACGGTGTCCATCACCGTGCAGTCCTCGTAGGCGAACTGATCCTGGCGGAGTTTACCGAGGCGGATGTTGGGCTCCAGCATCACTTGGCCGGCGGACGGCTCCAGGTCGCCACCGAGGATTTTCATCAGGGTGGACTTGCCGCAGCCATTGGCACCGATCAAACCGTAACGGTTGCCGTTGCCGAACTTGGCGGATACGTTTTCAAACAGGGGCTTGGCCCCGAATTGCATGGTGAGATTGGCGGTGGAGATCAAGAAAAGAACCTGTCAGCGTGAGGGCCAGCAGCAAGCCGGCAAATAAAAGCCGGCATTGTACAGGTTTGGGCGCAAGACTGTGAGGCCGCAGAAACACGGATAAAAAGGGCTTGCCAGCAGCACGCTGTGCGGGCAGCATTCGTGTCAGACGTTTCCGTCCATTCCTCCATCCGACAACAGGAACTTGATCATGGCACAAGCAACTGCACGCCACATTCTGGTAGACAGCGAAGCAAAATGTGAAGAACTGAAGAAGGCTATTGAAGGTGGCCAGGATTTCGCCGAAGTGGCGAAGCAGCATTCCTCCTGCCCGTCTGGCCGTAACGGCGGCGACCTGGGCTCCTTCGGCCCTGGCCAGATGGTTCCCGAGTTTGACAAGGCCGTGTTCAGCAGCGACCTGAACACCGTAATTGGGCCGATCAAGACCCAGTTCGGGTATCACCTGCTGGAAGTGACTTCCCGCAGCTAAGCCAGTGCAACTGCTGTCTGCGCTTGACTGCGCAGACAGCAGGCGTTGGTTATCGGGATTCGCCTGTCCCGAAATTCCTGAACCGCGCCAATTGGCTACCGATGGTTTCAATAGGGTCCGTAATCGACGCCTGAATGCTCTCTGTGACCACCTCGGTAAAGCGTTTACCCGACTCACTCTCCAGAAAGTCCAGATACAGACCCAGTTCCTGAACACTGATATCCCGGTAGGTGAACAAATAGCTGTCGTATACCTGTTGCCCAACCATGCCCTGCAACATCCCACGCTGGTTCTCCAAACGCTGACGTAACCGCTCGTAATGCACCGAGTCACTGCTCAGGGCCGCCATGGCCGTTGCCAAACCCAACTGCACGGCAATGGTAGTATCCACTGTGGTTTCCGTTGCGCGGGAAGCCCGGTCAAAACGGTCAAACAGCTTTTCCCGGGTGGTGCCCTTGTAGGCTTCGTTTAGCTCTCCGGCGCGGCTTCGCACCTCTGACCAGGCGGCAGGTGCAGACGCAGCAATCTCCGCACGGGATATCTTCTGCGCAACAGGCGTCTGGTACCAGGCATGAACCTCCTCAAGCTGTTTGTTCGTCAACGACTCATCCAGGCTGTCCACCAGCTTACGCTCGATGTCCTCGGCCCTGTAGCTGCTGCTGACCACATAACCAATGGTGTCGGCCACCATCGGCGGCACCTGGCCGCTCTGTTTGAGACCGTCCCGTATACCCTGGCTCATCATGGCCGGATACTGGCCCACGATGTCATCAATGGGCGATGCCGCCAGAACGTCACGGGCATCCGTTGATGCATGGGCCATTCCTGACGATATAAGCCCGGCAACTAAAAGAGGTTTAACTAGGGTGATCAGTCTCATTTCTCTATTATCCTGTTACTGCAACGGCCCTGTTTATGACACGCCTGAAGCCATTACGGCAAGTGCCCCAAGGCCTTTGGAGATGACAGTTTGGTAGGGATGTGGCGCAGAAGAACCCGAAAATCTCGAAATATCCGCAACAAGCGGTTTAATGTATGGCGCTCCCGCATCAGCTGGTACGGCCTGCCTTTGCTGGGGCTGGTGATCGGCACCTGGGCCACCCTGCGTTTCAGTCTGCTGGCCCCGGAACCTCCGGCCAACCCGGAAAACATCTGTGAGATCTTCAGGGAACATACGGTGTGGTACGACTATGCCCGGGCCTCCGAGGAGAAATGGGGCACCCCCATCGCCACACAGCTGGCTTTTGTCTATTACGAATCGTCTTTCCGGAGCCATGCCCGGCCGCCCCGCACCCGGCTTTGGGGACTGATTCCCTGGAAGCGCCCCACCACCGCTTACGGTTATGCCCAGGCCCTTGACCCCGCCTGGGGCGAATACCTGGTGGCGAACGACGCATCCTGGCGAACCGTACGCACCGACATGCAATACGCGCTGGATTTTGTCGGCTGGTACAACCACCTCAGCAACCGCGAGCTGGGCATTCCATTCAGCGCACCCCGGCAGCTTTACCTGGCCTATCATGAAGGTCGGGGCGGCTACGCACGCCGCTCGTTCGAACAGAAACCGGCCATACAGTCCCTGGCCCGAAGGGTTCAGAACCGCGCCTTCCGCTACGACAACCAGTTAAAGCAGTGCGAAGCGGAGTTCCAATGTTGGCGCTGGTACCAGTTCTGGCCGTTCTGCAAGGCCGACGATTAGGTTCAGAGCGACGCGCTTATCTCAATGGCAGATTCCAGCGCTTTCAGGCGTTCAACCAGAAACTCCATGACAATGCGCACCCGGGCCATCTGCTGGGTATCCTGGTTTACATGCAGCCACAAATCCACGCTCTCGCCCTCCAGCGGGTCTGATAGCCTGCGCAGCTCTTTCGCGGCCTCGCCCAGATAACAGGGCAACACCGCCAACCCCGCTCCAGACCTGGCCAGGGTTGCCATGGATTGCAGGCTGTTGCAGCGAATCACCGAGGAGACGTTCTTCAGGTGCTTTCGGTACCAACGCCCGGTCGCCAGATGGCTGAAACTCTCATCCGGCAGTATCCAGGTGCAATCTTCCGGGTGGTTCTCGATATCCATATTGCGGTGTCGACGGCAGTATCGGGCGGCCCCGTAGACAGCGGAATCCACAGCGGCAATGCGCTCGCCCTCCAGGGTCGCCTGGGGTTTGTTCTCCGGCCGCAAGGTCAGGTCTGCCTCCCGGTGGCTGAGGTTCGCCACATCGTTATCGGTCAGCACCTCCAGTTCGATATCCGGATAGGCGTGAACCAGCTCCGCCAGGATCGGTCCGAGCAGTTCATTCATCATGGCATCTTCGGCCGCCACCCGGACCTTACCCACCGGCGCGGCATCGTCACCTACCAGTTTGCGCTCCAGGTTTTCCACATCGGTAGCCAGCCGCTGGGCCTCCCGAAACGCCATTTCGCCAACCGGAGTGAGCTGCAAACCATCCCGGTTGCGCTCGAAGAACTGCACCCCCAACGACTCTTCCATCTGATCAAGTCGTCTTAAAACAGTGGTTTGGTGTACACCCAGCAATTCACCGGCTTTCGCCAGCGTTCCACCTATTGCCAGAGCCCGTATATATCGAAGATAATCCCAGTCCATAGTTACTGCATATTCGCAACGTGAGTACGGATTTTAACGTATTCAAACTGCAAATAAGAACTCCTAGAATAGTCGTTAAATTAAAGATAGATCGCTAATTAATCCACCAGACAAAGGAGGAAGGCGCTATGACCAAGAGCCATATCGCAACCGTAAACCCGCTGCCGTCAAGTATCCTCCACAACAGTACCGAGGTCAGGCGCCAGTATACCCGCGCTGCTGCACAGCAGGCGATGCAGTTTTTCAGCCGTAAGGTGCGGATTTTCAACCGCAAAGCGGCTGCGGTTGCCCCAGACATGCCCCAGGTACAGGGCGGTCACTGAGATTACCGGAACCCGGTAACCGAAGCACAAATAAAAACGCCGGCATGTTTCCATGCCGGCGTTTTTATTTGGTGAGTGTTTAACGCCCTGATCAGAACTCCCAGATCACCTTACTCTTCTTACCAAACCACTCGTCCATCTTCTGATTGTAGAAGTCCTCGATCACATTGCGCTTGATCTTCATGGTCGGCGTTAACATGCCGTTTTCCATGGTCCAGGGCTCCTTGACCACTACTACGAAAGCCACTTTCTCATGGGCTTCGCTCTGGGCGTTAACGGCATCAAGCTCCCGGGCCAGTTCCTGTTCCAGCTCCGCCCGGTCACCACCACGATCCAGTTCATCCCGGGCCTCTTCTGACAACAACACCATCAGGCACGGCTGAGGCTGGTTGGCGCCGGCCACACACACCACTTCGGCTTTCGGATGATTGAACCGGTTCTCAATTGGCACGGGCACTACGTATTTGCCCTTGGAGGTTTTGAACAGATCCTTCACCCGGCCAGTGATACGCAGGCAACCATCCTGGTCGATTTCACCCATATCGCCGGTTTTGAGAAAGCCGTCATCGGTCAGGTCCTCTTTGGTCTTCTCTTCGTTCTTGTAGTAGCCGAGCATCTGACCGGGGCTCTTGACCTGAACCTCGCCACCTTCGCCAATGCGGTGAGTAACACCGGGGTTTGCCATGCCGACCGTACCCACCTTGGCCTGGCCGGGGCGGTTGGCGTGGGAGTAACCGAAGTTCTCCGACATGCCATACACTTCCAGCAATTCCAGACCAAGGCCCCGATACCAGCCGATAATCTCTCCAGACAACGGTGCCGCGCCCGTCAGGGCGGCCCGACAATGGTCCAGGCCCAGCTGTTTGAGCACCTTCTTTTTAACCAGCGAGTTAAGGATCGGAATATTGAACAGGATTTTCTGCTTCTTCGGTGGCAGCTTGGCGTTCACGCCCAGATAGAACTTCATCCACAGGCGCGGTACCGAGAAGAACAACGTGGGCCGGGCCCGCTGCAAGTCTTCCTGGAAGGTGTCCAGGGAGTTGGCAAAGTACAGGTGGAAACCGTAGTAAAGGGACTGGGTTTCAACCGCTGCCCGCTCCGCCACGTGGGCCAGCGGGAGGTAAGACAACATGCGTTCGTTGGATGACACTGGGAACAGTTGCTGCAGGCCATCGGCCACCGAAATCATGGTGCGGAAGCTGTGCATCACGCCCTTGGGCCGGCCGGTACTGCCAGAGGTGTACACGATGGTGGCCAGCGCATCCGGATCAGGCAGTTTCGGCTCAGCCGGTGATTGCTCTTTGATGATCTCCTGCCATTTGGGAGTGTCATCGCGCGGCGACAAAGGCAGAGACACGATGGGCAGGTCATCAGGAATATGATGCTTGATGTCGTTCCAGCCGTCGGCCGTACCGTCCAGCTTACCCAGGAACAACAGTTTAGCCTCGCTGTGTTCAAGAATGTAAGCGGCTGTTTCACCATTCAGGGTCGGGTAAAGCGGCACGCTGACATGACCGGCTGCCCAAATGGCCAGATCCAACAGTATCCAATGCGCGCTATTCTTGCCCAGGATTCCGATATTGCTGTGCTCCGGTAGACCAAGGCTGTTCAGGTAGGCGGCCATCCGGGACACCTGGTCAGCGGCCTGCGCCCAGGTAATGTCTTCCACCCGGCCATCCGGGAACGGCTGGGTAAGGTAAACGTTATCGGGAGTGTGCTGGGCCCAGTAGTACAGGCAGTGCAAAGACGTCTGCTTTTGTGGGTCTATAGCCATGGTGGCTCCTTGTTGTTGTTATCTTCGGTTGTCTGGAATCGCTTTTTATTGTTGCATTCATACTAGCCAACTTTCCCGCGTGCTCAATAGCAATAAACATCCCGGGCGTTGACCATTTAGCTCGAAGCTGAGACGCACCTCCCAAAATAGTTCGTGACATCCATCAAGTCTGGTCTAGATTGAGAAGTACCGCGTATTGATAACCAATACCACAGGAGACTGTCGCTCTATGAGAACCTCGACTCGCTCTGCTTTGATCTTCCCCGCCTGGGCCGTGATTCTTATCGGTTCTGGTGCATTTCTCTATACCGCCTATGCGGGCTTTCTTGGTTCCTGAAAGCTGGCTAACGCCTGAACCGGGTCTCAAGCACGACTGCCGAGTTAGTTCGCTCAACCCCTTCAAGGTTCCCGATGTCATCCAATACACGGCTCAACTCCTCCAGTGATTGAGCCTGGACGATGGCAATCAAGTCGTATTCACCACTAACCGAAAACAACTGACAGACCTGAGAAATCTGCTCCAGTTCAGAGTTGGTGCGGGCAGTGAGTTTCTGATGCACCTTGACCGACACATGGGCCTCCACCTGATTGGCGGCGTACTCACCGCCCAGCTGTAAGGTATAGCCGCGAATGATTCCCTGCGCCTCCAGTTTCGCCAGTCTGTTTTGTACGGTGGAACGGGAAACATGCAACCCCTTGGCCAGGTCAGTCACACTGGCGCGAGCATTCTGCCGGAGCAGTCCCAACAATTTCTGGTCTTGCATACTAATCATTTTGATTACCTGATTCGTCAATATGGCTAAATTCTAGACCATATCGACCAATTTGAATCTACAGATCGGCATAACCAGCCGCCATACTGGACCTAAACAACGTTCAGGATGTCGGCCATGTTGATCCGCCCTATCACGCTTCGGGATCTTGATCCCCTTTATCAGATTGCCGTTGAATCCGGACCGGGATTCACATCCCTGATGCCAGACCGGGACGCGCTGGCACAGAAGATCGAGCATTCCATGAAGAGCTTTGAGCGGCGCGTAGACAATCCCACAAACGAGCAGTATCTGTTTGTACTTGAGGATGAGCACAGCCATGAGATCATGGGCACAACTGGCATCCAGGCCAGTGTTGGGCTCGACCGGCCGTTGCACCACTTCAAACGCGACAGAACGATCGGGCCAGCAGGCCTCGCGAGGGAAACCCTGACCCGTTGCGAGCACTACGCGGGCTGCACCGAAATCTGTTCGCTGTACCTTCGCCCGGACTATCGCCAGGCCAATGCCGGCAAACTCCTGTCAAAAGTCCGGTTTCTGTTTATGGCACTGCACCCCGAGCGTTTTGCAAACACCGTGATAGCAGAGATGCGGGGGGTGTCTGACACTCATGGCCACTCGCCTTTCTGGAACTGGCTGAGACATCAGGTGGTCGATCTGGATTTTTCCACGGTAACGCAACTCTCCGCCCAGAGTGATGCTCGTTTTCTGGAACAACTTGTTCCCCCTGGTCCGTTCGACATTGCAGACATGACCATTGAAGCTCAGGCAGTCATCGGCCAGGTTCACCCGGACACCCGCCCGGCGCTACACTTGCTGAAACAGGAAGGATTCCGGCATCGTGGACTGGTGGATCTTTTCGATGCCGGGCCGACCATTGAATGCGCACGGGATGCCATTACCAGTGTTCGCAACAGCGGGCTATACCGGGGTTTATATGGCGGCACCCGGATTACCGCCCACACCGGGTTCCCCTTGATTGTGGCCAACGGCCAGTGTTCCGGATTCCGTGCGACGATCATCGATTCACTGTCAGGGGGAGACGAGCCGGAGCAAGTTCCCCTACCGACTGGCATTCAGCGGAAGCTGGGCTTGAATGGTGGAGACCCGGTGTGCGCACTACCCCTGGTCAAAAACCGCCCCACACTGAACACAAGTGAGATGAGTGCTCACCAGGAGTTCCGTCATGCACAATGATCTGAACGCGCTTTTTTCCCGGCTCTGGCAATCCTATCGACGGGTGACGCCCTCGGCTGAGCGTATTCATCAGTTGCTGGGCGAACGCGAAAGCCACCCCATCGTGAATGATCACATTGCACTGCGCACTTTTAACCTGGCCCCGGTACGCCTGGACAAACTGGCCGGCCACTTTCTCAAGCTGGGCTATCAGCCGGGTGGCGAATATCATTTTGAAGCCAAAAAGCTCTACGCACGGCATTACGAGCACCCTGACCCGGATGTTCCCAAGGTGTTCATCTCTGAGCTACTGGTGGATCAATGTTCAGTGCAACTGCAGGCCATCGTTTCTGGCCTTGTGGCCCAAACGAATCCGGGCGCGGTAGATGCCGATGATTTTCTGACTTCCGGCCGCCACTGGAAACTGGATTACGGCACTTACCGTTCACTTCTGGAGGAAAGCGAATACGCTGCATGGACCGCAGCCTGGGGTTATCGAGCCAACCATTTTACGGTCAGTATCAATCATCTTGAGAGCATCAAAACCGTTGCGCAGATCAACCAACTGCTCAAAGACCACGGCTTCGCCATAAACACCTCCGGGGGTGAAGTAAAGGGGTCACCTCAGGAACTGCTCGAGCAATCCTCCACCCTGGCAGACCGGGTCGCCCTGGAGTTCACTGATCAGGTGGCCACGGTACCCAGCTGTTTCTATGAATTCGCCCTGCGCTATCGGAAACCGGATGGCAACCTGTACTCCGGCTTTGTGGCGGCGTCTGCAGACAAGATCTTCGAGAGTACCCATGCGTCAAACTGACTTCGGCGCCTCCTGGCACTGACGTCAGGACCATCCCTGCTCACCCAACAGGGGCACGAACCGGACATCACCGAAGTCTTCGCGCTCGAAGTCAGCATCCGTCCGGCGGGTAATACACACCAGCCGCTGCACGGAATGCTCCGACCCCACCGGAATAATCAACCGGCCACCGACGGCAAGCTGCTGTTTAAGGGTCTCAGGTACGGCGGGAGCACCTGCAGCAACGCAGATGCCATCAAAGGGCGCAGCCTCCGGCCAACCAAGGGTTCCGTCGCCGCAGCGAACATGCACCTGGCTGAACCCCGCCCGCTCCAGGTTCCTCCTGGCCTGCTCTGCCAACTCAGGAATCCGCTCGATACTGAAGACCTCCAGGGCGAGGCTGGCCAAAACGGCTGCGGCATAACCCGATCCAGTCCCAATATCCAACACCCGTTCCCGCCCCTCCAGCTGAAGCGCCTGCGCCATCAGCGCCACGATATAGGGCTGGGAAATTGTCTGCCCCCAACCAATCGGCAAGGGGTAATCTTCATAGGCTTCGCCAGCCAGATGCTCGGGAATAAAGCGTTCTCGGGGCACCCTGTCCATGGCTTCCAGCACTCTTGAATCGAATATCCCCCTGCCGGCAAGCTGATACCGAACCATGTCTGCGCGCAGGTTGTTGAAATCCGGAACCCGTTCATTCATCACCGGCCCCTCCCTGATTACCCGTCGTTACAAAGCCATAACGCTTTTACAACAGCGCAAACTTTAACCACTGTCTACTTTTTACCCACAGGTTACTCCTCTGCACGGATGAGGAGAACCAAAAACAAAAATAACGGCGAGGGTTTAACCCTCACGCTCAGGGAGATAATCATGTCTACATCTGTCGACCACCTGATGGAACGCACCCAGGATGCCAGCGATCTGCTCGCCGATATCGTGCCATCAGCCATAACCCTGGCAACCATGCTCCGACATCGCCAGATGGCAGCCTGGCTAAGGGCTGAGTTTGATGGATACCCCGATATAGACAAAGCACCACCTTATCGGCTCGACCTGCCCGGACACATCGTTGCCAAATCCCCGCAGTATGGCTGGATTCCTGCACCGGTGAATGACACCCAAACCAGGGAGTTCGGGCACCTGAATCTGATGGAAGGGGTAAAAGAACTCGAACATACCTGTTTAAGCTGCAAGAAAGGCAATGGCAATCGAGTGTTGCTGGATAAAGAGGCCATGTCAGACCTGCAAAAGCAGATTAATCTCAGTGCCGAACTGGCCATCAACCTCAGCCGGGAGGTTTACTGCCGGCTACTCCGAACCCTTCGGGCAGCGCTCTATCTGTGGGCCGAGCAGCTGATGGACGCTGGTATCTCTGGCGATCACAACCACTATAGTCCGGAGGAACGAAAGCTGGTCTCGCATCTTGATAGCCCAGAGGCTTTCTGGCGCAAAGCCATGCAGGAACTGGACACAGTACCGGTGGCAGATGTTCGGGAGCTTGGCTTTCTGGAACGCATGTTTGGCCGGGCCGGCTAAGTCAGGAAAGCCACGTAAAGACCAAAAGGCTATACTGGAGGACACGCGAACCGATTGAATCGTCTATAAAGGAGCCAGGAGCGCCACTATGAGAGACGCACGATGGAAGTATCTCAGATCACGCGGCCTGGCTCTGATTCTTCTACTGGCATGCCCCCCCGTCTTCAGTGACGATAGCATCATCAATCGCATAGAAGCCCTTCAGGCCGGGCATCCTGTCACGGTTCTCGACGCACCGATACTTGCAAAGGAGGCCCTGACCCGTTTCTACGAGCTCAGGGAATTTGACCTGGCCTGGGATTCCTACAATGCCCGACGTCAACTGGCCCAGGCCATCAGTGAGGTGGCTGATCAGGGTTTAAACCCGCTGGATTATCACCACGAAACGATTGCCGCCCTGGCCCTGCAACCGACGGATCAGGTCGAGGAAGAAGTGCGGGCCGATCTGGACCTGGTACTGTCAGACGCATTCCTGTTGCTTTCCTCCCATTTGCAGGCGGGGAAAGTCAACCCGAGGACCATTCACGCTGAATGGACCGCCAATCGCCAGGATCTGGAAACCCACACCGTGCTTGCACAAGCACTGGACACCAATTCCGTTTACCAGACCCTGCAACAGCTAAAACCTTCAGCGCCAGCCTACCAGAAACTGGTCACGGCGCGCCGCACCCTGACCGCATTGCTGGGGCAGCCCTGGCACGAACTCGCCGCCACTCCCACACTCCGACCGGGAGACAACGACCCGCGCATCCCCGAGATACGTCGCCGGCTTGCCCTTCTTGGCGATATCCCGAGTGCCGACCATGATCGCCCGGCTGCCTACGATGCGTCGGTCGAAAGTGATAGCTACGACGACGAGCTGTTGATCGCCCTTCCCGCGTTCCAGGCCCGGCATGGCCTTGAACCGGATGGAATCATCGGGCGCCAGACTTTTGCTGCCCTGAATAGATTACCTGTCGAGCGCATCCGCCAACTGGATGCCAGCCTGGAGCGTTGGCGTTGGTTGCCGGACGATCTTGGTGATACCTACTTACTGGTCAACATCGCCGGCTTCGAGATGACCATGGTACGCTCCAGTGAGGAAATCCTCCGCCAGCGGGTGATCGTCGGGCGCCCTTACCGCCAAACCCCGGTATTCAGTGACCGCATTCGCTACCTGGTATTCAACCCTACCTGGACCGTCCCACGGAAGCTGATGATCCAGGACCAGCTACCAATTATCCGCAGCGATCCCGGCTACCTTGAGCGCATGAATTTTAAGGTCTATCGGGGGTGGGGCGCTGATCGCGTGGAAGTGGACCCGGCTACTATCGACTGGCACACTCTGTCTGCCAACAACTTCCCGTACCAGCTGGTTCAGGAACCCGGGCCGATGAATGCGTTGGGACAGATAAAATTCATGTTCCCCAACCAGTATGATATTTACCTGCACGACACCCCGGGGCAGGCCCTGTTTGGCCGAGCTGAACGAACGTTCAGTTCCGGCTGTATCAGGGTTGAGCGGCCCTTTGAATTGGCGGAGCATCTGCTGGCAGGTAACAGCAACTGGTCGCGGGCGAATATAGACCGGGCCATTGAACTCAGAGACCCAGTCAATGCGATGCTGAGAACGCCGATACCGGTTCATCTGCAATACTGGACGGTGTGGGTTGATCAATCAGGAGTGATACAGTTCCGGAACGACATCTATGGACGAGATCAGCGGCTGATCGACGCGCTCCGTTCAGATCCCCAAGGCGCGCTGATGCCAACACCACGGAGGCCTTGATGACGAGAGTAGCTTTACTGACTGCCCTTATGCTGATCCTGACAGCCTGCCAGAATCTGCCAGATCGCCAGGAGGGTCTGGACAGCGACGTAGCGTTTCTCAAAGCTCACCACTGCCTTGAGGAATCCGTGGACGACGTCAACCGCATTCACTTCGGCCCTTGCCTGAAAGTTATTGAAATCAACGGTCAGGCACCGGTAGTCAGGGACGACGACTTTATCGAGCTCCCCCTTCGACAGCCTCTCACCATAGGCACAAGTTGCGTTTATCGACACGCCGATGGCACGCCGATACCCGCCACCGTTGAAACTGCCGACTTTCAGGTGCGTGCGGACACCTTCACCCGTGGCGGCCAGAGGTGGTACCTGCATGCCCACAAGCAGGCCCGCAGGGTGATTGGCTGCGAGCCCACGCTATCTCGCTCAGTTCACCCCACCCGGAGCACAGACTGAACTGCCCATCGGCCTGGCCCAGCGCCAGACGGGACACTAGCCAAACCTGTATCCGCAATTACCATTTCTCAATAGAGCAGCTGTTTCGTTGCGCATTCTTTGGCCATGTGCCACGTTGGAAGGGAACCGTAAAAAGGAGGATAGGAAATGCTCTATTGGGCGGTAGTGTGTCTTGTTATTGCAATTGTTGCAGGTGTTCTGGGTTTCGGAGGCATCGCCGGAACGGCTGCGGGTTTTGCCAAGATCCTGTTTTTCATCTTTCTGGTCTTGTTGGTTGTTTCACTCCTCGCCAACGCGTTACGAGGTCGGGGCCCAAAAATCTGACTAGGCAGACCTGGCTTTTCGTGGCCCTGGAGCAACAACCAGGGCCACGCCAGCCACCGCAACAACCCCGCCGGCCATGGCCATTGGCCCCAAGCGCTCATCAAACAGGATAAACGCCTCCAGTGCCGTGACCGGTGGCACCAGGTAGAACAAACTCGCCACCTGAGAGGCTGCGCCGCGTCGAATCAACCACATCAAAAGCAAAATGGCACTGACCGACAGGCCAAACACCAGCCAGCCAAGGGCCAGCTTGAACTGCAGCGACCATTCCACACTTCGGGACTCCAGTACCATCGCACCAACACCAAACAAGACGGCCGCTGCGGTGTACTGAATCATGGTGCCGGATACCAGATCAACCGACGTGCCAAACCGTTTCTGGTAAACGGTGCCAAGGGAGATTCCGATCAGCGCCAGCCCTGCCCAGACCAGCGTCAGCCCGGGTAACCCTGTATCGCCGGTACTGGTTCCTCCAAACTTTTCTACGATTACCAGCGAAACACCCACAAGCCCCAAGACCAATCCCGCCCACTGCTTTCGCGAAACCGCCTCACGCAGAAACACCACAGCAGCCAGCGCTGTTACCAACGGCTGCAAGCCCACAATGAGCGACACCAACCCTGATGACATACCCTGATCAATGGCGTAGAACACCCCTCCCAGGTAGCAGCCGTGCACCAAAATACCGGTGACTGCCACATGACCAGCGCTGCGCCAGCCCGGCCATCGGGCACGCATGACGATGGCCAAGACTGCCAAAGGTAATAGCGTGAACAACATGCGGATAAACAACAGCGTAAAAGGCTCTGCATACGGCAGGCCGTACTTGGCACCAATGAAACCGGTGCTCCAGAGCCAGACAAACAGGGCAGGAACAAAAAAGGAAAAGAAAACCGGGGGCATGGCTCAAAGCTCGGCTGATAGGAAACCTGGCAGGAGACTATACCCTGCCAGAACCCGGCCAGACAGACACAGAACTCCGCTAACCAACCATTACAGTCAGGCGCTCGTCAACATCGACTGCAATTTCTGGGTAAACTCAACGGCCTCGCAGCCCAGAGGGGTCAGATAACCCCCGTCTTTCTGGCTGATCAGACCTTTTGCAAACAGTGACTCTGCCGCTCGAACCGTTTCAGGCGCCGCCGTATGGGCATGCACCTTGATACCCTCCTGAGTAGAAATCGAGGGAAATTGCAGCAACAGGTTCAGCTCAGCAAGATGGTTCGGAGAGAACGGCATAAAAGCTCCTTATCGTTCGAATTATCTGCAGTTTAGCTTAAATACCGGAGCGCCATGGCGGAATTAAGAAGAAATTGATCCAGGTGCATATTTTCCCTGAATATCCTATTGTTACGTTCACCACTTCATTATTTTAATTGCACAAAGCTGGCACTGGCTGATCGCAACACGGACATGTTGACCATGGATAACACGAACGGCCAGCAGGCCGACTACTACCCCCGCCCCCTGCGTCACCTGAGCGTCTACCTGGCCACACTGGTTAAAGGCAGGCTCTGGCTCAAGGTGCTGATTGGCATGGGACTGGGCCTTGTGGTGGGCACCCTGCTCGGCCCCTCTGTTGGACTGGTCGAGCCGGAAACCGGCACGCTGATCGGCAACTGGCTGGCCTTTCCCGGGCAACTGTTCCTCGCCACCATCCAGATGATTGTGATACCGCTAGTGATAGCCTCGGTGGTAAGAGGCCTGGCCGCCAGCGACAACCTGGAACAACTGCGCAAGATGGGCGTCCGGGTTACCCTGTTCTTTGTCATCACGACAGCGATTGCAGCGACCATTGGCCTCTGGGTGGGCGGCCTTGTTAACCCGGGCGATCTGATGACCGGCCTGACGGCACCGCCTGTCGATGCTGTGCCGGTTGCCGCCGACATCCCCGGCCTGGATGCAATCCCCCAGACTCTCATTGGCCTGCTGCCCGGCAACCCCCTCGATGCCATGGTGGAAGGGCAGATGCTGCAGGTGGTTATTTTCTCTATCATCATCGGCGTTGCACTGGTCAGTATGTCGGGGGACAAGGCCAAGCCGATGCTGGACCTGCTCGACTCCCTGCAACAAATCTGCATGACGGTGGTTCGCTGGGCGATGCGCCTGGCGCCCTATGCAGTCTTCGGATTGATGGCACAACTGACCACCACGCTCGGGTTCCGTGCGATGCTGGGCATGGCCTCCTACGTTGCCACGGTACTGCTTGGCCTGGCCATTTTGATGGTTTTCTACCTCGCCCTTCTCAAGCTCCTCGCAGGGGTGCGGCCACTTCAATTCCTGAAAGACACCCGCGATGTGTTGCTGCTGGCCTTTTCAACCTCCAGCTCGGCCGCCGTCATGCCACTGTCTATTCGCACCGCGGAAGACAAACTGGGTGTGCGGCCTTCCGTTTCCCAGTTTGTCATTCCCCTGGGTGCCACCATCAACATGAACGGTACGGCGCTCTACCAGGCCGTGGCCACAGTGTTTCTGGCCCAGGTTTATGGCATTGATCTGAGCGTTGGCAGCATGGCGCTGGTGGTAGCCATGGCCGTAGGTGCATCCATCGGTTCGCCCGCTACACCGGGGGTCGGTATTGTCATACTCGCCATGGTGCTTCAATCAGTGGGCGTGCCGCCCGCAGGTATTGCCTTGATTATGGGCGTGGACCGGATACTGGATATGTGCCGCACCGCCATCAACGTGACCGGTGATCTGGTCGCTTGCCGGCTGATGGAAAACTGGTCGGGCAAACGATTACCAGACCAACCCGAACCGGTGCCCGATGAGGCCTGAGGCCCACAGTAAGTTTGTGACCCCATGAACAATCGGTATCATCAAGGCACGAAACTCCTACACTTACAGGGGCATCTACCGCGATAATATCGGCAGATTGTCATGCAGAATAAACGTACCGGGTCTTTGATGAATTTAAGCGGTATCTCCCTACTGGCCAGAATAACGATCGCCCTTCTCACCGGATTCGTTCTGGCGACCGGCATCGCCCATGCCGACAGCATCCAGCGCATTGTCCATCCGGATGGCCGGGTAGAATTCACCAACGTGAAAAGCCCGAGCCAGCCCCGGGCTTCAACCCGCAACGAAACCGTGTACCGCTACACCGATGAGCACGGTGTGGTCGCGTACAGCAGCCAACGGCCCAGCACAGAAGACGTCGAGGTTATCCGGTTTCACTGCTACGCCTGCGACCCGGGTTCCAAAGTGGACTGGCACAAAACCCCTCTGTTCGTGAGTCCGTTCCGGGATGAAATCCTGACAGCCGCTCAAGAGTTCGATGTCGACCCGGCTCTGGTTCGGGCGGTCATTCATGCCGAATCTGCGTTCAACCCGAAGGCCGTGTCGCCGGTCGGCGCCCAGGGCCTGATGCAGTTGATGCCCGGCACCGCAGATGAACTGGGCGTGAGAGACCCATTTGCCATTGAAGACAATATACGTGGTGGGGTCGATTACCTTGCCCGCATGCTCAAACGCTTCAATGGCGATGTCCGGCTGGCAACCGCCGCTTACAACGCCGGCCCTGGCGCCGTCGGGCGCTTCAATGGCATCCCACCCTACGCGGAAACCAAGGCCTACGTCGAACGGGTCGGCATTCTGCACCAACGCTACGCCAGCAACTGATGGGCACGATTATCAAGCGCCCTGAAATCAAGGGCGATATCGTGCATGTGGAAAGCGACCCCCATGGCAACATCCTGGTGATCGATGACCGCAAGCACCGGATTCTGAGCTTTGATTCGGTGTTTGAGCAAAGCAAGATCTTGCGCGCATCCCCCAACGTGCCAGTGCATGAATACAACCGCGCCATGCTGCTGCCAATCGCTTTTGCCTCACCCGGCAGGGTAACGGTGCTGGGCCTGGGTGGTGGCGTACTGGCCCATGGTCTGTTCACGCTGCTTCCGGACAGCATCATTGATGTGTATGAACTTCGGCGAAAGGTTGCGGAAATCGCAAAGGACTGGTTTGCACTACCCGATTCAGAACGGCTAAGGGTGCATATTGCCGACGCCCGCCTGGCCGTCGACCAGCTACCCGAAGCCAGCACCGATATGATCCTGACGGACCTGTACAGTGCTGACCGTATGAGCCCGGCGCAAAGCCAGCGGCAGTTTATCAAAGCCTGCAGCCGGGCATTATCCTCTACCGGCTGGCTGGTTCTTAACTACCACCGAATGCCGGAACCAGATGGCAATCTGCTGCGGGAACTCAAGCGCCAGTTCCCGTTACTTCTGGTGTTCAAGAGCCGGACCAACAATTGGGTGATCTACGGGCGCAAACAGGACTTTGACCCCTGGTCCATCGACAAATCCCGGCTGAACGCCCTGGAAGAGCGCCTGCCCATTGGCTGGCGGAAACTGATCAAGAAGCTGAGCCGGCTGGTGCCAGCCGTTACCCCAAGCGAGCCATGAAGCTCTCCCGTATTATCAGCAACCAGAACGGTGTCAGTCGTCGCCATGCAAGACAGCTTCTGGCTTCTGGCCGGGTGAGCGTGGACGGCCAGAGGTGTCAGGACGGCGCAGAGGAGGTTTCCCGGTTTCAGGAAGTCAGAATTGACCAGAACATCATCCAGCAAGCCGAACCCGCTTATTACCTGATGCTCCACAAACCCGCCGGCTACCTGAGCGCCACTCAGGATGACCAACACCCGACCGTCATGGAACTGATTGCGCCGGAAATACGGGAGCACTTGCACATCGGCGGCCGCCTGGACCGGGCCAGCACCGGGCTTCTTATTCTGAGCAGTGACGGGCTATGGTCCCGCCGGCTCACCGAGCCTGCCATCAAACTACCGAAAACCTACCGGGTCACAACCGCGTCACCCATCAGCCCTGAAACGGCCACGCGCTTTGCCGAGGGCATCTGGTTCGAATACGAACAGCTGACAACGTCCCCTGCCCGGTTGGAGCAACTGAATGACCGCGAGGCTCGGGTAACCATCTTTGAGGGGCGGTATCACCAGGTAAAGCGCATGTTCCACGCGGTCGGCAATCGGATCACATCACTGCACAGGGAAAGCATGGGCAGCCTGGTACTGGACCCGGACCTTCCAGTTGGTGGGTATCGTCACCTCAGCGGCGACGAAATCAGCTCCGTCGGCTGACGGAGCTGATCAAAACCTCAGGCGCGGCTGAGGAACTTACGCTCTTCCACGTTCACCTTGATGCGATCACCGGTAGAGATGTGCTCAGGCACCTGAACCACCAGGCCGGTGGTCAGGCGGGCTGGCTTGGTGCGAGCCGTTGCCGAACCGCCCTTGATAGACGGGTCGGTTTCTTCAATGGTGAGCTCAACGGTCGGCGGCAGATCAATGGCCACCGGCGTTTCACTGACCAGAATCGCCATCACGCCTTGGGTATCCTCGGTGATGAACAACAGCTCGTCTTCAATGGCGCTTTTGTTCAGCATGTACTGGGTGAAGTCTTCGTTATCCATGAACACGTACTCGTCGCCATCGGCGTAGGAGAACATGACCGGACGACGCACCAAATCCGCCAGATTCAGCATGTCAGAGTCTTTAAAGGTCTCATCCAGCTTCTGGTTAGTCACTACATCGTACATGCGCATGCGGTACAAGCTGCCGCCAGCACGGCCCTGAGGTACCGAGCGCTCGATATCCTTCACAAAATAGACGCGTCCGTCGTATTCAACGGCCTGGTTCTTCTTGATCTCACTCGCTTTAGGCATAACATCCGATTCCGATAAAAAGGGTTTTCTGTGGCGCTGATATACCATGACTGGAATCAATAAGCGATAGTCTCTCAGCCATTTGCTTTTGAAAGCGCGTCTCGCGTTCTCAGCCGCCCTTCCCGGCGAATTTCGGCTTTCTCGTAACGACGAATCTGGTCTTTCGTTTCCGGAATCACCGGTGGCACCTCAACAGGCCGATCGTTCTTGTCCAGGGCCACAAAGGTGAAAAATGCGGAAAGGATGTGGCGGGTCTCACCGGTATAGCTGTTCTCGGCCTCTACACGGGCACCAATCTCCATCGACGAGCCCCAGCTGCGGTTCAGAGACAGATTGAATAGCAGTGTGTCATTCCCCTTGGCAGGGGCCCGGAAGTGGATGGAATCCACCGCAGCAGTCACGCAAACATGGGCCGAATGGCGCTCTGCCACAACCAGAGCCAGGCGATCACACTTGGCCATGATCATGCCGCCAAACACTGTATTGTGTGAGTTCATATCGTTGGGGAAAACCTTGTACACATGCTTGTCGATGGCGGATGCCGCCACCGGCTTACCCGGCTTTTCATACATTTCACTCGCCCCCTCTCGTGTTTACCCACAAACTCTGCGAAACCTCTTCTGGCCTGGCTGTTCAGAATCAAACCTGCCAGCCAGTTCCAGAAAGAGGTGGGCTCGGGTTAACCCATCAGATCAAAGTGAGCAGCGTCCTGTTCGATGCAACGGTCCAGCAGCGTCAGGTAATCGCCTTTCACCTTCAGCTTGGTTTGCTTATGCGCATTCAGGTTGAGCTGCTTCATCTGAGTTGCAACCGCTACCGCTCGCTCCATCAGCTGCTCAGGAGCCACCGCCTCATCCAGGAAACCAGCCGCAACGGCGCCTTCCGGGTTAAAAATCTCGGCATTCACCACCGAACGGTAGAAATACGGCGCCGGCATACGGTGGCGGGCAATCTCGATACCAGCGTGGTGCATGGTCATACCGATAGCCACTTCGTTCAGGCCCAGCTTGAAACCGCCCTCTACACCAATGCGGTAATCCACAGACAACAGGATAAACGCACCCTTGGCGATGGCATGGCCACTGCAAGCACCAATCACCGGGAGCGGGAACGCCGCCAGGCGACGGGTCAGGGTTGAGCCCACCTTCACCAGCGCCATTGCTTCTTTCGGGCCTTTCTGCATTTCTTTAAGGTCGTAGCCGCCGGAGAACATACCCGGCTGGCCAGTCAGAATCACAATGGCCTTGTCTTGCTCGGCCTGGTCCAGAGCGGCATTCAGCCCGGCAAACACGTCGTGGCTCAAGGCATTGGCTTTGCCGTTGTTCAGGCTGATGGTGGCAATGCCGTCGTTCAGTTCGTAGCTTACGAGTTCAGTCACCTGTGCATCCTCATCTACTGCGTTTTATTAAAGTGAGTGTTTGTTAACATCAGAATCCCAAGATTGTGGGCGATCTGGGGCATCAGGTAAAGCCCTGATCATCGCCATGCCACCGCCGCGCACCAACGGTCATGGCCGAACAATACCGCCCTGGGGCACCAGGCAATTCATCATCGAGATAGAGACATCCCGGAACATCGCCTCGGAGGTCACCCGGTCCGGGAAGTTGTCGTACACAGCCCGGCGACAGGTGGACGTTCGGGATTGCGCACGCTTCTCGCAATCGTTAACTGCGTCACTGCCGGCAGGCTGCCCTATCGCCTGCGCGCAAACCTCCGGAATCTGGGTAATTGCCCAGTCCACCACGTCACTGCTTTTGGCAGGGTTAGCCTGAAGATTGGCAAAGCGGGCGGGATCGGTCGGATCAGAGGATTCCTGAGTCTGGCCCCAGAACACGTAGACGAGGGCAACAGACACCATGGCAACCGTAACAATGGGGAACTTCATTAACGCTTTCCGTTTATGCGGCGACAACGCCGGGTGATAGACATGCAGGCAGCCTACCCCAAGCGGCTTCGTCATGCATCACCCAAGGTTACGCACAGAATCTGTGGATAACTTTGTGCGTAGCGCAAGGATAGCCGGCCTGAGCCCAATAGAACCGGGGGTTCAAGCAATATGGCCGCAAAATGACCGGGTCATAATTTATCCACCGAAGAGTAGCTTCCCTCCAGACGCCAATGCCCTATACTGCGACATATCCCATACTCTCAAATCCATCCACCGAAGACTCCACCCCGAGTAGCCAAGCCTGGAGGTACGGTCGTGAAAAACAAATCTGAAGAACCGGCCACCGACAGCTCGGTTTACAAAACCCTGCTGGAATCTACCAGGGCCATTCCCTGGAAGATCGACTGGAAAACCATGAAGTTCGCCTACATTGGCCCTCAGATTGAGGCGTTACTTGGTTGGACACCGGAAAGCTGGCAGAGCGTGGAAGATTGGGCCACCCGCATGCACCCGGATGATCAGGGCTGGGTCGTGGATTTCTGTGTCGCTCAATCCAAGTCCGGCATCGATCACGAAGCTGACTATCGGGCACTGCACAAAGACGGTCACTACGTCTGGATTAGGGATGTGGTGCATGTTTCCCGAGATGACCATGGAGAGGTCGAGGCGCTGATCGGTTTCATGTTCGACATCAGTGAGCGCAAAAAAACCGAAGAGAAAGTCGTGGCTCTGCAGAAAAAGCTTGAGGAATATTCTTTTCAGGATGGCCTCACCGGCGTAGCGAATCGCCGAATGTTTGATTCATTCCTGGATGAGACCTGGCATAATGCCGTGAGAAACCAGCAGCCGCTCTCGGTGCTCCTTTTGGATATCGATAACTTCAAGCAATACAACGATCTTCATGGACACTTGCAAGGTGATGAGTGCCTAAAACGCATAGCCAAAGTACTCATGGGTGCAGCAACGCGTTCAAAGGACTTTGTTGCCCGTTTTGGTGGCGAAGAGTTTGTCATCGTTCTGCCGGAAACCAACCCTGAAGCAGCACTGAAAATTGCCGAACGGTGCCACCAACATCTGCTACGAGAACAGATTGCCCATGGTGGCAATAGCGCAAGCCAGCTGGTCACGCTGAGCATCGGCGTTGGCACAATCACACCAGCGAGAAATGATTCACTCACTGACTTTCTGGGGCTTGTGGATCAGCGCCTGTACGAGGCGAAACACCAAGGCAGGAACCGCATCGTGGCAGCCTGAGGCCACCACTCCACCAAGGGAGGAGTCAGTGTCTAATTCCGTGTAACACCGGGATACGCCTTCCTCGCCTCTGGCCGCCGGAGGCTTGCGAAGGCGTCAATCTCCCACGGCCGCATGGCCATCAGCAAGCTGACTCCGAAACGCTGTTCTAATGGCAGAGCCAGGTCTTCCTCATGGCAATGACGAAACTCAAGGGCCAGACGTTTCAGTTTCTGTTGCACAGATTCGTTCGATTGGGGCGACAGCATACCGCTTACAAACAGCCGTATCTCACCCGGCTGATGGAATCGACATTTCAGGAAATCCTGCTGAACTTCCGTTTCAAAAAACCGCTGGATTGGCCCCCGGGGTTGCCAGGCGAAGTCGTGGCTGACCAGTAACTTGATTCGGTTACCGGGCAACAGCTCCACCAGCCCCATGCGATCAAGCCGGGCCAGATAGCGGATTAACTCCGGCTCCTCTATCTGATAGTTCTGGAGTATCTCGCCAAACTGCCAGCGGTTCATGGCACACACCGCCACCAGCAACAGGCGCAAGTCAGACACCAGCTCCCGTTCCTGTTCTTCGCTCAGCTGTTCAACCCGGGGCTCGGGGACCAGCTTGCGGACCAGATCGGTGATTTCCATCCCCATCAGCCCGCATATCTGGTCCAGGCGCTTCAAAGAGAACTGGCGGTCTGAAAACAACCGTTTCACACTGGCCTCTGACAGAGCCAGCGCCTGCGCCACATCCTGATAGGTCAGCCCGTGCGCCCTGAGCTGGCGTTTCAATTCACTGACAATCGCGCTAGTTTGCGCCATAACCGTCCCCTTTCTTACCAGCCATCCAGCCAAACGTATCAATATACGATACCTGATGTATAGGGCAGCACTACCTTTATAGAAAACCTCGCCCGCCTTCCCTGGTTCACGCACAGTGAAGCCGTTCCAACAACAACGTCATCAGGAGTTAATCATGGACAGCGAACTCAAAAGCAATTCCGCCGGGTGGGTATTCTTTGTGAAGGTTTCCTTTGCTATCGCACTCTTTGCAGCTGCCGCCGGTGTAGTGTTGGCACCGGTGGATCTGGTGCTCAAGGGCTACATGGCTATCAGCGCCCTGTTTCTGGTCAGCACCACCATCACGCTCTCCAAAACCATCCGCGACGAGCACGAGCACCAGCGCATCGTCAACCGCATCTCCGAGGCACGCACCCATCAACTGCTGAAAGAATACGGGGAGTAACACCATGAGCATCTGGCGCAAATTGGACACCCTGTTCCGGGCATCGGCCCAGGAGCCGGTAGCAAAACTGGTGGATGCCAACGGTATCCAGATATTCGAACAGGAGCTGCGCGATGCCGAACAGGCCATCGCCCGCTCCAAGCGGGAGCTCGCCTGCCTGATGTCGGAAAAAACCCGGCTGGCCAAGGACAACGAACACCTCAGGGCAACCCTCGACAAACGGGAGCATCAGGTAACCGAAGCGCTGAAAAAGAACGAGGAAGAGCTGGCGCTGGAACTGGCCAACCTGATCGCAGAAGATGAACCACTTCTTGAACGTCAGCAACAGCAGCACGACAAACTGCAGCAGCAGGAAAACCGATTGCGCAAACAGCTGCGAGACTCTGGCCGGGCGCTCAAGCATTTCCACAGTGAACTCCGGCTGGCCAGGGCCAACCGCCACGCCGAGCAGGTTAACCGCCAACTCCGCGGACACGCCCGGGGGCTGAGCAGTCATATGGAAGACCTCAACCAGTCCGTATCCCGCATTCAGGCAAGACAGGCCGAAGCGGAAGATATCGAGGCGGCGTTGACAGAGCTGGACCGGGAACAGGAGAACGACTCCCTGGATTCGAAACTGAAAGCAGCTGGCATCAGCAACGGACAGAGCAGTGGCGAACAGGTCCTTGCCAGGATTCGTTCGCGGTCATCCGCAGACTGCAGCGAATAGCGCACATCACCCAAGCTAGATGCAGCTATAAGCAAGAGTCTATTACCTCTGCTTATAGCTGACCTCCAAGAGAGATTCGAGGCCACTGCTTTGCCCGCCAAAGGACCCTTCGCGGAAGGCGCAGATTAAAACTGGGAAACCCCGAAAAAGGCTGCTATTTTCATAGATAATCGCCTGCTCCCCGGCCGATGGCTTATTCGCGGGCAACTCCCGGAGCCTAGAGATGAAACGATACCTGACCATGCTGCTGGTATCGCTGTTTACATGGATTGAGGCAGTCACCGCAGATGATACACAACACCTGAGCATAGCGGTTGGTGACTGGCCGCCGTATTTTGATCAGGAGGCATCCGATCAGGGGATTGTCGCCCAATTGCTGCGGGATGTGTTTGCCGAGGAAGGCTTTACGGTCTCCTACCACTTCCTCCCCTGGAAACGAGCCTACTATGAGGCTGCAACGGGTAAACACGATGCCACAGCGGTGTGGATGCATGCGGAAGAACGTGAGCAGGACTTCACGTTCAGCGATCCGGTCCTTAAAGAGAGATTTGTGGTTTTTCACCTCAAAAGCCAGCCAATCAGTTGGTCCACGGTGGAAGACCTGTCTGACCTCAGGCTCGGGGGCAGTATTGGCTACAGTTACGGTTCGGCTTTTGATCAAGCCGTAGAGGATGATTTACTCAATATTGAATGGGTAGCCAGTACCGTGCTGAATTTCCGCAGGCTCTTGTTCGACCGCATCGATGCGTTCCCCGAAGAGATCAACGTGGGCTATCACATTCTGCGCCGTGAACTTGACCCTGAGGAATCCAGCCGTATCACCCACCACCCCCGCTCCCTTCTCGAGAACGAAAGTTTCGTTTTATTCCCAAAAACACGACCAGACACCCCGCAACTGGCAAAACGCTTCAATCAAAGACTTCAGGCCTTCCGGGATGATGGCCGCTATGACCGTTACTTCAAGAATCCCCAATACAGCATGCAGCTGAGACAAGATCAGTAATGCACTCAGAACCGGCTCCTCCCCCGCAGCAACACCTGTAAGGCATCAATGCTGTCATCCCCATCCAGGGGAAACGCCAGATCAAAGTGCAGCATTCGCTGTACTTCAACCCTGCTGGATGCCAGCCTCAGGCCAACCCCTATATCCCTCAGCACACCGCCGTCCGGCCCGTTACTCTGACCGTCAGCAAACCAGGCGCGGCCAGCATCAACAAACACCACCCCGCCCATCCGAAACAACTTGAATGGATGCCAGTCGGGGAAGTACCGGCGCTCGAGTGTCCACAAAACCCTGCGGTCCCCTTGCTGATATTCGCTGGGATAGCCACGCAGCCCGTTTTCACCTCCGATCAACAGTTGTTGGTCGGCGGTCAGGTTGCGAGCAGCGGTAAAGGCAAGACTCGTGTACCAGCCGGTCCAGCGAACCGATCCACCGTGAAAGTACTCCAGGCTGAGGGTGCCCAGGAGATTCTCCACGCGGTCTTCGTCAAGCCGATACGTGCCACTCTGCTCCAGACCATAGCTGGCGTAGTTGGTTTCCGTCGCCAGCAAGGAGTCCTGAAAACTCATGTTCAGGACGATCCGGTCTTCCGTGGCCCCCAACCCGGTGCCTGAATAGCCAAATTCCGTGCGCCACACAAAACCATCCCGAACGTCTTCGACCCGCTGTAAACGAGTCAGATTGGTCATCTCGCGAAAGCGGTTCTGGCGGTAATCAAAACCAATCCATGGATAGCTCAGGGTTCGATCATCCGGCAACACATCCAGAGCCGGCTGGTCGGGCAATGACTGAAACCCGAACGCCTCGTAGCGATACCCCGCCAACAACCGAAGTTGCCGCTCATTGCGTTCGGCCAGGCGCCAGCCGCCGTCAATACTGAAATATTCGCGGATGCGGCGATAATCGGCAATGGCTTGCGCCCCCACGTAACGGGACTCCTCCCGGACATCGTCCACGCCAGCCACGCCAAAGCGCCAGTTGGTGCGCTCGCTGAAAAACGGCCGTTCCAGATAGGCGCTCCGCCCCCGCCCGTCACTGCGGTCATCGTAGGAAAAGCCCGCCTGCCAATGAGAGCCGGCAACATTGGGATCGTCCACAAACACACTGGTTTCGGAGCGGTCCGGGTCCTTGGTGTAGGAAATACCCAGGCTCTTGCCCGAGCCCAGAAAGTTGGGGTCGGAGATACCGGCATTGGTGGTATTGTCACCACCGGACCTTGTAATACCCAAGGTCGGAAGCAGCGTCCAGGTATCCCGGGCCAGAACACTCACCTCTACCTCGTCGCCACAAAGGCGGGTAACCCCCACCCAGGCCGCTGTCAGATATTCCCGCTGCCGCAAGACCCGCTCGGACTCTTCCAGCAACCCGGGGTTGTAGGTGTCGCCCTCAACAAACACCAACTGGGAACGAAGGGCCGACTCCCAGGTCGGTGTGTTGAGAGTATTGAGGGCTCGATACAGGAAATTGTCCTGATCCGGATCAGTGGTATCGAAAATGGGGCGCTGAATAACCCGAATACTGCCAATTGTGGCACCGGGAGGAATGACCAGATCACTCTGCCGCGCCAATTGATCTCGAGGCTTGTCCAGATCAATCATCGCCGGCTGAACATTGCTGACAACACACGGCTCTTCGGTAGGTTCTGCCCCCAACACAGCCCCTGACAGAACCATGCCGGACACCAACAGACTGTTCCGGCACACCATCGCTGTCTTTCCACCCGATCGAACTGTCATATTCCGCCAATGAAGCCGCCAACCTGGCGCAAATTAATAAAAGGTTTCATCCAAGGCTATGACAGGATAGAACAACAATCACTAAAAGAGGCCAGACCATGATTGGTTTTCCCATCGCCCTGATCTTTGCCAACGGCTTCGAGTGGTATGCCCACAAATACATTCTGCATGGCACGCCCCGGCCGGGGCAGCCTCGCCACAGCCCGATTCCCAAGTCCATGAAGAGCCACTGGCAGCACCACAAAATCGTGCGCACCACCGATTATCAGGATGACGGTTACGCGGAAGGCCTGAGCAACTGGCGCACGCGGGATGAAGTTGTGTCTCTGCTTAAGCTCACGGCGATCACATCGCTGGCCATGCCGGTAGCGCCGTTTTTCACCCTGGGCACCTACTATGCTGCTGCTCGTTATTTCTACGTGCACCGGCGCTCACACCTTGAGCCTGAGTGGGGCAAAAAAGCGATTCCCTGGCACTACGACCATCACATGAACACTAACCAGGATGCCAACTGGTGCGTCACCCGCCCCTGGTTCGACTACATCATGGGCACCCGGGTAATTGCCAATCAAGACGATGCCGAGACCAACCCGCTGGGCCTGCGTCTGCCTAAAGCCATTGAAAAGCCCCTGAACCAGGCCTGTCGCAGACTCTTACCGAAAAGCTTTGAAAGGCTCAATCAAGGACAGCTGGCCTGAATGCCCCGGGCCAAGCTACGGATGTCATCGTACTCCCAGACCACAACCACGGGGCGGGCGCCTTTGCCATTATCGGATTCCATGAGGTCATTCACCATCGCCTCGGCAACCGTCTCGGCCTCAATGGCCCGATACTTTTGTAGCGGGCCAATCAAGGCGCGGTTGGCTAACGGCATAACCGCCATGCCGATGGCTTCGCCGGTACGATGCTCCTTTCGGTCTCCCAGCAACAGGCTTGGGTGATAAATGGAAAGGTAATCAAACCCAAGCCCCCGCACCGCATCCTCCAGCTCACCTTTCACCCGGCTGTAGAAAACCGTAGACCGGGAGGAGGCACCAATGGCAGACATCAGGATAAGCCTGTTCACGCCCCCCGCCTTGGCCAATTTGGCCGCCCTGTATGCGTACTCGTAATCCACCTTACGGAATGCTTCCTGCGAGCCCGCCTTCTTGATGGTGGTGCCCAGACAGCAGACCAGGGCATCAACCTTGAAGATATCAGCGCGGGACTCCAGCGCCTCAAAGTCGACCACATGCTCCACCAGCTTCGGGCTATCAATACCCAGCGAACGGCGCACCGGCACCACCACGGATGTTACCCCGGAGCGCTTCAGCAACTTTTCGACCACCAGGCGACCGGTCAGGCCTGTGGCTCCCAATACCAGAACGTTCATGACACACCCCTGAAAATTGATTAGGCTCACCGTAACACCAGAATCCACTATGTGCAGTTAAATGGAAACCCATGCTGAAAATCTCCAATGCCGTTGAACTGGCAGACTGGGAAATTGAGATCACTCAGATACGCGCGCAAGGCGCTGGCGGGCAAAACGTCAACAAGGTGGCATCCGCCGTTCACCTGCGGTTCGACATCCTTAACTCCAGCCTGCCACCGTTTTACAAGGAACGGCTGATGGCGTTGTCAGATCAGCGCATCAGCAAAGACGGCATCATCGTGATCAAAGCCCAGTCTTTCCGGACTCTTGAACTAAACAAGGAGGATGCCCTGGAGCGACTGAAAGAGCTCATTCAGGAAGCGGTAAAGCAACAAAAGGCCCGGCGCCCAACCAAGCCTACCAAGGGGTCGCAAAGGCGGCGAGTGGACAGTAAAACGAAAAAGGGCAAAACCAAGGCACTCAGGGGAAAAGTTCAGCTTTGACGGTCTGTTTTACCCACAACATCTGTGGATAACTTTGTTAGGAACGAAAGGATAGGCAGTGCAAACCCTTTAACCACAAGGGCTGGTGGAATGCGTAGGTTATTTGATCAACCGGTTCATCCGCCCGCTTTAAGTGATCAATTTATCCACAGCACAGCAACGGAAGAGCGATGGCATTGCCCTACTTTCTTGGCTGCCCTCAATGGCAAGATCCGAACTGGAACAACCAACTGCCCCCCGGCGGCACCCCCCTGGAGCGATACGCCCGGATATTCAACACCGTTGAGGGCAACACCACCTTTTACGCCAGCCCCAGCCGTGAACAGTGCCGGCTATGGCGGCAGCAAGTTCCGGACAACTTTCGATTTCTGTTCAAACTTCCAAGAACCATCACCCACGAACGCTTCCTGAACGGCGCTGGCGATGAACTGGACGCCTTTCTGTCGCTGATTGAGCCGCTGAACGGTGTGCTTGGCCCCATGTTGCTGCAGCTACCCGCAGGCTTCGGCCCGGAGAGGTTGGACCAACTCTGGCGTTTTCTGGACACAGCACCAGACTATCTGGACTGGACGGTGGAAGTCCGGCACCCGGCGTTCTTCGCCAAAGGTGAGGAGGAGCGGGCCCTGAATCAGGGTTTGCGGGCCCGCAAGCTCGCCCGGGTGGCACTGGATAGCCGGGCGCTGTTCTCGGCAACTCCCGACTGCGAATCAACCGTCGATGCCCAGCGCAAGAAGCCCAGGGTTCCGGTGCACATCCTCCCCAGCAACGCACCGCCGGTGATTCGCTACATCGGGCATCCAGACCTGGAGGCCAACCGGGCGTTTCTTGCACCTTGGGTGCAGCGAGTCGCAGCCTGGATCAAAGACGGAATTCAGCCCTATGTCTTCATGCACATGCCCGACAACGGCCACGCAGTGGCACTGGCCTCACTCTGGACGGAGCTTCTGCGGGAAAAGCTTCCGGAGCTGGAGCCTCTGCCAGTACACGTTGCAACGCCGCAAATCGGGCTGTTCTGACCAAACGCCGACTACGCAGCTACCGCAGTGTCCAGAGCCGGCTCACCAAGGGGTGGCTCATCCGCCAGCAGCACATCCCGGAACGAGAGGTAATAAGCACCGGTAAGCACTGCCCCCCAAACTATGGCCGCAAGAATCATCGCCACCACCCAGAAACTCATTGATGCCGTTGACGCACTGATCGTGAACAGGGGGAAGAAAAAGAGCTGGCTCAGCGCCATCACATTCACGGCGAAGAAAATCAGCACGAACAGGTTCTTGAAACTCGCCCGAAAACTGTGACTAATCGCCGCAAAGACGCCTTCACGAGCAATCACGATCAACGGCACGACATAGCAGAAGAGCGCAGCGAACAGGGTCACAGCCGCCACCACCGAGAGGAACACGAACAGGGCACGCAACATGAAGTTTTGGGTTCCCAAGCCGAAACTCATGGCGTCACCGTAGTAGCCGGTGCCGAAAAGCGCACGCTCAAGATCTGCTGTACCCACAATCCAGTAACCCACCAATGCCATAGCCAAGGCGACCAAAGCCATCATCAGCAACATAAGCACAAGGTGAACGATACTGTGCCCCCCAAACGCAGCAAACAAACTGGTGAATCGAGGACGCCCTTCAGCTGCAGAGTGAAAAACGGCGATCATCCCGGCGTTCAGTACCAGTGTCAGAACCGCGATCGCAGAAACGATCAGAACCATCGTAATAAGACTGCCTCGAAACATCAGCTCGAACGAAACCAGCTGAATCAGCACTGGCGCAACAATCACCAGCAGGTATGCCGGCAGAATCACGCCCCAGTTGTCACGGAGCAGTTTTATAGACCCTGAAATCCAGTTCAGTGGCGGCCCCGCTTTTACTTTGCGCGGTGAAACAGAAACGGGTTGGTAGGAATTACTTTCATCGTGAGTTTGCACAGCAGGAAGTCCTTAATTTGCTTTCCAGAAATGATGACCAGCAAGCTGATCTGTCCAAGGCCCGGCACCCTAACAGATCATGTCCTTGATCTGTGTCCAATATCGCCCCGTGCACGCGTGAGACATTGTCCATTCCCGCCGTCTGCATGTATGGGTAGTTAAATATTCCGGGTTGACGTGCTGCAGCCAACAACAGGACACTGAAGTCCGCTCATATAACTGATTACAAACGCGATGAACCAAAGCAGCTCCAATTGGAGCCGCCTCACTCTGGAGGATACTGATGACTGACGAAGACACCCTGACGGCATTGAAAACCGCGTTCACCTTCATGCCCCAGCCGGTCGAGATCAACCGCTACGAATACGGCGACGACGCCGACCGCATTCTGGCGCAGGTGAACTTCGTCCGGGAGGTACTGGTCAGTCACGGCATTGACCCGGAGGAAGTGGCCGGCGAGATTAATCCGGACACTTCCCCCAACTCCTGTTACTGAACGCGTTATGCCAAGGCTGTTTTTCGGGCTTGAGATTCCCGAGGCCATCAAGACGAGCCTCCTGCAAGTCAAAACACAAGTGGCGGGAGCCCGTTGGCAAAGCCGCGGGCAACTGCACCTGACCCTGGCCTTCCTCGGCCAGGTGGAAGAGCAGAAGGTGGCCCTGGCCTGTGACCTAGCCAGGGGAGTTACCCAATCGCCCTTTGAGCTTAATGTGCAGGGGCTGGGGTGTTTCGGTTCTCCGGAAAAACCCAAGATCCTCTGGGCGGGCGTATCTCCGGAGAATGAACTCAGAGAGCTCCAGAAAAATCTGGCAACCGCGTTGACCGACAACGGGTTCACACTCGAAAACCCGAGCTTCAAACCGCATATCACGCTTAGCCGTTTTCGACATCCGGCGGGTTCGGTGGCCTCGCTGTTTGAAAGCCACCAAGGCACCCTGTTTGGATTGATGCCGGTTCAAGACTTCGTACTTTATAAGAGCACACCTGGGCCGGGAGGCTCCGTTTATACCGTTACTGAGCGGTTTACCTTGCAACCCTGATACTGCTTTCAGCGTCGGGGCTTTACCAGAAACCAGCTTGCCACAACCAACGTCCCAAACAGGGTATAGACCAGAATAAAAACCCAGTCCGGCGCGTTGTAGTACAGAATGGTTTCCAGCCAGTGCTGAATGAACGAGCCCTCATAACCACCCTGCCCGGCCTTTGCACGCAATTCCATTTCCCAGATCGTCAGCGGGCACAGCACGCCAAGCCAGGCCTGAAGCACGACAATACCAATAACCACAAGATGGCTCAGCCGGAACCAGAGATTTCGAACCCAATTCCACTGGCGAAAGTAACCGACCAGGGTAGCCACCAGACCAAAGATGACAAACACAACCAACAGGGTGTGAAACACTAGCAACAAGTCTGCAAGTATCTGAAACCACTGAGCGTTCATAAACACCTCCCTCAGCACCGAACCCGCCCCACAAACCGCGACAACTGGCAGAAGATTTCTCTAGAATAACCTTCTAAATACCATGACATGAGAACCCCATGCCGCTGGACGCTTTTGACCGTGTTTTACCCGGTGCCCGCAAAGCCAACAAACGCCATATACTTCGCTGCGCGCTGACCTGCTTTCTTGAGCACGGCCTTGAATCCACCACCATTGATATCATCCGCCAGCGTTCCGGGGCCAGTGTTGGCACCCTGTACCACCATTTTCACAACAAAGAGGGCCTGGCCGCAGCGCTGTTTTTCACGGCCCTGGACGATCACAGGGCAAACGTATGGCCAGAGATAGAAGCCGCAGGTACCACTCGACAGGTTATTGAAGCGCTGGTTACCCGTTATATGGACTGGGTTACCAACGAACCGGAACTTGCTCGCTTCATGTTTCTGGCGCGGGCCAGTGTGGCAGCAGGCCCCTTCCGAGAGGAACTGACGCAAAGGAACCGTGAGCAATACGGTGTGATACACCGTTGGCTGGCCGAGGGCCAAAGCCAGGGCGACATTCGATCCCTGCCACGGGAAACCTATGCCTCCCTGCTGCTTGGGCAAGCTGAGAACTACTGTCGGGCCTGGCTGGCCGGGCGGGTACCAACGCCGCCGTCGGAACATGCCATGCTCTTTGCAGAGGCCGCCTGGCGAGTCCTGTCAAAAAGCTAGAATATTATTCTAGAAATAAATTCCAAATGTTGGCACTATCTCCTGACCGCCCTTTTCTAGCGCAGGAGAATGCATTATGAATGTTGTCAGCCTCTACAACCGGCTTAGCCGTCTGCCCATGGGCAAAACCCTGTTCAGCCGCGCGGTCTGCCAGACCGCACCGTACTTCTCCAGCATCTCACCAACGGTAGAGACTCTTGCCCCGGGCCGCTGCGTGGTCACCATGAAAAAACGCCGAAAGGTCACCAATCACCTGAAAACCGTTCATGCGATTGCCATGTGCAACATGGCGGAACTGGCCGGCGGGTTGCTCACCGACGCCTCAATTCCCAAGGGGGCACGCTGGATTCCCTCTGGCATGACCGTCAAATATCTCAAGAAGGCCAAAACCGACCTCACTGCTACCGCCGACGGCTCCAGCCTCGACTGGTCCGAGGAGGGTACGGTCAGGGTGCCTGTCTCTGTGACGGATACCTCTGGCCAGGAGGTGTTTCATGCCCTGATCGATATGAACATCAAACATACCCGCTAACCGGCGCACCGCACAGGAGGAACCCGCCATGGGGGAGCTTTTCGAATTTGGCAAACAGATCCTGGCCCAACAACCGTTCAGCGTACTATTGGGCACTGAGTTGAAAGCATTTGAACCTGGCAAAGCGGAACTGAGCCTGATCGTGAAAGAAGAGCTCAAGCAACAGCACGGTTTTGTCCACGGCGGAGTGGTCAGCTACCTCGCTGATAATGCACTGACCTATGCCGGAGGTTCGGTTTTGGGGGATTCAGTCACCTCCGAATACAAGATCAACTACCTCCGCCCCGCTATTGGGGACCAGTTGATCGCCAGGGCACGGGTACTCTCTTATGGCAAGCGCCAGGCCGTGTGCCAGTGCGAGATTGTGGCGACGGATAACGGCGAAGAGAGGATGGTCGCCGTGGCTCAAGGTACCATTACCAAGGTGGCGAGCTGACGCCAAAGGTTTATCAGCTCGTAGTTAGCGCACAGGTGACTATACTAACCAGATCTGTCGGGATTAAGACGCTTCACAGAGAGCGGGTGAAGCCTTCACAAGGCTAAGGAGAGGACGCCGATGACAACATTGATACTGGGACTGGCCCTGTTTCTGGGCGTTCACTCATTGTCTATCGTGAATGAACCGCTGCGGGACCGACTGCACGCGTCTATGGGGGAGGCGGCATTCAAGGGGCTCTACTCCCTCGCCTCTCTCGCGGGCCTGCTGCTGATCATATGGGGTTACGGCGCTGCGCGTCTTGATCCTAGCGTCCTTTACGTGCCGCCCACCTGGCTAAGGCATCTGTCGCTGCTGCTACTGATCCCCGTTTTCCCGCTACTTTTCGCTGCTTACTTTCCCGGCCGGATCAAAACTAAGATCGGTCACCCAATGCTCGTTGCGGTCAAACTCTGGGCGCTGGCCCACCTTCTGGCCAATGGCATGCTGCATGATGTTCTTCTGTTCGGCTCTTTCCTGGCCTGGGCGGTTGCGGACCGAATCTCCATGAAACGCAGAACACAGCGGCCTATCGCGACCCTGCCCGCCACCAAAGCAAACGACGTTATAGCCGTGGTCGGTGGCCTTGCCGCGTATGTCATAATGGTACTTTGGGTTCATCAATGGGCGTTCGGCGTCGCACCGTTTTAGTGGTGGAAGCTATCTGATTGGTGGTGCCGCGCAACCTAGTGTGTATTACCTAATTCCCTTCCATAAACTTTTCACGCCTGCTTACCAAGCCAACCCAAGAACAACATCGCTTCCGTGAGCGCAGTAACCCATGGACATCTATTGATACAACGGAGTGTTGTTCTATGCGCACTATTGCAAGAAAGAAAACCCTTACCCTTCTGTTCTCCCTGGTTCTGATCGCCGCCTGTACCGCAACCATCAAGCCCGAGTGGACCGCACTGTATAACCACAAAGCCAACGTGGAACCCGATCGCCTGACCTGGCTGGAAGATCTTTCGGTCAACAGCTACGGTGATGTCATGGTCGCAGGTACGACCATTCGCACCGGTCTGGCCAATCGAGTGCAGGATATTCTGCTTGTCCGTTACTCCGATAACGGCCAACGGCTCTGGGCGGTCGATTTCGATCTGGCCACCGGGGACTACCGCAGTGACGACAGCGCCCTTGCCATGGTTATTGATGGCCAGGACAACGTGTACATCCTGGCCAATCAGTTCAAGGTTCTCGATGAAAATACGTCGTCTGCCGGTGCCTGGCTGATCAGCGCTGATGCCAATGGCAACGAACGCTGGCGCTATAAGCTCAGTGACAACAGCGAAATGCGCGCGTTGAGTCTCAGCAACGACATGCTTTACGTAACCGGGCCCAACACCCGGGTATTCAATCTGGAGGGCACGCCTCTGCTGCACATTGAGCATCCGGGGCATACCGCGCACTCGGTAACCGCCAGTGCCAACGGTCATTTCGTCATTGCCAGCGGCCAGGCTGTCAGCCTGTTCAACGCAAACGGAGAGCAACTTTGGCAGCAAACCGGTGTAACCGGTGAGTACCCGGCCGGCGAAGTCATCTTCACCATGAATGGCGACGTTGTGGCCACCAACCTGCTGGCAGACAACGGCGGCGCCCGCATCTCCCGCTACACGCCGGCGGGCGACAAGCTGTGGACCAGAACCTTCGGCGCGGCTTACAAGAGTTACGGCTTGCCCGGGCCAGCCCTGGTGTTTGAGGACTATCGCGGCGACTTGCTGCTGACGGCCTCCAACGCTGATGGCCACCGCATCGTCAAACTCGACAGCGCCGGCAGGACCGTCTGGAATAAAACATCACGCAACGGGATCATTAAAGATGCCGCCTTGAAAGGGTCTGACCTGTTTGTGGTTGGCGGTGGTTTCAACGCCAAGTACGAAAGCGACGGCAGCCGCGTGGCGGAATCAAAAGTAGATCGCAACGTACAGATTACCACCGGCAGCGTTGCCATTGATGGTAACAAGCTTTACGCCGGCTACAGTGCAGAGAGCAACGGTAGCTTTGCACTCCACCTGTCACAGTACCTGGACCGGTAAAAATTGCAGGGACTGATTAGCCGACTGCGATGCAGCCGGCTATTACAGCCCCTCAAGATACCGCAGCCCGGAAAGCTGGGCCATTTGCCGTTGAATCCAGTCGACCCTTTCCTGCACATAGGCCGACGGAGAGTTCACGCTCAGAACCTTCGGGTTTGGTAAAACAGCGGCCAGGCGTGCAGCCTGGGCCTGGGAAAGATAACGTGCCGGCTTGCCGAAGTAGGCCTGGCTGGCCGCCTCCACACCGTAGATACCCGGGCCGAATTCCGCGATATTCAGATACACCTCAAGCACTCGCTGCTTGGGCCAGAGGCCATCGATGGTCACGGCCAGGCCCGCCTCAATGGCCTTGCGAGCAAAGCTGCGCCCGTTCCACAGAAACAGATTCTTGGCGGTTTGCTGGGTGATTGTGCTGGCGCCCCGCAGCCCCTCCCCCGCCTTGTACTCCGACACAGCCTTGCGGATAGCATCCACATCCACGCCACGATGATGGGGGAACCGTTGATCTTCACTGGCCACCACCGCCAGCGGCATCCACGGAGAAATATCCGACAGCGGCACCCACTCATGCCGTAACGGCCGGGGCGGGTTATCGAGTTGATACGCCAGCATAAACGCCGACGTGGGAGGGTTCACAAAGCGGAACAGCAGAATAGCCAGCAACAGCAGTGCGATAACGACACCGAGCGCCATCGCCACCAGACGCAACGATTTGCGAACAAAAGACCTCTTGGCCATAACCAGAACCTACCCACCGCCATTGGCTGAACACGAACAAACAGGCCGTACATGTTAGCCGACACGACAGGCTTTGGCGGTTACCATCTGGAAAGGCCGCGTTAAGCTCAACAAGCAGCAATAAACCGTCCATAACCCATCTCCCGCCCTAACGCGGGAGCCAGCTGTTCGTCATCCACCGCCAGCTTGCCGTTGATAATCACAGTTTTCACGATACCGGGATTACGGTTAACCAGTCGTTGAAGGTCGAAATTCTCCATGTCACCCCAGTGCACCTGCTCCAAGTTCTGGTTAAATCCTGACGGGTCCAGCACCACCACGTCGGCCCTGTCTCCCTCCCGGATTTTCCCGGCCTCGATGCCAAACCAGTCGGCCTGGTCTCCGGTCAGGCGATGAACGGCCTGCTCCATGGTCATGATCGGGTCGCCTTCCTCAATGGATTCGTGCACCAGCTTCAGCATGCGCAGCGGCAGGTTGTAGAACGCCATATTGCGGATATGAGCGCCGGCGTCGCTGAAGGTAATGAGCGAGCGGGGGTCTTTGACGATCCGCTTGAGCACCTGTTTCCGATGGTTACCCACGGTGGTGTACCAGCGAATTTTCTTACCGAACTCCACGACCAGGTCCAGGAACAGGTCCACCACGTGCACACCCCGGGCTTTGGCCACTTCCTCGAAGTTCTTGCCGATCAGGGATTGGTCCGGGCAGTCGATGATCATGGCGTCACCAAAGTCTCGCTGCCACACCCTCGGGCTTAGTTTTTCGCCATAGAACTTACGGAACTTACGCCGGTACGCTTCGTCTTTCAGGAGCTGGTTGCGCTCAACCGCGTCTTTCAGGTCCAGGGCCATTTCGCCGGCACCGAATTCCTCAAAAAACACCACATCGATGCCGTCTGCATACACCGTGAACGGCGTGGGCAGCACCTGCCAGCGGAAATCCCCCCGTAACGCATTGGTAAACACAGAGGTTAGCCGGGTCAGGTTGGTGAGGTAGGCACTGCCTTTAAGATCCATTTGACTGATCAGTGTGGTCTTCAGGGGACGGCGCAACCAGCCCAGGCATTCGCGCACGTACTGCAGAATCTGTAGCGGCGTGGCGGCATTCGGAGCGCCCTGATGCACCCGGTTATACTGGCGCACCAGCTTGTTCAGGCGCGCCACCTCTTTCCATTTGGCGTAGGTGCTGGGCAGGCTCTTGGACCATTCCCGGTCGCCATCCACCTTGTCCCATTTCAGGCACATGGTGGAGAGCCCCAGGAAGCCTTCATCCAGGGCCTCTTTGAGTAACCTTTCCATGGTTTGCATTTCTTCTTCGGTGGGCTGAATCGCCAGGTCAGTGGCCCGGCTGAGTCCCATCACCCCTACCCGCAGGTCACTGTGCCCCAGAAAACTGATCACGTTTGGCCCCAACGGCACCTGTTTGACATGTTCCACCCATTGTTTGGGGGTAGACCAGGTTTTGTGTTCCTTCAGAATCGGCAGCACCCGTTCCCGGGGCACGGTTTCCACCCGGGTGAAAATGTCGGAAGCGTCCTCATACTCACTGCAGATCATGCTCAGGGAACAGCTGCCCACCAGCACGGTGGTTACACCATGGCGCACGGATTCAGACAAGCTGGGGCTTACGAGAAGCTCGGCATCATAATGAGTGTGGGTATCCAGAAACCCCGGCGTCACCCATTTGCCCGAGGCATCAATCACGCGATCCGCCTCAGCATGATCGACGGCCTCATCAGTGACCCTGGCAACTCGGCCATCCTTGATCGCCAGATTGCGGATGGAAGACGGGGCGCCGGTGCCATCGAAATAGCGGCCACCTTCAATAATGAAGTCGTAGTGAGCCATAGCGGTGTTCCCTTTCACTGGTGTTGTTATTATCAGGGCATTGGCCAGAATCAAATGCGATGCAGTGTCTGGCCTGAGACTAATCAGGATAGCTCAAGCGCGGACGATTATCGCCGCAAAACAGGTCTCAGAGTATCAACGTCAACCCGCCGGTAAACAGCGCGAGCAGAATCGACAACCCTATCAGCGTCTTCCAGGGGAATGGCGGTGGTGTTGGCTCAACGGCCAACTGTTGCTCCAGGTACGTTCTCAGTAATGCGGTGTTACGGGTATTGGCTTTGTAGATGGCATCGAAAGCATCCCCCACCACCGGTAACAAACCACCCACAAAATCGATAATCATATTGCGCCGCATGCGTCGCTTTACGGATTTGCTTGCGCCAACCCGATGCGCTTCGATCAGGACATAACTCGACAACACCAAGCCTACGAAGTCTCCCACCACCGGCACCAGCCCAATCACGGCTTCGACGCCAAACTTGAAGCGGGTAAAGGGAATGCCAATGCTGCTGTCCATCAAACGGCTGAACCTATCCAGCCGCTTCAACGTAGCCCGCTGCTGGGCTTCAGTGGGTTGCTTCGCCATGCTCACTCCAAACGCCGTTCTGCGGATAACGCCCCATTACTTCGCCATCAATCCAACATAGGCTGCGGTGAAGGCGGTTTCCTGGAAGGCTTTCAAACCGGTCGCGTCAAAATGAATGGGCAGCGGGTTGGCGGCCAGCGTAGATTTGATCAGAGCAGGAGGCAGCAACCTGACATCCAGATCCGGGTCGGCAATCAGCTGTATCGTCGCCTCCAGTTTGAAGCTGATGGCTCCGCCGGCAAACTTGCCTTTGGGCATGCGCTCCTTGATCGCGACACGGGTTACCTCGTGCTCTGCCATCAGTTCCGCGAACGCCGCCTGGAACTGCTTCAGGTCTTCGCGGGTGTGGTTTTTAACCAGCGATAGCTTGCGCACCTTGCATTCCGGCAAGCTGATCAGCCCCCGATCCAGTTTCAGCAAACACAGCACTGCGTCGCTCGCGGTAAGTTCAACGCCACAAATAATCATAATATTGCTCTCTTTGCTCGCCGCACCTTCAGCCACAGCACTTTTTGAACTTCAAGCCACTACCGCAACTGCACGGGTCGTTACGAGACGGCGTTTTCGTGGTGACGACCGTCGCAACCTTGTTCACAAGTACCGTCAGCTCGGCGATGGATTCAACCGCACCCTCGCGGTCGTCTACCGTAATGTTGGCGTGTAGCCCGGCCTCGGCCACCTGGGCTTCGATCTCTTGCTTGCGTGCCTCACTGGTGACCACCAGCGTTAGCGGAAATTTCTTGCTGCCGCTTTTCTGACTGGCCTTGGTCTTGAACCCGCCGTAATCGGTGTGATGCTGACGAGCATCCTGCCGGCCTTTATAAAAGAACTTGTCTGACATGCTGATATCCTGGTGAACGGAAGATAGCCAGAAGCCAGTACAACGCCTGCAGCCGCTGGGCGGAGACGTTTTAGCACGCTTGTGGCGTCGAATATATAGGCAGAAGCGGAAGTCACTCCGTTAAAGCAGCAAATCCAGTAAGGAAGACTGGCAGACCATCTGTGCACGCATCAACTCAAGAGCCGCTCCTTCGCCTCATTGATACGTGCCGCCAGATAATTACTACCGCCACGGTCCGGATGCATTTTCTGCATCATCCGGCGATGGGCCTGAACAATCTCTTCCTCGCTGGCGCCGGGTTGCAGGCCAAGGATATCCAGCGCTTCGGCCTCGGTAAGCGGGCCGCCCGCCCGTGACTGCTGGCCGGAGGCACCGCCAGCGGTATCGCCCTGATCATCCGCGCGCCAGGAATCACCAAACCGGCGGTCCAGATAGGTTTCCAGCAAGCGGGCAGAGTCTTCGTCTTCCATACGACAGTACTGCAGAAGCTCAAGAAATTCGCTCTCGCTCAGATCCGACAACGCTCGCCCGGCCATTGGGCCTTTCAGAACCTTGCCGCTCATGGTTCCGGAATCGTGGTCCAGGCTCATTTCCAGGATATCGCTGGCGACCCGGGATTGATTACCCGTTTTCGCCTGGCCACCGCCCGGTAGGTTCCCAGTCAGTATTGACGGCAACACCCTGCGCAACAGCGGGTAAAGAAACGCCAATAACGCGAACAGAAAATGCAGCCGGCCGGTCACTGCCATCACCAGCATCAAACCGGTACCCGCAAACAAAGCCAGTTTGATAATCGCCGGTTTGCGTTGACTGGCCGGCTGGCTGCGCAGCCAGACCCACGCAACAACCGTTAACACAATAACCAACAGCGTTAGTGGCACTCAGATACTCCGGGTTCTCTCAGCCTACTCAGCAAGTGCTAGCGAATTTGCTGAGTCAGGCGTTTCACTTCCGCAGAACTACGGCTGGAAAAATCCTCCAGGGCTTTCGCTCCCCCGGAAGCATAGACCGCAACAGCCGCCATAAGATCCTTCAGTACCTGTGGGCTGTTCCGATCGAAAGGTACGTAGGCACCACCAGACAACTTGCTGACCTGCTGGAACACCGCCTTGGCGTGGGGATCGTGCCCCTCGTGGAACATGAACACCGGCGTTCGCAACAGGCCCAGTTCGCCCGCGGAGTGGCAAAGCTCATCCACAGGCTCCTCGCAACAATCGCCGATAAACACCACGGCTTTTACTGCTTTTGCCCGGGTTTCCTTCACCGCATGGGCCAACACCCGGCTAATCTGGGTGCGGCCACCCAGGCAAGACACGCCGTTCATAAGGTTCAGCAGCTGGCCGGTCTCATTCACAAACCTGGTCGCCTTGAACTCACCAAAGCCACGGTAATAACACAGCTGAATGGCCAGGCCGCCCAAATCCTCGGTAGCCATGAATAGCTCACTCTGCAAATGGCAGGCCTGATCCCAGGTTGCCTCCCGGCTGGCGGTGGCATCCAGAGCGAAGATCAGGCGCCCCTCGCCACCCCCCTTCGCGGGCAGCGTGCGAACCTGGTGGATAAACTGGTCGATGGCCTGTTTATCGGATTTGGTACGTAGCTCTTTATCAGCCATAAGCCTCCGCCACCTTCCATTCGGAACTAGAATGAGCTGGACATCACCTCTTGCAGGTCACGCTTGAGTTCTTCCGCAGGGGTAATCCATAACTCACCCTCACCACCGGGGAAGACACCCACTTCCAAGCCGTCCCGGGTTAAACCTGGCACCCACTTCTTGAAGAAGTCCGGCAGAGAAACCGCCTTCGGTGAGAGGTCGCCGGAATCCTTGGCGTAATCCGCCGCAAACTCAGTTCCCGGCCAAACCGGTAGATACCCTACACCGTCCTCTTCCGAAACAATTTTCAGAAACTGGTTATCGGCATTGATCAGAATCCAGATTTCGCGCTCGTCGGCAACGGCATCCAGAAAGTAGTCATACCGTTCCTCGCCATCCATCTCAAGAATCTGGGCCAAGGGGTTATCGCTCATGAAAACTCCATTATAGGGAACCAATACCGGTTTCACCGCCCGAAGCGGCTATGCATATACTGAAGCCTATCAGGAAAGACAGCACGCTGCCTGAACAGCCGCTATGGTTAGTGTACAGCCCGAGCGATAGCACGCCCTATGGTATTCCGCGAATCCGGTGCCCGAACCAGACATCATGCACTAGCAGCGCAAGTAATTGCGACAGCCATAGTGTTATTCGCAATCGCGTTGCCCGGTCCGGCCAGTGCTGCCGGCACCCTCTACCTGCAGTATCGGCATTGGCAGCCATATAGCTGGCCCAATGACGAGCCCACCGCCAAAGACATTAGCCGCTCCCAGCGGGGCCTGGGCTGGCGATACCAGGGCGCAACCTCCACCGTGAGCCTCGACTACGATTACCAGCCGCTTCGCATTCGCACGGGCACTCCGGCCCACAACGGCCACCTGCATCGGCTGACATTCGGGGGCGATTGGCAACACAACCTTTATCACCTGGAGACTGAGGTGGGCGTCGCCGGCAGCTCCAATATGTTCAAACACCAGGACTTCCACCGCCAGGTGCTCAATGGCCGCCTCGCTGTGTTCAGGGCCTGGCACGAGGGCTCAGACCTGAGCGTGGGTGTTGGCGGCGATCATCGCTTCGGTTCGTTCCGCTGGCTGCCGCGGTTGAGATGGGCGCAGTCCACGGTTTACGGTCACTGGCAGGTGGACCTGCCTGTTCTGGCGCAGTGGCAAAGCCCGGACCAGAGCTGGGGCGTTCGGATGGAGCGCGCGGGCGACCGCTGGGCCACACTCGACAAGTCCCGCGAGGTTGAAAGCGCGCTGTATCTTCGGGAATGGCGGGCGGAACTAAGCTACCGGCTCGGCTTTGGCCATGATTCTTGGCCTGCGGTTTTGCTGGGGCTAGGCGCCAGTATCGACACCCGCGTTCGATACCAGGATCTGAACGCGGGTAACCTGGATATTCGCCTCGGCGATAGTGTCTTCGGCCGGGTGATGCTCAGCTGGTAGGCATTAAAGCTTTGCCAGGGCATCAACCACCGGCGTGTCGCCTGAAACCACATCAAACACCCGGTTGTCGGTATTATCCGAGTCCAGCACCGCCAGCAGTACCCGAGCCACATCCTGCCGGGGAATCTCCGCGAAAGACGCCAGCCGTTCACTCACCGCCACCTTGCCGGTACCTTCATCATTGGTCAGCCGCCCCGGCCGCACAATGGTGTAATTCAAGCCGCTGTTCTTCAGGTGTTCATCGGCATTTCGCTTGGCCCGTAGATAGTGCTGAAGTTTTTCGGGGCCTTTCTCGGGCTCCTCGGCGCGCATGCTGCTCACCATGATGAACCGCTTTATACCCATGGCCCTGGCAGCGTCTACCAGGCGGATAGCACCGTCCTGATCCACATCAATGGTTTTATCCGGGCCGGTATGAGGGCCGGAGCCCGCGGTAAAGATGACGGCATCGCAGCCGCGCATGGCCTCGCTACAATCGTGTTCCAAGTCACCCAATACGGTTTCGGTGGCACCCAGCTTCTGCAATTCCGGCCCCTGATCCGGGTGACGGACCAACGCACGGGCCTCGTGATCGCTGTTTGCCATCTCCTGCAACAGATGTTGCCCGATCTGCCCGTTGGCGCCTGCTATAAACACGTGCATGTAGACCTCCTGCTTCGCTGTTCAGCGTATGTATCTTTTATAGTTGAGTGCCCGCTGAACGCAATTCAAGCCACAAAAGCGGTTTATTCAGAAGCATCATTAAAAATGAATTACATCAAAGGTGAACCAAAAGGCCGCTGGCACACTATTCTACTACCCGAACACTCTTTTTAACGGGAACGGAGCTTCCGCATGATTACAGTCCACCACCTCAACAACTCCCGCTCACAACGGGTTCTCTGGATGCTCGAAGAACTGGGCGTACCCTATGAAATCCAGCGTTACGAGCGCGACGCTGAAACCATGCTGGCCCCCGCCAGCCTGAAACAGGTACACCCGCTGGGGAAATCACCGGTGATTACCGATGGTGATCTGGTGGTGGCAGAATCCGGCGCCATCATTGAATACCTGGCCCACACTTACGGCAAAGACAGCATGCTGCCCGAAAACGGCGGCCAGCAATGGCTGGATTACACCTACTGGATGCATTACGCCGAGGGTTCACTGATGCCGCCGCTGGTCATGCGCCTGGTATTTGAAAAAGTGAAAACCAGCCCGATGCCGTTTTTCATCCGGCCGGTGGCGAAAGGCATCGCCGACAAAACGAACCAGATATTCATTGGCCCTATGATCAAAACCCATCTGGACTTTGTCGAAGCCCACCTGGCGAAGAATACCTGGTTTCTGGGGGACGAACTGAGCGCAGCCGATATCCAGATGAGCTTCCCGCTGGAGGCCTCGGTGGCACGGGGTATTGTGGGTGCAAGCCGCCCGCACATTTCTGCCTGGGTGGCGCGAGTACACGCCCGGCCGGCTTACCAGAGGGCCCTTGAGAAAGGCGGCGAGTACGACTTCGCCTGAGGATAGCGGCGAGGGCCAACGGCCCTCGCCTTAACAAACCAGGGCTGGTGCTCAGCCCGCCAGTGCAGCCCGCACCTTCTTGCTCAACTGCCCCATATCCACCCGGCCCGTCACTTTCGGGCGCAGCTCGTTCATCACATTCCCCATATCCTGCATACCCTTTGCAGCGGTTGAGCTGATCGCCTCAGCAATCAAACCGTCCAGCTCTTCCTCAGATAGTGCCGCCGGCATGAACTCCTCAATAATCGCCATTTCCGCCCGTTCCTTGTCCGCCAGCTCGCCCCGGCCGGCGTCATCGTACTGGCTGGCGGCATCCCGGCGCTGTTTCAGCATCTTGTCCAACACCTTCAGCACATCATCGTCACTCAGCTCGCGGCGCTCATCAATTTCAATCTGCTTGATGGCAGACTGGGCCATACGCAGAGTAACCAGCCGGTCCTTGTCTTTGCTGCGCATTGCGTCTTTCACCGCATTGCCGAGCTGTTCCTTGAGAGATGCTTGTGCCATGGTTGGGCTCCTGTTTGAAGGAAAAAGAGTGTGGGCATAATATCAAAGAACCAGCCCCAGGCCCTCAAAACCAACTCGACAACCACCGCCATGGAGTTTCAATGCCGTACCAGTTCGAAGATCTCAAAAACGCTTTTCCCACCGAGTGGCGGGATTACATCGAACACAGTTTTGTGCAACAGCTGGGCAACGGTTCACTCGCGCCGGAAGCCTTCCAGCATTACCTGAAACAGGACTACCTGTTCCTGATCCAGTTTGCCCGGGCCTATGCCCTGGCGGCCTACAAAAGCCCGACCCTGGCTGACCTGTTGCAAGCCAAAGACGGGCTGCTGGCCATTCTGGATACCGAGCTGGGGTTACACATCAGTTATTGCAAAGAGTGGGGAATCTCAGAGCAGGAACTGAACAACCTGCCCGAAGCCCGCGCCACCCTCGCCTACACCCGCTACGTGCTGGATACAGGCAATCGCGGCGACCTGCTGGACCTGCACGTGGCCCTGTCACCCTGCATGGTCGGCTACGGCGAGATCGCCAACTGGCTGAACCGGCGCTCAGAAACCCTGCGGGGCGAGGGCAACCCCTACGATGCCTGGATCGCCATGTACGAAAGCGACGAATTCCAGGGAGCCATGCAGGCGGAAATCCGCTGGCTGGATGAACGGCTGGCGGACGTAACCCCGAGCCGATTTGAACAGCTATCCCACATCTTCCGGGATGCCACCCGGCTAGAAATCGACTTCTGGGATATGGGCCTGCATCTGAGCGACTAGGTTTGCGCCCACTACTCCACCGTGATGGTGATTTTCTCAGACATCACCGGCGGCTCATGGGGAATATGCAGGTGATCACCAACCAACAGCTGGAGTGTGTGTTCGCCCGGCTCTAACTCCAGCGTGGTCTGGGTTTGGCCTCCCCCAAAATGAATATGCCGTTCATCCGCAGGGATCGGTTTGTCCATCGGGGGCAGGTCGTCCACATCAACCAGCAAATGGTGGTGCCCGGTTTTCTCACGCTCCACGCCCGCCGGCGCAACGCCCAAGCCCTCCAGGCCAAACCTTACCGTCACCGGAGAGCTCACGGTTTGCCCGTCGAGCGGTGTCACAAAATACACCGCCGCCCCCTCAGGCGCAGGCGTTGCTCCATGGGCACCGGCGACCATCGAAGCGGCAAGGATCAAACCAAACGTGACACGCTGTGTCCTGATCATGGTGTTCATAACCTATTCCTTCAGTGAGTGAACCACTCCCTAATAGTAGGTTAACTTTCCCGGTTATGAAAAACTCAACCACCCCCACCTTTAATCCAGCTGTATACCCGCATGGGCGGAATGTTCAGCAGTTCCAGCGTACAGCTGGTATGGGCCCCCATGACCGGATCGGTAAAGCGGGCGACATCTCGGCGGAACTGGTAGGCGATAAACCGCCCGCCCTCTACCAGGTTGTCATTCACTGCCTGCACGACACGATGAGCCACAGCCGCCGGCATCTTTGAGAAGGGAATCCCAGAGATGATCACATCTGGCTGTTGCATATCGTAAACAGCCAGGATCTCGGTGAGATCCTCGGCGCTGCCCAGGTGGTTGCAAAAGCGGGGGTCAACGATGTCGCCAAGCAACTTATGGAAGAAAGGGCTCAGCTCAATTGAGAGAAGCCGCGCGTCTCGCCCCAGGTGACGAAGAAACGCGCGCGTGGTGCCGCCCGTACCGGGGCCCAGCTCTACGACCTGTCGGGCGACAGATAGACCAGACGCCTCAACGATTCGCTGCTCCAGAAATCTTGAACTGGGGATAACAGAGCCCACCTGGCCCGGTTCCCGCAGGAATCCGCGAAAGAAGGCCGCCGGATTCGTCCTCCGGCTCGAATCGGCCTTCGGCTCGCCACTTCCTCCATCCATTTCGCTTGCCCCACTAACGACCTCAACTGTTCATCGAGTATAGCAGTGCGACCCATAACCCGACTTACCCAGCCGTAAGCAAAGGCTGCAGTGCGCTATCCACGTGGCGTGCCCAATCGTTTGGCGACATTTCCTGGTAACCGTCCTTGTCGGCAAATGCACTGGAAATAACCACATCTGGCTGCAACTCACGCAACATCCGCAAGCTGGCCACCAGAGTGTCACAGTCACTCCAACCCTTTATGAAGCCATTGCTCCATTGCTCTTTTCGGTTTCGATAAACCGTGTCGCCCGTGAAAAGGTAGGTCTTACCAGTCGCCGATCTCACCTGAAAACAAGTACTGCCAGGTGTGTGGCCAGGGGTTGAAATCACCTCGATGTTGCCAGCCAGAGTCTGTCTTCCAGTGAACAGAACATCCGGCTCCAGGATCTCCGCGAAGGATTCCCGCTCAAGTGCATGCCCGCCCAGCTTGGCTCCGTAGCGTTCACGCACCCGCAAGAGCGACTTACCCAATTCATCCTGATGACTCAACAATTGCCAATCAACGCCACCTAGGGTGGCCATGGCATCAATTTCATACTCGTGACCGGTGTTATAGAAGAGCACGTTGCCCTCTTCTCTCGTCAGCAGATAGGCGTGGGTGGTAAGTCCGGGGAATGGATTCTCTACGTCAGTTTGCCAAAGGTCTGGAAAAATCTGTTTCATGACATCCTCCTGAATAGTCACTGATTGAACAGTTAGTCACTGCACCGCCAGCCTAATACCTAAAGTTAAGTTGAGGTCAACGAACAGAATCATGGAAAATGGCTATCGGGAGAATAGCCAGACCAAGCACCTCAGAGGCAATCATGAAGACAGAAAACAACCAGGAGCTACGAGCCACGCTCAGTGTTGGGGAAGTTGCCAGACGCAGCGGCGTGGCGGTATCGGCCATCCACTTTTATGAACAAAAGGGGCTCATCAAGAGCTGGCGCAACGCGGGCAACCAGCGGCGCTTCCAGAGAGATGTGTTACGGCGAATCGCCGTGATCAAGGTGGCGCAGCGGCTTGGTATTCCATTGGCCAAGATCGGCGATGCCCTGGCCGCACTGCCAACGGATCGCACGGTTACCGCTGACGACTGGAAACACCTTTCAGAGCTCTGGCGGGCAGACCTGGACCGCCGCATAGACATGCTCACCGGGCTGAGGGACCAACTCAGCGACTGCATTGGCTGCGGCTGCCTGTCTATCGACGCCTGCCGGCTAAGGAACCCCTGGGATGAATTGGGCGAGCGAGGCCCCGGGGCTCGGCTCTTGGAGCCGGATGCCGAGTAACCGGGTTACCCCGAGATCATCAATTGCTTTTCAGGTTGATCTGCTTTGTGCCGGTGGAAGTCAGTTGCCCACTTTTACCTTTGCCCACCTGCTCAACACGACCGCCGGACTTTAAAAAGGCTGCAGTCTGCGCTTCAATTTCGGCAGATGTTAAGGTAGCTTTAACAGCTTTCTTACTCATATTGTTTTCCATATCAAGTCTTGGCTTAAGTGCCAGAATCAGCGCTCCCAGTCTATCTGAAACAAAAATATAATGCTGAACTGATTCCAACCGGCGAGCCTAACCCATGACCATCAACCGTGAACGCCTTGCTGCCCTTGCCGCAGAACCCCATTGCAATGGGGGAAGGTATCGAAACCTGGAGCCGGTGCCCCGCCACGGCCTGGGGGATTTCCTGCGCTGGCAATTGGCGCCAGGCCGCCGCTTCCCGCAGGGTAAACGCTTCACGCTGCTACGCCCGGATGGCCATTTGCTGGCAAAGCCACCCCAAAAGCCACAACTGGTCTGGCTGGGGCACTCGTCTTTCCTGTTCCAGCATCGGGGCCTGAACGTGCTGACCGACCCGGTATTGTCAGACCGTGCCAGCCCTTTCCAGTTGATCGGGCCAAAGCGGCACACACCGCCGGCCCTGACCGTGGCAGACATGCCGCCTATCCACCTGGTATTGATCTCACACAATCACTACGACCACCTGGACGAAGCAACCGTGCGCCAGTTGCACCGGCGCTTCGGGACACACCTGCGCTTTTGTATTCCCATGGGCTTGCGCCCCTGGTTTGAAAAACGCGGCATCCATAACCTGGTAGAACTGGGCTGGTGGCAGTCTGACCGTATAGCCGACGATCAGGAGGTGTTCTGCCTGCCAGCCCAGCACTTCAGCGGCCGCACCGCAACGGACACCAACACCACGCTCTGGTGTAGCTGGCTTCTGGAAATCGACGATTTCCGTCTCTATTTCGCCGGGGACACCGGCTACGGCGGAATATTCAGGCATATCGGCGAGCTGTTCTCACCCATTGATCTGGCGCTGCTACCGATCGGCGCTTACGACCCGCGCTGGTTCATGGCCCCGGTGCACGTGGCACCGGAAGAGGCGGTCAGGATTCATCAGGACATTGGCGCCCGCCAATCCGTCGCCATGCATTGGGGCACCTTCGTACTCACTGATGAGCCCATGGATGAGCCACCACGGCGACTGCGGCTGGCGCTGGAGAGACAAGGGTTGAGCGAATCGGAGTTTCGGGTAATGCAACATGGAGAAGTCTGGTCGCCAACGTAGCCTCCCTAAGAACCGTCGTCAGCTCTCTGCTGTTTCTGCTCTGCGTCAAGCAACGCTCGCTTTCTCTCCAAGCCCCAACGATACCCACCAAGCCCGCCATCACCCCGCAACACCCTGTGACAGGGAATCAGTACGCCTATCCGGTTTTTGCCGCAGGCAGAGGCCACGGCCCGCACCGCTTTGGGCTTGTCGATCTTCGCGGCCAATTCGCTATAGCTAAGCACATCGCCTTCCCGGATGCTCAACAGGAATTGCCACACCTTCATCTGAAAAGCCGTCCCTCGCATATCCAGCGGCAGATCCGGCCTCGGGGCGCCTTGGCTGATGTGTTGATCCAAAGCCTCCACCCAGGCATCAAGCTCCGGGGCATTCCGGGCCGGTGACGCCCTCACTTCGGCCTTGGGGAATTCCGTTTTCAGACCACTCACCAACGAGGACTCACTGTCACCAAACTGGACAAAACAGACGCCCCTATCCGTTGCGGCCATGGCCATCAAGCCCAGAGAGGTGGGTCGACAAGCGTAGACGATGACCTCACCCTCCCCCCCGGCCCGATAGGCCCTGGGCGGCATTCCAATATTGCGGTGCGCTTCCCCATATACCCGGCTGACGGAACCAAACCCAGAGGCAAAGATCGCATCCGTGACCTTATCGCCATTTTTCAGGGATTGCTTGAAGTAGCGCATCCGCACCGCGTCCTGATAGGCTTTGGGAGAAACGCCAAACGCTTCTTTGAATTGCCTTTGTAACCGCGTGGGAGAAAGCCCAACAATAGCCGCCAAGCCTGCCAGCGTCAGAGGCTCGTCTGCGTGCGTTTCAATATAATGTGCGATTCTTACCAGTCGGGTCATTCGTGAATCCCCCTCCTGGCAATCATCCCCGGATTCCAAGGCAGCCCGCATCTCCTGCTCCACTGGCAACGGCATGTCATTCCCCTATATTCGCCAAGCTCAGGGCTATTACAACGGACAATGCCAGGCGTTTCCATCCGATTCTTGCCCTGTTACTCCTTGCCAAGCCAGCCGACGTTTACTGGCCCGTCCTCTCGCATCGGGAAACAACAAAAATCAGGCTCTTGGGATCGGCATTTCCTGCAGTTGGTGCCAGCATCCGGGAAACGCCTAAACCCGCCTCACTGAATAACCGGCTCCAGTCGTCCAGTGTCCGAACATAAAGAGGAGACGGTTCACCGAAATCGCCGGGCAAGTCGGCCCAGGTACCTTCCCGCCAACCGCTCTTGGCCACCTCGTTTCCGCTGAACATCATCGGGTGCAGTGTCTGGATAATCAACACGCCGCCTGGGGTCAGCATTTGAGGGACAGACATAACGCATCGGCGCACAGTTTCGTCGCCAAACAGTGAAAAGTTACAGACGACCAAGTCAAATATTCCAAGCCCCAACTTAGCGAGATCAGACTGATCTCCAACCACATAATGCCCCTTGCGATGCTCTTGGGCGTATTCGATTAGCTCGCGGGATGCATCCACGCCGACGGCACGAAAACCGGACCCGGTCAGTAAATCCACTAACCAGCCCTCTCCGCATCCCACATCCAGGACCCGAGAGTTCGGCTGAACATGGTCATTGATTGCGGCAAGCAAAGCGTCACGCGACGCCACGCCCGGCGCACGGATTCCGTGATCCCGAACGGCATCAATCCAGGCCCTCCCGTTCTCATCCCATGCCTGGACAATCAACTTTTCATAGAGATCTGGGGTCTTCTTGAGGGACATCAGGGGCTCCGCGGCGCTTCAAATGCCCCATTGTAACCTGCAGCAACGACTCCAGCGGTGCTGCAGTGACGAATGGCAAACAAGCCTCTCTAGCCCTGCCAGATGCCAAGCATCGCTCCTAGTCCCAAAACCAGGCTACCCCCCACTTCCCCAAGTATCAGCAGCACCATGAATACCCCAGTCATCCAGGGCGGTAGAAGTCGCTTCCCCAAGCGGTGAGGGCGGCGCAGTTGGTTGTCGGTGTCCTGAAGCAGGCCATGGAGGATATAGGTGCCGATGGCAAACGCGAAAAACGCTAAGGCCGAGACAGCCGCCACAACGTTAACCCAGTCCGCAAAAACACTGCGGGCGCTGAACGCAGCCAACAGCAGTGCCGCAAAGCTGTAAAGTAGTGAACTGCGGTGAGCGATGTCGACATAGGTCGGCGACGAAGCGTCCTCGCTTCGGGCCATGTGCCGGTATTTCCAGATGCCAGTGAGAAGCCCCGCCATGAAGAACAGGAACGCCGCTGAAAGACAGATCTTTTCGGCCAGAGACATACATTTACTCCTTGGTTATAGTTGTGAGGCTGAAGTATGCCGGACAAGCTCCGGTACAACTTGTACGTTTGGGCTATTCGATGACACAGGAAAAACGCATCTGGCTGGCGCATGACCGGGCTCTGTTCCTGGGTGAGCTCCCTCCGGCAAGAATGCACGCACATGCCGCGCCGGTGCTCTTGATTGGCCTGAGTGGCCCCATCACGCTGCATTTCCCGGATGGTCGCCGTGAGACCTGCCACAGCGCCCTGGTGAATGCCGATGTGAAGCACGGGCTGGATAGCGGAGGTGAGTACATAGCCTCCCTCTACCTGGAACCGGATGCGCCGGAGACCCGACTCCTGAAAGCAGGGTGGCTGAGTGATCGCCCGCTGGTGTTCGACCCAATCCCCTCTCCCGCGCGGCCGAGAAGTCTGGAGCGAAGGCTGCAATCCTTTGACATGTCCCAACTCCTCCCCGCGTCGGCGCTTGGGCACCGAGCCGAGCTGGACAACCGCATTGCCCGAAGCCTTGACTACTTGCGGGAAGCGGGAGACCAACCCTTCAACCGCGCCAATCTGGCCAACCAGGTGCACTTATCGGAATCGCGATTCAACCATCTTTTCCGGGAGGAAGTGGGCATCAGTTTCCGGCGTTACCGAAGCTGGTCGCGCCTGCGTTCCGTGTTCTACCACGTAGCGAAGGACCAGTCGCTCACCGAGGCAGCCCTTAGCGCGGGCCTGCACGACTCTGCACACCTCAGCCGGATGTTTCAGGATATGATTGGCATCGCGCCGTCACGGGTGCTTCATGGCCTGCAAGGGTTGCAGGTTCTGCGTTAACGCCCGAAGAGGAACCTGCATTCCTGGAAAATGGCAGAGCTGACCGGCCATCGGAGGGTTGGCACCCACTTCGCCGAACTCGTGGGCAACCATGCGCCCCTTTTAAAGCATCACACCTCATTCGCCTTACGATACTGCCCCCGATAATCAAATATCCGCTCCTGGACCTGCCAATAATGCTTCTGCTTACGGGCAATCACAAAATCCGGTGCCGGCAACAGAGCTTGCAACTCTAGTACCTCCTCCGCCTTACCGAAGGTTTTCGGAGCCTGGCCGTTAGCAAATCTGCGGCCGAACAGTTTGTTAAACACGTGGCGCTGTGCTGGCTTGCTGAAATCAAACGACTCGCCAAGCTCCTCCCCATCCTCACCGTGGTAGGTCATCTTCAGCTTGCTTCCGCCAAGGCCCAGGGTGATACCGGCGCAACGAATCACCATGGCATCTTTGAGTTTCAGGGCATCCCTTAGCTGATCGTCCGGGTCGATAATCGCTTTGTGACAGTGCCCGCAGTTGCGGGCTGCAATATCGTTCTCGCCCCCACAGTGGGGGCACTCCTTGAAGCGAAAACGGTAGTCGCATTGCAAGGCACGCGCGCTCTCCCCCTCCACGGGCTCCAGCAGCCCTTGGCAACGGCGCCCGTAATGCTCAATTACCCGGCCGTCGCTGTCGGTTTTGCCCCAGAAGATGTTTGCAAACCCACAGCCCGGGCAGAACACCTGCACCGGTTCACTGTCTGGATTCGGTTTCGGCTCCCCAACCTCCGGGTGATGAAGGTTCACTTGGTTGCCGGCGTAATCAATCACCAGGCAATCCTTTTTGCCCTCATCCAGGCGAAGACCACGGCCCACCATCTGCTGATACAGGCTCACCGACTGGGTAGGGCGAAGAATGGCGATCAGGTCCACATGGGGCGCATCGAAACCCGTGGTGAGCACAGACACATTCACCAGGTACTTTAGCTGCCGCTGCTTGAAGCGCTGAATCAGCAGGTCCCGATCTTTCTGGTCGGTGGCGCCGGTCACCAGGGCGGTTTGGCTCTCCGGCAGATAGCCGGTGATCTCCCGCGCATGCTCTACCGTTGCAGCGAAAACCATCACGCCCTGGCGGTCCGCGGCCAGTTCCACCACCTGCTCAATGATGGCGCGGGTCACTCGCTTGTGTTTGCTCAGCAGCTGATTGACGTCTTTCTCGGCGTATTCGCCAAAGCGGTCCTGAGCCAGCGACGAGAAATCGTATTGCGCCACCGCTGCATTCACCAACTCCGGCCGGGTGAGATAGCCGCGGTTGATCATGTAGCTTAGCGGCAGCTCGTAGATGCAGCGCTGAAAGGGCTTGTCATCTTCACTGCGAACAAAACCCCGGTAGTGATAGCGATAGATCCAGCCCATGGCCAGGCGATAGGGCGTCGCGGTCAGCCCAAGTACTTTGAGGGAGTCGTTCTGCTGTTTTAGTAACTCAATGATTTGTTGATACTGGCTGGTTTCCTCACCGCTGACCCGGTGGCACTCGTCAATGATCACCAACGAGTACTCATCCCGGAACTGATCCAGGTTCGCAGCTACCGACTGCACACTGGCAAAGGTGACCTGATGCTGGCTCTCCTTGCGCTTCAGCCCGGCGGAGAAGATGCCACCGGCTAACCCATACCCCTCGTATTTGGAATGGTTCTGCTCCACCAGCTCTTTGACGTGCGTGAGTACGAGAATCTTACGGCGAGCAAGGCGGGCCAGTTCGGCAATCACCAGGCTTTTGCCGGCGCCGGTAGGCAGCACGATCACGGCAGATTCGTCCGATTTGCGGAAATGATTCAGCGTGGCATCGACAGCTTCCTGCTGGTAGGGGCGAAGGTGTGTGAGCAAAAGACTTAAACCTCTTTACTGCATTTATTCAGTATCGATTCAAAAATACCCCAATAACCTCCCAAGAGTCAGCGCACCAATCCATACAAACAAAGACAACGCCACCCCCACTCGCACAGGAAAAGGCATTTTCGCCATCAGAGGCAGGTTCTCCACATCCCGGCGCTTCAATACCTTACCCAGTATCAAAGCATTCGATACGCCCAACACCACCAGCGCGATCTTGGCCTGGAACAGCCACGAACCCGCGTAGTCCGCGGCTGCCGTGGCAAATAGCAGCAGCCCGCAAACAATCGCCAACACCAGGCCCATCGCCGATGTTATTCGAAGTACATCGACGAACATTGTCACGGGGTACCTGCGCCAAAGCCCCAGCAAACGCAGATCCAGCGGCACGATACCGCCAACCAGCATTGCAACCCCGAGAATATGCCCGGCGTTTACCAACGGGTACATGAACGTGGAATTACGCAAGGCCGAGACCAAAGCCAACTCCTGGATGAGGCTCAACGCCGGTTCAATCATCCCCGGGCTCAGGAAGCACGGCCAGGGTAAAGATTGAAGTCCTGACCGTCGATCACAACGCGCTCGGCCTTCACTAACCGTTCACCCTCCCGGGCCGAACGGTGACCATGCACGGTAATCTCCCGCCCCTCGCTCAACATTTCCCTGGTCAGTCCAACCCGCTCATTACGCCAGGGCTGACCCACTTCCACCACCCAATCCTCACCATCCGCGCGTATCGTCACCTCGCCATGGGGATTCCCGAGGCGCACCGATTGGATAACACCAGTGATTTCGAATTCCTCATCTGTGGCCCAGGCCCAACCGTGATGTGCCTGAGCTGTCGAGGTGGCCAGAAATACAGCAAACACGGCAGTACTCAGCAGAAAGATGAAACGAAGCTGAGGCATGATTAGTCCTCCTGTCGCGATAGTGTCAAAGCAATCACTCAGGTTTTACATCAACCTATTGAGCAAATACGAGGATGCCCTGTCACCAGACTAGGACAGATTCCCCAGCAAAGCAGCACGGAAGACTTCGGTTCCCCGGATTGGCCCCAAAACATAAGTAACCAAAGGTTATTTACATGCCGAAAGCGCCGGCGTATATTAAATAACCACAGTTCACTTAAATGGAGAAGAGCATGTCATACGTGATTATCACCGGCGCCAGCGCCGGAATTGGTGAGTGTTTCGCCCGAGCACTGGCATCCGAAAAACAAAACCTGATTCTGGTAGCCCGTCGGGAAGAGCGCCTTAACACGCTGGCTGCCGAGTTGAAGCAACAGCACGGAATAGACGCCATTGTTCTGAAAGCCGATCTGGCAAACCAAGCAGGCACCGATGCACTGGCCCAGCAACTGAACGATGGCGGCTGGGCCCTCAATGGCCTGATCAACAACGCCGGGTTTGGCGATCGTGGTGCCTTTGCCGACATCGAGCTTGAACGGCAACTGGCTATGATCCAGGTGAACGTTACCTCCCTCGTCTCCCTCACCTGGCAGTTGTTGCCGGCGCTGCGCAAGCAGCCAGGCAGCTTTGTAATTAACGTAGCGTCTCTGGCGGCGTTCCAAGCCGGCCCCAATATGGCCATCTACTACGCCACCAAGGCCTTCGTACTCTCCTTCTCCGAGGCACTGCATGAGGAGCTAAAGGGCTCAGGCGTTGCCGTCAGTACGCTGTGCCCGGGTGCCACAGAGTCGGAATTTGCCCAGGAAGCCCACATGACCAACACCAAACTGTTTAAAGCCGGCACCATGTCCGCTGAAGCGGTGGTCAAGAAGTCCCTTGCCCAGCGCCGAAAAGCCATCGTGATTCCCGGGCTGCGTAACCTGCTGATGGTATGGTCTGGTAAACTCTCGCCCCGGGCCGTAACACGGCGCCTGGCCGGCTGGCTACAAGCCTGAACGCGGCCAACAAACGAGTGATTTGAGGTGGTTTTGAAGTACAGACTATGCGGTGGTAAACAGCGCGCCCGTTCCGAGTCGGATAAGGCGCTGCGGGAACAACAGATACTCAATGCGGCGGAAGACCTGTTTCTGGAGCATCGGTTCCATGGCGTCACGCTGGCAGACGTGGCCCGGGAAACCGGGGTCACCAAAGCCGCCCTGTACCGTTATTTCCGCAGCAAGGAGCTACTGTTCATTGCGGTGTACCGCCGAGCCATGTCGGACTGGGTGTCAGAAGTGGAAGCCTCCGGCCCGGCAGGTTTCCCGGAGCGGTTTGTTGATCACATTCTGGCTCATCCCGTATTCTGCGGCCTGACCGCAATCCTGCACATTGCCCTGGAAACCGGCCTGAGCGAAGACGAAGCCCGGGAGTTCAAACTCTTCCTTCTGGCTCAAACCCGCCGCATCAGCACGATTATCGGGGCAGCTACCGGCCAGGAAGAAGCCGCCTGCCTGCGGTACCTGATGCAATGCCAGCAGGCGCTGATCGGCAGTTGGCACATGTGCCACCCACCGGAGCCGGCCCGCAAGGCCATGCAGAAAGAACCGCTGACCGTGTTCCAACTGGAGTTTTCAGACACCCTAAGGCAACACCTGGGCGTTTTGACCAAGGCATTTATTGCGTAACAAATCGGAGGTTCGATTGTCAGGTTTATCGTACACCTAACTACCAGGGAGGACCTGACATGAACCAACGCATCACACTGATTGCTACCTTCTGGCTCCTGGCCAGCATGGCCTGGGCTGCTGAACCGCCCGTTTACACCGGCCTGTTGAGCAATACTGGCGCCGGAGGGTACGACACCGTGGGCTATTTCACACAGGGCAAACCGGTCAAAGGCTCGCCCCGTTACACTGCAGAGTACCAGGGTGCGACCTGGCGTTTCGCCAATGCGGAAAATCTTGCACAGTTCAACGCCAACCCTGAAAAATTCGCACCGGCATACGGCGGCTATTGCGCCTGGGCTGTCAGCCAGGGCTACCTCGCCAAAGGCGACCCACAGCACTGGAGCATAAGGGACGGACGGTTGTTTCTGAACTACAACCAATCGGTACAGACGTCTTGGCTGGCGAACACCAACCAACTCATTCGCGAGGCCGATGCGAACTGGCCAGCCGTTCTGAAATAGGAGAAACGCATTGATGACCAACCACCTGCCCTTTTCCCAAGCCTGCGAAAACAACAAGGGCCCCATACTGGAAAGACTGCGCGAGGTCTTCAATGCACCGGGCACCGTGCTGGAAATAGGCACCGGCACCGGCCAGCACGCCGTGCATTTCGCAGCAGCCCTGCCCCACATACAGTGGCAGCCAACGGACCACCCCACGGCCGCGCACCTGGCTGTTTCCCGGCTGGAACAGGCTGCGTTGCCAAATATTCTCCCCATGCGAAAGCTGGACGTGGCCAACAGCCCATGGCCCACACGGGAATTCCGATGGGCGTTCTCCGCCAACACCGCCCACATCATGGCCTGGACAGAAGTGGAACAAATGTTCCAGGGCATCGGCGCAAGCCTGCCTGATGACGGCGCGTTTTGCCTGTATGGGCCGTTCAGGCACCAGGGCGAGTTCACCAGTGAAAGCAATCGGGCGTTTGACCAGTCACTCAGATCTCAGGCGCAACACATGGGCATCCGCGATATCGAGGATCTGTCTGCGCTGGCCAAGGCGGTGGGGTTGGTACTGCGGGAAGATTATGCAATGCCGGCAAACAACGAGATGCTGGTGTTTGTTCCAGTGCATGCGACCAGTATAAAACCGACAGACTGAGGATCAGGGGCTGTATCCGCGAATATGGGTTGTCGCGCGCCTAGTGGCTTGCCTTACTCACGACTTTCGGTGTTGCCGATTTACCGCGTTTACCAGCGAGAATACGATCTGCATCTAGTGAAGCAATCGGCACCCGGGTATCCCTCGGCACGTCACCACTCAGCTGCAATTCCAGATACCGCAACGCACAAACCCGCAGGAAGGATGTGAAATTGCCCAGATCATGGCCCGCATCAATGGACTCATGATAAAGCCGGGTGATCATCTGCGGCAGATTCATACCATCGCGCTCAGCCAGCTCCGACAGCACCTGCCAAAAGGCGTTTTCCATCCGCACACTGGTGACCATACCGTCAATTCGCAGGGAGTGGGTGCGGCTACCCCAAAGCTCCGAATCGGCGTTAATAAAGAGCTTGCACATAACGGCCTCCCCGAATGTGGTTGATGGCGCTTGAGGGTACTGAGGGGCCAGCGCCCTGGCCCCTGCTGCGTTACTGATCCAGCAACTTGAAGAACTGCGCGAGCCAGGCCGGATGGGCAGGCCACGCAGGTGCTGTTACCAGATTAGCATCGGTGACCGCCTGATCAACCTCGATACTGGCGAAGGTGCCGCCTGCGAGCTCAACCTCCGGTTGGCAGGCCGGATAGGCAGAGCATTTACGGCCCTCCAGAACCCCTGCTGCGGCCAGCAACTGAGCACCGTGGCAGATCGCCGCCACCGGCTTGTTGGCTTCAAAGAAATGGCGAACCAGCTTCTGCACATCCTGGTTAAGCCGCAGGTACTCCGGAGCACGGCCGCCGGGCACCACCAGCGCGTCGTAATCTGCCGGATTCAGTCCGTCAAAATCCGCATTCAAGGCGAACCGGTGGCCGGGCTTTTCAGTGTAGGTCTGGTCACCCTCGAAATCATGTATCGCCGTGGCGACCGTATCGCCCGCTTTCTTGTCCGGGCAGACGGCATGAACCGTATGGCCAACGGCCTGCAGTGCCTGGAACGGCACCATAGTTTCGTAGTCTTCGGTGAAATCACCGGTAATCATCAGAATCTTCTTCCCGCTCATGGCTGTCTCCTTGTGTTTGTATTGCCAGGTCAGGAAACATTAGCAGCGGTGGTGTCGGGGCGGGTATTAAGGGGTTACTACAGGTCTTAAAGCGGCAATCACAGCTTCAGCATCAGGTTCCTCGCACCAAACGCTGACCTACCTGGTATGGACTGACCAGGGTGTGGTCCAGAACTAACGTACATCGGGATAGCGCGGCTTCTTAACGGACTCGCATTCCTCAAAGGCATACCCCCTGGTACCACCGCCCTTGATCTGGTACTTGCCGAAACACGCCATACTTTCCCTATACCGCTGCATCTCCGCTTCATAATTGGCCATACGCTGCTCACGGGTCAGGCGCCCCTGACCCGGCTTCACCTCCTCCGGCAGGGTAGACACATTCTGCTGCGCCGGTACTTGTTCTGACTCCTCCAAGCGCTCTTTTTCCCGTCGCTGCTCACCCAACTCTCCTGCTACGCGTTGCAACGACTCAGCACGAGCTTCAGCCTGGCGCTGTTCTTCAGCAGAAGGTATGCGAACTGAAAGGTCGACAGACTCTCCTGACTGCTTGTGTTGTTCCGGAATGCGGTCTCCAAAGTGAACGTTGCCAGCATCATCTACCCATTTATAAACTTCAGCAGAGGCTGGTGGCAAAGGGGACATAAAGAACACGCAAAGCGGTAACATCGTCCTGCGAAACCACATAACAAAGTTCCTTTTTTGGCTTCTTGATATCTTCACCATAGCAAAAGGGAGATTGTTTAGCGTAACGCCCACCTACCAGATTAGCGGCCGCAAAGACCTGGACAAATCAAAGCCCAATTGCTGCCGCAACCCCATCGCCTCCGGAGCCACAAGCAACCAGCCCAACGCGCCCAGATTGGCCAACACCGCCAACCAGAACACAAACTGATAACTGCCTTTCCGCGTTTTGTGGCGGAAAACCTGCTGCGCCATGAGTGCACCGGGCCAACCGCAGCAGAGCTCAAAGAGGTGCAGCGTTTTCTCAGCGGTACGCTGGGCTCCTCGCTGGGCAGCCTTTTTGTCAATCCAGTACATGACAAACAGAACCAGACTCGCCCCGACGTAGGCGGCGGGGATCGAGACCGGCAGATAACCTTGATAGAACAGGCCAGCGAGCACACTGAAAAACGCCAGTACAACAGCGGCCGCCACCCAGACTCCCTGCGCAATGCTGGCACCCACCTTTGCTGCCCCAACATATTGGAACCGACCAGCCCTCAAACGGCCCTGGTCATCTTTCGTGGTGCTGAATGTCACCTTGCGATTAGCAACCGGCCGGCCCCGGCCTGCATAACTGCTGATGTGAGCAAACACACGCTCACCGCCACCCTCCGGCGAGATAAAACCAAAACCCTTGGCGTCATTCCAGGCAGTGAGCATTCCTTTCTGATTCAACGCGCTCACAAATACCGCCCGCCAGCCCCAATCGTCACCACAATCAGCCCAAGAATCAGGTTAGTCCCAACCAGCTTGCGAATCTGCCCCACCTGGCGCCCGCCCTCCTGAGGGTCCTGATTGGCCACTGCCTGTTTCAGCCGCCGGAAGGGGGCAAAGTAAACATGGGCGTAGATCAGGATCATCACAATACCCAGCGCCTGCATCACGTGGATATGCCAACCGGCACCGGCCATGCCGCCGAACACACTCAAAATCATCCAGTACCCGGTGACCAACAATAGAATCACCGCCGCCCATACCCACCGGAAAAACCGGGACAACGTGGCACACCAGAGCCCGCCTCGCTGGGAGGCATCAATCACCTCAACCACCGCAGGGCGCATAGCCATGTAGGCGAAAAACATACCGCCAACCCAGATTACGGCAGATAGGACATGCAGTGCGATGGCTAAACCCATAAAGCAACTCCTGGATGAGAAATTCGAGTGGTAAGTATAAGTTTAGCCCTCGCGAAACAACCCTAAAACAACGGAAGCGGTTGAGGACGATCGAGCCCGCCTATAGAGCATCAAGCTCTGCCCGGATAGTCTGATAAACTTCCTGGTTCCGGGATTCCAAAAACACCGCAAACTCAAAAGCGTTAAAGCCATGATAGTCCTTCCCCGGACTATCAATCGGCAGGCTTGGATCCACCCCCAACTCCAGAAGGGCGCGAAGATAACCCACATCGGCGTAAAGGACGGCCTCATGCACCGGAGCAAGCCCGTTGTGGTAGCCGTTTAACGGCTCTCCCCTTGCGGCAAAGTGTCGAAGTAACGCATAGCCACGGCGCGTCATGATGGAATCAGCATCGTGCCTATCCAACGAGGTGCCTACGAAATTGACCAAAGGTTGCGAACAGCCACCCATCGCCGTCATCGCTTTACCGCAGCGTTCATAGGGCCAGTCGAAATTGGTGAGAAGCCAGTAGGCCACCGCAGGCCGGATCGCCAGACTATTGAAATCCGAAGGGCTCCAGGGCACTTCGTCGGGGTCAAGAAGCGCTATGACTGTCAGCCCCCAGGCATCGGAACCGAAAGCCCAGGTGCGATAGAACATCGGGTACAGCGTCAGAGCAATCACCAGGCACCCGCCACATAGGGTGAGCGCCTTTTTGTGGCCCAGGAAATATTTGATAAGCACTTTGCTCCTCCTTGAGCATTTTATGTTTTGGCGGTTAGTTCTCTCCGCCAAAGGTATGCTGTGCTACACACAAGCATTTGGTACGATAGCCCCGCTTGCGTAAGGACTACGCGGCCTGACTGTAAGGGATTATGTATGAAAAGAACTGGCCCTAAATCCAGCATGAATCGGCACCAAAAAGTCCTGTGCGCCATTCTGCTGCCAATGGTCATCCTCTCGGTACCTCAGATCTTCGGCCCTAAAAATTTCTGTCCCGATTTAGAGGTTGCCAAGATTGCGCTGTACCTATCGGCATTTATCACCTTCTTGGTATCGCTCTGGGCGGGGTACCTGCTTCATACAGGAAAGATCACTCCGGATCCCCAATGGCATTCGTTTGGCCTTAGCAAAAAGTGCCTCACCTTCATAGGTTGCCCCTTGTTGCTCTGGATGATGTGCCACTTATCCTTCGGTTACACGATCCCGCGCATCTGGACGATGCTGAGTAGCGAGACCTTAACGGTAGCATACCAAGTCACAAAATACCGTGGCGGTGGTCGCCACTCGTGCAGCTATCAACTTGAGAACGATCAACTGGACCGAATGTATTTCCAAATCTGCGTGCCCAGAGATTTCTGGTATCGATTGCCAGATGGCCCGTTCATCGCAATGTTCAAAGTTGAGCAATCGCCTTTAGGAATGACATTCAAAGGGACTCGAGAAGACTGGATTGAACTAAACTTACCAACACACCTATCCAGCGATCGGTCGGCTCGTATCCAATAGTCAACGCCGAATTGACAGACAATACTCACATGCAAAAAACAAAACGCATCTACCTCGCAGGCCCGGAAGTCTTCTTCCCGGCGGAAGAACACCAGGCCATCGTCGCCGAGAAAAAACGCCTGCTCCGGAACGCCGGATTCGAAGGCGCCGACCCGCTGGACACAGCGCTCGAGTTTTCGGATGAGGAGGCAAAACACGAGCGTGGCCACCGGATATACCAGGCCAACCGCGAACTGATGGACAGCTGCGACGCCATCATTGCCAACCTCACACCGTTTCGCGGCATTAGCGCCGATCCGGGTACTGTGTTCGAGGTGGGTTACATGATCGGCCAGGGCAAGCCCGCCTTCGGGTTCACCCTGGACAGCCGGCTGTATCAGCAACGGGCGGGTGCAACCTGCCAGGACGAACTGGGCCACACCATTGAGGATTTCGAGATGAGCGATAACCTGATGATCGAGGGGGGAATCCGCGAATCCGGTGGCCAGCTGTTCGTGGCGCAGCAATCCGGCGAACACCGCTTTTTCTCGGCGGAGATGTTTAACCGCTGCGTAAGGGCGCTCGCCCATACCTGAACCAACTCTGGCAAGCCCAAGCTCTGGCGGGCTGTTAACGGCGCGACACGCCGGGCCCTCCACAACAACTACTCTTCAAGATCCTGAAACGCCGAGCGATGAAACTCCGCCGCTTGCTCCGCCTCTCTTACACCCACTTCCCGTATTTCGGGAGCATCGCCGCCCGCCAAGGTCTCCAGCACCGCATGAACGCCTTTAGAGAGCGAAGTCAGGTTGTAGCCGCCTTCCAGAACCATGGCTAGCCGACCGTCACAATGTTTGTCTGCAATATCCTGAACAATACGGGTGATCGCCCTGAACCCATCGTAGGTCAGGTTCAGCGCCATATCATTACGGTGGGGATCAAACCCGGCAGAAACCAGTACAAGGTCTGGCTCGAAGTAATCAGCCGCCGGGATCAAGATCTCTCGAAAGACCTTCTCGAAGGCAACGTCACCCGCGGACTCCGGCAGCGGAACGTTGATGGTGTAGCCCTCACCCAACCCCTCGCCCACATCCTCAAGATGACCAGAGCCAGGATAGAACGGCGCCGCACAATGGGTATCGAAGAAAAGCACATCCGGATCAGCCCAGAAAATATCCTGGGTGCCATTGCCATGGTGGGCATCCCAGTCGATGATCAAAATCCGTTCACAGCCCAGTTTGGCCTGAGCATGGGCCGCCGCAATGGCAACATTGTTCAGCAGACAGAAGCCACGGGCGCGTACCGGTTCCGCATGGTGGCCCGGCGGCCGCACCAGCGCGAAAGCGCTTTGGCACTCCCCCTTCACAACACTGGTTACAGCGGCAATGGCATTGCCAGACGCCGCCGTGGCAGCGCTGACGCTATCCGGCGACACCGCCGTGGTGTCCTTATCGAGCCAGGCGCGTTTACCCGCCATGGAAAAAATATGATCCAGATAAGACGTGGTGTGCACGCGTGCCAGCTGTTCATAGGTTGCTGCGGCCGCTCCACTGCAGAACTGAACGCCATCTATCGGGTGCTCGTCCAGGTACGCCTTGATGGCAGAGAGCCGCCCCGGATGTTCCGGATAACTCCACTTGAAATTCAGCCCCTCGAGAATCGACCTGACACGCTTCTCCACCCGGCTGGGCATAAAAGGCAAATCCACCTCCGGGTTGTGCCCGAGCATCACATCGTCGTAGAACACGTTTACGCTGCGATCGCCGATCATAAGCCCTTTCCTCTTCTCCCGCGTTCCCTATAACAAACCCTATGGCGAATGCCTTTCAACCACTCTAGCCACCACTAATAGCCTAGTCGCATAATTCGGCGCTATCGATAGCTTTCGATCAGAACTTTCCGCTGTGCCTGGAATTCCGGGCTCTGCATAATCGCATCAACCCTATCGATCACCTCCCTAGCGAACGGCAGTTCTCGCGAAACGCCAATGTGAAAAGGGATCTGGGAATTAGGGATAAAATCAACCTTCCGAACTTTCAGCTTGTTCGAATAGCCAAGTTGGCGAGCGGCGAATCGTGCATCTTCAGCAGGCTGCACCATAAAATCCCCGGCCTCTCGCAGCATCAGAAGGTGCATCATCGTATTCAGGTGTGGGCCCGGCACACGCGCCAGATAGCCGGGAATATTGTCTTCCTCCCATTTGGAACCCCTCTCGACAATCACCGTCAGACCGGACAAGTCAGCAAAGCTGGTTGCCGATTCAATCACATCGATATTGGGGTTTTCAGCCGAGTAGACCAGATGGCCGAAATCCTGCGTGAATAGCGGTAAAGCTGAAAAGATTGCATAGCCCTGTCGCTCCATTGAGGGATAGGTGAGAAGACCATCGGTAACGCCATGCCTGACGTTGTATTGTGCTCTCGACCAGGGCAAAACCACACTTTCCGTGGTGTATTCGGGGATAAAACTGAACGCCAGCTGCACCAGATCCGGAAACAACCCTGCAGCCCTTCCATCAGATGAGGAACTGTAAGGTGGGGACGCTTCGCTGAACGCAAAAGTCAGTATGCTGCTTCCCGCCGAGACACGGGGAAGCGCCAGCCATACAACCAGGAACACGAGGCATAACCGCGTCGCCATTTCTTTTAAGAGATACTTAATCACCAGGTTATCTCCGGTTCTACTGCTTTCCATAGACGGCTGTAAACCGGCTGAAACTTGATGAACCTGAACCGTTTTTCCAAACAGAATAAACAGGCAGGCTCACTGAAGTGGAATTATAGTGCAACCGCCAGGCCCATTGCTTGGCAAATGGCATGGTCAACATCCAGGTGGCCCATGGGGGAACTCAACAGCGCTCACATCCGCCACAAAGAACGGAAAATACTGGTCCGTATCAAAATGATTGCCCGCTTCCACACGTGTCGGCAAACGAAACCCGCCGAACAGCCGGAACTCAGAGAGATACCCGCCAAACGGTTGTAACCGGTGTTTCTTCTCGGGATTGGCGTTACTCCACCGCTGAAAACTGACCTCAACGGGCTGGCCGCTTGCCGACACTTTGATATCCACAGAATGTGACAGGCCGCGATACTCCACGGTAACCCGTGCCTTGTCAGTGTCCAGAACCTCCCAGGTAACGCCCGGGCCCGGCAACAACGCTGCAGGCGTCCAGAAAACGGCTTCGGTAACGTAGCGGCCGAACGCCGAGCGGGTGTGATCCGGGTCGCCGCCAAAGCGGGCAACAGGGAGCAACCCCATCAGCCAGAACCGCGTCCATCGCTGGCTGTCAGAACCCGACAGCCGCATCAGGCCGCGCCGCGCATGCATCTTCCAGACGAACCCGGAGGGCAGGGCCAACACCTGGGTTGCCTCGAAATCCAGATAATTGGGATTGCCCTTGTCACCCATGCCGAAGCGCCCCGCCATCCGGATGCGGGCGACCGTCGCAAGCGGCGTACCGGGTTCAATGGTATACAGAAAATATCGCCTTGCAGGCTCGGGAAGATCGGCAACCATCTCGGCGGCAAAGACCGGGGACTGTGCGAGCTGCGCACCCACCAGCTCGCGCATGGCTTTGCGGTCCGCCCAGTGGTCCAGCAGCCGCCAGGCCGACAAAACCAGCCCGGCCAGAATAAGTACCCCCAGCAAAATCACCGGATAACCTCCTCAACCGGCCGCCGGAGAGAGCGCGGCATCTGCGGGCCGTGGCCAATCCGCACAATCAGGTCCGGGCGCCGGCCACCAATTCCAATGGCGCGGGCAAATTCAGGGCGCAGTGTCGCCACCTCCACCGGCTGGTTAATAAACGCCGAACGCAGGCCCAGAGCTGCAGCCTGAAGGGCCAGGCGCTGGTAACACCGGCCCGCCTCAATCCAATGGGGAATGTCATCGGCCTCTGAATAGATGACGGCAATGGCGGAAGAACTGTGAATTTGCCGATGATCTCTTTTGTTCTGGTTTTTGGCAGAGAACGAACTCTTCATCGCCAGCAATCCGAGCCAACGGGGCACAGCCGGATTGCCCATAACCGGCCCGTACAACCCATCGCCGGAAAGCACCGCCTCCTTGCCGTTAAACCGAATCCAGGCTTTAAGCTCCCGAGCCCATTCAGGGTCTGCAAATTGGGCATCGTTGCCCTTGACGACATAATCTGCGACCAGCGCTTTTTGATCGGCATCGGTCATCAGAAGCACCGACACGCCATCACCCTGCCCCGCTACCTGAAGCTGCTCCAGCACTTCAGCCGCAAGCGGCACACCGTCATACTCTGAACGGCTGCACTGCCGCAGTGGAATCGCCTCGAAAAGCGCAGACTGCGCGGCCATAGCCTCTTCAAAATCAATCACCACCCCGGATGTCGATACATCGAACTGGCAACGCCCCTTTAACCCGACAGCTTGCGCTGCCAGCAGAAGATTCTCCGTGGCGCACCCCAGGCTGGCGTAAAGGTGGTGATCATCCGGGTCCACCGCCGGGCAACGCCTGGAAAGATCAGGCAACACCCGTATGCGGTTGGCGTCCAACTCGAATATCCAGGGCTGGGTATTGTGACTGGAGGCCGCTAAGGTGGCGTACCGCACCAACTCCCGATAGTCCTGAGGTGAGGCGCCAGGCGCACTGTGGCACCAGGTTTCGTTGACCCTATCTGAGTAGTTCATAGCGCCTCCTGGCTCCAATCCATGAAGTTTAGGCCGTGAACTTTGCATCGGCTAGCGCTGAGGGAGCCAGTCCGAAGTTCGAACGTTAACCATGTAACAAATTGTATATTTGTACATGTGTTCATTTTTATCCCGCGTCGGCCCTGATAGCCTCAAATCCGGGCGATAGCCCGTATCCACACAAAAACAATATGGATAAAAATACGCTATGTTAAAAACCTTCCGATACATTTCCCTGATGCTATTGGCATCTGTTCTGTTTCTCCCTCTTGCCGCGCACGCCGCAGCAGACACACTCGATTACGGGCTTTACTGGTTTGACGGCGACAACAATTCCGTCAAAGCGTTAGAGGCCGACGGCACAGTCAACAATGTACCACTCAAATTCTACGACCCGTCGAAACCGACCATCGTGCATTTCCACGGCTGGCAGCCGGGTTCCGCTACCCGCGGCGACGGCTACGACCGTGAAGACTTCCGCTTCGTCTGGGGCTCCGAAGACGTCATCACCTCCAGCCCCTGGAAGAGCAAAGGCTGGAACATCGCCTATTTTTATTGGGACCAGTTCGCCGATGAATCGGAGCTCAAAGATGCCGAGGCCAAAATGTGGACCGCCAACGGTCCTCGCGGCATGCGGTACCGCCTCAGTGACGGCAGCTACAGCACTCAGCATTCACCCAACAAGTCAGTCGGCGATATTGCCTTTGAGCAGGTGACCGCAGCACTGGCCGGCAACACCTCCTACTACGTTCGTCTGTCTGGCCACTCGCTGGGCAACCAATTGGCAACCATCGTGGCCGGCAAAATCAGCGATGCGATCTATGTCGGTGATGTTGGCGTGAACGTGATGGTTGATCGACTGGAACTGCTGGACCCGTTCTACTCAAAAGACGGCAAAAGCTACCTGGGCGATGCCAACGGTGACGGCAAACTGGACTGGACCGGTGAGCGAGTTCGGTGGATTGTTCAAGACCTGATCGAGCGCCACAACACGCCGGTAACGGCCTATTACTCAAGCAACATCAATGACCTGTGGATTGGTGACAAAAACCTGCAGCTGCGCGCCATGGTGGCTGAGATGTGGCACCGTTACTGGTACCTGGCCGATGAAGTAAACAAGCACAATCACGTTGTGCCGAATTACTTCCGCTCAATGGCCTCCGCGCCTCCAGAAGAAGTCACCATCAACTGGTGGGGTAACCGGACCCCTACCGGCAACGACGCCGCAAGCGCCAGTACCGATGACAGCCGGATTCTGGACATGATGGGCAACACGAATTACTGGGATCAGGTAGAAGGACGTTACACCGCTGACCCGGAAGACGACCAGTTCGAAATCAAGAATTACTGAGATCGACCTGGCCATAAAAACCGCGGGCTAGTCCTGCGGGTTTGATTCGTTGCGTTCAACCAAAGCGTTTTCCATCAGCATCACGGCTTGTTGATGCCGTTCAATCTCTTGCTGCCAATAATCCCGGGTCCGTTTATCCGGACACGGGTTGTCTCGGTTCCTAAATTCATTCGTGCGCTTGGCGCTGGCAACCTGAATAGCGCGTCGGCGATATTCATCGGGATTGTTTGGCACATCCAGATAGGCATTATTGCGCGCCTCATACAAGTCAATCATTTTGTCCGGATCCCGCGTATCGCAATGGGAATGGCGCTGGCGTTTGCAGGCTGCATGGGCTTTCTGGAACGTTTCTTCACGGCGCTTCTTCCGCTCCGCAATGTTTTTCTTCCACCTCACGTCACACTGCTCGGCTTGCGCCAAATCTTGTTGTCTTTTGACAATGGTTTGCTTGGCGGTGGGCAGAGCAATCGAACCGCCCCAGAGCTCTCCTTTCCGGAAGACTATGTAAGGCTCATCGGCCATGAACTGAATACGGTGCTCCGGTAATCCCTGCCCTAGGGCAGGGTCCGGCGCGACTTGAGTCTTCGCCGGGGTCGACGACCGGGTGTTGCGGATCTTTATCTCGCTTTGAGTGGAGGTGATCTCGCAGGGCATGGCTTGGTAGGCAACTTGACCGGAGCCCGTTTCGCATTTGTAGACCCCAGCGGAGGCGCTGACACCGAGCAGCGAGAGCGCGATCCCGAACACGAGCTGGGTGACCGGCGCGGTCCCTGAAACTGGAGTGAAAACGGCGGATAAAGCGTCGGGGCCTGACAGCATGGCTGCTTTCCTTGTGGTTGGGAGCGGGGACCCGGGCGGCGCCTTTCCGCCTCTATGTGTCGTCAAACATGGCTATTTTCGCCAACCATAGCAAAACCGCTTCCGATCGTCCCGGGCTCGGCCCACCCACGCGCCCTCATATGGAAACGATGGGATGGTTGTCACAAACCAGGAGCGCACTGGCCCATATTTGAATCGGCATTGGCAGACCCGGCCCTCAGAACCCTATAAACGACAGCCATAACGCGAAAAAAGCAGCTCCTATAATAAGTACCGCACCATGAACCACCAGGTTCCTCCGGGTAGTTGGAGCCGGCTTTGGCGGGAAGCTGAAGTAATCCTCACCAAACAACCCAACGCCGCAGCTCTCACAGTAATTCTTCGAGTAAGAAACACGCAACGCAGATGGCTCAAACTTTTTTCGGCAGCTGTAACAACTGGGTTTAAACATGTCGGGTCCAGGTACGTTTAAGATTTAATGAGGTCAACCCGTTCATTGACCTGCCAATCATTGTCGGTAATGGCTACACCACCCTTGGCAGTGACCTGTACCGTGTCACTTAGGCCAATACCCCACTCCCCAGGCAGGCGAAGACACAGGGGGAGGTGGAAAACCATGTTTTCCTCAAAGCGGCGGGTGAGACCGCGGGCAATGTAGCCGGTGCCTTCAACCCAGCTGGGAGGGAACTGCGCTCCTACTGAGTAGCCGAATACGCCAGAGAAAAATACTCGATCGGCATAGCGTGCCAGGGCCGCCTCGGCAGCCTGTGCTGCATCATCAAAGGTATTACCCGGGCACATAGTTTCTTTCAGGGCGGCATAGACGCATTGGCACACTTCCGCGATCTGGTGCATCTGAGCCGTGGCTCCGCCCGCTACAACAGTGCGCATCATCGGCGCGGTATAGCGCTGATAAGCTGAACCAAATTCAAGGAACACCGGATCCCCTGCCTCGATAACGGTGCGTTTATGATTGACGTGTATCACGCTGCTGCGCTGACCGCAGGTCACGATCGGCTGCAGGCTCATGAACTCGCTGCCCGCCGCGAGCAGTGCACGTGCACCCTCGGCAGCCACCTCATTGTCGGTAATGCCGGGCTCAATGATAGCTTCTGCAGCTCGTAGACCGATTGCGGTGATGCGTGCGCTCTCGCGCAGGCAGTTCAGTTCGGCCTCGCTTTTGACCAGACGCTGACTATCCAGCAATGCGCCGCCATCATGGTGAAAGCGTGCCTTGCCCAGACGGTTTAACAGGGGTTGAATGATGGCGTAGCGCAAACCGGCAGAATTCGCATCCAGGCCTATGTACTGGCAGGGTGACAGCAAGGCCAGCAAAGGCTCGATGACTTCACTGATATCCTCCCAGCGGTAACCAATGATTTCGTCGACCCTTGCGGTAACAACAGCCGGCCCAGTCTCAATCGACGGTACCTGCAGGACAACACGTTCCGCCGTGACCAACAACGCGGTATGCACGGAGACCTCAAAGGTATGATAGCCGGTTAGGTAGAAAATATCGGCAGGATCGGTCAACAGCAGGGCATCACGTCCGGCTTCAGTCATCAGAGCCCGGGTACGCGCCAAACGGAGACTTAATTCACCTGCCGGAAAGGGTAGCTCGCTGCCTTCCAGGGTGTCGGCTAAAGCCTGGCGGTAAGCGTGGAAATCCATAGTAGTCTCCAGAATCAATAAGGGACTACTTGAGTGTAGGCATAAAACGCCCTGCCCCTAAACCAGGATAATCGTTGAAAGGGCTTGAGGCCTCCCGAGGACTGCCAATTACACCCTAAGTCTACCGAATACCCTTCGATTGCAGCCACTGGCTGATCTGCGCCTGATTCATAGCACCGCTCTGACGGGCCACTTCCCGGCCATTCTGGAACAGGATCATTGTGGGTATGCTGCGAATGCCAAACTGCCCGGCAGGCCCCGGTGACTGTTCGGTGTTCAGCTTGGCAAAGCGCACTTTACCCTGCCAGGCTTTCGCCGCCTGCTCGAACTGTGGCGCCATCGCTTTGCAGGGGCCACACCAACTGGCCCAGAAATCCACCAATACCGGCACATCGCTGCGTCCGGTGTGTGCCGCAAACGACTGCTCCGTAAGATCCAGCACCTGGTCTGGCCAGAGAGCTTGTTTGCACGCACCGCAGTTGCCACCGGCAGACAGCTTGTCGGCCGGTACGCGATTCACTTTGTGGCAATGGGGACACACCAGGTGTCGAATGTCAGTCATGATTGGTCGGCCTCTGATTTGTCAGATGGTTGAATTAATCGGGTCAAATGGCCGGAAATCAAGCGGCGAGCGCCCCGGTTGGGCCGATGTACCGGCCGTGGCCAACAAGCACCTGTATGAAATCAAATCACCGCTGATTCTTCAGCCTGGGCCGGCGGCGCTGACGGATGGGCTAGATGCGTTGTGTGAGATTATTGATCAGACAAACACCTGATTGTCACCGGCCTTTCGATTCCCGATAGACCTCACACGCCTTGTCTCGCTCCCGAGCCAACCTGGGATCACTATTCCCCATAGCCGCAACCGTCGCCGCGTTGCACGCCTGACGGGCTTCCTCCAACCCGGAAAGCGTCGGGGCTGAGTCTATATTTGCAACAGTGGGTTTGAAAGACACAGCAGCATTGCAATACATATTCTGGATCTGAACCTGCCGCCAGTCGTCTGACGCAGACTGCCTCAATTCCGAACACAGCGCATGGAACAGCTGAGAAGCCTTCACGGTACACCCGGAAAACTGACTGATGTTTTGTCGATAATTCGAACAGATGCTTTCAGGGCGCACCCGCCACAACTGATGCTGATAGGAAACTGAAACACCCTCGTATTCGACAACGACCGGCGTAATCTCAAGGTTTCTGGTTTCATTGAAATGATTGGATACCCTCGACTGAACGGTATTCAGGTATGCGGAAAACACAAAACTTACAGGGTCCAAAATCTTGTACTCCAGAATAGATCCAAATCGAAGCTCAGGGGTCTCAAAAAATCAAAACCCAACTGCCGCCGCAAGCTCATCGTTTTCTGATTCAATGAATTTCTCCCTGTAAAGCCTTATATCGAGCACACGCCTTATCTCGGTCTCTCAAAAGACGCGGATCCTGATTGCCAATCGCGGCAGCTATCAGCGAATTACATTCCTGCCGTGCTAAAAACAATTCGGAGGGAGATTGATGAACACGCTGAACAACGCTATTGGAAGACGGCTCAGCAGGCCGAGCTGCTTGCTCAACTCGCGGTTCTGACACTCGTTTTGTACCTATTGCCATCGCCCCCGAAACGAAATTTGAATACGCGTTCACGCCGATCGCACCAACTCCCAACATCAACACCGGGAAAATCAGGATCTTGAGAAGCCCACTGCGTGACTCACGAGGTGCAACGCCATGGCGCTCAGATACCAGGCCTCTAACATGCCGAACATGGGCCCGATCAGTGGCAAATGATTCCTTAAGACGACCAGAGGCCACCTTTTCCAGAGCCTCTTTTACCTGATCAGGGCTCAGTACCGCCTCCTGCTTCGACTTGATATAGCTAACATAGCCCAACCCGCGGGTAACTTGGTCAGGCATCGGTGTCTTGAAGGTACTGTCCCCGACAAACACCACCACCGAATGCATCTGGTGATCATCAAATCCAAGCAAGGCCTGCAGCGTTTTTACATGCTTATAGTTCTGATGAAGTGGGTTCTGAAATTTATAGTTGGACCGGTAAATTTTCTGGGTCCAGAAACGTTGATGCGGGTTGCCGAAAATCCAGCCTTTCATATTCTTGGTTTCCACAACGAAGACGCCAAACTCTGACACCAGAACGTGGTCAATCTGGGTGGTGCCGTCGTCCGTCGTGGGGAGAGTAACGTTCTTGACCAGATGGTAGCGGGATTTGTTGAGCAGCAACCGCGCAGAAGCGTTGACGAGGAATTCCCCCGTCTTGCCCTTGAACCACGGCGTCCTGATCAGGCCCAAGATAATGAGCAGGAGAATCAGATACCAGAATTCAGAAAGCACGACCTGGAAGGTTGAACCAAAATCCATCACGCGAACATCCTTGTTGTGCCTTTCTCAATCAATCAGATGGGAAAGATAAATCAGCCTTTCGATTTACACCTTATGAGTTTTGTAACCTCGGCATCTTCCTCATAAAACCGGGACAGATCTATTTTCCGGCCCAAAACGGTCCTGCTTATCCTACCGACAACGCATAGTCGATCGCCGCACACACCGCAGCAACCTGCGCGGCATTGCATTGCTCCGTGGTTACTCGGCCGCTGTCTGGGTACACCTCGGTGGTGGTCCGGTAGCGGGCGTTGGTCATGCTGGTGCAAAGGCCAAGCTGCGCCAGCGGATACTGAATCACGCCACGAGCGACCGCCGGTGAGCCGATGATCTCGCCCTTGTCATCCGCCGGCGCGATATGAGTGATCTTTTCCACCGCCTCGATCACCGCCTGCTGGAATTCAGGCTGCGGGTTCTCGGTGTCATCCACCAGGTAGAAGCCGTCCGGAATGTCACCCGGCTCAAACGGTTTGCCATCGCGGGCCGCAAGCGCTGGCCGGAACTCGGTTTCGTCGGTATCGGTCGTCTCGTGCAGGTCAATGTGCAGCAGTATTGGCTCAGCTATCGAAGCGACCAGTTGCATGAGCGCCGCGGACTCCCCGGCCTGGCCGTCATCACGGAACGAGCGGTTGGGGTCAATCGCGTTCGCGTTCCAACGATGGATGCGTTCGTAAGCCCAGGGGCTGACACAAGGCGCGACCAGCAGGTTTACACGGCCCGCGTAATCCAGTGCATGTTGTTCAACGAACTGCAGCGCTCCATGCACACCGCTTGTTTCATAGCCATGCACGCCGCCCGTAATCAGCACCACCGGCCGATCGGCACGCCAGTTGCGGCTGCGGATCGCCATCAGCGGATAAACGTCCGGGCCATATTCCAGACAGCCATACTCATGCACATCAAAGCGCGAACGCAGCCGCTCGATCACGCTCAACACATCGGACTCGTAACTGCGTTGACGGGTCTGCCGTGAAAGCCACTGAGCACGTTCCGCATCGCCCCAGGGAATGCCGGGCGTACCGATTGGATAAGCCGCTGAAGCGCTGTTCATATCGCAAGTCTCCTTCGCTCAGTTACTCGCGCGCATCTCACGCATTCGCATAGGCATGGTATCGATCCTGAGAAAATAAATCTGACCCAATTTTCCATGTCTCCAAATCACTTCTCGAGACCATGGTTATCGTATATGATAACCAAAAGATAAAGGAGTCCCCATGGATTGGGAAATAGAATTCTACGGTAAAGTAGATGAAGAACTGGCAAAGCTGCCGCCCAAAATTCAAGCCAGAATGATTCGGCTGATGGAATTGATGGAGAAGCATGGGGCGAACCTCGGGGAGCCACACACAAAGTCGCTGGGTGGCGAACTATTTGAGATCCGCGCAAAAGCCAAAGAAGGAATAGGTAGAGGCATTTTCTGCTACGTGCAGGGCAAGCGAATTATCATTCTGCATGTCTTTGTAAAGAAAGATCAAAAAATACCTAAGAAAGACCTGGAGCTCGCCAATGAGCGATTGAAGGAGGTCAAAAATCATGAATTTCAAAAAGTTTAAGCAGAAAGCGCTGGAAAATCCGGAAGTCCGTCGGGAATATAATGCTCTTCAGGATGAATTCAGCCTCATCGATCAGCTGATTACGATGAGGACCAAAGCCGGCCTTACCCAAGAGGACGTTGCGAAGAAGCTCGGAACTAACAAAAGCAACATATCCAGACTAGAACGCGGCCGAAGCAATCCGAGCTGGGGAACACTTAGCAAATATGCTGCAGCCTGCGGTTTTCGGGTAAAGCTGGAAGCCGTTGAAGATGGCCGAGCACGAAGACCGTGAGCACTACTGCACGATGTGCATGAGCGGCAATTGCAAAGCGAAATTCAAGAAAGGAGACTAAAACGGCTCCGGTTTCCCTACTAACAGCGCTGCTTCAATCGGTGTCTGTTCCGGAGATGCTGTTCAGAAGCTCCGCATTGGCGGGGTACTTCTCAAGCAGCTCAACCAGCTTTCTTGTGCCCTCTAGCGGTTTGAGGCCGCCAAGCGCCCGGCGCAACGCTCTTATTTTGTCTAAATATTTCGGATCTAACAGCAGCTCTTCACGGCGGGTACTGCTTTTCGAAATGTCCAGCGCGGGGAAGATTCGCTGGCTCGCAACGTCTCTTGATAAAACCAGCTCCATGTTCCCCGTGCCTTTAAATTCCTCAAAGATAACCTGGTCCATACGGCTGCCGGTATCCACCAGAACGGTGGCCAAAATGGTCAGCGAGCCGCCATTCTCAATGTTTCGTGCAGCGCCAAACAACCTCCGCGGGATCTCCATCGCTCGCGCATCCATCCCGCCAGACATAGTACGACCGCTGCTCTTTCGCTCCGCATTATGCACACGGGAAAGCCTGGTGAGAGAATCAATCACAATCATTACGTTGTGACCCTCACCAGCTTGTTGGCGGGCCATATCAAGAAGCTCATCGGCAACGCGAACGTGATGAGCATAGCTTTCATCCGAAGAAGAAGCGTGTACCTCAGCCGGAACGCTGCGCCTGAAATCAGTAACCTCTTCGGGTCGCTCATCGATCAATAACGCGTAAAGTTTAATCTCGGGATAGGCCTTTCCCACCGCCTGGCAAATATCTTTTAGAATCGTTGATTTTCCAGACCCCGGCGGCGCAACGATCAAACCTCGCTGCCCCATGCCAATCGGCGTGATCAAATCCATCGCACGCACCGTGAGCTTTTCTGAACCTGACTCCAAACGAATCGCCGGCGCTGGATTGATAACCACACTGTTTAAAAAACGCTTTTGGGGATCAGCCTCAACCATAACTTCGGCTTTCTCAGCCACTGGCTTGGCGTCTCTAATTGGTTTCCGGGTTAAACCTAATGTCTTTCTCGTCATGGTTGTTTGATAGCTCTTGTTTGATAGATATTTTTCGACATAGGCTGATAACGCCAGAAACAGTGTGCATAAAATAAATCTGTCCCGGTTTTCCGCACGTCCGAGGATTGTGTATGGGAAATCCAGATGCTACCGCCGAGCGAGTGGCCAAGGTAGTATTGGAACAACCTGCCCATGCCCCACAACAAGGAACAGGATGAGCAAACCTGGCATCATCAAACCCGAAATCCGATACCTCCTGTACTTCGCTGTGTTCTGGGTTGTATTGCTCGCCGCTGTCACGCATTTTTTCGGCAGCTGGGACTCCCAACAAAACAACCCTAACCAGCAACTGGTCAGCCAAACCCGCGGCAGCGTCACAGAGATTGAACTACAGGCCAACCGCCAGGGCCATTATTTGGCGAACGGCACCATCAACAACCAGCGTGTCACCTTCATTCTGGATACCGGTGCCACAACCGTGGCAGTCTCAGAATCCCTCGCCCAAAAAGCAGGCCTTAGAAAGGGCCAATCCGGCCGTGCACATACCGCCGCTGGTACAGTCAATGTGTGGAGCACGACCATTCAGGAACTCCGCCTGGGCGACATGACATTCTACAATGTACCCGGCACCATCAACCCCGCCATGGACCCAGACATGGTGTTGCTCGGCATGAGCGTGCTCGGGCAGCTTAACTTTTCCCAGCAATCGGGCGTTCTAACCCTGAGTCAGGATAATCGTTGAGAAGGGGTAAGGCCTCCACTCAAGCCGCACGAGGAGAGCCATTATCCTCTCCGGCCTGCAAGGTCCAGGTCATCCCCAAAGCCCGCCCTGCTTTCACAAGCGTTGTGATGGTTACACCGGTATCCTTCTCATCAAGAAGGCGGTTAACCACCGTACGGCTGGTATGCATTTTCTGGGCAAGCTGAGACTTATTCACACCGATCTGCCCCATTGCCTGCTGAATCTGCCAGACAATTACCCGCTTCAGCGCCTCAGCTTCTACTTGCTCAAGTGTGCCGTCAGCTTCAAGCAGATCATCGAGAGAGCTGCCAACGTGTTTGTGCTGTGTCATTTTCCTGCTCCCATTCAGACAAGATTCTTCTTACGATCTCTCGCCTTTGCCAACTCTTGATCTGGTGTTTTCTGAGTCTTTTTGATGAAACCGTTTAGCAACACCATGTCCCCACAAAACATTGTGAATATGACTCGTGCAATCCGACCGCCTGATAGATCACTGCGGACTTCCCACAAGTCTGAATTGGCCTTGCCAGAGAACCCCCTTACCAAGGGCATTCCCAGTGGCCATCCATATTCCACAGTCTTCAGATCAGTTCCGATCGCTGAACGATCCTCCTTATCAAGCTTCAGCAACCAATCCTTAACCGGCTCTCGACCATTGGCTGTTCTGTAAAATACGACATTTACTGTTTTCTTTGTCATACAACCCCTTCCTTGGCGCAATCCAAGTGTACCTAAATAGGTTCACTCATGCCAACCTTCCACCCCTGAAGGTTTGTCAGGTAGTACTCAAAATCGCGACTGAACTATCAGGGAAACTGCGAAAATAAATCTGTCCCGGCTTCCACACCTCATTTCCGCTACTATCAAAGTAAGCCAGTGCTAGAGACACAACCGCTATGGGACTGTCGATAAAACAATCGGAATTTACGGCGGAAGAATTTGACCGTTTTGCGGCCAAGGTGCGAACGGACCTTACCGCACTCACCCGCCTTCTAAACCGGCCCGGCTTTGGTGAGGGGGAATCTTCCATTGGTGCCGAGGTCGAGTTCTACATCGTAAACCCGGACCTGCGTGTTCAGCCGATCAACACGGAACTAGCCGCCAGCGTTCAGGATCCACAACTGACGGTTGAGCTCAACCGCTTCAACCTTGAATACAACCTCAGCCCCCAGGCCTTCAAGGGAGCCCCCTTTGCCAGAACCGAGCAGGAACTGCTCGAGGCCATGCGGCGAATCAACCAGCACGCCGCCCCATTGAATGGCGAACTGGTGCCCATCGGCATTCTACCCACGTTGCGCCAGTCCGATATGGGCGCGAAGGTGATGACAGACGAACCCCGCTACCATGCGCTATCCAACGCCTTGATCCAGCAACGGGGCGAGCCATTCAGCATCCATATCGGTGGTAATGACGTCATCGACCTGGAAGCGGACGACGTCACCATGGAAGGGGCGACCACCTCGTTCCAATTGCACTGGCGGGTGCCTGCCCACCGCTTTGCTGACTACTTCAACGCCGTGCAGTTGGTGACGCCCATTGCGCTGGCTCTGGCCAGCAATTCGCCCAGCCTGTTCGGCCACCACCTCTGGGACGAAACCCGCATCGCGCTGTTCAAACAGTCCGTCGACAGCCGATCGCCCAACCACAGAACCTGGAAACACCCGCCAAGGGTTTATTACGGCAACGGCTGGGCACGCAGCGCCTGGGAGCTGTTTGCCGCCTCAGCCTCCTTGTATCCCCCCATCCTGCCATTGATGTCGGAAGAAGATCCGATGGCGGTGATTGATCGGGGAGAGGTACCGGAACTGGCCGAACTGCGGCTGCACCATGGCACCACCTGGCCGTGGAACCGGGCCATTTTTGATCACACAGAAGGCGGCCACCTGCGCATCGAGATTCGATCCATGCCGGCCGGCCCAACCGCCGTGGATATGTGCGCGAACGGGCTGTTCATCATCGGGGCGGCGTTGGCGGTACTCGAGGATATCCGTCACCTGACGTCGATACTTCCCTTTCACTACACCGAACACAATTTCTATCGTGCCGCCAAATACGGCATCGGTGCAGACATCATCTGGCCCCACAAAGACCAGGTACAGTTACAGGATACACCCCTGTTGAACGTTGCCCGTGACCTGCTGCCGCGCGCCCGGGAAGCCTTGCAACGAACCGCCGTGGACGAGGCGGAGATCCAGCGCCTGCTCGGGATGATCGAAGGCCGCATTCAAACCAGGATGACGGGCGCCCGATGGCAGCGCCAGATCACGGAGTCTTTTTACAGGACCCAGACTACCGACGAGGCGTTCAAGAGTATGCTGTCTCTATACATGAGCCATCAGAAGACAAACACACCACTGCACGAATGGACCTTGGCACCATGAGCCGCTCGAACACCCTGGATTACCTCAACAACCCCTCACCCCAGACCCTGGGCCGCTCGCCCCTGGAGTGGCTGGACCGGCTGCAACGGCCCACGGTGGTTCGCGTTGCTGGCCGCGATCCTTCCAGAACCCGGGCCATGGCAACCCTGCTTCACGGCAACGAACCCTCAGGGCTGTTCGCGATTCACCGATGGCTACTGGAGCAACACACCCCGGAGGTCAACCTGCTGTTCCTTCTGGGCGGCGTCCACCCCGCGAAAATCCCGCCGGTATTGTCACTGCGCCAAGTGCCAGGCGGCCGTGACCTGAACCGGTGCTTCAAAGAACCGTTTGAAGGAGAGGAAGGCGCCATTGCCCAGGCTATGCTGGCCGAGCTTCAGACCGCCAACCCCGAGTGCCTGCTGGACGTGCACAACACCTCAGGCACCGGCCCTGCCTTCGCCGTGACCATCACCAACGACGCTGCCCACCAAGCGCTGGCGTCGCTGTTTACCGACCGGCTGATCATGACGGATCTTCGCCTGGGGGCACTAATGGAATATTCCGAGCAGGAGGTGCCCACCGTCACCATCGAGTGTGGCGGTGCTCAGGATGATCACGCGCACCAACTGGCGTACGAAGGGCTGGTTCGGTATGCCTCACAATCTGACGTGCTGTCGCTGGAAAAAACGGAATGGAACGTTGCGGTTCTGCGCAACCCGATTCGGGTGGAGTTGGCACCCGATGCGACCATCGAGTACCGACTAACGCCCAGTGGGCAGGCGGACCTCACCTTTCCGCCCGACATCGAACACCGCAATTTCGGGATTGTGTCGCCGGATGAGCCCCTCGGATGGGTTGGGCAAAAAGGCCTGGACGTGCTCACGGCCATCAGCCACAACCGGACCGAGAACATGGAACAGGTGCTGCAAATCAGGGATGGGCGAATCTACCCTGCCCAGGCCATCAAGACCTTCATGATCACCACCAACCCGGTGATTGCGAAGAGCGATTGCCTGTTCTATGCGGTCAAGGCCACGGGCGATCCTATTTTCTAAACCATAGCGAGCCGCTTTTTCTCGTAACTTAACCACCAGAGTCACCTCATCCCCTAGACAGGAATTTCACAGATTGGCATATTATGCCAATGCAATTCCGACAGGATCACTCTAATGGCAACGAGAAACATCGTGCTCACTAACCATCAATCCCAGGTCGTCGATCACCTGGTTGCCTCAGGCCGCTATCAAAATGCGAGCGAGGTACTTCGCGCCGGCCTGAGAATGGTCGAGGAAGCAGAGTCCCGCTACATCACGAAAATGAATGACCTGAGAGCCGCCATCGATGCGGGCCAGAAAGACCTGGAGGCTGGCAGAACCACAACGTTCACTGGTGACCAGTTCGCTACTTACCTTTCAGAGCGTGCGGAGCACGCCATCAGGGAGAAACGGGATACCTGATTACGATGAAACCATGGAAGGTTATTCTCACAGACGCTGCTCTAACCGATCTCGACGCTATTCTCGAAACCACCTTGGAAGAATTCGGCACACTGCAACTAAAACGATATACCGAGCAAATCGAAAGAGCGATTAGGGAGCTTGAAGAAGCCGGAAACCTCGCACCACTACTGAAACAAAGGCCTGACATCCGGCCCGGAATCGCTACCTATCCGCTTGCAAGGGAAGGCAAAGCTTCACCCCATCAGTTTTATCTTAAGATGGAAAAGGATGCGCACAATCAGTCCATTATCATTCTTCGGGTCTTGCACCAAAGGATGGATCCTGAGGCGCATCTCTGACTTCCAAACTATCTGATTACTGGTTGCCAACGGATTAAATAAGTCTGTCCCGGTTTTTCGGTGGTGCTATCGCGGGGCTGGCCTGCGGACCGTGTGCGCCCGTATGCGTTGGCGTCGGAGCGTTCGTAAGTGGAGCATTGGCCGCCTTCGGCGTCAGCTTTTTCTGGTAAGGTTTATTACATGCAACAATGCATCCGGGAAGATGCCAGCCTGACACTGGCAAGGGAAGGCAACGATCAAGAACTCGCAACGAGCTTCGCAACTATTGCTGGGCGTACGTCTGAGGAACCACTGGAGGGTACCGTTCTCGAAGCCTGTATACAGCATGGTAATCGGTACCTTCTATTTCTGACCGACGGCATCCCCTTCGAAGACTCGCTCCACATCCACTTGTTGGATGAAGACCTCGACAGAATCGATACAGTGACACTCGGCGCACCCTACACCAGCGGGCACTTTCGTAACCTGAAATGCGAGGATTTCAGTGGGATCACTTTCGAGTTTTTTGGGGATTGTGTGTGGGAGATAGTGGTGTTGCCGAAAAAGCGGCTGCGGCTTTCTTTTGTTTCCGGCCCGAAAGGTGTTTCTTGGCTAAAGGGGTGGTTTCACGTTCTGGAGCTGAGAGCCAGAAAATAGATCTGTCCCGGTTTTCTCGTCAAGCCGCGCGAACAGAACCCGGCCTGCAAAGTCCAGGTCATCCCAAAAGCCCACCCTGCTTTAATAGGCGTCGTGATAATTACACCAGGACCGCCCCCCTTTCCATCCGCATGTTCAAACACTAGACTTTCACCCAAAGGACTGAAACTTCTCCAAAGGAACCGGAACATGAAGCGACCCGGAACAACCACTTTGGCCCTTCTGCTATGCCTGTCAGCGTCGGCCTGCGCCTCTCCCAAACTCAGTGTGCTTGACCCTGTCGAACCTCGCACAGAGGCTTCCGGCGTCACCATCAGCCGTACAGCGCACCCTATTAAGCTCCCCCTTGAATCACTGGCCGGCGCAACCTTCATCGGCAGTGATGGTGAGCTCATTCTGTACAACAAACACAAAGGTCTTTTTGCCACGGTGGTTACATCCGATGACTGGGGCAATCCCGCCATTCAAATGAATGAGGCACCCAGCTATATCTTCAATCGCGATCTCAGTGCAGTTCAGAACCCCGAGTTCCGGAAGGAGCTCGAAGGCGTAATAAGAATGACCCTGGAACCGACCGCAGAAAAGGAAACCAGCGTGGTAACCATGGGCAAGACCACCGCCTATATCGCTTTCAATCCGAAGAAAACCACCATCATGCTCACCTCACCGGATAAGCCGGTCCTGTTTACTCAACTGGTACTGGACAACTTCAGTTGGGAAGAAATCGAACACGAGATCCTGAAAGGAATCGGGGGATAGTAGAATGCTAACTAGGGAATGGCATGCCGCAACCAGGTGACAATCAATTTCCGAATGGAAGTTTACCGCTCTGCCCTCTAGGCTAGTTTCATCCAAGACAGGGAAAGCCCAAACAAGATGAACAACAACTACAAGATTGCGCTCCTGATCGACTGCGACAACGTCAGCCATCAATCCATTGAGGGCGTGCTTCAGGAACTTGCCAAGTACGGCGCTGTGAACGTGCGCCATGCCCATGGCAACTGGAATGGTCCTCAGTTGGGGGGCTGGATTGAAAAACTGCACGCCAACGCCATTCGGCCAATTCAGCAATTTGCCTACACCACCGGCAAAAACGCGACTGACGCATCCATGATCATAGACGCCATGGATCTGCTCTATAGCGGCAACGTCAACGCCTTCGCGCTGATGACCAGCGATTCAGACTTCACGCCGCTCGTAATGCGTATTCTTGAAGCTGGCCTACCGGTCTTTGGCTTCGGCGAGCGCAAAACCCCCATGCCATTCGTCAACGCCTGCTCCCAGTTCATCTATACGGAAAACCTGCGGGAAGACACCGAAGAGCAAGGCGACAATGAAAGCGGCGACACCACGAAACCCACAGCCACCGCAAAGCGCACGCGCAACGAGCTGAGGGGTGACACGGTTCTGGTGCGGACGCTGCGAACGGCCGTGGAACAAACCGCAGATGACGACGGCTGGGCGCATCTGGGCAAGGTTGGGCAGTATATTTCCAACAACAGCTCCTTCTCCCCGGTGAACTACGGATACAAAAAGCTGAGTGATTTGATTCGGGCCAGTGAGTTGTTCGAGATTGATACCAGAGAAAAGAACGTTGTCTTCATCAAAAGCCCTTAGAAATAGATCTGTCCCGGTTTTCCGCCCGGGTGCACTGATGGAATATTCCGAGCAGGAGCGGACCGAAAACCTGGAACAGGTGCTTCAAATCAGGGACGGGCGAATCTACCCCGCCCAGGCCCTCAAGGCCTTCATGATCACCACCAACCCGGTGATTGCCAAGAGCGATTGCCTGTTCTATGCGGTCAAAGCCACGGGGGATCCTATTTTTTAGACCATAGAGAACCGCTTTTATTTGTAGATAGCCCGCTCCCTCGCATCCCGTTTTCGATCAGGGTCTTCCTGGCTTGGCGTGTCTGAAATGGCATCGAGGTAAACGGCGGGAACGCCTGTTTCTTTCGCACCAACGATAACGTGATTCAAATACCAAGAGTGAGGTAGCAAAGAGGGATCCGTTGACGTTGCACAGTAGGTGAAAGCATCAACGGAATTGCCGAGGGCATCCGTAACCGTGACCCGCTTTTCCTCGTAACCGAAACCCAACCCCTCAGCCCTGTCCAGCGGGCCTTTTTCGCTGCTCGGTATCTCGAACAGTGCGCCAATAACGACGTCTTCCGAATTGCCGGTAAACAGTGCGTCGCATTTCGCGGATTTGTCTTTCCTGCTCCACTTATGAAACCGAAGGGCATGCTCAACGAGCGTGAACATACCGATTCGCTCCGCGCTTGGAACCCTCGCTCTTAATCTGAGGAGTGACATGTTCGAGCCATAAGCAAAATACTTCATGCTGCTTCTGTGTCTGCGCTGTTCACTCAGGAACGTGGAGTCATAATCTTAGCAAAACCGGGATGGGTCTGTTTTTCCAAGTTCATCCATGAATTTGTTACCGACAGTCGGGGGAAATAAATCTGTTCCAATTTTCGCGAATTTTTGGACAGGTTGCCTCAATTTTCCCGTCACTTTACGTAGTTCGCGCAGCGTAAAGCTGGTTAATGAACTCTGAAACCATTTCAAAAGTGCCAAGCACCTGATTGTGCAGCATGGTGCTGCCATGGGAATAGTCGTTACGCATTTTGTTGACGTTATCAATTAAATGCTGCACGTGATCGTAGTCCGGATCTGGAGGTAGTGTTCTGAGATCAATCTCTGGAAGCTCGATCTCGGATACACCGGTTCTTTTCATCTCACTGATGGCCCAAAGACCCTGTTCATGCTGCGCTTGATGGTATGCCTGCATAGTGGCGTGCTGATGCCATCGAGTGAACCCTTCATTTGTTACTAGCTGATGGTCTCGGCAGTATTCCATCAGGGTTTTCATACCTTTCTTGAGTCCACCTTTCTTACCAGTCTTAGTTTTATGCTCTTCATTACGCTGCTTGATGTAATGCTCAATTTCAATTGTTCCCGCGCGCTCTTTCATAGCCAACTCCAATACATTGAGTGCATTGGCTTCGGCGACATTGAAAAAACGGTACTCAAACCAGGCAAAAAGGTATAGGTTTCGTGCGACATCGAATTGGATGGCAACGTCGTCAGGTACCTCGTCATGCAGACTATGACGTTCAATGTCCGCGTAGTGGCTCTCAAGACTTCCAGTAAGATACTCTCCTGTCTTGGGGTCCTTTCTGACGAAGTACGAATTCCGTATATCTGGCTTTAGTAGCTCTTCGAGTGGCTTCAGTCTGTCTCTTTCAGGCATGGTTTGACTCATTGCGTGTGGAAAGCTGACTGTGGTTCGTCCGAACTCACCAAACTCTCCACCATATTGTCGTGCTGGATATCTTTTACCTGCATACTAAAAAAGGCCGCCAAAGGCGCAACGAGCACCAGTAGTACCAGTGCTCCGGCGCCATCCAGAAATCCCATCAGAACGATCGAAGCTAAAGCAATAGAAGCCATTGCATAGGCAAGCATTCTCATGGCAAGTTTGTTGATCCGACGAACCCAAACCTTCTGAAATAAACCAGAGTACTGAAACTGACCTTTTTCGTGGGTAACGATCCCTGGTGTTTTTCTGAGTGCGTGAACAATCTTTGCGCTCCTGCTATCGCTACAGATTGCTTGGATGTCCTCAAAGTTCATTCTCAAATCGTGCAACAGATAAAACAGCTCCCCCGCCGAGTGTTTCTTCTCCTGTGCAATCGCATCGTCTAGCTGAGCGAGCAAATCTGCTCTAGCTTTCTTACTCTGTGACAGCTTGAACTGATATACAGCCACGGCGCCCAAAACAGAAGCTATACCAGCTAAAGCATTAAAAATATTAAAACTTTCCAAACCAACTCCTTCAGAGCTTAGAAAATAATTCTGTCCCGATTTCCCGATCTCTACCTCAGTTTCCGGGCGGACACTCTTGTGTTGACCCGTGGTAGTACTAACGAGACGAGCCATAAGTCTTTCTGAAACCTCACTCCATTCGACGAAGACTACAACCCAAAATCGTCTAAATCTGAAAGTGTGGAATCATAGCCGTACTCCTCCAAAACCAAATTTTCTAAATCATCCTGCTCAGCGTACAAGTCAATAATACTTTTCAAAGCATATCGTTCAGAGCGCGGAGCATTTGATGCCATCTCACGGAGAGTAATCAGCGATTTCTTAATATTTCCATTGAGACGATAAACATCCTCAACAATACTAGAGATATTTCCTTCTTGCGCATAAATACACAGTGCGCCCCGCCACCAATCGATAGCAGTCACTTCCGCAATGCTGATTCCTCGGTCAGATCGGATCGCTTTTGCCACAAGGTGCTCCTGAAACCGGAAATGTCCAAACGAGTATTCTTTAGAAATTGGATCATGAAACAATATGCAACAGGGATCAATTAGTTCAGAAAGGCAGCTGTCAATCAACTCTTTACTAAATCGACCACCCACTTTTTCCTGAAGCAGCCTTTTCATGGTAGATATTGGTAAAGACCGCACTCTCTTTTCATGCATCACCAGAGCCAGATAGCATGCAAATTCCGATAACCGAGAAGACGTGTTTGATTGCCGAGAAATTCCTTTATGCTTGTCGTAGTCGCCAACCAAGAGACGGAACCTCTCAGAATAGACTTCGCTTTCGCTAGAAGGGGCCTTCACGCCCTTTTCAACCAATGAACAGACGATTGTAGCCAACAGAGGCGTTCTTAAGGCATCCAACCCCTCATCTTTATCTATTCTTTCAATTAACGACTGCGACTTTTTATAATCAAATTCAAACCAATTCTTAATAAAATCTGAAAGTTGTTTTTTGGTAAAGGGTAAAAGCGTGATACCAAAGAAATCAATATCTTTTAAATAACTTACGCAGTCCCTGCTGGAAATTATAATCTGTGATTTCGGAAAATCATGCTTATAGTTTTTTATTGCCGGAATCAGCTCACTAACCGCACTAAAGGCCTCATCTAGACCATCCAGTACAAGGGCAGGGCCTTTACTAAAGAAACGCTTTGCGCTCTCTATTTGATCCGTATCAGGTTCAATTTTTCTACTTACAAGGACAGCTTTAATCAACAAGTCTTTAACAAAAACAGATTGTCCGTTCTCAAACTCATCATGGTTAGATGACTTAATTTTTGATAAACGATCAACGGTTCTATTGAGCGGAACGTATACCACATCTTTACCCACATCGTCACAAAGTTTCGAGTACATCTCAAGAGTCGTTGTCTTACCAACACCAGCACTACCGTATACTGCAATATCGTGCCCTGTCTCGAAAATATCATGCGCCGAAATTGCAACGCGATCTTGCTTTTCTCTGGAAAAAGAGAACTCAAAGAAGCATTTAGCTATCCAAGAAGTTACCAACTCATCAATAAGCGCTAAGGTTTCCTCGGTTTCTAACAGGAACTTTTTAAGTTCAATTTTAGTTATCTCTCCAGAATTTATATCTTCAATCGAAGAAAAATATCGATTTATCCTTTCACTAATGTTTGATTTGACATCTTCGTAATTGCAATCAAGAATATACTTCGGTCTTTGTATTATTTTTTTATTTATAACACTCAATCGATTCTCGGACTCTTTTAGTTTTTTGTTATAGCTACCAAGAGATATTAGTCCCTTTGAAAACTCTTCATGCACAAACTTATCTACACTTGCACCCTCAGATGCATCCTTTATCAATCTCTTTAACTCTCTCGCTTCATCATCAGATATTTCTTTGGTTTTAGTTAATTTCTCCGCTCTTGAAATGAGATTAGAGTAGAGCTCATCAATACCTTTTCGTGCATCGGTCACAGCACCCTGTAAAAAAACCTTTTCCGAAATCAATGATTGATTGGCCTCAGAATTAAATTCACTGAGTTTTTTCACAAACTCTTCTTCAACCTCAGACAAAGAGCGCTGGTTAATTTTAACGTTGTGTCGGTCGCAAAAGCCCTGCAACTGCCTTTTTATCTCATCCCAATTTTCTTCTTCGACGGGAAGCACTTTCTTCAAAAGCTTTATTTCGAAATGCAACAATAAATTGCTATCAATGGAGCCAACAAAAAAGCTCAAATCGTTATACAGCTTCTCAATATTTTTATGGCCAACTTGTTTGATTGCCTCCAGCAGATCGCTATTGCCTGGAGAAAAACCAGATTTACTGATTATTTTATCTTCTATGTTTAACAAAATATTCACTAAATCTGGCTTAAACCTATCAATTAATCCCAAAATATTAACACCATCAATCAGGTGTATGCTTTTATTCTCGGACGCAAAGAAGGAACTTTTAATCTCATCAATAAATCTTGAACCTATTTGTTCAGGGCATACCAGATACACCTCATCAGCTCGATATTCTTTGCCGTGGATGTCTGTTACTGGCTCATTAAGGCACTGACGAACTTGGAAAACCATTTTATCAAACTTAGCTCCACCAGCAGACTTTGTCGCCGAATCAATCCTTTTTGTTTGTACGTAAATAGTTTTAGGGTTTGGCGAGGGTGGATTATCTTTTTGCGCAATCAAATCTCTTCCGCGTTCATTCGGTCCGCCATTGAATTCAACTCTGGTATAGCCCATTGCTTGAAATAGAGGCACCAAAATTCTTTTTGTTAAATCGTCCTCTTTAAACCCACCTAATGCGTCTATCTTACGCTGCATATCGGGCTTTAATCTTTCTTCTTCGCCATCCATATTTTAAACAATCCTTAAACTTTTGATTAATTTAATCGCTAACTTCACCAATAAGGAGCATCCAGCGGCAGAAAGAAAAGAAAAGGCTTGAACAGCACTGACGGGCGCATCGGGCATCTTCCCTAACTATCGGCGTGTGCATCGCATAGCTACCTACACTAGCCCATCTAGGCGACCTTTTCCTGCTGCGGTTACAAAAAAACAAAAACTCCGCACCGAGCAACGCTCAGCGCAGAGTTCTGAAAGATTGGGCTTTTATGCCTGCCAGGGCATGAGTGTACCGAAGCAGTTAAACGGTCAGGTGCTTCTTGATCAGTTCATCGGTCAGCCCCGCAATCTCATCCTCAGCAACCCGCCGCCCCCGATCCAAAATCGCAAACCGGTCCGCATACTTCCGCGCAAACGGCAACTTCTGCTCTACGAGTAGAACGGTCAGTCCATCTTCCTCGATAAGCCTGCGGATCACTTCTCCGATTTGAGCAACGATGTTCGGCTGAATCCCCTCCCCCGGCTCATCCAGAATCAGCAGCCTGGGCTCAATCACCAGCGCCCGGCCAATGGCCAGTTGCTGTTGCTGCCCACCGGACAGGTCGCCGCCTCTGCGGTTCTTCATTTCCTTCAGCACCGGAAACAGCTCATACACCCGCTCGGGGATTTTCTTGCTGCCGTCTTTGCGCACGGCCAGGCCGGTGCGCAGGTTTTCTTCCACGGTCAGCAGCGGGAATATCTGCCGGCCCTGGGGCACATAGCCGATTCCCAGTCGTGATCGGTCTTCGATTTTCTTTTTGGTGAGTTCCACGTCCTGCGCAAATTCGATGCTGCCGCTTTTGGTGGTTTCCTCGCCCATGATGCATTTCATCAGGGTGGTTTTGCCCACGCCGTTGCGGCCCATTACGCAGGTGCACTGGCCCTGGGGGATGTCCAGGTCCAGGTCCCAGAGGGTGTGGCTTTCGCCGTAGTATTGGTTGAGCTTCTGGATCTTGAGCATTACGCCTCCTCCCCCAGGTATACCTTGATCACTTCCGGGTCGTTGGAGACCTGTTCCATGGTGCCTTCGGCCAGTACGCTGCCCTGGTGCAGTACGGTCACTTTGCGGGCGATGGAGCGCACAAAACCCATGTCGTGCTCTACCACCACCACGGACTGTTTGCCGGCCAGGCTGGTGAGCAGTTCGGCGGTGCGTTCCATTTCCTGTTCGGTCATGCCGGCGACGGGTTCATCCACCAGCAGCAGCCTTGGTTTTTGCATCAGCAGCATGCCGATTTCCAGCCACTGTTTCTGGCCGTGGGAGAGGATGCCGGCGGGTTTGTCCCGCAGGGTTTTGAGTTTGATCATCTCCAGCACTTCGTCGATGCGGTCCCGGTATTCGGGTTTCATGATGGCGGTCAGCGTGGGCAGGATGCGCTTGTCGGCGGCCATGGCCAGTTCCAGGTTTTCGAACACGGTGAGCGCTTCAAACACCGTGGGTTTCTGGAACTTGCGGCCGATGCCCAGGCTGGCGATATCTGGCTCGGTCATGGTCAGCAGGTTGTGGCGGCTGCCGAACCATACGGAGCCGGTATCCGGCCGGGTTTTACCGGTGATGATGTCCATCATGGTGGTTTTACCCGCGCCGTTGGGGCCGATAATGCAGCGCAGCTCGCCGTCGTCGATGGTGAGGTTGAGGTTGTTGATGGCTTTGAAGCCGTCAAAACTCACGTTCACGTCTTCCAGGTACAGGATGGGGCCGTGGCGCACATCCACCGGGGAGGCGGCGGGGGCCAGGAATTCAAATACCCGGTCGCGGTTGGCCAGTTGTTCGAACATGCTCATGCGGTGGCCTCCTGGGCGGTGGCGGGGTCATCGTCGTCTTTGGCTTTTTTGCGCTTCTGCAACAGGCCGGCAATGCCCTTGGGTAGGAACACGGTCACCAGCACAAACAGCGCGCCCAGGGCGAACAGCCAGGCGTCTGGCATCACGCCGGTGAAAACGGTTTTGGCGTAGTTCACCAGGATGGCGCCGATCACAGCACCGTAAAGCGTTGCACGGCCACCGAGGGCCACCCACACCACGATTTCAATAGAGAACAGCGGCGAGAACTCGCTGGGGTTGATGATGCCCACTTGCGGCACATACAAGGCCCCGGCCACACCCGCCAGCATGGCGGACACCACAAACACGAACAGCTGCACCCGTTCTACCCGGTATCCCAGGAAGCGGGTGCGTGCTTCGGCGTCCCGGCAGGCCACGCTTACCCGGCCCAGTTTGCTGGTGACAATGCCCCGGCAGATCACATAGCCAATGGCCAGGGCGATGCCGGTGGCGATGAACAGCCCCAGCCTTGTGGCGTCGGTGCGCAGGTTGAAGCCGAGGATGTCGCGGAAGTCGGTCAGGCCGTTGTTGCCGCCAAAGCCCATTTCGTTGCGGAAGAAGGCCAGCATCAGGGCGAAGGTGAGCGCCTGGGTGATGATGGACAGGTACACTCCGGTTACCCGGGAGCGGAACGCCAGGAAGCCAAACACCAGCGCCAGCAGGCCCGGGGCCAGCAGCACCATGATGAAGGCAAACCAGGCCATGTCGAAGCCCTGCCAGTACCAGGGCAGCGTGTCCCAGTTCAGGAACACCATGAAGTCTGGCAGTACCGGGTCGCCGTACACGCCCCGGTCGCCGATCTGGCGCATCAGGTACATGCCCATGGCGTAACCGCCCAGGGCAAAGAAGGCGCCGTGGCCCAGGCTGAGAATGCCCAGGTAACCCCACACCAGGTCTACCGCCACCGCCAGCAAGGCGTAACACAGGTATTTACCCAGCAGGGTTACCGTGTAGGCACTTACGTGCAGGGCGCTGTCCTGTGGCATGAACAGGTGCAGAAAAGTGACTACTATCAAAGCGCCGAACAGCACGCCCAGGAAGATCTGGGTGGAACGCTCCTGCAGGGGCCGGAGCAGCCAGGTTTGTGATGAAGCCATAACTTAACCCTCTGCTGCGCGGCCCTTTTGCGGGAAGAGTCCCCGCGGCCGTTTTTGAATGAACAGGATGATCAGTACCAGCACCATGATCTTGGCCAGTACCGCGCCAGCCCAGGGTTCCAGAATCTGGTTGATGGTGCCCAGGGTCAGCCCGGCCACTAAGGTGCCCCACAGGTTACCCACGCCGCCGAACACCACCACCATGAACGAATCGATGATGTAGTTCTGGCCCAGGTTGGGGCCTACGTTGGTGATCTGGGAAAGCGCCACACCCGCCAGCCCGGCCACGCCGGAGCCAAGGGCGAAGGTCATGATGTCCACTTTGGTGGCCTTGATGCCCATGGAGCGGGCCATGGCGCGGTTCTGGGTAACGGCGCGCACTTCCAGGCCCAGGCGGGTTCTGCGCATGATCAGCATCAGCCCGGCGAACACCACCAGGGCAAAACCGATCACGTACAGGCGGTTGAGGGTGAGGGACAACGCTTCGTTGATCATGATGGAGCCGCTCATCCATTCCGGGGTAACCACGGTGCGGTTGAGCGGGGAAATGACGGTGCGCACCAGTTGCTGCAAAATCAGGCTGATGCCGAAGGTGGCCAGCAGGGTTTCCAGCGGGCGGCCTTTGAGGTGCTGGATCACGCTGCGCTCGATGATGATGCCCGCCAGCGCGGCCACCATAAAGCCGGCGGGGATGGACAGAATCAGCGCCAGGCCCGGTTGGCCGGGAAACAGTTGCTGCATGCCCCAGGTGGTGTAGGCACCCAGCATGATCAGTTCGCCGTGGGCCATGTTGATCACGCCCATTACGCCGAAGGTGATGGCCAGGCCAATGGCGGCCAGTACCAGTACGGAACCAAGGGAGAGGCCGAAGTAGAGGGTTTCGGCGGCGCGGTTCATTTTCAGTTTCTGTTCGATGCTGGCCAGGGCTTTTTCGGCGGCCGCGGCGATGGCCGGGTCGTCACTGCTGGCCGCGTTGTTCAAAGCAGCCCGCACGCGGGAGTTCAGGCTGCCAGAGAGTTGTTCGATGGCGTTGATGTCGCCTTGTTCCAGTTGGTGGATGGCCAGGGCGTTAGCCAACAAATCGCGCACCCGGTCGTTTTCTTCCACCTCAAGCCGTTCTTCAATCAACGGCGCGGTTACCGCATCTACCCGGCCCAACAAATGGCGGGCGGCGGCGCGGCGGGTGCGGTGGTCGGCTACCGTCAGGTCTACCACCGAGAGAATGCCTTCCACCTGGCTGCGCAGGGCGTTGTTCACCCGAATGCTGTCCAGCTCCCGGCGAGACATCTCACCCATGCTGTCACCGGTCACGGCGCTGGCCACTTGCCAGTTACGCCCGGTGTTGTTGGTAACCAGAACCACATAACCGGAGGATTTCACCGTGGCCAGGCGGCCGCCGGCAAAGGCTTCCAGCCAGCTGCGGGCCCGTTCGTCGCCGCTTTCTGCAATCTGTTTCAGTACCTTGCTTTTCTCGGCGTTGTTGGCTTCTGCGAGCCGTTGCAACAGCGTTTGGGCGGTGTCGTCCTGCACCTGGGCAGTGGCCACCGCCGGCCCCAGGGCCAGGCACCAGGCCAAAGCGAGCCCGGCGAGCAGTCGGAAGATGCTCATGGTTCATTCCTGTTGGCGTTGAAATGAGAGTGGAAAAGCCGGGCAGGCAGGCTCACCTGCCCGGTTGGTTCGCTTAGTTGGAAGCCACTTCCGCAGAACCACCGCACTTGCCGGTCACTACGTTGAAGTTGCCGCAACGCAGCGGGGCGCGCCAGTCACTGATCAGGTCTTTGGAACCCGGCAGGAAGTCAGACCAGGCATCGCCAGCTACGGTAGACGCCGTTTCCCAGACCACGGAGAACTGGCCGTTGTCCTGGATCTCGCCAATCAGTACCGGCTTGGTGATGTGGTGGTTGGGCATCATGGTGGCAATGCCGCCGGTGAGGTTGGGCACGGCTACGCCGATGATCGCGTCTTTGATGGCGTCGACATCGGTGGTGCCGGCTTTCTTCACTGCCTCAACGTACATGTTGAAGCCGATGTAGTGGGCTTCCATGGGGTCGTTGGTGACGGCTTTTTCGTCGCCCTTGAACTCTACCCAGGCGTCGATGAAGTCGTAGTTGGCTTCATTATCCACGCTCATGAAGTAGTTCCAGGCAGCCAGGTGGCCCACAAGCGGCGCGGTGTCGATGCCGGAAAGCTCCTGCTCACCCACGGAGAAGGCCACCACTGGAATGTCGGAGGCGGAAACACCCTGGTTACCCAGTTCCCGGTAGAAAGGCACGTTGGCATCGCCGTTGATGGTGGAAACCACGGCGGTTTTCTTGCCGGCGCTGCCGAAGCTCTTGATGTCGGAAACGATGGACTGCCAGTCGGAATGCCCAAACGGGGTGTAGTTAATCATGATGTCGGCATCCGCCACGCCCTGGTCTTTCAGGTAGGTTTCCAGGATGCGGTTGGTGGTGCGCGGGTACACGTAATCGGTGCCGGCCAGTACCCAGCGCTCAACGCCCAGGTCGTTCTTCAGGTAATCCACCGCCGGAATGGCCTGCTGGTTGGGCGCAGCGCCGGTGTAGAAGACGTTTTCAGAAGATTCCTCACCCTCGTACTGCACCGGGTAGAACAGCAGGCCGTTCAGCTCTTCCACCACCGGCAGCACGGATTTACGGGACACCGAGGTCCAGTTTCCGAAAATCACGTCTACTTTTTCTTTTTCCAGCAGTTCCCGGGCCCGCTCAGCGAACAGCGGCCAGTTGGAGGCGGGGTCTACCACTACCGGCTCCAGTTTGCGGCCCAGTACACCGCCTTCGGCGTTCTGCTTTTCGATCAGCATCAGCATGGTGTCTTTCAGTGCGGTTTCACTGATCGCCATGGTGCCGGAGAGGGAATGCAGAATGCCCACTTTGATGGGGTCTTCCGCCGCCATGGCGTGGAAGGAGACAGACAGTGCCAGTGCAGATAGGCCCATTTTCACGTGTTTTTTGATGCTCATGTTGTGCGTCCTTTTCGTTGGGTTATGAGTCGTCAAACGCAACGGGGTGATTGCATCTGCCGTTCCAACTCCTACAAAAAGCACGAGAAACCAACAAGTTATCTAGTATACAAGCTCACCAAAGGACGCCAGGACCGGTGATTTACCCGGATTAAGGCCTGATTTTGGTGCCTTCTGGCGCGATTCTGCGCCTTACTGGTGCACGCCGGTTTTTCCCAATCATCACACAAAAACCATTAACTAACTGTTTTTATTGAAATAGTGACTTTTATCCGGTGTCTGGCACGCAGCTTGCCATTGCTCATGTATACAAGTTTGACCACACATGAGGACACCACCCCATGCCAACCACCCTTGGATGGACGATCGCAGACTGGCAACAGGCCTACAGAGAAGGCGCCGAGCCGGAAGCCCTGATCAGCAAACTGCTGGATTACCTGAAAGGTGATGACAGCGCCTGGATCTCCCGGCTGAACGGAAACGGCTTCCACCAGGCCATGGCCGAACTGGCAGACCAGCTGGAAGCCGTTGACGGTGATCTGGAGCAGTTGCCGCTTTATGGCATTCCTTTCGCGGTGAAAGACAACATTGATGCAGCCGGCTTTGAAACCACCGCCGGTTGCCCGGCCTTTGCCTACACCCCCGAGCAAGACGCCACCGTGGTGCGCAAACTGAAAGCCGCCGGCGCCGTGGTGATTGGCAAAACCAACCTGGACCAATTCGCCACCGGGCTGGTAGGTACCCGGTCGCCCTATGGTGCGGTACCCAACAGCGTTAACCCGAGGGTGATCAGCGGCGGCTCCAGCTCTGGTTCTGCCTCTGTGGTGGCCCGGGGCCTGGTGCCCTTTGCCCTGGGCACAGACACCGCCGGCTCCGGCCGCGTGCCCGCCGGCCTGAACAACCTGGTAGGGCTGAAACCCACCAAAGGCCTGTTCAGCATTAACGGTGTGGTGCCGGCTTGCCGGTCGCTGGACTGTGTCTCGGTGTTCGGCCTGACCATTGGCGATGCCGCACTGGTGGCTGAGGTGATGGCGGGCTTTGATGCCGCCGATGCCTTTTCCCGGAAAGCACCCAGCGCCCTGCCCCTCGATGCCCCTGCCCTTCGCCGCCCCGGCCCGGTGCAGCGCCTGGCCATTCCTGAACACCCCGAGTTCTTTGGTGACCAGCGGGCGGAAGCGGCCTGGAATACCGCACTGAGCCAGTGGCGCCAGCTGGATACCACCGGCGTTGAACTGCTGCCGCTGGATTTCAGCCCGCTGCTGGAGTTGGCCGCGCTGCTTTATGAAGGCCCGTGGGTGGCCGAGCGCCACGCGGCCGTTAAAGGGTTTATGGCAGGCCACGCCGGCGATATGAACGAGACGGTGCGCTCCATTATCAGCAAAGCCGAACGCTTCACCGCCACCGACACCTTCAACGCCCAGTACCGCAAGGAAGAGCTGCTGCGGCAGATCGACAGCCTCCTGGCAGAAGTAGACGGCCTGCTGGTGCCCACCGCGCCCATCGCCCCGACCATTGAAGCGGTGAATGCCGACCCGGTAGCACTGAACAGCCAGCTGGGCACTTACACCAACTTCGTGAACCTGGCGGATATGTGCGCCCTGGCGGTGCCCGCTGGCTTCCGGGACGACGGCCTGCCCTTTGGCGTGACCTTGATAAGCGGCGCCTGGAAAGACCGGGAACTGCAATCCCTCGCCAGCCAGTGGCTGAATGCCCACCCAACACCCCTGGGCGCCACAGACAAAGCCCGCCCGGAGGAAGTGGTTACTTACCAACCGGCCGTTCCGACCATTCAGGTGGCAGTGGTGGGCGCCCATTTGTCTGGCATGCCCCTGAACACCCAGCTCACCGAACGCAAGGCCCGGCTGCTGGAGCAAACCACCACCACCCCCAACTACCGCCTGTACGCCCTGCCCAACACCACTCCGCCCAAACCGGGCCTGAAGCGGGTGGAAGACGGCGGCGCCGAAATTGTGCTGGAAGTCTGGGAAATGGCCGCCTCGGAATTCGGCTCCTTCGTCGACTTGATACCCGCGCCCCTCGGCATCGGCAACGTCGAGCTGGCCGATGGCCGCTGGGTGAACGGCTTTATCTGCGAAGGCTACGGCTTCACCGGCGCCCGCGACGTCACCGAATTCGGCGGCTGGCGAGCTTTCATTAAATCCAGGGCCTGATCCACCTACTCCGGAGACCAAACAAAATGTTCAAAAAAGTCCTCATCGCCAACCGAGGCGAAATCGCCGTCCGCACCATCCGCACCCTCAAAGCCATGGGCATCGGCAGCGTTGCCGTTCACTCCCATGAAGACCGCCACAGCCTGCACGTAACCACCGCCGATGAAGCCGTGGCGCTGGTGGGCAAAGGTGCCAGCGAAACCTACCTGGACAAGGCCCAGATTCTGGCAGCGGCCAAGCAAACCGGCGCGGAAGCCATCATTCCCGGTTACGGCTTTTTGTCCGAGAACGCCGACTTCGCCGAAACCTGCGAGGCCGAAGGCATTGTGTTCATCGGCCCCACCCCGGAACAGATGCGCGAATTCGGCCTGAAACACCGGGCCCGGGAACTGGCGGAAGCCGCCGGCGTACCCCTGGCCCCGGGCAGCGGCCTGCTGGAAACCCTGGACGAAGCCCTGCAAACCGCCGAGCGCCTGGGCTACCCGGTAATGCTGAAAAGCACCGCCGGCGGTGGCGGCATCGGCCTGACACGCTGCAATAGCGAGAACGAACTGCGGGATGCCTTCGAAACCGTGCGCCGCCAGGGCCAGAGCTTCTTTAACGACAGCGGCGTGTTCCTGGAACGCTTCATCGCCCGGGCCCGCCATGTGGAAGTGCAGATGTTCGGTGATGGTCAGGGCAATGTGGTGGCCCTGGGCGAACGGGATTGCTCCCTGCAGCGGCGCAACCAGAAGGTGGTGGAGGAAACCCCGGCGCCGAATCTGCCCGCCGCCACGCGCCAGGCCATGCTGGATGCGGCGGTGTCGCTCGGGCAGTCGGTGAATTACCGTTCTGCCGGTACCGTGGAATACATTTACGACGCCGACCGGGACGAATTCTACTTCCTGGAAGTGAACACCCGCTTACAGGTCGAGCACCCGGTGACCGAGTCTGTCACCGGCCTGGACCTGATCGAGTGGATGCTGAAAATCGCCGCCGGCGAAAGCCCGGACCTGGCCAGCTTCCAGCCGGAACTGAACGGCGCGTCCATGGAAGTGCGCATTTACGCGGAAGATCCGCTGAAAGATTTCCAGCCCTCCCCCGGTGAACTGACCGATGTGTACTGGCCGGAAGAAGGCGTTCGGGTGGATACCTGGGTGGAAAACGGCAGCGAAGTGTCCGCCCACTACGACCCGATGATCGCCAAACTGATTGTGCACGGCAAAGACCGGGCCGATGCCCTGGCCAAACTGCGCCAGGCGCTTGCGGAAACCCGGCTGATGGGCATCGCCACCAACCTGGATTACCTGCGCCAGGTGGTGGCCCAGAAAAGTTTTGAGGATGGTATTGTCTCCACCCGCGCTTTGGAGAGTTTCGAGTTCAAGCCCTCGGTGGCCGAAGTACTGAAACCCGGCACCTACACCACCGTGCAGGATTACCCCGGCCGTGTGGGCTACTGGAACATCGGTGTACCGCCCAGTGGCCCGATGGACGACTACGCCTTCCGTATTGCCAACCGGATTGTCGGCAACCACAACGACGCCGCCGGCCTGGAAGCCACACTGATTGGCCCCAGCCTGAAATTCCACAAGGATTCCGTAGTAGCGCTGACCGGTGCCCTTACAGACGCGACCCTCGACGGCAAAGCGGTGGAATTCTGGAAACCCATTACCGTCAAAGCCGGCCAGGTGCTGGCCGTGGGCAAGGCCATCAAAGGTTGCCGTACCTATCTGGCGGTACGCGGCGGTTTTGATGTGCCGGTGTACCTGGGCAGCCGGTCTACCTTCGCCCTGGGCCAGTTTGGCGGCCACGGCGGCCGCCCGTTGCGCCCAGGCGACATGCTCGGCATCAGCCAGCTGGAACTGCCCGCCTGCACCACCCCGGGGCCAACCCACGACCCCGCCCCGGCAGACCCAGACCTGATTCCGGATTACCCCAACCACTGGGAAATCGGTGTGCTCTATGGCCCCCACGGCGCCCCGGATTTCTTCTCGGAAAAATCCATCGAGAAGTTCTTCGAGCAGGATTGGGAAGTGCACTACAACTCCAACCGCCTGGGCATTCGCCTGAACGGCCCGAAACCGGAATTCACCCGTGAAGACGGCGGCGAGGCGGGCCTGCACCCGTCCAACATCCACGACACCGAATACGCCATCGGCTCCATCAACTTTACCGGCGACATGCCCGTTATCCTCACCAAGGATGGCCCCAGCCTGGGCGGCTTTGTGTGCCCCGTGACCATCGCCAAAGCCGAGTTGTGGAAAGTCGGCCAGGTAAAACCCGGCGACACCATCCGGTTTGTAGCGATTGATAACGACACGGCGGTGCAACTGGCCGAACGCCAGGAACTGGCCATCAAGAGCCTGATGGCCCCGCCGGCGGTCACCCTGGTGGCGCCTGACCTGGCGCCATTGAACGATTTGTCTGCCACCATCCTGGCGCACCTGGACGAAACCGACGGCCGCCCGGAAGTCACCTACCGCCAGGCCGGTGACCAGTACATCCTGCTGGAATACGGCGCCAACGTGCTGGACTTGGGCGCGCGCATGCGCATCCACGCCCTGATGGAAGCCATCGCCGATGTACAACCCAACGGCCTGCTGGAACTGTCCCCCGGTGTGCGCTCCCTGCAGCTGAGGTACGACGCCCGCCTGCTGTCCCAGGAAGCGCTGATGACCTACCTGCTGGACCTGGAAGCCACCCTGCCGCCCACCGACGAACTGAAAGTCCGCAGCCGGGTAATCCACCTGCCCATGGCCTTCGAAGACAGCGCCACCCTGGAAGCCGTGGAAAAATACCGCCAGTCCGTGCGCGACACCGCGCCCTGGCTGCCCAACAACGTCGACTTCATGCAACGTATCAACGGCCTGCCCAGCCGGGACGACGTCAAAGACGTGCTCTTCTCCGCCCGCTACCTGGTACTGGGCCTGGGCGACGTCTACCTCGGCGCCCCCTGCGCCGTGCCCCTGGACCCACGCCACCGGTTGCTGACATCAAAATACAACCCGGCCCGCACCTACACCGCCGAAGGCACCGTCGGCATCGGCGGCATCTACATGTGCATCTACGGCATGGATTCCCCTGGCGGCTACCAGCTGGTGGGCCGAACCCTGCCGATCTGGAACAAATACCTGAAAAACAAACAGTTCGCCGAAGACGCGCCCTGGCTGCTGCGATTCTTTGATCAGGTGTGCTACTACCCGGTCACCGAAGACGAACTGACGGAAATGCGCGACCAGTTCCGCGCCGGCAAGCTGGAGATCCGAATCGAGGAAGAAACCTTCGATCTGAAATCCCACCAGGCCTTCCTGGACGCCAACGAAAGCTCCATCGCCGAGTTCCGCAAACTGCAGCAGGCGGCCTATGCTAAAGAGGTGGCGTTGTGGAAAGAGAGCGAAGCCGAAGAACTCGACCGCCTGGCCAAGGCCCCGCCAAAACCGGATACCTCAGACTTGGAGCGGTTTGGGGAGTTGGTGAGCGCGGAGATTGCCGGGAATATCTGGAAGTGCCTAGTGAAGCCTGGGGATACGGTGGCGGAGGGTGATCCGTTGGTGATCGTAGAGGCTATGAAGATGGAGTTCGAGGTGAGTGCGACGCTGTCTGGCACCATCAGTGCTATGCATGTGGAGCCTGGGAAGTCTGTTACGCCTGGGGAGCCCCTGCTGAGCATAGAGGTCTAACTTGGGAGATCGGCGCCTCTGGTGCTGGCCGTTTGTTTGGTGATGGCGCCGCTGTGTGGGAACCCCTCCACAGACACGCCGTGAATACGTCCGTGTAGGCTTGGGCGCAGCATCCCTGCTGCGCACAGTCTGTGGAGGGGTTCCCGCACATCGGCTTGGTCGGCTCCAGTGATTGCGGCTTGGAAAAAGTGATTACGATTGACTGAAACTGGGTGTGAAATGACGCGCCAACTCCACCTTCTCGGCAAACGCCTCTCGCAGGCTTGGGGAGTCGGGTGTGGGGGGCGGAGTGGCTTTTCAAAAGTGTGTGCGACAGGGATGTCGCACTCAAGCCTACAGGGACGTATTCACGGCGTCTTTTGAAAAGCCACTCCGCCCCCCATGCCCAGCGCCAAACTCCAAAACAAGAGGACACCCCCAAAGAGGGCAAACTCCGAAAATGAAAACGACCACTAAGAGAAAGGCCTCCATGGCAGACCGGGTTTATGAAGCCCTGAAGGACGATATTTTTGAGTTCCGCCTGATTCCCGGGGACAAGTTCAGCGAGGGCGACGTGGGTGCCCGCCTGAACGCCAGCCGGACACCGGTGCGCGAGGCCCTGTATCGGCTGCAGCGGGAAGGCTACGTCGATGTCCTGTTTCGCAGTGGCTGGCAGGTTAAGCCCTTTGACTTTCAGCAGGTGGAAGAACTCTACGACTTGCGGATTACCCTCGAACGGGCCGCCATGCACAAAATCTGCGCCCTGCCCGAGGAGCCACAAACCCTGCGCACCCTGATTGCCATCTGGAACCCGGACCACCCCTCCGAACGGGCCGTGGGCAGCACCGTGCGGGCGCTGGACGAGAGCTTTCATTGCGACCTGGTGGCCGCCGCCGGCAATCGGGAGATGACCCGCATTCACCGGGAAATTACCGACCGCCTGCGGATTATCCGGCGGCTGGATTTCACCCGGGATGACCGGGTGGATGCCACCTATATAGAACACGCTCAGATTCTGGAAGCACTTCGCACCGGCCATGCCACCGATGCCGCCGACCGGCTGACCCGGCACATCCGGTCCAGCCAGAAAGCGGTGCGGGAAATCACCATGGAGAAGATAAAAGAGGCCGCCGAAGCCCATCGTGGCGGGCAAGAAATTGCCCAGAAAAGCCCCGTGAAACAATGAACTTAGGTTCACCGGCAGGCTCACAGCGCTGTAGGAAATATCGCACACACCGACAGGCAGATGTCCGATTCTTAATGAACCGGCCAGGCGTAGAATGAGCATTGTCAGGGATGACAAGCCAGCACGGACGTTGGCTCAGGGATGGAAACTCCACGGAACCGGAGTTGCCCGATGGAACAGGGCTTACAGGGACGAACGCAAGGACGAAGTGCTCAGGATGATGCGCGCCTGATGGATCAGGCAGGGGTCAGCCACGGAATTTGGGGACTACACGGACTGTGGTCCCGTTCCGTGCACTTACACAGCCTACCGTTTTACCGTTTCTCTCATCGCTCCAGCCCATTACCCACACCCACGGTTTGTTACTCCTGACGTCTCATAACAACGTCTTTAAAAAGGAGTTCTCCGATGAAACACACAGGCATTCTGGCTACCCTCGTTCTGCTGTTCTCTCTGGCCACAGGCTTCGCCCACGCTGAACAGCCGGCTACCATTAACATCAACCAGGCGGACGTTGCCACGCTGGCCACCCTGAACGGCATTGGCGAAAGCAAGGCCGAGGCCATTGTGGCTTACCGCTCTGAAAATGGCCCCTTCCAGTCTGTGGAAGACCTGGCCAATGTGAAAGGCATCGGTGCTCGCACCGTTGAGCGCAATGCCGATCGGCTGTCTGCCGAGTAAGCGTTAAAGCCCTCCGGGCAGCCCTGGCTGCCCGTTCTTTCCCCTATAGCGCCAACTGCCAGCCACTGTTACCCTTTTTGGCTTTACATTCATTGCGTTGGCCACTTTCATGATTCATGGCGCTTTACTCATCGCGTTCGCGGCCCTGCTGTGGGGCACCACCGGCATTGTTGCCAAATTCCTGTTTACCGGCACCGAGCTGACCGGCCTTACGCTTGCGCTGTTGCGCCTGGTGGTTGCGTTGCCGTTTTTCTACCTGTTGATGCGGCGGGAACAGCGACAGCTGGAAGTTCAACATCCCGGCCAGAAGGTCGCCGGTAGTTCACTGCGCGGGCTCAGCGCCAAGGCCTTATTACCATTAGCAGCAATGGGGTTATTCCAGGCGTTTTATCAGGGTAGTTATCTGGTGGCCGTTGACCTCACCGGGGCCGGTATTGCCACGTTGATTTCGTTATGTCTGCCGCCGGTTCTGGTGGCCATTCTGGCGGCACCCATGTTAGGCGAGAAGCCCGGCCCGCTGACACTGGCGGCGGCGTTTGCGGCCATCCTCGGCACTGGCATGCTGGTGGCCAGTGATATAGACACGGCCGGCACCTTGCGGCTTGCGGGTATTCTGATGGCATTGCTGGCAGCAGCCGTATACACCGGCTTTACCCTCACCAGTCGCTACAATTCCGCCGGCACCCCGGTGTTCACCACCGCCTTTATCTGCTTTCTGACCGCTACCCTTATGCTGGTGCCGATAGTGGCGCTGACCGGTGGCTTTGCCGGGCTGGCCAGCCTGGGGCTTTCCCACTGGTTGATGGTGCTGTACATCGGTGTGGTGCCAACCTGTATTGGCTACCTGTGCTTCTTCGCGGGGATGAAGACCACGCCTGCCACGCTTTCCAGCATTATTGTCACGCTGGAGCCGTTGTTTGTGGCACTTCTGGCCTGGCTGATTCTGGGTGAGGTGCTGGGGCCCATCGGCATTACCGGGGCTGTGATACTGACCATGGCGGTTATTGTGGCTTCCCGTTACGGCAACGCTCCCGGCAACAGTCGTTCAGACTGAAGCCGGGGCCATATCGGGTCAGCCGTCTTTGCGCTGTTTCTCCAGCATGTTCGGCTGCAGGATTTCAATCCAGTAGCCGTCCGGGTCTTTGATAAAGGCCAGGCCTTTCATTTTTCCGTCGTCCGGCTTTTTCACGTACTCCACGCCCAGCTTTTCAAAGCGTTCGCAGGCGGCATACACATCCGGCACCGCAATGCCGATATGGCCGAAGCCCTGGGGCTGGTCGTTGCCGTTGTGGTAGGCAAAATCAGCGTCGTCTTCCGTGCCCCAATTGTGGGTCAGCTCCAGCATGGCTTCGCGGCCAAAGGTGAAGGTGGTGCGGTGGGCGTCATCGTTGGGTACCAGCTGAGCCTGTTTGTCGTCCAGATAGCCCAGGAAATACAGGGTGAACTTCATTTCCGGGAAGTCCAGCTTGCGCACCAGGCGCATGCCCATCACGCGGGTGTAGAAGTCCATGGAGCGCTCGGGCTCTTTGATGCGCATCATGGTCTGGTTGAATACGTAACCTTCGGTCTCGGGAACCGGGGCGTCGTAAAGGCCCGGCGCCTGTTCGAAATGCTTGGGCATGTCGAGTGTCCTTATCGGATGGAGGGTTCAGCCAATATACCTGTGTGCCCCCTTCCCGGATTTCAAGGGTAAAAAAAGACCCCGTGAACCAGAGACGAATTCACGGGGCTTTAAGGCCGGGTGTTACCCCGGCATTCTCCAGAGACACTCTGAAGGCGGTATCGCCCCGGCCATGCAGGCCGGAGCTAATGAGAGAACTGTCAGGAGGTAAGCTGGTGCTCTTCGCCCCGGTAATAGGCTTCTACCCGTGGGTTCATCACCTTGCGCCAGAGGGGCGGGATGCAGGCCAGCACCACCATGGTGGCGTAACCCGCCGGCAACTGCGGCGCGATGTCGTGATGGCGCAGCACCTGGTAACGGCGCTTGGCAAAGGCATGGTGATCACTGTGGCGCTGCAGTTGGAACAGGAACACGTTGGTCAGGAAATAATTGCTGTTCCAGCTGTGCTCCGGCGTGGTTCGCTCGTAGCGGCCGTTGTCCAGCTTGCGGCGATGCAGGCCGTAGTGTTCCAGATAGTTGACGATCTCCAGCAGGGTAAAGGCAATAAAGCTCTGGCCCAGGAAGAAGGCGGCGCCGAGCCAGCCGAACGCAACCGTGAAGGCCACCAGAGCCAGCAGGCTGATGCCGTACCACCAGATCAGCTCGTTACGCCAGCTCACAGGTGCCTGCCCCTTGCGCTTCAGGCGCTCGGCTTCCAGCTTCCAGGCATTCATGAAGTTACGCACGTAGGCCTGGGGCAGGAAGTTGTACAGGGACTGGTTGTAGCGTGAGGATGACGCATCCTCCGGCGTCGACACATGCACGTGATGGCCCCGCAGGTGCTCCACCTTGAAGCCCGCGTAGCACACCAGCGACAACAGAAAGCCACCGGCCCAGGGTTCCAGCTTGCCATCTTTGTGAATCAACTCGTGGGCTACGTTGATGCCCAAACCGCCCACAATACCGATGGACACCACCCAGCCAATGGCGCCGGCCACACTGAACACGCCGGAGGCCAGGGTAGTCATGCTCCAGACCAGCAAGGCGGCGTAGGCAGCCACCCAGCCGAGCGTGATGACTTTGTAGAACTTTTCCTGATTCAGCCGGGGCACGTCGTCCTGCTCATCCGGGTTCAGGGCGTCTTTGCCGAGCATCATGTCCAGCAATGGAATGATTCCGAACACCACCACCGGCACACCCCAGGCAAACAGATTGATCAGGCCGGTGCTTTCCCCGGCCGCCAGCAGCAACGGCGGCAGCACCAGGGGAATCATGGCAATCAAGTAGCTGTATTTTTTCAGGGTAATCAGAACCCGACGGCGGCCAGCCTCGGTATTCCAGGTAATCAGACGTGAGCTCATGGTAGCCCCCTTTTGTTGTAAAACGTTGTGTCGGGATGGGAATAATGGCCTTACTTTTTCTGCATTATTGTCCTACAATATATCAGTCGTCAAGCATTGTTCTGGTTATTTTTTGACAAGTGTCACGAAACACCCGCCCAGCGCGGGCCTGAATCCATCCATCAAGAGGCTGTGATAAACTCATGCGCGTTCAACCATCTGCCGGCGTACTGCCCTCTTTGGCCAGCCGGATTGTTCAACCTGTTCAGAGAGCCCTTATGGATTTTCAGGTGCCCAACACCCTGGCGGAGCAGATAGCCAACTACCTGGCGGAACGCATCATGACCGGGCAGATCCGCCCCGGTGAACGTATTCAGGAAGCCAGCCTGGCGAACGAACTCAAGGTCAGCCGGGCGTCTGTGAAGGAAGCGTTGTATACCCTGGAACGCTGGCACCTGGTGGAAATCACGCCGCGCAAAGGTGCCTCTGCCACCAAACTGAACGCCGATTACGCTTCAGAGCTGTATGACGTGTACATGCACCTGCTGATGATGCTGGCCGCCCGCCTGTGTGAACGCTGGCAGGAATCGGACAAGCCGATGATGCTCGACGCCGTGGCCCAGGTGGTGGACCAGGTAAAACAACCGGCCACCGACATTACCGCGGTGGTAGAGGCCAGTTTCGGGGTGATGGAGGCCTGCTGTAAGGTGGTGGACAACCCGTACCTGACGGAAGCCCTTTCCAACTTCAAACCGGCTGTCAGCCGCGCGTACTATCTCAGCGCGGAGCGATATCGCCAGGGGCTGGCACAGACCAGTCAGTTTTTCTCGGAACTTCCCCAGGCAGTCCTGGCCAGAGACGCCGACAAGGCCCAGGCGCTGATTCGCGGATTTGCCGAGCACCAGAAACAGCTGATTGAGCAGGCCCTGAGCTGAGGCTTTCAGAGGTTCAGCATTCAACTGGAGCCCCGGGTCTGTAATTGATCGGGCTATACTCAGAGAACGTATAGTGGTGTAGTACCCGATCATCCAACGGCTGGAGAGTTTTAGTGACCGGTATTCCTGTTGGCATTAGCACTTGCCTGCTCGGCAAGGAAGTTCGCCACGACGGTGGCCACAAGCATTCCCGATACTGCACCCAGGTGCTGGCCAAGCATTTTGAGTTCCGCTCTATTTGCCCGGAACTGGAAGCCGGCCTGGGTGTTCCCCGCCCGGCCATTCACCTGCGCGAGCACGAAGACGGCCTGCACCTGGTGGAAAGCAAGGGCACCAAAGACCACACCGAAGGCATGCAGAACTTCATTGCCGAGGTGATGCCCTCGCTCGCCAACCTGCGTGGCTACATCCTGATGGCGAAATCCCCCAGCTGCGGCATGGAGCGCATCAAGATTCACAACGCGGAAGGTAATTTCATGCACCGGGATGGCCGTGGCATGTTTGCCGAGGCGCTGATGAAGGCCTACCCGTTAATGCCGGTGGAGGAAGAAGGCCGCCTGCACGATGACATGTTGCGGGAGAACTTCATTGAGCGCGTGTTCTCCTACGACGACTGGATGCAGAACGTGGCCGGCGACAAGCTGACCAAGCAATCCTTGCTGGAGTTCCATCAGCGCCACAAGTTCACGTTGCTGGCCCACTCTGAAAAAATCTACCGGCAGCTTGGCCCGATGCTCGCCGATCTGAAAGCCGAGCCGCTGGCGCAGATTGCGGATCGCTACATTCACGGCTTTATGGAAGCCATGACCCAGCGCGTAAGCCGGGGTTCTCACGTGAATGCCATGCAGCATCTGCTGGGCTACCTGAAAGACGGGATGGCAGCGGAAGAGAAAGCGGTGCTGCTGGAGCAGATTGAAGCTTACCGGCGCGGCGAGATTCCACTGGTGGTGCCGATGACACTACTGCGACTGGCCCAGCGTAAGGAGCCGGTGGATTATCTGCACACCCAGAAGTACCTGACCCCCTACCCGGATGAGTTGGGACTTCGGAACAACGTCTGAGGTTCTGGATAACGAAAAAGGGGCAGATGATTTTACCATCTGCCCCTTTTTCGTTGGCTCCGGGAATCCGGAATCAGAAGCCGTACAGCAGTGAGAGCGAGGTCTCGGTGTCGGTTTTGTCTGAGCCAACGGGCGCATCAGACACGTGCTTTACCCGGAAAGCCGCTTTCATGGAGAGGCTACCGACAATGTTGCTCTGCAGCGAGGTCTCGGACTGGCTGATGGTGTTGTTCTCATCCAGGCCAATCTCGGTGCTCAGTTTCTGGCGAAACAGGGCAGTTTCAGACAACGCGTAATCGAACTGGCCAGCCAGGCGGGCGATGGCCTCTTCTTCCACATCCCGGCCATCGGGGTTTTCCTGCCGCAGCTTGTTGTAGCGATAACCGCCTCCCACTGAGAGGTCCAGGAAGGAACGATCCCCTGCCTGCCAAACACGGTTTCCATAACCGGTGGTGAGGGTGGATTCGAAGTCATAACCGGAGAACCGGTCGTCTTCATAGGAGCCACGCACAAACCAGTATTGATTGTCGTCGAATTTGTAATCAGCTTCGAGGGCCGCCTTGTACTCTTCAGCGGTGGTCTGATCTTCCGTCTCTGTGTAACGGGAGCTGAACTCACCGGTGTTGCGCCAGGTTTGGGTCTCATGCTGCAATCCCAGGCGACCGTTCACTTTGGTTTCTTCGGTGTTGCCGGAGGTTACCAGCACACCGAGTTCTGCCTCCCCTGTCCAGTTGCCACTGTCCTGGGCCTGGGCCAGCGGGGCCAGTGCCATACATGCGACTGCCAGTGGTTTTCTGATACCCATGTTATCTCCTTGGTTGGGTTAGTTTTCAGTTGTTAACAACCTTACGAACTTTCTCCCCCTCCAGACTTTTGCGGGCCTGTTCTTCCCTTTCGGCCTTCTTGCGGGCCTTCCGCTCAGCAATAACGCGGGCGGCTTCACCACCCACGTGCGCTTCCCCGCGTTCCCGGGCCAGTTGCATCTGGCGCTCACGTTCCTTGAACCGGGCTTTTTGTTCTTCTGTCAGTGATTCAATGCACTGATGGCAGCTTACGCCCTGTTCGTATTCCGGGCGTTGTTTGTCTTCTTCGGTGATGGGCCGGCGGCAGGCATGGCACTGGTCGTAATCGCCACGTTCGAGGCTGTGGTTGACGGTTACCCGGTCGTCAAACACGAAGCACTCGCCCTGCCAAAGGCTCTGTTCCTGGGGCACCTCTTCCAGGTATTTCAGGATGCCGCCTTTGAGGTGGTATACCTCATCAAACCCTTGTTCTTTCAGGTACGCCGTGGATTTTTCACAGCGGATGCCGCCGGTGCAGAACATGGCGACTTTCTTGTGTTTGCTGGGGTCCAGATTCTGTTTCACATACTCTGGAAATTCCCGGAAGGTGTCAGTGGCCGGATTGACGGCGTTTTTGAAGGTGCCAATCTCAACTTCGTACTGGTTTCGGGTGTCTACCAGCAGTACTTCGGGGTCTGAGATGAGGTTGTTCCATTCTTTGGGGTCGACGTAGGTGCCAACCACTCGTTTGGGGTCGATGCCTTCAACGCCCATGGTGACGATTTCTTTTTTGAGTTTGACCTTGGTGCGCTTGAAGGGCTGGATGTCTACGAAGGATTCTTTGTAGTCCACGCCGTCGAAGCGCTCGTCGCTGGCGATCCAGTCTTTGATGGCGTCGATGCCCTGGCGGCTGCCGGCGATGGTGCCGTTGATGCCTTCCCGTGCCAGCAGCAGGGTGCCGTGGACGTCTTTTTCCAGCATGAGGTTCAGCAGGGGTTGGCGTAGGTCTTTGTAATCATTCAATACTGCGAACTTGTAGAGTGCGCAGACGACTATTTCGTTGCTCATGGTTTCTCCTGCGGGCCGGATCGTAAATCCGGAGCATGGTTTGATGTTTGTTACGGGGCAAAGTTTAACCAACTGGGGTTTCGGTGCAAGTCGGGGTTTACTTAGTTTGGGTGCCTTTGTTCCCGCGTTCCCGCCACTGGGTGGGGAGAACTGTACAAAAGACGCTGTGAATACGTCCCTGTACGCTCCGCTCCGCCATCCATGGCTCCGTAGGCTTTTGTACAGTTCTCCCCACCCAGTGGCTAACTTTTCGGTTTGCCGTCGGACTTATTGCGGCGTGTGCTTAGTTATTCGCCTTTTCCAGTTCGCGCTCAATTACTGCGGAGAGCTGTCCCCAACCCGGTCGGGTTAGTTGGATGTTGTCTACCATCACTGTTGGGGTGCTCATTACGCGCATCTGGGTGGCCACTTGCAGGCTTTGTTCTACCGCTTCTTTGTGGAGTTCGGTGGTCAGGCAGCGGCGGAAGCGGCGTTCTTCGAGGCCCAGGCCGTTGGCGTAGCGGGTGAAGGTGGTTACCGGGTCGTTGGAGCCGCTCCATTCGCTTTGTGCGTCGTAGAGTTTGTCGTGCATTGGCCAGTATTGGCCCTGGTCTCCGGCGCAGCGGGCGGCCTGGGCGGCGGGGACGGCGTTTTGGTGTTGGCGTAGGGGCAGGTCGAAATAGACGAAGCGGACTTTGCCGGTGTCTACGTATTCCTGTTTCAGGCGTTTGCTGGCTGAGGCGAAGCTGGCGCAGGCGGGGCATTGGTAGTCGGCGAATTCGCGTACGACAACGGGCGCGTCTGCCGGGCCAATGGAGATGCCGTATTGGTCGAGGGAGGCCGGGAAGTCTGATGCGTTGGGGGCGGCTACCGGTAGTGCCTCGGAGGTTGGTTTGGGCGGCAGGGTGAGGAAGTACACGGCTACCGCTACGGCAATGACAACCGCTACCGAGATGCCGATGATGGCCGGTTTCTTGTTTCTGTGCTTACGCGGTGCGGGGGCGCCGGTTTGTTTGCGTCTTTTTGCTTCACCCATGGTGGGCTCCTTTTGTTTTGTCCTGTCACCCGTTGGAACGATTGTCCACTGCTCGTCGGGCAGGCTAAGATCCCCTATATCCTGAGAAAGTTCCAATAAAAATCAAGGACCAATCATGCCAATGCCCGTTCAGCTCAAAGATTCTCTTTCATTACCCCTGATCGCCGCGCCAATGTTTCTGATTTCTTCGCCCCGGCTGGCGCTGGCCTGCTGTAAGGCGGGCGTGGTGGGAAGTTTCCCGGCGCTGAATCAGCGCAGCAGTGAGGGATTTGAGGGATGGCTGGTTCAGATGAACACAGAGTTGGCGCAATGGAGACAGGCCCATCCGGACTCAGTTACCGCGCCCTATGCGGTTAATCTGGTGGTGCATCGCACCAATCCTCGCTGGCAGGCGGATCTGGAGCTTTGTGTGAAGCACAAAGTGCCGATGGTGATTACCTCCCTGGGCGCGGCCAGCCAGGTGGTGGAGGCGGTGCACAGTTATGGTGGGCTGGTGTTCCATGATGTAACCAATCAGAAGCATGCCCGTAAGGCGGCGGAAGCTGGGGTGGATGGCATTATTGCCGTGAGTGCAGGGGCCGGTGGCCATGCCGGTACCACCAACCCGTTTGTACTGGTGCATGAAATCCGTGAGGTGTTCGATGGCACCATTTTGCTGGCCGGCGGTTTGTCGCACGGAGAGGATCTGTTGGCAGCCCAGGCACTGGGGGCGGATCTGGCCTATATGGGGACACGGTTTATCAATACCGAGGAATCCGAGGCAGAGGATGCCTATCGGAACATGATCATCGAAGCCGTATCAGCGGATATCATCCATACCCCGGCGGTGTCCGGTGTACCGGCCAGCTTTATGCGCCAGAGTCTTGAAGCCGCGGGCTTTGATATGCACAAGCTGAATCAGGCCGGCGATGTGAATTACGGCGAGAAACTCAAGCCCATGGACGATGAAGCCAAAGCGTGGAAGACGGTCTGGTCAGCCGGCCAGGGTGTGAGCCAGATTCATGATGTGGTGCCTGTTGAGGCGTTGGTTCAGCGATTGGAAGCGGAATATCAGCAGGCCCGTTCACGCCTGATGGGATGATTCCGGAAAGCGGTTGGCGAAGGCCTGAAGTTCCGGGAAGAAGGCCAGAAAATGGCCTTCCAGTTCGGCTTCGTTGGCCCGAATTTCGTCGATGATGCCGGTAAACCGGTTAGCAAAGCGGATTCGGCCGGCCACCCTGTCGAGGGCATAACCGATGTTGTCCAGATCCTGATAGGCGCCAAACCAGTCGTGTTCAACCATGCGGCGGGTCACCACAGCCATGTTGTCCGGCATCAGCGCCCGGTGGCTTTGCAGTTCCTGGTATACGGTCCGGATAAAGGTATCTTTGTCCCAGTCACTGAACTGTTCCCAGTGCCGGAGCAGGAAGTGGTCGTAGAGGATATCCAGGGCCACGCCGGCAAAGCGCCGGCGCTCTTTTGAGAACAGGCTTTTGCTGGCCAGCACCTGCGGATGCTGGTCGGTGAATACATCAACCGCCAGGTGGTGCCGCACGCCTTCGAGCACCGGCGCCGGCACATGATCCCAGTCCAGCCCCCGGGTGAAATCCCCGAGGATACTGCCCACTCTCGCCTCCGGTGAGTCCGGTGCGAGGAAGGTGTGGGCGAGGTGGTTCATGGCTCAGTCTTCGCTTTCCAGTTCGATTCCATCGGCCACGAAGTTGCCCGGTGTTGGCTCACGATACTCTACTTCAAGTACCGGCCGCTGCCCGGCATCGAAGGCATCAATCAACTCGTCGCGGCTGGTGCCTTCAAACTGGGTATCTATCGTGGTTTGCACATCAATTCCCAGTACCGTGAACACAGTCCCCTGCACGTGCGTGAGCTGACCCTGGCTTTCATATTCACGATCCGCCGCTGGCCCATTGTCTTCCTCATTGCGCTCAACCTTTATCGCTTCAAGCACAACGCCAGAGCCGGACTGCCGCTCAATCCCTTCCACTTCCAACTGATAACTGCCGTTCAGGTCCGCCAGTTTCAGGCGCAGATCGCTGTCATCGTCGGTGATGATCGTCCGTGGCGTGAGCTGCACCAACACACCACCAACCCGGAAGGTCTGGTCGTTGAAGTTGAGCGTGTTGACGTCGAGGACACCGTCTACTGACGCGTTGCCTTCACGAGCTTCAATTTCTTCAGCCAGTACGGAGCCATTGTCCTGGAAATCCCCCTCAACCTGTATCAGCATGCCGGCGGTCAGATCCGAGGCCGACAAACCATCATCAAACTCGGTATTGTCATCGACAAAGACAATCAGGCCGTTGATGTGGAAGGAGCGGGTCGATGCGTTGTAGTCGGTGCTCACGGGGCCTGAGAACTCAATGTCATCGCCGGAGCCCCGACGGTAGCGACGGGTTTCGCCTTCGTCGATTTCCCGGGCAATCAATACGCCATTGGAGATCGTACCTTCGGCTTCCACCAGCAGAAGATCTGCCAGATCGGCTTCCGTCAGCGACCCGACGAACGCACTGTCAGTGTACGAGACTAACTGCCCGTTAATGCTGAACTGATTCAGATTCAGCTGCAATGAACCCTTGTCAATGCGGCCTTCAATCTCTACGTTGGTTTCATCCTGCGTCATCAAACCAATGTGGCTTGCCCGGTACCGACCGTTGGGATCCGGCTCACGCCAGCCACTGATGCGCACGAAAGCGCCGTCTGCCAGGGTTTCAAGCGTAATGTCCTTGAACACCGTCTGCTGGTCGGCAACCACAGTCTGCTCATAGATAGTGAACTGCACCGATTCGACCATACCGTCGGCATCCAGGGTCTGAATCAGATTGTCCACACGCCCACGGAAGGTATCGTCGTACTCGACCGACTCCGCATTCCCTCGGCCATCAACCCGCCACTCGCCTTCGATCCTCAGGATCATGCCTTCCTGTAACTGGTCTTCACGCTCAATGCCGTCATCACTGCTGACGCGACCATCCGTCTCAAACCTCACGCCATTGACGAAGACGCTGCCGAAACCGGAAACCGGCCCAACGCTGGAGCCTGTGCCTCGGATGCCGCCGTCGGCAACGCCGACTCCACCACCGCCACCGCCGCCGCAGGCACTCAACACGCCGAGTGCGATCGGTGCGGCGGCGAGTTTCAGCATTCTGTGAAGCGTTACTGCTCTGAACATTGTTCTCTCCTGCAGGCCATCCGGGCCCGCCACTGATCGTCAGCTGTCGTTGTGGCGTCGTCGTAGCTTGTCGATGTCAACAAAATCATCGTAATTGCCCAGGCTCAGTGAACCGGTAGCACCCCAGGGAGCATAAGCGCTTCTCTTTAACAGAACGTGACCGCTCTCCAGGGTTTCCACAATGCCCTTTCGAAGCAGTTCCGCAAGCACGACAGAAGGCACCAGGTTTGGGTTGGCGATTTGCACCAGGTCAACAAAGGAATGGGGTTCATGGGGCGTTGCAAGCACCACCCTCGGGTGGTTCTCCTCATCCAGGAAATGCTCGGAACTCAGCCAGTATCTCACCACCTGACGGGCTCCCGGCGAAAGCAGCGTGCTGACCAGTTCGGTGGTTTGCCAGCGCGGGGGCTGTCCGGTCGGGACATTAAGAGCCATCATCATTCGTCTCCGCTCTTGTTCGTCTGAACCGGCTCTTCAAAATAGAAAATGCTGACGCCGGTCCGTACCGATTCGCCGCCCTCCTGGCCGGATACTCCCCGGTCGTGAGGCCCTAACCAGCTGTCCAGTTCTTCCAGCAGGGCCTGGGACTGCCTTGCGGCACGCTCGCGCCACTCATTAATGACGTCTGGTGGAACACCGTTGTACGTGAGCGTTCGCTGAAACAGGGGTTGCTGCCCGTGTTCACTGCTCACCAGGTTGTGATCAATGGTAGCTACAAGATCTGATACGTCTTCGCCGAAGATCTGGAGCATTTCTTCGCTGTCTCCGGTGGGAACATAGGCTCGTTGCTTCAGGTGCAACTGGCCGCTGTCCACATCCACACTGACCACGCCTACACGTTGCAGCTCATCCAGTACGGCCCGTGGCGTCATGTCGCCGCTGTATTTTCGAACCAACTCACTGAAGCTGCCCGGGCCTTCAAACACCAGGGCAGCGGGTTCTCCGTTACTGGCCTGGAAACCGGTGTCGTGAACCCAGCCGGAGACCACTCGTGAGGCCCGGTTGGCGTGGGAGGTGGTTTCCCGAACCGGGTTTTCGCCCGCCAGGATCTCCCGCTGTTTGCGTACTTCCTTACGGGTCAGTCCGGTCATGACGGCCGCCCGGGAATCGGTCGGTTTACGGCGGCCATCGGAAAAATCTTCCAACGCAGCCTCCACATACGCCCTTTTCACCAGCTCAGAGAACTCGCCGAACGGAACGCCATTGCGCAGCAGCAGCCTGGCCATCGGGCGCAAAATGCGGAACAGCGCTTGGTGCAGGGGATTGGATTTGGCATCAGTCATATTTGGGATTGTATTCCCATCTTGCCCCGGAAAACCAGACACAGGTTGCGGTATCCCCCGCAACCTGTGTCCTTCAACCTCAGTTTTCAGGGTTTGCGGTCAACTCATACTCTCCGCCGATGGTCTGGGCGTATTCAACCTCGGCTTCATCACCAACCTGAAGGCCCGCAACGCTGAAGCCATTCAGCAGGATTTCCAGATTCATCACCGTCACCGACGTATCGGAAATGGCATCGATTCTGGCCTCCAGCTTAAAGTTATCATCTTCGTCGCTGTCTTCCCGCTCAATGATGAAGGCTTCAAGGTGATCAGTACGCTGACGACCTTCCACCTCAACATAGTCCCCAACGCTGAAGGCGTTGATGTCATCAACCCGATTACGCAGGTCGTTATCGCTGTCATCGTCGTCGATCAGGGTATTGGCGGTGAGTTGAACGCGAACGCCACTGACCACCAGCAACTCATTGTCCAGATCGATCTGCTGGATGATGCCGTCCAGTTCCGCATCGCCTTCCCGGCCTTCCACTTCTTCCGCCAGCAGAGTGTTGTTGCGGAAATCACCCTCGACTTTCACGAACACGCCATCCTGAAGGCTGCCCTCGCTGATGTCGTCAAACTCAGTCTCAGCATTCAGCTGAACCAGCACGCCATTAATCCGGAAGGTGCGGGCAGACGCATCGAAATCGTAGATATCACCGGAAATTTCAACGTCATCGTTGTCGTCAAACAGGTCGTCCTCATCATCAATTTCCTCGGCAAGCAGGACATTGCCGTCTGCGTTGAGCTGACCTTCCACCTCAACCACAAGCCCGTTCTCCAGTTGGTCCAGACTGAAATCATCATCCGCGACCGCGCTGGTGTAATCCACTGTGAAACCGTTGATGGTGAAGGTCTGCGACTGCGCATTCAGGTTCTGGACCACGCCTTCAAGTTCAGCTTCATTCAAATCGTCAAAATCCGAGTCCAGCGAACGAGCACCCACGAAGCTGGCCCGGAAGCTGCCGTCATTCAGGCGCCAGCCGCTTACCCGAACCCGATAATTGGCAAGCGGTGCCGCAAGCTCAACCGGCGTGGCCCCGCGGAATACCGTCTGGTTGGTCAGCGCAACCGTCTGCCCCAGCAGCTGCAATTTACCCGTAGCTGCAACGGAGTCCCAGATTGCGCCGGTGAGTGGCCCACGGAGGGTATCGTCGTAACGGATATCACTCGCCTGCCCCTCGCCACGTGAATCCCAGCTGCCTTTAACCTTGAGAACCATGCCTTTTTCCAGCTGGTCCTCCCGCTCGATCCCGTCGTCGCTGTTCACGCTGCCATCGGTGGCGAACCGGGTGCCATTGACGTAGACACTGCCAAAACCGGTGACGGCACCCACACTGGTGCCCTCGGCGTTGGCACCGGTGCTTACTGAACCGGAGGAGCCAGAGCCGCCCCCACCACAGGCGGCCAGACCGCCGGCCAAGGTACCAACCAGAACCAACTTGATCGCCTTTGAAAGTCCGTTGCGCTTCATCTTCCTTCTCCCGACTGATTTGACAGAATCCGGCGCTGTTTTCAGCGCCACACTATTTGGGAATGTTTTCCCAACTATTTAAGTAGGAAAATAATCCCAAATTTTAAATTTGTCCAGTTCAGGAAGATGACAATTTCGTGAATCGTTTCTGGAAACGTGTCCGGGAGCTGAACCAGACATTCAGCCCCCGGGACAAAATACCGCTACTCGCCCATCAGTTGACGAATGCGTTGGTTCAGGCGGTCCACCTCCCTCCGCATGCCCTGTACTTCGTCCAGCAGCTCCAGCGACATGGCCAGCCCGGGCAGGTTGAGTTTGAGATCCCGCTGCAGGCGCAGCGCTTTCTGCAGGCGACTCAATGCGGCCACGTCGAATTGCCACTGGCGCACTTCCGGCACCTCGTCCAGTGGCGCGATGACTCCATAGTCCACCAGTTTGATCACAAACTCTGCATGGCAGCCCCCGCGTTCGCAGATTTCCCGAAGCGAGAAGGTGCTGCCATCGGTGTCGGTGACTTCCACCATCAGAATCCGGTCTTTACTCGTCATGTTCGCCTCCCTCACACGTGCAGCTTGCTGCGCGGATTGAACCCTTTCTCCAGCTCAGCCAGCTTCTCGTAGAGTGCTTCGGCTTCCGCCGTGTGCTGTTCGGGCATGGCCACTTGCAGTACCACAATCTGGTCGCCCGGGTGTTTGCCCGGAAAGCCTTTGCCCTTGAGCCGGAGTTTGCGCCCGCTGGTGGCCCCCTTCGGCACCTTCACATTCACCTTTCCGGTCACCGTTGGCACTGTGACCGTTGCCCCCAGGGCGGCTTCCCACGGCGAAATCGGCACGGTAAGCAGCACATCCCGGCCCTCAACACTGAAGTGAGGGTGGGGCGCCAGTTCCACTTCGATAAACAGATCGCCAGGCTCACCTCCACCAATTCCGGGTGCGCCCTGGCCCTTCAGCCGGATATGCTGCCCTTCCCGCATGCCCGCAGGGATTTTTACTTTCAGGGTTTTCTGGCGTGGTATCAGGCGGCCATGGTCATCCGGTTCATGAACCGTGAACGACACCTGTTTCTCGCAACCGTTAAAAGCCTCTTCAAGAAACAGGGCCAGCCGGGCATGCACATCCTCGCCCCGCATTCTCATGCTCTGGTGAAAACCGCCACCCCCGAAGCCTCCACGCCGGCCACCGCCGAAGATTTCCTCAAAAAAATCACTGAACTGGCGAGCGTCGGCCTCGGTGTATCCTCCACCGCCAAAGCCCGAGGCACTCTGCCAGCCCGGTGGCGGCTGGAATGAGCCATCGGCGCGGGCACCGTACTTGCGCAACTGGTCGTACTCGGCCCGTTTTTCGGGGTCTTTCAACACTTCATAGGCTTCGCCCACATCTTTAAAACGGTCGCTCGCGTCGGCTTCTTTGCTGACATCCGGGTGGTACTTCCGCGCCAGCTTACGGTAGGCCTTCTTGATCTCCTCGGGCGTGGCAGACTCACTCACACCGAGGACGGCGTAATAGTCTTTGAAATCCATGGCGCTCCTCGCATCTGACCAAAGAGGTTTCTCTGACTACCTATAATTGACGCTGATGGAAAAAATACAAGCCAGTGCTGACCGCCACTTGAGACAGGTCAAGAACTGAGAGGCGGTGGACTACGGCAATGCCACACTGGTCCGGGCCTGTTTGCCATGGACAGCGTGCAACAGCAGCTTGCCAGCCTGCCTGCAGACAAGCGCCAGCAAACCATCAACGATCTGCGCCGCCAGATAGGCTACTCCGAAGAAGCCGTTCGCCAGGAACATTTCGGGTTTTCTGCTCCGACCATCGAACGGGAAGAGGAAGAGGGCTTTTTCCGGTTTGAGCGCGAACGCCGCTACGGCTTGAATTAGTAAGCTAACGTCCATCCTCATAATCGCTTATAGCCGTTAGAGCACCCAATCCTGACAATGGCGGGCTTTCTCTTCCCTGACTGGATCAAGGAGATCAGATTGAGCGCCGCCACCCACAACCCCGAATCCGGCCTTCCGACCTGGCTGATCGTCTTTGCGCTGGCGATGGGCGGCTTTGGTATCGGTACCGGCGAATTCGCCATCATGGGGTTGATGCCCAATGTCGCCCAGGATCTCGGCGTCTCTGAGCCACAGGTAGGCCACCTTATCTCCACCTATGCGCTGGGCGTGGTGGTCGGTGCACCCATTCTGGCCATTCTCGGTGCGCAACTTTTCCGGCGGCAGTTGCTCATACTACTGATGTCCTTCTACGCGCTGGGTAACCTGGCCAGCGCTCTGGCCAGCAATTACGAATCCCTGCTGGTTTTCCGGTTTATCGCCGGACTGCCCCATGGCGCCTACTTCGGTGTTGCTGCGCTGGTGGCAGCCTCGCTGGTGCCAGTACACAAGCGGGCCAAGGCGGTGAGCCAGATCATGATGGGGCTGACCCTAGCACTGCTGATCGGCAACCCCCTGGCCACGGTGATGGGGCAATCCATGGACTGGCGCTATGCCTTTGGTTTTGTTGGCCTGGTGTCGTTACTCACCGTAGTGCTGGTTACCCTGTTCCTGCCCAAAAATCCGCAGGAACAAAGGCACAGCCCGTTAAGCGAAGTCCGCGCCTTTAACAAACCACAAATCTGGTTTGCGCTGGCCATTGGCGCTATCGGCTTCGCAGGCATGTTCGCGGTGTTCAGTTACCTAGCCCCGACGCTGCTGGAAGTCACCCGAGTGGATGCGGTCTGGATTCCGGTGGCCCTGGTGGTGTTCGGGATGGGCGGTTTTGTGGGCAACCTGCTTGGTGGCTGGCTGTTTGACCGTCTGCAATTCCGGGCCGTTGGCGTGATCCTGGTGTTCAGCGCCATGATTCTGAGCGTCTTTCCGTCTGCCACAGGCTCATTGCCGGTGTTACTCGTGGTCTGCTTCCTGACCGCATTGATGGTGGCGCTGGGCCCGGCTCTGCAAACCCACCTGATGGACGTAGCCACCGGCGCCCAGACCCTGGCCGCCGCCTCCCATCACGCCGCGTTCAATCTCGCCAACGCCCTTGGCCCATGGCTTGGCGGGCTGGCCATTACCGCTGGCTTCGGCTGGCAATCCACTGGCTACGTAGGAGCTGCAACCGCCGTGGCCGGGCTGATGATTTTCCTGGTTGCCTGGCGCCACCCTGTGCCTGTGCCAGAGGCCAGCTAGGCGCTCATTTCTCACGCTACAGTCATTATCATTCACTCCGCTTAGCCAGTAGAATAGCGAGCTTTGAACGTTACCTGCGCGGAAACCGGAGTGAAACCCCAGCCAATGCCCTCGCAACCTCTGGCAAATACTGGCCTCAGAGCCAGGCTATTGCGCCAACTGGATGATTCAGCGACAACGCTGAACGGCACCCAGTTGCCCTGCTTCGCAGAGCGCCTGAGCCGGCTGTTCGGTCTGGGCAACACCATGACCCTGGATGCGGCCATTGGTTATCGGGCGAAACAGCCAGGCACGCCTCAGGGCGCCGTGGTAGACCGGTTAACCGAGGAGCTGGCGACGATACGCAGGGCACTGGTTCAGCGTATTCGCGGGTTTGGCTCAGATCTGGAGTTTGATGGTGAACCCGAGCTTGAAGCCGCTCTCAATACCTGGCTCGCACTCCAACGCAAAGTGGCGGCCAACAGCCGTCAGTTGCGGGACAAGGTTCGAAAATCGATGAAAGATCAGGGCCCGAAGCTGGCTCACCTGGCCGAATTGGACGCCGTGTTTGATCAAACGATGGCCGGGTATACCGCACAGTGTTTTTCCCATATTCCCAAGGTACTTGAACAACGATTCGAGCACCGATCGACCACCCCGGAGCAAAGCCCTACCCCGGCCACAACGGCCGACTGGTTCCACCGTTACTGCGAGGAAGCGCAGTCTTTGTTACTCGCTGAACTGGATGTTCGGCTGGAACCGGTTCTGGGTTTGCTGGAGGCTTGCCACAAAGAGGTTAACAACACCCCATGAGTAAACTGTTCTTTACCCTGGCGTTTGCCATCGGCCTGGCCGTGGTAGCCTGGATTGGTGCCGGATTTGTCGGTTCCGACCTGCTGGCGCTGGCGTTTACCGGGCTGATTGGCGCCGTTTACTGTCTCGGCTTTGGCGAACTGGTGAATTTCCGCCGACAAACCCGCGAACTGAACGCACAGGTTCATCAGTTACCTGAAAGCCAGGAGCAGGTTAACCACTGGCTTGGCACACTGCCCGCCCCGATGCAGTTCCCGGTGCAACGGCGAATCGAGGGCCATGCCGCCGCATTACCCGGCCCGCAACTGACACCCTACCTGACCGGCCTGCTGGTGATGCTGGGCCTGCTGGGCACCTTTGCGGGCATGATTGTGACCCTTGGCGGCGCCGCCTCGGCGCTGGATAACAGTACCGAACTGAGCGCTATTCGCAGCGCACTGGCCGCACCGATTGCCGGTTTGAGTCTCGCCTTTGGCACCTCCATTGCCGGCGTGGCCGCCTCCGCCATGCTGGGGCTGGCCTCTACCCTGAGCCGCCGGGACCGGTTGCAGGCGTCCCGCGCCCTGGATAGTGCGCTGCGAAACAAGCTGCATCATCTATCTACAGATCATCAACGCCACCAGGCGTTTCAGGCACTGGAAAGCCAGGCCAAAGCCCTGCCCGAAATGGCCTCGGCCATGGAACGCATGACGGCGCGCATGGAGCAACTTGGCCAGCAACTGGAACAGTCCCTGACCCGGAACCAGCAGGAATTCCACAGCACGGTCGGCCGCCACTATCAGACCCTGGCCGACTCCGTAGCCAACTCCCTGACAACGGCATTAGACAACACTGCAAAGCAGGCGTCAGAGCGGATTGAGCCCATAGTTGTCCAGGCCCTGGAGCAACTTCAGAAGGATGCTCACGGCCTGCAACAAAGCTGGGCAGATAATGCCCGTGAACAACTCACGGAATTGATCTCCGGGTTTCAGGCAGTTACCACGGAGGCGGGCGAACGCTGGCAGCAGAATCTGATTGCACAACAGGCCCAGAACCAGGAGACGTTGGCGACCCTCTCAAAGCAGAACGAACAAAGTCAAAGCCAGTTGCAGGAACAACTCCACACCTGGCTTGGCGCCATCAACGACCAGCACCAAACCTGGCTCAAGGAACAACAGCAACAACTGGTACAGAGCTGTGAACGCCTGAACAATGCAGGAGCTGAGGTAACGCAACACTGGCAGGCCGGTCTGGCCCGACAGCAAGTTCAAAGTGACGACATGCTGGCAGCATTAAATGACGCGCTGACTCAATACCAAAGCCATTTCCAGACCAGCAGCACCGGGTTGATTGAGCAGCAACAGGCCGGGCTGGCGGAACTGCTCAGCACCGTTGCCGCTCAGCTCGATCAGCTTCGGGAACAGGAAAGCGAGCGAGCCCGGGCTGCAAACGAGCGAATGGAACAACTGGAAGCCACAGCAGCCCGCCACCTGAGCGAGCTCGGCACTGCACTGGAAGCGCCCATGACCCGCCTGATTGAGACGGCCTCGGAAACACCGAAGGCCGCCGCCGAGGTGATCCGACAGCTGCAGTCGGAAATCGCCCGCAACAGCGAGCGGGAAAACGAGCTGCTGGAGGAACGCCAGCGACTGGTTCAGGAACTGGACACTCTGCTGGAGAACCAGCGTAGCACCGCTGACAGTCAGCGGGAGGCGGTGGATACCCTGATCACCGGCGCCGGCGAAACCCTGACCGGCATCAGCGAACGCTTCAACACCCTGATCCAGGAACAGAGCCAGCAACTGGGCAAACTGGGCGACGACATTACCGGCAGTAGCCAGGAAGTCGGCGCCCTGAGCGATGCCTTCGCGCAGGCCATTGAGCTGTTCAGCCAGTCCAACCAGCAGGTCATCGGCAGCCTGGCGGATATCCAGAAAGCGCTGGATAAGGCTGGCAACCGGCACGATGAGCAACTGGCCTACTACGTGGCCCAGGCCCGCGAGGTGATTGATCTCAGCGTCAGTGCCCAGAAAGATGTGATTGATGCCGCTGCGGCTCTGCGCCGGGCAGAATCCAGCGAGGTCGGGTGATGGAACAGCTGGAAGGCGGCGAACACCAATCGGCACCGGTCTGGGCCATATTCTCGGACTTGATGGCTGCTTTGGTGGGTATTCTGGCGCTGATTCTTGTGTGGGTGATCGGCATTCAGCTGGAACTCAGCCAGTCCCTGGCCGAGGAGATCGAGAAGCGGGAGGCGGAAGAACAGCGCCGGATGGCCCTGGAGCAAGCTCTCGAAGACCCTCTCACCAAAGGTCTGGTGACGTTCCGCGATGGCCGTATCGGCATCAGCGGGAACGTATTGTTCGAGCTGAATTCAGACCAGTTGCAGGCCGAAGGTGAAGAAGTACTGGAATCACTGATTCGCCCGTTACAGGCCTACCTGGAACAGCACGATGAATTGCTGATGGTGAGCGGCTTCACCGACGACCTGCCCATGCATCCCGGCAACCGTTACCAGGATAACTGGGGCCTGTCGGCCCAGCGGGCGCTCACCGTCACCCGTTCGTTAACAGAACTGGGCCTGCCCAACGACCGCGTCTTCGCCGCCGCCTTCGGCCCACACCATCCGGCCGTACCCAACACGGATGCCGAATCAAGAGCTCAGAACCGGCGGGTGGAAATCAGTACCGTGCCCCGGGCACCTTCGGCGGCCACGGATCCCGAAACCGGGTCAGGCAACGGATGATGAAAGAAGCCTCCAGCCTTTCATTGCTAGAGAACCTGAAGCAACAAGGCGCAGACCGGTTCGATCCGGTTCGCTTTCGTTATCTGGAGTCCTTCGAACAGCGCCTGCGCGCGAACGGACTCCAGCAGGGCGGTCACTGGCGGAAGCTAGAGCAGGCCATTTCCGATTATCAGGCCAGGTTAGAGGGTGCCGAGCAGCCCAGGCAGGCACCCGCTGCCCCTGAGCCATCCCCCATTTCATCCCTGCTGGACCGGCTGAATCAAATCACAGAGACACCGGCCGAAGCCCCGAGATCAACGTTGGAACAAAGGGTGTTTGGAGAGACTTCAGAGCTGGAGCAAACGCGCACGGCATCAAGCTCCAACAGCCCACAACCGCTCAAGGCGATGATCAGAGCAAGAGCGGATCAGGGCACTCAGGCCCTTCAGGAGCGCATCCGCCACGGGATTGAGAGCACCCCGAAAGAGGCGGGGCCGATGAACGCACACCGGCTGGTTAGCCGAGCGCTTGCGGAAATGCAGACGTTGTCGCCAGAGTATCTGGAGCGGTTTGCCCGTTATACCGATACGTTGCTGGCGCTGGAGCGGTTTAGGCAAAAGGGATAGAAAAGCCCCCCGACTCGCGGGGGCTTTTTTGTGCAGCTTACTTAACCTTAGGGTCCAGCTCGCCAGCCTCATAACGCTCGAACATCTGCTCGAGGTTCACCGGCTTTATCTTGCTGGCCTGGCCGGCACAACCGAAGGCTTCGTAGCGAGCTACGCAGATGTCGGTCATGGCAACCATGGTGGCCTTGAGGAATTTGCGCGGGTCGAATTCGGCCGGGTTCTGGGCCATGAAGCGACGAACCGCACCGGTTGAGGCCAGGCGCAGGTCGGTGTCGATGTTGACCTTGCGCACGCCGTGCTTGATGCCTTCCACGATTTCTTCCACCGGGACACCGTAGGTTTCCGGGATCTCGCCACCGAATTCGTTGATCACCTTCAGCCATTCCTGGGGTACGGAGCTCGAGCCGTGCATGACCAGGTGGGTGTCCGGGATGCGGGCGTGAATGGCTTTGATCTGGTCGATGGCCAGGATGTCACCGGTCGGCGGACGGGTAAACTTGTAGGCACCGTGGCTGGTGCCGATGGCGATGGCCAGGGCGTCGACCTGGGTTTTCTTAACGAAGTCCGCCGCTTCCTCCGGGTCGGTCAGCATCTGGTCATGGTCCAGGGTGCCTTCGGCGCCAATGCCGTCTTCTTCACCGGCCTGGCCGGTTTCGAGGGAGCCCAGGCAGCCCAGCTCACCTTCTACGGAGACACCACAGGCGTGGGCCATTTCAACGGTGCGACGGGTAACGTCTACGTTGTATTCGTAGCTGGTCGGGGTTTTGCCGTCTTCACCCAGTGAGCCGTCCATCATGACGGAGCTGAAGCCGAGCTGGATGGAGCGCTGGCAGACGGCGGGGCTGGTGCCGTGGTCCTGGTGCATAACCACCGGGATGTGGGGCCATTCTTCGATGGCAGCCAGGATGAGGTGGCGCAGGAAGGGGGCGCCGGCGTATTTGCGGGCACCGGCGGAGGCCTGGACAATCACCGGGGAGTCGGTTTTGTCGGCGGCTTCCATGATGGCGCGCATTTGTTCGAGGTTGTTTACGTTAAAGGCTGGCACACCGTAACCATGCTCGGCGGCGTGGTCCAGAAGTTGCCGCAGCGATATCAGGGCCATGGGTTGTCTCCTTCGTTGACTTTTTAATGGTTAAATTCTGTTTTGCTTCAGACTTGGGAGTCTGCTTCGGCTGGCGGCGGGGTTGGCCTCCCGAGACACGCCGTGAATACATCCCTGTAGGCTTGAGCGCAGCATCCATGCTGCGCACAGTCTCGGGAGGCCAACCCCGCCACCAGCCTTGCGAATCTAGCTCTTGCGTGAGCCCTTAAGCGCCACGCTCTTCCAAAACCGCTACTGCCGGCAGGGTTTTGCCTTCCACGAATTCGAGGAACGCGCCGCCGCCGGTGGAGATGTAGGAGATCTTGTCAGCTATGCCGTATTTGTCAACGGCTGCGACGGTGTCGCCGCCACCGGCCAGGGAGAAGGCGTCGCTTTCGGCGATGGCCTGGGCGAGTGCCTTGGTGCCGTTGCCGAACTGGTCGAATTCGAACACGCCAACCGGGCCGTTCCACAGGATGGTTTTGGCGTTTTTCAGCAGTTCAGCGAACTGGCCGGCGGTTTCCGGGCCTACGTCGAGGATCATGTCGTCGTCGCTGACGTCGGAGATGTTTTTCACCGTGGCGGTGGCGGTTTCGGCGAATTCGCTGGCGACCACTACGTCAACCGGCAGCGGGATCTCCACGCGGCTGGCGATGTCTTTGGCGGTGTCGATCAGGTCGTGTTCGCACAGGGACTTGCCTACCGGCTGGCCGGCTGCGGCCAGGAAGGTGTTGGCGATGCCGCCGCCGACGATGATCTGGTCACACACTTTTTCCAGGGCGTTGAGGACGTCCAGCTTGGTGGAGACTTTGGAGCCGCCAACGATGGCAACGACCGGCTTGGCCGGGTTATCCAGGGCTTTGCCGAGGGCGTCGAGTTCTGCCGCCAGCAGGGGGCCGGCGCAGGCTTCTGGAGCGAACTTCGCTACGCCGTGGGTGGAGGCCTGGGCGCGGTGGGCGGTGCCGAAGGCGTCCATCACGTAGACGTCGCACAGGGCGGCGTATTGTTTGGCCAGGTCTTCGTTGTCTTTCTTTTCGCCTTTGTTGAAGCGAACGTTTTCAAACAGCACCACTTCGCCGTCGGCGACTTCAACACCGCTGAGGTAATCCTTGATCAGGCGCACTTCCTGGCCCAGCAGGGTGCTCAGGTGTTCGGCGACTGGCTTCATGGAAGAGGCCTCGTCGTACACGCCTTCTTCCGGGCGGCCCAGGTGGGACATCAGCATGACTTTGGCGCCGGCGTCTTTGGCGGCTTTGATGGTCGGCAGCGAGGCGCGGATGCGGGCGTCGCTGGATACCTTGCCGTCTTTGACCGGCACGTTGAGGTCTTCGCGAATCAGAACCCGCTTGCCGGCGAGGTTCAGGTCAGTCATTTTTTTGATGGCCATAGTTACAGTTCCATTTCTACGGGTTAGAACGTTATTGCCACGGACGACACAGACTTGCACGGACGAAAAGATAAAACAGCTTTGTATTTGTCCGTGTTCGTCCGTGTGGTCCGTGGCTCATCAATCAGTTTTCTCAAGCCAGACCTTGCTGACATCCAGCATCCGGTTGGCAAAGCCCCATTCGTTATCAAACCAGCACAGCACTTTCACCATGGTGCCGCCGGTGACCCGGGTCTGGCCGCCGTCGACTACGCCGGAGTGGGCGTCGTGGTTGAAGTCGGAGCTGGCCAGCAGTTCGTCGGTGTAGCCGAGAATGCCTTTCAACGAGCCCGTTGCGGCGTTCTGCAATAACTGGTTTACCGCCTTCACATCGGTGGCCTGGCGCACATTCACCACCATGTCTATCGCAGAGACATTGAGTGTTGGCACCCGCATGGCGACGGAGCTGAAGCGCCCCTCCATGTGCGGCAACAAACGCTCGATACCGCGGGCCAGGCCGGTGTCTACCGGCACGATGTTGTGCAGCGCACTGCGGGTGCGGCGCAGGTCCTGGTGGTGGTAGGCATCGATCACCGGCTGGTCGTTCATGGCGGCGTGGATGGTGGTGGTGCTGCCCTGCTCCACGCCAAAGGCATCGTCCAGTACCTTGATCACCGGTACCAGACAGTTGGTGGTGCAGGAACCCGCAGCCACAATCACATCCTCAGCATTCAGCTGGTGGTCGTTGATTCCGAACACCACGGTGCGGTCCACATCGGATTCGCCCGGCTGGGAAAACAGCAGGCGTTGGGCGCCCGCCTCAATGTGTTTCTCCGCCGTGGCACGGTCGGAGTAGGCGCCGGAGCATTCCAGCACCAGGTCCACGTCCAGCAGACGCCAGGGCAGATCACTCGGGTCCGGGTGGCGCAGCACACGGATGCGATCGCCGTTGACCACCAGGTTATCGCCATCCACCGCCACCTCACCGTGAAACCGCCCATGGGTGGAGTCGTATTTGGTGAGATGGGCGATGGTGTCGATATCCGACAACTCGTTAATCGCGACCACCTGCAGATGGTCGCGATAGCCGTTTTCATAGAGTGCCCGCAACACGCACTGGCCTATGCGGCCGTACCCGTTGATGGCGATGCGAAACGGCGTTGAGTTGGTCATCAGGCGTCCAGGAGCTCGTCAGCCACTTCCAGGATGTTATCGACGGTGAAGCCGAATTCCTTGAACAACTCGCCAGCAGGCGCAGACTCACCGAAGGTGGTCATGCCCACAACCCGGCCGTCCAGGCCCACGTACTTGTACCAGTAGTCAGCAATGCCGGCTTCGATGGCGATACGGTTGGTGACTTCCAGCGGCAGCACCTGTTGCTTGTACTCGGCGCTCTGGGCGTCGAATACATCGGTAGACGGCATGGACACCACACGCACAGCCTTGCCCTGCTCGCGCAGCTTGGCGGCAACGTCCTGGGCCAGGGCCACTTCAGAGCCGGTGGCAATCAGGATCAGCTCCGGGGTGCCTTCGCTGTCAGACAGCACGTAGCCACCCCTGGCGACGTTGGCCAGCTGCTCGGCGTCACGCTGCTGGTGCGGCAGGTTCTGACGGGAGAACACCATGGCGGTGGGACCGTCGTTGCGCTCAAGGGCGGCTTTCCAGGCTACCGCAGATTCCACGGTATCGGCCGGGCGCCACATGCTCATGTTCGGCGTGGTGCGCAGGCTGGCCATCTGCTCGATGGGCTGGTGCGTGGGGCCGTCTTCGCCCAGACCGATGGAGTCATGGGTGAAGACAAAGATGGAGCGCTGCTTCATCAGAGCCGCCATGCGTACCGCGTTGCGGCAGTATTCCATGAAGATCAGGAAGGTGGCGCCGTAGGGAACAAAGCCGCCGTGCAGGGCGATGCCGTTCATAATGGCGGCCATTCCGAACTCACGTACACCGTAATAGATGTAGTTACCGGAGGCGTCGTCTTTGGTCACGCCTTTGCAACCAGACCAGATGGTCAGGTTGGAACCGGCCAGATCGGCGGAGCCGCCCATCAGTTCCGGCAGTAGCGGGCCATAGGCGTTCAGGGTGTTCTGGGATGCCTTACGGGAAGCGATGGTGTCGCCCTTGTCCTGGCATTCCTGAATGTAGGCCTGAGCTTTTTCAGAGAAGTCTGCCGGCAGCTCGCCGGCCATGCGGCGCTTGAACTCAGCGGCCAGTTCCGGCTCGGCCTTTTCGTAGGCGGCGAATTTCTCTTCCCATGCCTTCTGGGCAGCGGCGCCTTTTTCTTTGGCATCCCAGGCTGCGTAAATTTCAGAAGGCACTTCGAACGGACCGTGCTGCCAGCCCAGCGCTTCCCGGGTCAGGGCGATTTCATCGTCACCCAACGGGGCGCCGTGGCAATCTTCCTTGCCCTGTTTATTGGGGGAACCAAAGCCGATGATGGTTTTGCAGCAAATGATGGTGGGCTGGTCGGTATTCGCGCGGGCCGCTTCGATGGCCGCACGAATGGCATCGGCATCGTGGCCATCCACATTCGGGATAACCTGCCAGCCGTAGGATTCGAAACGCTTGGGCGTGTCGTCGGTGAACCAGCCCTCTACTTCACCATCAATGGAAATGCCGTTGTCGTCGTAGAAGAACACCAGCTTACCCAGGCCCAAAGTACCGGCCAGGGAGGCGACTTCGTGGGAGATGCCTTCCATCAGGCAGCCATCGCCCAGGAATGCGTAGGTGTAGTGATCAACAATCTCGTGGCCCGGGCGGTTGAACTGCGCCGCCAGGGATTTCTCGGCCAGCGCGAAACCAACGGCATTGGCAATGCCCTGCCCCAGCGGGCCAGTGGTGGTCTCGATGCCCGGCGTATAGCCGTATTCCGGGTGGCCCGGGGTTTTGGAGTGCAGCTGGCGGAAGTTCTTGATGTCGTCAATGGAGACGTCGTACCCGCTCAGGTGCAGCAGGGAATACTGCAGCATGGAGCCGTGGCCGTTCGACAGCACGAAGCGGTCGCGGTTGGCCCAGTGCGGGTTGGCCGGGTTGTGGCTCAGATAATCGTTCCACAGCACCTCGGCAATATCCGCCATACCCATGGGCGCACCCGGGTGGCCGGACTTGGCTTTCTGAACCGCATCCATGCTCAGCGCGCGTATGGCGTTGGCGAGATCTTTACGGGACGGCATTGACAATTCTCCAGTGTTTTTCAGGAAAAGACTTCAAGCTGCAAAAACTGCTCAAAAAGAAGGCGCGTATTTTCGCCGATTACAGTGTGCGGGGGCAAATCCATATGTAGTTGTTTTCCGATGACGGCGGCACAAACTCGCCAAAGCAACTGATTTCACAAAGCCATAAACCTATATCAAAAAATTTTGATATGGCTATTGATCGACCAACCAATCACCCCTACACTTGCCAACAATGACCTCACTCAATGCACATGCTAACGAACTGTCCTCCGTGGACACCCTGGCACCGATCTTCAAGGCGAGCGGAGACCCACTGCGCCTGGAAATCCTGCGGGTGCTGCGCCGTGACACCTTCGGCGTGCTGGAGCTGAGCCAGCTGTTTGATATGCGCCAGTCCGGCATGAGCCATCACCTGAAAGTGATGAACAAGGCCGGGTTGCTGGAACCCCAGCGTGAAGGCAACGCCATTTTCTACCGCCGCCCCCTGCATCTGGACAGCGACAAACTGGCGGACCAGGCGATCCGGCAGATATTCGAGACGGTAGACCGCGTGCCCTTGCCGCCGCAGCTGGAAGAGAAGATTGAGGCAATCCGGGAGCAGCGGGCGGAGCAGTCCCAGGCGTTTTTCTCCCGACACTCGGAGCAGTTCCGGGAACAACAGGAATTGATTGCAGCCTTTGACCTTTATGCCGAGCCCACAGCAGAGCTGATCCGCAAGCGCACTACCCGGCAAGAATGGCGCAGTGCGCTGGAAATCGGCCCAGGTGAAGGTGCCTTCCTGCCCGTACTGTCAGCCCTGTTTGAACACGTGGTAGCGCTGGATAACAGCAAGGACATGCTGGCCACGGCCACCCGCACCTGTATTGATGAGCGTTTGAATAATGTGGATTTGATTGAAGGCGTCACCGACACGCTGCTGGCCCGCGGTGATGCCTTTGACCTGATCGTCGCCAACATGGTGCTGCACCATGTGCCCAGCCCGGCGGACATCTTCCTGGATGCCGCGGCACTGATGAACAGCGGTGGCTGTTTTATCGTCAGTGATTTGTGCAGCCATGATCAGGACTGGGCGAAAGAGAATTGCGGCGACCTCTGGCTTGGCTTTGAGCCGGAAGAGCTGACCGCCTGGGCCGCTGATGCCGGCTTGAGCGCCGGAGAACAACTGTTTATTGGCCTGCGCAACGGTTTTCAGGTGCAGGTACGGGAATTCTGGAAAACGTCCGCAACGGCCTGAGGCCCGAGCGGATACTGGAACATCAAAAAACTTTGATATTGTCGTACGTAGAAATACGTACACTGACTTTGAAAACGCTCACAAAGGAGCACCGCTATGTCTGACTACAACATCTTCACCTCCGAATCGGTCTCTGAAGGCCACCCGGACAAACTGGCCGACCAGATTTCCGATGCGGTACTGGATGCCATCCTGGCCGACGACCCGCACGCCCGCGTGGCCTGCGAAACCATGGTCAAGACCGGCGTTGCCATCGTTGGCGGTGAAATCACCACCAGCGCCTGGGTAGACCTGGAAGACCTGGTGCGCGGTGTGATCAAAGACATCGGCTACACCTCCTCAGACGTGGGCTACGACGGCGACACCTGTGGCGTGATCAATATCATCGGCAAACAGTCTGTCGACATCGCCCAGGGCGTTGACCGCCAGAAGCCGGAAGACCAGGGCGCCGGCGACCAGGGCCTGATGTTCGGCTACGCCAGCAACGAAACCGACGTGCTGATGCCGGCCCCGATTACCTTCTCTCACCGGCTGGTACAGCGCCAGGCCGAAGCCCGCAAGAGCGGCCTGCTGCCGTGGCTGCGCCCGGACGCCAAGAGCCAGGTCACCTGCCGCTATGAGAACGGCCAGGTTGTCGGTATCGATGCCGTGGTTCTGTCCACCCAGCACGACCCGGACGTGACCCAGGAAGACCTGAAAGAAGCGGTGATGGAACTGATCGTCAAGCACACGCTGCCGGAAGAACTGCTGCACAAAGACACCCAGTTCCACATCAACCCGACCGGCAAGTTCGTGATCGGCGGCCCGGTGGGCGACTGTGGCCTGACCGGCCGTAAGATCATCGTAGACACCTACGGCGGCATGGCCCGTCACGGCGGTGGTGCGTTCTCCGGCAAAGACCCCTCGAAGGTTGACCGTTCTGCCGCCTATGCCGGCCGTTACGTGGCCAAGAACATCGTGGCCGCAGGCCTGGCCGAGAAATGCGAGATCCAGGTGTCCTACGCCATCGGTGTAGCCCAGCCGACCTCCATTTCTTTGAACACGTTTGGCACTGGCAAGATCAGCGACGACAAGATCATCGACCTGGTACGCGCGCACTTCGACCTGCGCCCGTATGCGATCACCAACATGCTGGACCTGCTGCACCCGATGTACCGGGCCACTGCAGCCTACGGCCACTTCGGCCGCGACCCATACGAGATGACCGTTGGCGGCGAGACCTTCACCGCGTTCCCGTGGGAGAAGACCGACCGCGCTGCGGCTCTGAAGGATGCCGCGGGCATCTGACGAATTTGGGTCTGACTCCTTGAGTTGGGCCCTATTTTGGCCCAGCCCGCCACCGTCTGGGGGTGGCGGCGCTGAGGTAAGTCCTTCGGGGACACGCTACAAGCACATCCATGTGCGCTTGTTTCGGGCCGTCCATGGCCCTCAACAGTCCCCGAAGGACTTACCTCACCACCGCTTTGCAACATCGGTGAGGGCTTATCCAGAAAAAAGGCCTTAAAAATTGCTGTACCTGAGGCCTGAAACAGATTGAGCGGCGTAGAAAAGACCGCATACGCCAAATGTTAAAACGAGGGAGTGGGGTTTTGCTTTCGCGGAATTTCGAAGGCCAGGGATGGCCTGAGAGAAGCGCACATGGATGTGCTCGTAGCGGTTCCGCGAAAGCAAAACCCCACTCCCGCGGCACCCAAATCATGCGGCCAGAGGATCACGAACTCCGAAGGCCAAAGCAGACTGACAGGAGAACACCCAAATGAGCACTCCGGCAGAAAAACTGACCACGTTTGAAGACTACAAAGTCCGCGACATCACCCTCGCCGACTGGGGTCGCAAGGAAATCAAAATCGCCGAAGGCGAAATGCCCGCCCTGATGAAACTGCGCGAGAAATACAAAGCCGAGCAGCCGCTGAAAGGCGCCAACATCATGGGCTGCATCCACATGACCATCCAGACCGCCGTGTTGATTGAAACACTGGTCGAGCTGGGCGCTAACGTGCGCTGGTCATCGTGCAACATCTTCTCCACCCAGGACCAGGCCGCAGCCGCCATCGCGGCGCAAGGCATTCCCGTGTTCGCGTGGAAAGGTGAAACTGACGAAGAATACGAATGGTGCCTGCACCGCACCGTAGGTGCAGACGTGGACGGCTGGCAGCCGAACATGATCCTGGACGACGGCGGCGACCTGACCGAGCTGCTGCATAACGAATACCCGGAAATCATCAACAACGTGCACGGTGTCACCGAAGAAACCACCACCGGCGTTCACCGCCTGCAGGAAATGCTGCGTGACGGCACCCTGAAGATCCCGGCGATCAACGTGAACGATTCGGTCACCAAGTCCAAGAACGACAACAAGTACGGCTGTCGCCACAGCTTGAACGATGCCATCAAGCGCGCCACCGACCACCTGCTGTCTGGCAAGAAAGCGCTGGTGATCGGTTACGGTGACGTAGGTAAAGGCTCTGCCCTTTCCCTGCGTCAGGAAGGCATGATCGTAAAAGTGACCGAAGCCGACCCGATCTGCGCCATGCAAGCCTGCATGGACGGCTTTGAAGTGGTGTCTCCGTACATCGATGGCATCAACACCGGCACCGAGCAGGGCATCAACACCGAGCTGCTGGGCACCACTGACCTGCTGGTAACCACCACCGGTAACGTCAACGTGTGCGACGCGAACATGCTGAAGGCCCTGAAGAGCGGCGCCGTAGTGTGCAACATCGGCCACTTCGACAATGAAATCGACACCGCCTACATGCGCAAGAACTGGGAGTGGGACGAGGTCAAGCCGCAAGTGCACGTGGTGTACCGCGACAAGGCCGCCAACGACCACCTGATCCTGCTGTCCGAAGGTCGCCTGGTGAACCTGGGCAACGCCACCGGTCACCCGTCCCGGATCATGGATGGCTCCTTCGCCAACCAGGTGCTGGCCCAGATGTACCTGTTCGAGCGCAAGTTTGCTGACCTGCCAGAAGAGTCCAAGGCCAAGGGCGTTTACGTTCAGGTTCTGCCCAAGCAGCTGGACGAAGAAGTGGCCCGCGCCATGGTGGAAGGCTTTGGTGGCGTGATCACCAAGATGACGCCGGACCAGGCAAAATACATCGGTGTGCCGGTCGAAGGCCCGTACAAGCCGGAAAGCTACAGGTACTAAGCGGAAACGATCATGGAATCCCAGAAGCAATTCAAGCGCCGTTTCAGCTTTGAGTTTTTCCCGCCCAAGACCGATCAGGGCAAGGAAAAACTCCAGGCGGTGCGCAACCAGCTGGCCGAGGTGAACCCGGATTTCTTCTCGGTCACCTTCGGCGCCGGCGGTTCCACCCGGGACCGCACCATTGAAACGGTACTGAACCTGCACAAGCAGGGCATTTCCACAGCACCGCATCTGTCCTGCGTGGGTGGTACCCGCGCAGAGATCGGGGAGCTGCTGGATCTGTATAAAGAGAACGGCATCAACCGGATTGTCGCCCTGCGCGGCGACCTGCCCTCAGGCATGGGTGCCTCCGGTGAGCTGCGTTACGCCAACGAGCTGGTGGAGTTTATCCGGGAGCACAGCGGTGATCACTTCAATCTGGAAGTGGCTGCCTACCCGGAGTTTCATCCCCAGGCGCGCAACGCCGAGGAAGACCTGAAGAACTTCGCACGGAAGGTACAGGCCGGTGCCAACAGCGCCATCACCCAGTACTTCTTCAACGCCGACAGCTACTTCTACTTCATCGACCGCCTGGAGAAGATGGGCGTCACCATTCCGGTGGTGCCGGGCATCATGCCGATCGTCAACTTCTCCAGCCTGGTGCGGTTCTCGGATATGTGCGGTGCGGAAATCCCCCGCTGGATCCGCAAGCAACTCGAAGCCTACGGCGACGACACCGACAGCATCCGCAAGTTCGGCGAAGAAGTGGTCACCGAAATGTGCGAAAAGCTGTTGAAAGCCGGGGCGCCCGGGCTGCACTTCTACACCCTGAACCAGGCTGAACCCAGTATCTCCATCTGGAAGAATCTGGGCATCAGCGACCGGGAGAAGATCGCTTTCTGATCTGCTCCCCGAAGCCCTCTGCACCTCTGCAGAGGGCTTTCGTTTTATCCTCCTGCCGCTATAACCAACTGATTTTCTGCAAATCCTCGTTTTCTGGTCTAACCTGTATCTGATGTATTCCCATCAACGCTCCCCGCAGGGCATGCGCTAAAAGCGGTTACCTGTGCGGATTGCCTTACCGGGCAAACGGAGCACAAAAAACAGAAAGGAGAACACATGAGCACGAAATGGCTGAAAACACTGGGCGCTGGTCTGGCATTGTCGGTTGCAGCGTCAACCGTTAGTGCAGAAACCCTCCGAGTGGTGACCGACCCAAGTTTTGTCCCCTTTGAAATGATGGACCAGGAAACCGGCGAGATGATCGGTTTCGACATGGATATCATCTCTGAGGTGGCCGAGCGCGCGGGCTTTGAGTACAACCTGCAGACCATGGATTTCAATGGCATTATCCCGGCCCTGCAAACCGGCAACGTGGATATCGCTATCGCCGGCATTACCATCACCGAAGAGCGCAAGCAGATTGTCGATTTCTCTGACCCCTACTACGACTCCGGCCTGCGGATTCTGGTGCGGGCAAACAACAGTGATGTCGATGAGCTTTCTGATCTTGAGGGCAAAAAAGTTGGCACCAAGATCGGCAGCACCAGTTACGACTTCCTGATGCAAAACCTGGATAACAATGGCGGTGTCACGCCGTACCCGGGCAGCTCCGATATGTATATGGCACTGATGTCCCGAGCCATTGATGCGGTGTTCTACGATGCCCCGAACGTTGGCTACTTTGCCAGCACCCGTGGCGAAGGCCGGGTGAAAACCGTCGGCCAGCTTTATGAAGGCCAGCAGTACGGTATCGCCCTGAAAAAGGGCAGCCAATGGGTTGGCCCGGTCAACGAAGCACTTGCCTCTATTAAGGAAGACGGTACCTACAAGACCATTTATGAAAAATGGTTTGGCCCCATGCCTGAAGACAAGTAACCCGCCATCCGTTCTGGTCAGGGCGTACAACGCCCTGACCGGTTCCTCCCAACTCAACGGAGACTCACACTGTGGAATTCCAGTTTCAGTTTGACTGGCAGGCAGCAATCCATGCCATTCCATTTCTGGCCAAAGGCATCCCCTACACTCTGATGATTTCCTTTGGCGGCCTGGCCATCGGCTTTGTGCTGGGCATCCTGTTCGGTTTGCTGAGCATCAACAAAAGCTGGTTCCTGCGCTGGCCCGCCATTGCCTACATCGAGATTTTTCGTGGCACGCCGATTCTGGTTCAGGTCCTGTTTATTTTCTACGGGCTGCCAGACCTGGTCGGTGGGCCCATCGACCCGCTCACCGCTGGCATTGCAGCCATCGCACTCAATTCCGGCGCTTATATTTCCGAAGTGGTGCGCGGTGGCGTGCAGTCCATCGACAAGGGCCAGACCGAAGCAGGCCTGTCGCTCGGGCTCTCCAGAACCCAGACCTTCTGGTCCATCATCTGGCCCCAGGCGTTCCGGCGCATGATTCCGCCACTGGGCAACCAGGGCATTGTCAGCATCAAAGACACGTCCCTGTTTTCTGTCATCGGCGTAGGTGAACTGGTCCGTCAGGGGCAGGTGTACATTGCCAACACGTTTACCGCGTTTGAGGTGTATTTCGTGGTCGCACTCATGTACCTGGCCATCACCTTAACTCTGTCCCTGCTCCTGCGTTTGCTTGAGCGCCGTGGCGTAGCGTCTGTCTGAAGGAGCCCGAGTAATGACTCAGATTGTGAAAATGAAGGGCATGAACAAGTACTTCGGCAAACTGCATGTCCTCAAGGATATTGACCTGACCGTCGAGCAGGGAGAAGTAGTGGTGATTATCGGTGCCAGCGGCTCCGGCAAGTCCACTTTGATCCGCTGTGTGAACGGCCTTGAAGAGTATGAATCCGGCGTCCTGGAAGTAGATAACCAGAAACTCGCGCCCAAAGGTGGCAACCAGCAGGCGTTGTCGGAAATACGCAAGGAAGTGGGCATGGTGTTCCAGCAGTTCAATCTGTTCCCTCACCTGACGGTACGAAAGAACATCATGCTGGCCCCCATGAAAGTCAAAAAGGCGTCCCAGGTAGTGGCCAACGCCACCGCAGAGCGCTTGCTGGACAGAGTAGGCATCGGCAACCAGGCCGACAAATACCCCAGCCAGTTGTCGGGTGGCCAGCAGCAACGGGTAGCCATCGCCCGGGCCCTCGCCATGGAACCCCGATTGATGCTGTTCGACGAACCTACCTCGGCGCTGGACCCGGAAATGATCGGGGAGGTGCTGGATGTCATGCGAGAGCTGGCCAAGGAGGGGATGACCATGATGGTGGTTACCCACGAGATGGGATTTGCCCGGGAAGTCGCAGACCGGGTGATCTACATTCATGAGGGCCAGATTGTCGAGGAAGGCAGGCCCGACGACGTCTTCGACAACCCCCAGAACGAGCGCACCCAGGCATTTCTTTCACGGGTGCTGGCGCACTGACCGCCTCGCACCCGGTTCGTTTGGCCTCGGTAGTTGTCTAAGGCTTACCGAGGCCTGCAGTCACGCTCTGGCCAGGCGGAACAGCAACTCCGGCGACAGCCGCTTAACCCAGAGCGCCGCCATTTCCTTGCCCTTACCCACCGGGATTTCGCGCTTCTTCGCTTGAAGCCCCTTGAAAATCACCTCGGCACATTCGTTTACGTCCATGCCACCGGCAATATCTGCATCTTCCTCACCAAAAGCAGAGCCATCGCCCGAAAGGGCATTGCGGGAAATATCCGTGCGAATAAAACCGGGTGTAATGGTAGACACCTGAACACCCTCACCCTCCACTTCCGCACGAAGGGCATCAAAAAAGCCCATCACCGCATGCTTGGCGGCGCAATATCCGGTTCTCATGGGGGCACCGACTTTGCCAGCCACACTGGAGGTGACCGCCAGGTGCCCGGCGCCACGCTCCAGCATATGGGGCAGCACCGCCTTGGTGAGTGCAATCTGGCCCATCACATCCACGTCCATCAGCTTCTGATAGACCGCCATATCGGTATCTTTGCACAAGGAGCGTTGAGAGACGCCTGCGTTGTTGACCAGCAGATCGATAGTACCGAAGGCCTCCAGCACCGCCTGAACGGCACCGGGCAAAGAAGCCCAGTCAGTCACATCCAGCGGCAAGACCAGCACATGCCCCTCCTCCAGGCCGGCCTCAAGGCAGCGGCTTGCAACTCGCTCCAGTTCGCTTTTACGGCGGGCAGATAACACAAGACGCGCGCCATGTTTCGCATATCGAAGGGCGAGCGCCTCGCCAATGCCGGAGGAGGCTCCGGTAATCCAGACAGTTTGTGCGGGCATAGTAATTCAGTCCTTCCGTTACCAGGCTCTTGTTTTGGAACGTTTAAACAAGAGACTACACCAGCAAATGAACACCCGCCATGACCATCACCGGGCGGCGGTTAGCAAACGTCACAACAACTGACGCGTAACCTCATACTCCCGTTCAATCTTTGCGTGAGAATCTTCTGCCAGAAACTTAGCCACCTTCTTGCCGAGGAAAGGCACATCGCAGTGAACAGACAGGTTCACGTAGTTGATGCAGCGATTACCATTGCCCAGCAAACGCATAATGCCCTTGATTCGAGCTGGCACCCCATCAATCTTTACCCGGAACTCACAGTGCCACTCGCCATCGTCTTTCTTGAACCAGTGCTCTTCCTGGCGCACCCGGTTCCACTCCCGATGAAAGCTGGCCAGCATGCCGGGGACCGGGGCTGACGCCATCATTTCCCGCTCAATGACCAGCTTGGCCGCAGCATCGTCCCGTTGGAGCTCAGCTACACGAAGGTTCCGGGAACCAAGCTTCTGGTTCTTTTCAATAATGTGATGCTCACTGAAGAACCGTTCGATGATGTGATCCAGCCCTACCTCATAGGCATGCTCCAGAGTCAGCTCCATAATCGCCTCCTGTTATGTTGAATTCATTGTTGCTGCAGCCGGCCATCCTCACATTGGCCGCCCGAACGAGCGTTTCTGGCATGGAAGCCATCCGACTGGTTCACACGCCACCGCTGTTCTGGGTCACAACCGGGGCGCTGTTAACCGAGCGCTCCGGGAAGTATCATGGGCGGTCTCAAACAAAATGCCCCAGCCGGGAAGACAGGAGAACACGATGCGTAATGCTGATCTGGTCGCACGGGACCTCAAATCCGTGTGGCACCCCTGCACCCAGATGAAAGACCACGAAAGCCTGCCGTTGATTCCCATCAAGCGCGGCGAAGGCGTGTGGTTGGAAGACTTCGAGAGCAACCGGTATATCGATGCGGTCAGTTCGTGGTGGGTGAACCTGTTCGGCCACGCCAACCCGCGGATCAACTCCGCTATCCAGGAACAGATTGGCCAGCTGGAACACGTGATTCTGGCCGGTTTTACCCATGAACCGGTGGTCAGCCTGTCTGAGCGCCTGATCGAAGTCACGCCCGAAGGGCTCAGCAAGTGCTTCTACGCGGATAACGGTTCATCCGCCATCGAAGCTGCCCTGAAGATGAGCTACCACTACTGGAAAAACCTGGGCCAGCCCGGCAAGAAAAACTTCGTCAATCTCAGCAACAGCTACCACGGCGAAACCCTGGGTGCACTGGCACTCGGTGACGTGGCGCTCTATAAAGACACCTATCAGCCACTGCTGATGGAGGTTCTTACCGCCCCGTCCCCGGATGCCTACAACAAGGAACCGGGTGAAACCGACGAAGACTATGCCCTGCGCCAGTTCGAGGCCATGGAGAAACTGCTGGCCGAACGCCACGACGAAATCTGCGCCGTGGTTGTTGAGCCCCTGATTCAGTGCGCCGGCGGCATGCGCATGCATCACCCGATTTACCACACCAAGCTGCGGGAAGCCTGCGACCGCTACAACGTACACCTGATTGCCGACGAGATCGCCGTGGGCTTTGGTCGCACCGGCACCCTGTTCGCCTGTGAACAATCCGGCATTACCCCGGATTTCATGTGCCTGTCCAAGGGACTTACCGCCGGCTACCTGCCGTTGTCCGCCGTGCTGACCACCGAAACCGTGTACAACGCCTTTTACGACGACTACGAAACCTTGCGCGCCTTCCTGCACAGCCACAGCTACACCGGCAATCCCATCGGCTGCGCCGTCGCCCTGGCCACCCTGGACATCTTCCGGGACGAAAACGTCATCGAAAACAACCGCCAGCTGTCCCGCTGCATGGCTGAATCCGTCGCCCACCTGGCCGACCACCCCAACGTCGGTGACATCCGCCAGCACGGCATGACCCTGGCCATCGAAATGGTTAAAGACAAAGCCAGTAAAACCCCGTTCCCCTGGCAGGAACGCCGGGGTCTGAAAGTCTACCAACACGCCCTCACCCGCCAGGCACTGCTACGGCCCCTGGGCAACGTGGTGTACTTCATGCCCCCGTATGTCATCACCGAAGACCAGATACGCCACCTGGCACAGGTAGCGACCGAAGGCATCGGCATCGCGGTAAAAGGCTGAGGGCAGCCCATGCGCATACCCAGGATATTCACAGACAGCCCACTCCAGGCGGGCAGTCTCTGCGAGCTTGACGAAAACGCCGCCAACCACGTGGGCCGGGTACTGCGCATGCAGCCAGGCCAGGAGTTGCGCCTGTTCAACGGCGACGGCCAGGACTACACCGCCACCATCACCCAGGCCGGCAAGAAAAACGTTCAGGTAGAAATAACCGGGGCGGAAACCAACAACACCGAATCTCCCCTGAACATCATCCTGGGCCAGACATTATCCAAAGGCGACCGGATGGATTACGCGGTGCAGAAAGCGGTCGAAATGGGCGCCACCACCATCGCACCCCTGACCACCGAACGCTCCGATGTAAAACTCAAAGGTGACCGGGAAGAAAAACGCCTGCGCCACTGGCAGCAAGTCGCCATCAGCGCCGCCGAACAATGCGGCCGGGCGAGGGTACCGAACATACTGCCAGTAATGACCGTTGCCGAATGGCTGCAATACAGCCAGACCGCCGACCTGCAACTGGTACTCCACCACCGCACGGAGCAGTCGTTGAACACCCTCACCAAGCCGGGCAGCGTTGCCCTGATGATCGGCCCGGAGGGCGGTTTGACCGCCGATGAAATCCACCTTGCAGAACAAAACGGCTTCCTGCCCGTGGCCCTTGGCCCCCGGGTACTGCGCACCGAAACCGCCCCGGTCGCTGCCATTGCGCTGTGCCAGTGGCTGTGGGGAGACATCGGCAGCTGAGGTTTGTGGCCCTGATTGGCAAACCTGCGGGCATCGCAGTCATTGACAGATCTGGCCCCGACCAACATTATCCTTGTCTGACAAAAAAGCCTGAAGCCATTGCCGATTTAGGGGCAGCGGGTTGCGGAGAGGCTTTCCAAAACCCTGCGGAGCCATGGATGGCGGAGCGGAGCGTACAAGGACGTATTCACAGCGTGTTTTGGAAAGCCTCTCCGCAACCCGCTGCCGGGCACCAAGGACCAGGTAAAAATAAATAGATTCGCGAGCCCAGGATGACAGATCTACTTACCAATCCAGAGTTTTGGCAATACCTCAGCATCCCCGTGATAGCGGCCCTGATCGGCTGGAGCACCAACTGGCTCGCCATCAAAATGACCTTCTACCCCCTTGAATTCATTGGTAAACCACCGCTCCTGGGCTGGCAAGGCATCATCCCGTCCAAAGCCAGAAAGATGGCCGCCATCAGCGTCGATGCCACCATTTCCAAAATCGGCACCGTCCAGGAAATCTTCGACCAGATCGACCCCAAAGTCCTGGCCGCCCACATCATCTACACCGTCGACCCACGCATCGAAGAATACGTAGACGAACTCATGCTCCGGGAATACCCCTCCTTCTGGGAAAACCTGCCAGCATCCGCCCGCAAAATGGTCTACGACAGGGTTCGAAAGTCCACACCCCAACTGGTCGACAACCTGGTTGACGACATCTCAGACAACATCGAAGACCTGCTGGACATCAAAGGCATGGTCATCGAGCGCCTGGCTCGCGACAAAAAACTGCTCAACCGCATTTTCCTGGAATGCGGCGACGTAGAGTTCCGCTTCATCATCAACTCCGGCCTCTACTTCGGTTTCCTGTTCGGCTTGATCCAGATGGCCGTCTGGTACTTCTACCCCGCCATCTGGGTACTGCCCCTGTTCGGCCTTCTGGTGGGCTGGGCCACCAACTGGATTGCCCTGAACGTGATCTTCCGACCACTTCATGAACACAAAGTGGGCCCACTTCGGCTCCAGGGCCTGTTTCTCAAGCGTCAGCCGGAAGTTGCCGAGTCTTTCTGTCACATCGTGACCCATGAAATCCTCACCGTGGGCAACATCATCAACTCCATACTTGAAGGCCCCAAGGGCGACCGTGCCCGTAATATGGTCAAGAAACACATCAAACCTCTGGTGGATGAAACCGCTGGCATGGGCAAAGCCCTGACCCAGATGGCCTTCGGCCCGACCGGCTTTGCCACCCTGAAAAATCAGGTGGGCGAGAAAGCCATCCAGATCTCCCAAAGCTCCTTCAACAACCCTGTGTTCGAGCAGGACCGTGCCCGCGCCGTCGAATCGATCATGGTTGAGCGGATGATTGCGCTGTCATCAGAAGAATTCCAGGATCTGCTGCGCCCCTGTTTCCAGGAAGACGAAATCAAACTGATTCTGGTTGGGGCTTTTCTGGGCTTCGTCGCCGGTGTGTGCCAACTGGTATTCGTGTTTGGAGAAGCCTTCTTCTGAAGCCACACAAGACTGTGCAGGGTTGCATAACGCCACTATACTGATCCGGTGAACGGTCACTTTTAAATACACGTTAAATCGGAGGCAATGGATGCCGGGCTTTTTTTCGGTTCATCGCGCTTTACCGGGAAATGCTGCTTTTATCTTCAGAAAGAAGTAGTCGTTATCCCGGTAGCCGTAGGCCACCCGCTTGATCACCTTGATCTTGTTGTTCATTCCCTCCAACACACTGGTGTTCAACCGGTAGACCGCGCTGGCGATAATGCCGTCGACGTAGCCCTTGAGGCGCCTGGCAAACTGCTGCACGGGGGCCAGCCCACTACTCATAGCCAGATTTAGCCAGTCTTGCCAGCGTTGTCTGGCATCGGCCTCTGAGGGAGCGTACCAGAGCTCTTTGAGCTGGTCTTTCAGGACGTAGACAGTCATCAGGGGCTGGTTGGCTTGCAGCAGTTCTTCGAGCTTCAGAGCCTGCTCGTCCTTGAGGTTGCCTCGGTTTCTGAGCAACAGCCAGCGACTTCGTTTCACTACTTTGCGAGCCGGCTTGTCGTGTCGAAGCTGATTGGCCTGATCGACCCGGACACGGTCAATCACTTCCCGTCCGAACTTTGCTACAACGTGGAACAGGTCATAGACCACCCGTGCTTGTGGGCAGTGGTGCTGAACTTCCAGGTCCATGGCGGTATTCATATCCATCGCCACGGCTTCGATCTGGCCACAGGTTTCCGGCCCCAGCCATTCAAAGAAGGGGCGTACCGCTGCTCGACTGCGGCCTTCTCCAACCCAGAGGACTTGTTGAGTATCCGCATCAATCGCCACGGTGGCGTAGCGGTGTCCCTTGAACAAGGCGAACTCATCCATGATCAGTCGACGAATCCGGCGTTTATCTGGCTCAGTCACTTCTCGTTTGAGGCGCCGATGGTCGATGGCCTTGACCGTATGCCAATGCAACCCTAGCAGCGTTGCCACATGTTGGATCGGCATCAGTCGTACCAGGGATTCAATCCAACTGACCATGCCTGCCGTCAGACGCTGTCGCCCTGGTAACCAGCGAATCTGTTCAAGCTTGGGGCCACAGGTCGTACAACGAACTCGGCGAACTGGCACGTCCAGCCAGACGCGGTATTGGAACAGGTCGCGTTCTCGGACTCGTCGGGTGCTGATGTCATGGATGGCAAGCGTGTGCTGATTACAACCACTGCAGCATGGCAAGTAATCGTCGGCAGGTTGCAGTCGGATGAGCAGAGATTGAGCGTCAATCTGGGCATACGATTCTATCGTGAATCCTTCCCAGAACAGGGCAAGAGGATTAGCATTCATAGGGACGGCGGTGAGTCGGTCAGGTTTGTTGTTTTGGCGAACTCAAAACTAACCGGTTTGACCGCCGTCTCCTACTTTTTCACGCTAACCCGCGATGAACCTTTTTTTCCTGGATATCAGGCTTGTTTGCGACGCCGCCGCCTGCCGCGGCGGCCACCGAGACACGCCTGTTTAACCCGGCGCAAAGTCACAGCCCCGAACAACACGCTTCAGACGCCGTAGTTGTCAAACAGCTGGAAGATCACCTGTTCTGCTGGCTGCTTGACGCTTCTCCGGCCATGCTCCGATCCGAACCCGCCGGGGCAGAACAAATACTGACCGAACTGGAGCGCCGCCTGCGCACCAGTGAGATGGAAGAGCTACCGCGCAGGCCCGGCAGCCTGCCCATGCTGATGCGGGCGTTGTCTAACGAAACAACCGACCGCAAGCAGATTACCGACATCATCCTGAGTGACCCGTCGCTCACAGACCAACTCCTTCAGGTAGCCAACAGCCCCTACTTCCGGCCCGGTGACAGCACCATAGAGTCGGTGGATCAAGCCGTATTTGTATTGGGGCTGGATGGCATCCGGAACGTCATTTCAGCGGCGGTCATGCGCCCGATGATGGCGGCAAGAAACAGTCGGGAAGCCCTGTTTGCACAGCGTGCCTGGCGCTGGGGGCTGACCTGCGCCCGGGCAACGGAACTGATTGCCCGCATTCACCGCGACGACACCAGTGCCCATTTCATGGTGGGGCTGCTGCCGGCACTTGCCTATATTACCATTCGCCGGGAGCTTGGCCGCATCTACCGGGCTCAGAGTGCCGGCAGCGAGCCAGAGCCAGCGGTTCTGAGGACAGCCCTGATCCGACATCAATGGGCAGCCTGCCAACTGCTGGCCAATGTCTGGAACCTGCCGCCGAAATATCATGCCTGGCTGCTCTCGGCCGAACGCCCGGCGCCCAGGCAAGCCCATTCGGCGCTCACCGATGGCTTGTTGTTGGGAACCCGTGAAGTACTGCGCCATGCTCGCCAGCGCAATTTGCCGGAAGACAAGCTGGCTCAAATCGTGCACCTGACACCGGAGCAGGTCACCCCGGTGCGCAAGGCCGTGCTCAGGATGCTACAGGAAGGCAAAAGCTCAAAAGCTGACGCCTGACACCTTCGAGGCATCCGTGGCGCTGTCTGGGGAATCTTCCCCGCCAGCCAGCAACTCCGCGAAACTGACATCCTTACCGTGACCCACCAGATCTCTCAGCTGCACCGGCATGGCACTGCTTGGAAGGCGGTCAACAACCCGGTCCTCATCCCGGCGGATGGCCTGGAGCACACTCCCGACTGTGATCAGGTGCAATGCCTTGCCGGGTACCAACTGATCACCATTGCGCCCCGCCAGACTCAACAGTCCGGCGCGAATCAGCTTGTCACTGATGCTCCGTGTAACCTCCCCAGGTACACGCAGCTCATACTCCAGTGCCTCTTGCTGCGGTGCAGGCTGCCCCAGGCTGAACGGCTTGGCCACCATCCACATCAACGCCAGGCCCACCCGTTCCTGCAACTCCGGCGCCAGCTGCACATTCTGACGCTTGGCCACAGACCCCGGATTCTGCATGTAAAAGGCCAGGCTGGCGCCGAGCAGCAGGATCATCCAGTTCAGGTAGGTCCATATCAGCAGAATAATGCCCACCGCGAACCCCGAATAGATCGCCGCGTACTTGGTCGAATTGGCCACAAAGGACGCAAACAGCATGCCCGCCGCCTGCCAGGAGACCCCTGCTATCAAACCAGCAATGAACGCATAACGCAGCTTTACGCGGGTATTGGGGATGAACACATAGACAAACGTGAAGGCCCCCACCACCAGGAAGAACGGGGTGAAGCGGCTGACCATCACAATCAAAGAACCGAACGGTTCAATCTCCATGAACCGCTGCACAACGTTGGATGAAAAAATGGTGGCGGTCACGCCAATGGCTGAGACCATCAGCAGTGGGCCAACCATGATCACGCTCAGATAGTTGCTGAAGCGCTGGGCCATGGATCGCATCTCGGGCACGCGCCAGATCATATTGAACGAACGTTCGATTTTCTGGACCAGCGAGATGACGGTGTACACCAGCAACGCCAGGCCCACAGAGCCCAACACGCCAACTCTCATGTTATCGACAAAACCCAGGATGCGCTCTGCAACCTCCATGCCCTGGGGGCCCATCGGCTCAAAAAACTGGTATAGCAAGGGCTCCATGCGCTGGTGCACACCCATCGCTTTAAGCACCGAAAAGCTCAGAGCCAGCAAGGGCACAATGCTTAGCAAGGTGGTGTAGACCAGGCTCATGGCGTGAAGGGTCAGCTGCCCGCTGATGACATCCCTAGCCACGGCATACACAGAACGCCCGGTTTTATAGAGCCAGGTCCAGGGCCATTTCTGCGGTGGATTGGGGTTGGCGAGAATCCACTTCTCCGCCGCCTGAAGCCGCTCTTTGGTTTGAATTGATGCCACGCAAGATCCTGCTTGTCAGTGTTTTCTACAGCTTATCAGCCAACCGGCTGTTAACAAGCCGATTCTCTAGCCAATGAGTTCGGAACCGGCAGATCATGCCCGTGACGCAAGATTCCTTGCGGTAATCCCCACAATTCGCTGACGGGCCTCACGACTGGCCCAGGCGGAGTGGGGGGTAAGAATCAGGTTCGGAATATCCTCCGCCAGCAATGGATTCCCGTGGCGTGGCGGCTCCTCAGTCAGCACATCAAACCCGGCCCCGGCGATCTGACCGTTGCGCAGGGCATTCGCCAACGCCGCTTCATCTACCAGACCTCCCCGGCTGGTGTTGATCAGCAACGCTGTGGGTTTCATCAACCCCAGTTCCCTCTCACCAATCATATTCCGGGTGTCATCGGTCAGCAGGCAGTGCAGAGACAGTACGTCGGCCTGCGCCAACAGGTCGTCCAGCGGAACCCGGGAATAGCCATCGACCTCTCCGGGCTGCTGCCCCGGCCGACAACCCAGCACAATGTTCATACCAAAGGCCTTTGCCCGTTCCACAACACCCTGCCCCAGGTCGCCATAACCGACAATACCCAGCGTTTTGCCCTCCAGCTCCATAATCGGGTAGTCCATCAGGCAGAACATATCACTCTTACCCCAGGTACCATTTCGGGCATCCCGATTGTAATCCAGCAACCGCGTGGCCAGCGCCAGAATCAGCGCCATGGTGTGCTGGGCCACGGTGGAACGGCCATAGTTGGTCACGTTCATCACGGTGATCCCATGCTCCTTTGCCGCCGCCCGGTCAATGTTGTTCAGCCCCGTGGCCACCACCGCAATCGTCTTCAGCTCCGGGCAGGCGTCGAAATGCTCCCTGCCCAGCACCACCTTGTTCACCAGCACCGTATCAAAACCCTGAATCCGCTCCACAACCTGCTCGGGCGAGGTTCGGTCATAACAGGTCAGGCCACCGGTTACCTGCTCAATCGGCGACAGATCCACATCACTGCCAAGGGTCTGGCTATCAAGAAACACCGCTTTCATACTTTTCTCCCAACTCAAGAACCGCACAGATTAAGGTAGACTGAGTAAAACGAGCAAACTCAGGGAGGCAAACCATGGAACACGAATTCTGGCACGAACGCTGGGAAAAGAGCCAAATCGGCTTCCACGAGGGCACGGTAAACCAGTACCTGCATGACCACTGGCCGGAGCTGGCCGGCCAGGGCACCGAAGCCGTGTTCGTGCCCCTGTGCGGCAAAGCCCATGACATGTGGTGGCTCCACGACCGTGGCCACCCCATCATTGGCGTGGAAATCAGCGACATCGCCTGCAAGGATTTCTTCGAAGAGGCCGGCGAGAAAGCCAAGGTGCATCCGGGCGAACCCTTCACTACCTTCAAACACGACGACCTGCAAATCTGGTGCGGCGACTTCTTCCAACTGGTGCCCGATGACCTCAAACACATCCGCCTCGTCTACGACCGTGCAGCGCTCATCGCCCTGCCCCCGGAAATGCGCAAAGGCTATGTGGACCACCTGACCGCCATCATCCCGGACGGCACCAGAATCCTGCTGATCACCCTCGATTACGACAGCAACGAAATGCAAGGCCCTCCCTTCAACGTCAGCGACGAGGAAGTGTTCCAGCTGTATAGCGAGGACTACGAAGTTAACCACGTACTGAAGCGCGACATGGCCCACGACAACCCCTTCGCCAAAAGAAGAGGCCTGAGAAACGGCGCCGCAGAAAGCGTGTTTACACTAATAAAGAAATAAGTGGCCCACCGCAGTCCAAAAGCGGCCCCTTCGAGGTCTCGATCGACGTATGCCGGGGCAGGATTTTCTTGGGCAAACTGAATGTCTGAGCAAAGCGAGTTTCAGTTTGCCCAAGAAAATCCTGCCCCGGTGTACGTCAGCCCCCCAACCCAGGACGCCCAGAAGGCCACCAATCCGATACGCCCCGTAACATAATTTAATGAACCTAAGGTGAACCCCACCTGTCCAACCCCCGAACTCTGAACTAAGCTCAGATTAAGCAGGCCGGAAAGCTCCGGATAACGTATACCTGTTTAACAGAACCATCCCATCAACCTATTAACCAGAGCACACCGCCCGGACCGGCGGCGTTTCAGCAACGGGGATATTGCGTGAGTTAAAGCGGTTTTATAACAAGCAAGAGCAAGCGAGGGGCCATCTATGAGCATTCTGCAGCACTTCAAAGACCGGTATGCATCCACTCAGGAGGAAGAATACTCCCTTGAGGAATACCTGGAGATCTGCAAAAAGGACCCAACAGCCTACAGCACCGCCGCCGAGCGAATGCTGATAGCCATCGGCGAACCAGAACTGATCGACACCTCCCGTGACCCTCGCCTGTCACGCATTTTTTCCAACAAAGTCATCAAGCGATACCCGGAATTCTCCGAGTTCTACGGCATGGAAGAAGCCGTGGAAAACATCGTGTCGTTCTTCCGCCACGCCGCCCAGGGCCTGGAAGAGAAGAAGCAGATTCTTTACCTGCTGGGCCCGGTGGGCGGCGGCAAATCCTCCCTGGCGGAAAAACTCAAGGCACTGATGCAGAAGGTGCCGTTCTATGCCATTAAAGGTTCGCCGGTCAACGAAAGCCCCCTGGGCCTGTTCGACCCGGACGAAGACGGCCCGATTCTGGAGGAAGAATACGGCATTCCCGGCCGCTACCTGAAAAACATCATGTCGCCCTGGGCCGTCAAACGCCTGCACGAGTATGGTGGCGACATCAGCCAGTTCCGGGTGGTGAAACGCTACCCGTCGGTGCTCGACCAGATCGGGGTGTCCAAGACCGAACCCGGTGATGACAACAACCAGGATATTTCGGCACTGGTGGGCAAGGTCAACATCCGTATGCTGGAAGACTTCTCCCAGGAGGATCCAGACGCTTACAGCTTTAGTGGCGGCCTGTGCAAAGCCAACCAGGGGCTGATGGAATTTGTGGAGATGTTCAAGGCCCCCATCAAGGTGCTGCATCCACTGCTGACCGCCACCCAGGAAGGCAACTATAACACCACCGAAGGTATGGGTTCCGTGCCCTTCGACGGCGTTATCCTGGCCCACTCCAACGAATCCGAGTGGCAGACCTTCCGCAACAACAAGCACAACGAAGCCTTCCTTGACCGGGTATACATCGTCAAGGTGCCCTATTGTGTGCGGGTTACCGAAGAGATCGAGATCTACCGCAAGCTGCTGAAAAACAGCTCCCTGGCCGGCGCCCCCTGTGCCCCAGACACCCTCGACATGCTGGCCCAGTTCTCGGTGCTGTCGCGCATCAAGGAGCCGGAAAACTCCAGCATTTTCTCCAAGATGAAGGTGTACGACGGCCAGAGCATCAAAGACACCGACCCGAAAGCCAAGTCCATCCAGGAATATCGGGACGCCGCCGGGGTGATGGAAGGCATGGATGGGTTGTCTACCCGCTTCGCGTTCAAGATTTTGTCAAAGGTATTCAACTTCGACACCACCGAAGTAGCGGCCAACCCGGTGCACCTGCTGTACGTGCTGGAAAAACAGATCGAGCAGGAACAGTATCCGTCTGAGATTCAGGAAAAATACCTGAGGTTCATCAAGGAATACCTGGCACCGCACTATGTGCAATTCATCGGCAAGGAAATCCAGACCGCCTATCTGGAAAGCTACAGCGAATACGGCCAGAACCTGTTCGACCGTTACGTGACCTACGCCGACCTGTGGATACAGGACCAGGAGTTCCGGGATCCGGAAACCGGGGAAATTCTGGACCGCGCCTCCATCAACGACGAGCTGGAAAAAATCGAGAAGCCTGCGGGCATCAGCAACCCGAAAGACTTCCGCAACGAAGTGGTCAACTTTGTGCTGCGGGCCCGGGCCAACAATCAGGGCCAGAATCCCAGCTGGCTCAGTTACGAGAAGCTGCGCAGCGTGATCGAGAAGAAGATGTTCTCCAACACCGAAGACCTGCTGCCGGTGATTTCCTTCAACCCGAAAGCCAGCCAGGAAGACCAGAAGAAGCACAAACAGTTTGTGGAACGCATGGTCGAACGTGGGTACACGGAGAAACAGGTCCGCTTGCTCGCTGAGTGGTATCTGCGTGTGCGTAAGTCCCATTAACGGCCAGCGGGAGCAGACCCATGGGTAAGACCCACATAGTCGACCGGCGACTGAACGGTAAAAACAAAAGCGCGGTGAACCGGGAACGGTTCCTGCGCCGCTATCGCCATCACATCAAAAAAGCGGTGTCCGAAGCGGTCCAGAAACGTTCCATTACGGATATTGAACGGGGCGAGAAAGTCAGCATTCCGGCCCGGGATATACAGGAACCCATCTTCCACCATGGTCCCGGTGGTCGGCGGGAAGTGGTACACCCGGGCAACCAGGAATGGGTAGCCGGTGACACCATTCCCAAACCCCCGGGCGGTGGCGGCAAAGGCCAGGGGCAAGGCCAGGCCAGCCCCGACGGTGAAGGCATGGACGAATTTGCCTTCCAGATCACCCAGGAGGAATTCCTGGAATTCCTGTTTGATGACCTGGAACTGCCCAACCTGGCCCGCAAGAAACTCAAGGATACCGAAGCCTTCAGTTACGTACGCGCCGGGTTCACCAGCCAGGGTGTGCCCGCCAAACTGGATGTGGTGCGCTCCCTGCGGGGCGCCCATGCCCGCCGGCTCGGCCTCGGCGGCGCCCGCAAGAAGAAAATCAAGGATCTGGAAAAGCAGCTGGAAGTCCTGAGAAGCGCGCCTGAAGATCTGGACCCGGCCTTCAGCCATGAAGACCAGATCAAGGTGCTGGAAGACGAAATTGCGCGCCTGAAAGCCAACGTCAAACGCATTCCGTTTATCGACGAGATCGACCTGCGTTACCGCCAGCACCAGAAGCAGCCCAAGCCCGCCACCAGCGCCGTAATGTTCTGCCTGATGGATGTGTCCGGCTCCATGACTCAGATGCACAAAGACATCGCCAAGCGCTTTTTTATCCTGCTGTATCTGTTCCTGAAGAAGAACTACAAGAAGATCGATGTGGTGTTTATCCGCCACCACACCAGTGCCAAGGAAGTGGACGAAGAAGAATTCTTCTACAGCCGGGAAACCGGCGGCACCATTGTTTCCAGCGCCCTGAAGCTGATGCACCGGATCATCGAGGCCCGATACTCACCGGCGGAATGGAACATCTACGCTGCCCAGGCATCGGATGGTGACAACTGGAACGATGACTCCCCGGTTTGCAGCAAACTGCTGGCCAACAGCATTCTGCCGCTGGTGCAGTACTACTCTTACATCGAAATCACACCCCAGGACCACCAGATGCTCTGGTACGAGTACGAGAAGATCCTAGAACAGTTTCCCCAGAGTTTTGCCATGCAGCAAATTGCAGACCCTGGCGATATTTACCCGGTATTCCGACAGTTGTTCGAGAGGAAAGCGGCATGAGCAGCCTGATTGATCGCCCGAACGCACCGGAGAGCGAACAACCCAAGGCAGGAACGCCCATTTCCACCGGCTCAGAATGGACCTTTGAGCTTATCCAGAAGTACGACGAGGAGATTGCCAAGTGCGCCGCCGAGTTCGGCCTGGACACCTACCCTAACCAGGTGGAAGTGATTACGGCCGAGCAGATGATGGATGCCTACAGTTCCGTGGGTATGCCCGTGGGCTATCACCACTGGTCGTTCGGCAAGCAATTCCTGCAGACCTCCAAGGGCTACCAACGGGGACAGATGGGCCTGGCCTACGAGATCGTGATCAACTCCAACCCCTGTATCGCCTACCTGATGGAGGAGAACACCCTGCCCATGCAGGCCCTGGTGATCGCCCACGCCAGCTATGGCCACAATTCGTTTTTCAAAGGCAACTACCTGTTCCGCACCTGGACCGACGCCAGTGCGATCATCGATTACCTGGTGTTCGCCCGCAATTATGTCGCCGAATGCGAAGAGCGCCATGGTGTGGATGCGGTGGAGGAGATCCTGGATTCCTGTCATGCCCTGATGAACTACGGGGTAGACCGATACAAACGCCCGGCACCCATTTCCGCGGCGGAAGAAGCCCAGCGTCAAAAAGAGCGGGAAGAATACCAGCAAAGGCGCATCAACGATCTGTGGCGAACCATCCCGAAACCGGACGAAGACGACGACCCGGTCAAGCGTAAACCCCGCTACCCGGAAGAGCCCCAGGAAAACCTGCTGTACTTCATCGAGAAGAACGCGCCACTGTTGGAAACCTGGCAGCGGGAACTGGTGCGGATTGTGCGCAAACTGGCACAGTACTTTTACCCGCAGCGCCAGACCCAGGTGATGAACGAAGGCTGGGCCACCTTCTGGCACTACACCCTGTTGCACCGGATGTACGAGAAAGGCCTGGTGACCGACGGCTTTATGCTGGAATTCCTGCAAAGCCACACCGCCGTGGTGTACCAGCCACCATTCAACAGCCCCTGGTATTCCGGCATTAACCCCTACACCCTGGGCTTCTCCATCTTCACCGACCTGCGGCGCATCTGCGAGAACCCCACCAAGGAAGACCGGGAGTGGTTCCCGGACATCGCCGGCAAAGACTGGCTGGAGACCGTGCATTTCGCCATGCGCAACTTCAAGGATGAGAGTTTTATCCAGCAGTTCCTGTCGCCCAAAGTGATGCGGGATTTGAAACTGTTCGCCATTGAGAACGACGACCGGGAAGACCACTACCGGGTGACCGCCATTCATGACGACCCCGGCTACCGCACCCTGCGGGAGAAACTGGCTCGCCAGTACAACCTGAGCTACCGGGAGCCGAACATTCAGGTCTGGAACGTGGACGTGCGGGGCGACCGGTCGCTGACCCTGCGCCACGTGCCGGTAGACCGGGTGCCACTGGGAGCGGAAACCGACGAAGTGCTCAAGCACGTGCTCCGGCTGTGGGGCTTTGATGTGCATCTGGAAAGCGTGGACGACGGCACCGTGGTGGAAGAGCACCACTGTCCGCCAAGAGCGGTGGACGAAGAGTAAACCGGAACTTACAGCGCCCTGGCGGGAAACCAGGCGCTAACCTTCAATCCGCCGAGTTCCGAGCGGACCAGCGATAGCTGGCCGCCGTACAACTGCACCAGGTCTTTGACAATGGACACCGCCAGCGCCGCCACCAGCAGGCAACCCACCAGCATCCGGCGGGTAAACTGATCAGCGGGCATTGCGCGTAATACTGCCATGGGTTTGTTTATCCTAACGTTAGTCACACGTCCAATGGTGTCAGATGCAAAATGAATGAATCATGAACGAACCGCTCACGCTGGTGTCAGTCTGATTGTTCCAGAATGCCTCCAAGCTGACAGGAAACGCAACGCCGTCAGTGATTCACATCTGATGAATGAGGAGACTGATATGAAAACATTGACTGCGCTTGGACTGATTGCCGGCATCACCGCAGCCCCTCTGGCGATGGCCGACGCCCGTCTGGACGACGCGAAGAACGCAGTTGCAATGGGCACGGATTATGGCATCGTCGAGTTCCGCAGCATCGAATTTGATGATGACCATCAGGATGACGTGGAAATTGAAGGCTGGCTGGACGACCAGTGGTACGTTGAACTGGAATTCGACGACAACGGCAACATCGAGCGTGAAAGTCGCAGCCGGTACGATCGTGAACGCTTCGGCTTGTCTGCAGACGCGGTGCTGGACTACCTGGACGCCGCCGGTCGTGAAGGTATGGTATGGTCTGGTTTGATGAATTCGAAATCAGCTCCCGCGGCAACATCACCGTCGAAGGCGATGACGATCGGGACCAGGAGCTGGAAATTGACTTCCGCAGCGACAGCCTTGAGCCGGTGCGGGTAGAACGGGACGACTGAATGTGAGTCAGACCCCACTGACGACACCAACATATCACCCACAAGACGCCAGCACGGTTCCCGCCGTGCTGGCCGGCCCAATTCTTCGCCACACCGATCGCGAGTCCCTGACCCTCTGGCTGGTAACCCGCGACCCTGTGTCGGTCACCGTCGAGCTGTTCGACGGTGACAACCCTATTCTCAGCCGCAAGGCCAACGCCGAAGAGCACACCAGGCTGCGCGTCGGGCAACTGGCCTGGCTTCATCTGATCCGTTTTCAGCCGGACACGCCCTTACCGGCTTCCCGTTTGATCGGCTACGACCTGCACCTGACGAACGCTGACTGCACCAGCGCGGGCCGCATTCAGGACTGGGCGCCGCACCTGTGTCATGACGGCCACACCCGGCCAACATTTGTGATCAAACCCCGGCTGGACCGCCTTCTGCACGGTTCCTGCCGGCGTCCTCACCATCCAGCTACCGATGGGCTGGTTCGGGTGGATCAGGAACTGGCGAATGCCGCTTCCCCCAACGACCGTCCCGCCCTGCTGCTGATGACCGGCGATCAGATTTACGCTGATGACGTCGCCGGCCCCATGCTGCACGCCATTCACGAGGTGGTGCAGGCATTGAGTCTGGCTCAGGAAACACTTGCCGGTGCCGATCTGACCCACAGCAGTGCCCTGGCCGACAATGCCGATACCTACTATCACCGGGATCGCCTGCTGCCGGAATCAGAGTTCAATGAAGACCTGACGGAAAAGTTCTTCGGCGGCGTGCGCAAACCGGTGTTCACCACCGCCCACGCGGGTAATCACCTGATCAGTTTTGCCGAAGTATTCGCCATGTACCTGCTGGTCTGGTCGCCGGCACCCTGGCAACTGGTCACCGAGGCGATGCCGGTCAGCCAACCGGATGACCAGGCCCGCTATCGACGGGAGCAGGAACACATCGACCGGTTCCGGGCCACTCTGCCCGATGCCGCGCGGGCCCTGGCCAACGTGCCGGTGTACATGATCTTCGATGATCACGACGTCACCGACGACTGGAACCTGTCGGCTCTGTGGGAGAGCACCGCCTACGACCACCCGTTTTCCCGCCGCATCATTGGCAACGCCCTGCTTGGCTATCTGCTGTGTCAGGGCTGGGGCAACCAGCCGGCCGTATTTGACGAGCTGATCGAGCAATGTGCCGCGCTGTTACCGGCGGAAGCGCCCCGGGAAGACCTCGATGCCGGCCTGCAGGACGAACTGATCGATACCCTGTTCCACTTCCACCACTGGCACTACACCCTGGCCACCGAACCGCCGCTGGTGGTGCTGGATACCCGCACCCGGCGCTGGCGCAGCGAAGTGCGCCGCAGCCATCCGTCCGGATTGATGGACTGGGAGGCGTTGACCGATTTTCAGCAGGCGGTGATGGGCAAAGACGCGGTCGTGGTGGTATCCCCTGCGCCCATGTTCGGGGTCAAACTGATCGAAATGATCCAGCGGGTGTTCACCTGGTTCGGAAAACCGCTGATGGTGGATGCGGAAAACTGGATGGCCCATCGTGGGGCCGCAAACGTGTTGCTGAATATTTTCGGCCACCCGAAAACCCCGAAACATTTCGTGATTCTCTCCGGTGACGTGCACTATTCCTTCGCCTATGACGTTCGGCTTCGGCACAAAACCGACAGCCCGCGCATCTGGCAGATCACCAGCAGCGGCATCAAGAACGAATTCCCCAACAGCCTGCTGGAATGGCTGGACCGCTTGAACCGCTGGCTGTTTGCGCCCTGGTCACCGCTGAACTGGTTTACCAAACGCCGGCGCATGCGCATTGCACCGCGCCTGCCCGAAGGCCGGGAAGCCGGTGAACGCCTGTGGAATGGTGCCGGAATTGGCGATCTCAGGCTGACCCCGGACGGCGTGCCGTCCGCCATCTGTCAGTTGAATTCCGACGGCGGCGGCACGCAGTTCCACAAAGGTCGGGAAGAAGAGGGTTAGAACGACCACTCCACGCCCGCGTAGAAGGTACGGCCGGGGCCCGGCTCGAAGTAGCCCCGGTCGGCCACGGCTCGGTCAGCGTTGGCGTTGATGCGAACGTTGGCGAAGTAGTCCTCATCCAAAAGGTTCCGCAGGCCTGCGTACAGGCTGAACGACTGGTCGCTGATCAGGAACCGGTCGCCCACCCGAACGCCCAGCAGCCAGACATCGCTGACTTCGGTCTGGTTGCTGTTTTCAGCGTAGAACTCGCCAATGTACTGGCTTTCCAGCGCGGCAAACCGGCCGCCCGCCCCCTGCCATTTCACCTCGTTCACCCACAGGGTCGACGGCAATCCAGGGATTTCATTGCCGTTGGCGTTATTGCCCTGCTCGTCGGTGAAGTCCCGCAGCTCGTAGTCGGCCAGGGTCAGGGCACTGGTGACTCGCCAGTTGTAGGAAATGTCCCAGTCGATGCCCAGCTCCAGGCCCTGACGGCGGGTTTCGCCGGCATTTTCGTAAAAGGTACGGCCATCCAGTTCGTAGGGCAGGATTTCATCCTTAACCCGGATGGAGAACAGCGCCAGGTCATAGCTGAGCGAATTACCCCATAAACCACGAACACCAATCTCCCTGTTCAGCGCCTTTTGCGGTTCCACATCCGGGTTAAAGCCACCGGCACCCGAGGGGTTGGCAAACTCGGTAAACGTGGGAGACTCAAACGCCGTACCAACGGTGGCATATACCTGATGCCGGGGCGCCAGGCGATAGCTCAGGCCAACCACGCCGCTGACTTCCCGGAACGTCCGGCTGCCGGAATCATCTCCGTCCTCAAGCCGGTCATCATCGACCGACAGGCGCAGGTGATCCCAGCGGGTCCCGAGTGAAAAATTCAACCGATCCGTCAGCGCCAGATCCCCCTGGGCGAATACAGCCACGTTTGTCGCGTTCTGGGTTTCGGCCTGGGTTTGCCCGGTAATCTCGCCCATGGGTGACACCTGGTAGCGCCGGCGGTCATCCGACTGCCGATGGACATCCGCGCCGGTTACCCAGGTCAAAGGTCGCCCGGCCAGCTCGGAACCTTGCTGGTACTGGGAACTGATGCCGTAAAAATGGCGGTCGTAGGCCACGCGGCTGGCGCCGGGGAAAGGCAACTGCTGGGCGAAATCCCGATGACTGTAAAAGGTGTTCACGGTGACCTCACCGGGCAATACAGCGGCATCCTGATACTGCAGCCCCAGGGTTTGCTGATTCACCGTCTGGCCGCTGTCCAGCCGATTGGCCATAAAGGTAGCCTGGTTCGGATCATCCTCTACCTGGGACAGGGTCAAGCCGCCCGGGTCCTGGGCTTTCGGGTTATGCAAGGCGTTGAAGGTGGCGGTCAGCTCCCTCTCGGAATCCAGCTCATGGGAAAGTCGGGCGTTGAACAGGCCCTTTTCCGCCTCACTCTGCTCCCGGTGGCCGTTTACATTCATCCAGGACAGCGTTGCGATGGCACTGGTGTCGCCGCGAACGCCATTACCCTGAATGGCGGCCTTGCGGTAATCATCGCTGCCGCCATCAAGGCGCAGCCGGGCACCGGGGGGCAAATCATCGCCACGGGCCGTGGTGATATCCAGCACGCCACCGGCGGCATTGCCATACTGCACCGAGGACGGGCCCCGAATAATCTCAATACGCTGGGCGGAATCCAGGTCAATGGCATCGATCTGCGACTGGCCATCCGGCAGGGTGTAGGGAATGCCGTCTACCTGAATGCGGATACCACGAATACCGAAGGGCGCGCGAGCCCCGAAACCCCGAGTCGACAGTCGCAGATTCTGGGCGAAGTTATAACGGTTCTGGAAGAACAGGCCAGGCACGGTATTGAGGGATTCGTCCAGTTGCAGGCGCTGCTGGCCCTGGCGGATGGCGGGAGCGTCCACTACGCTGACCGCAGCGGGGGTATCGTAAAGGTCACGAGCCAGGCGAGGTGAGGTCACTTCCAGAACGATTTCCCCAATCGCCTCGCCCTCGTCCGCAACCTGTGCCACCAACTCGCTTGACGGCATCATGACCGACACAATGGCGAACGCAATCACCAACCGCTGTGAGTAACCATGCCCCTGGGCTTCCTCTTTCACTTCACTTCCCCCCTGCCATCAGTTGCATGATACGCACCAGCCGCGAACCCGATCACATCCGCGCAGGCCTGAGCATAACGACTAAGCCGGCGACTGAATACCCAACAATAGTTGGAATGCGGCTGCCAAATATGTCAATCGATTGGCTGGGCGGCGGTGGTCTGCACATTGGATTTGGGAATAATGCTGCGACCATACACCGCCAGCAAGAACCCGATGGGGAACATAAGCACACCGTATACGGCAGCGGGGATGGACATGGCACTGGATTCCAGCAGCGTCAGGGTAACCATCAGGCCAATGGTCGCGTTCTTGACACCCAGCTCAACCGCCACGGCCAGTGATTCGCGCTGAGTCAGGCCCGCCGCACGCCCGGCAAGCAGGCCCAGAACAATGCCCACCACATTGAGCATGATGGTTGAAGGGCCAGCCTGCTTCAACAAATCGCCAATCTGGTCACGAACACCGAACAGCAGGGCCACAATCAGAACCGCCAGGACCACGCCCCCGAAAATGCTGACCACACTCTCAGCTTTACGTGCCAGCTCAGGCTTGTGAGTGCGCACAATCATGCCAAGAGCCACCGGGAACAACACGATGCCCACCAGCATGCCGATGGTTTTGCCCACTGGTAGCGAGATGTCCTCCGCCGTGCCCATAAAGTGCTGCAAGGCCATATTGGTAAAAAGCGGCAGGGATATGATGGTGATCAGACTAGCTATGACGGTCAACACAATAGACAGGGCAATGTTACCCCTGGCCAGCAAAACGAACAGGTTGGATGTGGTGCCGCCAGGGCAGGCTGCAATAATCACTAGCCCCACCGCGATGGCAGGCGACACCCCAAACAGGTAGGCCAGCGCAAACGCAGCCAGCGGCATCAACAATATCTGGGCGATGGTGCCGACCACCATGCCGCGCGGGTAAACCGCCACCTGGCGAAAGTCCCGAACGGTCAGGGTCATCCCGATACCGATCATGATGATAAAGAGCGCCACCGGCAAACCTGCCGAGATCAGCGGGCTGGATTCCACGAAACCTCCGTCATTCTTTGTTATTGATTGTTTGCAGAGAGAAATTAGCACACTACCCGACAGATCGGCAGCGCCGGATGGCTACATTGTGTAACTGCAACCCCCCGTAAAAGCCAGAACTAAATGGGCGTTTTGATCGTGTGTTACTGCGGTAATCAGTATACTTGCGTGTAACAATCAAAAAATGACTGAGTGACGGAGATACACAAGGAATGAAACGTCTCGGAACACTGGACGCCTCATGGTTGGCGGTAGAATCTGAAGACACCCCGATGCACGTGGGTAACCTGCAGATATTCTCACTGCCGGAGGGAGCCCCGGAAACTTTCCTGCGGGACATGGTCTCCCGTATGAAAGAGGCGGATGATGTAGCCCCCCCCTGGGGATACAAGCTGGCCTGGTCCGGCTTTCTCGGGAGGCTGGTCTCCCCTGCCTGGAAAATCGACAAGGATATCGATCTCGACTACCACGTACGACACTCAGCCCTGCCGCGCCCTGGCGGCGAGCGGGAGCTTGGCATCCTGGTGTCGCGCCTGCACTCCAATCCCCTGGATTTTTCCCGCCCGCTGTGGGAATGCCATGTCATCGAGGGGCTGGAAAACAATCGCTTTGCCCTGTACACCAAGATGCATCACTCCATGATTGATGGCATCAGTGGTGTACGCCTGATGCAGCGGGTACTGACCACAGACCCGGAACGCACCAAGATGCCCCCGCCCTGGACAGTACGGCCGGAGCGGCGCCGGGGCAGTAAAACCGATAAAGAAGCCAGCGTACCGGCGGCGGTGTCGCAGGCGATGGATGCCCTGAAACTTCAGGCTGATATGGCACCCAGACTCTGGCAGGCTGGCAACCGCCTGGTTCACTCGGTGCGGCACCCGGAAGACGGCCTGACGGCTCCCTTCACGGGCCCCGTCTCTTTGCTGAATCACCGGGTAACCGGTCAGCGCCGTTTCGCTACCCAACACTATCAGCTGGATCGCCTGAAAGCTCTGGCGCACCAATCCGGTGGTTCTCTGAACGATATCGTACTGTATCTGTGCGGAACGGCATTGCGCCGATTTTTGCTGGAACAAGGCCAGCTACCCGACATACCCCTGACGGCCGGCATTCCGGTTAACATCCGCCCGGCCGACGACCAAGGTACGGGGACCCAGATCAGTTTCATGATTGCCTCTCTTGCTACCGATGAAGCAGACCCGCTGAACCGGCTTCAGCAAATCAAGACGTCTACCCGACGGGCCAAGGAACATCTGCAAAAACTGCCGAAGAGTGCACTGACCCAATACACCATGCTGCTGATGTCACCCTATATCCTGCAGCTTATGTCTGGCCTGGGCGGGCGCATGCGGCCAGTGTTTAACGTGACGATTTCAAACGTCCCGGGGCCGGAGCGAACGCTTTACTACGAGGGCGCAAAGCTGGAAGCCATGTACCCGGTATCTTTGATTGCCCACGGCGGGGCCCTGAACATTACCTGTTTGAGCTATGCCGGCTCACTGAACTTCGGTTACACCGGCTGCCGCGACACTCTACCCAGCATGCAGAAGCTGGCGGTGTACACCGGGGAAGCACTGGATGAGCTGGAGAGCCTGATTTTACCTCCCAAGCCACGCAAAACCAGGACCAAAAAGCCTGCGGCCAAGTAATCAAATCAGGCGCTGTCGCTGTTCCAGTTGGCAGCGCCGACAAACACCATCTGCAGGAAACGGGTGGTGCGCTTACGCACCTGGCCGATCTGGTAATCGTCGTCTTCTGATATGCTGAGCAGGTCGGTCAGGCTGAAGGCCACGGTTCGCACTACCAGATCGCAGGTTACATCCAGATCGGCGTCACTAAGATGCTCCATTAACCTGAGCCGGCGAAGATCGTTGGCCAGCTCGCTGGCGAAGAAACGCATTTCACTGCGAATCCCCTCCTGTACCGCCCGACTTTCCCCCGCCAGGCCCTGAGCCATAAACAGGAAGAAACTGCGGTTGGCCTGGGCATGAGCCACGAAGATACCCACGGACTCTTCAATCAGCTTGTCTGCCTGCAACACATTGGCTCGCGCTTCCCGCATCATTCGGCGTAGCACCAGGCCCAGCTCATCCACCAGCTGCAAACCCAGATCGTCCATGCTCCGGAAATGCCTGTAAAAGGATGTAGGCACAACACCGGCCTGCCGGGTGACCTCCCGAATGCCCAGGCTGGCGAAATGCCGGCCTTTACCCACCAATGCCAGAGCCGCACTCATCAGCTTCTCGCGGGTTTCCCCTGGCTTGCGCCTTTGTTTGTCTGCCATTCCTCTTCCCGTACCGCTTAACCAGGTTCACAAGTGTACACATTAGACCGGAGAAAGAACCACCTGACTTGTCATTTCGAGCCAACCATCACGCCAGGTAATTGTTGAAAGTCAAACTTGTGTGTACAGTCGTACACATTAGTGGACACTTGTACACATGCAGTGGAACAAGTACCAACAAGTATGGAGAACCAATCATGCTGGCACGACTCTCAAACACCAAAGCACTTCACTGGCTTGGCCGGCAGTTACTGAACCGGGACAACCCGGCCGGCTATTTCGACCCGCTGGCCGAAGCCATCAACCCGATGTGGGTACAAGAGTACACACCGGCACGAGTAGAGAACATTATTGACGAAACAGCTGACACCAAAACCTTCGTTCTGAAGCCGGCAAAACGATGGGCCGGGTTCCAGGCAGGTCAGCATGTGAACATCTGTACCGATATAGAGGGTGTTCGCCGCACCCGCACCTTCAGCCTGTCCAGCTCACCGTTGTTGTGGCAGTCCGAGGGGCAGATCACCCTGACCATCAAGCGCCTGCCCGGTGGACTGGTCACCAACTGGATGCACGACGCCCTGCAACCGGGAGATGTGATTGGGCTTACAGAGGCGTTTGGGGAGTTCCTGATTCCCGAGCCGGCGCAACCCGTGCTGTTCATCGCCGGCGGTAGCGGCATCACCCCTATCCTGAGCCAGCTTCAGACCATGGCAGCAGAGGACTATCGGGCCCCCGTTACCCTGCTCTATTACGTGCGCACCCAGAATGACGTGATCGCCCGGGAAGCACTGCAGGCCCTGGCAGCACGCTGGCCTGCGCTGTCACTGACCATCATCGCAACCAATGAGAGCGACGAGCCTCGTTATCTGCGGGACAGCGACCTGGAGACCGTCGCGGGCATCAAGGCCAGAGAAGTATTCCTGTGCGGACCCAAAGGTCTGATGGACCTGGCAACGGAACTTCTGGCCAAGCGCGGCCTGAAGGAGAAGCAGATACACAGTACCTTTTTTGCGCCCCCGGCACAGGCATCTCTGGATAGCGATCAACTGGGTGGTGAAGTGACCTTTTCCAACAGCAACCTGAAAGTGGGCTCAGAAGGCGATGCCAACCTGCTGGAGATTGCCGAAGCCTCTGGCCTGAAACCCCAATATGGCTGCCGCATGGGCATCTGCCACCAGTGCAGCTGCCGCAAAACCAGCGGCATCGTGGTTAACCGGCTTACCGGCAAGGTCTCCGGCCCGGGTGAAGAGCCTGTTCAACTTTGTGTTTCGGTTCCCCAAGGGCCTGTCGCCCTGGACGTCTAACCCCATTCTTTTGTATTGCGGCGATTATTGCCGCAGGGAGTCATCGATATGAAAAAGCTTAACGAAGACCAACTGAACGAGCTGCAGAAAGATCTGGACGCCATCCGTGACGAGGTCATTGCAGACCTGGGCGAGCGGGATGCCAAGTACATCCGCAAGATCATCCGCCTGCACCGCACCCTGGAAGTGGGCGGCCGGGTGATGATGCCCTTTGGCTTCATTCCACCCGTATTCGTGGCCGCTACCGCAACGCTGGGTATCGCAAAAATCATAGAGAACATGGAAATCGGCCATAACGTCATGCATGGCCAATACGACTGGATGAATGACCCGGCCCTTAACTCTCAAACCTATGAATGGGACACCGTTTGCACCAGCGATTCCTGGCGCCGGACCCACAACTACGAACATCACACCTACACCAATATCATTGGCAAAGATCGGGACTATGGCTATGCAGTGCTTCGCCTGAGTGATGACGTGAAATGGCACCCGGGCCACCTGTTGCAGTTCATCAACTACATTCTGCTGACCGTGCTGTTCCAGTGGGGCGTCGGGGTACACGAACTGGAGAGCGAGAAGATCCGCCGGGGTGAGTTGCGCTGGCGCGACAAGCTGCCGTTCCTGAAGGATTTTGCCCGTAAGGGCGGTCGCCAGGGATTCAAGGATTACGTATTCTTCCCGCTACTGACCCTGCCTGTCGCTCCTATCGTTCTGGCAGGCAACGTGGGTGCTAACCTGATTCGTAACATCTGGGCATCCACCGTTATCTTCTGCGGGCACTTCACCCAAGATGCGGAGACCTTTACCGAGGAAGAATGCGAGGGTGAAAGCAAAGGCCACTGGTATCTGCGCCAGCTCACCGGTTCATCCAACTTCACCGGCGGTAAGTGGCTGCACGTGTTGAGTGGACACCTGAGTTACCAGATTGAACACCACGTGTTCCCCGACCTGCCGGCTCACCGCTACCCGGAGATTTCCGAGAAGGTTCAGGCAGTGTGCGAGAAATACGACATTCCATACAACACCGGGAGCTTTGCCAAACAGTATGGCACCGTCCTCAAACGTATCGGCAAATTCTCGCTGCCGGACGTGGTAAGAACCCGATTGGAAGGAAAGCGCGAGCTTCAGGCGATCTGAAGCAAGCGCACCAGCTGTGGCCGGTGTTTATCCTGGATAACATCGGCCAGAGTGTATTTGTCGAGTGTTTCAAGGAATGCCTTCAAGGCTTCGGCAAACATGGCCTTCAGGCCGCACACCGGGGTGATCTTGCAGGCATTCTTTGATGAAAAGCACTCAACAATGCTGAGGTCCTGCTCCGTTTCCCTGACAAGAACACCGATGTTGATCTCATTGGGCGCCATGTGCAGGCGCATACCACCTTTCTTGCCCCGAATGGTCTCGATGTAGCCTTTCTTGTTGAGCTGATGAACCACTTTCATCAGGTGATTCTTGGAAATTTCGTAGCTGTCTGCAATTTCCTGAATGGTGGCCAGACGATCACCCTGTTCAGCCAGATAAATCAGAACTCTCAAGGAATAATCTGTATAGCGGGTGATGTGCATTCATAACTCCATAAATATGACGGAAAACTTTAACAGGATGGCCTCGTGAGCAGATAACCTGTAACGCTCAGCAGGAACAGCCCCGAAACCGTCAATACAAATACTGTTGAACCCAGCCAGACCAACATGCTCCAGCTCAACGCCATCATGGCGCAGGCGAGAATCTTCGCCTTAACCGGAATGGCCCTGCGCTCTTGCCACTGGGCAATTGCCGGGCCGAAAGTCGGGTGCTCTTCAAGCCACCGGGCAAACTCCGGAGACCCTTTACTGGCAAAGTAAGCCGCCAGTATGACAAACGGCGTGGTCGGCAACAGCGGAAGAACAACCCCGGCGGCACCAATCGCTACAGACATATACGCAAGTATCCGGAAACCGGTTTTACCGGAAGGTGCTTTCATGGCACGGGTCTCGGAACGATTCATAACTACATCTATTCTACCGTGAATCAATGTACGGGTCTGCCCAACTTGCTCAGAAAGGCCAGACGGGCAACGTAGGCAATTTTCACCCCAACCGCGAATAAAAGGGTTCCCATGTGGGCGGCAATCTGCACTGGCAGTGCCAAGGCATCGGCCAGCGGGTAAGCCAGCATCACCGTCAACAGCAATCCCAGGAACGACACCAGAACCGCAGCGTTTGATATGACCAGCCATTTTTCAAAGCGTTCCATGATCGCCCCCATTAAACATGTATACTTTTTACTTATTAAAAGATACATCGGCTGTGCTTGAAAATCAAACAGAAAAAATACCCGCAAACAAGACGCGCCTTTTCCTCATCTGGGGTTAGAACGAAGGATTACCCCCCGAGAGGTATCGGATTGAGCTGGGATATCTGTGATACTTTGACTATCCTTTATACATATGACTCCAGACAGGGAAACCTGCCCATGCCGCAAGCCAAGCTGACCGATCGATTTGGCCGCACCGTCAATTACGTGCGCCTGTCGGTAACTGACCGCTGCGACTTCCGCTGTGTGTACTGCATGGCGGAGGACATGACCTTTCTGCCCCGCCAGCAGGTTCTGACGCTGGAGGAGATCGCCAGGCTGGCTCGCAACTTTGTTGCCCTGGGTACCGAGAAAATCCGCCTGACGGGCGGCGAACCCCTGGTCCGCAAAGACATCCTTGAGCTGGTCCGCGAAGTAGGCACCTATGGTTTGCGGGACTTTGCCATGACCACCAATGGCAGCCAGTTGCCGACCATGGCGGAGAAACTGCGTAAAGCGGGCCTGCACCGTCTCAATATCAGTCTGGATTCCCTGGATTCTGAAAAATTCCGTTCCATTACCCGCACTGGCAATCTGCAGCAGGTATTGGACGGTATTGATGCCGCCCGGGACGCAGGCTTCCGCGGTATCAAGCTGAATACGGTGGTGATGAAAGGCCGTAACGATGAAGAGATTCCGGAACTGATTGAGTTTGCCCGGAAAAAGCAGGTGGATATCAGTTTTATCGAGGAGATGCCGCTGGGTGAGATTTCGGAGCATGACCGAGGACTTGCCTTGTGTACCAGCGAGGAGGTGCGGGATATCATCCGGCAGCGCCATGATCTGATTCCGGTGGCCAAGGATTCTGGCGGGCCGGCACGTTACTATCAGATGCCGGACAGCGATGTTCGGGTCGGGTTCATTTCACCGCATTCCCATAACTTCTGTTCAACCTGTAACCGGGTTCGGGTGACGGTTGAGGGGCGGCTTTTGCTGTGCCTTGGCAATGAGCATTCGGTGGATTTGCGGCGGGTTCTGCGGGGCAATCCGGTGACGGATGACAAGCTTCAGCAGGCGATCATTGATGCGATGGATCTGAAGCCGGAGCGGCATCACTTTTCTACCAATGGTGATGTTCAGATTCTTCGGTTTATGAATATGACTGGCGGTTGACTGTCTGTTTCGGCTCCTAGCCTGCCGGGCCTGGCGTCAGAGCAGGTGAGGGAAGGCTTTCCAAAAACCGCTCCTTCGGCACATCCCTGTGGCGCTTCTGCTCCGCCATCCATGGCTCCGCAAATTTTTGTAAAGCCTTCCCTCACCTGCTCTCTCTTACTTCTCGGAATTCGCCTTTACAGGCTATCTCAAGCCTCTCGTGGTTATCTGATCCAGCCGTCGGGCATCTCAATGGACATTGTGACTGCTATGATTGTCAGTCATCTGACCGGAACGAATACCGGCATCTTCCTGATTATGCATATCGTGCATGCCATCCATCCCCTCCATGCCATGCATTGCCATACCAGCATTCAGGTGCTCCAGCGTGATATCCGCAAAACCGATGACCTGACCGCCGTATTCTGCGGCAAAGTCGGTCGCTTCGGATTCTGTTTCAAACGATGCCAAGGTCGGGCCCATGGCGCCGGTGCGTTCGGAGCCGACGACGTACCAGGCTTCACGGGCGTCGATCAGGTGGGTGTCGTCCGGGTGGTCCCAGTGGGTTTCCGCCATGTTGTGGACGTAGAGGGTGTGGTCGCGGTTTTCGTTTTCCGGCTGCAGGAACCAGGCGAACATGTCTTTGGTGGAGCAGAACTTGCGGGTGTGCTGCTGGCGCTCGGTGAAGGCCTGGCCTTTGGGGCCGGGGAAGCTGGTGATGACCATGCCGCATACGTGGCATTCGTCGCCGGAGTCAAAGTGAACCGGGTCGGGTTTGGTGGCGGTTTGTTGTTCGCCGTTGGAGCAACCCGCGAGGGTGATCGCCGTCAGGGCCGCTATAAGCCATTTGGTGAGCGGTGTGGGCATGGTTCTGTTCTCCAGTGGTATCAGATTTTTCGGTTTTTGAATAACAACAGGGCGCCGATCAGCGGTGTGGCACACCAGAGCGCCAGGCCCAGCCAGAGCCCTCCGGTGCCGATGGGCAGGTCTGAGCCCAGGCTGAGTACACCGCTCAGCTGGTTGCCATCACCGAAGGCCACGATGTTGAGCAAGCGGTAGATATCCGTGGGGTTCAGCATCAGCAGCCATGGCAGCAGCTCCGGGTTGAGCTTGCCCTCGCTGGCAACGAGGATGCCCAGCAGCATCAAGTCAAAGATCAATACGAAGAAGAACCAGATGGCCAGGGCCAGGCCTGCGGCTACGGGTTTCTCGCTGACCCGGACGCTGACCAGGTATGCCAGGGCGATGAACCCCCACCCCAACAGAACGGTTGAGCCTATGAACCGGCCCATGGCGGCCGCCAGGGCACCGACGGCGACGTCGTCTACCAGTACGGCGATGGCGATGGCCGCAACCCCGAACCCGATGAGTGTGGCCAGGGCCAGGGTCAGGCCGTGGCCGAGGAATTTGCCGAGCAGGAGCTGGTTTTTACTGAGTGGGTAGGTCATCAGCAGCAGAAGTGTGCCGCCCTCTTCTTCACCCACGATGGCGTCGTAGGCAAGCAACAGGGCAATCAGCGGTATCAGGAAGATACCAAGGCTGGCCAGGCTGGCAATGGTGGCCGGCGTGGAGGCGTAACCCACCTGCCCGGACGCCGCCGCACCAAACCAGGCAATGCCCAGAGCCAGGGTGGCAAACACCAGGCTGATCGCCACCAGCCAACGATTGCGAAAGCTGTCGCTGAGTTCTTTGCGGGCAATGGTCCAGATAGCATTCATTGGCCACCTCCCCGGTGGGCCAGTCCGCCCGACCCGATGAAGTGGACGTAGATATCTTCCAGGCTGGGCTGGTGTATTCCTAGGTCCGCCACCTCTCCGGAGTTCATCAATGCGTGTATCAACGCCATTTTTTCCTTCGGTCTCACGTCCACTTGCAGGCGGCCGTTGTTGCTTTTCATGAGTAGCCCGGCGTTGGGGCGTGCACCGTCAATCGCTTTCTCCAGCGCCATCATGGTGGTGGCCGGCTCCAGGCTGAGGGTGACCGGCATGTTGGCCTGGCGGCGAAGTGCCGGCAGGTCGCCGGCGGCCTTCAGGGCGCCGTCGGTGAGGATGGCAGCCCGGTCAATGTAGGGTTCAACACCGGGCAGGACATGGGAGCACAACACAATGCCCGTGCCGTCATCCCGCAGGCGCCGCAGCAACCGGTACAAATCGGCCGTTGCCACCGGGTCCAGACCAACCGTGGGTTCGTCCAGCATCAATAGCTTCGGCTTGCCGAGCAGCGCCTGGGCCAGGCCAAGGCGCTGGCGCATGCCCTTGGAGTAGGTTTTGGTGCGGGCATCCATGGCATCGCCCAAGCCAACCTGCTCCAGCAGCTCTGGCACCTGCTTCAGGCTGGCACCTTTGAGCCGGGCAAAATGTCTGAGGATTTCCCGCCCAGCCAGCTGCGGGTAGAACATCACGTTCTCCGGCAGATAGCCTATGTGTTGGCTTACGTGGGGATCACCGGCTTCGCCACCCAACACAGAAACCTTGCCCTGGGTCGGTTTCATCAAACCCAGAATGAGTTTGATCGAAGTGGTTTTACCCGCCCCGTTGTGGCCAAACAGTCCGAGAATTTCCCCCGGCTCCAGCCGCAAGTCCACGCCGTGGAGCACCGTCGCCTTATCGTAGCGGTGGCTCACATTGTCCAGTCGAAAGCAGTTCATCGGATCTCCGATTGCAGGTGTTCGGGAATTCGCATCAACGGTTTGGGATCACTCACCCCGGCAGACTTCACCACCGGAAACGCATCCTGCACCCAACGCAGGGTGTCCACCGCCGGGCTGAACATCAGCACCCGCGCCTCCGGGTACTTCCACAACAAGCGGTCCACGTTGTCATTAGGCTCGTAGGGCACATCACCAATGCCATCCTGGTTACGATCCCAGCCCAGATAATCACTCCAGAAATTCCCTCGCCCATCCTTCGCCCAGGACTGGGTACGCGTGGCCACATACTTCACCTGCCGCTCGTTGTTCACAAAGGCATTATCAAACACCTCGTTCTGCTCGGAACCGGCGGTCAGATGAATGCCGATATTGCTGTTGCCGAAGTAGTTACCCTCGAAGGTGTTGTACAGCGAGTTATAGATGAACACCGCCTTGCCCTCGCCTCCGGAAATCATCACCCCACCGGTTTGCCCCTGAGACACCCCGGTGACCACATTGCCTTTGAGGGTGGAATTGGTGATGAAATTCATCAGAATCCCGTAATTCTCATCATTCTCCGACCGGTTATTTACCACCGTCAGATACTTGCTCTGCATCAACGCATACCCCGTGCGAGTGCCACGGGTCACATTGCCTTCCAGCAGGTTGTGCATGGAGTACATGTAGTGAATGCCATAACGCAGATCCGACATCACGTTATTGCGAATCTTGTTGTTATTCGCCGTCTCGATATAAATCGCATCCCGGGTCTGGCGAATGTCATTTCCCTCAATCAACGCCCCGGTGGTATTGAACAGATGAATCCCGTTGCCCCGATCCTGGGACCGAAGGTTTGTATCCCCCCGTATCTCGTTATTCCGGACAACCACATCCGGCGTCGCATCCAACCAAACCCCAAACGCCGGCCCCTGAAGCCGGTTATCCGCAACAACCGCCCCCTTAGCCTCCCGAGCCACAAAAATCCCCGCATCCAACTCATTCAGATCCTGACCCCAGTTGCGCAACACACAACCGGAAAACGACACCCCCTCCGCCAGAATCTCCACGCCGTGCCCTGCCCCACCGGCATCAATCACCGAATCGTCAGCACAGGACACAGAAACGCCGGGCACCCGGATAACCAATGGCGGAAGCTGCTCGGAAGGAAGCTCGAACGACGCCCCCGGCTCCAGGGCATCCAGCTGATCTTGCAGGTTGGCACTTGCGGTCAGCGAAATCAGAGCGACTGACAGGGCCACCCCATAACGCAAAAGTTGATACATCAAATGCTCTCTAGGTTGATAAGTAACCCGTGGACGTCGCGACCTGAGACAGAACAACGGGGAAATTCATAGCGCCTTCGGCCGCTCCGAGGACAGCACGGTATCCGGCAATCCAAGTGGAGAGACCTTTCCAAAACTGTGCGGAGCCAAGGATGGCGGAGCCCAAGCGTCACATGGATGTGCCGAAGGAGCGTGTTTTGGAAAGGTCTCTCCACTTGGGTTGCTACTCCCAACCAACAGGCTGGGGCCCCAAAAAAGGGACCCCAAACCAAGGTCAGAAGCTATCAGGCCTTCTCGACCAACATGCGACCACCCATCTCCATATGCAGCGCATGGCAGAACCAGTTGCAGTAGTACCAGTAAACCCCAGGCTTACCCGCCGTAAAGGTCACCGATGCCGTCTGCTGAGGACTGATCTCCATACTCACACCATGGTTCACCATACAGAACCCGTGAGTCACATCCTCGATGGAGTCCAGATTGGTCACAACCACCGTAACCTCATCACCCTCCTTCACCTTGAACTCCAGCATCCCGAACTGAGGTGCCACAGAGGTCATGTACACACGAACCTTCTTGCCATCCCGGATAACCTTGTTATCCGCTTCCAGCGTCACGCCGTCTTTCTCAGCCTGCGCACGGGTAGAGGCAAAATAAGGATCGTTCCGGTCCCAGATCTTCTTCGGACGGATCTGGTCACGGCGCACAAGGATGCAGTCGTGCGGTTCAGCGAAAGCAGGGCCGTCGTGTACCAGTTTCATTTCCTCGCCGGAAATATCGATCAGCTGATCGTTCTCCGGGTGCAGCGGGCCTACCGGCAGGAAACGGTCCTTGGAGAACTTCGACAGCACCACCAGCCACTTGCCATCCGCATCGCGGGATTCAGTCAGCGACGCGTGGTTATGGCCCGGCTGGTAGTGAACATCCAGCTTCTGGCGGATGTAATTCACTTTCTCGCCATTGTAGTGCTTGATGGCATCGTCAATGTTCCACTTGGCCACCTGGCTGTCGATAAACAGCGTGGTGTAGGCATTGCCACGGCCATCGAACGTGGTATGCAGAGGCCCAAGACCCAGCTCCGGCTCCGCAACAATCGGATCGCGGTCACCGATCTTGTCATCAAACAGATCATTGAGCTTGTCGATGGCAATGATGGACACCGTCGGAGACAGCTTGCCGTTGGCGATGAAGTACTTGCCATCCGGCGAGGTGTTCAGGCCGTGCGGGTTCTTCGGCACCGGAATGTAACGGGTAACGGTGGAACCCTTACGGCCGTCAACGACGGGTACGTCGGAGTCACCGATGGTTTTGAAGTTACCGGCCTTGACGGCAGCTTCAATACGCTCCACGTTGAACACCACCACCCAGTCACGGTCGTTTCGCATGGTGCCGGCCAGGTCTACGGCTTTCTCGGAGTTGTAGCAGGTTGAGGCCGCATATTTACCGGTGTAGTCGGCGTCGGTGTTATCCAGGTTGCCGTCCACAACGACCTGCCAGGCGACCTCCATGGTTTCAGCGTCAACCGCAGTAAACATGGTGTAGCTGTTCTCAAGGCTGTAATCGCTGCCATCGTTCGGTTGTGGAATGACAAACTCGGCATTACAGAACACGTAGTTCGTGCGCGGCACCTTTTGAAGACGCAAACCGTGAATCGCCTGAACATTGGGGATGTGGGTAACCTTGTCGGTTTTGAACACATCCAGTCGAATACGGGCAATACGACTGTTGGCCTTGTCGTTAATGAACAGGTATTTGCCGTCGTAACGGCCGTCTTCCATGGACACGTGCGGGTGGTGGCAATCGCCGTTTGGATACAGCTTGTCCCGGCCCAGAATGTCCTTGCTCTCGTCGGTGATGCCCCAGCCGGTGGCGGAATCAATGTTGAACACCGGAATCCGCATCAGCTCACGCATGGACGGAACACCCAGAACACGCACCTCACCCTGGTGACCACCGCTCCAGAAGCCGTAGTACTCGTCCAGCTCACCGGGTTCGATATGAATCTTGTTCTTGGCTTCCCTGGCCGCTGCGGCGAACGATTCGCGGGTCATCATGGTGGCACCCAGGCCGGTTGCACCAGCCACGCCGGCCAGGGCGGCTGCTCCCATGAAGCGGCGACGGCTCAGACCACTCTCCGGCGCATCCGGCGTACCCTTGCTCAGATCATCTTGCTTACTCATAGCTCCAACTCCGTTATTGGTTATGGCGGTTTTAGCTTCTCATGGCTTTTTACAGGTACTGCTCAGTTCACCTGAACCACGGGGATTTCCTCCGGGTGGCCCGGTGCGTTGTGACCACGGCGTTTGCCCCGGCGCTTGACGATCAGCGGTGGGCACTTGTGGTCATCGAAATAGGTCATCTGGCAATCCAGGCAGTAGTGGCATTCCATGTAATTGATGTGCCCATCCGGATGGATAGCCTGCACCTCACATTCGTGGTCGCAGAGGCGGCAGGGGTTGCCGCACTCTTTGCGGCGCTTGAGCCAGTCGAACACCCGCAGCTTGGAAGGCAGAGCCAGGGCGGCTCCAAGCGGGCACAGATAGCGGCAGAAGACTTTACGGGTGAACAAATTGACCACCAGCAGCAACACCGCGTAGGCCACAAACGGCCAGGTACGATCGAATTTAAGGGTAATAGCGGTTTTGAATGGCTCCACTTCCGCCATTCGCTCGGCGGTGGCCAGAGAATCCAGAGAGACGCCAAACAACACCAGCAGAATTATGTATTTGATTGCCCAGAGGCGTTCATGCACGGCAAACGGTACGGTGTACTGGGGCACCTTCAGTTTGCGGGCAATTTCGTTGGTCAGTTCCTGCAGGGCGCCGAACGGGCACAGCCAGCCGCAGTAAACCGCACGCCCCCAGAGCAATACGATGCCGGCCACCACCGACCAGAGAATGAACAGCATGGGATCAATCAGGAAAGTTTCCCAGCGGAAGCCGCTGATCAGGCTGTTTACAAAGGTCAGCACGTTGACAATCGACAACTGCCCCAGGGCGTACCAGCCAATAAAGAACAGGGTGTAAGTGAGAAATGCGTGGCGAATCCAGCGCATCATCCGCGGCTTTTGCACCAACCAGTCCTGGAAGAACAGGATAAACAGCAGCACGCCAATACCCAGTCCCACCACGATGATCTGGAACTGCTTCTGATACCAGACCTGAACCCACATGGGTTGCTCTTCCAGCCACTCTTCCTGGGTAAGCTCGGGTTCCGCACGGGTGTAATACTTGTCAGGCAGTTGGTATTCCAGGGGGAACACCGCAAATTCGCTGTCCAGAGGGCCGGTCTGGCGCTTTACTGTCAGCTCCAGGGACCAGGGTTCGCCCGGGTCAAAGTTGTATTGCTGGCGAATGATGAAAATGGCCATTTCCGGCAGGCGCGGCATATCGCCCAGGTACACATCGCTCAGGCGATAGTAGTCCAGATCCCGGAAGTTGAAGGTGTCTCCGAACTGGCGGATCTGCAAGCGATCAAAGATACCGCCACGCACATAACCTGAACCACGGAAGGAGTAGGACCCGGTGGCCAGCACCGCAATGGCATGCTCGCCTTCCTTCAACTCAGACATCAACCACTCATATTGGCGATCACCCAGCAGGTTACGACCAATGGACGGCGCATCCAGGTAGGCGGCGTACAAGTCGATCAGGGGTTCATCCCGCTGATCCACGGGCGCGGTTTCGACGCCCTCGGCGGGGCTGCCAACAAAGACATCATCCACCTGGCCCCGGGTCAGCAGCATCCGGCGGATTGAGCCGTCGCCGGTTAATTCTGTCCAGGAACGTTGCCGGAAGCTGCCCTTGTTCACTTCAGCCTTGGGGGGCCGCTTGCCAACCCCAACGCCTTTAACCAGACCCAGCTCACCGCCAACTCGATGCGCCGTGCGCATAATGACTTCGTTGATGACCATGACCGTGACGGTGGCACCGGATAAACCATCTACTGCCACCCTACGTTCAGACGATTTTCCCCCAACGGTTACTCGCTGGTCAGCTTTCAGGCCGGCGTATTGATCAGTGAACTCATGCATCTTGGCTTCGGGAATACCGATCAAGAGAATCGGTTCATCGTGATGGATCACCCGGGCGCCTTTGATCTCGCCTTCGGTATCCAGCACCACCATGGCGTTCAAGGGCTTACCGGAGTATGCCGGGGTTTGCACGAAATCGAGGGTCTGGTAGGCGTAGCCCACCAGTTCATCGCCGGCGTAGAGTTCCTGGATGGCCCGGTTGTCTTCCCGGGGCTCATAGCGAGTGACCGACGGAATGGCAACCTGGATCACCTGCCGGCCGGCAACGGGCTCGTATTCACTGAGCGACGTGGCGCTGGCAACCGATGCTAGAAGCATCAATGCCAGCATTACGAGAACAGATTCCCTGAACACTCAAACCCCCAATCCAATCGGAATACAACTAGGGTGGACAATGATTGATAAAAATCACATACCTCTTTTTGGATACGCCAGCGGCGTAACCGGACCGGTTCAGCCCAGGCTCACGGCCTGGCCGGATTGATCGAGAGGCAGGTAATTGCCAACGTTACCCATACGGATGCTCTCGACCATCATGGTCATGGGTTGCTGGGCTTCATCACTGGAGGGTTCTATGCCGCCACGGCCAGACATGGCCGCCACGAACACCATGTCCCAGTCCTGGCCGGTGGTTCTGGACTCTTCCGCCAGCACGCTGAACTCGGAGGCTTCAGATGGCGTTTTGTCAACGCAGATCACCGGAGTCAACGCCCCACCCTCACCACGTTCGAAGGCGGCCCGCTCGGCAGCAGATGCATCGTCCGGCAGTTCGGCTTTGCAGAACACAAACAGGAATCGCTGAGGCTCATGTTCCTTCTGGCTGGCCTTCACAAGGTCCTGGTAACTGCTGATCATAATGATGCCCCTGACTTGGCGAAAATGGAAAAAAGGGCCCGGAGGGCCCGAAAGCTACTGACTGATTTCGATCAGTCGCTGAGGGTCGGAAATAAACAGTTTGCTGCGGTTCACCCGAACCAGGCCGTTGGACTTTAGATCGGCCAATATCCGGGAGAAGGTTTCCGGCTGCATGGCCAGGCGCGAAGCCACCAGGCATTTGGGCAGGGGCAGTTCAACTTCGCCCCCTTCCAGGGCGCCATTAGGCAGCAGATCGATCAGGTAGCGGATCAGGCGGTCACGGGCGTTCTGGACGGTCATGATTTCCAGGTCGTGGAACCGTATGACGGCGCGCATGGCGTAATGGCGAAGCGCGGCCTGGGCGTACTCCGGGTGCCGGTCGAGCAGGTCCTGATAGGCTTTGACCGGGATCATCAGCACTTCACTGGATTTGAGTGCTTCGGCGTAGCAGGCGTACCTTGGCGGATCGGCGTAGATCATGACTTCGGCGAAGCAGTCGCCGGGGGCGATGCTGTCGAGGGTTCTGTCGATGCCGGAGGAGTCCAGGCGGTAGAGTCTGAGGCGGCCGCTGATCACAAAGAAGAAGTGGTGCGCTGGCATGTCCTGGCGGTAGAGCAGCTGGTGGTGGCCGAGACGCAGGCGCCGGGACTGCTGGATGAGGTAGTCCAGGTCGTGGGCTTTGAGGCTGCGGAACAGGGCGTGGCTGCGTAGTGCTTCCAGGCCGTCTTCTTCATCAAGCGGTTTGTTGATGGCGACGAGTACGGGTTTGGTGTATCGGCTTTCGGCGCTTTGGGTGACGGCCATTTGGGTATCCTCTCTGCATATTCATGCATTCAATATCTTGTTTTAAATAGTAGAGGGATAGTGGTGAAAAATCGCTCCCCCGATGGGGGTATAAGGCGGGTTCTTGTTGAGTAGTTGACTTAACTCAATTATTCGCTTTGCTAACCAAACTGGAAATCAGATCATGGAGTTTGGCCAGCAGTTGTAGACCCTTCCAAAACACGCTGTGAATACATCCCTGTACGCTCTGCTCCGCCATCCCTGGCTCCGCAAGGTTTTGGAAGGGTCTACAACTGCCGGCCTTCGCACTCCGGAGTAATATTCCTATTTATTGCATCAACGGCGAATCCGGCAGCTCCAGGTCGACGCCTTCTATGCCGGTTTCAACGGCCAGGACTTGCAGGTACTGGCGGAAGGCGCGGCGGGTGACACTTTCGCTCAGGTATTGGCGAATCTGGGGTTTGACGTGTTCGTACGGGAGCTGTTCGCCGTCGATTCGTTGGTCTACCCGGACGATGTGCCAGCCGTAGCGGGTTTCGATGAGTTCGGGATTCAAACCTTCGGTGAGGCTCAGTACCGGGCGTTCGAATTCTTCGACGGTCTGGCCTTTGCTGATCTGGCCGAGGCTGCCGCCCTGGTGGCGGGATTCGCAGGCGGAGTATTGTTTGGCCAGTTCGTTGAACTGTGAGCGGCCGTCCAGGAGGGCGGTCAGGAGTTGTCGGCCGGCTTCTTCCTGGCGCATGCGTTCTTCGATGTCGTCCGGGGCGGCAGCCATGAGGATGTGGCTGACGGCCATGATGGTGGGGCTGCAGAATCGGCCGGGGTTGGCGTTGTAGAAGCGTTCGCAGTCCTGTTCATCGGGGTCCGGGACGTTGAGTTCGAGTTCCAGTACCCGGGCGATGCGGTCTTCTTCGTCTTCGATGTTGTCCAGGTTCAGGCGACTGGCCTGTTGCAGGAGTAACTCGCGGATGACGAGGCTTTTGGCGGCTTCGTGCCAGGCTTCGGCCAGTTCTTCGGCTGGGTGGTGCTGCATTTCCCGGGCGATGTCGTCTTCGTGGATCAGCGTGTCACCCACATACACCGGAGGGAACTGGTTTCTGGGTTTGCCGGCTTCGCCGACGGGGATTATTTGCATGTTGCTTCTCCAAAAAGATTCTTTGCCACGGACGGCACGGACATTCACGGACAAAGACGAACAGGAACTTGTATAAAATCATTCCTGTCCGTGTGAGTCCGAGCCGTCCGTGGCTGCTTCAGATTCAGGCGCGCTTGCGAACCACCTGGTACTTCCGCCCGAAGTACTCCACCGGCACGCTGAGCATGTGCACCAGTCGGGTGAACGGGAAGAGCACGAAGAGGGTCAAGCCCAGGAAAATGTGCATCTTGAAGATCCAGTGAGCGTCAGCGACGTAAGCCGCCACACCGCCCTGGAAGGTCAGCACCCCCTGAGCCCAGGCGGAGAACTTGAGCATCTGGGAGCCATCCAGGTGCCCCATGGTGGGCAGGATGGTGGCCAGGCCGAGGGCGACCTGCACAACCAGGATGATGATGACCAGATTGTCAGCGACGGTGCTGCTGGCACGAACCCGCGGGTCGGTCAGGCGGCGGTAGGCGAGCATGGCGCCGCCAATCAGGCACATAACGCCGGCGATGCCGCCGACCACCACGGCCATGACCTGTTTCTGGCCTGGGGTCATCAGCCATTCGTAGGCCCATTTCGGCGCCAACAGGCCAACCAGGTGGCCGAAGAAGATCACCAGGATACCCACATGGAACAGCACGCTGGCCAATACCATGTTCTTCTTTCGTAGCATCTGACTGGAGTGGGCTTTCCAGGTGAACTGACCGTGGTCATAACGCGCCCAGGTGCCGATGAACAGGACGGCCAGGGCGATGTATGGGTATACCCCGAAAAACAGTGTGTTTAGATAGGACATTATCATTTCCTCCTGCGCTTACGCGCGTCCTGTCTGACGGGGTGTGGCGTCCGTCATCAGCTGATCGCTCAGGTGAATGGTCTGGGTCTGTTCCAGCTCGCGGCGGCGTTGTCCAACCACGCCACCGGTGCCGCAGGAGCTGCCCTGGTCATCCACAAATTTCACCATTTCTTCTTCCCAGACCTTGTCGAGGGCTTCCGGGGTATCGTCGCGCTCTTCCGAGGCAACGATACGGGCCAGTTCCTGACGATCCGCCTTGCGACCGGACAGCACCAGCAGTGCGTCCATGATCACGTGGTACACGCTCTCGCGCTGGTACAGGCGCTCGCCCAGCAGGCCGAGAATGTGATGGATATCTTCAAGCCAGTTCTGGATTTCGTCCCAGGGCCGGGTCGACAGGTATTCCAGAAACAGCGGCAAGTAGTCCGGCAGTTCCTTGGCGTCAATTTCCAGGCCGTTGGCGCGGTATTGCTCCATCAGGTCGACCATGGCCTGGCCGCGGTCACGGGATTCTCCATGAACGTGTTCGAACAGCAGCAGGGAGGTAGCCCGGCCCCGGTCGAAGGTGCCTACGTAGGATTCCTGAAGGTCCAACAGGTCTCCATCGCACAGTCGGTCGATGCAGGTCAGCAGCTGTTCCTTGTTCTGCCGGGGCAGCCGGCTGTCCTCCAGGACAGCGGCGACCAGGGCGTCTTTGGATTGCTGCAGTTCGTCGGTGGGGTACTCGAGTACCCGCGCCAGTACTTTCAGAAGTTGCATAACTTGCTCCTCAATCCTGCAGCTGTTTCGGGTCGACCTGCTTTACGGTCGCCAGCTTGCTGACCATGCTGGTGGTCTGCTTCTTGCCACCGAACAGGCTGAACTCGCTGTCGCCACCGTTGCAGCCGTCGCCGAAGCTGAAGCCACAACCACCACGCTCGCCGTAGGCGTCCGCATCCGGGAAAGCTTCCTTGGCCAGCTCGCGATGGCTGGTCGGAATCACGAAGCGGTCCTCGTAGTTGGCGATGGCCAGGTAGCGGTACATCTCATCCGCCTGGGCTTTGGTCAGGCCAGCTTCCTCAAGGGCGCGCAGGTCTTCTTTGCCTTCCACGGTCTCTGCACGCTTGTACAGACGCATGGCCATGATCCGCTTGAGCGCGCGAACAATGGGCTTCTCGTCACCGGCGGTCAGCAGGTTGGCCAGGTACTTGACCGGAATCCGCAGGCTTTCGATCTTCGGCAGCACGCCGTCGAACTCGACCTTACCGGCTTCCGCCGCAGACTGGATCGGGCTGAGCGGCGGCACGTACCAAACCATGGGCAGGGTGCGGTATTCCGGGTGCAGCGGCAGGGCCAGTTTCCAGTCCACCGCCATTTTGTAAACCGGGCTCTGCTGGGCGGCTTCGATCACGTTCATCGGGATGCCGTCTTTCTTCGCCTGCTCGATCACTTTCGGATCGAACGGGTCCAGGAAGATTTCCAGCTGCTTTTCGTAAAGCTCGTGCTCGCCCGGGGCGCTGGCCACTTCCTCAATGCGGTCTGCGTCGTACAGCAGCACACCGAGGTAGCGGATACGGCCGACACAGGTCTCGGAGCAAACGGTCGGCAGACCGGCTTCGATACGCGGGTAGCAGAAAATACACTTCTCGGACTTGCCGGTTTTCCAGTTGAAGTAGATCTTCTTGTACGGGCAGCCGGAGACACACATCCGCCAGCCGCGGCACTTGTCCTGGTCGATCAGTACAATGCCGTCTTCTTCGCGCTTGTAGATGGCACCGCTCGGGCAACTGGCCACACACGCCGGGTTCAGGCAGTGCTCGCACAGGCGCGGCAGGTACATCATGAAGGTGTTCTCGAACTGGCCGTAGATGTCTGCCTGCACCTGATCAAAGTTCTTGTCTTTGCGGCGCTTGGCAAACTCGGTGCCCAGGATTTCTTCCCAGTTCGGGCCCCATTCGATTTTCTTCATGCGCTCGCCGGAGATCAGCGACCGAGGCCGGGCGACCGGCTGGTGCTTCACATCACCGGCGGTGTGCAGGTGCTGGTAGTCGTAGTCAAACGGTTCGTAGTAGTCATCGATTTCCGGCAGGTCCGGGTTGGCGAAGATGTTCGCCAGTACCCGGAACTTGCCGCCGATGCGGGGGCGGATTTTGCCGGAGCTGTCGCGCATCCAGCCGCCCTTCCACTTGTCCTGGTTCTCCCATTCTTTCGGGTAGCCGATGCCAGGCTTGGTTTCGACGTTGTTGAACCAGGCGTATTCCATGCCTTCACGGCTTGTCCATACGTTTTTGCAGGTGACGGAACAGGTGTGGCAACCAATGCACTTGTCCAGGTTCAGCACCATGCCGACTTGGGAACGGATTTTCATTTTACTGCCTCCTGAGCATAGTCATTGCCTTCACCGTCGAGCCAGTCCACGTTCTTCATCTTGCGGACCACCACGAACTCGTCCCGGTTGGAACCTACGGTGCCGTAGTAGTTGAAGCCGTAGGAATACTGGGCATAGCCACCAATCATGTGGGTCGGTTTCGGGCACACACGGGTGACCGAGTTATGGATGCCGCCCCGGGTACCGGTAATTTCAGAGCCCGGTACGTTCACGTTGCGTTCCTGGGCGTGGTACATCATCACCATGCCAGGCATCACCCGCTGGCTGACCACCGCCCGGGCCGCAATGGCACCGTTACTGTTGAACAGCTCGATCCAGTCGTTGTCTTCAACCCCGATGTCTTTGGCATCGTCTTCACTCATCCACACGATGGGGCCACCGCGGGAGAGGGTCAGCATCAACAGGTTGTCGCTGTAGGTACTGTGAATACCCCACTTCTGGTGCGGCGTGATCCAGTTCAACGCTTTCTCCGGGTTACCGTTGCTGCGCTGATCCTGCATGCTCTCAATCGCCTTGGTGTTGATGGGCGGGCGATACACCAGCAGGCTTTCACCGAACGCGCGCATCCACTCGTGGTCCTGGTAGAACTGCTGGCGGCCGGTCAGGGTGCGCCAGGGAATCAGCTCGTGCACGTTGGTGTAGCCAGCGTTGTAGGACACATGCTCGTCTTCCAGACCAGACCAGGTCGGGCTGGAGATGATCTTGCGCGGTTGCGCCACGATGTCCCGGAAGCGGATTTTCTCCTCTTCCTTGTTCTTCGCCAGATGGGTGTGGTCCAGGCCGGTCATTTCAGACAGCGCGGCCCACGCCTTCACGGCAACCTGGCCGTTGGTTTCCGGCGCCAGGGTCAGAATCACTTCCGCGGCATCAATGGCGCTTTCAATCTTCGGACGTCCCGCGTTGGCACCTTCCAGATGGGTGTAGTTCAACTCCTTCAGGAAGTTGACTTCCTTCTCGGTGTTCCAGTTGATGCCCTTACCACCGTTACCCAGCTTGTCCATCAGCGGGCCAAGCGAGGTGAAGCGTGCGTAAGTGTTCGGGTAATCCCGCTCCACAGTGATGAAGTTGGGCGCAGTCTTGCCCGGGATCAGGTCGCATTCACCTTTTTTCCAGTCCTTCACATCGAACGGCTGGCCCAGTTCCGCCGGCGCATCGTGCAGCAGCGGCAGGGTGACCACATCTTTCTCGACACCCAGGTGGCCCTCAGCCGCCTTGGAGAAGGATTTGGCAATGCCCTTGTAGATTTCCCAGTCACTGCGCGCTTCCCAGGCCGGATCAGTGGCGGCGGTCAGCGGATGGATGAACGGGTGCATGTCTGAGGTGTTCAGGTCGTTCTTCTCGTACCAGGTAGCGGTCGGCAGAACGATGTCTGAATACAGGCAGGTGGTGGACATGCGGAAGTCCAGGGTCACCAGCAGGTCGAGCTTGCCCTGCGGGGCTTCGTCGCGCCACTTGACCTCTTGCGGCTTGGCACCGCCTTCCACGCCCAGGTCTTTGCCCTGCAGGCCGTTCTTGGTTCCCAGCAGGTACTTGAGCATGTACTCATGGCCTTTGCCGGACGAACCCAGCAGGTTGGAGCGCCAGATGAACAGGTTGCGCGGGCAGTTCTCCGGTGCTTCCGGATCTTCACTGGCGAAGGCCAGGGAGCCGTCCTTCATGGACTTGGCCACATAGTCGGAGACGTCCATGCCGGCCTTCTCGGCTTCCGCCGCAATACCCAGCGGGTTGCGGTTCAGCTGCGGTGCGGACGGCAACCAGCCCATGCGCTCGGCGCGCACGTTGTAGTCGATCAGGCTGCCACTGAATTTGGACTTGTCCGCCAGCGGCGACAGGATTTCGTCCACACCCAGTTTCTCGTAACGCCACTGGCCGGAATGGGCGTAGAAGAAGGAGGTAGAATTCATGTGGCGTGGCGGGCGCTGCCAGTCCAGGCCAAACGCCAACGGCTGCCAGCCAGTCTGCGGGCGCAGTTTTTCCTGGCCAACGTAGTGGGCCCAGCCACCGCCGCTCTGGCCGATACAGCCACACATGATCAGCATGTTGATCAGGCCACGGTAGTTCATGTCCATGTGGTACCAGTGGTTCATACCGGCACCCACGATGACCATGGAACGGCCCTTGGTCTTGTCGGCATTATCCGCAAACTCACGGGCAATGCGGATCACTTTCTCGGCGGGTACGCCGGTGATCTTTTCCTGCCAGGCCGGGGTGTAGGGCTTCACTTCGTCATAGGAAGTGGCGCCGTCGTCCTCGCCCAGGCCACGGCTGATGCCATAGTTGGCCACCATCAGGTCGTAAACGGTGACCACACGGCCTTCGGTGCCGTCAGCCAGCTGGACCTTACGGGTGCCGAGCTTGTGCTTGAGGATGTCCTTGATTTCCACGTGCTTGAAGTGATCGTGCTCGATACCACCGAAGTATGGGAAGGCCACGTCGACCACGTCGTCGTGCTTTTCAACCATGGAAAGCTGAAGGTTTACATCGGTGCCCTTGGCGGTCTGCTTCAGATTCCACTTGCCCTTCTCGCCCCAGCGGTAACCGATGGAGCCATTCGGTGCAGTCAGCTCGCCGGTGCTCTCGTCAATGGCGATGGTTTTCCATTCCGGGTTGTTTTCTTCACCCAGTCCGTCCACCAGATCGCTGGCCCGCAGGAAACGGCCCGGCACATAGCTGCCGTCGTCTTTTTCATCCAGCATGACCAGGTACGGCATGTCGGTGTAACGGCGCACGTAGTCGGTGAAGTATTCACTGGGTTTGTCGACGTGGAATTCTTTCAGGATCACGTGGCCCATGGCCATGCCCAGGGCGGCGTCGGTGCCCTGCTTGGGGTTCAGCCACTCGTCCGACAGCTTGGAGACCTCGGCGTAGTCCGGGGTGATGGCAACGGTCTTGGTACCCTTGTAGCGCACTTCGGTAAAGAAGTGGGCGTCCGGGGTACGGGTCTGTGGCACGTTGGAACCCCAGGCAATGATGTAGCCGGAGTTGTACCAGTCAGCGGATTCCGGCACGTCGGTCTGCTCACCCCAGGTTTGCGGGGAAGCCGGCGGCAGGTCGCAGTACCAGTCGTAGAAGCTCATGCACACGCCACCGATCATCGACAGGTAGCGGCTGCCGGCGGCGTAGGACACCATGGACATGGCAGGAATCGGCGAGAAGCCAATGATGCGGTCCGGGCCGAACTTCTTGGCGGTGTAGACGTTGGAGGCAGCAATCAGCTCGTTGACTTCGTCCCAATTGGAACGAATGAAACCACCCATACCACGGCGGGGCTTGTACTCGGCGGTTTTCTTGGGGTCTTCAACAATGGACGCCCAGGCTTGCACCGGGTCGTTGAACTGAATTCGGGCCGCACGCCAGAGCTTCATCAGGCTCTTGCGCATCAGTGGGTACTTCAGGCGGTTAGCGCTGTACATGTACCAGGAATAGCTGGCACCCCGGGGGCAGCCGCGGGGCTCGTGGTTTGGCAGGTCCGGGCGGGTACGGGGGTAGTCGGTCTGCTGGGTTTCCCAGGTGACCAGGCCGTTCTTGACGTAAATCTTCCAGCTGCAGGAGCCGGTGCAGTTTACGCCGTGGGTGGAACGCACAACCTTGTCGTGCTGCCAGCGCTGGCGGTAGCTGTCTTCCCACTCGCGGCTGACTTCATGGGTTTCGCCGTGGCCGCCCGCGAACGGCTCGCGCTTCTTCCTGAAGTAACTCAGTTTGTCGATCAAATGACTCATGGTCTCTCTCTCCGTCTGCCGGATCGTTGCTCCGATTTGAGACCATTGTGTGTGAGAAAAACCGCGAAATCTGCGTGGTTACTACCACATAACCGGGCTGTACCACCGAGGTGGTAGCAGAGCTATATCCCCGGGTGGAGAAGGGTTCTGCGCTCCTCACGACGGGTGTCGCGGGCAAACATCAGCAGGCTGCTGCTGAGCAACAGGAACAGAATCATGAACACTGCCGTGCGCACCCCCAGCCACTGGTTGACGGCACCAAACAGGACCGGCAGAACAAACGCAACGGAACAGGCGGAGACCAACAAGAAGCCTGCGAACAAGGCGGCCTCGGCACGATTGACCAGTATCACCATTCGTTGCAGGCTCCCCATGGCACTCCCCATAGCGACACCCAGCACCAAAATCAAACTACCTTCAATCATCAGGGGCAGGGCAAATTCCACAGTGATGATCTCATCCACCCCCCTGACAAATAACGTCATTGGCGGGTAAGACAACACCGCTAGCGCCACCAGGCACAACACCAATGACCGCGTGGCGACCCTGGCACTGCCAAACCGGTCAGCCAGGCCACCACCCAGAATCTGCGCAAGGGCACCAGGAATAACGAACCACTGGGCCTGGCGTGCGCCCGCGTCCAGGGACAAGCCAAACTGTGCCGACAGGAAATCCGGCAACCAGAGCGCCAGGGCAAAGAAGCTTCCAGCCACCACGCCAAAGTAGGCAGTGAGCGGGAGCGAGCGACCACGTCTGAGTATTCGAACCATCTGCCCTACAGACCAGGGCCTGTCCGCCCCTGATTCACTGGATTCCGGATCGGTCAACATCACCAGCAGGGCAATCACCAGCAGCAATACAATCAGGTAGGCCAGAGGCACTCCCTGCCATGAGAACGCATCGTGAAACAGCGGCACCAGGTAATAGCTGAAGCCGGCCCCAGTGACTCCCGCACCAAAAACGCCAAGAACCAGCCCCAACCGTTTCGGCTTGCAGTGACTAACCACAAACTGCAGGCCGGCACTGTAGAATCCACCGGCCAGCCCCAGCCCGCCGGCAACCAGCAGGTAACCATAGAAACTATCGACTAGCAGGAGTAACCCCATACACATTGCCAACCCTGCCAGGCAGGCGAGCATCACGGCTCGGGCACCGAAACGCTGGGCGGCCAACCCGGCCGGAACTGCCAATACAGCACTGACGGCCATGGGCGCGGCCAGCAATATGCCGAACTGAAGACTGCTCAAGGCAAGATCGGCCCTGAGGTGCACTCCCGCCACGGCAAACAGCGTCCAGCATCCTGCCGCAACAACAAAGCCTGTCACTGCCAGCGGCAGAATCACCACCAGCGATGCCAGCTTGTCATCGTCCTGCTCCAGTCGGGTTTGCATCCTGTCACCTCGAATTAACCAACCTTTAGTGTCGGCTTTTGCTCTCCAAAGGGTCAAAGGCTATGATGGAGGACTATCCATTGGGGTAATTGACTATCCTCAAGGAGGTATCGGAACCGCAGTTCCTCGGTCATAATCTGGCCTGGAAAGGCACCTTTCGAACTCCCTAACAGACAACAACCCATGACATCCAGAAGTCCGCTAGTAAACCGACTCGCTGTGGTGATCGGCGCCATCGTGCTGACCGCTATCGTCAGCATGTCTACAACCCTGGCGGTTTCCAACAGCATTGAAGGCAATGCCACGGCCATCAACCTGGCCGGAGCGCTGCGAATGGGCGCCTTCCAGTTAATTGCCCGTTCTGCCACCGAAGATTACGAAAATGGACGGGCTACCTCAGGCGCACGCATCAATGATTATGAGCGCCGCCTTGAGGACACCGCCATCCTTCGCTCGGTTCCCGGCGCAGACGACCACCCTCTGGCACGACAGTACCGTCAGATGCTGGCGGCATGGCAGGACGAACTTAAACCAGCCCTTGAACAACATGAAGTAGGCACACCCATCACCCCGGCTATGGTTCAGGCTGTGGAGGACTACATCCAGGAAGTTGACCGCCTGGTGACTATGCTGGAACAGCGCACAGAAGCACGTGTTGATCTGCTGCACCTGATTCAGATCATCAGCATGGTGTTCTCGGTGCTGATCGTGATCGCCCTGTTCTACGACCTGAAAAACCGGATCCTTCGCCCCCTGCGAAAACTCGTGGCTATCGCCGGCGCCGTTGGCGAGAAAGATTTCTCCCGGAAAGCCGACCTGAAAGGTGCAGACGAGCTGGCACAACTGGGCCAGGCCTTCGACCAGATGACCAGCGAACTGGCCCTGACCTACTACGAACTGGAAGCCAAGGCCCGGCAGAAAACCGAGGAACTGGAAGTCAGCCACCAGGCCCTGCAGGTGATGCATTCGGCCAGTAGAGACCTGTTTGCCAATCATGACCTCTGTAATGGTGCCATTCCCATGCTGCAGGAGCTGGAGCTGCTGCTGGGCATTGGTCCGATCCGTCTGTTCCTGCATGACAAAGAATCCGCTGAGCCGGTAGAGGCCATCACCACGGCCACAGACAAGCGCCCGTTCTACTGCCGCGACCATCACTGTAATGCCTGCCTCGTAACACCCGAGGTCTATGATGAGATGCCATTGGAAAATAACGATGGGCGCCGTCTGTTATTGCCCATCCGGACACCCGGTCAGTTACTCGGCACCCTGGAGGTGTGGTACCCGGCAGAAAAAGGCTTGTCTGCCACCTCCCGCCGACTGCTGGAGACCCTCACCGACCAACTGGCAACGGCGATTTTCCTGGAACGGCAAATAACCGAGGAACAGCAACTGACCCTGGCGGAAGAACGCACCGTGATCGCCCGGGAGCTGCACGATTCACTGGCCCAGTCGCTGTCTTACCTGAAAATGCAGGTGACGCGGCTACGCCGGCTCAATATCACCGGCGACCAGAAGCCTGTTCACGATGACATTCTGGATGAACTCAGTACCGGTCTGAACAGCGCTTACCGCCAATTGCGTGAGCTACTGGCCACGTTCCGCCTGAAACTGGACACGCCAGACCTGGCCACCGCCTTGCGCAAAACCATTGATGAGTTTTCCGAAAGGCTGGGCCACCCGGTGGACTTTGAATACAACCTGCCGCCTCAGACGCTGTCGCCAAACGAGGAAATCCATACCCTGCAGATTATCCGCGAGGGACTGGCAAACGCCGTCAAGCATGCCGACGCTACGGTCATATCCGTTAAGGTGCTGTTCGAGTCTCCGCAGGTTCGGGCAAGTATTCGCGACAACGGCAAGGGCCTGCCCGGCGGCGACCAGCCGGTTAACCATTACGGCCTGGTGATCATGCAGGACCGCGCCCGAACGCTCGGGGGTAAGGTAAAGGTTGATAACCGGGACGAAGGCGGCGTGGAAGTGACATTAACATTCGTTCCCAAAAGCCGTAACCTGATTCCTACCGAATCTTCACCGGCCTGACCCAAACACCAACATCAACGAGAGAAACCATGGCTGAGACACCCGCAAGTATACTGCTGATTGACGACCACCCCCTGCTGCGACAGGGCATCAAGCAGTTGATCGGCATGGAAGACGACATGGAAGTGATCGGCGAGGCAAGCAACGCCGCCGACGGCATCAAGCTGGCCCTGGAAACCGAGCCGGATTTGATCCTGATGGACCTGAACATGCCCGAGATGGACGGCATTGAAGCTCTCAAACACCTGCGGGACCAGAACATCAGCTCGCGTATTGTCATGTTTACCGTGTCTGACCAGGAAGACGATGTGGTTGCCGCCCTGCGTGCCGGTGCCGACGGCTACCTGCTGAAAGACATGGAGCCGGAAGATATGATCGCCCAGTTACACCAGGCGGCTGTTGGCAAAATGGTCATCAGTGACCGGCTAACAACGTTACTGGCCCAGGCCCTGCGTTCCAACAAACCGCAGCAGTCATCCCGGCCGGACTTCGACAGCCTGACGCCGCGTGAAAAAGACATACTGCGCCTGATTGCCGAAGGCCTCTCCAACAAGATGATCGGCCGCAAGCTGGACATCAGCGACGGCACAGTAAAAGTGCACGTAAAGCACCTGCTCAAGAAACTCAACTTGCGCTCGCGGGTTGAAGTAGCCGTTTGGGCCGTGGAAGAAGGTCTCCACAAGGGCTGAGTTAAATCAAGTCGCCGCCGGCGACCTTTTGATACTCTGGGCGGGTTGTCGTCCTGCCCGGAGTTAAATATGGCCTTTTCGCTACCTCCCATCGCGTCTTTGCACAGCCCATTACTGGAGCAATCCATCGCGGTTCTGCAGGAATACCTGCCCTCCCCGACGCCGCTGCTGGACACCATCGACCGCAACATACCCGTCAGCTTCAAACAACTGGTTGCCGAAGCCCCGCTGAACCGCCTGTTTGCAGAAGCGCTGGCTGAGGGCGAATTCGATGATTTTGAAGGTCGGACAATCAGGCTGGAAGTGAACGGTGGTCAACCGGGCATCACCATCGGTTTCTGGGCTGGCCGGCTTCGCGTTGTGGAAAGCCCAGGCGAAGCGACCATTCGGGGTTCGCTGGCAGCCTTCAAAACCCTCGCAGAGCGCCGGCAAGACCCGGACCAGCTGTTTTTCCAGCGGCGCCTGGTGATTGAGGGGGATACCGAGCTGGGGCTGGCTTTGAAGAATCTTCTGGATAGTCTGGAGTGGGATTTGTCACCGCGCCGCCTACTGTTTCTCGAATCAGTCTGAGTCAGCGGGCTATTGATGTGCAATTAACATGCGCATAAAATTGGCGCATCGATCTGTGCAAGGACTGAACCATGCAATCCGCCCAAGCTACCAAATCCATACGAAAGCCAACGAACCTGTCGCTAGATAGTGCCCTCCTAAAAGAGGCGAAAGCTCTGGGAATCAATGTTTCACGATCAGCAGAGGCAGGGATCGCGGAGGCTGTGAAGCTTCATAAACAGCAGAAGTGGTTGAAAGAAAATGCCAGAGCCCTCGCAAGCTCTAATGCATACGTTGAAGCTAACGGCCTGCCTCTTGCACGGCACCGGCAGTTCTGATGGCCCGTTTCGATATCTTTGAAAATAAGGATGGGGCTGGCTATCTGCTGGATGTTCAGTCAGACCTTCTCAGTGGCTTGAACACCCGAGTTGTTGTGCCACTGTTGCCCAAATCCTCGGCGCCTACCCCTGCCCAGAGGCTGAATCCAGTCTTTAACATTGAGGGCCAGGAGGTAGTCATGGCTACTCAGTATATGGCTGCTGTGCCTGAAGGGGAATTGCGTTTTGGCGCCGGCAGCCTTGCTGGGCAACAAGATGAAATTTCCGCGGCGTTGGACATGCTGTTCTTGGGATTTTGAAAATTGTTGCCGAAGCGGGAGGTCTACTGGTGCTGTGGACGGGGCATTAGCAGAAAGCCGTGTAGAAACCGCACGTATCTAACTTACTCGATCACCAACCCTCCAACGGCACACCGTGTTTCTCAAGATAGGCACCGCTTCGCTCGAGGTAGTTCTTGGTCCGCTCTTTAAAAGCATTGAGGTTACCCTCGACTTCAATCGCCTGAACACGCATTACCTCTACCGCGTTTGTTCGCTGGCTCATCATCCAGACAACCACTTCTCCTCCGGGCGCCAACCCTAAAATCAAGTCGCTTCTTGGCAGGTGGCGTATCTCGCCATCTTGAGTCCTGTTGGGAGCAGGCACTCGCATTTGATCCTGCAAATCCGGCGGGACATCAATCATGATGGAATAGTATTTCTGCTCCGCAAAAGAAAACCAATGGATCGCGATCAGGTTGGGGAACGGATCCATCGAGCCCCCCGTTCCAAAAGGACCTCTGCCGCCCTCCCAGCAGCAGCCTTTATGGCCTGCAGGAATCCGCCAACTACGCTCTCCGGATTTTTCCAGATGCAGGTTAATGACCCACATGTCGTAGTGGCTCGGGGCAGCGACGCCGACATACCAAGGGAGATTATCCTTAGGCCAAAACGACAAACCGCCCCATATGGCAAGTCCCACTCCGCAAACCATAGCAGTTGGTCGTTTTTTGAATGCCCGCTTCACAAAGGCGTACACCGATCGGATCACCAACCCTCCAACGGCACACCGTGTTCTTCGATATACGAACCGTGTTGTTCTAAGTACTCCCTTGTGCGAATTTCAAACGCCTCGAGGTCGCCCTCAACTTCGACAGCGGGCACTCGCATGACTTCGACGGCATTAGATCGTTGGCTCATCATCCACACAACCACCTCACCACCAGGCGCAAGCCCCAAAACCAAAGTCCTTCTTGGCTTCATCAGAACATCTTTGCTTTGAGTGGCTGTAGGAGCAGGCACACGCATACGGTCCTGCAAGTCCGAGGGAACCTCAAACAACGTGGAGTAGAATTTTTGTTCAGAAAATGAGAACCAATGCAATGCGATCAAGCTGGGGAACGGATCTATCGGGCCTCCAGAACCGAAGGGGCCGTCAGGACCCATCCAGCAACATCGAACCCCACCTCCAATAGGTGCGCGCCAGCTCCTAACACCAGGCTTCTCCAAATGAGCATTGATTATCCACATTTCGTAGTGCTGGGGTGCGACAGCAACGAGACTCCAGTTTATGTCGTCGTCATCCGTATAAGAGCATCCGAAAACCATTAAACTTAGGCTAACCAGAAGCATAGTTCTCTTTAAATCCACAACCTGTCCTCATCGATTAGGATAAATAACCCGCTCCCCGGATTGAGTGGGCGCATTTGGCGCCACAAGGCCAGGCAATCGCAACGATGCGATCCGCCCAAATACCGTAAAGTCGATTGAATTGTAATGCGCCGAATAATGGATATAGCGCTGGCGAACTAAGTCCCGACTTTCTGGTGTGAGAGATGGATTATTGGAACCAGCATTTATTTGCGAACGCAATTCTTCATCGATCAGATTCAGATCCTTCGGCAACCGAAGAGCCCCATCCCTCGGGTCAATGCTTGCTAATGGGACACCCTCATTGACAGCTAACTCATGCATTACTCTTAAAGCTATCCGGGAATACTCCCCGCGTACCTGGCGGGCCATTCTTAGGGCGAGTTCAGCCATGCGACCGCTATGCGGTGTCCGCTGCGTTATGAAGTTAGTGTGAATATCGAGACTGGCTTCACTTTCCAACTCCTGAATACTCGGTGTTGGGTGAGACTGCTCTATAACTGTCATCGGCAAACTATATTCGCCAATCCACTTCTCGGCCTCAATTTGCTTTCTCACGATATCGAGCTCTTGCCATTTTGTTGTCTGCTCTGGTTGGTCAAACCAGGTGATGGAAACCCGTTCCGCTGGGGTAATCAGCACATCTTCTCGCACGCTTTCACCGTAGCCGCCCCCGATATCAGAGTGCACGCCTGGAAGAGAAATTTCCCGAAAATTAGCCGGCAGGCTACCGTCTGGGTTTCGTAAACTATTTAAACAAAAGTTCTCACGGTGCTCGTCTGAGGCCACGAGATGAATAGCCCGTTTAACGTTCTCTGGACGAAGACAAACATTCACTGGATCGTTCTGACCATTGCCCGGGGAAAGGTCTAGTGCGAGCGGATTAACGATTGCAGCGACCGTATCAAAAAGCCCGACAAACCGAATATTGACCTGTTCCGGCCACTTAATACCCCGAGCATCCATAACCCGTCCCAACGCGCCCACTTCCCCCTGACTTATTTCATGAGCGGCATGGCGCGCCGAAGCAGCTCCCCGACTAAAACCAAATAGGTCAAATGTGATTGAAGTAATTGTCCGAGATAGTTCTAGCTCTTCAAGTCGCCCAGCGATCTCAGCAAAGCCCCGCTCTACCTGGTTAACAACCCCAGTTTGCCCCATCCCAGTTGTCATACCCACCAGCGAATCACTCGCTCCCGTTCTTGTACCTATACCAGGCGCATACACCCAAAATCGCTGCTTAATTTCGCCATCGCTGACTTTTTTGGACTCAACATACATATCCCTCAACTTCGCCACATTACTCGGCGCATTGGCATAACTCCCCCCAAGCATCATTGCCAGCCGATACCGACACTCCGCTTCGGTAATTTCACCGTCTTCAAGCGGGGTGAGGCATTCTTCCTGAACCCGGTCTTCCATCGCCCTGGAATTGTCCGCGTTATTCAGGGTACCGTCGGTGAACAAACCAATTTCCAGATGAATCTCCGGAGGCGTTTCAGACGCAGACGATTGTGGGGTTTGGGTCGTTGACGGCAAGGGCGCAACAGGGGTGGCCGGGAAGGGACTGTCCGAGGATGCCACTGATTGCCGTTGCAAAGCCTCCTCCTTGCGCAGGAGCCTCAGCTCTGTGCTGAAGAGTCCAACAGACAACGAACCAATGCCTCTACCACCGTGATGGGCCAGTTGTTGCGGCGTGATGTTGTTTTCGTTCAAACTCTGGACGCTATCCCTCAGGGCAAACCGACAGGCGCTGTCATTGATCATCCACCGCCCTTGCCCTGATGCATCCTCTCTCCAGCTCACTACCGGATCAAAGGGCTTTCCATCACAATGGCCGTATACCAGCCACAGCTTTCCTTCTCGGAGTCGATTACTGACTTCATTTATCAATCGCATCCGTTGGTCCGGTCGTAAACCGGACGAAGCCACTCGGTCAAGTATCTTGTTTAGATTGAAGCGATGACCGTGACGGTCATTCTCCAGCAGGTTTCTGGCTTTTTCAGCAGCAAAGAAGGGCGATTCCAGGTTGGGCAGATGTGCCGCAACCAGATCGAAAGTTTTGACAATATCCATCGTTCGTCATCCGTTGACTGAGTTTAAACATCCCTGTGATGCAACAGCCGTCCAAAGCTCGTTGCAATCAAAAATTTATTGTAATCCAGGGTCCTGCACCAAATCCATCCCCGGCCTGCCATACCAGTACCCATTACACGGCGGCGCTTCCACCAGCTGCAGCGGGTCGGTGGCTGGCACTTCCCCCCGGCGTACCTGGTCAAAGCGTTTGACTACCTCATCCATGCCCTGATGCTCGGGACTCAAGCGCACGGTGCTCACGCCCATTCGTTCCATATCCGGCAACTCCCGCATCAGGTCATAGCGGGAGCCAGACAGGGTAGAAATGCCGTTCAGGCGGAACAACTCCTGGCTTTCCCGTGAGCGCAGCTCCATACCATCGGGGTGCTCCAGGCAACGGAACTCACAGTTGTCCTTGGGCAGGTTGTAATGGCGGGCGGTGAAGCAACGGGACGACCAGGCCAGCGGCAGGAAGCCCCAGGAGAATACCTCGGCGGGCAGATCCAGGCCTTCGGCCTTCAATTCCCTGATCAGCTGGTCCAGGGTTTCCTTCCCAAGTTCCACCGGCAGGTTCCAGCCTTGCAGTCCCTGTCTGGCCAGGATTTTCAGGGTGGCGGTGTTGTAGATGTTCATGGACGGGCCGGTCACAAATGGAATGTTGCTGCGGATGGCCACCTGTAAGGCGCTCTGGTCGTTGGCTTCCACAAGGAAATCATCCTGTTCGCAGAACCGGCGCAAGCGGCGCAGGTCGGCTTCGGATTCAATCAGCGTGAGGGTAGAAAGCACCACGCTCTTGCCGCAGGCTTTCAGGTCGCGGGCCAGGTCAAGCCAGTCATCCGGCTTCAGTTCCCGGCGACGGGAACAGACCACCTCGCCAAGATAAATGGTATCTACCGGCCATTCAGCGGCCTTGGCGTAGAAGTCGAACACGGACTGCTTGGACCAGAACCACAGAATCGGGCCAAGGGATAGTTTCATCATAATCAGCTAAACCTTATTTCCACTTGCGGTGATAAGCGCCAATGGTGGTCAGGCCACCCTCGGACAGCCCGGCCAGCGTCTGATTCCACTGGCTCTCTACGGAAAACACGCCCGGTGTTGCTTCCAGCCGATCCAGCGCCTGGCGCCAGGTGCGGGCCACGTCGGCAATGTAGGCGGGGCTGCGTTGGCGGCCCTCGATCTTCACCGCGCTGATGCCCAGCTCTTTTAGCTCTGGCAGCAGGTCCAGGGTATTGAGGCTAACCGGCTCTTCAATGGCGTGATAGACACTGCCCTCCACTTCAAAGCGGCCCTTGCACAGGGTTGGGTAACCGGCCGACTCGCCCTGGCCATAACGGTCGATTAAGACATCGTTCAGGCGGGATTCGAGACCTTGCGGGGTTTCCTGCCAGCGCACGGCTTTGGCGGGCGAGCAGGCGCCTCGTGTGTTGGGAGACTCATCGGTGAGATAGGAAGACAGGTAACAACGGCCCTCCGCCATGATGCACAGACTGCCGAAGGCGAACACTTCCAGCTCCACCGGGCTGTGTTTGGCAACGCCCCTCACCTGATCAATGGACAGTACACGGGGCAGAACCGCCCGGCGGATATCGAAGTTGTCTTTATAGAACGAGAGGGCTTCGTGGCTGGTGGCAGAACCCTGTACCGACAAATGGCGCGGGGTGTCCGGATATTTGCTGGCGGCGTATTCCAGCAGCCCCATATCGGCCAGGATGATGGCATCCACACCCAGGTTCGCGGCGCGGTCCACCGCACCCTTCCATTGTTCCCAGCCATCAGGCTGCGGATAGGTGTTGATGGCACAGAATACGCGACTGCCCTTTGAGTGGGCGTATTCAATGCCCTCCCCTGCGCGCTTTTCGTTAAAGTTCAGGCCAGCAAACTGGCGGGCATTGGTGCTGTCGCGAAAGCCGAAGTACACCGCATCGGCGCCGTTATCGACGGCGGTTTTCAGGGCGGGCAGGCTACCGGCGGGGCAGACAAGTTCCATGGTTTTCTCCGCTGAAAGACGTGCCGGCACCATACCCGCCAAGCCACTAAGGCACCTTGACCTTTGTCAGCGGAGCGGGCGATAACCGCCTTCTACCCCAAAAGCAGTACTCTACGCAGTTGCCCGTACAGGACCATTTTTTCTAACCAGGCCATACAGATAGCATTACTTTACAGGCACTTACAAAGCCCAACCTACCCCATCAGCTACCCCGATTCGTGAATACCCTCGGCTGCTACACTTGCCCACAATGGACGAATTAATTCAGTGAAGGGGATCTTCCATGTCATTTCTGAATAACCTCTCCATGCGGGGCAAGCTCATTACCCTCGTGCTTCCGGCCCTGCTGGTCATCGTTTTCTTTGCCGCTTTCAGTATCAGCCGTAACGCGGATGAGCTGGGCAACATGCGCCAGTTACAGGCCATGGTGAACCTGGCGGAGCTGGGAGATCCTTTGATTGAGTCCCTGCAAAAGGAGCGCGGCCGCTCGGCCGTTCTGCTGTCGAGCGCGACAGGTTCCAGCGGCGAGCAACAGTCAAAGCGCGACCTGGATGCCCAGCGCCAGGATACAGACCGAAGCCTTCGAACCTATCGCGACGGGCTCCGAGTCCTGGTGTCTGACACCGAATTTGATGGCGTGATCAAAGCCAGTATTGACCGCCTTGAACAGCAACTGTCCGGCCTTGGCAGGCTTCGCCAGGGCATCGACAACCGCAACATCAATAGTGCCGACTCTGCCAGCCAGTACACCACGATGATCATGGAAATGGTTGACCGGGTTCCCCTGCTGGTACGCCGCTCAACCGACGCCGACCTGAGCCGCCAGATCAACGGCTATTTTGCATTGGCGGGAGCTGTGGAAATGGCCGGGCGGGAGCGCGCTAACGGCGCGGCACTGATTCGATCCGGGGACTTTGACCTGCCAACGCTCGGGCGGGTAACCGGCATGAGCGGTCAGCAGGATGCCTACCTGAATTCGGCCATCAGTATGTTGCCGGGCGATTCGGAACTGCGGGGAGACATCACACAGCTGGCAAACCTACCGGTAAGCCGGGAATTTCGGAGCCAGCGTGAAACCCTGCTGAGCAGTCCGTCTGGCATGTATGCCCTGGACCCCGGCGAGTGGTTCACCGCAGCAACCAGACGAATTGAAGCCATCAACCGTATCCGCAGCCAGATGCTAGCCCAAGTGGAAGCCGCGGCTACCGAAGCGGTAGGTGATGCCCGCAAGGCACTTATTGGCGCCTCTACGATTGCAGGCGGTGCCATCATTATCGTGATCTTGCTGATGCTGGTGATCATCCACGCCATCCATAACCAGGTAGCCGCATTGTTGTCTGGCGTTCGTTATGCCATGGACAACAAAGACCTGACACGGCATATCCCGGTGTCCAGCCAGGACGAAACCGGCACTATTGCCAAGGCGGTCAACGAACTTTTCGGCCGGTTCAGCGAAGCCCTGATGCAGATCGATAAGGCCAGCGTGCAACTGGCCACCGCCACCGAAGAAACCAGCTCCACCGCGGGCCAGAATTCCGGCCAGATCAAGAACCAGCAACAGCAGATTGAGCAGGTAGCGGCCGCCACCGAAGAAATGTCCGCCACCTCGGAGGAAATCTCCCAGAACACCCAACAGGTTGCAGACGCTTCCAACAGCGCCATGGACAAGAGCCGGACCGGTGAGCAGGTGCTGCACTCAAGCGTTAAGCAAATCCGCACCCTGGCGCAATCGGTTCAGGAAGTAAATCAGGTGATCGAAGAGCTGGAGGAACGCAGCGGCACCATCAGTGAAGTAGTGGATGTCATCCGTAAAGTGGCGGACCAGACCAACCTGCTGGCTCTGAATGCTGCCATCGAGGCGGCACGAGCTGGCGAGCATGGCCGGGGCTTTGCAGTGGTGGCCGATGAGGTACGGACCCTGGCACAACAAACTCATGAATCGACCACCCAGATTGAAGACATCATCAACGGCTTCAAGACCATCACAGACAACGCCAGCCGATCCATTGTTGCCAGCCACAAGCTCGCCAACCAGACCAGCGAACAGGCCTCTGAGATGGAAAAAACCTTCGCGGACATCCTGACCGACGTAAATAGCATCTCCGACATGGCCACCCAGATTGCCACTGCATCGGAACAGCAAGTCGCGGTGACACGTGAACTGGCAGGCAGCATGGAGACAGTAAGTGAGGCCGCTATCCTGACGTTGACCGGATCACAGGAGATCAATCAGGTGACTCAGGAGCAGGCCAGGCTTGCCCGCAAACTCCAGGACCTGGCCAACGAGTTCAAAGTGGCTAGCTAATTCATCGAGTCAAACCAACAAGGGCTGCCATTTGGCAGCCCTTGTTGGTTCTGTTTACAGCAAACCCGGTCAGATAATCCGCGAGAACCGCTGGCTGGCACCTTCCTTGCGGTACATATCGAAGATCTGGCAGATGGCCCGAATCAGCAACCGGCCGGCGGGCTGCACCTGAAGTGCACCGCCATCATCGCCAATCAGTTCGTCCTGGATCATCGGCTTCAGGCGGTTCAGTTCATCCGCGAAGTACCGATCGAAGTCTTCGCTCCATTTGTCTGCAAACTGTTTGCGATCCAGGCGGAACTGGCAGATCAGCTGGCCGATCACCCACCGGCGAATCCGGTCATCCCGGCTCAGGCCAACGCCGCGAACGATCGCCAGTTGCCCGGCATCAATTGAGGCTTCCCAGGACGGCAAATCATGGTTGTTCTGGAAATAGGCGTCGTCAGTCTGGCCGATGGCAGACACCCCCAGAGACACCAAATCGCAATCCGAATGGGTGGTATAGCCCTGGAAGTTCCGGTGCAGCCGGCCCTCGCGCTGAGCCACGGCCAGGCTGTCGTCCGGCTTGGCGAAGTGGTCCATGCCGATGTATTCGTAACCGGCTTCCAGCAGGCGGTTGATGGTGTTATGCAGAATGGTCAGCTTCTGCTGCGGGCTTGGCAGAGTGTCGGCCTGAATCCGGGTTTGCGGGTAGAAGCGGTCCGGCAGGTGCGCGTAGCTGAACACGGAGAGCCTGTCCGGGGACATCTCGATCACCGATTCCAGGGTTTGTGCAAAACTTTCCGGGGTCTGGTACGGCAGGCCGTAGATCAGGTCCAGGTTAATGGAGCGGAAGCCGATACGGCGAGCTTCGTTCAGCACCGCTTCGGTCATGTCCCGGGGCTGGATGCGATTCACCGCTTTCTGTACTTGCGGGTTTACATCCTGCACACCAAGGCTGATGCGATTGAAACCCAGCTCCCACAGGGTCGACAGGGTATCCTGGTCCACTTCCCGAGGGTCAATCTCGACGCTGTAATCCCGCTCATCGCCAGACTGCAGGTTAAACAGATCAGCGTATCCGGCCATCAGGTGCTGCATCACATCCCGGGGCAAGAACGTTGGCGTGCCGCCGCCCCAATGCAACTGTTGCACCGGGCGGTCCGCCCCGAACAGTTTTGACTGGATAGCAGCTTCTTTCAGAACACGCTCCACGTAAGGCATAGCCTTATCGCGCTTTTTGGTGATCACCTTGTTGCAGGCACAGTAGTAACAGAGATGTGCACAGAACGGCAGGTGCGTGTACAAGGAAATGGGGCCACCGGCAGCCTTGCTGCGGCCGGCCGCTTTCACCATGTCTTCGATGCCGTACTTCTGGGTGAACTCGACCGCCGTGGGGTAAGACGTATAGCGGGGACCACTGAGGTCGTAGCGGCGAATCAGTGCCTCATCCCAGATGAAGGCGGGCAGGTTGTTTTCTGCAGCGTTGTTGGAAGCCATAGTTAAAACTCTGTCGTCAGAAAAGATCGGCAAGCCGGAAAGCATCCATTATGCCCTATCGGCCCCGAGCATCAGTTGATGCGTATCATCTGGAGTCTATCAGCATAGCCACTGAACCACCCTTGCGCCCATGGCGTATTCAGCCTACCCCTTTGGGATAATGCCAACACCGGAGCCGATGCCATGGCCAACCTGATTCTGATTCTCGGCGACCAGCTGAGCCACCAGCTTTCTGCACTCGAAGACGCAGATAAAGACAACGATCGGGTGGTGATGGCCGAAGTCCATGACGAGGCCAGCTACACCAATCACCACAAGAAAAAGCTAATATATATTTTCAGCGCCATGCGCCACTTCGCCCGGGAACTGGAACAACAAGGTTGGCACGTGCATTACCAGCACTACCATCCGGATAACCCGGAACAATCCCTGGAAGCGGTCGTTTCAAAGCTCGCCGCAGAGCACAGGCCCGAGAGACTGATCACCACCGAGTGCGGTGAATGGCGGCTGCACTCGCAGATCAGCCAGTGGCACGAACACCTGGGTATTCCAGTGGAGATTCGGCCAGACACCCGCTTTGTGTGCCGCAAACAGGAGTTCGCCGACTGGGCCAAGGGTCGCAAACAACTGCGCATGGAATTTTTCTACCGGGAAATGCGCAAAAAAACCGGCCTGCTGATGACACCCGAAGGCAAACCGGAGGGTGGCCAGTGGAATTTCGATTCCGACAATCGAAAGAAATGGTCCGGCAAACCGCCCGCGCCGGCGCCGTTTCGCGTGGAGCCCGATTCGGTTACCCGAGAGGTGATCCAGCTGGTAGAGGAGCACTTTCCCGACCATTTCGGCACCTCAGAGGACTTCCATTTTGCCGTCACGGCGGACCAGGCCCAGGCAGCGCTGGAACACTTTATCGACTTCGCCCTGCCCTGTTTCGGTGACTATCAGGATGCGCTGTCCGACCACGAAGACTGGTTGTTCCATTCCATCCTGTCCCCCTATCTGAACACCGGATTACTGGACCCGACGGACGTTTGCCAGGCGGTGGCACAAGCGTGGTATTCCGGGCGGGCGCCGCTGAACGCGGCAGAGGGGTTTATCCGCCAGATCATCGGCTGGCGCGAGTTTGTTCGCGGCATTTACTGGCTTCTGATGCCGGGTTACGCCAAAGAGAACCGGCTGAACAACCAGCGCAGCCTGCCCTGGTTCTACTGGACCGGTGAAACCAAAATGCGCTGTATGCACAAAGCCATTGATGCCACCGCCAGAAACGCCTACGCCCATCACATCCAGCGCCTGATGGTGACCGGCAACTTCGCCCTGCTGGCCGGCATACATCCGGAGGACATCTGTGACTGGTACCTGGCGGTCTACATCGATGCCTTCGACTGGGTAGAACTGCCTAATACACTGGGCATGGTGATGCACGCCGATGGCGGCTATCTGGGTTCCAAACCCTACGCCGCCAGTGGCAAATACATCCAGCGCATGTCGGACCACTGCCAGAACTGCCACTACCGGGTGCAGGATGCCACTGGAGAGAAAGCCTGCCCGTTTAATGCACTTTACTGGCATTTTATCGACCGCCATCGGGATGACTTTGCCAACAATCCGCGCATGGCCATGATGTATCGGAACTGGGATAAACAGCCAGATGAGCGGCGCCGTGCCATTCTCAGCCGCGGGGAGTGGCTGCTTGCCAATCTTGAGCAACTGTAACCTACCTGGGAAAAACAGCTAAGAGAAAATAAGCCGGTTGACTGCTATGCTGTATCCATCGGCAAATTGTCAGCAATAAGGACGCTGGAGTCCGGCATGTCTATCAGGCCCATAGCAGCAGGATTACTGTTCACCTTGATTCCGTGGACAGTTGCTGCAGACCATGAAACATTCAGTTTATATACATTTGACTCTCCCCCCTACCAGCAGGCCAACCCGATCCCAGGCGGCCCGGAGGTGACCGGGGAAACGGTCGAGACCGTTCGATGCGCCATGGAACATGCGGGGGCGCAGGTAAACATTCGCCTGATGCCCCAGAACCGCGCCCGCTTCGCACTGCAGCGTCAACTCGTGGATGGCTACTTTGCCGTAGATCCATCACCCGATATGGATGAGGCAGCGGATATCAGCCACCCGGTGGCATTGGAAAAATGGTACTGGTTTTACCTTGGCCAACGCCCTGACCCGACAACTGCAAAAATCGGTGTTGTCGGTGGCAGCAACGAAGAAGTCTGGCTCATCCAGAACGGCTTTGAGCCGTTTGTGACCGTCAGTTCAACCGAACAATTACCGGCTTTGCTGAAACGCCAACGAATTGACCTTGCACTGATGGATCAACAGGTGATGGAGACACTGCGCGAAGACTCACTGGCACTTGGCCAAACGCTGAACCGGGAATTCCTTCGTTACGCCCCGCTGCACCTCTATCTCAACCGACGATTTGTCAGCGAACACCCGGGGGTCCTGACCCGATTCAACCGTCAATTGCCGGCGTGTATGGAGCAGCACATGCAGCTGTCTGCAGATGAGTATCAGCATGTAGCAGGGCAAGCCAGGGGGCTCATACAAGACCTGGAGCAACGTCTGAATCTGGCTCAGGCAATTCATCAGGGGCCAGTCTACGACAGCTTCACAGAGATTCTCACCCAGGACACCCTCTGGCAGGCTCTCGCCCCTGAGCAACCGACACCCTTGGCCTCTGAGATACTCGGGCTACCGGCATCTCAGGCCCTGAAGCAGTGGCAAGACGAGCAAGGCGGATTGGTAACGGAACTTTTGCTGACCGACAACAAGGGCGCATTGGTTGCCATGAGTCAGCTGTCATCCGATTACTGGCAGGGCGACGAGCCAAAGTTCCAGGAAATTGCCGTTGAAACCGAACGTGGTATGGAGCGCAAATCCGATTTGTGGATATCACCCATTCGCTACGATGCGTCTACCCGCCAGTTCCAGATTATCGTCAGTGTGCCCATTCCCCTGAAAGAGCCGAATAACGGCCTGGAAGGTATTCTGGCCATGGGGCTGGCCATCGAAAAGGCGCTGCACAACTACGAACGGCTGGCGCGGGCTCGTTCTGAACACGTCCCCATGGAGTTACCGGTAGCCGAGTAACACCCTCAGGCCGGCCCCAGCTCACAGGCCAGCACCAAAGCCCAGAACTCGGAAAAATCATTGACCACCACGTCCGGTTTGTCCGGGTGTTTGTGAGTGCCCGGAAAAATCCGGTTCAGCCAGGGCAAGTCCCACTGGGCACCGTTGAAGAACACCGACGTCATACCCGCCCGCTTCGCGGCAATGACATCGGTGGTGGAGTCGCCCACGTACCACACGCTCGGGTCCGGCGGGTAATCCAGTTTCTGCACCGCCAGCAGTAACTGATCCGGGTGCGGTTTTCTCAGGGGCGTGTCGTCACCGCACACATCCACATCGAACAGATGGGTCCAACCGGTGTCTTCCACGGCGGCCAGCTCGTGTTCAAAGAACTCCCTATCCCGGTTGGTGATCACGCCCACCTGCATGCCCAGTCGTCGCAACCCCTCCAATACTTCCCGGACTTTCGGCTCAAAGGCCTTCACCGTGCCGTAGTGATTTCGGTAGTGATGGTTAAACGCCTTGTGGGCAACCTGCTTGGCTTGCTGATCTTCCCCAAACAGCACCTCGAAAATATCAGTGCGGGAGATTTTCCGGTCTGCCTTTACCTTGGGGTGCAACTTGGCGTACTCCCGTACATAGGCCACCAGCCGGGCATCTTCCGGAGTTTTGCTGTCTTCCGGCGCAACCATCCGGTTCATCAGCCCCAGCGTGTGGAAATCCGGCAGCATATCGTCCACCGCGTGGTACATGGCGTCCAGGGTGTCCACCAGGGTGGCATGCCAGTCAAACAACACCACCGCCGGGCGAATCAGCTTCACCACCGCCGGGTGCCAATCCGGCTCAATACGCGGCTCCGGCCGTTCGGGTGGCGGGAAGGGCTTCGGGCGCACTTCCGCCGGGCTGGCGGCGAACGCCTCAGGCTGTTCCCGCTCCAGCAACGCCAGCAAATCCATCAGGTCTTCAAAACTGTCGAGCACCGCCGCCGGTGCATCCCGGGAGGTAAACCAGCTCGAAATCCGCTCCGGCTCCCAGCAGGCGCCGTTGTAGAACACGCCGGACACCCCGGCACTGTGGGCGGTGAGCATATCCACATAGCTATCGCCCACATACCAGGCCCGGGCATCGGCCGCCAGCTCTAGCTTCTCGAGGGTTTTGAGAATCACCTGAGGGTCGGGCTTGTACTCGGTCACATCATCAGCGCATACCGTTGCGTCGAACAGATGATGCCATCGGCCCTCATCCACCGTTTGCAGCTCTTTGTCCAGAAACTCCCGGTTGCGGTTGGTCGATACCGCCAGCTTGATGCCCATGGCTTTCAGCGCACACAGATACTCATAGGCACCCGGCTGAAATGGCTTCACCTGGCCAAAATATTTCCGGTAAGCGTTGTTGTAGGCTTCGTGGGCAACCAGCTTGGCCGCTTTGTTATCACCGAAGATGGCATTGAAGATATCAGTTCTGGACACCCGCCGCTCCGCCAGAATCCTCGGATGCAGGCGCCGGAAGATACGGATGTAACGCACCAGCCGGGCATCATCCTGTGTGCGGCATTGCTCCTCCGGCAGCAACTTTTCCACCAGCCCCAGATCTTCCAGCTGCGGCAACATATCTTCCATGGCGCTGAACATGGCATCGTGGGTGTCCACCAAAGTGCCGTGCCAGTCAAAGATCAGAACCGAGGGGGGGTGAATGCCTTCGTTCAGTGTGGTCATAACAAAACCTTTGCCGTTTCAGTCACGTATATCTGCCCACATTTATTCAGTTAAAACCAAAAGTCGCGAATGCACAAAAAACCACACTTGCCCGAGAAAACCTGCCCGGTGTGCCAGCGCCCCTTCAGCTGGCGCAAGAAATGGGCAAAAGACTGGGACCAGGTCCGCTATTGCAGCGAACGGTGCCGCCGTAATCGGAGCCCGCAACCATGACCACCGTGGTCTGGTTCAAGCGGGATTTGCGCACCCGCGATCACGCCCCATTGGTGGCTGCCGCCAATCTGGGGGAGCCGGTTATTGCACTGTACGTGATTGAAGACGACTACTGGCAGCAACCGGATACCAGCGGGCGGCAATGGTGTTTTATCCAGGATTCCCTGGATGACCTCGATAAGCAGCTGCGCAAAGCGGGCAACCAACTGGTGGTGCTGCGAGGGACCGTCATCGGAGCCCTGAGTGAGCTCAAGGCAAGCCATGCCATTGAGCGCGTGTTTTGCCATCAGGAAACCGGCGGGCAATGGACCTTCGAGCGCGACAAAGCGGTTATAAAGTGGTGCTCCGACAACCAGATAGAGTTCAGGGAGTGGAACCAGTTCGGGGTGGTACGCCGGCTCAAAGACCGGGACATATGGGACAAAGCCTGGACAGAACTGATGAAGCAGCCCGTACTTGAGGCACCTGGTTCCGTGCCGTTTGCCGGCGCCATTCAGGGTATAACTTGGCGCGGTATCGAACCCGGCGCCACCGCAGCGGACCGGTGCCCGGATCGACAAACCGGCGGCAGCATTCGCGGCGAGACGTTACTGGCGTCGTTTCTGGAGCGCCGCTGCGTGGGTTACCAGTACAACATTTCCAGCCCCAATACCGCCGTGCGCGCCTGCTCCCGGCTGAGCCCTCATATCGCCTACGGCACGGTCAGCCTTCGGGAGATTTACCAACAGGCCAAGGCTGCCGGCAATCACCGTACTACCCTGCCCCGGAAACAGAAAAGCCTGACCAGCTTTCGCTCGCGGTTGCACTGGCATTGTCATTTTATCCAGAAACTCGAAGACGAACCGGAGCTGGAATTCCGCGCCATGCACCGGGAACTGGAGGGCATGAAAACCGGGCCGAACGATTCCGAACGGCTGCAGCGCTGGCAGCAAGGGCAAACCGGTTGGCCTCTGGTGGATGCCTGCATGCGCAGCCTGCAACACACTGGCTGGCTCAATTTCCGAATGCGGGCAATGCTGATGGCGGTAGCCAGCTACCAACTGTGGTTGCACTGGCGTGAACCTGCCCTGCACCTGGCGCGACTGTTTACCGATTTCGAGCCGGGCATTCACTATTCCCAGACCCAGATGCAATCCGGCCTGACCGGCATCAACGCCCTGCGCATCTACAATCCGGTGCTGCAAAGCCAGAAGCTGGACCCGCACGGCGAGTTTATCCGCCGCTGGATTCCGGAGCTGGCCGGGGTTCCCGAAGAAATGATCCATACCCCCTGGTTAATGACGCCCGCCCAGAAAGCGAAATTCGGCGGCAACACCTACATTGCGCCGGTGTGCGATCACGAACAGGCGGCCCGGGCTGCGCGCAAAGCGGTGGGAGACTTCCGAAAACAACACGTCAGCCGGGAAGAGACCGGCCGGGTACTGCACCGCCACGGCAGCCGCAAGGGGCCACATCAAACACGGCCGAAACCGGCAAGCCAGCCGCCGCCGGACAACCAGCTATCGCTGTTTGACTGAACGCCAGGCCAGCGCCGCGATAACCGTGGCCGCCAGAATGGGCCAGAACAGGCTCCAGGCCTCATGAACCATGGTGGCTAGCCAGGCTTTATCCGGCACGGCCCCGGGCCAGGGCAACCACCAGAACAGTACCAGACTGCCAGCCGTGGCCAGGCCCCAGCCCAGACACATAAACGCAGGAATGCTGCCAACACTGGCAGCTGCCCGCTGCACCCACAAAAAACGCCATACCAGCAGCATGGTGGCCACGGCACCCGCACTCATCAGCATGGGCAGGTAGGGTGCCATCGCAAACTCGAAGTTGCCCGGCTTGAGCAGTTCCTTCATGGCCAGCTTGCTGGCAGCGCCACTGGTAAACGGCAGCCCCGCCAGCGACAGCCCCGGCAATGCGATCAACAGCCACAACAGCCACTGACCACCTCGTCCCGCCGGCAACGCCATGGCAGTAGAGAGGAACAAGCTACCTTTGGCCAGGCCATGATGCAGCACGTACAGCGCCATCACCGCAAACAGCGGGCCCGCATACTCGGTATTGGCCAGCGCTGCGCCCACCATCAGTGTCATCAGGCCCATCTGGCTAATGCTGGAATAGGCCAACACGGTTTTCGGGCGCCGCTGGCGCACACCCAGCACAGCACCACCCAGGGAACCGACAGCGCCCAGGATCACCAGCGCATTGCCCCAATCCGGCAAAGACACCTCACCAAACGGCAAAGTGACCAGCCAACCCAACAGGCCGGCTTTGATCATGGCGCCACTGAGCACCGCACTGGCTGGCGTCGGCGCGACCGGGTGCGCCAGGGGCAACCAGAAATGCAGCAGTGGCAGGCCCGCCTTCACCCCGAATCCCGCCAACAACAGGAACATGATCAACCAGCGCCGGTCGGCCTCCGCCACGGCGGCAGGCAGATCGGCCAACAAGCCACTACCGGCCTGTTGTGCGGCCATCAGAAGGCCCGACAGAATGGCCATTTCACCCACCACCGCCATGGCCAGGTAGACGCGCCCCGCGTGGTTGGCCTCTCCCGTTCCCTCGTGCACCACCAGGCCATAACCGGCAAAGGTCATCAGGGCGAAGAAGCTATAGAAGCTGGCAATATCCTGGGCCATCACCAGCCCCAGATTCCCGGCCAGGGTGAGCGCCCAGAACACACAGAAACGCCGCAGGTAATGTACCTTCAGATAGCCGACGGCGAAGACACCGGCCACCAGCCAAAGCGTTGCCGTCAGAACCAGGAATACTTGGCGCAGCTCATCCAGCCCCCACCGGCCGCCTAACAGCAGCCCCGGCAATTCAAGGGACGCGTCTGGCCCCAATGTCAGGCCTGCCAACAAGGCGGGCAAGGGCAACAAGGGCAAACAGTAACGATAAGCCTGCTGCCAAGCGGGCCGCAGCGCCAGTAACAACGAGGCCAGCGGCAGGATAATCGCCAACAACAGCAAGGGGTTTGACGCAAACATCACAGCGCCACCTCCCTTGCCACAATCAACTCAGCCCAACTCAGGGGGCTGAATGGCAGGTTGGCAATCAGCCCGGCTACCAGCATAAGAGCGGCAGTAATCAACGGCGGCCATAGCAGCCAGGCGCTGGTTTCAAGGCGCCCCCAACGGCGCTCGTGGGGCCACGGCTCGCACTGTTCAGCAAACCAGAGCCGGTGCAGTATCGGGAGAAAATACGCCGCATTGAGCAGGCTGCTGATCACCAGCACCGCCACTACCCAATCCATACCGACCGCCAGTGCACCGCTGCCCATGGTCCACTTGGTAATAAACCCCGCCAACGGTGGGGCACCAATCATGCCAAAGGCGCCCAGGGTAAACGCCACCGAGGTGCCCGGCATGCGTTTGCCGGCGCCGTCCAGTTCATCGATGCGGTGCACTCCGAGGGTTTCGGCGTAATTACCGGCACAGAAAAACAGGGTGATCTTCATGATGCCCTGATGCACCAGATGCACCAGGCCACCGGCAACGCCCACGGGCCCGAACAGGCACAGCCCCAGCACGATGTAGGACACCTGGCTGACCGTTGAAAACGCCAGTCGACGTTTCAAGTCAACCTGGTACAGGGCACGGGTGGAGCCATAGATAATGGTGAAGGCTGCCACGACCGAAAGCCCGGCCAGCAGCCCAATGTCTTTGGCCGCTTCCAACCCGTAGATCTCAAAGACCACGCGGATAATGCCAAAGGCACCAGCTTTCACCACCGCCACGGCATGCAACAGGGCACTGACCGGTGCCGGCGCTACCATTGCCTGGGGCAGCCAGCCGTGGAATGGCACCAGGGCTGCTTTTACCCCCAGTCCGACAATCATTAGCACGAAAATGATCGTCAGAGGCCCCTGCATGGAGGGGTCAATCTCTGAGAAGTAGCCCCCTTCCTGGAACCTGAGATCCCCCACCAGGCCGTGCAGCCAGGCAATGGCAAACAGCAATACCGCGCCACCGGTCAGGGTGTAGATAATGTAGTTACGCCCGGCTCGCAGCGCTTTGGTCGTGCCACGATGGACCACCAGCGGATAGGTGGACAGGGTGAGCATTTCGTAGAACAGAAAGAAGGTGAACAGGTTGCCCGCCAGGGCAATCCCCATGGTGCTGGCGACACACAGACTGAAAAACCCGAAGAACCGGCTCCGGTTCGGGGAGTCCTCGAGATAGCCAACGGCATAGATGGTGGTCAGTAACCACAGCAGGGCAGACAACCCGGCAAACAACATCGACAGCGCATCAGCCCGCAGCACGAATTCCACACCAGGTACCATGGTGAACGCGGCCTCGTACTCGCGCCCCTGGGCCACACCCCAGATCATCACACCCACCAGGGCAATCTTCAGAATGGCGGCTGCCAGGTTAATGATGGTTCTCAGACGATGCCCTTTCTCCGGCAGAGCGAACAGAACCACCGACGCCAGCAACGAAGTCATCAGCGCAAAAACCGGCATTAATACACTCAGGGTCATCGGCTGCCCCCCTCAAACGGCAAGGACATCACCGACAACACCGGCTCCGCCACCAGGCCAAGGCCAAGCGACAGCAACGCAAGAATCATCGGTATCACCTCCAGGCTCCTGGACGGGTGATAGAACTGGTCCGTGTCTGTCGCTTCAATGAACGACGCCCGGTAAACCCGGAAGACATAGGCGGCAGAAAGCAAACCACCCGCCAGCAGAACCCCCAGCCACCACCATTGGCCACTGGCCAGGCTGGCCTGGAGGAGCAACCACTTCGCAGCAAAGCCCCCGGTAGGCGGCAGCCCCATCAACGACACCCCGGCCAGCCCGAAAGAAAACAGCGAGAACGGCAGGAACCGGCTGACACCCGCCAAGGCATCCACCCGGTTGCTGCCTACCGACATGATCAGATTGCCGGCGGCCAGGAACATCGCGGCCTTGGCCAGGGCATGGCTGACCACCTGCAGGGTAATGCCCTGTTGCGCCTGCTGGGATATGGCGTCGGTGACGCCCCAGGTGAGTGGGAACAGCAAAAACAGATAGCCAATCTGCGCCACGGAGGAATAGGCAACCACCTGTTTCAGTTTGGCCTGCCGGAACGCCAGCCAGCTACCCCAGATAACCGCCAAACTACCCAACACGCCTATCAACTGAGCCAGGGCATAGCCACCCAGGTCGCCTCCCAGTTCCAGCCAAAGCCTGGCGGCAATGTAGAACGAGGCTTTGACCACTAACGCAGACAACAGCGCACTGACCGGCGACTTGGCGATGCCATGGGCCGGCGGCAACCAGCCATGCATCGGGAACAGCGCGGTTTTCAGGGCCAGGCCCAGCAGCATCAGAATCAGCGGGAAGGTCAGGCCCGACTGAACATCACCGCTATTCATCAGCTCGGTCACGCCTGCCAGCGACAGCGTGCCAAACTGGCCGTAAATCAGGGCCACACCAAGCAGGTACGCCAGGGAACCCAGCAAAGCCGCCATCAGGTAGCGAATGGCAGCCCTGAGTGCGTCCGCCTGGCCGCCCAACGCCACCAGCCCCACGGCGGCAAGGCTGATCAGCTCCAGCCCCACATACAGATTGAACAGATCGCCGCCCAGCCAGACCGCATTCAGCCCGGCCCACAGAAACCAGAACAGCGGCCAGAAATACCGGTGCCACGGCTTGCCAGGGTCCAGGTAGATGCTCGCGTGCCAGCCGCAAGCGGCCGCGACCAGGGCCGTCAGCAACACAAAGGTTACCGCCAGGCCATCCACCCGCAGCTCAATGCCCAGGGGCGCCTGCCAACCGCCAAGCAGGTAAAGAAACCCGCCGTCGCTGGCCACGGCGGCCCACAAGCCCAGAGACACCAACACCTGCACCAGGATTCCAAGCCAGGTCACCACCCGGCCTTTGCTGAAATCCAGCAACAGGGTCAGCACCGCCCAGGCCAGGGGTGTGAACAACAATCCCGCCATTAACCACAAGGTCATTCGGGAGCACCCTCCCGGTTCACAGCCCGAGCCTTGGGCCTGGCATTTTCCCGGGCCGGCTCAGCCAGCGTAGTCTGGCCTGACAAATGGTAGTACCGGCGGATTAACACCACAGCCAGTGCCGTCGCTGCAATAGCCACCACAATGCCCGTGAGCACCAGGGCCTGGGGCACAGGATCTGGCTGACCATTGCGCTGGGCCAGGCCCACCATGATCAGGAATACGCCGGAACCGATCAGGTTGAACGCCATCAACTTGCGCAGCAGGTGCTGCAGGCGCAAAAACCCGAACAGGCCAATACCACATAAGGCAACGCCAGCGAATGCATACAACAGGGCCGAGGTCATCCGCGCTCACCTTCTTCCGGCTCTTCAGCGCCGTTAACCGGTGCCGACACAAACAGAGCCAGCAATACCATCGCAATGGAGAACGTAAGCACGGTTTCGATGACCAGGATCAGAGGTTTGTTAAAGGCTTCCGGGTACGCCAGGAACGCATCGCCGGCCAGGGCACTGGCCACCGCCACCAGAAGGAATACGGAAAAGCCCAGGGCCAGCCCCAAACGCAACAACACGCCGGGGCGCAGAAACTCCATGGGGATCCCGCCAAGGCGCATCATCACGCCCGATGCCGCCAACACGGCTCCGGCCTGGAACGCTCCCCCGGGGCGGTCGGAACCCGCCCACAACAGGTAGCCGGCAAGTACCAGCATCAGCGGCACAAACCAGCGCTGCAGGGCATACAACAAGGGATCTGAAGTGCGCAGGAGAGGATCTTCCAGGGACGTCGTTTTCGCCATGGAGATACCCGCAATCCCGGCGATGACCAACACGCCGATCTCAAGCAGCGTGTCGTAACTGCGAAAGTTCAACAGCACAGCGGTGATCGGATGCTCTACCCCACTGGCCTCCAGGTTCTCCACCAGCAGTCCGGGCAGGTCGACCGGCGCCTGGGTACCAGAAATGTGCCAGACCGTGATCATCAAGGCACCGGCAAAGGCCAGACACACGGCGGCGAGGACGGTAACGCCAAAAAAACGCATCATCCCGACGCCCCACCCTGGTCATTGCCTTCACCACCGCAACGCCGGTTATAGCCCAAATGCCTGGCCGCATCCAGCAGCAACACGCCGGTCAGGCCGGCACCGATGGCGGCTTCTGCCAGGGCAATGTCCGGCGCCTGAAGGCGAACCCAGGCCAGCGCCATCAGCAGGCCAAAGGCGATAAACATCACCACCGCCCGAAACAGGTTTGCAGACCACAACACCCCGATCGCGGTCGACAACAGCGCCAGCACCAAGATGGAGTCCACCAGCCAGTCAATCATCAGCTGCCTCCTGAACCGCGGAATGCTTCGGGCGCACATGAACGGCGCGGGCGATCAGGTGCGCAGACGTTGCGCTGGCAGCCAGAGCTGCGGCCCAGATCAATACCATTTTTACGCCACCCGCCAGCGACGGCGCCAGTGGCAAAAGCGCCAGTATAATAAAGCCCAACCCGAGGTTGTCCACCTTGGTCAGGGCATGGATACGGGTCAGGGTGTCGGAGAATCGGAACAGGCCGAGGGTGCCCACAGCAAAAAACAGACAACCGAGAACCAACAACACCACCTGAACCGCAAACATGGCTGAATCAATCATGGCGGCCTCCGTCATCACCCAAGGGCTGTTCGATGCGCACCACCCGGGTCACAAACGCCACGATCGCGAGTACCGACAACACCGCCAGTGTCAGCGCCACATCCATCAGTGCGGGCATGGATTGGGCGTAGGACAGCACCAGTAACAGGGCCACACCGGTTGTGCCGAACAGTTGCGACGCCAACATCCGGTCCGCCGGGGCCGGCCCCCTCCAGATGCGGATCAGGGCAATCAACAGGGTCAGCAACAGGAAGGCCGCAACGGCATTGAGTATCAGGGTCACCGTACCGTCCTCCCGATGTCGTTCAGGGAGAGTCCGAAAACCCGCGCCACCTGCCGCTCAGTCTCCCGCACGTCCTGCTCTACTGGCTCTCGGGTATCCAGGCAGTGCAGGGTCAATTGATCGCCCTCAAGCAAAGCGCTCAGGGTACCGGGCATAAGGGACAGGGTGTTGGCCAGCAGCCAGCGAGGGCTGCCCTCGGGCAAGTAAAGGGTCAGGGTGATTTCACCCGGGTGAACCGGCAAGGCGGGTGACAGCAAGCGCCGCGCGACATCCAGCCCGGCCACCACCGAGCGGGTGAGAAAGTAACCGAGAAACGACAGCAGCCCAAGGGGCTGGAGGCGATAGCCGGATGGGGGAAACAGGCGTACCGACAGCCAGGCCACGAGGGCGGTCACCCCCAGGCCAAAACCCAGGGCAGACGTTTCACCGAGCGTTAGCGCCCACCAAACCACCAATAACGCAGCGCCACGAAGCAACAAACTGAGGGCGGGTAACGATGGCGCTGACTGCATAGGGTCTCCTGTCCCGGGGTTCAACAGGGTCTTGGTTCGCTAACTCCCTGTTAAAGTTCCCAAAAGCCTAACACAGTCTGCCCGCCGGCCGGAAAACAAGCCCCGCAGGCAGCCCAGTCACCTGCCCACTACTACCGGCTTACCAGCTGTAGACGCCCCGGTTCAGACCATCGCGAAAAGCACTGATCACCTTGGCTCCACGAAGCGTTGCGCCGGTGTAGCCGTCAATATCATCCACCACGTTCTCTGGCTCATACAACCGGAAAATTGCCTCCATCGGCTCGCCCTCCAGGCGCTCCGTGATCTGCTGATACTGACGCAAAACCGGGTAAAGCTCGGCGGAACTGTCCATCTTCAAATAGTCTTCATCCCGATAGAACAGGTGCCGGTAGGACATTCCCTTGATTCGCCCGCCTTCAAGCCGGAACTGCAGGCTTACCTGAATCAGCCCACGGTCGATAAAGTTGCCACGGTAGGTGCCATCAAGATAATTACCCGGTGCCAAACCCAACAGCATTCGCCCAAGGCGGTCATCGCCAGTGGCGGGCTGTGTAGCCGAATCTGCGGTTTCAACCGGTGCTGGTGCCGGGGCGCCGCCTTCAAGCACACCTATCCGATAATCCTCCAGCCGGGCTGCGGCCCGAGGGCTGTGGGGCCGGCCGTTGCCCTTATCGAGCCAGGCCGACGTTGCCTCTTTACCGCACCAGCGGGTGAAGACCTCTTCCTCGGTGGGGTGATTCGGCAGGTACTCGGTGAGGTCGTACACCACACCGTTAATCACCTTCCAACAGCTGCCGGCATGATTGTGTTCCGCCACATCATCGAGCCGGAAAACCGACTCACCATCGGCATTCTCAGCGGTACCACCTGCTGTGGGTTCGGGGTTGCCCTGAACCAGGTTAACCACCACCAATGTCAGAACTACGCTGACAAAGGCAACAAATCCTGTATAGGCAATTCGGTTGCTGGTCATAGGAAATCAAACGCCTCCGTGTGAATGCGATGGGCAGGCACGCCTTCGTGCCTGAGCAGGGTTTGCAGGTGATTGATCATGCCCGGCGGCCCGCACAGGTAGATGTCCCGTTCGGCGAAATCCGAGCAGCGCTCGGCCAGATAATCCCGGGTGATCACGCCGTGTTCGTTCATGTAGTGCGTGTGAACCTCAAAGCCATCACAGGCCTCGGCAATGCGGACCAGCTCGTCCAGGTAATAGGCTCGTTCCGGCCGGTTGGCCAGGTAGAACAAACAGGCATCTGGCCCCTGAGCCACAGTGTTCCCGACCCTGTCCCGGGCGCCAGCAACAAACGGCGTAATGCCGATACCGCCGGCCAACCACAGTTGCTTGCGCGGCTCACCTGGCAGGCCAGTACCCTTCTGCGCCAAAGCCGCATTCTCAAAAAAGGTCCCGTAAGGGCCTTCGATTCGCACCTCTGCCCCCGGCTTGATGTCCAGCAACGCCCGAGTGGCATCGCCGACCGCTTTAATGCCGATTTTTAGTTCATCATCCCCGGAGCCCGAGGCGATGGTGTAAGGGTGTTCTTCCCCATAACCGGCCAACAGCGAGCGGTCCATCGGTGTCAGATACACAAACTGACCAGCCCGCCAGCGAATCCCCTTGCCCTTCGGGCGCAGGCGAAGCTCCACCACATCCCGGGCAAGTTTGTCGATGCCGTCTACCACATAGGGTTTCCTGGCCAGACGGGGTGACAATAACTTACGCCAGGCGATGGCCGCCAAAGCCAGGGCCGAGAGCAACCACCAGACCCAGGCTGTAGCTGAAAGCATCAAGGTATGCACCAACGCCAACACCAGTGCCGGCGCAGACAGCAGATGCAGGCGTTTCCAGTTTTGATAGTGCAGAGTGCCAATGAACCCCAGCGTGGGCGCGATGAAAACCAACATGTTGAGGAAGGCGGCCCAGCCAACCCAGACCTCCCAATGACTCAGGGGCGGGAACAGCGTGGCAACACTGGTGCCAAGAGACATCGGCAAGGTGGCCAGTGCCAACAACAACACATGAGCCATCACCAGCATAAAGGCCGAGAACCCCAGCCAGCGGTGAATGGTCCATAGCCGCACCAGGCCACCAAACCAGGGATCCATACCGGGAATACGGGCCGACAACATACCTGCCAGCAGAAACGCTGACAGGGCAAACACCCCGGCCAGCTCCGCCAGCGAATACAGCAAGCCTTGAGCACCCCAAGACAACGCTGGCGCAACGACAATCACAGGCAGTAGCAGCGTCCCTAGCAACAACAGGTCGCCAGGGTATTTTCTAAAAGTCATAAACGCTCCCTGTCAGTGAGCTATTTCAGCGCCCTCGCTGGCCCTGTGCCTGATGCTCCAGCATTTGTTCCTGATTCATCATGCCACCCCGCGGCATTTGCCCGGAGTTGCCCTGGGCAAACACCAGAAGGGGGTGCTGAAACGAGAACGGAACATGCGATTAACCTTGTAAACCTGTTCATGACATTCTCCGTTTCATCACAGTTGATGAGTGTCTACTACAGTTAAGACCATAAAACTGAATCGAACCTGAAATAGCGGCCAAACCTACAACCTCTCTTGGCAAGAATTGACGCAGGTCATCGGTGCGCAAGGCCCCTTCGTTTCCAGAGGTAGAACAATACGGGAATGACCAACAATGCCAGCAGCATAGCACTGACCATACCACCCACCATCGGGGCTGCGATGCGCCCCATTACTTCCGAGCCCGTCCCGGTGCCGAACATGATGGGCAACAGCCCGATAATGATGGAGCTTCCGGTCATCATGATCGGCCGAACCCGTAACCCGGCACCATGCAGGACGGCATGCCGGAGAGTTTCACGCCTGGGCTCAAGACCTTTTTGCTCACAGTTTTCAAGCATCGACTGGTAGGACTGGTTCAGATAGACCAACATGATCACCCCGATCTCTACGGCAACCCCCGCCAGGGCAATGAACCCCACACCAACGGCCACGGAAAAGTTGTAACCCAACAGGTACATGAACCAGACTGCGCCCACCAGGGCAAACGGCAGCGTGCCCAGGATCATCGCCACCTCGGCAATGCGGCGGAAGCTCATAAACAACAGGATGACAATGATCGCCAGTGTCAGCGGGACCACATAGGTCAGCCTTTCCTTGGCCCGGAGCATGTATTCATATTGGCCGGACCAGGCCACGGAGTAGCCTGCCGGCAGCTGCAGTTCATCATTTACAGCCGCCATGGCCTGTCCTACGTAGCTGCCAACATCAACACCCTCGATGTCCACAAAGGTCCAGCCATTAAGCCGGGCATTCTCACTTTTTATTGCTGGAGGGCCGTCCTCAATCCGAATGTCGGCCACATCCGCCAAGGCAATGCGTTGGCCGGACGGCGTCACGATTGGCAGCTGCCGGAGCTTTTCGGGGGAGTCACGGTAATCCTGAGGATAACGCACATTGATAGGGTATCTTTCCAGCCCCTCGATGGTTTGAGACACGTTAATTCCGCCCACGGCTGAAGCGATCACTTGCTGAACATCGGCTATGTTGAGGCCATACCTCGCCGCCCGTAATCGGTCGATATCAGCCTGAACATAACGGCCACCGGCAACGCGCTCCGAATACACAGATGCCGTACCGGGAACCTCCGAAAGAATGGCTTCCAGTTGCTTGCCCACTGCCTCGATGGTTGCCAGCTCAGGCCCGGCCACCTTGATGCCAACCGGCGTTTTTATCCCGGTCGCCAGCATGTCAATCCGGGTAATGATCGGCATCACCCAGGCATTGGTAACGCCGGGAAATTGGATAAGGGCATTCAATTCCTGCTTCAGTTTTTCGGTGGTCATGCCCTCACGCCACTGGTCGCGTGGCTTGAGTTGAATAAACGTTTCAATCATCGTTAGCGGGGCGGGGTCTGTCGCGGTCTCTGCCCGGCCAACCTTGCCAAAAACCGTTTCCACTTCCGGCAGCGAGGCAATCAACCGGTCGGTCTGTTGCAGCAATTCCCGGGCCTTGCCGATGGAAATCCCTGGGTAGGTGGTTGGCATATACATCAGATCGCCCTCATCGAGAGGCGGGATGAATTCGCTGCCTATCCTGGAGGCAGGCCACAACCCCAACGCCAGAATCAGAACCACCGCGACCAGGGTTGTCGACGGATACTTAAGAACGCCCTTCAGCATTGGCAGATAACCCGCCACCAAGAACCGGTTCACCGGGTTCTTGTGTTCCGACAGCACCTTGCCACGGATGAAGTAACCCATGAGCACTGGCACCAGCGTGACCGCCAGAGCGGCACTGGCCGCCATGGCATAGGTTTTGGTGTAGGCCAGCGGCGAGAACATTCGGCCTTCCTGGGCTTCCAGCACGAACACCGGGACAAAGCTGACGGTAATGATCAGTAATGAGAAAAACAGCGCCGGCCCCACTTCGGCCGATGCCTTTGCCACCACCTGCCAGCGGTTTTCACGGGTCAGCGGTGTACGCTCCATGTGTTTGTGCATGTTCTCGATCATCACGATGGCACCGTCAATCATGGTGCCTATGGCAATGGCGATACCACCCAACGACATGATGTTGGCATTGATGCCCTGCCAGTACATTACGATGAAGGCTGTCAGGATGCCGACTGGCAGGCTGACCATCACCACCAGTGACGAACGCACGTGGAACAGGAAGATCACGCACACCAGCCCCACAACGAGAAGTTCTTCCAGTAATTTGTTCCAGAGGTTGGTCACAGCGCGATCGATCAACCCGGAGCGGTCATACACCGTGACCACCTCGACGCCGTCCGGCAGGCTGCTCTGCAAAGACTCCAGTTTGGCTTTCACCCCCCTTATGGTCTCCTGGGCGTTTTCACCAAAACGCATCACAATAACGCCGCCGACCGTTTCGCCCTCGCCATTCAACTCGGCAATGCCCCTGCGCATCTGCGGCCCAACTTCTACGCTGGCCACATCCTTTAACAAAACGGGCGTGCCGTTGTCGTCGAGACCCAGCGGAATCGAGAGCAAATCTTCCCGGGACTGGATATAGCCCGAGGCCCGCACCATGTACTCGGCCTCTGCCATCTCAATCACCGAAGCCCCCACTTCCTGATTGCCGCGTTTTATGGCGGTTTCAATGTGGGACAAGGGAATCCCCAGGGTACGCAGCTTTTCCGGGCTCACCTGCACCTGGTACTGCTTGACCATGCCACCCACCGTGGCCACTTCCGAAACACCGGGTACCGTCTGTAACTCATACTTCAGGAACCAGTCCTGAAGGCTTCGGAGCTGGCTCAGGTCGTGCTGCCCGGTGCGGTCTACCAAGGCGTACAGATACACCCAGCCCACGCCGGTGGCGTCAGGCCCCAGTTGCGGCCGGGCCTGCTCCGGCAGGTTCGGCGCCACCTGCGACAGGTATTCGAGCACCCGTGAGCGGGCCCAGTACATATCGGTGTTTTCGTCAAAGATCACATAAACGTAGGAATCACCGAAGAACGAATAGCCTCGAACGGTTTGAGCACCCGGCACCGAAAGCATGGCGGTGGTCAGCGGGTAGGTAACCTGATCTTCCACCACCTGAGGCGCCTGCCCCGGGTAGCTGGTTTTAATGATGACCTGGACATCCGACAGGTCCGGCAGTGCATCCACTGGCGTGTTCTTCAGGGAGTACAGTCCCAGACCGGTCAGCAGCAGTGCTGCCATGACAACCAGAAAACGGTTACGAACCGACCAGTAAATCAGCGACGTGATCATCAGTGGCCCCCTTCATGCTGCATGCCATGGGCGCTGTGATCCATCTCCGTCGGTCGGGGCGACATACGCAGAAAGTCAGAGGTTTTGCTGGATTCTGAATCGATCAGAAACTGCGCCGAGGTGACCACCATGTCGCCGGGGCTTACCCCCTGCAGAATTTCCACATACTCCTCACCTACGCGCCCAACATCGACGTTAACCGATTTGAACGCTCCTTTTTCCAGAGCCAGCACCAAACGGTCACTCTGGCCGGTACGGATCACGGATTCCCGGGGCACTAACATTCGCCGGTCACCACGCTCTCCCTGTATGTTCAGCCGGGCGAACATACCCGGGCGCAAGGCACCGTCGGTGTTATCAAAGCGCAGTCTGACCCGGGCCGTGCGGGTTGTTGTGTTGATCTCCGGATAGACGTAATCCACCTGCCCCCGCCACTGCCGGTCCGGCATATAATCCAATGTCATCACCGCCCGATCACCGGGCTTAACTGCGGCAATCTGGCTCTCGAACATCTCGCCCAGAACCCAGACCTCGTCCAGCGAGGCAATGGTCACCACCTGGTCGCCGGGTTTGATGAACATCCCTTCGCGCACATTGAGACTCTCGATAACCCCGGTCGCCGGTGCGTAGACCGTCAGTGTACGGCGCACTTCGCGGGTATCCTTCAGGCTCCGTACCAGGCTGGTTGGAACATTCAGCGCCAATAGACGCTGCTCTGCAGCACGGACCAGATTCTCGTTGCCCCGGTTCAACGCCAGAACCAGTTCCTCCTGAGCGTTAACCAGGGTGGGCGAATACAACGAGTACAAGGCCTTGCCCTGTTCAACCGGCTCCCCCTCCGCCTTCACATACAGCGCCTCAATCCAGCCCTCAACACGGGGATGCACATGGGCCATGGCGTCCTCGTTATACTGGACGTGCCCGACGGTGGTGATGTTTAGTGGCAGGCGCCCCTGGATAACCGTGCCGGTCCTCACACCCAGGTTGTTGGTCACGGCGGGCGATATCCGGACGGTGCCCGCTGGGTCATCCGCGGCTCCGCCGTCCGCATAAACCGGCACAAGGTCCATCCCCATGGGCGACTTGCCCGGTTTGTCCCTTCTGAAATCAGGGTCCATGGGGGCCACCCAGTAAAGCGGCTCCTGGGCCTGTGAATGTGCAGGATCAGCGGTGTGATCCATGCTTGCGCCAGCCGCCAGCCACCAGCTAATGCCGGCACCGGCAAAACCACCCAGCACGAGAAAGCCCAGAGGGCGAATGAAATTGGCCATAGTTGTCAGTCCTGATATCGAGTCGATGAAGAGGGTGAGGCGTTGTCCGCGCCGGCGGTGACGTAATCGAAACTGGCTTGCGACCTGGCGCGCTCGGCCACCATCTGAACCAGCTCGATGCGGGCATTCAGCTCGGCAATACGCGCACGCACGGCTTCGGCAAAATCACCATCGTCAGAGTTGTAAGCACTCAGGGCGGCTTCGGCCTGCTGCTCCATCTGAGGCAGCAGGGTTTCCCGGTAACGTGTAATGCGCTCATCCAGGCGCTCAATGCGCGCCAGTGCACTGCGGGCTGACGCCTGCAACTGGCGCAGCTGCAGCATACGTTCGGTTTTAACGGTCTCTGCCCGGGCCACGGAGGCTTTGAGGTTCCGGTCTTGGCGGTTACTGGTGAATAGTGGGAGATCAACACTGATACCGACGGAGAAAAGGTCGGCCCTGTCCTGGCCATTGGGGGCTCTATCGCGGTATCCGTACTGTGCAGACAGTGACCATTCCGGTTTGTAGGCCTGTCTCGCCAGGTCCACCTCCAGAGTCCGCACCTCAATCAGTTCATCCGTGGCACGAATCATCGGGTGGTCGATCGCCAGTGCGCTATCGACCTTCGGACTGCCGTTCGCAGACAGTGCTGTCAAATACGGCGGTATGGTGTCGTCAACAGCCAGGAGGTCGGCACGGATTCCAGCTATTTCGTCAACCCATGCTCCCACCCACTCCGCCAGCGCCTCACGGCTGGAACTGAGCTCTGCTGACAGCGCGGTTAGCCGGTCGTCCAGCCGGGTCAGCTCGACGGATGCGCGAATCACGTCCTGCTGCCGGGCGCTCATTGTGGCCGAGCGGTAGCCCGCCTGGGCAACGTCTTCCAACTGCTCGAACAGGCCACGACTGCTCTCGATCAGCTGCACACTTTGCTGGGCGCGCCAGACATCGAGCCACAGGTGGGTGACTGTTTCGGTCACCTTGAGTTCACGATTGTCTCGCTGGCGGGGTTGTATTGACGCCATCTGCAGTACCCTGGCTTTGGCAATCCGGCGGCTGTCCCCCCGGGGAAAGCGCTGGGTAATGCCAACGGTGGTCTGGGTCATTGCCTCTTGCCCGAGATCGAAAGTGTCTGTGGGCAGGTTTGCCAGCCCGAGCGTCAAGCGGGGGTCAGGCAGCGAGCCCTGTGCCACCGCTTCTTCCCTGAGGGCCTGTTCCTGATAAACGCTGCCTTGCAGCCAGGGGTCATTCTGTATGGCGATTTCAATGGCCGACGTCAGGCCCAGCTCCTGCTGGGCCACTGCAGGCAAGGCTGAGATGGCCAGCATTGTGGCCATGCCCAGTTTTGGAAGGTGTCTGAGATAACGCAAAGTGAATTCTCCGCAAAAGGCTGTTATGCGGAGAATGCTAGAGGGGCAACCTGAACTGTGACTGAAAGATTTGTCCTAAATAATGGATTTTTTGATCTCGCTCAAAACAATCAGACACGTGCTCTGATCTGGCTATTGAATTTACATCAAACCAACGCCGAATCGTTTCATTACGAGTGCCAGGGAAACAAAACAGATCATGGTCAGCACGGCACTGACCGCCAGCGACAACCAGAATCCCAAACGGGGTAACAGGAACGGAAACAACAGAAACATCGGCAAGGTGGGCAACACATACCAGAAGGTGTACCAGGCATGGTTGGAGATTTTGTCCGCAGGCTGATGCTCAACATACATCCAGACCATAGCCAGCACAGTCACCATGGGCAACGCTGCAATCAGTGCGCCGAGTTTGTCACTGCGTTTGGCAACTTCCGAAATCAGTACCACCAGGGCGGCGGTGATGGCGTATTTGGTTATGAGCCAGGTCATTGTATTGCTCTCCACAAAAGCCCCGGCAGGCGCGAACCCTTCGGAACATTTTTAACATTTAATTGTTATCCGTTTGGCGAGAAAGGTATCCTCATTCGCTCAAGCAATACAACTACCGAAGCTGGGTTATCCCGACGATGCCCATGACCGAGCCAATGCACTGACACCCATGATCGCCACCATTCGCCACAGAACACTGTTGCCACTGATGGTTATGCTCATCGCACTGGCTGGCATGACGCTCTCCACCATTGGTGAAGCATCTTCCCATGGTATTGCCGAACTCACAGGGTTGGACGTGACTGATCATGGTGACCATTCCCACAGTCATAGCCTGGAGGATCGCAGCGAGAGTTCACACGGTTCTCACCAGCACCACGACTCCGGCAACCACACCCATGAAACGGCAGATCGGCTGACCATAACGCTCACACCTGCACAAGTCATCTCACACCGGCAACCCCTGTCTTTCGCCGGAGCCTCGCCCCAGAATTTTCGTTATCGCCTGGAACGCCCTCCAAAACCCGCTCTGATTGCCTGATTCTCGCTGCTCTGCAGCTGACTGAACGAACACAATTGGAGTCTTTATGTTGTCAACTTTGCTTGGCGGCGTTCGGCGTAGGCGTCATGCCACCGGCGGATACCGTCTGTTATGGATTGTTCTGACCTTCGGGCTGTTCGGCATGAGCGCCGATGTGCTCGCACATGCCGTCGCCGAAGGCGATAAAGGCTATATCCAGGAGATCACCGGGGTTAACCTGATCGCCTTCATGTATCTGGGCGCCAAGCACATGGTCACCGGTTATGACCATCTGCTGTTCCTGCTGGGTGTCATCTTCTTCCTCTACCAGATGAAACACATCGCGATCTACGTGAGCCTGTTTGCGGTAGGGCACTCCACCACCATGCTGCTGGGGGTGTATTTCAACATTGGCATCAACAGTTACATCATTGATGCCATTATCGGTCTGTCCATCGTGTACAAGGCGCTGGACAACATCGGTGCCTATCAACGGTGGTTTGGTTTCCAGCCCAACACCAAGGCCGCCACGCTGATCTTCGGGTTCTTCCACGGCTTTGGCCTGTCTTCAAAAATCATTGAATACGACATCTCGCCGGACGGCCTGGTGCCAAACCTGCTGGCGTTCAACGTCGGGGTGGAAATCGGCCAGCTCATCGCCCTGGCCATGATCCTGATTGCCATCAGCTTCTGGCGTAAAACCGATGGCTTTTTCCGCCATGCCTACACCGCCAATGTGGCCATGATGAGCGCAGGCTTCCTGCTCTTCGGCTATCAGCTCACCGGTTATTTTGTCGCTTAATTCTGGAGATTCGTTATGTACAACACCGATAGACCAAACCGGGAGGAACTACCCTCCACCGCCAAACTGATTCGATCCACCATTATCGCCGCTATCGTTGCCCTGGTGCTGCTGGTGACGGTGGTCATGCCCGCCGAGTATGCGCTGGACCCGACCGGTGCCGGCCGGGTTCTGGGCCTGACCGAGATGGGTGAAATCAAGGAACAGCTGGCCGAAGAAGCGGCCGCCGATGCCGCCGCGCAAAGGGTGGCAGTGCAAACCCAGATAGAAGCACCGGCGCCAGCATCGGTTGAGCCCGCCGCCACTGCCGAAGCAGCTCCGGAAGCCGAACCGGCGCCGGAAGAGCCTGCTCCAGCAACCGCCGACGAATCCGAATGGCAAGATGAGGTTCGTTTTGTGCTGACGCCGGGCCAGGGTACGGAGTTCAAACTCACCATGAATGAGGGCGCCATCGCCCGGTTTTCCTGGGAATCCGAAGGTGGCCCCGTTAACTTTGACACCCATGGCGATGGTGGCGGCCGGTCCATCTCTTACGAAAAGGGCCGGGGCGTCCCGGAGGATGAAGGCGAGCTTGAGGCCGCCTTTACCGGCAACCACGGCTGGTTCTTTCGGAACCGCAACAACAACAATGTGACCATGGTACTGCGCACCGGCGGTGATTACGGTGAACTGAAGAAAATGCTGTAACTGGTAAAGTACGCACCACTGCGACAGCCTCAGGGACGAGGCACAAATAAACGATATTGAATAATGTAATCAAGGAAAAGGGCTAATGAGTGAAGTTTCTTTCAGGGAAGCGCTGATAGTCTGGATTAGGATCGGTCTTCTCAGCTTCGGCGGCCCGGCAGGGCAGATCGCGTTAATGCACCGGATTATTGTAGACGAGAAGAAGTGGCTGGATGAGTCTCGATTTCTACACGCCCTGAACTATTGCATGCTGTTACCCGGGCCTGAGGCTCAGCAACTTGCCACCTACATCGGTTGGCTAATGCATGGTGTGAGGGGCGGGGTTATTGCAGGCCTGCTGTTCATCATTCCTGGGGCCCTGGCAATTTTCCTTTTGTCCTGGGCGTATGTCACCATCGGTGACCTGACTCTTGTTGAAGGTGTTTTTTTCGGCCTGAAAGCGGCGGTGCTCGCGATTGTTGTTCAGGCCCTGATACGAATCGGCAAACGAGCACTCAAGGGCACTTTGAGACCGTTCCTCGCCGTTGCCGGTTTTCTGGCTTTGTTTGTTTTCAGCGTACCGTTTCCGATCGTGGTTCTGACGGCGGGCATTGCGGGCTACCTGATAGCACGTAGACTTGGGCCGGACAATACGGAGGCTAATCAGTCGTTGGTCAGCACCGAAACCATTGTGCGCCCGGGCACCCGGCGTGCCGCCCTGACCTGTCTGATACTTTGGGCACTAACCGTGTTCGGGTTGCTGGCCGCCCTGGGCTACGACCAAGTGTATTCACAGATTGCCGTGTTTTTCTCAAAGATGGCGACGGTCACTTTTGGCGGCGCCTATGCGGTGCTCTCCTACGTGGCCCAGCAAGGAGTTGAGAACTATCAGTGGCTCCAGCCCGGTGAAATGCTGGAGGGCCTCGGCCTGGCGGAGACAACGCCAGGGCCCCTTATTCTGGTCACACAGTTCGTTGGATTTCTCGCAGCCTACCGCGATGCTGCCGGCGAGTCTGCGCTCCTCTTCGCCTCTATTGGCGCCCTGCTGACCACATGGGTGACGTTTCTGCCCTGCTTTCTGTGGATCTTTGCCGGTGCGCCCTACGTGGAGAAACTACGCGCAAACCAAGCCATTTCTTCCGCCCTTGGGGCCGTCACTGCCGTCGTCGTTGGAGTGATTGCCAACCTGGCACTTTGGTTTGCGATCAGCGCACTGTTCGCCGAGCAATTCCTCTTCTCGGAGTATGGTGTCAACATGCAACTGCCCCATCTTGCCAGCGTAGATGTGCCGATGCTGACACTCTCAGCCGTGGCGTTTCTCTGTGCGTTCCAGTTCAAAATGGGGGTTATCCCCCTGGTGAGCACATTGGCCAGCCTTGGGGCCGTCTGGATGCTGATGGCGGGCTAACCCAAGCTCGCTGCTGACAACGACAGCGGACGCCCCGGTGCAGCCTCCGGACGGAACCTGTTCAAAGGAATCCATAACGATGTGACTGTGCAGCGTCATCGTAAACGCATCGCCTTTATGATCACGAGGACAGAGAACAGAAATAAGCGAACACAAAGTCCCTATGTACTTCCGATAGGTCAGTTCAAGCCCCTTACTTCGTATTGTTCGGCGACACAGCCTATTTAACAATAAAATAATTATATCCGCATACCCCTCGCACAACCCAATTAATTTTCGGCCGTTGACAAATATCAAAAATATATTTTTTATATTTCAGCTTCATTTCATAAACTAATGATTAACTGCATTCACCAACCAAACAGGAGGTGTAATTATGAAAAAATTATTTGTGTTTGCAGCAGCAGTTACTTTTTCAACATCCGTACTTGCAGGCAACATATCAGAAAATAAGAATATGAAGGCCACGCACAACCAAGTGATGGACACAAAACCCGTTGAAAACATTCTTCAGAATGAGGATATGCAGCGTTTACACAGGGACATGACGCTTTATGCAATTTCTGAGTTGGGTATGGAGGCTCGCGTGAAAATGATGACGAAAGAGGGCCGAGCCTATCATAAGGCACTAGAACAAAGGGAGAAAAACACCGCAGGGTAACCCCTGCGGGAAAGTCAACTCGCGGAGACACAAGCACCGGCTAACTCAAATGTTGAGCAGTCGATGCCCTGATCGCGGACAAGTAAAACACACAAACCTGAAACCGAGCTGAATTACTGAGCCTGTTTATGGCAAGAAAGGAAAATATCATGAAGAAAGCAATTATCGCTGCTATGGTGAGCTGAAAAAGATGCTTTGAGCAGGCCCTGAGCTGTAGAGGAGTAGCCTGAAAAAGTGGAAAACCTCCCGGCAACAGCATCCGGGAGGTTTTTAACGTTTCAGATCGCCTGAACAACCTCAGAAAGCATATCCCTGACCTTGCCGGCAACCTGCTTGAGTTCGTCATTATCAATGGCGGACATGGACACCACGGGGTCGATTGCGCTGACCTCCACACCCTCCGACACCTCACGGAGAGTTAGGAATATCGAGATTCTTTGTTTTTTTATTAAAATTCAGGGTCATTTCAGAAACCGATGTTTCAATAGAGCCATCAAACAACCCGGAGGTGTAATAATGAAAACGTTATTTGTATTTGCAGCAGCCGTCACGATTTCAACATCCGTACTTGCAGGCAACATGTCAGACAATAAGAACATGAAGGCCATGCACAGCCAAATAATGAACACCGAGTCCGTTGAAAAGATTCTTCAGAATGACGATATGCGGCGTTTGCACAGGGACATGACGCTTTATGCCATTTCCGAGGTAGGTATGGAGGCTCGCCTGCAAATGATGACGAAAGAGGGTCGCGCCTATCATAAGGCATTGGAGAAAAAGCAAAAAAATACCGCAGAGTAAACCATGCGGCAAAGTCAGCTCGCGGAGACGCAGGCACCGCCTGACTCGAATGCTGAGCAGCCGGCGTTCTAACGCCAGCAAGTAAACCATACCAACCTGAACCTGACTTGAATTACCGAGTCAGCTTATAGAAAGAGAGATCAACATTATGAAAAAACTAATTATCGTTACTGCAATCATGGCTGCATTTTCAACCATGGCCACGGCCGGCGGCTTGGCCGATCGCTTCAATGAAGAACGCAGTTACCCTAACAAAACCAGTTACCCTAACAAAACAGAGCATACTAAAAGCATGCACATGCACCGTATGCATGAGAAACAAAACCATGGGATGGTAAAAAAATCTCAGGCAAACCAGGATGAATCACGCGAAGTTAATTACGGAAAAGAACAATCAGAGAGAGCGCCTATTAACCATAATCATCACTAAATCGGTGCAGCGAACATCATGTTAAAACATAGCCGGTCATCTTACGAAAAGATCATCGGCTATTTATCATATAATTCCTAACTACATGTTCAGAAAAACCATTGTAACTCCATTAGCCCGACCGGCTCTAATCTCCCATATTCGCTGTCGTCGTCACCTCCGAACCACTGGGCTCCTGCCGTGAGATAAATTTCCCGTTTGAATGGCAGCGTCCATGTGGACCGGGGGTAAAGTACCCAACTGGCATCATCGGCATTGCGGATGACCACCACGCGATACTGCCAGAACGGATTGATATCCTGCCATGCCAGCAGCCCGATATAATGGCGCCCGGTATACAGTGGGCGGGTGGAAACCAGCCTCAAAAGGTCCAGGTTTCCGGGCCGTGCGGGCTGACCGTTGTAGAAATACTCCAATGCCAGGTTAAAGCCGTTGCGATACGCCCAGTTCAGATCTGCCACGCCCTGCCAGTAACCATCGCCAGTATCTGCTTCGCTCCAGACGAGTTCAGTACGCCAACCGGTGCCGGCCACTGAGCTACTGCCGCTGACACCCGCTTTGGTCGTGCCTGCAAAATCGCCGATCATCACACTGGCATCGACCCCGGCAACAAAACGCTTGGCCCTCGCCGCCGTGCTGGCCTCTTTATCACCGTGTTGCGGGGCATGAACAGCGCTGATTCGGCCAGTTGCCCCCCAGGGGCTGTCCCATAACACGGCGTCCACGCCAATTCGTTCATCAGGTTCCAGATTGAGGGGGCTGACAGGATTGAGAATGTCCATGGGGTTCCAGATCAGGGCGGTGGACCAGTTCACCTGTTGGCGCCCAAATCGGAAATCCCCGGCTGGCGAGCGCCACTGTATGGTGCCTCGGTAGAGTTGGTGACGCGCCAACACATCCCCTGACTCATACACGTCGCCCTGAAGATCCCAGTAGCGTGGATCGGGAACCTCTCTGAGCAGGGCGAATTCCGGGCTGTCCAGAAAACTGCCGGTCACCAGCTCCAGGTCGTAGGCTGCATCCAGAACCCAGTCTTCATATCGATAGCGGGGTTCCAGACGCAGGCGGGTAAGGTTCGAGAAGTAACGATCCTCATCAACCAGCGAGCGCGACCCGGCACTGAGATTCTTGAGCGATCCGGAATGGCTGAAATCAGCCGCAGCGTTCGAAGCCAGCATCAGCCAGGCCAGGCCCACCGCCACCAGTGGAGTGCGATCAACCATGCCGAATGGCCTCAACCGGGTCCAGTCGTGAGGCCCGCCACGCCGGGTACAGCGCTACCAGCACGGAGCACAGGAACAACAGCAGGCTGGGAAGCCAGACATGATCGAAAATCAACACCGGATAGATGCGGTCGATGATACCGGGAATGGCTTCCAGAGAGCGACTGACCGAGGACAGATCAATACCGGTCTGGCCAAGCCAGAACACAAGCAGGCCGCCAACCACCGTTCCTGCCACCATACCCAACACCGCAAGAAAGAATGCCTCAAACAGAATCGTCAGCTGTAATTGTCCACCTCTCGTACCCAGTGCCAGCATGACGCCCAGTTCCGGGGTACGCTCCATCACCGACATCACCATGGTGTTCATGACGCCAATCGCGACCACCACAAAGACCACCGACAGAATGAGATAGAAATCCACCTTGCTCATCTCAACCATCTGCACAACCACAGGCAGCAAGGTTTCCCAGTCCTGGGCCACCAGCCCGTGGTTGGTCAGAGGCGACGACTGGTTCAGAGTCTGTGCCAGGGCCGCACTGTCTGAGCGATCTGACAGCCTCAGCACGATCCGTGAAACTTCGTCTTCCTGCAGTCCACCCAGGCTTCGGGCAGTATTGATATCGATGAATGCATACTCTGTGTCGAACAGGTCACTGCCGGTGCGGTAGATGCCGCGAATGGTCTGGGCGCTGGAGGCAAGATCTCCACCAGCCAGCCCAGGACCTCCACATTGCGTTCCTGCAGCTGCTTCCGCAGGCTTCCAACCACCGCTTCGAACTGGTCAGAGTCCTCTACGCGGGCCGCAATCTCGGTAAACCGACCTTCAAAGGCATACAGCGTCTGGGCGGATGCCAGGGACACCTGGGCCACGAAGCCATCAATACGTTTGATGCCGGTTTCGAAAACACCCACCACCTCGAACCGGTCTGCGCCAATGGAGCCGTCCGCTGCCTGAACCACCAGCACCAGCTCATCTCCCGGGGAGGTACTCAGGGCACTGGCGGCGTCCACGCCCATAACGATCTCATTGTCCCCCTCCAGATAGCGCCCGTGGATGATCGACCGATCAAGCCGGGTTACCTGCGGCTCTGTTGTGCTGTCGACCCCCATCACCTGCAAGGCCCGTGACTGGTCGGCATGGCTGGCCAGCGCATTGCCCGTCACCCTGGGCGTGGTCGCTGCGACACCGGTTACGGAGGACATTTCCTCAGCAAGGTTCCAATGCTCGGCAACGGCAATGTTCATTTCCCGGTCGTCGTGAAATCCGCGCTGGTGCACTTTCAGGTCGCCGGTTACATAACCGGTCATGTTGTTGATCATCTGGGCACTGATGCCATCGATAAAAGCCCAGAGAAACACCAGACCTCCGGCGCGCTCGCTCCATCACCATCGGATCGTGGGTGGAAAACACAAAGGTAATACCGTGCTCCGAGTTCAGACCCCGCATCAGGTCCAGCAGGGCCGCACCGGTCGCGGAGTCGAGATTGGCGGTTGGCTCATCGGCCAGGACAATCGCAGGCTTACTGACGATGGCCCTGGCCACCGCGACACGTTGTTGCTGGCCGCCGGAGAGTTCATGGGGCAGACGCTGTTCCATCCCCTGCAGCCCGACCTCCGCGAGAATGCGCCGGGCCTCGGCCCGTCGTTCCCGAAACGGAATGCCGCGAAGCATCAGCACATACTCCACATTCTCCTGAGCCGACAAGACGCCGATAAGGTTGTATTCCTGAAACACAAAACCGATTTTCCACAACCGCAGAATGGTGCGCTTCTTGCGGCTGAGCCCGGTGATTTCCTCACCCGCCACCTGAATGCGCCCCGTATCCGGTTCGTCCAGGGCCCCGATCTGGTTCAGTAGGGTAGTCTTGCCCGAACCCGACGGCCCCACCAGCGTTGTGAACTCACCGGGCTCGATCGCCACGGATACATCGTTCAGCGCCTTGACGGCGATGGAATCCTGCTGATAAATCCGCGACACATGCTGGACATTGACGATGCTAATAGCGGAGCCTCATTCCGGGTTGCGCAGGCGACGCAATGAGAAAAGCGCCTCGTCTACAGGAATATCGAATTCAATGGATTCAATGTGGATGATCGTTCGGGACACGGGAATAGCGTCCGCGCGGATCTCGAATTCAAGCTGGCTCCAGACCACCGGCGCGTCGGGCCGTGGCGTTGAGACGACCCGGTACACCGGCACCTCGCCTGAATCATCGACCCCGGCAACCTCATGGGTGTAGTCGTCGACAAATGAACTTTCCTTGACCAGATCATCGTTGCTGAAGTTGGACCCCATCCATGGCTGTAGCATCATTGACGGTGGAATCTTGATCGTGCGATCAACTTTGGGAAGGTAATTCCACATGGCATCGCCGATTCTCAGCGAGCCAACGCCAGCCTCTTTTTTCGGTGAGTGAATCCGGATCAAGGTGTGATCGGGCCGATTCATCCAGGCTTCCAACTGCAGCTCCCGAGTCCAGTAGTCACTCTCGATACGCATGGTGGAGCGGCCGTGACTACTGTCTGACCAAAGCAACTGCTCCATGCGTTCAATTAAAGAAACCGCCGAAGTCGTGCTCGCCAGAAGAGGGGCAGAAAACAAAACAATTAGAAGAAAGCAGGAAAGCCTGTAATGAATCACAGATCGTCCATCCGTCCTATTTGCCGGGCCAGGCGCATAGACTCGTTCGTTTCCATCTCCAGTAGTCCTTCCAGCAACTCTCGAGCTTCCGGGATTTCCGCTTTGCCCAAAAGATTCTTGTACAGATTCATGACTTGCTCATGGAAATCCATAACCTCGCGGTAGATTCCCTGGAAATCCAGTTTGGCGTATGGCTCGTCGCAGGTGCGGTGTGTTTCTATCGGATTGTGTCTGAGGTAGTCATAGACCCGTGTTTCCAGTGTGTTACTGGCACTCTGACCCTCAAACTCTTCGACGATCCGTGCAAGTTCCGATTCGTGAGATGCAAGATACTCCAGTAACGCTCCTGCCCTTTCCTCCTCATGCCGCGTGGCGCAGTGCCCGAGACACTGGGCCAGATGCGTGTGCAGGTCTCGGGTCCACTCGATCAACTCACCAAAGCTTTTGATATCCATGATGGCTTACTCTCCTTAAGTTGAACGCACGTCGTTGCGATGCCAATTCAGCGCCCTGGCCATGAAGCTAAATCCGTTGTCGAAAATCCCGGAAACTTGGGATAAACCGTGGTGTTTTAGCCGCATAGTCGCGCCACGCCTCCCCAAACTCTTTCTCGATATCTTTCTCCTCATGAATGGACAAACGTGAGTACATCCATAGGAGTACCGGAAACATTGCCAGGGTAAGCAGCGTCGGCCATTGCAGGAGAAAGCCAAACATGATCAGTGCAAACCCGACATATTGCGGATGACGAACCCAGGCATAAAGCCCACTGGTGGCGAGTTTGCTCTCTTTCTGAGCGGTGTACAGTGTGCGCCAACCGGCCGCGATCAGATAAAATCCACCCGCAATGAAAGCGGTACTCAGCAAATGGAATGGCCCGAAGTGGGGAGAACCCTGCCACCCAAACAACATTTCCAGTAAATGCCCGCTGTCATGGGAAAACCAGTCAACATCTGGGTAGCTGCTTTGTAACCAGCCCGCAAGGAAGTAAATAGTTAACGGGAAACCGTACATTTCAGTAAACAACGCGACCAGAAACGCACTAAAGGCACCAAACGAGCGCCAGTCGCGCTTAGTTTTAGGCTTGAAAAAGCTGAACGCAAAAAAGATAAAAACAGCAGAGTTCAGGACGACGAGACTCCAGAGCCCGTAGTCAGTTGCTTCATTGCTCATGGTGATCTTCCTTTTTCGGACCATGTTGATGTCCGGAATGGCCTCCGTGCATAAATATATGCATTAGCGGGCACAGCAGGAGAATCAACCACGGCAGTGCGCCGAGAATATGAACCTTGTGCTCGCCCCAAAGGAGAACCAGAGCAATCACACCGAAGAAAGAAAGCGTAATCCAATATCGACGGCTAAATTCCATAACGAATTCTCCTGAAGCTGTGACAAGCAATTTTTACTTACCAGCTCCTAAACCCAAGTGATAAGTCTAGGTAATCACAGAAGTCTGAATTCAAACTGAACACTTCAGTCAGCTTGGAAAAAGAGTTGATCTCAATCAATTCCTGGACGAACTTCGCGCACCCTCCCGCCTTCGCCCGGTGCTTTCATGACGATAATCAGACCAATAATTGTGATACTAATGCCGGTGATTTCCACAACAGTGAAGGTTTCCCCAAACCACAGTAGCCCGATAACAACACCTATGGCCGGCGTAAGAAAGGTAAACGAATTGAGACTGTTCAAAGGAGCGCTTGCCAGCAGGGCATACCACAACACGACCATCAGTGCCGTAGCGGGAATGGACAGCATTAAAGCAGCGGTGGCAAACGACCAGGTCCAGTTAATGTCCATGCCTTCGCCCAGGATGACAGAAGCAAAACCCAGAAAAACTGAACCAATTACAAGCTGAATGCCCATTGACCAGTAGATATCATCGCTGCCGGCCTGGTATTTAAGCAGTACGTTTCCAATGGCAGTACCAACGGCGCCACCAAGAATATAAACCGATCCTGTGAATCTGGAGTTACTTACTTCCATGTCAGGCGCTGCGAGCACCACAACACCGATAAAGCCAATGAGTAATCCGGCAAACAGACGCCCGCTCACAACTTCCCTGATGAAAAAATAGGACAACACAGCTGCAAAAAGTGGTTGTGCGTTTGCCAAAACGGTTGCAAGCCCGGGGCCCAATTCTCCGGCTCCGAGAAACATCCCGCCAAGCCCCATACCCGTGTAACTGAAACCGATAGCCGTCAACAAAAAAAACTGTCGGGGGGAGTATCGGACGCGACCGCCCCTTGCAAGGGCGATCAGAACCAGGCAGATACCCGCCAGCAATGCCCGTAACGCCGCAAAAAGCAAGGGTGGCGCGTCTGGAAGACCCACCACGATAAAGGGAAAGCAGATTGCCCATAACACCGTGACAAGCAACATGCCGACAATTGATCGTATCGACATCAACTGACCCGACGCCAACCACGGTTCACCATGTTAGCGGCGCACTTTATCGTAACGCCGACGCAGCAACATCGAATTACCAATGACGGACAGCGAGCTGGCGGTCATTGCCACCACACCGATCATCGGGTGCAACAGCCCCGCCGCGGCGATAGGAATAGCCGCAGCGTTGTATCCACTGGCCCATAGGAGGTTCTCAACGATCTTTTTGAAGGTCGCACGTGACAGCACCATGGCGTCAACAACACCAGATAATTCGCCACGGACCAGGGTAACGTCAGCAGCTTCGATAGCCACATCCGCACCAGCGCCTATGGCAATGCCTACGTTAGCCTGTTTGAGTGCCGGGGCGTCGTTAATGCCATCACCCACCATGGCAACATGATTGCCGTACTTTTCCTGCAGTTCCCGAATGGCATCCACCTTGCCTTCCGGCAACACCCCGGCGCGAACCTCGTCAATGCCCACTTCACGGGCAACGGCGTTGGCTGCACGCTCGTTGTCACCAGTAATCATCACAACATACAGTCCTTGCTCGTGCATGGCCCGAATGGCGGCCACCGATTCGTCCTTGAGCGTGTCGGCTACCGCGACAATGCCGCAGGCCTGACCGTCGCGGGCGACAATGACGGCGGTTCTGCCCTTGCCCTCCAGGTCCTGAAGCGCCTGGTCCAGGGCGTCCAGCCCTTGCACACCGCTTTCTTCCAATAGCAGACGGTTACCGATCAGCACCGTCTGACCCGCCACGGTTCCGGACACGCCCCGGGCACCGGTGGAGCGGAAGTCAGATACATCACCGGGCTTTACGCCCCGCTCCCGGGCGCCGTCGACGATCGCTCGGGCGATGGGGTGTTCAGAGGCATTCTCTACCGCAGCCGCAAGCTCCAGCAGTTCGGTTTCCGTTATCCCCGAGGCGACGACGGTTTCCGTGAGTTTTGGCTCTCCCCGGGTAATTGTTCCGGTTTTATCCAACACCATGACCTTGATGTCCTTGAAGGTCTGGATAGCCTCTCCCGAGCGAATCAGGATGCCGCGCTCGGCACCAATACCTGACCCCACCATCAGGGCCGTTGGCGTTGCCAGTCCCAGGGCGCACGGGCAGGCAATCACCAACACCGCAATAGCCGCCAGGATAGCCAGCACCGGCGTGGCCGCCGTCGGGTCCACCCACGGCAGGAAAGCGGCGCCCCATTCAAGGATTGGTCGGAGTGTATCGCCTGCAAACAGCCAGACCACAAGACTGCCCAGGGCAATAACAAGAACCAGCGGCACGAAGCGACCGGTCATGCGGTCAGCAAACTCCTGGATTGGCACCCTGGAGCCCTGAGCCTCGTCGATCAGTTTCACCACCTGGGCCAGGAAGGTATCACCACCAACACGGGTAGCCTTGACTCTCAGGCGACCTTCCTTGTTGATGGTGGCACCAATAACCGTGTCTCCCGTGCTTTTGTATACCGGGACAGACTCGCCAGTGGCAATGGATTCATCCAGATGACTCTCACCATCCACCACTTCACCATCAGTGGGCACCTTGTCACCGGGCCGGACAATCATGATGTCGCCTGGAGCCAAATCCTTCACGGGAATTTCGACCTCTTCCCCTTCCCGTTCCACGCGCGCGGTCTTAGCGCCGAGGGTGAGCAATTTCCGGATGGCCTCCGAGGCCTTGCCCTTGGCTTTTGCTTCCAGGTACCGACCAAGCACATGGAAGGTCATGATGGTGGCAGCCATCTCGATGAAGGAGGTCATCGGATAGACAAAGCCCACCAGGCCAATGATGAACGGTGGCAGGCTGCCCATGGATATCAGCACATCCATGTTGAAGGTGCCGTTCTTCAGGGAGCGCCAGGACGCCTTATGGGTAGCGGCACCGCCGAAGAGAAACACCACGGGGAATGCCAGCACGACGACAATCGCCAGATAGCCCGGGATGGGCTGCCAGAACATATGCGGCATCATCAGCAGCATGATCAGCGTGGTCGGTACCGCAGCAATCCAGAGCCTTCGCAAGGCAAGCTTGAGGTAAGCCTCCTCGACGGCTGAGTCTTCTTCCTGGTTGGTGTCTCCCTCCAGCGCAACAGCGGCAACGTCGTATCCGGCGCCCTCGATCAGCTTCTTCAGCTCCTGCTCTGCAGGACCCGCCGGGCCGACCACCACGCTTACGGTGTGGTTGGCGATATTGGTTGAAATGGTCTGCACGCCGTCGTGTCGCCCAAGTGTGCTTTTGATGATGCCTGCGCAGTGATCAGACCCCATCCCCGGAACAGTCACCTTGAACGTTCTGGTGCCAACCTCTCTGACGGAAGCCACATCGTAGCCAGCCCCCTCCACTGCCTTTCTTACAGCATCTCCGTCAGGGCCAGACGTGAAGGAGCGTACACTCACCCTGTGCCTGGCTATGTTGGTTTGAACATTACTGACTCCGTCCAGGCGACTGATCGTCTTGTTGATAATACCGGCGCAGTGGTCTGATCCCATTCCCGGCACAATCAACTCAAGTTCTCTTTGTCCCTGCGGTGCCTGATTTTTCGCCTTGTCCATCAAGACCTCCCTTCGCCGTCTTTGTTGCTTGGCCAGTCTCCAAACGCAATGATGTACAACAGAATCAGGTTCACTATCGGTATCAATATCAGGATACCCATCCACCCCGGATATCCCGTGCGCTGGCAAATGCGCCAGGCCGGAATGACAACAACGATGGCAATCACCAGCATCCACAGCCAATGCCCTGCCCACATGGTGTGGCCAAACATATTATCTTCCATCATGGTCCTGCCCTCCTCGTTGTATCCTGGTTATTAGTGGTTATGTTCATGAGGCTTCTCATGTCCCGATTGCCGGGAATTCTCAGACTTTTTCAGGAAGATCTGCTCGACTACCGCGATTGCAATCATGGTGACAACTGCCACGCCGATAACGAACGGATCGGTATTCAGTTTGACCCAGACAAAGCCTCCAAGGACGAGCAAATCCAGCAAAATGGCGATAGCTGGCACCCACGCTTTGGCCTGCACATCTTCGCGCAAATAGCGAAGTACGCCCCAATGGATGGCTATGTCCATGATCAGATAGAACACAATGCCCAGCGCCGCGATGCGGGAGAGGTCAAAGAATGCGGTCAGAATCAGCCCCAGAGCTACAGTGTAGACCAGTGTGTGCTTCTGGATGCTACCCGGCATGCCGAAATGCCGGTGAGGAACCAGTTTCATTTCCGTCAGCATCGCGAGCATCCGGGATACCGCGAAAATGCTGGCCAGAATACCTCCGGCGGTAGCCATCATGGCAATGGCAACGGTGAACCAGACAGCGTATTCCCCCAGTGCCGGGCGCGCGGCAGCGGCAAGGGAGTAGTCTCGCGTTTCGATAATTTCAGCCAATGACAGGTTGCTGGCGACAGCAAATCCGACCAGCGTGTAAATCACCACGCAGGCCGCAATGGAAATAACAATGGCGCGCCCCACGTTTCGCTTCGGGTCTTTAACTTCCGAGCCACTGTTGGTGATGGTGGTGAAACCCTTGAAAGCCAGAATCCCGAGCGCAGTAGCTCCCAGAAAATTACCAGCAGCTCCAGCGTCGCCCGGGCTCGAGAAATCGACCGAAATGCTGTCGGCAATCCACAAACCAACCAACCCAAAAATCAATATGCCGCCGATTTTCAGGACCCCGATAAAGGAAGCCACGCCCTGAATCATCCGGTTGCCCTGAAGATTGACAAGAAATGCCACCAGAATCAGTGATACCCCCAAAATGGGAACCATTCGCCCGCTTTCATCGCCTCCGAAAAGCTGCATGGTGTAGGAGCCAAACGTGCGCGCGAGAAAGCTCTGGGCAATCACCATGGAAAAATACATCAGCAAGGCATTAAACGCGGTTGGCAGCCGATTGCCGTAGGCCTTGTGCAAGTACATGCCAATACCGCCCGCAGACGGCCAGGTATTGGAGATTTTAATATAGGAGTAGGCGCTGAAGCTGACAATCACCGCCGCTGCAAGGAACGCGAGCGGGAACAGAGCACCCGTCATTTGTGCCATTTGCCCGGTCAATGCAAAAATACCGGCGCCAATCATGACACCGGTACCCAGCATAACGGTTCCCGTGAGGGTGAGACTGCCTTCCTTGTAGCGAGTAGTTCTGTCCTGCTCCCTGCTCATCTAACCTCCAGCTATTTTCGTTTCATGGGCGGGATCTTTGAACAGCAAAACGGATCAAGTTTGGCATTGGCACGTACGTTATCATCTGTAAACCGGTACCACGCCAGTTTCCGTTTAGTCCACCACCCCCCCTTCAACCGACCGCCATGTGCTTCAATCGCCTCCAGCAACTGATCGGTGGACCAATGGGTTCCATCGAAGGTGACTTGCAGTTGGTTATTTGCCTTGCGTTCGGCAAAATCTACACAGGGATGATGGTTGAGTTCGTGAATAAAATCAAACCATTCGCCCTCTTCAATACCTTCAACGGCAAGTTTTCGGCGCAGCAGAAACTGCTCTTGGTTCGATGCTTTGTGTGCTTTAGTCATGGGAGAAACCTCTACACCAGGTTAATTCCTTTTATTACAGCACCCCAACCTGAACTAAAACTGAAAAGAGACGAAGGATTTCGATGGAACTGACATACATCAAATAGTAGATGGAAAACGGGCTCCAGGAATTCCCGGAGCCCGTTAAAACGGTGATCAGAAGGCCAGTCTCGCCCCAACGACTGCAAACCAGTCCTCGGTACCCCCGCCGCTGGCGCGGGCGAGATCGGCTGTGTCGCCGTATTTGCGCTCATGGACCACGCCCACATATGGTGAGAAAGAGCGGTCGATCAGGTCGTAACTCAGCCTCAAGCCCATCTCGGTGGAGTTTATACCCTTACCCACGCCAATCTCCCGGTCTTCCGAGAACGCCAGCAAGGTTTCGAAGGTGGCAGAGACAATCCAGTAATTAGTGATCAGCAGCTCGTACTCAGCCTGAAAATCCACCGAGGCGTCGCCCTCATCACTGACATACAGGTTGGTATCGATCTCGAACCAGTACGGTGCCAGACCGGTCAGCCCAATCACGCCGTAAACCCGGTCCGGGCCCTCAGGTGTATCAATGCGAATACCTGCCTTGGCGTCCCAGAACTCGCTGATCGGTGTCTGGGCCAGAAACTGGTTTTCCAGAGTTTCCCAGGCGTTGTGGGCTTCCTCCCACTCCCCCGTGAACTGCCACCGAAACTTCAGTTCGTCGCTGCCATACCAGGCATCGGATTCAATCACTGCCAGTTTTTCATCAGAGTCGCTGTAGCGGTACTCGAATTTTTCAGCACTGACACCCCAGAACGTGTTAACGCTGTTCGCATCAATCGCCTCGTCTGCCAACACGATGGCAGGCCCCATCAGCGTCAAAGCAGAAATCCGGGCGAGCCATGGGTTACGCGTTGTCATACGTCACCTCCCTTGGCCCGTGCATCGCCAGAGGCGACTTCTTCATCCGGACCGCCCTCAACCACAATCTTGCGGAACATGCCTGCCGCTGCGTGATAGGACAGATGGCAATGGAACGCCCACTCACCCGGTGCATCCACCTCGGTTTCCATATACACCGTGGTTGCCGGCGCCACGCTGATCACGTGCTTGATCGGATTCCACTTACCGGCCCCGACATCGAGGATCGACCACATGCCGTGCAGGTGCATCGGGTGTGTCATCATGGTTTCGTTCACAAACTTGAACCGGACCCGCTCTCCGTATTGCAGCACGACCGGGTCGGCGTCTTTGTATTTCACGCCATTGATGCTCCACTCGAAGCGCTCCATATTTCCGGTCAGGCGCATTTCAATTTCGCGGGTCGGCTCACGCTCCTCATAGAGCGGGCTTTGAGCCCGCAGATCGGAGTAAGACAGGAACTTACCGCCATTGCTGGCCGTTGGCAGCAAGCCACTGCCGCTTGCGTAGAAGGGGGCTTCCGGCATGCCAGCACCGTGGGCCGAATGATCCATGCCACCCTGACTCATGGAGTCGTGGTTCATGGACCCGTGATCCATGCTCCCGTGATTCATGTTGCCGTGGTTCATGTTGCCATGATTCATGCTGCTGTGATCCATCGCCCCATCGCTCATATTGCCATGGTCCATACCGCCATGATTCATCGAGCCGTGGTCCATATCGCCATGGTCCATGTGGCCAGGCATGTCTGCCATGGTCAGCATCGGCGCTTTGCGCAGTTCCGGCACTTCAGCCACCATGCCCTCGCGGGGTGCCAGCGTGCCACGGGCATAGCCGGAGCGGCCCATGGACTCGGCGAAGATGGTTTAGGCCTGCTCATCACGGATGTGCACAATCACATCGTAGGTTTCTGCCACACCAATCCGGAACTCGTCCACATTCACCGGCTGGACGTTATTACCATCGGCCTGGACCACCGTCATCTTCAAGCCCGGAATGCGGATGTCAAAGTAGGTCATGGCAGAGGAATTGATAAACCTCAGGCGCACCCGTTCACCGGGCTTGAACAGCCCCGTCCAGTTCTGTTCCGGCCCCTTACCATTGATCAGGCCGGTGAAGCCCTGCACTTCGTCAATATCCGCTTTCATCATGCGCATCTGCCCCCACATCATTCGATCACGCAGGGTTGCCATAAAGCCTTGCTCACGGGATTCGGTAAAGAAATCCATCACCGTTTGCTGTTGGCGATTGTAGTAGTCAGGCGACGACTTCAGGTTCCGCATAATGCGATCACCGGAATGCGGGTGTTTATCGGTCAGTTGCACCACGTACTCGCGGTCATATCGGAACGGCTCCCGACCTTCGGGCTCTATGATGATGGCCCCGTAGGCGCCATTCGGTTCCTGGAAACCGGAGTGGCTGTGGTACCAGTAGGTGCCCGCCTGCACCACCGGGAATCGGTAGGTAAAGGTTTCACCCGGCTTGATGCCGGGAAAGCTGATGCCAGGCACACCGTCCTGTTCAAACGGCAGGATCAGGCCGTGCCAGTGTATCGAGGTTGTCTCTTTCAGGTTGTTGGTGACGTTGATCACCACGTCCTCGCCCTCTTTGAATCGAAGGGTCGGGCCGGGCGAGCTGCCGTTGTAGCCAATGCCTTCCTTGACGAAATCGCCGGTATCAATTTTGACCCGGTCAACCGTCAGGTCATATTCCCCTGCCACGCCGATGGCCGGCAACAGCAGGGCCAGGGTAACCGCTATCAGACGTCTGGTCATGGTTCTACTCCTGTTACTGTTGGAACCTTACGTCACCGTACATGCCTGCCTGGTAATGGCCGGGCACGTTGCAGGCGAACTCCAGGGTGGTGTCACCGGAAAAACGCCAGATCAGTTCACCGCTCTGGCCCGGCTCCAGCAGTACGCTGTTCGGATCGTCATGCTTCATGGAGTGCCCGCCCCCCATATCCATTTCCATCATCTGGTGGTTGATGGTTCCACCCTGGATAACCCCGTGCTCCACCATCATGGCCATTTCTTGCTGATGGGCTTCGTGCATATCGGCCGTTCCGATATTGAACTCGTGCACCAACTGGCCGTGATTTTCCACCACGAAACGCACCACCTCACCTTTCTGAATGTCGATGGTTTCCGGCTCGTAGTAGTTGTCATACATAGCCACCGTGACGGTGCGAGTGGCTTCCGAAGCGTTTGCCGGTTCGCCAATGGCAGCGCCAGAGCCGTGTCCATGCCCGTGGCTGTGCCCATGGGCGCCGGCGCCAAAGGCGGTAGCAGAAAGTGACAAGGCGGCCGCCGCAGTGATGAACTTTGTTATTCTCATGGAAATGTCTCCTGTATTGTGACTGGTGAGGAATGCAGGCCCGGAGTGAGCAACATTCAAGTGCAGAGCGAACAGGCGATACCATGGCCCACCAACCTGAATTCTTTCTGAAAAAGCCGATTAATTGCTGTTCAGGCTGAATTCAGGCTACTGCGGCATAGTGCTTTGGGGTACAACAGGAACCGCTGCAATCGAGGCGAGTGAGATGAGATTACTGCTAGTAGAGGATGACCGCTTATTGGCTGATGGCCTTTCACGTCAGCTTGAAAAATCAGGCTTCAGTGTCGATATCGCAAGTACAGCGAAAGAGGCTGGCATTCTCGGCTCGCAGGAGAGCTATCGCGTGTGTGTGCTGGATCTGGGCCTGCCAGATGGCAATGGTTTGACGGTGCTCAAACAATGGCGCGCTCACCGCATCGATTTTCCAGTGCTGATTCTGACCGCCAGAGGCGATTGGCAAGATAAGGTTGACGGCCTTAAAGCAGGTGCCGATGACTACCTGGCCAAGCCGTTCCAGACGGAAGAGCTGGTCGCCCGCCTTAATGCAATCGTCCGGCGCGGCGATGGGCGCGTGTCCTCTACCGTTAGAGCGGGCCGGTTTGAGCTGGATGAAAACCGTCAGAGCCTGAAAATGCAGGATGGCACCGAACACTCGCTCACGGGTACCGAGTTCCGCCTGCTCCGATGCCTGATGAACCGCCCGGGGCATGTCTTTTCCAAAGACCAGCTCATGGAACAACTCTACAGCCTTAACGACAACCCGAGTGACAACGTCATCGAAGCCTACATCCGCCGATTGAGGAAACTGGTGGGCGCTGAAACCATTGCGACCCGGCGGGGCCAGGGATATCTGTTCAATGATGCCGAACACTAAACCCCTGTCCGTCAGAACCACCCTGCTGACGCTCCTGTTACCATCAGGCATTGTGTTAATGGCACTGGCGTGGGTCGTCCATGGCCTGTTGCTGGACCGCATGTCGCGGGATTTCGTAGAGGGCAGATTGCACGACGAAGTTGCCTTCCTGGAACTACAGGTGCGACAGTCCGGTGGCCAACTGGACGCCCTGCAGACCGGGGACTATTTCGAGGAAGTTTTCCACCATGCGTTCGCGCTTCATTCCCCCGCCATAACCACGATTTCTCCCGAGTCCTGGCGCCCCTTGCTGGAACCACTTCTGGAGACCGAGCAGCAAGGGAGCATCCGGGTTCAGGGCTCCGGAGCCGCCGGTGCACCATCAGACATTCTGGCTTATCGCCGACAGATTACGATTGATGGCGTGCCCTATGTCATCATCGTGTCAGAAGACATGGACGCGCTCAGGTCCAGCCAGGCGGAGTTACACGCATGGACGGCCATCGTATCGATTCTGCTCATTCTGTTACTGGTTGCCGCCATCTGGGTTGGTATCGCCCTTGCCCTGAGGCCAGTGGCCTCGCTGCAGTCTGCGCTGACACAATTGCAGGGTGGCACCATTTCACGCATTGATGTTCGGGCGCCAGAAGAATTCCGGCCCCTGGTAAACCAACTGAACCAGCTGTTAGATTCGCTGGATCAGCGCCTGGAGCGCTCCCGGGACGCCCTGGCCAACCTCTCCCACAGTGTCAAAACCCCCATTGCTGCGGTCCGTCAGATACTTGAGGACGACAGCCGCCCCCTGGATACAGCCTTAAGGGACGAAATGGCGCGCCGGCTCAGCCACATCGACAAGCAGCTTGAAACCGAGATGCGCCGGAGTCAGTTTGCCGGGCCGCAGGTCGGAAAAAGTGCATTACCCGTCAAGCAGGCCAGGGATTTGTTGTGGATGCTGGGCCGCTTGTATCCTGAAAAATCGTTTGAGCTGACGACGGATTTAACAGACGAACACCGTTGGCCGGTTGAAGAGCATGACCTGAACGAAGTGTTCGGCAACCTGCTCGATAATGCCGGTAAATGGGCCACTCACAGCATAGAACTGTCACTCGATGAGCCCGTCAACTCCGTGAGAATTATTGTGACTGATGATGGCCCGGGGGTCGCTACGGAAAATCTCGATCACCTTGGCAGCCGGGGGCTCAGGCTGGATGAGCAAACACCCGGCCATGGTTTGGGGCTGGCCATTGTTCGGGATATCGTACAACGCTATGGTGGCCGTATAAACTTTAGCGATGGCGCAAAAGGTGGCCTGCGCGTTGAGGTTGATCTGCCGCGTAAATCCTAGGAGTCTGCGCGGCAGAAGCTCGTTTCTGGCATAATAAACCGAAAATTTTTCGGCAACAGGACGTCTGATGGGAACCACTTTCCGCCCGTACTCGCCCGACCAGGAATTGCTCCTTCCCCCAAGCCTGAACGAGTGGCTGCCTGATGGCCACCTGGCCTATTTTGTCAGTGATGTTGTCGAGGAGCTGGATTTGAGTGCGTTTTACGCCCGCTACGAAGGCAACGGTCGGCGTAACTCGCCGTTCGATCCGCGGATGATGCTGAAGGTTCTTATTTACGCCTACGCCACCGGCGTATTCTCCTCACGCAAGATTGCCCGGAAGTTGGAGGAAGACGTCGCCTTTCGGGTTCTGGCTGCGGGTAATTTTCCCAAGCACCGCACGATCTGTGATTTCCGCAAACACCATCTGGTCGCCTTCAAGGCCATCTTCATTCAAGTCGTACGGATTGCCCGGGAGGCGGAGCTGATCACGCTGGGAACACTGGCGATTGATGGCACAAAGATTCGGGCTAATGCCAGTAAGCACAAGGCCATGAGCTATGGCCGCATGGGCGAGGAAGAAGATCGTTTATCGAAAGAGATCGATGGGCTATGTCGTCAGGCCCGTCGAACGGATGAGTCGGAAGATCGGCAGTTCGGCCCGGATCAGCGGGGTGATGAGCTACCTGAGGAGTTGCAGTACCGACAGGCGCGACTGGACAAGATCCGCGCTGCCAAGGAGAAATTGGAAGCGGATCAGAAAGCGCGGGATACAGCCAAAGGCCGGCACCCGGACGATGATCGCCGCCCACCCCGCGGTGGCCGGAACTTCAAGCGAGATTACGGGGTGCCGGACGACAAAGATCAAAGCAACTTTACCGACCCGCAAAGCCGGATTATGAAAACGGCGGATGGGTTCCAGCAATGCTACAACGGCCAGTTGGCCGTGGATGGTGAATTCCAACTGATTGTCGCTAATCATCTGGGCAGCAATGCCAGTGATCAGGGTCGCCTGATACCGCTACTGGATGACGTGAAAGACATCCTGAAAACCTATCCGCAACAATGCCTGGCCGATGCCGGTTACCGTAAAGAAGACGACTTACAGTCCCTGGAGGACAAAAGGATCGACGGTTATGTCTCGCTGCGTCGGGAAGGGAAAAAGAGCGCAGAGATAGACGCGAGCGGTTATCCCGCCACGTCACGGATGGCCGAGAAGCTGGCCACCGCGACGGGGCGATCGGTTTACGCCCGGCGCAAGTATCTGGTTGAGGCGGTTAATGGCTGGATCAAGCATATTCTGGGCTTCCGGCAGTTCAGCCTGAGGGGGCTTAATGCCGTGCAAGGCGAATGGGATCTGGTCTGCCTGTCGCTTAACCTCAGGCGGATGAGTTCGCTGATGAGGCTGACATAGGCGATCTGAGGCGGCGTGCTGGGCCGTGCTGAGTGGTCGGGCTACGGTTGTGAACTTGCCTATAACCGTCTTGATTGCCTAGACAGAAAATCGTGACTCTATCCGGTTGGATACTGCGCCTATACTCTCGGGCACAACCGTGATTCGGCGCGGCGGAGGCACTTGCTCAAAACACTTCTGCCGCGCAGACTCCTAGGGGGCTGAAATTGAAAATAGGTAAACTATCAAAGACAACAGGCCTGCCGGTAGAAACCATCCGCTACTATGAAAAGATCGGCCTGATGCCAGCGCCTGAGCGCAACGCCAGTGGCTATCGCCAGTACCGGTCTGATCACCGTGATCGACTGTTGTTCATCAAACGCTGCCGCAATCTGGACATGACCCAGGACGAAATCCGGGAACTGATCCAGCTTACTAACCAGCCCGAGGCGGACTGCAGCGAGGTAGATGCTCTGCTTGCCCGACACCTGAACCATGTACGGGAGCGCCTCGCGGAACTGGCCCGGTTGGAGCAGACACTGGAACGACTGCAAAAGGCCTGTTCTCGGGGGAGAACCGTCAGCGAATGCGGGATTCTGGATGGTCTTAACTCAGAAATCGGCCAACTTGAAGATAACCACCATGCTAACCACGTTCCCGGCACCCATGGAAAATAATCTCAGCTGAAGAGTTGACCCTGTAGTAACTTCAGGGTTTTCAATAGAGACAACCTGATTCAAAGGAGGTCTCTGATGGCATGCAGTTGTTCCGTACCAGAACCCAAAGGCCCGGCTCCGGGCTTTCGTAAAGCGCTCTGGATTGCCCTGTGGGTGAATCTCGCCATGTTCTTCGTGGAAGGCCTGGCAAGCCTTCAGTCCGGCTCCGTGGCACTCATGGCGGACGCCATCGACTTCTTTGGCGACAGCGCCAACTACCTGCTTTCCCTGAGTGTGCTGAGTATGGGCATGCTCTGGCGTGGGCGGGCGGCCTTGGTCAAAGGATTAACCATGGCTACCTTTGGGCTGGTGGTCTGGGGCCGTGCCATCTGGGTGCTCCAGAGCGGCGTTACACCGGAGCCACTGACCATGGGGCTTGTCGGGTTACTGGCCCTGGCGGCCAACGTCGGTGTGGCGGTGATGCTGTTCAAGTTCCGGGAGGGTGATTCCGATATGCGCTCAGTCTGGCTTTGCAGCCGTAACGATGCCATCGGCAATCTGGCGGTGATGGGCGCAGCCCTGGGCGTATTTGGCACCGGCTCCGCCTGGCCGGACCTGATTGTAGCGGGCATTATGGGCACCCTGGCACTGACTGCCGGTATCAGCGTGGTTCGCCATGCCCGGTCAGACATCGCCAATGCCCGGGCAGCAAACCGGCTTACGCCCCGAACACCAAGGCAATCATCACCGGAATAAAACCGAGCGCGAACAGCGTACTGAGCAGGGTCGTACCGGCCGCCTGTCTTGGGGCTGCATTCAGTAAAGTCGCAATCACTACCGTGTTGGCGGCAATCGGAGTGATGGAAATCAGTAAAATGGCCTGATGCACCGCCAGGTCGTAAATGCCCAGCACCTGGGCATCCAGCCACCAGAAGGCCAGCGCCAGCGCCGGCCAGCTGACGAACTTGCCAAAGAAGGCCAGGCCGGTGAACACCGGATTGCCGGCCAGGCCCCGGAAACTCATTATGCCCATGCCGATAATCATCATGCCCAGAACACTGTAGGCACCGCGCAGATTATCGAACAGCGGCACAAACGTCTCCGGAATCGACACCCCTGACAGATTCAATGCCACTGCCGCCGCAAACGCATACACCGACGGCAGTCTTGCCACGCGCACCAGGGCATCGCGAATGCTGTACTTGCCCCTTGCCGCCAGATAGAAGCCCACCGAATTCTCGAACAGCGTGGTGCCCAGCATGCACACGATATAGAGCGCCAGCCCCTGCTCTCCGAACAACAGCAAAGCCACGGGAATACCGAAGTAACCCGTGTTGCCGGTACCCACCGATAACGGGATAACGGATGCACTGCCGTCGGTCAGTAGTTTGCGGGCAATGGCCAGGTGAATCAGGGCAATCAGGGTGCAGAAACCGAATACCAGGGCGGGCAACAGAATGACCTCGGGCGTCAGCGGTGCAGCCATGACTCCTGAGAACACTACCGACGGCGTCACGATGTAAAGCATGATCCCGGCGATATGTTTTCCACTGGCCTCCAGATAACGGCCGGCAATCCACCCCAGCGCAACCGTGACGTAGAGCGGGATCAGCTTGAAGAAAAGGGCAAGTGCAGCGGCCATCGACACTCCAGGTGGGCAGATTGTTTACAGACAGGACGGCGGCGAAGTCTAACACCTACCCATCTGGAGGTAACTCCCCAGCGCAATAGTGAAACACCGGGCGTTCTTTGATAATCACCAGCAACATCAGGAATACATCTCTATATCCTGGTGGGGCAGTCAGGTATTTGAAACAACCAAGGAGAGAGACCAATGGCCGAGCGGGATAATCGCGGCCAACTGACCGAGCAGGTGGTCAGGGGCAAACACCTTTGGGTAGAGGATCCCCACCTGTGGCTTGCTCCAAATCTGACAGCTTATCGATTCAGTCAAATATCCTTAATAATTTAAGTCATTTTGGATGTTTGTTTTATGGTAGGATAATTGACCTACGCCAATGTCGCGAAGGTTAGATTATGAACAGCAGTTTCAGGCCACCCATGGCCTCCGCACCCTGTTTGCTGGGGGATGAGACCAACGACATCATCCGCTACGACACCGCCCCGGCGGAAGTGGCCTTGTTAAATGGCCTGAGCCATGCGTTCGGGATCTGCCTGAATGAAAAACAGGACAACCCCGAAGCCCTGTTCCTCAGCGACCTGGCCCGCCTGTTCCACCAGAAACGCATCGACGCCGAAACACCACTGGAAAAACACGACCGCCCCTGGGCCAACGTTTACCTCATCCAGTACGGCATCCTCCGACTGTTCAGGGAATCCCCGACCGGCAAGGTGGCCATTCATCACTTCTTCACCGAAGGCGACCTGATCTGGCCAGTGTTCGGGCGCAGCCGCACCGTGCGCAATACTCTGTGCCTTACCAGCGTGCTGCCCGCCACCGTTTGGGTTGCCGATTTCGCGGCTTTCCGGTCAGCTATTCAGAGCCACGGCGACGGATTGTGGGCCAGATTTGCCCTGGTGCTCACAGAGGAAATGGCAGAGCTCACCAGCATGCGGGAATATCGCAAACACACTATGTCTGCCAAAGAGCGCTACGCGCTGCTGGTGGATGAGTACCCGGAGTTGATCAAACGGGTACCGGATAACCAGCTTGCCTCATGGCTTGGTGTTGTACCCGCCACTTTCTCCCGACTGAAAACCGCAGCGAAGTCTTGAACCGGCCAATTTGAGACATCACGCACAAAATCGCCCAATGACCGCCATTCCAAGGGCCTGAGACCCGTCAACGTGCAAATTATGCCAATCTGACGCGGCCCTTTGCTGATCAGGCCAATAAACCTCTCCGCCACATACGTAACATCCTGTTCCGTTCCGTAAACAAATACGAAAAGTCGTAACAGGGGTGTTGCACAATGAAGTTGCAGTCAAGTCGTCTGCCGGTTGCTTCGATAAAAGGAGTACTGGCAAGTTCCATTGCCATCATGCTGGCCGGGTGCCTGAGCACAGGAGGTGAAGCCACCTCTAACGATGCCACAGGCGCCGGCAACGGCTCCGAAGGTCAGGATGGGCGCGCGTTTTCCACAGTGAACGTGGCCTTCGACCCAGCCAACCAGGTTCTGCCGTTTCCCACCAATCTGCTGTTTGAGGCAGATGCCAATGCCCCAAAAGACGGCACCATCAACGCCCCGGTAGCAAACCCGGAGGCCTCTTCCGCGGCACTGGTCCAGGGCCTGAACGAGCTGGATGGTTTCTCCACCATCGCACCCTGGCGCGTCACCTTCACCGGTGATGTAGATGCCGCCAGCCTGCAGGCAGGCAATACCGTTCGCGTGTTCCGGATGACCACGGCCGCCAAAACCTACCCGGAGCGGGTTCAACCCACCGCCGTCGACCGCGAGCTGCAACCGGGCACCGAGTACCGCGTGCAGTACAACGCAGGCGCCCGTGAGCTGCTGATCATTCCCACCCGCGCCCTGGACAAAGGCACCAGCTATACCGCCGTCATTACCAAAGGCGTGCTGGACCCTGACGGCGCGTTGGTTGGCAGCCCGTTGCAATGGTCCATTGCCAAAGGCACTAACCTGCTGGACCAGTGCGACAGCCCGGACCGCTCCGACCCAGCCCTGTTGCAGTGCACCACCAACCCGGCCATCGCACCGTTGGTGGAGGACAGCCGTTTCGGCCTGAGCCGGGATGATCTGTTGCTGGGCTGGGGTGTGACCACGCAGCAACAGGACGACACCTTCCTGGCAGCCGCCCAGGCCATCAAGAACAACCAGCTTTCGATGCCCGGCAATGGCAGCACAACCTGCCAGACGGCCATCTGTTTTCTGACCATCGGCTCGCTACTAGGCCAGGATGCTCCGAAGGCTCCGGGCGACAAAGCCATCATCTACCCGGGAACTATCCAGCTGCCATCGTTTATCGCAACACCTGATAACGTGGATATCTGGGGCAACAGCCCGGCGACGGACGAGGTTGTACTTTCAACCAAGTGGACCTGTGAAGCCGGAAGCTGCAACTCGGACGATGCCCGCGGCCTCAGCAACGGTGGTGAGGCCCAGATGCCCCAACTGACAACCTGGAACACCGTTCCCGTGGTACTTGCCGTGCCAGACCCGAGCGCGTCCGGGGTGCCCGCGCGCCCTGCGGGTGGTTATCCCCTGGTGATTTTCCAACACGCCATCCAGCAGGACAGAACCAATGCCCTGGCCATTGCCTCCGAGCTTGCCCGGAAAGGATTCGCAGTGATTGCCATCGACATGCCCCTGCACGGACTGGTGCGCAACCAGTTACCGACCGACGACAGCCGGTTGGCCCTGCACGCGGCCAACCTGAACGACCAGCTCTATAACTCATCGCTGAACGCCGCAAGGGACATCATTCCCCTGAAAATTGAGCGCACCTATTATCTGGACCTCGTTGGCGGTGACGACGATACTTCCGATGGCATCATCGACGGCTCCGGCGCGCACTTCCTGAACCCGTCACAACCACTCACCCAGCGCGACACCTTGCGCCAGGGCGGCCTGGATCTGGTTTCGCTTGCCCATTACATTCGCAGTGGCCAGATGAGCCAGTGCGGTATGGCCGACGCCCTGTTCGGCGAGGCGGGTTTGCTGAAAACCTGCAATGCCAGCCGCTTTAACATCAATCTGTTCAATCACGTCAACTTCAACGAACTCCACTTCCTCGGCCATTCCGTGGGCAACATCGTTGCCGCACCCTTCCTGGCCCAGGACCCGGACATTCGTTCCGTTGCCATGCTGACCCCCACAGGCGGCATCATGGAAACCCTGGCGGCCTCTGACACCATCGGGCCACAACTGGCTTCAGGCTTGGCGGAATCCGGCGTGTTTCCGGGCACCGAGGACTACTTCCGATTCTTTGCGGTGGTGCAGGCCGCCATTGATTCGGTGGACCCGCTCAATCACGCACAGGCCATCGCCAACCCGGTGGATGCCAATGGAGAGAGTTTCGCCCGTCCGGTATATCTCTCGCAGATAGTCGGCAATGATGGCACCGAGGCCAGCCCGTCTGACCTGGTGTTGCCACCCTCGGTGGGCCAGAACGCACCGCTTGCCGGCAGCACCCCGCTGGCTAACGCCATGGGGCTGGAGTTTGTCCGCCAGGGCAACCTGGACAACGGCAAGGTAACTCCCTCAACCCAAGCCGACGGCACCACGCCACAGGGCCTGCAAATTGCCGTGCCTTTCCGCTTCGGCGCGCATTCCTCGCCGCTGCTGCCAGACACCCTGGTAGACGACCCTCGCAGCGATGAACCCGATGCCACCGTGGCGCTGCCAAACGGAGAAGAAGTCCACTTTGAAATGCAGATGCAGGTGGCGGATTTCTTCAGCACCCCGTCTGAACTCACCGTTATCGAAGAATTTATCGACGTTCGTCTGTGACCCGTTAACAGGACAGTATTATGTTTTCTGCAAACACTCCGCTGCGGGCATGGCTGCCCGTAGCCATCATGGCTGCCTCATCGACTGCACACGGCGCCGGTCTGGAACTGACCCAACACGGCACCAAGGAAACAGGCCATGGCTTTGCCGGCACTGCGGCCCTGCTGGAAGACGCTTCGGTGGTTGCCCACAACCCGGCAGGCCTGCTGCGCTTGAGCGGCACCCAGACCAGTCTGGGCGTCAGCGCCATCTACGCCGACCTGAACTACAACGTGCGCGTGCAGCGGGAAAAAATCGAGCTGCCCTATGGCCTGGATCCAACACCGGTGAGTGGTCCGGGCAACGCCACCAGTAAGGAAGTGTCCATCGCGCCACACCTTTACCTCGCCCACAGGATCAGCGACGACGCCGCCGTCGGTGTTGGCATCTATGCTCCGTTTGCCTCGGGCAGTGACTTCCCCACAGGTTGGGCTGGCCGTTATCACTCCGAGGAAACCTCCCAGACTACAGTGAACATCAATCCGGTGTTCGCGTTCCGCGTTACCGACACGGTGACGGTTGGTTTTGGTGGTTTCATCCAGATGTACGACGCCAAGCTCACCAACCAGATTGATACCGGTTATCTGGTTGCGGAAGCCCTGGTGGATCGAGTTCGGGAACAGGAAGGCGAAGCCGCTGCCCGCGCCACGGCGGAAGATGCCGTCGCCCGCATTGGCTCACAGTTCGATATCGAGAACGACATTGAAATTGACAGCATGGCCTTCGGCCTGAGCTTTGGCTTGTTGTGGGAATACAGCGACCGAACCCGTTTCGGGCTGAATTACCGCAGCCGCACCGAGCACGTGGCCACCGGCCAGGCCACGCGAAAAGAAGTGTTTGACCCGGAGTTCCGGGAACGCCTGGTACAGACAGTTCAGGGCTTCGCCAACATCACCGAGGAAGATGCCCGGGATGCCGTTGCCTCCGCGTTCGATGAACGTGGCGCCCTGGGCGGCGACCTGGAATCCACCATCACCCTGCCCGATGTACTGACGCTGAGCGCCTTCCATCAGTGGACCGATCGAATTGCGGTAATGGGCAGCGTCACCTACACCAACTGGAGTGTGTATGACGAACTGCGTTTATCGTACGTAGACACCTCTGCCCGGGGTGGCTCAGACATTACCGAAAGCGGTGACGATGTGCGCCGGCGCGACCTGGTTCAACCTCTGAAATTCGAGGACAGCTATCGCGTTGGCGTGGGTGCCAGCTATGCCTGGGATGACCGCCTGACTCTCAGGACCGGCGCCAGCTTTGACCAGAGCCCCCTGCGCAACTCGGATTTCCGCACCCCGCGGGGGCCGGATAACGACCGTTACATCGTCGGCCTGGGGGCCAGCTATCAGTGGTGGGACAACCTGTCGGTTGATCTGGCCTACTCCTGGATTCGAATCACTGAGGGTGATGTAACCGCAGTGGAGAACCCGGCGGGCAGCAACCATCGGGCTATTGGCACCAGTGAGGGCACACTGCACAACCTGGCGGCCCAGGTGAACTATCGGTTCTGATGGCGCCGCAATAAAAACCGACAGAAACAACAAGGGCAGAGGTCACCCCCTGCCCTTGTTCGCGTTTAATGAATCACAAATCCGTCAATCAGCCATGCAGCTTTACTGCCAGCTCCGCCACATGCTTACCCTGGTAGCGGGCAATGTTGAGTTCTTTTTCGCTAGGCTGGCGTGAACCATCACCGCCAGCAATGGTGGAGGCGCCATAGGGCGTGCCGCCATTAACTTCGGAGATATCGAAGAAGTCCGGAATGCCGTAACCAAGAGGCACGATCACCATGCCGTGGTGCGCCAGCGTGGTCCAGAAGGAGCTGATCGTGTGCTCCTGCCCGCCACCGGTGCCGGTTGAGGTAAACACACTCGCCACTTTTCCGTGCAGCTTGCCTTCGGCCCACAAGCCGCCGGTCTGGTCCAGGAAGGTGCGCATCTGGCCGGCCATATTACCGAACCGGGTCGGGGTGCCGAAAATGATGGCGTCATAATCCGCCAGCTCGGCCGGGCTGGCCACCGGGGCTGCCTGATCGGCCTTGCCGCCGGCATTCAGGAATGTCTGGTCTGCCATGGTCTCCGGCACCCGCTTCACCACCACATCGGCACCTGAAACACTTTTTGCACCCTCAGCCACGGTGTTCGCCATGGTTTCCATGTGGCCATACATTGAGTAATAAAGAACCAGTACTTTTGCCATCGGATAATCTCCTTGTTCGCTATGAATGATCACAGCGTAACGGGCCGGGGCAAATGGTTAAAACGGAAGATTTCCGACAGGTCATTCAGTTTTTCTGAACATGGTCACAGGATGTTCATAGCATTTATTTGCGTACACATGTACGCTGAGCTGCATTATACTTTCCGTTCGTACAGACAACCGCAGATGAACATCCCTATGAACCAGGCCCAGACCACCGCAGAATCCCTCCACAACCGCATCGAGGAATGGATTAACAGCGCTACCCACGGCCTTGGCGCTGTTCTCAGCGTTATCGGAACTGTCGCCCTGATAGTCGGTGCCAGCCAGATGGGGGATGTCTGGAAGATTGTCAGCTTCAGCGTGTTCGGGGCCTCCCTGATTCTGCTGTATATGGCCTCTGCGCTTTACCACGGCACCCGCCATCCGAAACTGAAAACCGCATTCAAAACCCTGGATCACTGCGCTATCTTTCTGTTGATCGCTGGCACCTACACACCTTTCCTTCTGGTCAATCTGCGCGGCACCACCGGCTGGACTTTATTTGCAGTCATCTGGTCCCTGGCACTGACCGGGGTGATGCTGAAAGTAATCTTCAAGAACCAATTCAAGCTGGCCAGGGTGGGCATTTACGTGGCCATGGGCTGGCTGATCATCTTCGCCTCATCCGATCTGGTTGCCAATCTGAGCGAAACCGCCCTCTACCTGACCATCGCCGGGGGCATTGTCTATACCGCCGGCGTGGCGTTCTATCTGGCCGACCGCATTCCCTACATGCATGCCATCTGGCACCTGTTTGTCATCGGCGGCAGCGCCTGTCATTTCAGTGCCATCTATTTCGGTGTTCTGCCCCACACGGTCTGAAAAAGACGCCCACCGCATGAGTGCTTCGCAAAGCCCCGGACGAATCCATGCCTTCTGGCTTTTCTTTCCCGCTGCCGCTCTGTGGGCCGCAGTGGTTGTGCCAATGTCATTGTTTGCAGTCATGTCCGGAACCGGCTGGCCACCGGGCCTGCTGGATGCCGGCCACGGCCACGAGCTGATTTTCGGGTTTGCCCTGGCTTTGATTGCCGGTTATACCCTCGGCCCGCAACCCTGGAGACTACTTGCGTCCCTGTTTGGCCTTTGGCTTGCTGCGAGGTTCAGTTGGCTGCTGGCTCCGGAGTGGCTGGTCAGCCAGCTGCTCAGCCCGGCCTTTGCCCTGCTGCTGGCCTGGCAGGTAGTGCCGCGCTTTCAGGCTGCCAAAAAATGGCGCAACAAAATTGCCGGACCGCTGATCCTGGCTCTGTGCCTGCTGGCGCTGGCCTATGCCCTGACGGATTGGATACCTGCGGTGCTGACCAAAAGAAGCCTGATGGAAGTCGCCATTCTGGGCCTGATGTTGCTGATGACGTTTATGGGGGGCCGAATCATCGCGCCGGCGGTGGCTGGCACCCTGGAGAAACGGGGCATCCCCCTGGAAGCCAGGGTTCAGCCTCGGATTGAGGGCGCTTTGCTGATTGTGCTGCCCCTCGCAATGATTTGTCTGCCTTTTTCTGGCACCCGCCTGATATCCGGTGCCCTCCTGTTGCTAGCCGCCACCCTGATCATTGTCCGAACGGTCCGCTGGAAGCTCTGGCGTTGCACCGACAGGCCGGATCTTCTGGTCCTGGCTCTCGGCCACCTCTGGCTGGCTGCGGGAGCCGGGGCCACAGGGGTTCACCTGTTTACGGGCCAATCATTGGTGCCGGCCCTGCACCTGATCACTATTGGTGCCCTCGGCACTTTATCTGGCAGTGTCATGCTGCGGCTGGCCTGGCAACGGGCTTGCCGCACCTTCCCTCCGGCCTGGCAGGTGCTGGCACTGGCGAGTGCCATGGCCATTGCTGCCATCAGCCGCTATCTCACTGGTGACGCGCCGTACTCTCAATCCAGTTTGCTCTGGCTGGCCAGCGGCGTCTGGGCCCTGGCCTTTGCCGGTTTGGCCAGCCAGTTACTGGCGCTGTTCCTGCTCAGCAACAGTTCCTCAAACCGCGCCCTGTAAAGCCTGGAAATCATTGGCTACCTCCACTGCACCGTTTCGCTCTCCACCTACCACCGACGAAGTACCACCCATATAAGGCACTGTTTTAAATAAATTTATTGACTACTTGAGCAAAGCTCACTGAGCATCGCCTGGCTAGCTCAAGGCACCCGAATTTTTCACTGATATTTGTCAAGAATGGTTCTGCGGCTTCGTTTGCACAATGGGCTCATAGTCCGTAAACCACGACGACCGTGGCTCCGGCATGTTGTTCACCAAGGAGCAAACACCATGGCAAAAACCAACGCAGACATTGAACACTGGGATGTAGAAAACGAGGAATTCTGGGAACGGGAAGGCAAGAAAGTCGCCTCCCGCAACCTGTGGATCTCCATTCCCAGCCTTTTGATGGGCTTCGCCATCTGGCTGATGTGGGGCATGATCACCACGCAGATGATTAATCTGGGATTCCCGTTCTCGGTTGAGCAACTCTTTACCCTGACCGCCATTGCCGGCCTATCCGGTGCGACACTGCGCATTCCCGCCTCTTTCATGATCAAGATTGCCGGGGGGCGCAACACCGTATTCCTGACCACAGCCCTGCTCATGATCCCGGCATTGGGCACCGGCATTGCACTAATGAACCCGGATACACCCTTCATTGTGTTCCAGGCACTGGCACTGCTGTCCGGTATTGGTGGTGGTAACTTTGCTTGCTCCATGAGCAACATCAGCTCGTTCTACCCTAAGAGCAAGCAGGGTTATGGCCTCGGCATGAACGCCGGGCTTGGCAACTTCGGCGTGACCACCATGCAGATTCTGATTCCGCTGGTGATGACCGTTGGCATTTTCGGCGCCCTTGCCGGCGCCCCCATGGAACTGCAAAGTCCAAGCGGCACGCTGATTGGCCGGATTGAGGCGGGTACCGACACCTGGATCCAGAACGCTGGCTTCATCTGGCTGGTTTTCCTGATCCCACTGGCCTTTGCTGGATGGTTCGGCATGAATAACCTGAAAGTGATCACGCCGAACCCGGGCAACCCGATATCCGCTTTCGGCAAGATCCTTGGTCTTTATGGCGTTGGCCTCCTGACCTCCCTTGCCGGCGTATGGGCATTAGGCATCCTGAACATGTGGGTGGCACTGCCACTGACAATTATCCTGACCTTGGTTTTGCTGCGACTGATCCCTGGTGATATCAAGCCCAACATCCAGAAACAGTTTGCCATCTTCAGCAACAAGCACACCTGGTCTATGACCGTGCTGTATATCCTGACGTTCGGCTCATTTATCGGCTTCTCTGCAGCCCTGCCGCTATCTATCAGCGTTATCTTCGGCAACATGATGGAAGTGGCAGCGGATGGCAGCGTTACCCGAGTGGCAAATCCTGACGCTCCGAGTGCCCTCACATGGGCTTGGATGGGGCCGTTTGTGGGTGCCTTGATTCGCCCCGTAGGTGGCTGGATTTCAGACAAGATGGGCGGCTCCATTGTCACCCAGATCATCTCTGTCGTAATGGTGGTTGCCTCAGTAGCCACCGGTTACGTGATGATGCTGGCATACAACTCAACCGACCCTAACGCCTACTTCCCGATTTTCCTGGTGCTGTTTATCCTGATGTTCGCCGCCAGCGGCATTGGCAATGGCTCCACGTTCCGCAGTATTGGTGTGATTTTCGATCAACAGCAGAAAGGCCCGGTACTGGGCTGGACCTCTGCAGTGGCTGCTTACGGCGCCTTCATCGCACCACGGGTGATGGGACAGGAAATTCAGGCAGGCACTCCGGAAGTTGCTATGTACGGTTTTGCCGTATTCTATGCCGTATGCCTGGTGGTTAACTGGTGGTTCTACCTGCGCAAAAACGCCTACATCAAAAACCCGTAATTGCACCAACCAACGCGTTAGACCTCTGCTTGCCGGCCCCACAAGGGCCGGCTTTTTTGTGCCCAGACATCCTGCGGTCAAGCGCTGGAACCCGGACCAACAACGCCCACCTGAAGCCTCTGACGAGCGCCTCCAGCATCGCAAAACCGCCCCCCACCACCCCTACACACCTCAAAAACACACGACCAGCGCAGTCGCACCGCCCTCTGGAAACCATGGCAGACCATCACCACATCCAGTCCATCCAACCGTTGATCAAAATGCAGAGTCGCTCGAAAAACCCTGACCATCCGTTTATCACAAGCACAAAAAAGCCCGCCAGGATTGCTCCGTGGCGGGCTTGGCTTGCTCCAGCTCTAAGGCGTTACTTTGCCCCAAGCAGTGCCGCTCTCTGGCGCTCTTCCTCTTCAATCTGAAGATCCACAGAAGACACATGGTACTCATCAGAAAACGCGCTCTCAGGCTCCTTCAGCCAGAGGATACACAGCACCCAGCTGATGAACGCCCCGGCAGAGATAATGAAGAAGAACTGAGACGGTGTTACGAAGGTGAAGATGGTGAGGTAGACCACCGCCCCGACGTTACCGTAGGCCCCCGCCATACCAGATATCTGCCCGGTCAGCCGGCGCTTAATGGACGGAATGATGCCGAAGGTGGCACCTTCTGCACCCTGCACGAAGAACGAGGTGAATACGGTGATTCCCACGGCGATGATCAGCGGCCAGTTGGAGTTTAGCAGCCCCATCAGCGCAAAGCCCAGGCCAATACCGAACATATAGCTGAGCATGACAAACCGGCGATTGCCCATACGGTCAGACACCAGACCACCCATCGGGCGCGCCAGCAGGTTAACGAAGGCAAAGGAAGCCGCGATCAGACCCGCCGCAGTGGCACTCAGGCTCCAGGTTTCCTCGAAGAACATCGGCAGCATGGAGACCACAGCCAGCTCGGCACCAAAGTTGGCGAAGTAGGTACTGTTCAGGGCAGCCACACTGCTGAACGGGTACTTGTCGTCTTCCGGCACACCCTTTTTCAGGATTGGAATGTTCACCCGCAGAATCTGGATAATCTGGTAGCAGACAATCAGGAAAATCGCCGCGTAGCAAATGGCAGCGCCCATGGGGCTCAGGTAGCCCAGGTTCTGGATGCGCCAGACCAGGATGGCCAGCACGCCAATCAGCGGGATGGTCCACAGGATGAGCTTGACCAGGTCACCCCAGCTGCTCACTTCCATGGCAGACGCCTTGCGCGGCTTGCGGTGCACAGTGCCTTCCGGGCCGTCAGTAATAGCGAACCAGTACCAGACACCGTAACCGGCCATCACGATGGCGCTCTGGGCAATCGCCCAACGCCAGCCGTCATCGCCACCGTACATGGTAATAGCGATGGTTGGCAGAGTCATAGCCGCTGCGGCGGAACCGAAGTTACCCCAGCCGGCGTAGAAGCCCTCGGCAAAGCCGATGTCCTTGGGCTTGAACCACATGGCGGTCATGTGGATACCCACCACAAAGCTGGCACCGATGGAGCTCAGCACCAGACGGCTGATCAGCAGCTGGGCCATGGTGTTACCGAAGGCAAACACCAGGGCGGGAATGGCCATCAACACCATCAGCACCGAGAACACGCGGCGTGGCCCAAACCGATCCAGAGCCATGCCGACGATGATTCGGGCAGGAATCGTCAACGCGACGTTACAGATGGCGAACAGGCGTAGATCGTCTTTGGTCAACCAGTCGACGCTTTTGAGCATACTGGATGCCAGGGGCGCCATATTGAACCAGACATAAAAGGTAATAAAGAAAGCAATCCAGGTCAGGTGCAGGGCCCTGATCTCCGGATTGCGGACGCGGAATACGTCAGCGACTTTCATTTTAAGCCTCCAGGGCTAACAGCAAGGGAAACAGAAACCCAGCCACTTCAGCGGCTGGGCAGAATCAGGAGCGGGCACTGGACACGGCGGGCCAGAAACGAGCTGACGCTGCCGAAGGTCATGTAGTCCAGTTCGTCCACGAAATAGGTCAGGGAACGGGCGATAAAGCCGCCATCAGGCTCATGGCTGTGGCGGGCCAGTACCAGCATGTCGGGCCGTACTTTTTTCTCGGCTGCGAACAGCAGCATCTTGCGGGCATCGCCATCCAGCAGCATGGTCTCCGCTTCCACGCCCTGGCTCTGGCACACTTCAAGCGCCTCCTTGAGGTGGCCCTTGAGCTCACTCACCTCTTCCTGGAACAGGTCTTCGTTACTGGATGTGATATCCCGGGGATTTTCTGCCACCGCCACCAGAGTCAGCCTGGGCGACAGTGCGCGAAACATGGTGATGGTCTGGGCCAGGGCCAGCCTGGCGTTTCTGGAACCATCGTAGGCAATCATGATGTTCATGGGGTTCTCCGAGGCATTTGCTGCCGGCGGCAACCGACAGGACTTTGACTTTCCTCAGCATTACCCCACAGCGCGCGGGCCCCATAATTGACGTACATCAAGAGGCTCTGCGGGTACCCCACCAGAGAAATCCTGCAGCTATCCCCTTCCGCGTTATAGCCCCGGAACCCGTACCACCACTGCACCCAGCAGGAGGTACCTCCAATGCACCAGAAGCCAAACCAACATATTTGATATCGTTTACCTGAAGCCATTCACACCGTTCGAGAGCGGCCATGACCACCACTCCAACACCCGAAGACCAGTACCGGGCGCTGGGTTTATCCACCTTTGCGTTCACCCTCTGCTTTGCGGTCTGGACCATCTTCTCCATCATCGGCATCCGTATCAGCGAAGAGCTGGGCCTGACCGACACCCAGCTTGGCCTGTTGATGGCCACACCGATTCTGACCGGCTCTATCAGCCGCCTGTTTCTGGGCATCTGGACAGACCGTTACGGTGGACGCTGGGTATTCGGCATCTTGATGCTGACGACGGCAGCCTGTGTTTACCTGCTGACCTTTGCCACCACCTACCCCATGATGCTGCTTGGCGCCCTGGGCGTTGGCCTGGCCGGCGGCGCGTTTATCGTGGGGTTCGCCTACACCGCTGCCTGGTTCGAGCCCGCCAGACAGGGCACGGCACTGGGTATTTTTGGTGCGGGCAATGTGGGGTCGGCGGTCACCAATTTTGGTGCGCCTTTTTTACTGGTTGCCTTCGGCTGGGAAAAAACCGCCCAGATCTACGCCCTGGTACTGGCGCTGATGGGGGTGTTTTTTATTGTGTTCGCAGAAACGGACCCGCTGGCCCAAGCACGGGCCAAGGCCGAGCAAAAATCCTTTGCCGAGCAGATGGCACCACTGAGAGAGCTCAGGGTCTGGCGTTTCGCGCTCTACTACTTCTTTGTGTTTGGCGCCTTTGTTGCGCTTGCGCTCTGGCTGCCCCACTACCTGATTGGGGTTTATGGGCTAAACATCCAGACCGCCGGCATGATTGCTGCCATGTACACGGTGCCCGCCTCCCTGTTCCGCATCCTCGGCGGCTGGCTATCTGACCGCTACGGCGCCCGCAGGGTGATGTACTGGACCTTCACGGCCTCAGTGATATGCACCTTCCTGCTCAGCTACCCGCCAACGGAGTACGTTATCCACGGCATTGAGGGCGACATCCGCTTCAGTTTCGAAATCACTCTTGTGGTGTTCGTGGTGCTGACCTTCGTGCTCGGGTTCTTTATGTCCCTGGGCAAGGCAGCCGTGTATAAACACATCCCGGTGTACTACCCTATGCATGTTGGCGCGGTAGGCGGTGTGGTCGGTATGATTGGCGGGATCGGCGGCTTCCTGTTGCCACTGGCGTTCGGTGTGCTGAACGACATGACCGGCATCTGGCAAAGCAGTTTCATGCTGATGTTCATGATTGTCGCCACTGCCCTGGCCTGGATGCACTATGCGATTCGCAAGGCTGAAAGGGCCGAGTGGGCGGCCCATGAAGAACGCACAGACCTGCCGGAACTGGCCTCGCCGCAACTGTTCTACCCACTCAGCCGGCAGCACCAGGAGGCACCGCTGGTGAAGCCGCCACCACAGCCCTGACAACGAGAGACCTTACCCATGGCCAAGTGGCTGGTAAAAACCGAACCTTCGGAGTGCAGTATTGACGACTTTGCCGCCAAGTCCGGCGGCAGCATCCCTTGGGACGGCGTGCGTAACTACCAGGCGCGCAATTTCATGGCACAGATGGCGGAGGGTGATGAGGTGTTTATCTATCACTCAAGCTGCAAGCATATTGGTATTGCCGGCATCGTGACCGTCACCCGGAGCGCTTACCCAGACCCTAGTCAGTTTGACCCGGAATCGCCCTACCACGACAGCAAAAGCACGCCCGAGAAACCCCTCTGGCAGGCAGTGGATATGGCTTTTGAACGTAAACTTCCGCGCCTGATCCCCCTTAATGAGCTGAAATCACTGCCGGGACTGGACAACCTGCCGCTGGTCAAAAAGGGCAGCAGGCTGTCGGTGATGCCGGTCAGTGATGAAGAGTGGCAGATTATTCTGCAACAGGTGGCTTAACCACCTGTTGCCCAGAATGACCGGCACTTACTCATCGTGAGGAATTGGATCGGGGCTTCTGTCCCAGCCCACCAGGGCGAGCGTCGCCACAACCCCCAGCAACAAGCCTTGCCAGGGTTCAAAGAACGCCAGCGCCGCGCCAATCAGCACCACAGTGCCCCGTGATGCATTATCCCGGGGTATCGACATGGCGATGTAGGCACAGGCAAAGCCGGTGAGCACCAGAGTCAGGGACAACGCCACGCCCAGCAGGGGCTTGAGCCCAGTCAGTAATGGCAACAGGAAGTAAATGAATGGCAGGCCCATCAGGTAATAAGATGCCAGCCCACTGTGCAGGCTGTTCATGGACTTGGGCCCCTGCTTCCAGCGTTGGACCACGATAACGTGCACGCCGGTCCACACAGCGCCCTGAGTGGGGAAGAACGGCGCCACAATGCCCATGATGGCGTTGCGGATGGACAGGGAAAAGTGGGTACGGTTGAGGTTGATGTCGATGTGCTCGTCCTTGCGGACTTTCAGGCCTTCCCGCAGCACTTCGTTACCGGTGACCAGGTCACCGAACAGGATGATATAGGCAATCAGGGCCAGCGGAATACTCTGGATGATCATCTCTCGTGACGGCCAGCCATTGACCAGTGGCGATGCCTTGGCCAACGCCTCTCCCAACGGCGGCACCACAAAGCCCCATTGGATATCAAAGCTCACCTCACCCACCAGCGGCCCGATAATCGCGGCTGCCAGAAAGCCCGGCAACAGCCCCAGCGCACCCAGGATGAAGAAGAACCGGCTTCGAGCCTTGAGCTTTTGCATAGGCACTGAGAAAGTGAAAATCAGACAGATGGCGCAGGCCAACCCAGTGGCAATTGGCTGCTCCAGCAGGAAACGCTCGGCATCATCCACGAACACCCGCTTGAGTGCGGCAATGGAGGCACCCAGGATAATCCCGGCTTTCAGGGTATCCGGCAACCAGATAATGAATCGCCGCCCCAACCCGGTAATGCCCAGCATCAGAACCAGGGAGGCAAACACCAGACTCAGGGCAGTCATGGCCTGAAACCGGCTGGAGGGGTCGTCGTAACCGCCAATCACAAACGCCAGGATCAGCGGCAGCGCCGGCGTTATCCAGCCCCCCGCGTAGGGTTCGCCGAAAACAATCACCGCAGAGGCAATCAGTGAGGCATGAATCATGGAAAGCGCGACAGCCTCCTCAAAACTCAAACCGAAGAAGGCTGTCATCACCGGTATCAAAGCCAGGCCGGTCGCCGCAGAGACAAAGAGCCCCTGCAGAAACTCCGACCAGCATAACCGGGTGTGGTAGAACGGCACGCGGAAGGTAAACGGGCCCCAGCGCCAGCCGGCTAACTCAGGTCTTTCTGCCATGGGAAGTCACTCTCTTGTATTTGTTGTGAGTCACCTGATTATGGAAACCCTTTCCTCATAGCACGAATGAATAATTCTGATCATGTGAAATAAGCACTGTTTATAAAATGCATGCATCTCTCACAGGCCAATGCTGATCAACATTCAGGCTACCCAATACCCTCTTAGCGCTTTAGAATCCGGCTCCTCGCGAATTTTCTGGAGCCTTTGTTTGCCATGTCGTCCGAACTAAGCCCTGTTTCCGGTTTTGAGCAACTGCGCCGCATTGAGTCCAGCAAACTCTTTCAGGGCGCGGTTATTGCCATCATCATTCTGTCGGCCTTGACCATTGGTGCCAAAACCTACGATGTCCCACCACTGGTAGAGCGAAGCCTGAGCGTTCTGGACAACGCCATCACTCTGTTCTTCCTGGTGGAGATCCTGTTCCGTTTTGGCGTCTGTCAGAACAAGAAACGCTTCCTGTTCGATGGCTGGAACCTGTTTGACACCCTGGTGGTGATCGGCAGCCTGATTCCGCTGGATAACGCCGAAGCGGTGCTGCTCGGCCGCCTGTTGCGAGTGTTCCGGGTGCTGCGACTGGTGTCAGTGGTGCCTGAGCTGCGTTTTTTGATCAACTCTCTACTCAAAGCCATTCCCCGCATGGGCTACATCGCCCTGCTAATGTTCATCATCTTTTACATCTACGCGGCCATGGGCTCCATGTTCTTTGCCGATATTGACGAGTTCCTGTGGGGAGATGTCTCCATCGCCATGCTCACCCTGTTCCGGGTAGCCACATTTGAAGACTGGACTGACGTGATGTACGACACCATGGAGGTCTACCCGCTAAGCTGGATCTACTACCTCACCTTCATCTTCCTGACGGCGTTTGTGTTTCTGAACATGATGATCGGGGCAATACTGGAAGTGATGGGCGAAGAGCAGAACGCCAAGGAAGCCGAGAAAGCCCACGACGAGCGAGACGAAATCGCCCGCCAGCTCCAGGCTGTCCAACAACAGCTCCAGGAGCTGACCAGGCAGATCAGCGAGAGGAAATAGGCGTTTTAGCCAAAGAACGGTTTGGCCATGGCCAGGTGAAGAATCGCGAGCACCTGGGCCAGGGCCAGGATAGAAGCGACAATCCGCACCGGTTTGGCCACGGTGGTTTTCAGAGCAAACACCCCGGCAATAATGTAACCAATCAGCAGCACGATCTTGGCAATCAGCCAGCCCGGCATGGCGTGGATGTAACCGACCACAAACAACAGGGAGATGGCAGACACCAGCAAAATGGTGTCGTTGATGTGGGGAATAAACCGCATCGGGGTTTGCCGCCAGCCCGGTCGACCCGCCGCATCAAGGACCAACCTCAGAGCAAACAGGAGAATCGTCAGGTAGGCGGTGGCCATATGCAGCATCTTCAGCAATACGTAGGCACTCATAGAACATTCCTTTCCTAATCAAAATGATGCTCGCATTGTACGCAAAATACCCCCAAGCAGGTATGGTTTCTCGATCCCATCACCTTTAACATATACTGCATATACATGTATTTGGGAGATTAGTTATGCAGTCCATTCCAGCCTCTCCTGAGCGCGCCTCAGCCAGCGTCAGCCAGCTCTTCAGTTACCCGTTCCGGATTTTTTTCCTGTCCATGACTGTACTGGCTATTGTCGCCATCCCCCTTTGGGTGCTGGAAGTGACCGGTACGGTACGACTGCCCCTGGCCATGCCGGGCCTGTTCTGGCATCAGCATGAAATGCTGTTCGGTTTCCTGTCTGCTGCCATTGCTGGCTTCTTGCTGACCGCCGTGTGTGTCTGGACCCAAACCGACCGAACCCACGGAGCGCTTCTGGCAGGGCTTTGGGGCGTCTGGCTGGCTGGCCGCCTGCTCCTGGCCTTTGGCGGCAACCTGCCGGAGTGGCTGGTACAGGGCGTTAACCTCGCCTTCCTGCCACTGGTGATGATCGACGCCGGCTGGCGCGTATGGAAAGCCCGGCAGAAACGGCAGGTGATGATTCTGGTGGTGCTGGGGCTGCTCTGGCTGATGCAGATCGGCTTCGTAACCCGGCTGGATATGGCCTTCAGCTATGGCGCACTGATCATGGCCATGGCCCTGATCAGCATCATTGGCGGGCGCATCACACCAGCCTTTTCCGCCGGCTGGCTGCGCCAGAGAGGAGGCAACGCCGAGGCCGTCAAAATGATTCCGGCCCTGGATATGGCGGCGGTGTTCTCCATGATCCTGTTGATGGTTTCGCTGGTTACCGGGTGGCAAACGGTAACCGCCATACTGGCGGTGGTGGCTGCCGTGCTGATGCTGGTTCGCCTGGCAAACTGGAAAGGCTGGCTGGTGCGCAGTGAACCCTTGTTGTGGATACTGCACCTGTCCATTCTCTGGGTACCGGTGGCCTTGCTGTTACTCGCCGGTTCTTTGCTGGCAGGCTGGCCAAGCAATGCCTGGACCCACGCCGCGGGTACCGGCGCCGTTGGCTGCCTGATTCTGGGCGTGATCGCCCGGGTCTCCCTGGGTCACACCGGCCGCCCACTGATTTTACCCAAAGGCATGGTTCTGGCTTTTGTGGCGGTGCAACTGGCGGCGGTTATTCGAGTTATCACCGCATTTGATGTCATTCCCTGGCACCCCGGCATCGGCACCAGCACCGCGCTGTGGGTGATCGCCTACACTATCTTCCTGGTTCGCTACACCGGTGTACTGGCCAGCCCCAGAGCCGATGGCCGAGAGGGGTAGAGAGATTCAAAACCCATAGGCGCGACCAAAGTAGCAAGCCTCCCGTGCGAGCACCTTGATGACCATCAAAACAGGATTTCTGCGAACTATTTCCAAACCAAGAGGAACTTCACGCCGGCTATCATCCACTAAAGGTCAATAGCTCTTCTGGCGATAAGCGCTAAAGTAGAAGAAATGATTCTGCAACAGAGACACAGGCAATATGTATCCTGATCACTTTGACAAAGAAGACCTGATCCGCTGTGGTCACGGCGAATTGTTCCCGGGCGACATGCGCCTGCCCATCGATGAAATGCTGATGGTAGACCGCATTACCCACATAGCGGCGGACGACGGTGAATTCGGCAAAGGCAGCCTGGTGGCCGAACTGGACATCAACCCGGACCTCTGGTTCTTCAAAGTGCATTTTCAGGGCGACCCGGTGATGCCCGGCTGCCTGGGCCTGGATGCCATGTGGCAGCTGGTGGGTTTCTTTCTGGCCTGGACTGGTGGCGAAGGCAAAGGCCGCGCCCTGGGTGCCGGCGAAGTGAAATTCTTTGGCCAGGTGTTGCCGACCAACAAAAAGGTTACTTACCGCCTGGACATCAAACGCCTCATCCGCCGTAAGCTGACCATGGCAATTGCGGATGCCCGTATGGAAGTCGACGGCCGGGAAATCTACACCGCCAAAGACCTTCGGGTTGGCCTGTTCACATCTACTGATGACTTTTAGGAGTTAGCACGATGCGTCGCGTTGTTGTAACCGGCATGGGGATTGTCTCCAGCCTCGGAACCAACCAGAAAGAAGTAGCCCAGTCCCTTCGGGAATCCCGCTCCGGCATCGCCTTCAGCGAAGAGGCCAGAGACAACGGCTTGCGCAGCCACGTTGCGGGCAAGATCGACCTGAACCTGTCGGAACTGATCGACCGCAAGATCTGGCGCTTCATGTCGCCGGCGGCTGGCTACTGCTACCTGTCAGCAAAAGAAGCCATCGAACAGGCAGGCCTGACCGACGAACAGGTTCGTGCCAACAGCACCGGTGCGGTATTTGGTACTGGCGGCGCCTCCACCGTGGAGCTTCTGGACGCCATCGACACCCATCGCGACAAAGGCATTCGCCGGGTTGGCCCTTATCGGGTGCCCCGCACCATGGGTAGCGCGATCAACGCCTCCATTACTACCGCGTTCGGTATTACCGGCATCAACTACGGCATCACCTCTGCCTGCGCCACCAGTGCCCACTGCATTGGCCACGCGGCAGATCAGATCGCCCTGGGCCGTCAGGAAGTCATGCTGGCTGGTGGTGGTGAGGACATTCACTGGACTCTGAGCCTGATGTTCGACGCCATGGGCGCGCTATCCACCAAGTACAACGACACACCGGAACTGGCCTCACGCACCTACGATGCGGACCGCGACGGCTTTGTTATTTCCGGCGGTGGAGGTGCTTTGGTACTGGAATCCCTGGAGCACGCAGAAGCCCGCGGCGCCACCATCCTGGCCGAACTGGTCGGCTTTGGCGCCACCTCAGACGGCGCCGATATGGTCGCCCCGAGCGGTGAAGGTGCGGTTCGCTGCATGAAGCAGGCCATGGCGCAGGCTGGCGGTGAGATCAAATACATCAACACCCACGGTACCAGCACCCCGGCCGGTGACATCACCGAGCTGAAAGCCCTGAAGGACACCTTTGGTGACAAGATTCCGCCACTGAGCTCCACCAAACCCCTGTGTGGCCATGCTTTGGGTGCCGCTGGCGTGCACGAAGCCATTTACACCCTGATCATGCAAAGGGAAGGTTTTATTGCCCCGTCTGCCAACATCCAGAACCTGGACGAAGGCGCCGAAGGTTACCCCATCGTTCGGGAACGTCAGGACAACCAGAACCTGGACCTGGTGATGAGCAACAGCTTCGGCTTTGGCGGCACCAACGCCACCCTGATCTTCAAGAAAGTCTGATCAGGACAGCCTGAGCGAGCGATATTCAGCCGGCGGAGTGCCCATCCAGCGCTTGAACGCCCGGCTGAATGCGCTGAGTTCCGAAAAACCAAGCTGTTCGGCAATCTCCACCAGCGGCTTGGTCTTATCCTTCATGTAGGTGATGGCCTGCTCACGGCGCACCTGCTCCAGCAGCGACGCAAACGTCAGCCCCTCTTGCCGCAGCTTCTTGTGCAACGTGTAGCGACTCATGTTCAGCTGCCCTGCCACCGCCTCCACACCCACCTTGCCACGCGCCAACTGAAGCCGGATCAGCACACTGACCCGATTACTCAGTGAACGCTTTGAAACCTCAGGCCCCAGAGGCTCCGATGCCATGCCAATTCCCCCTGCCATTCTGTTTTAATCCACTGTGAAAGTTTGTCAGCGTACACATGTTAGCCGAGATCAATCAATACGACTTTTGAGCAAGATCAATGGCGATGCACTCAGTTTAGGGCAAAATCCACATTTTTCATGATGCCCTTCCTGCAACCACTGATTACCAGAACCACCCGGAGCCCCCATGACCACCCCGGAACTGCTCGCGCCTGCCGGCACCCCCGAACACCTTGAAACCGCTTTCGCGTACGGCGCCGATGCCGTCTATGCCGGCCAACCACGGTACTCGCTGAGAGTAAGGAACAACAGTTTCAAAGACATTGCAGCCCTTGGCGCTGGCATTGAACGGGCTCACGAACTTGGCAAACAGTTCTATCTGGTCTCCAACATTGCCCCCCACAACGACAAGGTACGCAGCTACCTGCGAGACCTGGCGCCAGTGCTGGAGCATAAGCCCGACGCCCTGATCATGTCTGACCCGGGCCTGATCATGCTGGTGCGGGAACACTGGCCGGACCAACCGATCCATCTTTCAGTCCAGGCCAACGCCGTCAACTGGGCCACCGTCGAATTCTGGCGCCGCCAGGGCATCAACCGGGTCATCCTTTCCCGGGAACTGGCCCTGAACGAAATCCGGGAAATCCGCGAAAAAGTCCCCGGGATGGAACTGGAAGTGTTCGTGCACGGTGCTTTATGCATGGCCTACTCCGGCCGCTGCCTGCTGTCCGGCTACATGAACCACCGCGACGCCAACCAGGGCGCCTGCACCAACGCCTGCCGCTGGAACTACAAACCGGTGCAGCACAGCCACGACCAGACCGGCGACCTGATTGCCACCTCCGCGGACGCGGTGGAGACCTTCGAGCCCAAAGAAATCTTGCTGGAAGAGCCCAACCGCCCGGGCGGCTTCATTCCCGCCTACGAGGATGAGCACGGCACCTACATCATGAACTCCAAAGACCTCCGCGCCGTCCAGCACGTCGCCGAACTGGTCAACATGGGCGTCCACTCCCTGAAAATCGAAGGCCGAACCAAAAGCACCTACTACGTGGCCCGCACCACCCAGGTCTACCGCCAGGCCATCAACGACGCCCTCGCCGGCAAACCTTTCGACATGCACATGATGAACGAACTCGAAGCCCTCTCGAACCGCGGCTACACCGAAGGCTTCCTCCGCCGCCACGTACCCCAGGAATACCAGACCTACGAACAGGGCTCCTCCCACCTCGGCACCCAGCAGGTAGTAGGCACCATTACCGATGCGGATGACCGATGGCTCACCATCGACGTCAAAAACAAATTCGCCCCCGGCGACCAACTCGAACTCATCACCCCATCCGGCAACCTGCGCTTCAGCGTCAACACCATGGAAAACCGCCACGGCGAAACCATGGAATACGCACCGGGCAGCGGCCACTTTGTGCGTATCCCCAGGCCCAAAGGCTTGCCGGAATCCCTACAGTTCAGCTACCTGACCCGCATCCTGCCTGCCCACAGCTGACCTCCCGCCTTCGGTCGGCCCTTAGTGCCCTGAGGGCCGATTAAGGTATAATCCCTAATCGACCGATTTAATACCTGACTAAATTACTCTGGTATTGTATAATCACTCGCCAGAAACAACGGGAAAGCGGGCCAGCCAACAAAGCCCCACCCGCCACTCAGGCACCAAGCCCCAGATGAGAGAATTACGGAGCGACGATCATGGCGACCACCGACAACGAGGTGAAAGAGCTGATCAAACGGGAATACGAGCACGGATTCGTTACTGAAATTGAATCCGACACCTTCGAACCCGGCCTCAATGAAGATGTAATCCGCCGCCTGTCTGAAATCAAACAGGAACCGGAATTCATGCTCGAATGGCGCCTGAAAGCCTATCGTCGCTGGCTGGAAATGGACGAGCCGGAATGGGCCCACGTGGATTTCCCGAAAGTGGACTACGATTCCATCTCCTATTATTCGGCGCCCAAGAAAAAAGAAGACATGCCCCAGAGCCTGGACGACGTTGATCCGGAGCTGCTGCGCACCTACGAAAAACTGGGCATCCCCCTGCACGAACGGGCCAAGCTGGCCGGCGTTGCGGTTGATGCCGTTTTCGATTCCGTTTCTGTGGCCACCACCTTCAAAGAACCGCTGGAAAAAGCCGGCGTGATCTTCTGCCCCATCTCAGAAGCGGTACAGAAGTATCCGGAACTGGTGAAAAAATACCTGGGCAGCGTGGTCCCGGCCGGCGATAACTACTTCGCCGCCCTCAACTCCGCAGTGTTCTCCGATGGCTCCTTCGTATACATCCCGAAGGGCGTCCGCTGCCCCATGGAACTGTCCACCTACTTCCGGATTAACGCCGCCAACACCGGCCAGTTCGAACGTACCCTGATCATCGCCGAAGAAGGCAGCTACGTAAGCTACCTCGAAGGCTGCACCGCTCCGATGAGGGACGAAAACCAGCTGCACGCAGCGGTGGTAGAACTGGTCGCCCTGGACGACGCCCAGATTAAATACTCCACCGTACAGAACTGGTATCCGGGCGACGAAAACGGCAAAGGTGGCATCTACAACTTCGTCACCAAGCGCGGCGCCTGCATCGGCAAAAACTCCAAGATCTCCTGGACCCAGGTAGAAACCGGCTCCGCCATCACCTGGAAATACCCGAGCTGCGTACTGCGTGGTGAGAACAGCGTAGGCGAGTTCTACTCCGTCGCCCTCACCCACAACTACCAGCAGGCCGACACCGGCACCAAGATGATTCACCTTGGCAAGAACACCAAGAGCACCATCATCTCCAAGGGCATCTCCGCCGGCCGCAGCTCCAACGCCTACCGCGGCCTGGTGAAGTTTGGTCCAGGTGCAGAAGGCGCACGCAACTTTACCCAGTGTGACTCGCTGCTGATCGGCGACCGCTGCGGCGCCCACACCTTCCCGTACATCGAAAGCAAGAACAAATCGGCCATCGTGGAGCACGAAGCCACCACCTCCAAGGTCAGCGACGAGCAGATGTTCCTGTGCCGTCAGCGCGGTATCGACCCGGAGCAGGCAGTGTCCATGATCGTGAACGGCTTCTGTAAGGAAGTGTTCAAGGAGTTGCCGATGGAGTTCGCCGTGGAAGCCGGCAAGCTTCTGGAAGTCAGCCTTGAAGGCTCCGTTGGTTAACGAGACGGCATACACACAAGTATCACGGAAGCCGTCAGGGTGTCCCTTCCGGGATCGTCAAAATCAGGGATGATTTTGTCGAGCGTACAGGGACGTATTCACAGCGTATCCCGGAAGGGACACCCTGATGGCTGACTCCCCCAGAATTTGGGGCGGACAAAGAATTCAGACGGTTAATAGAGAGAAGCGTACAAATGCTGAGCATCAAAAACCTGCACGCCTCCGTTGAGGGCAAAGAAATCCTCAAGGGCATCAACCTGGAGATCAAAGCCGGGGAAGTTCACGCCATCATGGGCCCGAACGGTTCCGGTAAGAGTACCCTGTCACAGGTTCTGGCAGGCAACGACGCATTTGAAGTCACCAGCGGCGAAGTCACCCTCAATGGCGACAACCTGCTGGACCTGGAAACCGAAGAACGCGCCCGCGAAGGCATCTTCCTGGCGTTCCAGTACCCGGTGGAAATCCCCGGCGTCAGCAACCTTCAGTTCCTGCGCACCGCCGTGAACGCCATGCGCAAGCACCGGGGTGAAGAAGAAATGAACGCCGCGGAATTCATGAAACTGGCCAAGGAAGTCTCCAAACAGGTAGACCTGGACCCGGCGTTCCTCAAGCGTGGCGTCAACGAAGGCTTCTCCGGCGGCGAGAAAAAGCGCAACGAAATCATGCAGGCGCTGCTGCTCCAGCCGAAACTGGCCATTCTGGACGAAACCGACTCCGGCCTGGACATCGACGCCCTGAAAGTGGTGTCCGATGGTGTTAACGCCCTGCGCTCCGAAGATCGCGCCATTTTGATGGTGACCCACTACCAGCGCCTGCTGAACCACATTGTGCCCGACTACGTGCACGTGCTGGCCGGCGGCAAGATCATCAAGTCCGGCGGCCGTGAGCTGGCCCTGGAACTGGAAGAGAAAGGTTACGGCTGGCTGGGCATCAAAGACGAAGACACCAGCAACTGATCAGGAGGTCGCGGAATGAAATCAGTACCCACGCTTTCCAGCGCCTTCCTGCACCCGGCCGGGCAATCTTTGCCGGAGCCGTTGCTGGCGCTGCGTAAACAACGGGCCAGCGCACTGGTGGACATGCCACTGCCGACCCGAAAAACCGAGAACTGGAAGTATTCAAGCAAGTACCTGAAGCTGGCCGACGATATGGCCATCTCCTTGCCCGCTGAAGGCAAAGGCGGCAACAGCCTGGCGGTGCCGGGTTACAAGGTTGTTTTCAACAACGGTGTGATGATCCCGGAAGCCAGTGAATACCCAGACCTGAACGGCATTATCATCCAGAGCTTCAGTGACCTGGATGAAGACGATGCCAAGGCGGTGTCACTGCAACTGGGCAGCACGCTGGACCACGATCAGGCACAGTTCGCCCGCGTGAACGGCGCCCGCTTTGAGGACGGCCTGTTTATTCGCCTGGCGCCAGGTGCCGTGCTCGACCAGCCGCTGTTTGTGATCCACGAAACCACTGCCGATGCCAGTGGTTCGGCCTATCCGCGCATATACGTGGAAGCCGGTGCCAACAGCCAGATGACGCTGGTGGAGGAATACATTTCCAGTGGTGACGCAAGTGCCCTGGTTAACACCGTTACCGAATTCAACCTGGCTGATGGCGCCAACATCACCAGCATTCGCCTGAACATGGAAGGCGAGAACGTTCAGCACATTGGCGCCACCGGTGTTCTGCAGCAGCGCAGCTCCCGTTTCGAAAGCCACTGCGTGGGCTTCGGCGGCCCGTTGCGTCGGCACGACCTGCAGGTTCGCCTGGAAGGTGAAGGGGCCGAAACCAAGCTTAACGGTGTGGTGGTTACCCAAGGCAAACAGCATTACGACAACCACACCTCCATCGACCACGTGGCCGCCCACTGCAACAGCGAAGAGACCTATCGCAACATTGCTGCGGACCAATCCCACGCCATCTTTAACGGCCGGATTCATATCCACCAGGACGCCCAGAAGTCCAACGCGGATATGAACAACAAAAACCTGCTGTTGTCTAACGGTGCAGAGATCGATACAAAGCCGGAACTGGAGATCTATGCGGACGACGTCAAGTGCGCACACGGTGCCACAATCGGTCAGCTGGATGAAACCTCGGTGTTCTATCTGGTATCCCGCGGCATTGGCCGCCGGCAAGCCAACGTGTTGTTGACTATGGCGTTTATCAACGAGCTGGTGCAGCAGATTCCGGTGGAAGCCGTGCGCGAAACTGCCCAGGCGCGGCTCAACGATTTCTTTGAGCAAACCTTTCAGGAGGCCTGAGGGCATGACTGACCTGTCCGTGGTAAAGAACACCAACTCCCCGGCGTTTGATGTAGAAGCCATCCGCCGAGACTTCCCGATCCTGGCACAGGAAATCAACGGGAAGCCGCTGGTGTATCTGGACAACGGCGCTTCGGCCCAGAAGCCGCAGGCGGTGTTGGATGCCATGGATCGCTATTACCGGGAAATGCACTCGAACGTGCACCGAGGCGCCCATACCCTGGGAGACCGCGCCACAACGGCTTTTGAAGGTGCCCGGGAAATCGTGCGGCACTTCCTGAACGCCCCCAGCACCAAAGAGATCATCTGGACCCGGGGCACCACCGAAGCCATTAATCTGGTAGCCAATGGCCTGGCTCCGCGCCTGAAAGCCGGCGATGAGATCCTGGTCAGTCATATGGAACACCACGCCAACATCGTGCCGTGGCAGATGATCGCCGAGCGCACTGGCGCCAAAGTGGTCCCTGTGCAGGTGACCCCCGAGGGCGAGCTTGACCTGGATTCATTCAACAGCCTGCTGAACGAGCGCACGCGAGTATTGGCCCTTACCCACGTGTCCAACGTGCTGGGCACAGCAAACCCGGTGGCGCCACTGATCGAACAGGCGAAGAAACAGGGCGTGATCACCCTGATTGACGGCGCCCAGGCCGTGCCCCACTTCAAGCCGGATGTGCAGGCGCTGGGTTGCGATTTCTACGTGTTTTCATCCCACAAACTGTTCGGCCCTACCGGCATCGGTGTGCTGTATGGCCGTGCAGAACTGCTGGAAGAAATGCCTCCTTACCAGGGTGGAGGCGAGATGATTGAGCGGGTGTCGTTCGAGCGCACCACTTGGAACGTTCTGCCCTACAAGTTTGAAGCTGGCACCCCGGCAATTGCCGAAGCCGTCGGCCTCGCGGCCGCGATAGACTACCTGGACAGGCTGGACCGCCAGGCCATGGAAGCGGCAGAAAATGCCCTGCTTATCCGTGCCAACGAGCTGGTAGAGACGGTTCCGGGCATGGAGATTATCGGCACCGCGAGGCAGAAAGTACCGGTAATGTCCTTCAAGATTGCCGGCCTGCACCCAAGCGACATCGGCACCCTGCTGGACCAGCAAGGCATTGCCATCCGCACCGGTCACCACTGCGCGATGCCACTGATGGATTTCTACGGAGTACCCGGTACAGCCCGGGCTTCATTTGCGTTCTACAATACGCTGGAAGAGGTCGAGAAACTGTTTACCGGCCTGCAAAAGATCCAGCGCCTGTTTGCCTGAGGAGGTGGAAACATGTCAGCCGAAGTCTTCACCCCAAATGATGTGAACGTGACCATGACTCCGACGGCGGTCAAACACGTTCGCAAACAACTGAACAAGAAGCCGGAAGCCAAAGGCATTCGCCTGGCCATCAAAAAGAGTGGCTGCTCCGGCTTCAAGTATGAAACCCAGTGGGTAGAAACCCCGGAATCCGATGACCGTATTTTTACCATCGACGGTGTGGATGTGTTCGTAAAGCAGGAACACCTGCCACTGGTGAATGGTATTGAAATCGATTTTGTTACTGAGGGCGTTAATTCCCTGTTCCGCTTCCGCAACCCCAATGCGACAGCGGAGTGTGGTTGTGGCGAGAGTTTTACGGTGGCATAAACAGAGGTCTTACAGAGCATGCAAGAACGGGAAGTTGTTCTAACCAAGCGCGAAGTGGAAGCCCGGCTGGTGCCTTCCGGTACGGAAATCATGATTCCGTCGGACACCTTCGTGACCATCACTCAGTCCCTCGGTGGCACCTTTACCGTCGCGGTGAACGGCAACCTCGCCCGTATTGAAGGCCACGACGCAGACGCCCTGGGCAAACAGCCCCTGGAAAGCAGCTTTGACACCCCGGAAGACGGCACCATCAACGAAAACCAGGTGTGGGAAGCCCTGCGCAACTGCTACGACCCGGAAATCCCGGTCAACGTGGTGGATCTGGGCCTGATCTATGAGTGCAAGATCGAAAACGGCACTGAACACGGCAATCACGTTTATATCCGGATGACCCTCACCGCCGCGGGCTGTGGCATGGGCCCGGTCATCACCAACGATGTGCAAACCAAGGTGGAGCATGTCCCCAATGTCGACAAGGTAACGGTAGAGCTCACCTTTGATCCGCCCTGGAACAACGATATGCTCACCGACGAAGCCAAACTCGAACTGGGAATGCTATGACCGCCAGCAAGGAACAATTCCTCGACAACCCCCTGGGCACCAAAACCACCCTGGAAGACGTTCTGGATGCCTTTGAGTTTCTGGACGACTGGGAAGAGCGCTACGCCTACATCGTAGACCTCGGCAAACAGTTGCCGGCGTTCCCGGATGACGAGCGGACAGAAGAGAATTACGTGCATGGCTGCCAGAGCCAGGTGTGGCTGGTTCACCATCACGATGAGGACAGCGGAAAACTGTTCCTGCTGATCGACTCAGACGCCATCATCGTGCGCGGCCTGGCGGCCATTATTCTGGTAGCCCTGAACGGCAAGACACCGCGAGAGTTGTTGGCCACCGACATCGATGAACTGTTTGAACAACTGGACCTGTTCCGCCATATCTCCCCGACACGGGGTAACGGCCTGCGGGCTATGGTCGGGAAGATCCGGGACATCGCGGCGGCCGAGGCCGCCTGATCTCACCAGATTATCGCCATATCGTCTCTCTGGATATTTACCTGGCCACCGGTCACCGGCAGGCGACCGGTGCTGAAATCCGGGTGGACGTTATCGAGGGTAATGGACACCTTCGCATCCGTCAGCTCCGGTGTACCATCCAGTGAGTCGAAATAACGCTGACTGCGGTAGATATTGAGCTCGTCGCCTGGCCGTAACCCGGCCGTCGCGCCGGAAGCCAGGGTCACACGGTTGCTCTCAACACGGGTCACTCGGGCCATGAACGGTTGGCACGACAGCGCATTGTTAACGGCTATCGCCATGTCATCAATCACGCCAGACACCGCCTGCCCCCACTCCGATTTTTCAAAGCCGGCCGAAGCAAAGCCACCAGTGCCTGCGCCTTTCGGATCCCAACGAGCAGAGGTTTCAAAGCGCTGACGAAACACCGGGGAACCGCTGAAGCCATCGAACACCATCACTTCTGCTTCAAACCGGCGACTGGTATCCACCAGCCCGATCCCCCGCTGCATTCGGTTCACGATGGAACTGCCCCAGGCATTAGGATCAGCCACACCGATATCCCTGATGACGCCAGACACCACAAACTGCGCGCCGAGCTCCCGGGCCAGTTGGACCACATTGGTCAGATGATTCGCCGCCAGATTCTGGCGCGAGGTCGGGGCGTCTGGCAAATCGCTGAAAAGTTGCAACGAGGTAGAGCCCAACACCTGCATTCTGCCCTGAGACTGCAGGCGGGCAATCAGTGCCTGCGGCAGTTTCTCGCCGGCATCATCAAGCCCCGGGTTACCTCCCTGCTGTGGCCGGACAATCGGAAATCCTGTCACCGCAACTCGCTTGCGCAGCCCGGAGGCTTCCCCGGCCTTACAGCTTTCGGTACCGGAAGCATCCGCCATCTCGGCCCGCACCACCACCCGCAAAAGGTTGCCGCTACGGTATTCATCCACGATGGTGGCGTTACGTAACTGGGCGGTGGCCGAAAGCCGGGTTCGGGACTGTGTCAGCTCACCGTTTTCAAGGGTATCCTGGGTGCTTACGCTGGCTTCGTACTGCAAAGCGAGATCACGCATGGCCGCCTGCCGGGCCTCGGCGCGGGCCTGGTCCAGATTGTTCTCCCGAATATTGGCATGGCCCACCCCCTCAAGTACGGCAGCACTGACCACGCCCGAGCAGACCCACAGCAACAATAGGACAATGGCTTTCATACTTCTCCCGCCTTCCGCCAGGGCATTAGCGGATTAATCCAGATAATAGAGTGATTGGGTGCGCCGGGTTTCCACATCCCCAACCCGGTCGTTCTGGCGCGGCATGGGGATCATACATTGATCCCGAACTTGATCATCCACCACCCGTGAAACGCACTCGCGAAACCTTGGTTCCAGCTTGAGCTCCATCACTGTCTCAATCACACCGTCGCTGTGCTCGTTCACCGCCACCATCCGCGCACCGCGTATATAACTGTCTACATAGGTGCGGAAGTTGTCATTGTTAACGACAAAATCATTCACCGTGGAGCTGCCGTAAATCACCGTACCGTATACCCGCTCAGCCAGGTTCCGATAGGCATCCAGTTGCGAAGCACGCCGGGCCATCAACCGCTTTCGAGGATTTACGCGGTCTTCACGGACATCCTGGTAGGTGCCAAAACCACTGACCCGAACGGTGATGGGTTCAAATTCGGTACGGGTATCCTGCGAGCTGTTCTGATAGCTGCCCACCGGCGCGCAGGCTGCCAATGTAAAAACCAGAACAGGCACGAGAGTCCATCGCAGTGTCATTATCTTGTCTCCAGAGAACACTTTTGCAGCATCCATGAAAAAATCACGCCAACATCAGCAACCCAATGATGTTACTTGCTTTTTTTCAAAACCAACGATCTTTCCCCCATGGGAAAGCGGCAAATGTATGCCTCTGTTTACAGTTCGGGAACAAACCGTTACCGTTTGTGGGCTGAGTCTCGCGAAAAACTCATCTAACCTTTCAGGAACTTAATAGTTTGTCCCTGCAAAAAACAACTCAGGACTGTTCATGAAAACAAACCGCCTTTGCAAATTGTCCCTGGCCATCAGCCTTTCCATTGCCACCACCTCTGCCCTTGCGAGCCCGCAGGCTCCCATTTCGGCCCGCTCGTTCGCCATGGGTGGAACCGGCGTCGCCGTAGCACATCCCTCTGCTGCCCCCTTGGCAAACCCGGCCATGATGGCGGCGCCCATGATGGCGGCGCCACAGCACGACTGGGCGGATGATTTCGGCCTGATGCTGCCTTCGGTCAATGCACGATTTGCGGATGAAGAAGAAGTTGTTGATCAGATTGATGATATTCAGGACACAATTGATGAACTCGAGCAATCCATCAACAGCCTGGACCAGGGATCCGCCCAGGATAATGCAGGAAAGCTGCGAGAGCAGCTTCAGAATTTCGACCGTGATACTGTCCGAGTGAATGCCGGTCTCGGATTGGCCGTGGCTCTTCCCGGGCCTAGCTTGTCGGTTGGAGTTATGGCGAACGGCAACCTGACAGCAACAGTCCGAGGCGAGTACAGCGAAAACGATGATGCCCGATTGGCAGCTGTCGAAGCCGGAATACTGACACCTGGCATTACCGACGAACTGGAATCCAGAGGCAGTATCCTTGCCTCTGCAGTTGCAGAGGTTGGTTTGAGTTTTGCCAGATCCTTCGAGCTCAGCAACGGCGAGCAGTTTCAGCTAGGCATAACCCCCAAATACGTCGAACTTCGCACTTTCCAATACACCGAAACCGTCTCAGGTTTTGAAGACGATGACTTCGATAGTGACGAATTCGAAACTGACAAAAGCGGCTTCAACCTGGACATCGGTGCCGCCTATGCCTTCGGTGAGAACCGCGAGTGGAATGCCGGTGTGGTGGTCAAAAACCTGATTCCGATGGAGCTGGACTCCGCACAGGCACGCCCGCTACTTGGCGAAGAGAAACGCACCCTCGAACTCAACCCCATGGTTACCGCCGCCATCGCCCACAAGAGCGACTACCACGTGGTCACCGCCGAACTGGACCTGACCAAGAAAAAAGCCTTCGGCTTTGAAGACGATACCCAATGGCTGGCGGTCGGTGCCGAATTCGACGCCTGGCGCTACGCCCAGCTGCGCGCCGGTATCCGCCACAACCTGGCCAGCAACAGCGACAACGACGGTATTGAAGAAGATACCCAATTCACCGCTGGTCTGGGACTGAACGTTCTCGGCGCGCGTCTGGATATTGGCGCCCTGTACAGCAGCGCTGATGTGGGTGCCGCGATCGAGCTTGGCACCTCCTTCTGATATCGCCGTAGTTCCAGAGCCCGGCCTGCCCCGCAAGCCGGGCTTTTTTTGTGCCTCACCGCGTCCTTGCCGCTCAAAGTCACAGTTGGGGTTTGCCTACGGCAGACTGTGGCCGGATAATCTACCGATCTGCACCCACACACCAAAGGAAACCCCAGCTCCATGCAAACCTATCTGGTAGGCGGCGCCGTTCGGGACAAACTGCTCGGCCTTGAGGTAAAAGACCGTGACTGGGTGGTGGTCGGCAGCACACCAGATGAAATGCGAGCGAAGGGTTTCAAACAGGTAGGGGCCGATTTTCCGGTATTCCTGCATCCGAAAACCGGTGAGGAATACGCCCTGGCCCGCACCGAACGCAAGCAGGGGCGGGGCTACCATGGGTTTACCGTATACAGCGCTCCGGATGTCACCCTGGAACAGGATCTGAAGCGCCGGGACCTGACCATCAATGCCATGGCAGAAACCGAAGATGGCGCGTTGGTCGATCCATTTCACGGTCACAGCGACCTTGAACAGCGAAAACTCCGCCATGTTTCTGAAGCCTTCGCCGAAGACCCCCTGCGCATTCTGAGAACCGCACGGTTTGCCGCGCGCCTGCAACCCATGGGCTTTACCGTATGCCACGAAACCAGGGCCCTGATGCAACAGATGGTCCGTGAGGGCGAGCTGGGGGATCTTGTCCCGGAGCGCGTGTGGCAGGAGGTTCAACGAGCACTGCATGAGCAAGCGCCCGGTGTCTTTTTCGATGTACTCAAAGACGTTGGCGCACTGGAGGTTCTGATTCCAGAGCTCGCCAGCCCGGACATTCTCCAGCACGGGCTTCAGGCCCTGCATTGCGTGCACAGGAAAAACGGCAACACGTCGCAGCGCTTCGCCGCATTACTGTGCGCCGTGCCGGAACCCGCCGCTGTCGCTCGCGCAAAAGCCATGAAAAGCCCGAATGACTGCAAAGACATGGTGCACCTGGTTTGTCTTTACATGGAGCACCTGGGCGATCAGAGCCCGCAGGTCCTTGCGCCGGAGCAAGCCCTGGCGTTGTTGGAGAAAGCGGACCTCTGGCGCCGCCCGGAGCGCTTTATTGAATTGCAGGAAATCCTGGCCTGCGCCGTTAGCCCCGGCCAGTCCGACAGCCTTGACCGGCTCAACCTGGCCGCACGACACGCCTCAGCGGTTAACCCCCAAGACCTGATCAAACAGGGCCACAAAGGAAAAGCCCTGGGCGATGCAATCCGCAAAGAGCGGCTGGCACGTATCAAACAGGCATTGACCAACTGACCAGAGGAATTCTGTATGGCAGCTCCTGTTGTTCTGATCACCGGCGCCGCCCACCGTCTCGGCGCCCGTACCGCGGAGGTTCTGCACGCCCGGGGCTGGAATGTGGTCATCCACTATCGTTCGCGGGCGGACCAAGCGGCCGCACTGGTGGACAAACTGAACCGGGAACGGGCGGACTCAGCCACCTCGATAAAGGCAGACCTGACAGACATGGAACAGGTTGTCAGCCTGGCCAAAACCGCCTGCCAACATTGGGAGCGACTGGATGGCCTGGTCAACAACGCCTCAGTCTTCTATCCCAGAACCACCGAAGACTCCGGTGAAGACGACTGGAACGCCATCATGGGCGCCAACCTGAAAGCGCCATTCTTTCTGCTCAAGTATTGCTTGCCGGAACTGAAAAAAAACAAGGGAGCCGTGGTCAACCTGATCGATATCTACAGCGAAAAACCGCTGAACGATCACCCCCTGTATTGTGCCAGCAAAGCGGGCCTGGCCGCCCTCACCCGATCCTGGGCCAAAGATCATGCCCCAGAGATCAGGGTAAACGGTGTATCGCCTGGCGCTATCCTCTGGCCAGAGGGCGATGCCGCGATTGATCCAACTTATCAGCAGGCCATTCTGGACAAAACACCCCTGGCCCGTACCGGCAACCCCGACGACATTGCCGGTGCCATCGCCTACCTGCTATGCGATGCCCCCTTTGTGACCGGTCAGATTCTCTCCGTCGACGGCGGTCGCAGTCTGAATATGTAAATCACTCCCGGCAGGCTGAATCAACCCATACCTTGGTTGTTTTGGCCGAGCCAGGCTTTCCCGCTACAATGCTTGCCATCTTGTATTCACACGCCGGCAGGCATCGTCCTGATCCTGCCCTTTGCAACGGAGAATTCCCATGCGTGATGTCGTGATTGTTGCCGCAAAACGTACTGCTGTTGGCAGCTTCGGTGGCGGTTTGTCCAGCCTGCGGGCCGACCAACTCGGTTCCGCCGTGATCAAGGCGCTGATGGAAGAAACCGGCGTGGCCGGCGAGCAGATCAATGAAGTAATCCTGGGCCAGGTACTGACTGCCGGTTGCGGTCAGAACCCTGCCCGCCAGGCAGCCATCAATGCCGGCCTGCCAAGCTCCACACCAGCGATCACCATCAATAAGGTATGTGGTTCCGGCCTGAAAGCGGTTCACATGGCGGTGCAAGCCATTCAATGCGGCGATGCCGAGATGATTGTCGCTGGTGGCCAGGAAAGCATGAGCCAGGCGCCACACGTTTTGCCCAATAGCCGTAATGGCCAGCGCATGGGCAACTGGAGCATGGTCGACACCATGGTGAACGATGGCCTGTGGGATGCCTTCAACGATTACCACATGGGCATCACCGCCGAAAACATCGTGGAGAAGTACGGTATCAGCCGGGAAGAACAGGACGAATTCGCTGCTGCCTCCCAGCAAAAAGCCGTAGCGGCCCAGAACGCCGGCTATTTTGACGGCCAGATTGTTCCGATCACCATTCCCCAGCGCAAAGGCGACCCGCTGGTGATCAGTATGGACGAATGCCCCCGCGACGGCGTGACCGGAGACAGCCTTGGTAAACTGCGCCCGGCGTTCAAGAAAGACGGTTCCGTGACCGCGGGCAACGCCTCATCCCTGAACGACGGTGCCGCCGCCGTGATGGTGTGCAGTGCCGAGAAAGCCAAAGAACTGGGGCTGACCCCGCTGGCCACCATCAAGGCCCACGCCAATGCTGGTGTTGACCCCACCATCATGGGTACCGGCCCGATTCCCGCCAGCCAGCGCTGCCTTGAGCGTGCTGGCTGGACGGCCGCAGAGCTGGACCTGATCGAAGCCAACGAAGCCTTCGCGGCCCAGGCCATCTCGGTCAACCGGGACATGGGCTGGGATACCAGCAAGGTCAACGTTAATGGCGGCGCCATTGCCATTGGCCACCCGATCGGCGCTTCCGGCTGCCGTATTCTGGTTACCCTGCTGCACGAAATGGCACGCCGCGACGCCAAGAAAGGCCTGGCGACTTTGTGCATCGGTGGCGGCATGGGCGTTGCCCTGGCCGTGGAACGCTAAGCCCCATGCTTCACGTTGTACTCTATGAGCCGGAGATACCGCCGAACACCGGCAATATCATCCGGCTCTGCGCCAACACCGGCTGCCAGCTGCACCTGATTGAACCGCTGGGGTTTTCCCTGGAAGACAAACAGATGCGTCGGGCCGGGTTGGATTACAGCGAGTACGCCACTGTGAAGATCCACCCGGATTACGCCAGCTTTCTGGAAACCGAGCAGCCTGCGCGACTGTTCGGGCTCACCACGAAAGGCAGCCGTCATTATCACGAGGCCGCTTTCCAGGATGGCGACTACCTGATGTTCGGGCCAGAAACCCGAGGGCTGCCGGCAGACGTTCGGGAAGCCCTGCCAGAACAGAACCGGCTGCGGGTACCCATGCGCCCGGAGAGCCGCAGCCTGAACCTGTCCAATACCGCCGCCCTGGTGGTTTATGAGGCCTGGCGGCAGTTGGGCTTTAGCGGTGCGGTCTGAGGGGGCTCATCCGTGCAGGCACAAAAAAACCGGCGCTGGCCGGTTTTTTGTCTGCGGAAAGACCAGAATAGAGACTTAGTGAGTCTGCTCTTCCTTGGCCTCACCTGCCGCCTCTTCCTGCTTGCGCTTCAGCGCCTGGGCGTAGATGGCGTCAAAGTTCACCGGCGCCAGCATAAGGGCCGGGAAGCTGCCCTTGTTGACGATGCCGTCGATGGCTTCGCGGGCGTAGGGGAACAGAATCGTCGGGCAGTACGCACCCAGCATCTGACCCAGCTGCGGGCCTTCAATACCAGACACCATGAATACGCCGGCCTGCTGGATTTCAACGATGTAGGCAACTTTCTCGCCCACCTTGGCAGTAACGGTCAGCGACAGAACAACTTCATACTGATTATCACTGATCTTGTTATGGGCGGTATTCAGATCCAGGTTCACCTGCGGCTTCCACTGCTCCTGAAACACCAGGGGAGCATTCGGGGACTCAAAAGACAGGTCCTTCACATAAATGCGCTGAAGGGCAAACTGGGGTTGGTTCTGGTTTTCGGTGCCTGCGGCTTGCTGATTCTCAGCCATGATCAGTCCTTTCGTTCTGGTAAAAAGGGCAACAGCCCGTTGTTATGGTCACGTGAGCCGAAACAGTCTACTGCGTGGTCCCGGCAGGTAATGTGAAACAGTGCGACAGATCGGCAATCAGATCAAGCCCTGTTACTTTTTCACCAGCGGCAGATTGCTGGCTCTCCAATCGGCGATACCTCCATTCAGGCGCACCACATTGGCGTAGCCCTCAGCATTCAGCTGCTTGACCGCCATGGCCGAATGCTGGCCCATTTTGTCCGCCACAATAATCTGCTTGTCTTTGAACTTGCTTAACTCATTGGCGCGGCTCTTGAGGCTGTTCAACGGGATATTGATGGAGCCGGTAATGCGACCCTCGCCAAAATCCTTGCGGTCCCGGATATCCACCACTACCGCCTCATCCTTGTTGATCAAAGTAACGGCACCCTGAGCCGAAATTTTGGTGCCACCCCGCCGGGATTCCAACACCAGAATGGCCACCAGGAATGCCACGAACAGTGATACCAGAATGTAATGATTGACTACGAATTCAAACAAGCGGTCCATGAAACTACCCTGAAAATTTGATTTGGCGGGATTATACACACCCGTAACGACTCAAAGAAGGCAAGCGTCTTCGCCGGCAGGCTGCAAGCCCCGAGCCTCAAACCATAGTGCCAATGCATGATACCGATGTGCGCCCTTACGTGGCCTGCGCAAATGAAAACGGTTACAATCTGACCCACTTCAAATCCGTTACTTTCGCAATCAACCGGACGAAATGATGACCGAGACGCGCAAGCCCACTGCACTGATTATTCTCGACGGCTGGGGCCACCGGGACCCGGCTGAAGACAATGCCATTTCCAACGCCCAGACTCCGTTCTGGGACAAGCTCTGGCAGAATCAGCCCAAGACCCTGATCAACACCTCAGGAATGTTTGTGGGGCTGCCCCAGGGCCAGATGGGCAACTCCGAAGTAGGCCACATGAACCTGGGTGCCGGCCGGGTGGTCTATCAAAGCCTGACGCGTATCGACAAAGACCTTGAAGACGGCAAGTTCCAGAGCAACGAAGCCCTGTGCAACGCCATTGATAAAGCCGTAGCCAATGGCAAGGCCGTTCACATCATGGGCCTGTTGTCCCCCGGCGGCGTACACAGCCACGAGGACCATATGCTGGCTGCCGCAGAGGTTGCCGCGGCCCGTGGTGCCAAAGAGGTGTACATTCATGCGTTCCTGGACGGCCGCGACATGCCCCCGCGCAGTGCTCGCCCGTCCCTGGAAAAAGCCGCAACCAAAATGAAAGCCCTGGGCGTTGGCCGGGTGGCGACTATCGTGGGCCGCTACTTTGCCATGGACCGCGACAACCGCTGGGATCGGGTGGAAGCCGCTTACAACGCCATGACGTTGGGCGAGGCGGAATTCACGTTTGAAGATCCGCTCACCGCGCTGGATCAAGCCTATGAGCGGGGCGAAAACGACGAGTTCGTAAAAGCCACTCACATTCGCGCCGAAGGCCAGCCGGAAGGCACCATCAACGACGGCGATTCGGTACTGTTCATGAACTTCCGGGCCGACCGCGCACGGGAAATGACCCGCACCTTCGTGGAACAGGACTTCGACGGCTTTGACCGCCGAAAGCACCCGGCACTGGCCGACTTTGTCATGCTGACCGAGTATGCGGCAGACATCAAAACCTCCTGCGCCTACCCGCCGGAGCAGCTGAGCAACGGCCTGGGTGAATATATGGCCGCGCTTGGCAAGACCCAGTTGCGCATCGCTGAAACCGAAAAGTACGCCCACGTCACCTTCTTCTTCAACGGCGGCCTGGAAACCCCGTTTGAAGGCGAAGACCGCATTCTGGTGCCGTCCCCGAAAGTCGCCACCTACGACCTGCAGCCGGAAATGAGCGCACCGGAAGTCACCGACAAGCTGGTCGAAGCCATCAAGAGCGGCAAGTACGACCTGATCGTATGCAACTACGCCAACGGCGACATGGTTGGCCATACCGGCAAACTGGACGCCGCCATCAAAGCCGCTGAGTGCCTGGACCAGTGCGTGCAGCGGGTGGTGGAAGCTTTGGACGAGGTGGGCGGTGAAGCGCTGATTACCGCCGACCACGGCAACTGTGAGCAGATGACCGACCCGAACTCAGGCCAGCTGCACACCTCCCACACCATCGGCCCGGTGCCGCTGGTTTATACCGGCCACCGCAAGGTCACTCTCAAGGATGACGGCAGCCTGTGCGATATTGCACCGACCTTGCTCGCCCTGATGGGCGACGAAAAGCCAAAGGAAATGTCCGGGCACAGCCTGGTCGATTTCAGCTGATCCGGCTGCCGGAATACGTGTTCACGCGGCTCGCCATACTGGTAGTGGCCCTCATGCTGGGGGTCACGCCACTGCACGCCCAGCAGGAGGTCACGCCGGCCCAGGTCGAAGCGCTTAAAAAGCGTATCGCCACTATCGACAAATGGCTGGTCAGCGCCGAGAAGAACCGGTCCGACCTTGAAAAGCAGCTGGTTGCCACCGAACGCAGAATCAGCGACCTGACCCGTGAGCGCCGCGAACTTCGGGCCCGGGCGGATGAACAGCAGCAACGGCTTGGCGAACTGCAGACGCAGGAAAACGAACTGGCCGAGACCCTCGACAAACAACGGGACAGCCTGAAGAAACAAATACGCGCCGCCTGGATGGAAGGCGATGCACCAGCCCTGAAAGTTCTTCTTAATGAAATCGAGCCGGGCATGATCGCCCGCACCCTGACCTACTACGAATATCTCAGCAAAGATACCGTTGAACGGCTTGAAGCCTTCCTGGCCAGTCTTCAGGAACTCAAAGCCGCCCGCGCGGCTGTCCAGGCCAGCCGGGTGGAATTGGCGAAAACCGAAAGCAACCTTGAACAGCGCCAGAAGCAACTGGCGGACACCCGCAAGGAGCGCGAGCAAACCCTGGCGGCCCTGAATGCCGACATCCGCACCCGCCGCGGCGAGCGGGATGATCTGGAGGCAGACCGCAAACGTCTGGAGCGGCTGCTGGAAGAGGTTCAGGAAGCCATTGCCAGCATTCCCGCCCCCAACGAGTCGCGCCCCTTCAAATCACTGCGTAACCGCCTGCCATGGCCGGTCCAAGGCCGGGTTGTGAGTAACTACGGTGCAACCTACGCCGATGGCAAGCTTCGCCGTAATGGCCTCATCATGAACACCTCGGAAGAAGCCGAGGTCAAAGCCGTGCACTACGGCCGCGTCGTTTTCGCCAACTGGCTTCGCGGTTTTGGTCTGATGACCATCATCGACCACGGCGACGGATATATGACATTGTATGGTCATAGCAGCAGCCTGTTCACCGCCCCCGGGGACTGGGTAGGTGCTGGCGAAACCATTGCCCTGGCCGGGCGCACCGGAGGCACGGAAGATCCGGCGGTGTATTTTGAAGTGCGCCAGAACGGCAAACCGGTCAACCCCCGCAGCTGGCTTGGCAAACCCTGAACCAAAGGGCTGACAAACACCGCGCCGGGCGCCATACTGTCGGGAGCCTAGCTGGTCCAACTTGCGGAAACACAACAGGATATGTGAATGAAACGGGTTAGAAGTACTCTCCAGATCTCACCACTACGCGCCATCGCACTTGCGACCTGTTGTCTGGCCGCCCCCGGACTGGCCCTGGCACAAGACCAGGAAGCCCAGACCCAGCAGATTCTGGAAGGCATCCAGAACGGCGAGCGGGTACAGATTCAGCTCCCTGACCCGGAAGAACAACTGCCCCTGGATGACCTGAGGAAGTTCACCGAAGTCTTCAGCCGTATTAAAGCCGCCTACGTGGAAGAAGTGTCAGACCGCAAACTCCTCGAAAGCGCGATCAAAGGCATGCTGTCTGACCTGGACCCCCACTCCACCTACCTTGCCCCCAAGGATTACGAGGAACTGGAAGAAAGCACCTCCGGTGAGTTTGGCGGTCTGGGCATTGAAGTGGGTATGGAAAACGGCTTTGTAAAAGTCATTGCACCCATTGACGACACCCCCGCTCACAAAGCCGGCGTACTGGCAGGTGACCTGATCATCAAACTGGACGAAAAGCCGGTCAAAGGCATGTCGCTTGAGGAAGCCGTGAAACTCATGCGCGGCAAACCGGGCACGGTACTGACCCTTACCATCATGCGAGAGGGCGAAAGCGCCCCGATTGAGATCGACGTTACCCGCGATGTCATCAAGGTAACCAGCGTTAAATCCCGGATGATTGAAAACGGTTACGGCTACGTTCGTATTACCCAGTTCCAGGCCGAAACCGGACGGCAGTTCCGCCAGGCCCTGACCAAACTGGAAGAAGAATATGGCGGCGACCTGGATGGCCTGATTATCGACGTTCGCAACAATCCCGGCGGCGTATTGCAGGCAGCCGTCGAAACCGCAGACGCCTTGCTGGATGAAGGGCTGATTGTATACACCGAGGGGCGCATCCAGAGCTCGCGGCTTCGCTTCAGCGCCAAAGCCGGCGACATTATGGAAGGCACCCCCATCGTTGTTCTGATCAACGGTGGCTCGGCCTCCGCCTCCGAGATCCTGGCCGGTGCGCTGCAGGACCACGGCCGTGCGGTGATTATGGGCACCAAGTCGTTCGGCAAGGGCAGCGTGCAAACCGTTATCCCGCTGGACGAAACCCACGCTATCAAGATGACCACCGCCCGCTACTACACACCGGAAGGCCGCTCGATCCAGGCCACCGGCATCAAGCCAGACATCGAAGTTCGCCCCGCCGAGCTGACCGAACTTGACGGACGTCCCTTCTTTACCGAGGCAGACCTGAGCGGCCACCTGCAAGGTCAGGATGAAGAACAGGAACGCCTGGAACGGCAACAGCAAGCCGAAACTCCGGCTTCTGCAGCTGAGCGCGATTACCAGCTGCGTTCCGCGCTGAACCTACTGAAAGGCATGAACATTCTCAACCGGCGGGATCAGGGCAAAAATCAGTGAGGCTAATGAAAACCGTTATTCTGCTGGCCGGCTTGATGGTCGGGCCGGCAGTCTTTGCCGCGAGCCCCGGGGGAGATCAGTATCCCCCGACGATTGCTATTATCATCGATGATATGGGCCATAACCTGTACGAAGGGCAGCGGCTGGCGCAGATGGAACAGCCGCTGACACTGGCCTTCCTGCCCTTCCGCAAACACACTACCTCTCTCGCCAAGCTCGCCTATCAGCAGAACAAGGAAATCATGCTGCATGCGCCGATGGCCAATACCCGGCACTTTGGGCTGGGGCCCGGGGGGCTGACACCGGATATGGACGAAGCGACCCTGACCAAAACTCTGAGGCGCTCGCTGCAGTCCATTCCCCATGTCAGCGGGGTGAACAACCACATGGGCAGCCTGCTGACCCAGCAATTGCAGCCTATGGACTGGGTGATGAAGGAGCTTTACCGATACCCGGTGTATTTTGTTGACAGCCGTACCATCGCCAACTCAATCGCAGGGCAAGTGGCACAGGCCTACCGGATTCCCAGCCTGACCCGGGACGTATTCCTGGACCACGAACAAACCGAAGAGTTTGTGGACCAGCAGTTCCAGCTTCTGATCAAAACCGCCAAAGAAAAAGGCACAGCCATTGGCATCGGCCACCCCCACAAAGTGACTGTGGATTATCTGGAGAAGCACTTGCCGAAACTGGATGAACAAGGCATTGCGGTGGCGACCGTGAGCGGCATCTGGGCCATGCGCAATGGCAACCGGGAGATGTTTGCAGAAGGGGAAAAACAGCCAGTAGTCTTGTCTGTGGCGCGGAGTGATAAAGACTAACTCTTGGCCACGGACACTCACGGACGTTCACGGACAACTACTCAAAGATCTTCGCTTTTCGTCCGTGTCTGTCCGTGAGTGTCCGTGGCAAAATTTCGTTAGTCCCGAACTTCGATACCCTGCGCCTTCATAAAGGCCTTGGCCTCGGGAATGGTGTGCTGGCCGAAGTGGAAGATGGAGGCTGCCAGTACCGCATCGGCACCACCCTGAGTAACGCCATCCGCCAGATGCTGCAGCTCACCCACACCACCTGAGGCAATCACCGGCACCGCCACGGCATCACTGATGGCTCTGGTCAGCCCCAGATCAAAACCGATCTTGGTGCCGTCGCGGTCCATGCTGGTCAGCAGCAGTTCACCCGCCCCCAAATCCACCATCTTTTTAGCCCATTCAACGGCATCCAGGCCGGTGGGCTTACGGCCGCCGTGGGTGAAGATTTCCCAACGCGCTTCTTCCCCTTCTGCGCTTACCTGCTTGGCGTCAATGGCCACCACAATGCACTGCCGGCCAAAACGCTCCGCTGCTTCCCGCACAAACTCCGGGTTGAACACCGCGGCCGTGTTGATGGAGACCTTGTCGGCCCCGGCATTGAGCAGCTTGCGGATGTCATCGACGGTGCGCACACCGCCGCCCACGGTCAGCGGAATGAAGACTTCCGCCGCCATGCGCTCGACGGTTTCGTAGGTGGTATCGCGGCTTTCACTGCTGGCGGTGATGTCCAGGAAGGTGATTTCGTCCGCGCCCTGTTCGTTGTAGCGTCGGGCCACTTCAACAGGATCGCCGGCATCGCGGATATCGACAAAGTTGACGCCTTTAACCACGCGGCCTTTGTCGACGTCCAGGCAGGGGATGATGCGTTTTGCCAGTGCCATGATCTGTCCTCAGTTTTTCAGGCTGTCGCAGTAGGCTTGCGCTTCGGCCACATCCAGGGTGCCTTCGTAGATGGCACGGCCGGTGATGGCGCCGATCACGCCTTTGTCAGCCACGGTGGCCAGACGCTTGAGGTCGTCCATGTTGGTGACGCCGCCGGAGGCAATAACCGGGATACCGCCCTCTTCCGCCAGTTTGGCAGTGGCTTCCACATTCACGCCCTGCATCATGCCGTCGCGGGCGATGTCGGTATAAACAATGGAGGATACGCCGTCGTTGGCGAAGCGCTTGGCGAGGTCTACCGCCATGACTTCGGAGACTTCAGCCCAGCCGTCGGTGGCTACGCGGCCGTCTTTTGCGTCCAGGCCGACGATGATGTGGCCGGGGAATTCTTTGCACATTTCGGTGACGAATTCGGGCTCTTTAACGGCCTTGGTGCCGATGATGACCCACTGCACGCCGGCCTTGAGGTAGGCTTCGATGGTTTCGGCGGAGCGGATACCGCCGCCGATCTGGATGGGCAGGTTCGGGTATTTTACGGCAATGGCTTTGACGATTTCGCCATTGACCGGTTCGCCGGCGAAGGCACCGTTGAGGTCGACCAGGTGCAGGCGGCGGGCGCCGGCGTTGACCCATTTGGTGGCCATGTCTACGGGGTCGTCACCGAATACGGTGGAGTCTTCCATGCGGCCTTGGCGCAGTCTTACGCATTTGCCGTCTTTTAAATCGATAGCGGGGATGATGAGCATTTTGTTCTTCCTATTCAGAAAGTCGGGCAAGGAGTTTGGCGCTCGCACTCTGGAGCAGGGAGGCCTTTCAGGGACACGCTGTAAATACATCCCTGTACGCTTGACTGCAGCATCCCTGCTGCAGACAGTCCCTGAAAGGCCTCCCTGCCCCAGAGCGCTACTATGTGCTTGCCTGCTTACTTTCCAGTCCAGTTCGTAAAGTTTTCCAGCAACTGCAGGCCTGCCCGGGCGCTTTTCTCCGGGTGGAACTGCGCTGCAAATATGTTGTCTCTTGCCACCGCCGCAGCCAGGTCGACACCGTAACGGGTGCGGCCGGCCATGTCGGCGTTGCCGTCGGCTTCGGCGTAGTAGCTGTGCACAAAGTAGAAGCGGTCGCCGTCTGGAATATTGTGCCAGAGCGGGTGGTCTACGGTGTGATACACCTGGTTCCAGCCCATGTGGGGCACTTTCAGGCGCTCGCCGTTTTCGGTGAGGTTGTCCCCGAAGTAGCGGACTTCGGACGGGAACAGGCCGATGCCTTCCACGCCGCCGTTTTCTTCGCTGCGGGCCATCAGGGCCTGCATGCCGACGCAGATGCCGAGGAATGGGCGGTCCTGGGAGACTTCTTTAACGAGTTCAACCACCCCCAAACGGTGCATTTCGGCCATGCAGTCGCGGATGGCGCCAACGCCGGGCAGGATCACCCGGTCGGCTTCGCGGATTTTGGCGGCATCGTCTGTAACCAGTACGGTGCAGTCCGGGGCCACGTGCTCTACGGCTTTGCGGGCGGAATGCAGGTTGCCCATGCCGTAGTCGATGATGGCGACGGTCTTCATGGTGGTTCTGTTCCTTTCGGTGACCGGTTACAGGGCGCCTTTGGTGGACGGGGTGATACCCGCCATGCGCTCGTCCATTTCAATCGCCATGCGCAGTGCGCGGCCGAAGGCTTTGAACACGGTTTCGATCTGGTGGTGGGTGTTCTTGCCCTTCAGGTTGTCGATGTGCAGGGTCACCATGGAGTGGTTCACGAAGCCCTGGAAGAACTCGGCAAACAGGTCTACATCAAACCCGCCCACGCTGGCGCGGGTGTAGGGTACGTCCATGAGCAAACCGGGACGGCCGGAGAGGTCGATAACCACGCGAGACAAAGCTTCGTCCAGGGGCACGTAGGCGTGGCCGTATCGGCGGATGCCTTTTTTGTCGCCCACCGCCTGCTTGAAAGCCTGGCCCAGGGTGATGCCGATGTCTTCCACGGTGTGGTGGTCGTCGATGTGCAGATCGCCCTTGCAGGTGATGTCCAGGTCTACCAGGCCGTGGCGGGCAATCTGGTCCATCATGTGCTCAAGGAAGGGCACGCCGGTGTCAAAGCAGGCTTTGCCGGTGCCATCGAGGTTGATCTCGACAGAGATCTGGGTTTCAAGGGTATTTCGCTCTACCCGAGCCTTGCGTTCAGCCATGGAGACTCCGTCTAGAAAACAGGCTTGCTACTGTAAATATTCGATTCGCAGATTATACCCGTTAACACAGCCGGAGTCCCGCAACCGCATCAATCGCCCTGATAGCTCAGAACGCGTTCTTCAGGTTGTTCATGTAGGTGTCTACAAGGCTGTTGAACTCGTGCTTGATGACCGGGCTGATGGCCAGTTTGAGCAGGCTGGGCAGGGGTACCGTCAGCTGGGCAGTGGTCTGGAAACGCACTTTGGTTGAATTATCGCCGTTGGCAGTGAGTGTCCAGGCACCGCTGACCACGCCGTTACCCTCACCTTTTACCGGCTCCCAGGTAATCTTTCCGTTGTCTTTGTCTGCGTGATAGGTGCAGGCATACACAGACTGGATGGCGTGCTTGTCAACACCCACTTTTTCCATTTCCCAGCGGTAGGCGTTACCACCGAGGTCAATCAGTTTGTCTACTTTCGGGAAGTGGCTGGCAGATTTGGGGACGTCTGCCAACAGATCGAATACTTCGTCATAGCTTGCCGGAATTTCCAGATCCCGGTTCAGCTCAATCGATACGGTAATGGCCACAGCCGACTCCTTCTTGTGCTTATTTGTTTGCCGGGCGTTCGCGCCGGCTTCGGAAAAGAGGGTATTTTGAACCAAGACTAACGCATTGTCATATTCCTGCACTGTTAATTTACTAACCCTGCGTTATCCTTTGGGTTATTCATCCGTAATAGTCAGGTACCACACCCTGCCGGGAAGACAAGGAACTCGTACCATGAAAGTTATTCGCTATGCGCTTTATGCCGTGATCGCCCTGATTGTACTGGCCGTCGCCGCTGTTGCCATTGCAGTTGCCGTGATCAATCCGAATGATTACAAGCCCCAGATTGAGGCTGCGGTTGAGAAACACACCAACCTGGATCTAATTCTGGAAGGCGACATTGGCTGGTCTTTCATTCCTCTGGGCCTTGAGCTGAACGATGTCGTGGCCACTCTGGAAGGCGAGCGGCTGGTTGCGCTGGAGCGATTGGTTGCCCAGATCGATTTCTGGTCGCTGATTGCCATGGCGCCGCGGGTGAATACCTTCCTGCTGGACGGCCTGGATGCGCGGCTGGTGGTGAACGAACAGGGCGAGGGTAACTGGACGCGAATCATGCCCGAAGGTGAACCCGCCGAGGCGCCTGAAGCGGCGGCAGCTGAGCCAGCGGAAACCACAGAAGAGCCTGGCACTGGCGAAATGCTCGATTTCAACGTCGAGAACGTCGAAATCACCAACGCCCGGATTCACTACAACGACCTGGGCACCGGCCAGTCTGTGACCCTGGAAGATTTCACGGTTTCCGCCAGCAACATCACCCTGGGCTCCGAATTCCCCCTCGATATTCGCTTCAAGGTGGAAACCGCCCAACCGCAACTTGCCGTTGATGGCAGTATCAGTGCCCGGGTGAACGCCAATCAGGCCCTGAACGAATTTGCGGTATCCGGCCTCAAGGCCATCTTTGACATGAACGGCGAACCGTTCAGTGGCAAATCCGTGAAGGCGGAAGTGGCCGGCTCGCTGCAGGCTAACCTGGAGGAAGAAACTGCCTCTCTGAACGATTTCACTGCCAGCCTGGCTAACCTGAAGCTGAGCACCAACCTGAATATCAGGGGTTTCGGCGATCAGCCAGCACTGAATGGCCGCCTGGACATTGCCAGCTTCTCGCTCAAGCAACTCATGAGCAATCTGGGCCAGCCGGCAATAGAAACCGAAGATCCGGATGTGCTCAAAGCCATTGCACTGTCCACCAACCTGGGCGGCCAGCCGGGCACCGTTGCCCTGAGCGACCTGAAAATCACCCTGGATGACACCACCTTCAACGGCGGCGGCAGCTACAACCTGACCAACGGCGGGCTCACCTTCAACCTGCAGGGCGACAAGATCAACGCCGACCGCTACCTCCCGCCAGCTACCGATGAAGATGAAGCGGCACCGCAGCAAACCGCCGAAGCGGGCCCGGAAGGCGATCTGCTGCCACTGGAAACCCTTCGTGACCTGCTGCTGGATATCGATTTTGGCCTGGGCGAGCTGATCATCAGCAACCTGACCATCAACGAGATCAAGGCCAGCACCACCGCCAAAGACGGCCTGCTGCAAGTGGATGAGTTCAGCGGCAAACTCTATGACGGCAGCTTCGGCGCCAACGTCACCATCGATGCCCGCACAGACAATCCGAAATGGCGGGTTCGCTCAGACGTAACCAATGTAAAAACCTTACCGTTGCTTACCGACCTTGCCGAGGTAGACATGCTGTCTGGCGCGGCCAACCTGAAAGTGGCTGTCGACACCAACGGCAACCGAGTCTCTGCTCTGCGCAGCAATGCCAAAGGCGAGATCAGCTTTAATCTGGCAGAGGGCATGCTGCGCAACATGAACCTGACACGCATGGCCTGCCAGGGCATTGCTCTGGCCAACCAGGAAACCCTGGGCACCACCGACTGGGGCACCCACACCCCCTTCAACGATATGCGCGGCACCCTGAAAATTGATGGCAACACCCTGAACAACACCGACCTGGTTGCCGCACTCGCCGGTATGCGCCTGGAAGGCGATGGCACGGTAGACATGGAGCAGAGCCAGCTGGATTACGAACTGGGACTCAGAATCGTGGGCGAGATTCACCGTGACAATGCCTGCCGGGTTACCGAATACGTTCAGAACGTGGTGATTCCGGTTGAATGCCGCGGCAATTTCGTTGAGAACCCCGCAGGCCTGTGCTCATTCGACGGATCACGTTTCCGTGACACCCTGAAAGACATCGCCGCCAATGCGGCCCGCGCAAAAGTTCGGGAAGAGACAGATCGCGCCAAACAGCGGGCCGAAGAGAAGGCTCGCGAGGAAATCGACAAGCGCCTGGGCGAAGATGGTGAGCGTGTGCGGGATGCCGTTCGGGGGCTGTTCAACCGATGAGCGACCGGTTCGCCGACCAGCTACTGGCGTGGTACGACCAACACGGCAGGCACAACCTCCCGTGGCACCATAACCGCAACGCCTACCGGGTGTGGGTCTCTGAGATCATGCTTCAGCAGACCCAGGTCACCACTGTCATCCCCTACTTCGAAGCTTTCATGGCGAGCTTTCCGGACGTGCATGCCCTGGCCGCCGCACCGGAAGACGATGTGCTCAGCCACTGGTCCGGCCTGGGCTACTATGCCCGCGCCCGCAACCTGCACAAAGCCGCCAAACAGGTGGTTGGGGAATTCGGGGGCGAGTTCCCCTGCAACCAGGAGCAACTCGAATCCCTCACCGGTATTGGCCGCTCAACCGCTGCGGCCATCATTGCCCAGGCCTTCGGCCAGCGGGCTACTATTCTGGACGGCAACGTAAAACGGGTTCTCGCCCGCTATCACGCCGTGCCCGGCTGGCCAGGACAAACCCAGGTGCTCAACACACTCTGGGAACACGCCGAAACACATACGCCCGATGACCGGGCCAGAGACTACACCCAGGCCATCATGGACCTGGGCGCCCTGGTTTGTACCCGCAGCAAACCGGCCTGCGATTCCTGCCCGATCAGCGATGGCTGCGCAGCCAAAGCACGCAACGAGGTAATGCTATACCCCGGCTCGAAACCGAAGAAAGCCAAACCGGAAAAAACCACCTGGATGCTGATCCTGGAAGACGGCGAAGGCCGCATCCTGCTGGAACGTCGGCCACCCAGCGGCATCTGGGGCGGCCTGTGGAGCCTGCCGGAGCTGGACCCGGCCTACGGCTCGGAGGAACTGCAGGAAGCCTGTGAGAAAGAACTGGGCATCACCTGCCAGGATCCGGACCTGATCAGCGGTTTCCGGCACACGTTCAGCCATTACCACCTGCACATCCAACCCGCGCGACTGCCAGTTATAGACGTATCCGGCATCGCCGATTCCGACAGGCACCGCTGGCTGCATCGCGATGAAGCACTGTCTCTGGGCTTACCTGCCCCCATTCGCACCCTGCTGACAGAACCGGAGCAAGCGGCCCTGCTCTGACACCTGCAATTGCCGATGCTCAAGTCACACCCGGAATTGATCTGTTATCATTCGCCAAACTGAACATCAACACAGGAGCCGCCATGAGCCGCACCGTATTCTGCCGCAAATACCAGAAAGAAATGGAAGGCCTGGCCATGCCCCCCATGCCCGGCCCCAAAGGCCAGGAGATCTATGACAACGTCTCCAGGCAGGCCTGGGAAGAATGGCAGAACCAGCAGACCATGCTGATCAACGAAAAGCACCTGAGCATGATGGACCCGAACAACCGGAAATACCTTCAGGCACAGATGGAACGCTTCTTCAACAACGAGCCATTCGACAAGGCCGAGGGCTACGTTCCACCGGAAAAATAGCCAAACTGATCAAGGCCTGAACAACCGGAAAAGATTCTGAAAATTTTTGCCGGGCGGCCTTGACTACCCAACCCTAAACCGGTTTAATAGCGCCCCGTTGCAGCACATAGCTCAACACGCCCGGATAGCTCAGTTGGTAGAGCAGGGGATTGAAAATCCCCGTGTCGGTGGTTCGATTCCGCCTCCGGGCACCATTAAGAATTCTGACGAAACCCGCCTTGTGCGGGTTTTGTTGTTTTATGTGTCCACCCCTTTCTAGAACTCTCCTCTCTCATGCCGTTCCGCGATATCTTTGAAGACATCCAGCAAGCCTTGCTCAAACAACCACGGATCGCCCATTTTGAACATCTGGCACCAGTTGTCATCGGGACCAAACGATGTGTGCTCGAAACGGTTCAGGTTGTCCAGCGAGTACCCAGCTATCCCTTTTAGCATGCTACCGTATTGAGCTCCTCGGGTTACACCCAGCATTTCACCATCAACTTCTTCCTCGATAGTAATAGCACCTCGGGGAACGGCATTCGGGTGATCCGGTTCGAGAAAAAAGCGCTTAAGCGTCTCTACAAACCATCTGGCAGCACCTATCGGGAATTCATACTGCGCGGTTGCGAATTCGCCTGGGTCATCATCACCTAGCTGAACCCACACTTTCTGACCAAGTATTAGATGACGGCCCACAGCAAAAAAATGCCAGGGCGCAGTGTCGTCCTCCGGATTCATTACCTTGGCGACACGATAATACCCTTCGGGAGGGTTTTCAGGATCAACAATCGGCCACTCCGGCAGTTTCGGGTATGCCATTCTTAAGCTCCAAAATTAATCGGTTCAAGGTCCACCAGCTCCACCCACTGCGTGCCGCCTTCCATTCCCGTCATCTGCCGGAAGGTTTTGGGGTTCTTATGTAAACTGAATGCTTCCACAACGCCATACACCGGCTGTTCCGTGGTCGAGTTGGTCGTTTTGGTCAGGCCATTACCAGTAAAGTGCTCATTAGCGCCTGTACTGTTCTGAATACTTATTCGAGTATTAAATTTCTTTATCCCGTCCTGGCCAAGCCCCGCCTTTCTCAAATACGCCTTACGTATTTGCGGGTTGGCCCAAGCGGGTGGAGGCATGTTACTGATTAACGATTCATACTCCCCCGCATAGTCAGGCGTCATAACCTCCTTCGTCAAAGCAGGATTTTCAACTTTTCCCGGCAACTTATCCTCAACAAACTTCGTGAGATTTCCGTATGTGGGAACAATCGTCTCAGCATCCGCATACCTAACCGCATCTGCCTGATCAATGATCGCCAGCTTATACTTCGCATCTGGCTTGTAGTTCACACCCATTGCTTCAGTGATCAATTTGGGGTCCGTATCCAGGTGCGCTATCTGATCAAAACTTGTTGACCAGATCTGCACACCGGCCGGACCTTCCTTACCTAATGTTCCGTTGTTGGGGCCATTTCGATGCACATGGGGCTCTTCCACCAAGCGGACAATGAACTTCTCGTCTGCAAAACCCTCTTGAGCGATGCGGTGCAGCTGTGCCTGGGTGTACTTGGGCGAAGGGGCCTTGCCATTGGCGATGATGGAATTCCGAGCATCTCCTAAAAGCTTCTTTGCCTCGTCAAAGGACCTGGGCAGCACTTTCCCTGGCCTCGTGCTTAGCTGGACGGGGTCGGGGTCCACGCCCTTTGGACGCGGCGATGCTTCAGCCTCAAAACGATTTTTCCTGTTCAGGTCGAAATCGCGCCATATCTTGCGCAACCCCTGAAGCTTTAGCGCCTCGGCAAATCGCCCGAATGCCGGCCCGAGCCCCGCCAGAATCCGAGCATGTCGGATACGGCTGGACGCCTGCGCAGCATTACCCGCTCCCAGTGTGGTTGCCGCCAGCAAACCGGCCAAAACCAGCTCAAATGCTATCGCTCCGAAAATGTAGGCATAATCGGTATGGTGCTGAATGGCGGCATAATCGGTTACAAAGTCTTTCAGAGCAGCGCTGAGCTGAGCATCCGTCATCACCAGGCTGGCCAACTCATAAGCTTTTGCAATGTCCTCCCGGCTGATGTCAGAGGGCGAGAACCCAATCGCTCGCACCCATCGTTCCCGGCGTTTGTCGTCATAGAGACTGTTGAAGGTTTCGTACCAGCTGCTGGCTCCGTTATCCTGGTTTGCAGACCATGCCGATTTAAGCCCGTCCATCAGTGTCTTGGTTGGATTAGCCAGATCACTGACGCCAACCACAAAATCAAACAGGCCGATCCCCGCATCATAAGCGCCCTGAAACACCGCTCCGGTGTTCACCAGAGCCTTTTCATAGTGAGGCATCTGCTGATAGACCGTTTCCCGGGCTTCGTAGTCCTTCCTTTCCTGCTCCAGCAGTCGCTGGAGGCCCGCTATGATTGTCTTGCGTTCTTGCCGGACCACATCGTCCATGGCGCTTGAGCCCAGTCTGACAGTGGCAAACCGGCCATTCAGACCCTCCACCGAAGCGGCACCCTGATGGTCCAGAACTCCGGTGACGCCTTCCAAATCCGTGCCTACCTCAAACGGCAGGTTCGCTACACCAGTGCCGTCCGGCCAGCGATACTCAATGGTCAGGCTATAGGGGCCTTTACCTGGCACGGGCTCCGCAACCGGCTCTGGTGCAAGCTGATAGTTTTGGGCGGCAGGCGCATGTAAGGAATCTGATCGAACTCCTGGCCCGGCACTACCGCCGGTGGGCCATCGGTCTCGTAAACGGCTTGCCAGAGACGCCGGCAAATCAGAGCGGAGGTGCTCAGGGCTGGCTGTGCGTTTGGTGAAGATACCAAAGGCTGCGCTATCCAGGCGGCCTAGAACCAGTTGGCCACTTTGCAAGGCATCCAGTATTGCCTGGCGCTCACTGCTGGATGATTGCTCAAGGGCGCGATAGCCCCCATCCGGAGGTGGCTCTATGTGAGCGCCCTGGTAACCGCGTGAAAAATAATCCTGTGCGATGGACACCGCGTCGGAAGGGTGTAGTAACGACGGCAAAATCCTCTCGGTGAAGCCGTAGCCACCAGCAACGTATAACTGATAGGACACTGTTCCGTTTCCTTGTCCGTTGATCTATCCCTGCGCTCTCCTGAGCGATACGGAACATACCCCTAGCGCCTCAAGAAATGCAAGCGCCATGCGTGATCAACCACACAAACCTTCTGTAACCTGGCCATATCGGCTAACCTAAAGCCACAAAACCACGCAAAACCAGATGGTTGCAATCAAGAAGTAACGGCGGCGAGCGCATGGACAAGAAACAGCTCACAGAGCGGGACATCTGCACCAAGTACATCAACCCCGCTCTGCAGAACGCAGGCTGGGACATGCACAGCCAGATACGAGAGGAAGTCTCGTTTACGGCTGGCCGCATCATCGTGCGTGGCAGGCTGCACACCCGTGGCAAACGCCGCCGAGCGGATTACGTTCTTAGCTACAAGAAGAACCTACCCATTGCCATCATCGAGGCCAAAGACAACAACCACGGCCTGGGCGATGGCATGCAGCAGGCATTGGCTTACAGCGATGCCCTGGACGCCCCTTTCGTGTTCAGCAGTAACGGCGACGGCTTTCTGTTCCACGACCGCACCGGGCTCTTTGGCCAGACCGAAACCACCCTCAGGCTGGATGAGTTCCCCTCCCCGGAAACCCTCTGGGAGCTCTACTGCCAGCACAAAGGCATCCACCAGAGCGCCCGACAAACGGTCGAGCAGCCCTACTACGATGACGGCAGTGGCCGAACGCCCCGCTATTACCAAACCGTCGCCATTAACCGCACCGTAGAAGCTGTGGCCCGCGGGCAGAACCGTATTCTGCTAGTAATGGCCACCGGCACCGGCAAGACCTTCACCGCCTTCCAGATAATCTGGCGGCTCTGGAAGTCCAAACAGAAGAAACGCATCCTGTTTCTCGCAGACCGCAACATTCTGGTAGACCAGACCAAGAATAACGACTTCAAGCCCTTCGGCCAGGCCATGACCAAGGTCACCAACCGAACCGTAGACCCGTCCTACGAAATTTACCTGTCGCTGTACCAGGCCGTTACCGGCAGCGAGGACGAGCAGAACATCTACAAACAGTTCTCCCCAGACTTCTTCGACCTCGTGGTGATCGACGAGTGCCACCGGGGCAGCGCGTCTGTGGACTCCGCCTGGCGGCAGATTCTGGACTACTTCTCGGCGGCCACCCACGTGGGCCTGACTGCCACACCCAAGGAAACCAAGGAAGTCTCCAACATCGACTACTTCGGCGAGCCGGTTTACACCTACTCCCTGAAGCAAGGCATCGAAGACGGCTTCCTGGCCCCTTACAAAGTCGTGCGCATCGACCTGGACCGCGACCTGCAGGGCTGGCGCCCCAGCAAAGGCCAAACCGACAAGCACGGCGAACTCATCGACGACCGCATCTACAACCAGAAGGACTTCGACCGCACGCTGGTTTTGGAAAAACGAACGCAAGTCGTGGCACAGAAGGTCACGGAGTTTCTGGAACAAACCGACCCCTACCAGAAAACCATCGTCTTCTGCGAAGACATCGACCATGCTGAACGCATGCGCCAGGCTCTGGTGAACCTGAACCCCGAGCGGGTAAAAGAGAACCGCAAGTACGTCATGCGCATCACCGGCGACGAACAGGAAGGCAAAGCCGAGCTGGACAACTTCATCAACCCGGAAGAGCGCTACCCAGTGATTGCCACCACCAGCAAACTGATGACCACCGGCGTGGATGCGCAAACCTGCAAGCTCATCGTGCTGGACCAACGCATCCAGTCCATGACCGAGTTCAAGCAGATTATCGGCCGGGGCACCCGCATCAACGACGACTACAACAAGCACTGGTTTACCATTCTGGACTTCAAGAAGGCCACCGAGCTGTTCGCAGACCCGGCGTTCGACGGCGACCCGGTGAAGGTTTACGAGCCCAATGACGATGAATCTGTTGTACCGGATGATGAACTCTACGGGTTTGACTCAACAACTACGGAACTTCCTTGCGACCAAGAACCCGAGGATTATGAAGTGACCCCAGATTCCAAATGGGAATCTGATGACTCTAGTGGCTGCGACACCGGCGGCCCTGGTGAAGGCGGAGGAACAAGCGGCGGCAGAACCCGTTACGTAGTGGACAATGTTGAAGTAACGGTCATCGCCGAACGGGTCCAATATCTGGGCCCGGACGGCAAGCTCATCACCGAAAGCCTGAAAGACTTCACCCGCAAGAAAGTGAAAGAGCAGTACGCCACCCTCACCGACTTCCTCAAAGGCTGGAACGAAGCCGAGCGCAAACAGGCCATCATCGAAGAGCTGGCCGAACAAGGTGTAATGTGGGACGACCTCATCAAGGATGTCAGCAAAAAACTGGGGGCTGAGCCCGACCCCTTCGACGTCATCTGCCACATCGTCTACGACCAGCCACCCCTGAGCCGAAAGGAACGGGCCGAGCAGGTGCGCAAACAGAATTACTTCAGCAAATACGAAGGCGCCAGCAAACAGGTGCTGGACGCCCTGCTGGACAAGTACACCGACGACGGCATTGAGCCCATCGAAGATGTTAAAATCCTGACCCTCGCGCCGTTCAGCCAGATCGGCTCACTGCTGGAACTGGTGGATGCCTTTGGCGGCAAGCCTGGCTACACCGAAGCCGTGCGAGATCTGGAAGACGAGCTGTACCGGCAAACACCCTGATCTGATTTTTGTTTATCGCCATTCCGTTTACTCAGGAACTGAACACCTATGTCTATCAGCACCACCATCAAATCCATCCAGGACATCATGCGCAAAGACGTGGGAGTAGACGGCGACGCCCAGCGTATCGGCCAGTTGGTCTGGATGCTGTTCCTGAAAATTTTCGACGACCGGGAACAGGAATGGGAACTGATTTACGACGACTACAAATCCCCGATTCCGGAAAAGCTACGCTGGCGCAACTGGGCCGCCGACCCGGAGGGCATGACCGGCGACGAGCTCAAAGACTTCATCGACAATACCTTGTTCCCGGGCCTGCAGAACCTGGAGCCGGCCGGTGACGACTACCGGGGCGTGGTTATCCGCAACGTGTTCGAGGATGCCTACAACTACATGAAGTCCGGCCAGCTCCTGCGCCAGGTCATCAACAAGCTGCAGGACGGCATCAACTTCAACAAATCCGCCGAGCGCCACGAGCTGGGCGATATGTACGAACAAATCCTCAAAGACCTGCAAAGCGCCGGCAACGCCGGTGAGTTCTACACGCCACGGGCGGTGACCGAATTCATGGTCAACCGGGTAGACCCGAAGCTGGATGAGAAAGTAATGGACCCGGCCTGCGGCACCGGCGGCTTCCTCACCTGCACCATCGAGCACAAGCGCAAGCACTACGTCAGCACCCCGCAGGACGAACAAACCCTGCAGAAGAGCATCCACGGCGTTGAGAAAAAGCCCCTGCCGCACCTGCTGGCCACCACCAACCTGATCCTGCACGGCATCGAAGTGCCGGACCAGATCAAGCACGACAACACCCTTGCCCGCCCGCTTATCAGCTGGGGCCCGAAAGAACGGGTAGACGTAATTGTGGCCAACCCGCCTTTTGGTGGCATGGAAGAAGACGGCATTGAAACCAACTTTCCCAGCGCCTTCCGCACCCGGGAAACCGCCGACCTGTTCATGACCCTTTTCATCCACCTGCTGCGGGACGGTGGCCGCGCCGCCGTGGTGCTGCCAGACGGCTTCCTGTTCGGCGAAGGCATGAAAACCCGCCTCAAGGAAAAGTTGCTGGAAGAGTGCAACCTGCACACGATCGTGCGCCTGCCCAACGGCGTGTTTAACCCCTACACCGGCATCAAGACCAACCTCCTGTTCTTCACCAAGGGCAAGCCCACGGAAACCGTGTGGTACTACGAACACCCCTACCCGGAAGGCTACAAGAGCTACAGCAAAACCAAGCCCATGAAGTTTTCGGAGTTCCAGACCGAAATCGACTGGTGGGGCACCGAGGCCGACGGCTTCGCCGGCCGTGAGGAAACCGCGCAAGCCTGGAAGGTGTCCATCGACGACATCAAGGCTCGCAACTACAACCTGGATATCAAGAACCCCTTTGAGTCCGAACAGGTCAGCCACGACCCGGACGAACTGCTGGCCAAGTACGAACAGCAACAGGCCGAAATCCAGGAAATCCGCCACCAGCTGCGGGACATACTGGCCGATGCGCTATCCCACAACAGGGATGAGAACACCGACGGAGGTGCGGCGTGAGCGCGCGGGAGCTGATTACCGAGCATCTGGACTTGTGGACCGGGGCGGTTACGAAGAAATCCAGCAGTGGCCGGGGGAGTAAGGGCAAGGTTGAGCTTACTGGGGTTAAGAAGCTGCGGGAGCTGATATTTGAGCTGGCTAGTAGAGGTGCGTTAATCCCGAAAGTTAACGATTCTGCCCGGACTCTGAAGCTCCAAGAGTTTGCAGAGCTTGTGATGGGACAAGCACCTCCAGGTAGTGAGTGCAACAAAAACGGAATAGGCGAAATATTTGTTAAAACCGGCGAGTTCGGTGCTATTTACCCTGAAATAAAAGAGTGGACCACGAAGCCACTCCGCATGGCGAGGCGAGGTGATGTCCTAATCTGCGTCGTGGGGGCCACTGTAGGAAAACTCAATATGGCGATTAACTGCGCCATAGGCAGGAGTGTTGCAGCAATAAGGCCCGACCAAACAGTAATCCCTGAATACCTCTACTACTGCCTTATTCCTTTTACCCTAAAAATTCGATCCCAGTCGAAAGGCTCCGCACAGGGAGTCATAGGCAAAGCTGTCCTCAATAATGTTGAGTTGCGAGTACCTCCGATTGATGAGCAGAAGCTAATCGTCCAAAAAGTCGATGAACTCATGGCCCTCTGCGACCGGCTGGAACAGCAAACCAGCGACCAGCTCGAAGCCCACGAAACCCTCGTGGACACCCTGCTCGGCGCTCTCACCCAATCCGAAAACGCCACCGAACTGGCCGACAACTGGGCCCGCCTCGCCGCCCACTTCGACACCCTGTTCACCACCGAACAGAGCATCGATAAGCTCAAGCAGACCATCCTGCAACTGGCAACGGCTGGCAAGCTTGTCCCCTTTCAGGGTGCCCCCGTTCCACTAAAAAATATTCTTTCTTTCGGCCCAAGAAATGGCTTTTCACCAAAAGAGAGTAACCATGAAACGGGTTGCAAGGTATTGAAGCTCGGAGCAACGACAAAGGGATGGTTAGACCTGTCAGAGAGCAAAAATGTGGACATTGGTAACTCGGTACTACCGCACCTTTGGCTAAAAAAGGGGGATATTCTGATTCAGCGAGGGAATGCCGCCAATCATGTAGGCTGCAACGTGCTCCTTGATTCGGATTACCCAAACTACATCTACCCAGACCTAATGATGAAGGTCAGAGTAAAGGAGGAAATGGCGATCCCAAGCTTCGTCGCCTTATACCTCTCTGCGCCTGGCGCTCGGCAATTCATGTGGGAGCGTATGACCGGGACATCGGGCACTATGCCGAAAATCAGCAAAAAAGTTGTCGAGGAGATTCCGGTATCCTTACCCGATATCGAAACCCAGAAAGCTGTTGTACAAAAAGTCGATGAACTCACAGCCCTCTGCGACCAACTCAAGCAACGCTTGAACCAGGCCAGCGAAACCCGCTGCCAGTTGGCCGAAGCCGTGGTGGAAGGAGCCTTGAACTAATGGTTTACAACAGGCCATGGAAGTCCTTCCCGGAGCAACTGGAACTGCTCAAATCCCGAGGCATGGTGGTCACCGACGAAGCCGCCGCCTTGGATTACCTGCAGCGCGTGGGTTACTACCGCCTCAGCGCTTACTGGTATCCGTTTCGCAAGTTCGAGGTGGTGCTGGACAGCAACACCGGAAAGCTGGCTACCAAGGCTGTGAACGAGTTCCAGCCGGGCACCCAGTTCGTAGACGCAGTACACCTGTACCTGTTCGACAAGCAGCTCCGGCTAAAAGCCATGGACGCGCTTGAACGCATTGAAGTTGCACTCCGTGTAGACATCGCGCACCTGCTCGGCAAGCGTTCAGTGTTTGCCCACCTGGACCCTGACCAACTCCACCCCTCTTTCATCCGCAAAAAGCTCAGGAATGGGCAGACACGCTTCGAGCAGTGGAAAGAAAAGTGCCAGAACCTGCAGCGCCGCTCAAAGGAAGACTTCGTTAAACACTACCGGGCGAAGCATGGTGAGCCTTTCCCGATATGGGTAGCGGTGGAAACCTGGGACTTTGGGGCAGTGTCCCAATTCTTTGCCATGATGCGAGTGAAAGGACACCGGATGGCATGAACGACTGGCAAACCATCTGCAAACGTTCCCTGAGCAATACTCGCAAAGGGCACTATCGATGATGGATATAGGACTACCTGAGGACTGGCAAAGCTGGTGGTAACACGAGGAGGCAGAAAATAAGAACCCCCGCGTAAGTTCCTGTCGGAACCAAGAGGCAGGGGCCGTGTTGTCCAGAATAATAGGCCCGTTACAGTATATTTGCAACCCTGCCGGGTCTGTAGGCACGAAAAAAAGAAGGGTATACGGATTTAATGGTTGATGGGGCACCTTCACCCCATCAATCTGATACCACCCTCAGATGGTTGATAGATCGACTCCGTAGTTGAGTTCCTCTGCGAAGTCCGGCAGTCCGTAACCGATGGTTTTCTTGTAGAAAGGAGAGACCTTCGCAGTCGGTGCCTTCTTCTTGTGCTTCGTGGTGTAGAGCATTCGTGCCCGCATCACCTCGAAGGAGTAACCGCGCCCTTCACGGTTCTTGTCCTTGGCCAGTCGGTTGATGGACTCCGTGTAAGCGTTGGTGACGGGCATGTCCGTCTCGAAGTAGGTCATGGTCTCTTCGCGCCAGTTTCCCACTGCCCGGTAGGGGTTCCACATGTCCATGCTGACGATCTCGACCTTCTGCCGGTCTTTCAGCTTCATCAGGTAGTTGGTCACCACGTCCTGGCGGCGGGTGGCCAGCAGGTCGAGCAGGGTTCGCTCCTCAATGTTGGTCAGAATGCAGCGGTAGCGCTTGTTCAGGTATAGCTCGTCAATGCCCAGGATGCGGGGCGTCTCGAAGCGGTGCCAGCGCCCCAGGAACTCGGCGCGGGCGTTGAAGATGTCGCGCACCGTCTTCTCGTCCAGGCCGGTCTGTGCCGCCACAAAGGTGTAGGGGTGGTTGAAGGATTCCTTCTCCACGTACTCATGCAGCCGCAGTGTCATACGGAATCCGTCTACCATCTCCGGTAGCTGGGGCCTGAATGTTGTCTTGCAGGCCCGGCAGGTGTATCGGCGGCGGACCACCCAGAGAGTGACCCGCTTGCCGTGGATGGGCAGATCACGATAGGGAACGTCACGCTTGCCGAACCGTACGAACTCACCCTGCACGCCGCATTCCTCGCAGGCGATGGGATCGGGCACGTCCACCTGGAAGTGCATTTCGTCGTCGGTTGATTTGCAGCCCAGTACTTGGTATTGCGGCAGGTGAAGGATGTTGTCGGGAAGTTCGGTCATGGTGTTGTATAGGCGTAGGTGTCAGTCAGATCCATCCGGCTCGGCATTGGTGTTTGCTTTTTTACCCAACAAGCTGCTGGAAACGAAAAGTAAGGCACCGAGGACAATTGCAATATCAGCCAGGTTGAAGGCCGGCCAATGCCAGTCTCGCCAATAGAAATCAAAGGAATCCACAACATAGCCGCGAAAGACCCGGTCAATCAGGTTGCCCATGGCGCCACCGAGGATAAGACTGTAAGCGATGGCTTCTCCTTTATGACGATTTTCAAGGATCAGCTTGATCAGAAAAATCGAGACCACTACCGCGATTCCGATAAAAAAGTAGCGCTGCCAGCCTCCACCATCCGCAAAAAGACTGAATGCGGCACCGGTGTTCCATAGGTGCACCCAGTTAAAGAACGGGGTCACCGAAACAGTCTCGCCATAGGCCATTGATTGCTGCACCAGCCACTTTACAGCCTGATCAGACGCTGCCAGCAGGCCCGATATGGACAATAGGGCATACGGCGAGAGCTTTTTGCCAATAATGAGCATTATTTAACCCTTCAACGCCAGAATGCGTCTGGCACCGTTAAGTACAATGCCCCCCGCGATGGTGCCGATAATCAGATCCGGATAATTGGAACCGGTCCACGCGACCAGGGCGCCGGCGGTGATGACCCCCAGGTTGATCACCACGTCGTTGGCCGAGAATATCCAGCTTGCCTTCATGTGCGCCCCGCCTTCCCGATGTTTGGATATGAGCAGCAGACAACTGGTATTGGCAATCAATGCGACGAATGCGATAGCCATCATCACCAGCGATTCAGGCTCACTACCGAATACAAAGCGTCTCACCACCTCTACGAGCACGCCCACAGCCAAGATCAGTTGCAGTACACCAGCAAGATGCGCGGCACGTACCTGCATTTTCACGCTATGTCCAACCGCATAAAGGGCAAGCCCGTACACCGCCGCATCGGCAAAATTGTCCAGGGATTCTCCAATCAGGCCGGTGGACCGGGCGATCAGACCGGCAGTCATTTCCACCACGAACAGAAGTGCATTGATGCCGAGCAACCAGCGCAGGGTCCCGGATTCTTGCTTAGCAGAAGCTGCCGAAAACTCGGCGGCCTTGATGGTCTCCGGATTTGCAGCGACGGTTTCCTGAAGCGAGGCGCCTAGCCCCAAGGTCTTCAGTTTCGAGGTGACGGGCTCGACCTCGCCGTCATGCACGACCTTCAGCCGGCGGTTCGACAAGTCGAAGGACAGCGCCCGAATCTCCTCAAAGCCGTTCAGGGCTAGGCGAATCATTCGTTCTTCTGATGGACAGTCCATCTTCGGCACGGCATAAACACTGACCCATCTCCCTGGCGCCTCGGAGGAGGCCTGTATATCGGTATCCGCTGCGGACGTTGCATCACCGCCACAGGCGCCACCACAGGATTTGCTCATGATACGACTCCACTTGAACAATGTTGTGGTACCATTTAAAACTATAAAGCTACTATAAGGTCAATAGAGTAAAGAATCCGTTGGGGAGGAGGCTGATGCGCATTGGTCAGTTGGCGCAGTCAGTAGGGGTCGAAACACAGACGATCCGCTTCTATGAACAGCAGGGCTTGTTGCCGCCGCCTGATCGGCAGGACAACGGTTACCGTGTCTATACCGAGAAGCATGGTGAGGGGCTGGCCTTCATCCGTCGCTGCAGAATCCTGGGCCTGTCACTGGCTGAGATTCACGAACTACAGAGCTATCAGGACGACCCTCATCAGCCTTGTACCGCCGTCAACGCCTTGCTCGATGATCACATCTCTCATGTGCGGTCGCAGATAACCGCTCTGCAAGCGCTTGAGAAACAACTCGTTTCACTGAGAGCGAGTTGCAACGATGACCGGGAAGTTGAGGCGTGTGGGGTTCTTGCTGGAATTAGCGAAGGAAACATGCACCAGCAGTAGGTGAAGCATCAACCAGATAATCCGATGAGATGCCGGTCTGTCTCACTCTCATGCAAAGGTAAGATCAACCATTTAATCCGCTTACCCTATTTTTTTAAATCTGGCATTGGCTGATACATCCCACAAACCTGCTAATGCGCTCGCAAACATCTGTCCATTCATACTGAAAACGATCAAGTTGAACAATTCTCTCTGCACTGAAATAAGCTCAATGTCGGACTGACAGAGAGTCTCATCTACTATAACTCGAATCTGAGCATTTTCTGGTAAGAAGGGTTTGATACCGAGTGTTCTGATATTGCTAATCACGTGAAAGTATTCGCCATCCATATACCCAATTGGTGGGTGGGCCATAATGAATTCAAGAAGAATGTCATGGGGGATGGAAGAAAAGCTGTTCGATCGATATCGCAAACTGGTCAAGACGTGACGATAGTCAACGGATAGTTCAGGTGAAAGAATCAGCTGATCTACGCGAACTGTCATTACCTTGTGATTATTAGCCATGGGCACAACCTCGAATATTAACAATGCAGCCATATTACTAACTGAGGGGCGTGCTGTGTTTTATCTAATTTCGGTATTTCCGCAATTAGAGAAAAAAATTCCAAGCGCCAGGTATGGAAGGCGTATCAGCGCGTTAAATCAAATCGAGGTGCGGCCGGTGTAGATGGCCAGACGATTCAGGACTTTGATCGAGACTTAAGTAAGAACCTCTATCTAATTTGGAATCGGATGTCGTCCGGCAGCTATTTCCCACTGTCCGTCAAAGCAGTTCCAATTCCGAAGAAAAGTGGAGGAGAAAGATTGCTCGGGGTACCCACGGTTAGCGATCGTATAGCGCAAACTGTGGTTACTATGACGCTGGAACCTATCCTGGAACCTGTCTTTCATGTGGACTCGTACGGGTATCGGCGCGGGAAATCCCCGCATGATGCGCTTGCGATCACGCGAAAGCGGTGCTGGGAAAGGGACTGGGTGCTGGAGTATGACATCCGTGGCTTGTTTGATCATATTGATCATGAGCTATTGCTCAAGGCCCTTGACCACCATTGCTCTGAATCCTGGGTGCTGCTGTATGTGAGGCGCTGGCTAACGGCACCGATGCAGACGAAAGATGGTAAGCAGGAACGACGGAACGTTGGCACACCACAAGGTGGCCCGTTATCGCCAGTTCTGGCAAACCTGTTTCTGCATTATGCATTGGATCGTTGGCTGACCGTTCGTCATCCGGATATCCTATTCTGCCGATATGCAGATGACGGAATACTGCGTTGTCGAAGTGAGCGTGAGGCTCAGTATCTGCATTCCCAGCTAGATATGCGTGAGGTGGACCCAATAGCTATTCACAGAGATGCCCAACAAACGAGTATACTGGCCTGTGTTTGTCCAGGCTGCTCGGATAAATCACCATCAGCTCCTTGCTAAGGCCAGGCTCACTCACGGGAATAGCCACCAGACTTCCATTTTGGACCTCCTCCCGTACAGAACTTTCAAGCACCAACGATGCGCCAAGTCCGACCTTAACCGCTTGCTTGACGGCTTCGGTGCTACCCAGCTGCATAGATACCGTCGGAAATGGCCCATGCTCACCGAAGTAGGTCGCCAAAAGCCGGCCAGTGCCGGTGCCGGGTTCGCCGCCGATCAGAGCCATGTTAGACAGCGTATCGCGGTCGATATCGGTTCGACGGGCTAACGGGTGACCAGGCGGAACGATTAGAACAACGGGCTCGTTACGCCACGCCTGAGCATGGAATCCGGGTAGATCATGCCACCACTCCATAATCGCCACGTCCAGCTCACCGTCCGATAAATGCCGTGCAATAGTCGGATTGGAATCTATTACCACATCCACCTCGGGCCCTACGCCCAGCTCCTTGTAACGACGGATGTAGGGCTGGAGCATATAAATCCCAATATTGGAGCTCGCCCCAACGCGAAGTCGAGCCTCCATAATGGAAGATCTCGCCTGCTCCTCCAGCCGGAGCAGACTTCGGGCAAAAGGCAACAAGGTTAAGGCAGCCCGGGTTGGCTCACAGCCAGAGCGCCCCCTGTGGACCAATAAAACGCCAAGTTGGTTTTCGAGTTTTTGAAGGTGCTGGGACAGTGTGGGTTGTGCGATGTCCAACTGGCGGGCTGCGGCCTGAAACCCGTTGTGGTCCAGCACCGCCACGAAACTCTTCAGCCAGACAAGATTCAGCATGGGCCGCTCTCGCGGCCACTGGGATCATTGATCGCATCACCCGGCCGCTCACCCCGAAGCACTTGCAGAATGTTCCGAGCAGCGCGTTGCTCGATAGCCAGACGCACCTGGCTGACTGCCGATCCGATGTGAGCAGTAAACAGCGTGTTGGGGTGGGCCCTGAGCCCCTGGGCGATCTCCCTCGGACGATCTTCTCTCGCCCAATCTTCCATCTCAAACACATCAGCGGCGTACCCCCCCAACTGACCGGATTGAAGCGCTTGCAGAACACTACCCTCATCCACCACAGATCCACGGCAGGGATTGATAAGGAATGCGCCCGGTTTCATTCCTGTTAGCGTTTCGCGATTAATGGTGTGGAGGGTTTGCTCATTGAGCGCCAGTGCCAGGATCACAATATCTGACTGGGCCAGCAGCATCTTGAGGGGAGTATGGGACAAACCCAGTGCCTGCTCATGCTGCACGGGTAAACGTTCCGGCTGGGAATAGATTAAATCCGCTCCCCATCCGTTCAGGCGCTGCGCCACCGCTTGGCCGATGGCCCCCATACCCACAATACCAATCCGTGAGCCTTCGATCCCCTGCCCATAGAAGCGTGGTGTCCAGCCAGTAAATTCACCGGATCGAACGAAGTGGTCCGCCGCCTTGACTTGTCGGGTGAGACTGATCGTCAGCCCGACCGTTAGCTCTGCAGTAGGCACGGTTAGCAAATCCGGTACAAATGTCAGCCAAACCCCATGACGCGTGCAGGCATCCACATCAAAGTTGTCATAGCCTTTCAGGGCTGCACCAATCACCTTCAAGCGCGGACACCCCTGTAGGAACTCCACTCCAACTCGGTCTGGCATGAACGCCATCATCGCATCAGCGTCTGCAACGCGCGCAGCCACTTCCTCCTGGGGCAACGTGGCGCCGGATTGGTTGGTGACCAGCTCGCAATCTTGGGCAAGTTCATCCAGAACACTGTCATGGACCTTATGGGTTATCACAACCTTGGGTTTCATCGACGCTCCTTATTTGAATTTCTTACGAAGGCGGCCACTGAGACTGTCCACGACGGTGACCATCAACAAGATGACAATGAGAATGGCGCTGACTTCCTGATACTGCATGATTCTCAGCGAGCCCATCAATTCGAAGCCAATACCACCGGCACCCACCATGCCCATTACGGTCGAGGCACGGAAATTGTATTCCCAGCGATAAATGGACACGTCCGCGAATTGAGGAAGTACTTGTGGCAGCACGGCGTGATAGAGCACCTGCAAGCGAGTAGCGCCGGCAGCATCGGCCGCTTCCACTGGCGCCTCATCTACATGCTCAATCGCTTCGGCAAAAAACTTTCCAACCATGCCAATGGAGTGAAGACCGAGCGCCAGTACGCCAGGCAACGCCCCAAAACCAACAGCAGCCACGAAGATGATGCCCATGATCAGTTCCGGGACTGAACGCAAACCGTTTAAAAGGGTTCGAGTTACTTGGAACACCACCGGATGTGGAGAGGTGTTGCGCGCAGCCAGGAATGCCAGTGGCACAGACAAGGTTACTGCAATGGCAGTACCGGCAATGCTCATCGCAAGCGTGTCGATTAACGGCGACACCCAGCTGGCCACATTGGTGAAGTCAGGTGGAAGAGATTCGCCAATGAGTGTGCCTATGGCTGGCACGCCATTGGCAAGTGTATTGAAATTGAGCAGCCCTACGTACCAACTTGCGACAAAAATGATGAGCAGCACTAACAGCGACTGTCCGAGTTTTTTCCGCCAGCCTTTCGCGTGCTCATCCAGCACGGAGGCCGACGGGGCCGGCGACAGAGTCGCCGGTTCCGTCGTTGTATAGTTCATGGGGCACTCCTCACATTTTTGCGAAATCAAGATTGAGCAGGCCACCCATAGCGCGGATGACATCGTAATCTTCGTCGGTAATTGCCGCGAATCCCTCAGCCTTCAGGTTGTCGAGAATCTCCGGGTCATCGATCTGCAGAAAGGCTTTCTGAATGTTGCTCTTCAGCTCAGGGGCCAGGTTCGAACGCATGGCCCAGGGGTATTGAGGAAAGTCACCGCTGTAGCCCAGCACTTTGACCTTGCTCCGATCAATCAAACCGCGGTCCATCACATGCTCGAAGATAACTTCGGACAACCCTCCGGCGTCGGCATTGCCATTGGCGACGTTAACCGCAACAGCGTCATGGCTACCGACGAAATGAGCCTCATAGTCCTTTCCGGCTTCGAGCTCTGCCTTCTCAAGGAGTACGGTCTTGGGGATCAGGTGGCTGGAAGTGGATGCGCGGTCACCGTAGGCCATTTTCTTGCCTTTGATATCCGCGAAGGAGCCAATGCCAGAGTCCGCATTGGCAATAATGATGGAGCGATAAGTCGGCTTCCCGTCTACCACCATGGCGGCAAAGGGTTCAATGTCACTCTTACTCTTGGCCATCACATAGGACAACGGACCAAAGTAAGCCAGGTCAATTCGGCCAAAACGCATGGCTTCGATCATGGAGGAGTAATCGGTGGTAACAATCAGTTCTACTTCCTTACCAAGAGTGGTTTCCAGGTAATCCTTCAAAGGTTGGTTTCGCTTGATCAGTTCTGACGCGTTCTCATCCGGCAGCAAGGCAACTTTCAAAAGATCAGGGTCTGTATCTGCGGCATGGGCTGACCAATGGATGCCGAGCATCATTATCAGAGCCAGCAAAGAGTGAATCATTGTCTTCATTGTGCTATCTCCAGTACGTCTGTCGTTATCGGGGTGGTCTTAGGTTTATGGATGGCTGGTTTGCCTTCCGCAGCTACCACGCTGGGTGAACGGTGGTAAATCTCGTCCAGGTGTTTCGATTTCAGGTTTTCAGGAGCATCGTCAAAAACGATATGAGCGTTCGAAAGGCCGATGATCCGGTCTGCAAAACGCTGGGCGTATTCCAATTGGTGCAAGGAAATAACCGCGGTGATTCCATCTTCCTGACAAATATCGCGCAGTAGGCCGAGTACCTTTTCAGAAGTGGCCGGATCCAGGCTGGCAACGGGCTCATCGGCAAGAATCATGGATGGTTGCTGCACCAATGCTCTGGCGATTCCAACCCGCTGCTGCTGGCCGCCGGACAACTGATCTACTCGGGAAAGCGCTTTGTCAGCCAGACCTACGCGGTCGAGGCATTGCAGAGCCAACTCCAGGTCCTGCCGGGGCAGGGGAAGCAGGCTTCGCCAAGTACCGTGATACGCAAGTCTGCCTGTCAGCACATTCTGTAACGCGGTGTATCGTTCGATCAGCTGGTGATGCTGGAACACCATGGCGGTGCGGCTGCGGTGCTGTCGCAGGATTCTACGGTTGGTCAGTTCACCAAACTCGCCAGACACAACCTTCCCGGTTGTGGGCTTAACCAGGTGATTCAGTGAACGAAGCAGAGTGGATTTACCCGCGCCTGAAAGTCCCAGTAGCACGGTGAATTCGCCCTTGTGAAAGTGAACGTTGGTGGGTTTGAGCGCGAGGACGTTTCCCGGGTAGGTTACGCCCATACTCTCGACTCGAAGCATCACATTGGTTGATTGAGTTGGGGCCACAGGATCACCTTTTGCAATAAATAAGCTCGCCGTATTGCGAGTTACAATTGAACGGTAAAGCTGAGAGATGACACCGTCGTGTCACTGACGTGACAGTTTGATGAAGTGCTTTTGGTTCGCAAGGATTTTCCGAAGGGCTCTGTGAAATACATGGAGCTCAGCCAAAGTGGAACGAGCCACCCAGGAGCTTAAGCAACAAAAATTGCGTTCCACCGTCAGTCGGCGAATCTCACGGTACAGTTCGTCCGTGCTGAGTTCATCGAATTGCTTACCGACTATACTCTTGCCTTCGAGGAGGTCGGACGCGCTCTCCAATAGGTCGCGCTTCCAGGTGCTGACTATGGTGGGGTGGATCTGGAAACGGGCAGCAATTCAAGGTGTGGCCTTAAGGGTGGGCAAGGACAGCCTTGCACTTACTAATTCGAAATAAAGTAAGCGAACATTACCCGGAGATATAAGCCAAATCCGGATGGCCAAAAAACGATTTCAATAGTCGTGGCAATTTTTGCAAACGTCGAAGCTGCCGGTAAACAGTGCTCCGAAGTTGTTCTTTGCTGTTAATGATCTTTTTACCGACGTGATGGTATTTGATATAGCCCCAAACAGACTCGTCAGGATTCAGCTCCGGCGAGTACGGCGGCAGGAAGAACAACCTGAGCTTGCCGTCGAGACTCTCAACATAGTCTCGAACCCGACGAGCATGATGAACCGGGTGGTTATCGAGGATCAGGAAAACCGGCTTGTCAACGTCTTGCACCAGAGCCTTGAGGAAACCAAGAAACGCATCGGTGTTCATGTTGCCCTGAATGGTCTTAAAGCGAAGCTCGCCGCGAGGCGAGATGGCCGAGATCAGATTGATGCTGAAGCGACTGCCCGTATTACGGATGATCGGAGTTTCACCCCTGGGTGCCCAGGTGGTGCCACTGTGATAATCAGACCGAATGCTGGCTTCATCGCCGAAATAGATGGTGGCGCCGACTTTTTTGCTTCCTTGCGAATTTCCGGGTAGGTCTCTTCTTTCCATTGTTTCACTGCAGATTCTTGCGCCTGTCCACCATCGAGAAAAACGGCCGCAGTTTCTTGTTACCCAACTTCTTGTCTTTCACAAACTCCCGTAACTGGTTCCAGCTGTTGAGTGACAACCAGGTAGGCACCACCGGCACATAGACTTTGTCGGCCATTTCAAGAACCTGTTCAGTCAGGCGCGAGAGCGTGGGCGGGCAGTCCAGAACCACCAGACTGGTGTCTTCAGACAACGGCGCCAACAGGCCTTTCAGGACGTTGTGTCCTTCGTCGTGTTCAAGCTTGATATCGAAGTTACGGAAGCTGCTATGGGCGGGGATAAAGTCTAGATTGGGGTATACGTCCTCATGGATGAAGCGGGCGATGGGAGATTTGCCTTCCAGCAGTTTGGAGAGTTTGCGGCCTTTGACCACTTCTGCACCCGCCAGGTAAAAACTGGCAGCCCCTTGCGGGTCGAGATCCCAAAGCAATGTGCGGATGTTCTCGCGGCTGGCCAGGTAGGCCATATTGACGGCCGCTGCGGTTTTACCCACGCCACCTTTGGGGCTGTAGAAGGCAATAATTCTCATGACGGGGGCTCCTGCCGTGTCTGGTGTCAGAAAACACTACAGGATAACAGCCACCCGCCAGGCTTCTATGAAGCTTTTATGACAGAACAACAGCTGGAACGGGGGTGTCGCGAGTATGAAGGGCTTTCGTAAAACCACGCTCACGCGGCTTTGCGGAAGCCCTCCATCCGCACAGTTTTGTCCCGATTGCGCTTGTACTTGGTTTTGTCTTCAACCACGCGCATCTGGTACTTTGGTGTTCTCAGTTCCCGTTGCACAGCGCTGTGCTGTGTGGCTTTCGCCTTTTTTCTGGTTCATCGCGCTTTACCGGGAAATGCTGCTTTTATCTTCAGAAAGAAGTAGTCGTTATCCCGGTAGCCGTAGGCCACCCGCTTGATCACCTTGATCTTGTTGTTCATTCCCTCCAACACACTGGTGTTCAACCGGTAGACCGCGCTGGCGATAATGCCGTCGACGTAGCCCTTGAGGCGCCTGGCAAACTGCTGCACGGGGGCCAGCCCACTACTCATAGCCAGATTTAGCCAGTCTTGCCAGCGTTGTCTGGCATCGGCCTCTGAGGGAGCGTACCAGAGCTCTTTGAGCTGGTCTTTCAGGACGTAGACAGTCATCAGGGGCTGGTTGGCTTGCAGCAGTTCTTCGAGCTTCAGAGCCTGCTCGTCCTTGAGGTTGCCTCGGTTTCTGAGCAACAGCCAGCGACTTCGTTTCACTACTTTGCGAGCCGGCTTGTCGTGTCGAAGCTGATTGGCCTGATCGACCCGGACACGGTCAATCACTTCCCGTCCGAACTTTGCTACAACGTGGAACAGGTCATAGACCACCCGTGCTTGTGGGCAGTGGTGCTGAACTTCCAGGTCCATGGCGGTATTCATATCCATCGCCACGGCTTCGATCTGGCCACAGGTTTCCGGCCCCAGCCATTCAAAGAAGGGGCGTACCGCTGCTCGACTGCGGCCTTCTCCAACCCAGAGGACTTGTTGAGTATCCGCATCAATCGCCACGGTGGCGTAGCGGTGTCCCTTGAACAAGGCGAACTCATCCATGATCAGTCGACGAATCCGGCGTTTATCTGGCTCAGTCACTTCTCGTTTGAGGCGCCGATGGTCGATGGCCTTGACCGTATGCCAATGCAACCCTAGCAGCGTTGCCACATGTTGGATCGGCATCAGTCGTACCAGGGATTCAATCCAACTGACCATGCCTGCCGTCAGACGCTGTCGCCCTGGTAACCAGCGAATCTGTTCAAGCTTGGGGCCACAGGTCGTACAACGAACTCGGCGAACTGGCACGTCCAGCCAGACGCGGTATTGGAACAGGTCGCGTTCTCGGACTCGTCGGGTGCTGATGTCATGGATGGCAAGCGTGTGCTGATTACAACCACTGCAGCATGGCAAGTAATCGTCGGCAGGTTGCAGTCGGATGAGCAGAGATTGAGCGTCAATCTGGGCATACGATTCTATCGTGAATCCTTCCCAGAACAGGGCAAGAGGATTAGCATTCATAGGGACGGCGGTGAGTCGGTCAGGTTTGTTGTTTTGGCGAACTCAAAACTAACCGGTTTGACCGCCGTCTCCTACTTTTTCACGCTAACCCGCGATGAACCTTTTTTCTGGCCATCTTGGTTTCTCCTTTGTTGGCCTGCATTCAATCTTCACTATTATATCACGTTCCCAAATTCCAAGAGCGTAAGCAATGACACTCACGGTGTGGCTCACATTTCTGGTCGCAGCGGCCCTGACAGCGCCAGGCGTCCTGGAAAGACCTTTTGCTCATAGGTAATTCTGTGTAATTGTGCGGCCACCGCGATTGCCGTCAAATACTCCGACATTAACCAGGGAGCCACTAACGTGCTGATTGCTTCTCTCGCCATTCTTGCCGGTCTCGCCCTTCTGGTCTGGAGCGCGGATCGTTTTGTGGAAGGCTCGGCTGCGACGGCTGGTCATTTCGGCATGCCGCCTCTATTGATTGGTATGGTGGTAGTTGGCTTTGGTACGTCTGCACCTGAAATGGTGGTTTCAGCCTTGGCTGCAAGCCAGGGAAATCCGGGTCTGGCGTTGGGTAACGCTTATGGCTCCAATATCACCAACATCGCCCTGATACTGGGGATTACTGCATTGCTTGCGCCCATCGCCGTGCACTCTCAGGTCATGCGCAAGGAATTGCCAATTCTGGCTCTTGTTACCCTTGCGGCGGCCTGGCTGCTGTTTGATGGTGAACTCAGCCGGCTGGATGCAGCCGGCCTGCTGGTGCTGTTTGCGCTGTTGCTGGGCTGGAGCATCTGGTCTGGCATGAGAAAAAACGATGATGCCTTCGCCACTGAAATGGATGCCGAGCTTGCCGCTCATCCCATGCCCATTCGCAAGGCAATTCTCTGGCTGGTGGTGGGGCTTCTCCTGCTGATTATCAGTTCCCGCATCCTGGTCTGGGGAGCCGTCGACCTGGCTACCCGCTTCGGCGTCAGTGACCTGGTCATTGGCCTGACCATTGTTGCGATCGGCACGTCGCTACCGGAACTCGCTTCCTCCATCATTGCGGCCCGCAAAGGTGAGCACGACCTGGCATTGGGTAACATTCTGGGCTCCAACCTGTTCAACACTCTGGCGGTGGTGGGCATTGCAGGTTCCATCGCACCCATGGCGGTAGCGGACGAGGTATTGATGCGCGACATTCCCGTGATGGTAGGCCTCACCCTTGCCCTGTTTGTACTTGGTTACGGTTTTCGAGGCCCCGGGCGTATCAACCGGCTGGAAGGCGCCGGATTGCTGGCCGTCTTTATTGGTTACACGGTCTATCTGTTAACCACCTCCTTTTAAGACAACAACTCGGGGGTCAGCAACCATTTACTTACACCCGGATACTGCGCCAGGTCCAACACAAACTCCTGCCCCCGTGCCGCACTTTTGAGGCGACAGTATTCCGGGGAGCCATCCGGGCGCCAGCGCTCCGGTTTTTGGTGATAGCTCAGCGGCACGCTATCGGCTCCTGGCATGAAAGCCGCCGGCAACCGCCAGTCAGTCACGTTTGCCGCTCCCGCCGCCGTCAATCGATGCTGATCCGATGGAACAGTCACCACCCCGGCGGCGGGCAAGTCCCCATTCAGACCTGGAATCTGCAGTCTGTCACCACTGACATACAGGCAGTTGTGAGCGGATCGTGTGCCGTGCAGATGCGGGTGGTAGGCCGCCCATTCCGGCACGGGCGCCGCCTCGTAAACTGGCCAGACTTGCCCCACCTGCAACCAGCCCCAAATGGCGTGAAACGGCCGGCTTTGCGGCACAAAGCGCCAGCGCCGGCGATACCGCTCCACCTGCCGGAACAAAGCAAAGAACAGAAACAGATCGCCGGGCCCCACACCGTGGTTGGCCAGATGAGCCTGGGCCGAGCCGTGCTGACCTAGTATCGGGCGCCAGCCTGGCAGCCGGGGATAGGCATCCTCGATCAGATCCGGGTCCAGGTGGGCGCCTGCTCGAGAGAAGCCAGAGCGGCCGGTTAGCTGGGATACCAGGGGGCCAATGCTTTGGCCATCGTGCTGAATCTGGCTATACCGGATAGGCGACTGATCATCCGGTATCGGAAGTGCCAGAGCACGTCCGTCCGGAAACACAGGGTTCGGGCAACCACCGGCAGAACTGTCGAAGCCTTTGCGGCTCAGGATAAGTTTCATAGCGGCACATTATGGGCGAATTCCAGCCCCCCGATCCATTCATCCGGCACGTTTGCTCGCAGGTGAGCCATGAACGCCCTCACCCTTCTGGGCAAGTGACCGTGAGGATACAGCAGGGTGACTGGCAGCACCGGCCCTCGCCACTCAGGCAGGCACAATCTGAATTGCCCCGGGTGAGCTTCCAGCCAGCGCTCGGCCAACCAGTGAGGAATCAACCCCAGGCCTCGGCCAGCCGCTATGGCATCGCCCTGAACACACGACTGATCAACGGTAAACGTCCGTACAGGCATGGCGAGTGGGTAGGTTCCCAGCTTGGGATGACGCAAAACCAGACCCGGCCCAGTGCCTCCAAGCAGGTCAACCCACTGGTGGCCATCAAGCTCGCCGGGAGACGCCGGCACGCCATACCGCTCGAAATAGTCCGGGCTGCCATAGATACCCTGGCTAAGGCTCCCCAAATGCTCCTGTCTCAGGGTGGTTTCTCCAACCTCTCCGAGCCATAAACAAACGCCATCTTCCAGCTCACCGGGAACCGTCTGCTGGGTACCAATAGCCACCCGCACATCGCCATGCTGTTCGAGAAACGATCGCACCACACCGGAAAACCAACCACGCACAAAAGCTTCATGGCACCGGAGCTCCAGTGTTCCGCTGACATCCTCCTTCAATTCATCCAGCGCCTCCCGGCCCTGGGACACCAATTCAAGAATCTCAACGCTGTAACGGTAGAACACGCGCCCCGCCTCGTTAGGCACAATGCGCCGGGACTGCCTCAGCAACAGTGGCTGCCCTACGGCTTGTTCCAGCTGGCGAACTTTCCGGCTGAGCGTTGATTTCGGCAGCCCCAAGTCTCTGGTACTGGCCGTCAGGCTGCCTGTTCGCACCACTGAGACAAATGCTTCCAGCTCTGAGAGATCGTACATCTTCTCGTTCCACATTCTGAAACCTACCGTCCCAATTTATCACTTTAAAAATGTAATGCGAACCATTATCATTAATTTCCATCTTACTTTGCAAACTATCTTTTGTCCGGAGCCTCAGCACAATGAGCCAACACCCGCCGATGAAACGCCGTCTCACAGCTGCAATCGCCATACTTGGCGCCCTGGCTCTGGGCCCGGCCAACGCAGAGTCGCGCAGCGTGGACACGGCCTATGGCGCAGTCACCATCGACGGTCAACCACAGAGAGCTGTCACACTTTATGAAGGTGCTCTGGACCCTGCCCTGGCGGTAGGCGCCAATGCAGTAGGCGCTGTGATCACCCGAGGCGGCAATGACGTGGCCGAATACATCAAGCCACGGGCCGGTGACATTGCCATCGTGGGCGCCCCGGCGGAAACGAATATTGAAGCCGTGATTGCAGCCCGGCCGGATATTATCCTGGCGCCCGCGCAAACCAACCAGCAGCAGTATCAACTGCTGTCCCGAATTGCCCCGGTGGTGGTGTCGAACGTTCCTATGTTCCAGGCAGACAGCTGGGAACAGGAAACCCGGCTATTTGGCCGGGCACTGGGGCGCGAGGAAGCCGCTGAAACCGCCATTGAAGACGTCAAAGCCCGCATTGCCGAAGTCGCCGCCCTGGTAGAAAGAACGGTGCCTGAGGATCAACGGGATGCCACGCTTGTGCGCTGGATGCCGCAAGGCCCGCTGGTGATGGCAGAGGGTCTGTTTTCCGCCACGCTGCTGCAGGCGGTCGGTTTTGAGGTAACCGATAACGGGCTGGTTAGCGAAGGCCGCCCCCACAGCCAACCCCTGAGCCTGGAAAATCTGGCCCGCATGGATCAGAACTGGGTGTTCCTGGCTACCCTGAATGCCGATGGCCAGCAGGCACTGGAAGCCGCCCGCCAGACACCGGCCTTCAGCCGCCTGAAAGCCAGCGGCCAGAACCAGGTGGTCGCCGTTAACGGTCAGCTCTGGAGCAGCGCCAGCGGCCCCTTGGCCGCCAAAGCCATTCTTGACGATATTGAGGCGGCGCTGGCCAAGCTTGCACCGTGAACGCCCCGCTGACTGCCCAGGCAAACCCGCGAAACGTTGTTGCGTCTCGCTCCTTACTCCTGCCGCTGGTTGCGGCAGGGCTTTTTCTGTTGCTGGTAATCATTGGCAGCCTGATTTACGGCGCCGGCCCGGTAACCCCTCGGGAGGCTCTCGCTGCACTGGCTGGCACGGGTTCCGATGAGGCCTGGTTTGTCATCCGTGAACTGCGCCTGCCGCGAACCCTGATCGGCCTGGCCACCGGCCTGGCTCTGGGCATTGCCGGTGCCCTGCTACAAGCCATGACCCGTAACCCCCTGGCCGAACCGGGGCTGCTTGGCGTCAGCGCCGGTGCGGGATTTGCCGTGGCTATTGCCATCCTGTTCGGCGCCAGCACTGCCACACTCACCACCCTGATTGCCCAGGTCGGTGCACTTGCAGGTTGCTCTCTGGTGATTGCCGCCACCCGTGTACAGGGGCTGGGCAACGATCCGGTTCGGCTGGTGCTGGCAGGGGCAACCCTGAGCGGCTTGTTGCTGGCACTCACCTCCATGCTGATGCTGATGGATCAACGGGCAGCAGACGAAATCCGCTTCTGGATTACCGGCAGCATTGCCGGCAAATCCCTGGCAACCTTTCAGGCTACCCTGCCCTCTCTGATCATTGCACTGACGCTGGTCGTCGTGGTGGCCAGACCGCTGGCTGCCATGGCACTGGGTGAACGTGCAGCCGTGGGGCTTGGCCACCATCCCGGCCGCATCCGTTTTTTGATCACCGTTACCGTTGCCCTGCTGGTCGGCGCTGCCACGGCTCTGGCCGGGCCGCTGATCTTTGTCGGCCTGGTGGTGCCGTTTATCGCCCGCGCCTTTTCCGGGCCCGACATCCGAAAAACCCTGTGGCTGTGCCTGCCCATCGGCCCCGCTGTGGTGCTGGCAGCCGATGTAGCATCCCGTTTGATGGCGGCACCGGCGGAAATGCCTCTGGGTGTGGTTACCGCCCTGATCGGCGCCCCGGTGCTGCTGGCGATTGTTCGCGCCGGCCGGATGCCTTCACTGTGATGCACAGACACGCGCTCACCATGCCCGACTCCCGCACGTTGGTTGCCAACGCCGTTCTTCTATTGCTGGTCGCCGCGGCTGTGATTATTTCGCTGTCCATGGGTACGGTGCAGATTGCGCCGGCTGAAGTCATCCGCGCTCTGATCGGCACCACCGAAGATCCTATGGCGGCCTTTGTGATTAACGAACTGAGGTTGAGCCGAGTTGTGGCGGGCATGCTCAGTGGCGCAGCACTGGCCCTGGCTGGCTGCCTGATGCAAACCCTGGCTCGCAACCGGTTGGCCACGCCCGGCATCATTGGTATCGACAATGCAGCCACCGCCTTTGCTGTGGCATCCGTGGTGGGTACGAGCATAGCGATCGCGCCTTCTGCCATGGCATTGGTTGGCGCCGCCACTGCCACCGCCCTGGCTTTTGGCCTGGCCGGGGCCAATGGCACCCGGGGCTATCGCTTTATTGTCGCCGGCCTCGGCATCGGCGCCATTGCCGGCGCCGTCACCCAGGTCATGCTCAGCCAGGTAGCCATAGACGACGCCAATGCCGCCTACCCCTGGACGGTGGGCAGCCTGAATGCCCGCTCCGGTGCCAGTGTTCAGGTTCTGGCCCTGGGGCTGTCCGCCAGCTGCCTGGTAATGGTGGCCATTGTCCGTGCACTGAACACCCTTCAGTTCTCAGACCCCGTCGCCATTGCCCTGGGCACCCGCCTGCGCCGCACCCGAGTAGTTGGCCTGGGCCTGTCGGTCTTGCTGACCGGGCTGGCCGTGTCGGTGTGCGGTCCGGTTGGCCTGGTGGCACTGTTAGCACCGGAACTGGCCCGCACCGTTTGCCGGCCAGGCAAGATCCCACTGACGGCTGCCGCCCTGGCCGGAGCCGCTTTTATGGTGATCGCCGACTTGCTTGGCCGAACGCTGTTCTCGCCCCTGGAGATTCCGGTGGGCATTATTACCGCCATTGTCGGCAGCCCTTACCTTCTCTGGATTCTGCTGAGACCTTCAACACGGAGCCTGACATGAGCCATTCCAACACGGCCACCCTGGCCGCCGACCGGATAACCCTGGCGCACCGGCGTTTTACCGTGGCAGAGAATCTGAGCCTGACGCTGCCATCCGCCAGAGTCACTGCCATTGTCGGCCCGAATGGCTGCGGCAAATCCACCCTGCTTAACGGCCTGGCCCGAATCCACGCCCCGGCGGCCGGCGCGGTACTGCTGGACGGCAAAGACATTCACCAGCTCCCCTCGAAAGACGTTGCCCGCAAACTGGCCCTGCTGCCCCAGGAGAATACCGCGCCAGAAGGCCTGACCGTCGGAGATCTGGTGCGCTTTGGCCGCCAGCCTCACCAGGGTTGGATGAAGCAGTGGTCACAGGAAGATCAGCAAGCCTTTGACCGGGCGGTGCAGGCGGCTGACGTAAAGGGCCTGGTCAACCGGGCGCTGGATACCCTCTCTGGAGGCCAACGCCAACGAGCCTGGATTGCCATGGCGGTGGCCCAGCAAACGCCGCTTCTGCTGCTGGACGAACCCACCTCGGCACTGGATCTGGGGCACCAGATTGAAGTGTTCGAGCTTATCCGGAACCTGAGGGAGCAGGGTAAAACCATCGCCATGGTGGTCCATGACCTGGCCAGTGCCTGTCGTTATGCCGACCACATGGTCGCCATGAAAGACGGCAAGATTATCGAGGAGGGCAGCGCGGCAGAGATTGTCTCGCCGGAGCTGGTTCAGGAACTCTACGGTGTAAGCTGCGAGCTGCTGCACGACCCGGCCACAGGCAGCCCGCTGCTGGTCAATGTCCGGCGCAACAACCGCCAGCTCGCCTGATGCTCAGGCCGCTTGTTCTGCGGCCTTTTCCCGGGCTACGGCTGCCGGCGCTCCTAATGACAACAAAACCGCACCCACCGAACAGGCCAGCATACTCAGGGTAATAGGCAGCAGAGCCTCGCCACCATAGGCCGACGACAAGGCACTGATCGCACCGGCCAGAGTGAACTGGGACGCCCCCAGCATGGCCGCGGCCGTCCCCCCCATGTGGGGAAAGAATTCAAGGGCGTTGGCCATATTGTTCGGCACAATCCCACCCTGGCAACCTACCGCCGCGATAATAAATCCGGCTACCGCCCACAAGGGCCCATCCAGCAACACCACCGACACCAGACCCACCAGCATCACGAACTGGATGATGACCTGCACCCTTAACAGCACCACGGAAGAAAAGGTGCGCAGCAGAGGCCGGTTAATCAGGTTGAGCGCTGCCATCACTCCGATATTGGCGGCAAACAGAACGGAGAACGTGCTGTTCGACAGCCCGAACCACTCCTGATAGATAAACGAAGAATGGGTGATAAACAGCATCATGCTGCTGAAACACATCACCTGGATGCCGACAAAACGCATGGTCGTGCGATGCTTGAGCACCAGCACATAGTTGGTCACCAGGGTTTTGACCGGCGTGGTTGCCCGTGGCCGGGGTTTGAGCCGGGGAAACAAAGCCAGTTGCAGGACCACGGCCAGGAAGAACGCGTAGGCCGCCAGAAATACGTAGATCCAGTGCCAGTCACCCAGCGCAAGCATCAGGGCGCCAAGAGACGGAGCCGCCGCAGGGGCAATAAACATGATCAGCCCGATCAATCCAAACAGTCTGGCTGCTTCCTGGCCACCCACCTGATCTCTCACAATCGCGGGCACCGACACCGCACAGAATGCGCCGCCAATACCCTGGACCACCCGCCAGGCAATCATGCCGGACAGGTTATCCGCCAGCGCTATCATCAGGCTGGCCAGAGCAAACACCGCCAGCCCGATAAACAGGATGTTGCGGCGGCCATAACGGTCAGACAACGGCCCGCCCACCAGTTGGGCCATGCCCAGAGTTGCCACATAGGCGCTCAGCGTTAGGCCTACATCGGCATGGGGAATGGCAAAATCCCGGGCAATGGCCGGGAACGCGGGCAGGTAGGCATCCAGGGCCAGGGGCCCAAGTGCGACAGTCATACCAAGCAGAAGTGCAAGCTGAAAATGCGACAAGATCTACCTCCAGAGACAAGGTAGATAGCTAACAATATTTATGGCCGCCTGGCAATCAGCGCTTTCCGAAAGCCGCTTAATTCAGCACACACTCATGGCTATAGGTCTGGCTCAGTTCCCGGCGCCGCTGCCGCAGACTGTTGCCCCGATCGTTGCCGTAACCGGCGCGAAGTCTCGCCTGTAAACGGTCCAGTTGCTTGCGGTACTGCTCGCACTGCCGAGTACGGGCTTCCTCCGCCTGCTGAGATTTGGCGTAACGATTCTTGCTGTTAGGCGAGAGTAGCTGGTCCAGCTCTTTGCGGTTCCGGGTTACCCGGTCAGACTGCCGGATATTCTCTGCCATCGGCATGGTGGTGGTCGGCCGCACCTGCACCCGATGGTGCTCGTCCAGCATCGGCGGCGTATCGGAAAAGTGAATGGAGCCGTTGGCATCGGTCCAGCGATAGATTTCCGCCTGAGCCGGCAGCGAGAGGAAAAGACATAGGCAAAACGGCAGGGCCTTGATCCTTGGCATAGGTTCACATCCTGTGAAGTTGTTGGTGCTCGAGTGTGCCGGTGCCAGGCAGAAACCTGACACCGGGTCAGACTATAACCGATGACGAACGGTTTTGCAGGAACCGTGTCACCGGTCCAGCAGCTCGATCCAATGCTGAACGGGCACGTCTGAGCGGGACTCCAGATGCAGCTGGCAACCGATATTGGCGGTTACAATTCGTACTGGATCATCAATGGTCAACGCTTCCAGCTTGTTACTCAGCAGTTTCTGGCTCATCTCCGGCTGGGTGATCGAATAGGTTCCCGCCGAACCACAGCACAGGTGCTTGTCTTTCGTGGCGGCCAGGTCAATGCCGGCACGGGTCAGCACCTGCTCCACCACGCCGTTCTGCTTCATGGCGTGCTGCAGGGTACACGGGCAATGGAAGGCCACTTTTCCCGCCTGGGTACTGGCTTTCAGGGGCTCCAGATCCTCCTTCAGCATAAAGGCGCCCAGATCGGTGCACAGTTCGCTCACTTTCCGGGCCTTGTTGGCGTAGACCGGGTCGTCCCTGAGCAGATGGCCGTAATCCTGTACCATGGCTCCGCAGCCGGACGCTGTCATCACGATGGCTTCCGCCCCCGCCTCAATGGCCGGCCACCAGGCATCGATGTTTCGGCGCATCTGCTCCAGGCCACGCTCGTGCTCAGAGAGGTGGTAGTTTACCGCGCCACAACAACCAGCCTGGGGCGCTTCCACCAGCGTAATGCCGAGTTTATCCAGCACCCGGGCAGTGGCCGCATTGGTATTGGGTGCCGCCGAGGGCTGCACGCATCCGGCAAGCCCCAGCACAATGCGGTTGTGGCTTGAAGCTGGCCAGGGGCTGGCCTGCCGGCGCGGCGGCACCTTGGTGCGGAGCTTTTCCGGCAGCATCGGCCGGAATGCCTGCCCGGCCCTCAGCAGCAAGCCGAACAACCGGCGATGGGGTAACACCCGGGTGAGCGCCCAGCGCAGCCATTTTTCTTTCGGCTTGCGGGGCAGCTCCTCTTCCAGCAAGCCACGGCTGATATCCACCAGACGACCATACTGGACACCTGAGGGGCACGTCGTCTCGCAGCTGCGGCAAGTCAGGCAGCGGTCCAGGTGCTCCCGGGTCTTCTCTGTCACTTCCCCGCCTTCCAGAAACATCTTCATCAGATAGATCCGGCCACGGGGGCCGTCTCGCTCGTCGTTCAGTTCCTGATAGGTGGGGCAGGTTGCGGTGCAAAAACCGCAGTGCACACAGGCCCGGAGGATCTCTTCCGCCTCCTGGCCTTCGGATGTATTGGCAAATTGCTGAACCAGATTCGTTTGCATGATTACAACCAACTATAAAGGCGGCCGGGATTAAACAGGCCGTCGGGGTCAAACGAGTTTTTTACGCGGCGCTGGATGGTTTTCAGCGCTTCTGGTGGCGATTGCATCACCTCACCCTGGCGGTCGCCGCCGCGGAACAGGCTGACCTGGCCACCCGCTGACCGCGCCAGCTTTTCCATGTCGGCAAGCGAGGCGTCACCCCGATACCAGCGCTGGCCACCCACCCAGTCCATCAGCCAGGGGCCGGGCAGATCAGCGGCGGGCGCAGTTGATCCCACTGAAAAACGCCAGAGGGGTGCCTCGGCATCGGAGAAGAACCCATGCTGCATATCCCGGATCTGCTGCCAGAAGCGGTCACCGTCGTCCAATACATCGCCAGACCATTTGTCGGCGGTGGCCTCAACAGCCGAACGTGCGCCAGACAAACGCAGATACACCTTGCCATCCACCCAGCAGGCGCCGGTGATGGGCTTAGGCTCGCCGGCCCGGCGGTTCATGTAGTCGATCACCTCATCCATGGCCATATCCTGAACCAGGGTGACGGACGCCGCCGGTTTCGGCATCACTTTCAGGCTGATCTCGGTGATTAAGCCCAGGGTGCCCATTGCGCCAGCCTGCAACCGGGACACATCATAACCGGCCACGTTCTTCATCACCTGGCCACCAAAACGGAGGTGTTCACCCTTGCCGTTCAGCAGCCGAATGCCCAGCACCTGATCCCTCACCGATCCTGTCCAGGGGCGGGCGGGGCCAGACAGGTTACAGGCAAGCGTGCCGCCAATGGTGGATGACTCAGTGAAACGAGGCGGTTCAAAGTGCAGACATTGGCCTTCTGCCGCCAGCGCTTCTTCAATATCTTTAAGGGGTGTGCCGGCCCGCACCGTCAGCACCAGCTCAACCGGGTGATACTCCACAATGCCCGTGTGGCCGGCCAGGCTCAGGGTGTCGGCGTCTGCGCTTGGCTCACGGCCCATGAACGCCTTGCTGCCACCGCCAACAATATTCAGCTTGTTTCCGTTCTGCCGGGCCTGAAGCACCTGCTCCTGCAGTTGTTGAATCTGATCAGCCATGGCTGGCACCCGCCTGTTCGTGGTTGTGTTGCTTATGTTCGATAGAGCGATATTCCTGACAGAACCGCAGCGTCGGCACGCCCTTGCCGGGATTCAGGATGCCGGTGGGGTCGAAGGCGGCTTTTACATCGTGGAACTGCTGCAATTCTTCGTCGTTGAACTGCACGGCCATCTGGCGGATTTTCTCCACACCCACGCCATGTTCGCCGGTTATGCAGCCGCCCACTTCCACACACAGAGACAGGATGGCGCTGCCGAAAGCCTCGGCACTCTCGAACTCACCGGGCACATTGGCATCAAACAGAATCAACGGGTGCAGGTTGCCGTCGCCGGCGTGGAACACATTGGCCACCCGCAGGCCAAACCGCTCGGACATGCTCTCCATTTCCAGAAGCACCTTGGCCAGGTGTCGGCGCGGAATGGTGCCGTCCATGCAATAGTAGTCAGGTGAGATTCGACCAACCGCCGGGAATGCCGATTTACGGCCTTTCCACAACAGCGCACGCTCAGCCTCGCTGGAGGACGTGCGGATAGACGTGGCGCCCAGTTTCCGGAACACCGCTTCTGCCTCGGCAATGTGTTCGTGCACTTCTTCTTCGGTGCCATCCACCTCGCACAGCAGCAAGGCCTTGGCGTCTCTCGGGTAGCCCGCCTGGCAAAAATCATCAGCGGCAATAATGGCGTGGCCATCCATCATTTCCAGACCACCGGGAATGATGCCATGGGCGATGACACCACCGACCGCATCGCCAGCTTTCTCAACACTGTCGAAACCGGCCATGATCACCTGCGCCACTTCCGGCTTGGGTAACAGTTTGACCTTCACCTCCGTGACCACACCCAGAAGCCCTTCGGAGCCGGTCAGCAGTGCCAGCAAGTCCATACCACAGCTATCGAGCCCGTCGCTGCCCACTGTTACCTGGTCACCTTCGGCCGTGACGATTTCGACACTCAGCAGGTTATGGACGGTCAGCCCGTACTTCAGGCAGTGCACGCCGCCAGAGTTCTCCGCCACATTACCGCCAATGGTGCAGGCAATCTGGGATGACGGGTCCGGCCCATAATACAGGCCGAAATGGGCGGCCTCTTCGCTGATGGCCAGGTTCCGCACGCCCGGTTGCAGCCGGGCCGTCCGGGCCAGCGGGTCAATTTCCAGAATACGGTTAAACTTGGCCAGCGACAGCACCACGCCCTCTTTGTGGGGCATGGCCCCTGCGCACAAACCTGTACCGGCGCCGCGGGCCACCACGGGCACGCCCTGTTCGTGGCAAATTCGCATGACCCGCTGCACCTGCTGAACGGTCTCTGGCAGCACCACCAGCATGGGCATTTCCCGGTACATGGCCAGGCCATCGCACTCATAGGGTTTGAGGGTTTCGTCATCGGTAATGACAAACTCCGGGTCGATAAAGGCCCGGAACTGTTCAGCCAATTCCGTTTTAGTTAACCCCGATTTGGTGGCATGTGATGTGGTTGTCATAACGTTCTCTGATTGTTATTGGCGCTGTTGTTCAAAGTAGTCGATACCCGCCTGGGCACAATCCATGTCCTGTTGCGGGGTGCCTGAACTCAGACCAATCCCGCCAACCACCTCGCCATTCACCAGCACTGGCAAGCCCCCGCCCACCGTGCTTAAACGGCCACCCACTTCGGTATGAATACCGAAGGCCAGATTGCCCGGCACGTTGGCCGCGTTGTATTCGTGGGTGGCTTTGCGGGCGGCGGCGGCCGTAAAGGCTTTGTCCTGGGCGATAATGACACTGGTGGTTTTGCCACCGTCCATGCGTTCAAACGCCACCAGGTTGCCGGATTCGTCCACCACCGCTATACACATGGGAACACCGATGTCGCGGGCCTTTTCGCTAGCGCCTTTGATCAGGAGCCGGGCATCTTCAAGATCCAGGCGATGGATGGTTAACATGGCTTCAACCTCGCTGACGTACAGTTTCAGAATCTACAAACCTCAGAATACTCGCCATCAGCGCAGAGATCGTCTATCGTTTTAGCAACTGGTCCTACCAGTTTGTTAAATCCCGAAACATGGAATAATTCGTAACCTCCCGCCATTCATGAAGTTTGGCGGTACAGGCAGCCTCAGCAAAAACGGATCCGTACAACCCGAAACTGGTCAGACCAGCAATAAGATCATGGGCATATCCAAAGAAATTTCCTACAAGCTTGAGCACCTGATTCTGGAAGGCGGCCTGGCGCCAGGGCAGAGGATCCCGTCGGAACGGCAGCTCTCAACCAAACTTGGGGTATCCCGATCGGTGGTGCGCGAGGCACTGCATGAGCTGCAGGCCCGGGGCGTCATTGAAACCCGCCACGGAAAGGGCTCGTTTGTTGCCAGCATCGTGCCGGAGTCCGGCGCACAGGGCGCGAACAGCCCGTTGATGTACCTCTATCAGGGCCATACCCGCACCCTCTATGACCTGCTGGAAGTGCGGGAGCAACTGGAAGGCCAGGCCGCTTTTCTGGCGGCACAGCGGGCCACCAATCTGGACCGGCACCGGCTTACCCGGGCGTTCCGCGCGCTGGAAAGCACAGACCCGCTGAGCAACGCCCGACCGGACCACGGCTTTCACCATGCTATTGTGGAGGCCTCCCACAACCCGATCCTGGTGCACATCCTGAGCGGCTTGAAAAACATGATGCTGCTGACCGTTCAGGCCTCGGTTTCTAACCTGAACCCGAAAGAAGACATGCGCCGGAAAATCATGGGCCAGCACCGGCAGCTCTACGAGGCCATCATGGCCGGTAAACCTGACCAGGCACGCAAAGTGGCCACCGCCCACGTTCGTTTTGTGCGGCAAACCATGAAAGAAATGGAGAAAGAAGGCGATGAATTGCTGCGCATCCCCGCCCCGGAAGATCTCGCCGATCTGCTGAACGATTCAGGCTCACCGTGAGGTGTAAAATTGTTTGCATTGATCATTGATTAGGCCAGAATGACCTACAGGCAAGTGCTTCGATTTTCACCAAAATCCAACAAAGCGGTATTGATTTCCACGGCAACAGTCCGTAAAACATGCGCCTTTGTATGACAGCCCCAGGAGTCACCCCATGGCGGAATCAGCGCCTCTGATTTGCAGGGACATCCACAAGACCTTTGACAAACTCGAAGTCCTCAAGGGCATTTCTCTGGAAACCCGCAAAGGCGACGTGGTCTCGCTGATCGGCAGTTCCGGCTCCGGCAAGAGTACCTTTCTGCGTTGCATCAACCTGCTCGAAACCCCGACATCCGGCGACATTATCGTGCACGGTGACCCAATCCGGTTCAAAAACAACCGCAAGGGCGAGCGAATTCCGGCAGACAATCGCCAGGTGGAGCTGATCCGGGCGCGGCTGTCCATGGTTTTCCAAAGCTTCAACCTGTGGTCCCACATGACGGTGCTGGAAAACATCATTGAAGCGCCGATCAACGTCCTCAAAATCCCGAAAAAAGAGGCCATTGAGCGGGCTGAGGCCTACCTTAATAAGGTGGGCATCTACGAACGCAAGGATTACTACCCGGCCCAGATGTCTGGCGGCCAGCAGCAGCGTGCAGCCATCGCCCGCGCCCTGGCTATGGAGCCGGAGGTCATGCTGTTTGATGAGCCCACGTCTGCTCTCGATCCGGAGTTGGTGGGTGAGGTTTTGAAGGTTATGCAGAGTCTGGCCGAGGAAGGCCGTACCATGATTGTGGTCACCCACGAGATGGCGTTTGCAAGGGATGTGTCCACTCAGGTCCTGTTCTTGCATCAGGGCGTGATTGAGGAGCAGGGTTCACCGGACAAGGTCTTTGACCACCCGGAATCCGAACGCATGAAGCAATTTCTTGCTCCCAAGTTCTGAACTCCGGTGCTATCTTGAAACCGGAAACGGAATAGAAACTTCCATAAAGAATAAAGCCATAACGGCAACTTACTGGAGAAGTGACACATGAAAAAACTGATTGTTGCAGCAAGCTGTGCCCTGGCCATGATCGCCGGCACTGCCCAGGCTCAGGACCGGAACCTGCGCATCGCATTCGATATCCCCTACGAGCCGTTCGAATACCGCGACGAGAACGGCGAGCTGACCGGTTTCGAAGTGGAACTGGCTACCGCCATGTGTGAAGAACTGAACGCCAACTGTGAGTTCGTCATCCAGGCGTGGGACGGCATGATCCCGGGCCTGCTGGCTCGCAAGTTCGACCTGATCATGTCATCCATGTCAATCACCCCTGAACGCGCCGAGCGTGTGCTGTTCTCCGAGCCGTACTACATCACTCCGGGCGGCTGGTTCGGCCCTGACTCCTTCAACACCGACGTAACCGACATGGACGCCATGAAGGGCAAAAACATCGGTGTGCAGCGTGGCACCACCATGGACACCTACGTAACCGAGAACATGGGCGGCGTGGTTTCCATCAAGCGTTACACCACCGCTGAAGACATGGTTCTGGACCTGGAAGGCAATCGTCTGGACGCGGTCTTTGTTGATTACCCGGTGGGTGAGCAGACCATCCTTAACCGCGAAGGTTACAAGGAAGTCGGCGAGTCAGTAAAACTCGGTGACGGTGTGGGCGTTGCCATGCGCAAGCGCGATACCCAACTGGCCGAAGACATCAACGCCGCGCTCAAGAAGCTGAAAGAAGATGGTACTTATGATGCCATCATGGAGAAGTACTTCAGCTACGACATCAAGATTTAACAAGACCCCGGGAGCAGCCTGCTGGCTGCTCCCCGCTTTCCGGAACTTCCCATGCTTGATCTGAAAGGCTACGGCCCGGCCCTCGCAGAGGGGGCGGTGGTCACCATTGAGCTGGCCTTCCTCTCGCTCGCTCTCGCCCTCACCCTGGGGTTGCTTGGCGCCTCGGCCAAACTCTCTGGCAACCGGGTACTGACCGGCGTGGCAACCGCTTACACCACCCTGATTCGCGGCGTGCCCGATCTGGTGATGATGCTGTTGTTCTACTACGGCGGCCAGGTGGCGGTGAACGCGCTATCCGATTATTTATGGGAAACCCGGCAAATCGACTTTTTCTTCCAGTTCGATCCGTTCATCTCTGGCGTGGTGACCATCGGGCTGATCTTTGGTGCCTATATGACGGAAACCTTCCGGGGCGCTTTTCTGGCGGTGGATACCGGCCAGATCGAGGCCGCCAAGGCCTACGGCTTTTCCCGCTGGCACACCTTCCGCCGGGTGATGATTCCGCAGATGCTGCGCCATGCCCTGCCTGGCATCGGCAATAACTGGCAGGTGCTGCTGAAGACCACCGCTCTGGTGTCGATCATCGGCCTGACCGATATGGTGCGGGTGGCGGAAGAAGCCGCCAAGGCCGAGCGTATGCCGTTCCACTTCTTTATCCCGGTGGCGGCGGTTTATCTGGCACTGACGGCTGGCTCTGAGTTGTTCATCAAGTGGCTCGACAAGCGGGCCAATGTCGGCGTGGTTCGGGGGAATTGAGGATGCCTGATTTCATTGCCGAATGGTTGAACACGAACGATATCTTCAATGCCATGACCATGATGGAATACTGGGATGGCATGGTGACCACCGTGCAGCTGGTGTTTCTGTCGCTGGTGATTGGCCTGGTGGTTGCGGTTCCCCTGGCGATTCTGCGTACGGTTCGCAATCCGTTTGTGTCTGGCCCAATCTGGCTGTACACCTACCTGTTCCGGGGCACGCCGCTGCTGATTCAGCTATACATTATCTATTACGGCGTCGCGCAGATTCCGGGCATTCATGAGACGTTCTGGTGGACGATTTTCCGGGAGCCTTTCTACCCAGCCCTGTTGGCCTTTACGCTGAATACGGCGGCCTATACCACGGAGATTATCCGAGGAGCGATTGTGGCGACGCCCAATGGCGAGATTGAGGCGGCCAAGGCCTATGGCATGAACTGGCTGTTGCGGATGCGGCGGATTATTCTGCCCAATGCGGCGCGGCGGGCGGTGCAGGCTTACTCGAATGAGGTGATTTTTATGCTTCATGCGAGTGCGATTGCCAGTGTGGTGACCATTGTGGATTTGACGGGGGCGGCGCGGAATATTTATTCGCGGTTTTATGCTCCTTTTGAGGCGTTTATTTTTGTGGCGCTGTTGTATATGGCGCTGACGTTTATGCTGGTGTTTGCTTTCCGCAAACTCGAGAACTATCTGTTGCGGCATCAGCGGCCGGCTAACTCCTGAACCCTGGCTCTTGGTGCAGGGCCAGCTGGCTGCGTTTATTCTAAAGATTGGTGCCAGGCCAGCTGGCAGGATCTGCTTTCCGGGAAACGCTACGAGCACATCCATGTGCGCTTCTTTCAGGCCGTCCCTGGCCTTCAAGATTCCCGGAAAGCAGACCCTGCCATCTGTCCCCGAACTCTGAGAGGGCTTTCGCAAAGCTCTTTTCTAAGGGGAATCTATGAACGTTTCGAACCACCTCTTTGACTTCCACCCCGACTGGCTGGCCCATACCCTTGCCAGTGCATCCTATGATCTACCCGAAACCAAACACCAACTCCCTGACGGCACGCAGGTTTCCCGTAAGGCCAATGGTGTGTTGTGGCTCACACCGCCAGCGGGGCGGGAGAACCCCAACCAGGAGGCGTTGATTGTCTCGGCCGGGGTGCACGGTAATGAGACGGCGCCGATTGAGGTGTTGAACGGTTTGGTGTCGGAGTTGATGGCTGGGCAGTGGCAGTTGGCTTGTCCGGCGTTGTTGATGTTGGGGAATCCGGTGGCGATGGTGGCCGGGGAGCGGTTTGTGGATGTGAACATGAACCGGCTGTTCAACGGGGCCCACGGCAGGCCGGAGTACAAAGGCCTGCCGGAGGCGGCTCGGGCTCGGTTTCTGGAGGAGATGTGTCGGCAGTTTGCGATGGCGCATCAGGGGCTGGCGTTGAGTCACTACGATTTGCACACGGCGATCCGACCGTCGAAGCGGGAGCGGTTTGCGCTGTATCCGTTTGTTGAGGGTCGGTCGGTACCAAGGGCGCAATGTGAGTTTTTGATGGAGGCGGAGGTGGAAACGCTTTTGTTACAGCACCGGGAGTCGACGGTGTTTTCGTCGTTCACTGCCAGCCTGCTGAACGCGGAGAGTTTTACCGTTGAACTGGGCAAGGTGGAGCCGTTTGGCAAGAATGATTTGCGGCGGTTCAGGGGAATTGAGCGGGCGCTTCGGCGGCGGTTTAGTGGCCAGCCGGCGCCTGCGGTTCAGCCGCCATTTGATCATCTGACAGTGTTCGAGGTGGTGCACGAGATCCTGAATACCGGGCCAGCTTTCCGGTTTCATGTGCCGGATGATGTGGCGAATTTTACCGAATACCAGCCGGGCACGGTGATCTGGGAAGACGACGAAACCCGTTATCAGGTGGGTACGGCGCCGGAGGCCATTGTGTTTCCGAACCGGGCAGTGCCGGTTGGCCAGCGGGTGGGTTTGATGATCCGGGCCAAGGGCAGTTTCGGGGCCGGGTAGTTCGCCACCCGGCCCCGGTCAGGCTCAGGCCGGGGCGTTTTCCGGTTCGGCCACTGGCAGTTTGATCAGCTTGGTGCACACCGAGGGGATCACCAGCAGGGTCAGTACCGTTGAGGCCAGCAGGCCGGAAATGATGGCCCAGGCCATGGGCGGCCACAGGGTGGAACTGGAGAACGCCAGGGGCAGCAAGCCGGCAACCGTGGTGGCCGTGGTCAGCAGGATAGGCCGGGTTCGTCGTTCCACGGCGGTACGAACCGCATCGCGGATGGCCCGGCCCCGCTCCAGTTCCCGGTCCATCACATCCAGCAGCACGATGGCGTTGTTCACCACAATACCAACCAGCGCAATCACCCCCAGCAGCGACTGAAACCCGAACGGCGAGCCGGACAACACAAGCCCGGGGAATATTCCCACCGTCGCCAGCGGCACGGTCAGCAGGATAACACCCACCCGGCGGAACGAGTTGAACTGCAACAGCAGAAAGAACAACAGCAACAACATGCCGATCGGCGCGGCTTTCAAAAGCGCTGTGTTCGCATCGTTGGAGCCTTCGGCATCGCCCCCCATTTCCAGCCGGGTGCCGGCGGGCAACGGCTGCTGCTCCAGAGCGGCATTCAAGCCATCCAGCGCCTGGCTAAAGCTGTAGCCGTCTTCCAGGTTAGCCGTCACGGTGTTCACCCGAACACCATTGCGCAGGTATCTGGCAGCCGGCTCCCAGGTGGTTTCCACGGTGGCGACAGCGGATAACGGTACGGCATCGCCCCGGTCGTTGTAGGTGTTGACGGACAACAGCCGGGACAGCGACAGGGAGGTACCCTCGCGGGAACGCAGGACCATGGGAATCGGGTCGTCTTCCTGGCGATAGCGTTCGGCCACCGCACCGAAACTCTGGCCGTAGAGGCTCTGGGCGACATCCGCCCGGCTCAGGCCATAACGGGCGGCAGTGGCGTCGTCCACGTTGATGGCGATGCTGGGCACACCGATATCCAGGTCGTTACGCACGTCCACGGTACCTTCAATACGCCTCAGCGCGGAGAACACCTGCTCCGTCGCCCGGGTGCGGGTGGCGTCGTCGGCATGGTAAACCCGGACTTCCACCGGTGCGGTCCGGGGCGGCCCCTGGCCGAGGATGCCCGCAGAGATATCCACCTCTGGCATGGACACCGCTACTTCATTCCTGACCCAATGGATCAGATCGGTGGTATTGGCAAGGGTGGGTGTGCGCACCACCAGGCGGGCCCGATTAGGGGACTGGGGCGAGCGCTGGAGGTTGTAGTAGAAAGCCGGGCCAGCGAAGCCGACAAAGCGATGAACTTCCAAGGTTTCTGGCTGGGTGCGAATAGCCCGCTCCAGGCGTTCGGCGACTTCCGCCGTGCGGGCCTGGTCGGTGCCCTCCGGCATGTACAGCTCCACGATCACCCGGGGCCGGTCCGCATTGGGGAAGAACTGTTGCGCCATGAACGGGGTCATGGAAAGACTGATGGTCACCAGCCCTGCGCCGAGGATAATCAGGCGACCGGGATACCGGAACACCAGCCCGCCCAGAAAGCGCGCCAACCCGATCAGGCGATCGCCCTGCACGTTTCTTCGGGGTTTGAGGAAACGGGCCGCCAGCAGTGGCACCGCCGAAATGGCCAGAAGGTAGCTGACCGACAGGGTAAGCATGATCATCACCGGCACACCCCGTGTGAAGTCTGCCGCGCCACCCTTGGCCATCAGCAGCGGTGCAAAAGCCGCCAGTGTGGTACCCGTGGACGCACCCAGCGGGCCCGCCAATTCGCTCACCGCTTGTTTCAGGGCATCAAGGCGCCGCATGCCTTCGTCCAGGTGCCCCTGAATGTTTTCGACAATAACAATCGCGTTGTCGATCAGGATGCCCAGGGAAATCACCATCCCGATCACCGCAATCTGGTGCAGCACTCCACCGCCCAGGTCATACAGGCCCACGCTGATCAGCGCCACCATCGGCAGTATCGAGGCCACCAAAAGGCCCATGCGGATGCCCATACCAGTGAAGACCACAGCAACGATGATGAGCACCGACAACACCAGGCTCCAGGCCAGGTTCACCAGGCGTTCGGCGACCTTGTCTGGCTGGAAGAACATCTCCCGGATTTCATAGGGTTCGAAATCACTCCGCACCTGCTCCACCCGCTCGCGGATGCGCTCGCCAAAGCGAATCGCGTCGGTACTGCCCTCTTCCATGATGATGGACAGCAGCACCACTCGCTCACCATCAAACCAGGTTTCCGGTTGCCGGGGTTCCGCCGGGCCCCGCCACACCTCGGCAGCGGCGGCCAGAGGCACCTGGGAGCCGTCCGGCAGTTCGATAGGGGTAGCGCGAATATCATCAATGTCCGCAAACTCGGTATTCGGCAGCACAGACAGCCGCTTGCCGTCCACCACCACAAAGCCGCCGGGTATGGTCTGGTTACGCTGCGCCAGGGTATCCAGCACCCGTTTCGGAGAAATGCCCAGGCGGAACAGTGCGGCGTCGTCCAGGGCCAGGGTGATCTGTTCGTCGGCATCCCCCTCAAGCTCAATGCGGGAAATGCCGGGAATATCCGACAGGTTCTGTTTCAGGCGTTCGGCCACTTTCGAAAGTTCGGTTACCGAGGGCGAGCCACCCACGGCAATCACCACGGCGGGAATATCAATCAGCCGATCATCCAGGGTCATCTGGCCAACATCGTCCGGAAAGTCCTGCCGGGCCCGCTCCATGGCCTGGCGTACCCGATCCCAGGCGGGGTCGGTATCGTAAATATGGTCCCGGAGTTTGAGGCGGGAAAGCGCCACGCCGGTGCGAGCGGTACCGAAGCTGAAATCCAGCTCTTCCACCTGGCGCAGTTCATCGGTCAATGGCCGCAATACCAGGCGCTCAACCGCCTCGGCACTGGCACCGGGGTAGCTGACCGTAATCATGCCGGCACGATAGGGAAACGAGGGGTCTTCCTGCCGGGGCATGGTGCTGTAGGCCGCGATGCCCAGCAGGCACAGCATGGTCACCACCATGCCCAGCAGGCGTTGATAGTTCAGCAGTTGGCGGGCCATCAGCGGATCTCCACCCGGTCACCGTCTACCAGCCGGGTGGTGCCGGCGTAAACTACCTGGTCACCCGCCTGCAATTCGCCCGGGTGCACCATCACCCGCTCACCAATCACTCGGTCGATTTTAACCGGCACCTGCCGCGCAATGGCGTCATCCACCCGGAACACGCTGGTGCCCGAGTCATTTCGCACCACCGCCAGCAAAGGCACCGTTATGGCAGAGGCCCGCACCGGTGTGATACCCACCTCGACCGGTTCGCCGGAACCCAGGGACTGGGGAGGCAGGCTCACCAATACCGGGTGCAGCTCACCCCGAATGGAACTGCCCTGGGCAATCTCGATCACGGTACCGGTTTCTGCGTCCCGGTTGCGATCCTGCACAGACCAGACCGGCAACTCCTGCCCTACCCTGACATGGCTGAGCAGATGGGCGGGCACACGCACTTCTACTTCCCGCCCCAGCGGCGACGACAATCGAATCACCGGCTGGCCAGCAGACACAAATTCATCACGCTCTACCAGCAGGGCTTCCACCTGACCGGCAAACGGCGCTTTCAATACGCTTTCTTCCAGCAAGCGGGTGGCTTCCGCCAGGGATGCTTCTGCCGTGGCCATACTGGCTCTCAGGGAATCCCGACGGGCGGCGATCTGTTCCAGGTTCTGTTCCGACACCACGCCACGCTGGTGCAGCCGGCTGGAACGCTCCCATTCCCTCTGGGCCTGATCAAACTGGGTTTTCAGCTCATCCAACCTTGCAGCGGCGGAATCACGAGCCGGTTCCAGGGCGGGATTGTAGAGGCGCGCCAGGACATCCCCCGGCTTCACATTCTGCCCCAGCTCTACCGGGCGTTCCCTGAGGGTACCGCTGAGCTGAAACGTGAGGGTGGCGCGCTGGGCAGCCCGGACAATACCAGAGAACCGGAGGGGGATTTCTTCCACCTGCCCGCCGGTGACCTCCGCCACCCGCACAGACACCGCGGCCTCCGGCGAGGCATCGGCCGTGCCACCTCGGCAACCCGAAAGAACCAGAACCACCAGCGCCAGGCTGGCAAAGGACAATGGCGCACCGCGCTTAATGAGAGACATGATGTTCAGCCCCTTTCCCTGAAAAGATTGATTGTTGGTTCCCATTCCTTCGGAAACCGCCGGTTGTTTTCCGACATCATGTCATTCTTTGACAAATTGTCAATAATCGGTTTCCATTCACTTTCAGGTATCATGCAGCCATCGCACAGGAAGCCGGGAACACCATGAACGAACCCCTGAAGTCACGACGGGAACGGGAAAAACAGGCAAGGTACGACGCCATTCTGAATGCCGCTGAGCTGGTGTTCTCCGAGAAGGGTTATGAACGCACCTCCATGGACGACATCGCGCGCACGGCAAGCCTGAGCCGGGCACTGCTGTACGTCTATTTCAAGGACAAGGCGGCCATTCAGCGCGGGATCATGCTGCGGGCAGGGCAAAGCCTGGTGACGCGTTTCGAGAACGCGCTTGGTTCAGCCGAGACAGGTCTGGCGCAGATCCGCGCCATGGGGGAAGCCTACTATCGCTTTTACCTGGAGGAACCGGATTATTTCTCTGCGCTCACCACGGCGTCTACCGCCATCGCCGACGCCGACGAAGAACAGACCCGGGAAATGCTCTGCTCCAAGAACGAGCTGATGCAGTTAATGACCGCCGCTATTCACACTGGCCTGGAAGACGGCACCATGAGCCGGGAGCGCATCAGCTCCCCCGGCCAAACGGCGCTGTACCTGCGGGGCGCCCTGCACGGCGTCATCATGCTGTGCCAATCAGAAGCCACTCAGGCCGGCAGCTTTCCCGCCGATGCCCTGATTCGCCACACCATGGATATGCTGACCCGCTCCATCGCCAGCCAGTAGCGCCGCTCGCTACAACTGGAAATCGTAAATAGAACCCAGCCCCAGAATACCGGTGAGTTCGTCCAGGGCCTTGCGGACTTCCTCCAGCAGCATCGGGTCTGCCAGGTCCTGTTGGTCGAGCTCACTCCGGTAATGGGCGTTCACCCAGGTTACCAGGCGGTCGTAGAGTGCATCGGTCAGAATCACGCCCCGGTTGATGGCGTGTAGCTCCTCATCGTTCAACACCACCCGCAAACGCAGGCAGGCGGGCCCACCTCCGTTTCTCATGGACTGCTTCACATCGAACACTTCGACGCTAGTGATGGGGCTATCGCCTTTGACCAGCTGATCCAGGTAACGGCTTACGGATGGCACTTCCCGGCACTCACCGGGCACCGCCAGCAACATGCCGTCCGGGGTATTCAGTATTTGGCTGTTGAACAGGTACGAGGCTACCGCGTCTTCGATGGGCACCTCATTGGCAGACACCCGAACGGCCTCAAGCGCAGCCCCAGTCAGCCGTTCGCTCAGTTCCGCCAGCACCCGGTCTTCCTCCAGAAACGCCAGTTCGTGGTAGAACAGGCAGTTGCCGTTGCCCACCGCAATCACATCGTTGTGGAACACGCCGGCATCAATGGCGGCAGGGTTCTGCTGTGCAAACACCGCGTGGCGGTCGCTCAGCCCATGCAGCCGGGCGATGGCCCTGGAGGCTTCCAGGGTTTGCCGGGCCGGGTATTTGACCGGCGCCGGGGCCTGCTCGTTGAAGGCTATCTGGCCATACACAAACAGTTCCACACCGGGTTCACCATAACGGCTGCACAACCGGGTATGGTTGGCCGCGCCCTCATCCCCGAAGTGGCTAACCGAGGGCAAGGCCGGATGGTGGGCAAAGTAGCTTTCGTCCGTAAAAATGGCTTTCAGGGCGCGGCCGGTCACCCGGTGCTCGATGGACCGGTGAAACTTGGCGGAGAGATTCGCCGGAGTGAAATGTACCCGATGGTCTTTGGTATCGGCACTGGGGGACACCGTCGCCGCATTGGCGGTCCACATGGCAGATGCGGACGACACCGCGGCCAGAATGGAGGGGTCTGTACTCGCGGCCTGCTCCAGCACCTGCCGGTCATTACCGGTAAACCCGAGGGCGCGCAGTGTTGGCAGGTGTGGCCGCTCATGGGGCGGCAAGACGCCCTGAACGTAGCCCCGGTCAGCCAACTGCTTCATCTTGGCCAACCCTTGCAAGGCGGCCTCTCTGGGATTGGCCACCGAGTTCACGTTGGATTTCGACGCCACATTCCCCCAGGACAACCCTGCGTAGTTATGGGTGGGGCCCACCAGCCCGTCAAAATTCGCTTCAACCGCGTGTTTCACCATAGCAGGCTTCCTGTCAGTCAAATGTCAGGCCGGGCGCCAGGGTATCTGGCATTTCACTCTTGCCAGCCTCCAGCGAGGCCATGGGCCAGGCGCAGTAGTCCGCCGCGTAATAGGCACTGGCGCGATGGTTGCCGCTGGCTCCCACACCACCAAACGGTGCCGCACTGCTGGCACCGGTAAGAGGCCTGTTCCAGTTCACAATGCCGGCGCGCACTTCTTCCACCAGCCGGTTATACAGCTTGCGGTCGTCACTCAAAATGCCCGCCGACAGCCCGAAACGGGTGTTGTTGGCCAGTTCCAGGGCATCGTCAAAACTCTTGTAGCGGTAAACGGTCAATAGCGGGCCAAAGAATTCCTGATCTTTCAGCTCCACCTCCGTGGCATCGACAATGCCCGGTGACAACAAGCCTGTGCCCGGCTTGAGCTGTTTCATCTCCAACAGGGAACGGGCGCCTTTCTCCAGCATATCGGCCTGGGCCTGCAGCAGCATCTCAGCCGCCTGTGCAGAGATGACCGAGCCCATGAACGGCTGGGGCTCCGCATCAAAATCGCCCACCTGAATACGGGAGGCAACGTCTACAAGCCGGGCCAGGAACTCATCCCCTTTCTTGCCTTTGGGAACCAGCAGCCGGCGTGCACAGGTGCAGCGCTGGCCGGCCGACAAAAACGCAGACTGGATGGTGTGATGTACTGCACCGTCTACATCCGCCACGTTCTGAACGATCAACGGATTGTTCCCGCCCATTTCCAGCGCCAGGATTTTCTCCGGCTGGCCGCCAAACTGTTCGTGCAACAGATGACCAACATTGGAACTGCCGGTGAAGAACAGACCGTCGATCATCGGGTGGCGGGCCAGGCATATGCCGGTATCAGCGCCGCCCTGGACCAGGTTGATCACACCATCCGGCAGGCCCGCCTTTTCCCAGAAACGCACGGTCATTTCGGCAACGCCCGGTGTCAGCTCACTGGGTTTGAACACCACGGTGTTGCCCGCCAGCAGGGCCGGCACAATATGGCCGTTCGGCAAATGGCCAGGAAAGTTGTAAGGGCCGAACACCGCCACCACGCCATGGGGCCGATGCCGCAGCACCGCATGTCCTCCGGCCACATCCGACTCTGAGTGCCCGGTACGTTCGTTGTACGCCCTGATGGAAATGGGCACCTTGCCGATCATGGCCGCCACCTCGGTGCGGGATTCCCACAGCGGCTTGCCGGTCTCCAGGCCAATCTGGTGGGCCAGGGCCTCTTTGTTGGCCTCCAGCTGCTGGGCAAACGCCTCCACCACCGCCTGGCGCTCGGCAAAACTCTTCCGCCGCCAGGGTGCAAATGCAGCCCGAGCCTCGCGAACGGCGGCGTCCACATCTTCGAGGTTAGCGCCGTTGCCGTCCCAGACAGTCTCACCCGTGACCGGCTGTAACGATTCAAATGGCTGCCCGTGGCCCTGAATCCACAGCCCGTCTATAAAAAGATTGCCTGACAGGTTTGCCATTGTTCCTCACCTCCAATTAGGGAATTTGTCAGCGGCTTCAGCGCTAATCCTGACCATGCCGGTTACGATAATGGCGCACCCGGTCGAGAACTTTTTCGTCCTCGCTTTCCTGCCCCTTGAGTGTATGAATGGGTGACAAAGCGCTTTCCTTCAAGGGCGCAAGGCGAACCGGATCGCCGGACTCGATCAGCAGTGCTTTCGCTACATCGCGGGGAATACTCACGGTATCCGGCCCGATACATGCCATGGGCAAGGTGGTTACCCTGAAGTCCCGAAACGCTCGGTTTGAAATCATCACTCGCTGTTCCGGCGGCACATTCAGATTGATCGACTTATTGACGACCATGGCGTGGCGATTGATGGATTCCCGAACCGTTCGGATGTTGTTCACGAACGCCTCCACCGCCGGCCCGCCATCAAAGATGTCAACCATGCCGTTAAAGTTGAAGCCCTCTGCCTGCAACATTTTCAATGCCGGCCGGGTATTATCATGCACCATGCCGATGACCGACCGGGCCTCTTCCGGCAGCATCGGCAGGTAGATCGGGTACTTGGGCATCAGCTCGGCAATAAAGGACTTATTGCCAAGGCCCGAGAGCATGTCCGCCTGGCTGAATTCCATGTCGAAGAACTTGCTGCCAAGGGCATCCCACAGCGGGCTCCGGCCCTCTTTGTCAGACACGCCTCGCATTTCGGCAAAGACCTTTTCCGAGAAGTGCTTGCGGAAGTCATCAAGGAACATGAACCGGCAGCGGGATAACAGTAAACCATTACCACCGCCTTGATAGTTGCCATCCAATAACAGCGAACAGATTTCGGTGGTGTCCGTCATATCGTTGGACAGGTGCAAGGTGGGGGTGCGTACATGCACGCCCAGCTCCCGCGAGGCATTCACCGTAACGCTCAGCCGGTAATTGTAGAACACCTCTTCCAGCCCCACGCAGGCTTCGATGCCGCTGATGCCAACCGTTTTTCGGCTTTGGGTCTCTTCCAGGGCAAACAGGTACAGCCCGGCCTCCGGGGCACAGCGCTGGTTGAAGGATTCCCGGGTACGCTCGATCTTGCGTTGCAGCAGTTCCCGGTCTGCCGGCAGGGTGGTCAGCCCTTTGCCGGCGTTCTGGGCCATGCCATAAAGATCATCAAGATCGTTTTCCTGCAACGGGCGAATCAAAAGCATGTTACGCCCTCCCCTGAGCTGGATTGATCATAATGGCGAGATCCTTACCCGGTCGCCGGCGCTCCGGTCCAATGCATGCCAGGTGCTGACCGGTACCTTTACGTCGTCCGCCAGGGTCTCAGACACCTGAGTCAGCAGGCAGCGGAAGTCTTGCCCTTCTCCCGCCGAGATCAGGCAGGTTTCCCCATCGAGACCCTCGCTACCGTGAAGCGTTTTCGGTTGGCTGGTCACAACGGTTTTAAGTGTGTCGGTTCGGGCTTCCAGCACCGGGCCGCCATCGAAGATATCCACGTAGCAACCGGGCAGGAAACCTTCCCGTTGCAACAGGTCGAAATTGGGCCGGGTAAGCGGGTGCGGCTCACCCAATGCCTCTTGCGCGGCTTCGCTGAGTAAGGTCACGTATATTGGGTTCGGGGGCATGAGTTCGGCAATGAAGGTTTTGCTAAGCTGGCCGGAGTGCTGGTCGGCGGTTTCGAAATCCATGTTAAAAAAGTGGCGACCAAGGCTGTCCCAGAAGGGCACTTCGCCGCTCTCATGCTGTATGCCCTGGATTTCCACTACGGTGCGATTGGTGAACCATTCCCGGTGGCTGGCGATGAACATCATGCGGGCGCGGGAAAGCAGCTCAAAGGCCGGGGTGTTTCGCAGTTCCGGTTTGAGGGTGAAGGCGCACAGCAGGGTAAGGTCGGTGAGGGCATGGCTGGGGTACAGCACTTCGACACGCCGGGAGACGTTGAGTTCGTGGGAGGCGTGGATAAGGTAATCGCGGCGGTAGTTGTAGAACGGTTGGCCGTTGCCTGCCCGGGTGTCTATGCCGGCGGTGCCGACGAGTTGGCCGGTGTCTGTGTCTTCCAGTACGAAGAGCAGGCGGCGCGGGGTGCTGGTGTCGGTTTTGTTGGCGAAGCTGGCCTGGGACTGTTGGAGTTTTTTGGTCAGGGCGGCTTGGGTATTGGGCAGGGTGGACGACAGCCGGCCGCTCTGGGCGTTGGTCAGGGCCAGAATCTGTTGCAGGTCATCCAGTTTGGCTGGTCTGACTCGCCACATGGTCATTACTCCCGGGGTCTGATCGCGACTTTTGATTTGCCGGCCGGGGGCGAGCTATTCACTCCTTCCGGGAAACGCTACGAGCACATCCCTGTGCGCTTCGTTCCGGCCATCCATGGCCTCCAAGATTCCCGGAAGGAGTGAATAGCCCGCCCCCTACTTCGGGCTATGCCGTCCTGTTACGCCGTCAGTTTTTTCACGGCCGCCTCAAAACGCTCCAGCGCTTCATCAATATCCGATTCCGGAATAATTAGTGAAGGCGCCAAACGCACCACGTTCGCGCCGGCGACCAATACCATCACGCCCTCATCCAGGCCAGCGTTGAGAAAGTCTTTGGCTTTGCCCTGCCACTTCTCGGTCAATACACACCCCAAGAGTAGACCAGCGCCGCGTACTTCGGAAAACACGCCGTAGCGTTCGCCGATGTCCATCATGCCTTTGCGAAGTTTGTCGGAACGGGCTTTGACGCCTTTGAGGATTTCCGGCTGGCTGACGGTGTCGATGACTTTCTGGGCGACGGCGCAGGCCAGGGCGTTGCCGCCGTAGGTGCTGCCGTGGGTGCCTACGCCGAGGCTTTTGGCGGCTTCGGCGGTGGTGAGCATGGCGGCTACCGGGAAGCCACCGCCCAGGCCCTTGGCGCTGGTGAGGATGTCGGGCACTACGTTGTACATTTCGTAGGCGTAGAGGTGGCCGGTTCTGCCGACGCCGCTTTGTACTTCGTCAAACACCAGCAGGGCGTTGTTGTCGTCGCAGAGCTGGCGAAGGCCTTTGAGGAATTCAGGGTCTGCAGGCATGACGCCGCCTTCGCCCTGGATGGGTTCGACGACGATGGCGCAGGTTTTTTCTTTGAAGACCAGCGCTTTCACCGAATCCAGGTTGTTGAATTCGGCGTGGTGGATACCTCCCGGGGCCGGTTCGAAGCCTTCCAGGTATTTCGGCTGGCCACCGACGCTGACGGTGAACAGGGTGCGGCCGTGGAAGGAGTTGGTGAAGGAGATGATTTCGTTTTTCTCCGGGCCGTAGTGTTCCCAGGCGTAGCGACGGGCCAGTTTGAAGGCGGCTTCGTTGGCTTCGGCGCCGGAGTTGGCGAAGAACACCCGTTCTGCGAAGGTCTGGTCGCACAGGGTTTTGGCCAGGCGCAACGCGGGTTCGTTGGTCATGACGTTGGACAGGTGCCAGATTTTTTCGGCCTGTTCTTGCAACACGCCCACGAGGCCCGGGTGGCAATGGCCGAGGCTGGTGACGGCAATGCCGCCCTGCAGGTCCACAAACTCTCGCCCTTCCTGGTCCCACACGCGGGAGCCCTCGCCTCGTACCGGGATGATGTTACCGGGGGCGTAGTTGGGCACCATTACTTCATCAAACAGTTCGCGGGAGACAGGTTCTCTGTTCATGGATCTCTCTCAGTGACTCATTGCTAAGTGACAGGGTGAATGCCCCCATAATACGCCACTCACGGCATAAGAACAGCCGGTTGCGTCAAAGGTGGTAGTTCGATGATTCGATACGGCTTTTTGTCACGGCCCAGCAGGGCTTTGACCAGCAGTTTGTAGGAGTCGAGATCAAAGGTGACGGGGTCAGACCCCGGTTCAAAGTCGTTCAGTTCCTCCTCGCTGTGCAGAGTGGCGATATGCACCCAGTTGTACACAACCAGAATATCGGTGCGGTCGGTGTCGAGGTTCTCTTCCACCAGGGCGACGGGCCCGGGCCAGGGCCAGGTTTTCAGGCGCAGGTTGTGGAAGGCGATCTGCATTCTCAGGTTGTAGCGGGTGGTGTCTTCCGCGCCTTCACAGGCGCCTTTGCATCGCCCAAGGCTGCGTTGGAAGCATGGACCTGCACCAGCAGGTTCCAACCCGAGCAGTTTGCCGCACAGGTCGTTCTTGCCAGCGATGCCGCGGATGGCGCCCAGCGCATCGCGTTTGCTGCGGAACAAGCCGAAGTAATCACCGAGCTGGTCCGGCACCACTTTTCGCGCCAGTTCCGCCTGCAGATAACCCTCGCCGTTGGTTCTCAGTGCAATACTGACCAGGTTCTTGGCGGCTCGGGAGCGGCGGTTATAGAGTGGGTTCAGGCTTTTGATCTGCTTCAGCTCCAGCAGCAGGGCACCCAGCTCGCCCGCGGTTTCGGTGAACTCTACCCGGCGCAGGCTTTCGGACATGCGCAATCCCCGGGGAGACTGGTGATCACTGGCGAAATGCGACGCCACCCGCTGGGCAATGTTGGTGCTTTTGCCCACGTACAGCAGCACATCGTTGTCACCGTAGAACCGGTAAACACCCGGCCCCTGCGGCAACTCCGCGAAGATCTCTGGCGGCACGTTAGAGGGCGTGCTCTGGCGCTGCAGCAGCCGCTGGATAGCCTGGTTCACTGCCTCGGCGTTATGTTCAACCAGAGTATGCTCAAAGAACGCCAGCATGGCGGAAACATCGCCCATGGCCCGGTGGCGCTCTACCTGCGGCAGACTATGGCGGGCAATCAGGGCATCCATATTGTGGCGGCTGTGTTCCGGGTAAAGCGCACGGGACAGCCTGACCGTGCACAATACCCGGGCACTGAACGCCCGCCCCAGTTTTCGGAATTCAGATTTGATAAAGCCGTAATCGAAGCGGGCGTTATGGGCCACGAAGATCACGCCAGCCAACTGCTGTTCCAGCTCATCGGCAATGTCTGAGAATCGAGGAGCATCGGCCACCAGCTCGTTGCTGATACCGGTCAGGCGTTCGATAAAACCCGAGATCCGCATTTCAGGGTTCAACAGGGTTTGCCATTCCCCCACCACCTCACCGGCCCGCCAGAACCGGATGCCAATTTCGGTGATCCTGTCCCGCTGCGGATTGCCGCCGGTGGTTTCAATATCAAGGAAAGCAAATGTTTCGTTACTGAGAAGCGCAGGTTTCTTTGTCATCTGGAGTATTACGACCATTTGGCAGGGCCGGATGCCAGCATTGCCGCACCATCGAGCTATAGACATTCGTCTAAATAACCACCAATTATGTTTGAATTGTCACAGATTCGTAACTACCTTGTTTTTGGGTCCAACAACAATAAACGTGTGGAGACAACAACGATGCAAAGCAACAAGTTAAGAATGGCAATCCGTGCAACGGCGGCAGTGGCTGCGATCGGCATGAGCGCCCAGGCCAGCGCGGTCAACTTCAAGGCGGGGGATTACGATTTATCGCTGTATGGCTATGGCCGCCTGAATGCGTCTTACGACGTTGACAGCAACCAGGCACTGAGCACGCGTTCAGGCTCATACGCTGGCCTCGCAGGAAACGACGATGCGGCGGATGGTCACTTCGGCGCGGACGCCTTCCAAAGCCGAATCGGTTTGACGACCGTCTCACCAGAGGGCGTCAAGGTGAACGTAGAGGGTGACTTCCGCGGTGGCGGTGGCGGCTCCTTGCGGCTGCGTCACGCTTATGGTGAGTACAATGGCGTCTTGATGGGCCAGACCTGGTCTAACTTCAACAGCTTCGTAGGTAACACCTCAACTCTGGATTTTGATTCTCTGCCCGGTTTGGCAGGTCTGCAAGGCCGTGTGGCCCAGGCTCGCTATACCACTGGTCCGCTGTCGGTGTCTCTGGAAGATCCTCAAGCGTCTCTGATTGGTGCTACTGCGGTATCAGCTCCGGGTGTTCAGGTTGGCGTTGATGGAAATGGCGATCCCATTTTCGCTGGACGAGCTACAGCAAGTACCCAGAAAGAGAGCCTTCCCGCTTTAACAGCCAGAATGCAAGATTCCGCCGGTGGCCTGTCATACTCTGCAGCAGTACTTGCACACCAAGTCGGATTTGATGATGGGACCAACGACGACACCGCCTTCGGCTTCGCAACCTTCGTTGCGGCCAAAATGGCTCTGACCGACATGATCACTATCCAGGGTACCCTGAGCTATACGGATGGCGCGAACAGCTACCTGTATCGCTCCGGTGAGAATTTCGGTGCAGCCAGCGCTTATGTTAACGGTAACAGCCTTGAGACCATCTCTGGCTATGGTGGTTCCGTTGGCGCCGGCCTGAACCTTGGCGGCGGCCGCAGCATCAACATTGGCTACGGCTACGTTGAAGTTGATTGGGACGACGCTGTCGATGATGGCATTGATGTCGCTGACGAAAGTGAAAAGAACCAGGCTGTAATGGCTAATTACCAGTGGACTCCGATCAAAAACGTCATGATGGGCGTTGAGTACCAGTTCCTGAAGCGTGAAAACGTGGACGGTACCGACGGTGATGCCAGCCGCATCCTGTTCGCTGCGCAGTACAACTTCTAACCCTTCCTGTTAGAAGTTAACTCAGAATTACCCCGGCTTCGGCCGGGGTTTTTCGTTCCAGGTTGGTGCAGTTTGCACCGCCGTGTATCACCAAGCTAACCCGCCCCGAACGACGCCTTACACCAACCCAAATAATTCAAGATGTTAGCCGCTCCTGATTCGTTGGCACGACTGATGCAAAGTTCTGATTGCAAAGCCGGCCTCCGCAACGCTGCCCGGCCTCTACTGTCGCAACCCCATGAGGTGACACCATGAAAATAGCGCAAAACCAGTCTGTTCTGTTCGAGCTTACCCAGCCTTCTGAAGCCATTGCCATGCAGGATCTGCACGACTATTTCGATTGGATGTTCTTTGCTAACTGATCAAACCAGCAGCAGGCCAGCGGCCAAGGCCCTGACCTGCTGCTGAGGAACTCTATTAGCCAGCCCGTAATCGGGTGCGTACCCCACGGGTGGTCATCACACCCAGCACTTCCATTAACGACAGAATCCCCCGGTCATGCTGTTTCGGCGCCTTGCCACGGGCAATGCGGCCGATCTGCCGTGTGTACCAGCTCACTTCCATCAGGGCCATATCGTCGATCAGGCGGATACCGGTTTTAATGGGTTTCACGGCGCTGGTGACCTGATTGCCGGCCATAATCCGATTCGGCAGATCCGGCTCAACCACTAACGGCCGGGCCAGGCCCACCAGGTCCGTCGCGCCGGAGGCGATGGCCTGGGCCATGCCGGTTTCGGTGCGGAAGCCACCGGTTACCATCAGCGGTACGTCGGTCAGCTCACGCACTTTCTCTGCGAATTCCAGGAAGTAAGCCTCCCGCGCCAGGGTGCTGGCTTTTACCTCGCCGTCTTCCGCACCCTTGGCCATGGCCGGGTTCTCGTAGTTGCCGCCGGAGATTTCCACCAGGTCAATTCCCTCCGCCACCAGTGCCTTAATCACCGCCAACGATTCGTCCTCGGTAAAACCGCCACGCTGGAAGTCTGCGGAGTTCAGTTTGATGCCGATATTGAACGCTTCACCGCAGGCTTTCCGGATAGCCCGGTACACTGCCAGCACAAAGCGGCGGCGTTTCTCGGCAGAGCCACCCCACTCGTCTGTGCGCTGGTTGTGATGGGGCGACAGGAACTGGCTCACCAGGTAGCCGTGGGCGCCGTGAATCTGCACACCATCGAAGCCTGCCTTCTGGGCAACGGCCGCACTGCGGGCAAAGCGCTGGATGATGTCTTCTATTTCCGGGCCGGTCAGGGCGCGGGGTGTGGCGAACATGCTGCGGAGTTCTTTTTTGAACGGAATCGCGCTGGGCGAGACCGGGTCTTTGTTGAGCATTTTGGGGCTTTGCTTGCCGGGATGGTTCAGCTGCATCCAGATCTGCTTGCCACCCTGCTGCCCGGCCTTGGCCCAGGCGGTCAGAAGCTCGAGATCGCTTTCATCCTCGACAACCACATTCTGGGGCTCGCCGATGTGCCGGCGGTCGATCATCACGTTGCCTGTAATCGACAGCCCGGTGCCACCTTCTGCCCACGCTCGATACAGGGTTGCCAGCTCTTTGGTGGGGTGGTTATCAATGGTACCCAGGGTCTCGCTCATGGCGGACTTGGCAAAGCGGTTGGGGATGACGGAGCCGTTTCGCAGCTTAAGCGGGGTGGAGAGCAGTTTCGCGGGATTCATGGGAGCCTCATGTCATTGTTCTGGATGTTCATGGGGCTGATAGTGGATGGCTCGCACCCCGCAGACATTGGCCGAGGAGACAGCCTTTCAGCGGAATAGCGGGACCAGACCTTACCGGCAATGGCCCCGTTTATGGTGTGCTACCGCGCTCAGAAAAAGGCCTGGATGCCAGTCTGGGCCCGGCCAAGAATCAGCGCGTGTACGTCGTGGGTGCCCTCGTAGGTGTTCACCACTTCCAGGTTCACCAGGTGGCGGGCAACACCGAACTCGTCACTGATGCCGTTACCACCGAGCATGTCGCGGGCCAGGCGCGCCACGTCCAGCGCCTTGCCGCAGGAGTTGCGCTTCATGATGGAGGTTATCTCCACCGCCGCCGTGCCTTCGTCTTTCATCCGGCCCAGGCGCAGGCTGCCCTGCAGGGCCAGGGTGATGTCCGTTTGCATGTCCGCCAGTTTTTTCTGGATCAGCTGGTTGGCGGCCAGCGGTCGGCCGAATTGTTGGCGGTCCAGCACATAGCGGCGAGCGGTGTGCCAGCAGTCTTCTGCGGCACCCAAGGCACCCCAGGAGATGCCGTAGCGGGCGGAGTCCAGGCAGGTGAACGGGCCTTTGAGACCTCGCACATCGGGGAAGGCATTTTCTTCCGGCACGAAGACGTTATCCATCACGATTTCACCGGTGATGGACGCCCTCAGCCCCACCTTGCCATGAATGACCGGGGCGCTCAGCCCCTGCCAGCCTTTCTCCAGCACAAAGCCCCGAATCTTGTCGTCATCGTCCTTGGCCCAGACCACAAACACATCCGCAATGGGGCTGTTGGTGATCCACATCTTGCTGCCGGTCAGGCGATAGCCGCCGTCCACTTTTCGGGCACGGGTCATCATGGCACCGGGATCTGAACCATAGTCCGGCTCGGTGAGGCCGAAGCAGCCAATCCATTCACCGGAGGCCAGCCTGGGCAGGTATTTCTGGCGGGTTGCTTCGTTACCGAATTCGTAGATGGGCACCATCACCAGTGAGGACTGCACACTCATCATGGAGCGATAACCAGAATCCACACGCTCGATCTCACGGGCGATCAAACCATAACTCACATAATTGAGGCCACTGCCGCCATACTGCTCCGGCAAGGTGGCACCCAGCAGGCCGTTCTCGCCCATTTCGCGGAAGATGGCAGGATCGGTGTGCTCGTTACGGAAGGCCTCCACCACACGGGGGCGGAGTTTCTTGTCAGCGAACTGCCGGGCGCTGTTGCGCACCATGCGTTCGTCTTCAGAGAGCTGCTGGTCGAGCAGCAGGGGGTCTTCCCAGTTGAAGCTTGGTTTGTTGGCCATGGGTATTGTCACTTTAACGGTATTGTTACGCCCACTATCGCTTTAGCCCGGCCCGGTTTCAAGCTGCCGGAAGGCCCGCAACAAATCACAAATTCCGGAACCGACAGGCGCAGCAATGTGACATCACCATCCGGGGCATATAAAATTCCTAAGCATTGAAGCAAGAAGCTTCTCTCAGCCATTGATAAGGAACGTCACCATGAGCAATCTGGCCCATAGCCGCCTTTCCGACGGCCCTCCCTGCACCTTCTGTGATTTCATCGTTGCTGTGGTTGGCACCAAGCACAGCCAGGAGCAGCGCCCGGTGGTTTTTCAGACGGCAGAAGCCCCGTTCCCCGGGGTTGCACGGCGCCTGCCGGATGGTATCCAGAAAAGTTATCTGCGCGAGGTCAGCAACGCGGAATCCGCCCTGCACATCTGGCCCTGGCGCAATCAGCCTGGCAGCCGGGCGGTGCTGGAGGTGGATGCAGAATCCGGCGCGCCGATTCACCTTCCGCTCACAGATGCCCCGGCGCCCGAAAGCAGCCATTCCGAAACCACCGCCAACATCCTCATGCCCACCGTGCCCATGGCCTGGGTGCGGGGAATGAATCATGAAGGCAAGCACCTGACCTGGCCGGCTCTCGCCCGCCCCGGGTTTCTGTATCTGTTCCGCAACGGCATGCTCTGGCGAGAGCTGCAAATCGCCTGGGAAGGCAACCGGCCGCAATTCCGCGACGTAAGGCTCGCGGACCATCGCACGGAAGACGGACAATTTACCGAAGACCGCCGCCCCGCCGTGGGTAAACCGCTGGCTGATGTGTGGGTACCCGTGCGCCTTGACCGCCAGGATCAGTCCCTTGAAGCCGCCTTCAGCGAATCTCCCCTCTCTGCGGCACGGCTGAATGGCCTGCAGAGCGATTCCGGGCTTCGACATTACCGGTGCAGCCAGTTCCGGGACCTGTACCCCGCCGACCAGCCCCAGATGGGCTTTGCCCGCTGGCCAGATGCCGCTAAACGAACCGTATTCCGATTAGACAAAGTTGAAGCACAAAGGCCCAGGGCACCCGCTAAAGAATGGCAGTTTGAGCGGCCCTGGGAATACCTGGCCGATACCACCGGAACCTACGCCGGCAAAGCACTGGATATGGCGGCCAGCCTTTATGAAGAGTGGAATGCCGGTGAGCGCACCGGGCCCCTGGCCCCCTTCGAACACCCCGAGCCGGCCGCGCTCGGCATTGCGATTCAAAAAGATCTGGACCGCGCTAGCGAAACCCCAGCGAAGCGACCATTCAGCTACGATGAGTGGCGAACCAGCGATTGCCAGACAGACGCCCTTGAGGATTTGAGAAACCGGGGCGTGTGCGGCCTGCGCATTGAAGATCATTTTTACGAGATGCGGCACCAGCAAGCACGCATCAACACGGCGCGCCATCTGCTGGAACTGTGTGCCGAAAAAGCCCGTAAAAATCCGCAACTGGAAAACGCCCTCCTGGTAAACCAGATCATCCTGCCGGGCCGGATCGGTCGCCAGAAGAACCCGCTGTTCAAATACAGCCTGGCGTTGCCCTCCAGCGGCCGGCAAAAGATTCGCCGGGTGCTGATGACCGAAGAGCGCACCCTGGGCCAACACTACCTGACCCTGGCCCAGGCCGAACTGCTGCAATGCCTGAAACGCCAGCCCTATCAACAAGCCCTGGCGGACCTGTTCAGCACCAAAGGTTTCGACTATGCCGGTGCTTTCCGTTGCGCCGGGCATTTTATCAGCGACACCCTGGAGCCCGCCTGCAAGCAGGACCCACTGGACCCGGAACACAGCCAGCCCAGCCCGGACAGCGACGGCAAGGCCTGGGTAAGGTCGCTTTGTACCGAGCAGGCCGCCGCCAGTGCCTCGCGAGAGGAAGTCTCTCTCGCCCGCATGTTGTGGCCGCAAACCACACCAGACAGCCAAACCGAACCCTACCAGCCCCCGGAAACGCCCGAACCCAACGATGGCACGGGTGTATTCCGGGGCTCCGCCCTCGCCGCCCTGGAAAAGCTGGATTTGCCGGAGGATTTGAGCGAAATACTGACGGTGGAAGGACTGCGTTTAGCGGATGACATTCAAAGCGGCGCACTGACCACACTGATGCTCGCAGGCATGAATTCCGGCATGAAGGCATTGGACAGCTCGCACAGTGAACTGCACCAGTCCATCCGTTCCGCCATGGCCGCACTGGAGAACAACGACCGACAGCTACAGAACCTGACCGACGAACAAACCCGTCTGGCTCAACGACGCGCAGCCCTGAAAGCCGAACACGACGCGGCCAGCCGGGAATGGATGAAGCGCAACAGCGACCAAGCATTCAGGAAAGAACAGGCCGCCGCCAAAGCCCTCAAAGACTTCGATGACGCCAGTGCGCGGTTGGAACAGCAACACGTCCAAACCCGGCAGACTATCCAGCAGCGCCTGATGGCCCAGCGCATTGCCGCCATGGCGAACCCGATGGAAGGTATACGCCAGGCCATGCCTGAACTGTTACCCGATTTGAGGCAAATGACACTGAGCGACGCCATTGCCCAAGGCAAATACGTACTCGGTCTGGAAGACCTGGGGCCAGATGGCGCACGCTATAACCCGGAAACACCCGCCGCAGGCAAGGCCCTGGTTTGGGTTCTGAGCCGGGACAAGCCCACCACCCAGGCTATCCAGGCACTGACCCGGGCCGAGAATCAGCTGACCCTGGCACGCCGGGCCCTGGCCGAAGCCAATGGCAACCATGAAGAACTCAAGGCGAAGTTGCAGGCGGCCCAGAGCCGGTACAATCAGGTGGTCGACGAACTGAAACAGACCGGCAGCCGGATTCGGGATATCAACGCGGAGATTCGCAAGCTGGAGGGCGAAGCGAAGGCGCACAGGGTGGACCTCAACGCTGCCGAGCGAGGCCGGTTGCACCGGGTGCTGAATACACCGGCGTTGCCGTTGGTGGTGTTGGCTATTGAGGCGGTTAATGTGGCGAATGCGTTTGGTTCTCTAAAGAGAACATCCCGTGAACGCAGCGGTTATCGAGCTATTTCTGGACTATTGTCTTCTGGATACGGCGGAGCGTTAGCGGCAATTCTTTTGTCTGAGCGCTTTGCTAACGAGGCAACCAGAAACAGGATCGCCTCCGCACTCCAGTATCAATTCAGAGGCGAGGGCGCAAAATTCATCGCAAGAGTCTTCAGGGCAGAAGCTCTCACGGTCAAAATGCTGCTTGGCGGCATAGGAGGACTAGCCCTAACCGGCATCAGCTTTTCTGACACTATTTACACCATAAACACTGGTGATCAGGCAGCTCTCGGCCACGGCATCGTGACAGTCGGCAGTGTCGTGACAACCCTTTCCGCATTGGTACCCGCCCAACTCACGCTACTTGGCATGGGTCCTCTGGGCTGGGCCGGTCTCTGCCTGATCCTTGGGGGTGCGGTACTTGTTGCTCACTATGAAGACGAACCCATAGAGAACTGGCTCAAAAACGGCCCTTTCGGCGAGCATGACGGACTACCGCATCTGCAAGGCGACAACAACGCACTGGAAGCTTGGTACCGGCTGGTCTACTTGCTCTCTCAGGTTCGGGTTTCAATATACCCGATTCCGGAAATCACCCGCGTAACGCTGAAACGCCAGGGGTTGGCCAATCATGATCTTGCCCAGGCAACACATCTCATCCGCCTTGAGAGTAATCTGCCAGGCTTGACCGGCTTCACGGAACAACAAATGACGTTCAAGCTTCAACTGCTTCGCCACCCGATCAGACAAGATGGCAATCACTCTGTTCGCCTGCCCACCCAGCCAGTTCCGGAAAGCGAATTACAAAGTCATATTATTCGGAAAGGTGCCACCCCAGACGGCTACGAATACATTGTCAGAACACCTGCCAGCCATGCGGAAACGACCAAGTTCCTTGGCATCCCTTTCAGCAGCCGCAATGTGAGCTACTCCTGGCAACCAAAAGCCCAAATCCGTGTGGAAACGGGCATCCGGGAACTCGCGTTCCCCGCACCGCCACCCAAAGATTCAACCCTTTACGACGCCAGAGACAATGAGCATACGGAGCCGGACTTCAGCGACAAGAAGCAGCTTTTCTGGATCAATGAATTCAGCAACCCTGGAGCCACGGGATGATAACGGATAAACCTGCATCGGGATACTACGGCCCGGAAGCCTATAACTCCGAACACCTCCCCCAGCAAAAGCGCCCGGCACCGGGCGCCAACCCGGCACTGCCCTGGTTTAACCGAAAAGCCGATCGGAAGCTGCCCTGGGGGCACACAGAGGATGTGGCCCCTCAGTCTTATCGGACGGATTATTCTCCAGCGATGCTCAGACGTTTCGAGAGAGAACCAAATAATTTCGCCAACATTGATTTCCACCAGCGTATTGACCATGAGCGCTATCGCCATGCGACGGCGGCACTGAGAACCCGTATTCTTCTGTTTTTCAATGCATTCGGTAATCCTGTCGTCATCGCCTTTATGATGTTCCCACTCGCCTTAGGGTTCGCAGGCCATATCCATATTCGGCCAAAGAGTGAGCCGTTCGGGGCGACTCTTCTTGCATTTCTCCCAATACTCGCAACGTTCTTAGGGCCCTTAATCGCCTGCAACCTCATCCCCACCGCCCTGTTCAAACTCTTCCCCCGGCAGCTCATCAAGCCCGACAAGGGCCCGCTGTGGGAACTCAATCGTCGCACGGGCCTGGTAACGGTGTTTCACTACGATAAAAAAGGAGTCTGGGGCAAAACCGGCCAACCGGAAGAAGAAACCGCGCCGTTTTACCAGTTTGACGCCTACACCTCCAACGAACTGATCCACGGCGGCGGGGTGGTGCACACCCTGTACCTGGCCCACCGGTACCGCAACATTCTGATCCCCATTGGCACCCTCATCGGTAAAACCAACCCCGAGGAGTGCTACGCCCTGTGGGACATGTTCCAGAACTTCATGGACACCAGCCGGCCCCTGCCGGACATTCCCCTGTGGGAAGAGCATCGCGCCAATGACCCGGTTACCACCGAACACGACCGACGAACCAATCGCCCGCCCCGTTACTGGCGGGACATGGACAACGACACCTGGAAAGAAAAGAATGAGGAGATGGGACTTCAGGTACTGCGGCTGAACACCCCAGGGCGGCTGGATATCATGAGGAATAGTTGGGTGTCCTCACCAAGGCCTCGGCGACAGCGGCCCGTTGCCTCAAGGCAGGCCACTGAGTGAAGAGTATGGAGCCACGGCATGACAACCGATAAACCTGCATCGGGATACTACGATCCGAAGGCCTATGATTCCGAACAGCTTCCTCTGCAAAAGCGCCCGGCACCGGGCGCTAATCCGGCACAGCCCTGGTTTAACCAAAAAGCGGACCGGAAACTGCCCTGGGGTCACACAGAAGATGTCGTGCCGCAAATCATTAGGCGGCGAAATCGTCCCGAAGTGCTCCGGCAGTTCGAGAAAAACCCGACCCCGTTCGGAGACCTGCAGAGCCATCAGCGCATTGACCATGAATGCTACCGAGCTGCCAATGCTGCCGTGAGAACTCGAATTCTGTTATTCATCAATGCTTTTGGCAATCCTGTAATCATTGGTTTCGTAGCCATACCCATGCTCTTCACTTTGGGAGTTTATTACTACGATAAGCCAGCAAGTGTGGGCCATCTTAATTATCTAGCGGACTGGGCCTATTTCGCGGCATGGGTATTTGGCCCCCTTATCGCCTGCAACCTCATCCCCACTGCCCTGTTCAAACTCTTCCCCCGGCAGCTCATCAAGCCGGACAAGGGCCCGCTGTGGGAACTCAATCGTCGCACTGGCCTGGTGACGGTGTATCACTACGATAAAAACGGCACCTGGGGCAAAACCGGCCAGCCAGAAGAAGAGTCAGCACCGTTTTACGAATTCGACGCCTATACCTCCAACGAATTGATCCACGGCGGTGGGGTGGTGCACACCCTGTACCTGGCCCACCGGTACCGCAACATCCTGATCCCCATCGGCACCCTGATCGGCAAAACCAACCCCGAGGAGTGCTACGCCCTTTGGGACATGTTCCAGAACTTCATGGACACCAGCCGGCCACTGCCGGACATTCCCCTGTGGGAAGAGCATCGCGCCAATGACCCGGTCACCGCCGAACACGACCGGCAAACCAATCGCCCGCCCCGTTACTGGCGGGATATGGACAACGACACCTGGAAACAGAAAAACGACGAGATGGCGCTTCAGGTGCTGCGGCTGAACACCCCGGGGCGGCTCGATATCATGCGGAATAGTTGGGCGTACTCACCAAGGACACGCCGGCAACGTAGGGCTTCAGCAGAGTAGATACCTTACGCCAGCCATTAACGGCGACCCGACAGGGGCATCCGTCGGAGGCCGAAAGTCAGAACGAGCCTGATGCTGCAAATTGGTAGGGATTTGGCCAGGCTCAACGCAAAGACAAGAGAGCCGCCCCGCAACTGAAAAGCTACAGAGCGGCTCCTAATTCAGGACTACAGCAACAGGGTACGAATATCCCCCAGCAGCTGCGCCAGCAGGTTGGTAAACCGGGCTGCGTCCGCCCCGTTCACCGCCCGGTGGTCGTAAGACAACGACAGCGGCAGCATCAGCCGTGGCTGGAATGCCTTGCCGTCCCACACGGGCTTCATGGATGCCTTGGAGACACCCAAGATGGCCACTTCCGGCGTGTTCACGATGGGCGTGAACGCGGTGCCGCCAATGCCACCCAGGCTGGTGATGGTAAAACAGGCGCCCTGCATTTCTGCCGGCTTCAGCTGCTTGTCTCTCGCCTTCTGGGCCAGTTCGGCGCTCTCGGCGGCCAGTTCCCACAGGCCTTTCTGATCAACGTCCCGGATCACCGGCACCATCAGGCCATGGGGTGTGTCCACCGCAATACCGATGTGGATGTACTTCTTGCGCACCACCTCTTTGCGCTCCATGTCCAGGGACACGTTGAACTGAGGCAGTTCCGCCAACGCGGCGGCGCAGGCCTTGAGCAGGAACGGCAGCGGGGTCATTTTCACGCCACGCTTTTCGCCGGCCGCTTTCTGGGCCTTGCGGAAGTCTTCCATTTCGGTGATGTCGGCATCGTCGAACTGGGTGACGTGGGGTACGTTCAACCAGCTGCGCTGCATGTTGGTGGCGGTAGCCGCCATCATGCGGGACATGCCTTCGCGCTCCACTTCACCAAACTGGCTGAAGTCCGGCAGCTTCACACCGGGAATGCCGGAACCTGTCGCCACACCCGTGCCCTGCTGGGCCTGCTGAAGCTGACTCTTCACATAGGCGTGCACGTCGTCTTTCAGGATGCGGCTTTTCGGGCCGGAACCCTTCACCCGTGTGAGGTCTGCACCCAGCTCCCGCGCCAGTTTGCGCACGGCGGGGCCGGCATGCACCTTGGTGCCCGGCGCCGGTGGCTCGTAGGTGGAACCCTGGGGCTGGGGCGCGGCTTCCTGTTTGTCGGCTTTTACTTCGGGCTTGCTGCCCTGGCTGTCGGCCTTGGCGCTTTCACCGGAATCTGACGTTTCTTCCTCCTCACCACCATCCTCTTCGATGGTCATTTCCAACAGGTCAACGCCTTCAGAAAGCTTGTCACCTTCCTTCACCAGAATCTTGCCGATCTTGCCGGCATAGGGTGACGGAATTTCCATGGTGGCCTTGTCGGACTCCACGGTGACCAGCGGATCATCCTCGCCAACGGTGTCGCCTTCCGCCACGTTGATTTCAATCACCGGCACGTCATCAAAACCATCCAGCGACGGAACCTTCACCACTTCGGTGCGGGAGCCGCCGGATTTTTTCCTGGGCGCCGGTTTGCTGTCTTCGGATTTGGCCTCGCTTTTACTTTCTGCCTTCGGCTCGAGCTCGTCGGCTTTGTCACTGCCTGCGTCGTCAGAGCCGCCGGCACCACCTTCCATCATGCCGATCACATCGCCTTCCTTGACCTTGTCACCCACCTTCACGGTGATTTTGGTGATCTTGCCGGCGGCGGGCGCCGGCAGTTCCACGGAGGCTTTGTCGGATTCTACGGTCAGAATCGGATCTTCTTCTTCAACGGAGTCCCCTGCACTGACGATGATTTCGATGACCTCGACTTCATCAGCACCGCCGAGATCGGGAACCTTGATTTCCTGTTCACTCATGGCGGTCTCCTTAGCTCAGCACCGGGTTCGTTTTGTTGCGATCGATTCCGTACTTGCGCATGGCTTCGAGAACCTGTTCAAGCTTGATCTCACCATCTTTGGCCAGGGCAGACAGGGCGGTGACGGTGATGTAGTAGCGATCCACCTCAAAGAAGCTACGCAGCTTCTCGCGGGTGTCGCTGCGGCCGAAACCGTCTGTGCCCAGGGTCATAAAGGTTTTCGGGATAAAGGCCCGCAACTGCTCGGAGTGCAGCTTGATGTAGTCGGTGGCAGACACGACCGGCCCCTGGGCTTTCTCCAGGCACTGGGTAACATAGGCTTGGCGCGGCTTGTCGTCCGGGTGCAGGTGGTTCCAGCGCTCTACGTGCTGACCGTCACGGGCCAGTTCGTTAAAGCTGGTGACACTCCACACGTCGGAGGCTACGCCCCAGTCGTCTTTCAGCATCTGGGCGGCTTCGCGCACTTCGTTCATGATCGCGCCGGCACCCAGCAGTTGAACCCTCGGGCTCTTCTTGCGGCCCTTGGTTTCCACCGATTCATACTTGTACATGCCTTTGATAATGCCGTCTTCGCAGTCTTTCGGCATGGCAGGCTGTTCGTAGTTTTCGTTTTCGATGGTCAGGTAGTAGAAGACATTTTTGTTGTCTTCGAACATTTCTTTCATACCATGGCGAATCACCACGGCCATTTCGTAACCGTAGGCCGGGTCGTAGGCCTTGCAGTTCGGAATGGTGTTGGCCAGTACGTGGCTGTGGCCATCCTGGTGCTGCAGGCCTTCACCGTTCAGGGTGGTACGGCCGGCGGTACCGCCAATCAGGAAGCCGCGGGCCTGCATGTCGCCGGAGGCCCAGGCCAGGTCGCCCACACGCTGGAAGCCGAACATGGAATAGAACACATAGAACGGAATCAGCGGGTAGCTGTTGGTGCTGTAGGACGTGGCAGCGGCCATCCAGGTAGCCATGGCACCGGCTTCGTTGATGCCCTCCTGCATGATCTGGCCTTTCTTGTCTTCCCGGTAGTACATGATCTGGTCACGATCCTGGGGCACGTACTTCTGGCCTTCGGAGGTGTAGATACCGAGTTGACGGAACATGCCTTCCATACCAAAGGTACGGGCTTCGTCCGGCACAATGGGCACCACGCGTTTGCCGATGCGCTTGTCTTTCACCAGTGCGCTCAGAATCCGCACAAACGCCATGGTGGTGGAGATGGCTCGGCCGTCTGAGCCTTCCAGCACCTGCTTGAAGATATCCAGTTCCGGAATCTGCAGGGGCTGGCAGTCCTTGTTGCGCTTCGGATAGAAGCCACCGAGATCCTGCCGGCGCTTTTTCATGTACACCAGTTCCGGGCTGTCTGGCGCCGGGCGGTAGTAAGGCACCTCTTCCAGTTCGTCGTCTTTCAGGGGCACGCCGAAACGGTCCCGGAATTCCTTCAGGGTGTCGATATCCAGCTTCTTCAGGGAGTGCGCGGTGTTCTGGGCTTCGCCCGCCGCGCCAAAACCGTAACCTTTGATGGTGTGAGCCAGAATGACCGTCGGCTTGCCGTTGGCCTGGTTCACCGCCTTGTGGTAAGCGGCATAGACTTTGTAGGGATCGTGGCCGCCACGGTTGAGTTTGCTGATCTCTTCATCAGACATGTCCTCAACCAGCTTCGCCAGTTCCGGGTAACGACCGAAGAATTCCTTTCGGGTGTAAGCCGGGCCCTTGAAGCTGAAGTTCTGCAGGTCACCGTCGCAGATTTCATCCATGGCACGCTGCATGGCGCCGTTTTCGTCTTTGGCGTAGAGCGGGTCCCAGTGACGGCCCCATACGACTTTGATCACGTTCCAGCCAGCACCACGGAACACGCCTTCGAGTTCCTGGATGATCTTGCCGTTACCACGCACCGGGCCGTCCAGGCGCTGCAGGTTACAGTTAACCACGAAGATCAGGTTATCCAGGTTCTCGCGGCCGGCCTTGGAAATGGAGCCAAGGGTTTCCGGCTCATCGCACTCGCCGTCACCGATGAACGCCCAAACCTTGCGGTTGTCCATATCGGTCAGCTCACGGCTGTGCAGGTACTTCATCACGTGGGCCTGGTAGATGGCCTGAATCGGCCCCAGGCCCATGGAAACCGTGGGGAACTGCCAGTAATCCGGCATCAGCCAGGGGTGCGGGTAGGAGGACAGGCCTTCGCCGTCCACCTCTTCCCGGTACTTGTCGAGCTGTTCTTCGCTAAAGCGGCCTTCCAGGAAGGAGCGCGCATAGATACCCGGCGCTGCGTGGCCCTGGAAGTACACCAGGTCAGATTCCCGCTTGTCGTCGCCACCGTGGAAGAAATAGTTGAAGCCCACGTCATACAATGTGGCGGCAGAAGAGAAGGTGGAAATGTGGCCACCCAGATCGCCCGGGCGCTTGTTGGCCCGCACCACCATGGCCATGGCGTTCCAGCGGATCAGTGAGCGGATGCGCCGCTCCATGAACAGGTCGCCCGGCATCTGCGCCTGCTTGGCCACTGGAATGCTGTTGCGGAATGGCGTGGTGATGGAATACGGCAGAGCGGTGCCATCGCGGCTGGCGCGCTCAGACAGGCGCTCCAGAATGTATTTGGCCCGATCAACGCCTTCGTTCTCGATCAGAGATTCCAGCGCATCAAGCCATTCACTGGTTTCAATGGGATCATCATCCTGGTACATCAAACCCTCCCCTTGGACTCAAAAGGTGCCTCGTGGGCCACGATCAGCAGCCTGTCACGGTGCAAACTTGAAATGCTGCGATAACCTGCAGTTTTATTGTGGATACATCAGCTTGCGAGAAATGCTTAATAGCGCGTTTGACCTCTCTCAAGCATAGAACAGCTTTCACATTTTTCCTGCCGCGCAGGCCGGCTGCGGGCGGAGCTTTTGGCCCCGAACTTCCCGACACCGGCGGCACTGAGCGCGCCGCACGCCAAAACTTTCGTACTTTTACTACAAAATAAGCCAGAAAAACAAACAAACAGCCGTTTGAAATGCTGAACCACGCCATTTATTTAGATTAGTTACGCAATAATGTCCGGTTTCGATGACTTTCACAACCAGGCATCAGACCAATGTATGAACGCATTGGTACTTACGAATTGCATCGCCATGCTAAACACCTGAACCTTAAACAAATCTGAGATTTTCGGACTATTTCGCCTTAAATTAGCGACGTTCGGAGAACTTAGACGATGAACTCAACCCACAAGCACTGAATTATTAATTAGACCTGAAAATGAATTTCGATTTATGTATACTTGCCTGCCCGTTTTTTAACCAGTGAAGGAGGTTACTAACCCTCCTTTTATCTTTGGCACCTAATCAGAGGGCGATCTATGAACTCCATCGTCACCTTTCCGAACCGCATCCCGGTTCAGGAATTCGAGGAACGCCGGTTCAAGGTTTTTACCGACCGCCAGCTCGATAAAATTGAGGCGATCCAGAATCTCCCCGAAGAGACCCTGTTCGAAATGAAAGTGGTGGCCAGCGTGCTGCCATTCCGGGTCAACGAATATGTGATCAACGAACTGATCAACTGGGACAAGGTACCGAACGACCCCATCTATCAGCTCGTATTCCCTCAAAAGGGTATGCTCAAGGACGAACATTACGAACAGATGGCGAAGCTGCACCGCGAGGGTGCCGACAAGAAGGACATTCAGGCTGTGGCCAAGGAAATTCGGGACGAACTGAACCCACACCCGGCGGGCCAGATGGAAATGAACATGCCGGAGCTGGACGGCGAAGTGCTGGACGGCGTGCAGCACAAGTACCGCGAAACCGTGCTGTTCTTCCCGTCCCAGGGCCAGACCTGCCACAGCTACTGCACCTTCTGCTTCCGCTGGGCGCAGTTTGTGGGCGACAAAGACCTGAAAATGGCCAGCACTGATGCCGAGAAGCTGCACGGCTACCTGCAGGAGCACACCGAAGTGACCGACCTGCTGGTCACCGGTGGCGACCCCATGGTGATGAAGACCAAGAACCTGGTGCAGTACCTGGAACCCCTGCTGCAGCCGGAGTTCGATCACATCCAGACCATCCGCATTGGCACCAAGGCCCTCACCTTCTGGCCGTACCGTTTCGTGACCGACAAGGATGCCGACGAGCTGATCGAACTGTTCGCCAAACTGGTTGATGGCGGCAAGCACGTGGCCATCATGGCCCACTACAACCACTGGCAGGAAATCACCACCGACATCGCGGAAGAAGCCATCCGCCGCATCCGTGCCACCGGTGCCGAGATCCGCGCCCAGGGCCCACTGATCAAACACGTGAACGACGATGCCGATGCCTGGGCCAAGCTGTGGAAGAAAGAAGTGAAGCTGGGCATCATCCCCTACTACATGTTCGTAGAGCGGGACACCGGTGCCAAGAACTACTTCGAGGTGCCCCTGGCCGAGGCTTACCACATCTACCGCGAAGCCATGAAGCAGGTCAGCGGCCTTGCCCGAACCGCCCGCGGTCCCAGCATGAGCGCAGGCCCCGGCAAAGTAGAGATCCAGGGCATCACCGAGGTCAAAGGCGAAAAGGTGTTCGTGCTGCGCTTCCTGCAAGGCCGCAACCCGGACTGGGTGCAGCGCCCGTTCTTTGCCAAGTACAGCGAAACCGCCACCTGGCTGCATGAGCTGGAGCCCGCCTTCGGGGAAGAGAAGTTCTTCTTTGAGGATGAGTTTGAGGCGATGAAGCAGGGGAAGGCGTAGCCCCCTGGCAACAGGCCCGCTGCGGCGGGCCTGTTCATCTCCCCTTCTTCGGCACAAACCCCGCCGGCTTATCCCGAATCCACGCCACAAACGCCTTCACCTCCTCCAGTTCCAGCAACCGGTCCCTCGTGTTGTAACGCAACCCCAGCTCGTACTCCGAACGCGCCCGATGAATCGCGTTATGGCATGGCCGGCACACCCACAAGGTGCGGGTGATCAGCTCCTCTTTACTGAACAGCTTCTGAAACCGCTTTTTGCGGTGCAGGTGTTTGGGTATAAGGTGGTGGCGGGTGAGCTTGGGTACGGCGCGTTCGCAGAGTTCACAGTTGTCAGGTTGGGGCGGGAGTTTTAGCATGTCACTTGGTTCGCTGCGGTAAAACGGTTGCGCTGCTCTAAACCAGAATACGTTGTTTGGGGGATTCGGGATGTATCAATGGTTCAAAGCGTGGCGAATGCTGGCCCTGCTGGCCGCTTTGCTGTTTACGTCCAGTCTCCAGGCGGGCGAACTGGTGCGTATCGCGGCGGCTTCAGATTTGCGGTATGCCCTGGACGACATCATTGAGCTGTATCGCGAAGCCAACCCGGCCGCCAATGTGCAGGTGGTGTATGGTTCCTCCGGCAAAATGACTACGCAGATCATTAACGGTGCGCCCTACGACATTTTCTTTTCGGCCGACATTGCGTTTCCCAAGCGGCTTGAGCAAGAGGGGCTGACGGCTACCCCGCCAGCGGTCTACGCCATTGGCCGGATTGTGCTCTGGAGCAACACCCTGGACGCCGGCAGCCTGACCCTCAACGACCTGACTTCAGATTCCATTACCCGCATCGCCATCGCCCAGCCGGCCCATGCACCTTACGGGCTGCGTGCCAGGGAAGCCATGCAGGCGGCCGGCGTATGGGAGGTGGTGCAACCCAAGCTGGTGTTTGGTGAGAACATTGCCCACGCGGCGCAGATGGCCGCGTCCGGTGCCGCTCAGGTGGGTGTGATTGCACTGTCTCTGGCGAAGTTTCCGGAACTGGCCACCCACAACCACTACCTGATCGACGACAACCTGCACAACCCACTGACCCAGGGCTATGTGGTTACCCGGCGTGGCGGCAATAAGCCAGAGGCCATGCACTTTGCTGATTTCATGGCCACCGAGCAGGCACACTCTATAATGGAGCAATACGGATTTGTGATGCCCTGACCGGCGCACGGCCAACCGGCATCTTCACCTGAAAGGACCCCAATGTTTCAACTCGGCCCCGCAGAGTGGCAGGCCATTGAAGTCACCTTCAAGCTCTGCCTGTACACCACCATCATTCTGTTATTGCTGGCCACACCTTTGTCCTGGTGGCTGGCGCAGGGGCGCACTCAATTTCGTACCGTTGTGCAGGCCATTGTGGCGCTGCCATTGGTGCTGCCGCCCACCGTGCTGGGGTTCTATCTGCTGATCACTCTTGGGCCCCGGGGCGTAGTGGGTCAAACCCTTCAGGACTTGGGTTTTCAGCACCTGGCGTTTTCGTTTGAGGGGATTCTGATTGCCTCGGTTATCTATTCCATGCCCTTTGCCGTGCAACCGCTGACCGAAGCCTTTCGCAACCTGGGCCGGCGCCCGGTCGAGGTGGCCAGCAGCCTGGGCGCCGGCGCCTGGGACCGGTTCCGAACGGTGATCTTCCCCCTCAGTCGGGGCGGTTTTGTGGTGGCAGCCACCCTGACCTTCGCCCACACCCTGGGAGAGTTCGGCGTTATTTTGATGCTCGGCGGCAGCATTCCGGGTGAAACCAAGGTGCTGTCGGTTTTGATCTACGATCACGCCGAGGCCATGAACTACGATGCCGCCCACAGCCTGTCGCTGATGTTATTAATCTTCGCCTTTGCCACTTTGTTTGTGGTGTACAGCATTAACCGCCGGTTCGAGGTCGCCAAGCTATGACCCTGTACCTGCAGGGACACCTTCGCCACGGCAAGGACTTTGAGCTCAAGGTTAACCATGAGCTACCGCTGGAGGGTGTCACCGCGCTGTTTGGCCGCTCCGGTTGTGGCAAAACCACCCTGCTGCGCATTATCGCCGGCCTGGAACGGCCACGGGGTGCGGTGGTGCGCTTTGGCGGGCAGCACTGGCAACGGGGCCGGCAGTTTCTTCCCCTGCACAAGCGCAGGATTGGCCTGGTGTTTCAGGAACACAGCTTGCTCCCTCACCTGTCCGCTCGGGAAAACCTGCTTTACGGATACCAACGAACACCGACGGAGCAACGTCGGCTTCACCCGGATGAAGTAACCGCCATGCTGGGAATTGAGCACCTGCTGGACCGGCGGATTGATCAGCTCTCCGGGGGCCAGCGCCAGCGGTTTTCCCTTGGCCGTGCGTTGTTGATCAGCCCCCAGTTGCTGCTACTGGACGAACCTATGGCGGCGCTGGATACCCAGACCAAACGGGAAATCATGCCGTTTCTGTCTCGCATGGCGGCGGAATCCGGGGTGCCGATTATCATGGTCAGCCATTCCCCGGATGAGGTCACCCGGCTGGCAGACCGGGTGGTGTTCATGCAGAACGGCCAGATTCAAAACGTGGAAACCTTGCGGGAGGCCCTGGCCCGGCCAGACTCCCCGTTGTTCGATGATGCGGGTGCGGCTTCAGTGCTGGAGGGAACTCTAGGTGAGGCGGGGGAAGACAACGCCCGGCCTTTTGGCCCGCCGGAGGCTCGGCTGTGGTTAACAAGTTCTGCGCCGGCAGCCGGGATGGACAGAACCCGGATTAGCATTCTTGCCCGGGACGTCAGTTTGTCTCTGGTAGACCCTCAACACATCAGCATTCAGAACCACCTGCCGGTGACCATCGAACGCATAGACCCGCCCAGGGACAACCGTTGCGTGGTGGCCTGCCGAACGGCGGACGGTCAATTGCTGTTGGCGGAAATCACCGCCCGGGCGGTCCAGCAACTGGGGCTGGCAACGGGCAAGCAGGTGTACGCGCTGATCAAATCGGTGGCGTTGCTGGCCTGACCTTGACAGCCAGGCCAGCCATCCTTTGTCAGTGCATCAGGGTGTAGAGTTTACGGCGGTAGGTACGCACATCCGGATTGTTGTTCCCCAGCTTCTCGAACAGTTCCACCAGCGTAGTCTTGGCGATACCGTCTTTGTAGGTGCTGTCTGACTGCATCAGGCGAATCAGCAGATCCATGGCTTCGGCGTTTTTGTCCTGCAGTACCTTGTGCAGGGACAATTGGTGCAGGGCTTCCGGGTCTTTCGGATTGGCTTCCAGCTTTGCCTCCAGTTCCGACTGCGCCGGCAGTTCACCGGACTGCTTCAAAAACTTCACCCTGGCCGCCAGCTGTTTGGCCTTGTGCTGCAGCTTCTCTTCCGGCGGCAGGCTGTTGAGCACCTGCTCGGCGGTGTCGAGATCGCCCTGCTCGGCTTTCAGCTGGGCCAGGTCGATCAGCACATCCAGGTTTTCCGGGTCTTTCTGGTTCATCTCGGTGAGGATGGCCAGGGCACCGTCTACATCACCGGCTTCCCACAGGGCGTGGGCTTTCTCGTAGGGGTCTTCAGACGGCGCGTCGATGTGCTTTTCCAGCACCTTGCGGATCTCACTTTCCGGCAGGGCACCGTTAAAACCATCCACCGCCTGGCCATTCTTCACCAGAATCACCGTGGGCAGGCTGCGCACACCCAGGGAAGCCGTCAGCTCCTGCTGTTCGTCTGCATTCACCTTGGCCAGCTGGAAATTCCCCTGATACTCCTCCGCCAGCTTCTGCAGAATCGGCATCAGCTGCTTACAAGGCGCGCACCATTCGGCCCATACGTCCACCAGGATTGGGGTGGTGGCGGAGGCTTCCATTACTTTCTGCTGAAAGTTGTCGGCGGTGGCGTCGAAGATGTACGGCGAAGCGGTCATACAGTTACCCGAAGCTGAAATGAATTTGATACGTCCGGTATTGGGGCGAGGAGCACAAAATCAAGTCACCAGCTTCATTTCCAGTGCAGATCCGGCTTCCTTCGAGCCTGCGCGCAGTCCCGCAGATAAAGATTGATCAGGCTCTGATAAGGCACGCCCAATTCTTCGGCCAATGCCTTGAAGTATCCCAACGCATCTTCGTCCACCCGAATTGTGATCTGCTTTTTCAACGCCTTGGCGTAGGGGTTTCTTTTGGTTCATCGCGCTTTACCGGGAAATGCTGCTTTTATCTTCAGAAAGAAGTAGTCGTTATCCCGGTAGCCGTAGGCCACCCGCTTGATCACCTTGATCTTGTTGTTCATTCCCTCCAACACACTGGTGTTCAACCGGTAGACCGCGCTGGCGATAATGCCGTCGACGTAGCCCTTGAGGCGCCTGGCAAACTGCTGCACGGGGGCCAGCCCACTACTCATAGCCAGATTTAGCCAGTCTTGCCAGCGTTGTCTGGCATCGGCCTCTGAGGGAGCGTACCAGAGCTCTTTGAGCTGGTCTTTCAGGACGTAGACAGTCATCAGGGGCTGGTTGGCTTGCAGCAGTTCTTCGAGCTTCAGAGCCTGCTCGTCCTTGAGGTTGCCTCGGTTTCTGAGCAACAGCCAGCGACTTCGTTTCACTACTTTGCGAGCCGGCTTGTCGTGTCGAAGCTGATTGGCCTGATCGACCCGGACACGGTCAATCACTTCCCGTCCGAACTTTGCTACAACGTGGAACAGGTCATAGACCACCCGTGCTTGTGGGCAGTGGTGCTGAACTTCCAGGTCCATGGCGGTATTCATATCCATCGCCACGGCTTCGATCTGGCCACAGGTTTCCGGCCCCAGCCATTCAAAGAAGGGGCGTACCGCTGCTCGACTGCGGCCTTCTCCAACCCAGAGGACTTGTTGAGTATCCGCATCAATCGCCACGGTGGCGTAGCGGTGTCCCTTGAACAAGGCGAACTCATCCATGATCAGTCGACGAATCCGGCGTTTATCTGGCTCAGTCACTTCTCGTTTGAGGCGCCGATGGTCGATGGCCTTGACCGTATGCCAATGCAACCCTAGCAGCGTTGCCACATGTTGGATCGGCATCAGTCGTACCAGGGATTCAATCCAACTGACCATGCCTGCCGTCAGACGCTGTCGCCCTGGTAACCAGCGAATCTGTTCAAGCTTGGGGCCACAGGTCGTACAACGAACTCGGCGAACTGGCACGTCCAGCCAGACGCGGTATTGGAACAGGTCGCGTTCTCGGACTCGTCGGGTGCTGATGTCATGGATGGCAAGCGTGTGCTGATTACAACCACTGCAGCATGGCAAGTAATCGTCGGCAGGTTGCAGTCGGATGAGCAGAGATTGAGCGTCAATCTGGGCATACGATTCTATCGTGAATCCTTCCCAGAACAGGGCAAGAGGATTAGCATTCATAGGGACGGCGGTGAGTCGGTCAGGTTTGTTGTTTTGGCGAACTCAAAACTAACCGGTTTGACCGCCGTCTCCTACTTTTTCACGCTAACCCGCGATGAACCTTTCTTTTCGCCTCTGAAAAGTCGTATTCGTCTCTCATAGTCCTCGCCTCCCGGCCCTGTAATAGCCAGACTCATGCTTCGTCGCTTTGCGTGCAGAAATCAACCTGATGGTTTGATCATCCTGTCGATAACAATGACAATCCACAAGCAACCGGAGCGACTCACTGCGCCCCAGAATCAGAAACCGATCCTCCAACTCAGAGTGGTCAGGATCAGGAATAATCAAGCCATACTCATCATAGAAAACAGTACGCGCCTCCTGAAAACTGACGCCATGCTTATCCTGGTTGATCAGCGCCTTCCTTTCGTCCCATTCAAAATTCATATTCACCCTCCATGGATAACTACATTGTAATTACATTCCAAGCTTTCTAGCAACGCCTGAAAGCTTGAAAACCTGGCTTTCGTCGTCACATAGGTCTTTAACCACTCAGCCTTGAGAGCAGCACGGTATGAATGACGAGAACCGCACAGACTCCCTGGAAGAATTTGAAGAAGATGTGACCGAGTACATCGGCAAAGACGAGAACAGCAAAAGCCTGGTCTTGCCTCAACAGGCCAGGCCGCGGCGTATGTATGTGTTGCCGGTGTCGAACCGGCCGTTCTTTCCAGCCCAGGTACAGCCCGTGGTGGTGAACCAGGACCCCCGGGCAGGAAACCCTGAAGCGGGTGGGTGAAACCGACCACAAGGTTCTGGGCATCTGCTTTGTGGAAGATCCGGAGTCCGACACCGGCATTCCCGCCAGCGATGACCTTGAGACCATGGGGTGTGCGGTGAAGGTTCACCACGCCCAGAGCGAAGGTGGCAAGGTGCAGTTTATTGCCCAGGGCATGCAGCGGTTCAGGATTGTTCAGTGGCTGCGCCGCCGCCCACCCTACCTGGTGGAAGTGGAATACCCTGAAGAGCCAGAGGAGCCGGCGGATGAGCTCAAGGCCTACACTCTGGCCATCATTGCGGCCATCAAGGAGCTGCTGCGCACCAACCCTCTGTATGGTGAGGAAGTGAAGCAGTACCTGTCCCGCTTTGGCCCGGAAGACAGTTCACCCCTGGCGGATTTCGGCGCCTCCATGACCAGCGCCCCGGGTCGCGAATTGCAGGATGTGCTGGATACCGTCCCCCTGCTCCGGCGCATGGAGAAGGTTCTTTTACTGATGCGCAAGGAGCAGGAAGTGGCCCGCCTGCAATCCGAGATCAACGAAGAAGTGAACGAGAAGGTGCAGAAGCACCAGCGGGAATTCTTCCTGCGGGAGCAGCTGAAGGTCATCCAGCGGGAGCTGGGCATCGCCAAGGACGATAAGACCGCGGACGTGGAGCGTTTTGAAGAGCGCATGGCCAAGCTGAATCCACCGGAGGCGGTGCAAGAGCGGTTCAAGGATGAAATCCAGAAACTGCAGGTACTGGAACAGGGCTCCCCGGAATACGGCGTTACCCGCAATTATCTGGACTGGATTACCCAGGTGCCCTGGGGTGTGCATTCCGAAGACCATTTTGACCTGGCCGAAGCCCGCCGCATTTTGGACCGAGACCACGATGGTCTGGACGATGTTAAGGATCGCATCATTGAGTTCCTGGCCGAAGGCACCTTCAAGGGTGAAGTGAGTGGTTCCATACTGTTGTTGGTAGGCCCGCCGGGCGTAGGCAAAACCTCCATTGGCCATTCGGTGGCAGACGCCCTGGGCCGGGAGTTTTACCGGTTCAGTGTAGGCGGCATGCGCGATGAAGCCGAGATCAAGGGCCACCGCCGCACCTACATCGGCGCCATGCCCGGCAAGTTCGTTCAGGCCCTGAAAGACAGCAAGGTGGCCAACCCGGTCATCATGCTGGATGAGATCGACAAGATCGGCAGTTCCTATCAAGGCGACCCGGCCTCTGCCCTGCTGGAAACACTGGACCCGGAACAGAACAGGGAATTCCTGGACCATTACCTGGACGTGCGCATGGACCTGTCCAAGGTGCTGTTCGTGTGCACCGCCAACCAGTTGGACACCATTCCCCGGCCCCTGCTGGACCGGATGGATGTGATTCGCCTGTCTGGCTACATCGGTGAAGAGAAGCTGGCCATCGCCAAGCATCACTTGCTGCCACGCCTGCTGAAACGGGCCGGGCTGCTGAAAAAACAGCTGAACATTACCGATGCGGCGATCCGCCAGGTGATTGAAGGTTACGCCCGGGAAGCCGGTGTGCGGAACCTGGAAAAACTGCTGCATAAGATTATCCGCAAGGGCATTGTGAGGCTGCTGGAAAACCCGGATGAGCCAGTGAAAGTAGGGGTGTCTGATCTGGTGAGTTACCTGGGACAACCGGCGTTCAAGAAAGAGAAATCTCTGAAAGGCACCGGCGTGGTCACCGGCCTGGCCTGGACCGCCATGGGCGGCGCCACACTGAGTATCGAAGCCTCCCGCATTCACACCAGCCAACGGGGCTTCAAGCTCACCGGGCAATTGGGGGATGTGATGAAGGAATCGGCAGAGATTGCTTACAGCTTTGTGTCTTCCAACCTGAAGCGTTTCAAGGGAGACCCGACCTTCTTCGATAAATCCTTCGTGCACCTGCACGTACCGGAGGGCGCCACCCCGAAAGACGGCCCGAGCGCCGGCGTCACCATGGCCACCGCCCTGCTCTCCATCGCCCGCAAAGAAGCCCCGCAGCAGAACATCGCCATGACCGGAGAGCTGACACTAACCGGGCAGGTGTTGCCGGTGGGTGGCATTCGGGAGAAGGTGATCGCGGCGCGGCGGCAGAAGATCAATAACCTGATACTGCCGGAAGCAAACCGCGGGGATTATGAGGAATTGCCGGAGTACCTGAAGGAAGGGATATCGGTGAATTTTGCCAAGCACTACAACGATGTGTTTCAGGTGTGTTTTGGGAATAAGCCGAGGCAGGGGTCTAGTGTGCATTAGGTTTTTGGGCTGTCTCAGGGGTCTGTCCCCAAAGGGGACTGACCCACTTTTGCCCGTCCATGCCGCCAAACTAGAACCCATTGGTTCCAAGATGGGTCAGTCCCCATTCGGGGACAGACCCCTAGCCAAACTCAAACCCATGGGTCCAAAATGGGTCAGTCCCCATTCGGGGACAGACCCTTAGGACAAGCCCCAGTCAGGCTTTTTCCTTCCAGCCATCATCCTTGAGCACAGAGCCAACGGTCAGCACCGGCGACGCATCAATGTCGTCGGCATCCATCATGTTCGCTACTCGCTGCAATGAGGCCAGGATCATGGTCTGCTCCCATTCGGCCAGGCTCTGGAACTTGGCGATGAAGTCTTCCTGCAGCGGGTTGGGGGCGCGGGCGAGTATCTCGGCGCCTTCTTCGGTCAGGTGCGCGTGTACTTTGCGTTTGTCCTGAGTGCTGCGCACGCGGTATACCAGCTTGCGAAGTTCAAGGCGGTCCAGGATGGTGGTTACGGTAGCCTGGCTGAGGCTGACATTTTCGGCGATGGTGCCGATAGTCACTTCCCCCATATCCCGGATGGTGCGCATGATCAGCAGCTGCGGGCCGGTCAGCCCGGCGTGCTTGCTTAACCGCTTGGAATGAAGATCCGTCGCCCGGATAACCCGCCGAAGCGCTACCAACACCTGCTCGTAATTATTCACACGACTGCTCCAGAATGTGCCCGTTATTTATGCCTCTAAATATTAGAGGTCTTTGCACTGCCGATTGCAAGTGGGCAGTATTACCTAGCTTGCTTCCGAGGCGGACGCTCACGCACCAACCACCAATGCAGCATTATTTCCGCCAGCCACTATGCTATGGTCAGCAGCTTGCAACTCACACACAATACGGAAACGGTTGATGATCAGGTTCTACCTCGCATTCGCTCTTGCCATTACATTCGCCAGCGCCACTCAGGCCCAGCAGGAACAACTTGGGCCGGATAAGGAACTGACAGCAGAAGATGTCGAGGAAAGCATCAGAACCCTTGAAAAACCCATGTACACCCCGTTTGTGGAGCTGTACCTACTGGACGAATCCAAAGCCTTGCGAAAGGAAATGCAGGACACCCGGGCCGAGTTGATCGAAAAGGTGGTCGAAAAGGAATTGTCGGTTGCCGATAAGACCATGTCGTACGCCACCGACACTGTTACCTACTTCTTCTATCTGATCGCCGGCGCCACCTCCATTCTGGTGGTGATTGGCTGGAACTCGATCCGCGACATGCGCAACCAGCTCACCAGCCTGGCAGAGAAACGGGTGAATGAACTGGTGGTGGAGTACGAGAAGCGCCTGAAGTCCATCGAAGAGCAGCTGCAGCAGAAATCCGAGATTATTCACCAGAACCAGGCAGAAATTGAACGCACTAACGAGGTGCACGCGCTCTGGTTGAAGGCAAGCCAGGAGACCTCCCAGCAAAACAAGATCTCCGCCTACGACCAGATTCTGGATCTACGCCCTGATGATGTGGAAGCCCTGAGCTACAAAGCCGACGCCGTGCTGGAAATGCGTGAACCCCTGTGGGCCATCAGCTTGTGCCAACGGGCACTGAAGCTGGCCCCGGATAACGGCCACGCCCATTACCAGCTGGCCTGCGCCTACGCGGAGATTGGCCGCTGGGAAGACGCCGTCAGCACCCTGGAGAAGGCCATCGACATCTCTGAAGCCTACCGGGACGATGCCTCCGTCGACCCCAGTTTCGAGCCACTGCACGATCACGAAAGTTACAGGACTCTGGTCTTCAGCGATCAGGACGACAGCACAGACGCATAGCATCGAAGATACCGGCACAGAGCTTGCTAATCCCACTCTGGAAAGCGACGCTGTGTTCCAGAGCAAACCCTGGCCCGATCTGCTTGACAAGCAGCTGGCTGTGGTGTTTGTTTAAGTCTCTGAGAACATAACAATAACCCTGAACAAACAGGAACATCACGATGAACATGTCCGTTAAGAAACTCGCTACCGCTGTAGGCGCTTCTGTTGCTCTGATGGCCGCCGGCCAGGCCGCCGCTGAAATCCGAATTGGTATTGCCGGCCCGATGACCGGCCCCGTTGCCCAGTATGGTGATATGCAGTTTTCTGGCGCACGCATGGCCATTGAACGCATCAATGCTGCCGGCGGCGTCATGGGCGAACAACTGGTAGGCGTGGAAGTGGATGACGTGTGCGACCCCAAGCAGGCCGTCACCGTTGCCAACCGCCTGGTCAACCAAGGTGTTCAATACGTGGTGGGCCACCTGTGTTCCAGCTCCACCCAGCCGGCGTCTGATATCTATGAAGACGAAGGCATTCTGATGATTACCCCGGCATCAACCAGCCCGGAAATTACCCAGCGTGGTTATGAGCTGGTATTCCGCACCATCGGCCTGGACAGCATGCAGGGCCCGGTCGCCGGTGAGTACATCGTCAGCCAGAACCCGAATAAGGTCGCTGTCATCCACGACAAACAGCAGTACGGTGAAGGCATTGCCACGGCGGTGCGTGACACCCTGCGCAATGCCGGCGTGGAAGTGGCCATGTTTGAAGGCATCACCGCCGGTGACAAAGACTTCTCGTCACTGGTTACCAAAATCAAGCAGGCCAACGTGGATTTCGTCTACTACGGCGGCTACCACCCGGAGCTTGGCTTGATCCTTCGCCAGGCACGCCAGGCGGACGTGAACGCGAAGTTCATGGGGCCTGAAGGCGTTGGCAACAAAGACATCAACACCATTGCCGGCGAAGCCGCCGAAGGCCTGCTGGTTACCCTGCCACCCAGCTTTGACGAGAAAGAAGAGAACCAGGATCTGGTAGCCGCCTTCGCTGACAAGGGTGAAGACCCATCCGGCCCATTTGTTCTCACCTCCTATACAGCTGTTCAGCTGGTTGCCGATGGCATCGAGCAGGCTGGTACCAAAGATCCGTTTGAAGTAGCCAAGGCCCTGCGCGCCGGCACTTTCGAAACGCCCATCGGTACCGTTCAGTACAACCAGGCGGGCGATATGGAGTCCTTCGAGTTTGTCGTCTACGAATGGCACTCCGACGGCAGCAAGACTCCGGTCAACTGAGCCAACATCGTTTACAGACGGTCATTATGAGAACACCTTCTCGCCGTAACCCGGGGGAAGGTGTTTTTCTGGGCTTCTGCTGACCCGCTTGGCTACCTGACGGACACCCCGTCAAAGGGACAAGGAGTGCGGGCAGCAGGCATTCGGAGTTCCACACAGATGCAAGACCTCCTTTATTTCTCGCAGCAGCTCATCAACGGGCTGACGATCGGCAGCACCTATGCCCTGATCGCCATCGGCTATACGATGGTTTACGGCATCATCGGCATGATCAACTTCGCCCATGGTGAGATCTACATGATCGGTGCCTACACCGCGCTGATCGCCATCACCGGCCTCGCCACCCTGGGCATTGCCTGGTTACCGCTGGTGCTGATCGTCGCGCTGATCTGCGCCATGATTGTTTCAAGCTCCATGGGCTGGGCTGTGGAAAGGGTAGCCTACCGGCCAGTGCGCGGCCGGCACAGACTGATTCCACTGATCTCCGCTATCGGTATGTCTATTTTCCTGCAAAACTACGTGCACCTGGCGCAGGGCTCACGCAACGTTGGCTTCCCGGCGTTGATTGATGGCAGCTTCCGTTTTGGTACGGGCGAAGGTTTCCAGCTGTCGATTTCCTATATGCAGATCACCATCTTCATCACCACCCTGGTCTGCATGACCATCCTTTCGCTGTTTATTTCCCGTTCGCGCATCGGCCGCGCCTGCCGGGCCGTGTCCCAGGATCTGGGCATGGCCAACCTGCTGGGTATTGATACCAACCGCATCATCTCCGCCACCTTCGTGATTGGCGCCGCGCTGGCTGCGGTGGCCGGCCTGCTGTTGGGCATGTACTACGGCTCGGTGGACCCCTTGTTCGGTTTTATCGCCGGCCTGAAAGCCTTTACTGCGGCGGTGCTCGGCGGCATCGGCAGCATCCCCGGCGCCATGCTGGGCGGGCTGATTCTGGGCGTTGCCGAAAGCATGACCTCCGGCTATCTGAGCGGAGAGTACAAAGACGTGGTGTCGTTCAGCCTTCTGATTCTGATTCTGCTGTTCAAACCCACCGGACTGCTGGGCAAACCGGAGGTTGAGAAGATCTGATGGCAGCACACAACTTCAAACATGCCTTGTTCTGCGCGGTGGTCACCATGGTCATCGCCTTCCCCATCCTGGGCCTTAACCTGGTTGCCCGGGGCACCCGGGTCGGCCTGGAAGGCGCCGATGCCAGCACCATTATCTCGGTGTTCGTAGCCGCCGCCATAGTGTTTTTCTTCCAGCTGTATCGCGACACCATCATGGGAAATCTCGGCAAACTGCCAGCGCTGAACCCACTGGCAGGCCGTGAACCCATGCCCCAGGCCAAGCGGGTAAAACTGGAGTCCTGGGCACTGACCGGCATCATTGTGCTGGCCCTGTTCTGGCCGTTTTTCGTGTCCAGGGGCTCGGTGGATCTGGCGACTCTGGTGCTGATCTACGTCATGCTGGCGCTGGGCTTGAACGTGGTGGTTGGTCTTGCCGGCCTGCTCGATCTTGGCTACGTCGCCTTCTATGCCGTGGGCGCCTATACCTTTGCCCTGCTGTCCCAGTACATGGGCATTTCGTTCTGGATGGCCCTGCCCATCGGTGCCCTGCTCGCCGCCCTGTTCGGTCTGGTACTGGGTTTTCCCGTACTGCGATTGCGGGGCGATTACCTGGCCATCGTGACCCTTGGTTTCGGGGAGATTATCCGGATTCTGCTGAATAACTGGACCTCCATTACCGGCGGCCCCAACGGCATCGGCGGCATTCCCGAACCCACCTTGTTCGGAATGGAATTCGGCCGGCGCGTTAAGGAAGAAGGCAATACCTCGTTCCACGAAACCTTTGGTATTGCCTACAGCGGCGAGCACAAAGTGATTTTCCTGTACCTGATAGCCCTGGTACTGGCGGTGATCACCGCTCTGGTGATTCGCCGACTGATGCGCATGCCAGTGGGCCGGGCCTGGGAAGCCCTGCGGGAAGATGAAATTGCCGCCCGCTCACTGGGCCTCAGCCGCACCGCGGTGAAGCTTTCAGCGTTCACCATCGGCGCGTTCTTTGCCGGCTTTGCCGGCACCGTGTTTGCCTCCAAGCAGGGCTTTATCAGCCCGGAGTCGTTCGTGTTCCTTGAATCCGCCATCATTCTGGCCATTGTTGTGCTCGGCGGCATGGGCTCGCAAATCGGCGTCATACTCGCCGCCATTGCGGTCACCATACTGCCGGAGCTCGCCCGTGAGTTTGCCGACTACCGCATGCTGGTGTTCGGTGCAGCCATGGTGTTGATGATGGTGTGGCGACCACAGGGCCTGATGCCCATGCGGCGGATTCACATTGAACTGAAACGGCAGGAGTGACAGACATGCTGGATGTAAAAAATCTGTCCATGCGCTTCGGCGGCCTGCTGGCCGTCGATCAGGTGAGCCTGGATGTGCAGGAACACGAAATCGTTTCCATCATCGGGCCAAACGGTGCCGGCAAAACCACGGTATTTAACTGCATCAGCGGGTTCTACAAGCCCAGTGGTGGCAAGATCTTGTTCGAAGGCAAAGAGGTGCAAGGCAAGCCCGACTACAAAATCTCGCGGCTGGGCATGGTGCGGACCTTTCAGCACGTTCGCTTGTTCAACAAAATGACCGTGGTGGAAAACCTGCTGGTGGCCCAGCATCGGCATCTGAACACCAACCTGCTGTCCGGACTGATTAAAACCCCCAACTACCGTTCACGGGAGCAGAAATCCCTGGACCGGGCGGCCTACTGGCTGGAGCGGGTGGGTCTGCTTGATCTTGCCAACCGGGATGCCGGCAATCTGGCCTACGGCCAGCAACGGCGCCTGGAGATTGCCCGCTGCATGGTGACCGAGCCCAAACTGCTGATGCTGGATGAACCGGCCGCCGGCCTGAACCCGGCAGAAACCAAAGACCTCAATCAACTGATTGTCAGCCTCAAAGAGGACTACAACGTCTCGGTACTGTTGATCGAGCACGACATGAGCCTGGTGATGGACATCTCCGACCGGATTACCGTGATCAATCAGGGCCGCCCCCTGGCTGCAGGCACACCGGACGAAGTGCGCCAGAACGATGACGTTATCAAAGCTTATCTGGGCGAGGCCTGAGGAAACACCATGCTAGTACTGGAAAACGTGCACACCCACTACGGCAAGATCGAGGCCTTGCACGGGGTATCGGTTGAAGTGAACAAAGGCGAGATCGTCTCGCTGATCGGCGCCAACGGCGCGGGCAAAACCACCCTGTTGATGACCGTTTGCGGCAACCCCCAGGCCAGCGCCGGGCGGGTTATCCTGGAAGGCCGGGATATTACCAATGAGGCCACCTCTAACATCATGCGATCCGGTATCGCCATTGTGCCTGAGGGCCGGAGGGTCTTTTCCGGGCTGACCGTGGAAGAGAACCTGGCCATGGGTGGGTTCTTCAACACCAAGGCCGAGATCCGTAAAAGCCAGGATCACGTGTACGAGCTGTTCCCCCGCCTGAAGGAGCGGGAACACCAGCGGGCCGGCACTATGTCTGGCGGCGAGCAACAAATGCTCGCCATCGGCCGGGCACTGATGAGCAAACCCCGGATGATCATCCTGGACGAGCCGTCACTGGGTCTGGCGCCGATTATCATCAAACAGATCTTCGAGATCATCGGCCACCTTCGGGAGGAAGGCATCACCGTGTTCCTGGTAGAACAGAACGCCCATCAGGCCCTGAACCTGGCCGACCGGGGTTATGTGCTGGAAACCGGGCGTATCCGGCTGCACGATACAGGTAAAAACCTGTTGGCCAATCCGGAGGTGCGGGAGGCTTATCTGGGCGGGTGATCGTTACCCGCCGCCGACAACGACAGAATTCGAAGTGACAGATATCAATAACCCTTTGATCCGTCAGTTTGTATTCTTCCCAAACACGGGTTTTCATCTATACTGAACCCAACGGTCACACCAATCACCGGTAACCATATCGGGGCCGTTAGCTTGCAGCCGATTCAGGACTTACAGGTTGCAGGGTATGCGACGAAAGCAAAAAACCACATAAAGGAGTGGATAATGAAAAAACTGATCGCAGGTGCAATTCTTCTTGGTGCTTCCTCCATGGCATTCGCTCAGCCTGGCTGTGGCGTAGGCGCCATGATCTGGAAAGGACAGTCCGGCGTTGCGCCGCACGTACTGGCCGCCACCACCAACGGAACCTTCGGTAACCAGACTTTCGGTATGACTACCGGTACCCTCGGCTGCCAGACTAACCAGTCTGTTCAGTCCATGGCCATGTACATGGACAGCAACATCGACAAGGTTGCCCGTGACATGTCCCGTGGCTCCGGTGAAAATCTGGAAACCCTGGCGGTACTGCTGGGTGTAGACGCGGCTGACCGTGAGGCCTTCCGCAAAGTGCTGCAAGACAACTTCGCCAGTATTTTCCCGAACTCTGACACCACCTCTGGTGAAGCGGTAGATGCTATCGTTTCCCTGCTCGAGCAGAACGAGTCTCTGAGCAAGTACGTGGCTGCGTAATAACGCATTCCCAAAGGATTGACGCGGCGCCACGGATGGCGCCCTCCTGCACCCAATCGCAATCCGGACTCTGATCTCCCCTATGGGTAACATCTTGCGCCCCCGGCAGGCCGCTCTGTGGCTTGCATGCTCACTCTCGGCCCAGGCCGCCCTTGCCGTTGCACCCGATGAACTTCACCAGCACCCGGTATGGCTGACCCTTGGTCACTACCAGCCTGATCGATTTGGCGCCGGCTACACCAGTCAGGCAGACGACTCTGCGTTTTTTCTGAGCGAGAACGGCAAAACCTCACCCAGGGAAGAACTAGAAGCAACGCTTGCCGCTATTCAGGAGCCAGGTGAAGGCAACGATCACGCCCGATGCCGCTTTCCGGCCCGGGATGCCTGGCTTCGGGAACAGCTCGACCTGCCCGCTGATCCTGTCGTTTGCCCCGCTTATGACGAGTGGGCGGCCGAACTGAACACCGAGAAGGTCACACTGGTGTTCGCCGCCTCGTACCTGAACAGCCCATCGTCCATGTTCGGCCACACCTTCCTTCGACTGGACCCACCCCAGGAGGATGAAGAAGCCGACCTGCTGCTGGCCAATACCATTTCTTACGCAGCGGACGCAGCTGAACACGACAGCGAGCTGCTATTTGCCTATCGGGGAATTTTCGGCGGCTATCCCGGAATTACCTCCATCCGACCCTATTACGAGATGATCCGGCTTTATAACGACATTGAACACCGGGACTTATGGGAATACACCCTGAACCTGACCCAGCCGGAAGTAGACACCATGCTGGCCCACACCTGGGAGATTCAGGACAAAAACTTCGATTACTACTTCTTTGACGAGAACTGCGCCTATCGCTTGCTGGCACTGATTGATGCCGCGCGCCCGGGCACCAACCTGCTGGGTGAAGTCAGCACACACGCCATTCCATCCGACACGGTACGCTGGGTGCGGGACGCCAACCTTGTCGAGAGCATTCATTACCGGCCCTCGGCTGCTACGGCCGTTAGCCACAGCCTCGATACCCTGCCCCGGGACCATCAAACCCTGGCTGCTGCCATCGCCAATGGCTATGTGCAGGTAGATGGCCCGGAGATGCAAGAGCTCTCCGACCAGGAAAAGGCCTGGGTGCTGGACGCCACCTACGATTACGTGCGCTATCAAAGCGAAGCCAGGAGCTGGCCGAGGGAATTCGCGGCCCCCTTGTCACATCAGTTGCTGGTTTCACGCAGCCGGATAGACAATGCAAAGGAGATACCTCCTGTCCCGGAGCCTGTGGTTCGCGACGATCAGGGCCACGACACTTTTCGAGTAAGCCTCGGCAGTGGCCAACTGGACCACGCCGAATTCACCCAGCTCACCCTGCGCCCGGCCTACCATGACGTACTGGACCCGCCGGAAGGTTACCGCTCCGGTGCCCAGCTGCAGTTCCTGCGGCTGGACGCGCGGCTGTACCATGACAATGATGAACTTCAGGTGGAACAGATTGTGGGCGTGGAAATCCGGTCCCTGAGCCCTCGCAACCAGTTCTTCTCACCCATTTCCTGGCAGGTAGGCTTCGGCGGACGGCGCACAGACACCGGCACACAGCGAGTGCTCACGCCCTACCTGGAGGGCGGTGCCGGTGGGAGCTGGAGCCTGAACTACAACACCCAAGCCTTCGCCGTCGCCACCGCCGACCTGGAAATCGACGATGACATCCGCCGCGGCTACGACTTCGCTCCGGGCGCTGACCTGGGCCTGCTGCACCAGAACAACCGGTTTAGCCTTCTGGCCGGCGCCAAAACCAAGGCCTGGATCATCAGCAGCCAACACCGGCAAGACCAGCTGTACGTTAAAGGCAATCTGCACATCGGCCGGGAATTCAGCCTGTTTGCCGAATTCACCCGGGAAGACCACTTCAACAGGTACCAAAGCATATGGCAGGCTGGCATTCACGCGTATTTCTGACGCTCTCCAGGCTGGACAAGCGGCCGGCAACACTCACCCTGCTGGCCTTGCTCGCCCTGCTGCAAACCGGCTGCAGCAGCGTGTTCTTCTACCCGGACAAGGTAACCTACATCACCCCGGACCGCCTGAACCTGGAGTATGAAGACATCTACCTGGACACCGCCGATGGTGAAACCCTCCACGGCTGGTGGCTGCCCGCCCTCACGGAAGAACCCGCCAAAGGCACGGTCTATTACCTGCACGGCAACGCCCAGAACGTCAGCGCCCACATCCTCAACGTCGCCTGGCTGCCGGAGCAAGGCTACAACGTATTTGCCATAGACTACCGGGGCTACGGCCAATCCACCGGCGCGCCAGACATAGAAGGCGCCCTGCACGACACCGAAACCGGCCTGCGCTGGCTCGCAGAACGCCACCCCGAAAACGACCATCCCCTGTTCCTCCTCGGCCAAAGCCTCGGCGGCGGCCTCGGCATCGCCCTGGCCAGTGAATGGGTACAGCGCAGCGAACAACCCCAACTCAGCGGCGTGATCCTCGACGGCACCTTCTCCGGCTTCCGCCTGATCGCCCGTGAAAAACTCGGCGAGTTCTGGCTAACCTGGCCGTTCCAGATCCCCCTGAGCTGGAGCATCACCGACGACTACGAAGGTGTAGACCGCATCGCCAACATCACCCCGGTCCCCGTCAAAATCATCCACAGCGCCCGTGATGGCATTATCCCGTTCCACCACGGCATGCGACTGTATGAAGCCGCAGAACAGCCCAAAAACTTCCTCCGGACCGATACACCTCACGGCGCGACCTTTATTCTGCCCGCTTATCGGGAGGCGGTGCTGGAGTTCATGGCCGGGGCTTTTTAGCCACGGACGACACGGACACTCACGGACCAAAAGACACGAGACTCCCCGAACGATGTTTAAGCAGGGGTTGGGAGAGCCTTTTCAAAAGTCTTGAGGGCCATGGATGGCCCGAACGAAGCGCACAGGGAAGTGCTCGTAGCGTCTTTTGAAAAGGCTCTCCCAACCCCTGCAGGGCACAAAGGTCCGAGGCCTAGAAAAGAAAAAACCCGCCATACAGGCGGGCTCTCTCAATACTGACTAACTGAAAAATCAGTCAGCGAAGTCAGTCGGCTGCTCGCCTTCCTTAACTTCCTTCATGGACAGCTTAACGCGACCACGGTTGTCCACATCCAGCACCTTCACCAGAACTTCCTGACCTTCGCTCAGCTCGTCTGTCACGTTCTCGATACGGCGCTCAGAGATCTGGGAAATGTGCACCAGACCATCCTTGCCAGGCAGGATGTTAACGAAGGCACCGAAGTCCACAATGCGCTCAACGCGGCCCTTGTAGATTGCGCCCACTTCGATCTCGGCGGTGATTTCCTTCACCCGATTCACGGCGGCTTGTGCAGCTGCTGCGTTATCGGCGTAGATCTTCACATTGCCATCGTCGTCCAGGTCAATAGACGCACCGGTCTCGTCACAGATAGAACGGATCACAGAACCGCCCTTACCGATAACGTCACGGATCTTGTCCGGATGGATCTTGATGGTGGTGATGCTCGGTGCACGCTCAGACAGCTCGGCACGCGGCGTGGAGATCACCTTGTTCATCTCGTCCAGGATGTGCAGACGCGCAGCGTGGGCCTGCTCCAGGGCGATTTCCATGATCTCGTCGGTGATGCCCTGGATCTTGATATCCATCTGCAGGGCGGTAACGCCCTCTTTGGTACCGGCAACCTTGAAGTCCATATCGCCCAGGTGGTCTTCGTCACCCAGGATGTCAGTCAGAACGGCAAACTTGTCACCTTCCTTGACCAGACCCATGGCGATACCGGCCACCGGTGCCTTGATCGGCACACCGGCGTCCATCAGTGCCAGAGAAGAACCGCACACGGAAGCCATGGAGCTGGAACCGTTGGATTCGGTGATCTCGGAAACCGCACGAATGGCATACGGGAATTCTTCAATGGTCGGCATAACCGCCAGAACGCCACGCTTGGCCAGACGACCATGACCCACTTCACGACGGCCCGGAGTACCAACGCGGCCAGCTTCACCTACTGAATACGGAGGGAAGTTGTAGTGGAACAGGAACGGATCTTTGCGCTCCCCCTCCAGGGCATCGATGATCTGCACATCACGGGTGGTACCCAGAGTGGCGGTTACGATGGCCTGGGTTTCACCACGGGTGAACAGAGCAGAACCGTGAACAGACGGCAGAATGCCAACTTCCACTTCGATCGGGCGCACAGTCTTGTTGTCACGGCCATCAATACGCGGCTTGCCATCGATAACCTGCTGGCGAACCACAGCCTTCTCAACCTTGCCGAAGTACTTCTTCACAAGTTCTTCAGAAGGCTGGCCTTCTTCTTCACCGGCCAGTTTTTCGACGGCGGCAGCCTTGATCTCGCCCAGACGCTCGTAGCGAGCCATCTTGTCGCGCACGGCGTAGGCTTCTTCGATGGCACCACCGAACTCGGATTTGATGGCATTCAGAAGCTCGGTGTTTTCGGCTTCAGGCTGCCATTCCCAGCGCGGCTTGCCGTGTTCAGCGGCAAATTCCTTGATGGCGGTAATGGCCGCCTGCATTTCCTGATGACCAAACAGTACGCCGCCCAGCATCTGGTCTTCAGTCAGGCCTTTGGCCTCGGATTCAACCATCAGTACGGCGTCTTCGGTACCGGCAACCACCATGTCCAGATCAGAGCTGGCCAGCTCTTCAAAGGTGGGGTTCAGGAAGTAGCCTTTATCGTTGGTGAAACCAACACGGGCAGCACCGATAGGACCATCGAACGGAATACCGGAGATCGCCAGCGCAGCAGACGCCGCCAGCATCGCCGCGATGTCAGGATCGTGGTTCTTGCTGGCAGACATGACGGTACAGATCACCTGTACTTCGTTCATGTAGCCATTGGGGAACAGCGGGCGGATCGGACGGTCGATCAGGCGGGAAGTCAGCGTCTCTTTCTCGGACGGACGGCCTTCGCGCTTGAAGAAACCACCGGGGATTTTGCCGGCTGCGTAGGTCTTTTCGAAGTAGTTAACGGTCAGCGGGAAAAACGGCTGACCCGGCTTGGCTTCTTTGGCGCCAACAACGGTACCCAGAACAGCGGTATCGCCGGTAGACACGAGAACGGAACCGGTTGCCTGACGGGCAACACGACCCGTTTCCAGGGTGAAGGTTTCGCCACCCATTTCAAACGTTTTCTTACGTGGTTGCAGATCCACAATAAACTCCTGCTCTTTTCAACGGTTAATACCTGGCCGGGTGACACTCACCCTTGCCAGGTTTTCTTTACCACCGCAGCAGTCTGATCTGTGAACCGAAAGGCAACCCGTCTGAAAGCTAACAGGCTGTTGCAAAACCCCGGTTGGCGAGCGGCCAACTGTGTGCGGCTCCCGGGCTTTTCAACAACCTGCTATCAATATCGGCTTTCCATTAGACAGAGAAAATCCTTCGGTTTCACTGACAAATCAACTGCAGCATAAACACCGTCTGGCATCCCCTGAGCGGGCACACACAGACAGTGGGAGAGAAGCGCGGCTGAACCCGGGCAACCCCGGGCCAGCCTTCAGGTCGCTAAACCGGATTAGCGACGCAGACCCAAGCGCTGGATGAGCTCCAGGTAACGGTCAGCGTTTTTACGCTTGAGGTAGTCCAGCAGCTTACGACGCTGGTTTACCATCCGGATCAGGCCGCGGCGGGAATGGTGATCCTGCTTGTTGGCCTTGAAGTGATCCTGCAGCTTGTTGATGTTGGCGCTCAGCAGTGCAACCTGTACTTCAGGAGAACCGGTATCGCCTTCAACTTGCTGAAAATCCTTAACGATCTGAGCTTTCTCATTGGCAGACAGTGCCATATTACACCTCATGGTTTGCGATGCTGATAAATCCGGCCGAACCGCGCATCTCTACAGCCCGGCTAATCAGCGGCGGTGTTACCCGCCGCTGTTCTTTACCAGACGGCGCGGCACCAGTTTGGTGTCATCGTCCTCCGGCATAGCTTCTGCCAATCCCACGAAGTTACGATCGCCGTAGACACGCACGAAGCCTTCAAGGGACTGACCCGGTATTCTAACCGGTTGTCCGTTCAATATCGATACCAGTGCCGAGCCAGAAAGCCGGTACTCGGGAAACATAGTCAACGCGCTTTCCGGCGGCAGCAGCAACCCATCCAGGCTCTCACCTCGCTCTCGCATGGCTTCCAGGTCTTTGACATCGTGAGCATTTTCAAGAGTGTACCCGGAGGCCAGGGTGCGCCGAAGTGCACTGACATGGGCACCGCACCCCAGTACCGCACCAATATCTTCAACCAGTGAGCGTATATACGTACCCTTGGTACAGGTAACCGCCAGGTCCAGCTCCTGCTCGCGAACCGCCAACAAAGTCAGGTCGTAGATGGTGACGGGGCGCGCGGGGCGCTCAATCTCAATACCCTCACGGGCATACTCGTAGAGCGGGCGGCCCTGGTGCTTGAGCGCAGAGTACATGGACGGTACCTGCTGGATATCACCCCGGAACTGCTCCAGCACGGTTTCCACCTGCGCCTCAGTCAATGCAGGCACCGGTTTTTCCTCAACCACTGCGCCTTCGCTGTCTCCAGTTTCTGTCCGGATACCCAGCCGCGCGGTCGTGACATACGCCTTGTCACTGTCGAGCATGGTCTGGGAAAATTTGGTGGCTTCACCAAAACACAGCGGCAAAACACCGGTGGCGAGCGGATCAAGCGCACCTGTGTGGCCCGCCTTAGCGGCGCCATACAGGCGCTTGACCTGCTGCAGAATCCCGTTGGAGGTGACACCCTGGGGCTTGTCGATCACCAGGATGCCATTTACGTCACGGCCTTTACGTCTTCGGCTCAAGCATCACGCTCCGGATTATCTGAAACCGGATCATCGTTATCATCGCGAGGAACAGCAGGCTGATCCCCAACGGCTTCTCGAATCAGACGGTCCATCTTGCGACTCTGGTTAAGCAGGCTGTCGAAGTGGAAACGCAGGTGGGGTACCACCCGCAGCTTCATCGCCCGCCCGACCTGACCTCGCAGGAATCCCGAGGCCTTGTTGAGCACCGCCAGGGAATCCTGAACTTCCGGAGATTGCTCGGTAAGCTCTTCGGTCGACAACAGGGAAACGTAAATATCGGCATAGCCCAGATCACGGCTGACCTTGACGGCATTCACCGTGACCATGCCAACGCGAGGGTCTTTGACCTCGCGCTGGATGAGCTGGGCCAGTTCACGTTGCATCTGATCGCCGATACGATCTATGCGACTGTATTCCCGCGCCATCAGGCCCCCGTTGATTCGAGCTGACGCTCAACGCGAACGCGATCGAACACCTCGATCTGATCGCCCACTTTCACGTCGTAGCCTTTAACACCGATACCACACTCCATACCGTTGCGGACTTCCGGTACGTCATCCTTGAAGCGACGCAGGGATTCCAGCTCGCCCTCGAAGATAACCACGTTGTCACGCAGTACGCGAATCGGCTTGTTACGGTATACGGTACCCTCGGTCACCATACAGCCGGCCACCTGGCCAAACTTCGGTGAACGGAACACGTCCCGCACATCGGCGATACCCACGATGTCTTCCCGGAACTCAGGCTTGAGCATACCAGTCAGGGCGGACTTAACATCATCAATCAGGTTATAGATGATGCTGTAGTAACGCAGATCCAGACCTTCCTGCTCCACCAGGCGCTTGGAAGCGGTATCCGCACGCACGTTGAAACCGAAGATAACCGCGTTGGTGGCCATGGCCAGGCTCACGTCTGTCTCGGCAATACCGCCAACACCAGACGAAACAATCTTGACCTGAACTTCCTCGTTACCCAGGTCCTGCAGGGCCTTGGTGATGGCCTCCAGGGAACCACGAACGTCGGTCTTGAGAACAACGTTAAGGGTTTTGACTTCGTCTTTACCCATGTTCTCAAACATATTCTCCAGCTTGGCGGCCTGCTGGCGCTGCAGACGCTGCTCGCGCTCGCGGGTCTGGCGGAATTCGGCCAGTTCTTTGGCTTTCTTCTCATCAGCCACGGCGAAGAACTCATCGCCAGCATCCGGTGTGCCATTCAGGCCAAGAATTTCGACCGGAATGGACGGGCCAGCTTCCTTGACCTGCTTGCCGGCTTCGTCGGTCATCGCCCGAACCTTGCCGTAGAATGAGCCGGCCACGACCATGTCGCCCTGGCGCAGGGTGCCGTTCTGAACCAGAACGGTCGCAACAGAACCACGACCACGCTCCAGGCTGGACTCAACAACCACACCGCGGGCGGAGGCATCCGGTGATGCTTCAAGTTCCAAAATCTCGGCCTGCAGCAGGACGGCTTCCAGAAGATCATCAATGCCAAGACCTGTATGAGCCGACACAGGCACAAACTGTACATCGCCGCCCCAGTCTTCCGGAATCACATCCAGGGCAGACAGCTCGTTCTTGATGCGGTCCGGATCCGCCTCTTCCTTGTCCATCTTATTGATGGCGACCACCAGCGGCACACCGGCAGAACGTGCATGCTGAACCGCTTCCTTGGTTTGCGGCATAACACCGTCATCCGCAGCCACAACGAGGATAACAATATCGGTGCACTGGGCACCGCGCGCACGCATGGCGGTAAACGCCGCGTGGCCCGGGGTATCCAGGAACGACACCATGCCGTGATCGGTTTCTACGTGGTAGGCGCCGATGTGCTGGGTGATACCACCGGATTCTCCAGCCGCAACCTTGGTGCGACGAATATAATCCAGAAGGGATGTCTTACCATGGTCAACGTGACCCATCACGCTCACAACCGGGGCACGCTTGATCTTTTCTTTGCCTTCGTGCAGCTCGGTAATCTCGCTCAGCACTTCTTCTTCAAACGCATCTTCACTGACCGCTTTGGGCTTGTGGCCCAGCTCTTCGGTTACCAGAACGGCGGTTTCCTGATCCAGTGCCTGGTTGATGGTGGCCATAACGCCCATTCCCATCAGGGTTTTGATGACATCAGCGGCTTTGACAGCCATGCGCTGGGCAAGATCACCGACGGTGATGGTTTCCGGAATCTGTACTTCTCTAACCATTGGCTTTGTGGGCCTCTCGAAAGCATGACGCTTTTCTTTCGGTTTCTTTTTAGCCCGCAGCTGCTTGCGAGGAACGGTTTCTTCCTCGTCTTCGGAAATAACCAGCGGTTCTTCAACCGGACGGCTGCGAGGGCCGCGATGGCCAGCCTGCTTCTTCTTCGGCTTGCCTTCTTCGATATCGTCGCCGCGCTCGCGTACCTTTTCTTTCTTTTTCTTTGGCTTGCGATCCCGACCTTCGTCTTCAGGCGGAGGCATGGGAATGTCCTCCGGCGCTGTTTCCAGTTCGGGTTCGGACTTTTCTTCCTGAACAGGCTCGGCCGCTGCCGGCTCCGATGGAGCGGCGGTTTCTGCCGGCTGTTCTTGCGGCTGCTCTGCAGCCACTTTCGGTGCTTCATCGACCACCGGGGATTCAGCCACAGGCTGTTCCGCTACCTCTTCCGGCTTCGGTGCTTCAACCTCTGGTTCCGGCTGCAGTTCCGCACGCTTGATATAGGTGCGGCGCTTGCGCACTTCCACGTTCACGGTTTTTGCCTTACCGGCCTTCAGCGTGGTGGTGGTTTTACGCTTCAGGGTGATCTTGTTCGGCTCTGCCTGAGCTTCACCGTGGGTCTTTCTCAGATAGGTCAGCAACTGCTGCTTCTCATCACTGGTGACAGCGTCGTTCTCACTGCGGGATTTCAGGCCCGCTTCCACGATCTGCTTCAGCAAACGATCCACGGGAGCGCCTACATCTGCGGCCAGTTGTTTTACCGTTACATCAGCCATACTGGTCCTCCTCTCCCGAATCAGGCCTGGTCTTCAAACCAGGGGGCACGCGCGGTCATGATCAGCTGACCAGCACGCTCTTCATCCATACCTTCAATTTCAAGCAGTTCGTCAATTGACTGCTCAGCCAGATCTTCCATCGTACGCACGCCCATACCGGCGAGTTTGAACGCCAGTGAACGGTCCATGCCTTCCATGTTGAGAAGATCTTCGGCGGGCTCTGCGCCCTCCAGGGCTTCTTCACTCGCCAACGCCTGGTTCAACAGGACGTCTTTGGCACGACGGCGCAGCTCTGTGACGGTTTCCTCGTCAAAGCCATCGATGGCCAGCATTTCTTCCATCGGCACGTACGCCACTTCCTCAATCGAGGTAAAGCCTTCGTCGATCAGGACACCGGCAAATTCCTCGTCAACGTCCAGGTGCGCGGTAAAGTGCTCAACCAGGCGAGAGTATTCCTGCTCCTGGCGCTCGCCGGCTTCTTCCTCGGTCATTACGTTCAAAGTCCAGCCGGTCAGCTCAGTGGCCAGACGAACGTTCTGGCCGTTACGGCCGATGGCCTGGGCCAGATTGTCTTCGGCGACGGCAACGTCCATGGTGTGGCGGTCTTCATCCATCACAATGGAGGCAACCTCGGCCGGCGCCATGGCGTTGATGACCAACTGGGCCGGGTTGTCGTCCCACAGCACAATATCAACACGCTCGCCGCCCAGTTCGTTGGACACGGCCTGGACCCGAGAGCCCCGCATGCCCACGCAGGCACCCACGGGATCAATACGGCGATCGTTGGTCTTCACGGCAATCTTGGCACGGGAGCCGGGATCACGGGCTGCACCACGGATCTCAATCAGGTCCTCAGCAATCTCCGGCACTTCAATGCGGAACAGCTCAATCAGCATCTGCGCGTCGGTACGGCTCAGGATCAGCTGCGGGCCCCGATGATCGGTGCGAATCTCCAGCAACAGGGAACGCACGCGGTCGCCCATGCGGAAGGTTTCCCGGGGAATCAGATGCTCACGGGGCAGAAGTGCTTCGGCATTGCCACCCAGATCCACAATAACGTTGTCCCGTGTCACCTTCTTGACCGTTCCGGACACCAGCTCGCCAACGCGGTCGCGGTAGCTGTCGACGATCTTCATGCGCTCAGCTTCGCGAACCTTCTGGAAAATAATCTGCTTGGCAGCCTGGGCACCGATACGTCCAAAGGCGACTGATTCCACTTTTTCTTCGTGGATGTCACCCGGCTTCAGGTCTGGACTGATCTCTTCGGCTTCCTGGAAGGTAAGCTCTGTACCCAGCGCTGGAACGGCGTCGTTGTCCACCACCAACCAGCGGCGGAAGGTCTCGTACTCTCCGGTGCGGCGGTCAATGGCAACCCGGATGTCCGCTTCTTCATCTTCATAACGCTTCTTGGCAGCGGTCGCGAGCGCCAGCTCGATCGCCTCGAAAATCACGTCTTTCTCGACACCTTTCTCGTTCGAGACGGATTCTACTACCAGCAAGATCTCTTTACTCATTGGATTGCCCTGCCCTCAATATAATCGATGCATCCACAGTCTTGTTCGAATGGGTCATTCAAAAACCGGTACGATGTTGGCTTTCTCAATACTGTCAAAAGGCAACAGGTATTCGTGGTCATCAACAACCACGATGACTTCATCGCCCTCTATACCTTTGATCAGGCCTGTAAATTTGCGCCGGCCTTCAAACGCCATGCGCAGCTTGATCTGAACCTGATGGCCAACGAATTCCTGATACTGCTCGAGACGAAACAGTGGCCGGTCCATACCCGGCGACGACACCTCCAGAGTGTATTCACTCTGGATGGGGTCTTCCACATCCATCACGCCGCTTATCTGACGGCTGACTTTCTCGCAGTCTTCAATGCTGATGCCATTTTCCGCATCATCAATAAACACCCGAAGCATGGACTGATAGCCCCGGGAACGGTATTCGATACCCCAGAATTCATACCCGAGCCCTTCCACTACCGGGCGCAGAATGTCTTCCAGTTGTTTAAGCTTGGCTGACAAGTGTCGCCGCCTCCGTATTCAGATTTTCGGACTACAAAAACAAAAAAAGGGCTGTTGATCAGCCCTTTTTATGCACCAGGGCCCTTTGCGCCAGGCCCCTTAATCAAAAAGCCCCTATGAATGGGGCCTTTTGTTGCAAGAATTCGCAGAAAGCTAACCCAACTCTGCCCTCTGCCGACAGACACCTGGCCTGCCTGGACACTACAACGCCGTTGCAAGGTCCAATATCCGCCGGAGTATAGAGACGCCGCGCAGACTGGTCAAGGACTGACCAAAAAAAACGGCCTGGAACTTCCAAGCCGTCTTACTCAAATATGGTGCCCGGGGCCGGACTCGAACCGGCACAGCTTTCGCTACCACCCCCTCAAGATGGCGTGTCTACCAGTTTCACCACCCGGGCAACATTCTTTACTCGAGGTCAGGGAGCTGAGACTCCCCACCCTCGCTTTCGCTACCTGCAGATTCTTCGATACCCGGCGCAGCTTCAGCTGGCGCCTGACGGGATTCCTGAACTGTCGGAATACCGGCCTCACCTGCCACTTCAGCACGCTGCTTGGCGAAGATTGCCAGCGAAAAACTTGTCACAAAAAACACAACCGCCATAAACGTGGTCAGACGGGTCAGAAAGCTGCCACTACCCTGACTACCGAACACGGTCTGGGAGGCACCGCCACCGAAAGCAGCACCGGCATCTGCACCCTTACCCTGCTGGATAAGGACCAGACCCACCAGAGCCACGGCGATCACGACGTGAACAACGACTACCAGTGTTTCCATCCAATCCATACAGACTCTCGTAAACGTTTTGGCTTACGCACCCACCGGAAACGCACGGCAGATACTTACAAAATCTTCAGCCTTAAGGGAAGCACCACCTATAAGACCGCCATCTATATCGGGCTCTGCAAACAGAGCGGCCGCATTATCCGCTTTTACACTGCCGCCGTAAAGTACTGAAATCGTCTCAGACGGCGCACCCATCTCTGCAAGCACCCGGCGAATGTCCGCGTGCATGGCCTGGGCATCTTCTGCAGTCGCTGTCTTTCCGGTACCTATCGCCCATACCGGCTCGTAGGCAACCACAATTTTCGACCACTGCTCACCAGCCACCGACGCCAGGCCTTGCTGAACCTGGCTGGCCACTACCCGCTCAGCCGAACCGGCTTCGCGTTCTTCCAGAGTCTCACCGACGCAGAGTACTGCCGTCAGCCCGGATGCCAGAACCTGCTCGATCTTCCTGGCAACCACTTCGTCGGACTCACCAAACAACTGGCGACGCTCGGAATGACCAACGAGGGCGTACTGACACCCCAGATCTTTCGCCATATCAGAGGAGACTTCACCAGTGTAGGCACCTGACTGCCACTGGCTGACGTTCTGCACGCCAGCAACCAATTCAGAGCCACAAAGCGCAACCACAGAGTCAACATAAAGGGCAGGAGGTATGATAACCACCTCTGCCCTGGCATCAAGACTGGCAACCTGCTCGCGGACCTGACCGACCAGCTGCTGCACAAGGTCTTTCGACCCGTTCATCTTCCAGTTTCCAGCTACGATCTTGCGACGCATACCAAATCTCAATCGTCCCGACCTGAGGGAGGGCGAACTATACAGCAGACATTTGTCTCGCACAACCCGCCCCATTCCACAAAATCAGGGTGTTGAACGCTCCACGACAAGGGCCAGCTGCTCGGCAACCCGGGCAATGTCATCGGCATTCTGACCTTCTGCCATCACCCGAATCAGGGGCTCCGTTCCCGACGCCCGCAACAGGATTCTGCCGGCCTCACCCAGATCCGCCTCTGCCCTGCGCATCGCCTCAACGATGTCTGACCGGCTGAGCGGATCAAATCGCTGGGCCACCCGCACATTCACCATCGTCTGGGGCAACTTGGCCATACCCTGACGCAGCTCTCCGAGAGTCTTGCCAGACCGGCGAACCGCCAACAGCACCTGCAACGCAGAGACAATACCGTCGCCGGTACTGGTACAGTCACGAATCACCATATGGCCGGAGCCTTCTCCGCCAATAATCCAGTTATTGGCCAGCAGCCGCTCCATCACATAACGGTCACCCACATTGGCACGCTCGAATTCGATGCCAATCTCACGCAGCGCCAGTTCAACCCCCAGATTGGTCATCAGGGTTCCAACCACGCCACCGTTCAACCGACCTTCGGCATGACGCTGGGAGGCCAGTATAAACAGCAATTCATCACCATCCACCTCTGAGCCGTCGCGGTCTACCATCAGCACACGGTCGCCATCGCCATCGAAAGCAATACCCATGTCAGCCTGCTTCTCAGAGACTGCCTGTTTCAGGGCATCCAGGTGGGTGGACCCCACGTTGAGATTGATATTCAGCCCGTCCGGTTCTGCGCCAATCACCGAAACCCTGGCTCCGAGCTCTTTAAACACCTTGGGGGCAACGTGGTATGTGGCGCCATGGGCACAGTCGAGTACGATATGCAGTCCATCGAGGGTAAACTCATTGGGCACAGTACTCTTGCAGAACTCCACGTACCGGCCCGGAGCGTCGTCGACACGGCTTGCCTTGCCCAGCTCATTGGGTTCGCACACCTGAATCGGCTGCTCGAGCCAGCGCTCGATCTCAGCCTCCAGGGCGTCATCGAGCTTGGTACCGTTAGCCGAGAAGAACTTGATGCCGTTGTCCTGGTGCGGGTTATGAGAGGCACTGATCACAATGCCTGCGGACGCCCGAAACGTTCGGGTCAGGTAGGCAATGGCCGGCGTCGGCATTGGGCCAAGCAACTTCACATCCACCCCCGCAGCGGACAAACCCGCCTCAAGTGCGGATTCAAACATGTAACCTGACAAGCGGGTATCCTTTCCAATCAGCACGCTGTTTCGCTGGCCCTGCCTCTTGAATGCCTGGCCTGCTGCCCACCCAAGGTGCAACATAAACTCCGGGGTAATCGGACTTTCGCCCACTCTCCCCCGGATTCCGTCGGTTCCAAAATACTTGCGCTGGGACATCAGATTGCCTCCTTAACTGCCGTCACGACCTTGACGGCGTCCACCGTCTCCCGCACATCATGCACCCTGAGGATGCTTGCGCCTTTCATGGCGGATATTGTCGCGGCAGCGAGGCTTGCCGGCAACCTTTCGTTGACGTCTCGGCCAGTAATTGCTCCGAGCATGGATTTCCGGGACACCCCGATCAACAACGGATGCCCCAGCAAATGCAACTGCTCCAGAGTCGCCAACAACTGGATGTTGTGCTCAACGGTTTTCCCGAAGCCAAATCCCGGGTCCAGGATGATGTTTTCCGGCCGCACGCCGGCCTTTTCGACCACTCGCATCCGTTCGGTCAGAAACGAACTGACGTCGCGCCGAACGTTATGGTATCGGGGGTTATTCTGCATGGTGTCCGGCTCACCCTGGATGTGCATAATGCAGACGGGCACGCCGGCTTTGGCCGCCACTTCCGGTGCACCCTCTCGCTGGAGCGCCCGCACATCGTTGATCAAACCGGCGCCGAGCCCGACCACTTCCTCCATCACGACGGGGTTGCTGGTATCCACTGAAATCACGGTATCCAGCTCACGGGCAATGGCCTCTACCACGGGGCAAACCCGGTCCAGCTCTTCCTGGGTCGATACCGGCTCCGCTCCCGGCCGGGTCGATTCACCACCAACATCGATAAAGGATGCGCCGTCTTCCACCATGGTCCGGGCACGAACAAGCGCGGCATCGGCGGTCGTGAACCGGCCGCCGTCTGAAAAGGAGTCGGGCGTAACGTTGAGAATCCCCATTACCTGGCACCGGGACAGATCCACCAAACGGCCAGCAAAATTCATTTTCATAGCAGGTATTCCGAAATTTTCTGTTCAGGGATAACAAAAACAAACGCCGCCCGGAGGCCGGGCGGCGCTGTATTTGACTAGGTCTTGCGCGGGCGATCAGTGCTCGCCGGCAGGCCTGCCTACTCCGGGCTGACGCCCGTCATCCGATGACCGGGGCTCCGGAGCCGGCTCTTCAGCTTTCACTCCGCCGGTGGGACCACTATCGCCCCAGTTTTTCGGGGGCCGCGGCTCTTTGCCTGCCATGATGTCATCGATCTGGTAGCGATCAATGGTCTCGTACTTCATCAGGGCCTCAGCCATCAGGTCCAGCTTGTCACGGTTCTCAATCAGGATCTGCTTGGCCGTGGCATAACACTCATCAATGATATTTCGGACTTCCTCATCAATCCGCTGGGCGGTCTCCGGAGAGTGATGGGAGTGCGACTGGCCAGCAGAACGACCCAGGAACGGCTCTTCGCTGTCGGTATCGTACTGCAGGGGACCCAACTTTTCCGACAACCCCCACTTGGTGACCATGTTGCGGGCCAGGCTGGTGGCACGCTCGATGTCGTTGGAGGCACCGGTCGTCACACCGTCAAAGCCAAGCGTCAGTTCTTCGGCAATTCGGCCACCGAACAGACTGCAGATTGAGCTGGTCAGGTAGCGCTTGGAGTGACTGTACTTATCCTCTTCCGGCAAGAACATGGTCACACCCAGGGCGCGCCCTCGGGGAATGATACTGACCTTGTAGACAGGATCATGTTCAGGCACGAGGCGACCAACAATGGCATGGCCAGACTCATGGTACGCGGTGTTCCGCTTTTCTTTCTCGCTCATCACCATGGATTTGCGCTCGGCGCCCATCATGATCTTGTCTTTCGCCAGTTCCAGCTCTTCCATCGAAACCAGGCGTTGATTACGACGTGCCGCGAAAAGGGCAGCCTCGTTCACCAGATTAGCGAGGTCAGCACCGGAGAAGCCAGGCGTACCGCGAGCGATAACCGCCGGATCGATACCATCGGCCAGGGGCACTTTCTTCATGTGCACCTTAAGAATCTGCTCTCGACCAAGAATGTCTGGCAGGCTGACCACCACCTGGCGGTCAAAGCGACCCGGACGCAGCAGCGCAGGGTCCAGAACGTCCGGACGGTTGGTAGCAGCGATCACGATGACGCCTTCGTTGCCTTCAAAGCCATCCATCTCAACCAACAACTGGTTCAGCGTCTGTTCACGCTCGTCGTGGCCACCGCCCATGCCGGCGCCACGATGGCGACCTACCGCATCAATCTCATCGATAAAAATGATACAGGGGCTTTGCTTCTTGGCCTGCTCGAACATGTCACGAACACGGGAAGCACCAACGCCCACGAACATCTCTACGAAGTCAGAACCGGAGATGGAGAAAAACGGCACTTTCGCTTCACCGGCGATGGCTTTTGCCAACAGCGTCTTACCAGTACCCGGCGGGCCCACCATCAACACGCCTTTCGGAATGCGGCCACCCAGACGCTGGAATTTACTCGGGTCACGCAGGAAGTCGACCAACTCTTTGACGTCTTCCTTCGCCTCATCAACACCGGCGACGTCGCCAAAGGTGGTTTTGATCTGGTCTTCACTGAGCAGGCGGGCCTTGCTCTTGCCAAAGGACATGGGGCCTTTGCCGCCGCCACCGCCCTGCATCTGGCGCATGAAGAAAACAAACAACGCGATAATGATCAGAATCGGGAACGCGGCCACCAGCAACTGCGTCCACAGGCTCTGGCGCTCAGGCTCCTTGCCGATCACTTCGACGTTATTGGCGAGCAGATCATCCATCAGCTTGTTGTCAGAGACCTGCGGGCGAATGGTCTGGAACTGGGAGCCGTCACCACGGACGCCCTGTACCTGAAGACCATCAATGGTCACCTGCCGGACCTGGCCCTGCTGGACCATCTCCACAAACTGGGAATAGTTGACTTGTTGGCCGGTGGTGGTGGGAGAGAAATTCTGAAACACCATCAACAGCACGGCGGCTATGATTAGCCAGAGAACCAGATTTTTTGCCATATCGTTCAAGGATCATCACCTGTGAATTGCGGGGCTGCAGCCATGTGGCCACCAACCCTTTTCCGACACCTTACACCAATTATACGCCTGTCCACCAGAAACGGCCCATCCGTATCGACCACAGATCCGCTGACTGACCCGGCAAAACACAATCTGAGGACTGCAACCGGCACCACTGGAGATTTCGTGAAACCTTTGACCCTGACCGTACAGGAAGGTTCCAGCCGACAACCGGTAGGGCGCCAAGGCCCGTCATCCCGCACGACACCGCGCCAGTGGGCGCGACTGTAGGTGATTACGACCATTTGTGGCGGGAATCTATCTGTTACAATTGCGAAATTATACGACGTCGTCAGCCGTTTCGCCGCTGACCTTTTGTTAATTGCACCGATAAAGAGATTACATCATGAGTCTTTCACCGGAACAGCGCCGGGAATACCGGGCGATTGCCCACAATCTGAAGCCCGTCATTATTGTTGGCGATAAAGGCCTGTCTGAGGGCTTGCAGGATGAGCTAGAGCGCGCCCTGAATGATCATGAGCTGATCAAGATCAAGGTGGCCAGCACTGATCGCGAAGCGCGCCAGGAAGCGATTCAGGCGTTGTGCGAGAGCTCCGGGGCGGAGCTGGTGCAGACGATTGGTAAGATTGCGGTGATTCTGCGGCGGGCTAAGAAGCCTAATCCGAAGTTGTCTAATCTGCTTAGGAACAAATGATTATTGGCCACGGAGACTAAAAAGCCGCGCTGGGGAGTGCGGCTTTTTTGTTTTTGGTTAGGAGATCGGCTTGGTAAAAGGGGGTCAGTCCCCGTTCGGGGACAGACCCGTTGGACAGACCCTTTGACGCTAGATGTATTCTACTTCGGAGATTTCGTATTCTACGGTGCCGGAGGGGATGCGGATGGCGACTACGTCGCCTTCGTTCTTGCCTATCAGCGCACGGGCAATCGGTGAGGATACAGAAAGCTTGCCGGCCTTGATGTCGGCCTCGTCTTCGCCGACGATCTGGTATTTAACCTCTTCGTCGGTATCCATATTCACCAGGTGTACCGTGGTGCCGAAGATCACCTTGCCCGTGTTCTCCATGGTGGTCACATCAATCACTTGGGCTACGGACAACTTGCCTTCAATTTCCTGAATCCGGCCTTCGATGAAGCTTTGCTGCTCGCGAGCAGCGTGGTACTCGGCGTTTTCCTTGAGATCACCGTGCTCCCGGGCATCGGCGATTGCCTGAATTACCCGGGGACGATCTTCGGACTTCAGCTTTTTCAGCTCCTCGCGCAGGCGGGCTTCGCCCGCCTTGGTCATGGGTACTCTGTCAGCCATAGTCTTACTTTCCTGCGTGTAGATCCTGGAGGCGACGTACTGTGCGCTCCGGGCCAAATTTGATGGCCCGACAGAAGGCTTCGCCGCCTGCCAGTGTGGTTGTGTAGGTTACCTTGGTCTGCAGGGCGGACTGGCGAATCTGGGCCGAGTCGGAAATCGCCTTGCGACCTTCAGTGGTATTGATAATCAGCTGAACCTGACCATTCTTGATGGCGTCAACAATGTGCGGGCGCCCCTCGCGAACCTTGTTTACCCGCTCCACGGCAACACCTTCGGCTTCCAGCGCCTTGGCGGTGCCGGTGGTGGCAATCACCTTGAACCCGGCCTCAACCAGGTCACGGGCCACCTTCGCCGCACCGGGCTTGTCGACATCCCGCACAGACATGAACGCGGTACCCTGGGCAGGCAGGCGCTCACCGATGGCCAGAGCCGCCTTGGCAAAAGCTTCGTCGAAGCTGTCGCCCAGCCCCATCACCTCACCGGTGGACTTCATTTCCGGCCCAAGGATCGGGTCTACCGCCGGGAACTTGTTGAACGGGAATACCGATTCTTTTACCGCATAGTAAGTCGGCACGATTTCCTGGGTGAAGTTCAGTTCTTTCAGGGTCTTGCCGGACATTACCCGGGCCGCCACTGCCGCCAGGGACACACCAATGGCCTTGGAGACAAACGGCACGGTACGGGAGGCGCGAGGGTTGACCTCAATCACGTAGATTTCGCCATCCTGCCACGCCAGCTGCACGTTCATCAGGCCGATAACGTCCAGCTCGATGGCCATCTTCCTGACCGCTTCGCGCATTTCATCCTGCACCTCTTTAGGCAGGCTGTATGGTGGCAGCGAACAGGCGGAGTCGCCGGAGTGAACACCGGCCTGCTCAATGTGCTGCATGATGCCACCAATGACCACATCTGTGCCGTCGCAGATAGCATCAATGTCTACTTCAACGGCGGCGTTCAGGAAGTGGTCCAGCAGCACCGGGCTGTCATTGGACACCAGCACTGCGTTGCGCATGTAGCGCACCAGCTCGGTTTCGTCATAAACGATTTCCATGGCCCGGCCGCCGAGTACGTAGGACGGACGAACCACCAGCGGGTAACCGATTTCGCGGGCAGCGACGATACCTTCCTCGTGACTGCGCACGGTGGCGTTTTCCGGCTGTTTCAAGCCCAGGCGCTGGATCATCTGCTGGAAACGTTCACGATCTTCGGCGCGGTCAATGGCGTCCGGGCTGGTGCCGATGATGGGCACGCCGGCGGCTTCCAGACCACGAGCCAGTTTCAGCGGTGTCTGACCGCCGTATTGCACGATCACACCCTTGGGCTTCTCAACGTGGATAATTTCCAGCACGTCTTCCAGGGTGATCGGCTCAAAATACAACCGGTCGGAGGTGTCGTAATCGGTGGACACGGTCTCCGGGTTACAGTTGATCATGATGGTTTCATAGCCGTCTTCACGCATGGCCAGGGCCGCGTGCACACAGCAGTAGTCGAACTCGATGCCCTGGCCGATCCGGTTCGGGCCACCGCCGATCACCACAATTTTCTCGCGATCGCTGGCATCTGCCTCGCACTCTTCCTCATAGGTGGAGTACATGTAGGCGGTGTCTGAGGCGAACTCGGCGGCACAGGTATCTACCCGCTTGTACACCGGGCGGATGCCCAGCTCGTGACGCAGCTTACGCAGGCTCACCTCGGAAATGCCCAGCAGTTTGGCCAGGCGAGCGTCGGAGAAGCCCTTGCGTTTGAGACGGAACAGGGTGGCCTTGTCGATGTCGGCCTTGCCGGCGGACTTCAGGGCCTGCTCTTCCCGGATGATGTCTTCGATCTGCACCAGGTACCAGGGGTCCACCTTGGTATGACGGAACACCTCGTCCACGGTCAGGCCTGCCCGGAATGCGTCACCGATGTACCAAACCCGGTCAGCGCCCGGCACATTCAGCTCACGGGTGAGGGTTTCCCGGGAGTTTTCGGAATCCAGGTCCTCCAGCTTCTCATCGAAACCTTCGGAACCCACTTCCAGACCGCGGAGTGCTTTCTGCATGGACTCCTGAAAAGTACGGCCAATGGCCATGACTTCCCCCACAGACTTCATCTGGGTGGTCAGGCGAGCGTCGGCCTGGGGGAATTTCTCGAAGGTAAACCGGGGAATCTTGGTGACCACATAATCGATGCTCGGCTCGAACGAGGCCGGAGTCACGCCACCGGTGATTTCATTCTGCAGCTCATCGAGGGTATAACCAATCGCCAGCTTGGCCGCTACCTTGGCAATCGGGAAGCCGGTGGCCTTGGAGGCCAGGGCCGAGGAACGGGACACCCGCGGGTTCATCTCGATCACCACCATGCGGCCGGTGTCCGGGTTGATGCCGAACTGCACGTTGGAACCGCCGGTTTCCACACCGATTTCACGCAGTACCGCCAGCGAGGCGTTCCGCATGATCTGGTATTCCTTGTCAGTGAGGGTCTGGGCCGGTGCCACGGTGATGGAGTCACCGGTATGCACGCCCATGGCATCGAAGTTTTCGATGGAGCAGACGATGATGCAGTTGTCGTTCCTGTCGCGAACAACTTCCATCTCGTACTCTTTCCAGCCGATCAGGGACTCGTCGATCAACAGTTCGTTGGTCGGGGACAAGTCGAGACCACGAGTACAGATTTCCTCGAATTCATCCTTGTTGTACGCAATACCGCCGCCTGAGCCGCCCATGGTGAAGGACGGGCGGATGATACACGGGAAGCCAATGTCTTCGGACGCTGCCCAGGCTTCGGCCATGGAGTGAACGATGGTCGCGCGCGGGCATTCCAGGCCGATCTTTCTCATGGCCTTATCGAAGCGGTCACGGTCTTCGGCCTTGTCGATGGTGTCGGCATTGGCACCGATCATTTCGACGCCGTGCTTCTCCAGCACGCCGTGCTTTTCCAGATCCAACGCACAGTTCAGTGCGGTCTGGCCACCCATGGTGGGTAGCAGGGCGTCCGGCTTTTCTTTCTCAATGATCTTTTCGACCGTCTTCCAGGTGATGGGCTCGATGTAGGTGGCATCGGCCATGGCCGGGTCGGTCATGATGGTGGCCGGGTTAGAGTTCACCAGGATAACCCGGTAACCCTCTTCGCGCAGCGCCTTGCAGGCCTGGGCCCCGGAGTAATCGAATTCGCACGCCTGCCCGATCACAATGGGACCTGCGCCCAGGATCAGGATGCTTTGGATGTCTGTACGTTTTGGCATGTCTCGGTAAACCTGTCAGCAACTTTTGAATTCTTTCAGCGCGTACGATGCGCCAGTGAGCTATCTGTGATGGCCTTGCCCTCAGGCAGATCGCGCTTCCATCAGCTGGATAAACTCGTCGAACAGGGGCGCCACATCATGGGGGCCCGGGCTGGCTTCCGGGTGACCCTGGAAGCTGTAAGCCGGCTTGTCTGTGCGGCGAATACCCTGCAGAGTGCCGTCAAACAGCGACTTGTGGGTGGCTTCCACATTAGCCGGCAGGGTTGCTTCGTCTACCGCAAACCCATGGTTCTGGCTGGTAATCATCACGGTGCCTTTGGCAATATCCTGCACCGGGTGGTTGGCGCCGTGGTGGCCGTGGCCCATTTTCATGGTTTTGGCGCCACTGGCCAGAGCCAGCAACTGGTGACCGAGGCAGATGCCGAACACCGGGATTTCGGTTTCCAGCACTTGCTGGATAGCCGTGATGGCATAGTCGCAAGGCTCGGGGTCGCCGGGGCCGTTGGACAGGAAGATGCCGTCGGGATTCATGGCCAGCACTTCCGAGGCCGGGGTTTGCGCAGGCACCACGGTGATGTCGCAGCCACGGGCGGCGAGCATGCGCAGGATGTTGAACTTCACACCGTAGTCCCAGGCAACGACCTTGAATTTGGCGGCGGCCTGGTCACCGTAACCGTCTGTGATATCCCACTCGGTCTGGCTCCACTGGTAGGCTTTGTCGCTGGTGACTTCTTTAGCCAGATCCATGCCCTTGAGGCCGGGGAAGGCTTTCGCCAGTTCCAGGGCGCGCTCGGCGGTGGCGTTCTCGCCAGCGATGATGGCACCGTTCTGGGAGCCTTTGTCGCGCAGGATGCGGGTCAGACGGCGGGTGTCGATGTCCGCAATGCCAACAATGTTGTTGCTTCGCAGGTACTCGCCCAGGCTCTGCTGGTTACGCCAGCTGCTGGCGACCAGGGGCAGATCGCGGATGATCAGGCCGGATGCGTGGATGCGGTCGGATTCTACGTCTTCTTCGTTTACACCGGTGTTGCCAATGTGGGGATACGTCAGGGTGACGATCTGGCGCGAGTAGGACGGGTCGGTCAGGATTTCCTGGTAGCCGGTCATGGCAGTGTTGAACACTACCTCGCCGCTGGTTTCTCCGTCTGCGCCGATGGCGGTGCCGTAGAAGAGGCTTCCGTCTGCGAGTGCAAGGATTGCTGGTGTGCTCAAGGCTTGTATCCTCATCGAGTGGCGTAAGTTCGTCACGAACAGGAACGCAAGCGCAAATTCAGGTTGCAAAAAAGCGAGACAGGGTAAAAACCCGGTCCCGCTTTCTTATAAACTTTTCAAAGGTACGCTTGGTGCAGTCAAATCGCCTTATTGTAAGATTTCTGGCGATTTTTGTCCACGTCGAATTCTACTTTGAACCATGTCGCTGGCCCGGCCGGAGGAGCAGGAAGCCTTTCCGAAAACCGCTACGAGCACATCCATGTGCGCTTCTCTCAGGCCATCCCTGGCCTTCGAAATTTTCGGAAAGGCCTCCTGCTCCTCCGCCCTAAGAGTCTGCAGATCGAAATCAGCCTTTAAGGCTGAGCACGTCCTGCATATCGTACAAACCGGCCGCCTTACCCTCGAGCCACAGGGCCGCCCGCATAGCCCCCTTGGCAAAGGTCATCCGGCTGCTGGCCTTGTGGGTGATTTCGATGCGCTCGCCTTCGGTGGCGAACAGAACGGTGTGGTCGCCCACTACGTCGCCGGCACGAATGGTTTCGAAGCCGATTTCCTTGCGGGTGCGTTCGCCGGTGAAGCCTTCGCGGCCGTAAACGGCGCATTCTTTCAGGTCACGGCCGAGGGCGTCGGCTACCACTTCGCCCATGCGCAGGGCGGTGCCGGAGGGGGCGTCTTTTTTGTGGCGGTGGTGGGCTTCGATGATTTCTACGTCGTAGTCGTCACCCAAGGTAGCCGCGGCCGTGCGCAGCAGGTTGAGGACGACGTTGACGCCAACGCTCATGTTGGGGGCGAAGACCACGGGGGTGGATTCGGCCGCCAGGGCCAGCTGTTCTTTTTCAGCATCGGTCATGCCGGTGGTGCCAATGACGATCATTTTGCCGTTGGCGCTGCAGAACTTGGCGTTTTCCAGGGTTAGGTCCGGGAAGGTGAAGTCCACCAGTACGTCGAAGTCGTTTTTGACGTCTTCGAGGCTGCCGGCCATTTTGATGCCGGTTTTGCCGATGCCGGTCATTTCGCCGGCGTCGGCGCCAATCAGGCTGCTGCCTGGCTCAACGATGGCGGCGCCGAGCTCGAGGCCTTCGGTGCCGTCTACGGCTTCGATCAGTACTTTGCCCATGCGCCCGGCGGCGCCGATGATTGCTACCCGCATCTGTTATGCCCTCAGAATTTCATTTCGTCGAAGAAGCTTTTCACACCCTCAAACCAGGAGGTTTTCTTCGGAGCATGGTGGGTGCCGTTATTGCCGCTCAGGGTTTCCTGGAACTCTTCCAGCAGTTCTTTCTGGCGCTTGGTCAGGTTGACTGGCGTTTCCACCATCACGCGGCACAGCAAATCGCCTGCAGGGCCACCGCGAACGGGGCTAACCCCCTTGTTGCGCAGGCGGAAGAGTTTGCCGGTCTGGGTTTCCGGTGGAATCTTGAGTTTGACCCGGCCATCCAGGGTCGGCACTTCCAGCTCACCGCCCAGCGCAGCGTCAACAATGCTGATTGGCACTTCGCAGTATAGATTACGGCCATCACGGGTGAAGATGGAATGCTCGCGCACGGCAATCTGCACATACAGGTCACCTGGCGGCCCGCCATCAACGCCCATCTCGCCCTCACCTGAGAGACGAATGCGATCGCCGGTATCCACACCGGGTGGCACTTTCACAGACAGGGTTTTTTCCTGCCTCACGCGGCCCTGGCCGTGGCACACTTTACAGGGATTCTTGATAACCTGACCGGAGCCCCGGCAGGTCGGGCATGCCTGCTGCACGGTGAAGAAACCCTGCTGCATGCGAACCTGCCCCATACCCTGGCAGGTACCACAGGTTTCAGGACGGGAGCCTTTTTCAGCACCACTGCCATCGCAGGCTTCACACTCTTTGTGGCCAGGAATGTTGATCTTGACGGTTTTGCCTTTGACGGCCTCTTCCAGATCGATTTCCAAGGTGTAGCGCAGGTCGGAACCGCGAGTGTTGCGGCCCCGGCCACCGCCACCGAAGATGTCACCGAATACATCACCAAAGATATCGGAGAAGCTGGCACCACCGCCGCCAAAGCCACCGCCGGCCTGGCCATCCACGCCGGCATGACCAAACTGGTCGTAGGCCGCACGCTTGCTACCATCGGCAAGAATTTCGTAGGCTTCGCTGGCCTCCTTGAACTTGTTCTCGGCGTCTTTGTCGTCCGGGTTACGGTCCGGATGGTATTTCATCGCAAGCTTTCGGTAAGCCCGCTTTATGTCCTTCTCGTCCGCGTCCCGGGAGACCCCGAGTACTTCGTAATAATCGCGCTTGGCCATGCTTAAAACCCTGTTGCTATAACGCGGAAAACGCGGGGCTTACCCCCCCCGCGTTTTCCAACTACCTGATGTACTTAGGATTTACTTCTTGTCGTCGTCTTTGACTTCTTCGAACTCGGCGTCCACCGCATCGTCAGCCGCCTGGGACTGGGCACCTTCCTGCCCGCCAGCCTGCTGCGCCTGGTCTGCCTGATCCGCGTACATCTTCTGTGCCAGCTCGGAAGACACTTCGGTCAGTTTCTGAGTCTTGGTTTCGATGGCTTCCTTGTCAGAGCCGGTCAGGGCTTCTTCCAGATCCTTGATGGCCGCCTCGATAGACTCCTTTTCACTGCCAGAAACCTTGTCGCCGGCTTCGGTCAGCGTCTTGCGCACGGCGTGAACCATGGCATCACCCTGGTTGCGGACCTGAACCAGCTCTTCGAACTTGCGATCTTCCTCGGCGTTGGCCTCGGCATCACGAACCATCTTCTCGATCTCGTCATCGTTCAGGCCAGAAGAAGCCTTGATCACGATGGACTGCTCTTTACCGGTCGCCTTGTCCTTGGCAGACACGTTCAGGATACCGTTGGCATCGATATCGAAGGTGACTTCGATCTGCGGCACACCGCGTGGCGCCGGCGGAATATCCGCCAGGTCAAAGCGGCCCAGCGACTTGTTCTGGGAAGCCTGCTTACGCTCACCTTGAACCACGTGAATGGTTACGGCCGTCTGGTTGTCATCCGCTGTTGAGAACGTCTGCGACTTCTTGGTCGGGATGGTGGTGTTCTTGTCGATCAGCGGCGTTGCCACGCCACCCATGGTTTCAATACCCAGGGTCAGCGGGGTTACGTCCAGCAGCAGCACGTCTTTCACGTCACCGGAAAGAACAGCCGCCTGGATGGCAGCACCCATGGCAACGGCTTCGTCCGGGTTCACGTCTTTACGGGCTTCTTTGCCGAAGAACTCTTTTACCTTTTCCTGCACCAGCGGCATACGGGTCTGACCACCCACCAGGATAACCTCGTCGATTTCAGACGCCTTCATGCCGGCGTCCTGCAGGGCGACTTTACAGGGCTCCAGGCTACGCTGAACCAGGTCTTCCACCAGGCTTTCCAGCTTGGCGCGAGTCAGCTTCACGTTCATGTGCTTGGGCCCAGACGCGTCTGCAGTGATGTACGGCAGGTTCACGTCTGTCTGCTGGCTGCTGGACAGCTCGATCTTCGCTTTCTCACCGGCTTCCTTCAGGCGCTGCATGGCCAGGGAATCGCCGCGCAGGTCGATGCCACTGTCTTTCTTGAACTGGTCTGCCAGGTACTCGATGACTTTCAGGTCGAAGTCTTCACCACCCAGGAAGGTGTCACCGTTGGTGGCCAGAACCTCGAACTGATGCTCGCCGTCGACATCGGCAATTTCAATAATGGAGAGGTCGAAAGTACCACCACCCAGATCGTATACAGCAACTGTGCGGTCACCGCTCTTCTTGTCCAGGCCATAGGCCAGGGCAGCCGCGGTCGGCTCGTTGATGATCCGCTTCACTTCCAGACCGGCGATCTTGCCCGCATCTTTGGTGGCCTGGCGCTGGCTGTCATTGAAATAAGCCGGCACAGTGATAACTGCTTCCGTTACCTTCTCACCCAGGTAGTCTTCTGCAGTCTTCTTCATTTTCTTCAGAACTTCTGCAGAGATCTGCGGCGGTGCCATCTTCTGGCCCTTCACTTCAACCCAGGCGTCGCCGTTGTCGGCCTTGGTGATCTTGTAGGGCACCATCTTGATGTCTTTCTGAACCACGTCGTCCTCAAAACGACGACCGATCAGACGCTTGATGGCGTACAGTGTGTTATGGGGGTTGGTAACCGCCTGGCGCTTGGCGGACTGACCAACCAGGGTCTCGTTATCGTCGGTGTACGCGATAATGGAGGGAGTAGTACGATCACCCTCAGCATTTTCAATAACCTTTACCTTGTCGCCATCCATGATGGCCACACAGGAGTTGGTAGTTCCCAGGTCGATACCAATAATCTTGCTCATCGAATCACTCCAAATCTTTCTGAATGCTGTCCCAGGGAGGTTTGCCCTGACTGTCGCTGTTTAATCGCTATATTGGCGCTTTAATCGGCTTTTCAAGCCTGCTCGTCGATTTTTGGTGCATCTTCGGCCTTGGCCACAACCACCATGGCGGGACGAACCACGCGACCGTTCAGCAGGTAGCCCTTCTGCACCACGGCAACCACACTGTTCGGCTCGGCATCTGGCGCGGGCACCATAGACATCGCCTCGTGCTGTTGCGGATCGAACGGTTCACCCACCGGGTTCACCTGTTCAACGTTGAATTTCTTGAGGCCGTTCATGAACAGGCCCAATGTCATTTCCACACCTTCGCGAATGGAGCCAACCAGCTCCCCGGCGTTTTCATGACCTTCAGTACTTTCCACTGCCTTTTCAAGGCTGTCCGCCACCGGAAGAAGCTCTTTCACGAACTTTTCCAGGGCGAACTTGTGGGCCTTTTCCACATCAATTTCGGCACGACGACGCACATTCTGCATCTCAGCCTGGGCTCTCAGCGCCTGATCCTGGTATTCCTGCAACTGCGCCTTCAGCAATTCCAGTTCGGAACCTTCTTCAGCACCGGCGGTTTCTGCTTCGCCCTGCTCTTCTGTGGCGTTTACTGCCTCGTTCAGCTCGTCTACTTGTTCGTTGCGCTTATCGTCAGCACTCATGACAACTCCTGATGACTTTCCCTGGGCCCGAGGGCCTGCGGCTAAATGAGCCCCGCCTTGCACAGGCAGGAAAATACGACTTTGCGAACGGATATGGGGCCCGCCCCTCAGGTTTCAACCTCAAACGATGCATTCTTTCAGATTTTCACGATTCGATTGTTTGCAATCAGGAAAAACCCTGTATATATTCACAGCAACTGTATAGATCAACAGTGTCCAGACAATTTTCAGAGAGTCTCCAATCCTGAGCGGAGGTTATCGGCATGCTCACACAACTTATGGTCTCCAACTACGCCATCGCCGAACGGGTCGACCTGCATTTCAGCAAAGGCATGACGGCCCTGACCGGTGAAACCGGCGCAGGTAAATCCATTGTTCTGGATGCTCTCAGCCTGGCCATGGGCGGCCGAGCAGATGCCGGAGCCGTGCGCCACGGCGCCAAACGAGCCGATATCACCGCCAGCTTCGACATCTCACGTATTCCGATTGCCCGACAATGGCTGGAAGAACACGAACTGGATGACAAAGACGACTGCATCCTGCGCCGGACCATCAGCAAGGATGGTCGTTCAAAAGCCTTTATTAATGGCCAGCCCTGCCCACTCTCCCAGCTCAAGGACCTTGGCGGCCTGCTGATGGATATTCACAGCCAGCACCAACATCAGTCACTGCTGCAAAAAGACACTCATCGGAAGCTGCTGGACGAATTCTCCAGCGCCGAAGACCTGGCAGAGCAAACCCGGGATGCCTGGAAAGCCTGGCATAGAACCAGTCAGAAGCTGGAACAGCGGCGCCAGAACGCCGACGAGGCAGAGGCAAAACTGCAACTGCTCCGGTACCAGGCGGAAGAGCTGGACCGGCTTGCCCTGGGCGATGGCGAACAGGAAGCGCTTGAACAGGAACAAGCGCAGCTGAGCCAGGCCGATGCGGTACTGCATAGCAGCCATCAGGCTGCCCTGCTGTGCACTGAGGACGAAACCAGTGCCGCCGACCTGGTGCGTCAGGCACTCCAGCAACTGGAGCAACTCCCAGTGGATGTTCCGGCACTGGCTGACGCCATCCAGATGCTGACCGAAGCACAGATCCAGATTTCAGAAGCCGGGGACAACCTTCGGCACTTTGTTGAAGACTACGAAGCAGACCCCGCACGGCTGGCCGAGGTCGAGGAACGCCTGAGCGCCATTTATCAGATGGCTCGAAAGCACCGCATCACACCGGAGGAATTGCCGGAACTGCACCAACGCCTGTCGAACGAACTGGAAGAACTGGACGGCGGCGAAGGCAGCCTCGAGCAGCTTGAGGCAGAGCAGCAAGCCCTGCGCAAACGGTTTGATGAACTGGCCGGACAATTAACGGCCAAGCGGGAGCAGGCAGCGGCGGAACTGGATCAGCGAATTGCTCAGGAGCTTGCACAGCTGAGCATGCCGGCCGTCCAGTTTGTTACCAAACTGGGCCGCAACAGCAATGACGAACCGGCCCCCCACGGTATGGAAGATGTCGAGTTCCTGGTCAGCGCCAACCCGGGGCAACCCGCACGCCGACTGGCCAAGGTGGCCTCCGGGGGCGAACTGTCTCGGATCAGCCTTGCCATTCAGGTAGTGGTCGCCCAGACCTCAACCACCCCCACCCTCGTGTTTGACGAAGTGGACGTGGGTATTGGTGGCGGCACAGCAGAGGTGGTCGGGCGTTTGCTCCGGTCTCTGGGCAGCAACGGCCAGGTGCTGTGTGTCACTCACTTGCCCCAGGTTGCAGCTCAGTGCCACCAGCACCTGTTCGTCAGCAAATTCACCGAACAGGACGCAACCTATTCACGCATTGAAACGCTGGATGACCAGGGAAGAATCAGCGAAGTGGCAAGAATGCTGGGCGGCGTAGACATGACAGAGCACACCATTGCCCACGCCCGGGAGATGTTCGTTAAGGGTCAGGCGACCCATCACTGAATCCCCCTCTCGATTCGGAGAGCTGTTGGGGCCGGCGCTTGCTGGCCCCTTTTTTTGACTTATTTCCTGGAAGAGCCCAAAGGCTTAACGTAGAGGATCAGGCTGTGATCAACGATCTCATAGCCATGCTCCTTGGCGATCTTCTGCTGGCGCTCTTCGATGATATCATCCACAAATTCGATCACTTCCCCGGTTTGCGTGCATACCATGTGGTCATGGTGATCATCGCCCGCCATTTCGAAGACGGCGTGGCCACCCTCAAAGTTATGGCGCAACACCAGGCCCGCAGCCTCGAACTGAGTCAGCACCCGGTAGACGGTTGCCAGCCCCACGTCATCTCCCTGATCCAGCAGCTTCTTGTAAACATCCTCGGCACTCAGATGGTGCTCTTCGGCGTTCTCCAGAATATTGAAGATTTTGACTCTCGGGAGAGTAACCTTCAAACCGACCTTTCGTAATTCGGCGTTTTCAGATGACATGTTACTATTCACTCTTTGGTGTGCCTCACGGCTTCCGGTATGATGAAGCCGCCGTTCAACGGACTACCCGTTTCACACCTGCTTGATGCAGGCGATTTCAAGATAGAGGATTTCCCCCGGCGATGCAAAAGCTCACCGCTATCGTTCTTATTAGCATTTTATCCTTGTCCGGTTGCGTATTCCCTGGCGTTTACAAAATCAATGTGCAACAGGGGAATATCGTGACCGAAGACGACCTCAAGAGCCTCTCCCAAGGCATGGCCCGCAGTCAGGTTCATGCGGTTCTCGGGTCGCCGCTGATGCTCAATCCGGTGGACCCCTCGCGCGAGTACTACGTGTACACCTTCCAGCGCCGGGGCGGGGATATCCAGGAGCAGCGCATCATCGTCTATTACGAAGGTGACGAGTTCAGCCATTACGACGCGCGACTGCTGGAAGAAACGCCTGCTTACTGATCGTTCAGGCTTTCTTTTTGGCCCGGTTCAGCCGGGCCTGCTTGGGATCTATCTTCAGCGGGCGGTATAGTTCAACCCGGTCTCCCTCGCGCAGCTCATGGCCCGCGGGGTCTTTAATGACTTTGCCAAACACGCCCATATCCGTTGCGTCCGGGGCAATTTCCGGGAAAATATCCGTTATTCCAGACAGCTTCACGGCCTCGATGGCGGTGGTTCCCTCAGGCGCTTCAATCGCCACGATTTGCTGCTTGTCTGGCCGGGCATACGCTACCTCTACCTGCATCAAACCGTCCCTCCCTGATAAATCTGGTCTGCCCGACGGCAAAACGCATCCACCATGGTATTGGCAGCCTGATTGAACACCGGACCAAAAGTCATTCGGGACAGTGAGCCCGAAAACTCAAACTCCAGGGTCAGGATCACCTTACAGGCCTGCTCGTTGAGCGCCTTGAAGTGCCACCGCCCCCGCAGATTTTTCAGCGGTCCATCCACCAGGCTCATCTCGATCGCCTCGGGCATCAACAGCTGATTACGCGTGGTCAGGCGATGGCGCACACCGCCCTTGGCAATCTCCAGTGACGCCATGATCTCTGCATCCGTCTGTTCGTGCACCTCTGCCCCGGCGCACCAGGGCAGAAACTCGGGATACCGTGCAATATCATTGACCAGATGGAACATGCGCTCTGCGGAGTGCATGACCAATGCGGTCTTATCAATCTGATGCGCCATGAAAACCGGGATTCCTGCGTTTTTTACAACAAAAGAGCCTGACTGGCCCGCGAAGGCCAACTACACACTATGATAAAGGATATCGTCCCCGTTGGGGGCGTTTTCCGCCGGCTGGCTTTCTGCGCCCTGACCAGACGCGTTACCTTCTGGCCCTGGGCCCTCACTTTGCGGGCTTGCAGGCAAACCGTCACCGTCATCGTTTGCCGTCGCAGGCATCGGTTGTTCCGGCGCGCCATCTTGTGCGCACCAAATGGCGGCGCTGCCGTTATCACACAGGTTTGACAACGAGAATACTGTGTATTGTATGCCAATCCAGGCCACCAGAACCGGCAGAAGAAGGCGCATGACCCAATACCAGATCTTGCGAATAGCCACCGGGGTGTTACCAAGAATCCTTGCGGCATAGCGCCGGGTCAGGCACCAACCGGCAAAGGTGGCAATCAGCAAGGCCACCAGCGGAATCAGGATGCCGCCCGTCGTCAGCTCCAGCCATCGAAACAGGGTGGCACCGGCAAACCGGTAGTCCGCCCAGAGATTGAAGGAGAATAGCGAACCCAGGCCGGCAGCCCACACGGCAACACCGGCAATAACCGCAGACCACCCTCTGGGTGCGCCAGTCCACTCACGAAACCAGCCCACCACAGGCTCCAACAGCGATATGGCGGTCGCCCACACGATCATGAGCACCAGCAGGAACACCGCCGCAATGATCAACTGACTGTGGGGCAACTGGGCCAGCGTGACCGGCAGGGAGACAAACAACAGCCCGAAGCCTCGCTCACCATCAAGACTGGCACCATCCAGCGCCACCGAGAACATCATCAGCCCCGCCAGGATGGCCACCAGAGTGTCCATCAACACCACCGCCAGCAATGACCGCTTCAACCGGGTATGTGACGTGCTGTAAGCGCCGAAGATCGCCCACACCCCCATCCCAAGGCCGAGGGTATAGAAAGCGTGAAAAAAGGCCGCCTTGACGCTATTTAAACCAACGTTGTCTGGCCGCAGCGCCAGGATGTGTTCAATACCCGAATCCAGCCGCCCATGACTGGCCGACAAGGCAAATAACCCCAGCATCAGCAGCAACGCTGCGGGCACCAGAAATCGCAGCGATCGCTCCAACCCCTTCACAACGCCCTGGGCCGATACCCAGACCACGAGAACCATGAAGAACGCGTGCCAGGCCATAAACTCCCGATGCCCACCCGGCCTGGACACCAGATCCGTCAGGATACCGGTCGCCGCCTCGGGCGTCGCTGCCCTGAAACTGTCCGCTGCCCCAAAGAAGACATAGGCCAGCACGATGCCACCGAACACCGCCGTGAATGACAACACCAGGAACGCGGCAAGCACACTCAAGGGGCCGGCCAGGCGCCACAGCGGCGAACAGCCTGCGTCTTTCACCATGCCGTCCATCGCCAGCACGATGCCATGGCGTGAGTGCCGCCCAAGCACCGCCTCGGTCACCATCAGAGGCAGGGTTACCAGGAGCAGGCAGGCGAGATACAGGAAAATGAACAACCCGCCACCGTGCATACTGGCCAGGTATGGAAACTGCCACAGATTGGCCAGGCCCACGGTTGCGCCCACCGAGGCCCAGAAAAACGTGGATTTTCGGGTAAATGACCCGATGGACGTGTGATACTTGCTCGACATGGCGATCCCTGACAGTCAAATGCGCCCCATTGTAGCCGAAGGCGGCATCCCGGAACGACTGGATCTACAAGCCCGGCGGTGAAATCGTGACCCGTCTGGCAGTCCTGGGCTACAATGCCCGATTTACCGGCCAACAGTCACCCGGCCGGCACACACATTCTTCCGATCCCGGACAGGATTCATGAGCAAGAAGAAAGCAAACGGACCAACCAGCAACACCATTGCCCTGAACAAGAAGGCAAAGCACGAATATCATATTGAAGAACGCTTTGAGGCCGGCCTTGCCCTGCTGGGCTGGGAAGTGAAGTCGCTGCGGGCCGGCAAGGCTCAGCTGGTAGACGCCTACGTACTTCTGAAAAATGGTGAAGCCTGGCTGTTGGGCGCGCATATCACGCCGCTCAACACCGCCTCCACCCATGTGATCGTTGATCCGACCCGTACCCGCAAACTGCTGCTGCACGCGAAGGAAATTGCCAAGATCATCGGCCAGGTCAATCAGGCCGGGCATACCTGCATACCGCTCGCCCTGTACTGGAAAGGCAATAAAGTGAAATGCGAAATTGCCCTGGTGAAAGGCAAGAAGCTGTTCGACAAGCGTGCCACCGAAAAAGAGCGTGACTGGAACCGCCAGAAACAGAGAATCATGCGCGAGGCCAATACCTGAGCCTCGCTCGCACTGTCGCTTTTACCACCTCTTTCCCGGCCTCGGAATCCCTCCTATACTCAGGTGCTCACACCTGCTCCGACCCCACAGGCAGTACCTGGAGCCCCTGTTAGTTGGCAAACAGCAAAGGGAGGGCTTATGTCATCTGAACGGACTGCAATGACGTCAGTCGACCGATCCTGGCTGCGTATGGACACCCCGGAGAACCCCATGATGATCTCCGCGGTGCTGATGTTCGAGCAACCAATTCCGATCAAACGGCTAAAACGCACACTCGAAGAACGATTTCTGAGATTCAGGCGCTTTCGCCAACGGGTGGTTGAGAAGGGCGACAAATGCTACTGGGAAGACGATCCCAACTTTGATCTCGACAACCACCTGCACCGCATTGCACTGCCAGGACAAGCCAGCAAGAAAGAGTTGCAGGAACTGGCCAGCGACTTCAACAGCACGGCGCTCGACTTTCGCCGGCCACTCTGGCAAATCCACTACATCGATAACTTCAACGGCGGCTGCGCCCTGCTGATCCGCATTCACCACTGCATTGCCGATGGCATTTCACTGGTTCGGGTTCTGCTATCGCTCACCGACCGGACACCAGAACCCAAACTGGAGCGCATCGCCAAGAAAGTCACCATTCCCAAACCCCAGGGCAACGCTGCCACCCGGTTTTTGCACCGCTTGGTGGACAGCAGCCAGGCTGGCTGGCAACAGGCGCAACTGTTCCTGGATTCCGTTCGGCAAGAGCCCAATTACCCCCTGAAACTGGCGCGGACCGCCGGCGGCATCGCCATGGACCTGGCGAAACTCGGGCTGGCCCCGTTTGAGCCGAAAACCAGCCTGAAAAGCCAGTTGGTAGGCCGCAAGAAAGTGGCCTGGGCGGAGCCCCTGGCCCTGGATGACGTAAAACACTGCGCCAGGACCCTGGGTGGAACGGTCAACGACGTATTGCTGTGCGCCGCCACCGGCGCCCTGAGCCGGCACTTTACCGAACACAAGCAAACCATACCCGATTGCGGTATTCGCGTTGCGGTGCCGTTCAACCTTCGGCCCCTGGACCAACCCATTGAATCATTGGGCAACCAGTTTGGCCTGGTTCTGGTATGCCTGCCTGTGGAAGTGCATGACCCATTAATGTGTTTCCGCCAGGTGCAGGAAAATATGAATCGGCTCAAACAGTCCTATCAAGCCCAGGTAACCTACAGCCTGTTGGACCTGTTTGGCCGGGGCCCGGATATTCTTGAGCGCCGGGCCCTGGACCTGCTCAGCAATAAAGCCTCTGCAGTACTGACCAACGTGCCCGGCCCACGGCATCCGGTTTACCTGGCCGGCAGCAAACTGGTGCAACCCATGTTCTGGGTGCCCCAGAGCGGCAACATCGGCATTGGCATGAGCATTTTCAGTTACGCCGACACCGTCCAGTTCGGCATCACCGTCGACAAGGGCATACAGGCCGACCCGCAAGCAGTGATGAACTACTTCCGGGACAGCTTCCAGCACCTGTACGACGCGGCCATGTCTCACGCCCATGGCCTGCACATTGCGCAGGCCTCGTGAACAGGATAAGTACAAATAGTGACAAACAAGCCTTGAAGTCCGGCAAACCGGACACATATACTGATCATAAGGGGACGACATGGCTTCGACGCTGGTGGCGAACCCTTGGGTGCATGTCGAGATGGCAGCCAATCTCGTTAATCCAAAGCTGCAACGCAATAGTCGCAAACGACGAAAACTACGCACTAGCAGCGTAAGCTGCTAGTCGTCCTGACCGGGTCGCCCGTAGCCCGGAAGCAACATCTCAGGACGTCATCGCTTACGGGATGCTCCTTTATCCAGAGCTCACTGGCTAAAGGCTAAGATTTAAAGAGCTCGCCTCTCGCACCCTGGCCTTCGGGTCGCAAGAGGTTAAATTAATAGAAGGACACTAAACATGTAGATCTCAAGGCCTAGTGCTGGCGGACGCGGGTTCAATTCCCGCCGTCTCCACCAACTTCCAAGAGAAAAGCCCCTGATTTCAGGGGCTTTTTTTATTTCTGAACTTAGGAAAATCTTTTAAAGTGTCAACAGTGTGTCAACGCCGTACCTGAAACAGCTCGGGAGCCCCATTTGGGCAACAAAAAAGATAGAATAAAATGGAGATCAGAAAATGGACTTTTATGCTTTTTTAATCGCGACAAGTGCGACTGTGGCCGGCGGCGCCATTCTGGCACTCGTGATCTTCATTATAAAAGAAATAATATGCCCAATTCCCAACATCAACGGTCGCTGGTACTTTCAGAAAACAACCCTAAAGACCGCCTATAACCCATACAAAAATATGGTCTTGCGATACGAAGTTATGCTCTGGGTTGAGGGAGCCACTGTACGAGGCTCTGCAGAAAAGTTTTACGAAGATGCGCAAAACCGGACACGAGAGTACGTAGGTGAACATCGAACCAGAGCAAAAGTAGGGGGCTTTATCCAGAAGAACTATCTGCGCAAGGATAGAGTGTTTATACATATAATCGAAAATGGTGAAAGTCGCGAGTCAACCACCTTTCATGAACTCAAGTTCAACACCAAGAAGAAAATGCAAGGTCAGTTTTACTCTATGGTTGCCAAGCAAAGTGGTGAGGTACAGTGGCAAAGAACACCATTCTGAAGGTGCTGATTGCCTTACTATCAGTGCCCTACGTAATCTCATCAAGGTTTTTAGCCAGATTTGGCCCAAGAGCCTTTAGGGACGACATTCAAAAGTGCTTAGCCGAGGTCAAACACTCGTCAACCCGAGCCAGATACCTCCGTCAAGCCCTTGTGATTGCGGAAGATCACAGAAACGAGCTGCACTATGGAATAGACCCTATTGCGATCATTTCTGCGCTCCACGAGAGACGATTTAAGGGCAAAAGGCGCGGTGCAAGCACGATAGAGCAGCAATTCGTAAGGGTAGTGACATGCAGGTACGAACCCTCGATTAAACGAAAAGTTCGAGAACAATTAATCGCCATTGAGCTGTGCCGGCACCAGCAAAAACAAGATATTGCTGACGCCTACCTATCTCGAGCTTTCTTCGGTTCAGGACAGGTAGGAGTTGAAGCGCTGGAAAAAAGTTGCGGATATAGTCTAGAGAGGATGCGCCTTCCCGAGTTGATGAAGCTTACCTCTCAACTGAAGTATCCAAAACCAATGGTGCCAACAGAACAATGGGAGGAAAAAATAAAAAAACGAGTATTCCACCTAGAACGAGCCAGAAGATCAAATCTGAAGACACTGATCGGTATCCTTGAAAGCCCCCAGAATTCCTTAGCAAACCCGGTTGAAAAGATTAAGCTCCAGAACCGAGTTTAGATAATCTGAACTCATGCGGGCGTATCGCATAGTCATGACGATGATTGTTTGGCTAAGCACTCTTTGCAAAGTCGGAATGCCCTCCTCCTTTCATCATGAAGTGACTATAAAGGTATGGCTGGCAAGCCCCCGATACAGTAGACGCCAGATAGCTTTACACTAAACGCAAATCTACAGGTGTTGGCAATAAGCGGAAAGCGATACTCGTGGATTAAAGCAAGAATGGCAAACCGAATATTTGCAAAGAGCAGTAGTGCCAATGGTACCTGAAGACTTTTCAATAAATGCGACAGAAATAGCAATGAAGCTTTTAGATAAAATCAAAGACCAAGACTCAAAATGACACGATATACTTTTAAAAGCGAAAAACCCTTTCATTAAATCTACAAAAATGAATAGAAAGCTTTATCAAAAAAATATAAAAACCATGCATACTCAAGGTCAAACTCTTTTTGCAGTTTTCCTTGAAATAAGAAGCAGGCACGATGTGCACATCACTGAGAAGAACAACTGAGTCTTCAATAACACCCGGCATACCAGGAAGAAAGAATGTCGAAGTATTGCTTTGAGATTTAATCCCTTGAAAAATGCTCTCGATCTTTGCAACAGGGACCTTATTTTCAGATAAAAATTTCTTCAGCCTATCAAGAGAAAGAAGAGGAGCAAACAATACATTGTTTACCGGCAAGTGCCTTTCATTATCAGGGCTGATATCACAACTATTTGAGAGTATAATGCCTGAGCAAGTCCTCCTATCGCCGGAGTCAAATTTTATAATCTCAAAGTTTGACCACACATCCCCTTGAAGAGCCTCATCTTCAAATCCAGAGGAAAGATAATAATTAACAATATTAGGGAACTTCCTAAGCTCCGAAACCAAATCTTCCTTTTGCGCGGGGGTAAGGTAAGAAGGCAAGAATGTCTCTGCTACATTCATTACCTTCTGAACCGAATCAGTCAACCGTAAAGCTCCCAAAGGTTCTCTGATATCATAGATTTTATATTATCGTCAAAGTCAGTCTCATTGCGTAGAAGATGCCGAGAGACTCGACTACCTGCTTCTCTGAGCTTTTCAGTCACATTATCTTGAAAAAGGGAAAGAGTAGAATTACTACCTCCCTCTGACCGCACGACGTAATAACCGTTAAAGCCATCTATATTTTGTGTGGAGCCTTGCCGATGACCGTGTATAGCAGCAGATGCCCACACCTGACTAGAATGTTGGTGCTGTTGGTTGGCATCTTCACAAAAACCAGACGGAACCGACGCAGCAGCTGCAGCCAATGCAGAAAAAGCAGGATTTAACGCGGGCATGATTTTACCGTACATAGCAAACTCCCTCCCATATTATTTCAAGAAATCCTTTCCAGATTCACTGAGACCTTTGAAAAAGATCCCCTTCTCAACAGCATGAGCCTCCTCTAACAAGTCAGAAGCCTCTGACCAAAAATCTAAAAGAGGACCTTTGCATATAGTATCTATATCAAAAATAAGCCCCCTAACAGATTCGCGATCGTCAGAGCTGACTGCCTCACCATTAGCAGAAACCGTAACAATGTTTACAAAACGCCCCGAAGGAATCTCTGTACGTATCGACGTCATGTACTCACAAAGATCAAGATCAGCTAATGAAGCGACAAACTGTAGATTTGAAAACTGAGCTTTAGGGTCAACGCCATTTGGGATGATATTAATATACCTTAAACCAGTTCTCTCAACAGATTCCACGACGCCAATCTCTTTGACCTCGTTCAACACTGATTCGATTTTAGGTTTAAACTGTTCCCAGTGGCCATAAGGCTTTCGGCAAGAAACTACACAGACCGACTCACCTACAGAAACTGAATAGTTGTCACCAGTCAGTCGATGAGTTGGAGAATAACGGAAACGCGGATCTTTCGTTCTTACGTCTTCAGGGACGCTCGCCGCTGGGAGCTCCTCAAACTTTGGATACTCTGATCTTAGCTTCGAGTACAAAAGCCCCGCAAATGCCGAACTTGGCATGGCAAAAGTACTATTAAACCTAAGCTCAAATAAAGCTTCTACAATAGAATCGTTGCTTAGTTTCAAATCCACAAAGCGTCGCTCGCGTAGTCGAAAGTTCGTTCGTGAGCGAATTATGGACCAATAGAAGAAGTTTTTCACCCCAATTCAACGTGCAGCGCTAGTCAAGGACTAGATCAGTCTGACTGGATGAAGAATCCCGGCCCAATGGCATTGAGGTCAGTAGGTGAACTAATTGGCTCTACCAGCAAACGTTGCCGGATTCGGGTTTTGAGTAAGTCCTGGAATGAGTCTGTGTTGGTCAGGCTTGGGTCAAGCCACATGTCGAAGTCTTCCCGGTTGAGCATGAGCGATATGGTTTTCGGGTGGATGTGGCTGAACCTGGGGTGTGGATGTTGTAGCACTGTTTGTGGCCTTTCTCGCCTGTCCATTCATGGAATCCGCTGGCCGGTATGATGGCCCGCTGGCTGTGAAAGCGTTTCATCCAGAGTGGGCTGGTGCCCAGGCTGCCCGATCGGGCGTTGAAGGTGCTGTACTTTGGCGAGGGGCGGTAGCCAGTGCCGTCTGGTTTGGGTTCTATGAGCAGTAACCAGATGGCGTCCTGCAGGGTGCGGCCCTGGTGGGTTTCATAGACGATCTGAGCTTTTGCTCCGGGGGCGATGTTAACGCGGGGCTCTATCCGGAGCGGGATACCGAGTTCGTCCAGGAGGCCCGGACTAAGGGGTCGGCTGATAGGTTGAATCGGCCGCACATGAAGCACCTCAGAGACGGCAGGTTTTCTACAGTTTAGAACACGCCGAGTCTCTGTAGGCTTTGTTCTTGTCTGTTGGTGACTGTTGGTACTGCTGGCGCCAGAAGTTGCACGTTTCGGCGTTGATACGCTGCGCGTTTTGCTGCCGTTCCCTCAGTGTTTGTTGCCGACGGGCTTGGGCTTCTCTTTCCAGGCGTTGTTGCTTCAACTTTTCGTTCATAGCCCGAACGGCTTCAGGGTCTGGCGCGGTTTGTGTTGAACCGAACGTAACGTGACCACCGAACATTCGATCCTGAACAGCTGACATGGTCATATTCATAGCGCTTGCGAACAGGAAGGTGGAAACGAGGAAGCCGATAACGGCTGTGGCGAGGTTCGCGGCAAGGACTGCAGAGAAGATCTTTAACCAGGACATCATTCACTCCTTTGAATTTGGTTATGTGAAGATTACCCAATGCGGTTGTTAGGTAGCAACACAACATAGGATCAGTCGGTCGATTTACTGATCTAGCCTTAATGGTAAGGATTTGAAGAACTGATATACTGAGGTGACCGGTTAAGGCTCTAGAGCACGTATAATCTTGCTGCAACCGATCAAATTTAGCGGCCAATATAGGGTTATGTCACGATGGCTCGAAACGCAGAAGCTAAAATGCCGTCAGACGAGCAGAAAGCGGCGCACGTCAGAAAAACCAGGATGGCCAATTATCATGCCAGCATGCGCCTGGAAGGCTTCTGCGTGAAGGAAGGCCCCAAAGCGTCGAACAAGAAAACACTGATCCGGAAATACAAAAAGCTGGCTATGAAGTGTGCTTGATAAGTATGGCGTCGGTAACGACAGCTACTGCTATAAAAACTCAGATGTTTTAATCAACCTCTTCGACATAAGGGACGGCGAACTGCTACACGAAGCAGAGCGCGAGATCTCGAACGTCAATGCCGATACCATCGAGTTCAGCCCTCCCCCTTATGATTTAGATTACCTCAGATCGATTCATCGGGTGCTTTTCCAGGAGATCTATTCCTGGGCCGGTGAATTACGAACGGTTGATATCTCGAAAGCCGATACGCGTTTCTGCACTGTCCGACGAATTGAGAAAGAATCGGATAAGATCTTCGACTGCCTCAAGAAAGAGGAATACCTCACTTCGCTACCCCGGGATCAGTTGGTCGTAAAGGCCGCAGAGTACTACGGTGACATCAACATGATTCATCCGTTCAGAGAGGGTAACGGACGGGCACAAAGGATCTTCTTCGAACACCTCATCGTGAACGCTGGGTTCGACATTTCTTGGAACGGAATTGATCCAGAGAGGTGGATTAAAGCGAACGAAGCGGCCGTGGTTTGTAACTACGCTCCCCTCGCAGAAATTTTTGAAAAGTGCATTGGTGAGCCATTGGCGTTCTAGAATTCAGCGATGCGAGGTTGGCATTTCTCGCCAAATCTACTGCTATGATTCAACGCCTGAAAGTGTCCACAAAGTGTCAACGCAACTGCGGTTTTGAGTGGTAGGGAAAAGCCCTGTCACCAATTGATACAAACCAGTGAAACCCTGCATCACAGCAAAGCTGCTACTATTGCTACAGATGAATTCCAACTTCTACAGAACAGCTCCTCACCGTAGGGGCTTTTGTGTTTGCAAGGATCCTTCTGTATGTCCAGCAAAGCGAAGCAGTCCCAGAAACTCCTGCTGTTCCGCCTTTTCGGATCGCGCCTTTTTGGTCTGGGTACGCTCAAGATTCGGGAAATCCTGCCCTTTCAACGGCTGACCAAGTTGCCCCATAGTCATCACGCGGTTATTGGCACTGCTACGTTCCGGGGTTCAGCGGTTCCTGTTATTGATATGTCGGCTGCGGTTGGTTATCCGGCGCTGACAAAAGAAGAGCAGGCCAAGGGCTCCATCATCGTGACCGACATTCAGCGCCAGGAGATCGGCTTTCTGGTGCGCAGCGTTCAGCAGATTATCGAAACCGACTGGAAGAGTGTGATACCGCCGCCCAAGGCGCTGGGCACTAATGCCTTCATCACGGGGCTTCTGGATGTGGAAGGCGACATCATTCAGCTGTTGGATGTGGAGCTGTTGCTGGCGAAGGTGTACCCGGAGTCCCTGGACGCCGGCGAGGTGGTGCTGTCAGACGTGCAGAGCGAAACCCTGCGGTCCCTGAACATTCTGCTGGTGGATGATTCACAGGTGGCCCGCAAGCAGCTCAGCGATGTGCTGGACAACAAGGACATTACCTACCATGTGACCACCAACGGTGACGATGCCCTGCAGGTGCTGCTTAGTCAGCACGAGCGCGGCACGCCGATCGACATCCTGGTCAGCGATATCGAGATGCCGGGGCTGGATGGCTACGAACTGACGTTCAATGTTCGCGACAATAACGCCCTGAAGCAGCCATACGTCATTCTGCACACCTCGCTGAACAGTGAGATGAGCCTGAGCTATGCCAACCAGGTGGGCGCCAACGAGGCGCTCACCAAGTTTGACGCCGAGGAGTTATTGCAGGCGATGCTCAGAGGGGCTGAACAAGCCAGCTAAGGCCGAATGTCTTCGATGAAGGCTTCGGCGTCGGCCCGCATTTCGGCAAGTTTCTCGTTCAGCTTTTCCTGATACCGGTTGAGAGTTTCCCGGCTGAGCCGGCTGAAGCGCTCAGCGGTTTCGGCAACGGTGCGGCTGGCATTGGCCAGTGCCTCGAGGGTGGGCTCGCTCAATTCGTCTGCCTGGCGCCCGAGGTCCCGTGCGGTCTGCTCCATGATAGCCTGGTCTTCGGCGGATTCAGGTTGATCATCTCTCAGCGCCTCGTCAAGCGAACGCTCAAGGGCGCGCATGGATTCCTGCAATCGCCGGGCAAAATCTTCCATGGCGCTCTCGGCCCTTCGGCTCATCTCGTCTGAGTAGGTTTCCAGGTCTCTGGCCAACTGCTCCATTTTGTCTTCAAGCTCACTGCTTGAAGAGGAAAAGGTCGCACTGAGCCTCTGCCCCAGTCGGCTCAACTCACCCATGATGTTACTGAACGGGGACGGGTTCAGTATGGCCTCCCCTGTGCGCTGATAGTCAACCAGCCACTGGTCCTGCTCCCGCACCAGATAGGTGGTCAGTTCCAGACGTTCTCCGCCGGAGCGTTCTTCCGCCGGAAGGCGGGTAACGATCGTTGCTTCACGCTCATCAATAACAACCCGGCCAAAGGAGGGAACGGCATTGGCCCAGCTTCGCTGGTAGCCGTCAACGTCACGGGGGTCGTCCAGGGTGGAGAATCTCACCACGTCACCTGCGTCGTTGTCGGCCATGGCCTGCCAAAAGGCCGCTGCCACTTCCTGGGGCGTTTCAGGCTTGCTGCAGCCGGTTATCGCCAGCACAACGAGCGCCATCAAAAATCCACGAACACCAAGACGAATCATTCATCAGCACCTTGCATACAATACTTTCTGGCATCATACACGCGTCACAGCCGACAGGTCAGTTCCGCCAGTTCCTCATCAAACACCCGGCGGTTCTCACTGTAATCCACCGGCACTCTGCGCCGAAGACACGGGCCGCCCCTCAAAGTGCATGACAATCTCATTGTCCCGGGCAGCCCAGGCTACCATTTGCAGCAGGTAATCCGGATCGCTATAAGCCCACATGGACAAGGCCCGGGCAGACTGGCAGGTGGGGTTGTTACCCTGCCCTACCCCCAGTGGCTGGCCCAGCATGTTCAACACCCCCTGAATCAGCCAGGCGGAGGGATTAGGTTTATAGCCATAGTCAAACCGCTTCCACGGCATTCAGGCTCCAGCCCAGCAGGGCAACATACCCTTTGTCGGGATTATAGTTCTGTTCAGTCACAGCGCTCTCCTCGTCAGGGTTGGCCTTTCAGCCTGCACCTGTTAGCTGCAAATCGCAACTTTTGGCAGAGCGACGTCAAACAAAAACGGGCGCCAGAACCAAATCTGGAGCCCGTTAAAGAGACAGACTCAGTGTATAAATCGGCGCCGATTAACCCAGCTTCAATGTCGAGAGCGTGCGCTCTCGAACCCGGTTGAGCAGCTGTTCATCGTTCACCAGAGATTGGCCGTAGGAAGGCACCAGTTCCTTCATCCGCTCCTGCCACTGGTCAGTCTTCAACTTCTCCGGGAAGCAACGTTCAATCACGTTCAGCATTGCGTTAGCTGCTGTCGATGCGCCAGGAGACGCGCCTAGCAAGGCCGCCAGCGAACCATCCTTTGCTGCCACGATTTCGGTACCAAACTCCAGCTTGCCGCCCCCTTCCGGGGTTTGCTTGATGATCTGTACCCGCTGGCCAGCCATCTGCAGCTTCCAGTCATCTTCCCGGGCATCCGGGAAAAAATTGCGCAAAGATTCAACCCGGTCGCCATGGGACTGGAACACTTCACCAATGAGGTAACGCGTCAAATCCATATTGCTTTTGCTCACCGAGAGCATCGGACGAAGATTGGTGGCGCGAACGGAACCGAACAGATCAAACACCGAACCCTGCTTCAGGAAGCGGGTGGTAAAACCAGCGAACGGCCCGAACAGAAGTGCAGGTTCACCGTTGATGATCCGGGTATCCAGGTGCGGAACGGACATCGGCGGTGCGCCAATGGGCGCTTTGCCGTATACCTTGGAATCATGTTGCTCAACAATATCCGGCTTCTGGCACACCAGCCACTGGCCACTGACCGGGAACCCGCCGTAACCGCGAGCTTCATCAATGCCGGATTTCTGCAACAGCGGCAGCGCACCGCCACCGGCACCCAGGAACACAAAGCCGGCCTCCAGCTTGGTCAACTCCCCGGTCTTCTGGTTCTTCACCCGCAACTTCCAGCGGCCATTGTCCCGCTGATCGATGTAATGCACCGGGCTGCTGAGCATCAACTCAAAGTTGGGCTGGGTTTCCAGCCATTCGACCATGCTGCGGGTGAGGGAACCGAAATCCACATCCGAACCGTGCTTGATACGGGTTGCCGCCACACGCTGCATAGGGTCGCGATGCTTGACCACCAGCGGCATCCACTCGGACAGGTCGTCTGGGCTCTCGGTATATTCCATCTCGCGAAACAGATGGTGTTCTTTCAGGCGCTCGTAACGGCGCTTTAGGAAAGCGACGTCTTTCTCGCCCCAGACAAAGCTCTGGTGTGGCGTGCGGTTAATAAAAGTAGAAGGCTCTGGCAGAATGCCCTGCTCTACCAGGTACGACCAGAACTGCAGCGACACCTCAAACTGCGCATTGATTTGCAGAGCTCTGGCAATTTCAACGTCGCCATCGTCGGTTTCGGGGGTGTAGTTGAGTTCGCAGTAGCCGGCGTGGCCGGTACCTGCGTTATTCCATCCGTCTGTGCTTTCATGGGCAACGTGGTCTAAACGCTCCACCATGACGATATCCAGTGACGGGTCCAGCTGCCTGAGCATCATGCCGAGGGTTGCGCTCATGACGCCCCCACCGACCAGCACTACGTCTGCCTGTCTAACGGCCATTGGTTTTCACCCTAGCTAGTGTTGAGCCTGTTGCCACTCCACGATCAGCGAAAGCGGCCTGTCGGAAGCCAGCGGGGCGCGAGGTAGACGGCGCTGCTGTGTGCCTCCGGTCTGAAATTGGGCGCATTATCCCGATTTTTGCCGGAATAATAAATTGCGATTGTCAATCGATGTGTGTCGGACTAACTATTATGGTTTGCCACGATTTTCGCGCGTTTTGTTAACAATATCAGCGCCACTTTAGTCTGATACCCTTTTCCTGATAGTGCGGATCAGTGCCGGAATCAAAAAGTTCATCTCCGTCGGGGCTGACCTGAAACCTTGACTTGTGGTATCTTGTGCGCCACCTACCCCGCCGGCCGGTGCGGAGTTACACCACATTCTGATTGAGGTCTGTTCTATGTTGATGGCAATCGGTGCCATTCTTGCCGGTCTTGTCTTGCTGGTCTGGAGTGCTGACAAATTTGTTGAGGGCGCAGCAGCCACCGCCAAGCATCTGGGCATGCCGTCACTGCTGATTGGTATGGTGATTATCGGCTTCGGCACCTCGGCACCGGAACTGGCGGTATCTGCCATGGCTGCCGCAGACGGCAATCCCGGGCTGGCACTGGGCAACGGCTATGGCTCCAACATTACCAACATTGCCCTGATTGTAGGCCTGACTGCCCTTATTGCGCCTATTACCATGCACTCTCAGGTTATCCGCAAGGAACTGCCGCTGCTGGTGGTATTGACCCTCATCGCCGGTGCCCCGTTAATAGATGGTGAACTAACGCGACTGGATGGCTGGGTGTTACTGGGCGTTTTTGCAGCGGTGATGGGCTGGTCAATCTATCAGGGCATCAAGAACAAAGACGACCCACTGGGCAACGCTGCCGATGCCGAGCTGATCGAACATCCCATGCCGCTAAAGCACGCCGTTATCTGGCTGATCATCGGGCTGGTTCTGCTTATTGCCAGCTCCAGATTGCTGGTTTGGGGAGCCGTCACCGTGGCACAGACCCTTGGCGTAAGCGATCTGATTATCGGGCTGACCATTGTAGCCATTGGCACGTCGCTACCGGAACTGGCCTCGGCCATCGCGGCGGTGCGCAAGAATGAGCACGATCTGATTCTGGGCAACATCCTTGGCTCGGGCATCTTCAACACCCTGGCCGTGGTTGGCCTGGCCGCTGCCATTCAGCCATTATCCGTAGACCCGGAAGTGCTTTACCGGGACTGGACTCTGATGCTGGCACTTACCGTTGGCCTGCTGTTGATGGGCTTCGGCCTGACCGGCTGGCGCAAGCTGGTCTCGCGGGTGGACGGCACAATACTGGTGACGGTTTACTTTGCGTACACCGGCTACCTTTTCTACACCGTGGTGGCCGCCAGCTCAGGTGGCTGACACAGGCAGGGCCCGGTTACTCAGGCTCTCCGTCACCCAACAGTTGTTCCAGGCTCTGGTGTACATCTGACATGATCTGCGCCAGGTCTTCTTTGCTTTTACCCGCTGTTTCAATGGGCGTCCCGACTCGAACGTCGACCGGCTGACCAAGATTGATTTGCAAGCTCCGGGCCGGTAGCACCTGATGTATACCGCGAATGGCTACCGGCACAATCACCGCCTCAGTATCCAGTGCCAGGTGAAAACAGCCTTTCTTGAACGGCAACAGTGTGCCATCGGAGGAGCGCGTGCCCTCTGGAGCCGCCCAGAGCACAATACCGTTTTCCATCATCTGCTTTGCCCGCTCCAGGTCCCGGACGGCGCGGATACGATTAGACCGGTCGATCGAGGGAAACTCTGCTGCCGCCATCGCCTGCCCCAGCAGGGGAATCCGGAACAGTTCCTTTTTGGCAAGCATCCGGATGGAGCCAGGCAAAGACACAAAACTCACCGGAATATCGTAGTGGCTGGCATGGGTACTCATGATGATGTAGCGACGCCCGTCATTGAAGTCCGGAACCTCGCCCCGCACCGTCAGGCTTGCCCGAACCAGCTTCAACAACGCGGCAGACCACTCCCGGCAGTATTTGTCGACAATCGGCCGGTTCAGACGACCAAACAAAGCCCTCAGTAGCACCAGCAAAGAGTAGATGGCGGTAAGCCCTACCGAGCCCAATACAACAGCGGCACGTCTTAGCAGCGTCGCAGACTCCGTCAGGGGGCTCAAGTTCAATCGTTTCATGCACACATCCTTTCCGCTATGGGACGGGCGCCGTGGGCCCGGAACAACAGAAAGGGATTATAGCGGCTCAATCGTCCCCTGAATAACCGCCAAACGGAGAACAAGGAAGGTGCCTGAGTGTTACTCCTGTTCCTCAAACACCATGGCAATGGAGTTCAGGCAATACCGCTGACCGGTGGGCGCCGGGCCGTCCGGGAACACGTGCCCAAGGTGGCTGTCACAGCGCGGGCAGCGGATCTCGGTGCGGCTCATACCCAGGCTGTGGTCTTCAATGTACCGGATATGCTCCGGGGCGAACGGCTGAAAGAAACTGGGCCAGCCGGTTCCGGAATCAAATTTGGCGTCCGAGCTGAACAACGGGAGATCACACAGCCGGCACAGGTAAACCCCGGCTTTTTTGTTATCCAGCAAGGTGCCACAGAACGGGTGCTCGGTGCCGTGATCCAGCAGTACCCGTTTTTCCTCAGCGGTCAATCCCGCTGCCCTTACCTCAACCTCTGCTTTCGTCAGAGGGGTCAGGTCATAGCCTTTTGCCGATACTGTCATTGGGAAACTCCTCAGGCCAGGTCAGGATCATCGTCACTGAATTCAGGTTTCAGGTGGTCTGGCCAGGTGCTGACCAGCTTGGCCATCTTGGGTGCTGCCACCGCCAGAATGTAGGGCTGCCTGGGATTACGGGCCGCAAAATTCTGATGGTATGCCTCCGCAGGGTAGAACGCGGTGAGCGGCTCCAGTCGGGTGACAATCGGATCGGAATACACCCCGGCGGCATCAAGCTGGCGAATGTAGGCCTCAGCCACCTGCCTCTGATCATCCGTTTCGTAGAACACCGCTGAGCGATACTGGCCCCCAATATCGTTACCCTGGCGGTTCAGTTGGGTGGGGTCGTGAGCCACCGAAAAAAACACTCTTAGCAATTCGCCAAAGCTGACCTTCGCCGGGTCGTAGTGAACATCCACCACCTCCGCATGGCCGGTGGTCCCGCTGCAGACAGCCTCATAGTTGGCCGCTTCAGCCGCACCGCCGGCGTATCCGGATTCCGCACGGATGACACCGTCAATCGCCACCAAAACCGCTTCAACACACCAGAAACAACCTCCAGCCAGAACCACCCGGGATTCACCCGCGGGCTCGTGCAGGTCTTTCTCAGGTGCCGGAAACCGGCTACGAGGCACGGTCAGTCCTGGAATGTTGCATGCGTCACTCATCAGATTGCTCCAGTGGGTTCGGTTTATTCGATTGTGGCGGTTCTGGTTCGGAATTCCAAACGGGGAGTTCACGCTTTTATACGTACGGGTGTTACAAAAAGACCGCTCCGAGCAGCGCACTGGCGGGTGCCAGCAGCCATACCGGCACCCGAACGATGACCAGTGCCAGCCAGAACACCAATGCCAGAGCGAAATAGCCGGCACCGTGAATGGCCGACGTCCAGACCGGGTCGTACAGCGCTGCAAGGAGCAAGCCCACCACCCCGGCGTTGACGCCCGTCAGTGCCGCTCGTGCTTTCTCGTGCTCACGTAACCACTGCCATAACGGTAGACCGGCGAACACCAACAGGGTTCCAGGCAGAAACACCGCAACCACTGCAATCAGAACGCCCGCGATGCCGCCCTCGGCACCCCCGAGAAACGCAGAGAAACTGAACAGTGGCCCCGGCACCGCCTGCGCGACACCGTAGCCAGCCAGGAAGGTATCGGCCGACATATTACCGGAGACCACAAAGCCCTCCTGGAGCCATGGCAACACCACGTGACCGCCGCCAAATACCAGGGCGCCGGCGCGATAAAGCTCCGCACCGATCCAGGCCAGGGATCCCGTTACCTGGGGAACAAAGGACAGTGCCAGCAACACCAAAAACAGCAGGGCAAACATTCCCGGCTTTCGCGATTGCAACGGCACCTGCAAGGATTCTTGCTTATTTTGCGAGGGCAATCCCAATGCCGCTCCTGCAACGGCTGCCAACGCCAGAACCAGTACCTGCATCCACACGGCACCAGCCAACAGCAGAACAACCGCCACCAACATGGCAATGACGATGCGAGGCCGATCAGGGCACAGCGACTGCCCCATCTGCCAGACGGCCTGTGCCACCACCGCCACCACAAAAAGCTTCAGGCCGCTGACCCAGCCACCCTCACCCAGGTCCGGCCAGAGCGTAAGCCCGAAGGCAAACAGCGCCATGACCAGTACCGAGGGCAAGGTAAAACCCACCCAGGCCGCCATGGCACCGCCATAATGCCCCCGCAGAAAACCGATGGTCAGCCCGACCTGGCTGGACGCGGGGCCCGGTAACAGCTGGCAAAGCGCCACTACCTCACCGTAGGCGCTGTCTGACAGCCACTTCCGGCGCTTGACAAACTCATCATGGAAATACGCCAGGTGAGCTGCCGGGCCACCAAAAGACGTCAGCCCCAGCCGCAGAAAGATCAGGAATACCTGCCAGCTGCCTAATCGCACCGGCTTGTCGGATTCAGTCATTACTCGTTGTCTCTCCTGGATTTGCGGTGCATCAGTAAAACATGAACATTGTGTCTATCCGGTTGCACTACCCCGCTGACCATCCATAATGAGTGAAGGAATCAAACATAAGATTCCGCTCGGCATCAGGACGATTCACATGACCGCAAGGGTTCGCGCACCAGAAGATCAGAACGAACTTCTCCAGTACCGACTCAGCCTTCGGCTTGGCCCGGTGCATGCCCGCCAGCGACTGGGCATCGAACAGGAAGCCGAGGCCCGGGTGTTCGGGCGCGATCGTCGCTCGTTCCACCTTGAGAATGTCGCCAACGCGCCAAGGCTGATTCGGTTTTGCCTGCAAGCCATTGGCTTGTTTGGCCGGGCCCGGGAGAACAGCCGCAAGCTGACCACTGCCCAGAACACTTTTACCCTGCCCGATTTGCCCGAGGCGTTCGAGGGTTTTCGCATCCTGCACCTGACCGACCTTCACGTTGATATGGATGAACAGAACCTGAATGCAGTGATCGATCAGATCACGCCTCTGGACTATGACCTGTGTGTATTGACCGGCGATTACCGGAAGCTCACCTGGGGGCCGATTGACGCAGCCCTTGAGGGCATGGCCCGCCTGCGCCAGGCCATCCGGGGCGATGCCTACGCGGTACTGGGCAACCACGACAGCGTGCGCATGGTACCTGCCCTTGAAGACATGGGCTACCGGCTGCTGATGAACGAAATGGCACCCATTGCCCGCGGAGCAAGCAAGCTCTACCTGTCCGGCGTGGACGATGCCCATTACTACAAGGTTCACAACCTGCACCGGGCCGGCGATGATATTCCTCCCGGCGGCATCAGCCTGCTGCTGAGCCACACGCCCGAGATCTGGCGGGAAGCTGCCCATGCCGGATACGACGTGTTTCTGTGCGGACACACCCACGGCGGGCAGCTCTGCCTGCCCGGGGGCATTCCGGTCACCCTCGACTCCGACTGCCCTCGCCGGCTTGGCCGCGGTTTCTGGCAGGTTAACGGCATGCAAGGCTATACCTCGCCAGGCGCTGGCACGTCTGTGCTGAATGTCCGCCTGAACTGCCCGCCGGAGGTTACCCTGCACACCTTGTCCCGGGGGCCCGAGTAGCTTCCTCAATGGGGCTGTTTGCGGATACCCAAACGATAAAGCACCGGAGAGAACAGCATATTGCTGAGCGCAAACAGCAGCGCCACGGCAACCGCTTCCCACAACGGCAAGGATAACCAGAGCCACGCCATGGCCATGGGCAGCAAGGCCTCGGGCAACTGGTCCAGCCATAATGCCCGGGCACTGGACGCTAGCCCCATCCGGCGTTTGATAAAACTGCTGACAAGGTCCCCCAGCAAGGCTAGCAAACCGAACAACGCGCCAAACAACCAGCCCAGCCCAACCCAGGCCGAAAACAGCAGACAAGACACCGTGCCCGCGACCAACCCTCGCCAGGTCTTGCTGGGGCCTAGCACCGGGCGACCATCCCGCCAAACCCGACCGCCATCCACAGGCCGGTTGCCGGTCTGATGCAACAGCCTGGCCACGACCACCGGCGAGCCATTGGCCAGAACCAGCATGACAAACAGCTCCAGGGACAGCAGCAAGAATGACTCCTCCGGTCTTGCCCGCTCAGGTCAACCCGCCACGGGTGAGCTTGAGCGGATCCATCAGTTTTTCCAGGTGTTGACGGCCGAGACCGCTGCGCTCCTCGGCCACATCAATCACCGGCCGACCGGTGCGGTAGGCTTCCTTGGCGATATCCGCCGCCAGGGTGTAGCCAATCTCTGGATTCAACGCCGTCACCAGTACCGGATTACGCCCGACACCGGCATTCAGATTATCGGCGTTCACCGTAAAGCCTTTCATCGCTTTGTCCGCGAGGATAGCGGAGGCCCCGGTTAACAGACCGATCATGTCCAGCAGGTTGCCCCCCACCAGAGGCAGCATCACATTGAGCTGAAAGTTTCCGGACTGGCCGGCAATGGCCACCGCATTGTCCAGCCCCATCACCTGGGCGCCCACCATGGCGACCGACTCCGGAATAACCGGGTTCACCTTGCCCGGCATGATGCTACTGCCAGGCTGCAATGCCGGCAGGCTGATTTCTGCCAGCCCGTGAATCGGACCGCTGTTCATCCAGCGCAGATCGTTGGCAATTTTGGTGAGCACCACCGCCACACCCCGCAGTTGGCCTGACAGGGCGACAGGCGCATCCACAGCACTTTGACCAACAAACTTGTGCTCCATGGAACGGAACGGGTAGCCAGTGTTGCTGCGCAGGAACTTGATGAACTGACCAGAGAATTCAGACGCCGCATTCACACCGGTGCCCACTGCAGTGCCGCCCTGGGGCACATCCGCCAGTTCCTCCATTGCCTGCTCAAGACGTTTCTCAGCCAGGGCCAGCTGTTCCCGCCAGGTCCGCAATTCCTGCCCCAGGGTCACCGGCATGGCGTCCATCAGGTGAGTACGACCGGTTTTGACCTGGGCATTCAGTTCCGCTTCCCGCTCGTAAATGACACCCCGAAGGTGCGACAGGGCCGGCAGCAGTTGCTCTTTTACGGCCAAAAGCGAACTGACGTGTATAGCCGTTGGTATCACATCGTTGGAGCTCTGGCTCATATTAACGTGATCATTAGGGTGGACATCGACACCCTGATTCCGGGCAATGGCCGCAATCACTTCGTTCACATTCATGTTGGTGCTGGTGCCGGAGCCGGTCTGATACCGATCCACCGGAAACTGGTCCGCGTGTTCGCCCTGGATCAGTTGATCACAGGCTTCGGCAATAGCGTCCCGCAAACGGGCATCCAGCAACCCCAAAGACGCGTTGGCCTGGGCTGCCGCCCACTTGATTTGCGCCACCGCCACAATGAACCGGGCCGGCATCGGCTGACCACTGACCGGAAAGTTATCGATGGCCCGTTGGGTTTGCGCGCCCCACAGGGCATTCGCGGGCACCTTCACGTCACCCAGGCTGTCTTTTTCCGTTCTGAACTCGCTCATTGCGTCCTCCTTTTTGCTTGCCAGGCGGGACACTAAGCCCCTCGGTCCTGCGATCTTAGCCTGACATGGTCGCAAATGCCGGTCACTTGCTCAAAATTGAGAATCAGTGTGTGGACGGTGTTGGTGTAGGTATCATGCAGATGAAATTTGTAACGGCGCTGTTTCTCACCCTGCAGGAAGGCGTCGTATTCGCGGACAAGCTCCCGCACGTCCCCGCCCTCATCCTGGCTCCAGGTCGCATTGAATGGGCCAAGCACAGCTCCGCCGGCCAGGCAAACGGTGACTTCATGGTTGGTAAGGGCATGCTCGGTGTGGCTCATGACGGTCTCCTGAATCAAGGACTGGTTCAGGAATAAGTGTAGTCGTAAAGCGCAAGCGCGTGGGGTCAGGTTGACGGGGCGGCAAGACTGGCCAGCAACGCCCGCAAACGGTTGGGCTTGACGGGTTTGTTAAGGATGGGAAGATACTGGGCCCTGAGCAGCGTGCGCACTTCATCACTGCGGTCAGCAGTGATGATGGCCGCTGGAACATCATGGTCAAGTGCACGGCGAACGGCGTAGACAGCCTCACAACCGGTCGCGCAATTGTCCAGGTGGAAATCCGCCAGAATCACGTCCGGGACCAGGCCCTCACTCAGCATGTCCAGGGCACTGGATTCGCCGTCGGCCGGAAACACCTCACAACCCCAACCTTCGAGCAACGCGGCCATGCTTTCAAGCACCGCGGGCTCGTTGTCGACCACCAATACCGCCAGTCCGTCAAAGTTTCCGTGGGTGGCACCTCCGGCTGAAGATTGGCTTCGCCAGGCCTCATTTACCCTGTGTTCAAGCGGGATCGACACCTCAAATCTCGAACCGCGGCCGGGCCGTGAGGTCACCCGGATTCCGTAACCGAGAACCCGTACCATGCGCTCCACAATGGCCAGTCCCAATCCGACGCCCTGGCGACCGCCGGTGCCCTGGGGCAGTAGCTGGTGGAATTCGGTGAAAATATCCTGCAGCTTGTGGGATTCGATCCCCACGCCGGTGTCCCAGATTTCAATGGCCAGCCGATCCCGACGTTGCCTGACAGACAGCATCACGCCGCCCTCACGGGTATAGCGGAAGGCATTACTCAACAGGTTACGGACAATCCGTGCCAGCATTCGGGGGTCGGTCCGAAGTGATACCGGTGGCACCCGGAGCCGGAACTGCAGTCCGGCATTGGTAGCCACCGCCTCAAATTCTTCGCCCAATCCTTTCAGCATGGCAGCCAGATTGAGACAGGTCAGATCCGGCTTCATGGCCTGCTGGTCAAGTTTGGAAATATCCAACAGATCGGCCAACAAATCCTCGGCACCTTCCAGGGCCCTGTGCACCTGATGCACCATCCGGTTTTCCGCCTCGGGTAACTGGCTGTCCTGCAGGGCCGAAATCATCAGCCTGGCAGCATTCAGGGGTTGCAGCAGGTCATGACTGGCAGCCGCAAGATACTTGTCTTTACTGCGATTGGCTTCTTTGGCAGCGTTCACCGCCACTTTCAACTCCTGCTCAACCTTTTCCCGCTCTTCAATCTGATAACGCAGGTCCACATTGACGTTTTGCAGCGCCTCGGTACGTTCCTCCACGCGTTTTTCCAGTTCGGCATTCAGCTGCTCCAGTTTCTGCCGGGCCTGCACCCGCTCGGTAATGTCGGCAACGAAGGTTTCCACCACTTCCGGCCCAAGATCCGGCCGGCGGAGCATGGTTAGTGCGACATACACGGGGGTCTGGTCTGCTCGCCGAAGACGGGTCTCGCGGGCGCTCAGGCTGCCATGGTCGAGCAGTTCCTGGCGAAGCTGATCGAACTCTGCGGCGCTGCAGAACAGCTGCTCCCTGAGTCGAATCACTTTTTTCTGCAATTGCTCCGGGTTGTCATAGCCGCAGATTCGGGCCATGGCGGGATTGCAGGCCAGAAAACCACCACGCAGGTTGGCCTGGAAGATACCGTGCAGAGCGTTCTCAAACAGCCATTTGTAGCGGTTGCGCTCCTGCTCCAGTTCCTCCAGGCGCTCCTGCAACGCGGGGTAATAGCTTTTTCGGGCAGACTGGCTGCTGAGCCCCAAAAGATCGCCGATGTCGTAACCGGTGCTGGTTGAGTCAGAGGGCTTCTTCATAGACCACCTGAACATCCCGAAGTGACGACTTCCTTGGGTTGGTCAGTATGCAGGGGTCCTTCAATGCATAGCCGGAAAGGTAGGGAATATCAGAGGTGGTGACGCCGAGCTCCTTGAGCCGCGCCTCAAGGCCAACGGTCTTCTTGAGTTCAATAATGCGGGCCATCAACCGTGCCTTGACCTGTGCCCCGTTCAAACCCCGGGTATCAATCGCCATGGCCTCGGCAACCCGGCGGAACCGGTCCTCGGCGGAGGGGAAATTGTAGGCCACCACATGCTCCAGCAGCAGTGCATTGCAGAGGCCGTGGGGCAGATCCAGGAAACCGCCCAGGCTGTGGGACATCGCATGGACAGCCCCCAGAATGGCATTGGAGAAGGCCAGCCCCGCCTGCATGGACGCCAGCATGATCTGCTCTCGCAACACCGGGTTTGACGGGTTTGCCACCAGCGCTTCCAGATTGCCGTTGATCAGCCGAATGGCTTCCAGAGCATGGGTATCGGTCAAAGGCCCGCTGCCGGTAGAAACAAACGCCTCGATGGCGTGCACCAGGGCATCCACCCCGGTACAGGCGGTGAGGTAGGCGTCCATGGTTTCGGTTACTTCCGGGTCGATCAACGAGACATCCGGCACCACCGCTTTGCTGATGATGGAAAACTTGAAGCGCCGGTTGGGGTCCGAAATGATGGCAAACTGCGAGACGTCCGCTGACGTACCGGCGGTGGTGGGAATCAGGATCAGTGGTGGCGAAGGATTACGGATGGTATCCACACCCTCAAATTCCAGGATGCTGCGGCCATGGCTGGCCACAATGCCGATACCCTTGGCGCAATCCATGGGGCTGCCGCCGCCGATCGCCACGATGACATCGCATTCGCTGGCCCGGTAGAGTTCGGCGCCGGCCATCACCTCATCTACTTTGGGATTGGGCGACACCGCTGTAAACGTGGTACAGCGCAACCCCGCCTCAACCAGCAGGGTTTCAACTTCTGCAACCCATCCGGCGGCGGCGACACCAGGATCAGACACCAGGAACACATGGCGGGCACCAAAATTACTGGCAAAGTTAGCCACCGACCGGCGGGACCCGGCACCGAAGACAATCTCGGGAGAGACAAACTTGCGCAGCGCGGAAATATCGTAGCTCATGACGCTCAGGGACAACCGTTTTGTTGTTATAGGAATAGTTGAGAGTTTAACTCAGTTTGTGCGCTGGTTCATTGTCCTTTTGGCGTATCATAGGGTTGTCTGGGACCAGGCTTCCATAAAACCGGTACAGCGATTCGAGCATGTGCGCCTGATTTTCTGCCCTCTGAAACCCGTGGCCTTCATCCTCATACCAGTGCAATTCCACCGGTTGGCCCCGGTCCTGAAGCGCGGCCACCATCCGCCGGGTCTGCTCAGGCACCACGACGGCATCTTTCCCACCCTGAAAAAAAATAGCAGGGCAGCTTATTTGGTCAGCCTGCAGGGCCGGAGTACGTGCCTGCCAGCGGGCACGATTGGACTGAGGATTCCCCAGCAGCCAGTCCAGGTAACCGGATTCAAACCGATGGGTTGCAGCACGAAGCCGCAATGGATCGGTCACGCCAAACAGGCTGCCAACGGCTTTGAAGCGGTCAGTCTGCACCGCCGCCATCAGTGCAGTAAAACCCCCGGAGCTTCGGCCCTGAATGAACACGTTGTCGGCGCAGACCAGCCCTTGTGCCGCCAGGTAATCGGCGCAGCGCACCATGTCCCGTGCATCCGCTTCGCCCCACCGGCCGGCCAGACGAAGGCGGAAATCCCGGCCAGCACCGGTGCTGCCGGTGTAATTCACCTCCGCAACGGCAAAGCCCCGCTGACACCAGAACTGAACCTGGGGGTTGTAGACCGCATAGGCGGCTGACGTTGGCCCACCGTGGGCGATCAGGATGACCGGTGGTGCCGCGGCGGATGCGGATATGGGAGGATATAGAAACCCTTGAACGGGGAGAGTGTCGGGCGCTTCCGCATCCACTACAAAAGCGACGGGGGCCACCGGCGCCATGATTGAGCGATCCGGCACTTGTCCGCCAGCCAGGATGGTTGCCGAGCCGGAGTCCGCACACACCTTCAGAACCGCATCGTGCCGGTCGGCAGCCCGCCCTATGCACACAAGGCCATCGGCTGACGGACTCAGATCCCGGAAATCCGTCCAGCCCTCAGCCACTCTCTGACACTGGCCGGCCCGCTCCAGCCAAAGTTCACCGATACCCTGACGGTATTGCACTCTGGCCCAACCACCCTCACGCAACGGGCAACTATGCCGCTCACCCAGTTGCCAGGGCGCGTTGGCATGATCGAGCATGGGCGCCGTGCTTTTCAGCCACTGGTCGCGGCCATCCCGGCGCGTTACCCGCCAGGGCTGCCACCAGCCCTCATGGTCGGATATGACCCACAGATGCTCACCGACAAACTGCGGTTGCTGAACCGAACCAGAAACCGGCGGGGACTGCCCTGACGCACCTGCAACATCACCGTCAGCCGTGACCGTTGCCTGCCAGAGCGTTGACTGCAACCAGGGCATATCCGGCAGTTGCCAGCTGCACCAAGCCACGCGGGAACCGTCCTGGCTGACCGCCGGCGCGCCGTAGAAGTCCAGCCCCTGGTGCAACACCCGGACTTGCCCCGTAGCTTCCAGGGCCATCAACGCCTGCTGTTCATGCCGTTCACGCACCGCCAACACCCGCTCATGTTGCGGGTCTGCCACCAAGCCTCCCCAGGTAGCGTCAACCTCCGGCACCAATAAGGTTCGTCTACCTGTCACTCGGTTGAGCTGCCAGACGCGCTGATCCTCCGCTACCCAGACCACTCGCCCCGGCAGTACCGCATAGGCACCACCACCGTAGCCGTTGAGGCGACTTCGGATACTGCCCGGGCCGGTGTTGACCCGACAGATGCCGGAGTTGTCCGCCTGCCAAAGGGCAACAGAACCGGTTTCCGGCTCAGACGCAAGCCAGAAAATGCTATCGCCGCACACTCTCAGCTGCGCATACTGGGAAAAACCGGCGCAGGCAGCATGCGCCGAAATCGGCTCAGCCACGGTAGAGTAACTTGGAATTCCGGGCATTGCGGTAGATAAGGTCGTCCAACCCCGCTGTAGCGTGATCCGCAGCGGTGCGGGCGGCCAGAATCCGATCGTTATGGGGCGATTTGGAGCAGACCGGATCGGCGTTATCGGCATTACCGGTCAGCAGATAAGCCTGGCACCGACAGCCGCCAAAATCCTTGTCTTTTTCATCACAGGATCGACAGGGTTCTGGCATCCAGCTGTCACCACGGTAATGGTTGAAGCCGGGGCTGTGATACCAGATGTCGTTCAGGGACTTGGTTTGCACGTTGGGAAAATCGATGGGTAACAGGCGGGCGCTGTGGCAAGGCAAGGCGGTGCCATCGGGTGCCACGGTCAGGAACAGGTTGCCCCAGCCATTCATGCAGGCCTTCGGGCGCTCCTCGTAGTAGTCCGGGGTGACGAAGATCACTTTCATGGCGCGATCACGGCTACGGAGATCGTCCCGGTAGCAATTCACCTCATGTTCTGCCTGAACCAGTTGGGCTTTGGAGGGCATCAGTCCTTCCCGATTTTTAAATGCCCAGCCATAGTACTGGCAGGTGGCCAACTCCACGTAATCGGCATCCAGGTTTTCACACAGGGCCAGAATGTCGTTCATCTGGTGAATGTTATGACGGTGGATCACAAAGTTGAGCACCATCGGGTAGCCGGCCGCCTTGACCGCCCGGGCCATGGCCAGCTTCTGTTCGAAGGCTTTGCGGGAACCGGCCACGGCGTTGTTGAGTTCCGGGTCTGAGGCCTGAAAGCTGACCTGAATGTGGTCCAGCCCCGCCTCGGCAAACGCCTGCACTTTTGCTTCAGTCAGCCCGATGCCGGAGGTAATCAGATTGGTGTAATACCCCAGATCCCGGGCCCCGGCAATCAGCTCCGGCAGGTCCTGGCGCACCAGCGGCTCGCCGCCGGAGAAGCCCAGTTGGGCCGCCCCCATGGCTCGCCCCTGGCGCAACACATCCAGCCATTGCTCCGTGGACAGTTCCTGTTGCTGGCTGGCGTAGTCCAACGGGTTGGAGCAATAGGGGCATTGCAGCGGGCAGCGATAGGTGAGCTCCGCCAGCAACCACAGCGGCGGCCCTACCCGTGCTTCTGCGGCCGCCGTCATGACCACTCAATCCACTGTTGCTGAACCGCGTCTGCCAGAAACGCTTCCACATCGGCCGCCAGCGGGCCGGCCTCCGGGAACTGCTGTTCCAGGGAGTGGATAATTTGGTGTACCGGGCGAACCCCGTCCACTTCCGCCAGGATGGCACCGGCGCTGCCGTTGAGCTTGACCATACCCTCCGGGTACAGCAACACATGGCTTTGTTGCACCGGCTCCCACTGGAACCGGAAACCACGGCGGAGTTTGGGCGTTTTCTCCAAAGTCATGGTAACGCTCCTTACAGGCCCCGATGCCAGACCGGCTGATCGGTGACCGTATGGTATGGCGGTGTCTGGTGAACGTAAGCCATGGTCAGGGCATCCAGCAACGACCAGAGAATGTCCAGCTTGAATTGCAGAATCTCGAACGCCCTTTGTTGCTGAGCCTCGGTGACAAAATGGTCCAGGGTAATGGCCAGGCCGTGCTCCACGTCCCGTCTGGCCTCCGATAGACGTTTACGGAAATAGCGGTAGCCATTCTCTTCAATCCACGGGTAATGCTGTGGCCAGCTGTCGAGCCGCGACTGGTGGATTTCCGGCGCAAAAAGCTCGGTCAGTGACGAGCAGGCCGCCTCTTGCCAGGTTGCCCGGCGCGCAAAGTTGAAATAGGCATCCACAGCAAACCGGACACCGGGGAGTACGTGGCGTTCGTCGATCACCTCTTCCCGGCTCAGCCCCACGGCTTCGGCGAGCGTCAGCCAGGCCTCGATACCACCCACATCCCCTTCGTGACCATCGTGGTCCAGAATGCGCTGCAGCCACAACCGCCGAACCCCAGCATCCGGGCAGTTCGACATGATGGCGGCATCCTTCTGTGGAATCCGCACCTGGTAGTAGTATCGGTTGGCGACCCACCCACGAATCTGTTCCGGCGTGCACCGGCCGCTGTACATGGCTCGATGATAAGGGTGGTGAATATGGTAGTAGGCGCCTTTATCTCTGAGGGCCTGTTCGAAATCCTGCCGGTTCATGGCGGTGTTGGCTTTGGCGTTCATGGTTGCCCCGTCAGTTCAAAATGCATTCCGTCCCGGGCGACTTCGATGCCATGGGCCGTGAGCTCTGCCCGTTCCGGCGAGTCTTCGTCGAGAATCGGATTGGTGTTGTTGATGTGGATCAGCACCTTGCGCTGGGCCGGCATGCTGTCCAGTAACTCGATCATGCCACCGGCGCCGGACTGGGCGAGATGCCCCATGGCCTGGCCGGTTTTGGTGCCCACTTCCTGACGGATCATCTCGTCGTCGTGCCAGACGGTGCCATCTACCAGAAGCAAATCCGCCCGCTGCATCCAGCCGCGAATGCGGGCATCGGGTTGCCCCAGGCCGGGCGCATAGAGCACGGTCTGCCCGGTGCGGGTATCTCGAATGAAAAGACCGATGTTGTCACCCGGATGGGGATTATCCCGGCGCGGGGAGTATGGCGGGGCGTTACTGAGCAAGGGAATGGCCGTCAATTCAAGGGAGGGCGCGCAGGGCAGACTGAATGGTTGCTGCTCATCGGCCGGAATCTCGCGCCAGTTAAGCCCGCCATTCCAGTGGCTAAGCATTGTGAACAACGGAAACCCGGAACTCAGGTCGTCGTGCACCTGGCGAGTACACCAGACATCCATCGGTAACCCCTCACGCAGAGACAGAAGCCCCGTGGTGTGGTCAACCTGGCTATCCATCAAGACAACCGCGGCGATGCCCGTATCCCGGAGCGCCCGCGCCGGCTGCATGGCAGGAAAAGCAGCGAGTTGAGCACGAATATCCGGAGAGGCATTGAACAGAATCCAGCGTTCGCCATCCTCAGAGATGGCAATCGACGACTGGGTGCGGGCATGAGCATTCAGCGTTCCGGCGCGGAAGCCGGCACAGTTTCGACAGTTGCAGTTCCATTGAGGGAACCCGCCGCCAGCGGCCGACCCCAGAATGTGCAGGTGCATCAGCAGATCTCCCGAGCGGGAACGACCAGCCAAAGGGCTGGCCGGCCAGGGCTCACCGGTTGGCGAAGTACATGGTTACTTCAAAACCGATCCGCAGGTCTTCATAAGCAGGCTTGGTCCACATGATGCTCACCTCTTGTCGTGATTATTAGTGCGTTGCATGGTGGTGCGAACGGGCGTTTGCCAGATGCACACAATCATCGTAATCACAGACGCTGGCACCCCATATGGTACTTTGGAACTGTTTTCCGCCGGCTGAAAGTAGCAATCGTTTGCCCCCGAGGTTGAATTGAGCCCAACCCCCAGCGGCCTAGCATGGGAGAAGGACAATAATAACTTCAGGAGACCACCATGGCCGGGCGCTTTCTGCTCTCGCTACTGCTTTGTTGTCTGGCTGCAACGCCCTTGCGGGCAGAACTTTCCGACGACACCCGGCAGATCATCCAGGATCTGTTTCCCTCGGCCACCGTTATCGAAGAGCAACTGGCGGATTTCCCGGTGTATCCGGTTTACCAGCTCCAGGAACTGCTGGGTTACGCCTACGTTTCAACAGACTTCAGCAAACTTCCGGGCTTTGCCGGCAAGCCGATTACCATGATGATCGGCCTGGATACACGGGGCCGGTTCACCGGCGTGCGGGTACTGCATCACCACGAGCCGGTATTCCTTCATGGCCTGGGGGAGGAATCACTCTACGAATTTGTCGATCAGTACGAGGGGCGCGCACTGACGGAGCAGATTGTGGTGAGTTCCTCGGGCCGTTCGGGCCGGACTTCCTCCGGCAATGTGGTGTACTTTGATGGCGTCAGCAAGGCCACGGTGTCGGTTCTGATCATCAACGATTCGGTGCTCTCCTCGGCCTTGCAGGTGGCCCGCAACAAGCTCGAGGGCTTCGCCCAGGCTGCACCCACCCGGGCCCGCCAGGACCTGTTCGAACCGCTCACCTGGGAGCAACTGCTGGAGCGGGGTTACGTCACCCGCATCGAGGTAACGGCCGCGGATGTGGAACAGCAATTGGGCCGACCGCTGTCGGACTATCCTGGCAACCTTGAGCCCGATCCTGGCGAGGCTTTCTCGGAACTCTACCTGGCTTATATGAACTCCCCCATGGTCGGTCGCAACCTGCTGGGCGACGATCGATACCAGGCCTTCAGGGAGCGCCTTGGCGACAACGGCAAGGTGATGTTGGTGATGTCTCGGGGCCGTTACCCCCACATTGGCGCGGACTTTGTGCCGGGCAGCACTCCGGACCGGTTTGGTCTGAGCCAGAATCAGCTGTCTGTCGAGATGCGAGACCTGAACTGGCTGGAAACCGGCCAGAGCTTCGCCGCTGCCGGTGTGCCGGAGATGACGGCGGTTAACCTGTTCCGGGTCGGTGGCAACGCCGGTTTTAACCCCGGGGTCGAATCCACACTGACTCTCAATACCGTGTTGGCCCGCAACCACCTGGTGGTGGACACCGCCCGTTTCGAGCTGCCCGTTGCTTTCCCGGAGGAACTGTTTGAGACGGTAGACATTGCCGCCGGGCCGGACCAGACCCGGGAACCGATGTGGGTGGGGCTGTGGAAAGAGCGCTGGTGGCAAATTACCTTGCTGGTGCTGAGCCTCACTCTGCTGACGATTTTCTTCGCCCGCCAGAAAACCCTGACCCGACACCCGAAGCTGGTTCATCGGTTTCGCTGGGGCTTCCTGTTCTTCACCCTGTTCTTTATCGGCTTCTACGCCCAGGGCCAGTTGTCGGTGGTGAATATCTACACCTTGCTGCTGGCCATCAGGGATGGTTTCAGCCTGAACATGTTCCTGCTGGACCCGGTGATTTTCATCCTATGGACGTACACGTTCGTCACCCTGTTCATCTGGGGCCGGGGGGTGTTCTGCGGTTGGCTGTGCCCGTTTGGCGTGCTGCAGGAGATGGCCGCCTGGCTGGGCCAGAAACTCCGTTTCCGGCAAATCAAGGTACCGGAGCGCTGGCACCGGAAGCTCATCCTGATCAAATACCCGGTGCTGCTGGCCATCGTTATTGCATCGTTTTATTCGCTGACGCTGGCGGAACAGCTGTCTGAAGTGGAACCCTTCAAAACCAGCATTACATTGTTCTTCGTGCGTTACTGGCCGTTTGTGGTTTACGCCGTGGCCCTGCTGGCGGTGGGCATGTTTATCCACAAATTCTACTGCCGCTACCTGTGCCCCCTGGGGGCCGGCCTGGCGGTGCTTGGCAAATTCCGGATCTTCAGCTGGCTGGAGCGGGTTGACCGTTGCGGCCAGCCCTGCCAGCACTGCAAGAATGCCTGTGGCATCAATGCCATTCGCAAGGATGGCCGGATTGATTACGACGAGTGTATCCAGTGCCTGGAGTGCGTGGTGATTCTCCGCGACCAGAATCAGTGCGTGGATGCTATTGTCCGCAACAAGCAGCAACAAAAGCAGGCACGGATTCTGGCCACGGACGCCGCCGGGGCCTGATTCAGCCAGCTACGGGGATAACGATACGGCCGCGGATCTTGCCGTCCATGAGACGGCTGGCCGCATCAATGGCATCATCGAAGGCGACTTCGGTGATCATGCTGTCGAGCAGCTCCGGGGACAGGTCCTCGGCCAATCGTTTCCACGCGTAAAGGCGGTCTGCTTTCGGGGCCATCACACTGTCGATACCACACAGAGTCACGCCACGCAGAATGAACGGGGCGACGGTGGACGGGAAATCCATACCGGCGGCCAGGCCGCAGGCGGCGACCACACCGTGGTATTTCATGCCGGCACAGACATTGGCCAGCACCTGGCCGCCAGCCACATCCACCGCGCCAGCCCAGGTTTCGCGGGCCAGGGGTTTTCCGGGCTCACTCAGGTCAGCGCGATCCATTATCTGTTTGGCGCCCAGCGACTTCAGATAGGCTTCTTCTTCCTTCCGGCCAGTCACAGCGGTCACGGAGTAACCCAGCTTGGCCAGAATGGCGACTGCCACACTGCCAACACCACCGGTGGCGCCGGTCACCAGAATGTCGCCAGACTCCGGCTTCACGCCATGCTTCTCCAGAGCGATGACACACAGCATGGCGGTGTAACCGGCCGTACCAATGGCCATGGCCTGACGAGCCGTGAACGGAGCCTGCAGCGGGATCAACCAGTCACCAGAGAGTCGAGCCTTCTGGGCCAGACCACCCCAGTGCTTCTCACCCACACCCCAGCCGTTCAGGACCACTTCGTCTCCGGCCTTGAAGTCGGGATTGGACGATTCCGTCACCACACCGGCCAGATCGATGCCCGGCACCATCGGATAGGTCTTGGCAATGGGCGCACGACCGGTAATGGCCAGAGCGTCCTTGTAGTTCAGGGTGCTGTATGCCACATCCACAGTCACATCGCCTTCCGGTAACTGCGCTTCATCTATGGACTTCAGGGACACCTGCTGGTCGCCCCGGCTGCCTTCGATCAGAATACCTTTGAACATATGCCCTCCTCGAATCAGGTGCCAAGGTAAACGCCGGAGCACCGGCACTCTGCCTCAGCCAGAAAACAATTTACGAAGTCGCCCTCACTGTAGCGTAAACGGCTGTAAAAATAGAGGAATAAAAAAGGTTCATCGCGGGTTAGCGTGAAAAAGTAGGAGACGGCGGTCAAACCGGTTAGTTTTGAGTTCGCCAAAACAACAAACCTGACCGACTCACCGCCGTCCCTATGAATGCTAATCCTCTTGCCCTGTTCTGGGAAGGATTCACGATAGAATCGTATGCCCAGATTGACGCTCAATCTCTGCTCATCCGACTGCAACCTGCCGACGATTACTTGCCATGCTGCAGTGGTTGTAATCAGCACACGCTTGCCATCCATGACATCAGCACCCGACGAGTCCGAGAACGCGACCTGTTCCAATACCGCGTCTGGCTGGACGTGCCAGTTCGCCGAGTTCGTTGTACGACCTGTGGCCCCAAGCTTGAACAGATTCGCTGGTTACCAGGGCGACAGCGTCTGACGGCAGGCATGGTCAGTTGGATTGAATCCCTGGTACGACTGATGCCGATCCAACATGTGGCAACGCTGCTAGGGTTGCATTGGCATACGGTCAAGGCCATCGACCATCGGCGCCTCAAACGAGAAGTGACTGAGCCAGATAAACGCCGGATTCGTCGACTGATCATGGATGAGTTCGCCTTGTTCAAGGGACACCGCTACGCCACCGTGGCGATTGATGCGGATACTCAACAAGTCCTCTGGGTTGGAGAAGGCCGCAGTCGAGCAGCGGTACGCCCCTTCTTTGAATGGCTGGGGCCGGAAACCTGTGGCCAGATCGAAGCCGTGGCGATGGATATGAATACCGCCATGGACCTGGAAGTTCAGCACCACTGCCCACAAGCACGGGTGGTCTATGACCTGTTCCACGTTGTAGCAAAGTTCGGACGGGAAGTGATTGACCGTGTCCGGGTCGATCAGGCCAATCAGCTTCGACACGACAAGCCGGCTCGCAAAGTAGTGAAACGAAGTCGCTGGCTGTTGCTCAGAAACCGAGGCAACCTCAAGGACGAGCAGGCTCTGAAGCTCGAAGAACTGCTGCAAGCCAACCAGCCCCTGATGACTGTCTACGTCCTGAAAGACCAGCTCAAAGAGCTCTGGTACGCTCCCTCAGAGGCCGATGCCAGACAACGCTGGCAAGACTGGCTAAATCTGGCTATGAGTAGTGGGCTGGCCCCCGTGCAGCAGTTTGCCAGGCGCCTCAAGGGCTACGTCGACGGCATTATCGCCAGCGCGGTCTACCGGTTGAACACCAGTGTGTTGGAGGGAATGAACAACAAGATCAAGGTGATCAAGCGGGTGGCCTACGGCTACCGGGATAACGACTACTTCTTTCTGAAGATAAAAGCAGCATTTCCCGGTAAAGCGCGATGAACCATAAAAAAGGCCCTGGGAAGGGCCTAAGGAGAGTGCAGAAAGATCCCGCGCTCCGCGAAGGAGCTACCTGACAAATGCCAGGCCAACAATGTGCACCGTCCCTGTGCGGTCACACGAAACGGGGCCCGTGTGGATGGGCCCCAACTGCCACTTGCAGATCAGAAGAACCCGAGCGGGTTGGTGTCATAGCTGGTCAACATGCACTTGGTCTGCTGGTAATGCTCCAGCGCCATCTTGTGGGTTTCACGGCCAACACCGGACTTCTTGTAACCACCGAACGCGGCATGGGCCGGGTACGCGTGGTAACAATTCATCCATACCCGACCGGCCTGAATGTTGCGGCCCATCCGGTAAGCAAGATTAGTGTCGCGGGTCCAGACGCCGGCACCCAGGCCAAACTCGGTGTCGTTGGCGATGGCCAAGGCTTCTTCCTCAGTCTTGAAGGTGGTGACACCCACCACCGGGCCGAAGATTTCTTCCTGGAACACACGCATCTTGTTGTCGCCCTTGAACAGGGTCGGCTGGATGTAGAAGCCGTTGTTGAATTCACCTTCCAGATGCTCACGGTCACCACCGGTCAGCACAACCGCGCCTTCCTGACGGCCAATCTCCATGTACGACATGATCTTGTCGAACTGTTCCTTGGACGCCTGGGCACCCACCTGAACGTCGGTATCCAGCGGGTTGCCACGCTTGATGGCCTTGGTGCGCTCAACCACTTTCTGCATAAATTCTTCGAACATGTCTTCCTGAACCAGCGCCCGTGACGGGCAGGTGCAGACTTCGCCCTGGTTGAAGAACGCCAGCACCAGACCTTCCACGCACTTGTCGATGAACTCCGGCTCAGCCTTCATCACGTCAGAGAAGTAAATGTTCGGTGACTTGCCACCCAGCTCAACGGTAGACGGGATAATGTTTTCAGCCGCGCACTTGAGGATGTGGGAGCCCACCGGGGTGGAGCCGGTAAAGGCGATCTTGGCAATGCGCTTGCTGGTGGCCAGAGCCTGGCCGGCTTCAATACCGTAGCCGTTAACAATGTTGAGCACGCCCGGCGGCAGCAGGTCGCCGATGATTTCCATCAGTACCAGAATGCTGGCAGGGGTCTGCTCGGCGGGCTTCAGCACCGTGCAGTTACCGGCCGCCAGGCACGGGCCCAGCTTCCAGGCCGCCATCAGCAGCGGGAAGTTCCAGGGGATAATCTGGCCAACCACACCCAGCGGCTCGTGGAAATGATAGGCCACGGTGTTGTGGTCGATTTCGCCCATATGGCCTTCCTGGGCACGCAGGCAGCCGGCGAAGTAACGGAAGTGGTCCGCCGCCAGGGGAATATCGGCGTTCAGGGTTTCGCGAACGGCCTTGCCGTTGTCCCAGGTCTCGGCAACCGCGAGCTTCTCGAGATTGGCTTCAATGCGGTCAGCAATTTTCAGCAGGATGTTGGAACGCTCGGTGGGAGACGTCTTGCCCCAGGCCGGCGCTGCTTTGTGGGCGGCGTCCAGCGCCAGCTCGATGTCTTCAGCGGTCGAGCGCGGAATCTCACAGAAAGCTTCGCCGGTCACCGGCGTTATGTTCTCAAAATACTGGCCCTTAACCGGCGCTACCCATTCACCGCCAATGTAGTTCTCATAGCGGGATTTAAAAGAAACAACGGAGCCGTCCTTTCCTGGTTGTGCGTAGATCATGATATCGACCTCTTTGTTGTGTTTGTCGCATGGCAACGCGGCCTTTCGCGTTTACTCATTCAATGTAGACCCCATGCCGGATTCCGTGAATGCGTCGTTGGGGGCGAAAAACTCGTTCCTTGGTAGTAGGTGACCCCGCACCAAAACAGGGCAGATGCACGATAGCGATTCACGCCGCTTCTGAACGCAAGCAAAACAACCAATAAAAACGGACAGTTAGGTTTTGGCACAAACTCTGCAATGATCTTTTCACGCAACGAGAAGTCGGTGATTGAAGCCACCATCGAAGCGCAACAATCTGACCAATGGTCAACTAGGGTTCCGGTCTGCCGGTTAGTCGCGCAGACGCCTGGTCCGAGAGTTGACGACCTTTTCCAAGGTTACACGGCGGGACAAAAGCCCGGGAGAATCGTTCAGTGACTGACGTCTCTCGTTTTTTGACACCCGACCCAGAAGGAAAAGGTTATGCTCGAAACAGCAGCCCCCCTCTACGATGATCTGATTCCCGGCGGATCCCACTGGTCATTCATCATGCGCCGAGGCCATGTGCTACGGCTGATTGACGAAACCGGCGGCGCCAACGTCGGCATGTTGATGTACAACCCCGAGAATCCCCTCGAGCGTTACAACATGCCCGACACCCTGAAGAACCAGCACACCTTCCTGCTCACCAAAGGCCATGTTCTGCTCTCGGACATGGGCCGGGTGTTCGCCTCCATCATCCGTGATGACCTGGGCTGGCACGACACCGTGGCCGGCACCTGTCATGCCGACCTGGTGGAACAGCGCTGGGGCAGGAAGACCTATCAGGAAGCCCACAACCACTACCATCGCAACGGCGTCACCAGCTTCCTCAACGAACTGGCCAAGTATGGCCTGGGCAAGAAAGACCTGACCGCCAACCTGAACTGGTTCAGCAAGGTAAAAACCGATGACGACGGCAACATGGCCTTTTCCGAGAACCACTCCCACGCCGGTGCCACCATCGATCTGCGCTTTGAGATGGATACCTTGGTGGTTTTGCACACCTGCCCGCACCCGATGAACCCTGCCACGGAGTATCCACGCAACCCGGTGCGCTATCAGCTGTTTAAAGCGGCTCCGGTGACGGATGCCGACCTGTGCAAGACCTCGTCGCCGGAGGCCACCCGCGCCTTCGCCAACAACGCTCTTTACCACCTGTTCCAGTAACGGAGGCCGGACATGATCAAGCAAAGTGCATTGACCCCAGACAACGCCGCCTTCCGCGAAACCGTCCCGGCAGGTGAGTATTTTCTGAAAGTGATAAAAGCTGGCGAAACCATCCGGATTCTCGATCTGGAAGGCAACCAGGCCGCAGACACCTTGTTCTACAACGCCCACAACCCCACAGAGCGCTACAGCGCCGTGGACACCATCCGCGAGCAGGGCAACGTTTACCTGACCGCCGGCTCGAAGCTGATGTCCTCTGAAAACAACGTGATGCTGGAAATCACCGCCGACACCTGTGGCCGTCACGACACCCTGGGCGGTGCCTGCGCGGCAGAGAGCAACACCACCCGTTATGCCCTTGAGAAGAAATGCATGCACGCCTGTCGCGACAGCTGGCTGGTGGCGGTCACCGAGCACGAGGAACTGGGCATGAGCAAGCGGGACATCACCCACAACATCAATTTTTTCATGAACGTACCGGTGACCGCCGACGGTGGCCTGACCTTTGCCGACGGCATTTCCGACGCCGGCAAATACATCGAACTGGAAGCCCGGATGGACGTGCTGGTGATGATCTCCAACTGCCCTCAGCTCAACAATCCCTGCAACGGCTGGAACCCGACGCCGATCGAGGTGCTGGTATGGAGCTGAACCGAACATTCAACAAGGTTCTGATTGCCAACCGGGGCGCCATCGCCTGCCGAGTGATCCGCACTCTGCGGGACATGGGCATGACCTCGGTGGCGGTCTACGCCGAGGCGGATGCGGATTCGCTGCACGTGCGCCAGGCCGATGAGGCCTATTCCCTGGGCGAGGGTCCCGCGGCAGCCACCTACCTGGATCAGGACAAACTGTTTTCGATCATCCGCGAGAGCGGAGCCGGCGCCATTCACCCCGGTTACGGCTTCCTCAGCGAGAACGCCGATTTTGCCCGGCGCTGCGATGCCGAGGGCGTGGTGTTTCTTGGCCCGACACCCGAGCAGATGGAACAGTTCGGCCTCAAACACACTGCCCGGGCGCTGGCCGAGAGCGCCGGCGTACCGCTGCTGCCCGGTACCGGACTGCTGACTGACCTGGAGGATGCCCTGCAGGCCGCCGAGACCATCGGCTACCCGGTCATGCTGAAAAGCACCGCTGGCGGGGGTGGCATCGGTATGTCCCGCTGCTATGGGCCGGAAGACCTGAGCAAGAGTTTCGAGTCGGTGCAGCGTCTGAGCCAGAACAACTTCAGCAACACCGGCGTGTTCCTGGAGAAGTTTGTGGAACACGCCCGCCATGTTGAAGTGCAGCTGTTCGGTGACGGAGAGGGCCAGGTGCTGGCCCTGGGCGAGCGGGACTGTTCGGCCCAGCGACGCAACCAGAAAGTGATTGAGGAAGCCCCGGCACCGGGGCTGACCGACAATGTCCGCCTCCGCATGCACGCCACCGCCCGCCAGCTGGGCGAAAGCATCGGCTACCGTAGTGCCGGCACCGTAGAGTTTATCTACGACCCGGACACCACCGAGTTCTATTTTCTGGAAGTGAATACCCGCTTACAGGTGGAACACGGTGTTACCGAGCAAGTGTTTGGTGTTGACCTGGTGCGCTGGATGGTGGAACTGGGTGCCGGCACCCTGCCCGACCTGGCGACACTGGCCAGCGACCTGTCGGCGTCCGGCCACGCCATTCAGGCCCGGATCTACGCCGAAGACCCCAACAAGGATTTCCAGCCCGGTGCAGGCCTGCTTACCAACGTAGCCTGGTCTGACGAAGATGGCCTGCGCATCGACACCTGGATTCAGCCAGGTACAGAAGTGTCGCCGCTTTACGACCCCATGCTCGCCAAAGTGATCGTACACGAGCCAGATCGCGAATCGGCCCGCCAGGCACTGATGCGCGCCCTGGACGATAGCCAGCTGTACGGCATTGAGACCAACCTGAAGTACGTTCGCCAGGTGCTGGACGATCCGCGCTTTGCCGAAGGCCGCCTGTTCACCCGCACCCTCAACGAATTCGAATACCGCCCAGCCACGGTGGATGTGCTCAGCGGTGGCACCCTGACCACCATTCAGGATTACCCCGGCCGCATCGGCTACTGGGAAATCGGCGTGCCGCCGTCCGGCCCGTTTGACAGCTATTCGTTCCGCCTCGGTAACCGCCTGCTGGGCAACCCGGAAGGAGCCCCCGGGCTTGAAGTTACCCTCAAGGGCCCCGTGCTTACCTTCAATCGTGCCACCCAGATTGCCCTCACGGGGGCGCCGATGGACGCCACGCTCAACGATGAGCCGGTTGAGTTCTGGCAGGTGATTGATGTGCCCGCCGGCGCCACTCTGAAACTGGGTGCCACCACCGCCGACGGCGCACGGGCCTATGTTCTATTCCGCGGCGGGCTGGATTGCCCGCAATACCTGACCTCCTACAGTACCTTTACCCTGGGTCAGTTTGGAGGCCACTGCGGCCGGGCACTGCGGGCTGGCGATGTGTTGGCACTGGCAGACGCTGAACCCACCGGCCCGATCACCCTGCCCGCCGACCTGAAACCGACCATTGGCAAGACCTGGAAGCTGCACGTTACCTATGGCCCCCACGGAGCTCCAGACTATTTCACCGGTCAGGACATCGACACCTTCTTCGCCAGCGAGTGGGAAATTCACTACAACTCCAGCCGCACCGGCGTGCGCCTGATTGGCCCGAAACCGGAATGGGCGCGCAGCGACGGCGGCGAGGCCGGCATGCACCCCTCCAACATTCACGATAACGCCTACGCCGTAGGCACCGTGGATTTCACCGGTGATATGCCGGTGATTCTGGGGCCCGATGGCCCGAGCCTGGGCGGCTTTGTCTGCCCGGCAACGGTGATCAGCGCCGACCTCTGGAAATTGGGCCAGCTCAAAGCCGGCGACAAGGTGCAGTTTGTGCCGGTGAGCCAGGATCAGGCGGTAGCCCTGCGAGAAGCCCTGGACGAATCGGTCGTCACACTGACTGCCGCCACCGCCCGCATCACCCCCATCAAACCAATCACTCCGATTCTGGACTCGCTGAGCACCAACGAACACGAAACCGGCGTGGTTTACCGGGCCGCCGGCGACAACTATGTGCTGGTGGAATACGGCCCGATGGAACTGGACATCCGCCTACGGTTCCGAGCCCACGCGTTGATGCTCTGGCTGCGCGAACAGAATCACGACGCCATTCTGGAACTGACCCCCGGCATCCGTTCCCTGCAGGTGCATTACGACAGCCAGACACTGAACCAGCGCACACTGCTGGATCTGCTCATTCGCGCCGAAAAGGAGCTGGAAAAACAACCGGAGTGGGACGTGCCGGCGCGAATTGTGCACCTGCCCCTTTCCTGGGATGACGAGGCCTGCCAGACGGCCATCGCCAAGTACATGCAGTCAGTGCGCAAGGATGCGCCCTGGTGCCCGAGCAACCTGGAATTCATTCGCCGCATCAATGGCCTGGACAGCATCGACGAGGTCAAGAAGACCGTATTCGACGCCAGCTACCTGGTGATGGGCCTGGGCGACGTTTACCTGGGTGCGCCGGTGGCCACGCCCCTTGATCCGCGCCATCGACTGGTGACCACCAAGTACAACCCGGCCCGTACCTGGACCGCAGAGAACTCCGTCGGTATCGGCGGGGCCTACCTGTGCATCTACGGCATGGAAGGCCCCGGCGGCTACCAGTTTGTCGGCCGCACCCTACAGATGTGGAACCGATACCGCACCACAGACTTTTTCGAGGAAGGCAAACCCTGGCTGCTCCGCTTCTTTGACCAGGTGCGTTTCTATGAGGTCAGTGCCGAGGAACTTCAGCAAATCCGGAAAGACTTCCCCAACGGGGATTATCCGATCCGGGTCGAGCACACCCGCTTCAACCTGAAGGACTACGAGCAGTTCCTCGCAGACAACCACGACGAGATCCAGACCTTCACCGATCAGCGCAAACAGGCCTTTGACGAGGAACTGCAACGCTGGATCGAATCCGGCCAGATAAACTTCAGCTCCGAGGCGCCCATCGAGGAAACCGGGGAAGACGACATCGCCAATCTGCCAGTTGGCCATCACGCCGTGGAGAGCCACATCGCGGGCAATGTCTGGGAGTGTCTGGTCAAACCGGGAGACATGATTGCGGCACAACGCCCAGTGGCGGTGGTGGAGTCCATGAAGATGGAGATTGAACTGCTGAGCCCGATTGCCGGCAAGGTCATTGAAGTGCGGCGAGAGCCGGGCCAGGCGGTCGCCCCGGGAACCCCCGTGGTGATCGTGGAAGAGGTTACCGAGTAATCAGGAAACGAGACAAACCGACATAATTTCGAACCCGAAAACACGGGCATGACCCGAGGAGAGACACCATGAAAACACGTGCTTTTACAAAACGTCTTGCGGCCGGTCTGATGACCGCCTCCCTGTCTATGGGTGCCCTGGCCCAGGAAAAGGATTCCTTCAGCATCGCCTGGACCATCTACGCCGGCTGGGTGCCCTGGCAGTACGCCGAAGACTTCGGAATCATGAAGAAGTGGGCAGACAAGTACGATATCGAGGTGGATATCGTGCAGGTGAACGACTACATCGAGTCCATCAACCAGTTCACCGCCGGTCAGTTTGATGCCGTGGTAGCCACCAGTATGGATGGCCTGTCGATTCCTGCCGCGTCCGGCATCGATACCACCGCACTGATCGTAGGCGACTATTCCAACGCCAATGACGGCCTGGTATCCAAAGACGCCAAAAGCATCGAGGAGTTGAAGGGCGAAACGGTGCACCTGGTGGAGTTGTCGGTGTCCCATTACCTGCTGGTGCGGGCTCTGGATACAGTCGGGCTGGAAGAGCGTGACATCCGGGTGGTGAATATCTCGGATGCCGATCTGGTATCGGCCTTCCAGACCAACGATGTGCGCCATGTGGCTACCTGGAACCCGCTGCTGACCGAGGTGGCCAATTATCCCGGCGCCACGCCGTTATTCGATTCCAGCCAGATTCCGGGGCACATCAAGGATCTGACGTTGGTAAACACCAAGACCCTGGAGGATAACCCGAAGCTGGGCAAGGCGATGGTAGGTGCCTGGTATGAGACTATGAGCATTCTGGCGTCTGACTCTGAGCAAGGTCAGGAGGCACGGGCGTTTCTGGGCGAGATTTCCGGGACCGATCAGGCCGGTTACGAGGCGCAACTGGCGGGTATGAAGATGTTCTGGAAGCCGGAGAATTCGGTTGAGTTTATTCGCAGCGACGAGGCCCGGGAGGCGATGGATAGCGTTCGTGAGTTCTCGTTTGATAAGGGCTTGCTGGGCCAGGGGGCGATGAGTCCGGATTTTGTCGGCATCGAGTTTCCGGATGGTTCGATTATGGGCGATTCCAGCAATGTGAAGTTGCGGTTTAACGACAGCTACATGCAGATGGCGGCGGATGGCGAGATCTGAATCCGTCATTGCTTGCCTTAAAAGGCAGCCGAGGGCACGATTACTCGTGCCCTTTTTTGTTGGCTTTCGAGTAGGGTTGGTGTCGGTTGGGCTCTCCAAAACACGCTCCTTCGGCACATCCATGTGACGCTTGGGCTCCGCCATCCCTGGCTCCGCACAGTTTTGGAGAGCCCAACCGACACCACCCCTAAACTTCCGAGTAAGCCGGAGAGAAAAACCACACATGCGTCGTACCAAGGAAGATGCGGAGAAAACCCGCCAAACCGTTCTCGAAGCCGCACTCACCCTGTTCAGCCGGGACGGTTACTCCCTGACAACCCTGAGCCGTATCGCCAAGGAAGCCGGTTGCAGTCGCGGGCCGATTTACTGGCATTTTCAGAACAAGGACGACCTGTACGAGGCGGTGCTGGGCTATTCCCAGGAACCGCTCGAGGTGCTGGTTGCCGAGTGTGCGGCGATGCGGGATACGCCGATTGAGGCAATGGACCGGTTTATCGAGCAATGGCTGAGCCTGTTGGCCAACAACCGGCAGTATCGGCAGTCGTTTGAGATTCTGTTGAACAAGACCGAGCTGACCGATGCCATGAGCCGCACGCTTAAACGTGAGCGGGCGTTGACCAAGTCGATTATCGGGATGTTTCAGGATCTGGTCGGGCGGGCCATTGAGGATGGGATGATCTCGACGCAGGAGGATCCGAAGGAACTGGGCTTGCTGTGTTACACCTATCTGATGGGGATTACCCAGACCTGGCTGTTCGCGCCCAAGTTGTTTTCCCTGAAAAAAGAAATGCCGTTTTTCCAACGGCAGTTCTGGACGCTACTCGGTAAGCCTTAATACCGAACGGGCGTGAGCCGCAGAACAGCAATGCATGAAGTAGCGCTGGTGAGCGGGAAGGGGTTCAGGGACCGTCAAAAACATGGATGTTTTTGTCGAGCGTACAGGGACGTATTCACAGCGTGTCCCTGAACCCCTTCCCGCTTGCCGGCGCGGTCGTCAAGCTAACATGCTCAGAACATTTTGAGGTACCGCTTCACCTCCCACTCAGACACGTGGTTCTGGTAGCTCTCCCACTCCCCTTTCTTGTAATCGACAAAGCTCTTGAACATCGCCTCGCCAAAGACTTCTTTGGCCAAAGGATCTGCTTCGAAAGCCTCCACCGCCTCACCCAGATTCCGGGGCAGGTACTCGATGCCCTGTTCGGTAATTTCAGCATCGCTGTAGTTGTACATGTTCTCGTGGTGCGGGGCGCCGGCGTCCAGGCCTTCGCGGATGCCTTCCAGGCCGGCGGCGAGGATCAGGGCGCTGCCAAGGTAGGGGTTGCAGGCAATGTCGGCCGCGCGGCATTCGATGCGGCCGCCGACGCCGGGGATGCGGATCATGTTGGTGCGGTTGTTGGAGCCGTAGCACATGAACACCGGCGCCCAGGTGGAGCCAGACATACTGCCCTGGCGCACCAGGCGTTTGTAGCTGTTGACCGTGGGGGCAATGACGGCGCTGATGGCCGCACCGTGTTTCAGCACGCCGGCGATGAAGTGATAGGCGATCTTGCTGATGCCGCAACTGTGCAGGTCGTCACCGTTTGGCTCGAACAGGTTCTCGCCGGTTTTGATGTCCGCCAGCGACATGTTGTAGTGGGCACCGCTGCCGGTGCGGTCGGCAAACGGCTTGGGCATGAAGCTGGCGAAGGCGCCGTGTTTGCGGGCGATTTCGTTGGCCATCATGCGGAAGAATACCAGGCGGTCCGCCATGGTCAGGCCGTCGGCGTATTTGAAGTCGGTCTCGAACTGGCCATTGGCATCTTCATGGTCGAAGGAATACACATCCCAGCCCAGCTCGTTCATTGCCTCCACCAGCTCGTCCATGATGGTGAAGTTGTCCATCAGAGTGCGCGGGTCGTAACAGGGCTTGCCCAGGGTGTCGCGGTCGCTCAGCGGGGCAAAGCCGCCGTTTTCGGTGTCCTTGAACAGGAAGAACTCGGTTTCGATCCCCAGGTTGAAGCGGTAGCCCATGTCGGCCGCGGCCTCCAGCTGACGCCGGAAGATGTTGCGGGAGCAGGCTTCAAACGGTTTGCCATTCAGATACAGGTTGCCGGGAAACCACGCCAGCTGGCGATTCCAGGGGCAGATGGCGACGCCACTGGCGTCTGGCATGGCGGCCACTTCGTCGTCGGAGATGTCCTGGGGCACGCCGTCCAGGGCGGCGCCGGTGTACAGCTCCGAGCCTTCCATCATCTGGCCGAGGTGGGCCACCGGCACGAACTTGCCCTTGGTAATGCCATGGATATCCACGTAACTGGCGATGGCGTATTTTACGCCGGCGTCGGTGAGTTGCTGTTTCAGCGCCTGGGTGTTGGTCAGGTCAGTCATTGTGAGTCCTCTGTTGCCCGTTAGCACAGGCGGTCGTTGAATGTTCTGGCACGTTTCTTCCTACGTCTTCACCATTCAACATACATGCCAGCGTGTATATATAAGTCAGGAAAGGTCATCTCCGAGACCTGACAACGACACCCAAAAAGGAACCAAAATGACGGGAAACCAATGGCTTAAAGAGGAGTTTGAGGCAGGCGACCTGCCCCTTTCCGGCGGTAACACCCTGCGTTCGACCCGCCTGCACTACCATCAGATCGGCCAACTCAATGCACCAAAAGACAACCTGATCCTGTTGCCCACGTACTATGGTGGTGCAGCTGAGGGCAATCATCCCTGGGTGGCGCCAGGCAGCCCCCTTGATCCCGGCAAATACTGCATTGTGATCCCCGCCCTGCTCGGTGCCGGTGAATCGTCTTCCCCCTCCAACACGCCAGGGCTGCAGGCCGGCGCCGGCTTCCCGGCCATCAGCCTGTACGACAATGTAATGCTGCAGAAACGCCTGGTAGACGAGGTGTTCGGCGGCGCCAGCCTGGCCCTGGTGATGGGCTGGTCCATGGGGGGCATGCAGGCACTGCAATGGGGTTGCCTGTTTCCGGAGCAGGTCCGCGCCGTGCTTGCCACCTGCTGTACCGCCCGCTGTTACCCGCACAACCGGGTATTTCTGGAGGGCGTAAAAGCCGCGCTGACGTGCGATCAGAGGTTTCATGAGGGCCATTATCAACAGCCGCCAGAACGAGGTCTCCGGGCCTTTGGCCGGGTCTATGCCGGCTGGGCATATTCCCAGGCTTTTTTTCGCCACGAGCGCTGGCGTGAGTTGGGGTTCGAATCCATTGAAGCATTGCTGCACTGCTGGGAGGAGGACCACCTGGCGCAAGATGCCAATAACCTGCTGTCGGTTCTCAACACCTGGCAGCAGGGAGATATCAGCAACAACCCGGTGTTTGAGGGCAACTATCAGGCGGCGCTTGCCGCGTTAATCATGCCAACGCGCGTTATACCGAGCTCTACCGACCTCTACTTTACCGCCAACGATGCGGAACAGGATGCCCTGCTTATGCCGGGAGCCAGGCTCGAGGTGCTGGCGTCTGACTGGGGCCACATTGCCGGGGGCCCCGGGCGAGAATCACAAAGCCAGCAAAAGATTCTGGCTGCCGCCGAAGAACTGCTGTCGGGGCAGGCGCCATAACGGTGCGCCCTGTGCGGCCATGCACCGGGATAGCGCAGCTCAGCAGCAATCACATAGCCGGACAACACCTCGAGTACGGCAATACGGGAACTGGCACGCCATCTGCAAAGGCTTGTTACCAAACCGACAAGCAAACGCTGTTTTCTGAAAGCAGTCCGTTCGCAGCAACACCGCAACACGTGCGGCAGTACAACGAAGACAAATGGGTGACTAGGGTTCCGGTCCTGGCTGTGATCATCAACAGCAGGATGGCTGGTCCGAGAGTTACCGACCTCTTGGAGGTTACACGGCGGGACAAAAGCCCGGGAGACCGAATCGCAAGGGATGCCAACCCGCGATCACCTTGTCGTGTTGTGTGACCACAGGAGACCGATTATGCGATTGATCAACCGCCACCCCGGGCGGGTTTCAGCCACCTTGCTGGGGTTGTTGCCCTTTCTGCTGATCATGCTGATATACAGCCTGGCCTCCCAGCAGCGCCTGGCCGACAACCCCAATGACAAACTCCTACCTGGTCTCGAGCAGATGACCGCAGCGGTTGACCGTATGGCCTTTCAGGAAGACCGGCGCAGCGGTAACTACCTGATGTGGGAAGACACCGCCGCCAGCTTGAAGCGCCTCGGTATGGGGGTGGGTATTGCTGCGTCGCTGGCGCTGGTGGTGGGCTTGCTGAACGGAGTTCTGCCCCTGGTCCGGGCCAACCTCGCTCCCCTGGTTTCCGCCCTGTCGATGGTGCCACCGCTGGCGATACTGCCCATTCTGTTCATAGTGTTTGGCCTTGGCGAGCTGTCCAAAGTGATGCTGATTGTCATTGGCACGGCGCCGGTCATGATGCGGGATGTGGCACAGCGAGTCCGGGAACTGCCCGGCGAACAGCTGATCAAGATCCAGACCCTGGGAGCCAATTCGTGGCAGGTGATCACTCGCATGGCTCTGCCCCAGACACTGCCCCGCCTGATCGATTCGGTTCGGCTTAGCCTGGGGCCTGCCTGGCTGTTCCTGATTGCCGCTGAAGCCATCGCGTCAACCGAAGGCCTTGGTTATCGGATCTTCCTGGTGCGGCGCTACCTGGCCATGGATGTGATCCTGCCCTACGTTATCTGGATCACCATTCTTGCCATCGTCATCGACCAACTGCTGCGCCTTGCCAATCGTAAATTATTCCCGTGGTACAACGCCGGAGGCCACTGATGAGCTTTATTACTGTTAACAATCTCTGGAAAGAGTACGGTGACCAGGTGGTTCTGGAAAACCTCAACCTGTCCGTCAAACAGGGTGAATTCTGCACGCTGGTGGGGGCTTCCGGGTGCGGAAAATCCACCTTCCTGAAAATGCTGCTGGGGCAGGAAACCCAGACCCGTGGCGAACTGCTGCTTGATGATGCCGCCTTTCCCGCCGAACCCGATCGTAACCGTGGCATTGTATTTCAGCGCTACTCGGTTTTCCCCCATCTGACCGTACGACAGAACGTACTGATGGGTCTGGAACTGGAACAGAAACCCTGGCTGGGCAAACTGTTTGGCAGCGCCCGAAAGGTAGCTCTCGAAAAAGCGAACGCCATGCTGGAGTCGGTGGGCCTGGCCCCATCCGCCAACAAATGGCCCCACGAACTCTCCGGCGGCATGCAGCAGCGGCTCGCCATTGCCCAGTCGCTGATCATGCGCCCACGGGTTTTGCTGCTGGATGAGCCCTTCGGCGCATTGGACCCGGGTATTCGCGGTGACATGCACGACCTGCTACTGAAACTCTGGCAGGAGACAGGTACTACCATCTTCATGGTAACTCACGATCTTAAAGAGGGTTTTTACCTGGGTACACGTCTACTGGTGTTCGATAAGGTGCGAAACGACCCCCACGATCCACAGGCGTTTGGTGCCACCATCACCTACGACTTGCCGATCGGGCAGACGGATCGGAAGCTGTATGAGGAAATCGACCAGTCGGTCAGTGAGACCGCCCGCAACCAGGCGGCCTGAACGAAACAGGGGCTACCCGAAGGCAGCCCCTTTCACACAGAAGAAGGTACAACAGTTGGACCGGCTCAGTTCCCCGAGACCGACTCGACGTAGGTGCGGATGGACCAGATTGCGGTCTGACCAAGATTGCTCTTGAAAGAGGGCATGCCGCGCTCGGTGCCATTCATGACTCGCCCAATGTAGTACTCGTCGTCCCACTCGGTCAGTTCCCGGAGATCCGGCGTCAACCCACCAGACTGCGCCTCAATGCCGTGGCAGCCCGCGCAGTTGCCTGCGTAGGCACTCTTGCCAACCTCCACGGCCTGGGCATTGAGGTTGCCGTACTCGTTGCCTGCACGGAACGGATTCTCTTTCAGTGCTTCTGTGCCAAGGTCCGGCAGATCACCGGTATCCACCGGCTGAGGCGTAACGTTTCCATGACCAAAGGCAGCGATGGTCCACGCCAGACCGGCTCCAAGGATGAGAGTTCTGAGGCTGATGCTAGACATCATAGCGGTTTACCTTTTGTTTTATCTGAATGCCTGCGGCGTCCGTTTCGGGACTGCCACTTGATTGAAACCAGTCTATGCAAGGCCAAAGCCTGCGCGTAACTCCACTTTCGATTTCCCGACCTAGTTCCTTGGTAGTACGCTGCTGGAACAGCAGCCAAAGCATGAGACGCCCGGGCTCACCTCGAAAACTTGATAAAAATCATCGCATACCAGGGGTGCCGGGAATTTTTCCCACCTCCCGATTCCAATAATCCTGCTTTTACCGTGTGTTTATCCGTCGCCGGCCTGGACGGGGCGCGCTAATACTTCTAGGCGTCAACGCACAACCGAATTGCGTTTGTCACAACAACAATCAAGGGGAAAGTGATGAAAACAAATTTTAAACAACGCCCCCTGCTGCGTAGCGTCAGCCTCGCGCTTGGCCTCAGCTGTGCGGCGGGATTTGCCCTCCAGGCACAGGCCAAAGACGTTACCTGGGAGGATATCCTCAACGACGCAGAAACAACCCAGGATGTACTGGGTTACGGCATTGGCCCCAAGGCCCAGCGCTACAGCCCGCTGGAAAAGGTCAATCGAGACAACGTAGATCGCCTGGTCCCGGCGTGGTCATTCTCTTTTGGTGATGAGAAACAGAGGGGCCAGGAGACCCAGGCATTGATTCATGACGGCGTCGCCTACGTCACCGGTTCCTATTCCCGGATGTGGGCTCTGGACGCAAAAACCGGGGAGAAAATCTGGGAGTACAGCCACCGCCTTCCCGAGGGCATCCGTCCCTGCTGCGACGTCGTTAACCGGGGCGCCGCAATCTTCGGCGACAAGGTTTTCTTCGGAACCCTGGATGCCGGCATCGTAGCCCTGAACAAAGACACCGGTGACGTCGTGTGGCGCAAGAAATTCGGCGATCACGAAGCGGGTTACACCATGACCGGAGCACCGACTCTGGTCAAAGATCAGAAGAGCGGCAAAGTTCTGCTGATCCACGGCTCCTCCGGGGACGAGTTCGGCGTGGTCGGCAAACTGTTTGCTCGCGATCCTGATACGGGCGAAGAAGTCTGGATGCGTCCCTTCGTTGAAGGTCACTATGGTCGCCTGAATGGCGAGCAAAGCACACCTACCGGCGACCCCCGTGCACCCAGCTGGCCGGATGATCCCTCCCGCGACACCGGAAAGGTTGAGGCCTGGAGCCATGGTGGCGGCGCACCCTGGCAAAGCGCCAGCTTTGATGTAGAGACCAACACCATCATCGTAGGTGCCGGTAACCCCGCGCCCTGGAACACCTGGGCACGCACCTCTCCCGGTGGAAATCCCCTGGATTACGACAACCTGTATACCTCTGGTCAGGTGGGCGTAGATCCTACCACCGGCGAAGTGAAGTGGTTCTATCAGCACACACCAAACGATGCCTGGGATTTTTCCGGCAACAACGAGCTGGTGCTCTTCGAGTACACCGAAGACGGGCGTGAGGTTAAGGCTACGGCGCACGCTGATCGTAACGGTTTCTTCTACGTGGTTGACCGCACCAATGGAAAACTCGAGAAGGCCTTCCCCTTCGTTGACAACATCACGTGGGCGACTCACATCGATCTGGAGTCCGGTCGCCCGGTTGAGGTAGAAGGACAGCGTCCGCCACCTGTTCCGGAAGGCAAAACCCGCGGTGAGTCCATCGAAGTGTCTCCTCCGTTCCTGGGCGGCAAGAACTGGAACCCGATGGCATACAGCCAGGACACCGGACTGTTCTACATCCCGGCTAATCACTGGAAAGAGGACTACTGGACTGAGGAAGTCACCTACAAGAAAGGCGCTGCTTACCTTGGACAGGGCTTCCGCATCAAGCGCATGTACGACGATCACGTGGGCATCCTGCGTGCGATGGACCCGATGACCGGTGAGTTCAAGTGGGAGCACAAAGAGCGTCTGCCGTTGTGGGCAGGTGTACTGACCACCAAGGGCGGTCTGGTGTTCACAGGTACCGGCGATGGCTTCTTCAAGGCGTTTGACGCCGAAACCGGCGAAGAGCTCTGGAAGTTCCAGACCGGCTCCGGAATCATCTCCTCTCCGGTCACCTGGGAGATGGATGGCGAGCAGTATATCGGTATTGCTTCAGGCTACGGTGGCGCTGTTCCTCTCTGGGGTGGCGACATGGCTGAGCTGACCAAGCCGATTTCGCAAGGCGGTTCCTTCTGGGTGTTCAAGATCCCGTCCTGGGCGACTGCGTCCAACTAAGCAAACCGCAAGGCCACGAGATGGTTCGTGGATAAATGCCAGGCTTGAACAGCCTGGCATTTTCAACACTGTGAATGTTGTACCCGGGAGAACAATGATGAAAACACTGGTAGCAATCGCGCTGACTGCGTTTATCACGCCGGCACTTGCCGACGACTACATGGCCGACCTGAAGATTCCCGAGATCAATGGCTGCAAGCTGCAACCCAAAACCGACTGCCGAGGCGCAGATCTGAGCGGTGCCAATCTCTCGAACATGGACCTGAAGCAGGCCAACTTTGAGGGCGCCAACCTGACCGGGGCAAACCTGAGCCACGCCAACCTGCGGGGAGCCGACTTGAGCGGTGCGCAACTGGATGAGGTGATCGCCCACCGGGTAAACCTGTACCGGGCCGACGTTCGCGGCGCAAAAATCAGAAACGCCAACTTTCAGGGTGCGCAGGCAGAATACCTGTTCGCGCAGGGCGCCGATTTCACAGGGACCGATATGACCGGAGCCAATTTCGATTTTTCGAGGTTCTCAGGTGCCACCATGGTTGATTGTAATCTCAACTTTGCCAGCTTCGAGATTTCCTGGATGCCGAAGGCAAATCTCGCAGGATCCAATCTGTTTGGTGCCAATCTTCAGGAGGCAAAATTGGGACACGCGAACCTGGCGAATGCCAACATGAACGGTACCCGGATTCATTTCGCAACGTTTGAAGGCACTTTCATGGAAGGTTGCGATGGTTGCCCGTTTGACTGGTGAGGCAAGTTGCAGAATCAGGCCAGCTTATAAAATCAGGAAAGGTGGGAGGCCGATTCTGAAAGCTTCCCGACCTTCCCATAATTCACAAGCCCCGCATCCGCGGCCAGGTGCAACAGTTCGATCGACGAATTGATGCCCAGCTTGCCTTTCAGAACCGCCAGATGATTCGCCACCGTTTTGGTACTGATGTTGAGGCACTGAGCAACCTCCCGGGTTGAGTAACCACGAGCCGTGAGGATCATTATCTCCAGCTCTCTCTGAGTGATATCACCCAGACGCGAATCCTCAATGCCCTGAGTGGCAAATGCCAGACGCGTGGCAAGCGCATGCTCAAGGTAAAGCTGGTGGTCAGCTACCCCACGCACAGCGGCTATGAGCTCGGACGGTCGACAATTCCGTGACACATACCCCAGAGCCCCGGCATCCAGAGCCTGGCGAACCAGGGCAGGGTCATCTATCACCGACGCAAACAGAACGGCACTGCGACGCCAGCGCGCTTTCAGTCTCTTGCAAAGTTCCAGACCCGAAAAATCCGGAAGCAGGAGCTCGGTGACAACAATATCGGGCGTCTGCTCGGCGTACCGGGACAGCGCCCCGGCGCCGGAATCTGCCTGGTCAACAATGACACCGGGCATCATGGTTCGCAGCAGGCAGGCGACCCCCTCTCTCGTAATGCTCTGACCTTCCGCCAGCAATATCCGCATCGTTGCCTCCAAGGACAATCGTCGAGTTTCACAGTCTCCCTTTTTTATCCTATCCCCCCATCTTGGGCCGAAAATGGTTCTTTAGTACCAACTCTTTGCTACTTTCCGAATATTCCGGTGCCAAACGCCATGCCCTATGCTGGACCGATGCAAGACAGGATCTGGCGACTATGGAACTGCAGGCAACCGAGGTGAGCTTCCGTTACGGAAGCCGTGAAGCCCTGAAAAACCTCAGCTTTCGGCTTAAATCAAGGCAATTTCACGGGCTTCTGGGGCCGAATGGCTCCGGAAAGACGACCCTGTTCGGCTTGATTACCCGCCTGTTGGCACTACAGCAAGGGCAGATCAGACTGGGACGGCACCTGCTAGATCGCCATGCGACGGAGGCGATGAAATCGCTTGGCGTTGTTTTTCAGCAAAGCGCTCTTGACCCTGATCTGACGGTATTGCAGAACCTCGAATACCACGGCGCACTCCAGGGAATGAACCGAAAGGACCGGCGCCAGGCGATAGACCGCGAAATGGCTCGCTTTGGTCTGGAAGGGCGCGCCGGGACTCGTGTCCGGGCACTAAACGGCGGGCATCAGCGCCGTGTGGAGCTAGCGCGCGCGCTTTTGCACAGCCCCAGCCTTCTGATTCTCGATGAACCAACTACTGGTCTGGACCTGGATACCCGACATGGACTCATTTGCCATATTCACCAGCTCTGCCGCGATGAAGGCCTGACTGTGCTATGGGCCACCCACCTGGTTGACGAAATTTGGCCAAAGGATAACGTACTGCTCCTTCACGAAGGTCGGCTAAAAATGCAGGGCATTGCCGAGACTCTGTGCCATCAAACTGATTCCGCCGATCTTGGAGAGCTAGTTCAAACTCTTGGCAAGGCTCAACCCTAATGAAAGTCCGCTTCTTTTGGCACGCTTATCTGGGCATTCAGATCCGGGAATGGCAGCGCTTCTGGCAACAACGAAACCGTTTTGCCACAGCGCTGATTCGCCCCTTACTTTGGCTGTTTATCTTTGCCATCGGCCTCGGCCTCTCGGACCGCGAATACAACCTGACGGGCTCCAGCCAGACGACCAGCTATCAAAGCTATCTCGTACCCGGCCTCTGTGCCATGGCCATCCTCTTCAACAGCATGCAGAGCGCTCTGTCCATCGTTTATGATCGGGAAGTTGGCAGTATGAGAGTAATGCTGGTCAGCCCATTGCCCCGCTGGTTTCTGCTATCGTCTAAATTATTGGCCATGGGGACACTATCAGTCATCCAGGCGAGCGCCTTTCTCGCGATCGCCTGGATGACCGGAGTGGTCGACATCGGGCTGATACCCTTGCTTTTTGTTCTGCCCGTTTTTCTGATGGCCGCATTGATGCTGGGCTCACTCGGTCTACTGATCGCAACTTGGATCAAGCAGCTGGAGAGCTTTGCCGGTGTCATGAACTTCGTCATTTTCCCGGTGTTCTTTTTGTCCTCAGCCCTTTACCCTGCCGAGAATTTTCAAGGTCAAAGCGGATTGCTCTATGGCCTGGCAATGGCAAACCCTTTTACTCACGTTACTGAATCTATCCGCCATGCCCTGACGCTGTCCTGGCATCCCCAGTCACTGGGCTTCGCCATCGCAAGCACGGCATTACTGGCACTTTTTGCCGTTCGCGGTTTCTCTCCACAGCGAACCAAAGTTCTTTAAACGTCACGGCGGCAAAACCAGTACTTTGGTATTACCCGTTTCAATCCCATGGTCTCATTTATTGCTGCCCGAGGGTGTCGTGTAATGAATGTTGAACAACAATAACTGGCGGCAAAGCCACCCCGGGAGACCACATGACGATGCCATTCGCTCAGACACGCTCCGCTGATAAGAGCTATCATGTTCATAATAAGCGTTCTGAAGATCAACAAAATCAGGTGATAAACCCCATGGAACCGGCCTACAAGATTCTCATAGCCGATGATCACCCTTTATTCCGGGAGGCAATCAGCAACGTCATTGCTTCAGGGTTTGAAAATACCGAGATAATCGAAACTGAAAACCTCGACAATGCATTAGAGATCGCAAAGAACACCGATGATCTTGATCTGATATTGCTTGATCTCAATATGCCGGGAATGCACGGTCTAAATGGACTGATTACACTTCGCAATGAAGCTCCGAGCCTTCCTGTGGTGATTGTGTCGGCGGAAGAGGACAAGCAAGTTGTCTTGCAGGCGATAACCTATGGCGCCATCGGATTCATTACCAAATCATCCCCACGGTCAGAAATGACAGGGGCAATTCAACAGATTTTGAACGGCAATGTCTACCTCCCCTCAGATATCATTCGTACCAGCAAAGAAAACCACTCTCGCAAACACAGAAACGATGAAAACGCGATTTCACCGGAAATGCTCAACTCTCTCACCCGTCGCCAGCTACTGGTTTTAGAGCGCATGGCCAAGGGCGAGTCAAACAAGCAGATTGCCTACAACCTGAACATTGCCGAAACCACAGTGAAAGCCCACGTATCTGCAATACTGCGCAAGCTAGCAGTTCACAACCGCGTCCAGGCGATACTCTCCGCCGGTGATGTCGATTTCAGTCATTACCTGAAACGTTGATCAGATCACAGTCACACCTGGTTCTGCAGTTTGCTGAAAACGTGATAAAGCACACTGCGTAATTTCAGCGGCTTGACCGGCTTGTTCATCAGCAAATACCCCAGCTCGCGGATGTGCTGTTTCAGCTCGTTGGTGTAATTGGCCGTGATCATCAATACCGGCGCCGGCTGACTGCGCCGGCCATTGATCTGGGCAACCGCATCCACACCGTTCTCATCGTTATCCAGATGGTAATCCGCCAGGATCAGGTCCACCGGTGCGCTGGCGATATCCACTTTGGCGTCCAGATCAGGCAGAGAGACAGCGGTCACCACCCTGCAATCCCAACCCTCCAGCAGGGTTTTCATCCCCTCACAGATGGCCAGATCGTTGTCGATTACCCACACCCTGGCGCCGGACATGCCGTGATCCACTTCAACCTTCTGGATGTCCGTGGTCGCCGCCGGCGAGGGCTGCAACTGCCCCAGAGGCACCCGCACGCTGAACACCGAGCCTTTGCCCTCAGTCGACGCCACAGATACTTCATGCCCAAGCATGCGGGATATCTTGTCGACGATCGCCAGCCCCAGGCCAAGCCCCTTGTCGGCCTGAGAGCCACTCGGGCGAATACGTTTGAATTCCTGGAAGATCTCGGTCAGCTTGTCTTCGGGAATACCCGGGCCGGTGTCCCAAACCTGCAGCAACACGTGATCATGCCGGCGGCGAACACCGAGCAGGATGCGCCCCTGACCGGTATAACGGATCGCGTTGGTCAGGAAGTTTCTCAGGATTCTGGCCAACAGCTGGGAGTCAGACTGCACCACCGCCGAAGACGGCACGAAATCCAGCCGCAGCCCCTCTGCCAAAGCCATCTGTCGGAATTCCCGGGCGATGTTGTTGAGCAGATCCCGCAGATCAAAGGCGGTCACGTCCGGTTTGATCACCCCGGCGTCCAGCTTGGAAATGTCCACCAGCGTGCCCAGCAGGTTCTCTACGTCGTCCAGCGAGGTGCTGACCGAGCGCACCAGGCCCTCGGCCCTGGGGCCGAAGCTCTGCTCCTGCAACGCACTGGTAAAAAGACGGGCGGCGTTCAGCGGTTGCAGCAGATCGTGACTGACGGCGGCCAGAAACTTGGTTTTCGACAGATTGGCCCGCTCAGCCTCCAGTTTGGCCTCCCTGAGGCGCGCCTCAACCGCTGCACGCTCGGAGATCTCCTGACGAAGCTGGGCGTTGAGGCCGGTCAGTGCCGCTGTGCGCTCCCGTACCCGCTTCTCCAGGTTGTCATAGGCCTGCTCCAACGCTAGCGCGGTTTTTCGGCGATCGGTAATATCACGAATCAGCACGAAGAAGCCGACCACTTCGCCATTGTCATCAACGTTGGGCACATACGATCTGAGCATGTACCGCTGCTCACCCCGAACACCGGTTTCGTCAAACTCGAATGTCACGCTGTGGCCGTCCATGACCTCCAGAATCTGGGGTAGCAGCCGCTGGTAAAATTCAGGCTCGTGCACCTCGTCCAGGCGCATACCCAGGGGCGACTGCCCGGGCTGGCCATACCAGGCCTGGTAAACCTTGTTGCAGAACTGCACGGTCAGATCAGCGCCCACGTATGCAATTAATGCCGGCACATGGTCTGTCACCACGCGAATCCAACGCTCGCTTTCTTCCAGCGCCTTGATACGGCGCGCCATTTCGCTGTTCTTGACGTCAGTGATGTCGGAATACAGCACCACAAGCCCGCCTTCCCGCGTGGGCCTTTCGGTCATCTGCACCCAGCGGCCGTTGGACAGCAGGAACACCGTGCCCTCGGCATCCTCGTGACTGTGCTCCTCGACGACCAGCCCGGAGCTCAGCGCTTTCGATTTCACCTTGTCTATCGGGGTGCCCGCTGCCGGCACCGGCACACCGGCATGGCGCCAGTAACTCCGGAAACGGCTGTTGGTCTGAATCAGGCAGTGGTTGTGGTCGAACAATACGAATCCATCAGCAATGCTTTCAATAGCATCGTTCAGGCGCTGGCGCGAGGTCTCCGCCTCTTCCCGGGCACGCATCAGGGCTTTGTTACTGGCCTTGAGTTCTTCCATGGTCAGGTTCAGGGCTTCCGTGCGCTCACGGACCTGCTCGGCCAGTATCACCGAGTGCTCGAACGCCGCGTAGGGCTCCGGCTTGTGGGCAGAGCCAGACTCCACCCGAACAATCAACGCGTCCCGGATATCACGCAGGCGCCGGTTTTCAGCTTCCAGTTCCGCAATGCGTTGGTCCTTGTCAGACTCGCCGGAAGATTCGGGGATATCAGGTACTGAACTCAGGCTGGCCAATGACCACCCCCGTAAAGGTCTGAGTAATGTGCATACCGTTGAACTGCTCCCCGTAGGTGTTGAACCCCACCACACGGTGCGCTTTGAGGAATTCGGAAACCGCGTCACTTTGCCCGGTCAGCTCGGCTTCGAGCCGGCGTAAAAAACAGTCACACCCCAGTGTTACCAGCGGTGTGCCGACCACCCGCTCGGAGGCTTCAATCTGGGTTCGTACACTGTCCAGGAGCGAACCCGGCGCCATGGCGGTCATGACAATGCCAGTCTCCACTGCGCAATAGAACGTGAGACTGCGATCAGGATTGACTCTCTGGATAGAGCGAACGAAATAGTTCCCTCCTACTCGAACGCCCAGGGGCCGCAGGGCAAACACCTTGCGGTCCAGTTCATCCAGCGATACGCCCACCGCCCGGGCATAGACCTCAGCTGCCGGCTCCGCGTTCAACTCGTATACAGTCCGGCTTTGCGGACAGGCCCGGGTAACCACCAGTTTTTCATTCAGCGGTTCCATGTGGTGGGTCGAGAACACCCGGAAATCCAGCGGGGTATTGACCAGCATGACCGTGGCCGCCCCGCAGTGAAATTCACCATCGTAATAAACGTGGGTATCTGCCAGGCGCTCGTCGTCCCCCGCAGATCCACCAAACTGAGGGATTGTGCCTAAAGCCGCATTGAGAGTCGCCAGTACCAGTTCTTCCCGGCTGGAAAGACCATCCAGCAAGGTAATGGCAAAGGTATTGCCCTTGACCGGCGCCAGGCTGGCATCCCGGCAGGTGGTCAGCATCTGGTCAATGACGCCCTGGGCGTCCTGAAGGGTGAATCGATCCAGCTGCCGAATCAAAGCACAATCGATGGCGAAGTAACGGGCATCAAACCCGATGGCGCTGATGCAGCCCCGGTCGTATCCCTGCTCGGTAATCTCACCGGCCGAGGTGCAACCGTAGACACGCACACCAGAGAAGGCTTTTTGCAGAGCGGGACCCAGTTTCTGCAGGTCATACTCAACAGAGCAGAAGAACAGTACGCAACCCAGGTTGTCGTGCACAAGCTGCCTGGCAAGCTCTGCGGCGGCCAGCTCGGGCTCGCGGACGCTGGAACTGGCGACTCGCACTGCGGGTAACTGACTGACTGGCTTCATCGGTTGCCTGCTCGGAATACGGGAATCTGATACCGATTCTACGCCTCCTGAACCACCAGCCAATGCGACTTCAGTGCACTTTGTCGGCGCGCCAAATCTTCCGTAAGCCATTGATTATATCCCCCTTGAATCAATGTCCGGTGACGCAGCCAGGTTTTGGCAAGAGCAAACCGGCACTTTAGTCTGAGACGGCCATCGCAGGCGCACCGGCGTCCTGCCGGCTACCTGCAAGGCCATAGACAGGAGCAAAACTCCTCAGAACATTACAACGGCACCCAGGGCCAGAGTGTTGGCATCTGCGGCTTTGACACCGGTAGACTTGGTCTCCTGCTCGAACATGTTGTATTCGGCCACCAGCTTGAAGTTACTGTTAACGTCGTGGAACACGGCTACAGACGTATTCTCGGTCTCGAAATTACCCTGATCGGAATCGGTTTCACCGTAAGACAGCACAAAGCGGTTCGCCCCCAGGGTGTAGGAAGCCTGAACCAGGTAGCCATCGGCGTCTTCTTCAGAGGCCAGAGCCCCATCCGTAATCAGAACCGGCACATCGCCTTTGGAAGTGAAGCCTGAAGCCGTCAGGGACAGACCGGCCACAGCCGCTTTCACACCATAGCCAACGCCCCGACTGTCGATCTTGGTAGTGGCGTTTTCGGAGCTCTGATGACGACCGTTCACCCAACCCGTCAAGGCCACGCCGTTCAGGTCAGCGCTGTAGGTGACTTCCGCCTCAAAACGCGGGGCAGACTGCTCAGACTGGGCGCCCGGCGTGGTGTTGGCAGGCTCAAAAATACCCGCTGCAACGTTCAGGCCGCCCATGTCCGGTGTGCGATAGGTGATCTGGGCTGACGGATTTGGGTAAGGGTAGCCAGTGCGGATATTGCCGAAAGACACGCCTGTGGCTGCACCCGGAGAACCAAAACCCATCAGGATCTCATCCAGGAAAATATTGGAACGGGCGTACAGGCCGAAATCTTTACCAATCAGGACCTGACCAAAAGCGCCATCCACGGTTGCATACAGTTGACGCACATCGATTGCGGTGTCGGTCGGCGACTGCAGGCTGTCGTTGATCGTGCTCCAGAACGATGAACGGCCACCCAGTGTCAGGTCGCCCATCTCCTTACTGAAATTGAAGCCGATGGTGTTCGGCAAAAAACCCATCTTGACGTCGGAATTGCGCACGTCAGCAACTTTGTCATCACGGTTCACGTAAAACGCATTGAAGTAGCCATCCACCGAAAAGCTGGTGCCGTCCTCGTTGTACAGTTCAATGGCTGCATTGGCTCCGGCACTGGCTCCCATGGCCGCCATCATGGCAATGGCCAACCCTGACTTTCTGAAGTTGTTGTTTTTCATACATCCCCCGGTTGTTTTTTGGAAATCTGGGATAAGAGGACCGGTTATCCGATCGCTCCAGGCGAGGTCTGACGCCTGATTTCCATGGTCGGTGATGCAACAACAGGGGGAAATGCTTCCAGCGAGCAGGTTTTCTGCTCATTTGGGAGGCATTTGGAACGAAACTTTGGAAGTACGACTACGTGGGAAGACCACCCGGGAACTGGTCCAGTTCAGACAAGCAGTCATCAAGAAACTCATGGGGGTTGGCCAGCACGGCCTCGTCTGCCACCACACCAAACTGCACCTGACCGGCGTAGCTGACGATACTCACACCCAACCCGATATCGCCGGCCTGGGGCACCCAGAACATCTGTTCGGTGATGGCACAACCGGCCAGGTAACGGGTCTCCGGCGTGCCAGGTACATTGGACACCACCGCAGAGGCTTTGCGGAAAAACAGGTCAGCCAGTGGTTTGCGCCCCACCTCCGGCAACAGCGCGGCGCTGGCCGTCAGCCCCCAGGCGATCCCCGGCTGCCAGCTCTTCTTGAGCTTGCGGGTTTCATGCTTGATGCGGAACAGCCGCTCCAGGGCACTGGCTCCATCCACCGGCATGGGCACGAACACCGTGCCAAAGCAGTTGCCGGGCTCTCCGTCCTCCGGCCGAACCCCCTCCGGCATCCGGGACCGGATATCCACGGGCACGGCCGCATGCATGACCGCATCGTCCAACTGTTCTGGTGACATCCCCAGCCGTGGGCGCACAGCAGCCGCCACACAGGCCAGTAACACATCGTTGATCGTAGTATGAGTGGCCGATGCGACTGCACGAAAACGGTCAAGCGCCAACGGTTCAGACCACCGACAGCTACGCCGGCCCAGCAATGGCCGCCGCAACTCAGAGGGCGTATCGGCCGGTTCCGCCAGAAACTCGCTGAGCTCATGCACCACCCGGGCACTGGCCTCCAGTGCCCGCCCGGCGTGCCCCGCCCCTTTGGTGGGGTCATCATCCGGTATCGCGCCGGAAACCTGGCCTGCCTGGGCAGCCATATTTCCCAACCATTGCCTGGCGTAGGTTGTCCACCGTTCCAGCTGCGGCAACTCGGCAGCGCCATAGATGGCCGGGTACTGCCGGGGCGACGGCGGGCATAGTGTTGAGAAAATGCCCAGCAGGGACAGCCCGTCAGCGTAACAATGATGCAGGCGCAGCAGCAAGGCCGCACCACCCTGGGCGTTGGGCGCCAGCCAGAACTTCCAGCCCGGGCGATACCGCGGCAGCGGCTCGTTCAGCCGCGCCGACACCCAGTCCTGCAACTGATGCTGATCAAACCGGTCTATCACCACATCAAGGTGATGGGAAACGGAAAAAGTGGGGTCTTTCTGCCAGTACCAGGCCGGCGCCTTCCAGACCGGGCGGCAGAGAAAACGCTCCCAGGCGGTCCAGTACACCTCCAGAAATTCCCGGAACCGGCCGGCCGTCAAGCCGTCAACCCGGAGCATAATGGTAATGGTCATGGGGTTTTCCGGCCGTTCCAAAGCCAGCCAGGCCGAATCCGAAGGCAGCATGAGATGCGATTGCTCCTGGTTCAAACCTGATAGTCCCCGATGAATAACGTGCCCGATAAGTAAAAAGCCAATCCCGCATTGTGCCAGAGTCCTTTACGGGGCTCCATCACCGTGCATCGCCCACAGCGTTACAAAAAATTACCTGCAAGTAACCCTTCGGCTCTATACTGGTTATATGTAATGATGCAATGGTTATAGAGAAGGACCACGATGCTGCGCGATTGGCTACAGATCTCCGGAAATCCCGGCGGTAGTGCCACTAACTCGCCCAGCCAGACGCGGTACAAATGAGAGACCGGCACAACCAAAACCAATAACAGTCCATTGCAATGCCGGGGGAGATGAATCATGAAAGCCAGTCATGTTCGCAAACTGATCAAGCCTATCGAGAGCGCCTATTCAGAGATGTTCTCAGGCCGGGTTTACCGTGTTGGTAAAGGCGCCGTATCGGTGCGGAATCATAGCGGCGCTGCGGAACATACCGTCATCGGCGTCCACGGCTTTCTGGAAAATCACTGTTACTTCACCCAGGCCTATGACGGCCCGACCACCGAACTGATTCTTCTCACCTGCAGCAACTACCATATTCCGGTAAACGGTGTCACGCCGGAGAACCCGGGCTGGGAAGTGCCCATCAAGCATCTGGAAGGTACCATTGAGTATGATGCCTGTGTTCTGAATCAGGCACTGCAAAACCTGCCCAGCACCCGCAATATCCGGATCCACGGCCACTCCAGGGGTGGTGCGGTGATTCTTGAAGCCATCAAGCAGTGGCCAGAGCTGTACGAAGATGTCGAAATTGTGCTGGAAGCGCCAGTGCTGCCCCAGGGCAAACTGCACGCCCTGGTGACCACCCTGCTGGAGCCGGTCAGCCACGGCATGTGGCCCTGGCTGATCCGTCTGATCAACAGCGCGCCGCAATCCGCCTATGGCCAGACATTCTTTGGCAAGATGAACCCGAGAAAACGGCAGCTGCTGAACAAATTGTTCTATGCCACCAAGGATCATCTGACCATCGTACGCAACATTGAAAATATCATGGAGTGGATGGTCCGCACAGACACCTCGGTGTACCAGCATGTGCGCCATGGCACGTTCCTGATACCTGCGACGGATCGCATCCTGGATCGCAATGCCATGCTGGCCAGTGCCCGTACCAGCCCGACCAACATGCGCATCATCGAAACCGAAGCCCCCAGCCACTTCATCACGCTGGACAGCAAGGAATGGGTGCCCGGTCTGGAAACTCTGCCTGTTGCCGCCGAGGGCTGAACCTTAACAGGTGCAGCCCGGTTTCCGCTTCGCTAAACTGAGCGCCTTTTTCTGAGGCCATGCCTCTTGTCGCCGGTTTTATTGGAGCCCCTGCATGTATCGTGAGCGCCTGGTCACAACGGACGTGAATTCAGACAACGCCCACCGGCTTAAACGCCTGCTACTGGAATACCACGACTTTCGCCAGCTCAAGTCAGCCCACCCCCTGCTGGAAGACACCCGCCGCATCGCCGACTGGCAAGCGGAACGGCTGAAAGCCACGCACCAGGACCTTTACCAGAATCCCGGCTATCACACTGGCCTGGAATTCTTGCTGACAGACCTTTACGCCCCTGCTGGCATGACCCAACGGGACGATAACATCGACCGGGTCTTCCCGAAGATGGTGAAGTGGCTACCAGACCACCTCTTGGGCACCTTTACCGGGCTGGTTGAACTGAACCTGGTCACCCAGAGCCTGGACCTTGAACTGGCACAATGGTTTGACCGGCACAACCTGAGTACCAACTCAATCACCACCAGCGACTATTGCGACGCTTATCGGGCCAGCGGCCAGTTGAGCATCCGCAGCCGGCAACTGGAACTAGTGGCCGACACTGGCCAGCAGTTGGACCGCTACGTGCGCAACCGCACCCTGGGCTGGCTGCTGTCGATGAGCCGGGGGCCGGCGGAAATGGCCGAGTTGGGCGATCTGCACAGTTTCCTGCACCGGGGCTACAGCGCATTCCGGAAGATGGAGGGTGTCGACGTGCTGATTGAACGGCTGATCGGCCGGGAAAGACAGGTGATGGAGAACATTCTGGCCGGCCACCCGGAGCCCTTCTCGGTACCGGGCAACCTGTAAACGGGCTCAGGCCGTGAGAATCTGGTCCAGTTGCGAGTGAATTTCCTGCTCGATACGGGATTTGAACGGGCGCAGCATCAGCCCCAGTTCCAGGCGGATGTGCAAATCACTGTCAGAGAGGTTCAGGTGGCCTTTCACCCCACTGCGCTTGAACGTGAGCAGGTCGCCCTCCCACTGGTAATTGACATCGAACTGCTTCGACAGGTCCTTGGCCAGGGTTTCCGCCGCTTCACGGGCGTGGGCTTTGTCCAGAGAGTGGGCGCGATGAATATCAATGACAGACATGGATCAGTTTTCTCGGTTGTTTGGAGACAGATATACAGTGTAAGTCGGCAATAAACTTGTAGCCAACCCCTCAAAGGTTAGAATACCAATCTGAGATTCTGACAGGACCAACACCCATGAGCGAGCAGCAAACACCGGGCACCCCCGGCAACGGCCAGGACGACGTAACCCACTTCGGGTTCCGCAATGTACCGAAGAGCCAGAAAGCCAGCCAGGTAGCCCAGGTTTTCCATAGTGTGGCCGGCAAGTACGACCTCATGAACGACCTGATGTCGATGGGAATCCACCGCCTGTGGAAGCGCTTCACCATCGAGCTGAGCGGTGTTCGCCCAGGCCACCAGGTGCTCGATATTGCCGGTGGCACCGGCGACCTGACCATGAAATTTTCTGACCTTGTCGGCCCCACCGGCAAGGTGGTCCTGGCCGACATCAACGCCTCCATGTTGCAGGTAGGCCGCAGCCGGCTGACAGACCGGGGCTACGCTGGCAACATCGAGTACGTGCAGGCCGATGCCGAGCACCTGCCATTCCCGGACAACAGCTTCCAGGCCGTGTCCATCGCCTTTGGCCTGCGCAACGTCACCGACAAGGACCAGGCCCTGCGGGACATGGCCCGGGTCCTGAAACCCGGCGGCAAGCTGATGGTGCTGGAATTCTCCAAGCCCACCAACCCACTGCTGAGCAAGGCCTACGACACCTACTCGTTCACCGCCCTGCCGTTGATGGGCCAACTCATCGCGGGCGACAGTGAAAGCTACAAGTACCTGGCCGAATCCATCCGCATGCACCCGGACCAGGACACCCTGAAAGGCATGATGGAACAGGCCGGTCTGGTGAACTGCAAGTACTACAACATGACCGGTGGCATTGTCGCCCTGCACGTGGGAATCAAACCCTGATGTTCCCCGGCCCGACCCTTCTGTCCGCTGCCAGCGCCATTGTAGAGATCGCGCTGAACCGGGCACTGGAACTGGACACAGCGGGCCGGCAGGCCCTGCTGGACGCCCTGACCGGGCCGGCACAATTCAACATCAGCGCACCGGTCCCGTTGACCTGGACCCTGGAGCGTGTGGGCGAACGGGTTCAGGTGCGCAGTCAGCCCGCCGATGCCCCCGAGTTGGTCATTACCGGCCGCCCCATGGCCTTTGCTGCCCTCGCCCTGGGCGATGATCAGGTGTTTGCGGACGATCGGCTGGGCGTGCAGGGCAATACCGCCCTGGCCCACCAGCTGCAACGTGCCCTGAACCAGCTGGAGCCTGACTGGGAAGCGGCCATGGCCCGACACCTTGGCGACCTTCCGGCACATTTTCTGGGCAAGCGCATCCGCAGTGCGGTGCAATGGAGCCGGCAGGCTGCGAATGCCATGAACGCCAATCTGGAAGAGTACCTGCACGAAGAGAGTCGGGCCCTGCCCGGCCGCAGAGAGCTGGAGGCCACATTCCAGGACATTGACCAGCTCAACCTGCGCACTGAACGCCTGGAAGCCCGGCTGACACAGCTGGAAAGTTCCGGTAGCGACAACGATACGGAGACCCTGTGACCCGCCTGCAACGCCTGTTCCGAATTGCCTGGGTATTCTGCCGCTACCGGCTGGACACGTTCCTGCCCCTGGCGGAACTGCCCACACCGCTGAAGATTTTCTTCCTGCTGGCGCCCTGGCACCTGTTCCCCCAGCCGAAACTGAGCCGGGGTGACCGGCTGCGACTGGCGTTGGAAGAGCTCGGCCCGGTGTTTGTCAAATTCGGCCAGATTCTCTCCACCCGGCGGGACCTGCTGCCCGACGACATGGCCGAATCCCTGAAACAACTGCAGGATCGGGTGCCGCCGTTCCCCAGCGACCAGGCCCGGGGCATTATCGAGAAATCCCTGGGCGCGCCGGTGTCGGATCTGTTCGCCGAGTTCAGCCCGGACCCGATGGCCTCCGCCTCCGTGGCCCAGGTACACGCCGCCACCCTGCCCAATGGCCAGAGAGTGGTGGTCAAGGTGCTGCGCCCAGGTATCGAAAAAGTCATCCGCCAGGACCTTGGCCTGATGTACCTGATGGCCGGCCTGCTGGAAAAATACTGGTCTGAAGGCAAACGCCTGCACCCGGTAGACGTAGTGGCCGATTACGACGCCACCATCCACGATGAGCTGGACCTTCAGCGCGAAGCCGCCAATGCCAGCCAGTTGCGCCGCAACTTCGACAACTCACCGCTGATCTACATTCCGTTCATCGACTGGGACTACACCCGCAAATCCGTGCTGGTGATGGAGCGCATTCACGGCATCCCCATTGCCGACGTAGACAGCCTGAAAGCGGCCGGCGTCAATATGAAAGTGCTGGCCGAAAAAGGCGTGGAGATCTTCTTCACCCAGGTGTTCCGGGACAGCTTCTTTCACGCCGACATGCACCCGGGCAACATCTTTGTCGACGTCTCCAACCCGGCTGACCCGAAGTACATCGCCATCGATTTCGGCATTGTGGGCACCCTGGCGCCAGACGACCAGAGCTACCTGGCCCGTAACCTGCTAGCCTTCTTCCGCCGGGATTACCGCCAGGTGGCCCAGCTGCACATACAGTCCGGCTGGGTGCCGCCGGACACCCGGGTGAATGAATTCGAGGCGGCCATCCGTACCGTGTGCGAGCCAATCTTCGAACGGCCACTGAAAGACATCTCCTTCGGCCACTTCCTTCTGCGGTTGTTCCAGACCGCCCGCCGTTTCAATATGGAAGTGCAGCCGCAGCTGGTACTGCTGCAGAAAACCCTGCTGAACGTCGAGGGCCTGGGCCGCCAGCTGTACCCGGATCTGGACCTGTGGAGCACCGCCCAGCCGTTCCTGGAAAAGTGGATGCGCCAGCGCATCGGCCCCGCCGGGCTGATCAAGTCGCTGCAAATGCACCTGCCGGCGTGGCTTGAACAGTCGCCAGAGATGCCGCAACTGGTTCATGATGCGCTATTACAGCTTCGAAGCAGCGGCCCCACGGAAGAACAGAATCGGGCTACGCTTGAGTTAATGAAAGAGCAGCAACAGCGCAGCGACCGCCGGTGGCGCCGGGGTTTCATTGCCGCCGCACTCGCCGCCGCAGCCCTGGCGGGCACTCAGGAGCAGGCCACGCAGCTGGCGGCCGATGCGCCACTTTGGAGCTGGGCCTTGCTCGCCCTTGCCGGCGCGGTCATGCTCCGGGGCAGCCGTTAAACGATTGGATTTATCAGGATTCACAAAAATGCAAGATTCCCCCGCTAACGTCGTACAGCCTGACTGGCTCAACGAGATTCGCTGGACAGAAGACGGCCTGATACCGGCCATCGCCCAGGATGCCGACAACGGCGACATCCTGATGATGGCGTGGATGAATGCCGAGTCACTGAAGCTGACCGTTGAGGAAGGACGGGCGGTGTACTGGTCCCGATCCCGGGGCAAGCTCTGGCGTAAGGGCGAAAGCTCAGGACACCAGCAGGTACTCCGGGATATCCGGCTCGACTGCGATGCCGACGTCATTTTGCTGAAAGTGGAACAAAAAGGCGGTATTGCCTGCCATACTGGTCGGCGAAGCTGTTTTTACCGGACCCTGAAAGACGGCCAATGGGTCAGCGCCGAGCCGGTGCTGAAAGACCCGAACGCCATCTACGGCAGTGATTGAGGAGCAGAGACCGTGAGTGATGTACTGGAACGCCTGGCCCAGGTCCTGGAAGCCCGCAAGGAAGCCGACCCGGAAACCTCCTACGTGGCCAGCCTGCACGCCAAGGGGCTGAACAAGATTCTGGAGAAGGTGGGCGAAGAGTGCACCGAAACACTGCTGGCCGCCAAAGACGCCGAACACTCCGGGAACACCCGGGATGTGGTGTACGAAACGGCCGATCTGTGGTTCCACAGCATGGTGATGCTCTCCCGGCTTGGGCTCGGCCCAAAAGATGTGATTGATGAACTGGCCAGTCGTTTCGACCTGTCAGGCCTTGAAGAGAAAGCGTCGCGGAACTCGTAAAGAGGTACCCCTAACGGGGATTTCCGGGAACGGTCGCCGTTGGCGTACAATGTCATGGAACAGCAACAATTGAACGAGGAACCCTCATGGGTATCAGCATCTGGCAACTTTTAATCGTACTCGGCATCGTCATCCTGTTGTTCGGAACCAAGAAACTGCGCAACATCGGCAGTGATCTGGGCGGCGCGATTCGTGGCTTTAAGAAATCCATGAGCGACGAAGAAGAAAAATCCGCTGATCAGAGCACGCTGGAAGGCCAGCAGGCTGAGAAAACTGAGGCCCCGGCCGAAGAGAAGCCCCGGGAAAAGCAAAGCTGAGTACCACCTGAATGTTCGATATTGGCTTCATTGAGCTGTTGATCTGCGGCATCATCGCGCTGCTTGTACTTGGGCCTGAGCGCCTGCCTACCGCTGCCCGGGCTGCGGGCCGGTGGATTGGCGGCGCGCGGCGCATGGTGGGCCAGTTCACCTCGGAACTGGATCGCCAGCTCAAGGCAGAAGAGCTGCGGGAAGAGCTCCGCAAGGCCGGTGACGTCGGCCTGGACGACATGGAGAAAACCGTCCGCGGCGCCCTCGATGAAGCCAAGAAATACGAACACATGATCCTGCCAGACAGCGAGACCCGCAAACCGCGGTCCGCACCGGCAACCCGCAGGCTTGCCGGCGAGGAAAGCACCAATCAGTCCACCGCCGAGTCTCCGCAACCCGCTCCGCAAGGCGACAACGCCGATCAGGAAGCCAGCGGTGAAGCCAGCAGCACGACACCAGAGCGGCCATCGGATAATCGTTCATGAGCGACCCAGGCAGTAACCCGATACCTCCTGAACAACAGGAGATGCCCCTGATCGAGCACCTGCTCGAATTGCGCAACCGGCTCCTGAAAATGGTGCTGGCCGTGATTGTGTGTTTTGCCTTTATCTACCCGTTCGCCAACGACCTTTACCTCTGGCTGTCGTTACCACTGCGTGAGCTTTTACCGGTGGGCCAGACCATGATCGCCACCGACATCACCTCGCCTTTCTTTGCGCCCCTGAAACTGGCCCTGGTGCTGGCGGTATTTGCCGCCATCCCGGTGATCCTGTATCAGCTCTGGAGCTTCGTAGCACCGGGCCTGTATGCCCATGAAAAACGCCTGGCGTTTCCCCTGCTGTTTACCTCAGTCATCTTGTTCTATGCCGGCGCGGCCTTTGCCTATTACGTTGTTTTCCCCCTGGTCTTCGGATTCTTTACCGCCATCGGGCCCGAGGGCATTGTCGAGCTGCCAGACATCAGCAGCTACCTGAACTTCGTGCTGAAAATGTTCTTTGCCTTCGGCGTGGCCTTCGAGATTCCCATTGCCACCGTACTCCTGATCCTCACAGGTGCCACTACACCCCAGGATCTGGCCGCAAAACGCCCCTACGTGGTGGTGGCCTGCTTTATCATCGGCATGCTGCTGACCCCGCCCGACATTATTTCCCAGACCCTGCTGGCGGTGCCCATGTGGATTCTGTTCGAATTCGGCATCCTGTTCGGGCGCCTGGCCTACCGCCGGGTAGATGGCGCCTCTGAGGGCGAGTCCGACTCCGCATGAACCTGGCGCTGCTGTTTGACGAAGACTTCACCGGCACAGACCGGGTGCTGCTCCGCGGTCGCCGCCTTGAACACCTGAGGACCGTACTCAAAGCCAGTACCGGCCACCAGATTCCGGTCGGCCGGGCCAACGGCGCCATGGGCACCGGTGAGATCCTGACCCTGACAGATACCGAAGCGGAGCTGAAGGTCACGCTCAGCCAACGCCCACCCCAGCCCCTGCCACTGACCCTGATCCTGGCCATGCCACGGCCAAAGATGTTCCGCCGCGTGCTGCATACCTGCGCGTCCTTGGGGGTGAAGGATATCTGGCTGATTAACAGCTACAAGGTGGAAAAAAGCTTCTGGCAAACTCCGTGGCTGTCAGACGACAACCTGAGGGAAAACCTGACACTGGGCCTTGAGCAGGCTAAAGATACGGTGATGCCACAGGTGCATATCCGCAAGCTGTTCAAACCCTTTGTGGAAGACGAACTACCGGCCCTGCTGGCAAATAAAATCGCACTGGTGGCGCATCCCGGCACCACCGCACCCTGCCCGGTTCACCTGAACGAGCCGGCAGCCCTGTGCATCGGGCCGGAAGGTGGTTTTACCGATTACGAAGTGGGCAAACTGGAAGAGGCCGGATGCCAGGGCGTGCATCTGGGGCCCCGCATTCTGCGGGTGGAAACGGCCGTGCCAGTGTTGATCAGCCGGCTGTTTGATGCCTGCGGCTGAGCTACCCGCAAAGCCGTCTCTTATTCCGTGATACCCATGGCCTCGGCCGCCATGCGATTCTTCAGCATGGGCAACTGGTTGAGCCAGCGCATACCGGTATTCCGTAACCAGCGAACCGGCAGCTCGTCCCGGGCAAACAGCTGCTTGAAACCTTCCATCGCCGCCATCATAGTGAGATTTTCCCCTTTCCGGCGCCGCTGATAGCGGGCCAGCACCAGGGCATCGTCCGGGGCCAGGTTGCGGGCTTTTGCCCGAGCCAACTCTTCCAGCAGGGCCCGCACATCCCCATAGCCCAGGTTGGCACCCTGGCCTGCCAGCGGGTGAATGGTGTGGGCGGCATCCCCTACCAGTGCCAGGCCGTCGGTAACATAGTCCTTGGCATGTCGCTGGCGCAGCGGGAAGGCAAAACGCTCGGAGACCTCCAGCACCTCACCCAGTTGCTGCTCGATGGCAACACCCAGCGCCTGCCTGAACGCCTCGGTGTCCAACGCCATCAGACGTTTTGCTTCCAACGTATCCTGGGACCAGACAATTGAGCAGAAATGGTCATCGCCGGCTTCATTCAGCAACGGCAAAAAGGCCAGGGGCCCTGTTGGCGAAAAGCGCTGCCAGGCGGTGTGGCGGTGCGATTGGCGGGTGCGGACCGTACATACAATTGCCTGCTGATCGTAATCCCATTCCCGCGTCGCCAGGCCACTCCATTGCCGCAAGCGAGACATGGCGCCATCGGCTCCGACCACAAGGTGGGCATTCAGGCGCCGACCGTCTTCCAGCTCAACACCGTCGCGGCCATGCCAGGCCTTCACCCGGACGCCATCAAACAGTGTTACTTCACTGTCAGCGAGTTCTTCAAACAGCGCGCGCACAATGTTCCGGTTCTCAACAATGGTGCCCAGTGAGCTGGCGTGCAGCTCCGCTGCATCAAAATGGATACGCCCGGTGCCGTCACCGTCCCACACCGTCATCTGCCGGTAGCCACAATGGCGACTGTCCTGCACCCGCCGCCAGGCACCCAACTCATCCAGCAGGCGCTGGCTGGCCAGGGAGATAGCGCTGACGCGGGGCTCAAAGGCGTTCACGTCGGTTGCCGGGGCCGCCGGTGCAACCAACTCCGCTGCGGTGGCACCTTCAATCAACCCGACCTGCCAGCCCTGGCGGGACAGCCCCAGGGCCAGTGCTGAGCCAATCATGCCGCCACCCACAATCAGGATATCCATCTGCGAATTGCCGGAATCACTGGTCATTGCGGGCAGGCTCCTTCGAACAATCGGCACGGGAAACAATGGGTTTACGGCCACCGGTGCCCATGGCTTTGCGGGCAAACCAGCGCTTGGCGCCGGGTACCAGATCCAGGCCCACCAGGCCCGCGTCCCGGGCGGCCGCCAGAGGTGGCAATGATTGCCCGAATACGCGAATCAGGGAATCCGAAAACTGCACGGTTTGCTGCCAGTCCTGCCGGTGCAAGCGCTGATACTCACCCAGGATCGACAGATCACCCAGCGGCGTGCCTTCGTCCACCGCTCGCCGGAACTGCTCCACCAGGGTCATCAGCCCGCGCAGGGCCAGGTTAAACCCCTGTCCGGCGACCGGGTGCAACGCGTGGGCCGCATTACCGACCAACGCAACGCCCGGGCGCACGGCTTCATCCACCGTGGTCAGTTTCAACGGGTAATGATGACATTCCCCTATCCGGGTAAAGCGCCCCAGGCGCCAGCCAAAGCGTTCCTGCAAGGCCTGGCATCGCTGGTCATCGGACAGTGCCAGTACCTGCTCCAGCGCACTGTCGGTGAGCGTCCACACCAGGGCGGACTGGTTTTCCGCCGTCACCGGCGAGCCATGGGGCAGCAAGGCCATAGGGCCCGCCTCGGTGAAGCGCTCAAAAGCGGTAAATCCGTGTGCGTCACTGGTGGAGACGTTGGCAATCAGGGCATTCTGACCGTAGTCTTCGGTGCGGGTCACAAACCCCAGCTGCTCCCGCAGGCCAGAGCGGCCGCCATCAGCCACCACCAGGCACTGCCCGGTCAGACTGTATTGGTCGTCACCCTTGCGAATCTCGACACGAACGCCACCAGGCATCGGCGTCATACCGGTGACTTCCGCCGGTGCCTGCCAGCTCACGGGGGTGTCCAGCAGCGCCCGCATCAAGCTCAGACCCATCCAGCGGTTATCGGCAACATAGCCCAGGGCGGCCTGACCATGATCCTGCGCATGCAAACGGGTTGCGCCAAATCGCCCCCGGTCCGACACGCGGATGTGGTGGATTGGCGTGGCATGTTCCGCCAGTACCTGCCACAGCCCAAGGTTTTCGAAGATCAGCCGCGAGCCCCAGGCCAACGCCGTGGAGCGTGCGTCGTAACTGGGCTGGTAGTCTTCGGGCAAGGCATCTGGCGACAGTGGAAAGGTTTCAACTACCGTTACCCGTAACTCCGGCACCACGCGCGCCAGCGCCAGCGCCAGAGTGGCCCCGGCCAGGCCGCCACCGGCAATGATCAGATCGGTATCGGTGCGGGTGTCTGTCACTGTGTCAGTCCGCCATCAGCGCTTCAATCTCGGCAATGGTCTTCGGAACATCGCCAGTCAGAACCCGACAACCTTCTTTGGTGACCACCACATCGTCTTCAATGCGAATGCCAATGCCTCGCCATTTGGCGTCTACATTGGCATTGTCCGGCGCGATGTAAAGCCCGGGCTCCACCGTCAACGCCATGCCCGGTTCCAGTTCGCGCCAGGCATCACCCACCTTGTAGTCGCCCACATCGTGCACATCCAGGCCCAACCAGTGACCGGTCCGGTGCATAAAGAAGGGCTTGTAGGCCTCGCTGGCGATGGCGTCATCGAGCGAACCAGAGAGCAGCCCCAGGTCAATCAACCCCTGGGTAAGCACTTTCAGTGCCGCCTCGTGAGGATGGTTCCAGTGATTGCCCGGACGCACGGCATCAATTGCCGCGTACTGGGCCGCCAGCACCACTTCGTACAGGGCTTTCTGTTCCGAACTGAAACGGCCGCTGACCGGGAAAGTGCGTGTGATGTCCGAGGCGTAGCATTCCAGCTCGCACCCGGCATCGATCAACACCAGATCGCCTTCTTTCAGGGGCGCGCTGTTTTCGATGTAATGCAGGATGCAACCGTTGGCACCGCCACCCACGATGGAAGGATACGCCGTTGAACGGGCACCGTGTTCCATGAAGGTATGGATCAGCTCGGCTTCCAGGTTGTATTCGTAACCGCCCCGGCGTGCCCGTTTCATGGCACGGCAATGGGCTTCGGCGCTGATCTGTCCGGCCTTGGCCATCACTTTCACTTCAGCGGCGCTTTTGTACAACCGCATGTCATGCAGCAGGTGTTCCAGGGCCACGAACTCGCCGGGAGGATGGGCGCCTGCGCGCACCTTGCTGCGGATAACCTTGACCCAGTCCATCACCCGGTTATCAAAGGCGTGGTCCTTGCCCAGCGGGTAATAGACCCGGCTGCGGCCTTCAATCATTCCGGGCAGGATGTCGTCGATGTCGGAAATCGGAAAGGCATCGTCCATACCGAAGCGCTCAATGGCGCCTTCCGGCCCCACCAGGAAACCATCCCACAGTTCTTTCTCCGGGTTCCGCTCTTTGCAAAACAGCACGGTTTCACCGTGCTCACGGCCGGGAATCAGCACCAGCACGGCCTCGGGCTCGCCGAAGCCTGTCAGATACTGAAAATCACTGTCCTGGCGAAACGGATGCAGCACATCCCGGTTCCGGACCCGTTCCGGGGCCGCCGGCAGGATCGCGATGCTGTCTGGCGCCATACGGTCCATCAACTTGCGCCGGCGCTCAGCAAACTCTTTCACGGAAATCATTGAGGTCATGATGTCTCCAGGTCAATGCAGGGTCGGGGTGTTGGCCGGCTTTTCCGGTTCGTTGAACTCGGTAAATACCGCCAGGGCACCCAGCCGGATGTATTCGGTTATCTCCAGCAACTGCTGCTCGCTTTCTTCATCCGATTCTTCATCTTCCGACAACTGGCTGATGGCCACCATGTCTTCAATCAGCTCGCGAATCTCGTCCGGAGCCTGCCCCAGGGATGCTCCGGCCGCCAGTGCCATGCCTTCCAGGAAACCCCGAACCCAGGCCACCAGTGCCTCAAGGCGCTGATCAATGGCGTAATCATCATCCGGCAGCAACGGGTGAAAACTGAGGTCTGACGACTGCAACTGCGCGAGCGCCGTCTGGTAGGCGCCGTTCATAAATGGCGCCAGATCCCCGGACTCTTCCATGGCCTGAGTGGCAAGCCCCATCTGTTCACAAACCATGGCCAGCCATTCGTCTTCCTGAATACGGGAACCAGCCGCCAATCGACCACACAATGCACCATGCAGCTCAGAGGGGTGGCTGAACGCCTTGTGTGTGGTGTAAACGTTGGCCCAGCGTTCAAATTCAGCGGCGCGGGCAGCACCTGTGCTATCGGTGTCAGACATGAAACCCTGTGTTCCTGTGTCAGGGGAGCCCGGCCGTTCTGCCCGCCGGGTTCCGTATACATTTAAGCAAGCCTCTATCCTAGCATTCCGGCAGACAAGTGGCACTTCCGGGTACCGGCAGGCTTGCTTTTGCACTGGCAAAAATCAAAAATGTTATAACGTATCAAAGCTGCGAGAGGTACCAACCATGTTTTACCCACGCGCATCCGCACGTTTTGCAACCCTGCTGCTATCACTCAGCCTGGCCGCATGGCCGGTTCTAGCCTCCGACAACCCGGGCGCACACCAGCATGGGCACGCCGATCTGCAAATGGCGATTGATAACGAGCGCGTAGATCTGCTGCTTCTGTCACCCGCCTACAACCTGATCGGCTTCGAGCACAAGCCCCGCACGGATGAACAGCAACAACGGGTGAACGACACCGAACAATGGGCCAGTGAAACTGCCATGATCAATACCGTGGCGGGCAACTGCACCCTGGTCTCCAGCGCCATGCACGTGGGCTGGAGTGAAGCGAAAGGCGACGGCCACAAGCATGACCATGGTCACACCCATAGCCATAGTCACAATCATGACCACGACCATGACCACGACTCCGGTCACGCAGACATCGAAGTTACCCAGACGCTCAACTGCCCGAATCTATCGGAGTCCGCTCAGTTCGAAACCGGCCTGATGGCCCGCTTCCCTGAACTCCAACACCTGAACGTGCAGTGGGTCGGCCCACTGGGACAAGGCGCCACACGTCTGTCACCGGGTAACATCCAGTTCCGGCTGACCCGGTAGTAGCCCGGTGAACTACTCGCTGTAGGGTTTGACCGACGTCGCTACCAGCGAGTAGGAGGACGTACCGAGATCATTCTCGGTACGTTCGATGACCAATTCGCCTTCTATCCACACCGGGTCATACAAAGCCCGGAGCGTGAATCCTTCTTCATATTTGACGTGAATAATCTGGTTCGGTGGTGGCGGAGGCACATGAATGCAGGCGCCGTAGTAGGGGACCAGGAAGAACTCGAGGATACGCATGTCGTTGGTGACTTTCAGGGGCACGACAAAACCCGGAACCCGGCCTTCAACGTTACCCATCTCCGGAACAACCCGGCCGGTCATGATTTCATCCGGCAACAGGGCGGGGCCGTCTCCTTCGTGTTCAATTTCCGGCATACTCTCCAGCAACGCCAGATCCTCGGCCGGCATCAGTTCCAGCCAGTCGATCTCCCGCGGCTCTGCCAGGGCAATGGATGAAACCATCAGCAGTATCATCGGTCCAAGCCGCGCAAGCAGGTTCCGGGTTTGCAAGGTATCGAACATGTACAACCACTCCCCATGGGGTCAACCGTGTAACGGACGCCATCATACAACGGCAAAGACAATACGGATATGAGCACCGAGACAGTAAGAAACCAATCCGGTTCCAGTATACCGGAACCTGCGATCGTGACACGCCAACTGGCCTTTCGATGGCCCGGCCAGACAACCGCCACGGCCTTTCCCGATATCCGGCTTGTCCAGGGAGAGCATCTGTTCCTGCATGGCCCCAGCGGCACCGGCAAGAGTACTCTGCTGGGATTACTGGCGGGTATGCTGGCCCCGGAGTCTGGCACCATCGAACTTCTGGGGCAGCCGGTGTCCAGGCTGAAGGCCGGCACTCGCGACCGGTTCCGGGCAAATCACATGGGCGTGATCTTCCAGCAGTTCAACCTGGTGCCTTACCTGAGCGCGCTGGCCAACGTGACCCTGCCCTGCCGCCTGTCTGCGGTGCGCCGCACCCGCACCAGCCCAGACCCCGAGACATCGGCAGCGGACCTGCTCAGGCAGTTGGCGATCCCGGACGACCACTGGCACAAAGGCGTGACCGAACTCTCCGTTGGCCAGCAACAGCGGGTGGCGGCTGCCCGGGCACTGATTGGCGCGCCGGAAATCATCCTGGCTGATGAGCCAACCTCGGCACTGGATGCAGACAACCGGGACCGTTTTCTGGACCTGCTACTGGCGTTGGCTGAACAGCGGCGCAGCTCGGTTATCTTTGTCAGCCATGACCGCGCGCTGGCCAGCCACTTCCATCACCAAGTGGCTTTGGGAGCGACCCCATGAGCAAAGTAAAACTTGCCCTCTCCCTCGCTACCGCCAGCCTCTGGTATCGCCGCCGAGTGCTTGCTCTGGTCTGCCTGACACTGACTCTGAGCGTATCTCTGCTGCTGGGCATCCAGTACCTGCGCACCGAAATCCGCCAGTCTTTCACCAGCACCATCAGCGGAACCGACCTGATTGTCGGCGCCCGGAGTGGCCAGCTTAACCTGCTGCTGTACACGGTGTTTCATATTGGTGATGCCACCAACAACATCCGCTGGTCCAGCTTCCAGAAGCTAGAGCAGGATCGCCGAATTGATTGGGCCATCCCCATTTCACTGGGGGACAGCTATCGTGGCTATCGGGTGGTCGCCACCAACGACCAGTTTCTGGCCCGGCTCCAGTTCGGCAACAACCAGTCTCTGGAACTGGCCCAAGGCGAGTGGTTTGACGACCTGTTCGACGTGGTCCTCGGCGCCGGTGTTGCCAGGCAACTCGACCATCACCTCAACGATGAGATCGTGTTGTCTCACGGGGGCGGTCGTACCAGCTTCTCCAATCACACCGACCTGCCCTTCGGGATATCCGGCGTACTTGCCCCAACCGGCACACCAGTGGACCAGGCGGTGTATATCAGCCTGGAGGCCATGGAAGCGATTCATGTAGGCTGGGAATCCGGTGTCGCCATCCCTGGCCGGGGTTTATCCCCGGACCGCGCCAGAGCCAGGGACTTTACACCAGACTCCATCACGGCGGCCTTTGTCGGCCTGAGTCAGCCCATCCTCACGTTTCAGGTACAACGGGAACTGAACCAGTCCCGGGACGAGCCGTTATCCGCCATTCTCCCCGGTGTCGCGCTGAGCGAGCTCTGGCGCATGATGGGGCAATTTGAAAAAGCGCTGCTCGGCATCAGCGCCTTCGTGGTTGTTACCAGCCTGGTTGGCCTGGTGGCGGTGCTGCTGACCTTGCAGGCCCAACGCCAGCGGGAAGTGGCGGTTTTAAGGGCGACCGGCGCCTCCCCGGCCCTGATCGCATCACTCTACAGTTTCGAGTGTGTGGTACTGGCCCTCACCGCCTGCCTGCTGGCCCTGGTTATCGGAGCCGGCGCGATTGCCGGTTTTAGTCCCTGGTTACTGGAGCAGTTCGGTATCCAGATCAGTCTGCGCCCGCTGAAACAGGACGAATGGTTATTGCTGGCTGCCGTTCCGGTGTCGGCCCTGCTGGTATCACTGGTGCCGGCCAACAGCACCTGGCGAAAGAGCCGGAAACAGGGATTTGGTGCCGCCGATACAGACTGAACCCGCGCCGAAGGTGATGGCCATCACGGGAATCCGCGCCATGACAATGCGTTAAATTGACCGGTTTGGCGTCGGCACTTATAGTTACTCACACTTACATCACCGTTGTTGGGCACGTCATGGAACAGTCCGAAGTACAGGCATTAGCGGACAAGCTGGACAAGCTGATTGAACGCTGCGAAAAGCTGGAGAAGGATAACGCCCTGTTGCGCGAGCTGCAGGACGACTGGAATCGGGAACGAGCCCAGCTAATGCACAAGAACGATCTTGCCAAAAACAAGATTGAAGCCATGATAGGCCGCCTGAGGGCGCTGGAGCACCACTGATGTCAAAGTCATCAACCACCGTTGAAGTCAGAATACTCGACAAGGAATACCTGGTGGCTTGCCCGCAGGAAGAGCAAGAGGCCTTGCTTCGTGCGGCCCGGCATCTGGACAACAAAATGCGGGAAATCCGCTCCAGTGGCAAAGTGTTCGGAACCGAGCGCATTGCCGTGATGGCCGCGCTAAACATTACCCACGAACTGCTGGAGCGCGATACCATGTCTCACGCAACCAGCAATTTGCTCAGAGCCATGGACAACCGGCTGGACGAAGCCCTCGGAGAATCGTCCGGAAATTGATTTCAGAAAGATTCCGGGAAATGGGGTTGCAATCGGCCCCGACCCTGCCCGTATAATGGGATCAACTTCCTGGGCTGTTCGCTGGTCGGGTACGTCCTCGAGCCGATGCGCACTACCCAGGTGGCCACTTCAGGGCATTGTGAGCATGTCCCCCAAGGGGGAAAGCCTAATATGTCACAGCGGCCACCGACCTTGAACTTTGGGTTCAAGGGCTACATCCGATAACGGCAGCCCGGGAAGCTTTATTTTGAGTCATTTCCACTCCCCCCAACCGTTTGAATCCCATCCGGACACCCTGTCCAGGACGGAGCTCCGCAGGCACCTCCGGCAAAAACGCCGAGCCTTATCCTTCGAACAGCAACAGCAAGCCTCGGAACGACTGGCACTGAACCTTCTGAAGCACCCCGACCTTTACCGTGCCAGGCATATTGGCATCTATCTGCCCAATGATGGCGAGATCGACCCAAGCCTTTTCATTGATCTGGGCCGGCGCAAAGGCATTCGGTTTTACCTGCCAATTCTGCACCCGGTGTATCCGGGCAAACTGGTGTTCAGTCCGTACTTTGACGGCGTTGAACTGACCGCTAATCGCTTTGGCATCCCGGAACCGGCATTTCCACGCTCAAGGCGCAGACCGGCCTGGGCACTGGATGCGGTACTGTTTCCGCTGGTAGGTTTTGATGAGCAGGGGGGAAGGCTCGGCATGGGCGGTGGGTTCTATGACCGCACGTTCGCCTTCAGCCGGATAAGGCCGGCCATGGCGCCCAAGCTGATAGGGCTGGCCCACGATTTTCAGAAAGTCCGTGAATTACCGATAGAATCCTGGGATGTGCCCCTGCACGGCGTGGTTACGGACCAGCGCTGTTACCGGTTCAGACCCTGATTGGCAGACTGGATAAACCCGACCGCTGGCGCAGCCGCTCGGTCGGCACGTTTGTCTTCTGAGGCCTGGATGGAAGTGAAGCCGGTAATGACAAGGCCGACAGCAAAGATGAGCACGATGGCGCGGATGATGTCAGGCTTGTTACCCATTACGTATTTCCCGTTTTTTCTTTGAGTTAATTAGTTGGAAAATCAGCTAGCTATTCTCGGGTTCGAGAATTAGACGAAAGACTAACACGTAACTTCAATTTTACAATTTTTGACTCGTTACAGTTATGTAAGGGTTTTTGGCACTAACAGGCCGAATCGGTCCTGGGTCCCCGAATCAGGGGGTGGATGGGCTTTCCGAAACACGCTCCTTCGGCACATCCATGTGACGCTTGGGCTCCGCCATCCATGGCTCCGCACAGTCTCGTAAAGCCCATCCACCCCCTGATTCTACTTGGGTGATTTGGCCCGGTTTCTACTGTTCGTTTGCGCTTCCGTTCCCGGCGCCGAGGAACAACCGGTAGGCTTCGTTGTCGGTCATGTTTTCGTAACGAAAACCCACCTTCTCCAGCATCTTTTCGAAATCCGGAATCTCATCCTCATTCACCTGTGCTCCCAGCAGCACGCGGCTGTAGGCGGCGCCGTGGTTGCGGTAGTGGAACAGGGAGATGTTCCAGCGGGTGCCGAGGGACATCAGGAATTTCAGCAGGGCACCCGGGCGTTCGGGGAATTCGAACTGGTACACCACTTCGTTATCCACCGATGGCGCATGGCCGCCGACCATGTGGCGGATGTGTTGTTTGGCCAGGTCGCTGTCGGTGAGGTCGATCACAGAGTAGCCGTTTTCGCGGAGTTCCTGCACCAGGTCTTCCCGGCCGTGGCCGCCGGCCTGGATCTGGATACCGACGAAGATGGTGGCGTCGTCAGAGTCCGAATAGCGGTAGTTGAATTCGGTGATGCTGCGCTTGTGCAAGGCGTTGATAAAGGTCTTGAAGGCACCCGGGCGTTCCGGGATGGTGACCGCCAGGATGGCCTCGCGCTTCTCACCGATTTCGGTGCGCTCTGAAATGTAACGCAAACGGTCGAAATTCATGTTGGCGCCGCTGAGCGTGGCGATCAGATTTTCATTTTCGATCTGTTCACGCTCGATGTATTTCTTGATACCGGCAACACCCAAAGCCCCGGCGGGCTCGGCAATGGAGCGGGTGTCTTCGAACACATCCTTAATGGCTGCGCAGATTTCGTCGGTGGAGACGGTGATCACTTCGTCTACGTAATCTTTGCAGATTTCCCAGGGGTATTTGCCAATCTGCTTGACCGCCACACCGTCGGCAAAGATGCCCACTTCGTCCAGGACCACCCGTTCACCGGCCGCGAGCGCTGCTTGCAAGCAGTTGGAATCTTCGGGTTCAACACCGATTACCTTGATCTCCGGGCGAAGGTATTTGATGTAGGCGGCCATACCGGCAATCAGGCCACCGCCGCCCACGCAGATAAAGATGGCATGGATCGGTTGGCTGAACTGCCACATGATTTCCATGGCGACGGTGCCCTGGCCGGCAATCACATCCGGGTCGTCGTAGGGAGGGATGTAGGTGTAGCCATGTTTCTTGATCAGTTCCTGGGCATGGGCCGCGGCTTCATCAAAAGCATCGCCTTTGAGCACTACCCGGGCACCGTGGTCCCTCACCGAGCGCACTTTGATCTCCGGGGTGGTCTGGGGCATCACGATCACTGCCTTGATGCCCAGTTTCTTGGCTGCCAGTGCCACGCCCTGGGCATGGTTGCCAGCAGAGGCACAAATCACCCCTTTGGCTTTCTGCTCCTCCGAAAGCTGGGCAATCCGGTTGTAGGCGCCACGAATCTTGAAGGAAAACACCGGCTGAAGGTCTTCACGCTTGAGCAGAATATTGTTGCCAAAGCGCTTTGAAAGACTACGGGCTTCAGTCAGGGGTGTTTCGATGGCGACGTCATAGACCCGCGCATCGAGAATCTTCTTGATGTAGCGTTGCGGCATGGTGGTTCCGGTTGCTGGTGATTGGCTTGGAAAAACCTACAGTGTAGAAACTTTGCACGGCAGCCGTCTATAAGCAGAGACACTGGGCGCGTATAATGCGTGAAAAATCATCTTTTTTCTCCCGGAGCCCACCATGACGCAGGACGAACTCAAACAAGCCGTTGCCAAAGCAGCCGTGGACTACATTGCCCCGAAACTGGAACGCAGCAGCATTGTCGGCGTGGGCACTGGCAGCACGGCTAACTTTTTTATCGACTTCCTCGCCCAGTACAAAGATGAATTCGACGGCGCCGTGGCAAGCTCCGAAGCCACCGCAGAACGCCTGAAAAAGCACGGTATTGAAGTCTATGACCTGAACAGCGTCAGTGAGATGGAGTTTTATGTCGACGGTGCCGACGAAACCAACGCCAACCTGGAGCTGATCAAAGGCGGCGGCGCCGCGCTGACCCGGGAAAAAATCGTAGCGGCGGTAGCCAAAACCTTCATTTGCATTGCGGACGACTCGAAAATGGTGAGCATCCTTGGCGACTTCCCGCTACCGGTGGAAGTTATTCCCATGGCACGCAGCCATGTCGGCCGGGAAATCGTCAAGCTGGGCGGTGATCCCGTGTACCGTGATGGTGTTACCACAGACAACGGCAACATCATCATCGACGTCCACAACCTGGATATCTCCCGCCCGATCCAGATGGAAGAAAAACTGAACAACATCGTGGGCGTGGTCACCAACGGTCTGTTCGCCCGCCGCCCGGCGGACCTGTTGTTGCTGGGCACCAGCGAGGGCGTGAAGAGCATCCCTCGTAACAGCGCCTGACAGGTTACGGACTGCCTCCAGAAAGCTGGCCAACCGGGCCAGCTTTTTTTGTGCCCGGCGAAATGCAAACCAAGCGCTTGCTTGGTGGCGGAGATTGCGCGACACTTCTTCCATCGAAAAACAAGTACACCGGGAGCGAATCCGTGTCTGACTACTTCAACGAAACCCACGAGCAGGTGCGCCAGACCGCGCGCAAATTTATCGAAACCCATGTTCGCCCTTGCATAGACGACTGGGAAGAAGCCGGCGAATTCCCCCGGGAAATCTACCAGCTCGCAGGCGACGCAGGGCTTCTGGGCATTGGCTTCCCTGAGGCTCTGGGCGGCATCGCTGAGGGCGACATTTTTATGAAAGTGGCGGTTTCCGAAGAACTGATGCGTTCCACCTCCGGTGGCTTTGTGGCCAGCATCGGCTCCCTGGACATCGGCCTGCCGCCGGTGGCCAAGTGGGCTAAAAAAGAGATTCGGGAGCAGATTGTGCCTCCCGTTCTGCGCGGTGAAAAAATTGCCGCCCTGGCCGTCACCGAGCCCGGCGGCGGCTCCGACGTGGCGAACCTGAAGACCCGGGCGGTAAAAGATGGCGATCACTACATCGTCAACGGCAGCAAAACCTTCATCACCAGCGGTATCCGCGCCGATCACTACACGGTGGCTGTGCGCACCGGGGGCGAAGGCCACGCCGGCATCAGCCTGCTGCTGATCGACCGCGACATGCCCGGCTTCTCCACCGGCAAAAAGCTCAAGAAAATGGGCTGGTGGGCGAGCGACACTGCCGAGCTGTTCTTTGAAGACTGCCGGGTACCGGCAGATCGCCTGATCGGCGCCGAAAACGCCGGCTTTATCGCCATCATGAGTAACTTCCTGGCCGAACGCCTGAGCCTGTCCATCATGGCCTACATGACTGCTCAACTGGCCTACGAGGCGGCCCTGGACTACACCAAACAACGCCAGGCCTTCGGCCGCAACATCGCCGGCTTCCAGGTCACCCGCCATAAGCTGGTGGACATGGCGACCCAGATCGACATCGCCCGGGAATACACCTACCGCTGCGCTGCGCTGATGCAGGCCGGCAAGAACCCGATCAAACAGGTGGCCATGGCCAAGAATTTCTCGGTGGATGTGTGCGAAAAGGTTACCCGCGAAGCGGTACAGCTGTTCGGTGGCATGGGCTATATGCGGGAATCGGTAGTAGAGCGGCTGTATCGGGACGCCAAGATTCTGTCCATTGGCGGTGGGACCACGGAGATCATGAAGGAGCTGATTGCCAAACAGATCAGGCTTTAGGCCTGGTCTGTTTGGTCTTCAGTTTTCAACCGGCACGATATCCCAGGTATCCACCCACAATTGAGCCCAGAATAGCCAGTACCGGCAGCGTGAAAACAACAGCATTCAGATTGCCACCAAAAAAGTCACCGGACCTTTTCAATGAGAAAAGACTGTTAAACGTATCGATGACCACCGGTGTCAATCCGACGAACCAGCCCATCACAGCGCCAATAAATAAACCGAAAACAATTCCAATGAACACCATAAACCACTGCATCACAGCCGATCCTTGTCAAAACGTTAATATGTGGTGCTAACCAACTACCTCTTAACGTCCAACATGCCATAGGGGCGCTCACGCACACCCTTGAGCAACCCGACAATCACGTCGGTGCCTTTCATCGGTGCCATTTCAGGGTAGTCCTTCATCTCAATGGCGCCTTCAATAACTAAGTGGCCGTTCTTGAAGCTGTTTACCTCGCTATCAGTCGCTATCCACCGAAACTCCCGCTCCGTCTCGCTGTACTTGCCGTCGCTGATGAACAGCCGGCCCTGGCGGCCCGCCACTTTCATTTTGCTGGAAGCCAGGAAGGCCAGCATGCCGCTGGCTTCCTTCTGCACCTCTTTCAGCCTGCCTTCGCTCGTGTAGGTGCCACCCATCAGCAAAAATCTTGAACGCTTGCCATTATAGAACTCCATGGCATACCCTTCCCGCTCCGGGGCCAGGGTATTCACCACCACGAACTCCCGGTCCAGGCAGACGCCCGCCTTTTTATGTGGCCAGGGGTGGTATTCCACCTGATTGGCACGCTCCTGCATCCGGGCCAGGCGCTCCCGGTAGATGGCTTTGTAATCCCGTTCATCACGCTGCACGACGCCAAGCGCCCCCTGGCCCTGGATCGCAATGGCCTGTTCAACCTCCGGGAAGTCTTTGAGAAAAAAGGTTTCAAACTTATGGCTACGATTAGGCTTTTCACGCATTCCGGGAATCTTCCGTCGGTCCGCATAATAAACCAGTGTTTTGAGACTACCTTCCAGCCCTTTATGCACGTAGCCGGTTTCAACAATCTCCTTCTGCCGCTGTGCTTCCACCCGGGCCTGCCAATCCTCTACACGCGGCTCACCCCGGTAGGCAGTGTCGTGGACCTGTTCTTCCGGCGGGTACACCGACGCCATAATCAGTTCATCGTTGTAGCCGCTGTCGATTAGCTTCATGTCCGCCGGCAGCTCCAACTGGTAGCGACCGGCGCAGTGTTCCGTAAACTCGAATTCCGGGATCTCGTCCTCTCGCACATCCGTCTTGCTCATGACCATTCCTTGTACTGGCCCGATCATAAGAGCCAGCGTCACCAAGGTGCGTTGAATCACCGGTGCCATTCTACCTTCCTGTTTGTAGTGTGCCCCCAGGCGTATGGAAAATGTCTAGGAGGGTTTTGAACAAGCCTTTCGGAACCCGAGCCAAATTCCAGTCAGCATTCCGACCAAGCCAAAACCACCGGCCAGGAACAAAAACACCACCGCCCGGGCAATACCGTTCCATCCCCCAGAGTTGGCCTCGAAAAGCGCCATCACGCCGGGAATGACACCCACAATCAATCCAGTAACAACGCCCGCAAGGGTACCGAGCAGGGTGGTACCGATGATGATCAATGTGGCAAGGAACCGACGCCGGAGTTCCGTATCGTTCATCGCTTAGCATCCAGCATGGCGTACGGCCGTACCTGAACACTCTTGAGCAGCCCCACGATCACGTCTGTGCCTTTCATCGGCGCCATTTCCGGGTAGTCTTTCATTTCTATAGCGCCTTCAATCACAAAGTGGCCGTGGTGAAAGCTGTTTACCTTGCTGTCGGTAGCCACCCAACGAAACTCCCGCTCGGTCTCGCTATACTTGCCGTCGCTGATGAACAGCCGGCCCTTGCGGCCCGCGACCTTCATGCTGCTGGACGCCAGGAAGGCCAACATACCGCGAGCTTCGCTCTGCACCTCTTTCATCCTTCCTTCACTGGTATAGGTACCGCCTTTCAACGTAAACCAGGACCCTTTACCGTTGACAAACTGCATGCTATAGCCCTCTCGTTCCGGCGCTACTGCGTTCACCACCACAAACTCCCGGTCTAGACACACTCCTGGTTTGTTATGGGGCCAGGGGTGGTGTTCCAGAGCTTGAGCTCGCTCCTGCATCTGGGTCAGGCGTTCGTGGTAGATGGCTTTGTATTCGGGTTCATCCCGCGAAACGAAACCCAAACCACCTTGCCCTTGAATGGCAATAGACCTTTCCGCAGTTGAGAAGTCTTTGAGGAAATGGGCTTTAAATACATGTTTGGCAGCCGGGTCTTCACTCAAACCTGGAATTTTCCGATAGTCCGCATAGTACACCAGTGTTTTCAGGCTTCCTTCCGGGACCCAGTGTACATTGCGTGTTTCTACAGGCTCTTTCTGACGGGCAGCTTCCACCCGTGATCGCCACCCATCAACCCGATGCTCACCCCGATAGGCCGTATCGTGACGCACCTCATCTGGTGGGTACACCGAAGCTAGGATCAACTCGTCGTTGTAGCCGCTTCGGATCAACTCCATATCCGCAGGCAGCTCTAACTGGTAGCGGCCGGCACAATGTTCCGTAAACTCGAACACCGGAATATCTTCTTCTCGCACTTCCATTTTGTTCATGGCCAGTCCTTGTGTGGTTTGTATCAGAAACAAAAACCCCGTGAGGGCATGTCGGGCAATAGGCGCCATTCAGCCTCCCAGTTTTCGATGTATGTCCGGCAACAGGATCTGCAACTCCCCCATCACCAGATCCCGGACATCCGGACAGTTGAAAAAGCCCTGGTGCTCCTCTGTTGCAGGCAGGCCAAGCCGCTTTAGCCCTCCGGCAGACCTGGGATGGTCACCCGCACCTGCATGGACGGTACCATCCCCCGGGGCGGTTTCTGATTGCAGTTTGTAGTCTGCGGTATGGGCTCGGGGTGGCGGCGGTGGATGGTACTCATGCCGGGCCTGCTTTAGCCAACTATCCAATGCCGCTTCGTGCCTTTGTTTCTCTTGAGGTCCGTATAGGCTTACCGTACCGTCACCGAAAAACAGTGCGTGGTTCTCGTGGCGGTATACTATCCACTCATCTTTCCCGCCATCTGAAACCTGCGCTCCCTCCCACAAGCAGCGATCAAACGCTAGATTATTGTCGTTATTGCTGTAAATAAGCGCTGAGGTATTGTGGAAATTATCCGCAAGGGCCTGATGGAATAGCGAAGTTTTGCCCAACCGAACTTTCATCGCCGTCTCATGCCCATCCAAACCGCCTTGGTCTGATGGGACTCCAGCAATCTCTGGCGCCAACAACTCCGGCTGAATCATCCGATACCAAACATCAAACCGGGAGTAGAAATCAAACACCGCACTTCCAGTCCCAACATCCATCATTTCCGGTTCTTGATCTCCGCTTTTCAGATACAGCCAGTCCGCCTGATTGTCCGCTGTGCGATATAACTGATTGGGCAAAAGTTCAAGGCCGCCCTGACAGAACCCGAGGATAGCCGTCACATCTGCAGCATTTTTACCGAGCACCAATTTGACGCCTCCCGATTCGCCCGCCCGGAACTTTTTATAAGTGGCAGGGCTACCATGTGTTGGCATTGCGCCGTGAATGACGGCCTCCACGTCAGTCTCCAAGCCCGCCATGGCAAAGCCCGCCCGCGAGGCATAACCACCCATGGAATGGCTGATTACCAAAAACTTGACGTCTGCCGGCCCGATACCGCGATCGTCCTGGTCCACGATCTGTTGACGGAATTCGGCAATTCGGTCTTTCAGGCGCTCGCCCGCAGCTCCGTTACTCAACATCCAGTTATAGCCTACGGCGAACACAGGGAAGCGCAGGCCAGGATACAGCCGTGACAAATTCCGCCCCTTATTTTCTAGAAACTTCAGGAATGGGCCATAACTGTCCCAATGCACCTCACCCCAACCTCGCTGGCGCTTTTCTTCTACCTGAGAAGGCGGTACTGCAGTGTAAACTTTGAAATAATGATCAGATCCGTCATCAACGTCCAACAAATCGTCCTTCCGATCCACAGCGGGGCTTCCCTCATCCCCAACTTCATCATTTACCAGCAATTCTTTGCGCCGTAACGGCCCGGCAAACACAAAATCACTGACTCGAGGAACCACTCCCACATAACGACGGGCCGTTCGGCCTCTTTCAACCAAGCCGTCACCGCGCTCTTTCACTCCAACCCAGCGGCGCCGGAACCATTTACCTATAACTTCGAGCTTTCCGTCGCCGTCCTCCGCTTGGGCATCAGCCATTTCCTGTTCGCGCTGCGCTTTGATTTCGATGGCCGCACCACTGGGGCCCTCATATTCCATTCCAGCAGCAGGGTCCCAAACAGAGCTACCGCTCCTGCGGTTCTTCAACCTCGTACCCATAATCCCTGGCACAAACACCAGAGCCACAACGCCCGGGCGGCATTGGCAATCCTCATGACAACTCATCCACATTCTCCTTGTGCTGCTTGTGCTCCCTTGCCCATTCCAGTACCCGCTCTGCCCGAAACTGCTCGAGCGCTCCGGAATGTAGATAACCTTGTACCGCCGTATTCTCGAATGCGTCAGGCACGTAGTGCAGCGCTTCCAGCAGGAGCGTGACTGCGGGCAGGCTCGTAAAACCGGCTTCTGCCGCGAGGCTCAAGCCTGTATCTAGTTGCGCCTTGCATTCGGGCCAGTCTGCTGGTGGATCGGGCAAATCCAACAGGTGGCGCGCCAACGCATATTGGCGAACTCGTTGCTGTTGGCTGGGCATGCGGTCAAGCTCTTCCTGAGTCAATGTCCATGCCATCATCAGGCCACCGTTACTGCTGGATCACCTTCGAGCACCACGCCGCCGTGAGCCGTAGCGCTCCCTTGCAACACAACTGGCACGCCGTTCACGGTCAACCCGGGAGTACCCTGGCTCAGGGTGTCGGGCCCGCCGACTTTGCAGTTGCACTTATGGCCCTGCAGGGCAACCGGCGTACCGTTGACGGTAAAGGCCCCATCGCCCTCGGCAATGCCGCCACCAACGTGTGGTGTGTTACCCGAGAACATCGGGCACATGTGGTAATGACCTTTCAATGAAACGGGAATACCCATCAGATTTCCTCCATGAACGGCAGGTGACGACCCACGAAACTGTCTCCGGCTTCGTTTCGCTGCCAAAGCTGATATTGGTGCGGGTGCTGGTACGGATTGAGATCGGCATGAATCAGAGTATCAAAAGGAGCCAGGAACTCATCGCGGCGAGGAGGCGGCGAATCTTCCAGGTAGGGGCTAAGTACTCGCGGGTCGTACCAGCGAAACCGCGTTGTTTCTCCTCCGGGCAAACGGGCATACACCCGCGACCGCAAGGCATCCGCCAGATGTTTATGGCCAAAGGAGCTCGAAATCCAAAGGCTGGCGTGGCCCAGCGGATCTTTCTGCAAACACACATCGATAGTCCCGGTCTCCCCCTCAACTGCAATGAGCCAGGGGCCGCTGTCGGCGAGCTCTTCGTCCTGCTGGCGGAACAGGGAAAGGGTGTCCAAGCCAGCACCACGGGCAAACCACAGGGGTTCGGGACAGGCGGCGGCGTCCAGTATCAACCACTGCACGCCCCGGCAGACCAGCGCATGCTGTCGCTTGGCGTTACTCATGCACCGTCTCCACACGCGGAGCAGATATCAACCAGCGGCGTTCCCTCCCGAGCCGCGCTTTCCAAGGTTTTGATCTGCGAGACCGCGCCGGTTGAGACCGCCACCGGCCCGTTCAGCTTGATGGACGGTGAATCAATGGTCACGCCACCTGAGCCAATGGTGATCTTGCCCCCCGGCCCCTGGATAACCACGCTTTCGCTGCCGGTGAGCGTCAGGTTCCGTGTATGGATCAGCGCGCTTTCGCCGGCCTCTACCAGTACCTTGCCCTGCACTTTCTGGGTGTAGTGTCCACCCACTTCCAGATCATGATTGGCGCGGCTGAACTCGTGGCGACGATCAGCCACTTCCAGGCGATAGTGGCGGCCAATGTTGGTAAACCGGTCACGGCCAACCTCCAGGGTCTGATCCTGCCCGATGGAGGCCTTCTGGTCGCGGCCAATGTCGACCTGTTCGTCCCGGGTTACGTTCAGGCGCTGGTCGTTGCCGATGTGTTTTTCACGGTCATTGCCGACGGAGTACTTCTGGTCGTTGTAGATCTCCAACTCATGGTCTTTCTGCGCCCGAAGATAAACCAGTTGTTTTTCCTTTTCGTCTTCAAAGCTTAATTCGTTGTAGCCGCCTCCTTGGTGTGTCTGTGTTCTGAGTACAGTTCGGGTTCGGTTGGTAGGCAGGGTATAAGGTGGCGTATTGGTCGCATGATAGGTTCGCCCAGTAATGATGGGCTGGTCTGGATCACCGTCCAGGAAGCTGACAATCACCTCGTGGCCTACACGGGGTAGCGCCATGAAGCCATACTGGCCGCCGGCCCAGCCCTGGCTGACTCGCAACCAGGCGCTGCTGTGTTCATCGTCCGTGCCATAGCGGTCCCAGGGGAACCATACCTTGACCCTGCCGTGGTCGTCGCAATAGATTTCTTCCCCGGCCGGACCGGTCACCCGGGCTATTTGAGGGCCATCCATTACCGGGCGGCAACGGTCGTTCCGTGGTCGCCAATTTACCGTTGCCGGTACAGCGGTGAACCCATTACCGTAGGTAGTGGGCTCCCCTCCTGCTTCCTCCTCCAGCACCTGAGGCTGTACACCATGATGAGTCACGCTAATCAACAACCATTCACTATTGGCGGCGTCATCAAAATGGCCCTCCAACTGAAAACGAGCCCCGGCTGTAAAATCAGCCCGATTACTTTCTCCGCTGGCGGTGCTTGCGCCCTGCCGGAGGCTATCAAGCCGTGCACGGGCGAAGGGCTCGCCGCTGGCGTCCTGCTTGTACCGACCAGGATAATCGTAGTGTTCGTAGTCTGGCCGTTGGTGCTGCAGGTCTGACGCCATTTCCACATGGTCGAGCCCATAGGCGGGGTTGCGGAAGGTGTAGTCTTTCATGGTAACCCCGGCAACACCCACTCGCTCGGTGGTATCGAACCGGTATACACAGCTTTGCCGACTGCTCCCTCCAGCCGTGGCATTGTATGGGGCATTTTCCAGTTTCAACGAATCCCGATAATGATCTGCGACGATAAACTCAGAACTCTGCGTGCCGTGTTCCACCCTGAAGTGCCAACCTTCTTCAGCCGCCAACCGTTTCAGGAAGGCGAGATCTGACTCTCGGTATTGCACGCAGTACTCACGCTCTTCCGGTTTCCGGTTCAGGTCGAAACGTGTGCCTACTACCGCGTATTCCTCCAGCAACTCCCGGACAATGACTTCGGTATCTTTATGTTGGAATATCCGGCTGTTCCGGCCTATGCCGAGGCGCCAGAGTGGAGGCCTAACGAACATCTCGTACCGGGTTCTGTGGTTGCCCGCTGTACCACGGGAAAACTCGGCCACCACACCTCTGAACTGCCTCAGCAACTGCTCATCCTGGTATATCCGAAGGATTATCTCTTGCTCCAATACCTCCGATGGCGCAATGTGACTGGCCTTACTGAAGGCTGTAAGGTCAAGGGCAAATACCTCTGAAAGAGCTTCAGTAATATCGAACTCATACACACTGAAAGTGTCGTCGGGCAGTTCACCAACGCTTATGGTGAACTGTAAGCCTGTGGAACCCAGCATATGCAACGTCCTATGTCAGTGGATCAACACTCTATCATTGAGTATCAGGGGAATTGGGAGGAAAGGCGTTCGGGGCGGCAAGGGGAGACGCCGAAGTGAGAAGAGCCCGGATTACCCTCAAACGTTATCGAGAGCCCGCTTTCGTGCCAAACCTGGCAAGCCGTTAGATCAATCACCCGACCATTCCTTTGTTCCATTGTCTCTCATATCCCTTGAGAATGGATGAAATTTCGCCACTTCTATTTTGAAAACTACCAAAGCCCCGAGCCAGCGGCAACCTGTTGCGGAACCTTACAGACCAACGTTTAGTTTCGGTCCACACCATTGTCCCGTATAATTACGCCCACTTTTTGAACGCAGTTAAACGTACCTCAACGTAGCAGGAAGGATCGCACATGCAATTCGACAACATCCCCGCTGGCAAGAACCCGCCAGAAGACATCTACGTAGCCATCGAGATCCCGGCTAACAGCTCCCCGGTCAAGTACGAGCTGGACAAAGACATGGGCGCCCTGCTGGTTGACCGGTTCATGGCCACCCCCATGTTCTATCCGGCCAACTACGGCTTCATCCCCCACACCCTGGCTGATGACGGCGATCCCATCGATGTGCTGGTTGTTACTCCGTACCCCATTCAGGCTGGCTGCGTGATTCGCTGTCGCCCGGTAGGCGTGCTGAACATGGAAGACGAAGCCGGTGGTGATGCCAAGCTGGTTGCGGTGCCGCACGACAAGCTGACCACCACCTACCACGATGTTAAAGAGATCGACGACCTGCCGGAGCTGCTGCGCAACCAGATCCGTCACTTCTTCGAAAACTACAAGACGCTGGAGCCCGGCAAGTGGGTGAAGGTACAGGGCTGGGGCAACGCCTCCGAAGCCAAAAAAGCCATTGAAGACGCGGTTAACGCCTACAAAGGCTGATCGCACTTCAGGCACAAAAAAGCCGGGCAGTCATCACAACTGCCCGGCTTTTTTGTGCGCGAGATCTGGTCTCTTAACCCCTGGACAGCAGATCCCGCATATCACTGATGGCCGCGTTCGCCCGCGACAGATAGGCCGCCATGGTGAGTGAGTGATTCGCCAGCACCCCGAAGCCGCTGCCGTTCAGAATCACCGGGCTCCACATGGGCTGTTGCGTGCCCTCAAGCTCAATAATGATCTGCTTCACGCTGGCCATGGCATTTTTGTCCTGCAATACCTTGCGGAAATCCACCTCAATGGCCTTGAAGATGTGCAGCAATGCCCAGGCGCTGCCCCGGGCCTCATAGAACACGTCATCAATTTTGGCCCAGGGCGTTTTCACGTCATCACCACCGGTGTCTTCCGCCAGCGGATCATCCGGGTTGAGGTTCGCCAGGGCTTCCGAAACCGAGGCTTTCCCGACACTCTCGCTGAGCGTTCGTGACAGGCTGCCCAACCGGGTTTCAAGGTCTGCCAGCCAGTTATTGAGGTTGTCAGCACGGGCAAAAAACTGAGCGTTGGGCTGCTCCGGATGAGACAGCCGGTCCAGGTATCGTTTCAGCGCATTAATGCCCCGACGGTACTCCCGCTCCGTGGAAGGAATGGCCCAGCTACCGCTGTCAAAATGAAACTGCGGCTCGGCGATGATCAGGTCCGCGTCTTCAGCAGACTGGCTCTGGGAGCGGCTGATGTCCTTACGCATGGCTCTGGACAGATCCCGCAACTGCACCAGCACACCAAACTCCCAGTTGGGCATGTTGTCCATCCACAACCCGGGCGGGAAGATATCGTTGGAAATGTAGCCACCGGGTTTGTCCAGCAAGGTTTCGGCAATCTTGATCATCGTGGCCGTGGTGGCAAAACCGGTCACCGGCTCCCGGCCCATGTCACTGGCGAGAGCACGGGTGTGCTCTCGCACAGAAAAGGTATCTGGCTCACTGCTCCAGTACATACCGAGAATGGTGGTTACAAGCAGATATACCAACAGGATCGCCAGAACAAATTTGCCAATGACACCGTTGCCTCCGGTGTAATCCTGCATATCGTCTTTCTTGTCCCTGAAGTACTGTGTGATTTTGCCCGGCATAAGGCTGCAAGTCTCCCGTCAGTTGTCAATCAGCGGCAAATGGCCTGCCAAGATGGTATCCCATGGCTCCATCAATACCCAGTTTACAGAGTACCGAGTATTCTGCTGCCGTTTCCACTCCTGTCGCAAAAACCTTCACGCCCCGGCTGCGCGCTATGGCCACCACGGACTCCAGCCAGAAACGATTTTCATCATGGCTGTCCAGGTTATGGATGAAGCTGTTATCGATACGCATGGCCCGGAACGGCAGATTCTTCAAGTAGCTGAACGGCACGCCCCCCACCCCGAAACGATCCACCAGAACCGGCACCCCGAGCCGGACAAGCTCTCGAACCAGTGTGCTGACATCCTTGCGGTGATGGTGAATGGTCTGCTCGGCCACACCAACCCAAAGACGACTAACCAGAGGCCCTGCCTGCCCAAGACTCGCCAGCAAATCCCTCCGGAACTCCGGATCAGCAACGGACGCACTCCCCAGGGATACCGCCAGGCGCTCCCCTGGATGGCTCGCCAGGCGCTCCAGAACCCGCTCGATCAGCAGCCGGTCAATGTCCTTGATTAGCCCAAGGCGCTCGGCCACAGGTACAAACAAACCTGCCTTGAGAACCCCTTCAGGACTGTTGATACGGGAAAACACCTGATAGTGAACCACCGACTGTTCACCGCCCTGCACCATGGGCTGTAACCACAGCGACAAACTGCGGTCACGTATCGCCTGGCTGATGATAGCCCGCCAGGTTTCCATGTTGTGGTGATTCTCCGGGCCCGTTTCGGCCACCCAGCAGCAGGATTCATCCCGCTGTTGGGCTGCCACCAGGGCCTCATCGGCAGCTGCCAGCAGGTCCCGGCTGCCCAGCCCTTCTGCGGTCACCGCAAGGCCAGCGTGCACGATGGTATCCATCGGTGCGGCATGATCCGCATAAAGCCCGTCAAGTTCCGCCACCAGTTCTTCCGCCCACACACGGACATCTGCCGCGGATGCGCCCGGCAGGAAAACCGCGAATTCAGCCCCCGTCCTGCGCCCGGCGAAAGATTCAGCATGCCGCTTCACAAAGCGCCGCAGACAGCCGGCAACCTGCTTCAGGAGCAGGTCACCCTCGCTGCGGCCATAGGCCCTGTTGTAGTCAACGAAAACGCCGAGCTGGATCATAATCAGCACGCCCGGGGCAGCCTTTTCCTCGGATTCAAGCTCAGCCCGCAGTCGCTGATCAAAGGCACTCCGACTGGCCAAGCCGGTCACGGGATCTTCGTTGTTCACCTTGCGCAAATGCTGGATCAGCTTGCCTTGCCCCTCAAACAACTGGCCGAGGTCATCCGCCATCTGATTCATGGCTTCGGTAACCTGGTTCAGTTCCCGGGTTGACTTGATGTCGACCCGTTTCCGAAAATCCCGCTGCCCCAAAGCCCTGGCCTGAGCTTCCAACGCTTTCAGCGGGCTGAGTATTCGCCCCAGCAACAGGTGCAGGACGACCAGACCGGCACCGCCGATGGCCAGCACGCCCACCAACAGTCCCACGGTAATGCGCCAGAGATCGTCGTAAGCCCGGCCCGGATGACTGACCACACGAACCTTGCCCAGACGGCTCCAGCCACGCACGACTTCGGCCTCAGCCATTGGCCGCGGCAGGGAGGCCAAACGGATAAACCAGCCAGGGGCGGCAGTACCCTGAAGCGGCATTCTTCTGCCCGCAATCAGGCTATCACTGTGATCAAGGTATTCCACAGACAAGTACCGGCCACTGTCGAACACGGCATCAAGCAGCGACGCAGCTGCCACCGGATCTGAGCCATCAATGGCGTTCGACAAGGATAAGCCCGTGGCCGTGGCGCCGTCCCGGGCATGGTCACCGAGCTGATCGGCTACGTAGCCCCGAAAATAGCCGAAACTGGTGATGAACGACGCCGTGAGAATGAGCACCAGCAAGCCACCGGTAAACACCAGTAATAGCCCCTGAAGCGTAATCACGCCGTGTTGCTGAGCTCTCTTTCCAAGCATCCCCGCCATAGCTGCTGGGGCTCCGGTCCGATAATTGGTTAGATGAGTGTCTGTGACCTGTACCGCAGAGTTGACAAACATTTACATAGCGCAACCTACGCCGACAACATTAAACACTATAGACTCTGCAAAAGGACTAAGGTTAAAAAGTTAGTCCTGCCGGATCGGACCATCAAAAAATGAAAACAGACAGGCCGGAGCACAATGAACGACGAAAGCCAGAAAGAAAAACTCAGGCAGCATTTCGCCCGCCGTGTGACCACCCAGGCCAGGGTGGTTCTGGATACCTGGCAGAAGATTCGCGAAGACAGGGATCAAGCCGCGGTTTACCGCGATGAGCTGGTCTCGGCAACGGACAAGCTGGTCCGCTATGCCAAACGGTTCGAAATGGAGAGCCATGCCGCCGCTGCGGAGCACATCCTGGGACTGCTTGAGCACTGGCACCAGAGCTCCCCCCTTGAGGATGACCAGGCACGACAACTGGAAGATGCCACCGAGACTCTGCGCCATTGCACCCAACGCCGTACCGACCAGGAAACCTCCGACACGCCCCAGCAATACCGACGCACACCGGTTTACATTGCGCTGTCCAACGGTGAAATGGCCGCCCGCCTGATCCGCCAGCTGGAATTTTTCGGGTTCCGGGCGTCCGCGTTCAGCAGTGCCTCTGACCTGATTGAAGCCTGCGCCCTGAGCAAGCCGGAAACCATCCTCATGGATGTCAACTTCGGCGGCGACACTAACAGTGGCATTGCCACGGTGGAGCAGCTACAGGAGCAGCACGACACGCCCATACCGATCATCTTCATGAGCGATGAAGACGGCAGTATTGAAACCCGCCTGCGAGCATCCCGGTGTGGCGGCGAGGAGTTTTTCTACCCGGCGGTGGACCCCGGCCAGCTGATCGAAAAGATCGAAACCTACACCCACGGCAATACGGTCGAGCCCTACAAGGTGCTGGTTCTGGATGACTCCCGGGCCCAGGCCAAATACATGGAAACGGTGCTGAAGAAAGCGGGCATGACCGCTCACATCATCACCGATCCGATGCAGATTATTCACGCCCTGGAAGAGTTTTCGCCGGAAATCATCATTCTGGACATGTACATGCCCGGCTGCACCGGCATGGAGATCGCCCGGGTGATCCGTCAGCAGGATCGCTTCCACAGCGTTCCCATCATTTACCTGTCCGCGGAAGAAGACGTCAGCAAGCAGCTGCACGCTATGAGCCTGGGGGGCGACGACTTCCTGACCAAGCCCATCGACCCCAAGCACCTGATTGCCACCCTGCACAACCGTGGCCGCCGGGCCCGGTCATTGCTGGCACTGATGATTCGCGACAGCCTCACCGGCCTGTATAACCACACCCATACCCTGCATCTGCTGGAGCAGGAAATCGTGCGGGCCCGGCAGAAAGACCAACCCCTGTGTTTCGCAATGCTCGACATCGATTACTTCAAAAAGGTTAACGACACCTTTGGCCACCCCATTGGCGACCGGGTGCTGCGAAGCCTGTCGATGTTTCTGAAGCAGCGACTGCGAAAAACGGATCACATCGGTCGTTATGGTGGTGAGGAGTTTGCGATCATTCTGCCCAACACACGGCCCGGTGACGCCCGCAACGTGTTGAATGAAATCCGCGAGCGCTTCTCCGAGCTGGTACAGCCGGCCGGCGACCGGGAATTCAACGTCACCTTCAGTTGCGGCATCTCCGCCTGGCAGGGTGACAGCGCCCAGTCCCTGTGCGAGCGCGCAGATCGGGCGCTTTACACGTCCAAGGAACATGGGCGTAATTGCGTTTCCCTGGCAGAATCCTGATCACTTCGGGCCGGGCGCCGCGCCCGGCCCCATGAAACCAATGTCGAATACCGGCATGGCTCACCTTCATCGACAATGATTGTCATCAACGAAATGTCATCGCGCTTACAGCGATTGCTGTGTAACCTTTTTAAGACCAATGTACGACAGGCAAGATTGTCAAAAAGTGTTGATCTGAGGCTAACAAGTACGCACCATTGAGGTAACGTGCCGTTATCTTCGGCGATCCTGTAAAACACCAAGGCAGACAGAACCATGTCGACCATACTTGTGCTCCATGGCCCCAACCTCAACATGCTCGGCACCCGGGAGCCCGAGGTCTATGGCTATGAAACACTGGCCGATATTGACGACCGCTTGCACCAGAAAGCGGCCGAGCAAGGTCACCACCTGCTGCATTTGCAATCCAATGCAGAGTACGAATTGATTGAACGGGTACATGAGGCCCGGGGTGAGGGCGTGGATTTTATCATTATCAATCCTGCCGCCTTTACCCATACCAGTGTCGCCCTGCGGGACGCCATGCTGGCCTCCGGCATACCGTTTATAGAAGTGCATTTATCAAATGTGCATGCGCGGGAACCTTTCCGCCATCACTCCTATTTTTCAGATATCGCCGAAGGGGTTATCTGCGGGCTGGGCAGCCAGGGCTACGACCTTGCTCTGCAGGCTGCACTGCAACGAATTCACCGATAGACCAGAGACAACGGGACTGGAACAGTTATGGATATTCGTAAAATCAAGAAACTGATTGAACTGCTCGAGGAGTCAGACGTCGAGGAGCTGGAGATTCACGAGGGTGACGATTCAGTTCGTATATCGCGCCGTCGGGAACAGGCCTCCGGTGGCCATTACGTGAGCCACTACTCAGCACCCGCGCCCCAGGCTCCGGCACCGACCCCAGCACCCGAGGCAGCGCCGGCTGAACAAACCTCTACGCCAGCTGCCATCAATGGCCATGCAGTGAAATCTCCGATGGTGGGCACCTTCTACCGCTCACCGTCCCCGAGCGCTGCAGCGTTTGTCGAAGTTGGCCAGAAGGTAAACGTTGGTGATGTCATCTGCATTGTGGAAGCCATGAAGATGATGAACCAGATCGAGGCTGACAAAGCCGGCACCATCACCGAAATCCTGGTCGAGAATGGCCAGCCGGTGGAGTTTGACCAGCCCCTGGTCGTCATTTCCTGAATTCGGTGATTGTTAACCATGGCCATGTTAGAAAAAGTTCTGATCGCAAACCGCGGTGAAATCGCCCTGCGAATCCTCCGCGCCTGCAAAGAGCTGGGCATCAAGACGGTAGCCGTGCACTCACAGGTCGATCGCGACCTTATGCACGTTCGTCTCGCCGACGAAACCGTCTGCATCGGTCCCAACAGCGCGACGGAAAGCTACCTGAACATCCCGACCATCATCAGCGCTGCAGAAGTAACGGACTCCGTAGGCATTCACCCGGGTTACGGCTTCCTGGCTGAAAACGCCGACTTTGCTGAGCAGGTCGAGAAAAGCGGCTTTCGCTTTATCGGACCAAGAGCGGAAACCATCCGCCTGATGGGCAACAAGGTATCCGCCATTGAAGCCATGAAGAAGGCCGGCGTACCCACCGTGCCCGGCTCTGACGGTCCGCTGACGGACGACGACGAGCGCACCCTCCAGGTGGCTCGCCAGATCGGCTACCCGGTAATGATCAAGGCCGCTTCCGGTGGTGGTGGTCGTGGCATGCAGGTGGTGCATTCCGAGGCTGCATTGCTGAAGGCAGTACAAATCACCCAGAGCGAAGCCAAGAACGCTTTTGGCGATCCGACCGTCTACCTGGAAAAATTCCTCGAAACACCACGCCATGTGGAGATTCAGGTACTGGCGGACATGCACGGCAACGTGATCCATTTGGGCGACCGGGACTGCTCCATGCAGCGCCGGAACCAGAAAGTCATCGAGGAAGCCCCGGCCCCGAATGTTGACCCGGTATCCCGGGAACGCACGCTCAAGGCCTGCGTCGACGCCTGTAAGGAAATCGGCTACGTGGGTGCCGGCACCTTTGAGTTCCTGTACCAGGACGGCGAGTTCTATTTCATCGAGATGAACACCCGGGTACAGGTTGAGCACCCGGTCTCCGAGATGGTGACCGGTGTTGATATCGTCCGTGAGCAGCTGCGCATTGCCAGCGGACTGCCGCTGCAATACAGCCAGGACGAAATCCACATCTCTGGCCACGCCATCGAATGCCGGATCAACGCCGAAGACCCGCAAACCTTCGTGCCCAGCCCCGGCAAGGTCAAACATTTCCATGCTCCCGGTGGCAATGGCATTCGTGTCGACTCCCATCTGTACAGCGGCTACACGGTACCGCCGTACTACGATTCCCTGGTGGCCAAACTGATCACCTGGGGCGACGACCGGGAGATTGCCCGCCGGCGCATGAAGAACGCGCTGGACGAAATGCTGGTCGAGGGCATCAAGACCAACCAACCCCTGCATCGAAAACTGGTACGCGATGGTGGCTTTAAACAGGTAGACTTCACCATCCACTACCTTGAGAAACTGATGCGGGATTAACCATGCCCTGGATACAACTCCAGATTCCAGCTGATCCGGACACCGCGGATCAGCTGGAAGACCTGTTAATGGAAATGGGCGCAGACGCCGTTTCCATGGAAGACGCAGCCGACCAGCCCCTGTACGAGCCCGACCCGGGCACCACACCCCTTTGGAGCCAGACCACGGTTACCGGCCTGTTCCAGTCTGACCGCAACACCGAGCAACTGTTGGCGGATATCCGCGACGCCTGGCATCAGCAAACCCAGCAGTCCCTGCCCGAAATCGACGTTACCCTGGTAGAAGACAAAGACTGGGAACGGGCCTGGATGGACGATTTCCATCCCCTGCAGTTTGGTAAGCGCCTGTGGATTGTCCCCAGCTGGCACGAGGCGCCAGACCCGGACGCGGCCAACCTGCTGCTGGACCCGGGCCTGGCCTTCGGCACCGGCACCCACCCGACCACCGCCCTGTGCCTGGAATGGCTCGACGGCCAGGATGTCGCGGGCAAGCAGGTGACGGACTACGGCTGTGGCTCCGGCATTCTGGGCCTGGCCGCCCTGCTGCTCGGCGCGGACCACGTGATTGGCGTGGATACCGATCCGCAAGCGCTGGAAGCCAGCCGGGACAATGCCCGTCGGAACGGCGTGGAAGACAACCGCCTGGATCTCTACCTGCCCGGCAAGGATCCGAACACCCGAGCCGACATTATGCTGGCCAATATCCTGGCCCAACCGCTCATCGGCCTGGCTCCGAGACTGGCGGAACTGACCAGGCCCGGCGGGGATCTGGTATTGTCCGGCATCCTGTTCAATCAGGCCCGGGAGGTGATGGACGCCTACGAGCCCTGGTTCACCATGGACGAGCCGGAACAGAAAGAAGACTGGATACGCCTCACAGGACGGCGCAAGGACGGATGACGAGCCCGGGCTTTACGACTAAACTGCCTCCTTTGTAGTGACAGATGTAGTGATAGATCAATGATCGAGAATCGATCTATCCGCGATCAAGCTTTCAGGAACGAAGCATGCCCCAAAGCAGCCTGCAGACTCAGTGCCCTAATTGCGAAACCCGTTTCCGGGTGACTGACGAACAACTCAGTATCGCCGGGGGAAAAGTCCGTTGTGGCAGCTGCCTGAAAGTTTTCAACGCCATTGAGCACCAGGTCGTCAAATCCACCGGCAGCGCTGCGCCAGCCGCCACAGGTGGCAAAGCAGCAGGGGAAACCCCTCCTCCGCCCGCAGACACCCACGCAGGGCACGATGAAGAAGACTTTATCTTTGCCGACAACCCGGAAGAAGATGCCACAGAAGGCCGTTATGCCGGCAGCAAGCTGACGTTTTCCGATGACGAACTGAGCGACAGTTTCCGCTCGTTTGATGAACCGGAAGAGTCCGGCTACCACGATGACGACCTGACCCCGGAAAAGCAGGACGTTGACGAAAGCTGGGCGGAAGCCATGCTGGCGGACGATCAACCGGCTCGGGCGCCGAAAGCACCGGCCGAACCTGAACCACAAGCGCCAGAACCGGAAAACAAACCTGAGCCGGATCTGCAGCTGACACCCCCGGATTCGCCAGCATCCGAGGCACCTGACGCCGCCGACAGCGAAGAAACACCCGAGCCGCCAGCGCCAGGCAAAAGCAAGTCAGCCAGCCCGGCAACCGCTCCCGAAGAGCTTACGCTTGCGGCAACCGATGACGACCGGCCTGCGGCCCCGAAAGAACCGGCACGCAGGGCTGATCAAACGCCCGACACCCTGTATCGGGACCTGCGCCGCGACCCGGTATCGGTTGGCCAGGGCCGCAGCCGCCTGAGAACCGCCCTGTGGACGCTCGTCGTTGTGGCCCTACTGGGCGCTCTGGTTGCCCAGGTAACCTGGTTCCAGTTTGATCGGCTGTCTGCCATTCCCCAGCTCCGACCATTCTACGAGAAAGGCTGTGAACTGGCGGGCTGCCAGCTGAAACCGCTGATCAACGTAGAAGCCATCCAAAGCAGGAAACTGGTCGTCCGGACCGACCCGGACAACCGCACCCAGCTGATCGTCGACGCTGTCATCATTAACCGGGCCACCTTCGAACAGCCGTTCCCGGCCATCGCCCTGACCTTTTCCAACCTCAACGGCGATGTGGTTGCGCAAAGCACCTTTACACCGGCGGAATATCTTGCCGGTGAAGCGGAATCTCTCAGCGCCATGCCCTCTGAGACTCCGGTACGGATTGCGATCAGCATCCGCGATCCGGGCCGCGACGCGGTCAATTACAACCTGAGCTTCCGGCCCTGGACACCCTGATGAGGGGCCGGGGCGACAGTTGACAGCGCAAAAGTCAACCAAAAAGCACGAAAAATAATCAATTTTTTCAGCACTTTTCCCCTTCAATCAGACCCCCTCCGGCGGTATCATTACCGCCCTTCGGAGACTGAAGCGGTCATAATTTAACCAGCCGCTTCTGGCCGAATCTTGCTTAAATCGCTGTGACACGGACTCAGATCATGCTGCCGACGGCAAAAATCGGGCCGTATACCCTGCCCAACCCATTGATAGTTGCACCCATGGCCGGTGTAACCGATCGACCCTTCCGGCAGCTTTGCCGGCGGATGGGAGCGGGCCTGGCAGTATCAGAAATGGTCATAGCAGACAGCAAACTCTGGCATACGCGGAAATCCCAGACTCGCCTGAACCATCAGGGCGAACCGGAACCCCGGTCTGTTCAGATTGCCGGTGGCGATCCGGACATGCTGGCCGATGCGGCGCGGCAGAATGCCGCCTTCGGGGCCCAGATTATTGATATCAACATGGGCTGCCCTGCAAAGAAGGTCTGCAACAAGGCGGCAGGCTCCGCCCTGATGAAAGACGAAAAGCTGGTCAGGGCCATTCTGGAAGCGGTGGCCAGCGCCGTGGACATTCCGGTCACGCTGAAAATGCGCACCGGTTGGGATCAGGACAACCGGAACGCGCCGGTGATTGCAAGAATGGCCGAAGACGCAGGCATCCAGGCCATCGCGGTTCACGGTCGCACCCGTGCAGACAAATACAACGGCGACGCGGAATACGACACCATCGCAGAGGTGAAGGCCAGCGTCGGCATTCCAGTCTTTGCCAACGGCGACATCACCACGCCGGAGAAAGCCCGGCAAGTGCTGACGCACACCGGCGCAGATGGTTTGCTGATCGGCCGTGGTGCACAGGGGCGGCCCTGGATCTTCCGGGAGATCCTGCACTACCTGGAAACCGGTGAACACCTGCCAGAACCACCCCTGAATGAGGTGGAGCAGATCCTGTCAGAGCACCTGGCAGAGCTGCACGGCTTTTATGGCGAGAAAATGGGCGTGCGAATCGCCAGGAAACACGTGGGCTGGTACCTGCAGTCCCACGACCAGAGCAAACAGTTCCGCAAACGCTTCAACGCCATCGACGATGCGCTGGAGCAGAAAGACAGCATCGAACAGTATTTTTCAGGCTTACGAAATGGAGAGGTATTCGCAGCATGACCGCTGAGACTTTGGCAAACGACACCCTGAGCACACCGGCAAACGATGATCTGCATCAGTTGCACACGGTAAACAACAGCGGCAACACCGTCACCCTGCGTGACAGCGTGGAAGTGGCCCTGAAGAACTACTTCGCGCAGCTGGATGGCGCGCCGGTTTCCGACGTCTACCAGCTGGTGTTGTCGGAAGTGGAAGCCCCGCTGCTGGAGCAGGTGATGAAATACACCCGCAACAACCAGACCAAGGCTTCGACCATGCTCGGCCTGAATCGCGGCACCCTGCGCAAGAAACTCAAGCAGTACGGTCTGCTATAATCAGACTTGTCCCTGAAGGGCCTCCCGGATGCGTTCGCGAGGCCCTTGTTCTTTATATCCAGGCTATCCCCGGCTTATCTGAACAGCGAAGAAAGTGACCCATGGCAAACCAGGCTAACACCCCCGTCCGTCGCGCCCTGATCAGCGTGAGTGATAAAACCGGCATCGTCGACTTCGGCCGTGCCCTGACCGAACGCGGCATCGAGCTGCTGTCCACCGGCGGCACCTTCCGCCTGCTCAAGGAAAACAACGTAGCGGTCACCGAAGTGTCCGACTACACCGGTTTCCCGGAAATGATGGACGGCCGGGTAAAAACCCTGCACCCGAAGATCCACGGTGGCATTCTGGGCCGTCGCGGCACCGATGATGCCATCATGGGCGAGCACGGCATTAACCCCATCGATATGGTGGTGGTAAACCTGTATCCGTTTGAAGACACCGTAGCCAACCCCGACTGCGATCTGGCCACCGCCATTGAGAACATCGACATCGGCGGCCCCACCATGGTCCGTGCTGCGGCCAAGAACCACAACGATGTCGCCATCGTAGTCAACGCTTCCGACTACAGCCGGGTACTGAAAGAGCTCGACAACAACGATGGCCAGCTCAGTTACAACACACGCTTCGACCTGGCGGTAAAGGCCTTCGAACACACCGCCGGTTACGACGGTGCCATCGCCAACTACCTGGGTGGCCGCACCCCGGACAACGACAACGCTGATTTCCCCCGCACCTTCAACGCCCAGTTTGTGAAGGTTCAGGACATGCGTTACGGTGAAAACCCGCACCAGCGCGCGGCCTTCTATGCCGAGCGCAACCCGAAAGAAGCCTGTGTGGCCACCGCCAAGCAGCTGCAGGGCAAGGAACTGAGCTACAACAACGTAGCCGACACCGACGCCGCCCTGGAGTGCGTCAAGCCCTTCGCCGACCCGGCCTGCGTCATCGTCAAGCACGCCAACCCCTGTGGCGTAGCCATCGGTACCGATATTCTGCAGGCCTATGACCTGGCCTTCGCCACCGACCCCACTTCGGCGTTCGGCGGCATCATCGCCTTTAACCGGGAACTGGACGCGGCTACCGCCAAGGCCATTGTGGACCGCCAATTCGTGGAAGTCATCATCGCCCCGAGCGTGGCGCCGGAAGCGGTTGAGATTGTCGCTGCCAAGAAGAACGTACGCCTGCTGGCCTGTGGTGAGTTCGACGGCGAGCGCGCCCAGACCATGGACTACAAGCGCGTGACCGGTGGCCTGCTGGTGCAGGACCGTGACCTGGGCATGGTCGCCATGGAAGACGTGAAAGTCGTCACCGAGCGCCAGCCCTCCGAGCAGGAACTGAACGACCTGCTGTTCGCCTGGGAAGTGGCCAAGTACGTGAAATCCAACGCCATCGTGTACGCCAAGGCCGGCCGCACCATCGGCGTGGGCGCAGGCCAGATGAGCCGCGTTTACAGCGCCAAGATTGCCGGCATCAAGGCCGCCGACGAAGGCCTGGAAGTGAAGGGGTCCGTCATGGCATCGGATGCTTTCTTCCCGTTCCGGGACGGCATCGACGCCGCTGCGGCGGCCGGCATTACCGCTGTCATCCAGCCGGGCGGCTCCATGCGCGACCAAGAAGTGATTGACGCTGCCAACGAACACGGCATCGCCATGGTCTTCACCGGCATGCGCCATTTCCGTCACTGATCAAAGAATTCAGGAGCAACACATGAACATTCTGGTTATTGGCAGTGGCGGGCGCGAACACGCCCTGGCCTGGAAAGCCGCGCAATCCCCCCTGGCAGACAAAGTCTTCGTAGCGCCCGGTAACGCCGGCACCGCCCGGGAACCAAACCTGGACAACGTCGATCTGGACGTGATGGACCTGGACGGCCTGGCGGATTTTGCCGAGCAGAATAGCGTGGGCCTGACCATCGTCGGCCCGGAAGCCCCGCTGGTAGCCGGCGTGGTGGACAAGTTTGAAGCCCGCGGCCTGCGCATCTTCGGCCCCAGCGCCGGCGCCGCCCAGCTGGAAGGTTCCAAGGCCTTCACCAAGGACTTCCTGGCCCGCCAGAAGATCCCGACCGCCGACTACGCCAACTTCACTGACGTCGATGAGGCCCTCGCCTACGTGCGGGAAAAAGGCGCACCGATTGTGGTCAAAGCCGACGGCCTGGCCGCCGGTAAAGGCGTGATTGTCGCCATGACCCTGGCCGAAGCCGAAGATGCCATCCGCGACATGCTCGCAGGCAACGCCTTTGGCGATGCCGGCAGCCGCGTAGTGGTGGAAGAGTTTCTGGACGGCGAGGAAGCCTCGTTCATCGTGATGGTCGACGGCAAGAACGTGCTAGCCATGGCCACCTCCCAGGATCACAAGCGGGTGGGCGACGGCGACACCGGCCCCAACACCGGCGGCATGGGTGCCTACTCTCCGGCCCCGGTGGTTACAGCCGATGTGCACAAACGCATCATGGACGAGGTGATCTACCCCACCGTCAACGGCATGGCCGCGGAAGGTCACCCCTACAAGGGTTTCCTGTACGCCGGCCTGATGATCGACACCAACGGTGCACCAAAGGTGATCGAGTTTAACTGTCGCTTCGGTGACCCGGAAACCCAGCCGATCATGCTGCGCATGAAGTCGGACCTGGTGGAACTGTGCCAGGCCGCCGCAGATGGCAAACTGGACCAGTGCGACTCCGAGTGGGACGACCGCGCCTCTGTAGGCATTGTGCTGGCGGCCGGTGGTTATCCTGCCGACTACAGCAAGGGTGATGTGATCTCCGGCCTGCCGGAAGGTGAAACAGAAGGTGAGAAAGTCTTCCACGCCGGTACCAAGCTGGATGGTGATAACGTGGTGACTGCCGGTGGCCGGGTTCTGTGCGCCACCGCTTTGGGCAACACCGTGACGGAGGCCCAGCAGCGGGCTTACCAGCTGGCGAAGAAAATTAGTTGGAACGGCATGTTCTATCGGAACGACATTGCCTACCGGGCCATTGCCCGGGAACGGTAAAGCTGCCTGCTAGCGAGTCACAACCCGGCCCCGCGCCGGGTTTTTTATGGCCGAAAGCCAATAGGAACTTCAAATCTACATCATAATAATTACTTGTTGTTAACGCTTATCATTTGTATAGTTGCAACCCTTACTCAATGACACCTGCACAGGATGCGATTATGCAACAACGATTTACCCGCCGTTTTATCGTAGCCGCCATCATGGCCGCCTCCCTTCCTGCCGCTGCCCAGGAGCACACACTGAAGGAGCTGGTCATCATCGGGGATGAGACCTCAGCCGCCAGCCTGCCGGGCTCAGCCCATGTGGTAACAAACGAAGACCTGGAAACCATGAAGTACACGGACGTGCACCGAGTGGTAAAGGAAGTGCCTGGTGTTTATCTGCTTGAAGAGGAAGGCTACGGCCTGCGTCCTAACATCGGTATTCGCGGCTCCGGTTCCGGCCGGTCCGGCAAGGTTACCCTGATGGAAGACGGCGTGCTGATGGCCCCTGCTCCCTACTCTGGTCCGGCCGCCTACTACTTCCCGTCCTTCGGCCGCATCAACGGCGTTGAAGTGCTGAAAGGACCAGACCTGCTCCGTTACGGCCCGGCCACCGTTGGCGGCGCCATTAACCTGCGCTCCACGCCGATTCCGACCACGACCGGCGGTCGGGTAACGGCGGAAATTGCCGAAGATAACGGCAAACGCATCCACGCCTGGTATGGCGCCAACAGCGAACAGGCCGGATGGCTGATCGAAACTCACCAGCATGAAAGTGACGGCTTCAAGGACATCCGCCAGTCAGACCGCGAAGCCGGCTTCGACAAGCAGGATTATGTCGCCAAGCTTCGCCTGAACACACGCCCGGACGCCGACATCTACCATCAGCTCGACCTGAAAGTGGATTACAGCGAAGAGCTGAGCCTGGAAACCTACCTCGGCCTGACCGACGCGGACTTCAATGCCAACCCGGACCAGCGCTACTTCGCGTCTGAGCGGGATAACATGGATACCCAGCGCACCGGTTTCATGGCCCGGCACCTGGTGGATTTCAACAACGATGTAACCCTGACCACCACCGCCTACCGCAACGAATTCAAACGCAACTGGTACAAAGCGGCAGGGCTGAACTCCCTGATCAATGCTGCCAATGGTGGTGACGCCCTCGCCCAGCAGCAGCTTCGCGGTGAGGCGGATCTCGCCGGTATCAAGATCAAGAACAACGCCCGGGAATATGAATCCCAGGGTATCGACTTTGTGGCGGACTGGGGCCTTAACCTGAGCGGAATGCGTCACGACCTGACCTTTGGCCTGCGCTACCACGAAGACGAGGTGGATCGCCTGCAGCCGGAAGATACCTTCGACCAGGTCATCGTGAACGGCCGTCCGGTTCTGCAGTATGTCTCAACCACCTCCGGAAATGGCATCAGTGGCAGCAACAACGCCATTGAAAAAGCCGAGGCCTGGAGCACCTACATTGCAGACCGCGTTACCGTAAACGATCGACTGACCGTCACCGGCCTGCTCAGGTACGAGGATATCGAAACCAGTCGTGTACGCTATCAGCAAGAGGCCCGCACCGATGTACAGGACCGTGCCTCAAACAGCACTGGTGAACTTCTGCCAGGCCTGGGCGCAACCTACAAACTGGATGGCGGCGTCACACTTCTGGCCGGTGTTCATCGGGGTATGGCTCCGGCTGGAGCCGGCAGCACCGATGTTGAGCCCGAACTCAGCACCAACTACGAGCTCGGCGCCCGGATTCAGCGCGGCGCTGGTCGCTACGAGCTGATCGGCTTCTACAGTGACTATGAAAACACGGTCCAGAACTGCTCCGTCGCTACCCCTTGCGCTGGCGGCCAGGACACCGGTTCGGTCAGTCAGGGTGAAGCCCGCATTCAGGGTATTGAAGCCCTGGCAGGCTACGAGTTCGCACTGAGCAACGGCCTGTCGATTCCGGTTGAAGCCACCTGGACCTTCACCGATGCCGAGGTCACCAAAGACAGCGACTCCGGTAATGTTCTGAAGGGCGACAACCTTGTCTACCTGCCAGAAAACGTCCTGAACCTGCGCACCGGGCTGCGCGCCGGCGACCAGTGGGACGCTTACCTGAACGTGTCATACGTTGACGAGATGTGTATCGACAACACCTGTGATCGCAGCGGCACCGACAACACCTTCAGAAAGACCGAGGCGCTGACCGTGGTTGATCTCTCCGGCAGCTACCGCGTCGCCGAAGGCGCCCGCGTTTTTGCCAAGCTCGACAATGTGTTTGATACCCAGAAAATCATCGCTCGCTCACCGGATGGCGCCCGGCCGAATCTGCCGCGTACGGCATCCCTGGGCATTACCGTCGATTTCTGATCGACGTCTCCACACAAATGGCTGACGGACCAGCCTGACTCAGGAAAACTTCAGCCCGGCCATTGACCGGGCTTTTTTCTGGGGTAGTGTTAGCGTTCACAACGACCACAATGAAAAGGAGTTCTCCGTGCCCCGAAACGCGCTCAACCTTGCCCTGCTGCTCATCGCCACCCTTCTTATCAGTGCCTGCTCCAAACAGAGCATCTACGACAGCGCCATTGGCTGGGAGCGTTCCAGCGCCGGCCTTGAGACAGCGGAAGTCACGGTTGGCGAGCTGGACATTACCTACCTGCGCAGCAAAGAGGCTGTAGAAGGTGACACGCTGGTTCTGATACACGGCTTCGGCGCCAACAAGGATAACTGGACCCGCCTCGCCAAGGAGTTCAAAGGCGAATTCAACGTCTACGCCATCGACCTGCCTGGCCATGGCGACAGCAGCAAACCCCTGGACATCGGCTACCGGTTTGAAGATCAGGTGAATTACCTGAATCAGGTCCTGGCCGAACTCGGCGTAAAGCAGTTTCATATGATGGGCAATTCCATGGGGGGCGCGATCACCGCGCTCTACGCCGCCACCCATCCGGATCAGATTCAAACCGCAGTGCTCTTCGATCCCGCCGGTATCTTTGAGTATGAAAGCGAACTGGTAGATCGGGTGCTGGATGGTGACAACCCGCTGATCCCGAAGAAGAAAGGTGATTTTGACAAGCTTCTGGACTTCGCTCTCGAAAAGCGCCCCTTCGTACCCTGGCCGATTTTTGATGTGATGGAAGAAAAAGCCATCGCCAACCGGGAAGTGAACGAGGTTATCTTTGCCGCCATTCGCGACACCGGATTTGAGCCAGACTTCCGCGACGCCATTACCCGGATCGAAGCTCCGGTACTGGTGGTCTGGGGTAAGCTGGACAGGGTAATCGACTACCGCAACGCCGATGTGTTCGTTGACGCCATCCCCAATGCACGCAAAGTGCTCCTGGACGATATTGGCCATGCGCCCATGGTTGAAACGCCGGCAGAATCTGCCCGGCTATTCCGGGAATTCCTGGCCGACAACGTCAAATAGCGCAGGTCCGGAACCCGGTAAACACATCGCTGCGAAACGGCAGGTAAGCCTGCCGGTAGGTGCCTCGAATCAGGTTGGATGACGTGGCACAGCTGCCACCCTTGGTGACCTTATGGGTGGCAAACTGCAAGGTGGACATAAACGGGTACATGTCCACCTTGAAACCGTCATAGGGCAAGAAGTCGTTGGTGGCCCACTCCCACACCGCACCGATCATCTGCCGGCAACCCGACCGGCTGGCCCCGGCGGGATAGTCGAACACCGGATTCCGGGCCATGGTGCGGCCGTCCAAATCCGCCCTTGAACTGTCCGGGGCGTCATTGCCCCAGGGATAACGGCGGAACGGTTCCCCGGGCTTGTTGCCCAGCGCTGCCACTTCCCATTCATACTCCGTCGGCAACCGACGCCCCGCCCACTTGCAGTACGCCTCCGCTTCCCAATAGGTCACATGGGTAACCGGCGCATCCGGTTCCAGGGCCAGCCACTGGTCGAACACCCGCTCTTGCCACTGGCCGTCATGCCAGCGCCAGTACAACGGGTGCCGGGGTACATGCATCAGGGGTTCCGTTACACCGTACACCAGGCTGACATCCTGCTCAGACTCCAGCCATTTCCTGCCACCGAACGACCACAACTCAGGCCGCTGGTAGCCGCAATCGTCCACAAACGCCTGAAAATCCCGATTGCTCACCAGCGTACGACTGATGGCAAACGCCGGTAGTTCAATCTCGAAGCGGGGTTTCTCGGCATCAAAGGCAAAGTCTTCGGTGGCGAACTGCTCCGACTCGCCAGGCATACCAATTACCCAGCGCCCGGCAGGGATTTCCGCATCCCCGGCGATCGCCTCGCCCGGGGATGGCCGGTCAGCCTTGAAGTCCAAAGGCGCCGGATACCCCACCGTCTGCCGGCACCAGATCAGCGATTCGATGTGCATGTTCTGGTGGTAAATCGCGTAGCGGTAGAGATACAGCTCCCGCTCGGTCAACTCACGGCTCTTGATGCGCTCTGCAACCCGATCGTAAATGGCATTGAAGTACGTGAGCGTTTCCTCACGGCCGGGAAACATATCCCGGCGCCAACGATCTTTGTGGTCAACATGGAAGGAATCCCACAGGTCATCCATAGCTGGATCATAACTGGGCGAGCCATCCAGCAGGTTGAACACGAAGACCTCGTAGAAGAACGCAGAATGCCCCATTTCCCAGAGCGGAGGGTTCACACCGGGATGGTAGGGAACATCGAGTTGCTGCTCCGGCAGCGTGCAGATCAGTTGCTCCGTGCGTGATCTGGCCAGTTCCAACTCATCTAATAGCTGTAACTTTTTCACTTGAGCAACCATGTGCCGCAACTCCGGAGTCTAAATACGTTTGCCGTCTGGCTCGGTGGTATGAGCAGATGGGGAAGGCCTTTCCAAAACACGCTGTGAATACATCCCTGTACGCTCTGCTCCGCCATCCATGGCTCCGCAAGGTTTTGGAAAGGCCTTCCCCACCTGCTCTTCGTATCTTCTGCCTGTCCGAAAGAATAACAAAGAAAAAACCGCCGAGGGCAAAACCCACGGCGGTTCAGTCGCTATCAATACGATAGGCGCAGAAAATCAGGCCACCTCAGGCAGCCTTCTTGCGGTTACGCCGCCAATCGGCAAGATCTTCGATCAGCTTGTAGAACAACGGCACGAAGAACAGCGCCAGGGTACTGGCGGCCAGCATACCACCCACCACCACGGTACCGATTTCCTGACGGGACACCGCACCTGCACCGGTACTGAAGGCCAGCGGCATGGAACCCACGATGAACGTCAGTGCTGTCATCATAATCGCCCGGAAACGCTGCCGTGCAGCCGTGCTGGCAGCATCAAAGGAACTCATACCGCTTTTCCGGTTCTGGGCGGCGAACTCGACGATCAGGATTGCGTTTTTCGCCGCCAGGCCAATCAACACCAGCAGGCCCACCTGGAAATAGATATCGTTGGGGAAACCACGGAGTAACGATGCCAGAGCAGCACCAAAGACACCGAACGGCACAGCGGTCGCTACCGCCACCGGCAAGCCCCAGCGTTCGTACTGGGCGGCCAGGATCAGGAATACCAGCAACAGGCCCATGCCGAAGGCAAGAGTGCCGGAGTCCGCAGAATCCTGCAGCTGGTAGGCTTCACCGGTCCAGCCCAGCAGGGTGTTACGATCAAACTGTTCCGACGCCACCGCCTGCAGGGCCGCCAGGGCGTCACCGGTGGTGAAGCCCGGCGACGGGTCTGCCAGCAGTTTGGCGGCCGGATACACGTTGAACCTGTTCAGGATATCGGGGCCGCTGACCCGCTCCAGTTCCACCAGGGAACTCAGCGGAATCATCTCGCCATAGTTGGAGCGCACAAACACCCGGCGCAGGTCGTCCGGATGGCTACGGAACTCACCTTCTGACTGAAGATTGACCTGCCAGTTACGGCCCTGCAGGGTAAAGTCGTTCACGTACAGGCCACCGAAGGTGCTCTGCATGGTGGTGAAGATCTGGTCAATCGGAACCCCGGCAGCCTGGGCTTTTTCCCGATCCACGTTGGCCTTGTAACGGGGAATGCCGGTATCCAGGGTCACCCGCACATTCTGCAATTCCGGCCGCGCGTTGGCGGCCTGGGTGAACTGGTCTGCCATGGCCTTGATCTCAGCCGGGGTGCGGCCACCACGGGCCTGGATATAGCCTTCCACACCACCGGTGGTGGACAAGCCCTGAATCGGAGGCGGGGTAAAGGCAATCACAAACGCTTCCGGCATCCCAAAGCCAATGCCCATGATCTTGTTGGCGATGTCGGCCGCCTTCTGGCCCTCGCCTTCCCGCTCTGCCCAGTCTTCCAGTGTCACGAAGGCCACACCACTGTTGGTCCGCAGAGCGCTGGAGATGATGTCGAAACCGGCAAAGGACACCACGTCTTTCACTTCCGGCAGTTGCATCATCTGCTCAACCAGCTGGTCGCGAGTGTCCGCCGTCCGGCTCAGGGCCGAGGTGGGGGGCAGCGAGTAGGCCGCTAGCACAAACCCCTGGTCTTCCTGGGGCACCAGGCCAGAGGGCATTTTGTTCAGCAGGAAGGCGGTGCCACCAAGCATCGCGGCAAACAGAAGCACGCCAATCACCGCATGGCGCAGTAACCAGTCCACCACGGCAGAGAAGCCGTTAGTGAGTTTGTCGAAGCCGGCGTCAAACCAGCGGAATACTGCCAACTGTTTGCCTTCGTGGCCAAGCAACAAAGCACACATCGCCGGTGTCAGGGTCAGCGCCACGATGCCGGATATCACCACCGACACCGCGATGGTTATCGCAAACTGTCGGTACAGCTCACCGCTGAGCCCGCCCAGGAAGGCCACCGGGGCAAACACCGCCACCAATACCAGAGTGGAAGACACCACCGCGCCGGACACCTGCTGAATGGTCAGAACCGCCGCATTGTAGGAAGACAAGCCCTGCTCTTTCATCAGGCGCTCGGCGTTTTCCATGATGATGATGGCGTTATCCACCACTACCCCGATCGCCAGTATCAAGCCGAACAGGGTCAGCAAGTTGACCGAGAACCCCAGTGCCTGCATGCCGGCAAAGGTGCCAATCAGAGACACCGGGATGGCAATCAGCGGTATCAGGGTAGCGTTGAAATGCTGCAGGAACAGGAAGGTCACCAGCACCACCAGCAACACCGCCACAATGAAAGTGGAGATCACCTCCTGGATCGAGATATCAATGAACCGGGTGGTGTCGTAGGGCACGTTGTATTCCAGGCCCTCCGGGAAGCGGTCTGCAATTTCTTCCATGGCCGCGTTCACGGCATCAGCAGCGTCCAGGGCATTGGCACCGGGCTGCAGGTACACCCCCATGGGCACGGTGGCACCACCATTGTAGACCGCTGCGAAGTCGTAGTTCTGGGCGCCCAGCTCGATTCTGGCCACGTCTTTCAGGCGCAGGGAGGCACCCTGATCATCACTGCGCAGGATCACCTCACCGAACTCTTCAGGGCTGGTCAGCCGGCCCGGGGCTGACACGCTGAAGGTGAACGCCTGCCCTTCGGGCGCTGGTTCCGCCCCGATCCGACCCGCCGCAAACTGGGCGTTCTGGGCGCGCAAGGCAATGGCTACATCGTTGGGAGTCAGCTCGTACTGGGCGAGTTTGTCCGGCCTCAGCCACACCCGCATGGAATAATCCTGGGCCCCGAACAGGGAGGCATCGCCAATACCGGGCAACCGCACTAACTCATCCAGCACGTTCAGCAAGGCATAGTTGGAGATCTCCACCACATCCATGGTGTTATCCGGAGAAGACAGGGTAATCACTTGCAGGATGGAGGTGGAACGGGCTTCCACTTTCAACCCCTGGTTACGGACGGACTGGGGCAGGCGAGCCAGCGCCTGCTGTACCCGGTTATTGACGTTGATGGTGGCCTGGTCAGGATCGGTGCCAATCTCAAACGAGACCGTCACCCGGAAGCTGCCGGAATCTGTGGCGCTGGATTCCAGGTAGATCATGTTGTCCACGCCGTTGATTTCCTGCTCCAGCGGCGCCACCACTGAATCCGAAATCACGTCCGCGCTGGCACCCGGGAACCGGCCGTCCACCACCACCTGGGGCGGAACTACGTTTGGATACTGTTCTACGGGCAGCCCGATTAGCGCCAGAAGACCACCAAGCGTGATGATGATGGAAACGACCGATGCGAAGATCGGCCGGTCGATGAAGGTCCGCAGCATCAGTCTGAGCCTCCCTCATCATCGGTATTGGTGACGTTTACCGTTGCGCCATCACGCAGGTTAACCAGGCCGCTGACGATGTAACGATCACCTTCTTCCAGGCCGCTGAGAATGATCTGGCGACCGCTACTCACCGGGCCAAGCTCTACCCGACGTGCCTTTGCGGTGCTCTCATCGTCAACCACATAGACCACCGGCCCGTTCGGCCCCTGAGTCACCGCTCTTTCCGGAATTGCGATGGCATCTTCGAAGCTCTGCAACTCAACCCGAACCCGTACAAACTGGCCGGGCACGATCACATTCTCCGGGTTACCAAAGACCGCGCGGGCCGATACTGTACCGGTACGCGGGTCCAGCGTGGAGGCGGTAAAGTCGATCTGCCCATCCAGCTCATATTCCTGGCCGTCGGCCAGTATCAGACGGGCGGCCACTTCCTGATCGCCGGCACCGCGCATCCCCTCGCGGGCAGCCCGGCGAATGTTGGCGTCGTTCTCAGGCAGGGCAAAGCGCACATGGATCGGGTCCAGCTGGACAATCGTGGTCAGCAGGGTACCGGAGCTGATCAGACTGCCTTCGGGAAAATCTTCCAGGCTGGTGACACCGCTGACCGGCGCGGTTACCGAGGTATAACCAAGGTCCAGCTCCGCCTGGGCGACGCCGGCATTGGCCACCGCCAGATTGGCCTGGGCCAGCTCCAGTGCGGACTGGGCAGCATCCCGGTCCCGTTCACTCACCGCGTTGCGCTGGAACAGTGATGAAATCCGGTTCCACTCCCGTTCAGCCTGGCGCCGGTCGGCCTCGGCCACCTGGCGCTGAGCCTGGGCCCGTTGCAAGGCCGCTTCCGCAGGCTTGCGATCGATCCGGAACAGCGGGTCGCCCTCCTGAACCATCTGGCCTTCTTCGTACAGACGCTCTTCCAGAATACCCTGAATCCGCGCCCGCACTTCTACCTCACGGGCACCCCGAGCGCGGCCGGCATAATCCTGGCGCACACTGATGTTTTCGGCCACGGCTCGCTCAACCACCACGGCTGCTGGCGGCATACCGCCGCCCTGCTGACTGCCTGCGTCGTCGTTACTGCAACCAGCCAGAATGAACAGGCATGACAAACCTGCAACCAAAAAGCCGTTGCGAGCCATCGGCCGGTGAACGTTATCAATGCGCATGGCGCGGTCTCCTGAAAACCGGTTTAAAGACATAAGGCGAGCCGGGATGGAATAGCGAGCCCGGGATAATACATAACGTTAATAGGGCGCTAAAATACATCCATCCATGTATGTATGTAAACTAATTTCCTTTATACTTCGGTTTTTCCCATCAGATGACTGCGATTAATCATGGCACGAAAAACAAAAGCCGAAGCCGAAGCCACCCGGGAAGCCATTCTCGATGCGGCAGAATGCGTCTTTATGGACAAGGGCGTTGCAAAGACCTCGCTGGAAGAGATCGCCCGCAAGGCCGGCGTTACGCGCGGCGCGGTCTACTGGCATTTCCGTAACAAGGCCGACATTCTGGACGCCATGCTGGAACGGGTACGGGCGCCTCTGGGTGAGATGATGGATGAAACTGCGGAAGCCGATCAGGGGCTTGAGAGCCTGAAAAACCTGTGCGTTGTGGCATTACGCAAGCTGGCCCAGGATACCCGCTACTTTCGCGTGTACATGATCCTGTTCCATCGCAATGAATCCGACCAGGCCATTGCCAAACACCGGGAGCTGGCCCGGGAAGCCACAGAATTTGTCACGGAAATCCTGGGACGCCCGGAAAACCGGATAAAGCTACACCCGGAACTAACGCCCGCCCAGGCCGCCTACTTGCTGCATACACAAATGCTGGGACTGTTTTTTGACTGGCTGGCCGATCCAGAGCAATGGCCGCTGGCTGACGTGGCGCCTACCTTTGTAGAGGCTTACTTCCGGGGCCTATTGGCCGAACGCTAGTCATCCCCAGACCCAAAGTATCATCGGCACTCCGACAACCGTCACGAGCACCGACAACGGCAAGCCAAGGCGCCAATAATCCCCGAAACGATAACCCGCAGGCTCCATAACCAGGGCATTGGACTGATGCCCGATCGGGGTAAGGAAGGCACAGGAAGCGCCTACGGCCACCGCCATCAACACTGCATCCGATGCCAATCCAAGTTGGCTGGACACCCCGAGAGCTATCGGGGCGACCAGAATGGCCGCCGCCGCGTTGTTGACCACGTTCGACAACAACATGGTGCCCACCAGGATGATGGTCAAGGCGACCCAGGCGGCCTGCCCCTGGGCAACCGTCAGGATCTGCTCAGCTATCAACGCAGCACCACCCGTGGTTTCAAGGGCCTGCCCTACGGGAATCATTGCGGCGAGCAGCACGATCACCGGCCAGTCGATGGCTCGGTAGGCATCGCCGGCATCCATCAACTGCACCAGCACCATGGCCACCGCACAGGCCACCAGCGCCACGGGCGGTGTCAGCAGGCCAGACAGGATGATCGCGATGGCGGCGAGGAACACCCCGCCGGCCAGCGGCAGGCAACCCAGGGTTTGCAGTGTCGATAACAAATTGTCTTCATAGCCCTGCACCAGCAGGATATCCCCGGAACGGAATCGGATGTCTGCCAGGCGCCGCTTTAGTCGGTGCCCCTGCCGGGCAATGGCCACCACGTTCAAACCGTAGCGTTCTCTCAGGTTCAGTCGGTTGGCAGAACGCCCGATTAAACGCGACGATGGTGAAATCACGGCTTCCGTCAGTCGAACGTCCCCGGCGGCCACCTGCTCTTCGGTGCCCTCTCGGGATGTCATTGGCTGCGATTCTTTCCCTTCTTCATCCTCGTCGTTCACCGCATTGGCAAGTGCCAGCCCGGTTTGCTCGACAAACTCCTGCAGACTCTCGGTGTCGGCTTCCACCAACAGCACATCGCCGTACTTCAGCACGTTGAAGGTTGATGGTGCTGGCGAGACCTCCTCTCCCCGAATCAATGCCAGTACCACCAGGCTCTTCTCGGTGCCACCCGAGGTAAGCAGGTTGTGCAGTGTGCCACCGGCAAAGGGCGACTCTTCCGGCACCTTCAGTTCGGTAACATACTCACCAACGCTGAACAGTTTGTCGCCACCGGCCGGGTCGTCGCGTTTGGGTGTCAGGCGCCAGCCAATCACACCGATGAACACAATGCCGACAGCGGTAATGGCCAGCCCAACAGGCGCAAAATCAAACAGGCCGAAAGAGCCCGCTTCGCGATAACTGGCAATAATGATATTGGGGGGTGTACCAATCAGGGTAATGGTGCCTCCCAGTAAAGAGCCGAAGGCAAGTGGCATCAGCAGCAAAGACGGAGAGCGCCCGGACTGCCGCGACATCCAGATCGCCACGGGCATCAACAGCGCCAGCGCACCCACGTTATTGATAAAGCCGGAACACAAGGCCACCACCAGAGTCAGGGTGATGACCTGCAGAACGGCGTTACGCCCAACCTTACCAAGCAATCGGGCGACCGCATCCACAACACCACCGTTCACCAGCCCCTGGCTGATCACCAATACAGCGGCTACGGTAATCACCGCCGGGTGACCAAAGCCCGCGAACAACTGGTCGGGGGCAACCAGGCCGGAGACAGCAACCGCCAGCAAGGCGAGCATGGCTACGATATCGAAGCGCAGGCGGTTCCAGATAAACAGGGCAAGGGTTGCGCCCAGAATCAGAAACACCGTCCATTGATCAGATAGCATGGAGCCACTCCACTCTTCGGCCAGACATGTCAGCTTTCCTTACAGAGCTCTTGTCAGTGCGCCCCACACCCATCTCCAACTCGCTGTATTGTCAACGCCCCAGAGAACTGGTGCAGAATCTGCTTGCCTGGTTGTCAGGGATTCCGCCTGCATGACAAAGCTCATCAGCAGGTCACAGGGCCGTGGTCGACTATAGCAGTTTCCGCATTCGCTCCCCCAAGATTCCCAACAGAAGCAGTCGGTTGTTCAGTCACTTTGCAGGAGCAAGGTTATGGAACAGAAACGACCGCTCGTCTGGTTGTCGGCGGATTCAGGCGAAAACACGGTACCGCCATCACTCACATCCCAGTGGGCGATTGTACCGGTTGATATCAATACCCAATCCCTGGCCATTTTGCCGCACTGGCGGGGGCTGGCAGTGGGTGTGTGTGTTGTTGCCGATCTCGAGCTTGCCGGGTTACCGCTGTTCGCGCCCTGGCTGGAGGCTTTACCGGTATCGTCCTGGCTCGCCCTGGTTCGGCGCGAGCAGCTGCAACACCCGGCGGTGCGCCAACTGATTCGGGAATTCTGCCAGGATTACCACACCCTTCCCATCGCCCCCTACCGCCTGTCCGACAGCCTTGGCCACATGTGGGGCATGTCGAAACTGACCGAAGCATTGGCCAGTTCCGACCATGCCAGTGATTATCAGCAGTACGCGCTGGAGGGTCCTTCCAGTGCCATTCGCATGGCCCGCAGCCTGGTTCGCAAGTTCTCCATCACCAACGAGCCGTTGCTGATCTACGGCGCCAGCGGAACCGGCAAAGAGGCGGCGGCACGCTTCGCCCACGAGCACTCCGATCGGCGCACGCAGGCCCTGGTCAATGTAAACTGCGCCGCCCTGCCCGCTTCATTAACCCAGAGCGAGCTGTTCGGACACGAACGGGGGGCCTTTACCCACGCCTTGAACAAGCGCATGGGCCGGATCGCTGCAGCCGATGGCGGCACCCTGATCCTCACCGGCGCCGATGAACTAAGCCTGGAACAGCAATCAGCGATCCTGCGATTCCTTCAGGACGGTATCATTGAGCCTGTCGGCGCCAGTCGCCCGATAAAGGTCAACGTCCGCATCATCGCAACCTGCAGCGTGCCCCTGGAAAAGAGGGTGGAACAGGGGCTGTTTCGATCCGATGTGTTCTACCGGCTGGGCAATCTGAGCGTGACATTGCCTACCTTGAAAGAACGCCTCGAGGACATTCCATTCCTGGCCCGCCGAGCGCTGGATGCCTGCGATGGAAGCCAATATCAGATCGGAAGCGACACCCTGGTTACTCTGGCTCGCCATAGCTGGCCGGGCAACCTCCGAGAATTGCAGAATCGAATCCGCCAGGCGGTGCTGATGACTAAGTCACTGCATATTACGCCCGAAGATCTGGGGCTGGAGCCAACCGGCGCCCCTGCCCAACCAGACCGGTTCACCCTTGAGGCGTTCCGAGCCAGGGCTGAGGAGCAGGCTATCTCCACCAGCCTGTCGCTTACCCACCAGAACGTTTCCGCCGCCGCTCGCCTACTGAAGATTTCCCGGGTGTCGTTTTACCGGCTACTCGAAAAGCACAACCTGCAGCTCCCTTCCAGCATCAACCTGAACCCCGGCAGAGGGCAAGGAGACCGAACATGAAACCACTGACCCCGATAGCGTTAGCCGCAGCCCTGGCAAGCACAGCCAATGCCGCGCCACCTGAACCAGACGCCAGGCCCAGAACAACCACGGATGCCGCCCAACAACAGGCCGTTCAGGATACCGCAACGGACATCGCCTCAATCACTGCAGATCGGGGCATAGTGACCCGGCCCGGCCGCTTCACCATCGAGCCCTCGTTCTCCCACGCCCACAGTAACGCCACTCGGGTTGCGGTGGAGGGCTACACCATCATTCCCGCGTTGCTGATTGGCCTGATCAACATCTCCGAAATTCAGCGAGACATTTTCGTCAGCGCCGTGTCCCTGAAGTATGGGTTCACCAGCCGGTTTGAGGGCAGCGTTCGGGTACCATACCTGAGTATCCGGGAGGATCTTCGGGAAAGGGAGATTTTCCAGGGTACGCCGGTAGACACCCTGCGAGAATCGTCCGGTGAAGGACTTGGCGATGTTGAACTGGCCGTGCGTTACCAGCTCAACGACGGGCTCGATGGCTGGCCCTATCTGATCGGAGTGTTCCGAGCCAAAGCCCCGACCGGCGACGGCCCTTACGACGTCAAACAACGGGTGCTCACCGACAACAGCGGCAACCCCATCGGCATCGAACTGGCAGAACGGCCGACAGGATCCGGCTTCTGGTCGGTCGAACCTGGCCTCTCGTTCATTTACCCGACCGACCCGGCTGTGCTGTTTGGCAACCTCAGTTACGTCTGGACCATCAAGGAGGAACAGGGCTTTGAAAATGGCGGCACCGTAGACCCGGGCGACGTGGTCCGCTTCGGATTCGGCATGGGCTTTGCGTTTAACGAACGGACGTCTTTCAGCCTCGGCTACGACCACTCGGTGATTCGTAAAACCACCTTTGAACACAACAACGATCTGTTCGCCGCCAATTTTGATCGTATTCAGGTAGGTTCACTGTCCTTCGGCCTGTCTCATCGGTTATCACCAGCAACCACCCTGAGCCTGACAGTCGCCGTTGGCGTTACCGATAACGCACCTAACAGTGAAATCACACTGAAACTGCCGATCAACCTTTAACCGGCAATCAGGGCAGGATCAGAGGCAGGCCGGAGTCTCTGGGCAGGCGATAGGCGCCACCCAGGTTGTTGAGTTCAATATTCAGCTGCCGGGTGTTCTGAATGACCGTGCTGTTGAGGCTGTTCTGGATCACAGTCATCCAGCCCCCATTACCCGCCGCGCCAGACACCAGCTCCAGCCCCTGCAAGCCGGGGACGTTCGCGGACAGCACGGTTTCCATCTGGCTACTCCAGGCATTGGACACCGGGCGATTCAGGTCGGGAATCTGCAGTCTGTTGACCACCAGGGTATCCCCATTGACCGCCACCACCTGCTCTAGGCCAATGGCAATCTCCAGATTATCCAGCACAAATCCGCCCCGTAATTCGGCCAGTTCGTTGTCGCTGAGTGGAGGTGCTGACACCCGCATGTCGGACCAGGCGAGCGGTGCCACCAGCAGAAAAACCATGGATAGACCGGTACCCTTTGTCATGATCTCACCACTCCTGTGCGCTGGGCCAATAGGGCAAGGTATGGCCAACACCCGGCCCCTTGAGACCTTTGAACAGCGGTGCCCGGGCCAGTCCAGGCCATTGGCCGTCTGCCAGGAAGCTGGACCGCCCCTGGTCCAGATGGCTACGAATCACGAACGCTGAGCCATCCCAGCTTTGCTCGAATTCAGCCCAACTATAGGCCTTCAAACCCCGGGCGGGGTCTGCCACCAACACCTCGCGCTCACTTATGCCCCGGATAACCACAAAATGCCGGTAGCCCCCCAGGGTCACAAGGGCAATCACCGGCACACGTACCTGTTCTCGCAGTCCACTCAGGGGCAGCCGGAATCCGTCGGCCTGATACCCCTCCGCTTCCAGGTAGCGCTTCATATCGAGCATGGAGAAACCTTCCCGACGAACCTTGTCTTCATCGGCGATGGCCAGCATCCCGATGAACACCTCCTGTTCATTGACCGGGTGGTCATAGTGAAACGACAACAAGGTGGCCAGCGCTGCAGAGCCACAGCTGAAATCGTACTGTTGCCGGAAGACATCCTGGTATCGCTGGTCCAGAAAACTGCTGACACTAACCTGCACATCGCCCCCGGGGCCGGGAACCAACACGGTTCCGGCAAAAGCCGAAGGCCACAGCAGGGTCGCCAGAACACCCGTCACCAGCTGTCGTATTCCCGCCATGGCCCGCCTCCGGTTTCAATGGTTGATGAGTATGTTGATCTGGGTACTGTCCTGGATGACGACCTGATTACCACTGTTCTGAATCACCGTGGCAACGCCGTTCATATTGTCGAAGGCGTGGTCGCTGATCCGGTTGTCGCCGGTAATCACCGGGCCGGACAGTACGTTGCCACTGACCAGACCATTCTGCTGGGTTTCATTCAGCTGCCATTGCATGGAGATGCCCTGGCGACCGCTGGCGGAATCCAGCTGTTCGGCACTCAGTGGTTCTACATCGGGCCAGTCACCCGCGTTCGCCGTTATGGCAAACAGGCTGCCCAGTACCAGTAAAAGCGTGACGCACCTTGTCATGACACATCTCCCGACAACACAGGGCTGCCCGGTTCAACACCCGGAGCAGCCCTGATTGCCTCAGTTGGTGCCACCACCCGCGTTGAGGTTGGACATCACACTGACGTTGGCCTGAGTCACGCTGCCCACGCCCGCGTTCTGGGCGAAGGCTCCGACACCAGTGAAGTTAGCGGAGCCACCGGAAATCTCATTGGAGGCCCGGGTATCCACATAGGAGCTTTCACCGTTAGCACTGCCGTAGGTGACGTTGGTCCCCGATACAGAGCCATTGAGCTCGGCATCGTTCATGAACACTTCCAGGGACAGATTCAGCGTGGTGGTGCTGTTATCTGAATTGTCGCTGCTGTCGGTGTTGTAGGAATCAGTGGCGTTGGTGGAGTTATCGGAACTGTCACTGTTGCCACTGTCAGCAATCTTGAACGAATCGCTGATGTTAGTGCTGTTGTCGGAATTGTCAGAGTTATCGGAGTTATCCGAATTGTCTGAATGATCCGAGTTGTCGGTGTTACCGCTGTCGGCGATCTTGAAGGAATCGCTGACATTGGTGCTGTTATCCGAATTGTCGGAGTTGTCGGAGTTGTCCGATGCATCGGTATTGCCGCTATCGGCAATCTTGAAGGCGTCGGCAACATTGGTGCTGTTGTCCGAATTATCCGAGTTGTCGGAATTATTGGAGTTATCCGAATTGTTCGAATTATCGGAGTTGTTTGAATTATCCGACATGTTGTTGCCACTGTCGGCAATCTTGAACGAATCAGACACATCGGTGCTGTTGTCTGAATTGTTCGAGTTATCGGAGTTGTCGGTGGAGTTGTCGTTACCGGAATCCGTGTTTCCGGAATAATTGGTGTTGGCAGAGGAATTGTCATTGGCGTTGTTGTTGGGGTCGCCGTCTCCTCCCTGTTGTGCCATAGCGTAACCGGAGATACCCATGCTCATGGCGATGGCAGCTGCTAGCAGACTTTTCTTGGTATTCATGATGTCATTTCCTTTGAGTTTGTTGGCTTTGAGGAATCCGACCCAACCCGCCAGCAACCGGGTAAGCCAAGGTCCAGACCCGCTCATGTATTGGAGCGATTACCGTGCCAACCTTACCAAGCAGCTGTTATCTATCTGACTTATATAGATCTTCAGGAGTGATACTGCTCGACACCAGAGCGAACACCAGGACGACCTGTTCCATTACTGAAACAGCAGGTTTTAACGACACTTGGACAAACAAAAAAGAAAGGCGGGGAATCAGGCAGATAGCCAAAATCAGACGTGTTAAAAAAACAAAACCCCGCAAAGCAAAAGCCTTGCGGGGTCTCGGGTAGCTGGCAGGCACCGCGTGCCTGCCGGACAACCGGAACCGGTCGATTAACCGAACTGGTTCATGGTGTTGTCTTTACCACCGGCCTTCAGAGCCGCTTCACCAGCGAAGAACTCTTTGTGGTCATCGCCGATGTTGGAACCGGCCATGTCCTGGTGCTTCACAGTCGCGATGCCCTGACGGATTTCCTTGCGCTGAACACCTTCAACGTACGCCAGCATGCCTTCGTCACCGAAGTAGCCCTTGGCCAGGTTGTCGGTAGACAGAGCCGCAGTATGGTACGTCGGCAGGGTGATCAGGTGGTGGAACACACCCGCTTCACGGGACGCATCACGCTGGAAGTTACGGCACCACTCGTCAGCCAGCTGGCCCAGCTCAGTGTTGTCGTACTCGGCGCTCATCAGCTTGGCGCGGTCGTAAGCAGATACATCCTTGCCTTCTTCCTTCATGGCATCGAATACCTGCTGACGGAAGTTCAGGGTCCAGTTGAAGGACGGGCTGTTGTTGTAAACCAGCTTGGCGTCGGGCACTACTTCCTTGATGCGGTTAACCATGGCAGCGATCTGACCAACGTGCGGCTTCTCGGTCTCAATCCACAGCATGTCTGCACCGTTCTGCAGGCTGGTGATACAGTCCAGAACAACACGGTCTTCGCCAGAGCCCGGCTTGAAGCAGAACAGGCCAGAGGCCAGACGCTTCGGCTTCAGCAGCTTGCCGTTGGACTTGATCACAACGTCGCCGTTCTCGATCTGGGAAGCGTCTTCGATGTACTCGCCGTCCAGGAAGCTGTTGTACTGGTCACCCAGGTCACCCGGCTCGTTGGTTACAGCGATCTGCTTGGTCAGACCAGCACCCAGGGAGTCAGTACGGGCAACGATCACGCCGTCGTCCACACCCAGTTCCAGGAACGCCAGACGAACCGCGTTGATCTTGGACAGGAAGTCGGCGTGGGGAACGGTTACTTTACCGTCCTGGTGGCCACACTGCTTCTCGTCAGATACCTGGTTCTCGATCTGGATACAGCAAGCACCGGCTTCGATCATCTGCTTGGCCAGCAGGTAGGTCGCTTCTGCGTTACCGAAACCAGCATCGATGTCGGCAATGATCGGCACAACGTGAGTTTCGTGGTTGTCGATCTGCTTGATCAGCTCGGCAGCCTTGGCGGTGTCGCCGGCGTTTTCAGCTTCTTCCAGGGCACGGAACAGGTGGTTCAGTTCCCATGCGTCAGCCTGGCGCAGGAAGGTGTACAGCTCTTCGATCAGGCCAGAAACCGCAGTCTTCTCGTGCATGGACTGGTCAGGCAGCGGGCCGAACTCGGAACGCAGGGCAGCAACCATCCAGCCAGACAGGTACAGGTAACGACGCTTGGTGGTACCGAAGTGCTTCTTGATGGAGATCAGCTTCTGCTGGCCGATGAAACCGTGCCAGCAACCCAGAGACTGGGTGTACTGGGAAGAATCGGCGTCGTAAGCAGCCATGTCTTCGCGCATGATCTTGGCGGTGTACTTGGCGATGTCCAGACCAGTCTTGAATTTGTTCTGGGCGCGCATGCGGGCAGCGTGCTTCGGGTTGATAGCATTCCAGGTCGGGTTCTGCTTCAGGATGGAAGCAATCTGGTCGACGTCTTGTGCGTAGGGCATGGTCTCTATCCTTTCTACGTTAGTGTTCAAAAGGGTCGGAAACGCTGCTGCCAGCAGCCTCCGGAGCCAACCGCCTGCTCATACAACCCGGCAGGGGATGACGTTGGGCGTAACTTTAGTGCTTTCCGATTTATAATTGAAATTTATATGGTGTATTTTCGGCATTTTTCTGGTGAATACCAAAAATGGATAAGCCGGTAGACCAGAGCCGTTCTTGAGCCCGGTCATTTTGGCCACGCTATAACATGCTATGATTCAGCCACTTGATTAATATCACGCCCCGGCGACGACGGGTAACAGAGGTATCCGGTGTTCTACATCCGCGCTTTCGGCCACTCGCTGCTGCACGCACTGAAGAATCTGTTTCCGATTATTGCGGTGGTTGTGTTCTTCCAGTTGGTCGTACTTCAGCAGATGCCGGACAATACACTCAGCATGGCCATTGGCCTGCTGATTGTTGCTGCCGGTGTCGCCCTGTTCCTTCAGGGCCTTGAGCTGTCTATTTTCCCGGTGGGCAAAAGCCTGTCCAACCAGTTTGCCAAGCGGGGGTCGGTACCTATCCTGCTCTCGTTTGGTTTCGCCATGGGTTTCTCCGCCGTGGTGGCAGAGCCCGCCCTGATTGCCGTAGCCCAACAGGCCCAGGAGATCAGCGAAGGCAAGATTGACGCTCTCACCCTCCGGCTTCTGGTCGCCACGTCGGTTGGCGTGGTGATCGCCCTCGGCGTGTTCCGGACCATCTTCGGCTACCCGCTGCACTGGTTCATGATCATCGGTTACATCACCGTGGTCATCGTCACCTGGTTCGCTCCGGAAGAAATTGTCGGGCTGGCCTACGACTCCGGTGGAGTCACCACCAACATTGTTACCGTGCCGCTTATTGCTGCCCTGGGCATCGGCCTGGCCGCTTCCATTCGGGGCCGCAATCCGCTCACCGATGGCTTTGGCCTGGTGGCCCTGGCGGTCATGGTGCCCATGATTACTGTGCAACTCTACGGCATCGTGGTTTACAGCGGCGGCGTATCCGACGAAGCGGGCCCCATGCTCCTGCAGGACGAAGGCGAAGCCATCTCCGGCGCCCTGAAAATGCTGTTGGAGCTGGCGGAGATGTTCCGGGACGTGCTGCCCATCATCCTAACCATTCTGTTCTTCCAGTACATCGTCCTGCGCCGGGGCTTGTCCAATCCGCCGAAGATCCTGTTCGGATTTTTGTTGGTTATTCTGGGCCTGTATGCCTTTGTCGTCGGCCTCAAGATGGGCCTGTTCCCGATTGGCACCAGCATGGCGGAGCAGCTGATTGAGCTCGAGAGGTTCGGCTTCATCTATCTGTTCGCCTTTATGATCGGATTTGCCACCACCATGGCCGAGCCGGCCCTGCTCGCTGTGGGCAAGCAGGCCGAAGAGGCCGCCTCCGGGCGGATCAACGGTAATGCCATTCGCATTCTGGTTGCCCTGGGCGTGGCCGTTGGCATCAGCATCGGGGTGCACCGGATCATTGTTGGCGGCTCCATGCATTACTACATTATGGGTGGCTACACGGTAGTCATCATCCTGACCGCCCTGGCCCCGAAATATATCGTGGCCCTGGCCTACGATCTGGGCGGGGTGACCACCTCCGAGGTGACCGTGCCCCTGGTGACCGCCCTCGGCATTGGCCTGGCCACCAATATCGAGGGCCGAAGTGTGTTGATTGATGGCTTCGGCCTGATTGCTTTCGCTTCTATCTTTCCTATTGTTACGGTGATGCTCTACGCCATTGTCATGCAATGGCTGACAGACCGCAGAGAGGTGCGACCATGAAATTTTCCGTTCTCGTAGCCATTGTTCCGGAAGACCAGGAACAGGAATGCATAGATGCCGCCCGCGATCTGGGCGCCGGCGGCATTACCGTGCTTTCCGGCCGGGGCATCAGCAACACGGCCAAGAAGACCTTCTTTGGCCTGACCTACGACGGCAGCCAGAGTGTGCTGGTGATGGTTCTGGAAAAGGGCCTGTCCTTGCAGATACTCAAATCCATTCAAAAACTTTTGATGCCGGCGGAAAACGATTCCCAGGGACTGGTATTCACCCTGCCGCTGGAACACCTGGGCGGCATTGATATGTCCCAGTTCCAGAAGTTTGAACAGCATCTGAAAGAAAATATCTAAGGAGCACCGGAGATGAAACTGGTCAAAGAGGTCATGGTTACCGACGTGGTTTGTGTTTCCCCCTTCGCCAAGCTGCGGGAAGCCCTGAGCCTGATGAAGAAGCATAACGTGAAATCCCTGGTGGTCGAGAAACAGCACCCAAATGATGCCTACGGCCTGATTACCTACACCAATGTGCTCAAGACCGTTGTTGCCGAAGAAGGTGACATTGACCTGCTGAACGTTTACGACGCCTGCGCCAAGCCGGCAATCTCGGTAGGGAAAAGTCTCGCTGTTCGCCAGGTCGCCAGCCTGATGACCGAACACCGGGTAAAACGCATCCTGGTACTGGAGGACAATGATCTGCTGGGCTTTGTCACCATGGACGACATTATGGCGGTGTTGCTTGAACAGGTTGAATAGCTTCTGAAACAAGTCACTGGAGAGCACCATGGAATTCAAGTTGCTGATGGTTTTTGTCGATGAGGACAAAACCGATAAGGTACTGGACGCCTCCCGGGAAGCAGGAGCAACCGGAGCTACCATTATTACCAATGCCCGAGGCCAGGGCCTGAAGAAAACCCTGGGTATTTTCGGACTGGAAATACTGGACCCGAGAGATGTACTGCTGATTCTCGTAGAAAGCCGCCGGGTTGACCCTGTGCTGGCGGCTGTCCGCAATGCCGGCAAACTGGATGAAAGCCTTAGTACCGGCATCGCGCTGGTCATCGATATTGAGCAGGCGGTGGGTTTGAGCGATCACGTCAAGTCACTGGCCCAAAAAGTCCCCCCCGGTCCGGACCACAAAGTCGGTGCCACCTGAACCCGTTCAGCTGGTTCCCAACACCACGATCCGGTCTTGTGGCTGCAGCTCCAGGAACTGTTTTCGTGGCGGATTCAGCTGAAGGTGCCGCCCCAATTCATTAGCCTTTGCACGATAAACGCCCAGGGCAACATCACCGCTGGCGGCGACAATTTTTTCAAGCAGCTGAAAATCCGCGCTCGCCGGCAACGGGTAATCGTGGGGATCGCGAAACTGAATCTCGGCACCACCCACAGTAAACAACTCATCCAACACTACCCGGAGTTCGCGACGCAGGGCTACCTGAGCCAGAACGTGGCTCAGGATCATCGGGCTGATCAGCATCTCACTCTGGTGGCCATAGAGCAGCTGGCGGTTGTTGGGATCACTCAACTCCATGATTACCTGCGGGCGCCGGGGCGCCTCGGCCAGAATCTCTTCCAGCTGCAGGTAACCAACCATGGCCCTGGCATCGGCCTCTTCCCCGGAACCAAGGCGGTCACTGCTCAGCAGAATGACCGTATCGTAGCTGGCGGGGTTCAGTTTTCGCAGATCGTCTTCCACCATGTAGTCAGCTTCCAGCAACTGACCGTCGATGGCTTCAAGATCAACGCCGTAACGGTCAATTTCTCGCTGGCGTTCTTTTAATGGGGTGGCAGACACCATGTTCAACATGAATTTGCGCCCTTTGTAACTGCTGAACTCCGCCGCCAGGCTGGGTACCCGGCGGTTCCAGCCCAAAACCAGTACCCGGTGAGCCCCCGAACCGCCAGTTGTGTGGGGCCGTGCAGCGGTCCTTTCAACAACAGGCAGCGGTTCCGCTTTCGGGTCTGCCCCCGTATGCTCGTAATCTCTGGCCAACAGCACCACGCGGTCTTCGCGGCGAATAATCGTGTCTGCGGGTGCCAGCAGGTTGACGTTCCAGCCGCTACCGGCGGGCTGCAACAATCCAAGAACAATGGCACTCGGGCGTTGGGTCGCCAGTTCGCCCAGGCTCAAGCCTTCGGCGGTTTCACCGCCCCGGACAAAAATTTCACTGCCTTCTCCCGCGGTTAGCAGTTCGTTATAGACCTCAGAAAGATGGGGATGCAGTACGTTCTGCACCATCAACCTGCTGATGGTGACATCGCCGGCCACCACCTCTACCGCCCCCGGATAGGCACGTTCAATCACCGACAGTTTGCGCATGTCCTGTATCTCAGCCACGACAAACGGAAGGGGGGCGTTCAGATGGCGAGCCTGGGCAGCGATGGACAACAGCGCCTTGACGGTTTCCACATCTGACGTCACCAAGCTTCCGGCATCGTGAACCTGGCTTGGCACAATCACCGCAGCGGCATCCAGACACGCTACCCGGTGCAAGGCGTCCGGCTGGATGGCCGAGCCACTGCGAAGAATCACCTCCCGGGCCCGGCGCCCAACACCGGGCTCATTCCCCAGCTCGTGAGCCTGCTCTGCACTGGCTTCTTCGGCCAGAACTACCAACCGTAACTTCTGTGTGTCGTGCTTCTCCAGAAAACGCTGCATCCGACCGGTAGAGCTGAACAGCTCAGCCACCAGTGGCGGCGTTTGAGCTGTCCAGCCAAGCACTACAAAGTGGTTCTTCAGGGTGACTGGTGTCAGGCCCCGCTCCAGCTCTTCCATCTTCGCAATCAACCAGCGGGTCAGGATGGCCACCAGGGTACCCATAAACACCACGTAACCGAGCACGGTCAGCAATGTGGAGACCACCCGTTGCCAGGTACCCACATCGTCGCCCAGATAACCCGGGTCGGTCAGCCTCAGAAACGCCCACCAGACAGCCGAGCCCGGGTCGTCGAACTCTCCCCCCTGGGGCACCACAAGCATCCCGCCGATCAGCGAAATAAGCCCAATAAAGAAGCCGACAACCAGTAACTGGAATCCAGCCCCTTTGACAAGTTGGCGCTCGACAATGAACTTCAGACGGTCAACAACCCGGAATGGCAACATGGGGGTCCTTTTTTGCGAATCATCAGTGTTGGACATAGGATAGAACAAAGCCTGTCAGGAAGGTGACCTCAATCCATGACAACAACTTCAACCCGAAGCCCTGCCTCCCGTCGGATGATCCTGGCACTGGCAATCACCCTCTCCGGCACCGCAAGCGCCAGCACTGCTCATATCCCGCAACCCTGGAGGTCCGATGCAGTGGTACTGGGCCGGGATGAAGCCTATGACACCGAGCGCTTCCTTCACGAGCTGACGTTTGATCACCGTCAGGCGTTACCGACCGCCATGGACAACGGCATCCGCGGTACCGGCGGCAGTGTCAGCAGCCGCCGGCTGTATTTCGACTTCCGCTACCGCCAGGATTTCGGGTTTCGCGATGATCAGAACGGCTTTCTGCTCGATATCCAGCGGGCGGAGGATCTGGACGGTCCCTATCAGCGGCAGTTGGTAGGCTTCCGCCAGAACATTGGCGAGCGCACAGAAGTGTGGCTGCAAGGCGATGTGTTCTCCGACAAAGCGGAATCGGACATTTATCTTAGCGCGCGCCATCACCTCGACAGCCAGAGCTGGCTGCACGCCTCTGTGATACTACCGGATTACTACTTCAACGAAAAAACCGATACCGCCGACCGTTTCAGCAAAAAGCCGCAGTCCTATTTTCTGCAGTGGCATCACCAAGGATCCACTGCCGTGGAGGGTACGACGGTATCGCTCAACCTGTCCCCGGATTCCCGGTTCATCAGCCAGCGCCAGGAGCTGGCTGTCAGCAACGAAACCCAGCGCGGAGCCATCAGCCACCGCCAGCAAACCGGAGACTGGCTGATCGGGTTACACCTGGAAGGTGAGCGCACACGGCGGGATTACACGCTGCAGCGGAGCGATGAAAACAGGGCCACCGGATTCGAGCGGGATCACCTGAAGGCCCGGGGCTCCGCCACCCTGGTGCCGCACCGCCTCTCCCCCACGGTTGGAGTGGCCTGGCTGCAACTGGATGAAACCGGATATTTCGGACGAGAGCTGAACGATGAGGGACGTATTCGGCGCCGGGAACCCACGGTCTTCGCCGAGATCACCCTGAGCGCCAGCCAGAACACCAGCATCAGCCCGGGCATTTACCTGAGTGCGCCCGAGATCCGGCAAACGTTTGAACAGGAGGAAGAACAACGCCGGCACACCGGCTTTACCGGCAAGCTGGCCGTGCCTATTGAAACCCGACTGAGCGCCAGCAACCAGGCAGTGTTAACCCTGAACCCCACCTTCTACCTGCACAAATTCGGGTTTGGCGGCGGCAACCTGCAACTGCACTGGCCGCTGTAGGCGGATTAAACCATCTGCGGGGCACTGCGGCGGGCATTGAGGGTTTCAAGAGCCGAGGCCAGCGATGGATAAAAACTGCTGACGCCGGGTTCCGGCTTCAGCCCAGCCCGGGCCAGGGCCCGAAGAGGCTGAAACTGAAGGTCAGCGATCATCATTTCGGTGCCGTTTTTCCGGCACTGGTCAATCAGTTTGCTCAACGCAGCCAGGCCGCCGGCATCCAGCACGGTTACGCCATCCATATACAACACAAAGCCCCGGGTTTCCCGGGACAGATCCGCCAGCTCACCAAATACCCGGTCAGCGGCGGCAAAGAACAGCGGGCCGTTGATCTTGAACACCCGCCAGCCTCTCGGCAGCCCGGCCTGCACTACCCGCTTGTTTTCGCTGATGTCTGTCACCTTGGTCATCTGAGCCATTTCACGCATGAACAGCACCGCCGCCAGTAACACGCCGGTGGTAATGGCAATGACCATATCCAGCGCCACAGTCAGGCCAAAGCAGGTCAAAAATACCAGCACATCACTGCGTGGCGCGGTTTTGAGAAGGTGCACGGCCTTGGGGGCTTCACTCATGTTCCAGGCTACCATGATCAACAGGGCCGCCATGGCAGGCATGGGCAGGTAAGCCAGAACACCCGCCAGTGACACCAGTGCCAGCAACACCACCAGGGCATGCACCATGGCGGCCACCGGTGACTGGGCCCCGGCCCGATAGTTGGCAGCTGAGCGGGCAATGGCGGCGGTGGCGGTAATACCACCGAAAAACGGCACCACGATGTTGCCAATGCCCTGCCCCATCAGCTCACTGTTGGCGCTGTGGCGCTTACCGGTCATGCCGTCCAGCACCACCGCACAGAGCAGGGATTCAATGGCCCCGAGCATGGCAATGGCAAAGGCCGCCGGCAGCAGCTCGCGGACCATATTCCAGGACAGGCCCACCGGCTCACCCTGGGCATTCAGTTGCTGCCAGGGCCAGGCAAATTCGGGAAGAAACGGCGGAATGCCGGCACCGGTACTGCCATCGGGCAACAGGTAACTGAACCGGGAACCGATGGTTTCTATCGCAGCCCCATTGGCATTGAACCAGATCGCCAGCAGGCTGCCGATAATCACCGCAGGCAAATGCGGCGGCACCGGCGTTTTCAGCCTGGGCCAGAGCAACATAACCGCCAGGGTAATGGCGGCTATCAGTGTACTCATGGAATCCAGGGCCGGTAACTGCTGAGCCAGCACCGCCAGCTCGTCCCAGTATTGCTCCGGCATGGTCTCGACCGACAGGCCGAAAAAGTCTTTCACCTGCAGGGTGGCGATCACCACCGCAATACCGCCGGTGAATCCCAGGGTGACGGATTCCGGGATATACTCGATAAAGCGGCCCAGGCGCATCACCGCCATAATCACCAGCAACACCCCGGACATCAGGGTGGCCAGCAGCAGACCACCCAGGCCGTAGCTCTGGGCAATGGGGTACAGAATCACCACGAACGCCGCCGTGGGCCCGGAGATGCTGTAACGGCTGCCGCCAAACAGGGCAATCACAAAACCGGCAATAAAGGCGGTATACAGACCATACTGGGGGGCAACGCCACTGGCGATGGCCAGCGCCATGGCCAGGGGGATGGCAATAATGCCGACGGTAACACCGGCCATCAGGTCTTTCAGAAAGCGGCCACCGGTATAACGCTCATCCACACAGGCTTCACGGAAGGCGTGAGCGCCCCTTAGAGAGAACAGATGAGCGCGGTGCGACATAAACCTTTTCCCGGTTGCGACGATGACCCAGTCATTATATGCTCACGAAAATTACACTCAATGTTAACCTGATTAACATGCCGTGAGCACTGCTACTTATGACTAAGGAAAACCGAACAGCCCGATTGACGCTACTGATCGATCCGGAGAAGAAAGCGGTCTTTGAGGAACTGTGCAAGGCAGAGGATGTTACTCCTTCACAGAAAGTCCGCCAGTTTATCCGCGAATACGTCGAGCAGAGACTGGGCGAAGACTGGCGCAAAGGGCGCACCGACAAACCTGAGTGAGCATTGCCGATGACCACACCCAAGTGCTTTCGCTCCCCTGTGCTGGCCCTCTGCCTGGCGCTAACGACCGGTTGTGCCCAGCTACCCAAACCGTCCGGCACAGAGCCCGCGCAACCACAAACCCTGTATGACAGCGTACTGTTCGACAGCCATTCAAGCCAGCCAGTCACTATCGACAGTCTGGCCCGCGCACTGGCCAGCACCGATGTGGTGGTGATTGGCGAATATCATGGCCACCAGGCTTCGCACCTTCTGCAGGCCCGGTTACAGCAACGGCTCTACCAACAGCGTCCGCGCCAGGTGCTGACCCTGGAGCAGTTCAATCTGGATGATCAGCCGGCGCTAGACAGTTATCTGGCGGGCATGACCGGCGAAACCGAGATGATCGAAGACGCCAACGCCTGGGACAACTACCGGGGCTCTTACCGGCCGCTGGTGGAATTCTCCCGGCGCCATGATCTTCCCGTTGTTGCCGCCAACGCCCCTGCCGATGTGGTTCGTTGCGTGGGCCGCACTGGCACGGACTACCTCGAGCGCCTGCCCGCCGACCAACGGCAAACACTGCCTGAGCAGCCGTTCCGGGACACCCCCGCCTACCGGGAAAAGTTTGTCGAGGCCATCAGCGGCAGCCACGGCCAGGGCGATCCCTCCATGGCCGAGCGCATGGATAACACCTACAACGCCCAACTGCTACGCGACAACACCATGGCCATGCGCATCCTGCAGGCTCATAAACAGCATCCGGACCACCAGGTAGTGCACCTGACAGGCACCTTCCACAGTGAGCAGGGGCTCGGCACCGTGGCCTTGCTTAAACAACAGGCGCCGGAGCTTTCCGTGGTGGTGATCAGTCCAGTGTTCTGGCCAAACGAGGAACGACAAGCACCGTTGGCCGGCAACCTCGACAAGGGCGATTACCTGTATCTGATCCAACCCCTGCCACCGGAATTCCGGGACACGGATCGGCGGCAGAACGCCATGCGGGAACGTTTTAGCAGTGGACCAGAGGTCCAGTGCATCACAGAATAGGCACGTTGATTCACACAAGGGACTGAACCATGAAAGTTGTTGTTGCCATTATCCTGGGCATAAGCCTTGTTCTCTCTGCCTCGTTATTGAAAGAAGGGCTCACCGGCCTGAAAACGTCGGATCGCTATGTCACCGTCAAAGGCGTTGCCGAACGGGAGGTGCAGGCCGACCTGGCACTCTGGCCAATCCGCTTTGTGGCCACGGGCAACACCCTGGAACAAGCGCAGGAAAAAGCGCGCAGTAGCCGCGAAGCCATCTATGCGTTTCTGGAGTTACAGGCGATCGACAAGAGTGCGGTGGAACTGCAGCGGCTGGATGTCACCGACACCCGTGCCAACCCTTATCAGGGCGAGGGCGAACAGAAGTTCATCATCAACCAGACCTTGATGGTGCGCAGCACCCAGATAGACCGCATTCGCCAGGCGGCCCAGAACGTCAGTGAACTGGTGGATTCCGGCGTACTGCTGACCACCGATTACGGCCCCGGCGGCCCCACTTACCTGTTCAGTGGCCTGAACGACATCAAGCCAGCGATGATTGCCGAAGCCACCGCCGCCGCTCGGGAAGCTGCCCAGCAGTTCGCCCGGGATGCTAACGCCAGTGTTGGCGGTTTGCGCCGGGCCAATCAGGGGGTGTTCCAGATCCTGGCCCGGGACCAGGCACCGGGGATTTCTGAGCAACAGCAGCCGGTGAAAACGGTACGCGTTGTATCGACCGTCGACTATTACCTCGAGTAACGTCCGCCTACTGGGTTTGAACCATCTCGTCCGTCACCTGATAATCACCGGCCAGCCAGCGCAGAATCTCGTTGGCGGCCGGGTGATCAAAGGCATCGTAGGTGTGGATCAGTGCCTGCTTCTTTTCATCACTGATCCGCTCCAGCCCGGCATCCTGCAGCACCAGCAGATCGGTTTGTAGCTGATTGGCAAGGTCTACCCCCAACAGTTCCCGGGCGGCATGATGAAACGCCTGGCCATACTGATAGTTCGGCCCCTGTCGGTACGATTCCGCGAGGGTGAGCGCCGGGATCGCCGTCAACGCCGGCTGTAATGCCGGATTGATGGCGTGGCCCGCCAGATGTGCGGCATTGTTCGCAGGGCGGCCGGTAAAGGCCCGCAGGTGCAGATGCCGGGACATCCGGTCACCATCATTCACCGGGTAGTTATCCCACAGCACCGGTTTGCGGCCCAGGCGGTCCCCTACCCGCTTCAGGTGCCCCGGTGAGATTTCCCGGGAACAGACTTCCTCCCCGGTCCAGAACACCCTGACCTCTTTCGGCAACTCGGCGCCCAAGGTTTCCAGATAGTCCGCCGGGCGTTCTCCGAACACCCGGTCCAGCACCGGGTCGTCGGAATAGTAGGTAGGGCACACGCTGATGGTGGTGGCCTTGGAGTTATCCCGAATCCAGCGGACAATCTCCGCCTGGGTGCGGGCCAGCTCCGGCACTTCAGAGCGCATGTCATCAAACAGGATGGCCAGCTCCTGAATCCCCAGCCGGTCTAGCATCCGGAGCTTGGCTGCCAGCGCTTCCCGGGCGGCGTCATCAAACCGGTTGAAAATCTCGAACGGGCTCAGGCCTACCCCGAAACGCACCCCTTCGCGCCGGCACAGACGGGCAAAGGATTCCAGCTCGGCCGCCTGGTCTGCCGGATGGGGCTCCTGCCAGCGACGGCGCAGATAGGGGTCCGCTTTCGGGGCATACAGGTAGAAGCTGTAACCATGGGCCGCCAGCGAGGTCATCAGGCGCCCCCGCTCTGCCCAACTCCACATTGGGCCATAGAAACCTTCGATAACACCCAGCTCAACTGTCATGACCTGCTCGCTCCCTGATTACCACATTCACTCATCGTATCCTCAAGTGTACTCCGGATCGGGCGAATCACCATGAACGAAACGTCAGTGGCCGGAAAGGCAATCGTATACTCCGGCGATAGGCGCCCGGGCACCGGAGGGCTAAACTATCGGCTCACTTTAAAGGGAACCCGGCACACCATGCACGATGCCCGAAATCGCCTGACAGCTCTGGACGCCCTGCGCGGCCTCGCGGCTCTGGCTGTCGTTCTGTTCCATTATCTGCCGTACTACCATCAGTTATATGGCCATTCCTTCAGCAGCCCCGGGATACTGGATTTCGGCCGGTACGGTGTACATCTGTTTTTCATGCTCAGCGGTTTCGTGATTTTCATGACCCTTGAGCGCACGCGTACTTCCGGCCAGTTTGCACTGGCACGCGCGTTCCGACTGCTCCCCGCTTTATGGGCAGGGATCGCCCTCACCTATCTGGCGGTTCACTGGCTTGGGCCGACAGACAGAACCGTCAGTTTCGAGGCCGCCCTGATGAACCTGACGCTGATGCACGAATACCTCGGTTACCCCCATGTTGACGGAGCTTATTGGAGCCTGGTGATTGAAGCCACCTACTACGTATGGATTGCCTTGCTGTTCTATGGGCTGGGTGACTGGCGCAGGGTTCGGCCCGCACTCTGGCTCTGGGTGGCCATCAGTTATGCCGGCGTCATTTGGTGGAAAGCCATCCCGGACGCCCTGGATTTTCTACTCAAAGACCTGTTATTTGTTCGCTACGCGCCACTGTTTATCAGCGGCATGTTGATTTACCGGGCCTATCGTGACCGTCGCTTGCCGGCCATCGATATCGCCCTGCTGGCCCTCAGCATCGGCCATTGCCTGGTCGCCTACAAAGCGCCGTTCAATATCTTCGTGCTGGCCTGCTACGGCATCTTCGCGCTGGCGGTCGCCGGCTACCTGAACGTGCTGTCACGCCCCAGCTTGCTCTGGCTGGGAAGCATTTCCTACACGCTGTACCTGGTTCATCAGAACATTGGCTATGGGCTGATCGACCTGACCTATCAGGCTGGCCTTCCGGGACAACTGGGAGTGATATTGGCGCTGGCGGCGGCGATTGCCCTGGCCGCTGTTCTGCACTACGGCATCGAGAAACCAGCCCTGGCTTATTTCCGGCAATGGCGCGCCAACCGCGCGACACCGGCCACCCTGCCGGTCAGCGCGACGGAGCGCCCTCAAGAATGATTTCGACGCGACGATCAGCCTGGCTCGATCAGCAAGCTGAAGGCAAGGAAGTTGGAAAATATCGACTAGACTGAAAGGAACATCGAGAACCACTTCATTTTGAAGGGAGTTTACCGGTATGGAAATCAAAACCTTTGCCGACCTGATCGACTGGACCCGGCAGCTGCACGCCCACCTTGCCCGCTGCCTTCACCAATCCGCCGCCCTGAACAAGGACGAACGGGCCAGCGCCCTGCTGGATTACATCAGCCGCCATGAAGACCTGCTGGCAAAAGCCGTGGAGCAACACGAAGCCATGCGCATGGCCAGCCAGATCGGTCGAATGGAAGACCTTTGAGGTTAGACCTATGTCGTAGATAGCCACATTTTTACTGCGACAGGACCGCTGTAGTTGCTAACCTGAACTAGACTTGCAGAACACATTGCGCTTTTTAATAAAAGCCCGTTCTGATCATTAGAAACAATTACAACAAAGACAAGAGGATAGAAGAGCAATGAAAATCCGTTCTGTTCTTTCCGCGGCTGTGCTGGCAGTAGCAACAACGTTTGCCGCCACTCAGGCGCTCGCGCAAGAGAAGTTCACCCTGAAACTGGCCGAAACCTGGGGCCCAAACTTTCCAATCTTTGGTGACACCACCAAAAATTTCGCCGAAACCGTTGAAAAGATGTCCAACGGTCGACTGGTCATTCGCATCGACTCCGCCAACAAGCACAAAGCCCCACTGGGCGTGTTTGACATGGTCAAGGCCGGTCAGTACGACATGGGCCACTCGGCCTCCTACTACTGGAAAGGCAAAGTACCCGAAACCCTGTTCTTTACCAGCATGCCCTTTGGCATGAACGCCATGGAACAGTACGCCTGGTTCTATCATGGCGGCGGTATGGAGCTGATGCAGGAAGTGTATGAGCCCCACAACATGCTGTCGTTCCCCGGCGGCAACACCGGTGTGCAAATGGGTGGCTGGTTCCGCAAGGAAATCAAATCCCTGGATGACCTGAAAGGTCTGAAAATGCGTATTCCGGGCTTTGCCGGCGAAGTCTTCGCCGAAGTGGGTGTTAACCCCACCAACATTGCCCCGGGCGAGCTCTACACCGCCCTTGAACGCAACACCATTGATGCGGTTGAGTGGGTAGGCCCGGCACTGGATCTGCGCCTTGGTTTCCAGCAGATTGCCGACTACTACTACACTGGCTGGCATGAGCCTGCCACCGAGCTGCAGTTCCTGGTCAACAAGCGTGTCTGGGAACGCCTGCCGGCGGACCTTCAGGAAATCATGCGCGTTGCCATGCGCACCGCTTCCTATGACATGCTGGTACACTCCCAGCACGCCAACGCTGAAGCCTGGGCCAACATCAAGGAAGAGTATCCGAACGTGCAGATCAAGCAGTTCCCGGATGACATCTTCCAGACCATGTACGACGCCAACAAGCGGCTGTTGAAAGCTGCCGCTGAAAGTAACGATCTGTCGGCCCGTATTGTGGAGTCCCAGGACACGTATCTGCGCCAGAGCAGAGCCTATACTGACATCTCTGAGCGTGCTTACCTGAACACCATGGCCGAAGTCGAGTAAACTCAGGCCTGGAAGTAACAGAGCCGGGATCGCTCAACATAGTGATCCCGGCTTTTTCGTTTCACAATTACTGACATCCGCTTTGCGGAGGAACAAGCTCCATGCGCTGGATTATCAAACTCGACAAGAGCCTGGCCTGGCTCTCCAAAATGTGTGGCTGGATCGCCTGCCTGGCCATGATTCTGATGGCTCTGAACGTGTTTTATGACGTGGTCGCACGCTATGCATTCAATGAAGTGTCCATCGCGATGCAGGAAATGGAATGGCATTTGTACTCAGTGGTGTTCCTGTTGGGCATTCCCTACGCCCTGCGCACGGACGGGCACGTACGGGTTGATGTGTTTTATACCCGATGGAGCAACAAAGCCAAGGCCTGGATCAACATCATTGGCGCTGTCGCGTTTGTGATTCCTTTTGCCTACCTGATCGGTCACTACGGCTACAGCTTTGCGCTGGACTCGTTCCAGATGGGTGAAGGCAGCGGCGACCCCGGTGGGCTGCCGCACCGATGGGTTATAAAGGCCATTATTCCGTTCAGCGCTGTCTTTATGGCAACCGCAGGACTGAACATGGTCACCTATGCCATCCGGGTATTATCCGGAGAGAAGGAATACGTTGGTGAGCACAGCGCAGGAGGCCTCGCATGATTGGTATGATTATGTTCGGCGTGGCCCTGATCATGCTGATGTTTGGCTTTCCTGTTGCGTTTACCTTCGCCGGCGTGGCGTTGTTTTTTGGCATCTTTGCCGAGGGCATGGATCTGTTCGCGTTCATGCCCTACCGGATCATGAGTGTGATGCAAAACACCGTGCTGATGGCGGTACCCCTGTTTATTTTCATGGGCGTAGTGCTGCAACGCACCAAGCTTGCGGAACAGTTGCTGACCTCCATGGGCCGGCTGTTTGGCGGTCTGCCCGGCGGCCTTGCCATTTCAACCATTCTGGTTGGTGCTCTGCTCGCGGCCTCGACCGGCGTGGTGGGTGCCAGCGTTGTCGCCATGGGTCTGATCTCGCTGCCGGTCATGCTTGCGCACAACTACGACAAGCGTCTGGCCACCGGCACCATCTGTGCGTCTGGCACCCTCGGTCAGATTGTACCCCCGTCGATTATCCTGATCATTCTGGGTGATGTGCTGGGCCTGCCGGTCGGTGATCTGTTTAAAGCCGCAGTCGGGCCTGGCATGGTACTGATCGGCATGTACATTGTTTACATCCTGATCCTTACCCGGTTCAAACCGCAGACGGCGCCCGCCATGCCACCGGACGACAGCATCAGCCGTGGTAAAGAAATCCGCGATGCCCTGCTCGCCATTATCCCGCCTCTGGCGTTGATCGTGGTGGTACTTGGCTCAATTTTTACCGGCATTGCCACACCCACCGAGTCTTCAGCCCTGGGCGGTGTGGGCGCGGTTATCCTGGCCATCATTTACCGCCAGTTTACTTTTAAAATGGTGTGGGACGCGTCGAAGGACACCGTCAAAGTGACCGCCATGGTATTTGCCATTCTGATAGGCGCCACGGCATTCTCGATGGTATTCAGCTACACCGGCGGTGACTACCTGCTGGAAGAGTGGCTACTGATGCTACCCGGTGAGCAGTGGGGCTTTATCATCCTCGCCATGCTGGTGATCCTGATCCTCGGGTTCTTTATCGACTTCGTGGAAATCTCCTTCATCATCGTGCCCATTCTGGCTCCGGTTGCAGAAGCCCTTGGCATCAACATGGTCTGGTTTGCCATTCTGGTGGCCATGAACCTGCAAACCAGCTTCCTGACACCACCGTTCGGATTTGCCCTGTTCTACCTCAAAGGGGTGGCACCGCCGAACGTGAAAACGACGGATATTTATAAAGGTATTATTCCCTTTATTCTGATCCAGTTATTGGTGCTTGGACTGATCATCGTGTTCCCGGAATGGTTCGGAATGAGCTCTAGCTACTAAAACCGTCAGGATCGGGCCACTGGCCCGATCCTCTTTTCCTCTCGCTTTTCTGCATTACCAGTTGTTCTGCGTTCGCTACCTGACAATCCCTGATCATTTTCTATACTAAAGGCTAAACGCGACTCTCAGTTCTGCATTCGGGACGACGCCGAACAACGCGAAATACAGGGAGCAAGCATTCATGCCACAAGGGACAGCCCGAAAAGCCGACTATTCAGACAAATCCGCCAAGGCTAACATCCTGAGTTTGCCGCTGGACGCCAGTGAGGCAGAGCGGGAGCCCCATGGCTACGAACGCTGGCTAATTAACAAATTGATGCGCATGGCAGGCACACCCCCGATCCGTTTCCGCCTCTGGAACGGCGACGTGATCGAGCCAGAGCAGTCGCCCGCCCGCTTTACCCTGCATTTGAAAGATCACAAGGCGCTTTACGCCTTGGTTGCCAATCCCAATCTCGCTTTTGGCGATCTGTACAGCGCAGGTCGCCTTGACGTGGAGGGCGACCTGCCCGACTTGATGGAATGCCTGTACCGATCGGTACACGCCGCCCGCCAAAAGTGGCCCCGCTGGCTGGAAGCGCTTTGGCGCAACCACAACCCCCGGTCGACTGGCATTACCGAAGCCAAGGAAAACATCCATCACCATTACGACCTGGGCAATGAGTTTTACCAGTTGTGGCTGGATCAGGCTGAGATGCAATACACCTGCGCCTATTACGAAAGCCCAGACAACACCCTGGAACAGGCACAACTGGCCAAGCTGGAGCATGTGTGCCGGAAGCTACGCCTGAAACCCGGCATGACGGTGGTCGAAGCCGGTTGCGGCTGGGGCGGTCTGGCTCGCTATATGGCACGCCATAAAGGCGTAAAGGTGCATTCGTACAACATCTCGCGGGAACAACTGGCTTATGCGCAGGCAGAATCCGAGCGCCAGGGCCTGGACCACCTGATCAGCTATGTTGAAGACGATTACCGCAACATCCACGGTCAATACGATGCCTTCGTGTCCATCGGCATGCTCGAACACGTGGGCAAAGAGAACTATCCCGCGCTGTCTGAGCTGATCAAACGCACCCTCAAGCCCGGCGGTATTGCTCTGCTCCACAGTATCGGGCGCAACCGCGCCATGCTGATGAATGCCTGGATCGAGAAACGGATCTTCCCAGGCGCCTACCCGCCCAGCATCGGTGAGTTCATGGCCATCTGCGAACACAGCGATTTTTCGGTGCTGGACGTGGAAAACCTGCGCCTGCATTACGCCCAGACCCTGAACCACTGGATGGACAATTTCACCGCCAACCAGGACAAGGTAACGGAGATGTACGACGAGCACTTCACCCGGGCATGGCGGCTGTACCTGGCCGGCTCCATTGCAGCCTTCCGGGCCGGCTCATTGCAGCTGTTCCAGGTGGTATTCACCCACGGCGATAACAATCAGCTGCCCCGGAGCCGGCAGGATCTTTATACCTTCCCAGCCACACCGGAGGGCATTTGATGGATTACTACGATGTGATCATTGTCGGCGCCGGACCCGCCGGCTCTACCCTGGCCCGGGCGCTGGAGGGCGCGGGCAAGCAGGTGCTGATTATCGACAAGGCCGAATTCCCCCGGGATAAAACCTGCGCAGGCTGGGTAACCCCCGCGGTACTGGCAAGCCTGGATATTGATGCCAACGAGTATGGCAATGGCCGCACCCTGCAACCCATTCGCCGCTTCCGCATCGGCATGATGGGCCAGGACGCGGTGGAGAACAACCACGGTGAAGTGGTCAGTTACGGCATCCGCCGCTGCGAGTTTGATGACTACCTGCTTGGCCGGGTGTCCTGCACCAAACAGCTGGGTACGCCGGTAAAATCCATTACCCGTGACAACGGCAACTGGGTAATCAACGAACAATGGCAGGCGCCGTTACTGGTGGGCGCCGGCGGTCACTTCTGCCCGGTAGCCCGGCAGCTGGGCAACGGCCCCGGCAAGCATGAAACCGTGGTTGCGGCCAAGGAAGTAGAGTTCGAGATGACTCCGGAACAGGCCCGCTCTTGCGAAGCCCGGGGCGATACCCCCGAACTCTGGTTCTGCCGCGATCTCAAGGGCTATGCCTGGGTGTTCCGAAAAGGCAGCTACCTGAACATTGGCCTGGGGCGGGAAGACAACCACAGGCTAACGGATCACCTGGAAGCATTTGTGGATGATATGAAGCAGGAAGGGCGAATCCCTGCGGACATGCCAGGCCGGTTCAAGGGTCATGCCTATCTGTTGTACGCCCATGCCGACCGGCCACTGGTAGACGACGGCGTACTACTGATCGGTGATGCAGCGGGCCTGGCTTACACCCAGAGCGGTGAGGGCATCCGCCCTGGCATCGAATCCGCCTTGATGGCGGCCGACGTGATTCTTCACGCGCCCGACTTTTCCGGGGCTGCGCTACAGCGCTACGGTGAGCGCATTGCGGAACGCTTTGGCAACCGTGCCAGCGAGCAGGACCCCGGCTGGGAACTGCCTGAATGGCTGAAACAGCCCCTCGCCAGCACGTTAATGCGCTCGCACTGGTTTACCCGAAAGGTAGTGACCGAAAAATGGTTCCTGCATCAGGATGTGCCGCCACTTAAAGCCGCCGGCTGAAACGCAAAAAGCCGGGCCCTTGCGGGGCCCGGCGAAGTGACGCGACATGAAAAGGGTATTACATGGAGAACTTGTGATCGAAGCCGATACCGAAGGTGGTGTCTTTGTCTTCGCTCAGGTCTTCCTCTACCTCGGTCAGGACCGCATACACCTTGCTGTTTTTGCCAACCTTGTAATCAGCACCCAGCGCCCACAAGCTGCGCTCTTCGTCTGTCAGATCACCCTCGGTCAGACCATACTGGGCCTTCAGCTTCAGATTGCCGGTCTTAAACGCACCGCTAACCAGGTAGCTGGTGTCTTCCATGTTGTTGTTGGCGCCTTCAGCCAACTGGTACAGGAAACCGGCTTCAAATGCGCTGGTGTTGACGCCCGCCACAAAACGAAGGATATCGTTCTGCGGATCCTGTGCACCGCCGTCAGAATCCACAAAACGGCGGGGAGTGCTGCTACCACGGGTACGAGTAGTCGTTTCAGAATCGTAGGCAATCGCACCGTAGAAGATGTCTTTCTGGAACGTCAGTGAGGCGGAAATCGCATCTGCTGGGCCGTCATTGGCATCCGGGTTAGCAACGTTATCAAACTCTTCGCCCGGAATAAACGCAACATTCAGGGTCAGCATGTCTGCCAGTTTCGGGGTGCTGTACTGAATGATGTTGGTTGCACGCAGCTGGCCGGCCATCAGGAAATCGATGTCGCCCAGGGTATCGTTGAACTGGTCAACGCTCATCTCGGCGCGCTTGAGCGGGGTGTCAAAGTTACCGGCGATCAGTGTGCCCGCGTTGGCGTGTTTGAAACCACCAAAAATGTTGCGCTGGCTGAAAGGTGTTCCGCCATCATCAACGTTGATCTGGTATTCCGCCTGGTAAACAGCAACCACGTCTTCAATGTTCAGGTCCAGTTCACCTTTTACGCCAAGACGGGAATTGTTGCTCTGCAAACGCCAGGCATCGTTAGAGAAAGAGGCGCGATCACGATCCTGGTTCTCATAGGAAACATTCACTTTACCGTAAACAGTCGGGCCCTTGTCTGCCATCGCCACAGACGGCGCGACAACCATGGAACCGATAGCCAGTGCCAGCAATTGCTTTTTCATTACGTTCTTCTCCATCAGTGATCATTCTTGATCGGTGTTGAATTTCGTGATGTCACTATGGCGATGGTTTATGAACGATTTGTTAACTATATATGTCAGTTGTGTGAAACCTGACTTTCAGCAAAGGGTTGCGATGCACAAAGACAAACCCCGCCTCACGGCGGGGTTGTTTTAACAGACTGCTTTGGCGGATTACTCGGCGTATTGCAGGACCACCTTATACACAGCAGTTGTGCCACTCACTTCATTACCGGTAAGCAAGAGCACGTCGCCATTTGGTGACTGGTTCGCGGGTATCACAGTGATGTCCTCAATCCCCAGGTCACCGGCGATAGCCAGGTTGGTTTCCGGGTCCAACACCCATTCCTCTCGGGTGTTGAGGTAGTCCACAATCGACGGCGACTGCGGATTGGTGATGTCAAACACCATGACACCACCCATACGCTCAAGACCGAGGAAGGCGAACGTGCGATCACCAAAGGTGGCCGCTGTTACCGCTTCCGGCTCTGGCCCCTTGTTATCCGAACGGTTCAGGAACGAATCACCGGCACTGTGGTTCGAGTTGAAGAACTCAGCACAGGGGATATCTCGCTGCGACCCGGCAAGGCAGGCATCACTGGCCAGATACTGCTCAACCATGTCGCCGGAATCCCACACCAGATCACCATCAGCCGACCAGATCGCCATGGAGCGGCCACCGAACGCGTAAACCGCGTCATACATCAGTCGGTCACCGGCAGGATCCTCAACACCGGAGGTGTTGAACATCACAGGGTCGCCGTTTTCATCGGTACGGTAGCCCATAGTCCAGGTCACCGTGAGGCGGCCCAACTGTTCATCTTCCCGGCAGCCGCCCGGCTCACCGGCACTGGCTCCGCAGTAGTCGAACACCTCGGGATTCAACAGTGCGCCTTTGGCCAGGGCATAGAGCTGTGGCGGCATGTCATCACCCAGGCGGCGCTCAAAACCGTTCTTGTGGAACAAGTGCTTGAATCGTATTTCCTCGACAAAGCCCTGATTGGCATCACCACCAAAGGCAGGGTCTTCCGAATCTTCAGGCCCCCAATAGGCTGGGTTATCCTCACCCCAGGCTCGGGCATCCCCCTCGTTGGCGGTCAGGATGTATGTCTCGCCGTTGTTACTGAAGCTGGCGATGGCATCCGGATGGTACATACCGAGAATCCCCGGCCAGGGTTTGATGTCGATGGCATTGTTGCTATCGCTGGCATCCAGACCCTGACCTTCAGCACCATGATCCTTGTAGCCCAGCGGCAGGATCTCAGTGATGGTGGCCGAGGCGATGTCCACTTTCGCGAGTGCGTTGTTCTCCTGCAACGCCACCCATGCAGTGGTGCTGTCGGCGCTCACGGTGATGTACTCCGGCTCCATATCCTGGGCAACACTGGCACCCGGCCCGAATACCCGAACACCATCCGCCACCAGCTGCGCTCTCTGGCTATTGAAGGCGGTAAAGTCTGCCGTCCTGACCTGCAGGTTGTCAGGGTCAGTCACATCAATGACTGAAACAGAGCCTTCCGGATCAATCTGGTAGTCGTCACTAGGCTCGCCCTCATTGGCTACCAGAAGGTATTTGCCATCAGGAGTGAACGTCAGCATATCCGGCTGAGCACCAACCTCTGCAAAGCCGCGCAGGGACAGTGTTGCAGCATCGTATATGGCAGCGAATCCCGGTTCAGTCTTCGGTGAAGACTCGATCGCAACGGCAACGAGTCCATTACGGACCGCGACACTGTTAACAACCGCATCATCAGCAATGTCACCAACCGTCAGGGTATCAATCAGCGTTGGTGTTGATGGATCACTCATATCCAACACGTTCAATGACCCTTCCTGGGCGTTCACAACAAACGCTCTGCGGCTGTCGGCGTCATACCCGGTGATTTCTGCAGCGCTTTCACCAAATACACCGGAGCTATAGCGCCCTACGAATTCGAGAGTCAGGCCGGTGACTGCAGGGGGTGCCTCTACTGGCGGGGTATTGTCGTTATCGGATGACAGGCAGCCGCTCAGCAAGGTAGCCGTGATACTGATAGCCAGCAGTGATGGTTTGAAAATGTTTTTTGGGTTTTGCACGGAACGCTCCTTTGCTTTGTTAGAAAACTAACTCGGTAGCAAAGAAACCTATTTCACCGCTGTTACAGGATCGGGAAGGAAATAAGACAGGACAATGACATATTGATGAAAGGCACATGGCGGCCTGATACCACCACGTGCCCTTACGGACGTATTATGACGATCTACTGACCAAGGTAACTCCGGTACATCCACACCGTTTTTTCCTGCTGGGAGATATAATCACTCATCAGGGCAACGGTGCCTTCGTCTTGAGCCTCGCCGGCCAAATTCAGCAGATCACGCTGCTTGGCGATCAGTTTCCCGAAGCTCTCTACGATGTTGCCCACGGCTTCTTTGCCATCAGACACATCCTTACGCTCGGGCACATCGGACTTCTCGATGTAGGTGCTGTAAGCGTGCGCCGGGCGGTGGCCCAAGGTCAGAACACGCTCGGCGATCTCATCAATCTTCAGCAACAGGTCATCATACAGTTCTTCAAACTTGGCGTGCAGCTCAAAGAAATTGTCGCCCTTGATGTTCCAATGATAGCCACGAACGTTCATGTAAAAAATCTGGTAGTTGGACAGCAACTCATTAAGCGAGTCTGCCAGTTTCTGGGTCTTTTCCGTGTCCAGACCAATAAAGTTCTTACCCATATTGAACCTCCTGATTCGCGTTTTGGGTTTATCTGCCAACCACTCTACTCAGTCGTCGGCTATAGCTGAAGTTTAGTTCTTCAATACTTGCGATAGCATAAGATTATATCAAAAACCAAAAACCCATAGGCCGATGCTATCGACGATAATCATAAGATCTATTTGGAAATAATTCTCGTTTGGTCTTCAATACACCCATAGACCCTACGAAAACGGAGTTGATCATGAGCGCACTGAAACTGTTCGTTCACAACCACAGTGCCAACGGTGACCAGTCACTGTTAAAAACCATCACCTTTGCAATCACGCACTTCGTGGTGGCGTTCTCCGTAGCCTATCTGCTGACCGGCGACATTCTGATCGGCAGCCTGATCGCCATGGTTGAGCCGACCATCAACACCGTTGCCTACTTCTTCCATGAGAAGATATGGGCACGGTATCAGCGAAATGCAACCGCCAGGCCCTTGATCGTACGGCACAACACGCCCTGAAACGGCTGATTCAGATCAATTACGGATATAACAGAAGCGGGCCGGCTCAGACACCAGGCCCGCAATCCATACAACCCTCAGCGGGTTCCGGCCCCAGCCTGAGGTTTCTGTTGAGGTTTTTCAGGGCGGTCCTCAACCCTTCTTCAATCACCGGGTGGTAGAAAGGCATTTCCAGCATTTCACTGACGGTCATTCGCTTCTGGGCACACCAGGCCAACAGGTGGGCAATGTGTTCCGCCGCCGGCCCGAACATTTCCGCGCCCATGAACAAGCCGCTGCCATGCTCACCATACACACGCAGCAAACCGCGATTCCTGCCAATCACTTTGCTACGGCCCTGGTCCTCAAAGCTGACCTCCCCGATTGCAAAGCAACTCTGACACTTCTCGTCCACCTGATGAATGGTCAGCCCGACCGAGGCAATCTGTGGGTCAGAGAACACCACGGCCAACGGCGTCTTGCGCAAGCCGGTGCGTACATCGGGCCAGGCAGCGGCGTTATCCCCGGCGATACGGCCTTCATCTGCCGCCTCATGCAGTAAGGGCCGGTGGTTATTCACATCACCGGCAATAAAAATATGGCTGTCGCCACAGCGCAGTGTGAAGGGATCAAACTCCGGCATGCCCCGGTCGTCCAGCTCAATGCCGGCATTCTGGATATCCAGGTTATCCACATTGGGGCGACGGCCTGTGGCCGCCAGCAGGTAGCCAAAGGTTTCCTGATGCTCCTCGCCATTCTCAAGCCAGGTGATGTGAACGCCTTCACCCGTGCGCTCGACCCGACGAGTCTCCGCCTTCAGGCTCAATGCTAGTTCTTCACCAAACACGCCCTTCGCATAGTCACGGATTTTCTCGTCCCGCAGGCCGCCAATACCACCGCTGACCCCAAACAGCCGAACCCGCACGCCCAGCCGGCTCAGTGCCTGGCCCAATTCCAGGCCGATGACACCAGGGCCGAATACCGCTACAGATTCCGGCAGGTCCTGCCAGTCAAACACATCGTCGTTAACGATTAACCGGTCCTTGGCTTCTTTCAGGATGCCCGGCACGTTAGGTCGGGAGCCGGTGGCAATGATGATGCGATCGGCGTGCACCTCGGTATGCTCGCCAACCACCAGCCGGTGGCTGTCGACAAACCGGGCATGGCCCATCAATCGGTGTTCCTCCGGCAGTTTTTCCATGGACCGAACCACCGGTGCCACAAACTTGTCCCGCTCTGCCCGCACCCGCTCCATCACCAGCCGGCCATCAATCCGTACATCACCCGCCAGCACACCGAACTCATCGGCGGTTTTCAGGTCGTGGGCTCTTTCAGCAGCGGCAATCAACAGTTTGCTGGGCATGCAGCCCACCCGCGCGCAGGTGGTGCCGTACCGTTCTCCCTCGATCAAAACCACATTGTCGGTGGCTTTACGAACCCGCTGGTATGCCACCATGCCGGCAGTCCCGGCACCGATAATGGCCACATCCACTTCACGCTTGTTCATTTTGCCTCCCGGTAAGCTAGAATTCGGCAGTTAAACTGAAAGTATAGAAACCTTATCATTGCCTGACAGGTGAAGCTGGCAAAAAATCCTCAGCAGTGTGCAGGTTTACCTTCAGTACGTTCGTCTCGCAATGACTATACCCGGAGATCTCAGGTGCAGAATTACTGGCTGGAATTTATGACGGTGGCACTGGTTCACTTACTTGCGGTGGCAAGCCCGGGCCCGGATTTCGCGATCGTTTTGCGCCAGGCGCTCACCCAGTCCCGACGTAATGCCTTGCTGAGCGCAACCGGCATTGGCATTGGTATCTTGCTGCATGTGGGTTATTCGTTGTTGGGCATTGGTTTCATTATTCAGCAGTCGGTGATGCTGTTCACCGTACTGAAGGTGGTGGGTGCCCTGTACCTGTTGTGGATTGCCTGGCATTGCCTGCGAGCAAAACCCGGCGGCATTCATGTGGATGCCAGGGGTAGCAACGAGCAAACCGGCTGGGCGGCGTTCCGGCTCGGCTTCCTGACCAACGTGCTGAACCCCAAGGCCACATTGTTTTTCGTATCTCTATTCTCGGTCATCATTAACCCCGGCACCCCGGTGCTGCTGCAGGCGGGCTACGGCCTTTATATGGCTTTCGCCACCGGCCTCTGGTTTGCCCTGGTCGCGATATTCTTTACCCACCCCCGTGTCCGCCGGGGTTTCAACCGGTTCGGACACTGGCTCGACCGGGCCATGGGGGGCATCCTGGTGCTGCTGGCTGGGCAGCTGTTGCTGTCTACAGTGAGCGGATCAGAGCCTCCGTCTGCTCCCAGCCCAGGCACGGATCGGTAATCGAGCAGCCGTAGATCAGCTCTTCACCGTCATCCTGCCTGCCGAATTCCAGGAAGCTCTCCAGCATCAGCCCCTTGATGTGCCGGTTGCCGCTGCGCTTCTGGGCCATCACCTCCCGGGCGATATCCACTTGCCGCTCAGCCTGTTTGCAGGCGTTGTCGTGGCTGCAGTCCACCATCACTGCCGTCGACAAGCCGGCTTTCTCCAGTTCCGCCACCGCCTTAGCGATGCTCAACTCATCGTAATTGGTCACGCCCCGGCCACCGCGGAGCACCAGGTGGGTGTCCGGGTTACCGGAGGTAGAGATCATCACCGGCGCGCCGTTATGGGAAATACCCATATGGTGGTGTGGGTGCGAGGCAGACTTCATGGCATGGCTGGCCACGGTAATGCCGCCATCGGTACCGTTCTTGAAGCCGGTGGGCATGGGCAGGCCGCTGACCATTTCCCGGTGGATCTGGGATTCGGTGGTGCGGGCACCGATGGCGGTCCAGCTCACCAGGTCACCCAGGTAATCCATCATGAACGGGCTCAGGGCTTCCGTCGCCAGCGGCAAACCCAGCTCAGAGAGCGCCAGCAACAGCTTGCGGGAACGTTCCAGGCCCTGCTTCAGGTCGCCCTGGCCGGTGCGCTCGGGATCGTATAAAAGGCCTTTCCAACCCACCGTGGTGCGTGGTTTTTCCAGGTAGGCGCGCATTACTATCAGGAAGCGATCACTCACCTCGTCCGTCAGGGTTTTCAGACGGGTAGCGTAATCCAGGGCGGCCTGTTCATCGTGAATCGAACACGGACCCATCACAATCAGGGTTCGGTCGTCCTGACCGTGCAGTACGGCGCGGATCTGCTCACGGTAACTGGCGATGGCCCGAACCAGGTGCTCACCGGCAGGAAACTGCTGGCGCAACTCGCCCGCGGTGGGCAGTGTGGCTTCCTGTCGGTGCTGGCAGGCACTTGCGATTTGCTCGCCCAGCGTTTCGGATTTCAGCGGCATGTTCATGTCTGTGTTCCCGTTTCCCTGTGTCAGAATCAAAAAAGCCCCGGCTGGGCTACCAGTCGGGGCTTTTTTGAGTCCGGTGGCAGCCTGGGTTGCTTGCCGGGCTGCCTTCCTCGTTAAATTCGGTCGATGAAGATCTTACGGGCGGCCCGGGCTCTGGCTAAAATAAAAGCCATAACCAAACCACCAAAAATACACAGCAGAACCTGCGGCCTTCAGTTTCTCACCGAAAGCTTTCAAAACATTCAATTGACAGGCTGCGTGTGTGGTCTTCATGCTTTTCACTATAACCCCGCGGTTTTCAGATTGGCAACCCGCAATCCGGAATATTTTTGGCGGGTATGTGTAACGGCTCCGGAGGCCCCGATGACTGAACGCACGACCCACTCCATCACAACCAGCCTGTTGGCACTGGTGTTTGCCCTGTTTTCAACCCTTGCCCTCGCCCAGGAGTCTCGCGTTTACCAGCTCAACAACCGCACCTCTGCTGACGTTGCCAACCAGATTAAAGAACTCTATCAGCAGGCTCCCGTCTCAGTCTCCGCCCGGGGACAGCAACTGGTGGTTCGTGGTGAGCCGGGATTGCTGGATGAGATTGGCATGTTGATTGACTCCATCGACGTACCACCCGTGCAGATGCGTATCAGCGTTCGCTACCGGCAGGACATCGGCGGCAAGCAGTCCGGCGGTGGCGTGACGATTTCCGACAACCGGGCCGGCGCCAATGTCGAACGCCGCACCATAAGCACCAATTCCAGCACTGAACGGCAACTGGTGGTCCAGGATGGCCAGTCCGCCCACATCACCTCCGGCAATGTGCGCACCATACCGTTTGCGGTCCAGGGCGGGCGCAACCCGGCGGCGATACTCGAACAGGTAGAAACCCGCAGCGGCTTTATCGTGACACCCCAGGCCATATCCGACCAGACGGTAGAGCTGAATATCGTCTCGTTTGAGGAAGATCCGGCCAGTATCCAGGGCTATGAAACCGAAGCCTTGATGACCATTCGACGGGTTGAACCCGGTCAGTGGGTGTCCCTGGGTGGCACCAGCACGTCCCAGAATCATCGTCAGGATGGCATTACTTACCGGGTAACCGGCAACCGCTCTGAAAACCAGTCGGTGGACGTGAAAGTGGACATTCTGCCCTGATTACGCTGCCCGTTTACCGAGCAGCAGGTCCCGGGCCTCGTTGAGCTTGGCCGCCAGGTAATCGTTACCACCCCGGTCCGGGTGTACCTTGAGCATCAGCCGCCGGTGGGCCGCGGTCACTTCCTCCCGGCTGCAGCCGGGCTTTAAACCGAGGATGTCACAAGCTTCCTGTTCGGTCATCGGGCCCTGAGTCGCCACATTGGCTCGGGCACCTGACGCTCCACCCGGAGCTGGCCCTTCGTTATCACCCATCGCCCGGCGAACCAGGGGGGCAAACTTCAACAGCGCCGGCAGCTTGCGCAGCAACGGAATGATCGCGGCAACCGCTGCCGTCAACACATGGACCCGCCCGGTCAGCACCATAAACAACAACAGGGCGCCGCCCACCACCAGAACCGCTTTCCAGATGGCGGCTTTCTGGCCTTCCGGTGACAGGGCACCCCATTTTTTCAAGATGACAAACACGGCGGCCGCCAGGGCCAGGCCGAGAATTAGCTGCATTACATCCTCTCACCCGTTCACATCGTGACAGGAGCATAACAGATACACTCCCGTGCCATTATGTATGCGAAACTGCGATTTTACATCCGTAAAGCACAAGATCCGGCCAGACGGCGTCATCGTAGTTTCATAGCAGTAGATATACTGAGATTTAGAGGCAAACTGGTGACAAACCGAAGTGCTTTTTGTAGCATCCTATTGGTTATCGTTAAGCCGACGCATTCTCAACAAGCGTCCGCCTGTCGCCGCCCCCTGATGCGCAAGGAAAGCTGTCAGCCTTCCCATCCCGGCGACGTTATCCGTTTAAAGAAACCTAGCCCAGGAACAGACCTATGCGTACCGCATCCCGTTTTGTCATCGTCATCATTTTTCTGGGTGTCGTCCTCGGCGGCATCTTCGGTTACAAGTTCTATGAATTCGGCCAGATGCAGGAGATGTTCTCCCAGCCACAGCCCCCAGCCATCATTTCCGTGACCGACGCCACCACGGAAAACTGGCAGCCGAGTATCAAGGCCGTGGGCAGTGTGAACGCCATTAACGGTATCGAGGTGGCCAACGAGGTGCCGGGGGTCATTGAGTCCATTAACTTTGAATCCGGCGATACCGTGCAGAAAGGTGACGTACTGATTCGCCTGGATGCCGCCATCGACGAGGCGGCGCTACGTACCCGCCGGGCAGAAGCCCAACTGGCTGGGCAGGAGTTCAAGCGGGTGTCTGACCTGCTGCCCAAACGCGCGGTATCACAATCACAGTTCGATGAGGCCAAAGCCAACTACGACGCCGCAAGGGCGCGGGTAAACGAAGCCGAGGCACAACTGGGCAAAAAGGTGATCCGGGCACCGTTTGACGGCACCCTCGGTATCCGCATGGTCGACCAGGGTCAGTACATCCCTACAGGTACGCCGATTGTCGAGATCAATATGCTGAACCCGATCTACGTGGATTACACGCTGTCCGAGAAGTACCTGCCTGAGGTTGACCGGGGTTACCCGGTAACGGTCACGGTGGCCGCGGTGCCGGATGAGGCATTCAGTGGTGAAGTCAGTGCCATCAACACATCGGTCAACCCGGAGACTCGTACGGTTCGCATCCGCGCCACCCTCAACAACGAAGATGGCAAATTGCGCCCGGGAATGTTCGCAACGATTCAAACAGGCCAGCCCAGGGACAACGAAGTGGTCACGGTCCCCAGGACCGCCATCTCCTATAACACTTACGGCAACTTTGTGTTCGCCGTGAAGGAGAATGATGACGGCGAACTGGTCGTTGAGCGCCGTACCGTCACCACGGGCGAGGTCCGGAACGAACGGGCTGCGGTTCTTTCAGGCCTTGAACCCGGCGAGACCGTGGTCTCGAAGGGTCTGCTGCGGTTGCGGGCAGGCCAGCGGGTAGAAATCCAGGACGAGTCCGGGCAGGAGGCGTCTGAGTAATGAAATTCACCGACATTTTTGTCCACCGGCCGGTGCTGGCCACCGTGGTCAGCCTGCTGATTCTGCTGATCGGTGCCCGGGCAGCCATGGAAATGGAAGTCCGCCAGTACCCGAAACTGGAAAGCACCACGGTAACGGTCACAACCGCTTACCCTGGGGCCAGTTCTGACCTGATCAAGGGCTTTATCACCACGCCCCTGCAACAGGCCATTGCTGAGGCCAGCGGCATCGACTATCTGACCTCTACCAGTTCCCAGGGCGTGTCAACGATTCAGGCCAAGATGGTTCTGAATTACGATGCCAACGACGCCCTCGCTGAAATTCAGGCCAAGGTTGCCAGCCAGCGCAACGTGCTGCCCGGCGATGCAGAAGACCCGGTGATCACCTCCACCACCGGTGACGACACGGCCCTGATGTATATTGCTTTCTACAGTACCGAGCTGGAAGTCCCCCAGATTACCGATTACCTGACCCGCGTGGTTCAGCCCAAGCTGCAGGCGCTGTCTGGCGTTGGCAAGGCCCAGCTGCTGGGGCGTACTTTCGCCCTGCGAGTGTGGCTGGACCCGGAGCGGCTGGCCGCGGTGGATCTGACTCCGGTCGAAGTGGCAGACAAGCTGCGAGCCAACAACTATCAGGCCGCTGTCGGCACTACCCGGGGCCAGTACACCGAGATTGCCCTGACCAGTGATACCGACATTGCCGATCCGGAAGCCTTCCGTAACCTGGTGGTCAAGCAGCAAAACGGCACCCTGATTCGGTTGCGGGACATTGCCGAGGTGGAGCTTGGCTCTCAAACCTACAATCAGCTGGCGCTTTATAAGGGCGAGCCCGCAACCTATGTCGCCATCGAACTGGCGCCGGGGGCCAACCCGCTGACCGTCGCCGGCCTGGTGAAAGACGAGTTACCGGACATCGAAAGCCAGCTACCCAGCGGCCTGAATGTGCGCCTGGCCTACGATGCCTCCGACTTCATTGAAGATTCCATCAACGAAGTCATCCGTACCCTGCTGGAAGCCATGCTGATTGTCCTGGTGGTGGTGTTCCTTTGCCTCGGCTCGATTCGAGCGGCCATCGTGCCGTCTGTGGCAGTGCCGCTGTCGCTGATTGGCGGCGCGTTTATCATGCTGATCTTCGGTTTCTCCCTGAACCTGCTGACCCTGCTCTCCATGGTGCTTGCCATCGGTCTGGTGGTGGACGATGCCATTATCATGGTGGAGAACGTGCACCGACACATTGAGCAGGGCGAATCACGGTTTGACGCTGCCCTCAATGGCGCCCGTGAAATGGCCACACCCATCATTGCCATGACCACCACGCTGGTGGCGGTGTATGCGCCAATCGGGTTTATGGGCGGCCTGGTGGGCTCGCTGTTTACTGAGTTTGCCTTCACCCTGGCGGGTACGGTTGTGATCTCCGGCATTGTTGCCCTGACACTCTCACCCATGCTCTCCGGCAAGGTGCTGAAACCCCATGGCAATCCCGGGCGCTTCGAGGTGCTGGTTGAAAAAACCTTCAATGGCCTCGCCAATGCCTACAAAGCTGCTCTTACCTCGTTGATGCAGACCAAGTCGGTGGTGGTGTTCTTCGCCGTCGTGGTATTGGGTTCTATCTATTTTATGGTGATGATGAGCCAGAATGAGCTGGCACCCACCGAGGACCAGGGCATTCTGTTTTACCAGGGGCTGGGGCCGCAGACCTCGACGCTGGAGTATCTGTTTGATCATGGCCAGGAGGTTCAGGAGCGGATGTCCGGCGTGCCCGGCTACAACGAGGATTTCATGATTCTTGGTATCACCAGCCCGAACGCCGTGTTTGGTGGTTTCAAGCTGGCACCGTGGAGTGAGCGGGAGATCAGCCAGTTCGAGGTACAGCCCCTGCTGGATTCCGAACTCAAAAAAGTAACCGGATTGCAGACGGCGGTGTTCCCGTTACCGGCCCTGCCTGGTTCGGGTGGCGGCCTGCCGTTCCAGTTTGTAGTGACCACCGGAGGCACCTACGAACAGTTGAATGAAGTCGCCGACGAGCTTCTTGGCAAAGCCATGCAAAGTGGCAACTTCATGTTCCTGCAGAAGTCCATCAACTTCGACAAGCCCGTTACCCGCATCAACGTAGACCGGGACCGGGTGGCAGACCTGGGCCTGTCCATGCGTGATGTCGGCCAGTCGCTCGCCAGTATGCTCAGCGGCGGATACATCAACCGCTTCAATATGGAAGGCCGCTCCTATCAGGTGATTCCGCAGGTGGGTAATGACTTCCGTGCCAGCCGTGAAGCACTGGACGACTATTACATCCGCGCCGGCAATGGCCAACTGGTGCCCCTATCCAGTGTGGTCAGCTTCAGTGAAGAGGTGGAGCCTTCCAACCGGACCCAGTTCAACCAGTTGAACTCGCTGACTCTCGAGGGCGTTATCATGCCCGGCGTGGCGGCTGGCTCCGCCATGGACTTTATGGAACAGGCCGCAGCCGAGGTATTCCCGCAAGGCTTCAGCTTTGACTATACCGGCGAGTCGAGGCAGCTGGCCACCCAGGGCAGCGCTCTGATGGTAACCTTCTTCCTGTCGTTGCTGGTTATCTACCTGGTACTGGCGGCACAGTTCGAAAGCTGGCGCGATCCGTTCATCATCCTGGTGTCGGTGCCCATGTCCGTCGCCGGTGCCATGGCGTTTATCGTGCTCGGCTTTGCCTCCATGAACATCTACACCCAGGTGGGCCTGATTACCTTGATTGGTGTGGTGTCGAAGAACGGCATCCTGATCGTGGAGTTCGCCAACCTGCTGCAGAAAGAGAAAGGCCTGAACAAGGTGGATGCGGTGATTGAGGCTGCGGCCATTCGTCTGCGCCCGATCATCATGACCTCCCTGGCACTGATCTTCGCCATGGTGCCGCTGCTGATTGCGGTGGGCCCGGGGGCCGAGAGTCGGTTTGCGATTGGCCTGACCATCAGTGCAGGACTGGGTATCGGCACGTTGTTTACCGTATTCGTACTGCCGGCCTTCTACATTCTGCTGGCGCGAGACCATCATGGAACTGCGGCCGATGAGTATACGGAAGCTGACAACAACGACGGGGCTCCGACCACATCCAGCAGCCATTAAACGCTGACTGATGTTAACACATAGCCCGCACCGGTCATCCGCTGCGGGCTATGTGGCGTCAGGTCATGGCAAAGTCGGCGGGTTCCATCACTGGCTCAACCAGCAGCCGCCGTCGCCACTGCACAGTTTCACTGGGTAGCTCGCCGAAGTGTTCCCGATACAGCGCGGCGAAGCGGCCCAGATGGGTAAAGCCCTCGTCAGCGGCATACCAGGAGATGTGTGGCACGTCGCACTGGCAATCCACCAGGCGTTTACGCACGCGTATCAGACGACAGCGCTGATAGAAGCGATAAGGGGTCATGCCGGTTTCCCGCTTCATCAGGTAATACAGGTTACGTTCGCTGGCCCCGGAATGGTTGGCCAGCTCCTGCAGATCAAAATCCCAGTCCCGTTCGCTACGAATTTTCTCAATCACCCTCGCCAGCCTCCGGTCCAGTACTGGCAGCTCTTCGGGCAGTTCTACCCTGCCCGTTGCCAGTTGCCGTTCCAGGCGTTCAAACAGAGCGAGTGTCTCCCGGCTGGCATCCTGATGATCCTGAAAATAGTCCGCCTTCATTAGAAAACGATGGATATGACCAGCCAACGCCACGTCCAGGCCTGGCCGGGGCCATACTGGAACCAGCTCACTCACCGGATACACCAGTACCAGCCGACTGTTCTTACTGATTCTCAAGCTAAATGTTTGGCCAGCGGGAATCATGATCAACGGAAAGGCGGATACACCAGGGCCACCTTCCGACGATATCTGCGCCGACCCGTGAATGGTGGCTACCAGAGGCCTCTGAGGCATACAGCAGTCGGCAAGCAGCATATCCTGAGCGACATCAAGTACACAGACCAAACCAGCCTCTACATCAAGGGCTGACAACGAACCCACCAATCCCTGAGGACGAGTCAGGCCACAGGTTATTCCCCGGCACCCGAGCAGTTCTGTCATGGCGGCCAGCCACTCTCCACAACCTGCACCGCTCAATCGCAGGTAGGCTTCCAATTCCGGTTTGGCATTCAGAGTTCGCATATAGCTCAAAAAGGCAATTAATGAGCCTGCCGTTTTAAAGTAGCTGCGGACAAAGCCCTAGCCAAATCTTGCAAAATGCGCAAAAGCTGAACAAAAGTTATGTTTTTATTGATAGTTGTCAAAACTGCAGAAGCAGTCAGGCCAATGACAGGTCGGCCAGTGGCGTCGGCCTTGCCAACAGAAAGCCTTGACCACGATGGCAGTTCAGTTCCCGCAGCCTGCGGCGCTGCTCTTCCGTTTCAATACCTTCGGCAACGACCTCCAGATCCAGCGCCTCGGCTATGGCTACAATGGCTGACACGATGCGCGAGTCGCGACCATCCGGCCCGAGAGCTTGGCCGCGTGCATTGCACGATCAGCATTTTGCAGCAGAGCCGAAGCCGTTTTCCCATGCTTTGGAAACACCGCAGCCCCCACAGAGGCCGACAGGAAATGCTCCCGGTGCTCCACCAGCATTGGCGCCTGGAATATCCCGCTCATGCGCTGGCAAACCACGGGTAACTCAGACTCATCCTCCAGCTCAACAATGGCTGCGAACTCGTCTCCGGATAGCCGGGCAACTACATCCCCATCTCGAAGCACACTCTTCACGCAGGCCGCCGCCTGCTGAAGCACTCGATCACCACAGTCGTGGCCATGCAGATCATTGACTGCTTTGAAGAAATCCAGATCGATGTAGACTACGGCGAAACAGCCGTTGCCTGCCTTGCGTTGTCCGACCCTTGCTTTCAGAAACTCCTGGAACAGCGAGCGATTTGGCAGCTCGGTGAGCGGATCATAGTAAGCCAGAGACGCCAGACGCTCGTTACTGGCAGTCAGCTCACCAACATCCATGAAAACGCCGGCAAACAGCCTCTGTCCCTGGTAGTCTACCGGGTAGATATTGAGCCACTGCGGATAGTTCTCGCCATTTTTGCGCCGGTTCCAGATCAGTCCCTCCCAGCATCCGGTCTGATTCAGGCTGCGCCACATGGTCTGATAGAACTCGTGCGAATGCAGCCCGGAGCTCAGCACCGATGGCTTCTGCCCCACGACTTCTTCTGCCAGATAGCCGGTCACCGCCTGGAACATGAGGTTGACGTAGGCAATCCGGGCATCTGGCGTAGCCAGCATGATAGCTCTGGGGTGGTTGTCCACCAACGCCTTGAAATCCTGTTCTCTCAACGCCTGCATCGTCTTGTTTCCTTCCACGCCGAGCCTGCGGTAACGACAGGCTTTCAACCCAGCATAGATTTAAACTGTCGCAAACCTATCCACATCCTGCAAAAACGCCCTACCTTTGACCAAAGGAGGAGAAAAATGTGACTCGTATTTGGCGATTTGCAATATTGGGATACCCCGCACACGGCGACAGGTCGATAGTGTTCCAGCGAGTTCGATAAAAAGATCCCAGGAGCGACCCATGCGCAGAAACGAACCGGTTACCGACGAACAGTAATTTCCCGAGGCGGCGCAATAGGGTAGTCTGGCGATCTGTCGGCTGGTGAAATCAGCCCAACCCACAAAAGCTCAGGATCGCCAGCACCTTGACCCTCGGAAATCTTTTCTGGCTGTTTGTCGCCGGTTTTGCCATCTGGTACTGGTGGAAAGCCAAGGACATCAAAGACTTCGTGCTACAGGCCGCACACCGTTACTGTAAGACCATGGATGTGCTGCTACTGGATGATGCCGTTTACCTGCGCGGACTCTGGTTCAAACGCGACCGCAACGGAAAACTCCGGGTATGGCGCCGCTTCCTGTTTGATTTCACCACCACTGGCGAAGAACGCTATACCGGGCGCATCATCATGCTCGGCCGACAGATTGAGCACATGGAACTGGAACCCCACCGGTTCTGAGCCCAGCACACGTACACCCTTTCACCTCACCCAAATGGGCGATTACGCCAGACCCGACCGCCGGGCAATACTCCTCGTTGCATTACGACAACCAACAAAAACAACAGGAGTCTTTTATGCGAATTGCCATGCCTCTCCGGCTGATGGCCGCGGCCCTCATGCTGGTCTTCTCAATGGTGAGCCACGCCAGCTACACCCAGACCCGCCACCCGATTGTGCTGGTTCATGGTGTGACCGGTTTCAACACCATCGGTGGTCTGGTCAACTATTTCCACACCATCCCCTGGAACCTGGAGCGCAGCGGCGCAAAGGTCTACACCGCCAGTGTTTCATTCGTAAACAGCAGTGAGCAGCGCGGTCAGCAGCTGGCCAACTACGTCAACAGTCTTGGTCACTCCAAGGTCAACCTGATGGCGCACAGCCAGGGCGCGCCCACCTCTCGGGTCACCGCAGCCCTGATCCCCCACCGTATTGCCTCCGTTACCTCCATCAATGGTGTCAACAAAGGCTCGAAAGTAGCTGACGTGATCCGGGGCGTACTGCCACCCGGCAGTTACGTGGAAGGTGGGGTTGACGCCATCGCCAACGCGCTTGGAGGCCTGATTAACGCTTTGTCTGGTTCCAACAACCCGCAGGACGGCGTTGCCGCGCTGGAAACCCTGACCACTCCGGGCACAACCAGCCTGAACAACGCCCTGGGCTGGAAAGGGGTTAACCGAAACACCTGCGCCGGCACCGCTGAAGACGTCTGGATCAACGGTAACCGGGTGAAGTTCTTCTCCTGGACCGGCCGCGGCATCTGGACCAACGTGTTCGACATCACCGATCCGTTCCTGGGAGTCACCTCTCTGGCTTTCGGCAGTGAGCCGAGCGATGGCCTGGTGGGCGTTTGCTCCACCATGATGGGCAACGTCATCGGCACCCACTACGACATGAACCATGTCGATGCCATCAACCACCTGCTGGGTGCACGCTCACTCTGGACCAACCCGGTCAGCCTGTACCGCAGCCACGCCAACCGTTTGAAGAACCGCGGATTGTGAGAACAGTATGACGAACAAACCCATCGCATTGCGTCGATGGGTGCTTCCCGGGGCACTGCTGGCCGTTGTGGCCGGCAGTGGCCTCTGGTGGGCACTGACGCCGCAAGCAAACATGGTCACCGCCAGCGCAACACCTCAGCAGGCAACTGAAAAGACCGCTCAGCAGTCTGGTTCAGCCAGCCACGACGCGGCACCCGTTGACGCCCCCACCCCATCGGTTACTGGAACCCGAACTCCCGAGTCGCTCGGACCAAACCCATTTGCGCCGTCGTTGCAGGGCACTGATATAGATGGCGTTCTACAGGCCGACGACAACGGTCAGCTGATCGTGAATCTGGAGGTCAGGGATTTCTTCGATTATTTCCTGAGCACCGTCGGCGAGGTATCACCGGAAACCGCCATCGGCCAGATTCAGCAAATGGCCCGCCAACACCTGCCAGAACCCGCCGCACAGCAAGCCCTGGCCCTGCTGGATCAATATCTGGCTTACAAACAGGCTTCTCTGGAAGTCATGCAAACCGAACTGGACCCGGCCCGCCAGCATGAACCGGCCTATCAGCTTTCTGCTCTGGGTAATGCCCTGGCTCAGCTGAAGGGTCTGCGGCAACAAACCTTCGCACCCGACGCTCATCAAGCCTTCTTCGGCATGGAAGAAGCCTACAGCGAATATACCCTGGCCACGCTTGCCATTCAGCAGCGGGCCGACCTGACCGATCAGGGTAAACAGGCCCTGGTGGAATGGCACCGCAACCAGCTGCCAGACACCCTGAAATCCACCGAACAACGGCTGGAAGCCAGCGCACAACAGCACCAGGAACGGGTTCTCGCGGTGGAGTCGGCCACCTCCCCGGAAGCGGCGGGACAACGACTCACCGAGCTGGGGCTTGATCGCCAGAGCGTTGACGGCGTGGTCAGTTACCTCCAGCAACAGGAAGCCTTCCAGGCTCGGTTCGAAAGCTTCCGGAAGGACCTGCAAAGCAGCGTTGCCGGCGGTCTCGTGGACGCCGAACAACAGCAACATCAGGAACAATTGTTACAGCAACACTTCCAGGATGAACAGGAACAGACCTGGGCAAGACTGAAGCTGCTGGATCAAAGCTGATCATAATGTGCGGAAGCGCCTGAACTCGGCGCTGCCGCGTATTACAATCGGGCGAAGACGCAGTTGGAACCCGATATGAACGCCGAGCAAATCCGACAACAACAAACCCTGGGTTTCAGGTCTCTGAACTTTACCCCCGAGCTGGAAAGCCCGTATCGGGATTCCCGTTCTGCCATGATCCGGCAACGGGCAAGGCCGGTATCGATTGCCGGCCTGGCCCTGTACCTGGTCTATGCGATCGTAGACATTCTCACCCTGCCTCCGGAGCTGGCCAGTATAACCGCCGGGGTTCGCCTGGCCGTGGTCTGCCCGATAATCATCCTGGTGCTCATCCTCGCCTATCAGGACAAGCCTTCAGACCAGACGTTCGAGAAACTGTATACCGCCGCCTACCTTGTTGGTGGTGTCGGCGTGATCGCCATCATCCTTACGGCCCGAAAACAGGACTATCCGCTGCCCTATGAGGGCATGATCCTGATGCTCATGTTTGGCTATTTCGCTATGGGCCTTCCTTTCAAAACTGCCGCGGTGGCCTCCAGCCTGCTGGTCATCGCCTATCTGAGCACAGAGGTCTTTGCCGGCACGCCCACCGCCGCCATCCTGAGCAATGGCTTCTTTCTGTTGACCGCAAACGCCATCGGCATGATTGGCTCCTGGGTCAGTGAATACCGGCATCGCGCGCACTTCCTGGACCGCCAGTTATTGGACCTGATGCACCAGGCTACCGAAGATGAGAGCCGGCGGAAGACCGAACTGATTACCGCCGCCAGCCACGATCTGCGCCAGCCTTTGAATGCTATTTACATCACCCTGGAAAACCTGAATCCAGGCGAACAGGATAACCACCAGAGCTCCGTCATTGCTCAAGTCAAAGATATGGTGGCCCAGCTACGCCGCCTGCTCGGAACCGTGCTCGACAGCGCTCGCCTGAGTGAAGGCATGATCCAACCGGAAATAGTGCCGGTCAGCCTCGAAGCCATGGTTCAGGAACTACACGACCTGATGAACGAGACGCTCGGCCAACGCAATATCACTCTGACCATTGAACCACAGCCTGCCGGTTATCCCGTTCTGGCTGACCCGGGCCTGTTGCTGCGTATACTGCAGAACCTGGTGATCAATGCGGCCGACCATAGCGGTGGCAATACCATCACCGTCAGCAGCCAATGCCAGGACCACAGGGTAAGGCTACAGGTAGCCGACAACGGCAAAGGGGTGGCGCCGGAGCTGGGGGAGCAGTTGTTCCAGCCCTACGTTCGTGGCACCAGCCCGGCGACCTGCCCGGGGCTTGGTTTGGGGCTGACCATCGTCCGGGAATTCACCGGCCTGATGAATGGCCGGTGCGGTGTCGACTCCCGGCCTAAACAGGGTAGCGTGTTCTGGGTTGAGCTACCGGCCACTACAACCAGCCAAGCGCCCGGGCCTTGTTAACGCACTCTGTCCGGTTGTGAACACCGAGCTGGGTGAAGATCGCCTTCAGGTGGGTTTTCACGGTGTGTTCAGTCAGGTCCAGGCTTTGGCAGATGCGTTTGTTGGGGAAACCCTGAGCCAGCAGGGCCAATACCTCCCGCTGCCTTGGCGTCAGGGGAAGGTCGTCAGTAGCGAAAGCCGTCAGGCCACCGGGGAAGTAGCTCTGCCCCTGTCCCACTGCTCGCATCATTCGCACCAGTGATGCCCTGCTTGCGGATTTGGCAAGAAAACCTTTGGCACCGGCGGCCCTGGCGGCCCGCACCGTCCCTTCGTCATCGCTGCTGGAAATGATGACAATGGGCGGTTTGGCACTCTGACCAGACAGCCGGGCGAACAGAGATAGCCCCACCTCACCGTTGAGGGCGACATCCAGCAGCACCAGATCAATGTTGTCATCGTGCCTGAGGGCATCGGCAGCTTGTTCAACCGACGAGACAATGTTCACCTGCGCTGCCAGCATCTCCTGCTGAATCAGACCCGCCAGTCCTTGAGCAAACAGCGCATGGTCGTCCACCAACAGCACCCTCCCGAAGAGTGATACTGCCGATGCCGGGGCGGATTCGGCACCCCGACCAAGCGTTGTCGCAATCATTCACAGTCTCCCGCACTGTTTATTTTTGTTTCCGGGGATACGCCACTATAAGCCAGCCAGACCAATCACTCAGCGGCCTGCTTAACACTTTATTACATAGGTGCCTGTTCTTATCCGCTCACTGCAACCGACTGAAACACAAATGTCATAATTCTGAAGCATGCTTCCCCTTATTCAACCATCTGTTATAAATAGGTTTTTCAACTAATGGCGAAACCACCAAGGAAGTTTTTCACTCTCTGCCTGTTCGTTCTCGCGGCGGTCATGCTGTCTCCGGCATCCGCCCATGAGCTTGAAATTCACGGGTCGAACACCGTTGGCGCCACACTGGCCCCCATGTTGGTCTCCGGGTATCTACAGCAGCTTGGCGACGGCAACCCCAGCAGCCGGCCCACTGGTGAGGAAAATGAACAGATCCTCAGTGCCAACGCCGGCGGCCGGAATCTCAGTGTTCTGGTGGCGGCGCATGGCTCGAGCACCGGCTTTCGAACCCTCGCCAGCGGCCGGGCCGGCATCTGGGCATCATCCCGACCGGTGAAGCCATCCGAGGCCGACCAGGTGCGTGCGCAAGCCGATCTCACCGCGCTGGAAAGCGAGCATGTGATTGCCATTGATGGCCTCGCCATCCTGGTGCACCCATCCAATCCGATCAATCAGCTCAGCATCGACACCATCGGCCAGATCTTTGCCGGTGAGATTCGCAACTGGTCAGAGCTCGGAGGCAGTAACCGGGCTATCACCCTGTACGCGCGGGACGACCGCTCCGGTACCTGGGACACCTTCAAATCCCTGGTGCTGGGTAAAGCCTACCCCCTGCACCCTGAAGCAATGCGTTACGAATCCAACGACCAGCTCTCTGATGATGTGTCCAGAGACCCGGGTGGAATCGGTTTCTCAGGCCTGGCCTCTGTACGCAACAGCAAACTGTTGGCGGTTTCCGACGGCAACGCACCGGCCCTGAAACCGAACCAGCTCACCGTTGCCAGTGAGGACTACCCGTTATCCAGGCGGCTGTTCATGTACACCATGGGTGATCGCACGCCGGAATTGGCCGCCCAGTTGATCGAGTTTGCCCTGGGCACCAACGGCCAGGCGCTGGTGGCCGAGTCCGGTTTTATTTCCCAGAACCCGATTGCGGTGAAACCGGACTTCGATGCCTCCGTGCCGCTCACCTTCCGTCGCCTGACCGAGAACTACCAACGGCTGACCGTAAACTTCCGGTTTTCCGAAGGCCGTACCAAACTGGACAACAAGGCACAACGGGACCTGATGCGAGTGAAGCGTTATCTCGAAGCGCAAGGACGCTCAGCGGAAGACCTGTTGCTGATCGGTTTCGCCGACACCCAGAGCCATGAACTGAGGGCCCAGATGATCTCCGAACTGCGGGCGCTCTCTGTGCGCAAGGCGTTAAACGAGGCAGGCCTGCCCCGGGTCGCCTACACTGGTTATGGGCACTATATGCCGGTGGGCGGCACCGGCAATCAACGTAACGGCCGAGTGGAAGTCTGGATCAAAGACCGATAGCACCGGATAGTCAGGGGATTCGACGAAAGTTTCGCCCAAGCCTTCGGCAATCCCCTATCCGCACCGGTATCACAGATATGTTTGGGTTTCCTATACTGCCGTTGTCACCACCAACCAACAGACCGGGACAATGGACATCAAAAAAGACCACCGCTTCGCCATCAACCTGAACGTTCGGGGCATTCAGCCCTCTTCCACCCTGCGGATCAACGAGCTGAGCAACCAGCTACGTTCCGAGGGCAAGGACATCATCAAACTTGGCTTGGGCCAGTCGCCATTCCCGGTGCCCGAGCGCGTGGTTGATGCCCTCAAAGAGCACGCCCACGAGAAAGATTACCTGCCGGTGAAAGGCCTCAAGGGCCTGCGCGAGGCCATTGCCGGTTACATTAACCGGGCCGAGCGCATGCGTTGCACCTGGGAAGACGTGCTGATTGGCCCGGGCTCGAAAGAGCTGCTGTTTATTCTGCAGCTGGCCTACTACGGTGACCTGCTGATTCCGCGCCCGAGCTGGGTATCCTATGCGCCTCAGGCGCGAATCATCGGCCGCTCGGTACACTGGCTGCCCACCCACGCGGAAAACAACTGGCAGCTGACGGCGGAAGAACTGGACATCATCTGCCGGGACGACCCGTCGCGCCCGCGTATCCTGATCCTGAATTACCCGTCCAACCCTACCGGTTGCACCTACACCGACGACCAGTTGCTGGCCATCGCCAACGTGGCGCGCAAGTACAACCTGATACTGTTATCGGATGAGATCTACGGTGAAGTGCACTTTGAGGGCAAGCATAAATCCATCGCCCGTTATTACCCGGAAGGCACCATCATCAGCACCGGCATGAGCAAGTGGCTGGGTGCCGGCGGCTGGCGCCTTGGTGCCTTCATCTTCCCGCCGGAACTGCGCCCGCTACAGGATGCCATGGCCATCATTGCCAGTGAGACCTTCACCTCCACCGCAGCGCCCATCCAGCATGCCGCCATCACCGCCTTTGACGGTGGCGAAGACATCGACGAGTACCTGAAACAGTCCCGTCGGGTGCTGAAAGTGGTGGGTGAATACGTTTACACCCGTTTGAGCGCCATGGGTGCCGTGGTGCAAAAGCCGGAGGGGGCCTTCTACCTGTTCCCGGATTTCTCCAGCTTCAGCGACAGACTGGCCCGGAGGGATATCAAGACCGCCCAGGCGTTCTGCACCGCTCTGCTGGAGGACACCGGCGTGGCCATCCTGCCCTCCAGTGACTTCGGCTTTGTGCCGGACCACCTGGGCGCGCGCCTCGCGTTCGTCGACTTCGACGGCACCCAGGCCCTGGGCCTGGCCGGTGGTGACTACGCCGAGCAGGCGCTGGGTGACGATTTCGTCAAACAGGCCTGCCCGCGCATTGTGCTGGCCATGGACAAGATGGAGAAGTGGCTGAGCAGCCTGTAAAGCCGCGCCGTGCTAAACTGGCACCCTCACGTTGTTCAACTGGGGGTGCCATGTCTGATTCCGTTTCTCTGCGCGAAATCACCGATTTTGCCGAAGCCCTGGCCAGGGAGGCCGGCGAGCTGATCCGCCACGAGCGCCAGGAAAACACCCTGCGCACCGACTACAAGCAGCAAACGGAACTGGTTACCCACGCTGATGTGATGGCCGACGAATTCATCACCGGCGCCATCCGCGAACGCTTTCCCAATCACCGCATCCTGTCTGAAGAAACCATGCCGGACCTGTCCCAGGCAGAAGAGCTGGACACGCCGCTGTGGATCATCGACCCCATCGACGGCACGGTAAACTACGCCTACGGTCACCCGCAGGTGGCGGTGTCCATTGCCTATGCGGAGCGCGGCCAGGTTCAGGTGGGTGTGGTGCACGCGCCTTTTCCGGGCGAAACCTTTCGGGCCACCAAGGGCGAAGGCGCCACGTTAAACGGCCAGCCCATTCGCCACAGCGGCGCAACGGACCCCCGGCAAAGCCTGTTTGCCACGGGCTTCCCCTACACCAAGGATAATCTGGAACCGCTGGTGCGCCGACTGGATGCCATGATTCACCAATGCCGGGACCTGCGCCGCATCGGCTCGGCGGCCCTGGACATCTGCTGGGTGGCCTGTGGCCGTCTGGATATCTACTACGAGAACGTCAGCCCCTGGGACTTCGCCGCCGCCCGCCTGATCGCCTGGGAAGCCGGCGCCACCGTCGGCCACTTCGGCGACGTGCCCGATGGCTACCCGGCCGACCTATGGGGCCGCGACATCCTGATCTCTGCACCGGCGGTATGGGAACCCGTGCGGTCCATACTCCGTTCTGCTTCGGGTTATGACTGAGGCCGTTTTTTTTGTTTCTGCCGGTTTGGGTTGGGAGTTTAGATCTGCCTAGCCTGCGATTTTGCGCGGTTAGGCACTGGCTGGAGGCCCTTTCCCGAAAACGCTACGAGCACATCCATGTGCGCTTCGCTCCGGCCATCCCTGGCCTCCGAGATTTCGGGAAAGGGCCTCCAGCCAGTGCCTTTCGAACTTCACGGGAATCGCATTAACAGCGCCACTTTTCTCTGTAAACCAGCGATAAATCCAGTTCGGTTTCAGTGAATTGGGTATATCACCGAAATCCGATCGTTGTGGGCGGGGTTTGCCTTCGCAGAATCTCGAAGGCCAGGGATGGCCGGAGCGAAGCGCACACGGACGTGCTTGTAGCGTTTCTGCGAAGGCAAACCCCGCACACAACACTCCCAAATTCGACAGGCTAGGGGTAGACGAACACCAAGCCTCAACCCCAAACAGCCTCGGAAACCAAGCTCCAAGCCTCGTCGAAATCAGCAGAGGGCAAACGAGCGAATGAGGACCGGACGAACCGCTGGATGCGGCCTTCCAGAAACACCATCACGAAATCTGCACCACGGGCCGCGCTGGTTCGAGGCCGCAGGCTCTGGCGGATTTCGCCTTCCTTGAGAGTTTGGCGAAACTGGGTTTCCAAACGCTCGAAGAACTGGGATGCGCGCTTGCGCAGGGACTCATCCTCGCCCATCAGGGCATCGCCCGTCAGCACGCAACACAAACCCGGATTACGCTCAGCGAACACCAACACCAGATGCACCAGCTGCTGAAGGCGAACCCGCACATCTTCCTGCTCCTGAAGCACCAGCTGGCAACGGGAGAACACCGCCTCCTCGGCAAATTCGATCAGGGCTTCGAACATTTTCCGCTTGCTGGGAAAGTGCCGGTACAAGGCCGCTTCGGTGACACCCACGGTTTTAGCCAGGCCGGCGGTGGTGATCCGGGCCCCGGGGTCGTTTTGCAGCAATTCAACAAGGGCCTGCAGGATGGTGTCCCGCCGGCTGGGTTTCTGAGTGGTCATATCAGTACTACAGCGCTCTGTTTTTTTGGCCACCGACAACACGGACCTGCACGGACACTGGGATATTCTTTCTATCCGTGTCAGGCCGTGCCGTCCGTGGCTAAGGTTTTATATTCTTTTAGAAGAAAGTGCCGTCAATCGGTGACGACGCACTGGCGTACAGCTTCTTTGGCATACGTCCAGCAAGGTAGGCCTCGCGGCCGGCTTCGATGGCCAGGCGCATGGCGTTGGCCATTTTGATCGGGTCTTTGGCCTGGGCGATGGCGGTGTTCATCAGTACGCCGTCGCAGCCCAGCTCCATCGCGATGGTGGCATCCGAGGCAGTGCCAACGCCCGCGTCGACCAGTACCGGCACCTTGGCGTTCTCGACGATCAGTCGGATGTTGTAGCGGTTCTGGATGCCAAGGCCGGAGCCGATAGGCGCACCCAGGGGCATGATGGCCACGCAGCCCATTTCTTCCAGGCGCATGGCCAGCAGCGGGTCGTCGGAGCAGTACACCATCACCTTGAAACCGTCTTTGATCAGCTCTTCGGCGGCGGTCAGGGTTTCCGGCATATTGGGGTACAGGGTTTTGTGTTCACCCAGCACTTCCAGTTTCACCAGGTCGTGGCCGTCCAGCAGCTCCCGGGCCAGCTTGCAGGTGCGTACCGCGTCTTTGGCAGTGTAGCAGCCGGCTGTGTTGGGCAGGATGGTGTAGGTGCTCGGGGAAATGACATCCAGCAGGTTCGGCTCGTCCGGGTTCTGGCCGAGGTTGGTACGGCGCACCGCCACGGTCACAATCTCGGCACCACTGGCTTCGATGGCGTGGCCGGTTTCCATCAGGTCGTGATACTTGCCAGTGCCCACCAGCAAGCGGGACTGGTACACCTTGCCTGCAATTTCCAGGGGTTTGTCTTCGGGGAGCTGGATTTCCGGGGTATCTGTCATAACCTACCTGAGTTCAGTGAAAAGAGGGGGCGCGTTCAGCTGAACGCAAACTTAACCGCCGCCGATGGCGTGCACCACTTCCACCCGGTCGCCATCGCTCAGGGTGAAACTCGGGTGCTGACTGCGGGGCACAATATCTTCGTTGACCTCAACCGCGACCCGTTTTCCGGCCAGCGTGAGATGCTCAATCAAGGTCGCAATGGTTGCTCCACCGGGGAGTTCCATGTGCTCACCATTTACCTGAACCTGCATGGTTCGGATCACCTCCGTTACTTTTTCAGGGCCGCAGCAACCAGCAGGGCCCAACCGATCATGAAGCAGACACCGCCAATGGGCGTAACCGGCCCGAGCCAGTGATGGCCGGATAACACCAGCAGATACAGGCTGCCGCTGAACAGCACAATGCCTGCGAGCCAGAAGCCGCAAGCAATACCCAGCAGTCGCCGGGACAAGCCCAGGGCCGGCATCAGGCTCGCCGCCACCAGTATCAAGGCGTGATACATCTGGTAACTGACGGCGGTCTGGAACACTTCCAGGCCCCGCTCGCTCACCACTTGGCGCAAACCGTGGGCTCCGAAGGCACCCGCCATCACCGCCAACAGGCCGCCCACAGCACCCATCACCAGAGCCCAGCGAATCACCGCTTCTGAGGGTTTAAGCGCAGTCACAGTGAATCAGCTCCCCGGAATCCAGGTTCATCAGCGTCAAGGCGCCGCCCCAGACACAGCCGGTATCCAGGCCGATAAACCGGTCGCTGCCGGTGTTGCCTTCCAGCGCAGCCCAGTGGCCGAAGATCACCTTTACGTCATCTTGCCGGGGGTAGGTAAACCAGGGTGCGAAGCCCGGCGGTGCATTATCCGCCGACTCCTTGGTGGCCAGCTCCAGGCTGCCGTCTTCGGCGATAAAGCGCATCCGGGTGAAGTAGTTGGTGATCACCCGCCAACGGTCCATACCGGTGAGGGTATCACACCAGCGCTCCGGCTGATTGCCATACATTTGGCTGAAATAGTCCTGCGCCTGGTCGCCCCGGATCACCGCTTCTACTTCCCTGGCGCAGGCCACTGCCTGGTCCACGCTCCAGATATGAGGCAGCCCGGCATGGGCCATAACCAGGTTACGTTTCTCGTCGTGCACGCACAGATATTGTTGACGCAGCCAATGGATCAAGCGGTCATGGTCCGGTGCATCCAGGATATCGTGCAGGGTGTCTTTGCGCTTCGGGCTGTGGCCCCCCAGGGCAACCGCCAGCAAGTGCAAATCGTGATTCCCCAACACCACCACGGCAGCGTCGCCCAGGCTTTCAATGTAACGCAGGGTTTCCAGTGAGGCGGGCCCGCGATTAATCAGGTCGCCCGCCACCCAGAGCCGGTCCCGGGAGGGCGAAAAATCCACTTTCGCCAGAACATCCCGCAACCGCTCATAGCAACCCTGAATATCGCCAATGGCGTAGTCAGTCATTACTTACCTCATCTACCTCGACGTTAAGCGGGCCGGAGTCCGCCAGCAGGTCGGCAATCTTGACGTAGTCGGCCAGGCTCAGGTTTTCCGGCCGCAGGCCGTCGTTGATGCCCACAGACTGCAACTGTTCCACCGTCACCAGGGCCGCCAGTGCCTTGCGCAGGGTTTTCCGGCGCGCGTTGAAGGCGGTGCGCACCACGGCCTGAAGGGTCTTGAGGTTCTTGGCCGGGTGCGGCAATTCTTTGTGAGGCACCAGCCGGACGATGGCGGAATCCACTTTCGGAGCCGGCCGGAAAGCCCCCGGGCCCACTTCAAACAGCGGCTGCACCTTGCAGAAGTACTGGGCCATGATACCCAGTCGGCCATAATTATTGTCGCCCGGCGTGGCCGCCAGCCGCTGCACCACTTCTTTCTGCAACATGAAGTGCATGTCCTGAACCACCCCGGACTGCGCCAGCAGGTGGAAGATCAGCGGCGTTGAGATGTTATAGGGTAAGTTGCCGACGATTCGAAGTGGGCGACCATCGACCACCAGCTGGCTGAAATCGAAACTCAGGGCATCGGCTTCGTGAATCCGGAACTCGGGATAATTGAAGAACTTGGTGCGCAGCACCGGAATCAGGTCCCGGTCCAGCTCCACCACCTGCAGGCGCGGATTAACCGCCAGAATCTCTTCGGTGATCGCACCGAGACCAGGACCAATCTCGACGATGGCATCGTCCGGTTTCGGATTGATCGACCGGACAATCTTCTCGATCACGCCCGGATCATGAAGGAAGTTCTGGCCGAAACGTTTACGGGCCTTGTGGCCCGGATGGTTACTCATGATGACTCTCCGGCAATAGCCGCCCGGCGGCAGCGGGCCATGTGTTCGCCTACGCGAATGGCGGTGTGCAGGCTGCCGGCGTCGGCCTTGCCGGTGCCGGCCAGGTCCAGGGCGGTGCCGTGGTCTACCGAGGTACGGACAATGGGCAGGCCCAGGGTGATGTTAACGGCCCGGCCAAAGCCCTGAAATTTCAGTACCGGCAGGCCCTGGTCATGGTACATGGCCAGCACGGCATCAGCGTTATCCAGCCAGTGTGGGGTGAACAGGGTATCGGCCGGCAGCGGGCCGGTCAGTTTAATACCTTCGGCCCGGAGCTTATCCAGGGTCGGCTCGATCACTTCGATCTCTTCCCGGCCCAGGTGGCCACCCTCACCAGCATGGGGGTTCAGGCCCGCTACCAGAATGCGCGGCTGGTCGATGCCAAAAAAGGTTTTCAGGTCGGCGTTAAGAATGCGCGTTACCTGGGTCAACCGTTCGGGGGTAATGGCCGCAGATACGTCCTTCAGGGGTAAGTGGGTGGTTACCAGCGCCACCCGCAATTCCTCAGTAGCCAGCATCATCACCACCCGTTCAACACCGCAGAGTTCCTGCAGAAACTCGGTGTGGCCGCTGAACGCGATTCCGGCTTCGTTGATTACGCCTTTGTGAACCGGCGCGGTCACCATACCGTCGAAATTGCCATCCAGGCAGCCCCTGGCGGCGGTGGTCAGGGTATCGAGCACATACTGACTGTTGCCGGCGTGTAGCCGGCCCGCGACTATGGACTCGCAGCCTTCCACATGGCGCACCGACACATGGCCAGCCCGGGTGTCCGGCGTCTGGCCCGGGTGCCAGTCGTGCAACTCTACGGCCAGGCCAAGCTGCCGGGCACGATCTGCCAGCAGCGTTTTGCAGGCCACCACCACGATGCCGGCCTGGCGCGGTTCAAGTGCCAGCTGCAGGCACAGTTCCGGCCCAATGCCCGCTGGCTCGCCGGCAGTCAAAGCCAGAATCACCGGTGTCGTCATGACGCGTTGTTTTCCTCACTGGCCGGGTTCAGATCGGCGTAGTCCCCTTTGAACTCGACAAAGGCTTCATCGCGAATTTCCCTGAGCCAGTTCTGAAGTTCGGTTTCAAACTTGCGCTGGTAGATAGCTTGCCGGGCCTGGGACTCCCGGTTTTCAGCGGTCACGTCCTGTTGCCGGCGCTCTTCTACCTGAAGAATGTGCCAGCCAAACTGGGAACGCACCGGCCCGTAAATCTCGCCCACATCGGCCTCCATCATGGCCTGCTCGAAAGCCGGAACCATCTGGCCGGGGCTGACCCAACCCAGGTTGCCGCCATCGGAGCCGGACACCGGGTCATCCGACAACTCCCGGGCCAGGGCAGCAAAGTTCGCGCCGTCCTGCAATTGCTGGTAGATATCGCGAATGCGGTTTTCAGCCTGGGTTTCGGTTACCGCTTGGGAGGGGCGAATCAGGATATGGCGCACCCGGTGCTGCTGGATCACCGTTTGCTGCTCGCCACCGCGCTTGTCCATCACCGTCACCAGGTGGAAACCGCTGTTGTTCTCAAGCACCTCTGAGGGCATGCCTACTTCCATGTTCGGCACCACCGGTGCAACCAGTGATGGCAACTGACTCTCTGTACGCCAGCCCATATCGCCGCCTTCCAGAGCGTTGCCAGCATCCGATTCGGCAACCGCCACTTCCCGGAAGTCGCGACCATCGATGATCTGCTGGCGCAGGTTTTCCGCTTTTGCGCGAGCCTGCTCAACGGAATCCTCGTTACCGGGGTCATCTACCTGGATAAAGATATAAGCCAGGCGGTATTCCTCAGCATCCGGCCCCCGGCCGGCCTGGGCCTGCAGGTAATTCTCAACCTCCCGGTCAGTGATTCGGACCCGGTTGCCAACCCGGCGCTGCTGAACCCGGCCAGACAACATTTCATTACGGATCTGTTCCCGGGCCTGCTGGTAGGTAACGCCCTCTTCCGCCAGTTGCTCTTCAAACTGCTCCAGGCTCAAGCCGTTACTACGGGCAATATTGGCCAGGGTCTCGTTCAGCTCGTTATCGCTGATGCGCATCCCCATCTGGTCCGCCATCTGCAACTGAAGAGACTCGGAAATCAGCTGTTCCAATACTCGCTCTTCCAGCAGTTGCCGGGGCGGCAGGCCGGTGCCCTGGGCACTGAGACGGCCAACAATGGTATTTACCCGCGCATCCAGTTCGGTCTGGAGGATGACATCGTCATCCACAATGGCAACCACCCGGTCCAGCACTTGTCGCTCGGCGTGGGCAGAAACCGACACAGCCAGCATGGCCATGGTCAGCAGCAGTGTCAGTCCGTGGCGTAACGTCGCCTTCATAATCACCTCTTGATGTGTACATTCCCAGCCAGGCCTTCAGAACAGGCTGGCTGATGACATTGGTTCGTTTTAACGGCGCGGAGTTCCAAAACGGCGGCGCTCGCGTTCGTCATAGCCGTAGATGGCATCAGAAATATTGTCGGAGGCGCCACCACTACCCCCGAGCCCTTTCAGTTCAATGCGGAACAGCACACGGTTATCCAGCTGTTCATCGTCCGTCAGGTACTTCTGGTGAACTACCTGAACGCTCCAGCAGCAGTTGTTGTATTCAATACCCGCCAGGGTACCAACGGTACGTTCCAGGCCGGAATCATAAACCCAGCGACCGATTCCGCTAACACGGTTGGTCACTGGGAAAACAACACCAACATCACTCTGTTCCAGCTCGTCTGGTCGGCTGTAGGTGTGGCCCAGAGTGGCCAGGTAACGATAATCCTGTGAGTGGAAGATTAGCTGGCTTCGGCCTTCTTCGGTTTGCTGGGTGTCGGGGTCCCACAGGCCGGCACTGCGAATCTCCAGATTCTCCAGCGGATTCAATACCAGCTCACCGGCCAGCGGTGAGCGGCTTCTGTCGGAGGCGCCCTGGCCGAACAGGTCCACCTCCCGATCATCGAAATAGCGCACCTGCCCGATGCTGACCCTGGCACGCTCCGCCCCGGTCACCAAGTCATTGAACCGGCTGGTCAGGGCGACGGTCAACTGGTTGGCGTCACCCACCCGGTCACCGCCGGTGAAGCGATCCCGCTCAAACAACTGGTCGAAGCGGAAGCTCTTGAGCCCGGTATCAAAGTCCGGGATGTGATTCTGGTCAGCGTCGGCATCGGCCCAGGCATAATACAGCCGGGGCTCCAGAGTCTGGTTGTAAGGCACATCGAACAGGCTGGAGCGGCGATCGAAATACAGCCCGTTATCCCACTCAAACACCGGCACCGTTCGGTCAAAGCTGCCGCTGCCCTGAGTGTAATCTTCCAGGTCATAGCGGGTGTAATCCAGACTGACCGACGGTCGGGTGAAACCCCAGAGCCTGCGCACAGGCAGGGCCAGTTCCGGAATGGCTCGAACCCGCTGGCCGTTGGCCCGGTCCAGGCCGGTCAGATTCTCGTTGTCGCGATAGAACCAGGTGTACTGGCTCTCAAGATTGGCCTCAACGTGCCCGAATTCGCCGGTTCCGGCGTAGAGAATCTCCGGCAACTGGGCGTAGGGCTTGTCGACATCGGCAATCCGGTCCCGGATGGTCTGGTAACCGTTCAGGTAGGCGTCGAAATACTGGTTATTGCCGGAATAACGCACACCACCGCGACGTTGCAGGTGCGTTGCCTGATCGATTTCCAGGGAGCGGTTGAGGTCGCTGAGGTAGTCCTGGTCAGAGACCACCGAATAGTCCCCGTAACCGGTCCAGCCGCTGCCAAACCGGGCTCGGGTGGTGAAATCCAGCGCCCAGCGATCGCCACCCTCGCCTGGATTGTCAGTCTTGAAGGCAGAATCGTTGTCGATATAACCCAGTTGCAGGACCGATTCACCAAAACGGCTCAGGTAACGCCCTTCTACTTCGGTGAACAGCCCACGGCCATGAATGTACTGGGGTGTCAGCGTGGCATCGTAATGGGGCGCCAGGTTCAGGTAATACGGTAAGGCCAGATAGCCGCCGCTGCCGGCGCTGGAGGAACCGAACTGGGGGTACAGGAAACCGGTTTTGCGGCGGTCATCAATGGGAAAGGTGATGTAGGGCCAGTAGAACACCGGGGTATCCAGCACCTCCAGGCGAACGTGGCGGGCGCTGCCAAAGCCTTCCTCCTGATCCAGGGCAATATCAGATGCGACGATAGACCAGTCGTTCTGATGGGGCCCACAGGTGGTCAACATGCCATCGGTGATCAGCACCTGATGCTCGCCGACCCGGGACAAGGACGAAGCCCGGCCCCGCATCTCAGACTCATGCAACAGGAAGGTGGCGGTATTGATATCCAGCTGCCCGGACTCCACCGAGTAGCGGGCGCTGTCGCCGGTGAGCAAAAACCCTTCGCCACGGCTGACCAGTGGGCCGACAAGGTCCAGCTGCCCCGTTTGCTGGTTATAGCGGGCTTCGGAGCCCGTGGCCTGAAATTCACCCTGGCGCAGGCGCACATCGCCCTGCAGGAACAGCTCGGAATCCAGCTGATAGCGAGCATTCAGGGCGCTGGCCTCCAGCGGTGCTTCCCCGGTCTCCGCTCCGGACAGCAAGGGCATCTGGGCGCCAGCCGCCGACGATGGCAGGTATCCGCCTTCACAAAATACCGGTAATCGATCCCTCACCTCGGGCGGCAGCTCACTGCGGGGGCGCCAGTCGATTTCCGCCGCACTGGGAGCCTGCTCCTGGGCATTTGCTACTCCGGAAACAGGCAAAAGCGCCATTGCCAACAGGAGCCTGGCGAACCGGTGCTGGGGCCACGACAGGTAACGGTAACGGCTGGGCACGGTAGCGAAGTTCCTGTTCCGGGTGAATGGGGGCTCGAAGAAAAACAGCTGCCTAGTTTACACGCGCCCCACGGGCTTGTTAACGGAAACACCGCTGCAAATCCGTTTTACGCTCTTTATACTGCTCTGCTAACGTTTGCACTCAGTCATTGAACTCAGGAAGCGCAGCATCATCATGGATATCCGCCTGCAACGGCTGACCGAATGGGTCAGGCACATACCCGGTTTTGAAACCGCCAGCCCCGAGCCGGTTTCCGGTGACGCCAGCTTCCGCCGGTACTTCCGGGTTTGGCAAAGCACCACTGGCAAAGCCCCGGTGCCGTTTATCGTTATGGATGCCCCGCCCGAGCATGAAGACTGCCAGCCCTTTGTGGCTATTGCCCGGCACTGGCGCCAGCAAGACATTATGGTCCCGGCCATTGCCGATGAAGACCTGGCCCAGGGTTTCCTGCTGCTGGAAGACTTTGGCGACCAGCTGATGCTGCCAGCCCTGGCCCAGACCAACGCCGAGACACTGTACCGGCAGGCACTGGATGAGTTGGTCAGGATCGGCCAGGTGTCCTCGCCGGGCAATTACCTGCTGCCACCTTACGATGAAGCCCTGCTGGACAGGGAGATGGCGCTGTTCCCCGACTGGCTGCTGGAGCAACACCTGCAACTGACACTCAGCAATCAGGAACGGGCACTGCTGGACACCACCTTTGCGCTCCTGAAGGAGAGCGCCCTGGCACAACCGGAGGTCACGGTGCACCGGGACTACCATTCCCGGAACCTGCTGGTACTTGCCGGCTGCAAGCGCCCGGGGGTGATTGATTTCCAGGATGCAGTGCGCGGGCCGGTCACCTACGATGTCGTTTCCCTGCTGAAAGACTGCTATGTGCGCTGGCCCGAACACCAGATCGCCGACTGGCTCGAATATTTCCGCACCGCCGGCCTCGCGACCGGCCTGCATCGCGCCGATCCGGATACCTTCCGGCAATGGTTTGAGCTGATGGGCATGCAACGGCACCTGAAGGCCGCCGGTATCTTTGCCCGCCTGGCAATCCGGGATGGTAAAACCGGGTACCTGGACGACATCCCCCGCACCGTTTCTTACCTGCGAGACGCCAGCGCCCGGCAACCGGCGCTCCGACACTTCCATGAATGGCTGTGCGACCGCGTACTGCCCGCCATTGAACAGCGTATTGGCCCCGTTCCCGGGCAGGAGAGCAGCCAGCAGTGAAAGCCATGATCCTGGCCGCCGGCAAGGGCGAACGCATGCGCCCGCTGACCCTGACCACCCCGAAACCCCTCCTGGTCGCCGGCGGCAAGCCGCTGATCGTTCATCACCTGGAACACCTGCGTGACGCGGGCTTCCGCGACGTCGTCATCAACCACGCCTGGCTGGGTGAGCAGATAGAGCAGCAATTGGGCAATGGCAAGCAGTTTGGCCTGAGCATTCGCTACTCGGCCGAGGGCGAGCCACTGGAAACCGCCGGCGGCATCGTCCGGGCGCTGCCGTTGCTTACCGACCGGGGAGACGACTGGTTTCTGGTGATCAATGGCGACATCTGGAGCGATGTCTCGTTATCGGACCTGCAGCCTCCGGAACAGGATAACTGCCTTGCCGTTCTGGTGATGACGGATAACCCCGAGCACCACCCGGAGGGGGATTTTCACCTTGAAGCCGATGGCGCCCTGATCACAAGCGGCGGCAGCAAACTCACATTCACCGGTATCAGCCTGCTGCATCGAAAGCTGTTCGATGGCCTGGATGACACATCCGGCAAGCTGGGCCCGGTGCTTCGCAAGGCCATGGCAAGCCATCAGGTTCGGGGCCTGTATCATGGTGGCCGCTGGGTGGATGTTGGTACCCCGGCCAGACTGGCCAAGCTGGACAGGCAACTCGCCGACGGCAGGCACCAGGCATGAGCAAACCCAGCACGCCACCGTTACCCGCGAGACTGGAGTCGGTGTTCTCCGACCTGCTCAAAGAGCTGTCCAGTTGCGGGCACCAGGCCAGCACCCTGATGGAGAGAGCAAGGCTGCCGCGCTGGTGCCGCAAACCCCTGTTCTTTTTCCTCGGCTACATTGCCAAGGCCGACGGCCGGGTGATGGAAGCAGACATCCGTTACGCCGAGGCCCTGATGAAAGCCCTTGGCCTTTCCAACCGCCAACGCAAGAAGGCGATTGATCAGTTCCAGCGGGGCAAGGCCGCCAGCCAGCTACCCCTGAGGCAGGGCCTGCTGTTCCGTTTGCTGGCAGCGATATGGCCCGGACCAGCCCTGAAGACTGCCATCTGCCTGTGCCACGGCGCCCAGGTACTGGGCCAGCCCGGCAAAGCCCGGCGCTACCGCTGCGAAGATGCCATCGACCACATCGGCCTGCCGGTGGCGGTCAGCGACGACATCTTTGAAAGTTACGCCAGCAAAGTCTGGATCCGTAACGCCGGCGCTATCGCCAAGCCGGATACCTATGAACAGGCCTGCCAGATCCTCGGTGTGACCCGACGGGACGACCTTGAATCCATCAAACGGACCTATAGAAAGAAGGTGTCCGAATGTCATCCGGACAAACTCGCCCAGCAGAAACTGACACCATCAGAACTGGCCATGGCCAAGGACCGACTGCTTCGCTACCAGCAGGCCTGGGAACTGATCAAACAACGCCACCGCCCACTATAAGCCGTCGCCGCAGCCGCCGGACCGTTCAGCGATTCATCCAGGCCTGAATCCGGCTGGCCACCCGCTCTGCATCGGCCCGTTGCGGCGGAGTTGACAACGCCATGGGTTGACGCCGATAACCACTGACCTGCTCCCGCGCCAGGGCAGCCGCCCGCGCAACCGCCGGATGCCGGCCGGCGTCATCCATGGCGTGCAGGTCGAGAACCCGCCACGGCCTGTCTGCCGACAACATCGCGGGCAATTCCGGCAACCTGTCACCGGAGAAACGTGGCGCCAGCCAGATCACCCCGGACAACGCCCCCTGGCCCAGTGCCCAGGCCGTCACATAATCGGCCGACCAGCCAATACCCGACACCGCCGGCCGCTCGTATCCGCGCCGCTCCAGCTCACCGGCGGCAGCATCCAGCAGCTCGCGGATAGAGTTGCGGTAGTCTGACATCACCTCCTCCAGGGCTTCTTCCTCAGCCACGTCAATCATCACCGAGGATTGCAGCTGGTCATCCTCAGGCGGAGCTGTCTCCTGCGGCTCTGGCACTAGCCGTTGTTGTCGGCGCCGAACCACACTTTCCGGAGGCGGCCGAAGCCCCAGTGTCATCACTGCCACGCCACGCTCCGCCAGGGTATCAAGAAGCCCGCCGGCCAGACCTTCAGCCGCTGCCTGCCCCTCGTCTGCCAGCACAATCAGCGCGCCACGTGCCGGTGTTTTCAACTCTGGCTGGAACAACGCCAGTGCCCGGCTATCGTCATCCAGATCCAGCCATACTGTTCGCTCAGGGAACTGACGGGCCAACGACCACTCACCCAGGCCCGTCAGCGCCGTCGCCCTGCGCTCCATAGCGTGGGGCGCGCCCTGGTCCGCTTCCGGCTCGTTCTCCTGCGCCGATACCGTCAGCGCCAAACCGACCAACAGCAACCAGAGAACCCCAATACCTGCTCGACCTGTGATCAAAACCGCTTACCTCACGCTGCGAAAATGCCTGGCAAACTGATAGACTAGCAGGGTTCCTGTGCCGCCGATAATTCACCTGATCAAGAGAGCCTTTGATGAACCCTTACCTGATTGCCCCATCCATTCTCTCCGCTGATTTCGCCCGCCTGGGCGAGGAAGTCAACAACGTTCTGGCCGCTGGTGCCGACGTGGTTCACTTTGATGTGATGGACAATCACTATGTCCCCAACCTGACCATCGGCCCCATGGTGTGCGAGGCCCTGCGCAAGCACGGTGTGACTGCACCCATCGATGTGCACCTGATGGTCTCCCCGGTGGATGACCTGATCCGCATGTTCATTGACGCCGGTGCCAGCTACATTACTTTCCATCCGGAAGCCAGCAACCACGTAGACCGCTCCCTGCAACTGATCCGCGACGGCGGCTGCAAGGCCGGGCTGGTGTTCAACCCCGCCACGTCCCTGAGCCACATGGATTACGTGATGGACAAGCTCGACATGGTGCTGCTGATGTCGGTGAACCCGGGCTTCGGTGGCCAGAAGTTCATCCCCGGCACCCTCGACAAGCTCAAGGAAGCCCGCAAGAAGATTGATGCCAGCAACTACAACATTCGCCTGGAAATCGACGGCGGCGTGAAAACCGACAATATCCGGGAAATCGCCGAAGCCGGCGCCGACACCTTCGTGGCCGGCTCTGCCATATTCAACACCCCGGATTACAAGGCCACCATCGACGCCATGCGCGAGGAACTGGAGCAGGCCCGCAAGGTGATTGGCGGATGAGCCTGAAAGGTCTGTTCAACGCCCGCTGGCCGGGCGTGGCCCTGTTTGATCTGGACGGCACCCTGGTGGACAGCGCCCCCGACCTGGCCGCTGCGGTAGACCAGATGCTGGAACACCTCGGCAGGAGCCCGGCCGGGCTTGAGAAAGTACGCAACTGGGTAGGCAATGGCGCCCCGGTACTGGTGCGCCGTGCCCTTGCCGGGAAAACCGACTGGGAACCCGCCGCGCCCAAAGATGACGCACTGTTTAAAGACGCGCTGGCGATCTTCTACCACGCCTACGGACAACTGAACGGCCGCCATGCGGTGGTGTTTGACGGCGTCAACGAATGCCTTGAGCACCTGAAAAGCCTGGGCTGCCGGATGGCCGTGGTGACCAACAAGCCGGACCAGTTCGTTCAGCCACTGCTGGAGAAAACCGACCTGGACCGGTGGTTTGAGCTGTCGGTTGGCGGCGACACCCTACCAGTGAAGAAACCAGACCCAGCGCCGCTGCTGCACGCCATGGAACAACTGGGCGGCACCCGTGGTACCACGGTGATGGTCGGTGACTCCAAAGCCGACGTAAAAGCTGCCCTGGCGGCGGGCATCCCATGCGTAGCCGTGAGGTATGGCTACAATTTTGGCGGGCCGGTAGACAGCCTCGGCGCAGACGCTGTTGTTGATTCGCTGGCCCAGCTTTTGTAATCTCGCAAGGACGTTTTACTTTGAACACATCCATTCGGGAGATTCCTGCCGTGCAGGGACTGAATCTGACTGCAGCGCGAGGCATCCTGACAACCCGCGCAACACGATGGTGGCGATGGCGCACCGGCTGAGCAAGCCACAGGGCCCATGGCGCATGCCTGCTTGCCCGCACCACCGGTCACAGCGGTGTAACACCGTTCTGACAAAACGCAGATCAGATTCAGGAAACCGAACCATGACACCCGAGCAATTCCACGAGCTCGCTGAAGCCGGCTACAACCGTATCCCCGTATACCGCGAAGTACTGGCGGACCTGGACACGCCCCTCAGCACCTATCTGAAACTGGCCAGTGGGCCCTACTCCTACCTGTTCGAGTCGGTACAGGGCGGAGAGAAATGGGGCCGTTATTCCATTATTGGCCTGCCGAGCCGGGAAGTGCTGAAAGTTTTTGACCACCGCATTGAGGTCAGCCGCCACGGCGAGGTGGTTGAACAGGCCGAAGTGGACGACCCCCTGGTTTTCGTGGACGACTACCAGCAACGGTTCAACGCCCCGGACCTGCCGGAACTGCCCCGTTTCAATGGTGGCCTGGTGGGTTACTTCGGTTATGACACCGTGCGCTACATCGAGAAACGCCTGCGCCACAGCTGCCCGCCCGACAGAATCGGCACCCCGGACATCCTGCTGATGGTGTCCGATGAAATCGTGGTGTTCGACAACCTGCGAGGCAAGCTGCACCTGATCGTGCACGCCGACCCATCACTTAACGGTGCCTACCAAACGGCACAGGCCCGCATCGACGAATTGGAAAACCGGCTACACCGCCAGACTGCCAACGCCCCGCGCACCCCGGAACATCTGCGCGGCAAGGTGGTGGACGAAAGCGATTTCATCTCCGGCTTCAGCCAGGACAAATTCGAAGCGGCGGTGGACAAGATCAAGGGCTACGTACTGGACGGCGACGTGATGCAGACCGTTATCTCCCAGCGCATGTCGATCCCGTTCGAGGCACCGCCGCTAAACCTGTACCGTTCGCTGCGCGTGCTCAACCCATCACCGTACATGTACTTCCTGGATCTGGAAAACTTCCACATTGTCGGCTCGTCTCCGGAAATCCTGGCCCGGGTGGAAGACGAGGAAGTCACCGTTCGTCCTATTGCCGGCACCCGCAAACGCGGCGCCACCGATGCCGAAGACAAGGCCCTCGAAAAAGAACTGCTGGCCGACCCGAAAGAGATCGCCGAGCACCTGATGCTGATCGATCTGGGCCGCAACGACGCCGGCAGGGTATCGGAAACCGGCACCGTGAAGCTGACCGACAAGATGATCGTGGAGCGCTATTCCCACGTCATGCACATTGTTTCCAATGTCACCGGCCGCCTGAAACAGGGCACCAGTTGCCTGGACGTGCTGCGCGCCACCCTGCCAGCGGGCACCCTGAGTGGCGCCCCGAAAATCCGCGCCATGGAAATCATCGACGAACTGGAACCGGTGAAGCGTGGCGTCTACGGCGGCGCCGTGGGCTACCTGTCGTTCAACGGCAACATGGACACCGCCATCGCTATCCGCACTGCGGTGATCAAGGACAACACCCTGCACATCCAGGCCGGCGCCGGCGTGGTGGCAGACTCCATTCCCCGCCTCGAATGGAAAGAAACCATGAACAAGGGCCGCGCGATTTTCCGTGCCGTGGCCATGACCTACAACGACTACGACCATTGAGGCGGAGGAACAGATTATGTTGCTGATGATCGATAACTACGATTCCTTCACCTACAACGTGGTGCAGTACCTGGCGGAGCTGGGTGCCGATGTGCAGGTATACCGGAACGACGAAATCACCATTGAGCAGATTGAAGTCCTGAAACCGGAGCGACTGGTGATTTCCCCGGGCCCCTGTACACCGAACGAGGCGGGCATCTCCATGGACGCCATTCGCCACTTCGCCGGCAAACTGCCAATCCTGGGCATCTGCCTCGGCCACCAGGCCATTGGCCAGGTGTACGGCGGCGACATCATCCGCGCGGGCAAGGTGATGCATGGCAAGGTGTCGGCGGTGTACCACAATGACGTGGGCGTGTTCCGGGGCCTGAACAACCCCCTGCAGGCCACCCGTTACCACAGCCTGGTGATCGACAAGAACACCCTGCCGGATTGCCTGGAAGTCACCGCCTGGACCCGCAACGACGATGGTTCCGTTGAAGAAATCATGGGCGTGCGCCATAAGACCCTGCCCATTGAAGGCGTGCAGTTCCACCCAGAGTCGATCATGACCGAACAGGGCCACGAACTGCTGCGCAACTTCCTGAGAACATAACAAGAGGCCCACCCCATGGACATGAAACAAGCCCTGAACCGCATTGCCTCCAACCTGGACCTGTCCCGGGAAGAGATGAAAGATGTGATGCGCATCGTGATGAACGGCGAGGCCACAGACGCCCAGATCGGCGCCTTTCTGATGGGCCTGCGCCTGAAAAGCGAAACCATCGATGAAATCACCGGCGCCACCGAAGTGATGCGCGAGCTGGCCACCAAGGTCGCCGTCAACGCCAGCCCGCTGGTGGATATCGTCGGCACCGGCGGCGACGGCGCTAACCTGTTCAACGTATCCTCTGCCGCGTCGTTTGTAGTGGCCGCCGCTGGCGGGTATGTGGCCAAGCACGGCAACCGGGGTGTGTCCTCCAAGAGTGGCAGCGCCGATCTGATCGAGAAGGCCGGCATCAACCTGAACATGAAACCGGAGGAAGTGGCCCGCTGCGTAGAGCAGATCGGCGTTGGCTTCATGTTTGCCCCGGCCCACCACGGCGCCATGAAACACGCCATTGGCCCACGCCGGGAACTGGGCTGCCGGACTATCTTCAATATTCTTGGCCCCATGACCAACCCGGCCGGCGTGACCCGTCAGCTGATTGGCGTATTCACCAGGGAACTGTGCCGGCCCATGGCGGAAGTGCTGCAGCGTCTGGGCGCCGAACACATCATGGTGGTCTGTTCGAAAGACGGCCTGGATGAAATCAGCCTGGCCACCGTCACCCATGTGGCGGAACTGAAAGATGGCGAAATCACCGAATACGACCTGACCCCGGAAGACTTGGGCATCAAGAGCCAGTCGCTGGTGGGCTTGTCGGTGGATGGCGCTGATGAGTCACTGGCACTGATCAAGGCCGCTTTCGGCCGCAGCCACGACGAAACCACCGAAAAAGCCCGCGACATGATCGCCCTGAACGCCGGCGCGGCCATTTATATCGCTGGCTTGGCCAGGACCGCCAAAGAAGGCGTCGATATGGCACTCGATGCCATGGGTTCGGGACTCGCGGCCGGCAAGATGTCGGAGCTGGCTGATTTCTCACAGTGTTTTTAACGGCCACTAACTCCAAAAGGCCCTGACCAAGTTTGAAGAGCCGGTGATGGGGGCCTTTCCAAAACTGTCTGTAGCCATGGATGGCTACAGCCAAGCCCTACAGGGACGTACTTGTGGGCGTGTTTTGGAAAGGCCCCCATCATCGGCTCCAGCACCCAATTTTGCAGGCACGAAATGACTGAACGACATTTAGACAAAACTCCCACCATTCTGCGGAAGATCGTTGACCGGAAGTGGGAAGAGATCGACGAGCGAAAACCAAAGATTTCCATGGCCGACCTGAAGGCTATGGCGGGTGATCAAGCGCCGGCACGTGGGTTTGCCAACGCGTTGCGCACACGCATCGAGGCTCACCGGCCAGCGGTGATCGCCGAGATTAAGAAGGCCTCGCCTAGCAAAGGCATCCTTCGCGATCCGTTTGAACCGGAACGCATTGCCGAAAGCTACGAAAAAGGAGGCGCTGCCTGCTTGTCAGTGCTGACTGATAAAGACTTCTTTCAGGGCCATGAAGACTATCTGAAAGCGGCTCGCGCGGCCTGCAGCCTGCCGGTGATCCGGAAGGACTTCATGGTGGCGCCTTATCAGGTCTACGAAAGCCGCGCCATGGGTGCCGATTGCATCCTGCTGATTGCTGCCTGCCTGACCAAAGACCAGATGCAGGAGCTCGAAGGCATCGCCCATGACATAGGACTGGACGTGCTGGTAGAAGTGCATGATGGTGAAGAACTGGACGATGCCCTGACCCTGAGCACGCCGCTGGTAGGCATCAATAACCGCAACCTGCACAACTTCGAGGTGTCGCTGGACACCACGTTTGACCTGCATCAGCGCATTGGCCACGACCGGCTGACCATCACCGAAAGCGGCATCATGACCCGAGCAGACGTGGAGGCCATGACCAGCCGGGGCATCTACGGGTTCCTGGTGGGCGAGTCGTTCATGCGCGCGCCAGATCCAGGTGAGAAACTGCAGGAGCTGTTTGGCTGATTCACTGAGGTAACGGGCAAGCGAACGATGGACGCAGATACCGGTAAGGAATCCGACAACCCTATACTGACTGGCCCCTTCTGGCCGGTGTTTTTCCGCTATGCACTGCCCTCGGTGGCGGGGCTGTTGGCGCTGACCACCGCCAACATTGTTGATGGCATTTTTATTGGCAACTTTGCCGGGGCCGAGGCGCTGGCGGCGCTGAACCTGCTGATTCCCTGGTTTACCTTTCTGTTTGGCATGGCACTGGCCCTCGCCATTGGTGGTACGGTTCGGGCTGGCCGGTATCTGGGCGAAGGCAGAACGGAAGCCGCGTCTGCGATCTTCAGCAAGTGCCTGATGGCCACGCTGGCCCTCGCCATAACCGGGGCCCTGGCGGGGTTGTTGTTCCACGATGCGATCTATCGAGTGCTGGGTGCCTCCCCGGACATCTACCCGCTGATGTCCGAGTATTTTCTGGTGATCATCTGGGTGCTGGTGGCTCAGCTTGTCACCATGGTGTTGTATTACTTCGTGCGGGTGGACGGTTTCCCCGGGCTGGCAACCACGGCCCTGGTAACGGGGGCCGCCGCCAATATCCTGCTCGACGCCCTGTTGGTGGGCTATCTGGATTACGGTTTGCGTGGCGCCGCCATCGCAACTGGCCTGGCCCAGGTGCTGCAGTTCGGCGTTCTGGCCCGTTATTTTCTCAAGCCGGAGCGCAAGCTGCGCTTCGGGCTTTATCAAAAACACTGGCGGGAAGTGCCCCAGGCATTTGCCAATGGCGTTTCGGAGTGGATCAACGAGCTCTCGGTGGGGCTGGTCATGCTGCTGATCAACTGGCTGCTGATGACCACTCAGGGTGTGGCCGGGGTAGCCGCCTTCACCGTCGTGAACTATCTGATTTTCCTGAGCCTGATGGTGTTCTACGGCATTTCAGATGCCATGCATGTGCTGATCAGCCACAACCTGGGGGCCGGCAACGCCGAGCGTATCCGGCGCTTCATGGGCTGTGGGGCAACCGTCATCCTGAGCCTGGCACTGGCGCTGGTGGCCACGGTCTGGCTGTTCGGAAACCAGGTCGTCCGGCTGTTTCTCGACACCGCCGCAGACCCCGCCACCGCCGAACTGGCCGACCGGTTCCTGACCATCCTCTGGCCGTTATTCCTGGTCAACGGTATTAACGTACTGTTGTCGGTTTACCTGACCGCCATGCACAAACCCATCCCCTCCGCCCTGGTGGCCTTTTCCCGAAGCCTGATTCTTCCTGCGCTGTTACTGATAGGCATTGCCCAGTTCGCGCCACAGTGGCCGCTACTGGTGGCACTGCCCCTTGCCGAATGGCTCACGTTCGGGCTGGCCGTGGCGCTGTTTTTGCGTTTCCGTCCTCAGAGGGTGATCAACGCACCAAACCAAATGTAAAAAATGTAAAAATATTTCACCTGCACTCGATTCTCATTTAGATTTACTCCAAATTCTGGAATCGGAGTGTCGACATGGGACCGTCTGCCCGGGCGATTGCCGAACAGGCAAGTTTTCAGGCCTTCCTGCATGGCTATCTTCAGGAAATTGATCCCGGCCACTGGCTGGCCGCCAGCCAACGCCTTCATGACCCCGGCAGCTGTTTCTCCGGCTCATGGGTGTGCGAACTGCCCCTGAACACCCAGCGGGCCCGGCTTGCTGTCGATATCCTTTACCGTTCCCCCGTCGGCCGGCACCGCTATGGCAAGGTGCGCCAGTGGCTAAACGGTCGTCATTGCTGGTCAGACATCGAACCGTTCCAGGCCATGTGTCTTCTGGTACGCGAGCTCTATGCACTTTCCGGCGGTATGGTCCCGGAGCTTCGTAAACTCCGGGAACTGGAGTTCCTGCACCGACTAACAGACAGCTACGGGGTGATGACCCGTTACCTGGAACAGCGCCGCCACGACCCCCGGCTTTTGACCAACCGATTCATCGATTCAGAACAGTCGTTGTTGTTTGGCCACGCCACTCACCCCACCCCCAAAAGCCGCCAGGGCATGTCGGAATGGCAGCAAACGGCTTATGCGCCCGAGCTAAGCGGGCGATTCCGGCTTCATTATTTTCTGGTCCATCAAGACTACGTGGAGCAAGACTCGGACGGTCCATTGCCCGCCAGCACCATGGCGGAAACCCTGTTGAACAGTGGCCATGCCTCCCTGAACCTGCCAGACAATCATACTCTGGTTCCGGCACACCCACTTCAAGCGCAGTGGTTACTTGCACAGCCGTCGGTGCTGGTCGCCATCGAGCAGGGGCTGATTCATCCGCTCGGCGCTCTGGGGCCGGAGTTCTCTGCCACGTCTTCCGTGCGCACGGTTTACAGTGAACAGGCAGAATGGATGTTGAAGTTTTCCATTCCGGTGAAAGTGACCAACTCGCTCCGGGTCAACAAGGCTCACGAGCTGAAAGCGGGTGTGGTGATGTCCAGACTGATCCGACAGACCGGGTTCGCGGAGTCTGAGCCCGGCTTCCGCATCCTGCAGGACCCGGCCTATCTGACGGTTTCCCTACCCGGGCAGGCCGAGAGCGGCTTTGAAGTCATTTTCCGGAACAATCCCTTCACTCCAGGCCAGGACCAGGGTGTGATCAGCATGGCCGCTCTGACCCAGGATCCAATGCCCGGCCGTAATTCCCGGTTAATGGATCTGATCGAGGGCCTGGCTTTGAACGAGAGTCGAAGCATGGCCGCGGTCAGTCTGGACTGGTTCCAGCACTATCTTGCCTGCGCCATTGGCCCGGCGCTCCGGCTTTATGACGACCACGGTATTGCCCTGGAGGCACACCAGCAGAACAGCCTGCTGGATATTGGTGGTGGCTATCCTCGCTGCTATTACTACCGGGACAATCAGGGTTACTACCTTTCGGAAACGTTTCGCAAACAACTGACAGAGCAGTGCCCGGACCTGTCGGAAACCCCGGAACTGTTCTACCGGGATGCCATGATCCGGGACCGCTTCTGCTACTACCTGATCGTCAACCAGGTGTTCTCCGTGATCGCCCGGTTCGGCCTGGACGGCTTGATTCCGGAATCGGTGTTGATCCGGCAGTTCCGGCAGTTTCTCCGCTCCGAACGCACCCGGCTCCATGGCCCGGCCCGGGCACTGGTCAATCTCCTGCTCGAGGACAGTCGCCTGCCGTACAAGGGCAACCTGCTGACTCGAGTACACGATGTTGATGAGCTGAATGCCGAGCTGGAAATGGCGGTGTACACCAGTATTGCCAATCCTCTTCGCGGTCTGGCGCACGCAGCGCCGCAGCCAAGTTTTCCTGTTCAGGCTGTTGGGGCAGATCATGGCGCTGCGTGAGCAAACACCGTCACCGATGACAGGGCTAAGCCCGGTCATCTCCCTGACCGAGTCGCCAACACAGCGCGTGCTCCGGCAACTGCTGGAAGCCCTGCTGTTTGAGCGTTTGATCCCCTACCGCCCATGCAATGACAACCGCTCCGGCTGGCAATGGCTGTCGTTCCGGATCGGCGGCCTGCCCGGGCGCTGCCGCGCTCGGGTTCGTGGCTTTGGCCGGTTGCGGCTGGATATGAGCACCCTGACCCTGGGGCAGGAACAACCATCAACCTCAACGTCGCTGGCCAGGCTGGTCGGCCAGTTGCCGGCCACGAGCACGCAGCAGCAAGCGCTGTTAAAAGAACTTGTCGCCACCATCGAAAACACCGAAAGACTCGACGCCCTGTATCGGGCCCGTGGCCCGCGGGAACGGCGGGCCCTGCACGGCGAAGCGCTGGACTGTGCATTGCACGAGGGTCACCCCTACCACCCCTGTTACAAGAGCCGACTGGGATTCCAGGGCGATGACCTGGTGCGCTATAGCCCGGAAACCAGCATCGGGTTCCGTCTCCATTGGGTGGCGGTTCCCCGACGCTATCTGGATTCGCAGTTGCTGGCTCCGGACCTTGCGTTCTGGCAGTCGGAACTCGGTCGGGAACAGGCCTATCTGCTGCGGGCCGCATTCCACCGGGCGGGCGTTGACTGGCAACACTGCGGTGCCTTGCCAACCCACCCCTGGCAATGGCAGCAACTCTGCCAGGGGCCCCAGGCCTCCCGGCTCTCCGCACTGGGCATCAGAAGCCTGGGGCCCCTGGGAGACCGTTACCGGCCGGGGCAGTCACTGCGGTCCCTGTTCAACGTCAGCCGGCCGGCGAACGCCTGCATCAAACTGCCACTAGGCATCCATAACACCTCGTCCCGCAGGCACCTGGAACCCCACTCGGTGCCTTCAGCGCCGGCCATCAGCCGCTGGCTTGAAGCGATTTTGGCCGCTGACTCGCAATTCGACGCTGCCTACCCTCTCCGCCTGCTGCCCGAATATGCCAGCCTGGGCGTTAACACTGGGCGTGACCGGGGCACAGGCAGTGCAGGGCTTGAAGGAGAACTGGCCGCCATCTGGCGTGCCAGCATCCGCTCCCGGCTTAATGACGGTGAGCAGGCCATCCCCCTGAACGCCCTGTTCCAGTGGCAACCTGACGGCATGCCGTTCATCCACCCGTGGGTAGAGCACTACGGCCTGGGCCCCTGGCTGGAAGCCACGCTCAAAGCCGTCATCCTGCCGGTCTGGCATATGCTGGCGGCCCACGGTGTCGGCCTCGAGGCCCATGCCCAGAACAGTCTGCTGGTGGTGCGCGACGGCTGGCCCAGGGCGCTGATGCTTCGGGATTTCCATGACAGCGTCGAGTACGCCCGTGACTACCTGCCCCCGGCCACTCCTGAACCAGACTTTGGCCCGCGACAGGCGCTCTACGATCAGGCACTAGACGACCAGTACTACCGTATGAGCGGCCCGGAAGCCCTGCGGGAACTGGTCATGGATACCCTGTTTATCTTCAATATGAGTGAGCTGGCGCTGCTGCTGGATGAGGCCTACGGATTTAACGAAACCCGCTTCTGGGACCGGGTCAGGACGATCCTGACCGATTACGCACGGCAACACCCGGATCTGACCTCCCGCTTGCACAGGCTGGCCTGGGACCAGTCAACACTTCAGACCGAATCCCTGCTGCGCCGCAAGCTGCAGCCTGACAACCAAAGCCATTGCCTCCGGGTAACCAACCCCCTGGCTTCGGGCCCGGATTCCACATCGATGTCCCCTACCGATCACCATCACGAGAGGTTACCGTGACTGCACCTTTGTTTTACGTCGACAACACCCCCTACAGCCAGGCCGACTGTGATCATATTGTCCGGGGCCTGGCGGAGCGGCCCGAGTTCCAGTCGCCGGTCGGTTGCCGATTTGCGGTCTGCCTGCAAGACACCGCCCACTGGCTGGCCCTGTGCCTCTGGCTGAAGCCCCTTGGCGCCAGTGTACTGCCCATTCACCCCGGCACACCCTACCCTGCTGCCAAAGCCCTCGCCGAGGACACCGGCTGCAGCTACCTGCTGTTCGGCGAGCAACTGCAGGAGGTAACGCCGGAAACTCTTGGCGGGGTGACACGGACGGCTTCGGCCGAGGGTGGTGAGCTGATTCAGCTCAGCTCCGGCACCACGGGTAAGGCCAAGACCATCGCCCGGCCCTGGCGCGACATAGACCGGGAACTGGCCGCCTATGTCGCCCATTTTACTGAGGCCCGGGCCTTAACACCGGTGGTCGCCTGTCCGGTCACCCACTCCTACGGTCTGATCTGTGGTGTGCTGGCTGCCCGGGAGCGGGGCATCGCACCCCATGTGGTCACCAATCTGAACCCACGATTCATTATTGCCCGACTGCGTGCGGTGCCTGAGCACCTGCTCTATGCCTCACCCACCCTGATTAGCCTGCTGATGAGGATGCTGCCGGAACAGGAAATGCTGCATGCTGTCATGCTTTCCGGGGCTCCTTTACCCGCGCCGGTGCTGACTCAGCTTAGGGACCGCTGTCTGCGGCTGTGCCAGCAGTATGGATGTTCCGAAGCCGGCTGCGTGGCTGTGAGCGCGGACGTGACTGAGCCGGGCCTGCTGGGCCACCCGCTGCCTCACCTGTCGGTGCAGGCCGGTGCCTCCGCCGGGCAACCGGATGAAATCCTGATCACGGTAAAAGCCACCGGACAGCGCATCCACAGTAAGGATCTGGGCTATTTCGACCACCGGGGCCAGCTGCACTTCCTGGCCCGCACCGATGACACCATTAATGTCGCCGGCATTAACGTCTACCCGGGCGCGGTGGAAGACGTGTTCCTTGGCTACCCAGGAATTCGCGAGGCGGTGGCTTTCAAGCAACCCGATGCCTTTGCCGGTGAGCGGGTTTGCCTGCGTTTTGTGGCGGATTCAGACATCGACACCGACCAGCTTCGACAATGGAGCCGCGACCGACTGTCACCTCACCAGGTGCCGTCACTGATCGAACAGGTGGAAAGCATCAGCCGGCTCCCGAACGGCAAGGTCAGCCGCCGGCTGTTAAGCGAATCCCTCGCTGACAAGGGTCAGCGGGAGGTCCGGGCATGAGCAAAACCAACCTGACCCGAAGCGCCATTGAAACGGTGATTCGAAACCATCTACCTGACGCCCGGCTATCGGTGTTTTCGGCCAAGGCCCGCCTCAATGCCGACCTGGCGATTGATTCCATCATGCTGCTGCAACTGATTGTGCACCTGGAACTTGAGCACGGCCTGCATGTTCCGGAGGAAGCGCTGCTGACCCATCAGCTCGAGACCGTTGAGGATCTGGAAGCGCTATTGGTCGCCACCGGCCATCCGGAGGTTTCCCTGTGATCAAAGTGCATTGTTTTGTCAGCTGTGTCTGCGAGATCATCAAACGCACACCGGGTGTGGACCACCGCCCCTTCTACTTTGGCGTCTGGGATGCGGACTTCTCGGTCAGTGAGGAGCAGGTTCTGTCTTACCACTCGCCCCATACCCGCCACGACCAGTTCCGGGAGTGGTACCGGCTGCTGTATGGCGTCACCATTGAGCCCTGGTACAACCACCAGCAATCGAAAGAGGCCAACATCGACCGGCTGATTGAACTGGTGGAAACGCGCCCTGCCGATCGTCAGGTCATGGTCATGCTGGACCTTTACCGGTTGCCGGAACGGGAGAACAAGTTTCACCAGAACCCGTTTCCCCACTACGTGATGCTGGAAGCCACGGACGACCCGGAGCAGTGGTTCATGTCGGACCCGGATTTTCGCTGGGAGGGTGTGCTGCCCAAAGCCCGGATTCTGGAATCGGTCCGATCCCCGGCCGCTGCCGGTGGTTTCTGTTTCGACGGTCTGGAAATCCGGCATACGCCCGCGGAAACGGTTGCCGCCTACTTTGCCCAGTGCATGAAAGCAGATACCAATCCGTTTACCGATGCCCTGCGGCAGATTCTGCGCGCCCATACCGGGCCCGATGCCAGACAACCACTGGCGAACCTGCCCCGGGCATTTCGGGAGATTCCGGTGATGGCGATTCGCAAGTACGCCTACGAGCACGCCTTTGCCTGGCTTCTGGAGGATCAGGGCCGCACCGCCGAGGGCGATCCTTGGTTCGAGGCCCTGTGCGAGGACATTGACCGGCTGGTGAAAACCTACACCCAAATCCAGTACCGGGCGCTGAAACTGGTGATGTCAGGCAACCCTGCCCTGCTGGCCGGGGTCGAGCAGCTGCTGGACGAGCAGGATCGGCGGGAGTTCGCCATCAAGGACAGCCTGCAGGGGCTGTTCCAGGAATGGCAGCAGCAACACCCCGACCTCACCGGCGCCACCGCCGACACCCGGATGTCCGACCTGGAGGTATTGCCATGATCCGCTTCCACCTGTGTACCATCTCATTCCGCCACCAGTTGGTGTCGTTACCGGAACTGGCCACCTGGGCCGGGGCCACCGGCTTCGACGGCATTGAACTCTGGGGCGTGCATGCCCGGCATCTGGTACAGCAACCCGGGCTGGATGGCCGCTGGTTGAAAAGCCAGGGACTGGGCATTCCCATGGTCAGCGACTATCTGCCACTGGAGGGTGGTGAACAGGAGGCCACCCGCTACACCCGCGACCTCTGCCAATTGGCCCGGCACTGGCAGGCACCCAAAGTGCGAACGTTTGCCGGCCATCAGGGCAGCGCCGAGCTTGACCGGGGGCAGCGCAAGGCACTGACCCGACGCCTGCAGACGCTCACCCGTTGCGTCGCGGACGAAGGCCTGACCCTGGTGGTGGAAACACACCCCGGCACCCTGGCCGATACGGTTGACTCTACCCTGGAAATGTTGGCAGACATTGACCATCCGGCGCTGGGCATCAACTTCGATGTCCTGCATGTCTGGGAGGCCGGTGCGGACCCACAGCTTGCCCTGCAACAGATGGCGCCCTGGGTCAGGCATTTTCACTTCAAGAATATCCACCAGCGGGATCAGCTTGGCGTGTTTGCCCCGGCCAATGTGTACTCACCCGCAGGCTCAAGGCAAGGCATGGTGCCGGTGATGGAGGGCGCCTGTGATTACCGACCACTGCTGGACACGCTGGCAAACTGGCAACAGTCGCTGGCCAACCCGGCCCCTCTGGACATCTCCCTGGAATGGTTCGGCCCGGACAGCTACCGGGTGCTATCCAGCGACCTTCGCCAGCTGAGGCTGCGGGTTCCGGAAACCGGCGATCAACCTCAGTCGCTGGCGGCCTGCCAGTGAACCTTATCCACCTCATCGCCGGCAAAGCGGATGAGGTGGGAAGCTACCACCTGGCCCAGCTCCTCCAGCTCCGTCTCGGTGGGTGACTGGCACCGCATAAGCAACTTACCGTCTGCTGCTTCGAGCCGGCATTCACCGATGGAGAAAGTCAGCCTGCCATCGGTCCCGGTCCACTCAGCCTCAATCTTGTGGCGAAAGTGTTTGCACAGGCGATTGATCAGGCGACCGGGATCGGTGGTGGCCACTTGGGCGTTCATGGTTGGCATGGCAGATTCCTCGACATCAGTGGGTCAATTAACACTGGCGGATAGCGGACGATCCGCCAGCACGATGGGGTGTCCACGAGAGCACTGTTCGATTCTGGCTTCGATACCATAGGTTTGGGCCAGCAGCTCCGGCGTCAGTACCTGTGCCGGTGAGCCCAGCACGGCCTGGCCGCCGGGAGACAACACCAGAACCTGGTCGCAATAGCGCAGGGCCAGATTGAGATCATGGCTGGCCACCAGGGCAATCGAGCCGGTCCGGCTGGTGGCGTCACGCACCGCATTGAGTACGTTGAGCTGCCAGTGCAGGTCCAGGGCGCTGGTAGGCTCATCCAGCAGCATCAATGGTGTCTGGCGTACCAGTACCTGAGCCAGCCCTACCATCTGGCGCTGACCACCAGACATTTCCGACAGTCGCCGAAGCGCCGGTTGCCGGATACCCAGGGTGTCGAAAATCTCTTCGATCGCCAGCTCGGTCTCTTCCCGGGACCAGTCGCCGCGGGCAGAGCGGCAGGCGCTGAACACAGTTTCGTAGGCCACCAGGGGAATGGCCTGGGGCAGTGGTTGGGGCAGGTAGCCGACACGACGAATGCGCTGGTGGGCAGTAATCGCCGCCAGATTCTCCCCGGCAAAGGTCATGGTGCCGGCAATCGGCAGCAGGCCGGCGATGGATTTCAGCAGCGTGGACTTACCCACAGCATTAGGGCCAACCACGGCCACCAATGAGCCCGCGGGTATCTCCGGCAGGGTAAGGCCGGTGAAGACGGATCGATTCCGGTAGCCGGCGGTCACGGATTGCAGCTTCAGGGTCACAACGCGGCCCTCCTGCTGCGGCCAATGATCAGGGTGATGAACAGCGGGATACCCACCAGTGCGGTCACAATACCCACAGGCAATACCACTCCCGGCACCAGCAGCTTGCTGGCGATGGATGACAACGACAGCAGGACGGCCCCGGCCAGGGCGCTGCCCGGCAGCAGGAAACGGTGATCTTCCCCCAGCATCAAGCGGGCAATGTGGGGTGCCACCAGGCCGATAAAACCGATTTCCCCAACGAAACACATGGCCGCCGCCGTCAACAGGCTCACCCGCATCAGCACCACCAGGCGCATGCGCTCCACCCGGATGCCCAGACTGCGGGCCTGCTCTTCACCACTGCGCAACAGGGTCATGGCCCAGGCATTACGAAGGGAAAACGGCAGGCACACCGCCAGCACCAGGGCCACGATAGCCACTTTGTCCATACTGGCCCTGGCCAGGCTGCCCATGGTCCAGAACACAATCTGCTGGACCGACTCGGCATCGGCCATAAACTGGATCAGGCCCACCACCGCGTTGATACCGAATAACAGGGCAATACCGAACAGCACCACCGCATGCACCGAAGCGCCCAGGCTGCGTGACAGCACCAGAATCAGTAGCGAGGCGGCCGCAGCGAACACAAAGGCCGACAGAGGCAACAGCACATGGGCCGCCAGCCCCAATACCGAGATATTGAAGGCGATCACCAGCGATGCCCCCAGGGTGGCAGCCGCGCCGACGCCCAGGGTAAACGGGCTGGCCAAGGGGTTGTTCAGTACTGTCTGCATCTCGGCCCCGGCCAGGCCCAGGCAGGCGCCCACCACCACCGCCATCAACGCGTAGGGCACCCGGATGTCCTGAATGATCACCCGGGTGCCGGCATCAAGGCTTTCAGGATTCAACAGCCCGCGAATCACGTCCAGCAAACCCAGCATGGCCGGCCCCGAGGCGATGTCTACCAGCAATGCAGCCACCGCCGCAGTCACCAGACCAGCCAGACACAGTACCCGCCGGAACACAAAACGGCGGTACTGGCTCGCCAGCCCGCCATCCGCCGGTGTGCCTGCCCGGCTGGCGGCAGCGCCTGCACTCGGCGACGTCATAGCGTTTCCTCGCCAAGCGTGATCCAGTAACGACCATCCAGGGGCACCGGTTGAAACTCCCGATAAAAGGTTTCCAGGGTTTGCTCCGGGTCCAGTTCAGACAGCGCCTCCGGGTGCAGCCAGCGAGCCAGCGCCTGAACCGCAACTACGTTCATCGGTGTGTTATAGAAGTGATGCCAGATCGCCATGGCCCGCAGCTCCCGGATTGGCTCCAGGGCCCGAAGCCCGGGCCGATCCGTCGCTCGCCGGAACGACTCGCGGGCCATCGGCCCATCAACACCTGCCCCCAGCATCACATAGGGCTGATCGGCATCGGACACCTGGTACTTGCGCGAACCAATGGCCGTGGCCAGGTAGCGATCGGGAGGGTCACTGAGCAGGTACTCCAGATTCATCACACCGGAAACCCCGGGCACCCGGTCTGCCGCCACATTGCGCCCGCCCGCTGCGTCAATGAAGCGCCCCATCATTCCCCGGACCATGGTTTCGCAGCAGCTGTCATGCAGGCCTAACCGGCTGTGGAGAAACACCCTGGGCCGGTTGTCCGGAGGGATGTCAGATACCACCTCACTGACCCGTGCAAGCTCCTCCCGGTAGAAACGGTTGAACCTCTGCGCCTCCTGCTCTCGGCCAAGAACATCTCCCAGCAGGGCCATACTTCGGGGTGTATTGACCAGGGGCTGCTGCCGGAAATCGACAAACACGACCGCCACGCCAGCCCGCTCAAGGCGCTCAATCAACGCCCTGTTGTGGGCTCCGGGACCATGGCCCTCCAGGCTGAAGATGGCCAGGTCGGCCCCGATGGCCAGCACCGATTCCAGACTGAAACTGTCGGCAGATGCATGCCCCACCTTGGGCACCTCCGCCAATGCGGGAAAGCGTTCCAGATACTGGGCATAACCACCGGGGTCGGTCTGTTCGAAATCCGGCAATATGCCGGCCAGGCGATCAATCGTTGCATCGCCGTCCAGAATGGCCAGCGCCGGTATATAGCGGCTCTCACCCAGTATCACCCGGTCCACGGTCTCGGGAATGGTCACCTGCCGGTCGGCCAGGTCCGTGACGGTTATCGCCGCATGGACCACGCCAGCCTGGATCAGAAGAACGCCGCCCAGCAGGGCGGCGACAAACTGTGACAATGCCATCAGCGACCTCAGAACCGCATGGCCAGGCCAAGGCGAATGTCACGACCGGGTTCGGGCATACCAACAATGCCTTCGTAGTCCTCGATATGCTGGTAATCGGCGTTACTGGCATGATCCAGGTACTGCTTGTCACCCACATTCTTGACCGTGAGGGTCAGTCTCAGATCTTCACTGCCGGTAGGCAGCCAGTGAACAAACACGTCGTGTACGCCGTAGCCGGGCTTGTCGATGGTACCCACAGAGGTTTCCAGGCCATCAATACCCTTGACGAACCGGCCCTGCCAGCCAAACTCCAGGTTGCGGTCCCAGCGGTAGGCCAGATCAGCAATCCAGGTGTCGCCCATGGTGTTGCCAAGCAGGTTATGCTCGTAAACGGTCAACGGCTGGCCATCCACTTCGGCATCGTTACTGTGGAAACTGAGCCCGGCGGACAGCGCCTGCCACTGGTAACCGGTTGAAATCAGGTAGCCATCGGACTCCAGGTCACCGATGTTCTTGTAGATGGACTCCCGGAAAGGCAGCAGCGGGTCGGCAATCGCATCCTTGATCTCGGAACGGTACACCTCCGCAGACAGGCGGAAGCGGTCATAGCGGTAGTCGAAACCAACTTCGGTATTGCGGGCCTTTTCCCCCTTCAGGTCGGGATCGTTTTCCGAGCCTTCCAGTTTGAAGGAGTCCTGGGTGGTGGGCCCACGAAATGCCTCGGCATAGCCGGCCTTCAGGGTCAACCCGTCGACCACCTCCCAGGCCAGGTTGGCGTTCGGACTGACCTCATCCTCACTGAAGCGCTGGTCATTGTTGTCCTTGAGCCGGTAGTCATCATAGCGGGCACCGGCACTGAACAGCAGACGGCTGGTGAGCCATACATCACCCTGGAGGTAGATACCCAGCACTTCACCGGTCTGCTGTTCGGCCTTCTTGTCGTCCTCGTAGCCGGCATTGACATTGTCTTCCCGATAGTCCACGCCGTAGGTGAGGCTGTGCTCGCCGAAACGGCTGGTATTGCGTAGGTCGCCGCCGGTGTTCTTGCTGAACCCAAAGTAGCGACCCCAGCGGTCCTCAACGTTCTGCTCGATGTCGGATTCGGTGTGGTAAACGGTTGCTTCCAAATCCACCAGGGCATTGCCGGAGGGTGCATATCCGTAATTCAGTGTGGTGGTATCCCGGCGGCCATCAAGGTCGTACAGGCGATTGAAACCACTAACGATCCACTGTGGGCGCTGGGGCCGTTCGCCCTTGTCGGTGCGGACTTCGTGACTGAGTTTCAGGGTCTGATCGGCCGGCAACTGGCCTACCAGTTTGGCAAAGCCAAGCTGTTGGCGGGCATCACTGCCGGCAACACGCTCACCATTCCCATCCTTGAAGGGCTCGTGATCACTCTGGCTGACAGACACCAGGGTGCTCCAGTTATCGCTCAGGCGGCCAAAGGCTGTTCCGCTTGCCTTGTAGCCGTCGGTGTTGGAGAAAGAACCCAGCTTGACCAGGGCGCCAGCGTTTTCTCCCGGTCGCAACAGGTCTTCCGGATCCCGGGTCACGAAACGGATTGAACCACCCAGGGCACCCGCACCATCCGTGGCCCGACCGGCCCCGGCGTTGACCTCAACCTGCTTGAGCAGTTCAGGCTCCACCGACAGACGACCGGAATGATGAAACAGCGCCCCGGCCTGGGTGGCGCCATCCACTGATACGTTCAGCAGGGGATCTTCAAAGCCCCGCACATAGACTTTCTGGGCAATGCTGTTCGAACCACCCACATTGACATCCGGGCGCCCGGCAAACACATCGTTCAGATCATCCGCCTGGTAACGATCCAGGTTCTGCCGGTCAATGACGATATCGCTGGCAGCTTCCCGCTCAGCGGTCACCTGTATTGCCTCCAGGGACACCGGGTCTGCATGGGCCAGGGGGGATGCGGCCAGGGCAAGCCACAAGGCGTTGCGACGAAAACCAGCCACTCGAGATTCAGTTCCTAGATTTGCCATGGGTACTGCGCTCCAATACTGAAAATGATTCCTATTTGGGGCGCATTCTCGATTAGAAAATCGAGGAAGTGAACGACTTTTACATTTGTTACAAACGTGACGCAGGAAACCACAGATCCATTTGAAGCCCCCGGCCGGGCCGATTCCGGGCCTGAATCCAGCCACCAATGGCCTCAACCTGACGACGAGCCAGGGATAGCCCCAGTCCATGCCCGCCAGGTCCGGACTGACCCGTGCGGGAGGCCCGAAAGAATGGCTTGAAGATCAGCTCAAGCTGCTCGGCCGGCACGCCCGGCCCCTGGTCGCTGACCGACAGCCGGTATCCGTTGTCCTGGGGCTCCAGCACGATCCGGATACAGCCCTCCGCCGGGGCGTAGTGACAGGCATTGCGCACGACATTCTCAACCGCCTGGGCTATGGCCCGGTGACTGCTCCCCGCCAGCATGGCCTGATCAGGCAATTCGGCCACAATCCTGCGGCTGGGGTTCTCGTAGCGGGCATCCTCAACGATGGAGTCCACAAGGTCGGTCAGGTTCAGGTCTTCGTTGCCCAGGTCCGGCTGTTCGTTCTCGAGCCAGGCCAGGGTCAGGGTATCTTCCACCAACGCCCGCATCAGATCACACTCCCGCCGGATACGCGGCAGGAAATGATGAGTATCAATGCCTTCCTCAACGCAACTGACGGCCATATCGATCCGGGTCAACGGGGTTCGCAACTCGTGAGAGAGGTCAGCAATCAGACGGCGCTGGGACAGGATCAGATCGCCAATACGCTCCGCCATACGGTCAAAGGTATCTGCCAGGGCGGTGAGTTCATCGTTACGATTGCCCAGCAGGGCACGCACCCGGGTTCCCAGATTACCTTCACTGAACTGACGGGTAGCCAGTTCCAATTGCCGGATGGGATTCATCACATGCCGGTAAATGACCAGTGACAGCACCAACAGCACCACTAACGGCAAGGCCACTTTCAGGAACAGCTTCATCTCCGGCAGGTAGGTGCCCGGGCGCATCCGTTGCGGCAGGGTAATCAGAAAATGGGTATGGCCATCGGCAAAGGTCATGTCCATGATCGGGTTGTCCGCGAAGTAGAGATGGATTTTCCACTCTACGTTCCGGCCAAGACGAAAGCCTTCCATAAACTGCCCGGACAACTCACTTCCAGCCAGGGGCTGCACCGACGACCGCACCACCGCCGCCCAGGTATCCTCCTGCACCTGAAGGTTCTCCAGCCAGTCTGCCAGCGCCCGTTCATCGCCGGATAGGTATAGCCGCTCGGCCGTTCGCCCCCATTGCTTCAGAGTGTCCTGATGGTGCTTGGCGATAAAACTCATCTGCTGTTCGGTGGTGGCCCCCAGAAAGGAGATCACCCAGACCAGCACTAGCGTACCCAGGGCCAGGGTGCCGCAAAGGCGCCACCAGAGTTTGCGGCTCACAGAAAACAGTACCCCCGGCCATGGACAGTCTGCAGGCGGTCCGCCGCCATGCCGGCCTCAACCAGCTTGCGGCGCACCCGGCTCAAATGCATATCCAGACTCCGGTCGTAACGGCTGAACTCCTTTTCCAGAACCACCTGGTACAGATAGGGTTTGCTGAGAGCCTCCGACTGGTGCAGAACCAGCATCCAAAGCAGTCGAAACTGGATGGGCGTCAGGCAAATTGCCTCGCCGTTGCAAACCACCGACAGACTTGCGCGATTGAGCGTCAGATTACCAACCACCAGTTCCGTGGGGTCGGCACGCTGGTCGCCTGCCTTGAGGGTGCGCCGGAGCAGTGCTTCGATCCTGAGCAGCAATTCGGTAAAGCTGAACGGCTTGGGCAGATAATCGTCCGCACCCTGCTGGTAACCCAGGATACGCTCCTCCTCCGCGCCACAGGCGGTCAACATCATGACCGGCGTCTGGCGGGTCTTTCGCAGGCGCTCCAGGACATCAAACCCGTTCATCCTGGGCAACAACACATCCAGCAGGATCAGGTCCAGCCGCAGGCTGAGCGCGTCAAGCAGGGCCTGGTCGCCCTCAAAGCACTGTTGAACCTGATACCCCTTGCTGGTCAGCAGCCCTGATAGCTGATCGCTCAGGGTCTGGTCGTCTTCAACAATCAGGATTCTTGGGCGGGACTGGGTACCAGAGGACATTACCGGGCAACCTTAACTTATCAATTCACCTTATCATATGCAGTTGATTATCATTTATCAATCACACGACTACCAACGTTGAGACTTATTCCCGAGAACCCGAAATAACCAGGAATTCTAATAACCAAAGCGAATATCATATACCGCCATATTATTGGCCTACCCGAGGTCTGGCCCAGTAAATTAGCTGTTCTATCATCCAGTTAATCCGGGCAGACCACTCCATGAAAACAAGATTCGCTCTGACCTTTGCCTTGCTGCTGCCGGCCTTGCCGGCGCTGGCTGACGACCAGGCAAACGCCGCGCAAACCGCGCTGCTCGCCGCTTCCTGCGCCAACTGCCACGGTACCGATGGCAAGCTGGCCGGCGTTATCCCGGCGATCGCCAACCGGCCCGCCACGGCGCTTGAAAACCAGCTGATGGAGTTCAAGCACAGCGACTCCACCCGGGCCACCGTCATGCCGCGGATTGCCAAAGGCTATTCCGATGACGAGCTGAAAGCCCTGGCCCAGTATTTCTCGCGCATCGGCTCCGCCCAGCAGCGCTGATTATCACCACGACAGAAGAATCGAGACCATGACCAAATCAAACATCAAGAATCAGGGCCTGAACTCGTCCCGTCGTGATCTGCTCAAGTTGATGGGCGCGGCCTCTGCCTTGCCTCTGCTGGGCGCCTGCAGCAGCCTTGGCGGGCCCGCCAGCAAAGATCTGTCGGCACGGGTCGTGGTAGTGGGTGGCGGCTTTGGTGGCGCCACCGCCGCCAAGTACCTGAAGCGAAACGCACCGGATCTGGACGTTACCCTGGTTGAACCCAACAAGGTGTTCTACACCTGCCCGTTCTCGAATCTGGTACTGGCGGGCATGCGTACCATGGACAGCATCAGCCACAACTACAACGAGCTGCGTGAGCTGGGTGTCCGGGTAGTACACACCACCGCCCAGGATGTTGACCCGGTTTCCCGCACGGTCAGCCTCGGCGATGGCAGCAGTATCCGTTATGAGAAACTGCTGTTATCACCGGGCATTGATATCCGCTGGAACGCCATCGAAGGCTATGACCAGGCTGCTGCAGAACAGGCGCCCCATGCCTGGAAGGCTGGCGACCAGACCCGATTGCTGCGTCGCCAGATCGAAGCCATGGATGATGGTGGAGTGTTCGTACTGACCGCCCCCGCCAACCCGTTCCGGTGTCCGCCAGGGCCCTATGAGCGCGCCAGCCTGGTAGCCCATTACCTGAGCCAGCACAAACCCCGCTCAAAGGTGCTGATCCTGGATGCCAAGGACAACTTCTCCAAGCAGGGCCTGTTCATGCAGGGTTGGAAAGACGTGCACGGCGACCGCATTGAGTGGGTCGGGCTGTCTGGCGACGGCAAGGTGGTTCGTGTTGATGCCGGCAAGCGGGAAGTGGAAACCGAATTCGGCACCATTCACAAGGCCTCAGTGCTGAACGTGGTGCCACCCCAGAAGGCCGGCTTTATTGCTGACCGGGCGGGCGTAACCAATGAGTCCGGCTGGGTGCCGGTGGACCCGGTTACCTTCGAATCCACCCAGGTAAAAGATATCTACGTGGTGGGCGACGCCACCATTGCCGCCCCGATGCCAAAGTCCGGCTTTGCTGCCAACGCCCAGGGCAAGGTGGCCGCCGCGGCCATCATTGCCGCCCTGGAAGGTCAGCGGCCGCTGGAGCCGTCCTGGGCCAACACCTGTTACAGCCTGATCAACCCGGAATACGGCATTTCCGTGGCTGCGGTGTACCGGATTCAGGAAGGCCTGATTCACGAGTCCTCCAGCGGCGTAAGCCCCAGCGATGCCAATGCCACCTTCCGCAAACTGGAAGCCGATTACGCCTCCGGCTGGTACAGCGCCATCACCCAGGACACCTGGGGCACGCGCCGCTAGGCCGGGACGATGGGCAACCTGTTCTCAGACCACCTGAGCGCCGTGCTTTGGGCCGGCGCCCTGCTTGGCGTAGTGTACGGCATGATCGCCCAGTGGAGCCGGTTCTGCCTGCTGCGGGGCCTGTTTAATCGTTGGCAGCAGAACGACAGCCGCCGGCTCAGGGCCTTTGCCCTGGCCATGGCGGTGGCATTAATCAGCAGCCAGTGGCTGGCCTGGCAGGCCGGCATCAACCTCACCCGCACCCCCTACCACCCTGGCAGCCTGCCGGTGGTCGCGCTGATTGTCGGCGGCTTGCTGTTTGGCTATGGCATGGCCCTGGCCAATGCCTGTGGCGCCCGTTCGCTGGTGTTACTGGGCACCGGCAATCTGCGGTCGCTATTGGTATTGCTGGTGCTTGGCATTGCTGCCTACATGACCATGTCCGGCGTGCTGGCTGAATTCAGGTTATGGATGGAAGATCTTTACCGCCCTACCCTCCCTGTCACCGATCTAACCCTGATTACGACGCCCATGGGGCTCGACACCACAACCGGTCGCCTGGCTCTGTCCGGTGTTCTGTCTCTGGCATTGATTGCCTGGGCACTGTCTTCCCGAGCATTCCGGACCTCGCCCCGGGACTGGCTGGGCGGGCTGCTGATCGGGCTTCTGGTGGCTGCAGGCTGGTGGATTACCGGGGTGCTGGGCGCAGACGACTTTGACCCGGTTCGGCTGGCGTCTCTCACCTTTGTCGCACCGGTTGGCGACAGCCTGCAGTACCTGATGCTCTCCACCGGCACCTCTCTGCGCTTTGGGGTTACCGTGGTGGCGGGCATTGTAGCGGGCAGTCTTCTGGTGTCGCTGCTCACCCGGGAATTCGTCTGGCAGAGCTTCACCAGCCCGGGCCACAATGGCCGTGCCATCGTCGGCGGATTCCTGATGGGCGTGGGCGGCATCATGTCGATAGGCTGCACACTGGGCCAGGGGCTCAGTGGCTTTTCCACCCTGGCAATTTCCAGTTTTCTGGCCCTTGCCGGTATAGTAGCAGGCTCACGCCTGGCGCTTCGTTTCAGTGGCGGCAGTGCTGCCAGCCGCTAAGCGCACGGCCAATGGTTCTGATCAATTCGAGGTAGTCATGATATCCCGTTTCCTGCTCGCTGCTCTTGCCCTGATGTTCGTGATGGGTACCGCCAACGCCGATCAGCGTTGGCAAAGGGTAGAAGCCGTGACCCAGGCACTCGACAACCGGGTACCTGAACTGGAAGGCCTGAGCCTTGAGCTTCCCTTGGTGGCGGAAGACGGCAGCAGTGTTGCGTTGTCCGTGTCGTTTACCGGTAGCCTGGAAGATGGCGAACACATCGAAAAGATCCGCCTGTTTGCCCCCGGCAATCCACGCCCAGAGGTAGCCGATATTACCCTGGGCCCGCTGGCTTCACCCGCCAACATTGCCACCCGGATTCGCCTCAGCGAAACCCAGCAGGTGGTGGCCCTGGCCATCACCAACCAGGATCGCGCCTTTCTCACAACCCGGGATGTAAGAGTGACCGTCAGCGGCTGTCTGGTGGGGGGCGGTGATGCGTCTGCGATGGCCATGGCCAATCCGCGCCTGGCGCTGGCTGGCAGTGCTCGCCCGGGGCAACCGGTTACCGTGCGCTCGCTGATCAATCATCCGATGGAAACCGGACTGCGGCCGGATGGTCAGGCCGACAACAGCATTGAACAACTACTGGTTGAATCGCTGACCGCCACCCTGAACGACGAGCCGGTACTGACCGCCCGCTTTTTCACGGGCACCTCCGCCAACCCTTACCTCCAATTCCAACTGACGCCGGAAGAGGAAGGCGAACTGAAGCTGGTCTGGCAGGATCAGAAGGGTGAACAAATGGAAGCAAGCCAGGCTATCAGGTTCTGAACCGCACCCGCAGCCGGCGTCATTCGGCCAGGGCCTCCTGCAGCAATGCCTGAAGGTGGTCTGGCAGATTGCCGGCCAAATTCAGGGCCGCCTCGTGGCCCCGGAGGGTCATCTTGCCCCAGGTGCGGCGCACGATGCGCAGCCACTTCTCTTTGTCGTAGTCCGGCTTTTCCTCGAAGAACTGCGCAAAATAGCGTTCCAGAAACACCATGCACGCCACGTCTTCCAGCAATTGGGTGTCTTCATCCTCCCGCAGCTTGCGCTTGGTCAGAATCAGCTCCACCCGTTCGCATTCTTCCGGCGGGTAGCCACATTCGGCCATGATTTCCGCGGCCCGCCGGCCATGCATGCGGCCACAGGCCTGGCGCCACTGGTAGTAATTTTGCCGGCCCTCCCCGTAATCACTACGGGGTATGGTCCAGCGCTCGATATGCTGGGCCCGGCAGGCAATCTGCATACGCTCGGAAGGCGCCGGTTCCAGCGTGAACAGCCAACGCGTCATGTGCAGGCTGTAGGCATATTCCCTGGGTAGCGCCTCCCCTTCCACCAACTCCTGGTTCGGATCGGCCAGATTGGCCCGATCAATCATTTCAAGAGCTTGCTGCAATCTGGTCTCATCCGTCATTCAGATATTCCTTGTTAACCCAAAAGAGGTAGCGCATTTACCTTATAGATGCGGGCAGCTCTTTCGGTGATTATTGCAATATATTGATATTCCACCCAAGTAAGGAATCGGCCTATGGCAGTATCCCGGCCCGCAGTTCCCATGAAGTGGCAAGCCGCTTTCGAAAGCTATCAGGAACGCATGGAAGCTGCACTGGCCTATGCCGGCGCCTGGCTCTTGCTGGTGACGGTCTTACTGTATCATTTCAGCCACACCCACTTTCACCAGCACGAAGCCGACCTGGGCAATCTTGAGATGATACTCAGAATACCCTTAATGGTGGCGATTGGCCTTGCCTTTAGTGCCCGATGGATCGGCTTTCCCCGCTGGCCTGCCCGGTATTTTCTGCGTTTGATGGGTATTTGTCTCAGTGGGTTGGCCCTGTCCTTGCTGTTTTTGTTCGCCCTGTACGAACCCATCATTGTCACCCAGATTTCCGACTCCATGACCATCGCCCTGTTCGGTGCCACCATCATGGGGCTGCGCAGTTTTCGGGAGTGGTTACTGATTGTGGCGTCGCCCCTGGCGATCTTCCTGATCGCTGCCGTCGTTGCGGGCCTGCCGATCATGACCCTGGTTGCCGTCCTGATTGCTCCGGCTTTGTTGATGTTCGTCACCTGTATCCTCATGGCCTTTGTTCGCAAGGTCGCCGTTGACGGATTTATCGCCCGTGAAAGCGTGAACGAGGTGGCCACCACAGACCCGTTGACCGGACTTCTGAACCGTCGTGCATTCATGCCATTGTTGCAACAGGAACACGCCCGCGCCATGAGGGCCGAAGCCCCTTTCAGTGTCATACTGGCCGACCTGGACAAGTTCAAAAAGGTGAATGACACCTGGGGCCACGAGGCGGGGGATGACGTACTCAAAGAGGTGGCAGCCCGAATGCGCGACTGCCTCAGAAAGCAGGATGCGCTTTGCCGCTGGGGCGGTGAGGAGTTTCTGATTCTGTTGCCAGGGACCGACGCGGAAGGCGCCCGGGTGGTCGCAGAAAAATGCCGAGAACAGATACAGGAAACCCCTATCAACATGCACGGTGTGCACCACACCCAGACCGTCAGCCTGGGCGTGGCGGTATTCGGCCAGGGCGAGGCCATCGATCACCTGGTCAATCGGGCCGATGGCGCTTTGTATCAGGCCAAGCAGAATGGCCGCAACCGGGTCGAACTGGCAGGCTACGGCAATTGATCAAGCCTGGGCCGATTCCCGGGCCTTGATCCGGTCGTACCAGGCCTGCAGGTTGGCCTGTTCCGGCTTGATGCGGATATTCACCACCCGGGCAAAAGCGATGGTGGTAAAGGCATTGATGTCGGCGGCGGTAAAGCGGTCGCAGCAGATGTACTCTTTGCCGTCCAGATGCTTGTCCAGGAAGTGCATGAATTTCTCAACACCCTTCCCGCATTCCTCACCCCACTCTTTGATCGGGTTCATCCGGTCCTTGAAGTATCCGGTGGTGTGCTGGAAGCACATGCCAGTGGGCATAAAGAAGTAGAATTCCAGCCAGCGCAGCCATTGCTCCACCAGCGCTTTTTCGACCGGGGTTTGCCCCAGCAGTTTTGGCGTGTCCGGATAGGCTTCTTCAAAGTAACGGCAAATGGCCATGGTTTCCGCAATACAGGTGCCATCATCCAATTCCATGACCGGCACTTTCTTCATCGGGTTGCGGGCTACGTATTCCGGTGTCAGGTTCTCGCCCTTTTCGATATCCACCTGTACAAACTCGGCCTTATCCAGAAGGCCCTTCTCCGCCATGAATATGCGCACGCGACGGGGATTGGGGGCAGACTTGGTCTCAAAGATTTTCATATTGTTATTGGCTCCGTTCAGGGTGACGTCAAGGCTTTGAGAGTGAACGGAAAAAACGGTTGCGTCAAGCAACTGCTACTGGCCCGGCAACCATTCCCGAATCTGCCTGATAACCCAGGCGGGCTCGTCCAGGGGCAGGTCGTGACCCGCATCCGGATGCACTTTCAGGGTCCAACACCAGCGCTTTTCCAGCTCCGCACTGCACTGCCAGTGCACAATCCGGTCCCCTTTGCTGGCCAACAGCAAGGCATCGGCCATCGGTGCCCTGGTTTGAGGCTTATAGCGGGCCGCTGCCGCCAACTGCCGTATCGCGTTGTAGAACGACACCGGGCGCTGACGCTGAATGCTGTACCAGGCTTTACAGAGAGACAACGGCACCTCGCGGTTGGAGGTCAGCTCAAGGATATCCCGCTCCCGGTGGAACAGCTCCCGCCTCGCCAGCAATCGAAGTACCCGGGGCCAGGTGCCTGGCCGCATCCGGCGCCAGGGTGGGCTGAACCCTGAACTGGTATTGATCAGAACCAGATGCTGCAGTTCACCGGGCTCAGCATGCTGCGCCCAATCCAGCGCCACCATGCCGCCCATGGACAACGCCACGATGGAGAACGGGCGCGGGATGTGACCAACCTGCTCCAGCACCTTCTGCCGGATACCGGCAATAGTGCCGGGGCTGTCATCCCGATAGTGAATACCGGTACCAGGCAGATCCACCAGATGCACATGGTCGTCCGGCATCGCCGCTCGCAATTGCTCGGCAAAGGGGCCCCAGTGACCGTGTTCACGCGTCAAACCCCTGAGCAGTATCCAGTGCATATCATCGGGTATCCCTGTACCAGTGCATGATGGCCGCTTCTCTCAGCATGGACTGCTGCTCACCGGTGGGCAACCAGTTCAGGTGACTGGCCGCCGCACTGATCAGAAAGTCCATCCAGGTCAGATGGCTGCGCAGTACGCGCTGATGCCGGTGTGGCACCAGCGGGTTGAAAAATCCATCCAGCCGGAACAGTTGCCGTGGGCGTTTGCGTATCCAGCGCCAAGACCCCATTTCCAGGGTCAGGGGTAGAAACACACCACTGTTTTCCCGGTTTACCTGTTTGTAGAAATAGTCCCACAGATCGCCATGGGTCAGGTAGTGGGCAGACTGGGGCTCAAACCGGTAGTTGTGATTGGGGTAGGCCTGCTCCCAAATCAGTTTAAGCGCCATAACCGAATCAATACGTCGCATCGGGCGGCGGCGATAGGCATAAGGAAACCAGATCTGGTCCTGCCAGCCAAAACCGGAATGGCAATCCAGTGCCAGACTGAACGGTCGGTTTGGCAACAGGTCCTGAATCACTGCTTCCAGCGCCTGATTTTCCACTTCCATCCCCTGCTCTGGCCGGCCCCGATACCAGGGTAGTCGAGACGACCATTGCTGGCCGCCCAGTAAAAAGGCACTGCCATCCTGCGCGGTAATGGGCGCGTTGCGCATCAGATCCACTCCGCTGGGATTGCTGCGCTGGTTCAGATACATGCCACCGGGGTTCATGATCGGTAACAGGGTAATGTGGACTTTCTCAAGCAGGGCGTTGAGATGCTGGTCCCAACCCAGGCGAGCCAACAGGGAATCCAGCCAGGCCATCACCACCTGACTGCCAATACGTTCCAGCCCATGCACCCCACCCACGATCAGCACCACCGGCGCGTTGGTGGCCGGAGTACCTAAATCCACCCGATAGATCGGCAATTCGATGGGGCCGACCGCCACTCGGCCAGCCACCGCCGTGTTGACTAACTCCGGCGCTTCCGCCAACTGCCGCTCCAGCTGCACAAGTTCCGGCAGAAAGGTTCTGAGCAATCGCTTTTGCTGGCGATTCCGGCTGGCCTGCTCAGCCGGAATGACGCTGTGGGGAGTCAGTGCCCGTAGTTCGGTCATGGTGCAATCTCTGGTCGCTGAACGCCCGAGTTTACCCCCGAAATGCTGCAGTAGATTGACAGTGCGTCAGCGCCAAAAATATGCGATACAAACTATTCAGGAAGCGATATGATCAGAGCATCTGCCCCGATACTGATGGCGGTTTAACCTTCCATGTTCAGAACCCTGCTGCTCTGTGCGTTTTTCCTGCTGTCGGCCTGTTCCGACCAACCCCCACCGGGTTTGCCCGCCACTGAGCCACCCAGCCAGCCAGAACTGTCCAATGCACCGCCTGAATCCCCAGCAGCCACCGACATACCCGTTCGGCGAGTGATTCTCGCCGCGGACCCATGGTGCCCCCACAACTGCCTGGCAGGCGCGCTGCAGGAGGGCTACATGGTGGATATTGCCAGGGAGATCTTCGCGGAGGCGGGCTACGAATTCGATTACCAGAATTTCGGCTGGGCACGCTCGCTGCAGCTGGCACGGGAGCAATTGATTGACGGAGTGGTTGGCGCGCTGAAAGGCGATGCACCGGACTTCATCTTCCCCGAGACCAGCCTTGGCGAAGCCCGAATTACGCTATATACCCACCCACAAAGTCAATGGGAGTATGACGGCATTGACTCCCTGCAGGGCAAGACATTATTGGTGATTAACGGGTACGCCTACTCTCCGGAACTTGATCACTATATCAGCGAATACACGGATGATTCCGAGCGGATCTGGATTCTGTCTGGCCCGGCACCACTGGCCCGAGCCCTCCAGCTTCTGGAACGCGAACGCACCGACGTGTTTGTTGAAGACAGCGCCGTGATGTCCTGGTTTCTGGCTCAAAACACGTCCATTGCCGCCCCCAGAAACGCGGGGCTGGCCTACGAGGCCCCCCTGTTTATTGCCTTCCCGCCGGAAAACCCTGACGCAGCCGAACTGGCAAACCTGTTGGACAGCGGCCTCGCCCGGCTGACGGCCAATGGCAGGCTCGCCGCCATCCTGTCGGCTTACAGGCTCTCTGACCCGGACTTATAGGCGGTAATAGTGTCACCGGACGCGGTCCGCAACAGCAGCTCGCCATGGCGGCCAATTCGGCCATCGACCACCTCTGACATCAGGTCAAGAAACCGCTGTTCCTGGTTCATCAATGCCGGCGCGCAGGCCATCAGTGTGGTGGCCGGCGGCGTAAAGCTCAGGCCTTCTCCGGTCAGCCGGAAACCGCCGGAATAGCGGTTACAGGAGGCCCGGCCCGCAACCCGCCCCTCGTCAAGAAACTCGATCGTGATCCGGGACCGGTCGATGATCCCACTGCCTGCAAGATCTTCAACAACCCATTCCGCACCGCGGAACAAACGTTCCCGGTCACCACCGCAGCCCATGAAGGTTTCACCGTCCAGAGTCAACCGAACCTGCGCCGGATACTGGGCCCCGGCCATGTCGTCCTCGCACAGCTGGTGGGCTATACGGAATTCCAGTGCCTGACCGTCGAACCGTGCCTCGTAGGTTCGCCCGTGCCGGTTGGCCAATGTTTCATTCAGCACGATCTGCTCGCTGAGCTGCTGATCGTATGGACGGCTCAGGCTCATCTGGTTCTGCTCAATCTGCACTGACCAGAATGGCTCGGTACCGATGGCACGAAACGAACTTTCGATCGCCCCCGGCTCCAGGCACTCGGGATAGACCTGTCCGCGCAATGTCAGTGTGCCCCGCTCTCCCTTGCCCCAGAAACTGGTATCCGGGTCGCCCGGCGCCTTGTAGAGCGCACCGGAGGCAGCCACTGCCGGCTTCAGAAGTACCCGCTTGTTCAGGTATTCCAGCCCCACCAGATCACTGCCTTCAGAGCTGGTCATCCGAACATCCAGCTGACCGCAGCGATATTGGCCAAAATCGGACAAGCCCTCGGTTTGTGGATGGGAGGCACAGGCTGCCAGGGTGAGGCCCGTCAGCGCCACGACGGACAACGGCAATACTCGTCGCAAAAACATGAACACATCCTCTGTTGTTCCACACTACAGGTCGCTAGTTTAGAGATTCCCGGCCCGATTAACCATCATTGCGGACACGGGAACCTTGCATCCCGGAAAACAACCTTCGACGTGTCTCAGACAACCAGCGGAGCGGATTACTCCTGACCGCTGGGCTGTGGTACCGCAGTCATTTTTGTTCCATCGGCCGTTTCAAGCACCAATCGGCCGTCAGGCTCGAACTGATAATGCCGTACATCCCCCAGCAGCTTCAAAAACCGGTTTTCCTGCTGCATCAGAGGTTCAGGGCACGCCATGCGGGTGGCCGCCATGCGAGAGAGTTCAAGCTGGGTGCCATTGGCATCCCAGCCACCCTGGTAGCGGTTGCAGGAGGCACTTCCGGAAACCCGCCCTTCGTCAGTAAAGGCGATGGTGACATCGCTTTCTTCTGCCACCGGGTCGCCGTCAATTTCTTCGACCTGCCACTGACTCCCTGCCAGGTTCATGGTTTTTCCCGTCGCCCGCTCCTGGGACAGGGAACATCCCCATAACGACCCGGTGACCAACAACATAGCGAGGACATTCTTTGCAAGACTCATATAACCCCTTGAAACTTATGGAACAACCCTCACAGTCTACGCCTCGCCTGGTGGGAAATCGCTGACAGAAGAGTTAATCTTGCGTCATCAAAACACCGGGAGCACACCCATGACCGTCAAGCTCTATCAGTTCTGTATTTCCCACTATTCGGAGAAAGCCCGCTGGGCACTGGACTACAAAGGTGTCAACTACAAGCCGATCAATCTGCTCCCGGGCCAACACGCGCGAACCATCACCCAAATGACCGGGGCGGATTCCTCGGTGCCGGTGCTGGACCATGACGGCCAGATCGTTCAGGGTTCAGCGCAGATCGTGGATTATCTGGACCAGATGTTCCCCGACAACCCTCTGACACCGGAAGACCCCATACTTCGTGAACAAGCCCTGGAATGGGAAAAAAAGCTGGATGAACAGGCTGGGCCTGCCATTCGCACCTGGGTCTATCATTACTTTCTGCAACGGCCCAAAGTGGTGGTTCCTTTGCTCGCCGCCGGCACCCCGTTCTATAACCGGATTCTGCTCAGCCTGGCCTTCAGCCGGGTGGATGAGATCATGCGCAAGTGGATGAAGATCAACCAGAAAACGGCAGATGCGGCGCAACAGACCCTGGAGCAGCTGGTCACGGAACTGACCGACATCTACCGCCAGCGGCCCTACCTGGTGGGCGACCGGTTCAGCCGGGCAGATCTGGCCGCTGCAGCCCTGCTGGCGCCGCTATTCCAACCGCCCCAGTATCCGGTGCCCTGGCCAAAGCCCGCCCGTATTCCCAAACCGGTACAAAGCTGGCTGGAAGAGTGGCGCCCCAAACTCGAGCCGATCGAAGCCCTCTACCAGAAGCATCGCTGACGGTGTTCGTGTGTCGGAAACCGCCACTTGCGCTGACGTAATAGGACAACGTGTTTGGCGGTAATTGTGCCAAGATAGACCCTGAACAAGAACAACACCGGGTTCCTTAATGGCACTGATAGACATGATGAAGGCGGTGCTGGAAAACAGCGGCCTGCTGGCACTCTGGCAAACCGTAGCCCCTTGGCTGGCACTGGATGAGCGCCAGCTTATTTTTGTGGTAGCCACACCGATTTTTATCGGCGTTACCCTGTGGGAATACCTGAAAATCCGCCACGACCCGGCGCTGATGGATACCCGCGAGGCGGTCCGGAATTTCGCCCTGGGCGCTGGCTACCAGACCACAGAGCTGCTGTTCGCAGGCATCATCGCTTTTCCGGTTTATGCCCTGTGTTATCACTTCCGACTGTTCGACCTCGAGCTCAACGGGCTCACTGCCTTTCTGACCTTCCTGGGTGTCGACTTCTGTTTTTACTGGATGCACCGGGCCAGTCACCGGATGCGCTGGTTCTGGGCCGCCCACGTAGTGCACCACTCGTCAGAGCGGATGAACTTCTCAACCGCGATGCGCCAGAACGCCACCAATATTTTCAACGGCATGTGGATGTTCTATCTGCCGCTGGCACTGGTCGGTTTCAATCCTGTCTGGATTGGCGTGGCCTATGCGCTTTCCCTGGTCTACCAGTTTTTTATCCATACCACGCTGGTAAAGAGGCTGCCCGGCTGGTTCGAAGCTGTATTTAATACCCCAAGCCATCACCGGGTGCATCACGGCCGCAATCCCGGTTATATCGATCGTAACTATGGCGGCACGCTGATCATCTGGGATCGACTGTTTGGCACCTTCGTGGACGAAGATGCCAAGGACCCGCCCGAGTACGGCATCACCCGCCCGGTGGCCTCAAATAACCTGATTGTGCTCTGGACCCACGAATACGTGGACCTGTTCCGCGACATGCAGCAGCCAGGCGGACTATTGTCTCGACTCAAACACCTGTGGAAACCGCCGGAGTGGCAACGCCCGGCCGCAAAGGAACCCGGCCAGGACCATGCGCAAACAGACCCTGCTACTGACAACCCCTGACAACCATCAGATCAACGCGACCCTGTTTGAACCAGAGCCGTCACCCAACTGCTGCCTGATCATCAGTCACGGCATGGCCGAACATGGCGACCGCTATGCGGCCCTGGCCTCCTGGCTAGCCGACCAGGGCGTGGCGGTCATCAGCTATCACCATCGCGGCCATGGCCCGGGCAGTGGTCACCCAGGACACTACGCAGACTCGGACGGCTGGCAGAAAGTGGTGGACGACCTGAACCAGGTGGTCCACTGCGCCCGGGAACAGATGCCGGGTATTCCGGTCGCCCTGCTGGGGCACAGCATGGGTTCGTTCATTGCCCAAAGCTACGCCCAGCAATACGGCCAGAACCTGGATACGCTGATCCTCAGCGCAACCAACCGAATCCACACAGCTGAACTTCGGTTCTCGCTGCTACTGGTGCGCCTGATACGGGCGTTGCGTGGGCAGCGGCACGCCAGTAAGACCCTTGCCCGGATGACGTTTGGCAAATTTAACCGGATGTTCAAACCCAACCGCACGCCCTGTGACTGGCTCAGTCGGGACCCGCATCAGGTGGATCTGTACCTGGCCGACCCCTGGTGTGGATTCGAATGCACCACCGGGCTATGGCAAGACTTTATCCAGGGTATGCTGTCGATCAATCCCGCCCGGTGGCGCCCGGACCTGCCCGTTCACCTGTTCGCCGGCACCGATGACCCGGTGGGCGAAATGGGCAAAGGCATACGCTGCCACTTTCAGGCCATTCGGGAGGCCGGCGTGCAACAAGTCACCCTCCGGCTGTTTGAGGGCGGGCGTCACGAAACGCTGAACGAAACTAATGCTGAGGTGGTCTGGCAGCATCTGCTGCAATGCTTGCCCGGCCGAAGCCAGGGCCTCCGCCGTGACCAGGCCCTGGCAGGCTGACATCACCGGCATGGTTTCTGGCCTGTTTGGCCGCAGAGCCTGCCACCGGATACCGCTAACCTGATCAGACTTCAATGCCACCACAAGGTAATGATCAGCGTGAGTATCGAACAAGAACATTGGGTGACCAGCGGTGACCTGCTCCTGTACGCCAGAGTCGAAGGTAATCCCCAGGCCACGCCATTGGTATTGGTACACGGCTACCCGGACAACCACAGTGTCTGGGACAAGGTGACCGAGCAACTGAAAAAGGAATATCTGGTCGTCCGCTACGACGTTCGGGGCGCTGGCCGCTCCGACAAGCCTGCCAGAACCAGCGCCTATCGCATGAAGTGGCTCGCGCAGGACCTCAAGGCCGTGGCTAACGCGGTGATCCCGGATCGCAGCTTCCACCTGGTGGCCCACGACTGGGGCTCTATCCAGAGCTGGGAAACGGTGACCACCGGAGCCCTGGACGGGCGCATTCGATCCTACACCGCCATTTCGGGACCTTGCCTGGATCACGTGGGCTACTGGCTGCGGGACCAGATCATGGCACCCCGCTCCGGGGGCACCACCAAAGTCCTGAAGCAGCTGGCCAGCTCCTGGTACGTGTTCATGTTCCAGTTACCGGTGCTGCCAGAAACCCTGTGGAAAGCCGGCCTCGACCGCTTGTGGCCCGGGTATCTTCGCAAACACGAACAGATTGCCGATGCCCAGTTCAGCGAATACCAGAAAGCCGACGGCCACTATGGCGTCAAACTTTACCGGGCCAACTTTATCCGCAAGCTGCTGCGACCAGAACCGCGACTGGCAGGCTGCCCGGTGCAGGTGATCATCCCCACCCGGGACGCCTATGTGGGCCGCCAACTCACCGAGAACCTGGCCCGCTGGACCGGCAAGCTGACCCTGCAGGAACTGGACACCACGCACTGGGCGCCCATCACCGAACCGGCGGCCGTATCACGGTCGGTGCGGGAGTTTGTCGAAGCCCATCGCTGATATGGGCGACCACCACAACGCAAAAGGCCGCTGAAATTCAGCGGCCTTTTGGGCAGTTGCCAGGTGGGAATCATTCAGCGGGTGCCGTACACCACCATGGTTTTGCCCTTGACCCGAACCAGGCCCTGGTCTTCCAGCGTTTTCAGGACGCGGCCCACCATCTCCCTGGAACAACCAACAATACGGCCAATCTCCTGGCGAGTGATCTTGATCTGCATGCCATCGGGATGGGTCATGGCGTCGGGCTCCTTGCACAGGTCCAGCAGGGTGCGCGCCACCCGGCCTGTCACATCCAGGAACGCCAGGTCGCCAACCTTGCGGGTAGTCTGGCGCAGGCGAGAAGCCATCTGCTCGCCGATGAAATACAGCACCCTCGGGTCCTGCTGGGCGATCTCACGGAACTTGGTGTAACTGATCTCCGCCACCTCACACTCGGTCTTGGCCTTGACCCAGGCACTGCGGGAATCCATGTTGTCGAACAGGCCCATTTCGCCGAAAAAGTCTCCGGCGTTCAGGTAGGCCATAATCATCTCGCGGCCATCATCGTCTTCAATGATGACGGTGACGGAACCTTTGACGATGTAAAACAGGGAGTCGCTTTTGTCACCGGCATAAATAATGGTGCTTTTGGCGGGGTAACGCCGACGGTGGCATTGGGAAAGGAAATAATCCAGGTGTTTGGTTTTCTGCTCAACCGGCTTGACGATGGTAGCCATAGTGCGGGACATGCCTCCTCAGAGTCTGGCGATTCCTGATGTTTTTCTGCCCCGCATTTCCTTGCGGGTTTCGCGATTTTTATTGTTTGCAGCGCAACTTATAACAAGAAGGTCATCTTTCGGCAACTCGAAAGCGGATACAAGATGTATCTGGGATCAATGCCTCTTTGGTCGCAAGGGGTAGCTGTCGCCACTATCAGACTGTGCTAGCATCCTCCATCAGGCTCCGGAGCAACCTTGATCACATCCGGCCATGAACCATCACCCATGGGAGAACCCGATGAAAGCAACCGTCGACTGGACCGGCAACGCCAGTTTCAGGGCTACCAGTGGCAGCGGCCACAGCGTGCAGCTGGACGGCCCACCCGATCACGGCGGCGAAAACCTCGGGCCACGCCCCATGGAAATGCTGCTGATGGGCGTGGGCGGCTGCTCGGCCTTTGATGTGATGAGCATCCTGAAAAAGAGTCGGCAAGACGTCACCGCCTGCCATGCCGAACTTGAAGCAGAGCGGGCCGATGCCGTGCCGGCTGTCTTTACCAAAATACACCTGCATTTTGTGGTTACCGGCCACAACCTCAAAGAGAAGCAGGTCGAGCGGGCGGTCAGCCTGTCTGCTGAAAAATACTGCTCAGCGTCCATCATACTCGGAAAAGCCGGTGTCGAGATCACCCACAGCCACGAAATCCGCGCCGCAGAGTAAGCGATTTCCGTAGCCAGCGCACCCCATGCCGCCGTTGGGGCCACTGTAACCAAAAATGTCATTGTAGATACTATTCATTGACACACACGGTATGCATAATACGCAACTTTCTCCGCAGGTCTGCGCAAAAGGTGAGCAATTATTATGGAAACCAAACTCCAGCTGCACGGTTTCAACAACCTGACCAAATCCCTGAGCTTCAACATCTACGATATCTGTTACGCGCAGACCGAAGAGCAACGTGAAGCCTACATTGACTATATCGACGAGATGTACAACGCCGAGCGTTTGACCCAGATCCTGTCTGACGTGGTCAAGATCATCGGCGCCAACATCCTCAATATTGCACGCCAGGACTACGAGCCCCACGGTGCCTCTGTGACCATGCTGATTGCCGAGCATGAACTCACCGACAGCGAAGCCAACAACGAAGAATCTCCGGGCCCGCTGCCCGACACCATCGTAGCGCACCTGGACAAGAGCCATGTGACCGTTCACACCTACCCGGAAAGCCACCCTCATGATGGCGTCAGCACCTTCCGCGCCGATATCGACGTGTCCACCTGTGGCCTGATCTCGCCCCTGAAAGTGCTCAACTACCTGATCCACAGCTTTGACTCCGATGTGGTCACCGTGGACTACCGGGTACGTGGCTTCACCCGTGATGTCGATGGCACCAAGCACTATATCGACCACGACATCAACTCGATCCAGAACTACCTGACCGAGGACACCCAGAACGCCTATCAGATGATCGACGTGAACGTGTATCAGGAAAACCTGTTCCACACCAAGATGATGCTGAAAGAGTTTAACCTGGATAACTATGTGTTCGGTGTGAATGCCGGCGAACTGGACCCGGCCGAAGCCCAGTCCATCGAAGACCGACTGCGCCGCGAAATGCTGGAAATCTTCTATTCCCGCAACGTGGAATAAGCTCGTTCAGCGGTGGCATCGTGCCACCGCTGAACTTCTTCAGTTTTTTTGATCTGCCCCGCCAGAATTCTGCGTTTTCATCCTTCGTCTCTCCCCGGTTTAATAGAACCATCATCAACGAGAGGAGGACGACATGACGCTTCGCTCCCTGAAACAAATCATTCCCGCCCTGGGCACCTCTGATGGCGCCGGCGTAAAAATCAAACGCTCACTGGGTCAAAGCCAGGCCATTCGCATGGACCCGTTCCTGATGCTGGATGAGTTTGGCTCCGACCAGCCCCAGGACTATATCGCCGGCTTCCCTGCACACCCGCACCGGGGCTTCGAGACGGTCACCTACATGATCGAAGGGCACATGCTGCACGAAGACCACCTGGGCAACCGTGGCAACCTTCGTAATGGTGGCGTGCAGTGGATGACCGCCGGCCGGGGCATCGTGCATTCTGAAATGCCGCAACAGGAATCCGGTGTCATGCGCGGCTTCCAGTTGTGGCTGAACCTGCCGGCAGCCGAGAAAATGAAGCCAGCCGGCTACCGGGATATTCAGCCCGAAGACATCCCCGTGTTCAATCAGCCCGGAGCCTCGGTAAAGCTGATTGCCGGCGAGATGAATGTCAGCGGCGTGCAGGTATCCGGCGCCGTGACCGGCGGCACTACCGAACCGCTATACGCCGACATTCACCTTGAGCCCAATGCCCAGCTTTCGCTGCCCGTGGCACAGCCCCTGAACGCCATGCTGTACCTCTACGAGGGCAACGCGAGCCTGGTGACTGGTGAGGCACAAACCCAACTTCGGCTATCGGCTGCCAACCTGCTGGATGACGGCGATGAGATCCTGCTGGCGGCTGGCCCATCCGGTGCCCGGCTGCTGTTGATTGCAGGCCGCCCGATAGGTGAGCCGATTGTTCAGTACGGGCCGTTCGTGATGAATACCCGTGAGGAAATCGAGCAGGCACTGAGGGATTACCAGACCGGTCGCTTAACCGCCGCCTGAACATCAGGCGAAGGTTCGGCCCGCCATCAGGCGTTGGATCATGGGACGAATGATCAGCTCCATGGCCAACGCCATCTTTGGCCCCGGAATCACCAGCGTGTCGTGGCGTGACAGCGTGCTCTGGGGAATGGCCTGCAACAGCCAGGAAAAGTCCACCTCGTTGGAGTCTCGAAAGTGGATCACCACCATACTTTCGTCTTCACTGGGCACATCCCGGGCAATGAAGGGATTCGACGTATCCACCAGCGGTATCCGCTGGAAGTTGATGTGAGTATGGGAAAACTGGGGCACGATATCGTGCACGTAGTCCTCCATACGGTTGATGATGGTCTGTACTACCGCCTCCTGACTGTACCCCCGCTGGTTGGTATCCCGATGGATTTTCTGGATCCATTCCAGGTTGACAATGGGCACCACGCCGATCAGCAGGTCAACGTACTGGGCAATGTTGAAGCTTTCGCTGACCACGCCCCCGTGCAGCCCTTCATAGAACAGCAGGTCCGTGTCTGCCGGTAGTGGTCCCCAGGGGGTGAAGGTCCCCGGTTTATGACCGGCCTCAACCAGCTGGCGATCTTCATCGTGAACGTACTTGCGGTATCGTCCGTTGCCGGTATGGCTGTAGTCATAGAACAAAGCTTCGAGACGGTCGATATGATTGGCTTCCAGGGCGAAGTGGTTACGCTCGCCAAACTGCCCCTTGGCCGCCAGCCGGGCCATCTGTTCCCGGGTGTACCGGTGAAAACTGTCCCCCCCCACCATGGCGGCGTTCAACTCCTCGCTGGCAAACAACCGCCTGAAAATCTGGCCGGTGGTGGTCGTGCCGGCCCCGGAGGAGCCAGTCACCGCTATGATAGGGTGGCGTTTGGACATAATGAGAAATTCCCCGGATCAGGTCAGGCTGGTGAGCAGGCGTGGTTTTTCAACAACAAAGCCCTGAGCATAGTCCACACCCAACTGCCTGAGCATATCCAGAACGTCTCGGGATTCAACCTGGGAGGCAATGACTTCCCGGTTCATGTAGTGCGCCATGTCCACCATGGATCTCACCATTGCCTGGTCAGTCTGGCTCGACACCAGCTGGCTGGTGAAGGCGCTGTCAATCTTGATCAGATCCACCGGCAGGGAACGCATGAACTGGAACGAACTGGGGCCACTGCCGAAATTACCCAGACAGAACCGGCAGCCCAGTTCTTTCATTTCCATGATGAAATCGGCCACCGCCTGCACGTCGCTGATGGCAGAAGCCTCGGTCAGCTCAAACCACAGCCGTTCGATGGGCGCGTCTTTTTCACTGAGCTTCTCATAGATAAATTCCAGCAAGCTCTGATCATTCAACGAATACCCAGACAGGTTGATACACACGCCACCGACGTGTCGGGGGTCCGGCGCCTGGTCCCTCAGCCAGTCCAGCATATGCCCGACCACCCAGCGGTCCACCGCCTGCATGCGGTCATAGCGCTCAGCCATGCGCACAAAATCCTGGCCGGTTATCAGGGCGCCGCTGTCATCGTACATGCTGATCAGAATCTCATACTGGGCCGTCATCCGGGCCTCAGCATGAAGCGGTATGATCTTCTGGCAGCGCAGCAGCATGCGTTCTTCATCCGGATCCGACAGGCTGGCGACGCGCGCGGCGATCTGCTCCTGGCGGGCCTGGTCATCGGCATCCAGGGTATATTCGGCGATCTTGCCCGGCCCCATTTTCCGGGCCTGGGATAACGCCTGCTCCGAACTTCTCAGCCAGCGTTCAGCACTCACCAGAGCCGGCAACTCGGCCACCAGGCCAACGTTCGCCGACAACGTATACTGGCGGCCGCCAAAGGCAAACTCTGCCGATTCAATGGCCTCAATCAGGGCCGCGGCCACATCCTGGCCCTGCTCTTCCGCAACCAGCATGGCGAACTCATTGCCGGCCAGGCGCGCCACCGGCATGCCATCACCCACATGGCGGCACAACAGCTCTGCCACCTGTTTGAGGGTTTCATCACCAGCCTGGTAGCCAGCGGTATCATTGAGCAACCGGAAGCCACGCAGGTCCAGATGCAACAGAGTGCGGCTGTCTTCACGACGGGCCAGCTGCTGCTCCAGCATCCGTTCGAACTCCCGGCGGTTGAGCAAACGGGTCAGCTCGTCATGGGTGGATGCCCAGGACAGCTGGTCATAAACGTTGCGGACCATGCGGTCGATACTTTCATCCACCAGTGGTCGGTCGTACTGGTTATCAGGCACGATGACGCCTTTGCGCATCTGCCGGGCCAGCGCGTCCAGCTCCAGCTCAACCACCCGCATGCCCTGATGATTGACGAAGACAAAGCGGCTAAAGCCCCGGGCAATCCAGACCAGCCGGATATACTGGGGTTCATCAGGCCGGGTCTGGTCCCGCAGCCAGTCCCCGGTACGCAGCTGCTGTGACCGGTTGATCCAGCGCTGAAGGCTGCGCTGTTCCCGCTCGTTGAGGGTTTGCGGGTCTTTCTCGGCTGGTTTTGCCGGCGGCACTTCGACCATCTCAGGGGTTTTGTCGGGCCGGCGAACCAGGAAGTGCTTCAATTCATCGCGAATCTGGGATGACGGCATGTGATTGCTGGATATCGACGCCAGGCCGTCCTGGATCAGCCGCAGAAGCTCCGGCAGGTTGATACTGCTCTCCGGATCATCGGCAAAGGCCAGCAGCGAATCAATCACCGCCAGGTAATCCTGCCAGAGCTGACTGTCTGGCCCCTGGCGAATCCAGGTCAGTGACAACAGGTCCCGCCAGCCGCCTTCCAGCAAACTGACCAGCGCCCGGGGTACCTTGCGACCGGCAATACGCTGATCAATCGCGGCGCTCACCGCCGCCTTGGACTCAGACACCTTCTGGGCACCCTCGGCCGCTGCCGTTACACGCTCGACGTTCCGGCGGTAGACCAGATTCTGCCGGTCAATCAGGGTGTCCAGCTCGGTCACCGTCTGTTCAAACACGCCGGTGTCCTGCTCGAAATCCGTGGCAATGCGCTGAACCAGCTCGTCGACCCGTCGCTGGACCACCGGGTTCAGGCGGCCACCCTTCACCCCCAGCTGGGCCAAACGGTTCATCACGCCGCGGACAGGGCTGTCCTGATCCTCAAAAAACGCCGGATCCCGCATCACTACCTTGAGCACCGGGACTTCCAACTGGCGCATCCGGGCCTGCACATAGTCACTGAGCTTGGGGCTTTCCACGACACTTTTGAAAAAGCGATCAACGACATCCAGGGTTTGCTGCTGCTCGTCATCCAGCCGGGCTTCGCCGATTTCCTTGATCTTCTCGACCACACGCTCTTTCAGCGGGGCGGCGGATTCTTCCTGGCCCGCCGCGCGCACCTGCAACTCCTGCAATTCCCGGTGCAGTTCACCGGTCGACAGTGGGCGCGCATTGGGGGCAAAGTCCTCCCGGGGACTTTCCCCTCGGGAAACCCGGCTTGCCTGCAGGGTTGTGAGCAGATTGCGAACGGTGGAAAACGCCGTCTGGGCGGCCTGGGCGTAGCCGCGGAATTCACCGGATAACCGGCTTTTCAGGGCTCGACTTGCGGTCGTGGCGCGGGATTCCTCGGCGGGCTGGGCCGGGCTCTCGGCTGGGGTCTCTTCTGGCCTGGTGACTGTCGGCGCGGGCGTGGGCTCGTTCTTTGGCGGTGCCTGCTCACTGAGGTATTTGGACAGGTCCAGGTCTGGCAGCACACCATGGCGAATAAGAATGTTGTTCAGTTCCCGGTACAGCGGCGCCAGTTGTTTAAGCACGGTTTGCTCAAAGGTCTTCAGGCAGACTTTCTCCACCTCCCTGGTTGCCTTGAGCTGTAACAGGGCATGATGGAAAGCCTCACAGACCAGCGCTGGCCCAAGCGGGTTGTGGTGGCCGGTGCGATTGGCGATACCGAGCTTGTCCAGTCGCAGCTTGAGCTGAAGCAGGTCGCCCCGGTACTGGGTATCGGCCCGGGTGACCATTACCCGGATGGTCAGCCAGTCTTCGAACTCGTTCTTGTCGACCACAGACAACTCAGCCCCCGGCGCGCCCTTCTGGGCTGGCTTCAGAGGAGATTCCAGGAACCTCGCCATATGGTGCCAAAGAATCCTCTGGCGTGCCTGGAGCTGCCCTGAGGCGTCCATATACTCGTTGGCCAACTGGTCACTGGGTGCCTTCTGGGCAGCCTTGCGGAGCGCCTCTGCCATCTGCACGAAACAGGCATCCATCAGCGGCTCAATGAAACTGGTTACCGTTTTTGCGGACTGATGGAGAACAAACTGCACACGCTCACTCGGCGCCCGCAACGACGACCTGGCCTGATCACCACTGCTGCCGCAAAGCTGCAGCATGGCATTCAGGGCGTCGGGATTGGAGCGGGTGAAGTTTACCCCCATGGCGCCGTCGATACGCCGAACGGGACTGACGTGCAGTTCGTAACGACGCTGACCATCCGCACCGCGAAAACGAACCACCAGCTCGGACGGCTGGTTTTGATCGAACACCCGGTCCAGTTTTCGGGAGGTTTCACCGGAATAACGTATGAACAGGCCTTCGGCGCAAAAATCAGCAATCTGGCAGGGCCAGGTATTACCGCCACCTGCGTCGAGCTGCGCTGCGAGTTTAATGGGCTGTCGGGTACTGCTACGACGTTCTCTCGGATCCATGAACTACCTGACCAATTGATAAGCCGGCCTGGTCGCCAATGACCGTCGCCCTGGCGAACATCCCTGAGTTAGTGGCTGTGATCTGCTGTTATGATAAAAAGAGTATAGCCAGCCCCGGAAAACAGCCAGCGAGCCTGTCACGACGAGCACCAGGGCGGAGCCGGAAAGACCATCAATCACAACGTACGGATACATGAGACAGCTTAGTCAGATCTATCTTCTTTTGCTACTGTTACCGGGGCTCCAGGGGTGTTCGACCATTGGCTACTATGGCCAGGCAGTGGGCGGCCATCTTTCACTGATGCTGCGGGGACAACCCGTGGAATCCGTTGCCCGCGACCCACAAACTGACCCTGAACTGAAACGAAAACTGTCCGTTGCACAGTCCGCACGCACCTTCGCAAATGACGTACTTCAGCTACCCGTCGGCAAGGCCTTTACCAAATACGTTGAACTGGACCAGCCCTGGGTTGTGGTCAACCTGGTTGCTGTACCCGAATTCTCGCTGGATCCTCACCAGTGGTGTTATCCCGTGGTGGGCTGCCAAGCCTACCGAGGCTACTTCAATCTGGAGCGGGCGCGCAAGGAGCAGGCCCGGTTCAACGCACAGGATTACGACACCTTCATCGGCGCCGTCACTGCCTACTCTACCCTGGGCTGGTTCAATGACCCTCTGCACACCGGTTTTACCAGCCTGCCAGATGACCGCATGGTGGCACTGATGTTCCACGAACTGGCCCATCAGGTGGTGTATATCAAGGAAGACACCGCGTTCAACGAAAGCTTTGCCACCGCCGTTGAACTGGAAGGCCTGAGAATCTGGCTGGAACAGCAGGCGTCCGAAGCCGGTTTTGACCGCGCCCTGCAGCGGCTGGAGCACCGTAATCGGACCCTGGACCTGGTCAACGACGTCGGCGCACAGCTCCGACAGCTTTATCAGCAAAAACAGGTACTGGCCGCAGACGTGCTAAGGGACCGCAAGGCAACCCTGTTGGAGGAACTGGCCCATGCCTACGCCGAGCTATCAGAAGACTACCCGGAGCCTGGCCCATTTGGCACACCGCCGGTGCGCCTGAACAACGCCAACCTGGCTCTGTTCCAGCAATACAACCAGCATGTGCCGGCATTCAGGCAATTGTTGCGGGATCACCACTACGACTTCGGGCGCTTCTATGACTCGGTCAAGACCTTGTCCAGGGCCACGCCGGAGGAGCGGGAACAACAGCTCAGCGCCCTGTCACAACGGTTTGTAGAACACCTTTGAGTTGCGCTGGGTGTTGTAGGAGGCCAGCTTTGGCCCGGGCAGATCCTGCACCGCCGTGGGCAGAAAGCCCCGCTCCCGGAACCAGTGTTCGGTCTGGGTGGTCAGCACGAACAGTTTCCGGATACCCTGGGCCTTCGCCAGCTTTTCAATCATCGCCAGAATGTCGTCACCACGCCCGGCACGCCGGTACGACGGGTCGACCGCAAAACAGGACAGTTCACCGGTGCCTTCGTCCGGGTAGTGATACAGGGCAGCACAGCCAACGATGGTGCCATCCCGCTCGGCCACGACGAAGCGGTCCACTTCGGTTTCCAGCATTTCCCGGGAGCGGCGCACCAGGATGCCCTGCTCTTCAAGGGGCTGGATCAACTCCAGAATACCCCCGATATCTTCCACCCTGGCCTGGCGGATCTGCTCGTAGTTATCGCCGCTGACCAGGGTTCCGGAACCGTCCCGGGTGAACAGTTCCTCCAGCAACGCGCCATCCTCAACGTAGCTGATGATGTGGGCCCGGCGCACGCCTTTCACACAGGCATCACAGGCTGCTTTGAGCAGTGCCGCGTCATGGCCGGTCACCACATTGGTATTGAGGCGTTCCGACGCCTGGCGGGCCGACAGCTCCCGAATCAGTGAGCCGTCTTCCTCAAGCAGGCCTTCGTCATCAATGAACACGATCAGTTTTTCTGCCTGCAAGGCAGCCGCCACCTGGCTGCCAACGTCCTCGTAAGACAGATTGAAAGCATCACCGGTGGGTGAGTACCCCATCGGCGGCAACAGAACGATGTGGCCTTGTTCCAGCAGCTGTTCGATGCCCCGGGTATCCACCCGGCGCACTTTCCCGGTGTAGCCGAAATCCACGCCATCCAGCACGCCCACGGGCTTGGCGGTGACATAGTTTCCACTGGTGACCCGGATTCTGGCATTGTGCATGGGCGAGTTAACCAGGCCCATGGATAACTGGCTCTCCAGGTAGGCCCGCAATCCGCCAATAGCCTCCATAACCAGGGGCAGGTGGTTATCCGGGGTGATGCGCAGGCCACGGGCAAAGGCGGACTCCAGGCCGGCGTCGTCCAGCCGGGACTGAATCTGCGGGCGACCACCAAAGGCCACCACCAGGCGCACACCCAGACTGCTGAGCAAGGCAATATCGTGGATGATATTGATGAAGTTCCGGTGCTCGATGGCATCGCCAGGCATGGTCAGCACAACGGTTCGGCCGCGATGAGCATTGATGTACGGAGATGAGTGGCGGAATCCGTGCAGCCATTCGTTCGATTTCAAACCTTTCTCCCCTTCCATCACAGACAAAACTGCTTGATCAGCCCGCGCAGAATATCCACGGTTGGTTGTAATTGCGACATCTCGAGAAACTCATCCGGCTGATGGGCCTGGTCGATGGAACCAGGCCCCATCACCAGGGTTTCCAGGCCCAGCTTCTGCAACCAGGGCGCCTCGGTGGCGAAGGCAACCGCATGGGCGGTATGGCCGGTCAGCGCTTCACAGGCCTTGACCAGGGCCGCGTCGGCCGGCGTTTCGAACGGCGGTACGCCGTCGAACAAGGGCTCGAAAGTCAGATTCAACTGCCGGCGCTCGGCCAGGGGCTGCATCCGGTTGAGGATCGCCTGGCGCAGGGTTTCCATGTTCATCCCGGGCAACGGTCGCAAATCGAAGTGGAGTTCGCACTGAGCGCAGATTCGGTTCGGGTTGTCACCCCCGTGAATGCAGCCCAGATTCAGCGTCGGTACCTGTACCTTGAAGTTGGGGTTTCGGTATTTTTCCTGCCATTCAGAGCGCAGGCTCAGCAGTTCCCCCAGGGCCTCGTGCATGCCCTCCAGGGCATTACGACCAAGGTCCGGGTTGGAGGAATGGCCGGATTGACCATCAAACCGCAGCCGCTCCATCATGATGCCCTTGTGCATCCGAACCGGCTTGAGATTGGTCGGCTCGCCGATGACCGCATACCGGGCCTTCGGTTTGCCGGCCTCGGCCAGGGCCCGGGCGCCGTTCATGGAGCTTTCTTCGTCCGCTGTGGCCAGGATAATCAGCGGTTGCTGAAGCGTCTGGTCAACAAAGGCTTTGGCCGCTTCAATGGCGAGTGGAAAGAAGCCTTTCATATCGCAGGTGCCCAGGCCGTACCAGCGATTGTCCTTTTCGGTCAGCGTGAACGGATCACTTTGCCAGCGCTTGTCATCGAACGGAACGGTATCGGTGTGGCCAGAAAGCACCAACCCGCCCGGACCGCTGCCCAGCGTGGCTATCAGGTTGTACTTGCCCGGCATGCCCGGCACTTCCAGGATTTCCACCGCAAACCCCATGGGCTCCAGCCATTCGGCCAGAGTTCGCACGACCGCCTCGTTGCTGTGGTCCCAGTCCGGTGATGCGCTGCTGATGGAGGGCAGCGAAATCAACCGGGTCAGCATGTCCCGGATGCCCGGTACGGTCTGTAACTTGTCAGTGCTGTGCGCCATGGTAGCCTCCCGGCTGTTGATCTCAGTCTGCCCTGCCCCGCCGCCAGACATCGAATTGGGTGATCGCACGGATCAGTATCGGATAGGCCACTTCGCCGCCAGCAACGGTGCGTGACACTTCCAGCTCACGCTCACCCACGCTGACCAGGCGGCCTTCTACCTGATTGCCGTTAGACAGCGTTACCCTCACCTGCCGCCCCAGCCAGCTCTGCGCCCCGTCCAGGTCCGCAGGGTACCATTGCTGAACACCGGGCTCCTCCCGGGGGATCACAGGTTCCAGAGCTTCCAGGGGCAGCTGTGGCTCCGGGGCCTCCATTTCGGTCAGGTAGATGTCGGGAACCCCGGCACCGTTATAGTCAACGGGCCAGGCCGCTTCGGGCACCGATTCGGAGCGTACCGGTATTCCATAAGTTCCAGCGCCGGGCTGAATGGCAAATTGCAACTCGCCACCTTCCATCAGCCACTGTCGATAGAGCGCCAGTAACTGATCGCTGCCATCGTAACCGCGGGCTTGCAGACCTGCCTCCATCACAGAGACGGCGTTGCGGGCCCATTGGTTCACGTCCTGCCCGGTTTCCCGGGCACAGTAAGCTGACAGGCGGCGCATCAGGCCGGCATCACGAAAGGTAATACGAACCGGTTCAGCACTGCTCTCCAGGGTGGCCGCCAGGCCGGAGAGGTGAACCCGGGCGCCCGGCCATTCCGCTTCCAGGCTGCCAGTTTCTGCACTGTTGATCTCCAACCGGACCCCCTCAAGGCTCTGCTTCAGGTGCACATCACCTCGAATAGCGGAAATCCCCATGCGCATCAGGTCGCCACTGCCCAACTGCTGCCGGGGATCAGGCGCACAGGCCAGCGACACCAGCGGCGGCAGCCGTGATTGCGCCTCGGTACCCGCGGTCAGCCAGTTCCGGAACATGGTCGGCTCCAGAGCCATGCTGGCCTGCTCTGCCGCCAGCGACCAGGTCGCCGGCAGAGGTGACGGATTGGCCAGGGTGGTCAGCAGGGTCACCGGGGAACCGGCATCAAACTCAATCAGACCCAGTTGCAACGGCTGGGTCAGTCGGAAATCTTCCCAGCGGGATTGCCTCAGGGTCACCCGGCCATCCAGGGCCGAGCCAATCTGGCCTCGCTCCAGCACACCATAGCCGGAGAGCTCCGACCGCGCTTGTGCCATGCGCTGATCCGTCAGCCACCAGACGCCGGCCTTGAAACCGACAAAAGCCACGATTCCCAACGTGATCAGAAATGACAACAGGCGCTTCATCCGGTTGCTCCCGGGTCAGGTTGTTTAGTTCCGGGAAATCAGGGTACCAACGCCTTCGTCGGTAAAGATTTCCAGCAGACAGGCATGGGCAACACGGCCATCAATGATGTGGGAGGTGCGCACGCCGTTTTCCACCGCACTGAGCGCGCAGCGAATCTTCGGCAGCATGCCCCCGTGGATGGTGCCATCATCAATCAGATCGTTGACCTGCTGGGCGGTCAGGCCGGTCAGCACCTTGTCTTCCTTGCTCTTCAGGCCGGAGACATTGGTCAGCAGAATCAGCTTTTCCGCCTTCATGGCTTCCGCCACCTTGCCGGCCACCAGGTCGGCGTTGATGTTGTAGGAGGCGCCATCCGGGCCCACACCGATCGGGGCGATCACCGGAATCACGTTGCTGCGGGTGAGCATGTCGATCACGTCGACATTAACACTGGCAACCTCGCCCACGTGGCCAATGTCGATGATCTCCGGTCGTTCCAGTTCCGGTGAACGGTCAACCACCTCCAGCTTGCGGGCACGAATCAGGTTGGCGTCTTTACCGGTCAGGCCCACGGCGGTGCCTCCCTGGGCGTTGATCAGGGATACAATTTCCTTGTTTACCTGGCCACCCAGCACCATTTCCACCACATCCATGGTTTCAGCATCGGTCACGCGCATGCCGTTCACAAAGCGGGATTTGATGTTCAAACGCTCCAGCAGCTCGCCAATCTGGGGGCCGCCGCCGTGAACCACGATGGGGTTGATACCCACCAGTTTCATCAGCACCACGTCCCGGGCAAAGCTGCTTTTGAGCTCTTCGTTTTCCATGGCATTACCGCCGTATTTGATCACAACGGTCTTGCCAGTAAATCTTTGGATATAGGGCAGGCCCCGGCTCAGTACCGAGGCCACCTGCATTGCTGTTTCACGATCCAGCGCCATGGTGATGTGCATTCCTTACTGTCAGAGAATGTGTCTTGTCAGAAGTCCGCAACCAGGTCGGGTGCGGCCTTCTGTAATTGTTCGCGGAAGACGGCTTTGATTCGTTCAAGCGCCTCGTCGGTTTCAGCTTCGAACCTGAGTACCAGAACCGGCGTGGTGTTGGATGCCCGGCACAGCCCCCAGCCATCGGTATAATCTACCCGAATGCCGTCGATGGTACTGATGTTGCCGTCACCAAATTCACCCAGTTCACCGAGGCGCTCAATGATCGCGAACTTCTCGCTTTCCGTCACCTCGACATTCAGCTCAGGCGTGCTGATATCCTCAGGGAAATCGGCAAAGACATCGTCACTGTGACGATCCTCAATACCCAGGATTTCCAGCAACCGGGCTGCCGAATACAGGCCGTCATCGAAACCGTACCAACGCTCACCAAAGAACACGTGGCCGCTCATTTCACCAGCCAACAGGGCACCGCTTTCTTTCATTTTCGCTTTCATCAGGGAGTGGCCGGATTTCCACATGATGGGCCGGCCGCCAGCTTCGGAAATCACGCCCGCCAGGCGGCGGCTGCATTTCACATCGTACAGTACGTCCGCGCCCGGGTTACGGGACACCACATCCCGGGCGAACAGCATCAGTAACCGGTCTGGCCAGATGATCTTGCCGGTGTTGGTTACCACACCCAGGCGATCACCGTCACCATCAAAGGCCAGGCCGATATCGGCGCCGGTTTCCTGCACTTTGGCGATCAGATCCTGCAGGTTGGCCGGCTTGCCGGGGTCCGGGTGGTGATTGGGGAAGTCGCCATCCACCTCGCAGTACAGTGGAGTTACCTCACAGCCAAGTTCCTCGATCAGCATGGGGCCGAGTTCGCCCGCGATACCATTGCCGGCATCCACCACGACTTTGAGCGGGGCAGCCACGGCGATGTCACCGACAATCCGATCCAGATAGGCCCGGCGCACATCTTCCCGGGACTGGGCGCCCTGACCAGAGGTGAAGTCGGCGGTCTGAATACGCTGGTAAAGTTTCTGAATCGCCTCGCCAGACAAGGTTTCGCCGCCGAGCATGATCTTCAGGCCGTTATAGTTGGCCGGATTGTGGCTACCGGTCACCATCACGCCGGAGCCAGTCTGCAACTGGTGTGTGGCAAAATAGAGTACCGGCGTGGGCACCGCCCCCACATGGATTACATTGCAGCCGGTAGCCATGATGCCACTGGCCAGCGCATCGGCCAGGTCCGGGCTGGAATGGCGACCATCGTAACCAATGCAGATCGAGGTCACACCACGAGCCGCAGCCTCGGAACCAATAGCACGGCCAATCACCCGGACCACCTCGGGGGACAGGGTCTCACCGACAATTCCCCGGATGTCATAGGCCCGGAAGATCTCGGCGGCAACGTCCACGGATGGCAGCTCGGCTTCCACCACCTCGGGGATATCCTCATCGAACAGGGCGTCATCGCCACTGCCAAAACCAAGCACATCCTCGTCGCCATCGAGCATATCGATGTCGGGCATGTCCTTGTCCTGGAACAGGGGTTCTTCCTCACCGGACGCAGGCTTTCTGGCACCGGCTGCCACCTGCTGAGGTTTTGCGCTCTCGGCAGCTTTTGCCAGCCGTTTATCAACCATCTGCGACAGGCGGAACAGCACCTCGCCGGTAGACGCCACCATATCCCAACGGAAGGTCGGCAGTTTCACCCGCTCGCCGCCAAACACCTTGTGCGACCACTGGATCAGGGCCGTCACATCCTGGCGAATGCCTCGCTGGGCGCCGCCCAACAACACCCAGACAACAATTGCGGCCACCAGTGCCGGAATGCCGACCAGAACGGCGGCCACGATGGTATTGACCGGCGCCTCTGGCGCCCGGGCTGGCTGGAACACCACCGACCAGTCCGGATTCGACAGGGTTCTGGTTTCAGAAGGGCCCGAACCCCGGCCGGTGCTGACCACGGTACGCTGGGAACCTGATGCCGCCTGCACCAGCGACAACTGGCCTCCCAACTGGCGGTTGCCAACGGTCAGAAGGGGCTGAAGCTGATCCGCGCCGTAAACCACCAGCACACTGCCCTGCACTGCGTTGCTGACCGGATGTCGAACTGGCGCGGCGTACTGAAGATACCACTGATCGTTACGGGGAAAGGCGTCTGGTAATAGTGACTGCCCGTTCTCTGCCCGCCGGGCCAGCTCCAGGCCGGCAAACCCGAGCAGGCCGTCGCTGCTGCCGGTGCGGGGAATATCACGGTAACGGAAAACAAAAACCGCCTGGGCTCCGGGCAACGCCGCCTGCAGCTGGCGCGCCAGCTCGTCCCGGTCACCTTGCTCGGCAAGCTGATTGCTCACATAGCGCTGATTGGCCAGGGCACGCACCTGTTCCTGCTGGGCGCTAAAATACTGGTTCAGCCTCTGTTGGGCGCCGTCGGCCTCAACCACCCGGGCCTGCTGGTAACTGCGCTCACCGGCGGGCACAATCACCAGGAAATGAAGCAGGGCCACCGCAACCACGCCGGCCAGAACCACCACCAGCGACTGATTGAGTGCAACGGTGTTGAGTCGTTTGAGGCCAGACCCTGAGGATTCTGTTTTTCGCTTGTTTTTCCTTCCCGGCTTCTTTTCGGGATTGTCATCCACCGACGGCTCTTTGATTTTCTTTTTACCGAGTTTCATAGTGCTTCCCGCAATGATTTTTACGTCCCGGACAATCAGTTACCAGCAAAGTATAGACGCCGACCTGCATAAACGCTGCCAGCCTCCGGTAACCGACTCAGTGCGTTCCGGTTGAACCAAACCCGCCCTCGCCGCGGGTACTGGCGCCGAATTCAGACACCACTTCAAAGTCTGCCTGCACAACCGGCACCAGAACCAGCTGGGCAATACGTTCACCGATGGCGATGGTGAAAGCGGTTTGGCCCCGGTTCCAGCATGACACCATCAATTCACCCTGATAATCGGAATCGATTAACCCCACCAGGTTGCCCAGTACGATGCCGTGCTTGTGGCCAAGACCGCTGCGCGGCAGGATCATTGCCGCCAGCGACGGGTCGGCAATGTGCACGGATAGCCCGGTCGGAATCAGGTGAGTCTCGCCCGGCTCGACCGTTAATGGCGCATTCAGGCAAGCACGCAGATCCAGGCCCGCCGAGCCCGGCGTTGCATACTCCGGAAACGGTATGTCGGTGCCAATTCGATCGTCCAGGATTCGTACCTGCAGTTTCTTTTGCGTCATGAGTTCCCGACCTTGTTGCTGTGTTCGGCGATCAACGCCACCAATGTGTCTGCGATGGCCTGTTTGCTGTCCGGGCCAATCGCCTGCTCCCCGCTCGGCCAGAATACCGTGACGGCATTCTGATCGCTGTTAAAGCCCAGGCTCGGGACGGACACGTCGTTGGCCACGATCATATTGAGCTTCTTGCGTTGCATTTTATCGTGGGCATAGCGGGCGACATCTGTGGTTTCAGCGGCGAAACCCACGGTAAACGGAGGATTCTTGCGGGCTGCAATGGTCGCCAGCGTATCCGGATTGCGCACCAGCGACAGTGTCATCGCTTCGTCCGTTTTCTTGATCTTGTCGCCGGCACAGGCCGCAGGCCGGTAATCAGCCACCGCCGCTGTGGCGATAAAAATGTCGCAGCCCTCCGCCACTACCCGCTCGGCTTCCTGCAACATGTCTTGTGCCGTCATCACCGGTCGGACTGCCACGCCATCCGGCACCGGCAGGTTAACCGGGCCACTCACCAGTACCACCTGGGCACCCGCATCTGCTGCCGCCCGAGCCAGGGCATAACCCATTTTGCCGGAGCTGTGGTTGGAGATATAACGCACCGGATCAATGGGTTCACGGGTAGGGCCTGCTGTGATCACCACCCGTTTTCCCGCCAGCGCTCCGACAGTGGCCCGGGCTGCATCAGCCAGAATCCGGCTGGCAAGGGCGTCCGGCTCCAGCATCCGGCCAGGACCTGTATCACCGCAGGCCTGCTCGCCTTGATCCGGCCCCCAGACGGTGATCTGTGGGTCTTCCGCCAGCAGGGACATGTTTCTCTGGGTCCGGAAATTTTTCCACATGGCCTGATTCATGGCGGGGGCCACCGCAATGGGCGCCTCAGTGGCACAACAAACCGTGGTCAGCAGGTCATCCGCCATGCCCTGGGCCAGACGGGCCAGAAAATCCGCAGACGCGGGCGCCACCACCACCTGATCGGCCCATTTGGCCAGTTCAATATGACCCATGCCGGCCTCGGCCTCCGGGTCCAGCAGCGATGTACGCACCGGCTCGCCGCTGAGGGCCTGAAACGTCAGCGGCGTCACAAATGCCTCGGCGCCCCGGGTCATCACCACCCGCACTTCAAGGCCCGCTTTCTTGAGCAGCCGGACCAGTTCGGCACTTTTATAGGCAGCAATGCCACCGGTGATTCCCAGCAGAATTCGTTTGGCAGCCATGAAGGGCTCCGTAATCCCGTAAAATGAAAGGGTTATAAGATAGCACGCCCGGGCCCGGCAGGCAGCCTGCAAGAGCACCCGTTCGTTTACCAAATGTTACTTTTTGGAGTAACCTTTGTAATTCTGAGAACCGATGCAGGATGCATCACAATCTGACACGCAAGGAAGCACAGCATGACCAACCCTGCCTGGCCAACCGATGAACGGCCCCGTGAGCGCCTTCTGTCCCACGGCCCGGAAGCCCTGTCTGACGCCGAACTCCTGGCCATTTTCCTGCGCACCGGCACCACCGGCATGCCGGTGATGCAACTGGCCCGCCATCTGATCTCTGAATTTTCCGGCCTGCGGGGCTTGATGACTGCCTCCCGCAGGCAGTTCTGTGAGGTCAAAGGCCTGGGCACGGCCAAATACGCCCAGGTTCAGGCCGCCATGGAGATGGCCCGCCGGGTGATGGACGAACCACTGCGCCAGGGAGATCCGCTGCGCTCACCAGCCGACACCCGCCGCTTTCTCACCAGCCGGCTGGGCACTTACCCCCACGAAGTGTTCGCCGGCCTGTTCCTGGATAACCGCCACCGGGTTATCCAGTACCGGGAGCTGTTTCGCGGCACCATTGACGGTGCTGCCGTGTATCCCCGGGAAGTGGTTCGCCAGGCCCTCGAAGACAACGCCGCCGCTGTCATTTTTGCCCACAATCACCCCTCTGGCGTCGCCGAGCCCAGCCAGGCGGACATTTCCCTGACCCGCAGACTGAAAGAAGCGCTCGGACTGGTGGATATCAGGGTTCTTGACCATATGGTTATCGGCCACGGTGAGGTAATATCCCTGGCTGAACGAGGGTTGATGTAGCTGCAGCAGGGTCGCTTCCGGAAAACTGGCCAAATTCCCAACAATTTTTTGCGTTGGTCGGCCAGTTCTGGTATAAAAGCGTCCCTTTCTGGCGGCGTCTGGCGAGCAGCGTTCAGTTTAGAGGCGCGAACCGGTGGCAGTTATTGCTCCGGAGCAACCAGAGACGCATTAAAAAACGAATTCGTATTGATAGACCATTGCTCAGGTCGGAGGCAAGTATGTCCAGAGTTTGTCAGGTTACCGGTAAGCGTCCGGTTACCGGTAACAATGTATCCCACGCGATGAACCACACTCGTCGTCGTTTTCTGCCGAATCTGCAGAACCACCGTTTCTGGGTTGAGACCGAGAAGCGTTTCGTGAAGCTGCGCGTATCCACTAAGGGCATGCGCATCATCGACAAAAAAGGCATTGACGCTGTGCTGGCCGATCTTCGTGCCCGCGGCGAGAAAGTTTAAGGAGCCGCATCATGCGCGAGAAAATCAAGCTGGTTTCATCAGCAGGCACTGGTCACTTCTACACGACCAAAAAGAACAAGCGTAACACTCCGGAAAAAATCGAGATCAAAAAGTACGATCCGGTTGTCCGCAAGCACGTTGCGTACAAGGAAGCCAAGATCAAGTAATTGATCCTGCCTCCACAAAAAAACCCGGCCAGCGAGCCGGGTTTTTTTTATACCTGAGCAAAACACCCCTGCACCGAAAGGGTCTCGCAGACCTTAAAAGGTTTCCAGATACCCCTTCGGCAATGCCACATCCATGGCGATGGGCAAATGGTCCGATACCGGATAACTAATCACCTCGGCACGTCGGATTTCCAGGGAAGGACTGACCATAATGTGGTCCAGGGCCTTTTCGGGCCGCCAACTGGGGAAGCTGTGAGCCGTGCCCGGCAGGGGTATCAGATCCGTCTCTTTCAGGGGCGTTTGGGTCAGCAGCTGCTCTGCATGAGCATTCATATCCCCCATCAGGACTACATGCCGGTAGTCGGCAATGAGATCCCGCACGTAACCCAGCTGCCGCTGCTGTGCCGCCTTGCTGAGGGACAGGTGCATTTGTACCAGTATGAGCGGATCGTCTTCCGAACCATACCGGGCAATGATAGCCCCACGGCCGGGAATCAGGCCGGGCAGTTTGTGCTCAGTGACATCCAGAGGCCGATACCGACTCAACAGACCGTTGCTGTGCTGCGCGATCTGACCAAGATTGCGGTTTAATTGCTGATACCAGTAGGGAATACCAGCGGCTTCTGCCAGGTACTGGACCTGATTGATATAGCCACTGCGCAAACTGCCACCGTCGCATTCCTGCAACGCCACCACGTCGTATTGCCGCAACAGGGTGGCAATACGGTCGAGATTCTCGATGCGGCGACGATGAGGCAGAAAGTGCTGCCAGCTGCGGGTCAGGTAGTGATGGTAAGACGAGGTATTGATGCCCACCTGGATATTGAAGGTGAGCAGCCGGATATGACGATGGGGCTCAAACTCAGGTACATGCTCGCTACCAGAACAGGCCCCCCGGGGACCTTCCGGTCCCCGGAGAATGCCATTAATCTGATTGCGCAGACGCTTATACATAACAGGGGATTCCCACGCTGAACCTGAACGCGCCCCTCAATACCGGCGGCTCATTCTGCCGCAGCACGTTCCTGCTCGACCAGGTAGTCAACCACAGACAGCACGGCCTCATGACCACCTGCCATGGAGGCGCTGACCACGTACTTGCCATTTACCAGCATAGTCGGTGTACCGGTGATGCGCGCGCCGCGGATCTTGGCCTGGGCCTGCTGAACCCGTGCACGAACACCGAAGCTGCGGTAGTTGTTGAGGAACTCCTCGGCATCAACACCGTGCCCGCTGACGAAATCCGCCAGAGCTTCGGGGGAATTCAGGGGGCGACGTTCGCCAGCCAGTGCCGTAAACAGGGCGTCATGCACCTTGTCCAGCTCGCCCATGGCCTCCAAAGCATAAAAGGCGTAAGCGTGAGGCTCCCAACTTTGACCCAGTGCTGCCGGCAGCTTCACGAAATTCACGTAGTCCGGCGCCTGGTCAGCCCAGGACTCAACCAACGGCTTGAAGGTATAGCAGTGGGGGCAGCCATACCAGAACACTTCAGCAACTTCTACGCCTTCGTCGGATGCGGTGCGAACCGGATTATCCAGGGTGCGGTAATGGGTGTTCTCAACCCATGACTGAGCCTGCGCAACAGCACCAACCGCCATAGACAGCGCGAAAACAACAACTGTGCCTAGTGTTCTTATCATCGGGAATCTCCGAGTTCGATGTTCTGATGTGACCACGATTATGACCCAGCAAACCGGGAAAGTTCCACTGCTGGCCAGAAGGGAATGGTTACGGAAAGGTAAGCAGCAAAAACCCCGCCTTGGCGGGGTTTTTACAACTCGCTACAGAAGCCGGACTCAGTTAAGGCCGGAAACGTAGTTTGCCAAGGCCTTGATCTCAGCATCGGTCAGACGAGTAGCCACGTCCACCATGATGTTGGCGTTGGTGGTGCCTGCACGCTCGCCGTCACGGTAGGCTTTCAGCTGCTTCTCTACGTACTCGGCGGTCTGGCCGCCCAAGCGGGGGTAGCCCGCTGGCTCGTTGCCAGCACCGTTCGGACTATGGCAACCGGCACATGCGGCAACGCCGGAGGCCATGTTACCGCCACGGAACAGCGCCTGGCCACGCTCAACCAGACCTGGATCTGCCTGACCAACAACCATCTCCTGATCGTTATAGTAGGCAGCCAGATCCCACAGATCCTGGTCAGACATGTTGTCCAGCAAACCGGTCATTTCCGGAATCGGACGATCTCCGGTTTTAATATCGACCAGCTGGCGATACAGATATTTCTCGCCCAATCCGGACAACTTCGGATACACCGCCATGATCGGCTTGGCGCCGCCCTGGCCGTGACAGCTGGCACATACCGCTGCGTTCTGTTCACCCGCTGCCGGATCTCCTGCCCCGTGAGCCATTGCCGTCAGGCCAACTCCGAGAACAACTCCTGCGATCAGTCTTTTCATGCTCGCTCCGCTTCTCTCATCTTTGCATCTTGAAAGTATTCTTCGTTGTGCAGCCGGCAGGCGCCAATCTGTCTGGCTTTTCACCGGGGCTGACAGCGGTAACGCGCAGCGTCCCGCCGGAAATTGGTGTAGCATTATACATTAATCGCCGATAACTGAAATCCAAAGGAATACCAACCATCGTGGACCCTGATCTGACTCAAAAAAGCGTTTCGTTCAACAGTGCCCGTTTTCTGATCAGCGCGTCCAAACTGGACGAGTGCCCGCCAGACATCGGTGCCGAAGTTGCCTTCGCCGGGCGTTCCAATGCCGGCAAGTCCAGCGCGCTGAACGCCATTACTGCCAACGGCAAACTGGCCCGGACCAGTAAAACACCCGGCCGCACCCGGCTGATAAACTTTTTTACACTCAATAAAGAAAACATGCGCCTGGTCGACCTGCCCGGTTACGGCTACGCCAAGGTCTCCCGGGACATGAAAGACGACTGGCAACAACATCTGGGGCATTACCTGAATGATCGCCGCTGCCTGCGAGGCCTGGTGCTGGTGATGGATATCCGGCACCCACTCACCGACTTCGACCAAATGATGGTGGAATGGTGCGAGCATAACAACCTGCCGTTGATGATTCTTGCCACCAAAGCCGACAAGCTGAAATTCGGGCAAGCGAAAACGGCCATGCTGGGCATTGCCCAGAAACTGAAACCCTTTGCGTGCGTTGCACACCTGATTATGTTTTCCGCCACCTCAAAACGAGGCGTGGATGAATGCCGGGAAGCATTGACAGACTGGCTGGAGACGCCGGAATCGGAAACCCCCTGATGAAAAAACCGGCCTGCCATCAGACAGGCCGGTGAAACGTCAGGGTTTGCGACGTACCTGAGAACTCACTCAGGAGACGCAGGAAATGTCCGGTTTCCCACGTCACTACCTTTGAACGCGATCGCGGAAAAAAGTTCAATTTTTAACCAATCCCGACAGAAACCCCGGTTTCAGCCCGTGAGGACTCGCCGTTCTGCTCCGGATTTTCCGGCAGCGTTGGCCGATACTTTTCACGTAACGCCAGCACCTGCTCGCGATAATCCGGGGTCAGATAAGGCAATTCCAGAGTCAGCACCTGATAAATACCCTGCTTGAGTTCGGTCAGGGTGAGACTGGCAGGCTCGTCACTGGCGTGGGCGGTCTTCAGAAAAGCCATCCAGTTGGTGATCACCAGCCAGACGTTGAGCGACATGGCCGAACGTAGATCTTCCGGCTGCGGCTCGATGATACCCGCCTCCGCCAGCTTGCCGAAGATCCGATTGATGGCAGCAAGGCATCGATTGGTGAACTCCCGGTAGTCCTGGCGCAGCCGGGTATCGCTGTCCAGCAGATATTCCAGGTCCCGGTGAAAGAAGCGGTAACTCCACAAACCGTCAAACACCGATTCCAGGTAAAAGGTCAGGTCGTCGAGCGTCAGCAGCCGATCCTCCGGAATATCGAGGTAATAATCCACCAGTTTTTCATACTCCTGGAAGATCTCGTAGATGATGTCGGACTTGTTCCGGAAGTGGTAATACAGGTTGCCCGGAGAAATCGCCAGGTGCGCGGCAATGTGATTGGTGGTGATGTTCCTTTCACCCCGCTCGTTAAACAACTCCAGACTGGATAGCAGAATCTTGTCTCTGGTTTTCATCGTCCCGCCAGTGATTGTTGTTATCTGCATCACGGATGGCCCGATGAGCCAACCGTCATTTCTTGACTGCCTAGAGTATATACTCTAATAATAGCCTCAAGTGCAAATCGTCCAGATTTTAGCCAACCAAAAACAACAGGCTCAGGGTATCGCCCGGCAGCCAATGGGGAGAGAAACATGGGAGCCACTGTCGTCCAGCTCACCGAGAGCAAAAAGCAGATTCAGCACACCCATCGCGTGTTTGAGGACCAGAAGAAGGCGTTCCGGAACAACCCGATGCCGTCTCTGACCGAACGCAAGGAGAATCTGAAACGGCTCAAGCGTGCCTTACTAAGCCATCAGGACCGTCTGGTAGAGGCCATTGACAGGGACTTCAGCTGCCGTTCCAAAGATGAAACCCTGATTGCCGAGGTAATGCCATCCATCCAGGGTATCAACTACACGCTCAAGCACCTGAACGAGTGGATGAAGCCATCCAAGCGGCACGTCTCCGTTCTGTTCCAGCCCGCCAGCAACAAGGTGCATTACCAGCCCAAGGGTGTGGTCGGTGTGATCGTGCCCTGGAACTATCCGCTGTATCTGGCTGTCGGTCCACTGGTGGCGTCTCTGGCTGCCGGCAATCGCACCATGATCAAGATGTCGGAATTCACTCCGCACACCTCCGCACTGTTCAAGGAAATCATTGAATCCATGTTCCCGGAGGACCTGGTGTCGGTGATTACCGGCGAGGCGGACGTGGCCGCTGATTTCTCCCAGCGCCCCTTTGATCATCTGCTGTTCACCGGTTCCACCTCGGTAGGCAAACTGGTGATGCGCGCGGCCGCAGAAAACCTGACGCCGGTGACCCTGGAACTGGGCGGCAAGTCGCCTGCGATTGTGTCTCCGGATGTGCCGATGGAAGACGCGGCCCAGCGGATTGCTTTCGGTAAGGCATTTAATGCGGGCCAGACCTGTGTGGCACCGGATTACGTTCTGTGCCCGGCGGATCGGGTTCAGGGGTTTGTGGATGAGTTCCGCGCGAAGTTTGCGGAGATGTATCCAAGCCTGCGGGATAACGATGATTTCACGGCGATCATCAATGAGCGCCAGTACGATCGCCTGCAGAGCTATCTGGAGGACGCCCGGGCCAAGGGTGCCGAGTTGGTGGAGATCAATCCGGCCAATGAGAACATGAAGGACGGCACCCGGAAGATTCCGCTGACGCTGGTGTTGAAGACCACGCCGGATATGAAGGTGATGCAGGATGAGATTTTCGGTCCGATTCTGCCGGTGGTGAGTTACGGCGGTCTGGAGGAAGCCGTTCATTACATCAATGATCGGCCGCGTCCGCTGGCGCTGTATTTCTTTGGCTATGACAAGTCGCATCAGCAGTTTGTGGTGGATAACACGCTGTCTGGCGGTATGTGCATAAACGATGCGTTGATGCATGTGGCGCAGGATGATCTGCCGTTTGGTGGCATCGGTGATTCCGGTATGGGCCATTACCATGGTAAGGAAGGGTTCCTGACCTTCTCCCATCATCGGGCGATTTTTACCAAGCAGAAGTTCAACAGCGGTAAGTTTGTCTATGCGCCGCACGGAACGGCGGCCCATCGGATGGTTTATAAGCTGTTTATTCGCTGAAGCCCCGCTCGCCCCAGCCTTCGGGTTGGGTGCGGGCCGGCAGATGGGATGCCTTTCCGGGACACGCCGTAAATACCCCTGCGGGGTCCGGCCGGCAATCATAGATTGCCGTCGTCAGTTTGTCGCATGAAGCTTCGCTTCATAATCGCTCGAACTGACCCATGTAGGCTTGAGCAAAACATCCCTGTTTTGCACAGTCCCGGAAAGGCATCCCACCTCCCGGCCGCCAACCTCAAACAATCCGCCACTAAAACTATAAGAATCCATCATGACAACACACCGAATCCCCGAACACACTGATGCCAGCCCTTCTGACATCAGCCGACGCAGTTTCCTGAAAACCGGCCTCGGCGGCGCCATGTTCCTGAGCACCGTCAGTATGACCGCCGGCCTCACGGGCTGTGCTACGGCCCCCGCCGGGCGCGTGAGTGCCGTTGATTCCCGTATGGACGCCAGTTACCAGTTCGGGTTTTTGAGCCGGGATGATATTGCCCTGTTCGAGGCGCTGTTGCCGGCGATGTTTGCCGGTGCGCTGCCGGAGGAGCCGAATCAGCGGCAACATGCGATTGCCGGGACCATTGAGCGGATTGATCAGGGCATTGTGATGTTCGGGCCGGCGAATCAGAAGGAGCTGCGCAAGCTGTTTGATCTGCTGAATTTCGCGCCCACCCGGATAACCCTGGCGCGGGTGTGGTCGGACTGGCCGTCGGTCAGTACTGAGAGTGCCGAGGCGTTTCTCAACCGGTGGCGGGATAGCCGGATTGGTCTGCTGAACAACGGCTACATCGCGCTGACCAAGATCAGTAACGTGGCGTTTTATGGCCACGACGCGCACTGGCACTTGTCTGGCTACCCCGGGCCACCCACCTGGGCGGTTGATGCCCTGCCCCAGTTCCACAACGCCTGACCCCATCGCAGATTACGGAGAGCAGTATGTCCATGAACGATCCTATCGCCCGGGGCCTGGCTTCTGGCTGGAATGTTACTGATGCCAGCAAACTGACCACCGATCAAACCGTGGAAGCGGATGTGGTGGTCATCGGCACCGGTGCCGGTGGCGGCACCACGGCGGAGATTCTGGCCCGGCAGGGGCTGTCGGTGATTCTGGTGGAAGAAGGCCGGCTGTATTACCAGAAAGACTTCAAGATGGATGAGCTGACGTCCTATGCCAGCCTGTATCAGGAAGGCATGAGCCGGGTCACCGCCGACGGCGCCATCGCCATTCTGCAGGGCCGCTGCGTGGGCGGTTCGACGACCGTGAACTGGACCAGCAGTTTCCGCACGCCAGACGAAACCCTCAATTACTGGAGCCAGAACCTGGGCTTGAGCGATCTGGCCCCGGACACCATGGCCCCGTGGTTCCAGGGCCGGGAAGAACGCCACACCATGGCGCCATGGGTAACACCACCAAACCTGAACAACGACATCCTCAAGCAAGGCTGTGAAAAGCTCGGCTACTCCTGGCAGGTGATCCCCCGGAACGTCAAAGGCTGCTGGAACCTGGGCTACTGTGGCGTCGGTTGCCCCACCAACGCCAAACAGGGCGCGCTGATGACCACCATCCCTGGCGCCCTCGACAACAACGCCCAATTGTTCCATGGCCTGCGCGCCGACCGGCTGGTGATGAACCAGGACCGCATCGACCACCTGCAAGCCAGCGCCATGGGCCCGAACGGTGTCACGCCCTCCGGCGTCACCGTCACCCTCAAAGCCCGCCACTTCGTAGTCGCCGCCAGCGCCATCGGCTCCCCCGGGTTGCTGCTGCGCTCAGAGCTGCCGGACCCCTACAAGCGCGTCGGCAAACGCTCATTCATTCACCCGGTCAACGCCACCGTCGCCCGTATGCCCGCCAAGGTTGATCCCTTCTACGGTGCGCCGCAGTCGATCTACTCCGACGAATTCAACTTCAAACACGGCGTCGACGGCCCGGTAGGCTACAAACTGGAAGTGCCGCCGCTACACCCGGCCATGGCCGCCGGCGTCGTCCCCGGCCACGGCCAGGAACAGAGAGACAACCTCGGCCAACTGCCCTGGATGCAATCCGTCATCGCCCTGCTGCGCGACGGCTTCCACGAAGACAGCCCCGGCGGCACCGTCAGCCTGCGGGACGACGGCAGCCCGGTACTGGACTACCCCATCACTGACTACCTCTGGCAAGGCATCCGCCAGGCCTACCTCGACATGGCCGAAATCCAGTTCGCCGCCGGAGCCGAAGCCGTCCAGGCCGTGCACCTGGACTCCGGCTGGTACACCAGTTGGAACCAGGCCAAAGACGCCATCAACCAACTCCCCATGAAACCCCACCGCGCCCGCCTGTTCACCGCACACCAGATGGGCGGCTGCGGCATGGGTGCCGACCCGAAAAACTCCGTGGTCAACGGCTTCGGCGAACACCACCAGGTAGCCAACCTGAGCATCCACGACGCGTCCATCTTCCCCACCAGCATCGGTGCGAATCCGCAGTTATCGGTGTATGCATTGGCGGCAAGGAACAGTAACCGGTTAGCGCAGAAGCTAAGAAAGCAAGGCTAGCCTTCGCTCCTGCAATAAGATGAAAACGTGGAAAACTCCCAGAGATTCCGGGGAGACCTGCACTCAGTTGGGTAGCGCTGGTCGGGGGTGTCCTCCCGGGAGTCTTGAGGGCCATGGACGGCCCGAAAGAAGCACACAGGGAAGTGCTCGTAGCGTCTCCCGGGAGGCCACCCCGGACCGGCGCCAGCACCGAAACAAGGCACCATTCGCAAAAGGCCCGGTACACCACGCGGACTACAGCATGTAAACGGTTCCTGCTATCCTACGGCCCATCAACAAAAGGAGCTGTGCATGCCCAAAGTCATCTACCCAGGCACCTTCGACCCAATCACCAACGGCCACACCGACCTCATAGAACGCGCCGGCCGCATGTTCGACGAAATCGTCGTCGCTGTTGCCTACAACCCGAAGAAACAGCCCCTGCTCAACCTCGAAGAACGCTGCGAACTGGTCCGGCAAGCCACCACCCACCTCCCGAACGTCAGCGTCACCGGCTTCAGCAACCTGCTCGCCGACTTCGTACGGGAACAGAACGCCACCGTCATACTCCGCGGCCTGCGCGCAGTCTCCGACTTCGAGTACGAATTCCAGCTCGCCGACATGAACCGCCGCCTGGCCCCGGAAGTGGAGAGCGTGTTCCTGACACCCGCCAACCACCTGTCGTACATCTCGTCGACCCTGATCCGGGAAATCGCCTCGCTCGGTGGCGACATCTCCGAATTCGTCGACCCCGCAGTGGCAAATGCCCTGAAAGAGAAGTTCAGCAAGTCCTGAAGGGATTAAAGCAGTGGCGGCATCGGAATCTCGATGCCATTGATATCCAGAACCAGATCCTGCAGGCGGCCAGTCATGACCAGTTGGTCGCCGGCATCCACCAGCAACCCCTGTTTGATCAAGGGTGCCACCTGCATGCGCACGGCCGGATAGTTCTCAGCCAGGGCCAACGGCATACGGAAGTCCAGCGCCCCGGTTAAGCCCTGCATCACCATCAGCATGTTGGCCCGTTCACTCTCAGACAACTCGGGATGGGACAGATCCAGGCTTCCCTGTACGGCTCCCTCTGGCGTATCCAGGCTCAACTCCCGGATGCCGGCGGAAAATCCGGCGGCCGCCAGCCCGCGAACCGAGTCGTTAAACCGCTGCATCAGGGCCATCTGCTGCTCGAACGCCGCCTGCGGGGATTGACCGGCCTGCGCCGCCATCAGCTGCATGTCGGTCATCACCGAACTGAACTCATTCCAGCTGGCAACATCAAGACCATCTACAGCGAACTCTATCCGGTGCGGGCCGAAGGTACCGTCATCAAAGACAACGGAGTCCAGCTCCAGGGCAATCGAGGAATCCAGTCGCTCGCCTTTTCGGTCTGCCTCGCTATGACTGCTCAGGGCGATACCGTTAAACGCCACGGGTGGCACCTGAGGACCCTGCATGGTCAAGGCATCAATCGTGACCGCACCGGCGCCGGTCCAGATATCACCGGATAACCAGGCAAGGCTCTGCTCCATGTGCACGTTTTCAATGGTGACATTCATCTCCGGCCCGGACAGCACCACCGCCGGCCAGACCACCAGCATGTCGGCTTTTTCACCCAAACGGCCAATATCAATCCGTGCCAGACCACCGCTGCTGCGCAAAACACCACCACCGTGTGGCTCGCTGATCTCGATAGCAGGGGCCTGCAATTCCAGCGTGGCGGAACCCCAAACCCGGGTTTCCAGTGTCAGTTTTGGTTCGTCGTTGGGGAACCAGCCTGCCCCCTCCGGCTGCCAGCCTTCCGTAGGTCTGAAATTCAAGTGGCTGCCAGTAATGCCGTGAGAAACCTGAACCTCAAAATCTATGCGGTTACTCTCGCCCGTGGCCGGGTCCAGAAAGGTGGCTGTGCCAGACACTTCGGAGCTCATCACACCGCGCCGGTACCGATCGGTTTCCATGCGCAGGAATGGCTGGGCATTGTTGACTTCCTCGGTCGCATTCAGCCAATGTTGCTCAGTCAGATAGCCCACGCCCCAGGGGGCTACGCCAGCCACTACCAGTATCGCCGTGCCGGCGATGGTCCAACGTTTAAGATTCAAGGTTCCAATCCTGTTGTGTTTTTATTTCCTGCTGGCCGGGGCCAGCGTATTAATTCGGTTTAGAGGTTAACCGGTCCAGCAACACCAGCTGCGAAGCCAGGCGCTCCTCACCTTCTTCTGGCTGATTCTGTAGATAACTGCCATCAGACTGCAATACCCAGGACTGGCAGTTATCTGAAAGATAGGTATCCAGATCCTCGGTCACCCGCTCGATCAGCGCCGGCTCTTCGATCGGGAAGGCGGTCTCAACCCGGCTCAGCAGGTTCCGCTCCATACCATCGGCGCTGGAACAGTAAACGTCGGGTTTGCCGTTGTTGCCGAAGTAATATACCCGGGTATGCTCCAGAAAGCGCCCGATGATGGACCGCACCCGGATATTTTCTGACAGGCCCGGCACCTGGGGACGCAAGCAGCAGATACCACGAATGATCAGATCAATACTGGCACCGGCCTGGGACGCCCGGTACAGGGCTTTGATCACCTGCGGCTCGGTCAGGGCGTTGAACTTGAAGATAATGCGCCCGTTCTCCCCAAGCCCGGCTTCCCGCTCTATCAGGCTGATCAGGCGATTGTGCAGGGTGAAGGGGGCGTGAAACAACTTCTTGATCTTCAACGCCTTGCCCATGCCGGTCAGCTGCTGGAACAGCTTGTTGACATCGTCACCGATGGATTCGTCGCAGGTCATGAAGCTGTAATCGGTGTACAGCCGGGCGTTACCGGCATGGTAGTTACCGGTACCCAGGTGCACATAACGGCGCAGCCGGCCTTCTTCCCGGCGCACAATCAGGATCATCTTGGCGTGGGTTTTGTAGCCCACCACGCCGTATACCACAATAACCCCCGCCTCCTGCAGACGGCTTGCCAGCTCCAGGTTTTCGGCTTCGCTGAACCGGGCCCGCAGCTCGATAACGGCGGTCACTTCCTTGCCCCGCCGGGCGGCATCCGCCAACGCCTCGACAATTTCGGAGTCGGCTCCGGTACGGTACAGGGTCTGGCGGATCGCCAGCACATGGGGATCTTTCGCCGCCTGACGCAGCAGGTCGACCACCGGGCTGAAGTTTTCATAGGGATGCAATAACAGCAAGGGCCGCTTGCGGATGGCATCAAACATGGATTCCTTGCTGCGAATCTGGCGCGGAATCGAGGGTGAAAAACTGGAATAGGTCAGGTCGGGGCGATCCACCAGGCTGCCAACGGCCATCAGACGGGTCAGGTTGACCGGCCCATGCACCTGATACAGATCCCGCTCGGTCAGACCGAACTCCCGCAACAGAAACTGCACCAACTCCTCCGGGCAGTTGTCGGCCACCTCCAAACGCACTCCGTCACCAAACCGGCGACTCAACAATTCGCCGCGCAGGGCCGACGCCAGGTCTTCCAGGTCGTCCTCCAGCTCAAGGTCAGCGTTACGGGTCAACCGGAACTGGTAACAGCCTTTCACTTCCATGCCCGGGAACAACTCGTCCGCGTGGGCGTGGATCATCGATGACAGAAATACCAGGTTGTCGCCGCCGTCACAGACGTCATCCGGAAGCCGAACCAGACGAGGCAAGGAGCGGGGTGCAGGCACAATGGCCATGCCGGTTTCCCGACCGAAGGCGTCTTTGCCATCAAGTTCAACGATGAAGTTGAGGCTCTTGTTCACCAGGCGAGGGAACGGGTGCGACGGGTCCAGCCCGATGGGGCTGACCACCGGTAATATCTCTTCCTCGAAGTAGTTCCGCACCCACTCTGCCTGGGCCGGCGTCCACTCACGGCGCCGGACAAAGTGAATGTTCTCTTTCTCCAGCTCGGGGATCAGCACGTTATTGATGATGTCGTACTGCTCGTGGATGTAGTCGTGGGCCACCCGGCTGATCTCCGCCAGCACCTGGTCTGGCTGCATGCCGTCCACGCCCACGGTCTCCCGACCGTACTTCATTTGCTGGCGCAGGCCCGCCACCCGGATTTCAAAGAACTCGTCCATGTTGCTGCTGAAAATGCAGCAGAAGATCAACCGGTTGATCAGCGGATGAGTGGTATCCAGCGCCTGCTTCAACACCCGGTAGTTGAACTGAAGCTGACTCAGCTCGCGGTTGAAATAGTTTTCACTGGCGTCCAGATTGATGTCTTCACCCACCGGCGGTACATCTACCGGCGCAGGCACACTCTGGTCACTGATCTCTGCGGTTTGCGCATTCTCGGTTGTCATTACTCTTTATATCCATGGTTATTTCGGGCGCCTTCAAGCCCCTCTATGCCCGCGAACGATCCCTCATCAGTCTCGCCGCGCGCACTGCAAAATAGGTCAGGATGCCGTCAGCACCGGCACGGCGCATGGCCATCAGGCTCTCCATCATCACCGCATCGCCATCCAGCCAGCCGTTCTGCGCAGCGGCCATATGCATGGCGTACTCGCCGCTCACCTGATAGACAAACGTGGGCACCTGCAGTTCGGTTTTCACCCGGTGCACAATATCCAGATAAGGCATGCCCGGTTTAATCATCACCATATCGGCACCCTCGGCCAGATCCATCGCCACTTCATGAATGGCTTCGTCACTGTTGGCCGGATCCATCTGATACGTCGCCTTGTCGGCCTTGCCCAGGTTGGCGGCAGAACCGACCGCATCCCGGAACGGGCCGTAATAGCTGGAGGCATACTTGGCAGAGTAGGCCAGAATCCGGGTATTCACATAACCGGCACCTTCCAGGGCATCGCGGATAGCCGCCACGCGACCGTCCATCATATCTGAAGGGGCAACCACATCAGCCCCCGCATCGGCATGGGACAACGCCTGGTTCACCAGAGCTTCAACGGTGACATCGTTCAACACATAACCGTTATGATCAATAATGCCATCCTGGCCATGGGTGGTGAACGGGTCCAGGGCAACGTCGGTGATCACGCCCAGTTCCGGCTGAGCTTTCTTCAGGGCACGAACCGCCCGCTGAGCCAGACCGTCCGAATCCCAGGCACCCGAGCCAGACAGATTCTTCCTCTCAGCAGGGACGACCGGAAACAGCGCCACCGCCGGAATGCCCAGCTCCACCAGTTCCGCAGCCTGCTCCACCAGAAGATCGACGCTCAGGCGCTCCACCCCCGGCATGGACGGCACCGCCTCACGCTGGTTCTCGCCTTCAAGCACAAACACCGGGTAGATCAGGTTATCAGGCGACAGCTGACTTTCCCGAACCAGTCGGCGGGAAAAATCACTGGCGCGGTTACGACGCAAACGGGTCGACGGATAGGCTCGGCTTGAGATCGGCGGGCGCTGTTTGGACACGGATAACCTCCTGAATATGGATGGCTTTGGAAAGTGATGACATCATACACCCCAGAGGCCACGCATTGCAGGTTTGAGCCCAGTGTGCCGTTGACCGATGACAATCCAGTGACAAAAAACGGACGGCCCTGCCTCAGAATGACAGTCGCCGCCCGCCAACGAAGGGAATCAGATGGATCGGTTGTTAAACCCTACTTCCACCTTGCGTGGGGAGTCCGCACGGAAGGTGGTGTCCACCTCCTGTATCCGACCGCCACTTTGCAGGAATGCTTCGATATCAGCCTGCAACTGGGCCCTGACCCGTGCCCTGCCGGCAATGGAATGGTTATCGTCACTGTCGCTGGTCCAGTTACCGGACTGCTCCAGATTGCTTTCGTCGAATTCACTCATGGTATTTTCTCCATCAACGAAAACAGAACTACAAGTACTGTTGGCTCTACGCCTGACAGCACCCCGTCTCGACCGCCGGCCGCCTGCGGCCCCGTCTTGGCGTCTTTATAATCCGGTTTTGGTGACGACGCTATTTCCTGACAACCACTTTTTTGTAACTTTTTGTATCCAATCTCAAGCCCATGATTTTAAAGATGTCTTGTATGACAAAACAAACAACTGCAAATTGACACAAAGAATGAACCATGATTCACTACTTGTAAGGAGCCGGCATGGCCTATCGTGAAACCGAAAAGATGCGCGAACGGAAAGCCCGGGCACGCCAGAACATCATCGAGCGCACCTGGGAATGTGTCGCTGAAGGTGGCTTCCGAAGCGCCCGCATCACCCGGATTGCCGGCCTGGCCGGCGTCGCCACTGGCACCATCTATCGGCATTTCGAGTCCCGCGAGGACCTTTTTGCCGAAATCTTCCGGTTGGCCACCCAGCGGGAAGTCGACAAAGTGGCCGAAGCGCTCAACGTATCCGGGAACGCCGTTGAACGCCTCGACAACGCCTTGAGGAAATTTGCCCAGAGGGCCCTCAAAGGCCCCATGAAAGCCTGGGCCCTGATCGCCGAACCGGTGGATCCGAAGGTAGAAGAAGAGCGACTGGTTTACCGAAAGGCTTACGCCAGCTTGTTTGAACAAGCGATCCGGGATGGCATAGCCGAAGGCTGCATACCGAACCAGAACGCACGGCTCGCCAGTACCTGCCTGGTGGGCGCGATATCAGAATCCCTGGTGGGGCCCCTGTCACCAACCCAGACAGACATACCGCCGGGGCAAGACAACAACGAAGATGAGCTGGTCAACACCATCGTCTGCTTCTGCATACGGGGGTTGACCGGCACCAGGAGCTAACCATGAACAGCCCGCAGCGCAAGACCGAGTCCACCGCCGACAACCGCTACCTGTCGGCCACCCACGAGGTGATCAACCAGCCACGACCGCTGGAGAACTACAACCTCTACGAACAGGACACCGCGCTGCGGGAGGCGGTACTGCGAGAGGGCGCCGGCTTCGCCAACGACGACCTGAGTCAGTTTGGCGCCTGGGCCGGCCAGGCGGATACCATTGACCTGGGCAACCAGGCCAACGCCAACAAACCCTCCTTCCGCACCCACGATCGCTACGGCCACCGGGTAGATGAGGTGACCTTCCACCCGGCCTACCACGAACTCATGCGCGTGGCCCTGGAGAACGGCCTGCACAGCTCGCCCTGGACCAACCCCGGCAAGGGCGCCCACGTCGCCCGCGCCGCCAAATACTACCTGCACTCCCAGGTAGAAGCGGCCCATTGCTGCCCGATCACCATGACCTTCGCGGCCATCCCGTCGATCCAGAACCAGCCAGACCTGGCCAAACTCTGGGCCCCGAAAATCCTGGCCAACGAATACGACAGCCGCAACGTACCAGACACCGACAAAACCTCCGTGACCATCGGCATGGCCATGACCGAGAAACAGGGCGGCAGTGACGTACGTGCCAACACCACCGTGGCCTACCCGACAGGCCAGGAAGGCCCGGGCCAGCCCTACGAACTGGTCGGCCACAAATGGTTTGTCTCTGCCCCCATGTGCGACGCTTTCCTGGTCCTGGCCCAGACCACCAGCGGCCTGTCCTGCTTCCTGATGCCTAGATGGCGCCCGGACGGCACAAAGAACCCCTGGCAGGTACAGCAGCTGAAAAACAAAATGGGCAACGTTGCCAACGCCTCCAGCGAAGTGGAAATCCGCGGCGCCCTGGCGTGGATGGTCGGTGAAGAAGGGCGCGGCGTCAGAACCATCATTGAAATGGTCGCCATGACCCGCTTCGACTGCATGATCGGCAGCGCCGCCGGCATGCGCCAGGCCGTCGCCCAGGCCAGCCACCACTGCCACAACCGCAGCGCCTTCGGCGCAACCCTCAGCGACCAGCCGCTGATGCAGAACGTCCTGGCCGACCTGATCATCGAAAACGAAGCCGCCCTCGCCTACACCATGCGCGTAGCCCGGGCGATGGACAACCAGAACAACGAACACGAACGCCTGCTGGCCCGCCTGGCCACCCCCGTAGGCAAATACTGGATCTGCAAACGCACCCCCAACCACGCCTACGAAGCCATGGAATGCATCGGCGGCAGCGGCGTGATGGAAGACTGCATCATGCCCCGACTGTTCCGGGAGTCTCCGGTCAACGCCATCTGGGAAGGCAGCGGCAACGTCCAATGCCTCGACACCCTCCGCGCCCTGCAGAAAGAACCCGAAACCCTGGACGCCTTCTTCAAAGAAGCCGCCGAAGCCCGTGGCACCGACCGCCGCTTCGACCAGTTCCTGGCCCAGCTCCAGCACGACTTCGCCGACATCAGCGACTTCCAGTACCGGGCCCGCAACCTCGTCGACCGCATGGCCCTGACCATGCAAGGCTCCCTGCTGCTGCGCTTTGGCGATAAAAACGTCGCAGACGCCTTCTGCGCCTCAAGACTGCAATCCAGCGGCGGCATGAACTACGGCAACCTGCCCTCCGGCACCAACCCGGCGGCGATTATCAAACGGGGGACGCCTGTAGTAGGCTAGGGGAAACCCAGACAGCCCGTCCCGAAAGCCAGGGCAACCGGCTGAAGCGACTCCCCGTATACCGTTCGGGAAGCGGTGAGGGTGGGCTGTTCAAAACCTTGCGGAGCCATGGATGGCGGAGCAGAGCGTACAAGGACGTATCCACAGCGTGTTTTGAACAGCCCACCCTCACCGCTTCCTGCACCAAACGAGCCAAACCAGACATGTCAGAAGCCCTGAGAAAACTGCTCAAAGAAGGCAAAAACCCACAACAGCACCAGGACATCACCCCCCACGTAGGCGTCCTCACCCTACACTTCCAGCTCTACGCCTGCGAAGACCTCAAAGCCAAACGCAAAGCCTTCACCGCCATGAAAGCCATCTGGGGCAAAGAACCCGACCTCGCCGTCGCCGAAACCGCCGACCACGACGCCCTCGACTGCGCCACCTGGACCATCGCCGCCCTCGGCGCCAGCGCCCAGCAAATCACCCAGCGCCTCGACCAGATTGAAAAAGACATCCAGGACCGCATCGACGCCGCCATCCTCGACGTCCACCGGGAAATCCTCTGACCCCAACAGAGGCCAAAATCCCCATGGCCCTCGAGGCATAGCGTCATTCCTGTTCAGGCCTTATACTACCGCCCCTCAGGGAATACATGACCTGCAAGCACGCAGGCTATACTACGAGTGTCGGGCAACGCCCGGCTTCGTCCGCCAGGTTTCCGGAACCGACCTTGCGGATAACCACTGAAAGAAGTGTGTGGCTCTATGACCGGAAAGAAAAAATCCGCCCAGGCCTCCGTTGAGGCCATGTATCGCGTATTCACGGTGCCCGAGGCGCCGGAATCCACCCTGAGCCGCATCGACCAGAACATCTCCCGGAACCTGGCGGGCTTCCTCCAGGAACACATCGTCGCCGTTGAACGCGACCTGAGCGATGTCGAAAAAAACTTCGCCGACTCCGTGATTCCGGAAAAGCCGGTATTCGTCTCCGAACAGGCCCAATTCCTGCTCGACAAACTGGTCGCCAACTCGGTGCACACCGCCTCACCGGCATTCATCGGCCACATGACCTCGGCACTGCCCTACTTCATGCTGCCGCTGTCCAAAATCATGATTGCCCTGAACCAGAACCTGGTAAAAACCGAAACCTCCAAGGCCTTCACGCCGCTGGAGCGCCAGGTACTGGGCATGATTCACCGGCTGGTGTACCAGCAGGACGGCTCCTTCTACCGCAAATGGATGCACGACCCCCGGCACGCCCTGGGCGCCATGTGCTCCGGCGGCACCGTTGCCAACCTCACCGCCCTGTGGGTCGCCCGCAACCGCGCCTTCCCCGCCGAAGGCAGCTTCCGCGGCCTGCACGAAGAAGGCCTGTTCCGGGCACTGAGGTATTACGGCTGCGAAGGCGCCGCCATCGTTGTCTCCAAGCGCGGCCACTATTCCCTGCGCAAAGCCGCCGACGTACTCGGCCTGGGCCGCGACGCCCTGGTGCCGGTGGAAACCGACGAATTCAACCGTATCCAGCCCGATGCCCTGCGGGACAAATGCCTGGAACTGCAGAAACAGAAAATCAAAGTCATGGCCATCTGCGGCGTGGCCGGCACCACCGAAACCGGCAACGTCGACCCGCTGGACGCCATGGCCGACATCGCCCGGGAATTCGGCGCCCACTTCCACGTCGACGCCGCCTGGGGCGGGCCAACCCTGTTCTCCCGCACCCACAAACACCTGCTGCGCGGCATCGAAAAAGCCGACTCGGTCACCTTCGACGCCCACAAACAGCTCTACGTACCCATGGGCGCCGGCCTGGTGGTCTTCAAAGACCCCAGCCTCGCCAGCGCGGTAGAACACCACGCCCAGTACATCATCCGGAAAGGCTCCCGGGATCTCGGCAGCACCACCCTGGAAGGCTCCCGCCCGGGCATGGCCATGCTGATTCACTCCGGCCTGAAAATCCTCGCAAGAGAAGGCTACGAAATCCTCATCGACCAGGGCATAGACAAAGCCAAAACCTTTGCCAACATGATCGATGAACAACCGGATTTCGAACTGGTCACCCGGCCGGAACTGAACATCCTGACCTACCGCTATTGCCCGGAAGACGTACGTCAGGCACTGGCCATGGCCGACGAACTACAGGCAGAGAAAATGAACACCTGCCTGAACCGAATCACCAAATTCATCCAGAAAACCCAGCGGGAGCGGGGCAAGGCATTCGTCTCCCGAACCCGACTGGAGCCTGCCCGCTACTACCACTTCCCGTGCATCGTCTTCCGAGTGGTCCTCGCCAACCCGTTAACAACACCGGACATTCTGGAAGACATACTGAAAGAACAACGGGAGTTATCGAAGGAAGACGGCATTGCCGATGAGATTGAAATCCTGCATCAGATGGCAGCGGCCGTTTTAACGCAGAATCGCAAAGAGGCAAAGCAAGCATAAAAGAAGCCGAAGGTGGCCCAACTTACTTCAGACCGGGCCGCGGAAGTCCTTTCAAAGTTCTGCGAAACGAATCGATACCACGGAAGGCTGCGGGGCGGGGCTTGTGGGAGCCCTTTCCAAAACCTTGCGGAGCCATGGATGGCGGAGCAGAGCGTACAGGGAAGTATTCACAGCGTGTTTTGGAAAGGGCTCCCACAAGCCCCAACCTACTCCGAAAACGAACTTACTCCGAAGCCCGAAGCCAAAACCAGAATCAGTAAAGCGCCTCTTCGTCATCCAGCACCTCGTGCAGGATCTCCAGAAACATCTTATCTGCCTCACTCCAGTTCTCCGGAATCCGGATGGTGGTGTTGGCACTGATCTCGCGGGCGATCAACTCATCGGAATTCGGCTGCCCCTTGTACTTACGGGCAATATCCATGGATTTAACCGCAATGGTCGGCTCGCTCATCACCTTCTTGATGAACACCCGCAACTCTTCAATCATCTTGGCCTGACGGCTCTCGGAAGATGAACTCATTCCTGACTCCCCGATTATGGATAGCGTTAAAGCAATGCGGCCCGCTCGGGGCCTGATGTCCATAGTATGGCCAATCCGCGGGGCGGTAACCAGCCCCGCATAAACCGTCAGATCATCAAACCACGCAGGGCGAAGAACAGGAACGCCGCCATCAGGGCAGAAGCCGGCACAGTGATGATCCACGCCGCAGCAATCCGGAACAGGTGCGAGCGCTTGACCATTTCTTCCTTGTAGATCTTCTTCAGGCGCTTGCGTTCAGACTTGGACAGCGGCACCTGATCCTTCTTTTTCTTGGCCTGCTTCAGCAGATTCTCCATTTCCTCGACAGAGGCATTGCGGAAATCATCCAGGAACGGCTTCAGTCGCTCCTGCTCCGCCGGATCATGGTGCTCCATAATCTTGTGCAACTGGGTGGCATAGTTGGATTTGAGGTATTCCCGCAGGAAACCAACCCCGAATACGCCACCAATGGCAATATGGGTGGAGCTGACCGGCAGCCCCAACTGGGAAGCAAGGATAACGGTGAGTGCTGCAGACAAGGCAATACAGAACGCACGGGTTTTATCCAGCTCGGTGATTTCGCTGCCGACCGTCTTGATCAGGCGTGGGCCAAACAGCATCAAGCCCACCGCAAGACCCAGAGCACCGACCAACATCACCCAAAGCGGGATGCTGGCCGAGGTGACCACACCGCCACCGGCCTGGATGGCATCATTAATGGCCGCCAGCGGACCAATGGCATTGGCCACGTCGTTGGCGCCGTGGGCAAAGCTCAGGAGTGCTGCTGCGAAAATCAGCGGCCAGGTGAACAGCATATTCACACCATCGGTGCTGTTCTCCATCGTCGCCGCCTTGCGGCCAACCAGGGTTCTCATGGCGAAAAACACCACTGCCGCCAATGCCAGACCAATCAAGGCGGACTGGGTGAAGTCCAGCTTCACCAGCTTGCTCACACCTTTGATCATCAGATAAGTGCCGAAGGCCCACGCCATGATGGCCACCAGCCAGGGCACAAAGGTGCGGGCCGCTGACACCAGGTTCTTCTGGTACAGCACGGTCTTTTTGATCACAAACAGGAACAAGGCCGCCAGGGCGCCACCCAGTACCGGGGAAATCACCCAACTCGCAGCGATCTTGCCCATCACCGACCAGTCGGCAATGGCCCAGCCGCCAGCGGCAATACCGGCCCCGAGAACACCCCCAACAATTGAATGGGTGGTAGATACCGGCGCGCCCATCCAGGTAGCCAGGTTCAACCACAGGGCGCCTGCGAGCAGAGCAGCGGTCATCAGCCAGACAAAGGCGCGCGGATCATCAAGACTGGTGGGATCAATGATGCCACCCTTGATGGTAGAGACCACGTCGCCACCGGCAATGATCGCGCCACCGGCTTCAAACACCGCCGCCAGCAAAACCGCAGCACCAAGCGACAGGGCACCAGAGCCAACGGCCGGGCCCACGTTATTGGCAACATCATTGGCGCCAATGTTGATGGCCATGTAACCGCCAATCACGGCCGCCGCCATCAACAGCATATTATTGGGCAAGCCCTGGCTAAAGGAGCCAACCACAAGCCAGACGATAAGCAGGAACAGAACACTCAGACCGACCCGATACCGTTCCGTGGCGGGGCTGGTGAGCAGGGTATCCAGAAAATTGCTGGAACGGGCCATAAGCAATGTCATCTCTTGTGAGCTGAATGGACATCGGGCAGTCTTGCCACGGGGGGCAAACTATAAAATTTTTGCCATAAAATTGAAACAAAACTGACACGCAAGGCAGGCGTCACATTCCCGTAAAGAGGGACTGCAAATGCTACATAAATTGGCGCATACTTCTTAAATGAGCGCCAAAAAAATGATAAGAACCGCCATGATTCATGAAGCTACAGCTGATCACCTCACTTCCGGAGAACAGGAAGAGCGGCAGATTTCCCGATTGTTAAATGGCCTGTCGGTGATGGCTGCGTTGTTTCTGGCGGGTATTGGCACCAAAGCCTGGTACGCGGAGCACCCGGTTCATGCCTGGGTACTCTGGCTGTTTATTGTTCCCGTCGTGTTCAACATGATCTGGTACGCCTGGAAGCGGGATCGCGCAGTGCAGAAAGCCGGTCTGCTGATCACTGTGGGACTGCTATTTGCCTATCTTCTGGCTTCAGGCGGCGAGGGCAACACCGGACCTTTGTGGTTCTATGTCTTCCCACCACTGCTTTTTTACCTGACAAGTCTGAAAGGCGGGACTGCCATCCTGCTGTTCTGCTATCTGTTGGCGGTCATTGTTTTCCAGTTTCCCGGTTTGCCGCTGGTGACCGCGGAATACTCCACCGATTTCAAGATCCGGTTTTTCGCCACTCTCACATTCGAATCCATTTTCTGCTTTGTCCTGGAGGCGGGGCGCCTGAGGGCCAGGGGCAGACTCCTGGCGCTGGCCAAAACCCATGAACGTGCAGCCCGTACCGACGAGCTGACCGGACTGGCCAACCGTCGGGAAATGCAGAACCGGCTGGATACCGAGTTCTCCCGTTTCAAACGCGCTGGCCACCATTTCTCTGTAGTGCTGATTGACCTGGACCTGTTCAAGCGCATCAACGACGACCATGGCCACAACGCTGGCGACTCGGTGCTCCGTCAGTTCGCCGACCTTACCCATACTGTGGTGCGGCAATCCGACCTGGCGGCCCGCTGGGGCGGGGAAGAATTTCTCCTGCTGCTGCCAGACACCAGCCTGCTGCAGGCCCTGGCCCTGGCCGAGCGGCTTCGAGCGGAGGTGGCCAGTACACAGTTCCAGTATCAGGGCGAGACCCTGCCGGTCACCATCAGTGCCGGAGTCTGTTCCATTTCCAAGGCGGGTTCAGTAACTGAGCTACTAAAACAGGCTGATATCCAGTTGTACAACGCCAAAGATGCGGGCAGGAACCGTATCGCCCCCCGGGTACGAAGCCAGAGCACCACGGAGCCAACAGAAACCCGGGCTTGAGCCTGCGGGACACCATCGTTATGATCAGCCCCGGTTGGCCATGGGGCCGAAGTTACGATAACGCAGAGGTAGCGACATGGCAGCAATTCGAGTTCTGGTGGGCAGTGTCTATGGTGGTGCCCTGCTGACCGCCCGCAAGATTCGCGAGGAACTGGAAGCCGACGGGCACCAGGTGGTCGTGCTGGAAAACCCTCAGGTTGATGACATCACCGATAATGACGACGCCCTCCTGGTTTGCACCTCCACCACCGGGCAGGGCGAGATACCGGCCAACCTGCTGCCTTTTTACCTTGGCCTCCGGGAACAACTGCCTCAGCAGCCCGGCCGGCCTTTCGGCGTGATTGTGCTGGGTGACAGCTCATACGGAGACACTTTCTGCGGTGCCGGCAATTTGATCGAAGAAGCGTTTTACGAAACCGGTGCCCGCAAGGTAGGCGATTCCCTGAGAGTTGACGCTCTGGAAACCATGGAACCGGAAACCGAAGCCGTGCCCTGGGCAAAAAACTGGGTTAACGGGATTTGACCAATCTTTACACAAGTTACCAAATCTACGGCCTGTGATGCTTGAGCCGCCTTCAGCGACAGGCCATACTCGTCAGGATAATGACAATAACGGTAACCTGTGACTCTGATGAACCCGGCTAAGCTACTGGCCCTGCTGTTTCTGGTGATAACTCTGCCGCTTCAGGCGCAGCCGGCAAGCGTCTCCTATATCCCGGAGATGGAGTATCTGCGCCTGACGCCGGGCGTTCAGCTCACGCCCCAACAAGCAATGGCCTCAGTCGAGTGGCAGGTATTGCCGGAGAAAACTCCCAATTTCGGCTACATTCGAGACCATATCTGGCTTCGCTTTCCGGTCAGCAACCCGGAACTCATCACCCTTCTGGAAATCAGCTACCCGCAACTGGATCATGTCGACTTTTACCTGATCCGGGATAGCAACATTGTTCACCATGAAAGCACGGGCGACCAGAAACCCTTCCGGGAGCGACCGGTTCAACACCCTCACTTCCTGTTTCCGTTTCAGCTTCAGCCTGACGCCAATTACCAGATCCTGCTGAGGGTAGAGACCCAGGGCGCCATGCAGATTCCCCTGAAGCTCTGGAACAGCCGCAGCTACTTTGAAAAGGCCTCTGTCGAAAGCCAGCTGCACGCCGGTTACTATGGCATTCTGATCACCGTTATCTGCTTTAACCTGTTTGTGTTTCTGGCATTACGGGAGCCGGTCTATCTGCTCTATGTTCTGTCCACCTTCGGTTACCTGATCCTGGTTGGAAGCCTTAACGGCGTTACTTATCAACTGCTCTGGCCAGACGTCCCAGAGATACAGAACCGCGCCATGTTATTGACCGTGCCCTTTGCCATGGTCTTCACTCTGCTGTTCTCACGCTCGTTCCTGAGACTCAAGCGATCCAGTCCGGTGCTGGACCGGCTGATTCTGTTTACCATTGCGCTCAATGTACTGGTGGCAGCGCTCACCTTTTTCACCGACTACAGCACCGGCAGCCGCCTGACCGTCGCGCTTGCCATTCCCAGCTGCCTGCTCCTGACGGTAGTGGGACCGCTCCAATGGGTTCGCGGCAATCCCCAGGCGGTCTACTACACCCTGGCCTGGGGGGCACTTACGCTGGGCAGTGCCATTACTGCGGCCAACAAGTATGGCCTTATCCCCAACAACTTCATCACCGCTTACGGCATGCAGATAGGCTCTGCTCTGGAGGCCATTCTATTGAGCCTGGCACTGGCCGTGCGTATTTACCGGGAACGCCAGGACAAAGTACTGGCCCAGGAAGCCGAGTTGCGGGCACTGGAGGCCCGGAGATCGGCAGAGCTGCGGCTGATGGACCAGGCCCTGCACCACCCACTGACCGGCCTGCCCAATCGCAGCAGCTTTGAAATGAAACTGAGTGAGCTCACCCACTCGAATGACCGCAAACGCTATGGTGTGGTGATTATTCATCTTAACAACCTGAACTCAGTGACCAAGACCCTGGGCCACCGCAACAGCGATCGCATCCTGGAACTGGCCTCCAAACACTACAATGCGGTGATTCGGGATGTTCCCGGTGCCATTGCCCTTGAGCAGAGCGACCTCCGCAACTTTTATGTAGCCAGCCTGGATCCACAAACCTTTGCCTTTCTGGTTGATGCCAGCGAAGCGGAAGCTGCCACCAGGGCTGTGCTTCGCAGCATTGAGGAAGTCCGTTACCCGGTGGATTTCCTGGGTATGCAGGTACCATTGGCGCCGCAACTCGGGGTCGCGATCTATCCCGAACACGGTACAGACGCCAACACCCTGATCCGTCGCGCCGTGATTGCCGAAGGCTCTGACCGTGCCCGGGACCGGGGGATTGCCTACTATAAGCCGTCCCGGGATTCCTACAGTGCAGAACGACTGACTCTGGTATCTGAGCTCCGACACGCCATCGACAACAACACGCTGGCGCTGTATCTACAACCCAAGTTGTCGCTCAAGTCCGGCCAGATCGTCGGATATGAAGCCCTGATCCGCTGGCCAGACCGCGAACAACCGGTCGCACCGGACGAGCTCATTGCCCTGGCGGAGCAAAGCGGACTGATCAAACCCCTGACCCGCTGGGTACTGCAGGAAGCCCTACACATGCGCAGCCGGTTGCTGGAGCTGGGCTTCGACGCAGGCATAGCGGTTAATATCTCGCCCAACAACCTCCGGGAGCCGGATTTCGCGGTATTCGTTCAGCGCCTGATGCAGAGCTTTCATGCCCATATGGGTGCCATTACCTTTGAGGTAACGGAAACCTCGATGATGCAAGACCCTGTGAACTCTCTGAAAGCACTCAATGCCCTGAACGCGGCGGGCATCCCCCTGTCCATCGACGACTTCGGCTCCGGGTACTCTTCACTGTCGTACATCAAACAGCTGCCGGCCAGTGAGATCAAAATCGACCGGTCACTGATTACCGAACTGTCGCATCGGGAGGAAGACCGGGTGATCGTGCGGACCACCATCGATATGTGTCACAGCCTGGGCTACACGGTGGTTGCGGAGGGGGTTGAGGATGACGAAACGCTGCGCCTGCTGGAAGACATGGGCTGCGACCTGATTCAGGGGTACATTCTGACCAGGCCGCTGCCCTTTGACGGGATGATTGACTGGATGTCTGGTCAGCCCAGGCGCTCGCGAATCAGCGCTTCCTGAGTCGTTGACGCCACCAGCACGCCGTCCCGGGTAAAGAAGTTGCCCCGATTAAACCCCCGCGCACCGGACGCGCTGGGGCTGTCCTTGTCATACAGCAGCCAGTCGTCCATGCGAAAATCCCGGTGGAACCAGATAGCGTGGTCCAGGCTGGCCACCTGCATCCCCTTGCTCATAAACGTTCGGCCATGGGGGTTCAGCGACGTACCGAGAAAGGTGAAATCGGAGGCGTAGGTCAACAGGCACCGGTGCAACACGGGATCGTCCGGAAGGGGCCCAGCCGCCCGGAACCAGTTCTGCCGATGGGGCGGGCGTTTCTCTGGCTTGAACGGATTCATTGGATTGACCGGGCGGATTTCAATCGGACGATCCTTGGTCATCACATCCCGCAGTTTTTCCGGTAACTTTTCTGCGATCATCTTGCCCCAGTCCTGCTCGGAACGCAGTGACTCAGGTTCTGGTGCCTCAGGCATCTCCAACTGGTGATCCAGCCCCGGTTCGGTCACCTGGAACGACATGGAGCCGGTCAGAATTTCCTTGCCATCCTGGCGGGCAATCACACGACGCACCGAGAAGGTGCCGCCATCACGCACCCTCTGCACCTCATAATCAATCGGCATGCTGTGGTTGCCCGGGCGCAGAAAATAGGCATGCAACGAATGGCACAGCCGGTCCTCGACGGTGCGACTGGCTGCCATCAGGGCCTGCCCCAGCACCTGACCACCAAACACATGGGGGAATCCCAGGTCTTCGCTTTCACCCTGAAAATGATCATCACCGATGGGGGACAAGTCCAACAGCTCCACCAGCTTACGGGTTACCTCTAGCATGCCTGCTCCTGTGTTTTGTTAGCTCACGAACGGGTTTTCTACCCCAGACAGCAAAATTTCGCAACGACAACAACAAGGCAAGGAAGAATATCGGGGCCGGATGGCCCCGATGGCAGGCTGGTCAATCCTGGTGAAGAGGCGGCACTTCCCGCGCCAGCGCCTGTTTTTCAACGGCAAACCGTCCGGTCACCGCAAAACCGAGTGTTTCACCGGCAGGCGACTTGAACAACGCTTTCACGTCTGATGCTTCCTGTTCAATCTGCCAGTTCCCTTCGGCGCCGATCGGTGGCGGGCACACGGCTGTCGGGCAGCAAGGTGTCTTGACCATGATTGGCATGGTGCCATAGCGGACCTCGGTGCGTTCGCCCGTAAGGGTTTTCGCCAGAGCACGGGCGCAGGCCATCAACGGCAGTACATACAGCAGCACCTGGCCGTCCACTTCAGCGCAGTCGCCCAGGGCATAGACATCCTCTGCCGAGGTTTCCAGCGCACGGTTCACCTGTATGCCCCGCCCGGTGTCCAGCCCCGCGGCTTTCGCCAGCTCGGTTCGCGGCCGCAAACCAACCGCTGAAATCACCAGGTCGGCCTGCAGTGTTTCACCGTTACCCAGCGTCAGCCGGACGCCGTCTCCGTCCTCATCAACCCGCTCGACAACGGTTCCCAGGTGGAAACGAACCCCAAGCTCCGTCAGCTCATGGCGAACAGCCTCAGCGGCGGGCTCCGGCAACAGACTGGGCATCACCGTGGCGTCCGGTGCAATCACGTCGACCTCATAACCACCATTGCGAAGATCGTTGGCAAACTCACAACCAATCAGCCCGGCCCCCATGATCGCTACCCGCTTACCGCCTTCCAGCGCTTTGCGGAATGCCCGGTAGTCCAGCAGGTCGTTAATGGAGTACACACGGTCCAGGCCATTACCAGCCAGACCAAGGCGGATCACGTCAGCCCCCCAGGCCAGCACCAGCTTGCTGTAACCTAGCCGTTCATCACCCAGGATCAACTCGTGCTTGCCGGTGTCTATACCGGTCACCGTGGTGTAGGTGCGTACTTCCACCCCAAGCTGCTCAGCCATGGCTTCGGTGTCGGCCTGGGCCAGCCCCTGGGCGTCTTTATCTTTGGTAAACCCGGTAGACAGCATCGGCTTGGAATAGCTGACGCCATCATCGGCGGTGACCATAACGATCGGGGTGTCTTTGTCCAGCTTGCGGAATTCGCGTACCAGCGAGTAGCCCGACAACCCGGTGCCTACAATCACAATCGGTGCCTGGTTGGTCATTCATCTGCTCCGTTTATCAGCCGATTTCGATCATCTCGAAGTCTTCTTTGCCAACGCCGCAATCCGGGCAAACCCAATCCTCGGGCACGTCTTCCCATTTTGTACCCGGCTCGATTCCATCTTCCGGCCAACCCTCGGCCTCATCGTAGATCAGGCCACAAACCACACACTGCCACTTCTTCATGCTATCTCTCCCATCAATGTTGGCGGAATATTATTGTCTGACAATGCAACAATCAAGCATCACTTTAAAGATTTGTCCGGACAGGCCAGACAACCGCAAAGGGCCATAATACTCGTACCATTGCCGATGACCAATGCCAGCACGGACGCTCATCCCGGTATATTTGTGCCAATAGCAGTAACTACAGATAGCTACCGGGCGCCACCCCCTCCCTTCAATGGCCCCACTTCGGTATAATCGCCGGTTTTACGACAGGATCCGACCGTTATGACCGATACCGTCGCCGACATGAACCAGGTCATGGCCGAAGCCGACTGCCTGGTGAATGAGCAGCAGGTGAGTGCCGCCATCGACACAATGGCCACTGCCATTACCGAGCGCCTTAAAGACAGCAACCCACTGCTGTTCTGTGTGATGAACGGCGGTCTTATACTGACCGGGCAACTGCTGCCCAGGCTTCTGTTCCCGGTCCAGGCGGAGTACCTGCACGCAACCCGCTACCGCCAGGAAACCACTGGCGGCATCCTGGAATGGAAGCTCCAGCCTGAGGCCGACATGAAAGGCCGCACGGTATTGATTGTCGACGATATCCTCGACGAGGGTACGACCCTCTGCGCCATTGCGGATTACTGCCTGGCTCATGGTGCCCAAGAAGTCCTGACCGCAGTTCTGGTCGACAAGGAGCACGATCGCAAGGCCCGCCCTGGCCTGAAAGCAGACTTCACCGGCCTGTATGTCGAAGACCGATTCCTGTTCGGTTATGGCATGGACTACAAGGGATACTGGCGCAACGCGCCCGGAATCTATGCCGTCAAAGGACTCTGACCACCGCAACGGGCCGATCATTCCCCCCACGCGCTGGTACCGTTCTCTTGCTGCCGCCGGGCTTCACAATCCGGCGGTGCACGGCCCGGCCCGGCACTGGCTCCAGGTGGAGGGCTCGTTTACCCGGGCGCTCCAACAACAGTGCCGTTACCGCTTTCACGTGGAAGTCTGCAACGAGGGCTTCGCCGTGCCAACACTTGAGGAAGCACGGCGCCTCGGCCTCGCGCCCCGGCAGCGGGCCTGGATCAGGGAAGTACGCCTGTGCGGCGATAGCCAACCCTGGGTTCTTGCCCGCACCGTCATTCCCCTGGCCTGCCTCGAAGGCAAGGGCCGACGCCTTCGCAACCTTGGCAACAAGCCTCTTGGTGCCTATCTCTTCAGCCGTCCTGAATGGCTGCGCGGCCCATTGGAAACCGGACTATGCCAGAACACCGATGACCAGCAACCACAATTGGCCCGGCGCTCCCTGTTTCACCGAGGCAACGAGGCCCTGATGGTGGGCGAGTACCTGCTGCCAACACTCTACCAACGGTAAACGCGGGTTTAACCGGCGCCGCCAGGCTGGCTATAATCAGCCACTGCCCACGCACCCGACCGATGGAAGATCCTTGCCATGCTGCAGAACGCCCTGCCAGAACACGTCCAGAGCCGTCTGGCCGACTACGCGAAGCTGCTGCGAATCGACCGACCTATTGGCAGCCTGCTGTTACTCTGGCCCACCTGGTGGGCTCTCTGGCTTGCCGCGGGCGGAATGCCGTCCCTGGCCAACATTGTGATCTTCACCCTGGGCGTGTTCTTCATGCGGGCGGCAGGCTGTGCCATTAACGACTTCGCTGACCGGGACTGGGACCGCCATGTCAAACGCACCAAAGACCGCCCCCTGACCACTGGCCGCATCCGGGCCTGGGAAGCCGTCGCCCTGTTTGCCGGCCTGTGCCTGGTGTCGTTCCTGATGGTCGTGCTGTTCACCAACTCGCTGACCCTGTACCTGTCATTCGGCGGTGCCCTGCTGGCCTTCATTTATCCGTTCATGAAGCGCTATACCCACCTGCCCCAGCTGTTCCTGGGCGCCGCTTTCTCCTGGGCCATCCCCATGGCCTGGGCCGCCGAGGCCAATGAACTGAGCCAGCTCACCTGGCTGCTGTTCACCGCCAACGTGCTCTGGACCGTCGCCTACGACACTCTCTACGCCATGGTTGACCGGGATGATGACGTCAAGGTAGGCATCAAATCGACCGCCATCCTGTTTGGAGAGGCCGACCGGGCCATTATCGGTAGCTTGCAGGCGATGGTGATTATCATCCTGATCATGGTGGGCAACCAGGCCGAACTTGGCAGCTTCTATTATCTGGGAGTGGTCGCCATGGCCAGCCTGTTTGTCTACCAACAATACCTGGCACGGGAGCGCTCCCGGGACGGCTGCTTCAAGGCCTTTCTCAACAATAACTGGGCGGGCTTTGCAGTGTTCGCCGGCCTGGCGCTGGATTTGATGATCTGACCATCCAACCATGTCATATACTTGTAACAAAGACGCGTTGTAATGACTCAGCAACATTACTGGGGAGCAATTATTGCTCCCAGGGTCTGACACAGGTTAATGCTCATGACTGGAAAAACTGTCCTGATCGTCGATGACGAAGCACCTATCCGCGAGATGATCGCGGTCGCGCTCGAAATGGCTGATTATGACTACCTGGAGGCAGCGGATGCCCGAGAAGCGCATGCCCTGATCGTTGATAAACAGCCCGACCTGATTCTTCTGGATTGGATGCTGCCTGGCACCAGCGGGGTTGAACTGGCCCGAAGGCTGAAAAAAGAAGAGGCCACGGCGGATATTCCGATCATCATGCTGACCGCCAAGGTTGAGGAAGACAACAAGATCCAGGGCCTTGAAGTGGGTGCCGACGATTACATCACCAAGCCCTTCAGCCCCAGGGAACTGGTGGCACGTCTGAAGGCCGTGCTCCGCCGGGCAACGCCGGCCGGCGTTGACAGCCCCATTGAAGTGGAAGGCCTGACCCTGGACCCGGTCGGCCACCGGGTCACTTCCCCTGAGGGCGCACTGACCATGGGACCCACCGAATACCGGCTGTTGCAGTTTTTCATGACTCACCAGGAACGGGTGTATACCCGCTCCCAGTTGCTGGACCAGGTCTGGGGCGGCAATGTGTATGTTGAAGAACGCACCGTTGACGTGCACATACGGCGCTTGCGCAAGGCGCTCGGCGACAAGTACGATCACCTGATTCAGACGGTACGGGGCACCGGATACCGCTTCTCAACACGAGCCGCCTGATCCATACCGGCCGTCACGCATCAGCGCCGGACACACAACAAGGCAGACTTTGATGCAACACAACTGGTCAAGATATCTGCGGCTGATCATCGCCGGCCTTGCTGGCACCACCCTGGTGGGCTGGTATTTCGGCTACCCATTGTATGGCCTGCTTGCGGGACTGATGGCCTACCTCTGGTGGACGCTGGGCCAGGCACGCCACCTCTACCAATGGCTGGCCAACCCCAGCGCCACCGGCGAGCCACCCAAAAGTATCGGCCTGTGGGGTGACATCTTTGACAACCTGCACAAACTTCACCAGGGCCACCTGCTAACCCAGGACCGGCTGCGTGCCCGGATCAACCGAGTGCAGGAATCCACCAACGCCATGCGCGACGGGGTCATCATGACCGACGCCCGGGGCGCCATGGAGTGGTGGAACGGCTCAGCGGAATACCTGCTCGGTTTCAGGCGCAGCACCGACCAGGGGCAATACATCCACAACCTGATTCGCACACCGGCCTTCAAAGCCTACTTCGACGCCCGGGATTACCGGGAGCCGCTGGAAATTCACTCGCCTGCCCGGCCCCACATCCACCTGCAGATACAGATCAGCCTGTTCGGCGATGACGACCGGCTGATCGTCGCCAAGGACGTCACCCGGCTTTATCAACTGGAACAGATGCGCAGGGATTTTGTCGGCAACGTTTCCCATGAAATGCGCACCCCCCTGACCGTCATCAGCGGTTATCTGGAAACCCTGGTTGATCACGGTGACGAACTGCCCCCGAAGTGGCGACGGGCCATCAACACCATGGCGGCGCAGTCCTCACGCATGGAAGCCCTGATAACCGACTTGATCCTGCTGTCAAAGATTGAAACCGGAGAACACACCGGCGACGATGCCCTGACCGATGTCGAACATCTAATCAATCAAATCTGCCACGATGCCAGGGCGCTCAGTGGCGACAGAAATCACAAAATTCTGGTAGAGGTCACCGACCACCGGCTGTTACGGGGCGATGAGAGTCAGCTCAGAAGTGCCTTTTCAAACCTGATTTTCAATGCCGTGAAATACACCCCGGCCAACGGCAGCATCGAAGTCTCCTGGAGTACCAACCGGGACGGCGCGCACCTGCGGGTAAAGGACACAGGTATCGGCATTGACCCGGTTCATATTCCCCGACTGACCGAGCGCTTTTACCGGGCAGACCCGAGCCGACACAAAGATACTGGCGGTACTGGCCTGGGGCTGGCCATCGTCAAGCATGTACTGATCAATCACGACGGCAATCTCGAGATTCGCAGTAAGGTTGGCGAAGGCAGCGAATTTATTTGTCATTTCCCCCGGGAACGACTGGTGGAGCGGGTTCCGGAAACCAACGACAGCTGATTCGCCAGACACCAGGATGCGCGAGCGACTACCTGCCGGCGCGGAACCGCGCCACAAACCGTGACAGATCTTCCAGTTTTTTCGGGTCCTCATCGACAAACCGGATGGTGACGCTGACAAAGTCGGTATCCTGGCGTTTATCGACTGCCTGCAACTGGTGCACATAGCCATTCAGCCGAGCCATCTGCCCGTCGCCAATATCAATATCCACCACCGCCTGATCCAGAATGCCGGGAAACTCCTGGTCCCGCTTGGCAATCACCCGAACTTCCGTCAAGTTGACGTCTTTCACCACAGATTTCAGCGTGCTGTCGGAAAACCTGACCGAGGCCAGGCTCATGGGCCCGCGAGCAGCCGGTCTGGACGAGGCTTCTCGCCGCCCCCCCGCCAACAGCGGGTTGTCCTGTTCCGCGGCAGCAGCGGCCGGGTCTTTTCGAGGCTCCGGAGCATCCCGTTTCTGGGTTAGCAGCGCCGCGGATTCCTTGAAGGCATCCGCCGGCCCCTCCATGGATTTGCCGCCTCTCTCCATGGCGTCTTTCAGGCGCCGCCCCATAACCTTGATAATCTTCTTGCTCAACCCTTCGGGACTGAACGGCTTGCCCAGGTACTCGGACACCCCTTCCTTGACCGCCTCAATCACATGGTCCTTATCGCCCCGGCTGGTAATCATGATGAATGGCACTTTCTCGTACTGAGGCTGCTGGCGCATCCACTGCAGCAGTTCCAGCCCGGACATCTCGGGCATTTCCCAGTCACACAGAACCAGATCAAAATTGCTCCGGGACATCAGCGACTGGGCCCGGCGACCATTCTGGGCGTCGGTAGTCTCGATCACCGGGAATCGCTGGCGTACGGTGCGCTTTACCAGATCCCTTACAAAACTGGCGTCGTCCACCACCAGCGCTTTCAGTGTTGCCATAAAACCATCCACTCCGGGCTTGCGTGCATCCGTAAACTATAGAACATCACGGGCTCAGCGTGACCCACCCGCAACAAAAAGACGACAAACACGACAGATGCCATCAGGCATTAAAGAATTGTCACACACCTGGCCCTCAGGCAGTGTTTTCCCGGCTGGAAAACAGGCTAACATGGCGACATCGATCGCTTACCTTCGTCCCGAGAGGTTTACTGTGGCTCATCTGATTACACGGCCGAACATCCGCCGTACCCTGGCTGCCCTGTCACTGTCGGCCCTGGCCTTTGGCGCTCAGGGCCAGAGCATACCGGTCATGACCGACGAGCAATTTGCCGAGTGCAAACAATCCCTCGAGGCCAGGGCTGTCGGTGCCGGCGTCAGCGAGGCTACCGCCCGGGACGTTCTGGCCAACGTTAACTATATTGAGCGGGTGATTGAGCTCGACCGTCGGCAACCGGAGTTCACCACCACGTTTGCCGATTACTTCAACCGCCGCGTGAATGAGTCCCGTATTACCAAAGGCCGGGAGTTACTCGAAACGCATCGGGATCTGCTCGACCGGGTTACCCGGGAAACCGGAGTTCCGGCGCCCTACCTGCTGGCGTTCTGGGGTCTTGAGACCAACTATGGCAGCTACTTCGGCAAGATGCCGGTGCCCAGCTCGCTGGCAACCCTGGCCTGCGACCAGCGTCGCAGCACATTTTTCACCGAGCAGTTCGTTGCGGCCCTGAAGATCATTGACGAAGGGGCCATTCCCGCGGAGCAGATGGAAGGCTCATGGGCCGGCGCCATGGGCCACGTCCAGTTCATGCCCACCGTGTTCCTGCAACATGCGGTCGATGCCGATGGCGACGGCCGCCGGGACCTTTGGAACAGCCTGCCGGATGCCATGATGTCTGCGGGTAAGTTCCTCCAATCCATGGGCTGGGACGGCGAGTATCGCTGGGGCCGGGAGGTCCTTCTGCCAGCCAACTTTGACTTCAGCCTGTCCGATGGCCGCCGTTTACCATTGGCCGAATGGCGTGGTATGGGCATCACAGATGCCTTTGGCAACGCCCTGGCAAACGAACCGATTGAAGCGGCACTGGTGGTGCCCAGCGGCCATCGGGGCCCGGCGTTCCTGGTTTACAGCAACTTCCGGGTCATCATGGGCTGGAACCGTTCGGAGTTCTATGCCGTGTCCGTTGGCCACCTGGCCGATCGAATTGCTGGCGCCGGCGGGCTTCAGAATCCACCGCCGGAAGATCAGCCCACCCTGTCCCGTGACCAGATCATCCAGCTTCAGGAGAACCTCAACACCAAGGGTTTTGCCAGCGGCAACCCTGATGGCATCCTCGGCTCAAACACCCGTAAGGCCATTCGCGAGTTCCAGAAATCCCAGGGCCTGATTGCCGACGGCATGCCGTCGGAACTCCTGCTAGAGAAACTGAACGTGATCAATGAAAGCTGACGCCCATTGCGTCGGCTTTTTTTACACGTCCTCCATTGGCCAGACTACTAATCCCCTATTAACAGGCAGTTATACACCTGGCACAGATCTGGCTACATGTTCCAGCGATTCCCGGAGCCGACGGGAGAAACTGACTAGCTGGTAACAAGGTGAAGATCATGAACACATTGATGAAAGGACTCGTTGCAACTGCAGCCATGGGCTTTGCGGCGACAGCAGCAGCATTCCCGGTTGACCTGGAAAGCGTATCCGGTGCCTGGGGAAGCCCCACTGGCGGCAGCAATATCCAGGGCGTGGGAACTGATAATTTGCGCTGGGGAGAAGGTCTGGTTACCTGTTCCGGCAAACTTTGGTGGAAAGAATGTTCACAAGGGCCGCAAAGCGGGTATGGGTTTGAGGGTGCCAGCAACCTGCCTGAAACCATTACTTCCAGCGACCCGTTTGTTCTTGGCAGCTTCACCCACTTCAACAACCGGATTACCGGCGACAGCATCACTGCCGTAGATCTGGACGTTTATGCAACCTTCTCGACAACCCCGGACAACGGCACTGTCACTGGCCCCTATACTTTCCAGTTTTCCCATAACGAGACGCCAAATGTCTATTGTGGCCCACTGTCCTTTATCTTCGGTTGTTCAACCAAAGACGTTGATGACATTGTGCGCCTGGACAACATGATTGAAAGTTCAGAGTTCCAGTTCGGCTCCAGTATCTACTCGCTGACCCTGCTGGGCTTTGAGGGTGGCGTTGATGAGATTTATACCGCGGAAGGCAAGGCTACCTCGGTTAACCTGCTGGCAAAACTGAACGTTCGCTCCGTGCCAGAGCCCGGCACTCTGGCCCTACTAGGCCTTGGCCTGGCTGGTCTTGGTCTGGCCCGTCGCCGTAAAGTCTGATTCTCCCACACCGGCGGCCCGCCCGCCGGTGTCTTTCCTCCCAACCAGTGATCTGATTCCGGAATCAGCGCATAATATCTGGCATATCCCTCACGATATTGTCCCGGAGATTCATGGATTCCATTACCCAAGCCGCTCTCGGCGCTTCCATTGCCGGTGCGGTTGCCGGCAAAACACTCGGTCGCTCTGTTCTGCTCACCGGCGCACTGCTGGGCACCCTGCCTGACCTCGACGTGGTCATCGATTACGGCAGTGCCGTGGCCAATTTCACCCAACACCGGGGCTTCAGCCATTCCCTGTTTATCCTGATCCCGCTGTCGTTTCTGATTGCCTGGGGCTTGTGGCGCTGGAAACCCCAGCTTTCCTATCAACGGTGGCTGGCCCTGGTGGGCTTGATCCTCGTCACCCACCCCCTGCTGGATGCCTTTACCACCTATGGCACCCAACTGTTCTGGCCCCTGGGGGACCCGGTAGCCCTCCACAGCATTTTTATTATCGATCCGTTGTACACCCTGCCCCTACTGGCAGGCTGCCTGGCCCTCCTGATTCGCCCCCCGGCAACAAACGCCGTTACCGCGGGCCTGGTGCTGTCGACCCTGTACCTCGGCTGGACCCTGGTTGCCCAGCAGTGGATCACCGACAGGGTTCAGCCAGCGTTGGCGGAGGTTGGTATGAAGGACGCGTCCTTGCTGGTTCAGCCGATGCCATTCAACACGATTTTATGGCGGGTAACCGCCATCACGGACAAACACAGGATCGAAATAGTCACCGGGTTTCTTGATGGCAGCGATGAACTGACCCTGGAGCACTTCCCCCGCCGGCCCGAACTGGCGCAATCGGTTGCCTCCTTGCCGGAAGCCCGCCGTCTTGAATGGTTTACCCGAGGCTTTCTGGACTACCGGCTAGCCGGCAACCAGATCACCGCCACAGACATTCGCCTGGGCATTCCCGGCGCTCACCCGTTTACCTTCATTCTGGCAGAAACCTCCGAATCCGGCGTAACCCCCATCCCCAGCGGCCGGATGCCGCGACCTTCGGTTAACCGAGACGCCCTGCCACTGCTCTGGTCAAGACTGACAGGGCGAACGCCGGTGCTCTGCCTGGCAACCTTGTCTACGCCTCCGCAAGGGCACAGCTGCTGATGCGACTGGATCAGTTTGTCAGTAACAGCAGCGGGCTTTCCCGCAAGGACAGCAAGCGAGCGATTTCGGCCGGGCGGGTCCGGGTGGATGGGAAAATGACCAAGAGTGCCAACAGCCGGGTGCCGGAGCACGCAAAGGTGACATTGGACAACCAGGCGCTGACTCTTCCCGACGGCCTGTACCTGATGATGAACAAACCGGCTGGCGTTATCAGTGCCACCAACGACAGCAGTCAGCCTACCGCCATTGACCTTCTGCCCCCTGAGCTGGCGAGACAGGTTCATATCGCTGGCCGGCTCGACAAAGACACCACCGGACTGCTGCTACTGACCAGCGACGGCCAGTGGTCTCATCAGGTAACGTCACCACGCCGGGCTTGCCCGAAAACCTACCGGGTCACCCTGGCCGAACCGCTGGACGAACATGCCTGCCAGGCACTCGAGCAAGGCATCGAACTGAAAGGCGAGCAAAAACCGACGCTACCCGCCCAGGTGCTGCAAAACTCGGCAACCGAGATCGAACTGACCATCCGGGAAGGCAAGTACCATCAGGTAAAGCGCATGCTGGCCGCGGTGGGCAACCACGTTGTGTCACTGCACCGACAGAGCATTGGCGATATCATTCTCGACCCGGCCCTGGCACCCGGACACTACCGCTCATTGACCGCGCAGGAAATACAGTCTGTGGTCGAGCCCGATTAGTCAGCGGCGATACGTTCGAATTTCTGGGCCTCGAGGTTTTTGCGCACCGCACCTGCCTCAAAAACTTCACCGTTCATGGCGATATAGACCCCCGATGGCAGGAGCTGCGCCGCCGCCCAGGCAAAACCGACGTTAAAGATGGCGTCGGTACGGCGCATGCGGGCGGGCTGCATGGCACCGGTCAGCACAATGGTGCGATCAGCCAACGGCTTCAGAACCTGGGCGGTTTGGGCCATGGTATCGGTACCATGGGTAATCAGGATTCTGGAGCAGTCCGAGGTACGAACAGCCTCCAGAATGGTCGCCCGGTCATCGTCAGTGAGTTCCAGGCTGTCCTTGCGCATCAGCTCGCGGATGATGTAGCCATCGTGGATATTGGACTCCCGGAGCAACTCCGGGAGCAGGCTCTCACCAATTTCAAACTTGCTGTTGGCATCAAAGTACACCTTATCGATGGTGCCGCCGGTCGTCAGTATCTGGATCATCGTCACCTGAACCCTGTTATTGGTTGATACGCGCTGTCTGGCTTCCCTCGGTCGCCGCCCAGGCCGCGTTTCTCTCCTGCTCGTAGCGCTTGGCGGCAGCCGCCACAGACCCGGGATCGCCACTCGCCAGCCAACGTTTGATTCGGCCGGCATCACCCATCGGCGATCGGGTGCCCAACGAATCCAGCAGCACCGTAATCACCGGCTTGCTGTCCATTTCGGACACCATGATCAGGCAACGGCCAGCCTCCGTCAGGTAGCCCGTCTTGCTCAGCCCTACTCCCCAGCTTTGACGATGCACCAAGGCATTGGTGTTACCAAACGACAGGCTGTACCTGGGACCCCTGAATTCAGCACGATAATAGCCAGTGGTCGAGTATTCGCCAATCAGCGGATGCGCCAGTGCCGCATTGGCAAGCCGTACCAGATCAGAGGCGCTGGAGACATTCTCGACAGACAGCCCGGTAGGATCAACAAACCGCGTGTTATCCATACCCAGTTCGGCAGCCTTGGCGTTCATCGCCGCGACAAAGCCATCGAAACCATCGGGATAGGATCGCGCCAGGGTGTAGGCGGCAAAATTCTCCGACGACATCAGGGCAATTCTCAGCACGTCACTCCGTTTCAATCGAGAGCCCACGCGAATACGGGTCCAGGCGTTTGCCGCTGCGGGCACGTGGCGCTCTTCGAAGGTCAGCCATTCATTCATGTCCTGGCCGGATTCCACAACCACCAGGGCGGTCATCAGCTTGGTGATTGACGCAATCGGAACCGGCCGATCGGCATTCTTGCCAAACAGCAGCGCGTCTTCTCCGGCAACCGCGGCGGCGGCATTGACCGATGCCAGTGCCGGCATTCCCTGACTCCCCGCCAGTACCGGGTTTGCCGACAACAACGTGACCGCCAGCAGCACCGGCATGATGAATAACCGCTTGATGAAAATCATACTGCGTTGCACTCCCGAACCTTATCCTGTCGCCTCGCCGAAACGCCTACTATACCAGCGCCAACCATCTGTTGCGCAGGTCTCATTTTAATCATGCGTTTTAAACAGCAAATGCAAAATACGATCAAATACATTAAAATTTGTTGAAATTCATATTGTTACAACGCGTTAACGGTTGTAATTTTAGGTAATCTTCAGCCGACCACGTTGCCAGGATGTTCACCGAATGGATTCCGAACCCGCAAACCAGACCAGCCGCCCCCCGCTGACCAGGCTGCCTTTTTTGCAATCACTGAATCGCTGGCTCCCCTTCCTCATCCTGTTTCTGGCCGCCGGCTACGGCCTAACCACTGCGCTCCTCAGTGCGCCTTCCGCCGCCCCCGACCAGGCCCTGACGGCAACCATAGGCAGCGCTTCTCCAGTCAGGTTGCACCCGCAGTCCCACTACCTGCTCGCCCCACTGGCCGAGGTACTTGAGCAGCAACGCTGGCATTCCGGGAACTGGGAACCACTGTCAAAGGACCGTGCCGGCATCGGCTATCCGAGAATGCCCGCCACTTTCCGGATGACACTGACAACCGAGGGACAGGAACCGGTCGACAGCCAACTGGTGGTACCGGCCCCCTATCTGGATCACCTCCAGCCGGCTCTGATTCATCCGGACGGTACCATCGAGACGCTCCCGGTGATGGGTGACCAATACCCGTTTGATAACCGCTATGTGGCACTGCCCCAGTGGATCTGGCCCGTCACTCTTCAGCCCGGCGAAACCGTGTTGCTGATGGAGGTGAGGAACAGCGGCCCGGTGATGTTGCCGCTGTCTGTTGCAGGAGGCAATGAGGTCGTCAGCGAAGGTACCTTCAGCACCGCGTGGAAATCGTTTGTTACCGGATTGCTGGTGTTCGCCCTTTTGCTCAACCTGAGCATCGTCGCCAAGCTGAAACGCCCCGGGCTTGCCTGGCTCAGTGTGCTGATGATCGGCGTCATTTACAGCCAGCTGGTTATGGATGGCCTCGGGCTATGGTTATTCTGGCCGGGCATGCCAGAGCTCAACTCACTGCTCTCGGTCAGCCTGTCGCTGTGCCTGATCGCGCTGTGCGAATTCACCCCCCATTTCATGGCCATCCACCGCACGGGCCGCAGAATTCTCCGGGGCTTCAGCATGGCTGCCGGGCTGCATTTGCTGGCCGCCCCGTTACCACTGCCATTACTCGGACAAGACGTTTTTCTGATCATCAGCGCCGCCGGTGGCGCCTTCATCCTGGCCCTGGTCCTCAGCCAGCTTCGCAAACACGTTTACGCCCGCTATTACGCACTGTCGGTGCTTGCCATTGTCCTGGGTGCCGTCATTAGTTCCCTGAGGACCATCGGCTGGTTCCCGGTCACACCGCTGACCGACTCCGCCTTCTTTCTGGGGGCAGCCGCCGGATCGCTGATACTGACCAGCGGTGTTGGCCGTCTGCTGCTGGAAGAGCGTAAGCGTCGCCTGAGCTCAGACATTCGGGTGCAGGAGGAACAGAAACTGCGAGCCCGCATCGAGCGGGATTATGACCGGGTACTGAAAACCCATCGGGTTACCGGCAAACCGAACCGGCCGATGCTGGAAGAAGCCCTGGGCAACATCGACTGTCAGCAAACCCCCTACACGTTGTGCCTGATCCGCCTGGCGCGGTTCAACGAACTGGAGCAGGCCCTGGGCTACCGGACAGCCGAAGACCTGCTCAAACAATACCTGCGTCTATTGAACCGCTACCTCAAACGCACTCTCGGTGATCGGCTGATCATGATCAATGGCTACGGCATTGCCACACTCGACACCGTCAACCACGCCTTCGCCATGGATCGCGGCAGTGATCCGGCACAGGATCGCGAATTACTGGAAACCATCAGTCACTGGCTGTCAGAGAACTTCCGTGAGGGGCGGTTTTCGTTCTCCTGGGCGGCATCGATGGGGGTCGCCTATGCGCCTGAGCATGGTACCGATGCCGCCAGTGTGCTCTCCTCCGCCGGTTTTGCATCACTGGATGAAACCCGCCCGATGGCGATCTACGACCCGGCCATTGCCGACTGGCAGTACCAACAGCAAATCCTGATGCTGGATGTTGAAGATGCCCTGCGCTGCGGCGACATGTGGCTGGAATACCAGCCCAAGGTGAGCATTCGGGATGGCAAGGTGCGCTCAACCGAGGCGCTGATTCGCTGGCAACATCCGGAATTTGGCCGGATTCCCCCGGATCACTGGATTCCCCTGGCCGAACAGGTGGGTATCATTCATTCCGTGACCTTGTGGGTACTGGACCAGGCCTGCCAGGATTTTACAGCCTTGCGACAGCGTTACGGAGATAGCATCGGTGTTGCGGTTAACATCTCTGCCAAAGACGTTGCCCATCCATTGTTCCATGAGGAAGCCGGCGCCATCACCCGCCGGTACGGGGTCAGCCCCGACCAAGTCATTCTTGAGATTACCGAAACCGCCGCCATGGCCGACCCGGAAGTGGCCCGGCGCGCCATCCGCACCCTGAGCAGCATGGGGTTCCGCATTGCCCTTGACGACTTCGGTTCCGGGCACTCATCCCTGGGCAACCTGGCCAGCTTCCCGCTGGATGAACTGAAGATTGACCGCAGTTTCCTGCAAGACGTACTGCTTTACCCGGTCCGCCAGAAAATTCTGAGAGCAGCCCTGGAGTTAGGCGAGGCGCTGGACCTTGATGTGGTTGTTGAAGGGGTAGAGGATGAAGCCATCGCCCTGTGGCTTCAGCAGTTCCCCGGCCTGCACGGCCAGGGCTACTACTGGGCACGCCCCGAAAGGGTCAGAGCAGCGCTGGTCAGCCCCCGATAATCACAGAGCCGCTGCCGATCGTCACCCCGCCGCAGGATACGGCGCTACCAGTGATGGCAGCCGGCTTGCCATTGATCATTACCGAAGATGACCCTTCTGCAATCACTCTGGGGTGGCTGGAGTGCTTGGGCTTGGAATGGGGTGCCAGGGGGTCGCCCAGACGGGCAACCGGCTTGCCATCCACGAGTACATCGGGAGAACCGGCGAGAACCGGGGTGGGCGGGAAACCCTGATGGTCTGAACCAAGATCTCCCAACAGCACGATAGCTTTGCTCATTGTCTGATTCCTTTCAGGACAAGTTTGGAAGAAACATCCTATAACGTTTCTACCGATAACCCAACCCATCGCTCGTGGCTTTGTGACGCTTCCGAAAAGATGCAATTACGACTGACCTGAATCAAGGGCTCCCCGGGCCGGGCGTTTTACACTTCTTTCACACTCTCAAGCTCGAAAGCCATGGAGGCCGCACCATGCCATCGCCCAACGTACAAGCTCCATCGCCGGCTGCTGCAGACAACAGTGCAGCCTACCAACGCTGGCAGCAGGGCTATGGTGTTATCCGCCACTCGGAAGACACCGAAGCCAGGGTTCAGGCCCTGGCCCGAAAACTGGTGGCGGATGGCCTGCAGCCCGATACCGATACCGTCTACCAGAAACTGGCGTACCTCGACCGGCTAACCAGCGCAGGGCTCTGGCTGGTGGTGCACATGACCTACTGCAACCGGGTGGACATTTCCGGGGCGCCCCTGGCTGCCCAGGATTTCAAGGCATCACCTGAAGGCCATACTGGTGGCGCCCTCAATATGGTGCCTGCCTACGCCGCTTATCTGGCCTTGAACAACCTGACCGGGCAAACCCGGAGCTGGCTGATGGGCCAGGGCCATTGCGTTGCCGCCGTCGACGCCCTCAACGTGTTGACGGGCAACCTGCATCCGGAACAGCGGGCGCGCTACCTGGCACCTGAAGGTTTGTCGCGGCTTGCCGCTGACTTCTACAGCTACCGCCAGAAGCCCGACGGTGCCATGGCCTCCCCCCTCGGCAGCCACGTCAATCCGCATACCGCCGGGGGCATCCTGGAGGGCGGCTACCTGGGCTTTGCCGAACTGCAGTACGCCCACATGCCGCTACCGGGCGAATCGCTGGTGGCCTTCCTCTCGGACGGTGCCGCCGAGGAACAGAGAGGCAGCGACTGGATTCCGCGCTGGTGGCGGGCAGACGATTGCGGGCAGGTTCTGCCGATCATGATTGCCAATGGCCGAAGAATTGAACAGCGCACCGAGCTGGGCACCAGGGAAGGGCTGGAACGCTTCGCCGAGCTGCTTGAGGCACATGGATTTGAGCCGGTACGTTTCGATGGCAAAGACCCGGCGGCGTTTGTCTGCACCCTGCTTGATATGGAACGGACACTGGCGGCCCACGGCGACGCCGCCAGCCGGGGTGAAGCCAGCTACCCTGTCCGTATCCCCTACGGTATCGCCGAAACCACAAAGGGTTTCGGGTTCTACGGTGCCGGCCAGAATTCCGCCCACAACCTGCCCCTGCCGGGCAACCCACGGCTGGACACCCGGGCCCGGGACCTGTTCAACGAGCACATCCAGCCCCTGTGGGTACCTCCGGAAGAACTTGAATGGGCCGTCGCTGCGCTTAGTGAGCACCGTCAGCAACAGCGCCCCCTTGAGCGGGATCACCCCCTGGCACTGCGCAACCCACGTGAACCCCAGGTTCCGGTATTGCCTTACAGTCAGGACAAGTCATCACCGATGACGGCAGTGGACGCCTTCTTCCGGGCACTGACCAAGAGCAATCCGGATCTTCGGCCCAGAGTAGGCAATCCGGATGAACTGGCAAGCAATCGGCTGACGGGTGTTCTCAAGGACCTCAGGCATCGGGTAAACGATCCGGAAAGCGATGACGAATCCATTCACGGCCATATCATCACTGCCCTCAACGAGGAAGCGGTGGTCTCTGCCTGCCTGGGGAACAAGGCAGGCCTGAATCTGGTCGCCAGTTACGAGGCCTTCTGCGTAAAAATGCTCGGTGCGGTGCGGCAGGAGCTGATCTTTGCCAGGCACCAGAAAGAGGTGGGCAGGCCCGCCCGCTGGCTTGGCTTCCCGATCATAGCCACCTCCCACACCTGGGAAAACGGCAAGAACGAGCAGTCCCATCAGGACACCACGTTCTGCGAGGCCATGCTGGGTGAAATGAGCGATGTATCCCGGGTGCTTTTCCCTGCTGACTACAACAGCGCCCTGGCGGTTCTGCCGTCGGTATTCACCGAACGCGGAAGAATCAGCTGCATGGTTATCCCGAAGCGCGACCGGCCCTGTGTGTTCAATGCTAACGAGGCTGAACGCCTGGCCAGGCACGGCGCCCTGGTAGTCGACGAAGACACCTCCGCCGGTGAGGAGCCCCTGCTGCTGATTGCCAATGGTGCCTATCAACTATCAGAGGCCATTCGCGCCTGCGAACGTTTGCGGGAAACCGGAACGCCGTTCCGTCTGGTCTACTTGCAGGAACCGGGCCGGTTCCGCCAGCCCCGGGATCCCCTCGAAGCGGCAGCCTGCCTGACCGAGTTCGAGCGGGAACGGCTGTTCCCGCACCGTATGCAGCGGCGAGTGGCACTCACCCACATGCGCCCGGAAGTATTCCGGGGGCACCTGCACACTCTGTTCCCCCAGCCCGCCCATTCACGGGTATTGGGATACATCAACCGCGGTGGCACCCTGAACGAAGCCGGCATGCTGTTCGCCAACCAGTGTTCCTGGGGCCACGCCCTGGCGGCCTGTGCCGACGTCATGGACAAACCACCGGGCGAGTGGCTGTCCAGCGCAGAACTGGCAGCCGTGGAGGGTCGCGGAGATCCTTCAGTGATCACTTGCGGCCTGCCTTGAGTGCCACGGCCACGGTGTCAGCCAGGTGCCGTGGCCGTGGCCAACAACCGCTGGCGAATAGCGGTTTCGATTTCCAGCAACACCAGTACCGTCACACCGGCCGCGCAGGCAAAGCCGAGCAATTCCAGCGAAAGCGCACTGGTACCGAAAGTTGCCTGGAACCAGGGCGTGTAGGTGAACAGCAACTGAAGGCCAATCACCGAAGCAACCGCCAGCAACACGATTGGCGTGCCCAGTACTCCCCGTAAGGTGATGGAAGGCGTATCCAGGTAACGTACGGCAAACAGGTAAAACACTTCCATCGCCACCAGGGTATTCACTGCCAGGGTACTGGCCACGGCCATATCATCGAAGCGATGCATGGCCCAGAACCAGGCCCCGAATATCCCCGCCAGGAACAGGAACGACACAAACACAACCCGCCAGACCACGAAGCCCTGTAACAGTGACTCTTCCTTGGGGCGCGGCGGCTGTTTCATGACGCCGGGTTCCGGGGGCTCAAACGCCAGTGTCATCGCCAATACCACTGAGCTGACCATATTGACCCACAGAATCTGCAAAGCCGAAATCGGCAAGGCAAGCCCCAATAACAGCGCGGTGATCAGGCTGATGGATTCCCCCCCGTTGACCGGTAACAGGAAAGCAATGGCTTTGCGTAGGTTGGTATAGACCGTTCGACCCTCCCGAACCGCTGCTGCGATGCTGGCAAAGTTATCATCCAGCAGCACCACGGACGACGCTTCTCTGGCGGCTTCAGAGCCTTTCACGCCCATGGCGATACCAACGTCGGCCCGTTTCAGGGCCGGCGCATCGTTCACTCCGTCACCGGTCATGGCGACCACACCGTGCAATGCCTGCAACGCCTGGACCAGGCGCAGTTTGTGTTCCGGGCTGGTGCGGGCAAACACATCCACCTCACCGGCTAACTCTCGCAACTGGTCATCATCCAGTTCGTCCAGTTCCTTGCCGGTGAGCACTCGCTCGCTGTTTCGTAAACCCAGTTTCCGGGCGATCGCTCCTGCGGTCAGGGCATGGTCACCGGTAATCATCTTCACTCTGATGCCGGCGTTATGGCACTCCTCAATGGCCTGAATGGCCTCTTGCCGGGGTGGGTCTAACAACCCGACAACACCCAGAAGCTCCACCCCTTGTTCAAGGTCTTCAACCACCAGTTGGCGCCCCGCTTCAGCCATTGGCTTTCGGGCAATCGCCAGAACCCTTAGCCCTTCCGACGCCATCTCGGTGACCGTGTCATCCCAGCGTTGTCTGTCGAGTGCCACCACACCACCGTCCCCGGTCACTTCACTGGTACACATCTCCAGTATCCGCTCCGGCGCCCCTTTCAGGTAGGCAACCTCGTGGCCATGATGATCATGGTGAAGGGTCGCCATGAAGCGAATGCGGGTATCAAACGGTATCTCATCGATTCTGGGCCAGTCTCCGGAACTGGATTCGGTATCGAATTCGGCCTTGCGGGCAAAGACCTTGAGGGCGGCTTCCATCGGGTCGCCGTGGATAACGGGGCGGCCATCCTTTTCACCCAGGCTGGCGTCATTGCACAGGGCGGTCGCCCTGGCCATTTCTGCCAGCAACTCGGAACTCTCTACTGGTTGTTGGTCCTGGCAGATCATGCCATCGAAGCTGTAGCCTTCACCGGTAACATCGAATCTCTGACCACCGGCAACAACCGCCGTCACCATCATTTCGTTGCGGGTCAGGGTGCCTGTTTTGTCGGAGCAGATCACCGACACCGCGCCAAGGGTTTCTATCACGGGCATACGCCGGACCACCGCCTGGCGTTTTGCCATTTGCCGAACACCGATAGCCAGGGTGATGGTCAGAATGGCCGGAAGCCCTTCCGGAATTGCGGCAACCGTCAGGCCCACAACCGCCATGAACAACTCCCGGAACGCTAGACCGCTGAATGCCAGGCCACCAAGGAAAATACCAATGCCGGCCAGTATTACAATAATGGAAAGCACCCGGGCAAAGCGATCCATCTGCTCAAGCAGCGGTGTTTTCAGTGACGTGGTGGTTGCCAGCAAGCCAGAGATTCGACCGATCTCGGTATTTGCTCCAGTACGAACCACCACACCGCGACCGGTGCCAGTAGCCACCATGGTGCCGGAAAACACCATGCTGACCTGATCACCCAAGGCTGCATCTGACGCTACCGGCTCTACGGCTTTGTCTACCGCCTCGGATTCCCCCGTCAGTATGGCTTCCTCAACCTTCAGGTTGTGGCACTTCTCCAGCCGGATATCGGCAGGCACCCGGTCGCCGGGCTCCAGCAGTACGGTATCGCCCGGAACCAGCCCGGCGGCATCCACCTGATGCTGACCATCTTCCCGAACCACTCTGGCCTTGGGTGCCAGCATATGGCGAATGGCAGACAAAGCCTGCTCGGCCTTGCCCTCCTGAATAAACCCCACCAGCGCCTGGATCACCACCACCGCCAGAATAACCCCGGAGTCCACCCAATGGCCAAGCGCAGCGGTAATGACCACAGCGGTCAGAAGCACATAAATGAGGAAATTATTGAGCTGTCGAGCCAGACGCCGCAAAGGCCCGGCACTCCGGGTCTCCGGCAGCTGATTCGGACCATAGCTTGCAAGCCGTGCATCAACGTCGGCCCGCGATAAAGGGCCCGATGCTTTCAGGTGCTGACGAGCGTCGGCAACAGATATGGCGTGCCAAGCAGGGCCGACGGCCTCTGAAGGGGCGGCGCTTGGTCCGGAAGAAAACGATGGAGGGTTGGACATGTATGCTCCCTGCTGATGAACGACCGTCTACTACAAACCAGTACGAACAAACTGCCAATGCGCCAGATCAAGGTACCGACAGAAAATAAGACCGCATCGGCGACCTCATCACATTAACCCGCGACCGGGCCCGGGGCAATCACCGAGCCCGGGCCGGCATCATGAAGAAGGGAGTGTTCGGGTAGTACCAACAGGCGATGTGCGGTTGGCGGAGCGGAAACGGTAGAAGTAGCGCTGGCCATCCGATAGGCCCCGGGCATCCACCTTCACCGTGTAATCATGCTCTGCGCTGGCCGCGGCGGTGCCGGGGTGTACGATCTCATCAAACTCGGCGTCCCTGGCAATTTCCCAGCCCACCTCTACACCGAGGCCGCCCGATTCGCGACCGCAGACCAAACGCTAGGCTGCTCAGATGAAAACCGCGTTGCCGGATTGCGACATCCCTGTGGCAGGTTACGACTACCCGCTGACAAACACCGGGCCGACACCGAAGTTCCAGAGAATGACTGAGCCAACACGAGTAGAAACGAGAATCACCAGGGCAACGGTCAGCAGGGCCCCGCCGTACATGACCGCACGCTCTTTCTCGATCCCCATCACGATGGGCAGGCCGTCATACATCAGCCAGGCACCGTAACAGGCTGCCGCCAGAAATACGGCCGCGTTGAACCATGGCACCGGGTACAACAACGCAAAGCCAGCCAGGAACAGCGGAGTGCAGGAATAAGCCGCAAGGGCAATACCGTTAGAAGGTACGTGTTCCTCTTTGGCACCGTAGGTTTTTGCCATCCAGTTAATGGCGTAGCCCAGGGCAAAGACGCCCACCAGCATCGCAATGTATGTCAGGACGCTCAGCTGCAACGCACTGATTTCCGTTAGCTTGATCAATCGCTCGTTGCCGACGGACCAGCCAAAATGCGCGGTTGAGATGTAAGCACAGATCGGCGCGATGGCTGCCAGAATAACCACATAGGCAACATACAGCCGGGTTGGATGTTCGTGTTCTTTCTTTATGGATGCCCACTCTTGGTCCGGGTGGGTAAACAGACCAAACGCGTGTGACAGGAGCATAGACCACCCCCTCGTTATTGATGTTATTGGTATGGGTGGATACGGTGCCCGAACAAGTTCAGACTTATCACCGTTCCTGTTCTTAACTATAGTCAAGAACGGTCAGGTTGAAAGCGGGGCCTGATGCTATTTTGTTCGCTAATCCGAAGTCATCAGATCATTTGGTTCTGTAAACAGTATTCATCGGGTATGTCTGAACGCGCGTATCACAAGGAACACGAAATCACACAAGGAGATGAACCACATGTCTGGAATTAAAAGAACCACTCACCTTACCGCGCTCGCCCTGGCCATTGCCGGTGCCAGTGCAAATGCCGAACTTCGCACCGAAACGGTCACCTATGAAGTGGATGGCCAGACCTTCAGCGGCTACCTGGCCTGGGATGATGAGGACGAGGGCAAACGGCCCGGCGTTCTGGTGGTTCACGAATGGTGGGGCCATAATGCCTTCGCCCGTGAGCAGGCAGAAAAGCTGGCCGCAGCCGGCTACACCGCCTTTGCCCTGGACATGTACGGTGACGGCAAGCTGGCTGAACACCCGGATACCGCCCAGGAATTCATGCAGGAAGCCACCAAAAACATAGATCAGGTGAAAGCCCGTTTCATGAAGGCAAAAGAACTGCTGCAGAACCACGAAAGCGTGGATGCCGGCCGTATTGCCGCCCAGGGTTACTGTTTCGGCGGTGCCGTGGTATTGAACATGGCTCGGCTTGGCGTTGATCTGGCGGGGGTGGTCAGCTACCACGGCGCGCTGTCCAGCCCGGTTCAGGCAGAAGCTGGCAAGGTAAAAGCCAAAGTGCAGGTTTACACCGGTGGCGCCGACCCGATGGTGCCTTCAGAGCAGGTAGCAAGCCTGGTTCGGGAGATGCAGAACGCGGAAGTGGACCTGACACTGGTGAGCTTCCCCGGAGTAACCCACGCTTTCACCAACCCTGGCGCAGACAAGGTTGCCGAACAGTTCGGGATGCCCATCGCCTACGATGAAACCGCTGCTGCCCGGTCCTGGAACGGCACCATGCAATTCTACAGTGAGATCTTCGCTCGCTGACCCGGTCGGGCCAGGTTAACGGCCCGAAATGCCAACAAAAAAGGCAGCCGAGGCTGCCTTTTTCTTGGTTATTGCTGAATCCCATGGGGATTACAGAGCAACAACGTTCTCCGCCTGAGGACCTTTCTGGCCCTGAGTTACGGTGAACTCGACCTGCTGGCCTTCGGCCAGGGTCTTGAAACCAGAGCCCTGAATGGCGCTGTAGTGAACAAATACGTCCGGGCCGCCTTCACGAGTGATAAAGCCAAAGCCTTTTGCTTCGTTGAAGAACTTAACAGTACCGGTAGTAGTAGACATACTTAAACTTCCTGAAATCAATCATATTATCTGCTGCCACACACCTTCATGGTGTTGATCAGCGTTTGACGGAAAAACTGAACTCGCGGGATCAAAAACAGGACGGTCACTACTAACTGCGGAGGTACGTCTTATTCATGAACTGCTTGGCTAATCTTTCCTACACGAACCACTCTACTCTGGAATTCCCGGCTTGCCAAGGGGCTTTTCAATAATTTATGTAGGTAGTCATACCCAGTTCCGGCGGCGCCTACGTACTGTTCAGCCCTTGATCAGACTGAAGGTATAAAAGCCCAGGGCAGTCATAAGAATAGACCCCACCACATGGGCGACAATGCCGGTGAGTGCCATGGCCCACTTGCCTTCCTGCAGTGCACCGAACATTTCCAGCGAGAATGTCGAGAAGGTGGTCAGCGCACCACACAACCCGGTGATGGCAAACAAACGCCATTCCGGCGCCAGAGCGTTACTCTGGGTAAAAAAACCAATCAACAAGCCAACCAGCCAGCCGCCACTGAGATTGGCCACCAGAGTGCCCCAGGGCACCGCGTGGTAACTGGCATTCAGCCATAAGCCGAGCGCCCATCGAAGGTTGGCGCCGATCACGGCGCCAACGCTGACTGCAACCACTGAGAGCCACACCGCAACCTGCTCCGTCAGGCAGGGTTGTGGTCAATCAGGGTGTCCTTGTTGCGGGCAAACTCATCAAACGGGAAGTCATCCACGGTGAGCATCTCCAGCACCACCTGCTCATACTGGCGCATGAAATCTGCTTCTTCCTTGGTGTAGATGCCCGCTTCCAGAGCCGCTTCAAAGCGCTCTTCCGGGTGCAATGCCGTCATCGGCAGTTCACCCTTGGCATACGCCTTGGTGGCTTTGCGGTAGAGCTGCTCGGCCTTGTCGTAATCCTTGAGCAGACCGTTGTAGCGGGCTACCGGATTTTCCACGGTGCCTTCGCCGTCGGTGGTCCAGGCACCCGCCATCAGCTTGTTGCGGATGGGCGTATCGGTAGAGATCGCCCGCGCCAGCTTGCGTGCCAGATCATCATGAGGCGCATCCCAACGACATCCCAGCGGCAAGGTTACCGCCCGCAGGGCCAGGGCCACCGGACGATTCGGCAGGTTCTGCAGGAACTCATCCAGGGCCTGTTCAGTACGGTGTAGCAAAAATGCCAGGCTGTACTGCATCAGTTCTTTCTCGCCTTCCACTGGCTGAGTCTCATGCCAGTTTTTCAGCACCATGGATGCCAGGTAGAGATTGGACAGCATGTCGCCGAGACGGGCGGAGATCAGCTCACGCATTTTCAGCTCACCGCCAAGTGTGGTCATGGCGGCATCGGCACACAGCCCAAAGGCGGAGCTGAACCGTGCCAGGGCCTGGGCATACTTGCGCGAAGCGCTGTCAAACGGCACATCGGCCTTGCCGACGCCCAGGGCCTGGGTGAACGCACGGGCGGCGTTGCCGAAAATCAGGCCGGCATGACCAAAGAATGCCTCATCAAAGGCCTTGATGTCGTCGTTATCCTTAGCGGCAAGCTCTTTCAGAACGTAAGGATGGCAACGGATCGCACCCTGGCCGAAGATCATCAGGCTGCGGGTCATGATGTTGGCACCCTCAACGGTGATCGACACCGCCGCACCACTGAAACCAATCCCCAGATAGTTACGGGGGCCGAGGGTAACCGTTTTACCACCGTGAACATCCATGGCGTCGGTCAGAATTTCACGCTGGAACTCGGTCAGATGGTACTTGAGGATCGCCGACGGCACCGCCGGTTTCTCGCCCCGGTCGATCATGTTGGCGGTATGGTTCACCGCCGACTGGGCAATGTAGGTTTTCGCAGCAATGCGGGCCAGGGGCGCCTGCACACCCTCCATATCCGCCACCGGCGTATTGAACTGACGGCGAATGCGGGTGAAACCGCCAGCCGTGCCCACGGAGTAGGCGGCAGCACCAGCCGCACCAGACGGCAGGGTGATGCAGCGGCCGACAGACAGGCACTCAACCAGCATACGCCAGCCCTGGCCGGCCATTTCCTGGCCACCGATGATGTAATCCAGCGGGATAAACACGTCTTTGCCCTTGATGGGTCCGTTCATGAACGGAGTACCGATCGGGCAGTGGCGACGACCGATTTCCATGCCGTCGGTGTCCCGGGGAATCAGGGCACAGGTAATGCCGTAGTCTTTGGTGTCACCCAGCAGACCGTCCGGGTCAAACATCCGGAACGCCAGACCCACCACGGTGGCCACCGGCGCCAGGGTAATCCAGCGTTTCTCGAAGTTCAGGCGGATGCCCAGCACTTCCTTGCCATCCACTTTCTGTTTGCAGACGATGCCGGTATCCGGCAGCGACGTTGCATCCGAGCCTGCCCGCGGGCCAGTGAGACCAAAGCAAGGCACCTCACGGCCATCGGCAAGGCGTGGCAAATAGTAGTTTTTCTGTTCTTCGGTGCCGTATTTGACCAGCAACTCGCCGGGGCCGAGGGAATTGGGAACACCTACGGTCACCATCAACATCTCGTTGGCCGCCAGCTTCTGCAATACTGCTGTCTGAGCCTTGGCCGAGAACTCCAGACCACCGTACTCCTTCGGAATGATCATACCGAAGAATTTCTCTTTCTTGAGGAAGTCCCACAGTTCTTTCGGCAGGTCAGCCCGCTCCACCGCCAGATCCCAGGCATTGCACATGGAGATCGCCTGGGTACATTGGTTATCAACGAATGCCTGTTCTTCGTCGCTCAACCCGGTATGGCGGTTGATCAGCAGGTTGTGCCAGTCCGGGCGGCCGGTAAACAGCTCGCCGTCCCAGCCCACGGTGCCAGCTTCCAGCGCCACCTTTTCTGTCTCCGAGACCTTGGGCGCCACCTTCTTGAACATGGCGAACACCCGCGGGGTAAGCCAGTTGATCCGGAACTGCGGCAGCCCCGCCATTGCGGTTATGGCAGCACCGACAAATAACACCAGCGCGAGCCAGCCAGAGCCCGAGAAAAGGGCGATCACACCCACCACCGCCATAACACCAATAGCAGGCTTTGCACCGGATTCGCGGCGCAATACAAACAGCAGGCCGCCCAATGCGATCAGAAACAGTATCAACGTCATCACAGGTTCTCTCTGTCTTCCGTGGATTGGAGTCTTTGGACAATAACCAAAGCCTTATAACACTTCGTTACGTTCAACTTACTCTATCAGATGCCATGTTGCCAGATAACGCCCGCAACTCAGCCAGTTAGTCCACTTCAGGAGGTAACAATCACCCGAATACCTTCCAGCGCAAGGCTGGCGTGGCCCACCGCTTCCCGGGCAGCATCCAGCTGGTCGCGCAGAAAATCGATCTCCTCACTGCGAATCGCCGGGTTTACCCTCTGCAATGCCTCCAGCCTGCGCACCTCCGGAACAAAGCCCGCCTCAACCTGCGCCAGCGCTTGCGCCTGCAGCTGCGCCAGATGCGGCTCTGCCAGTCGCTCAACGTGGTCCACCATGGTTTCCACCTCGGCCCGGATTTTCGGAACGATAGCCTGTGCCGTGCGCCGGCGAATGTTGGAACACAGCTCATTCAGGCGATCATGAGGTAACGCGTTGGACAGGTCCCGGCCATTCACATCCACCACCAGTCGCAGCGGTGAAACCGGCAGATAGCGGGTTAACTGCAGGGACTCCGGCGCCGGGCAGTGTACGGCAAACAAGGCTTCCAGCAGCAGGGTGCCGGGCGGCAGCGCCTTCACGGACAGATTGGCCAGCGCGGCCTTGCCCAGGCCCGAGCTGGTGACAGAATCCATCACACCGGTCACCATCGGGTGCTCCCAGCTCATGAACGCCATGTCTTCCCGCTGCAGGGCCTGTTCACGCTCCCAGGTGGCGGTCAGGCCGTCCTCCGGCAGCTCGGCAACATGGCCAGCCTGGTATTGTTCGCCAGGCTTGAGCACATCGGCATGCTCACTGTGGTCTTCAACATCCACACCCAGAATATCGAACGCCTGCATCATGTAATCACGGACCTGGGCCGAGCTTTCCTCCTGTTCGATACTGGCAATCAAGGCTTCGGCTTCATCCCGGCGGCAGGAGTTGAGCTCAATCAGGGCATCCCGGCCATTGTGCAGCAGGGTTTTCAGCCGCGCAGTTTCCTCGGCGCTGCTCGCCAGCATGGGTTCCAGAGCGGCGTCATCGCCCTCCAGCGCTTTCTGCCACTCGTCACCCACCAGGTCGTGAACGGCCACACCGACGGCACAGCTCTCGGCAAAGGCATTGAGCCCTTCCTGGAACCAGCGGTACTGCACTTCCTGACTGGTGCCCTGCAGGTAGGGTATGTGAATCCGGATGGCTTCGTTCTGACCGATACGGTCCAGCCGGCCAATTCGCTGTTCCAGCAGGTCCGCGTTGGCGGGCAAATCAAACAAAACCAGGTGATGGGCAAACTGGAAGTTGCGGCCTTCACTGCCGATTTCCGAGCAGATCAGCGCCTGGGCGCCCTGCTCGCTGTCCGCAAAATAGGCGGCGGCACGATCCCGCTCCAGCAGGCTCAGGTGCTCGTGGAAGGCGGCACTGCGAATGCCGGCCCGCAGCTGCAAGTAGTGCTCCAGCGCCATGGCGGTATCAGCCCGGGCGCAGATCACCACCACTTTGGCTGGTCGCAGGCTGGCCAGTTTTTTCTCCAGCCAGGCCACTCTCGGATCGTCCGCCAGCCATTGTTCTTCCGGCACTGTCTGTTCAGGCGCCAGGCCAACATCGCCGTAGCGGCAGTCATCGTAAAGGGCAGGACACGGCAGAGGTTCCGGCAGCGGCTGGCGCTCCGGGAAGCCCTGAATCGCTGCCCGGGTGTTGCGGAACAGCACCCGGCCAGTGCCGTGCCGGTCCAGCAGCGCATCGATCACCGCCTGATGCGCATCATCCCGGGCCAGAAGCTCCTCCAGTTCATCACCCAGCCAGCCGGCAAGGGCCGTTTCGTCTTCAGGGCTAATTTGGCCTGGGGTTTCAAGCAGCCGGCGCACCACTTTGTTGATGGTCTCGTATTGCTGTTCCTCCTCCCGGAACGCGTCCAGGGAGTGGAACCGTGCGGGGTCCAGCAAGCGCAAACGGGCGAAATGGCTGGCCACACCCACCTGCTCCGGTGTGGCCGTCAGCAGCAGCAGGCCTTTGCTGGCCTCAGACAGGCTTTCAACCACCTGATATTCCGGGCTGGCCTGCTCCGGCGACCAGGCCAGGTGGTGGGCTTCGTCTACCACCATCAGATCCCAACCCGCCGCCAGGGCATGGTTGCGGGCCTGTTCGCTTTCAACCAGAAAATCGAGACTGCACAACACCAGCTGGTCTGCCTCGAACGGGTTGACGCTGTCGTCGTCACCGAAGATGTGGTTTACCAGCGCGTCCACATCGTCTTCCTGGGCCTTGATGTCGTCGTAGCGGCGACGATCCACAATAGAAAAACGCAGGTTGAAGCGGCGCAGCATTTCCACCAGCCACTGGTGAATCAGCGAATCCGGCACCACAATCAGCGCCCTTCGGGCCCGGCCGGTGTGCAGCTGATAGTGCAGGATCAGGCCAGCCTCTATGGTTTTGCCCAGCCCCACCTCATCGGCCAGCAACACTCTAGGGGCATGGCGGCGCGCCACTTCGTGGGCAATGTACAGCTGGTGCGGCAGATGCTGGGTGCGCGCACCAATTAATCCCTGGGCCGGGGAGGCCCGCAGGCGGTCCAGGTGCTGAAGGGTAGACACCCGCAACCGGAAAGCGCCGTTTCGGTCAAACTGACCGGCGAACAGGCGCTGGTGCGGGGCCGAAAAATTGACCGAACCGGCCAGCTTTACCTCGGAGATCTGCTGGATATTTTCGCCGTCATCGGCGTGGTACATCAGAACACCGTGGAGATCCTCAACGGCACGAACAATGTAACGCTCGCCGTCAAAGGTCTCTATCTCCTCACCCAGCTGGTAGACAATGCGCGATAAAGGCGCATTATCGATGGCATAGGTGCGCTCTTCATCGGCCGCCGGAAACCCCAGGGTAACTCTGCGCCCCGAGATGTCGGTAACGATACCCAAACCCAAAGCGGTATCGCTGTGGCTCACCCAACGCTGACCGATGACAAATTCCGATGTTTCCAAGAAACCTCCGCAAGCAAGTTACTGTTGATTCGATGTATTTTCCCGCACCCAGTAGGCGGTTGCGCCGCACACTGCCGCCGGCACCACCACCAGATTAAGCACCGGCACCATGGCAGCCAGGGCCACCGGCAAGCCGAAACCCAGTGCTGACAGCCGCTGGGCCGCAAGATCCCGGCGCAGACGGGCAAAACTGACTTTATGGTTGTCAGCCGGATAATCCACGTACTGCAACGCCATCATCCAGCTGTTGAACAGGAACCAGAGTAAGGCCGCCACCAGGTTGACGACCGGAATCAGGCCTATGATGAACAGGCCCAGGGCGCGGGGAAGGTAATAGGCGATCTTCTGGACCTCGCGCCAGAGAATTCGCGGGGTATCCTTCAGCAGCGCCGCCCAGCCTTCGTCCGGATTGACTTCCTGGCCGGTCAGGTGCTTTTCGGTAAGTTCGGCCAGATAACCGTAGAACGGCGAGCCGATAAGATTGGCAACAATCACGAAACCGTAGGCCAGCATCAGCAGAATCACGACGCCGTAAAGTAACCAGAACAGCCAGTCCAGTGCCTGCAACCAGGCCCAATCCGGCAGCCAGGCCATGGCCCCGGCGATCAAGACTGAAAACAGCTCCGCCATGAAATAGAACATCACACCAAACAGGAGGATGTTGAGCACAAGGGGAATGATGACAAACAGGCGCAGGCCCGGCAGGCGGATCAGCCTGAAACCTTCACCCAGATAACCCAGTCCTCTGAAAAAGTTACCCTTGAGCATCACCGATGATCCTCCGCTGCCATGACAAAAACGGGGCGCAAAGCATATCATGTCAGGATCGTTCCCACAGCCTGCAACCACACCCGGATGACTTGATGCTCCCATTTCAGCAAACCGTCTCTACCCTTCTGCGCATGCGCCGGCTCTGGCAGGCAGTCTTGCTGATCTCGGTGGCCGCCATCCTGTACCTGGCCACAACCAGCTCCAGCTACCCCATCCCTGCAGCCGCCAACGACAAGGTCAACCACATTATTGCGTTTATTGAATTGACCATTGTCACCCGGCTGGCCTGGCCTCGCCTGAGTGCATTCTGGTACGCCCCTGCCCTGCTGGGCTTCGGCGTGGCGCTCGAAGCGGTCCAGGCCAACCTCCCCTATCGGGATTTTTCCATGGCCGATGTTCTGGCGGATGCCCTGGGCATTGCAATCGGCATGCTGCCCTGGCCGGGCATCCGCAATGCCGGCGAAGTGGATTTGAGAAATTCGCCCGACTCTGTGTGAGACATTTCCTACAAGCATGTAAGAACATGTAGCCGCGTAGCGTGCGCAGACGCGAGCGCTCACCCAGAAAATTAATCCATATTAATGATTTTGAACAAAAAATATTGATGCCCGCAGTTTCGTATTCAACAAATCGTGCACAGTTCACACGTCTGTAAAGGTGGGATTGGTATGATGTTCAACGTCAAGGATGACAGGGAAAAGGACGACGCACCGGACGCACCCCTGCATGGATTGTGGGGAGAGGCAAGGACTCAGGGACGCCTCGCTTAAGGGATAACGAATTGGATGGCTGGCTCGGACGCCGGCACCAGGGAACGGACGCAAGGACTGGCAACAAGGCAGTTGCCCACCGCGCACGGAGACGCCAACCTGTTCCGAATCTGAACTGCTCAGGATGGCGGTTCAGTACCTGCAAAGGGCAGCTCGAGGGTTGCCCTTTATTTTTTCTGCCACGCCTGACGGCTTGCGGCTACACCCTGCCCCGCGCGAAATAAATGCGCACCTTGTTGAACTCCTCGAATTCATTCAGATCCGGCCAGGTTCTGGCCTCAATCACTGCCTGCTTTTTATAGGCCGGATTGGCCAGGTTCCTGATTCTGGAGTCTGCCAGCAACACCTGTTCAGCGGACGCACGAAAGGCCTCCAGCAACGGCCGGTTTTCCGGGTCGTACAACACATCAGCCGCGGTGACCAGGTCCAGATGCCCGGGCCGCTGCGCCCAGTCTGCGCACAGCTCCACCTGCACGCCGTTCAACTCGGCGTTGGCTGCAGCAGCATCCAGCGCTGCCGGATCAATATCGCAGGCAATGGCCCGCGCGGCCCCCGCCCGGGCTGCCGCTACCGCGACCACACCTGACCCGGAGCCGAAATCCAGCACCGTCTTGCCCGCCACCAGCATCGGGTGGTCCAGAATCCACTGGGCCAACACCTGGCCACTGGCCCAGCAAAACGACCAATAGGCCGGCTCCGCCACGACCGCCTGAGCTTCGTCATGACTTATTGGCCCCTCAAGCACAGACGGATCAAACAGGTAAAGCGGCAAACTCGGGCAGCCGGCCGGCGCCGATTGGGCCACCCGGCCGCGACTAAGGGTTTTGCGCAGGTGCAGATTGAGTGTTTCCGGATTCATCACTGGTCCTTTCAGGCCGTTTCCGAGGCGGCATTGTACCCTTTGGCCGGGATATCAACAGTCCGGTATACTGCCGCCTCACTCTGAGTAACAGCGACTCGTGGAAATGGCCAGCAGACCCGACACCGATGACTACCTCAACCTGTTCCTGAACGACATCCCGTTAATGGATGTGCGGGCACCGGTGGAGTTTGCCAAAGGCAGCTTTCCCTGTGCTGAAAATGCACCGCTGATGAACGATGAAGAACGGCACCGGGTGGGTATCTGCTACAAGGAGAAAGGTCAGGACGAAGCCATTAAGCTGGGCCATCAGCTGGTCTCAGGCGACATCAAGGCGCAGCGCATAGAAGCCTGGAACCGCTTCATCGCCAGACACCCCGAGGGATACCTTTTCTGCTTTCGTGGCGGGCTACGCTCACGGCTGACCCAGCAATGGATCAAAGACGCAGGCATTGACTACCCCCTGGTGAAGGGTGGCTACAAGGCGCTTCGGCGTTTCCTGATCGACAGCCTGGACCAACTGATTGCCAACGGTGATTACCGGATTCTCAGCGGCCGCACCGGCACTGGCAAAACCCGCGTGCTGCTTGACCTGCCCAATCCGGTCGACCTTGAGGGACTGGCTAATCACAGAGGCTCCAGTTTTGGCCGACAGGTTACGCCGCAACCTTCCCAGATAGACTTCGAGAACCGTTTGGCGGTTGCCATGCTGAAGGCGCATCATCTGACTGGTGGCTCAATCTACCTGGAAGATGAAAGCCGACTGATCGGCCGCTGCGCCCTGCCTGAATCCCTGCGGGCGCGAATGGCGGAATCGCCGCTGATGATCCTTGAACAGCCCATGGAAGAACGGGTTGCGATTATACGTGCCGACTATGTCGAGGCCATGCTACAGGACTACCTTTCAAGAGACGGTGAAGAGGCCGGCTGGCTCAACTTCCGGGATTACCTGCTCAGCGCCCTGGACCGGATACGCCGGCGCCTGGGTGGTGAACGCTACCAGCAGCTCCGAGACTTGATGACCCAGGCGCTCGACCAGCAACAGGCGACCGGCGCCCTGGACGGCCACCATGCCTGGATTGAAAGCCTGCTCAACGACTATTACGACCCGATGTACGACTACCAGCTCAGCCAGAAACAGGGGCGAATTCTTGTGCGCGGCAATCCGGAAACCATTCGCGACTACGCCAGAAACCACCACAAGCTCCTGAAATAAAGCGATTACAACATCTCTACGCAATGCAGGTTTAATCCATTTGTGCTCTATACTGCGTAGAGTCAGATTCCCTTGCGGCAATCGATTGTCCAGGCAGTTACACCTCAAAAAACACTAACGAACAAGGAGCTCCCCTATGGAAGACCTCTTCAGTGCCGACGGGCAGGCTACCCAATGGATGGATCAGGCAGTCGCCCTGACCATGGCCTATGCCCCCAAGGTGTTGCTGGCCATCATAACCCTGATCGTGGGTATGTGGCTGATCAACCGTTTTGTCGACGTACTTGACAAGAAACTGGGGCAGAAAGACCCCACTCTGAACAAATTCCTGTGCGGCCTCATCAGCGCGCTTCTGAAGGTCATGCTGTTGATCTCGGTCGCGTCCATGATTGGCATTGCAACCACCTCATTCATCGCGGTTATCGGTGCCGCCGGTCTGGCCGTTGGCCTGGCCCTGCAAGGCAGCCTGGCCAACTTTGCTGGTGGCGTACTGATTCTGATTTTCAAACCATTCAAAGTTGGCGATGTCATCGAGGCTCAGGGGTTCCTGGGTAGCGTGGTGGAAATCCAGATCCTGTATACCGTGGTAAACACATTCGATAATCGCCGTATTGTCATCCCCAATGGCAGCCTCTCGAACGCCAGTCTCGTCAATATGAGTGCCTACGAAACCCGTCGTTGCGACATGACTTTCGGCATCGGGTACAACGACGATATCGATAAGGCCAAAGCTATCTGCAAGCGCCTGATCGAGGAGGACGAGCGCGCCCTGAAAGACCCGGAACCTCTGATTGTGGTTGGCGGCCTGGGAGACAGCTCCGTTGATCTGACAGTAAGGGCCTGGACAAAATCTGCAGACCTGTGGCCGTTCTACTGGGATATGCAGGAAAAGGTCAAGAAGGCGTTTGATGCCGAGGGCGTATCCATCCCGTTCCCACAGCGCGATGTTCACATGTACAAAGCCGATTGAGCGGAACCGTTACACACAAATACAGATGGATACTCGCAAACAGCTCAACCTGGGCTAGGCTGACGGTAAGAAGGGGCGCCCGCCCCTCTTGCCATCGGGGCCAGGCCCGGGACGGCGGATGGCTCCACAACACCGACCATGCTGTCAGGAGGTTGTGACTATGCCGGTGAAGCAGTTAACAGAGTTCCTGGAAGAGGCAGGTGTGGAATACATGTGCCTCTCCCATCCCCCTGCCTTCACGGCCCAGCAGCTGGCCCACCACGTCAAGATCGCCGGCGACCGGGTTGTAAAAACCGTCATCATCGAACTCGATGGCAAAATGGCCATGCTGGTGATGCCTGCTACCTGGCGGGTGCGCTGGGATCGACTTTCCCGGGTGCTGGACACCGATTTCGTGGATCTTGCCGACGAACAGGAATTCCAGGACCGGTTTCCCGAGTGCGAGGTGGGCGCCATGCCACCGTTCGGCAACCTGTTCGGCATGACGGTCTATTGCGCCGAAGTGCTGACGGAGCAGCCGGAACTGGCCTTCGCCGCCGGCACCCACACCGAATCCATTCACATGAAAACCGCAGACTTCCTGCAACTGGTTCACCCCATGGTGATCAACCAAGGCTTCACCCGGCCAGGCGCCCAGAAACCGGCCTGGCTGACGAAAGGCCGTCAACGGCCGGAAACCACTGAGGAAAAGACCGTCTCCAGACTCGCGGGGTACTGAAACCCGGCGGATTGATCCCGGTCGCTTGTCTGGCCCGTGGCATCGCGTAAACTGATGCCATCAGACAGGAACCGGATATGAACCAAGCATTTGACATCATCATCGTTGGCGCCGGCATGGTTGGCGCCGCCCTTGCCAATGGCCTTGGCCAGCAGGGCATCAAGGTCGGCCTGATTGATAAGGCCGAGCCCTCGGACTTTGACGCGGATGCCAGCCCCGATATCCGGGTATCAGCGCTCAGTGCCGGCAGCGAGCGCTATCTGCAAAGCCTGGGCGCCTGGCCCCGCATTCAGGCCATGCGCGCCACACCCTATCGCCGCCTGGCCGTGTGGGACGAGACCCCGCACCCACTCAGCCGCCTGCTGCCCGGCTCGTTGACCGAAGTGGAATTCAACGCAACCGATCTCGGCGCAGGCCATCTGGGCCATATCGTCGAAAACAGCATCACCCAGAACGCCCTGTGGCAAACCTTACAGGACGAACCCGACGTCACGCTGATTACCGGCCAGGGGCTCAAGGCACTGACACAGAATGCCGAGCGTGCAACGATAACCCTGGACGATGGTACAGAACTGAGCGCCCAACTGATTGTCGGGGCGGACGGCGCCATGTCCAGAGTGCGGGAACTGGCCGGCATTGGCGTGACCCGTGACCAGTACGAACAACAAGCCATGGTGATTTCAGTCCGCTACCTGGGCCAGCCCGAGGACATTACCTGGCAGGGCTTTTACCCCAGCGGCCCCAGAGCCTTCCTGCCGTTACACAGTGCAGGTGAGCAATACCCCGGCGAAACCTGGGGATCACTGGTGTGGTACGACAGCCCGGCAAGGCTGGCCGAACTCAAAGCCATGGACAACAGCACCCTGATGACGGAAATCCGCAAGGCCTTCCCGGCACGCCTGCCGCCGCTGACCCACATCGACGCCAAAGCCAGTTTCCCCATCGCCCGCCAGCACGCCAAGCGCTATGTCCAGAACCGCGTGGTGCTGGCCGGCGACTCCGCCCACACCATCAACCCCCTGGCCGGCCAGGGGGTGAACCTGGGCTTCCAGGACGCCCAATGCCTGCAGGGCCTGCTGAAAGAAGCCCGACGCAGCGGCGATGACCTGGCCAGCCAGCACTGGCTGGCGCTATACGAACAGCAACGCCGGCCCGCCAACCGCCGCATGATGCTGGCCATGGACCTGTTCTACCATCTGTTCAGCAACGCCATCCCGCCGGTACACCTGGCTCGCAACCTGGGCCTGGGCGCTGCCCGCGCTTTGCCCTTCGCCCGCAACGGTGTAGCCCGCTACGCCATGGGCCTGGATGAAGAGCTGCCGGCCGTGGTCAGGCAGATCACTTCCCGGATTCCGGGTCTGAACCAGCTTTAACACCGAACAATAATCCCAAAGACAATCGAAAAGGAGCCACCATGTCAGAGACGATTTTCACCAAGATCATCAACCGGGAAATCCCCGCCGACATTCTCTACGAGGATGACCTTGCCCTGGCGTTCAGCGACATCAACCCTCAGGCGCCGGTGCATTTCCTGGTTATTCCGAAGAAGGCCATCGCCACGATCAACGACATCACCGAGGATGATCGGGAACTGGTGGGGCATCTGTATGTGGTGGCAGCGAAGATTGCCAAAGAGAAGGGGTTTGCCGACGATGGCTATCGGGTTGTCATGAACTGCGGCGAAAATTCGGGGCAGACAGTGTTCCATATCCACCTTCACGTTCTTGCCGGCAAACCGCTGGGCTGGCCGCCTTATACTGAAAAGATGAAGCAGGCCTGAGTTTTTACCTGTTCCAGGGCTTTGGAGTAGGCAAGCGGGCTGGTATGGCTGTTTGGGACACGCTCAAGGCATCCATGCTCGCTTAGCTTTGGCCATCCATGGCCAAAGATAGTCCCAAACAGCCATACCAGCCCGCGTGCCCGAAGCTTGAGAGGTAGGCTGACAGACTAAAACACGATTTTGGTGAAAACAGCTCTGGAGTCAGGTCGGCCGATGTGCCGTAGTGCCTTCCGGGACCATCTTTGGCCAGGGATGGCCAAAGCTGAGCGACCAGGGACGGCTCGAGCGTGTCCCGGAAGGCACTACGGCATAGCGGCCCGCCCCCAAGACAACGGGAACGGGATTTTAACGTTAACGGCCAACCACCTTCTCGGCTTCTTCCACGGGCGTATGGCGAACATCCTCGCCTTTGACCATGAAAATGACGTTCTCGGCAATGTTACAGGCGTGATCACCCACCCGCTCTAACGCACGAAGCACCCACATCACCGACATACACCGTGAAATATTGCGGGTATCTTCCATCATAAAGGTCAAGAGCGTACGGGCAGCAGCCTGATACTCCTCATCCACCCGCTTGTCTTCCTTCATCACCCGCAACGCCTGCTCCGAATCCAACCGGGCAAACGCATCCAGCGCATCGTGCAGCATGCTCAAAACATGGCTGGCAATATGGCGGATCTCGACATAGCCACGGGGCGCCTGGCCTTCTTCGGACAGTTTGATGGCCATCTTGGCGATCTTCTTGGCCTCATCGCCAACTCGCTCCAGGTCCGCGACCATTTTGATCACCGCAATCACCAACCGCAAATCCCGCGCCGTGGGCTGGCGACGGGCGATGATCAACGTTGCCTCTTCGTCCAGGTCCACTTCCATTTTGTCGACCTTCTTGTCACCGGCACGGACGTCTTCGGCCTGGTGGCCATCACCGTCTACCAGCGCCTGAACCGCACGCTCAACCTGGCTTTCAACCAGACCACCCATGTTCAGAAACTGGGTTTTCAGCTCGGTCAGCTCGTTGTTGAACTTGTGGGAAATGTGATCCCCGTATACATCATCCTTTTTATTCGGCATATCTGATATCTCCAGTGTTCCCCGGTGCCCTTAACCAAAGCGGCCAGTAATGTAGGATTCGGTCAGCTCGTGCTCCGGCGACGTGAATACCTTGTCAGTCTCGTTCACCTCCACAAGGTGTCCCAAATGGAAATAAGCGGTGCGGTTAGAAACCCGGGCTGCCTGCTGCATGGAGTGGGTGACGATCACGATGGTGTAACTCTCAGACATCTCGGCAATCAGCTCTTCCACTTTCGCCGTGGCGATGGGGTCCAGGGCCGAGCATGGCTCGTCCATCAGGATCACTTCCGGACTAACAGCAATGGCCCGGGCGATACACAGGCGCTGCTGCTGGCCGCCAGACATGCCGGTCGCGGTGGCATCCAGGCGATCCTTCACCTCTTCCCAAAGACCGGCTTTGCGCAGACTGTTCTCAACGATGTCATCAAGATCGGATTTACGGTTGGCAAGGCCGTGAATTCGGGGGCCGTAAGCCACGTTGTCGTAGATCGACTTGGGAAACGGGTTGGGCTTCTGGAACACCATGCCCACCCGAGCCCGCAGCTCGACTACGTCCCGCTTCGGGTCGTAGATATCATGCTCATCAATCATCAACTGACCTTTGACCCGGCAGATATCAATGCTGTCGTTCATCCGGTTCAGGCACCGCAGAAAAGTCGATTTGCCGCAGCCGGAAGGCCCGATAAAGGCAATGACTTCGTTACGGCCAATGTCGAGGCTGACGTTCTTTATGGCCCGATCCTGACCATAGAACACTTCGACATTACGCAGCTTGAACTTGGGATCATCAGACAGAGGAACCCCAACGGTCGCGCCTTCTTCAATGACGGTTTCCGCTGGCCGCTCGTCTTTTACCGGGATAATAGTGTCTGCCGGCATGTCCGCCTCACTCGTGATTGTCGGATTCATGGTATTCATTAGTACTCTCCTTACCACCGGCGCTCAAGACGTTTGCGCAGCCAAATGGCCAGTGCATTCATACTGATCATGAAGGTCAGCAGGATCATGATGCCCGCTGACGCCAATTCGATAAAACCCTGTTCCGCGCTGCTTGCCCACAGATAGATCTGTACCGGCAGTACCGTGGCGGAGCTAAAGAAGCCGTCTGGAATCTCCACAATAAACGCGACCATACCGATCAGCAGCAACGGGGCGGTTTCACCCAGCGCCTGCGCCATACCGATGATGGAACCGGTCATCATGCCCGGCATCGCCAGGGGTACCACATGGTGAAGCACCACCTGCATCTTGGAAGCCCCGATGCCCTCAGCTGCCTCGCGAATGGAGGGCGGCACACTCTTGATGGCGGCACGGCTGGAGATGATGATGGTAGGCAACGTCATCAGCGCCAGTACCAGACCACCCACCACCGGCACCGAACGGGGCATGCCAAACAACCCGATGAACACCGCCAGGCCCAGCAGACCGAAGATGATCGACGGCACCGCCGCCAGGTTGTTGATGTTCACCTCGATGAAATCGGTCAGCTTGTTCTGGGGCGCGAACTCTTCCAGATAGACCGCTGCGGCCACCCCGACAGGGAAGGCAATCAGCAGGGTCACCACCATGGTCAGTAATGAACCGATGATAGCGCCCAGAATACCGGCGTTAGACGGCTCCCGGGAATCGCCAGACTGGAAGAATACGTCGTTGAACGCGGTCTCAATAACACCTCGCTCCACCAGGTAATCTACCCATTCGATCTGCTGGTCAGACAAGCGAACGCTGTAGTTGTCATTGTCCGCATGCTTCACATACACCGATACACGATCGTGGGCCAGAAAGGTCAGCGTCTGGGTCGTGCCCAGCAGTTCCGGCTGACTGCGCAACAAGTCACGAATCTGGCTCGAACCATAACTGCCCACCAGTCGGCTGAGTTCACGCTGGGCGGCACGATCCTCAACACCCGGGATCAGGTCACCGAGGGCGGTGATGATCGGTGCATTGAAATCGGCCATGGAACGCTGGTCTGCATCGGTAGGATCGTCCAGATACATGGCTTCACCATCCAGATGCACATCCAGCGTAATGGTGGTTTTGATAAACCCGGTGTAGCCCTTGCCAATGATATCGGCAAACAGGATCACCAGGGCCGACAGGGCGATGGCAATGGCCAACATACCGTAGGCGCGGAACCGCCGTTCCTTGCGATACCGGCGTTTCAGGGACTGGCGGACAATCTCCGCCTGGGAGCGTTGATCAGTCATACTGTTCCCTATATTTACGCACAATCTTGAGAGCAATCACGTTCAGAATCAGTGTCACCACGAACAGCATCATGCCCAGGGCAAAGGCTGCCAGGGTCTTGGCGCTGTCGAATTCCTGGTCGCCGGTCAGCAGGGTGACGATCTGTACGGTGACGGTGGTGACAGAATCCAGCGGGTTGGCCGTGAGGTTGGCTGCCAGGCCTGCGGCCATCACCACAATCATGGTTTCACCAATGGCGCGGGAAGCGGCCAGCAGAATACCGCCCATAATGCCGGGCAGTGCTGCCGGAAATATCACCTGCTTCATGGTTTCAGATGGAGTGGCACCGAGAGCCAGAGATCCGTCTCGGAGGGTCTGGGGCACCGCGTTGATCACATCGTCAGACAACGAGGACACGAACGGGATAATCATTACCCCCATCACCAGACCAGCGGCCAGTGCGCTCTGGGACGAAGCATTGAGGCCCACGGTCTCGGCCAGGTCCCGGATAAACGGCGCCACGGTCAAGGCGGCGAAGAACCCGTAAACCACCGTCGGAATACCCGCCAGCATTTCCATCAGTGGCTTGATCACAGATCGGGCCTTTTTACCGGCGTACTCGGAGAGGAAGACCGCCGAGAGTAAACCAACCGGCACGGCCACAATCAATGCAATGGCGGAAATCAGCAACGTACCGGTAAACAGCGGAATCATGCCAAAGGAGCCATCGGCACCTACCTGGTCGGCCCGGAGCGCAGTCTGGGGACTCCAGTTGGCACCCAGGAAGAATTCCCAGAAAGGCACCTTGCCAAAGAACCGGATGGTCTCGAAGATCACCGAAAAAATGATGCCCACTGTAGTCATTACGGCTACTGCGGCGCACACAAAGAAGATTCTCCGCAGAGTGGTTTCGACACTCTCACGGGCGTTAATATGAGGCGCTACCCGGAACCAGGCCACAACAGCACCCAGCACCGCAATCAATAGCACCAGAATCGTTTTGAAATTCTTGCTCTGGTCACGCAACGTCTCTAATAACGACGCAGCACCAGCAATATGCTCCGGTACGAACTCCGGGTTGAGCTTGCCCGCCGCGACATTGCCAATCTGGGACACCACCAGGCTGGCATGCCCGGCCGACTGGGGAATGACCTCCGGAGGCAGGGACCCGATAACAATATTCTGGATAACCTTGCCTTCAAAGCCCGCCCACAATCCGAGCGTAATCAACGCGGGGATTCCGCACCACAATGCCGCCCGTGCAGCATAGTAAAACGGCAGTGATTTGAGATTGCGTATACCACCGAGAGGCTCCGCCACGGCGCGCGATCGCATATAGGCGAGGCTGTACGCCACCACTGCGAGCACCAGAACGATAGGCAACAAATTGGCCGATTGCATAACTGTCTCTTTCCTGAAAGGGTTTCACGCTGACCTATTGTGCCAGCAAACCCGAAGGATCTTTACGGAATACAACAAAGGAACGCAGCCTGCCGGCTGCGTTCCTCTCATTTTCGATCATCCCTGACCTTTCGCTGCAGAATCTTACAGCTCGTTTCCAGTCATGGACTTCAGAGCCTTGGCATCCTTGGCCGCCTGCATACGAACGTTGCGCGGGTTCGGGATCAGGCCTACGTCTACCAGGTAGCCGTTGTCACCCCAGGCGCCTTCGCTGGTGAATTCGTTGACGTATTCCTGGATGCCAGGAACCACACCCACGTGGGCTTTCTTCACGTAGAAGAACATGGAACGGGCAACCGGGTAGCTGTCGTCACCGATGGTTTCCTGAGTCGGCTCAACGCCACCGATGGTGCTGGCCTGGATCTGACCACGGTTTTCGTCCAGGAAGCTGTAGCCGAAGATACCGAAGGTGCCGGTGTCGCGGGCCAGACGCTGAACGATCAGGTTGTCGTTTTCGCCAGCTTCAATGAAGGCACCGTCTTCACGGATGTTGTGGCAGATGGCGCGCATATCGCCCTTGCTCTTGGACTTGATCCAATCGTAAGTCTTGCAGCCACCTTCCATAGCGATTTCGACGAAGGCGTCACGGGTACCGGAAGTCGGAGGCGGACCCATTACGCTGATGGCCATATCCGGCAGGCTGGAATCGATATCGCTCCACTTCTTATAGGGGTTCGGTACCAGATTCTCGCCACCCTGCGGGTTGGGAACGTCTTTCGCCAGGGCCAGGAACAGCTGGCGCAGGGAGATATCCATCTTCTCAGCCTGTGAAGAGTTAGCAAGCACAATGCCGTCTGAACCGATACGAACTTCGGTAATGTCCTTCACACCGTTGTTCTGGCAGTCCTGGAACTCACTGGTCTTCATGCGACGGGAAGCATTGGTGATGTCCGGGTGCTGGGTGCCAACACCGGCGCAGAACAGCTTCAGACCACCGCCGGAACCGGTAGATTCCAGTTTCGGGGTCGGGAAGTCGGTGTTACGACCAAAACGCTCGGCAACCACAGTGGCGAACGGGTAAACCGTGGAAGAACCCACGATGTTTACGGTATCACGGGCCATGGCCGGGGTAGATACCGCCGCAATGCTGCCAGCCAGGGCAACAGAGGCAAGAGCTGCTTTCAGTTTCATCACGTTAAGTCTCCAATATCGGTGGACGTTGTGTATGGATCTGCTTTACCGATGAGTGCATCCTAAGGAGTGTCTGTGACAACTTTGTTACAGCATTTGAAATATAGACGTCATTGTTCAAATTTTCTTGCAGCACGCCGCCAGCCCGTTACCATGCAGGGAAAACAACTCATAAGTATCTACAGGCGACTCCCATGACTGCATACGATGACGACAAACCCAAACCCCGCGGGGAACTCACCCTGCAGGTGGTACCCCTGCCCTCAGACACCAACCCCAACGGCGATGTGTTCGCCGGCTGGCTGGTCAAGCAGATGGACATCGCCGCCGCCACCATGGCCGGGCGTATTTCACAGGGCCGCAATGCCACCGTGGCCATGGATCGGATGGAATTTCTCTCACCCTTGCGGGTGGGCTCCCAGGTGGGCTGTTACTGCGAGCTGGTGGATATCGGCCGCAGTTCCATGAAAATCAATGTAGAGGTGTGGACCCTCGACCGCACCTCGAAGAACCCGCGCAAGGTGACTGAAGGCCTGTTCGTGTACGTAGCCATAGATGAGCATGGCCGCATCCGGGAAGTACCGGACCAGAGCCACTGATGTTCCGCTGATGGCTCAGGGCCGGTATGCATCCCGGCCTGGCTCCCTATCGGGACGACTACCATCCGTGCAGCAGCCGGGCATAGTTCAATCGCTCCCAGGTGCCGGCATCCGGCACATTATCCAGTGACAAGGCGCCACGGGCCTCCTGCAGGGATTGATAGCCTATGCTGGCGAGGCGCGTGGTGAGTTCACCCCCCAGCCGTTCGAAGGCGGCAGGGCCGTGTTGCAGAACCGTCGAAACCAGCTGTACCACCGTGGCACCAGAGAGGATCGCTTTGGCGGCATCGTCGCCCGTGTGAACGCCCCCAGACGCTGCCATGTCCATGCCGGTGCGGTTATACAGCCTGGCCATGGCGTGCAGGCGCAAAGGCAGCTCGGCACTGGTAGACAACACCACCTCCCGGCTCAATGCCAGCTGCTCCAGATCAATATCCGGCTGATAGAACCGGTTGAACAGCACCAGGCCCCTGGCCCCTGCCGCTTCAGCGCCGGCCTGCTCAAGTTCCGTGGCATGCTGGGTCCAGCCACCGGGGGAAACGCCGTTGAGGGAGGCAATCACCGGCACGCCCAGCTCCACTTTCAGCTGCTGCAATCGTTGCAGGTAACTGCCGGAGCCCATCTCGAAGATCTCGGATTCCGGAAAAAACGAGCGAGCCTCAGCATCCATGTTGATACGGGAATCGATAAACCGGTGCGCGGCCATCTGCTCGGCCACCAGCTGCTCCTCAAACAGCGAATGCATCACCACTGCACCGGCGCCGGCCTGCACGCAGGCCTTGCTCTATTCGGCGAGGATCAAACCGGTACAACGGCCAGGCCCAGCTGTCCACCGCCCGCTTCTGCTGAGCCGGGGAGTGCACCAGGTCGTAGCCGTGGGCAATGCAGGGGCTGTGGGCGATGATCAACGCCGGGCCATCAAAGCTTTCGGCCTCCTGCAGGGCCTTGGTGGCCTGGTTACTGTGAGACTGCATGGCAATCTGGGCCACGTACACATGGCCATAACTCATGGCCAGCAGCCCCAGGTCTTTCTTGCGGGTTTCCTTGCCCGCCGCCGCAAACTTGGCCACCGCCCCCATGGGCGTGGCCTTGGATTGCTGGCCACCGGTGTTGGAATAGACTTCGGTATCCAGTACCAGCAGTTTGATGTTCTGGCCCGAAGCCAGGGCATGGTCCAGCCCACCGTAGCCAATGTCGTAGGCCCAGCCGTCGCCACCAATCACCCAGACGCTCTTGGGGCATAGCTCATCCGCCAGGTTATCCAACTCCTGTGCCTCAGAGCCTTGTTGACCTTCGAGCCAGTCACGCAACTGGCTTACGGCTTCGCGCCGGGACGCCATGGCGCTCTCGTCGAGAGTGACACAGGGGCTGGTCAGGGCCTGGTAGAGTTCAACAGGGAGCTGCGCTTTCATATCTTCCAGCAACTGCCTGGCCCGGCCAGCCAGTTTGCCCAGGCCCATACGCATACCCAGGCCCAGCTCTGCGGCGTCCTCGAACAGCGAATTGTTCCAGGTGGGTCCCCGGCCATCGGCATTGACTGTGTAAGGGGTGGTGGGCAGGTTGCCGCCATAGATGGAGGAGCAGCCGGTGGCATTAGCAATCATCAGCCGGTCGCCCAGCAACTGGGTGAGCAACCGGATATAAGGGGTCTCGCCGCAGCCCGAACAGGCTCCGGAATACTCGAACAGGGGAATCAGCAGCGGTAAGGATTTGAAGTCCCGGGGAACTCGGTCTCGGGGTATATCCGGCAGGCTGCGCAGGAAGGCCAGGTTCGTAGCCTCACCCTCCACATGTTCCTCAATGGGGCGCATGTTGATGGCCTTGCGCTTGGGCTGGGTACGATCCTTCGCCGGGCAGACTTCCACGCACAAGCCGCAGCCGGTGCAGTCTTCCGGCGCCACCTGAACCCGGTAGTCCAGCCCTTCCAGCTCCGGCGTGTGGGTTTCCGGCACCGCAAGGAAGCTATCGGGAGCATCTTTAGCACTGTCCGGCTCGAATACCTTGCTGATAATGGCGGTATGCGGGCAAATCATGGTGCAGAAATTACACTGCACGCACAGGTCCGATTCCCAGATCGGAATCTCCTGGGCAATGGCGCGCTTCTCGTACTGGCTGGTGCCAGTGGGCCAGGTGCCATCCACCGGGAAGGCGCTGACCGGCAGTTTATCGCCCTGGCCATCCATCAGCAGCCGAGTAACTTTCTGCACGAAGTCCGGGGCATGCTCCGGCACTCTCGGGGGCCGGGTCCGGGTGGCGGTTACTGAACCGGGCACCGGCACTTCATGCAGGTTATCCAGGGCGGAATCCACCGCCTCCACATTGCGCCGCACCACCTCCGGCCCGCGCCGGCCCCAGGTATGGCGAATGGATTCCTTGATATGGGCAATGGCCTCGTCACGGGGCAGGATATCGGCCAGGGCAAAGAAGCACACCTGCATCACCGTGTTGATTCGCCGGTCCAGCCCGGCCTGTTCGGCTACGCTGGCGGCGTCGATCACGAACAATCTGGCTTTGCGCTCCACCAGTACCCGCTGGGCTTCCACCGACAATTGGTCCCAGGCCTGCTCCGCTGGCCAGGGCACATTCAAGAGCACCGTCGCCCCGGGCGCAGCGTGTTCGAGCACGTCAAACTTCTCCAGAAACTGCGGCGCGTGCACCGCCACAAACTGGGCCTGACTAATCTGGTAACTGGAACGAATGGGATGCGGCCCGAAGCGCAGATGGGAGACGGTGGTGGCACCGGATTTCTTGGAATCGTAAACAAAGTGCCCCTGGGCGAACAGATCGGTGCCCTCGCCCAGAATCTTGATGCTGGCCTTGTTGCTGCTGACCGTGCCATCGGCACCAAGGCCAAAAAACAGCGCCCGCCGGGTTTCCGGCGATTCGATATCCAGCTCGCTGTCCACCTCCAGCGACAAATGGGTAACGTCATCCCGCACTCCCACGGTAAAGCGGGTTTTTGGTGCCGGCTCCTGCAGTTGCTCAAACACCGCGCAGACCATGGCCGGGGTGAACTCCCGGGAGGACAAGCCATAACGCCCGCCGATCACCCGGGGCAGATTGGGCCGATCGCCCCGGCTGAACGCTTCCATTAGCGCGCCACTGACTTCCAGCAGCAAGGGTTCACCCTGGGCGCCGGGTTCCTTGGTGCGGTCCAGCACGGCCAGATGTTGCACGGTATCCGGCAGCGCCTTCAGGAAGCGCTCGGTGGCGAACGGCCGGAACAGGCGCACTTTGAGCACACCCACTTTTTCGCCTTTGGCCATCAGCCATTCCACGGTTTCATGGGCACATTCCGCCCCGGAACCCATCAGGATCAGCACCCGCTCGGCTTCCGGATGCCCAACGTAATCGAACAGCTTGTACCGCCGGCCGGTAATGTCGGCAAAGCGGGACATCACCGCTTCGAGATGATCCGGGAAGGCTTGATAAAACCGGTTGGCCGCTTCCCGGGACTGGAAAAAGGCGTCGGGATTCTGTGAGGTGCCTCGCAGCACCGGGTGGTCGGGCGTCATCCGGCGGTTACGATGTGCCTCGATGCCCTGATAAGGCACCAATGCTTTCAGTTCATCGTCGCTGAGCGGAACAATCTTGGCGATTTCATGGGAGGTACGAAAGCCGTCGAAAAAGTGCATCACCGGCACCCGGCTTTCCAGCGTAACTGCGTGACCAATCGCGGCCATGTCCTGGGCTTCCTGCACTGAACCCGAGGCCAGCAGGGCGAAGCCGGTACCCCGGGCACTCATGACATCGGAATGGTCACAGAAGATCGACAAGGCGTGAGTGGCCAGGCTGCGGGCGGCCACGTGCATGCAAAACGGCGTCAGCTCGCCAGCAATTTTATACAGGTTGGGCAACATCAGCAGCAGGCCCTGGGAGGCAGTGAACGTAGTCACCAGTGAGCCCGCCTGTAAGGCGCCGTGCATGGCGCCGGCCGCGCCGGCTTCGGACTGCATTTCCACCACACCCGGTACCTGGCCCCAAACGTTTGTTTTGCCCAGGGCCGCCCAGTCGTCGGCATGCTCCCCCATGACAGAGGCCGGAGTAATCGGATAGATGGCGATGGTTTCACTCAACCGATAGGCCACTGAGGCAACGGCTTCGTTGCCGTCGAGGGTGCGGAACTCCATGGATACCATCCTTGTTGAAACGGCGGGATAATATCCAGTCTAGGCAGGGCCTGTGAGGCCCGCAAGTTGGCGCCAGACCAACCTAACGGCCAGCAATCAGGTCATCCAGCAGGGCCTGGTAACGCCCCGCCAACCGAGACGCCCGCCAGGCATCAGGGGAAGTAGAAGCGGGTTTATCCACCATGATCTGTTCCAGGCAGTTAACCCCAGCCCTGGCTTCCTCTTCCGGGCTCGATTCATCACTCCGGTAACGGCAATGCTCGGGCACATACTCCCGGTACGCCAGCCGGTCCGGCACCAGGGCCACACAGCCCGACGCCATGGCTTCCAGCACCGCCAGGCCCTGGAAGTCGTGCAAAGCTGTGGACAAAACAACGTCTGCCTCGCGCAGCAACCGGTCGTACTCATCGCGACTGTCCATATAACCCCAGTGCTCGATGTAACCAGCAAATTGATGGTGGATCCGGTCAAATGCCTCCGGGTAACGGCGGAAGCCCTCACCCACCACACTCAAACGAAAGGGCATGGACCGGCCCGCCAGCGTCTGCAAAAACGTCAGCAAGCGATCCGGCCCCTTATCGTATTCCCAGCGATGGTTCCAGAGCAGGTGTGGGCACCGCCAGTTCAAGGCGCGCCCCTGGTCGACAAACAGGCGGTCTTCAATCGGCACCGGCAGCACCCGGGATTTCTCTGTTAATGCCTGCACCACCCCCGGCGGCACAGCATCGGGCATTTTGTCCAGTAAGGCGTCAACGCCCCGCAAGAAACTGTCCCGGTTCCAGGCGCTGTTGAACGCCACCGCGTCTGCCGCCAGCGCACTGTATAGATTCACCATCTGCGGCTCCAGCCGACCCTGCTGCTGTTCGCTCACCGGGAAGGCAAACTGGTTTTCATGCATGTAGAGCAGGCAGGGAGTGGTTGCCAGCTGGGGATGCAGGCCCCGCAGGGTGGCCAGATCCACCATGGACGTGGCGACTATCAGGTCCCAGGGTTGTGACAGGCATGGCTCGGCCAGCCAGCTTACCGGGTTACCGCGAATGCGCCACTGGAAGAACCGGGGAGGAAGCGTCAGGGTCTGCCAGTGATAGTCGGGGCACATCGCCACCAGCTGGTTCCGCCAGCGCTGGTGGCTGGCGGCGTCGTAGGCGGATAACAGAAGAATTCGCGGGGTCATGGCGGTCCGTAACAGATGGGGCGGCTGGAATCGGGCTATTGTATCAGGCTGGCGCCTTGCCTCGGCCCAGCGACAGCAATCCGAACACCGGGCCCGGCAGCAACAGTAACGCCACCCACACACTCCAGGGACTCCAGAGCCCGCTGGTGATCCAGATAGCCGGCAGCGTCAGACCAAACCCGACGGCATTCATCACCGCCAGTGAGGAACCAACCGTTTCTTTCGGTGCGGTAGCCGCCGCCAGAGCCGAGAACTGGGGCGAATCCGCCACCACGGCAATGCCCCAGATCATCAGTAACGCGATCAGCAGTATTGGCGACAGGCCGTTCAACCAGGGGTACAGGAGGCACAGCGCCCCGGAGGCCACCAGCGCCCGCCGCGCCACCCACTCACTGCCCCGGGTTCGACTGAGCCGGCCACCGCCGATACAGCCGGCCGCGCCGATACCGATGACCGCGAACGATAGCCAGGGCACCAGAGCCTCACCCTGCCCCAGGCGGTTTAACTCCCGGGCAATCAGTAACGGCACCAGAGTCCAGAACGCATAGAGCTCCCACATGTGGCCAAAGTAACCGCCGGCAACCGCCCGGAACCGGGGAATTCGCAGGGCTGCCAGGCCCTGAGTGATGGGTAGCCCACCCTTGGCTTTGGGCAGGTGCGGGCCATCGCCGAGCAGGAACACCAGCAAACCGCCGGCCAGCGCCAGAACCGACGCCGCCAGCAACGGCCATTCCCACGGTAGGCCCAGCGTAGCACCCCGCATCAGATGAGGCAGTGCAGTCCCCAGCGTGAGCATGCCCACCAGCCACGCCAAAGCGGCGCCTGCGTGCTTGGGCGTCCAGGCAATGACCAGCTTCATGCCCAGGGGGTAGATACCAGCCAGGCACAGACCAGTGGCGAATCGCAACAGGCTGTCCACCGGAAACACCCCCGCAACCAGTACAAAACCGGCATTGGCCAGGGCGCCCAGCACACTGGAAACCAGAAAAATACGACTGGCGCCAAAACGGTCGGCCAGCCCGGTCACCGCCAGAGCCAGCGTACCGACAATAAAACCGGCCTGAACCGACAGGGTAAGCCGCCCCAGGTCCGATTCCGCCAGCCCCAGCTCACCAGCCAGGGATAACCAGACCCCATTGATACTGAACCAGAGGGACGTGCCAAACAGTTGTGCCAATACAATCACTGGCAGGGGATAACGTTGCAGTAGTCCGATCATCTTGTTGTCTTTATTGCGGGTGAAGCCCAAGCCTAGCCCCAAAGCCGCTCGAGTACCCATGCTACTTTGGTGCCCGGTCAGGATTCTATCAAACGATCCAGCCGCAGCCGCTCCCGCTCATCGAACAGCCGGCGACCACCCCAGCCCACCGCCATGACGGCTCCAAAACCGGTGCCGGCGGTAATGATCAGCATCACCAGAATCTGGTATTTCACCGCCACCGCCGGTGGGCTGCCCGCCAGAATCTGACCGGTCATCATGCCCGGCAGGCTGACAATCCCGGCCGCAGCCATGGCGTTGATGGACGGCATCATGCCACTGCGCATGGCGTCCCGGCGGATATCCTCCAACGCCTGCTGCCAGGTCTGGCCCAACATTAGCCGGTTCTCGATCACTGCCCGCTGGCGCCACACCGAGTCATTCAGGCGATCCAGGGCCAGGCTGACACCGGTCATGGTGTTGCCCAGCATCATTCCCAGCAACGGAATGGCGTACTGGGGCGCATACCAGGGGTCGGGGCCTATCACCACCGTCAGCGCAAGCACCGTCACCGTAAAAGAGGACACAAACATGGCCCCGGTACCGATGCCAAACGCCCACCAGCCACGCAGGCGCCGGCCCTGGCGCGCCACCACCTCCCGGCCAGCCACCAACAGCATGATCAGCGCCAGCAGGGCAATCCAGTAGAACGCCGAAGAGGCAAAGAGCGCTTCCAGTACCAGCCCGATCAGGGCCAGCTGGATAACCGTGCGGACAGTGGCAATCAACAGACTGCGGGACACACCCAGCCGGGCCATATGACTGGTTAATGCCAACGCCAGGATGAGCAGCGCCGCCAGCACCAGCTTCCACCAGGCCAGATCAATCACTTCCATGTTCGGGCTCCAGTGCCGTTCCGCGAATCCGATAGTGGGCATCCGCCACGCGGCGAATCTGGGCCGGGTCGTGGGCTACCCATAAAGTTGCAATCTGCTGGCGGTGAATCTCGTCCAGCAGCCAGTTTTCAATGTTGAGGGTGCTGTCGCCATCAAGATTCGCCGTCGGCTCATCCAGCAACAGCGCCTGTGGCTTAAGGGCCAATGCCCGCCACAATGCCAGCCGCTGCCGTTCACCGGATGACAGCCGGCTGACCGACCAGGCCATCACGTCCGCAGGGAACCCCAAAGCGGCAGGCAGCCGTTCGCCGCCCCCTTCGGGAAAGTGGGCACTCACCTCGTCAAACCACCACTGACTGTCCGCCGGCACCATCACCACCTGGCGTCGCCACTGATGGGCCGGCACCGCGCCCTGGCTGGTGCCATTCAGGGAAATCTCTCCACCGTGGGGTTCCAGGTCTGCCGCTGCCCGCAATAACCGACTTTTACCACTGCCGGATGGCCCGGACACACAGACTACCCGGCCAGCGGGTACCGCCAGTGACACCCCGGTAAGGGCACCAACGCTGACCTGATCCAGCAACAGGCCCGTCAAAACCGGCTCACCAGGGCAGTTCCTCACCGTTGCTGTGCCAGAACGAACCGGAGTTCTCCAGGTTCAGGTTGGCAATGCGCTCGGCCAGCCCTTTGGCGGACTCTTCCGGAGTGATCAAACCACCAAAATTCACCATACGGGTCTTCACATAACCGGGATGCAACTGAGCCACCGCAATGCCCCGTGGTTTCAGGTCTACTGCCAGTGATTTGCCAAAAGCGTTGAGGGCCGCCTTGGAGGCGCGATAGCCGTAGCGGCCGCCGGAGTCGTTATCGGCAATGGAACCCATGCGGCTGGTGATGTTGGCGATCTTGCCACCTTCACGGATTAGCGGCACGAGAGCTTCGGTGACCCTCAGGGGTGCGTAGGCGTTGATTTCCATCTGGGTGCGAATAGAATCGAAATCGATGTTACCCAGTTGCTCATCCTGCAACAGCCCGGCGTTGTTGATCAGCAGGCTGATGGACTTACCCACAAGCGCCGACGTGAGTTTCTCAATACCGGCATCGGTGGTGACATCCACCCCGTCAATCACCTGCTTGGCCACTTCTGACAGTTCATCCGAGGACTGCCTGCACACCCCGATCACTTCACAGCCCTGCCCCGCATAATGCCGGGCCAGCTCCAGGCCAATGCCACGGTTGGCACCGGTAATAACAACCACTTGGGGTTCAGACATAACACCTCCCTTCTACACGGTTTGTTCAGCCCTATTGGCAGGGTCTGCCGAATCTGTAATGGTTACACCATTGCACACCATCTTGCCAGTAACCCACCGCAAAGTATCGGCGCCCATGAACATTCGAACCCTCACAGCTGTCACACTCACCCTGGCGCTGGCCTCATCACCGGCGACGGCAGACATCGGTTTGTCACCGTTTGCCGGTTACCGCATGGGTGGCTCGGTGGATATCGAGACGGCCGGCGCCAGCACCGATGACCAGATCCGCTTTCGCGATTCCGTCAGCCATGGGCTCGTGGTCAACTTCGACCTGCCGGAAGCCGGCAAACAGGGGGAGCTCTACTTTGGCCGGCAAAACACCTCGGCCAGGCTGGACAACGGGTTATTCGCACCGGGCACCCGGTCCATCGACCTGACCATCTACCAGCTGCAGTTTGGCGGGCTCTACTTTCCGGGCGGTAAAACCTATGGCGGGTTTGTCTCTGGCGTGCTGGGCGTTACCCGGCTGGAGCCGGACGATTCCAGTTACGACACACATCACCGAGCCGCCCTGTCACTCGGCGGCGGCTACCAGTTTTTCCTGAGTGAACAATTGCGCCTGCGACTGGACCTGCGGGGTGTCTACACCGCCCTGGATTCGGGCGGCTCGGTGTTCTGCTCCGGGGGATGTGAGCTCAAGTTCCGCAGCAGTGGATACCTGCAGGTAGAAGCCAGTGCTGGCCTGGTGGTGCGTTTTTAATACCCGCTCAGGCCACCACCTGCCGCCGTTCAGGTAGCATGATTGATAGCAAAGCCGCCATGGCCACCAGCCCCGCCGAAATCCACAAACAGGCTTCCAACCCATACACCTGATACACCCAACCGGACAGGATAGTACCCAACAACCGGCCGGCGGCATTGGACATGTAATAGAACCCTACATCCAGTGAGACGCCATCGCCCCGGGCGTAGCTGACGATCAGGTAGCTGTGCAGGGAGGAGTTGATGGCAAACAACACGCCGAACAGCAGCAGCCCCCCGACAATGATCACCTGTGGGGACCAGCCCACCATCAGGCCACTGGCAATGGCTGCCGGGATAAGCGCCAGGAACGCCGCCCAGAGTACCGCCGGTTTCTTGCCTTCCATATTGCCGGTAATCCTGGGGGCTATGGTCTGGATAAAGCCATAGCCGATAATCCAGCTCGCCATAAAGCCGCCGACTTTCCAGTGGTCCCAGCCAAATACGGTGTGCAGGTATACCGGTAACGCCACCACAAACCACACATCCCGGGCGCCGAACAGGAACATCCGGGCGGCAGACAGCACGTTAATCGCCCGGCTCTTGGACAGAATATCAGTGAACTTGGGCGTGGCCTTGCTCTTGCCCAGCTCCTGTTTAAGCAGGAACAGGCTGGCCAGCCATACCAACCCCAGAGCCACCGCCATGATCACCACGGCACCGGTAAAGCCGGCCGCTACCAGCAGCACGCCACCCAGGAAGAAACCTACCCCTTTAAGGGTGTTCTTGGAGCCGGTGAGAATGGCCACCCACTTGTACAAGGTGCCCTGTTGCTCATCCGGCACCAGCAACTTGATGCCACTCTTGGCGGACATTTTGTTCAGGTCTTTGGCGATGCCAGACAACGCCTGTGCCGCCATCACCCAGGGCACGGTCAGCATGGCCGCCGGCACCGCCAGCATGGCCAGCGCCACAATCTGCAGGAACAGCCCGATGTTCATGGTGCGGTTCAGGCCCATACGGGCCCCCAGATAACCGCCCACCAGGTTGGTTACCACCCCGAAGAACTCGTAGAAGATGAACAGCAGGGCAATTTCCAGGGGTGAGTAACCCAGCTGGTGGAAATGCAGTACCACCAGCATCCGCAGGGCTCCATCCGTGAGGGTGAAGGCCCAGTAGTTGCCGGTGATGACCAGATACTGGCGAATGGCGGCATTCATATCAGGCCAGGCCCACCTTGCGCGCCAGCTCGGCGGTACGGTTGGCATAACCCCACTCGTTGTCGTACCAGGCGTAGATCTTCACCTGGGTGCCGTTGATAACCAACGTGGACAGCGCATCAACGATGGATGAACGGGGATCGGTTTTGTAATCGATGGACACCAATGGACGCTCTTCATACCCCAGGATGCCTTTCAGCTCGCCCTCGGCGGCTTCTTTCAGCAGCCGGTTAACCGTCTCCACATCTGTGGGCTTTTCCACCTCGAACACACAGTCAGTCAGTGATGCGTTGGTGAGCGGAATCCGCACCGCGTGGCCGCCCAGCCGGCCCTTGAGCTCCGGAAAGATCTCGATAATCGCGGTGGCGGAACCGGTACTGGTGGGAATCAGTGAACTGCCACAGGCCCGGGCCCGGCGTAGATCCTTGTGGGGCGCATCAATGATAGTCTGGGTGTTGGTCAGGCTGTGAATGGTAGTGATGGAACCGTGCTTGATGCCCAGTTTCTCATGGATCACTTTAACCACCGGGGCCAGGCAGTTGGTGGTGCAAGAGGCCGCGGTGATAATTCGATCGGTGGCCGGGTCGAAGATGTGTTCGTTCACCCCCATCACAATGTTCTTGGCGCCCGCTTCCTTTACCGGCGCGGTGACGACCACCCGCTTCACCCCCTGGTCCAGGTAGGCCTGCAGAACCTCGACTTTCTTGTTCACGCCGCTGGCTTCAATCACCAGATCACAACCCGACCAATCGGTATCCGAAATGGCCCGATTCCGGGTAACGCGCAGGTGCTGGCCTTCAATCACCATGTCGTCGCCATCGGCACTGGCTTCATGGCTCCAGCGGCCATGGATACTGTCGAAATTCAGCAGGTGCGCGAGGCTTGCCGCACCTGCTCCCGGGTCATTGATGGCAACGAACTCCAGTTCCGGCCAGTCCCAGGCAGCCCGCAGCGCCAGCCGACCAATGCGTCCAAATCCGTTAATACCTACTTTGATCTTGCTCATCGTGATCTCCTTGCGACGTTCGCAATCCGTGTATTTATGAAATGATCAGGGGCACTGCACAACAGGCCGGTCTGCCATCGCCAGCAATTGCGCCAAGGGACGCTCAATCAATGCCCTGTTACTCTGAGCGGTCTCATCCAGCACCCGCGCCACCCAGGCCGGTAGCCGGGGGTTAAGGTAATAATAGACCCATTGGCCACGCCGCTCGGTTTCCAGAAGCCCGGCATCCCGCAGACTCGCCAGGTGGCGGCTGACTTTTGGTTGCGACACCTCGAAGGCTTCGGTCAGTTCACATACGCACAGCTTTTCCTGATCCTTGATCAGTAACAGGGCGGCCAGGCGCAGGTCGTCGGCCATGGCCTTGAAGATCGCAACCGGGCTGTAGTCGGCGGGTTTCAGGCCGGTTTCTTTCTGGTGCACCAGGGTAAAGAGGCCAAGGCGCTCCTTCAGATCTTTCAACGTCAGGGCAAACGTAGCGTGGCGGTTGGTCTCTGCCGGGTCCGGAAAGTCCCAGGCAATCTGCTGGGCACCCTGGCAAGCGGCGGTGCATTCCCGGGCGGCTTTTTCACACAGGGTGATCACGTAATCCCAGTACTGACCCTTCAGCTCGGCCAGCTGTTTGCTATACAGCCCTTCGGTGGCAATACCGGCCTCGGACAATACCTGCAGCGCCAGCGGATGCGGCTCTGTGGGCTGGGTGCCGGCGCTGGCCACTTCAAACTGGTCTCCGGCCATGTGCCGCAGCAAGGCCTCTGCCATGATGGAACGGGCACTGTTTGCGGTACAGATAAACAGAACTCGGCGCTTCATATTCACATCCCGAAATATACGTTTTTACGAATATCTAATTTTATGCATAATAGTGTGACAAGATGATGTCGTAAAGGACGAAACCGGAATCATGAAACCCCAGTCAGCCCAGCACGGCAGGACCGCAGCGACTATCTGACCGATCGTTATTCCGAGCGCAGGGAAAGTGCAGAACAATTGTCCAAGCGCGTGAACCAACGTTCCATATAAGGAAGTGCAATGAGCAGTAACGAACTGGCCGCGGAAGCCTCATCCAGCGGCATGGGGATTTTCGGGCGCTATCTGTCTGTCTGGGTAGCCCTGGCGATTATTGCCGGCGTAGCGCTGGGCCAACTGGCGCCCTCCGTGCCGGAAACCCTGTCCCGGTTTGAATACGCACAGGTATCCATCCCCATCGCTATCCTGATCTGGGCAATGATCTTCCCAATGATGGCCCAGATTGATTTCAGCGCCATTGTCGGGGTGCGCAAAGAGCCCAAGGGGCTGGCTATCACCACTACGGTGAACTGGCTGATCAAGCCTTTCACCATGTTTGCCATCGCCTGGTTCTTCCTGATGGTGGTGTTCGAGCCCTTCATTGCGCCCGAGCTGGCGAGCGAATACCTGGCCGGCGCTATCCTGCTGGGTGCTGCTCCGTGCACTGCCATGGTGTTTGTCTGGAGTTACCTGACCCGTGGTGACGCCGCCTACACCCTGGTGCAGGTGTCTTTGAACGACATCATCATGCTGTTTGCCTTTGCGCCGATTGTCGTGTTCCTGCTGGGTATTTCTGACATCCAGGTGCCCTGGGATACGGTCATTCTCTCAGTCGTGTTGTACATCGTGATTCCGCTCACCGCCGGCTACCTGACCCGCCGAACCCTGATCGCACGCCACGGCCAGCGCTGGTACGACGAGGTGTTCATGAAACGCCTCGGCCCGGTGACGCCGGCGGCCCTGATCGTCACACTGGTACTGCTGTTCGCGTTCCAGGGCGAGGTTATTCTGGAAAACCCGCTGCACATTGCCCTGATTGCCGTGCCGCTGATCATCCAGACCGTGCTGATCTTCTTTATTGCCTACGGCTGGGCAAAATTGTGGAAGGTACGCCACTGTATTGCTGCACCCGGCGCCATGATCGGTGCCAGCAACTTCTTTGAACTGGCGGTGGCCGCCGCCATAGCGCTGTTCGGCTTGCAGTCCGGCGCAGCGCTGGCCACGGTGGTTGGTGTGCTGGTGGAAGTACCGCTGATGCTCATGCTGGTGCGCATTGCCAACAAGACCCGAGGCCACTTTCCTGCCTGAGCGAACGGAAACCTGCCCGCGCGACGCCTGTCCTGCGGGTAATCTCAACTGCCTGTTCAGCCCCGCCCGCGCCTGATACTATCGCTCGCTGGCAAACCGGGAGGGGCCTCTCCCAGCAAACGGACAGGACAACATGGATTTCTTTCAGGCGTTTTTTCTCGGCATTCTTCAGGGGCTGACAGAGTTTCTCCCCATCTCCAGCTCCGGCCACCTGATCCTTGTACCCGCCTTTTTTGACTGGACCGACCAGGGCGTTGGCTTCGACTTGTCCGTCCACGTGGGTACGCTGCTGGCCGTGGTGATCTACTTTCGCCGGGACGTGTTCAGCATCACCCGGGACGGCCTGCTTTCCCTGAGCCAGCGCCGGATGATTGGCCAGGGCAACCTGGCGTGGTTTCTGGTAATCGGCACCATCCCCGCGGGTCTGGCTGGCCTGGCCCTGCTGGACATGATCGACAACGAATTGCGGGCGGTGGAGGTGATGTTCTTCACCACCCTGATTTTCGGCTTGCTGTTGGGCTGGGCTGACTGGCGTCCCAACAAGGGGCGCACGATGGACTCCCTGACCTGGAAAGACGCCGTTCTGGTCGGCTGTGCCCAGGCCCTGGCCCTGATTCCCGGCACTTCCCGTTCCGGGGCCACTATCACTGCCGGCCTGTTCCTGGGCCTGTCCCGGGAGGCGGCGTCCCGGTTCTCGTTTTTGCTCGCGATTCCAATTATCACGCTGGCGTCTGCGGTTAAATTGCTGGATGTGGCTTCATCGAATGTGATTGTCGACTGGAGCGGTTTTCTGGTGGGTGGTGTTACGTCGTTTATCACCGCCATTACCGCCATCCATTTCTTCCTGAAGTGGCTGAACACGGTAGGCATGTGGCCCTACGTTCTCTACCGCATCGCATTGGCGGGTGTGATTTACGCGGTTCTGATGTAACGGCGGCCAACACATTGCTGGGGCGCAGGGTTGGGTAGGCCTTTCCAAAACTGTGCGGAGCCATGGATGGCGGAGCCCAAGCGTCACATGGATGTGCCGAAGGAGCGTGTTTTGGAAAGGCCTACCCAACCCTGTGCGACACTCCTGAACTAACAGGCTTCCAACGGAGCATAAGCCAACACCAGCCACTTGGCCCCCTCATCAAAGTTCACCTGCACGCGAGTATGGTGCCCGGTCCCCTCGGAGTTCATCACGATGCCCTCCCCAAACTTCGGATGACGAACGCGCTGGCCGAGGCTGAAACCGGACTGCTGGGCCGAATCCTGGCTGAACATGCTCTCATTCGGACGACCGACCATCGCCGGGCGCGTCACCGTATTGCGCAACCGCACTTCCTGCAGGCAATCCGCCGGAATCTCCCGCACAAACCGCGACAACGCATGGAACTTCTCCTGCCCGTACAAACGGCGGGATTCCGCGTAAGTAAGCACCAGCTTTTTCATCGCCCGGGTAATGCCCACATAGGCCAGCCGCCGCTCCTCTTCCATGCGCCCCGGTTCTTCCAGTGACATACTGTGGGGGAACAAACCTTCCTCAACACCCGCCAGGAACACCAGCGGGAATTCCAGGCCCTTGGCAGAGTGCAGAGTCATCAACTGCACGCTGTCTTCATGGGCATCGGCCTGGGCTTCGCCAGCATCCAGCGCGGCCTGGGCGATGAATTCCGCCAGCGGATCGACACCGTCTTCCACCTCGAAATCCGACAGCGCGCTCACCAGTTCTTCCAGGTTCTCTACCCTCGCCTGGCCCTTCTCGCCTTTTTCGCTGGCGTGGTAGTCCTTCAGGCCACTGGCTTCGATGGCCTGTTTCATCAGGCCCTGCAATGACGCCTCACCAACCATTTCAGACAAGCCGTTGATGATCTCCATAAACGACTGCAAACCGGTTTTCGCCCGGCCTTTGACCTGGCCCGCCGCCAGTAGGCGCTCGGCGGATTCCCACAGGGAAATGCCTTGCTCGGTGGCGTATTCCCGCAATTCCGCCAGGCTCTTGGCTCCGATGCCCCGGGTGGGAATGTTTACTACCCGTTCAAAGGCGGCGTCGTCCCGGTGGTACTGCACCAGGCGCAAGTATGCCAGGGCGTTGCGGATTTCCTGGCGATCATAGAAGCGCAGGCCGCCGTATACCCGGTAAGGAATACCCTGGCGCATCAGCGCCTCTTCCAGCACACGGGATTGCGCATTGGAGCGATACAGGATGGCGGATTCGCTGCGCAGATTGCCGTCGTTAACCCAGGCATTGATGGAATCGGCGATGTAGTTGGCTTCATCCTGCTCGTTGAACGCGGCGTACAGGCTGATGGGCTCGCCATCCGGGCCGTCGGTCCACAATTCCTTGCCCAAACGGCCCTGGTTGTTGGCGATCACCGAGTTGGCGGCCTTCAGGATCATCTGGGTGGATCGGTAGTTCTGCTCCAGTCTGACCAGCCGGGCATTGGGAAAGTCCCGCTGGTACTGCTGTATGTTCTCGATCTTGGCGCCACGCCAGCCGTAGATGGACTGGTCGTCATCACCCACCACGGTCAGCGGAACGCGGTTACTGGCCAGCACCTGCAACCAGGCGTATTGAATGGTGTTGGTGTCCTGGAACTCGTCCACCAGAATGTGCTGGAAACGCTGCTGGTAATGCTTCAGCAATTCCGGCCGATGCAACCACAGTTCGTGGGAGCGCAGCAGCAGCTCACCAAAATCCACCAGGCCGCCCTGCTGGCAGAGCTTTTCATATTGGCGGTAGATCTTGAGCATGGTGCTGGTGAAGTGGTCGCCGGGATTTTCCTGGATGTGGTCCGCGCGCAGGCCTTCGTCTTTCTGGCTGTTGATGAACCACTGGGCCTGTTTGGGCGGCCACTGGCTTTCATCAATCTGAAACTCCCGCATCACTCGCTTGATCATGCGCAGCTGGTCGTCGCTGTCCAGCACCTGAAAATTCTCCGGCAGGCCGGCGTCTTTCCAGTGGGAGCGCAACAGGCGGTGGGCGATGCCGTGAAAGGTGCCGAACCATAACCCGCGGGAGGGAATATTCATCATCTCCTCAATGCGGTAGCGCATCTCCTTGGCGGCCTTGTTGGTAAAGGTCACCGCCAGGATACCGGTGGGCGGTACCCGGTCTACCGTCATCAGCCAGGCAATCCGGTGCACAAGTACACGGGTTTTACCACTGCCCGCGCCGGCCAGCACCAGCAGGTGATCGTTCTGGGCGGTAACGGCCTCGCGCTGGGCGTCGTTCAGGGGGTCGATAATGTGGGAAACGTCCATGGCACCTGGCTTTTACTGGTTAAATAAACAGGCCTGAGAGTATAACAGGAGAAAAGCCGGTTTGTCGGGCAGGGATTGGCGCCACTCTTTTGGGGTTAACGCACAGGAACGGGGACTTCTTCCCAGGACACGCTACGAGCACATCCCTGTGCGCTTGACTGTGGCCATCCATGACCACAGACAGTCCTGGGAAGAAGTCCCCGTTCCTGCGCTGCCTGGCAACGAAGGGGCACCTCCCCCGTGCGACACCTCAAAAGATGAGGGCTTATGTCTTAGAAACCACGCGGTACGGTTTGAGCTTCCACAAACTCGAACAAGCCCTCCAAACCCCCTTCACGGCCAATACCGGAGGCTTTCATGCCACCAAAAGGCGCTTCCGGCGTGGGGCCGGTTCCAGTGTTCCAGCCAACGTGACCGAAGCGCAGGCCGGCGGCGACTCGCTGGGCACGCTCGGCATCGGCGGTGAACACGTAGGACGCCAGGCCGAACTCGGTGTCATTACCGGCATCGATGACTTCTTCCTCAGTACGGAACAGCGCCATGGGCACCAATGGGCCGAAGGTTTCTTCCTGATAACAACACATGTCCCGATTGACGCCCATGACCACGGTGGGCGGGAAAAACAGACCCTTGCCCAACTCCGCCGGCTGCTTGCCGGCCACCAGCTTGCCGCCTTTCTCCAGGGCATCTTCAAGGTGGCGTTTGACCTTGTCGAAACCGGCCTGGTTAACCAGCGGGCCAATGTCGACCCCGTCTTTCATGCCATCGCCAACGGTTATCTTGTTAACCCGCTCAGCCAGCTTCTGGCCAAAAGCTTCCGCGACCTTTTCATGCACGAAAATCCGGTTGGCGCACACGCAGGTCTGGCCGCCACCACGGAATTTGTTGGCGATCAGGTTGTCAGCAGCGGCGTCCAGGTCGGCGTCGTCAAAGACGATAAACGGTGCATTACCGCCCAGCTCCAGCGCCAGTTTTTTCACCTGCTCCGCCGTATCGAGAATCAACCGGCGGCCCACTTCGGTGGAACCGGTAAAGCTGAGCATCGGCACATCTTTGTGCTCGCACAGCACCTTGCCGATCATGCTGGCCTTGCCCATGACCAGATTGACCATGCCATCCGGCAACCCGAGCTTGTCCATCACGCTGAAGAAGGCCACCATCGTCAGCGGCGTTTCACTGGCCGGCTTGATCACAGACGGGCAGCCGGCCGCCAGGGCAGCCGAGAGCTTTTTGGCAATCATGCCAATGGGAAAATTCCAGGGCACGATCAGGCCGGTCACACCAACAGGCCGGTAATGAACGGTCCAGGTGCAATCCTTGGGCTTCTCAGGGATGGTATGGGCATCCAGGGCGTTGACGTGTTTGGCGCAGTAATCGAAGAAACCCGCAGCGTAGTCCACCTCGCCCTGGGCTTCCTTCAACGGCTTACCGTGCTCCATGCACAGGATTCGGCCAATTTCCTCGCGATGTTCTTTCAAACCATCGCGAATGTCTTCCAGCCACTTGCGCCGGGTCTCGATGGGCCAGGGGTTGGTGAGCCGGAGCGCAGACTTGCCTGCCTCAACGGCATCCAGCACATCCTGCTCTGACATGGACGGCACTTTGGCAACCACTTCGCCGGTGGCTGGATTGAACACATCAAAGGTGTTGCCGCCGGCACTGTCGGTCCAGCGCCCACCGATGTAGCCTGTCAGGTTTTTCAGCAGTGGTGACTCGATCATTTCGGCTCCTCTTCAATAACCTGGGTGCGCCCGGGTGCGACGGGGCGCGGGTGTATTGGAACGTCTTTCATAGTGGATGCTGATCGCCGGCCTGTAAAGGCAGCGTGTAAAAAACGCGGCCGGCGATTCGTTGACCCCTCAGTGTCACTGCCTATACTCGGAAGAGTATTTCCAGACTCCCGAGGAGGCGGTTCAATGAAGGCATTTTTTCATCCGGCGCAGGATCTGCATATTCCCAAAACGTATTTCACCCGTGGCCAAATGCGTCAGCCTCAGGAGGTTCCCGACCGCACCAGCCAGATGCTGGAAGGCTTGAAGGCGATGGGGATTCCGGTTCTTCAGCCGGCCGATCAGGGCGCGGCGCCGATATCAAAGGTGCACGACCTGGGCTACCTTCGTTTCCTGGAGTCTGCCCATCGTCGATGGATGGAAAACGAGGACTGGGGCGATGAGGTGATGTCCAATATCTTCGTGCGCTCGCCCAATGCCATGCGCGGCATACTGGCTGAGGCGGCCTGTTATCTGGCGGATGGCAGTTGCCCGATTGGCGAAAACACCTGGAAAGCGGCCTACTGGTCGGCCCAGACCGCCCTGGGCGCGGCGGATGCCCTGATTGCAGGTGAACGCACCTCCTATGCGGTGTGTCGCCCACCAGGCCACCATGCCCGCAAAGACGCGGCAGGGGGCTTCTGTTATCTGAACAATGCGGCCATTGCCGCCGAGCATATGAAAAGCCGGTTTCCGCGCACTGTCATCCTGGATACCGATATGCACCACGGCCAGGGCATACAGGAGATTTTCTACGACCGCAGCGACGTGCTGTACATCTCCATTCACGGCGACCCCACCAACTTCTATCCGGTGGTCAGTGGTTTTGAGGATGAACGGGGCGAGGGCGAAGGTTACGGCTACAACATCAATATGCCGATGCCCCATGGCGCCAGCGAGGACGACTTCTTTGCCAAGGTTGAGGAGGCCCTGGCCGCAATCCGGCTGTACCAGCCGGATGCACTGATCCTGACCCTGGGCTTTGATATCTACAAAAACGACCCGCAGGCCAAGGTCTCGGTAACATCCGAGGGCTTCTGCAGATTAAGCACCCACATCCGCCAGCTGGGCCTGCCGACGCTGGTGGTGCAGGAAGGCGGGTATGACCTGGACACCCTCAGCGAGAATGTCCAGCAGTTTTTCAAGGGGTTGGCGGGCTGACTCAGGCCGCAGGCGTGTAAACCTTCACATTGCCATGCCCTTCCGCCTTCAGGTGACCGGCGTGCATCCGGCTCATGGTGCCCCGGTCGCAGTACAGCAGGTACTGGCGGTTGGCCGGCAGATCAGACATCTGCTGGTTGAGTTCGTAGAACGGAATTTTCAGGATTTCATTGTTGGTCAGTGTCAGCGGTGAACGTTCTTCCTCCGACGGGTGCCGCACATCGATGATCACGTCTTCCACCGCAGGGGTCTGCACCAACTCCACTTCTTCCGGTGTGGTGATGGTATCCAGCAACTGGCTCACCATGGTGCCCTGCTGATTGGCAATGGCCTGCGCCAGCACCTCCGGGTTCATGTTGGCTTCTTCTTCCTCAACCCGGTGCAGCTTGGCGCGGGTAACCGGCTTGCTGGAAATAACCCCGCAGTACTCCGGCATGGTCCGGGCGAAGGGCTCGGTGCCAATTTCTTTGGCAATGCGGATGATTTCCTGCTTGTCCATGGCAATCAGCGGGCGCAACACCACTTCGTCACTGGCCCGGTCAACCACGTTCAGGTTGGTCAGGGTCTGGCTGGACACCTGGGCGACGGCATCGCCCATCACCAGGCCGGTAGCCGTATAATCCCGGGCAATTTCCGCCGCGGCTTTGAGCATCTGGCGCTTAAGTACCACACCCCAATGCCGGTGATTCACTGACTGCATGATCTCGGCCACCACACCTTCAAAGGGTACCGAAATAAACTTCACGCCATGGGAGGCCCCATACCGCTGCCAAAGGTAATGCACCACCTGGCGCACACCCACCTCATGGGCGGTGCCGCCCAGATTGAAGAACAGGAAGTGGCTGCGGATACCTCGGCGCATCATCAGGTAGGCAGCAACAGAGGAGTCATAACCGCCAGACACCAGGGTCATCACCGTTTCCACGGTACCCAGAGGATAGCCCCCAAGGCCCTCATGGCGGCGATGGGCGATATGGAACTGTTCCTCATTGAGCTCAATCCGCACTTCCAGGTCCGGATTCTTCAGGTCAACTCCCCGGGCGTTCGAAGCCTGGAGCAATGCGGCACCCACTGAGCGTTCAAGATCAATGGACCGGAACGAATGACTGCCATGGCGCCGGGCCCGCACGGCGAAGGTTTTGCCCGCAAGGCGGTCTGCGTAGGCCTGCACCGCCTTTTCGCCGACGTCGTCCATGTCGACAAAGGGAAAGACGCCAATTTCCTGGATGGTCGAAATACCCGGTATACGGGTCAGCTCATCGATCACCGGGCCCTCCAGGCTGCGGTCATCGGGAACCTCCACATCCACCCGGTCCCAACTGACGTCCACCCGAATCTCAGGGTCCAGCCGGGACAGCAACTTACGAATATTCTGCCGCAACTGGCGCATTTGCTGCTGGCGAACGGGTTTACTCTTGATGGCCACTTCCGGGGCGGGACGAATAAGCAGTTTCATAAAAAAGTCTTTGATCGGAATAACGTCGGGTAGCGTAATAAGCAGAAAGGCCTTAGTGTACCCTTTTGCCAGAGTGGCTCAAAATCCGTCATTGCCGAAACCATCAGGAGCTCCATCAACGATGACCGAATCCACCATGAATGCCCTGGTTTCCCCGGAGGGCAGCCTCGAAATCCTCTCCAACCACGAGGTCAACCGGCTCAAGGACAAGAGCGAGGGTGGTTTGTACCGTCTGTTCCGCCAGTGCGCCCTGGCCGTGCTCAACACCGGCGTTGAAACCGACGACTGTAAGGAATTGATGGAGGCCCATGCCGATTTCGATGTTCGCCTGGTGCCCCAGCCCCGCGGCCTGAAGCTGGAATTGATCAACGCGCCCGGCCACGCTTTCGTGGATGGCGAAATGCTGCGGGCAATCCGTGAGCACCTGTTTTCAGTGTTGCGGGACATCGTATATAGCCATTCCATTCCCAACACCGTCGCGGGGTTCCGCCGGGACAACCCGGAAGACATCACCAACCTGGTGTTCCATATCCTACGCAACGCCCGGGTGCTGGAGGCCGGTCGCCAGCCAGATCTCGTAGTGTGCTGGGGTGGCCACTCCATCAGCCACGATGAGTACCAGTACAGCAAAGACGTAGGCCATCAACTCGGCCTGCGCGGGCTCAGCATCTGCACCGGCTGCGGGCCGGGAGCCATGAAGGGGCCGATGAAGGGGGCCACCATCGGCCACGCCAAGCAACGGGTGAAGAACGGCCGCTACATCGGCATTACCGAACCAGGCATTATCGGTGCCGAAGCCCCAAACCCGATTGTGAATGAGCTGGTGATCATGCCAGACATTGAAAAACGCCTGGAGGCCTTTGTCCGCTGCGGCCACGGCGTGATCGTGTTCCCAGGTGGCGTAGGTACTGCGGAAGAAATTCTGTACCTGCTGGGCATCCTGCTACACCCGGACAACGCCGACCTGCCCTTCCCGGTCGTCTTCACCGGGCGCAAGGAGAATGCCGAATACTTCGAAATGATCGACAAGTTCATCCGCAATGCTCTGGGCGACGAGGCGGCCAACAAATACGAGATCATCATTGATGACCCTGGCCGAGTGGCACAAACCATGAAACAGGGCATGAAAGACGTGGAAACCTTCCGGCGCGCGATGCAGGATGCCTATTATTTCAACTGGATGCTGAAGATCGACCCGGTGTTCCAGTTACCGTTTGAACCGAATCACGACAACATGCGGGCACTGGAGCTGCACCGAGACCAGCCGGTGCATCTGCTGGCAGCGAATCTGCGCAAGGCCTTCAGCGGCATTGTGGCGGGGAACGTCAAAGAGAGTGGTATCCGGCAGATCCAGGAGAAGGGTCCGTTTGAGATCGCCGGTGATCCGACGCTAATCCGGCCCCTGGAGGCCATGCTGGAGCAGTTTGTGGAGCAGAACCGGATGAAACTGCCCGGCACGTCGGCCTATCGGCCCTGCTACCGGATTGTCAGTGGTGCGGCCTGAGCCGCACCACTTTCAGAGCAGACAGAGCAGAAAGTCTTACTTGCCGCCGTCAGCCGGCAGGCTGGCGTAATAGGCTGCCAGGTTGGCGATGTCTTCATCGCTCAGGCCAGTAGCCTGACCCTGCATCACCGGAGCCTGACCACCCTGGCGCTGGCCGTTCTTGTAAGCCTTCATGGAAGCAACCAAATACTGTTCTTTCTGACCGGCCAAGTTCGGGTACATCGGGATCTGGGAGATACCGTTTTGCCCGTGGCAGGCGGCGCAGACTGCAGCTTTGGCTTTGCCAGCAGCGGCATCGCCCGCAACAGCCGCAAACGGAGCGGCTGCGCCCAGCGCAAACAGACCAGCAACTGCGAAGTGCTTCAGATTCATTGTGTTCACCCTCTCATCGTTTTAACGTTCACTCACCGGCGATGATGCCGGACAGTAATTCAGGTTTCACTTATAGCACAGGCGGCCCCTGCCTCAAATGTGATAGATCTGTGATAGATCAAGGACATTCGTGCGACCATGGTCCTCTTTTACTCTCGGACCGGGTAAAGGACAGTACGAACAAACCGCTAACTGCGACCTGTAACGGAACAATGTGATTGCCGGAGAGACACTTCATGCCTGTAGAGGTTCAGGAACTCCCTTGCCGGGAAGGCCATATTGGCCTGCTGACACTGAATTCACCCGATACCCTGAATGCACTGACCGAAGAGATGATCATTCAGGCTCAGGAGGCCCTGGATGCCTGGGCCGAGGACGATCGGATCTGCCTGGTGGTACTACGGGGGGCTGGTGACCGCGCATTCTGCGCCGGCGGTAACATCCGTACTCTCTACGATGCCCTGAAAGGCCAAGGCGACGCCGAGGCCCCGGCCCGCTTCTTTACCAGTGAATACCGCCTGGATTACAGTGTTCACCGCTTCCCTAAGCCTGTGATTGGCCTGGCACACGGCATTGTCATGGGGGGTGGGCTGGGCCTGTTATCGGCCTGCCGCTACCGCCTGGTAACCCCGGATGTCACCCTGGCCATGCCCGAGATCAGCATCGGTCTGTTTCCGGATGTCGGTGCCAGCTGGTTCCTTAACCGCCTGCCAGGGCGCCTGGGCCTGTTCATGGGCCTGACCGGAGCGCGGCTCAACGTCAGCGACGCACTTCGGGTGGGCCTGGCCGACCTGGTTATCGAGCCTGAGCAGGCTAGCGCCCTGCTCTCTCGGCTACAGGACGAACGCTGGACCGGTGAAGCGGCGGCAGACGACAACCGTCTGTTCCGCCTGCTCAGTCAGATTGAAGCGCTGGACTATCGCAGTCTGGCGGCCGGCCACCTGGAGCAGCACGAACAGACCATTGCGCGCCTGAGTGCTGGCGATGAGCTGCCAGCCGTGGTGGACCAACTGCTGTCTGCCCGCAATGAAGACCCCTGGTGGCAAGCCTGTCAGCAAACCCTCCGGCAGGGTTCACCGGTCACTGCCTGGCTGGTTTGGCACCAACTGCAAAAAGGTCAGCAGATGTCGCTGAAGGACATCTTCCGAATGGAGCTGGCAATGGCACAGGAGTGCACGCGCCGCCCCGATCTGGTGGAAGGCATTCGCGCGCTGCTGGTCGATAAAGACCGGTCGCCGGTGTGGTCCTACCCGTCGGTAGCGGATGTGCCTGAGGACGTTATCGAGCGGCACTTTCAGCCGGTGTGGGATGATACCGACGACCCGATGGGCCTGGACTAACCCGGCCCGGCTACCGCGCAGCGCCCGCCTGGACCAGCAACATTTCCAGGTCCTGGTTGTTACTGGCCCGGGCCAGGTCCAGGGCGGTGCGACCATCGGCGCTCCGGAAGTGAACATCGGCCCCAGCCGCCAGCAGCATTTCGGCGGTCAGCAAGTCGCCGCTTTCCACCACTTTCATCAACAGGGATTGCCCGTCCTGGCTGACATTCACATTGGCTCCGGCCGCCAGCAAGGCCCTGACCACCGCCAGGTGGCCGTTTTCCGCCGCGTGAATAACGGCAGTATAACCACGGGCATCCCGGGCATTCACATCTGCACCCGCCGCCAGAAGCAGGCGCACAATCCGGCGATTACCGTTAGTTGAGGCCACCATCAGCGGGCTTTCCCCGGCATCAGCCTGAACATTCGGACTGACTCCCTGCGACAGCAGGTTGAGCACTGCCCGGTCTTCATCGGCCTTGACCGCTGCCATTAGCTGGCCCGGATCTCCGGGATTGTCGGCTGCACATTTTCCGGCGCCCGTTGACGCACAGCCAGACAGCAACGCTAATGTGACGGTGACGAATAGAAGAACAACCTTGCCTGCTTCCCTGGCCATAATGAGCAATCTCTTGTGTGATTTTTGCAGCTATTCTGAGCAGCCGATGGCAAGAATTAAATCGAACCGTTCACAACTCGGGCCCGTTTTGCAGAAGTTGACAGGCCAACCCCCGGAGCCGCTGCTCACCATCCCGCTGACCGCTGCACAGTAACGCAGCCTGCAGTGCTGCCCACGACCAACCCTGAAGCACCGCCCGGCACCACAACGGAAAGTCCGGTTGCTGGCAAAGCCAGGCCATCACTCCCGGGGCGGCGCTTACCGCTTGCAGCATCGGCAAGCTCAGCTCGAACCCGCGATAACCATGGGCAAAACTGTTCAGGTCACGCCGGTCGTTGTTATCCGGGCCGGTGTCTGGCGGCAAGTCTGCGCCCAGGGTGCCGATCAGTACCGGCTCAAGCTGCGACCAGTGGCGAGGAACCAACACTTGCCAGTGGCGGGCAAACCGGGTTCTCAGTTGCGTTTCCAGACTGGCTCCGGCATCGGACAGGCCGCGCATCATCTGCACCGGAAACTCGCCGGTGCTCGCTTCCTGGCGCAAACCCAGACGAACCACCCGAAAATCACAAGCCTGCCAGAATCTGACCAACGGGTCGTTGCCACCAAAGCTGGTACCGATCGCGTCCAGGCTCTGCCCGCGGCAAGCCGCGGCGGCAGCATCCACCAGTTGGCGACCTATCCCCAGATGGCGGGCCTGTTCCACAACTGCAATGCGGACCACTCTCAGGGTTTTCAGGCTGGCCGCTTCCGGGAAGCCACCATGGCTGGCCAGAGATTGTGCCAGCAGGTGGCCCCTTACCCGGCGGCGGCCCTGCATTATCTCCTCGGCCAATCCTGCTTCGATACCGCCTTCGACGGTGCCCCAAAGCACACCCACCGTTTGCCCCCGGTACTCTGCGCGCCAGGATTGCGCGCAGGGGTCATCCAGCCATTGCCGCAAGTCTGCGGGCGTTGTCCGGTAGTGAGCATCAACCAGCAGGCCGAAAGCCTGTGACAGCTCCTGCTCGCTGGCGTCAGCCGGTACCCAGGGCTGAATATCAACGTCAGCAACCTCCGGCACGGGTTCTACCGCACCCTCGGCGGCCAGCAGAAACAGCCTGAACACCAGCTGTTCCAAAGGATCATCACCAGCCCAGCGTACCGGCTGGTGTAACGGGATTCCGCGCCAGTGGGGCGTTTCCCGGTCGAGAATCTCGCGAAACCGGATAGCAAAACCACGCCCGGTGCCTTCATAGCCATGAACCGTGGTGGCAAAAGCCACCCTCGGCCAGCCCAACAGTATGTCGCGTAACCAGTGCGCCGGCAGGCCGGCAGCTTCGTCCACCAGAACCACTTCGGCGGCCGGGCGGGCGGCAAGCAGCTCTGGCACTGGCATATAGCTCAGGCGGTGGCCTGTACGGGTCACAAGTTCCGATTCCGATTGCTCAGCCAGTTCTTCGCCAAGTTCGAGCACTGCGTGCCTGAACAGGGTATCCACGTTATCCCGGGAAGGTGCCGTCACCAGCACCTGCTCGCGACCGGCCAGGAGCAGACGGGCCGCAGCGATGCCCATGGCGGCAGACTTGCCACGGCCCCGGTCGGCGGTGATCACCAGGGGGCGTCGGCGGCGGCCCTGGCCGAACCGCACCAGGTGTTGCAGCAGTTGTTGCTGTTCATCGGTGGTTTGCGGGGTGAAACCGGCAGTATGTGCCGGCAATTCCGGCCAGTTAGCCAAGCCTGAGTCGTCTGCCTGTACCCGGATGATGGAGGCATCGCCACCGATCACCATCGCCAGCCTGGCGGCAAATGGATGCTCTTCGGCTTGATCAAGGCCGGTGCGGACATAATCCGGATCGCCGTAGTGACGCCACCGATCCAGGGGCGGCACCAGCCAGAACAGTAACCCTCCGGCCTGCAGCGTGCCTGCCAGTGCCGCAAAGGCATCTGGCGGATTGCCTTGCCAGCCGTCCCAAACCAGCAGGCTGGTTTCCCGGCCCAGCCATTGCTGGTAATGGTTGGCCTGAAGGTGTGGCAGGCCCACGGCTTCGGCGTGTTCGGCCCGGCCAACCCACAAGCTGTGGCTGGTATTCATCCGGGACAGTTGCCGGTGCATCCAGGTGCAGGTGTTTTCCTGCGAGCCCTCCACCAGAATCAGGCGGCGGTGGCCGATGGTTCTGAGCCTGGTTTGCAGGCTTTGCCAGTCTGCGGTCGGATGCTCCCGGCTTGCGTCAGTCATTCAGCTGAGATCCGCAGCATGGGCTTTTAGGTCAGCAAGTTCGCAAGCTTCGAGGGCTCTTTGGTGGGTGGCGCGCAGTTTGACCCGTGGGGCACTGTTGGCTTCGAAGGCTTGTTGCCAGCGGCCGGCGCAGAGGCACCAGCTGTCGCCCGGTTTGAGGCCGGGGAAGCCGAATTCGGGTCTGGGGGTGGAGAGGTCGTTGCCCTGGGCTTTGGAGTAGTCGAGGAAGTCGGCGGTGACGATGGCGCAGACGGTGTGGTTGCCCAGATCATCGGGGCCGGTGTTGCAGCAGCCGTCGCGATAGAAGCCGGTTTTCGGGTTGTTGCCGCAGGTTTCCAGTTTTTCACCCAGTACGTTCAGTGCTTCAGAGTTCTGCATTTCCTATGCCTTCCAGTTTCGGAGTTGACAGGGTTCGGGTAGCCTTTCCAAAACACGCTCCTTACGGCACATCCATGTGACGCTTGGGCTCCGCCATCCATGGCTCCGCACAGTTTTGGAAAGGCTACCCGAACCCTGTTTTCAACCACAGGTGGTGTAGTCAAAAGCGCAAAAGATCGACTCGTCAATTATGCGGGAGCGCTATTCCCGCTACCAGTTGGCCAGTACAATAGCCCGCATGCCTACCAAACCCCAAATCCCGGATACCTCTCACCTGCCCGAGTTTCTCACCGATGAGCAGCGGGCGATTATTACTGCCGGCTATGAGCATGCGGTGATCACTGCCGTGGCGGGCAGTGGTAAGACCTCAACGCTGGCCTGGCGGATTCGGTTTCTGTTGGAGCAGGGCCACGATCCGGGCCGGATGCTGGTGTTGATGTTCAATCGCAGTGCCCGGGTGGATTTCGAGCGGAAGTTGCAGGAGGTGTGTGATCAGTCCGGGCTGGCGTTGCCGGAGATTCGGACGTATCACGCCATGGGGCTGCGGCTGTACAAGCGGTTTGTTCGAGAGGGTTATCTGCCCGGGTTTTCGGAGAAGATTCTGACCGAGCAGGAGATTGCGTTTCAGGCCTGGTTGTTGACCCGGCGGTTGGCGCCGGAGGATCTGGCGGATGAGATTCGGCGCAACAAGAAGGAGTTTGTGGAGACGGCCACCGGGTTTATTGATCGGGTGAAGACCGGGTTGTCGCCGGCGGAGGTGGTGTTTGAGGAGTTGGGGTATTCCGATAAGCACCGGTATCTGATCGATTTGTTCCACAGTTTCGAGCAGTGGCGCAAGGGCCAGGGGCGGATCAGTTATGCCGATATGTTGTATGAGCCGGTGATGGCGATTCATCAGAACCCGCCGTTGCAGCGCTTGGTCGGCAACAAGATGGATCTGATTCTGGTGGATGAGTACCAGGATACCAATGAAATTCAGCATCTATTGTTGCGCTACGTGGCCGGTGACCGGGCGCGGGTGACGGTGGTGGGAGATCCGGACCAGACCATTTACGAGTTTCGCGGGGCCAAGCCGGAGTTTATTTTGCGCCGGTTCAGCGATGAGTTTGAGAGCCCGCTGGAGCAGACCCTGAGTTTCACCTTTCGTTATGGCCACCGGGTAGCGTTGCTGGCCAATCATCTGATCTGTCACAACACCGGGCGTAAGGATGTGATGTGTCATTCGCATCCGTCCACGCCGGCGACCACCGTGGACCTGCATCGGGCGGAGAATGACGGTGATCAGGTGCTGCGTATTCTGCAGCAGCAAACGCCGGAGCAGAACAGCCAGACGGCGATTCTGTTCCGGGTGTGGAGCCAGAGTGTGCCGATTGAGCTGAAGTTGCTGGCCCAACAGGTGCCTTATCGGATTGACGCCGGCAAGGGTGCGCTTTTCAGTCGCGAGGTGCAGGCCATCACCGCCCTGCTGATGGTGGTGACCGGCCGGCTGAAGTTGCTGCCGGATACCGACCGGTTGGATCTGGCGCGGCTGCTGCTCCGGTTTCCCCATGTGGGCCTGAAAGAGCCTGAACTGGAGAACCTGGCACAGTTCCTGGCGGCGTTTGACGGGGCCTGGCATGAGCGGCTGCTTGCGATGGATTTTGACGCGCTTGCCCCGATGGCGGGCCGCAAACTTCGCAAGCTGGGGGAGGTGCTGGCGCAGCTTGAGCGATACAAGGGGCCGGTGGCCGGGCTGATCAGTGTGTATGCGGAGCACATGGAGCTCTACGAGGGCATTCGCAGCCTGGCGCTGACCCACGACAGTGCCGAGGAGCGCATTGATACGGTACAGGGCTTCCGGGATTACCTGAAAGGACTGGATCTGACGCCTGAGGGCGCGCTGGATCATCTCAAGGCATTGAAGCAGCAAGCTGGAGAGAAGCAAGATCACGGGGTGCTGCTGTCCACCATCCATCGCACCAAGGGGCTTGAGTGGCCAGTGGTGATTATTCCTGGCCTGCAGGAGAAATACCTGCCCTACAGCCCAAGGCCCCAGGACGATGCCAGGGCACTGTTGGAAAGCGAACGGCGCCTGCTCTACGTGGCCATGACACGAACCCGACAGGCCCTGCATCTGATCACCCGGCCAGCCAGTCAACAACCCCACCTTGAGGGCGACCAGGGTCCCAGCCGGTTTGTGGCCGAGTTGTGCTTTGAGCTGTCCAGGGAACTGGGTGCCGCACTGGAGGGGAACTATCCGACAGGAACAGGGTCACTGAGCCTGAGCGTCCCGCTGACACCGGTCAGCCTGCGTTATGCAGGCCGGGAGGGAATTGTCATTGAAGGCCAGACTGCGCCTCAGGCTGATACCACGGAACCAGTTTGGCACCATACGCGTGTTGTCCACGCCATCTTTGGCGCTGGCGACGTGACGTCAGAGGATGAAAGTTCGTTTGAAGTGCGTTTTGCCAATGGCGATACCCTGAACTTCAGCAAGAAGAGCGCTCATCTGTATTTCACGGCGACATCAGATTAAAACGACGCTGTCAGTGAACTGCGTACAATTCCCGACGTACCAACTACTGTCATTTTTTTGTTTTTTTTGGCTTACTGGCCTAAATTCCGAGTAATACAGGTGTTTTTCGGAGTTTTCATTCCTGAGAGAACTGCAGGAAATAACAACTAAACAGGAGGTTCTGCATGAAGATCATGCGCCCGGTCGCTCTGGCCGCCCTTACAGCATCCCTTGCCACTCCCGCTCTGGCCGACCGCCAGGAAACCATTTACCTGAACCCGTTCGCCGGCTTCCAACTGTTTGATGACAAACGGGATCTGAGCGAAACCGGCACCTTTGGTGTTGGTGTTGAGTACCGCTTCCTGCCGCGCTGGTCTGTTGAAGCTGTGTATTCCCGGGCTAACGCCGATCGCAAATACGTGCCGGGAGAATCTGACTTTCAGGAACTGAGAATTGACGGCACCTACTATTTCGCGGGGCCGGATGCGGCCTGGAACCCGTATGTATCACTGGGTGCCGGCCATGCAGAATTTGGTGTGGGTGATACCATTTCTTACACCACTGCAGGCACCGATCACGAAGAAACCCGGGTCAATGTTGGCGTGGGCTTCCGCTACAACGTCAGCAACGGCATTTCCATCCGTGGTGATCTCCGCGAGTTCCACGGTATTGACGAAAGCACCTTTGACACCATGGCCTCACTTGGCCTGAGCTGGGCCTTCACCCGCACTGTTGCTTCCTCGAAGCCCGCTCCTGCCCCTGAACCCGCGCCAGCACCGGCTCCTGCAGATTCAGACGGTGATGGTGTGCCCGATAACCGCGATCAGTGCCCGAACACGCCAGCCGGTGTTCAGGTAGACAGCCGGGGCTGCCCGGTGGACAGCGACGGTGACGGCGTGCCGGATTACCGCGACGAATGCCCGAATACCGCTGCCGGTGCCACCGTTGACGAGCGCGGCTGCGAAGGTGTGACTGAAACCGTGGAAACCATTGAGCTGCGGGTTCAGTTCCCCACGAACAGCTCCGTGATTGATGCCACGTTCGATAACGAAATCCGTCGCGTGGCGGACTTCATGGCCGAGTACCCGGAAACCACCGTGGAAATCGCGGGTCACTCCGACAGCATTGGTGACGCCGAGTACAACCGCTTCCTGTCCCAGCGTCGTGCCGAGGCCGTTGCTAACCGGCTGACCACTGTTCTGGGCGTTGACCCGGATCGCGTAAGCGCCATGGGTTATGGCGAAGCCGAGCCGATTGCCAGCAACGACACGGCCGCTGGCCGTGCCCAGAACCGCCGTGTTGAAGCACGCATTCAGGTTAGTCGCTAAGACCAACACATAAGGTAATGAGCAAACAAGGCGCCCTCTGGCGCCTTGTTTGTTTCCGGGCCAACGCTCCTCAGAAAAACATCAGTCCGATACCCTGACCGCATCCAGCAACAGGTTGCGCGGAGTCAGTGAGCGCTCACAGAAGGCCCCCAGCCGCACCCGATAGCCCTGCTCCTCAAGAAACACCGCATAATCGAACACCAGCCAGAGCTCCAGCGGCCGCCGGAACAGGTGCCGCAGCAGTTCGTGCCGGCGTACCTTCTGGAACCGGCGCCCCCCTTCCGCCAGCCAGTGCTGCCAGTCCAGATTTTCCGGCAGCTCCAGGCGCTTTTTATCGGCCGCCCAGGCACAGAAGGTTCTGAAATCACCCGCATTCAAACGCCCGGGATGGGATGGTACTGGAAGGTAGCTATCAACGCTGCGAAGGTGCCGCTGAAGAGCATCAAAGCCCAGGCGCCAGATACTGATTTGCCAGGTTTGCTCGCGCACCCTGGCCGGCGCCGTAACAGTCTCCTGAACGGCCAGTCGCAGGCCATTCCGGTCAATAGTGACCGCACCGGTGTATTGCGATGCCTGATCAGACATCAACCGGTAGTTTTCATGATCCGTCAGATGATAACAGCAGGGTGAAAAGCTCAGGCGCGACGTCTGTTCCGCGCTGCCTCGGCGAATCAGTTGGCGGTGCAGGTCTCCGCAGGCATGCAAGGCAACACCATGAACCTTGCCGGGCCAGGTCAGGGTTTCAGCCATGACATCCTGATGGCGCAGGGTGACAGGATCCTGGTAATGCTGCGCGAGGCGATTGCCATCCGCCACCAGTTCCGGATTCCATTCAAACCCCAGCACCGAAGGCGCCCCTTGCCCAACCAGAGTGCGGGCCAGATGGCCCTTGCCGCAACACCAGTCCAGTACCGGCCCAGTCAGTGGCCGCACCGATGCTGAAAAGGCGCCCGCTTGCTCGCGCTTGCGCCCCGGCATATCCACCGCAGCCACTTCGGCCAGCGCCGCCGCCCGGCTTTCTTCGGTGGTGGCAAGGGCCGGCACCGCTATCAGGTCAGGGTAACCGGCGAGGTCCGGGACGAAACGGGCGACGTTCTGCGAGAGCTCCGCCAGATTCTCTTCCAGATACTCACAGGCATGGTCATCCAGCGCTTCCAGCCAGCCCGCCAGTTCCGGATAATCCCGGATCCACGCCGGCGCGGGCTCCATGAAAGGAATCGGACGCCAGAGGGGTTGATGCCGGGCAAGCCAGTCGTTCACGGCCTGCCAGCGGTTGTAAAAAGTCACGGGCGACTGGTGTACACTCGCCGCCGGAGGTAACGTCATGAAACTGGCCTTTGTACTGGTTGAACCAAAAGTTCCGGAGAACGTCGGCGCGGCTGCCCGGGCCCTGTGTACCATGGGTTTTTCCGAGCTGTGGCTGGTCAATTCCGACCTGCATACCCGGCCGGAAGCCCACTGGCTGGCGCATGGCAGTGATCACATTCTCGACAATGCGCGCATTTTCCCTGATCTGGCCGCGGTAAGAAACTCCGCGGATCTGCTGATGGGCACCTCGGCCAAGCCCCGGCATAACCGGCAGGACTGGCACGAGCCCGCCGCACTTCGCACGGTGATCTCTAACAAGGGGGACACAGCAGCCACGGCTGCCCTGGTATTCGGGCGGGAAGACCGGGGCCTGGCCAACGAGGAGCTGGCCCTGTGCGATCTGCTGACCGGCTTCCCGATGGCGGTGACGTATCCCTCCCTGAACCTGGCCCAGGCGGTGATGCTTTACGCCTGGGAGCTGTCCGGGCTGCAAAAAACCAGTGAACAGTCGGAAACTGCGGCCAGCACATCAGGACTGGCGGCACTGCGCTCGCGGCTGGAGGGCCTGTTGCCAGAACTGGACGCTCCGGCGGACGAAAAGCTGTCCCAGTGGGTGTTCGAAAAACTGCCGCTGCTGTCTGACCGGGATATCGGCTTCGTTCACACCCTGTGCGGCAATATCGAGCGCAAACTCTGACGCTATTCCGAAAAGCGTCCGGGCCGGAAGGGGTCCAGTACCACTGCCGGCTCTTCACCATCGATTACCTGCGCAATCACGTCTGCACTGCCGGCAGACAGGGTCCAGCCGAACGTGCCGTGGCCGGTATTCAGGAACAGGTTGTCCCTGGGGCCTTTGCCGATGATGGCTGGGCCATCCGGCGTCATCGGGCGGAACCCGGTCCACGTCTCTGCCGCCGCCAGGTCCGCACACCCCGGAAAACGGGATTCAACGGACCGTTTGATGGTATCAATCCTCGCTTGCGGAATGTCCCGGTTGAAGTCCGCCAGCTCGACAAATCCGGTTGCACGCAACCGGTCACCCAGGCGGGTAGACACCACCTTGAAGTTGTCATCGTGAATCGTACTGACCGGCCCCTTGGCCGCATCACGCAGGGGTACGGTGATGCTGTAACCCTTGATCGGATAGATTGGCAAACGCAGCCCCAGTGGTTGTACCAGTTGCGGTGACCAGCAACCAGCGCAGACTACAAAGGCGTCTGCCTCCAGAGTTTCCAGCCGGCCGTCCGCGTTGGTCAGTTGCACCGCGTTTACCCGAGTTTCGTCGGCAACCAGCCGCTCCACTTTCACGTCGTATCGAAAGTTTGCGCCCAGTTGCTCACACACCCTTGCCAGTGAGCGGGAAAACAGATGGCAGTCGCCCGTGCCATCCGTGTCGTAGCTGATGGCACCGTACAGGGGGCCATCACCGGTCATGCCCGGTTCCGTTTCCCTGACCTGTACAGGCGTCAATAGCCGGGAGGCAATACCCATGTCATTCAGCAGTTCGTGAATAGCCCGATAGTCATCCATGGCCTCCGGCTTGCTGGCCAGGTGCAGCAGCCCCCGATGCTGGCCGTCGAAGGCCAGATCGTGTTCCTGCTCAAGGGCCAGGAAGCGCTCCCGACTGTGCATGCCCAGGCGCAACATGGCCCGTTTGTTCAATCCGAACAGACCCGGCGACCAGGCATAACGAAGTGTGGCGAACATGAACCGCATGGCATCCAGTGACGGCGGCACTTTCAGTTTCAATGGGCCGGATTTCTGCAGAATCCAGGGCAAGGCCTTGAACACCATCGAGGGGTCTGCCCAGGGATAGACCACACCATAGGATCGCTGGGCCGCGTTGCCTTTGCTGGTCTCGTTACCGGCCAGCGGATGGCGCTCCAGCACCGTTACCTGGTGGCCACGGCGCAGCAGCTCACGAGCCGTGGTAACGCCGACCACACCACCGCCTACAACCACGATATGCATAACTCGCCTCCGTTACTCCACGCCATTCTCAGCCAGCAGGGTCCGATACTCTTCCAGTACATCCGGATGCTCCTCCGGATAATCCGGTGCCAGCTGCTTCAAAACTTCGGCCACCAGGGCTGCGACAACGGCCCTGGCCTCGGATTTGCGATCTCCGGGCACAATAAACCAGGGAGCCTCATTGGAATGGGTGGCTGCCAGCGCTTCCTCCGCATACGCCTGGTATTTGTCTCGCAGTTTCCAGCCCTCGATATCGGAGCGGTCAAACTTCCACCGTTTACGAGGCTTGTCCAGGCGCTTTAGCAACCTTCGCTTGTGTTCGTCTTCGGACAGGTTCAGCCAGACCTTCACCACAAAGGTACCCTCACTGACCAGGTGCTGCTCGAAATCCCGAATCGCCCGGTACCGGGCTTGCCAGTCGTAGGTTTCCTCAGCCCGCACAGGCCAAACCCGTTCCGCAATCACCGCTTCGTGGTGGCTTCGGTTGAAGGCGACCATCTGCCCGTAGGCCGGCAACAAAGGGGTGACACGCCAAAGGAAATCATGGGCGGATTCTGTTGCTGTGGGCCGGCTGAACGACCAGGCATGAAAGCCAGCGGGATCGGCATAGGTAGCAAGTGTACGAATCAGGCTGTCTTTGCCACTGGTATCCGGGCCGTGTATCACCAGCAACAGGGCTTTCCGACCATTGGCCCAAAGCCGGCGCTGGTACTCGCCGATATCTTCCAGGCTCGCCTCCAGTGCCGGCAGTTTTTCATCGTCATCCAGCAGACTGGGGTATCGACCCAGCGCCGGTTTTTTCGGGTCCAGAAACCATGTTCGTGCGAACGCCGTATACTCCATCAAGGAAACTCCCTATCAGCACGATGCAATGCAACAATCACCCAAGGTGATAAACTGACGTGATTCAATTCTCAGAATAGCAGCCAAGCGACGGCTGTGATGGAGCATAGACCCCAGGCATGAGTAAGAAACGTCGTGAGATTCCCGTATTTGATCACCCGATCATCGAGACCCACTGCCATCTGGATTACCTCAAGGATCGGCCGCTGGCCGAGACCCTGGAACAGAGCCGCAAGGTGAACATCGAAAGGGTGATCACCATTGCCGTGTCGCCGGACAACCTGGCTGCTGTGCGTGAACTAAGCCAGCTTGAGCCCTGGGTGTACGGCACCCAGGGCATTCACCCCCACGAAGCGGAAAGCTATTCCGATGAAGTGGAGGCGGAAATCCGCGAACACGCCCGGGACGACAAAATCGTCGCCATTGGCGAGATCGGTCTGGATTACTACTACGACAATGCCGACCGGGGCGTGCAACGGGAGGTATTCCGTCGCCAGCTGCAGATTGCCTGCGACAACGATCGCCCCGTTGTGATTCACAGCCGCGACGCAGACGACGACACCATTGCCATCCTGCAGGAGTTTGAGCAGACCCTGACCCGCCGGGGCGTGATTCACAGCTTTACCTCCGGCCCCGGGCTGGCCCGTTATGCGCTGGATCAGGGCTGGTGCCTGGGCTTTAACGGCATCACCAGCTTCAACAAGGCGGAAAACGTTCGGGATATCGTACGCATGGCCCCGATCGAGCAGATTCTGCTGGAAACCGACGCACCCTTCCTGACGCCGGTACCCTACCGTGGCCGGGAAAATGCCCCGTTCTATCTGCCGTTTGTTGCCGAGAAAATCGCCGAGGTGAAGGATCTCCCCCTCGACCAGGTCTTAACCCAGACCTACCAGAACAGCCTGAGGACGTTCTTCCCACAACCATGATCAAACGCATTCCCATCGCTGCGTTGAAGGTCGGCATGTACATTTCCGACCTGAATAACGACTGGATTCCCCATAACACCCAACGCAAGAAAGGGGTGATCAAGCGGGAAGAGACCATCGAGAAAATCCGCAGGATGGGGGTCCAATACGTCTATATCGACGTTGAGAAAGGGCTGGACTCCCAGGACGCTGAGACCGCCCAGGAAGTGGACCGGCGCAATGAACAGGCCCTGCAGAAGGCAGGTGAACAGCGCCCGGGCATCCAGCACAAGGTTGCCCTGACTGAAGAGATTGTCATCGCCCAGCGGATTCACAGCCAGGCCCAAGGCCTGGTAGGCAGTTTCATGAACAACGTCAAAATGGGTGCCGCCATTGATATCGCGCCCATTCACCAACTGGCCGACGAACTGCAAAACTCCGTTCTGAGAAACGCCAACGCCCTGAGTTGCCTTGGCCGCATCCGCGAGAAAGACAACTACCTGTTGGAACACTCCGTTAACCTCAGTGTGCTGATGTCGCTGTTCGGCAACTACCGTAACCTGCCGGCAGACGTACTGCATCAAACCGTGGTGGGCGCCCTGCTCCACGATCTGGGCAAGATCCTCACACCGGATGACATCCTGCATAAACCCGGCCGCCTGACGGCGGAAGAATTTGAGGTGATGAAACTGCACGCCCGGCACTCCAGGGACATTCTTGCCAGCACCGAAGGCATCGGCGAAATCGCCGTGATTACCGCTGCTCAGCACCATGAGAAACTGGATGGCAGTGGTTACCCGGAGGGTCTCAAGGGCGAAGAAATCACCGAATACGGGCGTATGGTAGCGATCACCGATGTGTACGACGCCATCACTTCCGACCGGGTATACCACAAGGGCATGACGCCGTCCCAGGGGCTGAAAAAGCTGCTCGAATGGAGCGGCGACCATCTCGACCCGAACCTGGTGAAACAGTTTATCCGCTGCATCGGCCTGTACCCGGTGGGCTCGCTGGTGCTGCTTGAGAGTGGACGGCTGGGCGTGGTGGTGGAAACCAACGATCAGGATCAGCGCCTGCCGGTGGTGCGGGTCATGTACCACACCAAGTTCCGGCTACCGATTACGGTGGAAACCATCGACCTTGCCCGCGCCGGCAACCAGGACCGGATTGTCCGGGCGGTGGACCCGGAAGACTACAAACTGGATGTGCGCAAATTCCTGGCCTGAGGCATCGCGCCAGCCAACCTCTGCTACACTCGCCACTAATCCGCAAACCACAACGACAACCGAACCATGATCTCATCCGTGTTCCAGATTCTCGGTGGCTTGGCGCTGTTCATGCTGGCCATGGAAATGATGACCACCGGCCTGAAGAACGCCGCTGGCCACCAGTTACGACACCTGTTAGGTACCTGGACCAGGACACCCCTGCGGGGCCTGATGGCCGGCTTTGCCATCACCGGTATTGTGCAGCATTCCGGGGCGGTTACCGTTGCCACCATTGGCTTTGTCAACGCGGGCCTGCTGACCCTGGCTCAGTCTCTCGGGGTCATTTTCGGTTCCAACATAGGCACCACCATGACCGCCTGGCTGGTCAGCCTGGTGGGCTTCGGGTTCAAGATCGAAGCCCTGGCGCTGCCGCTGCTGGCGGCCGGTGTCGGCGTCAAGATGATCAGCCGCAACCAGCGGAATCAGTTCCTGGGGGAAGCGCTGGCGGGCTTTGCGCTGTTTTTCCTCGGCCTGTCGATTCTCAAGACGGCACTGGAATCCCTGGCCGGGGGCTTTACCGACGGCGGTATTATCAGCCCGGATTATGGCCTGTTTACGTTTCTGGCCATCGGGTTTCTGGCCACGGTTCTGACGCAATCCTCCAGCGCCGCCCTGGCCATTGTTCTGACCGCTGCAGCCGGTGGATTGATCAGTCTGGACAATGCGGCAGCGGCGGTGATCGGCGCCAACCTGGGCTCCACTTCTACGGCTGCCCTGTCGGCCCTCAAAGCCACTGCCAATGCCCGCCGGCTGGCGATTGGCCATATCCTGTTCAACGTGTTTACCGGCGCCATCGCCCTGATGATACTGCCGGTGATGCTATGGACCGTGGCGATGCTGACCGACTGGCTGAACCTGGAAGCCAACCCCGCCGTTTCTCTGGCGCTGTTCCACACCCTGTTCAATGTCCTGGGGGCGGCCATTATGCTGCCATTTACCAAACCCTTTGCCCGGTTTCTGGGCCGGATGTTCCGAAGCAAGGAGGAAGATAATGCCGTGCCCCGTTATCTGGACGATACCCTGATCACCACGCCAGAACTGGCGATCGGGGCGGTGGACCAGGAAATGAAACGACTGATCGGCCATAGCCGGGGCCTGCTGAGGGTGTGTCTTGATCGGGAGAGCCTGACCGAAGCCGATATCCGACCGAAAGCCGATGCCATCCGCAACCTGAACCGGGCGATCACTGACTATATCGGCCGGCTGAAGGCAGAAAAAATGCACCCGTCTGTGGTGGATGCCCTGACCATCAGTATCCGCACCTGCCGCTACCTGGCCGAAGCCACCGATCTGACCACCCGGCTATTGCAGCTGCGGCAGCTAAGCCACCGGACCGAGTTTGCCGAACAAGCTGAGACACTGGAGCACTATCTGGATACCATCCGGGAGCTGGTCGCATCAGAAGGCCCGGCTGAGGCGTTGCTTGCCGAGGCAGAGGGCACTTACCACCGGTTGAAAAACGCGATGTTGCAGATGATGGTACGGCGGGATTTCAGCACCGCCCTGGGGGACCAGGCTCTGGATACCCTGAGTTCTGTACGGCGGCTCAATGACCAGTGGAGCAAGGCCCTGAAATGGCAACCGGCCACCCATTTACTCAATGGCGCCCAGCATCAGCTGCCGGAGTCGGAAAACCTGCAGTAGCGGTTTTTGCCCTCCCGTTTGGCGCGATACATGGCCTGGCCTGCCTGGCGTAACAGCTGGTCGCCATGCTCCACCCACCAGATCCACGGCGGCCCGGTTGCAATTGATCAGTTCCCCGTTACGGTTCATCAGGAAGTGGCTGGGGTTGGTCAGAAAGAAATCCACGCGATTGGAGGCCAGCAGGCCCGCCATTGAATCGCTTATTCGGATACTAATACGTAGCCACTATAGCGGTAAATCTGACCAAAGCATTGCACCGGGTCAATTTCAGATTCTGAATGTCATTGGATTCTTGCCGCTCAACCCAAAGCCAGAAAGATCCCCATTAACACCGGCGACAGAAACGACAGCAGGAAGCCCGAGGCGATGGCCACCGGCACACAGGCAAGGCCACCGCTGCTGCGGATGACCGGAAGGGTGAAATCCATGGCGGTTGCACCACCGTAACCGATGGCCATGGCCGGGCGCGCACCAATAACCAGCGGAATGATGGCAAGGGCGATGATCTCCCGCAGCACATCGTTCAGGAAGGCCACGCCACCCCAGGCGGGCCCCAGAGCATCGCCGATCACGATGCCAGACAACGAATACCAGCCAAATCCGGAGGCCAGAGCCAGGGACTGGTGCCAGGGCACATCCAGCCAAGGAATCAGCAAAAGGCCCGCCAGCAGGGAACTCAACGCCATCGCCAGCGCAATGCCCAGGCCCTGGCGGTTCATCAGCAATTTGCGGAGCGACAACCCGGCATTACGCAACTGCAGCCCAATAAAGAACAGCAACAGCATCAGCGCCCAGGTAGCCACATCGTCAACCAGCGGCAGTTGCGGTAACAGGAAGTAGCCGGCCAGGGCCCCAGCGACAACCGCCAGTAGCGGTTTCAAGCCGGCAAGGAACAACCGGCGATAACTCGGCCTCTCCTGACCGGCTTCCTCTCCCGTGGACATGGGCTGCCAGCGGTGGAACAACCACAGGCCCACCATGTTGGCCACCAGCAGCACCATTACCAACCCCGCCACCTGAGCAGCCATGGTGCCTAACTGGTCCAGCAGGCCATCCATCTGACCCAGGCCAAAACCCAGCAGCGCCAGAATGAAATAGACCAGGGCTTCCACGGTATAGTGTATTACCGTCATCAGACGGCGGTTAGAGAGCGCTATGGCAAAGCCCAGAAACAAAGGCGCCAGAACAAGCAACGCACCAGTCAGCATAAACCCCTCACGGGCAGGTTAGACAATATCGGAAACCGGCGTCGTGGGCCGGCAACAGCCCTGGGTCAATGCAGGCCCTGGCCAGAACGGTCCTGAACCAGCACCCAGGGGGCAATCACCACGGCCCAGAGTTCGGCATTGCGATCGTACCAGGCGCGGGCGAGATCGGGCGCGACCTCCCCTACCTGGCCGCCCGACATCCAGTGCTCGAACTGCGCTTTGTTATCGGCGGTCAGTTCGGCCGCCACGTTCAACAGATCCAGCTCCGGCGCTACCCGTACCACCTGGCCGCGGGCGTAATAGGTTTGCAGCTCATGCCAGTGAATTCGGGAGGTTTCCAGGTTCAGCCGTGCTTTGATTTCATCAGGGGATTCAGAAGAAGACATAACACCTCAACTAAGCAGCTACTCATTCAGGCGCGCCAGCCTAACGCAAATTGGCCAATCACGCACTCATCACCGCCAGCGCTGCATCATGCCCCCTGCGTATTGTCTTTCGCTATTCGATGAATATCATCCGCCAGCGTCATCGGGTCAAAGGGTTTGGGGATAACACCGATGGCCCCCAATGCCAGATATTCTTGAATTTCAGTGCTCTGAATACGGGCAGTCATAAAAATCACCGGAGTGGCTCGTGTCGCGTCCAGAGCCCTTAATCTCCGCATGGTCTCAGGACCGTCCATTTCGGGCATCATCACGTCCAGAAGAATCAGATCCGGCTCGAACTCAGGAGCCACTTCCAGGGCTTGTTGGCCAGAGCTGCAAAGTGCTGCGTTAAATCCACCCACATCCTGCAATGCCAGTTCGGCAATGGCCCGGATATCCGGGTCATCTTCCACGTACAGGATTTTGTTCAGCGATGCCTCAGGAACGGACGCCATGCTGCGGCTCCTCGGTGGATGGTTTCAGATCCAGACCAATACGCCGCAAAAGTCGCTGACATTCATCACTATCCGACTGCCCCCCTGCAATCAATGCGGCGGCCCGCATCACGAGGCGATCTTCACGGGTACTGTCTTTCGGCAGGAAATGCACGGCGCCAATCATGTCTCTCAGGCTAAGGGGCAGTTTCCATTGTACTTTCAAGCGATTGCCGTAATCCTGAGACCACTGGCCAATGCACTGCTCCACCTCTGCACCGTTCAGCGAGCCTCCTTCTGCCGTGAACTGGTTCAGCACTTTCAGAACTGCCATCTCTCCCAAGCGGCTCAGAAGCCCCGCCTGTTGAAATAACGAGGGCGACTTCCCCAGCCTGATCGCAAGTTTTTGAGCCTCACGCGACACCTGCAATGCCATGTCGTGGAAAGCTCTGGCCTGAGCCTGCAGGTCCGGATTATCTATCTTACCGGCCACATCCAGTGCCAGCGCCAGGGCTTGATTCAACGCCATGGCCACGCCCATATTGCTGATGGCATCCCGGAGGAATTCAACCGGCTTGCCCGTGCGCCGAAATGAGCTGCTATTGGCCACGTCCAGCAGGCGGGCCGTCAGCGCCGCGTCCTCACGCCAGCGCTCCGCCAGCTGAGCCGGTGACAGTTCTTGCTGCCTGCCGATAAGGTCCAGAACATCGATTGGATCAATATCCGTCGGTAATTGAACCACCGAGTTTAACGACTCTTTCAAATACTCGTCTGCAGATCCGTGACCAGGCTCGACGGCAGGGACAAGCTTGGTCAAACGTTCGTGCAACAGCTGTACATCCAGGGGCTTGGTAATATATCCGCTGATACCATGATGGGCTGCCCTGAGTACCGATTCCCGATCAGAACGCCCGGATACCATCACAATAGGCACGTCACGATCACCAGCGCGTACTCGCTTGACCAGATCGAGCCCGGAACCGTCTGGCAGCTGCCAGTCGATAAGATACAAGTGGTAACGGCTACCACTGTCTAACAGTTGTTGGGCCTCGCTCAAAGATCGCGCAAGACTCACGGCAGCGCCTTGATGAATACCCGCGACGACCGTCTCAAGCAGCTCACCCACCAGCTCGTCGTCTTCCAGTATCAATGTTTTCAACAGGCACCCCTCAAGATTTCACCCCAACAGGAGACGGATCGTAAAGCGTCACACCATTACGCCCACCCCGTTTTCGGTGGTACAGTGCCTGATCAGCGGCCTCGATGGCTTGATCGGAAACAGGAAAATCGTTGATTAACGCAACGCCAGCACTCAGGGTAACCTGAAAACTGACATCCCCTGCCCAGAAAACGAGTTCGGCAAAACTCTTACCAATGGCCTCGATGAGTTTCACCGCCACCGTCGGCTCACAATCGGGCAGAATCAACAGAAACTCTTCGCCACCATAACGCCCGATTACATCAGACTCACGCAGCCGGTTGCGCAGTAAATTTGCCAGGGTACGAATAACAATATCGCCCTGACCATGCCCCCAAGTATCATTTACTCGCTTGAAATGATCCAGGTCCAACATGACTACACACGAAGTGTGACCGGCGCGGCGACAGCGGGACAACTCTCGGTCGACTTCCTGCTTGATCAGCGAGTGTTTGAGCAGCCCGGTGAGGCTGTCACGGTTCATCAGGTCCGATAACTGGCGGGCACGGTAACAGCGAATGCGTACCGACCGGACAAGGTAATCATCTGTGACCGGCTTCACCAGAAATTCATCGGCACCTTTGGACAACGCATCCAGCTGGTTTTCAGGATTATCTTCCGATGACAGATACACAATTGGTAAGCCCAGCCAGCGCGGCTCGTAACGTATCAGCCTGGCAAGCGTAACGCCTGAATAATCCCGTAATTGAACATCCATGAGAACCAGGTCAGGCTTAAACGCCGACAGTTCCGACATCAAGTCCGCCGGGTCAGAAACCAGGCGGGCAATGATCCCAGCCTGCTTGAGCACCAGACAATAGTGCTCTCCCAGCTCCAGATCGTCATCAACAATCAACACCCGGCCCTGGGGACGCGAACCCCGCTCCAGGGCCAGTGATTCGATCCGCTCTGCCAGTTCAGGCAGGTCAAGCGGCTCACAGAAATAGGCCGTTGCCCCCTGCTGTGCTACCCGATACAGGCTGTCGAACGAGCTTTCATGGCCAATGCACACCACCGGGAACCGACGATGCTCGGCTTTCGGTAAATGCTGCTCACGAAAGTCCATAACGTCGCCCAACACTGAGTCCACACACAGCAAAATCGAGGCGTTGGCGCGCTCGCGGAGGCGCTCAGCAACGTCATCCGGGCGATCAATAGAGCCCGATTCACAGACAAAACCGTAGACGGCTAATGACTTCACCAGGCCAGGCAGATAATCAAGACTGTGTCCGAGCGCCATGACATTGACCTGCATGCCATGGGCCCCGTCGTATGACTCCGCTGCGGCTGGGGCCTTGGCCTGAGAAACCTCTGCCGTGGTGACGACATCAGGGGCTTTTTCCAGCAACGTAGCGAGTTGCCTGATTTCACTGGCAACTTCAGCTGAAACAGAGACAAACTCATCACCGGCCACATCGGCACTGGCCGCCGACTCAAGAAGTGCCTTCAATTGCTTTTCTATCACCCTGGCCGACTGACCGAGCTCAGGCAAGCCAAATGTCCCGGCAGAGCCTGCCATTCGATGCAACAACTGATAACATTTTTCTAGCTCGGAATGCGGCAGCTGTTGCTGATCGATCAGACGGGCAAATCCTGAGAGTGTTTCAATATCGCCCCGGGCACGTTCAAAAAACCGTTCCTGCAGAAGCCTCAAACGTTCCTGCAATTGGTCAACGGCTATACTGTTCAAAAGGCATTCCTCACTATTTTATTCTCAGCATCTAGTGCACTATTCTCATCAAAGCATGTTTTATCTACAACAGCCATTCGCATAAGGGCCTTTCTTGCGAACTTTAAGCCTCAACGCCCGCATTGTCCTGATTGCCAGCTCAAGCATTGTTATCAGCGTAGCTCTGATTCTATTCATTGCCTACGACATGCTGGTTCGCGATTTTGAGCAGGTACTCACGGAGCGCCAGACATTACAAACGGCCGCAGTGGCCAGCAAGGTAAACGAGGAACTGAGTATTCGTCTGAATGCCTTGGAGGCATTTGCCAGCGTACTGACGGACGGCGACAACCTTCTACCGCTGTCTGAGCTCGAAGTGCTGCTCGGGCGCCAACCCACTCTGGAAAAGTTGTTTGGCGGCGGACTGCTGGTCTTCGACAACCAGAGCGTCGCAATCGCTGAAAATCGTTTTGTGCCTGATCGGCTGGGCACGTCCTATGCGGATCGACCTCACTTTAAACGAGCCATGCAATCCCGCACGGCTATTGTCAGCCGGCCAATTATAGGACGGACAACCGGTTTGCCACTGTTATCGTTTCTCGCGCCGGTTGAAAGTGATCATGGCGACTTACTGGGACTAGCCGGGGGCACCATCAACCTGGCAGAGGCAGGCCTTCTTCCTGAAGAGATCAAGACTGATGAAGGCACCATTCTCAAGGTGTTGGACTCCGGAAACTTTATTCAGGTGGACGCCCTTCAGAAGGACCAACCGGCACCCGAGCTTCCCCACCCGGGCGAAGACCCTCTGATCGACGCGGCCCTATCCGGCGTCCCCTTCGGCGTGGTCACAGATCTCTCCGGGCAACGCTGGGTATACAGTACCCGACATCTGGAGCGACTCGGCTGGCTATTTTTGAGTGCAGCGCCTTATGAGCGCGCCATTCAGCCCGCTAGAGCTTCGTTTCGCAGTTTTCTCTGGATCAGCGTGCTGGCAATGCTCCCGCTATTGGTCATGACTTACTTTGTGTCCAGGGCTGCTACGCGACAACTGGGCGGGATGTCTCAAAAGATCACGAGAATGGCGGCAGACAGCTCTTCTGCCCAGCGGTTAACCACCGAAGGGCCCGCCGAAACCCGAAATCTGGCCAAAGCGTTCAATACCCTGATGGCGGAACGAGAAGCGCTGGATGTTTTGAAAAACCAGTTTGTGTCAAACGTCAGTCATGAACTGCGCACGCCGCTGACCTCTATCAACGGATCTCTCAGATTGCTGCAATCAGGCTCCGCCGGCGAGTTGCCGCCGAAAGCATCAGCTATGGTTGAGCTGGCCTTACGCAACGGCCAGCAGCTTCAGGCACTGATTACCGACCTTCTGGACTTTGAGAAGGCAGTAGCGGGAAAGCTCAACGTCCAGATGCGTGACATTGATCTGAGTGAAGCTATAGAGGCCGCCTGCGCCGGAAACCGGCCGATGGCAGGGCACTACTCCGTCAAACTTGTTGCCAAAACCGATAGCATGCTCAGCGTTTTTGCAGATCCTGACCGGCTTCGTCAAATACTGGATAACTTCATCAGTAATGCGATCAAACACTCCCCCAGCGATGGTGTTGTAGCCGTCAGCGCGAGCTCGACAGCCCCCGGGATTGTTCGCATCATGGTTTCAGATCAAGGCCAGGGCGTACCCGAGCACTTTTTACCCCACTTGTTCCAACGCTTTGCCCAGGCAGAGGCTGGTTGCAATCGGGCCAAAGCGGGAACCGGGTTAGGGCTTGCGATATGCCGGGAACTTGCCGGCCTGATGTCCGGAAAGGTCGGCTACGATTACTCAAACGGCGCCCACTTCTGGTTGGAACTGTGTGCGAAAGAACGCCAGGGCGAGGACCATCTATGAGAACGCCTGACCACCCCAAAAACGAAACTTTGCGGCTGTCTGCCCTCGAGGCAGCTCAGCTTCTGGACACACCGCCGGAAGAGCGATTTGATCGAATTACCAGGCTCGCCGCCAGAACCTTTGACGTGCCCATTTGCCTGGTATCGCTGATAGACAAGGATCGCCAATGGTTCAAATCCTGCTACGGCCTGGGTGTACGGGAAACCGCCCGCGACATTTCCTTCTGTGGCCATGCCATTCTTGGCGCTGATACCTTTGTGGTTGAAAATGCGTTGCAAGACGAACGGTTTGCAGACAATCCCCTGGTCACCGGCGAACCCGACATCCGCTTCTATGCGGGTGCACCACTGGAGGACCGGAATGGCTTTCGCTTGGGTACCTTGTGCCTGATCGACAAGAAGCCGAGAACCTTTTCCAGCGACGATCAAAAGACGCTCCGCGATTTTGCAGACCTGGTCGAGCGGGAGTTTCAATATCAGGAGCTCGGGACCTACTATTCGGGGAGAACGCAGGCGCTGAATATCCTGAATGACATTTCTCTGGATTCCAGCGGCAGCGTGTCTGAGAGAATCGAGCGCGCTTTGGCCATTGCGACTCAGTATCTCAAGTTGGAAACCGCCATTGTCAGCAATATCACCGGCGGCGTTTACACGATCCTTTGGCACCACGAGCGGCATCCGACGTCTCTGGAGAACGGCACCACATTCCCGCTTGAGCAGACCTACTGCTCACTCCTGGCGGCCCAGGGTAGCGTCCTTGCCATCAACCACATGGCGCGGTCACGCTTCAGCGAACACCCGTGTTATCGGCAATTCCGACTGGAGAGTTATCTGGCAGCGCCGGTGTGGATCGATGATGAGCTGTTCGGTACGCTGAACTTCTCCTCGCCCACCCCCCGCCGCCCCGGATTTACGGAAACAGAAAAGACATTCGTCAACCTTCTTGGCCGCTGGATCGCCGACATCATTCAGCAGCAAAAGCACACGGAAGTACTCGACAAACTGGTCGCCAACGCGCCGGGCATGCTCTACCAATACCGCTTGTGGCCAGACGGCCATAGTACCTTTCCCTACGCCAGCGGTGGGATTCAGGCCATTTACCAGGTCACCGCAGAACAGGTTGCCAAAGATGCTTCGCCAGTCTTTGAACGCATTCACCCGGATGATCTGGCTGTTGTCGCTGATTCAATACAAGCATCTGCCGACCGTCTGGCGCCCTGGACACAGAGATATCGTATTCGCTGGCAGGACGGCAGCTGGCACTGGGTAGAGGGCAAGGCACGGCCTGAGCGACTGCCCGATGGCAGTGTGCTATGGCACGGATACATTGTAGATATTGATGAGCGCCACAAAATCGAGGAAATGAAGAGCCAGTTCATTTCCACGGTCAGTCACGAGCTTCGCACACCGCTGACTTCAATCGCCGGTTCACTGGGCCTCATAAGCAGCAGTTCTCTGGGCCATTTGCCCGAGAAATCTCAACAGATGGTGTCCATCGCCCTCAGAAATACAGAGCAACTCAAACACCTGATCAATGATTTGCTCGACATTGAAAAACTGGTGTCTGGTCGCATGCCCATGCACCCAACCAATCAGCCTGTCGCCCCTGTTATCGAGGAATCAATCGAGCGCCTGGCGCCTTACCTGGAACACCGGCGAATACAGGTTGTCCACCAACAGGATCATCCGGGTGTAACCGCCTGGTTCGATCCGCAACGCCTTAGCCAGGCACTGAGCAACCTGCTCTCCAATGCCGCCAAGTTTTCAGAGCAAGGTGCCAGCGTAAGGGTCTCCACCAAACTATTCCCCGATCACGTCAGGATTTCGGTCACAGACCACGGTATCGGCATTCCCGACAGCTTCCGCGCGCGCATTTTCCAGAAATTTGCCCAGGCCGACAGTTCAAGCACAAGGGGCAAGCAGGGGACGGGGCTGGGGCTGGCGATTACCCGAGAGATCATGGCTCAGATGGGTGGCAGCGTTGATTTCGAGTCGACAGAAGGAAAAGGCGCAACCTTCTGGCTTGAACTGCCGCTGGCGCAGCCGTCGAAGCCTGAGGCGTCCGAGTGAAAAGGGGCAACGATCAGATGTTTCGATCGCTCATACGGATTGCCCGCTGCATGGTTCTGATACTCATGGTGTCGGTTGCCATCACCGTGGACAGGGTCAGCACGGAACGCATCAGAACCGAGGTTCGGCAGGAATGGCAGGCAAAGATCGATGACCTGGCGCTGGATCTGCAAGGCAGGATTCTGCAGAACATAACAACGGTGTGGGGCTTGGCAGCAAGTGTCTCGGTGGAACCAGAACTGGGCGAGGCTCGTTTTCAGGAACTGGCCGCCGTTATTTTTCGGCTGGCCACTGAATTAAGAAACATCGGCCTGGCGCCTGATTTTGTCATTAACAACATATACCCCCTGGAGGGCAATGAAGCCGCCATTGGCCTGGACTTGAGGACGCAAAGCCTCCCGGCCGAACAGGTTCTCATGCTTATGGAAACGGAACGCGCGGTGTTCAGTGGCCCCATTAATCTGGTGCAAGGAGGCCAGGGACTGGCAGCCCGAATTCCGATTTTTATCTCCGACTCCGATGAGTTCTGGGGCGTGGTTTCCGTGATCCTGGACCTTCAAAGCCTTTACGAAGCCGTCAACCTGGGCAGCAGGTTGCAGGAAGCACAGCTCGTGCTGTCCACTTCATCTGACCTGGCCACCTCGGAGAGCATCTTTTTCGGAACCCGAGATGTTAGCTGGCAGCAGCCGGTATACAACGCTCTGGACATGCACGGCACCAGTTGGCACCTGTTCGCTCAACCCAAGGCGGGGTGGCCAGACCAACCACCACAGCCCTGGTTGTTACGCGGGATTCTCGCATTGCTGGTGTTACTGGTAACCTCTGCAACCTTCTGGCTGACCAGGCTGCTGCTTAAGGATCGGCAGATGCAACAATGGTTTTCAGGGCTGTTCGAACTTGCACCGGTCGGGATCGCATTGTTCGATGCAGAAAACAACAAACTACTGCAGGCCAACCCGAGCCTGAAAAGCATCCTTGGTGATCATCCACGCTCCCTGGCTTTTTTCAACAGAACGTTTGACGAGCATGGAGACCCCATTATCGAGTTCGAGGGTGTAACACAGACGCTGGCCAGGTCAGAGAAACTAACCGGCCGGCAGAGCCTTGTTAAGGATAGTACTGGCTCACTCAAGCCGATTATGCTGCACGGTCTGAAACTTATCACCACCGATGGAAAGCCCGTTGTCTGGCTGATTGTTGAGGATGTTTCTGCGCAGAAAAACGCAGAACGGCTAAAGAATCAGTTCATCTCTACGGTAAGCCATGAACTGCGAACGCCACTGACATCCATCTCCGGGGCCCTCGGGCTATTGGCCAACGAGGCTGCGGGAACGCTTCCTGATAGCGCGCTTCGACTGACCCGGATTGCCCACAGAAACAGTGAGCAACTAACCTATCTGGTCAATGATCTGCTCGACATTGAAAAACTGATCGCCGGTAAAATGACGCTCGAGATGAAGACACTTCAAGTCTTTGATGTCGTGCGTGAGTGTGTCGAGAACATCGGGAACTACGCCTCGGAGCATCAGGTGACCGTGGATATCCGGCAACTTGCAGATGTGAAAGTGACCGCCGATAAGCGACGACTGATGCAGGCCCTGAACAATCTGCTTTCCAACGCCATCAAGTTTTCACCAGAGCATTCCGATGTGCACGTCTACACGGAACGGGAGGGCCGCAAAGTAAGAATCCTGGTGCAGGATTTTGGTAAAGGGATACCACCCGAATTCGAGCCCCTGGTGTTCGAAAAGTTCGCCCAGGCCGAGACCGATGGCCGGTGTTCAAAAGCCGGAACCGGGCTCGGACTGGCCATTACCCGTGAGTTGATGCTCAAAATGCATGGGGCGGTTGGCTTCATCTCCCGACCTGGACACGGCGCCACATTCTGGCTGGAATTAACCGAAGAGGAACAGACAACGAGCGCATCATCGGACGACGAAGGGCCCGGAAAAACTTGAACAAAGGAGGCTGAGAACAGAGCCCCAGCCTCCTGCCTTAGCACCTGTATCTCAGGCGTTTTTCAGCATCTCCCTAACCACATAGTGCAAAATGCCACCATGCTGGAAATACACCGCCTCGTTGGCGGTATCAATCCGTGATTTCAGCTCACAGGTTTGTGTTGATCCATCCTTGTAGGTCACCGTCATGGTCAGGGTCTGGCCCGGCTTGATCTCGCCAGACAGCCCCTCGATGCTGATGGTTTCCTCACCCGTCAGTTTCAGGCTCTTGCGATCGCTACCCTCCGGGAACTGCAGGGGCATCACGCCCATACCGATCAGGTTGGAGCGATGGATACGTTCGTAGGATTCCGCCACCACGGCTCTGACGCCCAGCAGCCGGGTACCCTTGGCCGCCCAATCGCGGCTTGAGCCCGTGCCATACTCTTTGCCAGCAATCACCACCAACGGCGTGCCCTGCTCCTGGTACTTCATGGCGGCATCGTAGATGGCCATCTGCTCGCCGGTGGGCACAAACTTGGTGAAACCGCCTTCCACACCATCGAGCATCTCGTTTCGGATGCGCACATTCGCGAAGGTGCCGCGCATCATCACTTCGTGGTTACCCCGGCGGGAGCCATAGGAGTTGAAGTCTTTCGGCTCCACACCGTGTGCCTGCAGGTATTTGCCAGCAGGAGTGTCGGCCTTGAAGGAACCGGCCGGGGAGATATGGTCGGTGGTGACCGAATCACCCAAAAGAGCCAGGATGTTGGCATCCTTGATGTTCTCGATGGCCTCGGGCTGCTCACCCATGCCTTCGAAAAACGGCGGATGCTGGATATAGGTGGAGTTGTCGCTCCACTCGTACACCTTGCTCTCGGGCACCTTGATGGACTTCCAGGTGGCGTCACCATCGAACACTTCCGCATACTCCTTGCGGAACATGTCGGTTTTCACCTTCTCCACAGCCTCGGCAATCTCCTGCTGGCTGGGCCAGAGGTCTTTCAGGTAGACAGGATTGCCAGCCTTGTCATTTCCGAGCGGCTCTTTCTCGAGATCGAGACGCACATTGCCCGCCAGGGCATAGGCCACCACCAAAGGCGGGGACGCCAGCCAGTTGGTTTTCACCAGCGGATGCACCCGGCCTTCGAAATTCCGGTTGCCCGAGAGCACCGAGGCAACGGTCAGGTCGCCGTCGGCAATGGCTTTTTCTACCTCCTCCGGAAGCGGGCCGGAGTTACCGATACAGGTGGTACAGCCGTAACCCACCAGGTTGAACCCCAATTTGTCCAGGTCGTCCTGGAAGCCACCGACGCGCAGGTAATCGGTGACCACTTTGGAACCCGGCGCCAGCGAGGTCTTCACCCAGGGTTTGGTGTTCAGACCCTTTTCCACGGCCTTCTGGGCAATCAGGCCTGCGGCCATCATCACACTTGGGTTCGAGGTGTTGGTGCAGGAGGTAATGGCGGCAATCACCACCGCCCCGGGGTCGAGCCGGGCCTTCTCGCCATTCATATGCAACGGCTGGCTCGACGGGTGCTCAAAATAGGCATCCTGGGCGCCCACGGCAGTGCCGCCACCCTCGGATTCCAGGTTGGCTTTGCGGTTTTCTCCTGGGCCTTCCGAGGTTTCCATCAGCAGTTCAAAGGACGACTTCATATTCTTCAGAGCCACGCGATCCTGGGGCCGCTTCGGACCGGCCAGGCTGGCTTCGACATCGCCCATGTCCAGTTCCAGGTTATCAGTATAGACCGGTTCATGGCCTGGCTCCCGCCAAAGCCCCTGGGCCTTTGCGTAGGCTTCCACCAGCGCAAGCTGCTCCTCATCCCGGCCGGTCAGACGCATGTAATTGATGGTCTGCTCATCAACCGGGAAGAAGCCGCAAGTAGCGCCGTACTCGGGCGCCATATTGGCGATGGTGGCCCGGTCAGCCACCGGCATGTCCTTCAGACCGTCGCCGTAGAATTCAACGAATTTGCCCACCACGCCCTTCTTGCGCAGCATTTCAGTGACCGTCAGCACAAGGTCGGTGGCGGTGATGCCTTCCCGCAGCTTGCCGGTGATCTTGAAGCCAATCACCTCGGGTATGAGCATGGAAACCGGTTGGCCCAGCATCGCGGCTTCGGCCTCAATGCCACCGACACCCCAGCCGAGAATGCCCAGGCCGTTGATCATGGTAGTGTGAGAATCGGTGCCCACCAGAGTGTCTGGATAGGCCACGTTCTTGCCGTCGATCTCTTTCTGCCAGACGGTCTTACCCAGATACTCCAGGTTCACCTGATGACAAATGCCGGTGCCCGGCGGCACCACCCTGAAGTTATCAAAGGCCTGCTGGCCCCAGCGCAGGAATTCGTAACGCTCCTGGTTACGCTCCATCTCGATGGCGACGTTTTCCTTGAAGGCAGATGGATTGCCGAACTTGTCCACCATTACCGAGTGGTCGATGACCAGGTCTACCGGGGATAAGGGGTTGATCAGGGCCGGGTCTTTACCCGCCTGCTTCACGGCCTCGCGCATGGCGGCCAGGTCCACCACCCCGGGCACGCCGGTGAAATCCTGCATCAATACCCGGGCCGGGCGAAACTGAATCTCAGTGTCGGAGCTTCGGTCTTTCAGCCACTGCACCATGGCATCGATATGGGAGCGGTCCACCGTGACGTCGTCTTCGTTGCGCAGCAGGTTCTCCAACAGGACCTTCAAGGAGAACGGCAGGCGGTTCAGGTCGCCCAGGGTGTCGGCCGCCTTGGACAGACTGTAGTAGTGATAGGTCTTGCCACCCGCGTTCAGGGTGGAGAGGGTATTCAGGCTGTCTTTACTCAGGGATGAACTCGACATGCTATGCCTCCTCGTCGGAAATCTCCTTTAACTATTGCATCGAATGGCGAGAGTTCAACTGCAGTCCCGTGAATGTTCCACATTACCCCGGTGAATACTGTCAGTATCAACCGTGACCTGGCGTATACAAGTTAAACAAAAAGACGATACTTGAGCCATTCCCGTACTGATACCGTACACACCTTAGCTTTCCCCGACTTTTACAGGAATCTCGCTTGCTGACGCTTGATCATTTCTTTGTTCTGAATCCCGAGACTGACAAACTGGTATCGGGCCAATACGACTATGGCCTGGTGATGTTGTCTCTGCTGATCTCTGTGGGCGCTTCCTACCTGGGGCTAACCCTGGTTGCCGCTGCGCGCCGCAGCAATACCCTCTATATGCAGCGCCTCCATCTGTTCAGCGGTTCAACCGCTTTGGGCTTTGGCATCTGGACCATGCATTTTATTGGCATGCTAGCCTTTGAAATGCCTACCCATGTGCATTTTCACCCCTGGATTACCGCACTATCCGCCGTCCCAAGTCTGTTTGCTTCATGGGTGGCACTCAGCCTTTTGGCCCGGCACGAACTGACCGGGCCGCGACTGATCGGTGGTGGCGTGGTGGTCGGGGCCGGCATCGGTGCCATGCACTATCTCGGCATGGCCGCTATGGAGATCGGGCCGGCACTTCGCTACGACCCAACGTTATTCGCACTGTCGATTGTGGTGGCGGTGATGCTGGGCACCCTGGCGCTGTGGATCAGCTTCGGGCTGCGCCATAGAACTCGCCTGCGTGGGTACAAGCGCCGTTTACTCGCCGGTACCGTGATGGGGCTGGCCATCGCCGGCATGCATTACACTGCGATGGAAGCCGCCCGGTTTATCGGCCAGCCCGCCCCGGATTTTCTGCCCGGGAGCAACAGCCACACCGTTCTGGCACTGACCATTGCATTCGTAACGGTAACCCTCAGCCTGCTCGCATCCGGGGTCAACGCGGTAGCCCGTTATCGCGCCCTGATGAGGCGAAGTCAGGAAACCGCCAGCGAACTGCGCACCATTGTCGATGCCGCCGTAGATGGCATTATCAAAATTTCCGACCGGGGCATTGTGCTTTCCTTTAACGAATCGGCTGAGCGCATTTTCGGTTACCGCGCCGATGAGGTCGTGGGCAAAAATATCAGCATGCTGATGCCGAACCCCCATCGTGATGCCCACGACGGCTATCTGAAAAACTACCTGCGCACCGGGGAACGTAAAATCATCGGCTCTGGTCGCGAAGTCTGGGCGCTACATAAGGATGGCCACCAGATTCCGGTTCGTCTGGGCATTGGTGAATCCCGGCTGGGCGGCATCAGCACCTTTGTAGGCTTCATCACTGATATTTCCGAACGGCATCGCATGGAAACCGATCTGCGCCAGGCAAAAGAGGACGCAGAACAGGCTGCCGCCGCCAAAAGTGCGTTTCTGGCCAACATGAGCCATGAAATCCGCACCCCGATGAACGCCATTATCGGCTTCACCGACCTGGTACTGGACGCACCGCTGGATGAAACTCAAGCACGGCATCTTGGCGTGGTAAAAACCTCGGCCCGGTCTCTGCTTAACCTGCTCAACGATATTCTGGACACCGCCAAACTGGACGGTGGTCATACCGAACTCGAATTGCAAGATTTCAACCTGCGCCGCCTCTGTGACCAGGTGATTGCCACCCAATCCCTGAATGCCGCGCGCAAAGGGCTGTATCTGACACTGGATTACCAGGCCGGAGAATACTATCAGGGCGATCCCTTGCGCATTCAGCAAGTGGTGCTGAATCTGTTAAGCAATGCCGTAAAATTCACCCAGACAGGCGGCGTCACCCTGCAGGTGCGGGAACCGGCTGCGCGCAAGGTCGTTATCCGGGTTGAGGATACCGGCATTGGCATTTCTGCCGATCGCATCGACAGGATTTTCGAACCGTTTACCCAGGCCGATTCCAGCATGACCCGTCGCTTTGGTGGCACAGGCCTGGGCACGACCATTGCCCGACAACTGGTGGAACTGATGGGCGGCACCATCAGCGTAACCAGCACCCCGGGCGAAGGCTCGGTGTTCCAGGTAGAACTGCCCCTGCCAACCGGCCAGGCCGTGGACGCGGATACGCTGTCAGACCAGGAAATCGCGCTGCCACCCTTGCGCATTCTGGTTGCCGATGATGTGCCACAAAACCTGGAACTGCTGAGAACTTTGCTGCTTCACCGCAAACATGATGTCACCACGGCCGCCAACGGCCAAGAAGCGGTCGACCTCTACCGTAACCAGGCCTTCGATCTGATTCTGATGGACGTGCAGATGCCCGGCATGAATGGTCACGAAGCCACCCGGGCCATTCGGCAACAAGAAGCCGCCGCCCAACGCAGCTACACACCCGTGATCGCCCTGACCGCCAGCGTGCTGGAAGACGACCGCAGGCAGGCCCTGGAGGCAGGCATGGACGGCTTCGCCATCAAACCACTGAACCTGCCGGAACTCACCGGTGAAATGGCCCGGGTGCTGGGTATTGAGACCACCGAAACCACCAACGCCAGCCATGTCGCCGATGACAGCGTGCTGGATGCCGCCACGGTCAAACAGCTCTGGCCGGATACCCGAAAACACCAACAGGCAGCCAAACACCTGTTGCAGGCAGCCGAGAACCAGCCCCGCGCCATCCGTCTAAGCTCCGACAACCCTGCGGCAGATGCCCACCGGGTTCGAGGCATTGCCGGTAATCTGGGTTTTCACCACCTGGCGGCAACCCTCGCCAATCTGGAAACCCGACTGAAATCGGACAAACCGGTGCCGGAGGCCCTGTGGCAGGAATTCCAGGCCGATTTTGATCGGGCACAGCAGTGGCTGACCGAACAGCCTGGGGATTCTGAGATGCCCTCCGAAAGCGGGACAGAGCCTCATACCATAGACTCGAAAACGCTGGCACAAGTGATCGAACGCCTGAGCCAGGGCGAGATTCCGGAGCGTGCTATCGAACAACTGAAGCCAGGACTGCCCAGGGAGATCGCCGATGCGATGAACGAGGCTCTCGATGACTTCGAACCAGAGAAAGCTGCCGAACTTCTGATGACTTTTCGCGATACCCTGGAGGCCTAACAATGCTGACCGACACCAAGACCCTGTTGCTGGTGGACGACGAGCCCGCCAACCTTCAGGTACTGCGTAACATACTTTCCGACCAATACCGGTTACTGTTCGCCAAAGATGGCGAGCGGGCGCTGGAACTGGCACGCAGCGAGAAACCGGATCTTGTTCTACTGGATGTGATGATGCCGGGCATGTGCGGTTACGAGGTGTGCAACGCTCTGAAAGCCGGCCAGGACACCCGCGCTATTCCGGTCATCTTTGTCACCGCCTTGTCCGATGCCGATGATGAGGCCCGGGGCTTTGAGCGGGGTGCTGTGGACTACATCACCAAACCGGTGAATGCAGCGATTGTAAAGGCCAGAGTCAAAAATCATCTGTCCCTGGTGCGTATGGACGAGCTGATAGAGACCCGGTTGGCCGTCGTTCAGCGGCTGGGGCGCGCGGCGGAATACAAGGACAACGAAACCGGCCTGCACGTTATCCGCATGAGCCATTTCTCGCGGTTGATCGCGCTGGAGTCCGGCCTCGGCGAAGCCTGGTCCGACACCCTGCTCAATGCCGCCCCGATGCACGATATCGGCAAGATCGGCATTCCGGACGCCATTCTCCAGAAACCTGGCAAGCTGGAGCCGGATGAATGGGCCATCATGCAACGCCACGCGGAAATCGGGGCGGAGATCATCGGTGAAGACGGCTCAGATCTGCTCAACATGGCGCGGGAAGTGGCCATGAATCACCACGAGAAATGGGACGGCAGCGGCTACCCGAAAGGCCTGAAAGGAAGCACCATTCCCATCTCTGCCCGGATCGTGGCCCTGGCTGATGTCTTCGACGCTCTCACCAGCGAGCGCCCTTACAAGAAGGCCTGGCCCGTAGAACAAGCAACGGATTTGATTCGTGAGCAAAGCGGCAAGCATTTCGACCCGGAACTGGTCGAGGCCTTCTTCCGCTGCCTGCCAGCGATACTTGAGGTGCGCCAGCGTTGGCAGGAATCCTGACTAGAGCAACCGGTAACGGCTGATCAACTCATCAACACGGATGACGCTGTTCTCCAATTCACCTGCCAACCCCTGCACACTGTCGGCCTCGTTGGCCACCTCACTGTTACGGGTGGCCACTGCATGAATGTTCTCGTTGATCTGTAATGACGTGGCAGCCTGTTGCTCACAGGCTGCAGCGATCTGGTTGTTCATACTGCTTACAGAATCAATGGCCTGCTCGATGCGGCTGATAGCCTCAGCTGCCTGCTGAATCGCCCGGTTGGATTCTGTAGAGCGGGTCTGTCCCATTTCCATGGCGGCGCTGGTGGCCTCCGACAGGTTTTTCAGTTCGTCCACTGTCGTACGGATTTCCTCAGTGAACTCCTGGGTCCGACGCGACAAGGATCGGACTTCATCCGCCACTACTGCGAAACCACGGCCATGTTCGCCGGCCCTGGCTGCCTCAATAGCCGCATTCAAAGCCAGGAGATTGGTCTGATCAGAGATATCGTGAATTGAACCTGTAACTCTGGCGATAGATTCCACTTTGTCAGCCAATTGAGCCACCATCCGGGCGCTGTCTTCCAGTGCCTTATTGGTTGCATCAGTCATTGTTCGGGCACTGGCCATAGCCTGGCTGCCCGCAGAGGCAGAATCGGCGGCATCTTTGGCGGCTTCCGATGCCAGTTGCGCATTGTGGGCCACTTCCTGCACGCTGGCCGACATCTGATTGGTGGCTGTCGCTACCTGATCAGCCTGTTGCTGTTGGTCATCAACGTATTGTCGTGTGCGCTGACTTGCCTGGAGCAACTGCCTGGAGTTGCTCCCCAGCGCACCGGAAAAATCCCGCATCTGTTGGATCAACTCGCTGACTTTTTCCATCATCTCATTGAACGATGCACCACTGGCAGTTCGATCATCAACAGGAAGGCGACCCGACACATCGTGGTCACGGTCAAAATCCTGAACAATCGACATCATCTGGAAAGCCTGGTTACGTTCTTTGTTCATCAACAAGGCAAAGAACACCAATATGCATGCCTCGAACACCACGAAGCCGGCATGAAGGAACACCACCCCCCAGCTACTCCCGTGACTGAAGACCATCACAGGTAAGGAACCGATATGAGCTCCGGCCATTTGCAGCCCATTGAATACGAGGTGGTGTACGGCAATCGTCAGTGCCGCCGCGACCACGGGCAACCAGTCACGATAGATAATGACCAACGCCAACGCTGCGAATATGTGGAAATGCATTTCAATGCGCCCAAGCTGAGCCTGAATCATCACCGCAGAGAAGAGCATCAGACACACAGCGAATAGAGTTGAGCAGGTCCTGGTGCCTCGCAGAAAGCGGTAACCCATCACCGCCAGCGCACCAATCAGGCTTGACGAAACCAGGGCAAAACCATGGGTGTCATAACCCAAAGGCACCAGCAGACCTACGACAGGCACATGGGCCAACAGAATGAAGAGCAGTTGCCGATCCGTGGATACCGCCTGTTGCCAGGACAGGTCCTGGATGCGGATAACGTTGGCCATGTGGTTTTTCCTCGAAGCGAAAAGAAGTGGGCGGGCAGACAAAAATATTAACGACCAATCAGGTTGGCGATTGATAGGGTTATTCCGAAAATCACAGACGTTTGTTACATACGCCTGTCGCCCTCGTCAGATCACTGGCTTTTGCTGCCCTCAGTAGTTGTACATACCCCCTGAGGCGCACTCCCCATCCACCAACTTTAAATCCGAAAGGTGCGGCTCGGGTCGAGTTCTGTCATGATTGGCGGCTGATTTCTGACGGATCAGGAACTGTCTCACGTGAAACACGATTGTCATTACCACCCGGGCGACCCGGCCAAGTGGCACTGTGGCGAGTGCCAGATGCACTATTGCAACCGCTGCATGCCCGATGCAGACACCCGCCAGCGCCGCGCCCTGTGCCCACGCTGCAGCAAAGCCATGCGGTATCTCGGGGCGGCAACCGAGGTGGTGCCCTTCTGGCACCGCATCGGCGCTTTCTTCCGTTACCCGTTCCATACCGATCCACTGATGGTAATCGCCATCTGTACGCTGGTGCCTATCGTTGCACCGGCAAACATCGTTGGTCTGATCATCTGGCTGGTGCTGGCGCTGGCGCTGTTCAAATACACCTATGCCGTGATCAGCCACACCGCAGAAGGCCATCTAAAACCGCCACCGGTGTCGGTTGCGTTCACGGGCAGCGGTTTTGATATCGTCATTCTGCAGCTTCTGGTGTTCGTGCTGATGGGTGGCCTGGTGGCTGCGGCCGCGATGATCGGCGGGCCGATTCTTATGATGCTGGCGTTGGCATTTGCGATACTCGCCCTACCCGCCAGCATCATGGTCCTGGCGATGGAGCGATCAGTGGGTGCGGCGGTGAACCCGATGAATCTGGCGGTACTGATTTCCCGCATCGGTACCCCCTACTTCCTGCTGTATGGCTACCTGATTCTGCTCACCCTGGCGTCCGGAGCGGCCCAGGACTTTGCCGTTGATCACTTTCCGATGTGGGTGGCACAGCCCCTAGCGGGCTTCCTCAACAGTACGTTTACCCTGATTCTGTTCCATATGCTGGGTTACCTGCTGTTCCAGTATCAGGAAGAACTGGGCTTTGCCTCGGACGTTCAGGGGGAAGACAGCGATGCAGACCTGCAGAACCGGGACCGGAGCACCCGCTTTGATGCCGACCTGGACATGAACCTGAAAGACGGCAACTACGACCGGGTTCAGAGCATGCTGATCGAGTCCCTCAAGAAAGACCGGGACAATCCGAAACGCATCGGGCAGCTCTATCAGATACTGACAGCCCGCCAGGCAACTGCAGAACTGTACCGTTATCATCCGCGCCTGATGGCGTGGTTGGCCCAGCGGCATGACGGTGACGGGCTGAACCAGCTGATGCAGACCCTGCAAGCGGCTGAGCCCGGCTTTCAGCTGGATGACCCGGAGCTGGCCGTGCAGTGTGCCAGCGCGCTGTATCACCGGGGCCACTTCAAGCCGGCGTTGCGATTGCTACAGGATTTCCACAAACGGTTCCCGGACAGCGACCAGCTGGCGCCGGCCTATTTACTGGCCGCCCAGGCACTGGCCAATGGCCTGCAACAGTGGGAGAAAGCCAGTGCGTTTCTCGGGTTTATCAAGAAACGCTGTGTCACCCACCCCTTGCATGGGCAGATCGACACTTGGCTGGACCAAGCCCGCAATCAGCAACCGCTGAAAGGCCCGAAAGCGAGTTTTGAGATACCGGAGTAATCAGAAAACGCCGGCACAGGGCAAGCTGCGCTGTGCCGGCATTTAAGGCTTCAGAGAGTGTTCTGGAGCAGTTGGCGGTAATGGCGGGCTTTTGGCTCCATCTGGTGCTTCTCGAACTCCGCCAGCAACAACCGGCAGGCCTCGTTGACCATTTCCACATCCGCCGTTGAGCGCATGCGTTCAAAAGCCTTTTCCGCTGATTTCAAATCGTGGTGCTTTAGACTGGCAAACATTACCCGGTTATGGTCTTCCACCGCCAGCGGATGATGGGCCTCACCCTTGCTCAGATATTCCTGCCATACTGATATCATTTGCTCTGGCTGCCGTCGGGCCATGGCATCGGCCATCAGTTCCCGGGACAGGTCCCGGTAGGCTGGCAGGTCTGGCCGCAGTTTGGCCAGCTGGTACAGATGTTCCAACACGATGGTGCGCTCGGGGTAGCGTTCCCGCAACGCTTCAAACTGGCGCCGGGCCAAATCGAAATCCATCCGTCCAAGGCTGGCCATGGCCTGGGCATACGCCGAGGTAAAGCGGGCGTCCTGCTCATCTTCTTCCGGTTCAAAAAACTCTTCTTTCACCTGCAACCAGCTTTTACCCAACAGCCAGACCAGGCCAGCGCCGGCAAGCAGCCCGCCAGCATGAGCCATATAGGCAATACCGGTAGAGCCGGCGTACCAGTAATCGTAGATTTCCTTGCCTACCCACACCGGCAACAGGGCGATGGACGGGGCCCGGAAGTAATTGAAATAGACCACCAGAAAGTAGAAAAACCGGATTCTCTGCAAGCCGTATATGGCCACATACATGCCCATCAATCCGGAAATGGAGCCAGACGCGCCCACCAGAGGAATCTGACTGCCCATGGAGAAGCCGGTGTACATCAAACCAGATAACGCACCGCAGGCCAGGTAGGCCATCAGGTAACGGCCAGGCCCCAGGGCTTTCTCGACGGTAAAGCCAAGCAGGAACAGGAACAGCAGGTTACCGATGATATGGCCCCAGCCACCGTGCAGAAACTGGTAGGTGATCAGGCTGTAAAGCGACAACTCAGCCGGGATAAGCCCCAACTGATAAGCGCTCATTCGAGACAGCCACTGTTCGTCGATGGCAACCCGCTGCTCCAGCCAGTGACTTCGCTCAGCCGGCGCCCAGATCAGGTCCCGGTTTTCTTGCAGATACTGGTAGAACTCCCTGTCCACCAACAGGGTGGCTGCCAGCCAGAAGATTTCGTTGTCCTCCTGCAGTTGCTGGAATTCCTGAAGCTCCAGCACACTCTGGGCATCACCAGAGAACCGGATTTCCCGCTGCAGATAGTCTTCATAAGCCGGTGCCTCGAGCGCCAGCAGGTCGGCTTCCAGGTACTGTTCCAGGGCGGCTTCAAACTTGCGGTCGTCACCGCCCTGATAGAACAGGAAGACCAGCAGGCAAGCCATCATCAGGCTCAGGGTTACCCAGGGCGGGCGTTTCCAGTTAACGGCGTTCTCGGCAGGAATAATCAGCATGGGCGGTCACAATTCATCACAATCTGTCCCTGAAAAGCTGCTTTTTACCACAGCAGCGACTTCTTTTCCCGGTGTAATGACACCTGGCGAGCAGAAATCAAAGGTCTGCAACGGGAAATGTGGCGCAGCACACAACCATGGATGTCATCACACAGTCACACAAATGCCATTCAATCGGTAACCACTCACTTCCGGTGCCTATCGACCATTCGCCAATTGCCGTTATTGCTTCAACCAACAATATTGGGGAAGCGATAACAACAAAAACCGGATTCTGGACTCGAGGATACTGCACATGACCGTACTAGTTCTGGACAACCCTGACCTGCTGGCGAAGGCCGCACTGGCATTCGGTGGCATGGCAGGCCAGCCTTCGCAAGACGGAAACCGTCCTCACCGCACCCGCTTTCACTATGGCTTCAACAAACACACCCCGGATGCCGGTGACATCGAGGTTCTGAAGCAACATGCAACTTACCTTAAGAACCACCCGGGCGTGCGGGTAAGAATCCATGGCCACGCCGACCGCTTTGGCTCGGAAGAATATAACCGGTTCCTGGCTCGCCTGAGGGCCAACTCCGTTGCCCGCCTGCTCATGCGCGAAGGTGTTCACCAGTCCGCCATTGTGCTGGCCACCTGGGGGTCAGATCGCCCCCTGGCCCGGCCGGAAGACCACGCTGCCAACCGGCGGGTGGAGCTGGAATACCTGACTCTGGATATTGCCCGGGCTCTCTGAGCACCCTGTAATCGAGTAGGAGGGGGAGTTACCTCTCCCACTCTCTCACATCAACGGGCATACAGGGCCGTATCACAATGATTCATGATTGGTGCATCAAGCAATAAAACCCGTCTTGCACAGCCTCAAAGACATGCAGTTGTCACACGCGCACACCATCCGCTAGAATCGCTCCCACATTTTTACCTGTTCTTCTAACGTCAACAAGGAATGCTGACGATGAGCTTCATGACACTGGTCAGGCCCTCGGAGCTGAGAGCCCGTGATCTTCCCCTCGTTGAAACCCCCTTTTTTGCCGCCGATAAGGCCAGGCGCCTGGTTAAAGAGAACGGCCACGTTCGGTCAGACATGTACTCGTTATTCCGGTACGGCCCCGGTGACCGGCGAGACATAGCCGAGACCGTCTACCAGGCGGTGAAAGACGGTGAGCTGATGTTGGTCTGTGAAGGCTGGGATGGCCCCTTCTCCCCCATGGTGACCTGGCAGCCGGACGACAACCTGCCTGCCGGCGGCCGGTGGCGGCTCAATGACCACTGGATAGACACACCTTCTGAGATTAAGAGCGCCGTGGCGGAACTGAACGAATGCGGGGTGAGCTCCGACCAGTTGCGCCAATCCGCCTCCTGGGGGGTTGGGTCGCTGAAAGTGAATATGTTCTCGATGCACTACCGGCAGTGGCAGCGCCGGGAACAGGCTGAGCAAGACAGCGCAGATAACCACCGGCTGAGCCTGCCCCTGGGGGCGTCCGCCTTGGTGGCTCCGTTGCCCATGCTGGCAGCATCCGCCACCGAAGACGCCTCTCAGGAACCCTCCCCCAGGATTCACCTGGAAGTGGGCCTGTTTACCGACGGCACCATGAACAATGCCGCCAATACCCAGGCTTTTAGAGAGCAGCTGGAGCAGGAGTGCCTGATTCCTTATGAGAATAACACCATCAGCCGTGAAGAGTGTGAGCAGAGGCTGAGCCTGATGTTGGGTGCCAGCTATGCCAATGCGGCCAGCAATGTGGCGAAGTTGTGGGATTTGTACGTTGAAGACGAAAAAGAAGAAGAGGGTACCAGCACCTACCGGTTCAGTGTCTATGCCCCTGGGGCGGGCACCAAGACTGGTGAGGGTGATGTGTTGTACAGCGCAGCCACCGGCATGGGGGAGGCCGGGGTTATTGAGCAGGTCAAGAGAGCTTTCAAGACGGTAGCGGAGACAACCAAGAGGCTTGCCGAGGGGTTGCCCATCGACCGGTTGACCGTTGATCTGTTCGGCTTCAGTCGGGGGGCTGCTGCCGCCCGCCACGCTGCGCATGAGATTAATCAGGGCGAAAGCGGCCTGCTCGCCAAGATACTGGCTCAGAACCATATTCCCTGGCCGGAGATGGTAGAGATTCGCTTCGTGGGGCTGTTCGACTCCGTGGCCGCCATCGTTAACCCGGCAACTGGCGATTTATCGGCTAATAACAGCCGCAATCACCCGGTAAAGCTGTACCTGGATCCAGGGAAAGTGGGCCAGGCTGTACACCTGACCGCCGCCCACGAGCACCGCCGGAATTTTGCCCTGAACAGTCTGCGAAACCACGATGGCGGCTTGCCGGCCAACTTCCGGGAAATCGTCCTGCCGGGCGTTCATTCCGATATTGGCGGTGGTTACGGCGACAGCCAGCGCGAGGATGTGCTGTTAAGCCCCAAGTTGCAGGTGCCTCGCAACCGGCTGCGCTGGCCGGACAAAACCTTGCAGTGGGACAATCTGGAGGCCAAACGACAACAGGTAGAGGCCGCCGGCTGGATAGGCCCCCACAACCTGCCGGTACGGCAATCCGAACAGTTGCAGGCCTGGCCGAAAGACCTGGGCCCGGAAGGCCCAGCCCAGCTGGAAATTGTTACCCGGCACTATGACCACCCGGCACCGGATGGCCGGGTGGAACTGGTGTTGCGGATGCTGCGCCAGGTGCGGGGGGAGTATTCACGGGTGGCTCTGCGATTAATGCACCAGTTAGCGGCAGAGCAGGAAGTGCCTCTGAGGGAAATTGATCCCACCGATGACACCATGTCGATACAAGATGAGCTTATGCCCATCCTGCAACAAATCCTGGAACAGGTTGAACAAGGGAGCGACGCCCCTTCATTGACCGCGGAACACGAGCACCTGTTGCTCCAGCGCTATATTCATTACTCCGCCCACTACAACGGCATCGAAACCCTGGTGGCGGGAACACCTGCGAAGTTAGAGGGATTGTACCCCCATGCACCGGCGCTCTCCGGGGAGCGCCTGGTTTATCCACAGACAGAGGGCGACTAATGATTCAGAAGATCCTGGCCATGGGCCTCGCGGCCATCGCCCTGTTGGGCAGCGGGTGTTCAGCGTGGTCGAAGGCAGACGACACAAACTGGTACATCGACATAGCCGCCCCCAAGCACTACGAAGTGTGGGTGACCGATATGTTCCTGGAGAAGTCGGGCGAGCGGAGCTGGCGCCAGCCCATCGGCACCGTGGGGTGCTGCTGGAGGGGTCCCCGCGGACCCCGCGGCAAGGGAGCCAGGGTTGCCCCCTTCCCGGAACTGATTCTAGTCAACTGGTTTTCCTTTGCGGAACAGAAATATTACACCAAATTGATTATGGTGCCGGAAGACCTGCTGGACCGAATGCGGGAGCCGGCCACTTACAAGACGCCGATGGGCGTGTATTCCGGCCCCCGGAACTTTATGACCATTGGCCTGGCGCCCGGCGGTACCGTGGTGGTGTGGATTTCGAACCAGATTGGCAATGAAATCGAGGTGATGCGTATGCAGGCCACGCAAGTGCCGGGCGACCCCTCCCGATTCACGGAACGCACAAAAGGCTATCTCGAACGTAACGGTGATTACCTCAAGGAACATGGCATCCCGACGGAAGGGTGGTAGGCTGCTCGACAAACAGCCATCTCTTGGTCAGTTCTAAGCAGGTGGCTTGCCCGGCAACTTCCGGAAGGGCCCACTCCTCCAGGAGCCGGGTGCACCAAACACAAACGGGGCCAACAGGCCCCGTTTAAGCAATCGCTGCCGGCTTGCTCAGCCGTACACCTGCCAGACGTTCCATAACAGCAGCAGCGCCGCCAACAGAATCGCCAGCCAGGTCAGCAGGATACCCACCATACGGGCCTTGTGGGGGCCACCCCTGCCGTTGATCATGCCCCAGGCATGGAGAATACGGCCCACCACCAGCGCCATGCCGGTCCAGTAAATCAGGCCTGAGGCAACACCGTTCAGCTCGGCAATCGCCAGCATGATCAGGCCAATGGGGGCATATTCGACCAGGTTAGCGTGGGCGCGCACCGCTGCCTCAAACTCCACATCATCGTTCACGCCCAGACCTTTCCGGTACTTCAGCCGGTACTTCACCACCTGGCCGGACAACACCAGCAACAACAAACCGAGGACAGCCGCGAACACAGCGGTTACGGGTATAATCATGTCAGCCCTGCTTGATCTTGTTAACCACCGCCAACAGCAGTACCGCACCGACCGTCGCTGTGACCAGCTCACCGACCATGCTCTTTACCGCCAGCCCCAGCACGCCAAACAGCACGCCGCCAATCACCGAACCGACAATACCGATACCGATATTGGCCAGTACACCAAAGCCCTTGCCTTTCATAATCAGGCCGGCCAGCCAGCCGGCAAGACCACCGATGATCAGAAACCAGATCAGGCTCATCTCCGCGTTCTCCCAAGGTTTACCAGTTCAGAATGTAATCCTGTTCAGAAGACTGCCCTGTTTTTCACGGCCATTCAAGCAGTTCCGGGAGTTCGTGCCAGCCCTGCGATGGCTTCCGACATCTGTTGGTGGCACCGGGCGATCAGCTCGGGTACATCGGCAGAGGTCAGCCCCTGGGTTTCGACAGGAGGAAGAATCCGCATCGGGACTGGCTCCCTGCGACCAGACCAGCCTCGTGTTTTGCCGTGATACTCACCGGCACACACCATGGTGATGGGGGCACCGGCAGCAATGGCGGTGTGAAACGCGCCTTTCTTGAAACTTCCCAGGCCACGGCCACGGCTACGAGTGCCTTCCGGGAATACCCAGATACTTTTACGCTGCTGGTTGATCGCCTCACTGGTGGCCTCCATCACCGCCACCGCTTTTCGGGACCGACCGCGGTTCAGAATGATGTTGCCACCCAGCCAGAATACCTGGCCAAAGAACGGCACCCAGACCAATGAGGACTTAGCTACCGCCACCGTGCGCGGCGGTAGCAAGTCACCCATCAGGAACAGGTCGTCGTTCTGTTGGTGGTTAGCGATGATCACCGTTGGCCTGTCCTGCGGCATGTTCTCAGCCCCGTACAGGGGGCGCTTCATGCCCAGCAAACAACGCCCTACCCGGGCGACAATCCAGCCCAGCAGACGGTTATTATCCGGGTTGAACGGCCGGGCCAGGTATAACACCAATGCCAGAAGGCACAAGACTGGCACGCAGATCCACGCCAGGATTTTTCTTACCACTGCCATACTGCTTTTCCGTTGAGACTCACTTGGCGCACAAGTGTACGCCAAACCTAAAGCGCGGCAACAGTATCCTTTTGTTCGAGTGCGTAAACGGGATGGGCTTCAACCACATAGCGCAGAGGGCCACGGGCATCCATGGAATTGAAGGGATAGCAGGTAACCAACAGCAGGGTGCCGGCCGCCAACGCGTGAGTGTTAATAAGCTCCTTACGACTGTCCACTACCCGGATACTGGTCACCCGATAGTCCTGCCAACGCTGATCCTGGCCTTGCAATCTGACCGGGTTGCCCGGAGCGAGATGTTGGAGGTGGCTGAAGTGGGTGTCCCGGTGTCCGGCCAGAATCACCGGCCCGTCGGCACCGGCCACCACCCGGCCCGGCCCGAAGGCCAGGCTTTCGCCGTGCAGGCCATCCAGCACGATCATCGACACATCCAGCTCGGGCATTTCCAGTTTCGCCACGGGCCAGGTATCGGCCCAGGGCCAGGGCCGGGCCTGGACCTGCCGCGCCTGGGTCTCGGCCCAGGCAAGCGCCAGCAGCTCCTGTGCCACCAGTGCCTTGAAGGGAATCCACAGCCCGAACATGAGCACCGTGGCAGAACATCCGAACAGTAACAGCAGCAGGCGACTCACAGGGATGGCCTCCGGTTCAGCATGGCAATGGCCAGGGAAAACATCAGCCCCAGCAAACCCAGCGCAGTGAACAACGGTGCGAATGTGGCCGTCTGGGGGTACCTGAGCATACCGGGCTGGCTACCTGCCGGCAGCAGTGTGGGTATGCTCTGTGACCCTGCGCTTTCGGTTTCCGGGCGAGCCCGGCGCTGCTCCACCACCACAAAGCTGGTGAACGGCGAAATCACGCCATGGCGAACCGAAAGCTCAGTGATTTGCTGCTCATCCGGCGCCTGGCCCTGAAGCCGGGCGGCATCGGTCAGCTCATCAATCCGGCCACGGGCCCACTGACGATTCAAACCACTGGCGGGCGCCGCCTGGGCAAGATCCAGAGAAGTGGACCAGTGACGGCCTCCGGGCAACTGGCCGGAAACCTGCAACTGCCCTGCTGCCGGCAGCCCCCGGATTACCTGGATCAACGGCGTGCCGCGAAACAGATCTCCGGGCCTGGCCGGTACTGGCTCCAAAGGCTGTCCCTGATCCGGCCAGCGGACGTCCAGATTGGTCAGCACCGGTGCTTCCATGGCGGCAAACAGCCGGTTCAGGGCCCGGTCTACCTCGGCGCCTGAGTGAATTGCGGTAAACTCACCCCGGCCCCACCGGGCCGCCTCCCGCAGAAAATGCATATTGGGTGCAGAACCAATCCCCACGGTAAACAGTCTTCGGTCAGTCAAACCTGATCGGATCTGGTTAAACAGGGCAGACTCATTGCCCACGGCACCGTCGGTGATAAACACCACCTGGCGCACCCGTTCACCCCCCGGGCCAGAGTCCATTCCCAGCGCCAGCGACAGGGCACCCGCCATCTCGGTACCGCCATTGGCCCGCAAATCCTGGACATAACGCCGAGCCCGGGCCAGGTAATGGCCTTCTGCCGGCACCGGCTGGGCGAACAGGGGATGGGCCTGGCTGTTGAACTGGATCACATTGAACGAATCACCGGGGCGCAGGGATTCCAGCCCCTTCAGCAGGGCAGAACGGGCCTGGGCAATCGCGTCCCCCGCCATGGAACCCGAGGTATCAATAACGAACACAAGCTCCCGGCGCAGCACCGGCCCGACCGTTTCAGGCGGCAGCACCATGGCCATCAGATAATCCTCACCTTGCCAGGTCTGGTGAAAGACGGCCGCTTTTGGCTCACTGCCGGCTACCGGGCGCCACCTGACGATCACATCGCGGTCCATCAGCACCTTTTCCTGTTCCGGCCTCACCGTCGCCCTGGCACCGTCCAGCTCGGTGTGCAGTCGATGGCTTGGGCTGGAGACATCCGCCAGGGCCAGGCCGCTTTCGATCTCTATTCCGATCCTGGCCCGGTGACTGCCGCCATCAACGTCCGCGGGGCGAACGGTAAACGGGCTGATTTCATGGGCATCGGCAACCTCTGTGGTGGCCAGCGCCCACCCCGACTGCCACGGGCCTTGGGTTTCCGCCAGCGGTTCGCCTGGCATATACCTAGGGGTCAAGGTGGTGGGCAGTCGAAGTTCGAATTCACCGTGCTTGTAGGCCACCGGTTGCTGATAACGGATTTCCACCTGCACACTTTCGCCTGGCGGGATGTTGGCTACCCGGCTGGTAAACAGGTTCGGGCGATGCTGCTCCAGCGTGGCCGCATGCTGCCCGGCCTGCCTGGCCCGCTCATAGGTTTGGCGGGCCTTGGCTTTGGGCTCAATGTGCCCCACGATTTCACGCTCGCCAATGGTCATGCGTAGCCCGTACACCGTGGCCTTGTCGGGTAACGGGAACACGAAAATCCCCTCTTGCCATTGGTCGCTGGCATTACGAAACGTCCTGGTCAGCCTGGTCTGGGCCAGCAAGCCAGACACACGAACCTGAAACTCACTGTCCAGAATCACCGCCGGCTGCTGCCGGGCATTTTGATCATTCATCAGGTACAGTTGACCCGGCTGTTCCATGTCCATCTGACGCGCCTCCGCGTAGAGGGGATGGACAAACAACATCAGCAGAACCGCCAGCCAAAGGCTGATACCCTCGGCCATTCGCAACCACCTGGATTGTTTAGCGGCTGGCTTCGCCCGGCGGGCGGTGAACAGGTCAGGCCGTACGGCCGGATTGGCAAGCAGCGATAGCAACATCATCACGACATCCTTTTTGTGGAAGTTAGTGATGCCATTGCAACAGGCTGAATGGGCCCTGCCGTGGCAGAAACGGGCAAGCTGGCGATAGAAAATGATGAATTATGGCAATCCCGCAGCATCGACTTGTGCCGCGCAAGGAGCATGGTTTAATGACAGCACATCTTGCTGAACAGCATCACCCATGAAAAAACACATTGTTCTGATTGAAGACGAAGCAGGCATTCGCGATAACTACCGGGCGGCGTTTGAGCGCCGGGGTTACCGGGTATCAGCCTATGGCGACCGGCCATCGGCCTGGCAAGTGCTGCGCCAGGCGTTGCCAGACCTGGCCATTATTGACGTCGGGCTTGGAGACGAGCCGGAAGGCGGGTTTACCCTGTGCCAGGACCTTCGGTCGCAGTCTGCTACCTTGCCGATTATCTTCCTGACCGCCCGGGACAGCGATATCGATTCGGTGCACGGCTTGCGCCTGGGCGCTGACGATTACGTCACCAAAGACATGAGCCTGGATCATCTGCTGGCCCGGATTACCGCCCTGCTTCGCCGGGCCGATGCCTGGGCCGAGGCGCTGCAAAAGCCGGATGAGCTGCTGCACCGGGGCCGGCTGTCGCTCAACGTCGACCGCATGACCGTGTCCTGGGACAACCAGCCGGTGGACTTGACGGTGACCGAATTCTGGATGCTGCACAGCCTGGTGCAGCATCCCGGCCACGTTCGCAGCCGGGACCAGCTGATGGAAGCCGCCAGCACGGTACTGGATGACAACACCGTGACCTCCCATATCAAACGCATCCGGCGTAAATTCAGCCAGCTGGACAGCAGCTTTGATGGCATTCAGACCGCCTATGGAATGGGTTATCGCTGGAATGCCCGTGAGGTCTGACCTTGAGCCTTAAACGCCAGCTGTTCCTCGCCAGCCTGCTGATGCTGCTGATACCCTGGGCCGGGCTGAAGTTTGTGCTGGAACTGGATGACGCCCTGCGCCAACAGGCCCTGCAACAGCTCCAGGAGCGGGGCCAGCGGATGGCAAACCTGGCCGGCGACCTGCTGCTGGGGCAACCCGCCATCACCACCCCGAACGCGCTCTACGCCAGCCCGGCAGAAACCCCGATCAAACCCGACGGCCATGCCGACGACTGGCCCGGTTACGATGAGCCCGATCACCTGCAGCCCTGGCAATCGGCTGAGCCCCTGCCCGTGCCGGGCGAACCCCACCTGCGATGGCAGGCCGCCAGTGATGGCCGGCACCTGTTCCTGTTGGTCCAGATGCAGAACCAGGCCATGCAACTGTTTCAGCAGAACCGGCCTGACCAACCCCATGATCGCTTTGAGCTGGTGCTGCAACCGCCGGTCACCAACCTGCAACAGCCGGTGCCACGGCAACGCTGGACACTACGAACCTCAGCGCCGGGCAGCGTGAATGCCATTCGGGAAGACCGCCAGCAGACTCCGGATTATCGGGTTCAGGGTGCCTGGCGGGATCGGGGGTCTGGCTGGCAACTAGAGCTGCAGATGCCGCAGCCTGCCCGTGGCAGCTTGCTGGGCTTCCAGCTGACCCAGGGAGGCCAGGACGCCTCCGTACCCGGCACCGGCATTGAACCACCACCCCCGCTGGTGCAGCGGATCCCTGAACTGGAACGGGCACTTGCGGACCAGCTCGGTGATGGTCAGCAAGTCACTTTGGTTGAGCCGGCGGGGTGGGTGATTGCCCATCACCGGCATCCGGCCACTGGCCAGGGCCCGGACTTCGATGATCTGTCTCCCGTGCAAGTACTTGAGAAAATCACCCTCAACGCCCTGCGCGCCCTGATTCGGCTCTACCAGCCGGAGCCCACACCGCTGGGCGAAGCCACCCATAGGCTGATCACCGGTGGCCTGCCAGACAATCACCTGGTCAGGCGCAATGACGGCTCGGTCTGGCTGGCCACCGAGCATGATCTGTTTGGCGGTCGCTCGCTGGTACTGGAACAATCCCTCGATCAACTGCTCACCGTCTCCGGCTCGGCCCTTGGCAGCGTCCTGGCCCGCAGCCTGCTCATCATTCTCGCGTTAACCCTGGTGCTGCTGGGTTATGCCAGTTGGTTATCCTGGCGAATTGCCCGCCTGCAACGCCTGGTCAGCGCCAGCGTGGACGAAGATGGCCGGATTCTGAGCCAGGTGCCCGGCGCCAGAACCCAGGATGAACTGGGGCAACTGCAACAGCATTTCAGCCAGATGGTGGAACGGCTGCAGAGTTATAACCACTACCTGGAGAGTTTTTCCCGCCGGCTGTCCCATGAGCTGAAAACCCCCGTGGCGGTGGTCAGGTCGTCCCTAGAGAACCTCGCCCATAACAGCTCCGAGCAGGAACGGCAGCAATACCTGGAACGGGCCGCCGGGGCTACCGAGCGGCTGCGCCGAATTCTCAACAGCATGAGTGAGGCCGCGCGGCTCGAGCAGAGCTTCGACCAGGCCGACAAAGAACGGTTCGACCTGTCCGAGGTGGTCGCGCAAGCCACCGAGGCGTACCAACAACTGGATGCCGACCACCAGATCCGTTACCAGATTCCCGAAGCCGAATGCCCACTGATGGGCTCACCGGAAATGCTGGTGCAAATGCTCGACAAGCTGGTGGATAACGCCCGGGATTTTACCCCCAAAGGCGGCGCCATAGAGGTCAGCCTGCAACGCCATTCGGACCACTACCAATTGTGTGTGTTCAACGAGGGCTCGCAATTGCCGGAACACGCCGGCGTGGATATTTTTGGCGCCTTTGTCTCCCAGCGCCAGGGCCAGAGCGAGGGGCACCTGGGGCAGGGGTTGCTGATCGTACGTCTTATTGCCGACTACCATGGTGGCCATGTGGAGGCCCGAAACACCCGCGAAGGTGGCATTGACGGGGTGAGCTTCCGGGTTATCATCCCGGTATACCACCCGGAAACAGGATAAACATTGTGAGTGCCGAAACGTCATCCCTGGATTTTCATCCCTTGCGGGCAGACCTTTACCAGGAACTGCACTCACGCCCCTTCCAGGTGATTCCTTCCACCGCCCGGGTGACCCACATTGCCGTGCTGGTCACACCGGAGCAGCGCCGAACACAGTTCGCGCATCTTCAGCGGCTGCACCGCCTGCTGGGCGAGCCCTGGCCGGAACAGGAAGTCAGCTGCTATGAGCACAACTTCGGCAAGCTGCGCGTCCGGCGTGAAGTGCATATGGAGTTTGCCTCTTACACTTTTATCAATCTTGGCATTTCCAGCGCCGAACCTTTTGCCGAGACCGGCATCAGCTCGTTACCAGAGGGGTGGCTAGAGCAGCTGGAAGGAACCATCGTCGGGGCCTTCCACATTGAGGTGCGCCCGTCGGAAGAGGACGCCCGCAGCGAACTGGCGTACATGCGCAAGTATTTCGAAGGTATGCGCCTGATCGGCAGCAGCCCGCAGGAAGGCGCCGCCCGTGTGCTGGGCTCATTTCAGTTGCACAGCGACCATTTCGGCCGCTTTATGGTGCTCAATCACAAAATGTCCAACAGCCAGCTGGGCCGCCTGGTGCAGCGCCTGATGGAGATTGAAACCTACCGGCTGATGTCGCTGCTAGCGCTGCCACTGGCCCGGGAAATGACGCCCAGCCTGAACGACATGGACCACGAGCTGGCCACCATCACCCAGTCCCTGGCGGATAACGAATCCCTGGACGAACAACAGATACTCGCCGAACTCACCCACATTGCCGCCCGAATAGAAGCCTACCGGGCCCACTCCACCTTCCGTTTTGCCGCTACCCGGGCTTACCACGAACTGGTGCTGACCCGGCTGGAAGAACTGCGGGAAGACGAAGTCTCCGGCCACCTGACCATCAGCGAATTCATGACCCGCCGGCTAACCCCGGCGGTGAAAACCTGCGAAGCGGTAGGGGAACGGCTCGAAGACCTGTCCCGCCGTGTAGACCGAGCCTCCGACATGATGCGTACCCGGGTGGAACTGGCGATCCAGAGTCAGAACCAGCAACTGCTGAGTTCCATGGACCGCCGTTCCCGCATTCAATTGATGATGCAACACACAGTCGAAGGCTTCTCGGTTGTGGCGATCTCCTACTATCTGATCAGCCTGCTCAAGCTTGGCCTGGACGTACTGCAGGATAGCGGCCTGGCGTTCAACAAATCCCTGGTACTGGGCGTGGCCATACCGGTGATCATGGTGCTGGTATTCCTGGGCATCCGGACCATCCACCACCGGTTTATCCGCATGGCCCGCCGGCAATAGCCGGCGTCAGCTGAATCTGGGGTCCCCGGCAAACTGGCGGTAAAACTGCTGGGCCGTGCGACCGTTGCGCACCCCTTTGCCGGTGGCAAACCGGATGGCCTCCTGGTGCAGTTGCGAGCGCTCTGCCACCTCCGGAAACAGCGCGTCCACCGCCTGCAGATAGACATCTTGGGAAAACGGATAAAACGACAGCTGCAGCCCGAACCGGTCCGCCAGTGATACCTGTTCTTCAATGGCTTCCGCCGGGTGCAGTTCGCCGTCGCGCACCTCGCTTTTCAGGTTGTCACTCATGAATTCCGGCATCAGATGCCGGCGGTTGGAGGTGGCATACACCCGCACGTTCTCCGGGGGCAGCTCCAGTGATCCCTCTAGCACGCTTTTCAAGGCCTTATAACCGGACTCCCCCACATCAAACGACAGGTCATCACAGAAGATCACAAAGCGGTACGGCAGCTCGCAGATGTCGTCGACAATCTCCGGCAGGTTCACCAGATCATCCTTGTCCACTTCAATCATGCGCAGGCCATCCGCCTGGTAACGGTTCAGCAACGCCTTAATCAGGGACGACTTTCCGGTGCCCCGAAAACCCCAAAGCAGCGCGTTGTTCGAAGGCTCCCCTGCGAGGAAGCGCTCCGTGTTCCGGGCCAGGGCCTGTTTCTGCCGGTCAATACCCGTGAGATCGCCCCAACTGATTGGATCCAGCCGGCGAATGGCCCGCAGGCCGGAGCGGTGCCGGCGCCACACAGCGGCCGGAATCTGCTGCCAGTCAAAACCCGTTTCTGTCATTCCCCTACTCCATCAAAGGCGTGCCGTTTCATAGCCTGAATCTGTATTCAATATAGCCACACACCACTGTCAAAGGTTACGATCTGCAACTACACTGGCACTGTTATTCACAGGGAAGGTATACCTTGCAAAGCCGCCTGCCTCAACCGCCCCAGCGAAAATTCTGTGCTGCCTGGCTAACGCTGGCCACACTGATGATTGCGGTGCTGACGTTCGCAGCCCGGGCGGAAGAGCCGGAGAGCTCGTCTCCCGTTGTCACAATTGGCGTGGTGGCCGACAACGAACCCTACACTTTTTTTGAAGGTCGCAATCCAGCCGGGTTCTCCATTGACGTCCTTCGGGAAGTGGCCAGCAAAAGCAACCTGGTCTTTGATTTTCGTGCCGGTAGCTGGCCAGACATCTATGCGGCCTTCCTGCGCGGAGATCTGGATGCGATAGACGGTATTTCCTGGCGTCCGGACCGTGCTGAAAAGGTCCTGTTCTCCGAACCTTATCACTACCGCGAAATTTACCTGAGGATTTCCGTATTGGTGTTCTCACCGACAACTTGAACCTGTTCAATCAGATTCAGGCCGGGCTGAATGCCGTACCGGAGGAAAAACTGCAGCACCTGCTGCAGCGTTGGCAGGAGTTTGGCGGTTTGACCGGCTCCACAGGTACAGAGCTGGCCCTCAGCTCGCAACAACGACAGTACCTGGCGAGTCTGGGGCCGGTTCGGATCGGATTCATGGATGATTATGCGCCGTTCAGTTTCACCGACGGCGGGCGGGTCAGAGGTCTGAGCGTTGATATCATGAACCGGCTGGTTGACCTGACTGGCCTGCAGGCTATTCCTGTCAGCGGCCAGTGGGACGAACTGATTCCCATGCTCAAGAACGGCGACATTGATGTCATGGCCAACATGTCCCATCGCCCGGAACGGGAGTCCTTCGCCCACTTCACCTCGCCCTATCACATCATTCCCAACGTCATCTTTACCCGGGATGAGAGTCTCAACTACCAAAATCTTGAGGACCTGAAGCACTATCGGGTTGGACTGGGCGCGGGCATCTACTATGAGGAAACGCTTCGGCAATTGCTGAGTAACGGCACATTGCTCAGCTTCCACTCACAGCAACCCATGTTCCAGGCGTTGGCGAGCGGCGATGTGGATGTCGTTATCGGAGCCCTGCATTCGGGCAATTACTGGATCCGGCAACTGGGTATCAGTGGCACCCGAATCGCCGGAGAACTTCAGCTCCCGGGCTTCAGTGGCGAGGACCTTCGCTTCGGGGTGAGACCAGCCCTGGCGCCGCTGGCAGACATCCTGAATCAGGCACTGACCAGCATTACGCCAACGGAACAACAGGTGATCGAAACCCGCTGGCTCGGCGCCAGCAACCAGCCCTCGCTGAACACAGCGGAACTGGTGCACTGGACAGACACCGAGTCCCTATGGCTGGAACAACGGAATCGGGAAATTCGCATCTGCGCAGACCCGGACTGGATGCCCCTCGAAGGCGTGAGGGATGGTAAACACACCGGCCTGGCCGCAGATGTGCTTGAGCTGTTCAGCCAACGAGGTAACCTGCGTTTCCGGCTGGTGCCCACCAGCAACTGGCAGGAAGCCATTGCCGCGGCGAAGGATCGGCGTTGCGACATGTTCCCGATGGCCATGCGTACACCCGAAAGGTCCGTTTATCTGGACTTCACCTCACCCTATCTGGAAGTACCAAACGTGGTGATTGGCCGTATTGAGGCCCCGTTCATTCAGCGTCTCAACGAGCTGGAGGGCGGCCGCGTTGGCATTGTGGAAGGCTACGCGTTTGCCGAATTGCTGCGCAAACGCAATCCATCCTTGCAACTGGTTACCGTAGAGTCAGAGCAAGAAGGCCTGAGAAAACTTCAGAACCGGGAGCTGATCGGCTATGTCACTACACTGGCCACCGCCAGTTACTACATGCAGTCAATGGGCCTGGCGGACCTGAAGGTGATTGGCCGGGTACCGGCCGACTGGTCACTGGCGATCGGCACCCGCAATGACGAACCCACGTTACACGGCATCATGCAGAAACTGGTGTTGAGCCTGACACCTGCAGAGCGCACTCAGCTTGAAAGCACCTGGCGCAACCTGCGAATCGAGGAACGCGTGGACTATACCCGGTTCTGGCAAATACTTTCGCTGGGCCTGCTGGCCACCGCCCTGCTGGTCTACTGGAACCGGAAACTCGGCCGTCTCAATCGGGAACTTGCCGAGGCCAATACCGCTCTGTCCCGTCTGAGTGTGACCGATAACCTCACAGGCCTGGGCAACCGCACCTACTTCGACCGGGAGTTCTCCAACAGCTTTCAATGGTGCCTGCGGCACCAGACCGGCTTTGCGGTTGCCATGGTCGACGCGGACCATTTCAAGAAGATTAATGATAATTGGGGGCATGAGGCTGGTGACCGGTGCCTGGAATCTCTGGCAAATACCATGCGCGAACATTTCCGCCGCGACACTGACCGTCTGGCACGGTTTGGTGGAGAAGAGTTTGTGATTTTTGCCAGTTATCAGGATGCAGATGACATAAAGGCTCGGCTGAACCGGTTCCGCGAGGAAGTCGCAACCCGGCGCTGTGATACCTGCAAGGATAAAGGGATTGATCTGACCGTCAGCATTGGCCTGGCATTGGGGTTTCCAACACCAGAGCACACATCTGCGGAATATCTCCGGCTGGCCGACCAGGCGCTATACACCGCCAAGCGTAACGGCCGGAACCGCCTGGAGGTTATTCCAGCAGGGCAAACATCGGGACCAGACGAAGCCGAACACCCTAAGGCGTAAAGAAAGGGGCGCCGGCCTGCTACAGCCGGCGCCCCAAACCCGCAACGAGTCAGAACTGGTACTTCAAGCCAACCCGGCCGGTGTCGAAATCCGGACCATTATTGGTAATCTGGCCATTGAAATCGTCTTCATCGATATCCACGTTGTAACGGGCATACTCGGCGAAAGCGGTCAGGCTATTGGTCACCCGGAAATCCACACCGGCGCCAATAAACGGATTGACCTCGTCATAGGTTTCACTCTCATCGAAGGCATCCACATCAAAGGCCGAAGCGAATGCACCGGCCTTCGCATACACCCCGAAACTCTGAGTGAGAGGCAAACGGCCAACAGCACTCAGGCCAACCCCTTTGAGCTTGGCTTTAACGTCGTCATCGCCGAACTTGCCGAAATCAATGTATTCCGCTTCCAGGGCAAAGAACTCATTGAACTGGTAACCCAGCGCCGCGCCCAGCAGATCGTTGTCATCCTTGAATTCACCGCCGTGGGATTTGTAGCCCCCGTAGCTACCACTGATGTAAGGCCCTGAGTTATCCCGGCTCACTTTATCCTGCGCCCAGACGGCAGGTGCTGTCAGTACAGCAGCAGACAGAACCGTGGCACACGCAAAACTGGCTTTGTAGCTCATAACGCGTTTCCTCTGTGGTTGGGTTTTCCATTCGTCGAAACGAACAATCCGGATGTCTCTATCCCGATTGCATGGGCCTACCCTACAGAGATAACGGCTAGCTGGGAGTTAAAACCTTACTAAGAATCATTCATGTTTCAGTCATGTTCGGCAATGAAAAGGTGCACACGCTTCAACTTCATCGCGCCGTGATGCATCCCGTGGGCCACCAGCTCCGCCACACCCAGCCACCAGTGGGTATTGTTATCCGGTCCTTTCATGACAGCCACTCCTGCAATTGCTGACTCACCAAGGGGTGATGGGCCAGGCGAATATGGTCAACACCAGGAAAATTGGCGATGCCCGCCAGTTCCCAGCCTTCACGGCGTTCACCACGGGCGCTGGATTGATGCACCAGGGCATCGCCAAACAGAACGTTCACAGGGTGCTGTTCGCCCTTGGCGAGCAGTCCGCTGATCACGTAATGCCGTGCACCCTGCAACAGCGGTTGATCCGAAGTTCCCGGTTCAAACACATCCCCCCGCGACAAGTTGCGGATACCCTCGCTGCGAAGGTCAATCACCCAGAAAGCCGCTGGCAATGGCCGAAATGTGCTTCTGGACTCGCCCAGCGGAAGGAACAGACACCATGGCTAGTCTCCCGTGTGTATTTTCAGTGTACGCCCTTTGCGGTGCATTACACTGGCCATTTTCGGGCCAGAATGGCGGCCCCGGAGCAAATCCGGCGAGACAGGCTCACGGTTTGTTAATCTGCCCGAAAGGGCTACAGGCGACCGACCCTGATAACCTTGCTGGAATTGCACAGAAACGGACCGGCCCGTGCCGCTCCACCTTTTCAGATTGACCAGCCAAAGGAAGCATCCAATGCGATCTGCTGTCATCGCCCTGACCAGCCTCTTGTTCTCTGCCAACCCGGCCACGGCCGAGACTCAGTCACAAGCATCGGCGGAGCCGGAAGTGATGGGCTTTGTGGAGTGGGTGGTGATGGGCGAGACCGGCATCCGGTTAAAAGCACGCCTGGATACCGGCGCCAAGACCTCGTCCCTGCATGCTGTGAATGTGGAATCTTTCGAGAAGGACAACGAGGAATGGGTGCGCTTCCAGCTCCCGCTGGGTGACCACGAAGACCAGCCCAGCGAGGGTGATCTGAAACACGACGAAGTGATTCTGGAATTTGAGCGGCCGGTCTATCGCACCGTACTGATCAAACGCAAGGGCGCCCCCTCACAGCGGCGCTATGTGGTCGAAATGGACTTCTGTCTCGGCGGCAAGGTCCATGAAACCCAGTTTTCCCTCACCGACCGGGGCAAATTTTCCTACCCGGTACTTTTGGGCCGCCGACTACTCCGGGATGACAACATCCTGACCGATTCCGGCCGCACCTTCATCGCTGAACTGGAGTGTGAATACAGCACGCTGGAGGAGCTGGCCCAGAGCAGCAAGGCCATCTCGCCCTAATCGGCCTTCGGCACCGGTTCAACATTCCGGACCCGAAGAAAGCTGGCAAATCTCGGCAAGCCGGTGGCGGTCAAACCACGGTAGCGGAAGGTAATGATTGAGCCAATCGCCGGCGGGTTGCGCCTGTCCGCATCGGTAAACCCGGTTCCGATGCGAAACTGCCGGCCATCGTACAGCTCCACTTCCAAAGCCCCCATCAGCCCCTCGTACTTGCCCTTGCCCGGCAGGTGACCAACGACTTTCGCTTCCGCATCCTCATGGGTTTTCACTTTAAGCAGATCATCGGAACGACCGGCCTGATACCGGCTGTTTCTTCGCTTTAGCATCAACCCTTCAGCACCGGCAGCCACCACCTGTTCAAGCTTTGCCATCAGTTCCGAATGGCTGGCAACCGGGCGCTGCGCCACCAATTCCAGATACTCAGAGCCAGAGGCTGCAACCAGCTGTTCCAACTGACGGTAACGCTGCTCGAACACGGTTTCAGGCTGTGGCAGATCAAACACATGAAACCTCACCTGACGCCACTCCCGATCCCCCTCTGTCAAGGTAGTTGGAACCCCACCCGATGTTAGACTCTCTAAATGAAGTGGGGCGAGACAGAGGTTTTTATGAAGTATTCACCGGAACGCCGAGAAGCCATTCTTCGCAAGTTACTGCCACCGAATAACCGGCCTGTGGCTGAAGTAGCGGAAGAAGAAGGCATTTCAGACGCTACTTTGTACAACTGGCGCAGCGAAGCCCGAAAGAATGGTCAACTGTTGCCAGATCACGGCTCAGACCCGGAAGGCTGGAGTTCGCGCGATAAATTCAACGCCGTGCTTGAGACCGCCGCGCTTAGTGAGTCCGAACTGGGCGAGTACTGCCGTAAACGTGGACTCTATCCCGAGCATATCCGTCGTTGGCGTCAGAGCTGTGAAGCCGCCAATGATCGCGATGAAAAGATTGAAAAACGCTCCCGTGAGGCGGTCAAGCACGAGAAAAAGCGCACCCGTCAACTGGAACGTGAGCTGAAACGCAAGGAAGCCGCACTGGCGGAAACAGCCGCCCTGCTGACTCTGCGAAAAAAGGCCCAGGCGATCTGGGGGGACGAGGACGACTGACCAGTGCCCTGGATCGCCAGTATGCTGTGCAGCTGGTCGATGAAACGCGTACCGATGGGGCGCGCCTAAAAAGCGCCTGTGCCGAACTGGGTATTGGCACCAACACTTACCGCCGCTGGAAAGCCGGTGGTGAAGATGGTCGGCCCAACGCCCCGAAGCACACCCCCTCTCACACACTGACCGCCATGGAGAAAGCGATGATTCTGGCCGTTTGTCACCAGTCCGATTATGCCAGCCTGCCGCCGTCTCAGGTCGTGCCGCTGCTGATGGACGACTATGGGTGGTACATCGCCTCGGAATCCTCGTTCTACCGCGTTCTGAGCGAACATAACGAGAACCACCGCCGGGGTGCCCGCCACTCCGGGCGAGTCGGCCCACCACGCCGTCATGAGGCCAGCCGACCGAACCAGGTCTGGTGCTGGGATGTGACCTACTTGAAGTCGACGGTTCGGGGTCGGTTCTTTTATCTGTACTTCATGCTCGATGTCTACAGCCGCAAGATCGTTGGCGCTGAAGTATTCGATGCGGAAAACGCCGTCAACAGCGAAACCGTGTTGCGCAAAGCACTGTTACGCGAGGGCTGCGTGAACAATCCACCGGTGGTGCATTCTGACAACGGCAGCCCCATGAAAGGCGGCACGCTACCGGCCACGTTCGAGAAGCTGGGTGTCACGCCCTCCTACAGTCGACCGCGTGTGTCCAATGACAATGCCTATATCGAGTCACTGTTCGGCACCACCAAGCAGCGCCCGGAATACCCGCATGAGGGCTTTGAGAACCTTGAACTGAGCCGTGACTGGGTGAGCACGTTCATCCGCTGGTACAACAACGAGCATCGCCATAGCGCGATCCGTTATGTGACACCGGCTGACCGTCACGCCGGAAAGGATGCAGACATCCTGGCAAGTCGAAAAATGACCTTGCTCAGGGCCAAGGAAAAGAACCCTGGTCGCTGGTCCACCGGTATCCGCAACTGCGAACCGGTGGGAGCCGTGTGGCTAAACCCGCTACCCGAGGAACAAACTGTTAAAGAGCAATGCGTGGCTTATTAGAGCCAAAATGAATCAGGTTCCAACTACCTTGACAGACGACGCGATCCACCGGCTGCACTTTGCGCACCACCCCGGACAGCTCAGCAAAGCGCCCGCGACCACTCCAGAGTTCACCATCCAACGGCTGCCGGGGAAACTGCGCCGTAAACCAGTCCGGCGACGCGTAGACATGCCCGCCCCGGGACCAGAGCTGCTCGCCATCCCAATAGGCCCGGACACCGTCCAGCTTTTCACTGACCCAGTATTCCTCGAGGTTTACACCCGAGTGATAGACATTGGCCAGGGGGATGGCAGGCGGCCGGGGATCGGCCTTAACCGGATCACTGGCAAGTAACGAGAGAAAAAGCAGGCAAAGTGTCAGGGCTGTTGCCCTAACACTGCCGGTAGTGAAGAGTGGCATGTTCCTTTGCCCTTTTTACATCCTGTTGATGGTGTTACGAAAATCGCTTAACTCAGGCAGTTACATACTTCAGCAGCTCAACCACCTGTTCCGGCGTCTGCGCCCAGGCCATGGCGGCCGCGTCCACTTCCTTGAGCGGGTGCACGATGTCTTCATCATGCAGGGTTATGTAAGGCGTGCCCATGGCGGCACAGTAGCCGGCATCGAAGGCCGCGTTCCACTGCTTGTACTTGTCGCCAAAGCGGATCACCGCCAGGTCGCACTGCTCAAGCAGGGTCTTGGTGCGGATGGCATTCACCTTGGAAGACTGGTGATCACGCCAGAAATTGCTCTCCGGCTTACCCAGGAAATCGCCCGCGGCGTCGCTGGATTCGTGGTCGGTGTTGGCAGAGGTAAACTCAACCGGCAACCCCGCCGCCTCAGCACCCGCAGCAATCTGCTCACGCCAGTCGGTGTGGATTTCGCCGGAAAGGTATACGGTCCAGATCATGATGGGCTCCCTTGGGGTGCTAATTAGTTAGTCAGATGGGCGGGATGATACGCCAATGGGGTGCGATGTTCACGGCGAAGCCCCATACCAACGCCTTCAACTTGCATAACTCACCTTTTCTGCCATCACATTACGCCGCTGGGCGGTGTCAATGATGGTGACTTCGGTGAACATCCGGTCCACATGCTTCTTGAAGGTTTCATCGTCCATGTCCCGCCAGTACCGCGCTGGCCGGCCCGTCTTCTGGTCATACTCTGCCGTGGTCGGATCCAGCGGGCGGTATCGCTCCAGCAGGGGAAGCTCCGGCAGGGGCTTGGTGATATCCATGTAATTCTGGATAAAGTCCCAGTAGGCGTAGCACATGGTGGCACTGCCGTGGGCGCCAAGGATATCGCCAACGGTGACGTCCAGCTTGCTGTACCGGTGAGACAGCACCAGATCGAACAGAGTACCGAACCGGTCTACCCGGGCGCAGCACCAGGCATCAAATTCATAGAAGGGTTTTTCGATCACGACCGGAGGCTTTCGGGGCACGAACGGGAGCTTCCGGGAATATTGCCAGACCTTGATCATGCCGGTGCGGCGGTTGAATTCCCATTCGGGGCCGCGGCCGTTTCTGAGGAGCCATTTCGGGAAAAGGCGGAACGCTAGGCCACCGATAATTATCAAAAGCCAGCCACCGAATAAAAGGCTAACTTCCAACGGAATCAAGCTGTGCAAGAATTTAGGCCAAGTTTCATCTCGCACGCCAAACAGGGGGGACACCAAGATCAAAACGATCAGAACTATCGGAGACACAATATAAGCCCACACCTTTCCCAAAACAGAAATCATGTCGAAAAAACGCGCCTGAAACGCTAACGGTGCGTGCCGGAAGCATTCGTGGCTGTTCTCGACGTATAGCCCGAGCTTGTCAGCCAAATCTTCCTTTTTCTCCAGCCTTCGCAGTTTTTTTGGTGGATCATCGGACATGAAGGTCGGGGGCACCACCTCACGGGTATTACCCCATGGCAGACGAAGACTGGCAGACCGATCCAGTCCTGTCCGATTCAACTCTTCCGGCTGGTTTCTTTGGAGCGGAATGGCATTGGAGCAGTATGCATGCGGTCCATAGAAGTTATCCATCTTGGGCGCTGCAGATCCATTGTTCATAAATCCCCAAATCCTTGCGGAGACCCTGAGAAAATCTCGCTAACCGACATCGAATTCGGAGCTTCAATAACGGTTATTTCTCCCAAAAACATCTTCTATTTCTCGTGGCCACAGGAAATACTCAATCAGGGATCAATAATTGTTAGCCTTCCCAAAAACCTCCTCAACCTCTTTCGGCCACTTATACTTGAAGGGAGTATATTTCCACCAAAACATCGTTGGCATAAAAATAATTAAAACAAAATAGCTAAAAATACGCCTTCCTATCGACTTTGAACTTATATAATTACGATATGTGTCGTAATTAGCCATCACAAGGTTATCAGCATCCCCGTCAAAAATTCCGTCGTTGTAGTACCTGACAATAAAATTCCATCTCCGATACATATCCTCTTCCTTAAACCCGGAATAGACCCTCTTGCGCTGTAGCGGCATCTTGGGGGGCTTCCCGCAAAAGTAATGCTTTTCCCGCATGAACAGCTGGGCGTAATACTGCCGTTCCCACACAACGCCAGAGCCCAGATACTGCCAGTTGTAGGAAAAGGTCACCTCCAGCTCGTCCCAGGGAATCCGGTAAAACGTGCCCCGGTGCCCTACGTACACAAACCCTTCCTGCCGGTCCATCCGGACCGGCAGCGTGAGCGGAAAGAAAGTTTCAAACAGGTAAATGACCGCCCAGACAGGCCCGAAAGCGATCAAGACTCCGAGCAATGCCTTCGAATAAAACAGGCTAACAACCCAGCCCAATGCAAGGACAATGATCATAAACAGATTTATGACGACCAACTGCCCCCTTCGGAAAGTCAAGAAGGCCGTCCGGATATCCATGAACCGTTCGCTGATATAGGCGACGCCAACCTCCATTCCTTCCGAGGAATCGGACACCCCCGCCACCTTCAAGGCTGGAGGGCTGGCGAGCCGAGTTCCATGGGTACGGTACAGCTTCTTTTCCAGCTGTTGTTCCAAATCCGTTTCCGGAAAATCACACTTCAAAGGCGAGTTTTTCATCGACACTCAGCTCCTTCACATCGTTTCCGTCCAGAATGAAACGTAACCCGTTTTCTCCCGTAACTTTCCGGCCGTCCTTCTCGTACTCGATCAGCAATTCAAGCTGGTCCCACTTGTCGTGGTTGTAGTGAGTAAACCGGTACATAACGCCGTGGGGTGAGGCCTCTATCTCTTTCCTTCTATTGAATAGATCGGTAATTTCGTTCAAATCGTCGGCAGAGAACCAGTTTTTATCCACCTCAAACAGCTTGATCGAGACCTCGCACGTCCCGTCACTGTATCCCGGGAAGTAGATGATAAAACTCGTCACTTCCGACATGATCTGATACTCACCCCGGTTTATATCACCGTGCCGACCGATATGCTCCGTTATCCGCACAATGGGAGAGAACAGGGTGTAATAAAATGCATCCAGTTCCGCTTCAAAATAGCGCCTGACTTCAGCGCCCTCATCCTGAGAAACAATAACCCGACTTTCCTCCAGCAGCTCTCTGCTCGGGGGCCTGGACTGCTCATCCCAGTATCTCAACATGGGCGCGTTGCCCCAGAAGGACAGTGACAGGAAATCCTCGATCCGGGACCGGGCGATATATAGTTGTACCGCCGTGATGACGAAGGACACCGCAACCAGCACCGCGCCTACCACGAGCACAACAGTCACGCCCGCTCCGGTAACTGCACCCACCACCGCCAGGGTCGCCAGGCAAGTGATACCGATGCTCAGCCCAATCTGGGCCCCGGCCAGGGCCACCATCGCATGATGACCTGTATTCAAGGCCTTATAGCCAGTCCACCCTTCCAAACCTGTTGCCAGTAGAACACCTACATAGGGAAGGTACTTTACCGTGGCTTTCGCCAGACCGGTTGCAAAACGAGACAACGCCTTCAATTCCTTCAACCCACTTGGAGCCACCGACACCCGCATCCCAGTCGCAGACAGCTTTGTCCCCAAGGCTTTAGCGTATTCCTCCCTTATCAACAACCCACTGAGATTGACCACGCCTTCGCCAATGCTCCACAGGCCAGATAGAAAGTACCCCCACCGATCGATGACGGACCGGTCTCCCAGCATTACATCCTGCTGGGTCTTTTTCAGGCCGGAGAACAGACTTGCCATGTTAGCCGCGTGAAAGAAAGTCACCGCCCCAATGAACTTGCCCCGGTTCTGCTTGATGCTATCAACCACTGGGTCCAGCCGAGTATGAAGCCAGCCGAAGGGGTTGTCTTTAAAGTCTGGGGTCAGGTAGAACATGTCGATCAGGGTTCGGTTCAGGTAACTCCGCACCCTGGCATCCGCCATACTGGCGGCCAGTGGGGTCATTGTGTGTTCGGATAGGTTATGGCCCCCACCTTCCAGTGTTCTGCGGTGGACCGCCATGAGCAGGTCCGTCGCAGTATTCAGGGTTATTCCCTGCCGGTGTACTTCAATGCCATACCGGTCCCTGACCGCCTTGATCCATTTTTTCCACTGCGGCCACGTTTGAGAGTCTTTCGCCCAGGCCCCCATCTTTGCGGCGGGGGCGGCAAATTCTAGCATCAGGGTCTCGGTGGCGTTACTCGCGCGCACATACGCCGGCATGTCTAAGATACTGTCCACGATCTTCAGGCTGCCGTAGTCAAAGCCGGGTAGGTCTTTAAGTTTCTGTGTAATTCCGTTGGTGACTGATGCTAGGAACAAAGCAGTTTTCAGCAGGTTGCCGATCGTACTGGCTTCACCTTCCTCCGCAGCCAACCACTTTTCTGCATCTTCCTTGCCCTTTTCGGCACTGACATAACCGTCCAGAATATCGGCTAGCTCCTGCTCGACTGCCTCAAATCCCTCCGCGCAGTAACAGTCGTTGAACTCCAGTTTTCTGGCCAACTGGTCGGAGTCAACCCACCGTTTCCAGTCATCGAATACCAAGGCCCTAGCCTGGTCATACTCTTCAAGCTGCTTATAGTAGCCTTCAACGAATGCGTCTTTTTCCCAGGAACGAATTCGTTCTTTCAGTTCCTCGGTAACTTTCTGCTGGCCTTTAGACGACTTTTTCTTGCTGGCCTCGCGGGCGATGAGTGCGTCCACCATTTTGGAGATGGTGTAGGGATAGGCGTTCTCCTCCGCGTAATTCGTAATCAGGTTTACATAAAGGGCATGCAGTTGACCTAATTCGGAGGTGATGCCGATTTCATCATCAAGAACAATGCTGTATGAGAATTCCGTTTCTTTTTTACACAGCCCCTGCAAATCCGGCTCACTGACGCCTTGTGCAAAATCCGTCAGGCTCCACTCGAAATCTATTGATCCCTGCCGAAAATCTTCAACCACGCTATTTATAACTTCGGTTTCGCTGATATTTATGCCTTCACGCCTTTCAGTGAGTCCACTCAGGTCGAACGTCTGCATGTTCTCTTCACGGACTTGCGTATCCGTTCGCACAAGTTCCTGTATGCGTACTGACCATCGATGCCGTACGAATTTCAGCAACACCTTACCTTGCGCAGGGTGATGTATAGCAGGCAATGCACTTTGCGCTTCAACATCCGGGAGCAGTACCGAGTTAACGCCGGGCCGCACTTCCATTATCTCGCCTTGCTCGTTGACTCGGTACTCATGCAGAGTCCCGAAAACTTCGGAGTACATGTAGACCCAACCGGGTGTCAATTTTCGAACGCAGTAATGCGTGTTTCCGAGTTCAACGGAAGGCGCATGAAAGTTCGCAGGCAAGGCAACCTCTTCCTGACTGATTGCCCAGCGCACCGGATACAACGCGACGGTTTTAAGCTGCAGCGCGCACATTTGTACGGCTGAATTGATGTCATCAGAACCCTGCAAAAACGCCGAGCTGTTAGCACTACCCATGAACCAGTCCCTCCGTTGACTTTTTCTCTGCGAATTCTGCAATTCGCGCTATAGCCCTGCCTGGCGCTTCGGAATTTTCTCTCCACAGATTCATCACTTCACTATCCTCGAATGCATGATGCCCGAGCCAGCCAATGGTATTGATATACAAGGCGATATCGCGGGCGCTGTATAGCCCCCGTGCTTTCGCCGCGTTGACTAGCCCGGACACTGCATCCCAATCCTGTTCATCTGCGTCAGATTGTTGAAGCAGGTGAGGGAAGTAGTTCGAAGTGTGGAGCTCGAGTTTCCTGAGCGCTGTCTGCTCCGCCGCCCTTTCCATGGCAACCTGGTGTTGCTCACGAATATTGAACACTTCTGCCTGCTGCACCCTATTGGGTTGATCATTATTAAAATACGCCCACTCACCTGTGCGGCGGTCCTGAATGGCAAACAAGCTGCAAGGCCCCATCAATTGATTCAGATCTTCACCTGATGAATCCGCCTTCAACAGATGCCGTGCGATTTCAGGATCATAGAACCGGAAAACAACGTCATCATCCGTGACCAACCGGGCCATAAGCAATCCACGTAGGTGGCCCATGACCTCTTCAAATGGGCAGTCCGCCTGCAAAACAATGGCAGCACCCAGGTGCTTCCACTCCTCGAAGCATTTAAGCGCCAAAGAGCTCTCTATTCCCGCTTCAACCAACCAGGGTGAGATTTCCAACAGATCGGCGAGCTCAGTTCCCCTGTATAGCGCATCGCATTGAGGCGTTTCTATCTCACGATAAATAACCTGAGCCAAGCCATTCACTTTTGCACCGTCAATAAGAAGAAATGTCTTACTGTCGCCTGGAAGGGTTGCCAGATTACCCATCAGATCGCACCTTGTGATTCTGGTGAGCAGATCTGACAGATACCCTTACCCTGGTTTGCGGCATTCCTAATGGCGCGTATCTGGTCGGGCTTCGCCATCGGCCTTTGGGGTGTCCCTGACAGCACGACAGGAGCGACTGTTCCACCTCTCTTCTCCACCAACCCGGGCCTCTCCGGCACCTGCACCTTCTGCCCGCTGCCTTTCCCGGCAGCCCCACCGACATTCATCTTGATACTCGCACCACCCAAGGCCACGCCGCTGGGGTCGATCTTTATGAAGCTGCCACCGGCTTTCAGGGTGATTTCGGCTCCTGCTTCGATCACCGCTTTTTGGCCGGCTTTGATATGCAGTTCGGTGCCCGAGTCACTGAGCCAGGCGGTGCCGGCTTTGAGGTGCAGGGTGCCGGTGACGTTGAAGCTGTGGTCTTTGCCGGTTTGTTCGCGCTTTTCGCCGTCCACGGTGTGGTGGCTGCTGCCTTTGGTGTGGCTGAAGCGATTGTTCTCCACCGTCAGGTGGCTGTCGTTCTTGATGACTTCGGTGCGGTTGTTTTCGGTCAGCAGGTCCAGGTCTTTCTGGGCGTGAACGTAGATTTGCTCTTGATCAGCTTCGTCTTCAAACCTGAGTTCGTTGCTACCCTCACCCTTGTGAGTCTTGGTTTTTAATGTGGTCCGGGTTTTGTGTTCCGGCAGCGCGTACGGCGGTGTGTTGGTGGCGTGGTAGGTTCTTCCGGTGATGATGGGCTGGTCCGGGTCGCCGTCGAGGAAGGAGACGATGACTTCGTGGCCGATTCTGGGCAATGCCATAAAGCCGTATTGGCCGCCGGCCCAGCCCTGGGCGACGCGTAGCCAGGCGCTGCTGTGTTCGTCGTTTTTCGAATAGCGATCCCAGGGGAATCTGACTTTCACCCGGCCGTACTGGTCACAGTGGATCTCTTCACCCTCGGGGCCGGTGACGATGGCCATCTGGGGGCCGTCCATCATCGGTTTGTGTTTGCGGAAGTTGTAAACGGTACGCCAGGTTTTGTCCGCCGGGATGGCGGTGAAGTCATTGTGGTAGCTGGTGGGTTCGCTGCTACCCTCTTCTTCCATGGCCTGGGGCTGTTTGCCGGTGTGGGTGATGGCGGTCAGCAGCCATTCCCGGTTCAGGCTCTGGCTGTCGTGTTCCTGCAGTTCCACTTTGGCGCCGGGGGTGAAGTCCGGGCGGTTGCTTTCGCCCTTGGCCAGGGAGGCGTCGTTTCTCAGGGCGTCCAGTCTGGCCTGGGTGAAGGGCTGGCCGCTGGCGTCGGCTTTGTAGCGGCCGGGGTAGTCGTAGTGCTGGTAATCTTCACGGTGACTTAGCTCACCTGCACTGTGCTCGTGCATCAGGGCGTAGGCGGGGTTTTTGAAGGTGTAGTCCTTCATGGCTACGGAGGCGGCTTTGATGCGTTCTTCGTAGGCGAAGCTGAACACACAGGCCTGTTGGGTGCTGCCACCGGCCTGGGTGTTGCAGGGCACCGGGTCCAGTTTCGGGGCGTCGCCGTGGTGGTCGGCGATGATCAGGGCCGGTTGTTCTTCGCCATCCACGCTGCCGTGCTGGTAGCGGTAGTGCCAACCTTCTTCGGCGGCCAGGCGGTTGATGAACTGCAGGTCGCTTTCCCGGTGCTGGACACAGTATTCCCGTTCTTCCGGGGAGCGCTTGAAATCAAATACGGTGTCGATGATGCCCCGCTCTTCCAGCAGGGTGCGCACGATGGCGTCGGTGGTTTGGGTCTGGAAGATGCGGCTGTTGTGCATCAGGCCCAGGCGCCAGGCCGGGGGCTGGATGACCACTTCATAGGCGGTGCGTCGATGGCCGGTGTTGCCGCGGACGAATTCGTTGACCACGCCGGTGAAGCGCCGCAGGGGTTGGCCGTCTTGCCACACCACCAGGTCCACCGGTTGTTCCAGAACGTCAGCAGCGGCCACATCGGGGTCGGTGCTCGCCAGTTCTAACCGGCCATGAAACAAGGAAGACAGCTGTTCGGCCAGCTTAAAGCCAACTACCGAAAAGTGATCTGAGGGGAATTCGCCTACACGGGCGGTGAACTGCAATCCGCTTGCCTGGGGCATGACTTCGGTCCCTGAAGAATGAACATTTCCGTTTCAGCCGGCACCATCCAGGTGCAAGCTCCGGTCAACCCGGGCATTCAAGCCCGGGCGACGGGACACAGTTTAATACAAGCTGCGGGGTATGCGGTACCCCGAGAGCAGCTGCTGTGTGAACGGGTTGGTATTACTGGCCGCATGCAGGCGATATCGCATCTCACCATCGTCCACGGTGAACTTCACGTCGACCGCACTGCTGCTGACGCCGGCAATCTCGGCTTTGTCGAGCAACCGGAACAGCGCCCAGGGGCCGCTTTCCGAGATACTCCGGGGCGAACGGTTGACCTGGATCGGCACCAGGGTGATTCGGCTTTCCACGGAATCCCTCAGGGTGTTGGGCCAAACCAGCGGTATGCTCTGGCGTGGGCCGTGGGAGAACTCCACCAGCTGGCCGTCGATGTTCACCACCGCCCGGCGCTTGTTGTTGGTGAGGTTCAGGGGTTCCAGGGCGAACTCTACGTCCAGGGTGCCGCTGCGGGTGAAGAAAGCCTGGCGAATCTGCCTTGCGCGATCCAGAGAGGCCACCACGTCCCGGCGCACCAGGCTGGCCCGGCGGGCGTCGCCCACATGCTCGGGATGGTCTTCCAGGAACAGTTTCAGGTTGTCGTTGTAGAAGGTTTCCAGGATGCCATCCGGGGCGAAGAAGCGCTCGAAGTCCTGCAGTGCGGCATCGCGACCGGCACCGGCGGTGAACGGATAATGCCGGGCCAGGTTCTGCTGGAACGGCTGGTAAACTTCCCGGTACCACTCGCGCTCCAACTGAGCCACCGCACGGTCAAGCACCACGCGCCAGCTTTCCGTGGCCAGCCGGTTGAGCACGCGGTTCAGTGGCTCCGGCTGGTGGTTGGCCATACGCTGCAGCGTGAAGATGGGGTCTGCCCCCTGCAGGCCCATGCGGGCACGGGCGGCGCTGAGCGCGGCTTTGCCGGCATCCGGGGACTCCTGGATGTTGCGCAGGTATTCATGCAGTTCACCCACCACCTGCATGATTTCATCCAGGCCAGAAGGCTGGTCACCCTCCTTGCGGGTCAGCCGGTTCAGGTCGGCGAACTGGCGCTCGATATCCTGCAACATACGGAAATGGGGCGACTGTTCCAGCAGTTTTCGGGCTGCCTCGGCTTCACCGTCACCCACCGGGATCAGGCGGGTATTACTCTGGACCTGGCCAAGGAACCGGGCCAGGGGTTCGTGGCCGCTGGTCAGGCTTTCCAGAATGCGCACGCCGTGGTTCAGGTCTTCAAACCGGTGGACATCCAGCCGGCTGACGGCGGTGCGCCAGGCTTCCGCATAATTCTCGGCATACAGCGTTTGCAGGCTGGCCAGCAGCTCTGCCTCGTCCGCCTTGCTGAAATCCACATCGTTACGCCGGCCCAGCACCCAGGCATCCACCAACGCCAGTTCGGTCACCGAACCGGATTTGCGCAGGAACCACTTCTCCAGGCCTTCGCGGGTCAGCAACGCAGGGATGGACAACGGATCCTCTGCGGACGGTAATTCATCACCCAGCGGTTCGCCGTAGGCGTCCATGCGGGTGAACACGGTGGAGAAGGCCGGCCCGGAGCTGCGCGCCAGCTCCAGCGGTGCCTGGAATTCCCGGTTGGCTTCCACCTGCAGATCACGGTACACGCGGTCTGGCGTGCTGATCCGGCCCAGTTCATGCTGCGCCCACTGCACACTGCTGCGGAACGGTGCCAGTGCCATGGTGGCGGTCTGGTCGCCCTCGGCCGCCATGCCGGCCAGGTTGGTGTGGGCCATGGCGTATTGCAGGTGGCCATAGAGACGGTTCTGCACCTCCCGCTGGCCGGGGAAACGGTTCTGCCAGTAGCTTCGCATGTAAGCGGCGACAAGGTCACTGCGCCGACCGCTGGCGTCGTACAGCATGCGCAACACCCGCAGGTGTTCCAGGCGCTCGGTGCTGTTGTCAGGTGCCCGGCCCATTTCTTCCATCACGCCAAACATCAATGCAGGCAGGTACTGGTAGGCCAGCATGTCGAGGTAGGCGGCGTCCACTTCCGGCCCCACTTTGTGGCCCTGATACAGGCCCATATCGGCTACCAGGCTCCACTCGTTGCGGTAGTCGCCGAACGCCATGGTGGCCTCGCGCAATTCATCCAGCGGTTGCAGCAGGTTACGGCCGGTGCTGTCGGGCTCGTAGCCCACCGGCTGCCAGTTGTTGATAAAGGCGTTTACCCGGTTTTCCACCTGGGCGGCGGCGTCTGCGTTCTTGATGAAATAGTGCTGCCAGCCGGCGGTCATGCCGGCACCGGCACACACCGCCACGGCGGCGGCCACAGCGACTTTGCGACGGCGTTTGCCGACCACCTTGCGGTTATCGCCCGCCAGGCCCGCCTCTGGATAGATCACCTCCGGGAACAGCCCTTTGGTAAACAGGCTGACCGACTGACCGCCTCGCTGGGCCGGCTGGATGGGGCTGGTCATCTGGTAATTGTGGGCAGCGGCAGAGACAAAGGCATCTTCCGGCACACCTTCCTGCAGCACCGAGGTGAAATAGGTCCCACGGACCAGGGCAGGCGTGGAGAAGGCATCGGCCGACAACAGATCGGTCAGGAACTGCTCCATGGTGGTTTTCAGGCCCGCCAGCTGGCGAGTGAACGAATAGGCCGCGGCCCGCTCTTCGTTATCGCGGGTGTCCGCCAGGACATCCGGCAGGCGCTGGCTAAGCTCATCCACCATCTCGTTGTAGCGGTCTGCGAACTGCTCCAGCCACTGATCGTGATCCTGCTGGCCATCCAGTCGGAAGGTGAAGCCCAGTGCCTTGTCTTTCTCGGCTTTTGACAGGGTACGCACGAACGGCGCAAAGCCGTACATCAGGTCCATTTTGGTGAAGGTGACATACACTGGCAGCCGCGAACCCAGCTGTTCCATCAGTTCCCGCAGGCGGGTGCGCAGCAGGATGGCGTGGGCTTCCCGCTGCTTATCACTGGCGGTGCTCAGGCGGGCCAGATCCACGGCCAGAATCACGCCATTCAGCGGGCGCTGGGGACGGCTGCGCTCAAGCCAGCCGATAAAGTGGTTCCACAGCCGGTTCTGGATTTCGCCGGTGGCGCCTTCGCCCTGGTTCTGGCTCAGCAGTTCGCCGTCCGGGTCGATCAGTACGCCGTTATCGCCAATCCACCAGTCAAAACCGAAGGGATTGCGGTCGCCCCGGTTATTCCGGGTGACGTTGGTGAGGGTGTAGGTTTGCCCTGCCCGCTGAATCAGGCTGGTCTTACCGGCATCTTCCAGGCCCATCACCAGGTACCAGGGCAGGCGGTACAGGCCTTTGCGGCCGGGCAGATTGCTTTTCAGGGCCTGCAACTGGCGGTCCAGCAAGCGCTGCTGCCGGCGTTCCATAGGCAGGATCGGATCTTCCTGTTCCTGTTGCTCCTCGGCCTTGGCTTTATTCACCTTGCCCAGCCGGCGAGCCAGGGCCATACCCCAGAACACCACCACCAGCAAAATCACACCCAGGGTCACCAGGGCCCGCATCTGCCAGGCCATCAACGGGTACTCTCCGCCAATTTCCAGGCGGGGGCCCAGCCACCAGGTGGCCACCAGCAAGGCGATGACCGCCAGCGCCAGGGTGACCGGTGCGGCGTTACGAAGATGAGGCAGTAGCCAACGACCAATGAGTAAGGCTTTTCTCCACATGGTTTCCATTCCTGCGTTTGATGCGTGCGGGCGTTACGCCAGTCGTTCCAGTTGTTTGATCAGGCCGGGTTCCCAGTCTTCCAGAACCAGGCCTCGGACCTGCCCTTGCAGGTCCTGAATCTGTTGCGCGGCCATGGCTTTCAGGCCGGTTTCTTTCAGCAGCTTGGCACTGGCCAGGCGCCAGTACAGCCGTTCCCGGGGTTCCCGGGCATCGGCCAGGCCCTGTTCCAGCAGCTCCAGTGCCGCCGGCAGTTTGCTCTGCCTTGCCAGTTCAACCGCACTGTCCAGCGCCTGCTCCCAGGGGTTGGCGCCACCGCCGTTGCCTTTGACCGTCGCCGGTGCGGTATGCATCCAGTCCGCGGCATCGTCACTGAGAAAGGCGGTGCCGTCATTGAAGGTCAGCTCTGCCAGTTCCGGCAGCCTTTCCACAAAGGCTTTCAGGGCTTCCCGGATGGCTTCGGCGCAATCGCTATGGCCCAACGCCATTGCCGCCCGGGCACTGAGCCAGTGGCCATCCAGCCAGAACGGGCTGACCGACAGGCTCTGTTCGATACGCTGCCAGAGTTCGTTATCCGGGGTTTTATCCAGACTTTCCTTGTACTCTGCCACCCGGTCTGCACTCACAGCAGCCAGGTCTGTTCGCTTGCCATCCCGGGTGGGCGGCAGACTGGTGATGCTTTGCCAGATGGCGTGGCGGCGCATCTGGTAACCCAAGGGGTTTTCCGGCTCAGTGTCGGTGAGCAGTTCAGCCACTTTCAGCAGGCTCTGGCGGGTCGCCCGCTCATTACTCGGGTCCAGTGTCAGGTTGCCCAGTGAAGCGCTTGCGGCAGTGGTAGCCGCCGGCTTGTTTACTGCCGCCGCTGCCGGCTGGCTCGGAGCGGTTTGAGGCTCCCCGGCACTGGCCTGGCTGCCAGGCTGGTCTGGTTTGGGCAGTTTCTCTGCCGCCCGCTTCAGATCAAACAAGGCGTCACCCGGCAGGTCTTTGGCTTTGGCCTGGTCATCCAGCTTGTCGATCAGGTCCAGGCAGTACTGGCGGCCATCACCCACGCTGGCATCAAAATTCAGGCTCTCCACACCTTTGAGGGCGCGTTGCAGCATCTGGGTAAACAGCATTTTTCGGGCACGCTGGCCCTTGGCGCCGGGATAGGGCCAGGCGTTCTCCCACCAGCCATCCAACACCCGGTACAGCAGGTACAGTGACAAGGCAAAGCGTTCGCCGTCGCCACTGCGCTGCAAGCTCAGCATCAGGAAACCCAGCACCTTGATGTCTTTGCTGCGGTCTGCCAACAGCTTGAGGGCCTCGCTCTCAACCTTGTTCCAGTCGATGTCGTTATGAGCCAGAGAACCCACTTTCATCACTTCGTCTTCCAGGAACTCCAGGACCGGGTCCTCGGCCAGGCTGTCGCCGGTGCCGCTTTCCCCCGGAATCGCACCGAGCACCTGTTCAACGTATGGGTGTTGTTCAATAACCTGCATCGTTGCCCCCTTACCAGCCACAGGCCTGACGCAGTGGCCGGATCGCTTCTGCATAACCGGAAAGATCAAACAGCAAACCATCCAGCTCCTGGGCTTCGGCGTGAATGCGAGCGTCCGGCTGCCCGACGATTTGCTGCACTATGCGGATTGCCGGTAAGCCCCGGCCGGCACTGACCACCAGGCCGTCATCCCGTACCCGCCAGTAGGCTCGCTCGGGCCCCAATGCCACCTCCACCCGCTCCCGGTTGATAGGTTCCGGCAGCATGACGGTCAATTCGGTGATGTTGTTGTGGCACTGCAGCGCCAGCACCGGTCGTGGCGGTTGAACCCCTAATGCAGAGACAGTGACCAGGTGGCCAGCAGCCGCACCGGTATCCCGATAGGTCACCCCGGACGCATCTTCACCACTGGCCTGGGCAAAGGCCCGGCGCCAGCGTTCGGACTGGTTGACCTCCTGCACCCGCCGACCCTGCTCGTAACGGGCCAGTGGGGTGGCAAACACCTCATCAAAACAGGCCAGCCGGTCGAGCCGGTTGGCTTCGGCCGTGCAGGCCTCGGCTTCCGCCAGGCGGGTGTCGGCCAGCGTGACGGTGCTGGCCAGCACCATGGCCAGGCCGAGCAACCCGGGTTGGATTCGGTCTTTCAGGGTCATACGTCGGTTACCTGATACTTCAGACATTTATGGGCCAGGGTACGTTTGGGCAGGCCCAGGCTTTCAGCGGCCTGGGCACGGTTGCCGCCGTACTGGCGCAGTCGTTCACGAATAATGGCGGCCTCGAAGGCCTGGGCGGCGGCTTTCAGGTCGCGGATGTCATCCGCCACCGGAACCCCCGCCATGGTTTTCGGTTCAACACTGGCATCCATGGCCGGGCTTGGATCGGCAAACAGGTCATCCAGGCGTAACACTTCCGGCTGGATGTCATCGCCGGCGGGCGTTTGCAGGCAAGCCAATTCCACGATGTTGCGCAGTTCCCGCACGTTGCCAGGGAAGTTGTAACCGGCCAGCGTGTGCAGCGCGTGGCTGCTGATACCCAACGGGCCACTGCCTTCGCGTTCGGTGTACAGGCGAATGAAATGCCGGCTCAGGGCTTCCAGGTCTTCCGTGCGTTCGCGCAGCGGAATAACCCGCAATGGGAACTGGCTGAGGCGATAGAACAGGTCACGCCGAAAGCGGCCGTCTTCGATGCCTTCCTGCAGGGGCTGATGGGTAGCCGCCACCAGCCGGAAGTCGGAGTGCTGTTCATCCCGGGCGCCCAGGGGGCGGAACTGGCGGCTTTCCAGTACCCGCAGCAGTTTGGACTGCAGGGCCATGGGCATGTCACCGATTTCATCCAGGAACAGGGTGCCGCCATTGGCCTGTGCCAGAAGGCCCTCTTTGGACTGGTCGGCGCCGGAGAAGGCGCCTTTGGTATGGCCGAACAGTTCGCTTTCCAGCAGGGTGTCGGGGATGGCAGCGCAGTTGACCACCACCAGCGGACCATTCGCCCGGTCGGACATGTCGTGGATGCCCCGGGCGACCACGTCTTTGCCGCAGCCGGTTTCGCCCTGGATCAGCACAGACAGCTGGCTACCGGCGGCACGCACCACTTGGGCCCGGAGGTTCACCATGGCTTCGGAGTTGCCGACCAGGGTGTGGGCCAGTTGTTCACAGCGCTGGCGCAGGGTTTCGGCGTCGTGCAGGTGGTCCAGGGAGCGTTTGAGCATGCGCCGCTGCCAGACCTGGTCGCGGGTTTGCAGTTGGCTGATCCACTGGTGTACCAGCAGTTGTTTGATGCCGGCGTACAGGGGCTGGCCGACGATGCCTTGCCAGTCTGGGTGGTCGCTGCAAAGCACAAGGATGCCGAGGGTGCGGCCGTCTTCGCCGGCGAGGGGTTCAAGCCAGAGGCTTCTGGGGCGGTCGCTGGCGTCGAACAGGGTCTGGAAGCCGGGGTGGTCCAGGCGGTAGCTGGCGGCGCGGGTAAGCTCTCTGGGCTGGCCGGTTTGCAGTACATGGGCAAACGGGTGGCTGAAGTCGCTGCAGTCGAATTCGCTGGTGTCGCCCAGTTGGCCACAGTGGAGGGTTCGGCCGCTGAGGTCGAGTTCGAGGGCCCAGCATTTGGTGAGGCCGAAGGCTTTTTGGAGCTGGCTGGTGGCGGTGTTCAGCAACGCAGGCAGGGTGTCCTGTTTGATGAGTGCCACCGCCAGATCTATGCCGGTGTGCAGTTCCTTCTGCATCCGTCCCATTGCTATCGTTCCTTCTTTATGGAGATCGCCGCCCGCACACCGTGGGGGATAGCTTTCCAAAACACGCCGTGAATACATCCTTGTCCGCTCCGCTGCCGTTCGGCGCCCGCACACTGCGGGGTTAAGTCTTCCAAAACACGCCGTGAATACGTCCCTGTAGGCTCCGCTCCGCCATCCATGGCTCCGCAGGGTTTTGGAAGACTTAACCCCGCAGTGCGCTGCTTTCAGCGAGTTTCCACGCTAGGCGACTGTTCCTGTGAATTTGTTTTCGTTAACTCCAAGAGTGACCTTGGTCACCGGCTCTCTTGCCGCCAGTTTTTCCAGCAGCGCCAGGGACACCGGTGGCAATAGTTCGCCTTCGATGATCGACTCCAGCATCCTTGCACCGTTTTCACTGCGGGTGGCGCGGCTGCGGATGGCTTCTACCAGGCCGTCTTCCAGTTCCACGTCGGTGTGGTAACGGGCTTTGATCTGGTCGGCCAGGCGCTGGAGTTTGTCGCCAACGATGCGGTTGAGGGTGTCCTCACCCAGCGGCAGGTAGGGCACCACTTCCATTCGTGCCAGCAACGCAGGTTTGAAGAAGTTGGCCAGTTCCGGGTACAGGGCTTCTTCGATCTTTTCCGGTGCTTCGGCGTGGTTGACGATGGTCTGGTAGCCGAGGTTGGAGGTGAGGAAGAAGACGACGTTTTTGCAGTCGATCAACCGGCCTTCGCCGTCCGCCAGCTCGCCTTTGTCAAAGGCCTGGTAGAACAGGTTGAGGACTTCCGGGTGGGCTTTTTCGACTTCGTCGAGCAGGACCACGGAATAGGGCTTCTGGCGGATGGCTTCGGTGAGGATGCCGCCTTCGCCAAAGCCCACATAGCCTGGGGGTGAGCCGATCAGGCGGGAGACGGTGTGCTTCTCCTGGTATTCGGACATGTTGATGGTGGTGAGGAACTGGCGGCCGCCGTAGAGCAGTTCGGCCAGTTGCACCACGGTTTCGGTTTTACCAACACCACTCGGGCCCACTAGCAGGAAGGCGCCCATGGGGCGGCCGGGGCGGCGCAGGTCGGCGCGGGCGGTGAGCAAGTGCTGGTGCAGGCAGTCGATGGCGGTGTCCTGGCCTTTGATGTGGGCCTGCAGGTACGCCGGCAAGTGTGTGATTTTCTCCAGTTCGTCGGTGGTCATGCGATTGACAGGAATGCCGGTCCAGTCGGCGATGACTTCGGCGACCTGACGAGCGTCCACGCGGGCATGGACCAGGGGTTCATCAGCTTGCAGCTCGGCCAGTTCCTGTTCGATGGCGGCGGCTTCGCTTTTCAGGTTCGGGCGTTCTTCGTGCTCGGTCTCGGCCAACTCAACATCAGCGTCATCGGCGGATTCGGCTTCGACATCACCCAGCAGCAATTGTTCGCGGATGTCGACCAGCCGGGCCACCAGCTCGCGCTGGTCGTTCCAGCTTTGCTCCAGGGCTTCGGCTTCGGCGGTCAGGTCGGCGATGCGTTGTTCAAGTTCCTGTTCCCGCTCGGCGTCAACGTTCTGGCCCAGAGTATGTTCCCGGCTCAGCAGGTCCTGTTCCATGGCCAGTTGGTGCAACTCGCTGCGCACGTGGCTGAGACGGCGCGGAGGTGTGCTCAGGTTCAGGCTGACCCTGGCGCAGGCGGTGTCCAGTACGTCGATGGCTTTGTCCGGTAATTGGCGGCCGGCGAGGTAACGGGCAGACATTTCCGAGGCGGCTTTCAGGGCGCTGTCGGCGACCAGTACCTGATGGGCTTTTTCGTAGACAGTACGCAGGCCCCGGAGTATGTGGACGGCTTCGCCCGGGGTCGGCTCGTCCAGGGCGACCGGCTGGAAGCGGCGGCTTAGGGCCGGGTCTTTTTCGAAGTATTTCTTGTACTCGCGCCAGGTGGTGGCTGCGATGGTGCGTAGCTCGCCCCGGGCCAGTGCCGGTTTCAACAGGTTGGCGGCGTCGGAGCCACCTTCGCTGTTGCCGGCACCGATCAGGGTGTGGGCTTCGTCGATGAACAGGATGATTGGCGTAACAGAACCTTTAACGGCTTCGATCACGCCCTTCAGGCGCTTCTCGAATTCGCCTTTGACCGAGGCACCGGCCTGCAGGGCGCCCATGTCCAGGGTCCAGAGTTCAACGGTTTTCAGTCGGTCCGGTACGTCACCGTTGACGATGCGCAGGGCCAAACCTTCCACCAGGGCGCTTTTGCCCACGCCGGCATCACCCACCACAATCGGGTTGTTCTTGCGGCGGCGGCAGAGGATGTCGATCATCTGGTCGATTTCGGCATCCCGGCATACTACCGGGTCCAGTTTTTCTTCCCGGGCCAGTTTGGTGAAGTCGGTGGCGTAGCGCTTGAGCGGGTCCATGTCGGTATCCGCCACAGGCTTGGCAGAGCCGTTTTCCGTCAGCTGCGGGCGTTCGACGGAACCTTCCGTGAGGCGGTCGAATTGTTTGCGCAGCTGTTCCCGATTGATGTCTACCAGGGCCTGGGCCACCCGGGGCATCAGGTAGCGGTCGGCGTTCATCAGCAGGGCCAGGAATACGGCGCCGGAACGCAGTTCGGTGTGGCCCAGTTCGGTGGAGGCCAACAGCCAGGCGTCCTGCATCAGTTCCACCAGCAACGGCGAGAACGAGGGATAAGGCTCGGCGGTCTGCGGCTCGCCGTTCAGGCTGTCGCCCACCAATGGCTGCAGTTGCTGATGATTGATGCCGGTGTGTTCCAGAATCTGGCGCACGTCAGAGAACGGCGTTTCCAGCAGTTTGAACAGCAAATGGGCCGGGGTAATCTCGGCGCCCTGGCGGCTGATGCACAGGGCGGCGGAGGCTTCCAGGGCCTGGCGTGAAATGTCGTTGAGGCGCCCGATCAGCGCCGGCAGTTCTACCCGAATCACAGTGATATCCTTATTTCGGTAGTTGGTCCAGTACGCTGAGCACATCCCTGATGCGTTCGTTCAGCGCGACGTTGTACAAGTGGTAAATGCCCGCCATGGCGGCAATAAAAAGGCCGCCGATACCCCACAGGGGCAGGCCGCTGCGCAGCCGGTTGCGGGCTGGAGCTACGTTCTCCGTGGCATCGGCCAGCGGCTGCGGGTCCCGGTCGGCACGGAGTTCGCGGAGTTGCTCATAGAGGCCGCGAACAATCCGGTCGTACTCATCCCGGCCGTTCTCCATTACCTTGTAACGGCCTTCAAAACCCAGGCACAGGCACAGGTAAATGAAGCCCAGCATATCGCGGTAGCGCCCTGGCTCCTTTTCCATGCGGGCAAGGATGGCGAATACCTTTTCCCCACCCCAGGTTTCATTGTGGAAGCGGGACAGCAGGGAGTGCTGGGACCACACACTATGGGCGCCCCAATCGGTGCCCAGCACCGCTTCATCAATGAAGGCGCAGAGCACGTAGCGATAGGCCACCACCGTCGGGCGTTCATAGCCCTGCTCGATCAGCTCCCGATCAATGGCCGCCACTTCGTCGACCACTTGCTGGTACAGGTTTTCCACGTCCCGGAAATCCGCCAGCCGGCGTACCCGGATCACCAGGCCCAGCAGTGGCGTGGCGGCGTCGATCAGGCGGTTTTCTTCCAGCCCTCGCAGCTGGAAGCCGGCGTTGTCGAATTCGGTTCGGGAGCCACTGTTGCCGGCGTCCGCAAACAGAAGGTCACTGAATGCACTGTCACCCGAATCCCTGGTGTTGTCTGGTCTGTCCATTACCGGTGCATCTGCCATGGTTTAGCTCCTGATTGCCCAGAATTGTATTTCCAGCCCGGGGAAGCTGCCGGCCACGTGGAAGGCAAAGCCACTGGCGTTGTCGAGCATTTGCCAGGCCTGGCTCTGGTCGTCCAGCCGGAAGTAGACAAAGCCGGCGTGGTACGGCAGCTGGCGCGGCGCCACCGGCAGGGCCGACAACGGAATACCCGGCAACTGCAGGCTGATGAGGTCGCGAATCTTCTCCACCGACGCCACTTTGCACTGCTGGGTGAACTGCTTGCGCAGGTCGTCCAGCGGCATGTCGGCCTTCACCGCCAGGATGAATTCGGCATCCTTGATGATCTGTCCATCCTGCACCGGTGCCACCGTCAGGCCGTACTGGCGCTGCTGCAGCGTGATCGACAGGGCTCTCGGTTCCAGCACGGTACTCAGGGCCTGACGCAGCACCTGCATCAGCGGGCTGAAGCAGGCTTCCGGCAGGTCGTGGTCATAGGGGGTGAATTCCTTGGGCAGCCGGCTTTCGTCGGTAAAGGTCACCAGCTCACCACACAGTTCCAGCAGGGCTTCGTACAGGCGCTCCGGATGCAGCTGGCGCAGCCGGGCCAGGTGCATGAACTTCGGGTGCGCCCGGTTCAGCATCTGCAGCAGCATGAAGTCAGACACATCCGCCACACCGCCCTGCCCCGGCGCGCCCACACGTTCGGCGATGTTGCGGGCCCGCTCCTGCATCAGGCCAGCCATCTCGCCGACGAACCGCTGCAAGCGCGGGGCTGAACGGACGCTGAGCATGGTGGGCAGGAAGTTGGGGTCCATCACCAGGCTGCCATCCGGGCGTTTTTCCAGAATCCGGCCGATGGCCACCGAAGCATAGGCACTGCGATCGTCCCGCTCCAGCATCAGGCGCGGCGCAACCCGGCCCACATCAATGCTGTGGGCGTCGCCATCAATGGAATGCAGATCCCGGATTTCCACGGTCTGGGCACGAAAACGCCCGGCCACCGGGGCATCCGGCCACTCCACTTCCGCCAGGGTGTCACTGCCCAGCGGCAGCGCCAGATACACCACCTGATTGGCCACCGACGCATCGGTGATTTCCAGGGGCTCCGGCATCACATCGTCCTGGGGCAGATTGAACCGGGTACCGTCCGGAAACAGTCCGGAAGCCCGCACCAGACCAACCCGGCCAAAGCTCAGGTACTCGGCGTTCAGCTCCAGATCACTGAAGCCATACAGGTAGTCCGAGACCGCCAGCGCCCGCTCGTTGATCTGGTGTTCCAGATATCGTTGCTGCTGCTGGAAGTGCTGGGGCTTGATAAACAGCCCATCACTCCAGACGACTCGATTGGTAGCTGCCATCAGGTATCTTCCGAACGTCTGAGTTGTACTTCCCGCTCACGCAGGTTGACCAGCAGGTGGTAGGTGTCGCCGATCGGATCCACCCGGATGACCTTTTTCCACTGGGACAGGTTCGGGTACGCATAGAAGGCGATAACGCCGATAAACCGGGTGTCCTTGCTGATCTCGAACGGCGCTACGTACTTGAACTGGCCCGGCACCAGGGTGTAGTCGCTGTGGTCCACGTAGTTGCGGCCCAGGGACTTTTCCAGGTCGTTCAACAGTTGATCAAAGTCGCCGGCCATCAGCAGGGAGCTGTCCCGCAGCTCGATGATCTGATAGGCAATCGGCGTGGGCGCCAGGGATTCGTTGGGGTTCACATCCGGCTCGGCCAGCATGGTCAGCGCCACTTTGCTAGGCAGCTCTTCCGGATAGCCCACGGGAATATCGGGGTCCCACAACACCTTGGCGGTTTTGGTCACCGCGTTGTACGGGGTGCTGCACCCCACCATCAGCATGACAATAGCCAGCAAGCTCCATTTGCAGTACTTCATGAAAGGCTCTCCCTCTGTAATTGGCGCAAGTGTTGGTCGTAGGCCTGGTCGAACACCTCCTGAAAGAGGCGTTCAAATCCCTGCTGACGACTGGATCTGAGTTCCTGGTAATAATGTTGGTACATGTTCCAGGCCCAACGGCCTTCGTCTTCGTTGTCTTGCAGGCCACGGCGGTAGCCGTGGAACCGGCGTAACAGGGCCTCCGGTGAGAAGGCATAAAGAATTGCTTCCAAAGCTTCCCGAATGGCTTCGCGAGTGGCCTGCTGGTGATGGTTCAAGCTCTCCAGGCTTTCCCGAACCGCAGCCGGGGCAGACAGGTGCACAGGGCTGCGCTCGGCGGCAAACAGGGTCTGCATGGTGCCGGTGTAGTCGTCACCCAAGCGCAACGGGTTGTCTTCAATCGGCTGCAGGCGGGTGCGCAGGGCACGGTGCCGTGAATCTTCACCCTGATGCAGGGCCAGCAGGCCTTCGACCGTGGCTTTCAGGGTCTGTCCGGCTTCCTCCAGGAACAGACGCATTTCATCGCTGTCGGCAAAATCGATGTCGGCTTCCATACCACGCATCAGGGGGGCACCGCTGATGTGTTGCCGGCTGGTGTCTTTGGCTTCCCGGCTGTGTTCCCTGAACTCTGACATTCCCTGTCGCTCCTGTGTGTCGTGCCCGTGCTTGCGGGCGTTACGGTTCATTGGCAGGCCCATGGCCACATCCCGGTTTTCCCGGTATTCATCGCTGACCTCGGCCGAGCGGGCAAACCAGGACTGGTCACTGGCCAACAGCTCGGCGGCTTCTTCCGCAGGCTGACGGGCCGTTTCCTGCCAGGGCGCCAGCGGGTCGTCGCTCATCGGTTCTCCCGCCGGAGTATGCAGTCCCTCGAGAGGCTCCCGGCCATCCGGCATCCTCTGTCCGATTTCTGCCCGCAACAGTGAATCTTCCTCCACATCCACCAGCTGCCGGTCCTGCCCGGAGCCTTCTTCCAGCTCTGAGCGGTCAACCGCATCACCGTTCAGCTCTGCCCGCATCCGGTAACGGCCGATGGTCAGGGTGTCACCATGATTCAGCCGCGCCCTGCGGCCCCGGCCCACAGGCTGGCTGCTGCTGTTGATGTAGGTGCGGCCACTGCGGTCAATCAGGCAGAAGCCACCATCCAGGAAGCGAACCTCGGCATGGCCGGCTACGGCACCGGTGCGATGGGGCGACAACCGCCATGTGTCGTTGGCCGCCGTGCCAATCGACCCGCCACCGGTTCCGAAACGGTGTTCAATGCTGGCACCACCGCCGGTTTCGGTCGGGTTGATGATCACCAGGGTTAATGCTGCTGTCCGGTTTGACACCTGTCTGGCTCCTTGCCTTATCGTCGTATCTGGATGCGCACCGCCGGGCGTTCACGGGCCCGGTCCGGTGTCACAAAGGAATTCCAGCCCAGGCGCACACCCTCACCCAGCTGCATGGGCCGGATATCCTTGGGCCGCATTTGCAGCTCCAGGTCGTAGGCCAGCTGCTCCCGGGTGGTGAATTCCACCAGCTTCACCAGGCGCTCATGGTCCCGGCCGTTGGGCAGGAAATCCGCAAAGCGCTGCCGGCTCAGGTTGCGCAGGCGCAGGATGAACTTGCCGCTACGGTCCCGGATGCTGGAGCCAACCAGGGTGTCCTGGCCCAGGCTGGCATTGGCCTGGCCCAACCGCGTTTGCTGGTCTTGCCCGATGGCCACCTTGCGCAACACCCACTGCTCGATGCTGACGTCCTCCAGGTCGAAACAGTGTGCGACAATGCCACTGACCACTTCCGGCGATCGGCTGCGGCCCGCCATCTGGCCGGCGTAGGCCAGCATCTTGGACCAGTTGACCGGTGTGGCTTCCCGCAAGCGGCTGTCACCCAGACCGACCAGGGAAAACACCAGCTCGGAAAACCCGTCGCTGGCTCCGGGCTGAAACCGCACGTAGTACCGGTACTTGCGCCAGGCCCGGTGGAACAGGGTGACCAACCGGTGGTTGAAAAAGTCCAGAAAGTGACGACGCACTCCCAGGTTCTGGCCTGCTTCCCAGGCCAGGTCCTCCAGGTAGTAGCCCGGCAACGGCGACTGGGAGCCGTGCAGGCCGAGAAAGCTCACTTCCATCTGGTAAGGCGCGTGCTCGTGTTCCGGCGACAGGGCCGAGACCACATCGCTACCCGGAAAGCCCAGACCGGCCGAGGCCGAAAACCGGATACGCTCCTGGCGAGGCTCGCCGCTGCCGGAGTTTTCCAGATCGTCGCCATGGTGCCGGTGAATCAGATCCACCAACTGGAAAAAACTGTAACGCCGCGCGTTGCCGAGGACAGGTTCCAGCCCGGCTACATCAGCGGCTGCTGACCTTGCTGTAACGTCCATGTGTACCGTTCCTGATTGTCTGTATTCACCACTTCCAGCTGGTGAAAGGCATTGATACTCGCGTAAAGCGCAAAAAACTGGCTCAGTACCGTTCCGAACAGGTACAGATCCCCTTCGCTGCCGAAATTCTGCTGATCCAGCTTCAGCACCGAGCGAATACCTCGCACCGGCAAGCCACGAACCATGCGGTCCACCGGCTGAGTGGTGATCTCACTGATGCCCGCCAACCGTTTCTGGGACACCCGCTCGGCCTGTCGGTCGACCAGCGCTCGAAAGTCGTATACCCGCAGCACGGTGCGCAGGGCATCCACATCCAGCATGGACAGGTAGTTCAGGGACAGATTGGAAATCAGCGTCCACAACAGGCTGCCGTCCAGCGTTGGCCGCAGCGTGGCCGTGGGCCGGGTAATGTTGCTGAACGAGGCAAACGCCGGGGTGGTCTCGGTGGCCATGCAGATCTCACCCACGGCCAGCTGCTGGGGCAGTTGCCGGTTGGTGCAGGTCAGCGTCAGCGACACCGCTTCCTGGCGGTTCATGCACTCGGACTCGTCGCCCCGGACAAACGAGATGTAGTGATCAAAGCCATCACCCCGAACACTCTCCCGGGTACGCACCCGGTAATACAGCGCGGTACGGCCACGGTCCCGCTCCACCTCGTGCTGGAAACTCTCGAACGCGGTGTACAACCGCGGTTCCCCCCGGCCGGAACGCCCCTCCAGCCAGCCTTCCACCTGTTCGATGCTGAACACTTCAAAATGCTCCGGGCAGCGGCTGGACGGGGAAATACGGTACTCGGTCTGCCGGCCGTTCAGATCCACCGGCTCCCCTTCGTGGCTGAACAGATTCACCGCCGGCGTGCAGTACAGCTGCAGGGAGTCCCGGGTAACCCGGGTATCCGGCGGCAGAATCCGGCTGAAATGAAAACGCAGACTGATCTCATCCGCCTGCACCGCCGGCAACCGGGACTTCAGCCCGCCGATATCCACAAACCGGAAGGCCTCGGGAAAGCTCAGATACTCCTGAATGATGCGGTACCCGGCATAGGCATTCTTCGGATACGGCAAAATCGCCTCGTCGGCGGCAAAACCCACCGGCTGCAACAGCGACGACGGCAGGTTGTATACATTGTCGCCCACCACCAGTTCCATGCGGGTGAGGTAGTGGTTCAGCCACAGGTACAGGGTTTCGGCGGTGTGGTTATCGCCGCCCAGATAGAACCGCAGGCTGTCCAGGCCCAGGGCATTCAACGGCTGGTCTGTGTGCAGTCCCAGGTCGACGGTGACCGAAGACACTTCCCGGGAATGCTCGGCGTGGGCATCGGCCACGCTGACCGGGAAGATATCGACCGCCCGGCAGGTACGGAACCGGCACTGGGTCTGGCGGCTGGCTTCGCCCAGGGGTCGGCTCTTGATTTCGGTATGGCGCTCAACGGTTTGCCGCTCGCTGATGGCGTGCAGTTGCGGGTCGAAACGCATGATGGTGCAGCTGGGTACTGGCCGCAGGTAGTTGGGCCAGAGCATGTTCAGCAGGGAATGGGTCAGCTCTGGAAACTCGTCCTCAACCTTTTCCCGCAATTTGCCGGTCAGGAAGGCAAAGCCTTCCAGCAGCCGTTCCACATCCGGGTCGGTGCTTTGTTCGGACAAAAAGCGGGTAAGCTGCGGATGTGCCTCGGCAAATTCCCTGCCTTGCAACCGCAGAAAGCTCAACTCATCCCTGTAGAACCTGTTCAACTTCATCTTTACTGAACCTTGTCTGCTCTTTGCCTAGCTCCGAGCCAGCGTGTGGGTAGGCCTTTCCAAAAGACGCTTCAAGCCCGTCCGTGGGGCGCTTGGGCTCCGCCATCCATGGCTCCGCACACTTTTGGAAAGGCCTACCCACACCCTGTCTCTCATCCCTGTATTCAAAGCCTTTACAGTCTTCACGGTCACCGGAACCACTTAAACCAGAGTTTGCCGGAGGGGGCGGTGATACTTTTCTGCCGGGAAAAAAGATGTCTGAGCGCAGCGAGTTGTTTTTTCCCAGAAGAAAAGTATCGCCGCCCCCTCCAGCCCCCCGGGCCCAGGCAACCAAACCTAAACCACCCGGTAATAACGCTTATCATCCAAAACCAGGTCAATGGTGGTCCGGTCGTCACTCCCGGCAACCTGCAGGTAAACCGTCACCTGAAACTTCAACTGCAGCGGGTCCGGGCCCGGCGGCAACGCCACCACATCCACCCGCTTGACCCGCGGCTCAAACTTCTCGATGCACTGACGAATCGCCCCGCGAATCTGGATACTCAAATCCTGAGTACCCAGGGTGGCATCGTTGAAATCCAGCAGGCCAAGGTCCGGTACGCTGGCGCTGTTGCCCGGATGGGCATTCAGCAGGCGTACCAGGTGGCGCTTGATGGATTCCACCACATGGGTCACTTCACCCATGCTCTGCCCCGCGGGGGCGGCGGCCTGTTCGAGCCGCTCAAACAGGCTGCCGGTATTGCGAACGCCGTCAGTGCCGGTGTCGCCGAACACGGATTAATCCTTGTCCAGGCGGCCAACCAGCGAGAGTTCGAAGTTGGCACCCATGTACTTGAAGTGCGGGCGCACGGCCAGGGAGACCTGGTACCAGCCCGGATCGCCTTCCACTTCCGACACTTCCACCTTGGCGGCACGCAACGGGCGACGGCTGCGAACTTCCGCCGGCGGGTTTTCCTGGTCGGCCACGTACTGGCGAATCCAGGTGTTCAGTTCCCGCTCCAGATCCTGGCGTTCTTTCCAGGAGCCGATCTGCTCGCGCTGCAGCACTTTGATGTAGTGGGCCAGGCGGTTCACGATCATCATGTACGGCAACTGGGTACCCAACTTGTAGTTGGTTTCGGCTTCTTTGCCTTCCTTGGTGTTCGGGAACTGCTTGGGCTTCTGCACCGAGTTGGCGGAGAAGAACGCGGCGTTGTCGCTGCCCTTGCGCATGGTCAGGGCGATGAAGCCTTCTTCCGCCAGTTCGTATTCCCGGCGGTCGGTGATCAGCACTTCGGTGGGAATCTTGGCTTCCAGCTGGCCGAAGGACTCAAAGGTGTGCACCGGCAGGTCTTCCACGGCACCGCCGCTCTGCGGGCCGATGATGTTCGGGCACCAGCGGTACTTGGCGAAGCTCTCGGTCAGGCGCGTGGCCAGCAGGTAGGCGGTGTTGCCCCACAGGTAGTGCTCGTGGTCGCCGGACACTTCTTCCTTGTAGTTGAAGCTGCGCACCGGGTTCTCGGTGGGATCGTAGGGTACCCGCAGCAGGAAGCGCGGTGCGGTCAGGCCCAGGTAACGGGCGTCTTCGGATTCCCGAAGGGAGCGCCACTTGGCGTATTTCGGGCCTTCGAATACGGCGCTCAGTTCCTTGATCGCCGGCAGTTCCTGATAGCTGTCGACACCAAAGAATGACGGTGCAACCGAGGACAGGAACGGCGCGTGGGACATGGCGCCTACAGAGGACACGTACTGCAGCAGCTTCATGTCTGGCGTTGAGGGACTGAAGGCGTAGTTGCCGACAATGGCACCCACCGGCTCACCACCGAACTGGCCGTATTCTGCGGCATAGATGTGCTTGTAGAAGCCGGTCTGGGTAACATCCGGTGCAAACTCGAAGTCTTCCAGCAACTCCTGCTTCGTGGCGTGCAGGATGTCGACTTTGATGTTCTCGCGGAATTCAGTGCGGTCGACCATCAGCTTCAGGCCGCGCCAGGACGATTCCAGTTCCTGCAGCTTGGGTGCGTGCAGGATTTCATCCATCTGGGCGCTGATCTTGCGGTCCAGCTCGACCACCATCTGGTCCACCAGGGCCTTATTGACCGGCTGGCCTTTTTCGTCGCTTTTCAGCAAGTTGGCGATAAACGTAGCTACCCCTTTACGGGCAACATCGTAACCTTCGTCGGCCGGCGCCATACGGCTATTGGCCATGACCTGGTCCAGCAAGGACCCTTCTGCTACGGATTCGGAGGCAGCAGATTGCTGCACAGCAGTATCAGACATACCACATCCCTTCAGTACGTGATTGATAATCGGTGTTGGTTACCGGATTCCGGTGGTGCGCTTACTCGCCGCCTTCGGTGGCCAGTTCGAGCTCGGCCAGCAGTTTTTCCCGGGCGCTGTCGTTGTCCAGCAGTTCCTGCAGCTTGGAACGGAACGAAGGCACGTTGCCCAGCGGGCCCTTGAGGGCAACCAGGGCTTCACGCAGCTCGATCAGTTTTTTCAGCTCGGGTACCTGGCGGGCAATGCTGTCCGGAGAAAAGTCGTCCAAACCCTGGAATTCCAGATTGACCGGCAGGTCATCGGCATTCTCTTCGAGCTTGTTGGAGACCGAGGTAGACAAGGTCAGACCCGCTTCCTTCATGACAGAACGGAAGTTGTTCTTGTCGACGGAAATGGCTTTGCGGTCTTCGATGGGGGTTTCTTCAGCATGGCCCTTGAAATCGCCAACCACAAACATCTTCAGCGGCAGCTCGGTTTCAGCCTGCTGGTCGCCGGTGGCGGGGACATACTTGATATTGATGCGCTCTTTCGGCGCGACGGAACCGTCTTTGGCAGACATGGCGTGCTCCCTGTGCAATTCATTTGCAGTGTTGTTCAGTCCTTGATGCCTGCCGTCCTGGCAGACAACGCGTCAAACTGTACACAGGTGACCTGGCATTCTCAAGCAAAAACTGGCCAGTAATGGCCCAAACTGTGCTGTCGGGCAAACTTTTGCCAGATAGCCCTGTTGCCGGACCGAATGCAGTTTCAGTCAATGACGGCACTGCCGGCCAAGGCTATACTCGCGATATCCTTCGAGGAGACAACCATTTACACCAAGGAGACACACCATGAGTGACCTGAAGGCGAAGTTTGATGAAGCGGTAAACTATATCCAGACCGCCGAGGGCGATTTCAAACCGTCCAACGAGCTGAAACTGGAGTTCTACGCCCTGTACAAACAGGCTACTGAAGGCGACGTGTCCGGCAAGCGCCCGGGCATGATGGATTTCGTGGGCCGCGCCAAATACGACGCCTGGGAGAAGCTGAAAGGCACCTCCAGCGATCAGGCCATGCAGCAGTACATCGATAAGCTCGACTCACTGAAGTAATACCCCTGGGCTGCGCCCGCCCCTTTGGCGCGTGCAGCCCTCAGCCGCAGGAAAATACCGCCTTCGGTTTTGCGCCGTTCAAACGTTTGTCATATGATGCGCGCAACATAACAACAACAAGCTTTCCGAAGAGTACACACCATGGATATTACCCAGGCGCTCGAGCAGTCACGGCCCGGTATGGTCGGAGATGTACAGGCCGCCATCCGCAAACGCCAGCTGAATCAGCGGGCCGAGCAAACCTACCTGCACTGGATCAGCCGTTTTGTGCTGTTTCACGATTTAAAAGACCCGGCTCATCTGGCGGCAGAAGATCAACTGCTGTTTCTGGATTATCTGAGCAACAAGATCCGCGTATCTCGGGCGAGGCTTAACCAGGCCACCCAGGCGCTGACCTTCTTTTACGAGGATGTACTTGGTAAGACGGCCACCCCGAATGCAGCAGTGGCCTGAACGGGCTCGAAGTGGCGCTGGGGGAATCAGCGCCCGGTCATATTGACGTTCAGAGTATCGTAGGTGCGATTCTCCGGTGGCCGGATCGAGTAGGTGTTGCTGTGGGTCTGGCCCGGAATGAGCTTGGGATTGCTGAACCGGATATCCACCGGAATTTCGGAGCGCCCGAGATCGGTGCGGCTGTCTCTGGGCTGCAACGCCAGAGGATCAAGATAGAAATCGTCGTCACTGGCGGTTTGCACGGGAACGCCTGCGGCCGGCGCTTCCAGCCCGCCCTCAATGACCGTATTGGCCAGGGTTTCCTCTTCGATGGAGCGGAACGGAATGGTATCAATGGTGGAGCGCTGCTCCAGTTCAAACGCCGGTGCCGTGTTGCTGGCGCTTTGCCCCTGAGCGCTGGCAGACATCAGCCCCAGCGATAGCACCACGGCAACCAAGCCTGCCCATTTTGAACCGGTGTGAGACTCTGACGAATTCATCGCATCAACCCTGATTGATCTTCCATTGCCCTTTCGGGTGACAATTTTTGATCAGTCTATCGCCATTGGTGACGCTTTGCTCAACCAAAAGACGATTCTGTGACGATTTTCACTTGCCAGTGTCTGGCGGCTGATACCGAATACCGGTGATGACCACCGTCTTCCAGCCCTCCGGCGTTTTCACGGAGACCTCATCGTCCAGATGCTTGCCGATCAATGCCCTGGCAAGCGGGGCATTGATACTGAGATAGCCCTTGGCCAGGTCAAATTCATCCGCACCCACCAACCTGTAGGTCTGTTCCTCACCGTCATCGTCCTCGATGGTGACCCAGGCCCCGAAAAATACCCGGCTTTGATCGGCCGGCAGCCGGTCGACCACGGTAAGTTCATCCAGGCGCTTGCTCAGGAACCTTACCCGCCGATCGATTTCCCGTAGCTGCTTTTTGCCATAGATGTATTCAGCGTTCTCAGAGCGATCCCCCAAGGCAGCAGCCTCGCGCACGGCCTGGGTGACTTCGGGGCGCTTCACTTTCCACAGGTACTGCAACTCCTCCCGTAACGCCTGCTCGCCGTCCGGTGTGATATAGCGCGGTCTTGGAGCCGTCGAACCTTCGGTCTTGCTCATCAGATCAGGGATTCCGGGTTAAACAGAAAATTCAGGGCAAAAAAAACCCCGTGGGTCACGGGGTATAAGGCTAGCGCTGTGCTGGAGGGAGAAGCAAGCAACTTTCTACCTGCTTCTGCATCTACAATATCCATTCTACAGAGCGGGCATTACCCGGCGGTGGCCACGGAATTACCTTTTCGCAAGGCTGAAACCTGGCAGATGGGCTGAAATTAGGTTGTACACTCTAGGCGCCGGAGATAGCGTGCGAGGTAATCAACACTGACTTTTCGTTTGGAGACAAATCCATGAACACCAAGAAACTGATGAACCTGGCTCTGGAAGGTGTCGATACCCTGGGCTTTCGCCTGGACAGTCTGGGCATCACCAGCAAACTGAATCGCCACAACATCGCGGCCTTTCTGATGGCTGAGCAGAAGCATCTGGAGGGGGAATGGGACAGCATTCAGGCCAAAGTGGACCGCCGCCGCTCCCAGTTCGAGCATATCAGCGGCCTGGTCGAAGCCCGCGCTGGTGCACTGATCAGTCCGGTGGTTAACCGTTTTCGCGCCAGTCAGTAAGACTCAGGCGCTACTGGTTTCGGTAGAGGACGACCTATCGTTCTGGGTTTCCTCTGCCTGCTCGTCCGGTGCTGCCTTGATCCGCTTGCGGATCCCGGTATAGGCGGGCATCCACACGGTGACCGTCAAGCCAGGCGGCTCCTCTCTCTCATGGGTATCACTGAGCAAAATCTGGCCCTGGTGGATTTCCGCCACCGCACTGACCAGGCTCAATCCCAGGCCGTTGCCCGGCAGTGACCGACTCTTGCCCACCCGATAGAAGCGCTGGAACACCTGGCCTTTTTCGTCGTCCGGTATACCGATACCGGAATCCTGCACCTCAAAAACCGCGCCCGCGCCATCGCGGCGAACCACAACCTGGATGGAACCGTGCTCCGGTGTGTATTTGATCGCATTGTCGATCAGGTTACTGATCATCTGGAACAGCAGGTCCCGATCTCCCTCGATCATCACGCCCTGCTCCAGCGACTGGGCGAAGGATTGCTCCTTGTCTTCCGCCAGGGCTTCGTACAATTCACAGGCATCACTGACCAGCTCGTCCAGGGACACCACTTTCATGTCCGCCGAATTCCCCCGGGTTTCCAGCCGGGCAATGCGTAACAGAGCGTTGAACGTTGCCAGCAGCTGGTCCGCCTCGGCCACTGCCCTGCCAACCTGGTCCCGTGCTTCGTCGTTATCCACGGCAATCAGGGTGTTCTCAAGCTGGTTGCGCAGGCGGGTCAGCGGGGTGCGAAGGTCGTGGGCAATGCTGTCTGACACATGGCGAATACCTTCCATCAGGTAAACAATGCGGTCGAGCATCTGGTTCAGGTTTTCGGCGAGCTGATCAAAGTCGTCTTCGGTACCCCGGGTGGGTATGCGCAATGACAGATGGCCATTCATGATTCGCCGGGAAGTGTTATTGATGACTTCGATTCGGCGCGTGGTGCCACGGCTCATCAAAAAGCCACCCAGTAACGCCAATGCCAGGGTGATGCCCATACCCCAGTTGATGGCGGTTTCGATCACCCGCTTGAGGTTAGTGAGTTCCTCAACATCCCGCCCCACCAGTAATTTCAACCCGCCCTGGACCTCAAAAATCCGGGCACGGGCAAGCCGCTCCGGCCCCTGCCAGCCCACGGAGGAATCCAGGGTAAAGTTGATCCAGCCGGTGTCAGACGAGCGACTGCCCCCTGGCCAGGTTTCAATGTTACCGGCCAGTTTGAGGAAGTCGTCTGTGGTGAGCAGGTAGATGGATTTGGCGTTGGGGTCGCGGGCGACGCGCTCACGGATGATGGTGATCAGTCCGTTCACGCCACGCCCACGGTACTGCTCCGCCAGACCGGCGATTTCCGCTTCGATGGTTTCATCGGTCTGGGCGGTCATGAAGCCGGCCGTGCGCCAGTAGATGAATGCCAACAACAGGAATACCGATGTGGCAAACACCACCATATACAGCAGGGCCAGCTGAAAAGAGGATGTCCTGAGCTGACTAAGCAGTTTCACGCAGCATGTATCCCGCACCCCGAACCGTCTGCAGCAGGGGCGTGTCGAATTCCTTATCGATCTTGGCCCGCAGGCGGCTGATGTGCACGTCAATCACGTTGGTCTGGGGGTCAAAGTGATAGTCCCAGACTTTTTCCAGCAGCATGGTCCGGGTGACCACCTGGCCGGCGTTACGCATGAGATATTCCAGCAGACGGAATTCCCGCGGCTGAACATCAATGTTCTGACCAGCACGCTTGACGGTCCTGGCCAGCAGGTCCATCTCCAGATCGGCAACCTTCAGCACGGTTTCCGTTTCCGCCGCCTGGCGATTGCGTCGAATCAGAGATTCGATACGGGCCAGCAGTTCGGTAAACGAAAAGGGTTTGGTGAGGTAGTCGTCACCGCCGCCACGCAGCCCTTCTACCCGGTCATCCACATCGCCCAAGGCGCTGAGGATAAGTACCGGAGTCTGATTTCCCGTTGCCCGCACCGTCTTGATGATGGACAGGCCATCCATGCCAGGCAGCATGCGGTCCACAATCATGATGTCGTACTCTTCACTGGCCGCCATCATCATGCCTTCCTTGCCGTCGGCCGCATGATCCACCACGAAGTCGGATTCTCTCAGTCCCTTCAGCAGATAATTTGCTACATCCCGATCGTCTTCGATTACCAGCGCTTTCACCGGTGCTCCTCCTGATAGCGGATTACATTAACTCTTAGGGTACGAAGAACTCCGGAAACCAGCCAGTTACCATCTTGTAAGAGGGTGTCGCCTATGACGACGGTCAATTTGCCGACCGGAACCAGCTCAGAGTGTCCTCCGTTACCGACGATGGCCGGTATTCCGCACTCACCCAGCCCTGATAGCCCATTCGATCCAGCGCTGCGAAAACATTCGAAAAGTTAATCTCGCCGCTACCGGGCTCATGCCGGCCCGGATTATCGGCAAACTGGATGTGGCCAATCCACGGTAGCAGACACTCCATGGAACGAATCACATCGCCTTCCATAATCTGCATATGATAGACGTCATACTGCAACCGCACATTGTCGGCATCGAGTTCTTCAAGCAATGCCATCACCTTGCCCGTGGTGTCCAGCATGAACCCCGGCATATCCACCCGGCTGTTAATCGCCTCAAGGCACAGGGTCAGACCCGCGTCGGCAAAGCGATCAGCGGCATACTGCACGTTCGCCACCAGCGTCTCCCAGGCGATCTGCTCATCCAGATCTGCCGGCTTCAACCCTGCCAGGCAGTTCAGCTGCCGGTTGCCCAGCACCCGCGCATAGGTAATACCCTGATCCACCCCGGCACGAAACTCCTCAACCCGGTCCGGCAAACAGGCAATGCCCCGCTCCCCGGCCTGCCAGTCTCCCGGCGGCAGGTTGAACAACACCTGGGTCAGGCCCTGCTCCCGTAGCTGCTCCGCCAGCTGCTCTGCCGGCCAGTCATAGGGAAACAGGTACTCCACCGCGGTGAACCCTGCGGCCCGCGCCCGGGCAAAGCGCTCCAGAAACGGAACCTCGGTAAACAACATCGACAGATTGGCAACAAACCGTGGCATTGTCCGCTCCTTAGTTCTTTGAGTTTGAAGTGTCTTCCTTCGGGCCACGGCCCATCGACCCCAACAGAGTGCCGTTCAGGTGCTCCAGCTCCAGTAACAGACCACTGTGGTCCACATCACTGTGGCCATTGGCCACCAGTGACAAATACTCGTTATGGGTCTGCTGCGCCAACGGCAATGTCAGCCCCTCGGCCCGGGCCTCGTCCAGAATCATCCGCATATCCTTCAACTGAATCCGCGCCGGCGCACCGGGTGCAAAATCCCGGTCAATCATCCGCTGCCCGTGCAGCTCCAGAATCCGACTACCGGCAAACCCACCCATCAGCGCCTCCCGCACCGCCGCCGGGTCTGCGCCACCCTTGGCCGCCAGCAACAACGCCTCAGAAACCGCACCAATGGTAATCCCAACAATCGCCTGATTCGCCAACTTCGCCAACTGCCCGGCCCCCGCCGGACCGATGCGGGTGCACTTACCCAACACCTCAAACACCGGCCGGGCCCGCGCCACATCCGCCTCAGACCCACCGGCCATAATACTCAACCGGGCCTCAGCCGCACCCAGAGTACCGCCCGACACCGGCGCATCCACAAACCCGGCACCCCGCTCCGCCGACAATCCAGCCAACCGCCGCGCCAGCGACGGCTGCACCGAACTCATATCAATCACCAGCGCCCCGGAATTCAACGCCGACAGAGCGCCCTGAGCCACCAGCACGTCCTCAACCACCGCGCCATTCTCCAGCATGGTGATCACAATATCGGCACCGGCGACCGCCTCAGCCGGGCTCCCGGCAATCGTTGCCTCGCCGACAAAAGGCTCGCACTTGCTCGCAGTGCGGTTCCACAGGGTCATGGGGTAACCGGCCGTTAGCAGGTTACGGGTCATCGGTGCGCCCATCAGGCCGATGCCGAGGAAGGCGATGTGAGGAAGTCTGCTCGTCATTTTTCTGGTCCCGCTCCAAAAGTAGGAGAAGCGGCTGGGTGGGTCTTTCCAAAACTGTGCGGAGCCATGGATGGCGGAGCCCAAGCGTCACATGGATGTGCCGAAGGAGCGTGTTTTGGAAAGACCCACCCAGCCGCTTCTGCCCGGATGTCTGGATTCTATAAGGTATACAAACAAAAACGCCACCAACCGCGAACGGTGGTGGCGTTTCAAGCCAAGCCGGGTGGCGCCAATCAAGCCGCTTCGATCATCTGCGCCTTGATCTTCTTCATGGCATTCTTCTCCAACTGCCGAATGCGCTCCGCCGACACACCATACTTGTCAGCCAACTCATGCAGCGTCGACTTGCCATCCGTCAACCAACGCTCACGCAGAATATCCTGGCTGCGCTCATCCAGGGCCGACAACGCCTGCATCAACCGACCATTGGAATCTTCAGACCAATCAGCGTTTTCCAGCTGCACCGCAGGATCACTGCGACGATCTTCCAGGTAGTAAGCAGGCGCCTGGTAGCTGCTGTCATCGTCGTCATCCATCGGCCCTTCGAACGAAGTGTCGTGGGACGCCAGCCGGCCTTCCATCTCGCGCACCACCCGAGGCTCTACCCCCAGATCCTTCGCGACCGCATTCAACTCATCGTGGTTCAGCCAAGCCAGCTTCTTCTTCTGACTGCGAAGGTTGAAGAACAGCTTACGCTGAGCCTTGGTAGTAGCGACCTTCACAATACGCCAGTTGCGCAGAATGAACTCATGGATCTCGGCCTTTATCCAGTGCACCGCAAACGACACCAGACGCACGCCATACTCAGGATTGAAGCGCTTGACGGCCTTCATCAGGCCCACGTTACCTTCCTGGATCAAATCCGCCTGAGCCAGGCCGTAGCCGGAATAGCTCCGGGCAATATGAATCACAAATCGCAGGTGCGACAGCACCAGCTGGCGGGCGGCTTCCACATCGCCATCATAGTGCAGGCGCTCAGCAAGCTCCCGCTCCTCATCCACGGAAAGCACCGGAATGCGACTTGCCGCCTGAATGTAAGACTCAAGATTGGCACCCGGAACCAGTCTGTCAGCCAGCTGTAAACTCGTACCCATGTATTAACCTCCGAACCTGACAGCCATTAAATATAACAACTAAAACTTAGACCGCCAAGAACTTGATTAGTTCCCAAACTTTCCAGTAAAACGTTACAAAACAACAACCTGAAAAGTCCACCGTGGCTTTTCTGACCCTTAAGCTACGCCAGAACAAACTCTCTCCTCAATACGGTTTTCCCGATACCGGGATCACCCGCCGGCAATATCACCCGGCTCAATGTCATCCAGATGACGCTTCACCGCAAGCCAGGCGCCCAGCCAGCCTAGCAGCATTGCGATGATAATCAATGCCAATGCACCGTCAAAGCCCGGCCCCTCAAGCGAGAATTCACTGCGGTAAAGGCCTGCCAGCCGTTCAATAGGGCCGTTCAGCCACCACAAAGAGAGCTGTATCAACAACCAGGCAACGACCCCACCCCCGAGGCCAAACCAGGCCCCGGTGTACAGAAACGGCCGGCGGACAAAGGCATCGGTACCGCCCACCAGCTTGGCCACCAGGATTTCATCCCGCCGGTTTTCAATCGCCAGGCGCACGGTATTGCCAATCACCAGAATGACCGCCGAGCCAAGCAACAGCGCCAGGGCCCATACCGCCCGGGCCAGAATGTCGGTCATGGCATTGAGCCGCTGCAACCAGCCAAGATCCACCTGCACCTGCTCAATGCCATCCATTCCATCAACAAACCGCACCAGGGCCTGCACGCCATCAGCGGAGCGGGCGCTGTCCTGGGGGGTGATCAACAAGGTATGGGGCAGCGGATTGTCATCCAGGAAATCCAGGGCATCGTCCAGGCCGGACGATGCGCGAAACTCCTCCAGGGCCTGATCCCGATCCACCAGCTGAACCGACAGGACCCGGCCATCGCCCCGGACCTCCTCCGCCAGTTCCCCGGCTTGCTCCAAAGAGACATCCATGGCCAGGTAGGCAGTAATCCTGGCACTGCTCTCCCAGCCGGCACTCACGCCCTGCAAACTGCCCAACAGCAGCAACAGTGCGACGGGCAAGGCGAGCGCCACGCCCATCACGGTCCAGGTCATCATACTGGCCACCGGTGTTTGCCAAAGACGCCGGGCGGAATCCCGGGCCACCTTCCGGTGATGCTCCAGATAGCTACGGGCCTGGGCGTTCACCGGAGACTTCCCCCGATTGGCAGCCCCGCGCCGGTTATCCTGCTTGTGCCGGGGTTCAGTAGCCACTGGCACCTCCCGCTGCCGGGGCATGCCCACCGGCGATCAGCTGGCCATGATCCAGGGTCAGCTTTCGCCGTCCCATCTCATTGATCAGGGCAATGTCGTGGGTGGCAATCAGGACGGTCACGCCCACCTGGCTGAACTCGGTAAACAGATGCATGATATCTGCAGACAGCTCCGGGTCCAGGTTCCCGGTCGGCTCATCCGCCAGCAACACGGGCGGTTTGTTCACCACAGCCCTGGCAATGCCGACCCGCTGTTGCTCACCGCCGGATAACTGCAGCGGATTCATCTTCTCCTTGTTCAGCAGGCCCACCTTGTCCAACGCCGCCCGCACCCGACGGCCGATGTCATTGGGCGAGGCGCCCATCACCTCCAGTGGCATCGCCACGTTATCGAACACAGTGCGATCAAACAGCAACTGGTGGTTCTGGAACACCACGCCGATATGCCGGCGGATGTAGGGGATCTGGCGCCGCGGCAAACTGTTCAGGCGCTGTCCACCAACGATCAGCTCACCGGCCGTGGGGCGCTCCATGACCATGATCAGCTTTAGCAGGGTACTTTTGCCCGCGCCGGAGTGCCCGGTCAGAAACGCCAGCTCCCCCCGGTCCAGGTGAAAATTCACCTGGCGCAAAGCGGTGTGATCGCTGTCATAGCGTTTGGTAACCTGGCGAAACTCGATCATTTCGGGCGCGGACTCCGTAGCCGGTGCTTCAGTCGTCGAACAGGGCGTCGACAAAGGTTTCCGCATCAAAACTGCGCAGGTCTTCGGCCTGCTCGCCCACACCGATAAAGCGGATAGGCAGCTGCAGCTGGCGGGCAATGGCAAATACAATACCGCCTTTTGCGGTGCCGTCCAGTTTCGTCAAGGTAATACCGCTGACGCCCACCGCCTGCTGGAAGACCTGGGCCTGGCTCAAGGCATTCTGGCCGGTACCGGCGTCCAGCACCAGCATCACTTCGTGGGGCGCCGATTCATCCAGCTTTTTCATGACCCTGACAACCTTGGTCAATTCGTTCATCAGGTTGTCTTTGTTCTGCAGGCGGCCTGCGGTGTCTGCTATCACCACATCGGTACCCCGGGCCTGAGCGGACTGGATAGCGTCAAAAATCACCGAAGCACTGTCGGCGCCGGTATGCTGGGCCACCACCGGCACGTTATTGCGCTCTCCCCACACCTGCAACTGCTCCACCGCCGCCGCACGGAAGGTATCACCGGCCGCAAGCATGACGGATTTGCCCTCCGCCTGGAACTTCCGGGTGAGCTTGCCAATGGTGGTGGTCTTGCCGACGCCGTTCACGCCCACCATCAGGATGACGTAAGGCTTGTTGTCGGTGTGGATATCCAGCGGCTTGGTGACGTCCCTCAGCAGGCCATGCAGCTCGTCACGCAAGGCCTTACGCAGGGCCGCACCGTCCTTGAGTTGGTTGCGCTCAAGTTTGTCGGTGAGCGACTCAATGATCTCGGAAGTGGCGGTAACGCCCACATCGGCCATCAACAGGGTGGTTTCGATTTCTTCCAGCAAGTCCTCGTCGATCTTCTTGCCCACCGAGAACAGGTCCGCCAGGCCGCCGGTCAGGCTGGCGCGGGTTTTACCCAGACCCTTCCTGATCCGCTCGAAAACACTGACCTGGGCTTCCGGCTCTGGAGCCGGTTCTGGCTCCTGGGCTAACTCGGCCGCCGGCACTTCCTTGACGGACTCTGCCTCCGCAGAAGGTGCCTCGGGCTGTGCTTCGGCGACCGGCTCTGCTGGAGCGGTTTCCGGCGTTTCCCGGGCTGGCTCTGGTTCCGCTGGAGCGGGACCCCGAGCGACCTCAGGCTTGCGCTGGACCACCGCTTTCGGCCGGGGGACACGCTTACGGTTACCGGCGATATCCAGCACAAAGAACAGAACTAGAAGGGCCAACAGGCCGATTGAAATCCACTCTGCCGTCATAGTCTTACCATCTGTCTGAAAGGGGCGGGCGAAAATAAAGCGCACATTCTAGCAGACCTGCAGGCCTAAGTGAGGGGCTGGCCCATTATCCCCTGCCGACTGCTTTCCGGTAACATAATCACCCACAATTCAACCTGTTCAGAACTCCGGAGCACAACCATGGCCAGACGCAAACCGGCAAACCGCAAGACCGGCCCGACGCCTGCGGCGCGCGCGCTCTCCAGCGGTACCGGGGAGCTGCGTATTATCGGCGGTGACTGGCGCAGCCGAAAGCTGAGATTTCCGGATGCCGGCGGTGTTCGCCCCAGCCCTGCACGTACCCGCGAAACCCTGTTTAACTGGCTCAACTTCCAGATTGCCGGCAGCGATTGTCTGGACCTGTTTGCCGGCTCCGGAGCCCTGGGCCTGGAGGCGCTTTCCCGCGGTGCTGCCAGCACCACGCTGGTCGACCATACCCCGGCACTGGCCAGCGCCCTGCGAGACAATCTCCGGTTATTGAAATCTGACAAGGGAGTGGTGGTGTGCCAGGACGCAGAAACTTTTCTGGCCAATCGGCAGCGCCCACCCTTCGACATCGTGTTCATGGACCCACCGTTCCGACAGGACTGGCTGGAACGATTATTTCCGCTTCTGGAATCCGGCCAATGGATCAAACCGGGTGGCTGGGTGTACGTGGAACATGAGAGCGAACGGGCAACACCCCCGGTGCCTGCGGGCTGGATGCTGCACAGGCAGAAGACCGCGGGCCAGGTAACCTACAGCCTGTACCGGGTTAACCCGGAAACGGGTTAGTGCTGTCGCGATAAAACAAAAAAGCCAGATGAGCGAACCCATCTGGCTTTCTTGTACCTCATCGGCGGGGCGCGTCAGGCAACCGGGCGCAGGGAGTAGGCCCGCAGGTGCGCCGCGAACTCTTCCAGATAGCGAATGCCGCTGGCTTCCGCCTCTTTGCACCACTCCATCAGCGCCTGCAGTTTTTCCTGGGGTTTCAGCCCGCGCTGACGCCACAGCCGTTGCAGTTCGTGACTCTTCTCGTATATCTGCCGCAGGATCTCGTGGCGCTCCAATACTGTTTCCAGCTGTTCTTTGTCTCTGGGCTTGATCAACGTGGCTTCCCGGGATAACAGCTGCTTCAGCTTTCGGTAGCGGGGACGAATTTCGTCGTCCATCAATGAACGCTGCTGACGCAAAACCGGCTCCATCACCCGCTTACGGTACTGACGCATGATGTCGAACCGGCTATTGGTAATGGCCTGCACGGTTTCCACATCCACCTCCTGCTTGCCCGGAACGTAATGGGCAATCGGCCGGTAGCCCTTGGGCTTGGCAAGACCAAACAACTGGAACAGGCGGATGTAGCCCCAACCAATGTCCACTTCGTACCAGCGACGGGACAGCTTGGCAGAATTCGGATAGGTATGATGGTTGTTGTGCAGTTCCTCGCCGCCGATCAGGATGCCCCAGGGCGAAATATTGCGGGCATTATCCGCACATTCGAAATTGCGGTAACCCAGATAGTGGCCAATGCCATTGACCACGCCCGCAGCCCATACTGGAATCCACATCATCTGTACGGCCCAGATCCAGATACCGTGGACCCCGAACAGTGCCAGGTTTAGCACCGCCATAAGCACAATACCCAGCATTTTGTAACGGCTATACACGTTGCGCTCAATCCAGTCTTCCGGAGTGCGCTGCCCATAGCGTTCGAGGGTTTCCGGGGTGGCCGCCTCGGCATATAGCTCTGCGCCCTCCAGCAGGACCTTGCGGATACCCAGGACCACTGGGCTGTGGGGGTCTTCCTCGGTTTCACACTTGGCGTGGTGTTTGCGGTGGATAGCCGTCCACTCTTTGGTGTTCTGTGCAGTGGTCATCCACAGCCAGAAGCGGAAAAAGTGCTTGAGCACCGGATGCAGATCCAGGGCGTTATGGGCCGAGTGGCGATGCAGATAGAGCGTGACACTGACAATGGTGATATGGGTAAGCACCAGGGTGACCGCTATCAACTGCCATACCGAGAGGTCAAGGAGACCGTTAAACCACATAAATTATCCTCAAGAATTCATCAACTTCGAAAGGCGATACTGCGGAGGGAGATTCGCAAACACTCGAAGGGAACATGCTTTACCAACTTTAGCGTACAGCTGTACGCGTCAACAACACCGTTTGGTGGCTTTTTTGTTACTATTTACACTTATGGCCCCAGAATACGTTTACCAGCGGAGGCTTCGTGCCTGAATTACCCGAAGTAGAAACCACTCGTCAGGGCATTGCGCCCCACTGTGAAGGTCAGGCCATAACCGGGGTCGTGATTCGTAATGCCCGACTGCGCTGGCCGGTTCCCGAGGATCTACCGGAGCGCCTGCAGGGCCAGGTTATCCGGTCCGTAGACCGCCGGGCGAAATATTTGTTCCTGCATCTGGATGGCGGCACTGTTATTGTGCACCTGGGCATGTCCGGCAGCCTGCGGGTGATCACCGACGGCAGCCCGGCCGCCAGCCACGACCACATAGATGTCTGTCTTGCCAATGGCCGCACCCTGCGCTTCAACGACCCCCGTCGCTTTGGCTGCTGGCTGTGGGCCGACGACTGCTCCCTACACCCGTTAATCCGGGATCTGGGCCCGGAACCGCTGTCACCGGACTTTGACGGTGCCTGGCTGTTCCGGCTGTCCCGGGGCAAACAGAGCCCGGTCAAATCCTTCATCATGGACAACCACGTGGTGGTCGGTGTTGGCAACATCTACGCCAACGAAGCACTGTTCAAGGCCGGTATACACCCGAAACGAAAAGCGGGGCGAATCAGCCTGGACCGCTATCACCGGCTGACTGAAGCCATAAAGGAAACCCTGAGCGCTGCCATCCTGATGGGCGGCACCACCTTGCGGGATTTCGTTAACAGCGACGGCAAGCCGGGTTATTTTGCCCAGTCATTGCTGGTCTATGGGCATGGTGGCGCCCCCTGCCCGGAATGTAACACCGTACTGAAGGAAATCCGGATGAACAATCGCTCAACCGTGTACTGCCCTCGTTGCCAACGCTGAAACTGCAAACCAACATCACACAACTCACACAATACGAACAAAAACCGTTTGAAATTCAGGCAATATGATTCATAGTTAACAAAGAATTAACAGGAGAGAATCGTCATGACCCGCAAGATTTCCCGCACTCTGGTTGCAACAGTGGCAGCCTGCCTGCTGGCTTTTTCATCCTTGGGCCACGCCAGAGCGGTCGATGAGAGCCCGTCAGCGCTGGCCATGACGGCCGATGCGGTTCTGCTGCGTCCGGCCCTGCTGGCCACCACCATTGTCGGCAGTGCCGTCTACCTGGTATCCCTGCCGTTCTCTGCGCTCGGCGGAAACGCCGGTGAAGCCGGCGAAGTGCTGGTTGTGGGTCCTGCCAAGGCGACCTTCGTTCGCTGTCTGGGCTGCTCGCGTACCGGCCGCAAGTCCGAAACCGTTGAGCAAGCTGCCGACTGAGCCTACCCCGGCGATCCGTAGAATCCCGGCTTGCCAGCCGCCGGAATCTGAGGCAGCCTGAAAGAAATCTTTCAGGCTGTTTTTGTTTATGGTGGTGGACTGGTCAACCCTTGATACGGTGTTCCTTGATATGGATGGAACACTGCTGGATCTTCACTTTGACTCGCACTTCTGGCTTGAGCACCTGCCCAGACGTTACGCCGAGCAGTACAACCTGCATCCCCAACAGGCGAAAGATACCCTGCTGGCCATGATCATGGCGGAACGGGGCTCCCTGAACTGGTACTGCACCGACTACTGGAGCGAACGGCTGTCGGTGAATATCAACCAGCTGAAGGCGGAAGTCAGTGACCGCATCGGCTACCGCCCCCACGCGTCCGATTTTCTAGCCTCATTGCGCCGGGCCGGACTGCGCTCGGTCATTGTGACCAACTGCCACCCGGACCCCCTGGCGCTGAAACTGGAGCGCACCGGCCTGGACCAACATGTGGATGCCATCGTTTCCAGCCATGAATTCGGCAAACCCAAGGAAGATCGGGATTTCTGGCGAGACCTCGGCAGAAAAGTCCCGTACCGGCAAGACAAAACCCTGATGGTGGACGACAGTTTTCCCGTGCTGGAGAGTGCCCGCCAGGCAGGCATCGGCCAATGCCTGGCCATTCTTGAGCCCGACAGCACCCAGGCACCCAATGCACAGCACCCTGAGATCCCCGGCATTCGCCATTTTGATGAAGTGCTGCCATCACTGCGTTCGCAACAGCCCCTGCCATCCCGATGACGGGCCGGTTATAATCCGGTTAATACATAGGCACGATGGCAGGTGCCAACCCGGTGAGGAGATATGACGGCAACCAGCGCTGACGAACAAAAGGTACGGCTCGACAAGTGGCTCTGGGCCGCCCGCTTCTACAAAACCCGCTCCCTGGCAAAAGAAGCCATCGAAGGCGGCAAGGTGCACTACAATAGCCAGCGCACAAAGCCCGGCAAGATTGTCGAAGCCGGCGCCAAAGTAACCCTGCGCCTGGGCTGGCAGGAAAAAATCGTGATCGTGGATGAGATCAGCGACCGGCGCCGGGGTGCTCCGGAGGCCCAGAAGCTTTACCACGAAACCAATGACAGCGTAAAAAAACGCGAAGAACTGGCCTGGCAGCGCAAGACCATGCAGGCAGCCCAACTGCCACCCGCCCGCCGGCCGAGCAAGAAAGACCGCCGGGATATTCAGCGGTTCCGGGACCAGAACGGCCTGTAAAACCGGATCACACCAAAGCTCGTAAACAGTACGCCCGCCTCACATTACCCTTCCGCGCGGGCAGTACCATCAACCCCACAGACAGCGTCAGGAGACACCATGGCATCCCGAGATCAATTCCAACGTTTCATTTTCGAACACAGCCAGGTTCGGGGTGCCTGGGTTCAACTGGGCAACAGTTTCAGTGACATCAGCACCCAGGCCCCTTACCCCGAATCTGTTCGCCGGTTACTGGGCGAATCGCTGGTGGCCAGTGTGTTGATGAGCAGCAGCCTGAAGTTCAAGGGTACCCTGTCCTTGCAGGCGGCCGGCGAAGGCTCGTTGCGCACACTGATGGCCGAATGCAGCCACGACCGCCATATCCGGGGCCTTGCCCGCCATGACGATCAGGCCGTTACCGGCGATACCCTGAACGAACTTCTGGGCACCGGCCGCATGGCCATAACCATCACCCCGGACCAGGGCCAACGCTATCAGGGCGTGGTGCCCAGAGAAGCCAATACGTTGGCCGGCTGCCTGGAGGAGTATTTCGAGCGCTCCGAGCAGATTGCCACCAGCCTGTTCCTGTTCGCCAACGAAGATACCGCCGCCGGCCTGATGCTGCAGCGGTTGCCGGGCCATACCGAAGAAGACGATGATTTGTGGAACCGGGTCAATCACCTGGCGCGCACTGTCGAGGCCGAAGAGTTGCTGACGCTCGACAGCGAAACCCTTCTGCACCGGCTGTTCCACGAGGAAACCGTGCGGCTGTTCGATCCCGAACCGGTGGCCTTTCGCTGCAGCTGCTCCAGGGAGCGCACCCTCGCCGCCCTCGAGGCCATCGGCAAAGACGAGTGTTACAGCATCCTCGACGAGCAGGGCAGCATCAACATGGACTGCCAGTTCTGTCACGCAAACTATCGCTTCAATAGAAATGACATTGATCACCTTTTCACCGGTCATACGTTACACTAAGCAGTCACTCAACTTGCCCGGAAGCCGCATCTGGCGCGGCTTTCAGGGCAGTCGTTTTTTACCGGCGTCTCTGGCATAATAGCGCGCCTGAATTGACCCGATTGTTCAGATTTCCGTCAATTTTTTTCGGGGGGACGGCCTGAGCAATCACGAAGACATCCCGAGGGCGAGGTCGAAGTGAGCAACACTTATAATGATCTGAGTACAGCAAGACTGGTTGAAGTGGCACTGGCCAGAAATGAAGGACAACTGGCAGCCAACGGTTCCCTGGTGGTCACCACCGGCGAACGTACCGGCCGGTCTCCCATGGACCGTTTTATCGTCGAGGAGCCCAGCACCGCTGACGACATCCATTGGGGCCCGATCAACCGCCCGTTCGACGCCGACAAGTTCGACGCCCTCTGGGATCGTGTTGAAGCCTACATTGCTGAAAAAGACAGTTTTGTCTCCCACGTTCACGTCGGCTCTGACCCCGAACACTACCTGCCGGTCAAAATGACCACGGAAACCGCCTGGCAGAACCTGTTTGGCCGCAACCTGTTTATCCGCCCGGATGACTACAACCCGGCCGACAAGCAGGAATGGCAGATCCTCAACGCCGCCAACTTCGAGTGTGTGCCCGAGCGTGACGGCACCAACTCCAATGGCTGCGTGATCATCAACTTTGCCAAGCGCAAGGTATTGCTGGCAGGCATGCACTACGCCGGCGAAATGAAAAAAGCCATGTTCTCTGTACAGAACTTCCTGCTGCCCGAGAAAGACGTACTGCCGATGCACTGCTCCGCCAACGTCAGCGAGAACGGCGAAACCTGCCTGTTCTTCGGCCTGTCCGGTACCGGCAAGACCACCCTGTCTGCCGATCCGCACCGTTTCCTGATCGGTGACGACGAGCACGGCTGGGGCCCTGGCACCGTGTTCAACATCGAAGGTGGCTGCTATGCCAAGTGCATCGACCTGAGCCAGAAGAACGAGCCGATCATCTGGGATGCCATCCGTTTTGGTGCCATCGTTGAAAACGTGATGATTGACCCGGAAACCCGTGAGCCGGATTACACCGATGTATCCCTCACCGAAAACTCCCGCTGCGCCTACCCGCTGGAGCACGTGGAGAAGCGGGTTCTGGAGAACCGCGCCGGTGAGCCGTCACACATCATCTTCCTGACCTGTGATATGACTGGCGTTCTGCCCCCGGTATCCATCCTGAGCCGTGAAGCGGCCGCTTACCACTTCCTGAGTGGTTACACCGCGCTGGTTGGCTCAACCGAGATGGGCTCGTCTTCCAAGCTGAAGTCCACCTTCTCAACCTGCTTTGGTGCCCCCTTCTTCCCGCGTCCGGCCGGCGTATACGCCGAGCTGCTGATGAAGCGGATCGACGAGTTCGGCAGCAAGGTATTCCTGGTCAATACTGGCTGGACCGGCGGCCCCTACGGCGAAGGCAAGCGTTTCAGCATTCCGACCACGCGAGCCATCATCGCCGCCATCCAGAATGGCGACCTGGACGACGTGGAAACCGAGCATCTGGACGCCCTGAACCTGGACGTGCCCAAGCACATCCCTGGTGTCGACACCGAACTGCTGAACCCACGCAACACCTGGACCAGCCCGGAATACTACGACGGCAAGGCTCAGGAACTGATTGCCCAGTTCGTGGATAACTTCAAGAAATTCGATGTGGCAGATGCCATCGTCGAGGCGGGCCCGAAGCTCAGTTGAGCCTGCCCCAACAAAAAAAGCGCCCTGCGAGAGCACGGCGCTTTTTTGTTGTCTGATACTGGCAGGGGCCGAAGCCCCTCGGGTCAGGTGGCGTAGAACAACAGCGGCACGAAGGCCACCAGCAGCAGGGAAATACCCATGGCAATCAGCGGCATGATGATACGCTCATGGCGCTGGTAGAAGGTGCCACCCTCACGCTGGGCAGCCAGCACCTCGGCTTCACCCACCACCTGACGGGTCAGCAGGTGATTGAGCGCCACCGGTGGGCTCAGGTAACCCAGTTCGAAGGCCACCAGCGTCACCATCCAGAAGTGGATCGGGTGAATACCACTGGAATAGGCAATGGTGGCTACGGTAGCAGTGACCAGAATCACGGCACCGAAAGCATCCATGATCATACCCAGGATTACCAGGATGACCACCATCAGCAACATGGCAGACCAGGCGCTATCGAAGGCCTGCGGGAAGGCTTCCATGATGTGGGAACGCTCGATGACACCACCAATGCTGACTGACAAGCCAAGGAGCAACAGCAGTGCTCCGATTTCAGCGGTGGTATCGTTGGTTGCGCCACGAATACTGCGCTCGAGGCCCGGATGGCGAGCCTGCCCTGGTTCCGGGCTGGTCCGCTTCTTCAGACTGACATGCTCATAGACCAGAATCGCCAGCATGATCACCGGCAGCAACCGTGGCGCGGAGAACTCATCCATCTTCACGTCCAGGGCGAATCGATACACCAGAACAACACCGGCGATCACCAGGACGTAGGGCAGCAGTGGCCGGAGTGCCCGGAACGAGGCCGGGAAAGCCTGAGCGGTCGGCGCCAGGTCGAATTTGCTCTGCCGGTTGACCGACATCGCCACCAGACCAAACATGGTCGCGGTCAGGACAAATACCCAGATACCCCAACCGAACAATTCGTCGGTCGTCACTTCCCGGTTCAGGTAGGCGATCACCACCACCAGCAGGCATGGCCTCAGAACCACGCCCAACGAACCGGACATGGCCGTGGCGGCCAAGGCGAGGTGCCGTCTCGCGCCCGCGGCCCGCAGTTCGCTGTAAATCACGGCGCCGGCTGCGATGACAAAGATCCCGGAAGCACCGGTATAAGCCGTCGGCACAGCGGCCACCAATACGGCAACAACCGCCAGCATTTCCGGGGGCATGCGCCAGGGCCGGAATACGTTGAACACGAGGGTCGCCAGACGGGTCTGCTTGAGCATCATGCCTACCCAAACGTACAGCCCAACGTTCAGGAACATGTCCGCCAGCTCCATCATCTTACCCAGGTAGATACCAATACCCGAGGAGTGGCCGATCATCGCAAAATAAGTGCCGGAGATCAGGCACATGACGGTATACAATGGCACCGCAAGGAAGGCCTGCCCGAGCCGGCCACCCTCCTGTAGATTGGAGGGCACCCGGAACAGCCGATACAGGCTGGCCAGGGTGAGACAGGCAAAACCGACAATCCACAGATTGTGGAGCATCAGCTCCTCACCGGAAACCGCAGTACTGCTACCCAGGCTGGATTGCCGGAAGATGGCACTGGAGCCCAGCAGCATGGCGTTGGCAATGGTCTGCAGGGTATGGGAAACGATGTAATCGAGCCTGGTTTCCATCGCCCGCATGGCGATGTGGTGTCGGGTCAGGGTTGCGGTAACCGCACACAGCATCACCAGAATCACCAGGATATAACGCTGGCCAGCCAGGCCGAAGGCGATCAGATCAGCCACGAACAATTCCACCGCACGATAGGCTTTCACCCCGGGCGTCAATTGATCCTGCAGCTCAAGATAGCTGGCATGGGCCGCCTGACACTCACCGACTGATCGCTCGATGGCCAGCCGGACATCCGCCGGATCCTTGTCATGTGCACCAAGCAAAGCCGCCATGGGGTCATCGTCTGGAGCCCCTGCCGCCATTTCCTCCGCAACCGCAGCTTCAATATCCCGGTCCGGGTTGCACTCCGGTTGCACCGGATCCATGCGGAGTTTGTAGTATCCGCTCCAGAGCTGCTCACCACCGCGCAGCATCTGGTTATGGATATCACTGCTGGTCGAGAACAACACCACAGCCAGCAGCAACAGACACGCCGGCAAGGAAGAGAACCATTCCAGCCCGGAACGTTGCAGACCACCCTTAGTCATAAAACCTACCCTGGAATTTGAAGGAGTTACAGCAGATCATCCAGATCCATGGTTTCGACCGGCGCCCGCTGATCATCCCAGAAGCTGCCGAATTGACCGATGGGGGTCCGGTGGCCGGTGTTCTCGACCCACAAACGATCAGAAATGGCCACCAGCATGTTGCTGGCCATGGCATCAACAAACCGCCACTGGTCGCTGGACGAGTCATTCTTCAACGATTCGGCGTGGTCCCGGATCACCGATTTGATCAAGGCTTCGTCGTTCTTGTTTACTGCGGCGATCGCGTGGAAAACGTGGCCGAGCCTGACGCCCGCCTCTTCGCCCTGCTTGCTGGCGATAGCCAGTCGTTCAAAGGCGTCTTCACCTTCCGGCTGGGTGCCCGGAATCATGGCCCAGACCGTTGCCCGCAGCCCCATCGGTGCGCCCCACCATTTCTTGTTGTCCAGGCATTGGGTCGCCCGGCCAACCACGGAACCGGTGTTGAACGGCACACCAATTGAGGACGATGCCTGTATCTGGGCATTCAATGCCTGCAACCCGGACAACAAGCCAGCCAGGTAAATGAATTCATCCAGATCGTCTTTGAACTTGGGGCATTCCCCGCCATCCGGATCACCGTAATGGGCGTGGTGATGCTGCCAGCCCTTCAGGTAACGCTTCGCCGCCTGGGTATGGGCCCGTTTCTGCCGGATCATCGCATCCTGGGCCTCACCGGCGTTCATGGAATACATTGCCCGCTCCGCAGCCAGTTCATGCTCCCGGGCCTGCTCCTCCGCACAACCGCCCGCCGAGAGGTACAACATAACCGCCAGCTGGTCCGGTTCGCGGGTCACGCGGCCAAACGACATCAGCAGTGGGGCTGTCGCCTCACTCATGGAGCAACCCATGGCCAGGTCATCCGATTCCAGCAGGTAAGGCACCGTGTGATTGCGCGAGAACCCTTGCATCACATCACCGGTGGTTTTGTAGATCATGTGGTTGACGGCACCACAACCGGTGAGTACCAGGCTGGCACCAACAGCGGCCACCAGCCCACGAATTCCGGAACCGGCTTTGCGGAAATCATTCATAGCATCAACACCTTTTTATTCTTGTGTTATTCAGAAAACATCAGCGCCTGGCGCCGCCAGAATCGTTTTGTTACATCCTGTAACCGACCATGCATTATGACCAAACCGGGCTCCGGTTTATGAGACCAACCCCGCAAATGACGCCTGCGGCCACAGTTCGTAACCGAACAGGGTTTGCACATTTCGGCCAAAGCCACTATAGATTGCTTCAACCGCAGGGTCTGCCTTGCGGTCAAACACAATAATCAGAACGAAATCAAACAGGAGTATCCGATGCGCAAACCAGAGCTTGCCGCCGCCATTGCCGATAAAACCGGCCTGACCCGGGAAAAAGCCAGCGAAGTTATCAACGCCTTTACCGATCAGCTGTCTGCAGCAGCGGCCCGGGGTGAAGACACCACGCTCATTGGCTTCGGCACCTTCAGCATTCGCTCCCGCGAGGCTCGCACAGGCCGCAACCCTCAAACCGGCGCCACCATCCAGATCCCCGCCAGCAAGACCGTCGGATTCAAGGCCGGCAAGGCCCTGAAAGACGCGATCCGTTAACCGGATCCGGCCCGCCAACCGGCGGGCCAGCTCCTGCCTGACAGGCCCAGCAACGCCCTTCAGACTTAAGACGCACACTCCGAACGCGAACCGTCCACCCGGCAACGAATGGCACGCATCAGTTTGATCGCACGCTCGTCATACACGCCATCCTCCAGCAGAGACAGCCTCACCTGGCGCAGCATCCGGTCGTACTCGGCCACATCTTCCTGGGGCGGGTGCATCCATACCTCTTCGGGAATGCCAGCTTCTGCCTCGGCGATGATCTCGTAGGCCTGATCAATCCGCTTGATCGATTCATCGCGCACCATCTGACCGGCATCATCCGGGAAACGGTCGGTATGGATAATCACCTGAAAGTTCATATATGCCAAGGCGTACTTGAAAACACCGCCCTTTTCGTTGACGCCCTTGTACAACTCCAATGGCTGATAGGCCACGGCAGGCGCATAGGCCAGATCGACACTGCCATTGTTGAACTTGCCAGCGAAATTAGCGGAATTGGAACCCACCACTGACGCGCCGACATGACGAACCATGCGTACCGACGCATTGTCATAGTCGAGGGTGGCGATACGCTTACCCTGAAGCTTTTCAACCGAGTCGACGTTGCGATCACGGGTGTGCAGGTAGATAGCACCACCGGGGAATACACCGGCCACCTCGTAGGGCCCTTCAACCAGGAACTGGCGTGCCTGGGGTTGGCTCAGGGTGTTGTACAACAGGCGCATTTCCTGCTCGCCAGGGACGGCACCCATGGCCTCCAGGCTGCCGGTAAATTTGTTGAACTCACGGGCGCGGGTGCCCGTGAGCAGCACTGCGTCGCACTGGCCCGCCTTGAAGTCCTCGGCGGCAACCTTTTCATCGGTGTAAGCCCGCAGGTTCAGCCTGATGCCTCGCTGCATGGCGACCGGCTGGAACTCTTTGGTAATGGCAAACAGCGGGCCGTTGGCGCCCACGGGATCAAACACGCAAAAGCTGCGCTCGAGAATCTCGGTTTCGGCTTTCGCCAGAGCAGGGGTAACCAGGGTGGCGCACAAAGCAGCCGCCATGGCAATACGGCGGGATAAACTGACTGATTTCACGGGATGACTCCTGAATTATTATTGTCGGACACCGGCACAGCAGGCCGCCGGCATTTTCCGTCGTCCTTTTGATGACCATAAGTGGCCGAGCCATAGAATACGTTGGCTCAGGTGCCTCTCTTCAAGAGTTTTTCAGCAAAAACAGGGTAATCTGTGATGGCGTCGACAGAGGTTGGCCAACCTCTGCCGCATTTTCAGCAGTGTCACTATTGCCAGGCGGTCCGTCCGCCAACCAGCGTCAGCTTCATTAACCCCGGCAGCTCACATCCGAAACGGGGGGCATGGTGTCCGGCTGACACCAGGGTAGATGGGGACGGTACCCAATGGCCTTTGGGGTCGAAAATGCACAGGTCTGCCGCCACACCCTCAGCCAGCGCCCATTCCCGGCCCAAAACCCGGGATGGACCAAGGGTCAGCGCAGACAGCAGATCAGGCATCTCAAGCTCACCAGCCGCCACCAACCCCAACCCCAGGGACAACACGCTCTCGATGCTGGACAGGCCAGGCTCGGTGGCCGGCAGTGGTGCCTGCTTGGCGGCGCTGTCGTGGGGCTGATGCTGGCTTACAATGGCATCAATCACACCCTCGCGAATGCCTGCCAACAGCGCCTGACGGTCGGCCTCGGAACGCAGGGGCGGGCGCACGTGAAAACGACTGTCAAAGCCTGCCAGGGCGTCTTCGGTATACACCAGCTGATGCATGGCGACATCCGCAGTCACCTGGATGCCCCGCTTCCGGGCGTCCGCCAGCATCTCGACGCTGCGTCCGCAAGATAACTGGCTCAAGTGCAGCCGCACGCCGGTTTCTTCTGCCAGCAACAACATTTCCATAACCGCAGCCGTCTCCGCCACTTCCGGGATGCCCAGCAGGCCCAGGCGGGTCGCCACCTGACCATCGTGAGCGTAGCCGTCCGCGGCCAGGGCCTGGTTCTCAGGGCTGAACATCACTGTCAGATCGAAGGTCTGGGCATAGGCCATACACCGGCGCAGAATCCGGGCATTGCGCACGCCACGGGAACCATTACCCACCGCCACGCAACCGGCGTTTTTCAGGCCGGCCATGTCGCTGAGCAAGTCGCCCTCCAGGCCACGGGTAATGGCTCCCACAGGCAATACATTCACCACACCACGGGTAGCGGCCCCCTCGCGAATCAGATGGGTCACGGCGCTGGAATCATTGACCGGAGAGGTTTCCGGGCTGGCGCAGACCGTGGTGAAACCACCGTGGGCGGCTGCCCGGGTTTCCGAGGCAATATTGCCCTTCTGACCATTGCCGGGCTCCCGGAGGTTGCAACACAAATCCACAAACCCCGGGGAAATCACACAGCCACTGGCGTCAACACTCCGGGCTACACCGGCCTGCTGCGCCTCAGAACCGACAGCGGCAATCTTTCCGTCGCGAACCAACAGCCCGGGATTGTCGGTCAATTGCCCATGAGCATCGAACAGGGTGCCACCGGTAATCACCAGGCTGGTGCTGTTATCTTGCTGGCTGCCACTCATGCCCGATGTCCCTCGCTGTCTGTCTGTTTTTGCTGTCGCTCTGCCATTTGCCCACCCATCGCCATGGACATGACCGCCATCCGGATGGCAATACCATTGGTTACCTGGTTCAAGATCACCGATTGAGGACCATCCGCCACCGCCGATTCAATCTCGACACCCCGGTTGATCGGGCCCGGGTGCATCACAATGCAGTCCGGCCTGGCCAGCGCCAGCTTCTCCTGATTCAAGCCATACAGGCGGTAGAATTCCCGCTCGCTGGGCAGCAGTGCCCCTTCCATACGCTCCTTTTGCAGCCTCAGCATGATCACCACGTCCAAGTCTTTCATGCCGCGGGCCATGTCATATTCCACGGTGCAGCCAAGATCTTCCACATCCCTGGGCAACAGGGTACCGGGGGCAATCACCCGCACCTCTTCTGCGCCCAGTTCGTTCAGGGCCCGGATCTGGGAACGGGCAACCCGGGAGTGTAATACGTCGCCGACAATGGCCACTTTCAGGCCTTCAAAACGCCCCTTGTGCTGGCGAATGGTGAGCATGTCGAGCATCGCCTGGGTGGGGTGGGCATGCCTGCCATCGCCCGCATTGATGATGGCCACGCCCGGTGTCACGCTTTCGGCGATAAAGTGCGGCGCCCCGCTCTGGGAATGCCGCACCACGAACATGTCGCTGGCCATGGCCTCCAGGTTAAGCAGGGTGTCTGACAGGGATTCCCCTTTGGAGGTGGCCGACGTGTTGATGTCCAGGTTCAGCACATCGGCAGACAGCCGCTTGGCGGCCAGCTCAAAGGTACTGCGGGTGCGGGTACTGGATTCGAAGAACAGGTTAACGACGGTCCGGCCCCGCAACAGCGGCACCTTCTTGATGCTGCGCTCACCCACTTCGATAAAGGAATCGGCGGTATCCAGAATGTCGGTCAGCAGCTCCCGGCCCAGGCCGTCCAAAGTGAGAAAATGCCGCAACTGACCATCCCGGGTCAGCTGCAAGTGGTTCGGGGAGGGATCGTTTGCGGTCATGGCTCGCCTGTCGTCAATTGGGGGTGTTACTGCCCGGAGTCCTGAAGTTCGATGCGCAACGGCTCGGGGCCGCGCAACTTGACGCGCTGATGCGCTTCCAGCGCCAGGGAGTGGCCGACCACATCGGGCTGAATCGGCAGCTCCCGGGCACCCAGATCAATCAAGGTGGCCAGTATGATACTGGCAGGACGACCGTAATCGAAGATCTCATTCATCGCGGCTCGAATGGTTCGCCCACTCATGATCACATCATCAATCAGGATGATGTCACGGCCTTCGGTGTCAAAAGGCAGGCTGGAGGGCTTCACTTTCGGGTTCAGGCCAATGCGACTGAAGTCGTCCCGATAGAAGGAGATATCCAGTTCACCAAACGGCTGATCTATACCCAGGCGCTTGCCAATGACATCGGCCAGCCAAACGCCACCGGTGCGAATGCCAATCAACACAGGGTTGTCGATACCACGTTGCTCAAGAATCCGGCGTAACCCGGTTTCCAGTTCATCCAGCAACTGGTTGATATCCATCAATGCGGTCATCAGAGCCTCATCAGTCAGATCAGCCGGCCTGTTCCCGGCACCAGGTTTCCAATATCAGTACTGCGGCACGGTCATCCACCCCATGGCGACCAAAATCACGGCTGCCACCGGCAGCCATCACATCGCCCTTGGCTTCAAAGCTGGTCAGTCGCTCATCCACCATCTCTACCGGCACATGAAAACGACCGTGCAGGCGCTTGCCAAATTTGCGGGCCCGGGCACACATGTCGTTCTCGGTATCATCCATATTCAGCGGTAACCCGACCAGTACGACATCCGGCTGCCATTCCGCCAGAAGTTTCTCGACCTGCTGCCAGTCCGGGATACCGTCCCTCGCCGGGATCATGGCCAGGGGCTGGCCGGTGCCGAGCAGTTCCTGACCGGAAGCGACACCGATGCGACGGGTTCCGAAATCAAAGGCCAGCAGCCGACGGTTACCTTGTTCAGGCATGGCCCACCGAATCACTGAGCTGGTTCAGATCGACACCAATCAACCTGAGTACCGCTTCATAACGCTGGCTGACCGGTGTCCGGAACAGGATATCGGTGCTCGCCGGGCAGGTCAGCCAGGCGTTGCTGCCGAGTTCTTCTTCCAACTGCCCTTCACCCCAGCCTGAGTAACCCAGAGCCACCAGAAACTCATCCGGTCCCTCATCGCGACCAATACTTTCCAGAATATCCCGGGAGGTGGTGAGCAGAACGTCATCGGTCACCAGTGCCGTACTTTGCCATTGCTGGCCAGGCGAGTGGAGCACAAAACCCCGTTCCGGCTGCACCGGGCCACCGGTGAACACCGGCAGGTCCAACTCACCGCCATGCATGTCCAGCTGCTCGAGGATTTCTCCCAGGTGGATATCCAGAGGCTGATTGATCATCAGCCCCAGGGCCCCTTCTTCGGAATGCTCACAGAGGTAAATAACACCGCCATGGAAACGGGGGTCGGCGAGCCACGGTGACGCCACCAGAAAGTGATGCCTGAGATTACCGTCGGTTTGCTTGGACGCTGTCATCCGGATGTAAGCCCCCGCTGCTGGAACGACCAGGTACGTATGATCTCCAGTTCGTCCACTTCCTGCTGCATCTCTTCCGGGAAGGGTGCAAAGGGCGCGGCCATGCGCACAATGCGAATGGCGGCATCATCAAGTACCGTGCTGCCGGACGACTGGAGTATCGCCACTTCCTTGATTGTGCCATCTTTGCGCAGAGAAACCAGCATACGCAGATTTCCGTAGATTCCGGCCTGCCTCGCTTCAGTCGGATAATTGATGTTGCCCACCCGGGTAACCTTGTTTACCCAGTTCTGAACGTACCAGGCATTGCTTGACCTGAGGGTGGAGGCCGCCGTCACCCGCATGACCCTTGGCTTGCGAGCATAGGCTTGCTGCTGGGCATCAAACCGGGCTTCCAGGCTGGCAATTTCCAGGCTCCGCTCCATCAGGCTTTTGCGCTCACTGCGTGGCAACGGTTCCGGCTCAGGCTCTGACCGGTCTTCGGGCTGCTCTACCTGCCGGCTCGCCGTCGTTTCGGTCTGGACCACCGCACGCTCTTCCCGGGGTTGCGGTTGTGTGGTGGTCTGGAGCTCAGGCTGCACCTGGGCCATTTCGGGCTGGCTGATTTCCGCAGGTTCCGGCGTGGTCATCTCCATGGCCTCTTCTTCCGTGCCACTACCCCGCTGGCTGGTCTGGGCCAGAAAATCCGCCTCATCCGGAGCCTGCTCATCATCAAACTGCGAGAGCGTAATCTCCATGGTCTGGGCAGACGAACGGGGAGACTCCGGAGCAAAGGTAATGCCCAGAACCACAATGGCATGCACCGCCAGCGCCATGAACAGCGTGAAGGACAACCGGTCGAAATCGCTTACCTGAACTGCCATTACCTTTCCTGATAGTTTATCTGCACGTGCCTGGAGGAAGCCTGACTCAGCTCCGGCCCAGGCGCCGATCAATGGCATCCATCAGCATGCCGGCAATGTCGATGCCAAAGGCCGCATCCAGCTCGCGGATACAGGTTGGGCTGGTGACATTGATTTCGGTGAGGTAATCGCCGATCACATCCAGCCCGACAAACATCAGCCCTTTTTCCTTGATCACCGGCGCTACGCGGGCACAGATTTCCCGATCCCGCGCGGTCAGTTCGCGCCCCTCTCCACGCCCCCCGGCCGCCAGGTTGCCGCGATTTTCACCCTGGGATGGAATTCGCGCAAGGGCGTAAGGCACCGGCTCGCCCTCGATCAGCAGAATCCGCTTGTCGCCGTCGGTGATTTCCGGAATGAATTTCTGCGCCATCGCCTGGTGGGCGCCATGGTTGGTCAGGGTTTCAATGATCACCCCAAGGTTCGCATCGTTTTCCCTGACCCGGAAAATCGACCGGCCGCCCATGCCATCCACGGGTTTCATGATGATGTCGCCATGCTCAGCATAGAACTCCCGGAAACGCTGGGAGGAACGGGTGACGATCAACGGCGGCGTGAGGTCCTCAAACTGGGTGGCAAACAGCTTCTCGTTGCAATCCCGCAGCGTGGCCGCCGGATTGACCACCAGCGCACCCTGTTGCTCAGCAGCCCCCAATATATAAGTGGCCATCAGGAACTCGCGATCCACCGGCGGATCCTTGCGCATCAGAATAACATCCAGATCACCCAGGGCCCGATCCTGGCTGGCGCCATAGCTGAACCAGTTTTCCGGGTCCATATGCACGGTGAGATCGCGGGTGTGGGCACGGGCCTGGCCACCCGCCAGATACAGATCGTGCTGTTCCATATACTCGATCTGCCAACCGCGTTTCTGCGCCGCCAGTAACATGGCCAGCGAACTGTCTTTCTTGAAGCTGATGTCTTCGATAGGATCCATCACGATCCCGAGCCGGACTGTCATCAGAGTCTCCTGGAATTTCGATGTGAAAACACGAACCGGTCAGCAGAGCGAACCAGCGATAAAGTGCTATGCTGGAAATGGTATTGTACCCGAGCCTTGATTGCACCCGGTGAAATCCACAGTTAAATCCGTGACGGCACAGGCAGAAGTACATTTGGTCACAAACTAATACTTTTTATCCGGCCATCGATACTCTATAAATGAGCGGGGTTTATAGAACAACCTTAAGGTTTGTGTTAAAACCCCCGTTTGAAAATAACGACAGTCGCTAGAGCGCAAGGCAGTTGGACAATGGATGACAACTTCGAGAATCTGAAGATTATGGTGATTGACGACAGCAAAACCATTCGTCGCACCGCAGAAACCCTTCTCAAAAAGGTCGGTTGTGAGGTCATCACCGCCACTGACGGCTTTGACGCTCTGGCCAAGATTGCCGATTCCCAGCCGGACATCATTTTTGTTGATATCATGATGCCCCGACTGGATGGCTACCAGACCTGCGCACTTATCAAGAACAATTCCTCTTTCAAAAAGACGCCGGTTATCATGCTCTCGAGCAAGGACGGCCTTTTCGACAAGGCAAAAGGCCGGATCGTTGGCTCGGACCAGTATCTGACCAAACCGTTCAGCAAGGATGAGCTGCTCAATACTATTCGCCAGTACATTCCACAGGCGCAACAGTAAACCTGCTGACACCAGTAATTATCGAGGAAAACATGGCCCGCATTCTGATTGTTGACGACTCGCCAACAGAAGTTAAAAAAATTTCCACCATCCTGGAAAAACACAAGCACGAAGTGCTGACCGCCGACAACGGTGCGGACGGCGTGGCCAAAGCCCGCGCAGAAACCCCGGACCTGGTTCTGATGGACGTGGTCATGCCTGGCCTCAATGGCTTTCAGGCCACCCGCCAGCTGACCCGCGCGCCAGAAACCGCGTCCATTCCGGTTGTGATTGTTACCACCAAGGATCAGGAAACCGACCGCGTGTGGGGAACCCGCCAGGGCGCCAAGGGTTACCTGGTCAAGCCGGTTAACGAAGATGACCTGATCAAAACAATCAACAGCCTGATTGCCTGATCCCTAACCGTGGAGTAAGCATGTCCGCCCAGGCCGCCCCTTTCGCCGTTCTGACGGATATCGCCCAGCGCAGCCGGTCATTAGCCGCCGGCCTTCCGGAACAACAGGAGGCCGTTGAACTCTGGAACGGCATCGGTTTTGTTCTGGCGGGTGAGCGCTATGTCGCACCCATGGGTGAAGTCACCGAAATCCTGCACGTCCCCCGGTTTACTCATATCCCGGGGGTTCGCTCGTTTTTGATGGGTGCTGCCAATGTTCGCGGCCGCCTTCTGCCCCTGGTTGATCTCGCTGGCTTCTTCGATGTTCCCCGATCCTCCCGCAGTATGCGCGAGCGTCGGGTTCTGGTCATTGAGGAAGGCGACGTATTCAGCGGCCTGGTGGTCGATTCCGTGCTGGGCATGCAGTACTTTGCAAAAGACAGTTTCAGGGCGACTCCCGAGGGAGTACCCGACAGCATTCGTCCGTTCGTGACCGGAGGTTATGAGCGCAACGAGGAGGTCTGGAAAGTGTTCTCTGCCGCCGATCTGGTGGAAGATGAGCGTTTTCTCGATGTCGCACAGTGGTAAGGGTGTGAGCACTGGCAGGAACATCACCCTGACCGTCTGAAACCCGTTACAAAAACTTGCCATTTCCAGAAAGAAAGAGGCCGGGAGCCAGAAAATGAAAAACAGAGCCGGAAGACTCAGCATGGGACAGGGGGGCAACAGACTGGTTGCCGGCCTGATCGCTGCGCTGATTGCACTCACCGTCCTGCTCGTTGTGGTCCTGTTCATTATTAACAGGGATAGCCAGAACGACCAGGAATACATCGCCAACACCGCCGAAATGCGGGTGCTCTCCCAGGAGATCGCGAAGAACGCCACCGAGGCCGCCGGCGGTACCGCCGAAGCCTTCGACCAGCTTCGTCGCTCCCGGGATGACTTCCAGCAGCTCTGGTCATTCGTCTCAGAAGGTAATCCGGCCACCGGCCTGCCTGCCAGTGAAATGGCCCAGCGCAGTGGCGTTCAGCAGAACTGGAACACGGTTCGGGACAACGCCGACAGCATCCTGTCTACCCGGGATGCGGTACTTGGCCTGCACGAAGTAGCCCGGACCCTGAACGAAACCATTCCCCAGTTGCAGGTGGAGTACGATGACATCGTACAGATCCTGCTGGACAACAACGCTCCGGCGGAGCAGATCGCCCTGGCACAGCGCCAGTCGCTGCTGGCAGAGCGTATCGTGCGTTCTGTCAACAACGTACTGTCCGGTGACGAAGACGCGGTTATCGCCGCTGACCGTTTCGGCCGTGACGCCAGCCTGTTTGGCCGGGTACTGGACGGTCAGCTTAACGGCAACCCCGCCATGGGCATCTCCAGGGTAGCCGATGAAGACGCTATCTACGGCCTGGAGGCGGTAGACGAGCTGTTCGAATTCGTTTCCCAGAACGTTGATGCGATCCTTGAAGCCTCTCCCGACCTCTTCAAGGTTCGTACCGCTGCCAGTGACATCTTCCAGAACTCCGAGATCCTGCTGTCTGAGCTCTCCGTTCTGGCCGACGGTTTTGCCCGTCAGTCCAGCTCCCGCTTCATCAGCCCGACCCTGGCCTTCTTCCTGCTGGCAGCCATGGTGGCGATCGTGGTCATCATCGGTGTGGCCCTGTATCGCGATGCCCAGGCTCGACTTTCTGCGACTCAGGAGCAGAATGAACAGAACCAGAACGCGATCCTGCGACTGCTGGACGAACTCGCCGACCTGGCGGATGGTGACCTGACCACCGAGGCCACGGTAACCGAGGACTTCACCGGTGCCATCGCGGACTCCATCAACTACGCGATCGACCAGATGCGTGGACTGGTACAGGCGATTCGTGGCACGGCGGTACGGGTAGCCTCAGCCGCCCAGGAAACCCAGGCCACGGCCATGCACCTGGCCGATGCATCCGAGCACCAGGCCCAGGAAATTGCCGGCGCCTCTGCCGCGGTTAACGAGATGGCGGTGTCCATCGACCAGGTATCTTCCAACGCCGCCGAATCCTCAGCGGTTGCGGAGCGGTCGGTTGCGATCGCCAAGAAAGGCGCGGAAGTGGTACAGAACACCATCCGCGGCATGGACAACATCCGTGAGCAGATCCAGGAAACCTCCAAGCGGATCAAGCGCCTGGGTGAGTCCTCCCAGGAAATCGGTGACATCGTATCCCTGATCAACGACATCGCCGACCAGACCAACATCCTGTCCCTGAACGCAGCCATCCAGGCCTCCATGGCCGGTGACGCGGGCCGGGGCTTCGCGGTGGTTGCGGACGAAGTTCAGCGCCTGGCGGAACGTTCTTCTGCAGCGACCAAGCAGATCGAAGCGCTGGTTAAGACGATCCAGTCTGACACCAACGAAGCCGTTATCTCCATGGAACACACCACCGCCGAGGTGGTCCGTGGTGCCCGCCTGGCTCAGGACGCGGGTATCGCCCTCGAGGAAATCGAGAACGTATCCATGTCTCTGGCGGAACTGATCCAGAACATCTCCAACGCGGCCCGCCAGCAGTCGTCCTCTGCGGCGCACATTTCCAACACGATGAACGTCATCCAGGAAATCACCTCGCAGACTTCGTCCGGTACCAACGCAACCGCGAAGTCTATCGGTAACCTGGCCGAGATGGCGTCTGAACTGCGGTCCTCCGTTGCCGGCTTCACCCTGCCAGACGAAGAGCTTGCAGATCAGGAGCAAGAGGAAGACAACGACGTTCCGGTGGTCAGCTGATCACCGGCCCGGGGCGAATGACGGTTTATGGCTCAGATGCATAACCAACTGTCACCCGCCGAAGGCATTTGGGCACTGCGCCGACTCCCGGATATGGATGAGGCGCAGTTCAGCCAGTGGCAGACCCTGCTGGAGCATCGCACCGGCATCACCCTGACGGCCGAACGCCGTTCGTTCCTGGAAACCAATCTGGGTATACGAATGCGGGAAATCGGCTGCAGCAGCTATCAGGCCTATTACGAGAAAATCGTTAACGGCCCGGATGCCGTCAGGGAATGGGCAACACTGGTTGATCGTCTGACGGTTCAGGAAACCCGGTTTTTCCGGGACCCTGACGCCTTCCGGCTGGTTGCAGACTATGTTCTGACCCGCCCCCGGGAACAGTTCAGAAAACGTGCCCTGGAAGCCTGGAGTGTTGGCTGTTCAACCGGCGAAGAGCCCTACACCTTGGCGATGATCCTCAATGAATGCATGGGGCAGTTGGCACTGCAGCCCCTGTTTGGCGTCACTGGCTCTGACATCAGCCTGCCCGCCATCGAAAAGGCACGCCAGGGCCAGTTCAATGCCCGCAAATTGCTGGGCATGGACGAAGACATGAAAGCCCGGTATTTCCGTCCATCAGAACGGAATACCGTTGAGATTGTAAACAGCATCCGTGACCGCGTCTGTTTTACCAGGCTCAATGTCCTGGACCTGGACAAGGCACCGATGCACGGCATGAACATTATCTTCTGCCAGAACCTGCTGATTTACTTCCGCCGCTGGCGCCGGCGGGAAATTGTCAAACGGCTAGCAGAGCGTCTGGCACCGGGGGGGTTACTGGTGCTTGGCCAGGGTGAACTGACCGACTGGCAGCCACCGGGCCTGCAGAGGCTTCCCTCGGAACATGTGCTGGCGTGGATCAAACGTCAGTCCGACGAAGAATAACCGGAGTGGTTATGGGCAATCACCATGACAGTATCGCCCTCGACTGGGTTCGGGGCGAAATACAGGACACGCTGACCCAGGGCCAGCATGCACTTGAAGCGTACGTCGATAATCGTGACGATACCGCGCGCCTGCGCTTCTGCCTGAACTACCTCCATCAGGTACACGGTACCCTGCAGATGGTGGAACTCTACGGTGCGGCCTTGCTGACCGAAGAGATGGAAAAGCTGACCCAGGCCATCCTGAACGAAACCGTCACCAATGTTGACGAAGCCGTTGATGTCCTCATGCAGGCCATCCTGCAGTTGCCCCAGTACCTCGAACACCTCGGCAGCAGTCGTGACGATTTTCCGATGGTGTTGCTGCCGCTGCTGAACGATCTCCGGGCCGCCCGGGGCGAAGCCCTTCTGTCGGACACCTCACTGTTCAAACCGGATCTCAGCCCATCCCGGATCCGGGTAAGCAGCAAAGTCTCCGAACGACTGCATGACCCCAAGGTTCTCGGCCACCTGCGCAAGCTGCGGCAGATGTATCAGTTTGCCCTTGCCGGCGTGGTCCGGGAGGCCGACCTGGCCGCCCATTTCGATTACATGCAAAAGGTCATCCAGCGCCTGATCCGCCTGTGCCAGAAAACACCCCGCGGTGAACTCTGGAAAGCCGCCAGCGCCTTTGTCGAGACCCTTCGGGCCAACGTGAACCCGGTCAATACCGCCGTTAAATCCCTGTTACGGGAACTGGACGCCGAGATTCGACGGCTGACCGACGAGCACGCCGATATTTTGCAGCAACCAGTACCGGAAGCCCTGTTCAAGCACCTGCTGTATTACGTGGCACGTGCCCGTGACCTGGACAGCCCGCAGGTCAATGCACTCCGGGACGCCTATCAGCTAACCAGCGCGTTACCGTCCGAAGACGACGTGGACGCGGCCCGCACCCGCGTGTCCGGCCCGGGCCGTGATGCCATCCATTCTGTTGTCAGCGCCCTGAACGAGGAGCTGGCCCGCCTGAAAGATCAGCTCGATCTGTTCGTGCGGGCCGAACTGCGTCAGAACACCGAGCTTGACGAGCTGCTGCCGGGCCTTCGCCAGGTTGCCAATACCCTGGCCGTTCTGGGCCTCGGCATCCCCCGCAAGGTGGTAACCGAGCAGGTTGAACTGGTCGAAAAACTGTGTGGCCAGGCCGAGCCCGCCGACGATGGCACCCTGATGGACATCGCCGGGGCACTGCTCTATGTCGAAGCCAGCCTTGCCGGCCTGGACAGTGACCGACGGACTGACGTTGAGTCGGGCAGCCAGGATGGCGAACGCCCCAACATGGGCAGTCTCGAGCTGGGCGACGCCAGTGAAGCCCTGCTCCGGGAGTCGCGCAACACCCTCGAACAGGTCAAGTCGGCCATCGTCAACTTCATTGCCTCACAATGGGATACCCGGGAAATCGACCATGTTCCCGGCCTGTTGCACAGCATTCGCGGCGGGCTGAGCCTGGTACCGCTGGATCGCGTGGCAGACATGCTGGCCTCGGCTGAGCGTTACGTTTCCGATGTCCTGCTGAGTAACAAGCAGGTGCCTGACTGGAAACAGCTGGACACCCTGGCCGATGCCGTCACCAGTATCGAATATTATCTGGAGCGCCTGGCGGAAGGCATCAGCGATAACGACTCCATTCTGAGAGTGGCCGAAGACAGCCTGGCAGGGCTTGGTTTCCCGGTAGGACAGGAGCCAACCTGGAACCTCGACCAGCAGGCGTCCGAATCCACCTCCGTGCCGACTGTGGAAGTTCAGGAGCCAGGCGAGACGCCAGATGTGGCCAAGGCATCGGATGACGAGCTGGTCGATGACGAAATTCTGGGCATTTTCGTGGAGGAGGCCGAAGAGGTTCTCCAGACCATCCATGAATTCTACCCCCGCCTGCGCCAGAGCCACGACGATCGTGAGGCACTGACCGAAGTGCGCCGGGCGTTCCATACGCTTAAAGGCAGTGGCCGTCTGGTAGGGGCTTCCAGTATCGGCGAACTGGCCTGGTCGGTAGAGAACCTGCTGAACCGGGTGATCGATCAGACCATCAAGCCCGGTGACGACCTGTTTGCGCTGGTCGACGAAGTTAACAGCCGAATTCCATCACTGATTAACGAATTCAGGGATGGCCACAGCAGCGGTGACGTTGCCGAACTGATCGAGCGGGCCGAAGCCCTGGCCACTACTCGCCGGGCCGAGGCAGACGAAGCCCCCGCACCAGCAGAGCAGCCTGAGACCAGTTCTGTTCCCGAATCTGCGCAACCGGATGAGTCTCTGTCGGAAGAGATTGCACAGCCGGCCGCCACCGACGCCGGTGACAGTGATGACCTGATCGACGATGAGATTCTGGAAATCTTCATCGAAGAAGCCGGGGAAGTGCTCGACACCATCCGCGAATACCTGCCGATGCTGTTGCGCCAGCACGACGACCGCACCGCCCTGGCGGAAGTGCGCCGCGCCTACCACACCCTGAAGGGCAGTGGCCGGATGGTGGGTGCCGAGGTGATCGGCGAACTGGCCTGGTCTGTGGAAAACATGCTCAACCGGGTTATCGACGGTAGCATTTTCATGAACGACGACGTGGCACAACTGGTTCAGGACGTGACCGACGCCGTCCCTGCCCTGGTGTCTGATTTCGAGCAACGTCGCCCCGCCAGCGTCGATACCTCGGTCATGCAGGCCCGGGCAACCGCCCTGGCCAACGGCGAGATTCCAGACGCCACCTCCATGCCCCCGGCGGAAGCCGAGATAGGTGATGAAGGCCAGACAGCCCAGGATACCGGTCTGGAACACGCCGAACCGGAATTCGATGCGGGCGCCGGTGAGCCAGATCAGGACGTCGATCCCGTTCTTCTCGAGATTTTCGAGAACGAAACCGAAACCCACCTGCAAACCCTCAAGGATTATCTGGCCGCAGCCGGTGACAAGACCTCGGCCGCCTACACCGATGACCTTTCCCGGGCCCTCCACACCCTCAAGGGCAGCGCCCATACTGCCGGTATCGGCCCGATTGCCGAGGTTATTACGCCGCTTGAACGCTTTGTTAAAGAGTCCAGGGCCCAGAACAAACGTGCGGACCGGGACGTTCTGGAACTGATCGAACAGGCCAGCCGCTACCTGACCGAAGGCCTGGCCCAACTCAGAAGCAACCCGCAAGGGTCGCTCGAGGGCACCGATGAATATCTGGCAAGACTGCAACAGATCAGCCAGCAAACCCTGCTTTCACATGCCATGTCTGACGACCAGCAGCAGTCTGAGCAGGCTCCAACGCAACTCGTTCAGCTGTTCCTCGGTGAAGGTCTGGACATTGTTCTGGACGCTGAATCGATCCTCGACGACTGGGCACAGCACCCGGAGCGCACCGACTCACTGGCCACCTTGCGTGAGGAACTGGAACAACTGACTCAGGGAGCATCTGATGCCGGCCTGACGGATGTGGCCAACCTGGCCGCTGCCCTGACCCGCACCTACACGGCGGTCGCAGAAAACCAGCTGACACCGGGCGACGACTTCTTCGCCACCGTTCGCCCAGCCCAGGAACAACTGATCAACCTGATGGATCAAGTGGCTGCCGGTCTCGCCACCGAACCCAGCGACGGCTTGATCGAAGAACTCGACGAACTGACCAGCGCGTCATCACAAGTCAGCCAGGAACCAAGCGAGTTTGACCAGCAGTTCACCGAGGATCTGGAAGAAATCGACCTCAGCCTCGAATTGGAAGAACTGGACCAGGGTGCGCCCGAACCCGCCGAGAGCGAGCAGCCACCGCTGCCGGAACTGTCCTCGGATGACAGCGATATTGACGAGGAACTGGCAGAAATCTTCCTCGAGGAAGCCCGCGACCTGATCAACAGCACCGCCGATGCCTTGCAGAGCTGGAGCGAAGACACCGGCAACCTGGACATCCTGCGCCTGCTGCAGCGTGACCTGCATACCCTTAAGGGCGGTGCACGGCTTGCCGACATCCCCTCGGTGGGCGACCTGTCCCATGAACTTGAAAACCTGTTCGAGGGACTGACCGAGCAGAGGTTTGCCGTCACCGATACCCTGTCTGATCTGCTGTTCCGCTGCCATGACCGTCTGGCAGGCATGGTAGAGGCCCTGGAAACCCAGGAGCCACCAAGGCCGGCACCGGATCTGATTGCCGAGATCCACGCCTACATCGATACCGCACGGGGCTCACGGCCGGTCACCGACGTCAGCCTCTCTGACACCGTAGACGTGTCCGAAGACCAGGAGCTGCCGCTGCCCGAGACTGACGAGGCACCAGAAGAGACCACTGCGGAAGACGAATTACAGGCCACAGACCTTTCACACCTTGATCCTGAATTGGTAGGCATTTTCCTCGAGGAAGCCTATGACCTGATCAACTCCACCGGCAGCTCGTTACATGCCTGGAGCGAAGATCCATCGGATCGTGAGGTTGCAGCTGTCCTGCAGCGGGAAGTACACACCCTCAAGGGTGGCGCCCGCATGGCCGGTGTCGACGCCATCGGCGACCTGACTCACGTGCTGGAAGACCTTTTCGAGAAAGTGGCGGAAGGCCAGCTCGACGCCAGCGGCGAAATGACTGACCTGCTGTTTGCCTGCCACGATCGTCTGGCTCAGATGGTTGAACAGGTCGCCACCCAGAAGCCCTGCCCGCCGGCCGATGAATTGGTTCAGCAGGTGGAAGCGATTCTGCGGGGCGAGACCCCGGCGCCAGTACAAACCTTGCCTGCGGCAGAGGTGGAGGAGGCGGAAGAGCCAGGCGCCAAGGATCAGAGCCCGGAGACCATCGCCGAGGCCGGCACTGATGACCATGAAGAACCAACCGGGACTCTGGCAGCGGCCTCCGATGACGACCTGATTGGCATCTTCCTGGACGAAGGCCTGGAGATCCACGAAGCCATCACCGAATGCCTCGACCAGTGGCGTGAAGAACCGGACGAACTGGCCGGCATCACCCGATTGCAGCAGGAACTGCATACCCTTAAGGGTGGCGCCCGCCTGTCCGATGTCGACCCGATTGCCGACCTTGCCGAGGCCTGGTCGGACGCGCTGGATACTCTGGTCTCCGGCGGTAACGATCAGCAAGGTCTGCTGACGCTCAGCGACCGGGCCCTGGCCAGCCTCAAGTCCATGCTGGATACCATTGAAGCGGGCCAGAAACCTAAGTCTGACAGCGACCTGATTGCCGACTTCCAGGCCACCGGCCAGGTGTCCGACGACCTGGCGGAGACCCCGGAGGCATCCGCCGGGGCCGGCTCGGAAGTGGTAGATCCAGAAGTGCTGGAGATCTTCCTGGAGGAAGCCGGCGAGATCATGGACCAGCTCGAGCAGCTGCTGGATGACTGGCGCAAAGAGCCAGCCAACCATCATTTCAACCAGGAGGCCCAACGAGCCCTGCACACCCTCAAGGGTGGCGCACGGTTGTCGCAACTTAGCGAACTGGGTGACAAAGCCCACGCCTTTGAAACCCGCTTGATTGATTTGGGTGGAAACGCTCCGGACGACAGCCAGTGGCAGGCGATTACCGAGGACCACGACGCCATTATTGGTTTGGTGTCGGCTATCCGCACTCGCTTTGAGTCGGGTGCACCGGTGATCGCACCGTCACAGACACAGGCCGATTCAACGCAGCCAGAGCCGGCGGCTGAGCAGCCAGCCGAGGTACCGGCCCCGCAACCAGAAGCGCCGGCCAAACCAGCCCCGGAACAGCCCAAGCCAGCAAAAGCACCGGCCAAGATCCGCAACAAGGCGGCCGAAGCCCAGCGTGCGGCTCAGGAAACCATCCGGGTTTCTGCGCCATTGTTGGATGAACTGGTCAACCTGGCCGGTGAAACCAGTATTACCCGGGGCCGCCTGGAGCAGCAAACCAGCGATTTCAGCCACACCCTGGATGAAATGGCCGCCACCATCGAACGTTTGCGTGAACAGCTGCGCCGGATGGATATCGAGACAGAGGCCCAGATTCTGTTCCGGGCGGAACAGGAACACGGCCCAGACTACGGCGACGACTTCGATCCGCTGGAGATGGACCGTTACTCCTCCATCCAACAGCTGTCCCGGGCACTGTCCGAGTCATCCTCTGACCTTGCCGACCTGAGGGAAACCCTGGCCGACCGGGTACGGGATACCGAAACTCTGCTTGTACAGCAGTCCCGGATCAACACGGAACTCCAGGAGGGTCTGATGAAGACCCGGATGATTCCGTTCGCCTCGATGGTGCCACGCCTGCGCCGTATCGTGCGCCAGATCAGCGGCGAGCTGGGCAAGAAAGTGGACTTTGATGTTCGCAACGCCGAAGGCGAAATGGACCGCAATATTCTGGAGCGCATGATCGCGCCCCTGGAACACATGCTGCGTAACGCCCTGGACCACGGCATTGAAACTCCGGAAGAACGCAAGAAAGCCGGCAAGCCCGCCACCGGTGAAGTTGTCCTGTCGCTGACCCGTGAAGGCGGCGATGTGGTACTGCGTATGATGGACGACGGCAAGGGCATTCCTGCCGACGTGATCCGCGACAAAGCCGTCCGTCAGGGGCTGATGCGGGCCGATGAAGAGCTGTCAGAGCGGGAAATCCTGCAGTTTATCCTGCAGCCCGGCTTCTCCACCGCCCAACAAGTTACCCAGATCTCTGGCCGTGGTGTGGGTATGGATGTGGTCGGCAGCGAGATCAAGCAGCTGGGCGGCAGCCTGGATATTGACTCGGCCCTGGGCCGCGGCACCACCTTTACCGTGCGCCTGCCGTTTACCGTGTCGGTCAACCGCGCCCTGATGGTAGCTACCGGCGAAGACTTCTATGCCATCCCGCTCAACACCATTGAAGGTATCGTGCGGGTCAGCACCTACGAGCTGGAAGAGTATTACAAGCCGGATGCCCCCATGTACGAATACGCCGGCCAGCAATACCGCCTGCAGTATCTGGGCAGCCTGCTTAACAGCGATCACCATCCGAAACTGCAGGGCCAGGCATTGCCGTTACCGGTGATTCTGGTGCGCGGGGCTGAACAGCCCATGGCCTTGCAGGTGGACCACCTGATGGGCAGCCGGGAAATCGTTGTTAAATCCCTGGGCCCGCAGTTCAGTACCGTGCGCGGTGTGTCCGGTGCCACCATTCTGGGTGACGGTAACGTGGTGGTGATTCTTGACCTGCCAGCAATGATCCGTTCCGACATTCTGTCTGAACGGCAACGCCTGGCCAACCTCGAGAAAGCCCGGGAAACCAGCCGCTACGAGGAGAAGATCACCACGGTTATGGTGGTGGACGACTCGGTAACCGTGCGCAAGGTTACCTCCCGCTTGCTGGAACGAAACGGCATGGAAGTCATCACCGCGAAGGACGGTCTGGATGCGGTGGCGCAGCTTCAGGATCATCGCCCGGACATCATTTTGCTGGACATCGAAATGCCCCGGATGGACGGTTTCGAGGTGGCCAGTTTCGTGCGCCACGACGACAACCTGAAGGAAACACCGATCTGCATGATCACCTCCCGGACCGGCGAGAAACACCGGGAACGGGCACTGTCGATCGGGGTCAACGAGTATCTGGGCAAGCCGTTCCAGGAAGCCGAACTGCTTGACACCATCAAGCGGTTGACCGGGAATCAGTGATGGCCGGCCAACCTGGCCGGCCCGGGGTCGGGATTGTTTCCGATGTGGTCCTGCAACGCCACCGGTTGCAGGCCGCCACCGGTAAATTCGGCCTGGAAGTGTCATTTTCCGGCGATCCGTCCCGACTGATGGACTATCCGGAATTCCCGGATGCATGCCTGTGGCTGGTCACCCTGGAAGACGAGGCTGACCATCCAGCGCTGTTTGATCATTTGCTGGAAAATACCGACGCCCCGGTACTTTTCGGAGTTGATCCGGCGCCCAAACCCGGTAGTACCGACTATTTTCGTTGGGAACGACGGCTTGTGGACAAGCTGGAGCAGCACCTTGGCCACCTGGAGGCCCTGGACACCGCCAGCGATCTGGAAGAATTGGTGGAGACCACACCTGCGCCTCAGTCGGCGCCGGAACTGCCTCGCTGGATCGCCCCGGCGGCGCCAGGCTCATTGGCAGAGGACGTCTGGGTGCTCGGCGCTTCCCTCGGCGGACCCGCTGCCGTCAAAACGTTTCTGGACAATCTGCCACCCGGGTTACCGGTGGGCTTTGTGTACGCGCAACATATTGATGGCAACTTCACCGAGGTACTGACCCGGGTTCTTGGGCGACATGCCCACTACCAGCTCAAACGGGCGGAACAAGGCTACCGGGTACGAAACGGTGATGTGGTGCTGATGCCGGTTGAGCGGGAATGGACGTTCGACACCCAGGGCCAACTGACAGAACGCAACACGCCCTGGCCTGGTCCCTATGGCCCGTCCATCGACCAGGTCTTGCTTAACGTCGCCGATTACTACGGCAAGCGTTGCCACGCCATCCTGTTTTCCGGCATGGGCAACGATGGCGCCATTGCAGCGCCCATGCTTAAAGCCTACGGCAGTCGCATCTGGGTGCAGGAAAGCAAGAGTTGCGGCAACAGTTCGATGCCGGATTCGGTCGCCGCTACCGGCTGCAGCAGCTTCTGCGGCACACCGGAGCAACTGGCGAAGGAACTGGTGAAAACCATTGAGAACAACTGTCTGCTCAAAAGCCGGCAGAAACGGGATTCCGCCTGAGGTAACACGTCATGAAAGAGAACAGCCAGTCCCTCTCCTGCGTCATGATTCCGGTCAGTGACCGGCAATTATTACTACCCAACGTGTCGATCGCGGAAGTGGTGGATTTTAACAGCACCGACGCCGGCGCCAGTACCCCGGAATGGCTGGTGGGCTTCCTGGACTGGCGTGGCCTTACGCTGCCGGTCATATCCTATGACGCAGCCAACGGCGGAACCCTGACCGTACCCGGAGACAACCGGGGCAGAATCATTGTGCTCAACACCATCGGTGACAGCCATCAGCAGGCCCCGTTCATGGCGCTGGTCACCCAGGGCATTCCCAGCCAGGCCCGACTGGTGAAAGAGCAAGTCCGGAAACTGGACGGCGAAGCCGGACCGGCCGACCTCATGCAGGTGGAAGTCGACGGCGAAGCAGCCTGGATTCCCAACCTCGAGTACCTGGAGTCACTGGCGCTAACCGCCAGACACTGATGGCCACCTGGTCACAGCCGTAGCAGTACAGCCTGCAAATGTTATAATGTTGCAAACTTTGCAGGATCCAGACTATGCCCGAACGCGCGCTTCCTTATCGCCCGCACAACCACGAGGCCTGTGTTAGCCAGGCCCTGGCGGATGCCCGGGCCATTTGCCGACAACAGAATGCCCGCCTCACCCCCATCCGTGAACGGGTTCTGGAATTGATCTGGCAATCTCACAAGCCCCTCGGGGCCTACGACATTCTCGCCATGCTGGGCACCGAGGGCCATAACGCCGCCCCACCCACCGTGTACCGGGCCCTGGATTTCCTGTTGCAATACGGTCTGGTGCACCGGATTGCCTCCCTGAACGCATTTACCGGCTGCACCCATGCCGGTGAACACCACCGGGGCACTTTCCTGATCTGCCGAGAATGCGGAAACGTGCTTGAGCTGGACGCACCGGACGTCACTCGCGCGGTAGAAGCCGCGGCGGCTGACGTAGCCTTCCGGCCCGAAGAAATCACCATGGAAGTGGCCGGTCGTTGCCCCCGGTGCCAGGGAGAACCCGGCCATGCCTGATGCCCTGGTGCGCCTGCATCAGCTGACCGTACAGTTCGACGACCGCCCGGTGGTGGACCGTGTTGAGATGGCGGTTCGCAGGGGCGACATCATCACCATTATCGGTCCCAATGGTGCCGGGAAGACCACCCTGATCAAAGCCGTTCTGGGTATCCAGAAGCCCAGCTCTGGCAAGGTCTCGCTGGCCAACAGCCTGGTCATTGGCTATGTGCCCCAGCACCTGTCCCTGGAGGCGACGCTGCCCCTGAGCGTACGCCGGTTCATGCTGTTGAGCGGCCGCTCCGGCGCAGAATGCGAAGCGGCGCTGGAGCGCACCGGTGTCCGGCACCTGCTGGATGCCTCGGTGCATCACCTGTCAGGCGGCGAAAAACAGCGTTTGTTGCTGGCTCGGGCACTGGCACGGCGACCGGACCTTCTGGTGCTGGACGAACCCGCCCAGGGTGTGGATATCAACGGCCAGGCGGCCCTGTATGACCTGATCCGCCAACTCCGTGATGAGCTGAATTGCGGTGTGATCATGATTTCCCACGACTTGCACCTGGTCATGGCCGCCACCGACAAGGTCATATGCCTGAACCAGCACGTGTGTTGCAGCGGTTACCCGGCCGACATTTCTCACGACCCCGCGTTTATCGAGACCTTTGGCCACCAGGTGGCCGAATCTCTGGCGGTCTATCACCACAATCATAACCACCGCCATAACCTGCACGGTGACGTTGTGACCAGCACTGACGTTCAGGGAGCCTGTGACCATGAGCATCATTGATTCTGTGCTCGGGGATTTTTTCTGGCGGGCACTGCTGGGTGGACTGGGTGTTGCCCTGGTGGCCGGCCCCCTGGGCTGCTTCGTAGTCTGGCGGCGAATGGCGTATTTTGGCGACACCCTGGCCCATTCCGCGTTACTTGGCATCACCCTGAGTTTCCTGATCAGCGTTCCAATGAACCTGGGCGTCGTCATCACCTGCGTCACCATCGCCGTCGCTCTGGTGTTGCTCTCGCGCACCCGGGCTTTGGCCACCGACACCTTGCTGGGCATTCTCGCCCACAGCGCCCTGGCCATCGGCCTGGTCTCCCTGAGCTTCATGCCGGATGTGCGGGTTGACCTGACTGGCCTGCTGTTCGGTGACCTGCTGGCCATGAGCCGCCAGGACCTGCTGTGGATCTACGGCGGCGCGGCTTTCGTGTTGACCCTGCTGGCGATGCTCTGGCGCGGGCTGTTGATGAGCACCATCCACGAGGAGCTGGCCCGGGTGGAGGGAATACCTGTGGAGCGTTTGCGGTTGGCGCTGATGCTGATGTTCTCCCTGGTGATTGCCGTGGCGATGAAGATTGTCGGGGTCCTGCTGATTACCGCCCTGTTGATCATTCCTGCGGCCACCGCCAGGCGCCTGGCCAAAAATCCGGAACACATGATGGCACTGGCGGTGGTGTTCGGCTTTATCGCCGTGACCGGCGGCCTGACGCTGTCCTGGCACCTCGATTCTCCAGCCGGGCCGTCGGTGGTAGTGACCGCCTTCCTGGCTTTTCTGCTGGTGTACGGTACCGCCCGGAACGCCAGCCGATAACTGCTTCCGTCTTTCGAAAGTGCCGGAGCTGGTCTAGAGTAATCTGGACACACTTTCCGTAACAGCTCCAGAGGCTTTCAGCATGGACAGCGACCTCTCTGACATCCCTTATCCGGGCCCGCGCCGGCCTGGCCTCTGGCCGGGGCTCTGGGGTCCGGCCGTCATTCTGGTCTGCGGCGTCATTCTGAGCCTCCTGACGGCCCGCCTCGCCTCAGACATGGCTCATCAGCTTGCCCACCAGCGTTATCAGGCCCTGCATCAATCCCTGGTCAGCCAGGTTGTCATCCATCTTGCCCGGCTATCGCAGGAAGACGAACAGCTTCAAGAGCTCCGGGCTTCCCTGGCAACCGGACTTCAGGATGGCATCAGTCTCAGGATCGATACCCTGGAACGCCACACCAAGAAACCACTGATACAGCTGGGCAGCTCACGCCATCCGGCCGGTAATGACGCCCTGAGAACCGAATTGCAGACCAACGGCCGGCACTGGATGGTGACCACCTGGCCGGATACCCGGTTGCTGGCATCGCCGGCCCGGCGTGTGGGGTGGCTCGTTGGCGCCAGTGGCGGGCTGATTAGCGTCGTGGCAACGCTGCTCGCCCTCGCCCTCTGCCGGCAGGCTGCCCGGAAAGACGACAACGGCCATCGGTTGGCCAGGCTGAACAGGATCGCTGACCAACGGATCACCAACTTGCAGGTCGAGAAGAACGTGCTGCGCCAGGCACTGAATGACAGCGAATCCCGCAGTCGGGACCTGGTCGCGCTGTCCGGAGCCATTGTCAGCGAACTGGATGAACAGGGGCAGATCGGATTCATATCGGCACAGGTAGCGGATGTGCTGGGACTGGCGCCGTCAGACCTTGTCAACCGGCCGTTCAGCGAACTGGTCGCCGAGCCCGACCGTGAACGCTTCGACCAGTGCCTGGCCGCAGCCCGGCAAGAGGCCACCCTGGCCAGGGTAGATGTGAATCTTTTGCACCGCAGCGCCGAGCGGACGGTCCCGGCGGTGGTGCGGGTGATGGTATTGAAGGACCCGATCCACGGAGTCACAGGCTTCAGACTGAGCGCAATCAAGATTGCCAATGGCTACAATGGCTGAACCCGATCCAGCAGGCGCCCGCTCTCCACAAGTTCGAGGAACTCGTCCCCCAGCCGGTCACTCTCGGCAATGGATGCGCGCCAGGATCGTTCACGGCCTGAATCGTCGCCAAGGTACTTCTCGAAGTCTTTCCGGTCTGGCAGTTTGCGGTCCGGCAGGCTGTCCAGATACGCCCGGGACGGGGAGACCAGCAGCACATCCTGTAATCGGGTGGCATCGCCCCGGCGCCACGGCAAGGTCTTGTCAAACCAACCCGGCACTACCTTATCGGTAAAGTGCGGGTACAGGATGATGCCCGGTTGCTCGTAGGGCAGATCCAGGTGGTAGTCCAGCAGCCCGCCATCCCGGTAGACGCCATCCGGGGCTCCGGGAATATTCCGAACACCGGACATAACCAGCGGAATCGAAGCGGAGGCCAGTAGCGCAGGCAGCAGATTGTCTGCGGACAGCGCCACTTCATGGCTGGGAAAATCCACCAGCTTGGACACCGGCGTCCTGATGCGGGCATCGTGCACGATACCCCGCTCCATGAATCGGCCAAGGTGGCGACGACTGACCATATTGGCGCTGATTGCACTCATCAGGCCCAGACCCAGGCGGCCCCTGGCGTCGTGTTCCAGCAAGCCCAGGCTGCGCACAACCACCACATTCAAACGGTACCAGGGGTGATTGAGGATATACTCCTCCCGCCCACCCAAAAGTTCTTCCAGAAACAGAACACTCTTGCGGGACACCTCGGCGGCACTGACCCCCTTGGCAAAACGCTGGCTGGTATAGAGTTCCGCCAGCCTGGCCAGTTGGCCTTTCGGATCGCTGGATGAGGCAATCGCCGCGAACCGCCAGCTGCCGATGGACGAGCCGATCAGCACCCGCTCTTGCGGTGCCCGGGGCAACCAGTCACCGAAGATGGCCTTATCCAGACCGCTGATTCCCAGGGCTTTCGGGCCACCGGCGGCGCCGGGTATCACGTGGACGTCCGCCGGTGTTAACGGCTTGTCCCTCAGGCGCTGAAGGGCCCGTCGCCCAGCCCGGATGGTCAGCGCCGGTGTTCGGATCTGGATTGCGGTCATCACGTGTTCCTGCTTACGGTTCTGGTCAAAGTCCCGGGAGTTTATCGAAACCTGCAGTGGCCAGCCAATAACTCCGTGCTAGACTTGAGCCATCAGTGTTTCAGGGAAGTATGCCAGCCATGAGCTGCAGGAGTAGGCTGTGAACCTTTTTGCCTCGCCGGATACCATGGCGACCAATCCAACCCTTGCAGTATTGGGTTTCAAACGTCAGCTGGTGTACCACCTGCATATCTGGGCCTTTATCGCCGTGGCACCTCTGGTGATGGTGCAATGGCAACACGGTAACTTTCTGCTGTCTGCCCTGCTGATTCTGTTCTGTGTCAACGCAGCCCTGGTAATCCTGTTCCTGCGGTTGCGCAGTGTCTATTTCCTGAAAGGGCGCCTGTTTCCGATTCTGGCCGTGGTCTGCGCAGCCTACTCGACTTCCATTAACGGTCACGCCGGTCTTTACTGGGCCTATCCGGCGGCTATCGCGCTGTTTTTCCTGTTACCATTGAAAGAAGCCATTGTCTGCAACATCATTTTTGTCAGCGTCATGGCTGTGGTGTCGTTCCTTCAATTTCCCGAAGCAGATTTCTGGCGGATCACCTTCTCCCTGGGGCTGAGCTGCCTGTTTGCCATGATCTTCGCCTGGCTGGTGGGCAGGCTCCAGCAGGAGCTGACCCGGCTGGCCACGACTGACCCGCTCACCGGCTGCCTGAACCGGTCTCAGCTGGCCGACCTACTGAACAGCCAGATTCAGCTGCGGGAGCGCTATGAGAGGGTGTCCAGCCTGGTGCTGATTGATCTGGATTATTTCAAGACCATTAATGACCGCTGGGGGCACCTGGCCGGCGACCGGGTGCTTAAGGAAATGACCATCCGGCTGCGTAAGCGACTTCGGGAAAGTGATCAGCTGTTCCGCATTGGCGGCGAAGAGTTCATGGTGGTGTTGCCGGAAACCCGCCAGAAAGATGCCGACACCCTCGCCCATCAGTTACTGACCAGCATCAGTGCCAGGCCGTTCCTGGATGACATAAAGCTGACCGCCAGTGCCAGCGTGGCGGAAGTGTGCCGCGGCGAGACCTGGTCGGTTTGGCTGAACCGTGCAGATCAGGCGCTGTACGACGCCAAGGCAAAGGGCCGCAATCAGGTGGTCAATGCGGCTCGACCATCCAATGAACCAGCGCACACCGCGGGGCCATCAACTCCGGCCAGTGATACCAGCGCGGCGATTTGAACAAGATCAGGACTCAAGCCCGGCGCGGAAATCCCGGTAAGCACTGAATACATCCCAGGGCGATTCGAAGTGCGGGTAGTGGCCGATGTTCCGGAGGCTGATGACGTCCGGGTTCCGGATCAATTCCCGGTAGCGCCGTGCCGTGGCCGCGCCCGAGACCGGATCCGCAGCGCCGGAGATCAGGCGCATCGGCTGTTGGGCATTCTGCAAGGCCCCCACCCAGCGATTACGATGGCAACGGCGTTCCTCCATAAACTGGATCAGTTCATGCAGGATCCCACGGCCATTGTTGTAAGTGAGAAGATGCCAGAAGTCCTCCAGATCCTGCTGGGCAGGAGGATTCCGGTCACCAAACAACCGGCGGAAATTCCGTTCGAAACTACCCCGGGTAAGCCCCCGGCTGATCAGTCCACCAAGGGGACTCTTCAGAACTTTCTGGATAAACAGCGGGCTGTGCACCTCGGGAAACAGGCCACCGTTCAGCAAACACACACTGGTGATGTCGAAAGACAAAGACCCTTCCTGGTCCCTGGCCAACAGCTCCTGGGCAACCGAAGAGCCGTAGTCGTGGGCGAACAAGTGCACCGAATCCAACCCCAGACCTTCGATCCAGCCCTGGATCAGATCCGCCTGGTCCTCAATGCTGTAAACATAGTTGCGGGGCTTGTCAGAAAACCCGAAGCCGAGCATATCGACAGCCAGTAGTTGGTGGCCGGACGCCAGCATCGGCCATAACCGGCTCCAGTCCCAGCTGGCGGTCGGAAAACCGTGCAGAAGCACCAGCGGCGAGCCTTTGCCGGCCATGCGACTGAAGATGGCGTGGCCATCGTAGCTGAACCATTTACCGGCCTGCTGCCAGGCCTCGAGGGTATAGGTATCCTGGCGGCTGTCTGCCCTGATTTGTGAACCGGGTATTACCTGCTCCATTTGTTCGTCCCGACATACCTGCGGAACCTCCACTTTAGTCCAAAGCCGTACAGGCTGCCATATCACTAAACGCTGCCCGTGAACTGGTCCATAATGGGCAAACCGGCGTAAACCGTGGAGATGGCCTGAAAATTCCCTTAAGCTTGCGCCCTTTATCAGACACAAACCGGAAACGATTATGACCTTACCTCTGGACGACCTTGCTGGTCACTACCGCGCCATCATTGAAGGCCTCGGCGAAAATGCCGACCGCGAAGGTCTTCAGGACACTCCGATGCGGGCCGCCAAGGCCATGCAGTTCCTGACCCGGGGTTACCAGCAGGATCTTGCCGACTTGGTCAATAATGCTGTGTTTGAATCCGCCATGGATGAAATGGTGGTGGTCCAGGACATCGAGCTGTACAGCATGTGTGAACATCACATGCTGCCCTTCATCGGAAAATGCCACATCGCCTATCTGCCCCAGGGCAGGGTACTGGGCCTGTCCAAGTTTGCTCGCATTGTGGACATGTATGCTCGCCGCCTGCAGATTCAGGAGAACCTGACCCGCCAGATCGCGGAAGCGGTGGAAAGCGTTACCAATGCCAAAGGTGTCGCCGTGGTTATCGAGGCCCAGCACATGTGCATGATGATGCGGGGCGTGGAGAAACAGAACTCCCGGATGAAAACCTCGATGATGCTGGGACAGTTCCGGAAATCACAGGCCACACGTACCGAATTTCTTACCCTGATTGGCAACAATCGCTGAACCAGACGCCGAAAACGGAGGCATCATGACAACCATGACTGGTGATCACCTGGCCCGTGTCAGGATCAAGAACCTTCTGCTGCGTGCCTACATTGGCATCAAGGAAGAAGAGATCAACAACCAGCAGGATGTGGTGATCAACGTCACCCTTCGCTACGATGCCTCCGCCGCCATTGACCAGAACGAAATCTCCGCTGCCCTGAATTACCGCACCATCACCAAGCAAATCATCGGGCATGTGGACGGCAACAGTTTTGCTCTACTGGAACGGCTGACCCACGAAGTTCTCGAAATTGTGATGGAACATCAGGCCGTGCAGTGGGCACAGGTAGAAATCGACAAGCCGCACGCGTTACGCTATGCGGAATCGGTCTCTGTCTGTCTTGAGGCCCATCGTTAATTCTTCGAGGTCTGCCCCGATGCCCAGCAATGCCCCTGACCAGATCCGGGATATTCTCGAATCTGTGCGTACCATTGCGTTGGTTGGTGCCAGCGAGAAACCCAACCGCCCCTCCCACGAAGTGATGGAATACCTGCAGCGCCAGGGCTACCGTGTGATCCCGGTAAATCCGCGCCTGGCCGGCCAGCAAGTGCTCGGTGAGACAGTGTATGCTGACCTGGCATCACTCCCGGAACCCGTAGACATGGCTGAGCTGTTCCTGGCCCCGGAACGCACCGACGCGGTGATCGACCAGGCCATTGAACAGAAGATTCCGGTGCTCTGGCTGCAGATCGGTGTGATCAACAAATCCGGTGCTGCCCGTGCCGAAGCCGCCGGATTGAGGGTGGTTATGGACCGCTGCCCGAAGCAGGAAATTCCGAAGCTTGGTATAAGGCCGATCGCCGAACGAGCCTGACTCCGTGTACCCGCAATCACCGCTGCTCCAACCCGCTTCCGGAGTACCAGACCCAATGGGGCATGGCCAAACAGGATAACTATGGCTCATAATCAAGCGCGATTGGCCGTTAAACCTGTTTAGCCTGTCTTTTAACGATCTGGAGCACACTGTGGCAAAACCCGAAACCGGTACCAGCCTTGTTGTCCGATGGCTTATGAGCCCGGTGTTTGTACTGGTCATTTTTCTGGTTTTTCTTGTCATTGCCGCAGGCCTCCGGGAAGGGCTGATCCAGCAGGACAACCGTCAGATCGAAGCCAACCTCCGTAATGAAGCCAGGGCGCTGACGGATAACCTGGAGCGGGAGTTCCTGGTACACGTTCAGGCCATCGGGCGCATGGCCTATCGACTGTATGCCCAGCCCGACACTCCGGAATCTCGCTGGCGCGTGGACGCACGCAACTACCTTGAAGATTTTGGCGTTTACCAGGCCATCGAGTGGATTGATTCCAACTACATCATCCGATGGCTGGAACCGCTGGTTGGCAATGAGGATGTGGTGGGATATAACGTGGCGTTCAACGACCAGCGCCGCGAAGCACTGGATAAAGCCGCAGCCACCGGTGATTATGACCTGTCCGGTATCATCGATCTTCGCCAGGGCGGTAAGGGCATGGTGATTTATTATCCCGTGGGCGCTGGCGACACCAATAACGGCTACATGGCCGGTGTGTTCAGGATGGAAGTTCTGGCCGAGCAGTTACTGACCAGCCGGGTACTGGAACACTTCCAGATAGAAATCCGGGACTCCGGAGAGCCTGCCTACGTTCTCAATTCAGACACCGAGATTGCCAGGAACTTCAGCTTCACTGTGCCCGTGCAGTTCCCCACTCTGGATTGGACCCTGACGTTACGCCCCAATCAATCCTGGGTCGACAGCCAACGCAGTTCCTGGCCGATGCTTACTTTCGCAAGCCTGGTCTTTATGGGCCTGCTTACCAGCCTGACCACTTTGCTTGTCCAGTTGATCCTCAAGCGTAACCAGGCGCTTTTGAAAACCCGCAGGGAACTGGAGCGGGAGATTGATCAGCGTATCGCCATGCAGGTGGACCTGGAGCGACTGGAATCCACCGATACCCTCACTGGCCTGGCCAATCGCCGGTTCTTTATGGAAGACCTGGCCCATACCCTGAACATTGCGGACCGGCAAATGCGCCAGGTGGGGCTGGTAATGATTGACCTGGACCGGTTCCAGATGCTCAACGATTCCCTCGGCCATCAGTTTGGCGACGAATTGTTGATCAAGTTCTCTGAGCGTCTGAACAGCCTGAGCAATGAGCGGATTCTGGTGGCCTACTCAGGCGGCGACGAGTTCATGATCTGCCAGCAACACGTCGACGACATTGACGATGTGATCCACCTGCTTGGCCAGATCAAGCAGTGCTTTGCCGAACCATTCGAGGTTCAGGGCGATGCCCACAGCATTACCGCCACCATGGGTGTCGCCGTGTACCCCCAGAGCGGACTGGACGCCGACACCCTGCTCCGGAATGCCGATATTGCCCTTTACCGTGCCAAGGAGCAGGGCCGCAATACTTACCAGTTCTACACCGAAGGCATGCAGGACCGTGAGGTGATGCGCCTGGAGCTGGACAAGGATCTGAGCCAGGCCCTGGCCAACGACGAGTTTGTGCTGTTTTATCAACCCCAGCTGAATCTGCAAACCGGTGAGATCAACAGTGTGGAGGCCTTGATCCGCTGGCAGCACCCCCGCCGCGGGCTTTTGGCGCCCATCGAGTTCATCCCCCTGGCGGAAGAGAGCGGTCGGATTACCGAAATCGGCCGCTGGGTGGTGCTTGCCGCCTGTCGCCAGCTCGCCAACTGGCGCGGCACGGCGTGCGAGCAATTGAGGATCGCGGTGAATCTGTCAGGCCGGGAGCTGGATGATGAATCCTTGGTGGAACATGTGCGAGATGCTCTGCTCTCGGAAGAGGTGGACCCGAGCATGTTGGAAGTGGAACTGACGGAAGAGATCTTCATCCAGAACATCGAGCACAACCTGAATCAACTCTCGCGCCTGCATCAACTTGGGGTTCAGCTGGCCATCGACGATTTTGGCGTGGGCTATTCATCGTTGGGCTATTTGCGGGATTTCCCGGTAGATCTGCTGAAAATCGATCGGTCGTTTATCACCGATGTGACCGAGCGCCATGACGATGCCGTCATCACCCGGGCTGTGATCAATCTTGCCCACAACCTCGGCATCCAGGTGGTGGCCGAGGGCGTGGAAACCGAGGAGCAACTGAATTTCCTGAAAGCGCACCGTTGCAATCTGGCCCAGGGTTATCTGATCAGCCGGCCGATTCCGGCTGAGGACCTGGAAATGGCCCTTGCGGAGGGCATTCTGTTTACCGGTCAGACCGTTAAATCGGGTTTGTAATTGCGGTTTCTGCTCCCCAAACTACTCTGTAACTTTTTCTTTGAGTGATGTTTATGTCTGCGAGATATCTGACTCCGGAGCAGGATGCCAGGCTGCGCCGCTGGGAGCGTTGGAACAAGAATTATTTTATCTTTGCGTTTGTCGCACTGATTGTGGTGTTGGTGTTCAGCAGTCAACTGGGCATTTCCAGCGGCGATGATTGGGGTTCGCTCGGGTTTTTGCTGGTGTTGCTGGTGGCTCCGATTGTGGTGTTGCAGTTGCGGCTTCAATGCCCGGCCTGTGGCGTGAAGATTGGCTGGCAGGCGAAGCTGATGGCGCCTGATCAGTGTAAGTCTTGTGGTGTGTTTCTTCGCTCTAAAAACTCCTCTTCCTGATATCCTGCCTGAAAACCTTTGACCTATGAGTTGGTCCAAGGTTTTAGTCTAATCTCCATCTGTTGGAGATGGACGTGCCATGGCGGGGATAGCTTCCGAAAACCGCTGCAAGTACGTCCGTGTACGCTTGCTTTCCGCCATCCATGGCTACAAGCATTTTCGGAAGCTATCCCCGCCACGGCACTCCGCCAACTTTAGTCGTGGATTCCTTTTGTATTCTTGAATATTGGTGAGTACCGCGTCATGAAAGTCAAAGAGATCGCCACCGCCGCCGGGGTGAACCCCGATACCGTCCGGTTCTACACCCGGGAAGGTCTGTTACAACCCACCCGCAACCCGGACAACAACTACCAGCAATACGATGCCGAGGATCTGCGCCGGCTGCGGTTTGCCCGTAAGGCACGGCAACTGGGGTTTTCGTTGCCGGAGATTCGGCAGATTCTGGCCCGGGCGGATGATCAGCATTCGCCGTGCCCGATGGTTCGGGACGTGTTTCAGCAGCGGTTGGTGGTGGTTGAACGGGAAATTGCGGAGTTGCAGCAGTTGCGCAAGCGGATGATTTCGGCGCTGGCTGCCTGGCAGGAGATGCCGGACGGGACGCCGGATGGGCATACGATTTGTCGGTTGATTGAGCACTGGGACGATCCCTCGGCCGAGTCTTGTTGCGAGGAGCCAAAGCATGAGTGATGCACCTGAGCTTAAACCGGCGCTGTCGATTTCCGGAGCCACCTGTCAGGGCTGTGCCAGGAAGATTCGTGCTGCGCTGGAGCCGATGACCGGCAGTACCGAGCTGGTTGGGGTGGATATCGAGGCGCAAACGGTGGCTTTGCCTGACGGGGTGGATCTGGCCGAGGCGGCGCGGGTGGTAACCGAGGCAGGGTATCCGGCGGAGCCTGTGGCGACGTCAGAGCCGGCATCGTGTTGTGCTTCGAAGAAGGCTTCGTCCTGCAATAGCCAATCCGACAATACCGGTGCACCAGCCAAGTCGGCCAAAGAACACGCACAAGCATACGAAGCAGCAGACGATGACCAGGTTGTGCTGTCGGTTTCCGGGGCTACTTGTGCGTCCTGTGTTGCCAGTATCGAGAAGGCGTTGCTGTCGGTGCCGGGGGTGACCCATGCTCATATGAACCTGGCGGATAACACGGCTACGGCCAGCGGCAAGACCGAGCCGGATGCGCTCATCAAGGCGGTGGAAAGTGCCGGCTATGGCGCCAGTGTGATTGAAGATGCCGACGCCGCTGATGATCGCCGACAGGCGGAGGATAAAAAGCAGTACAAGGTGCTGCTGGTGAAGATGGCCATCAGTCTGGGCCTCGGCTTGGTGTTGATGGTCTGGGGCATGGGTTTTGACACCATGATGGTGACCGAGGCCAATCAGCTTACCTGGATCAATTTCGGCATTCTGACGCTCGGTGTGATGGTCGCCACCGGCGGGCATTTCTTTACCGGGGCCTGGAAAGCGTTCAAGCACCACAATGCCAATATGGATACCCTGATTGCCCTGGGCACGGGTACGGCCTGGCTGTATTCCATGGTGGTGTCGAGCGTGCCGGAGCTGCTGCCGGAGATGGCGCGGCATGTGTATTTTGAAGCTTCCGCCATGATCATCGGCCTGATCAACCTGGGCCAGGCATTGGAGCTGCGGGCCAAGGGCAAAACCTCTGAGGCGGTGCGGCGGTTGCTGGACCTGCGGGCCAAGACCGCCCGGGTGATTCGCAACGGCGAAGAACAGGACCTTCCCGTTGAGCAGGTTCGCAAGGGCGACCACATACGGGTTCGGCCCGGAGAGAAGTTGCCGGTAGACGGGGTGATCGTGGAAGGCAGCACCCGCATCGACGAAAGCATGCTGACTGGCGAACCCATGCCGGTGAGCAAGGCGAAGGATGATGAGGTGTCGGCCGGCACTCTGAACACCCACGGTTCGATCATTTACGAAGCCACCCGTGTCGGCAGCGAGACGGCGCTGGCGCAGATCATCAAGCTGGTGAAAAAAGCCCAGGGCTCGAAACCGGCCATTGGCCGGTTGGCCGACAAGATTTCCTCGGTGTTCGTGCCCACGGTCATGCTGGTTGCCATCGGCGCGGCACTGGTCTGGTACAACGTGGGGCCAGAGCCGGCGGTGGTTCACATGATGATAGCGGCCACCACCGTGCTGATCATTGCCTGCCCCTGTGCTTTGGGCCTGGCCACGCCGATGTCGGTGATGGTGGGCGTCGGCAAGGCTGCCGAGTATGGCGCGCTGATTCGCCAAGGGGATGCGTTGCAGACCGCCGGCAAGATCGATCTGGTGATTCTGGACAAGACCGGCACCATCACCGAAGGCCACCCGGCCGTCACGCGGATGACCGCCGTTGATAATAACGAGACCACCTTGTTGGCACTGGCAGCCGGGCTGGAGCGCCACTCCGAGCACCCCCTGGCAGAGGCCATATTGAGCCGGGCCAACGAAGATGGCGTAGAGCCTGAGACCGTGACGGACTTTGAAGCACTCAATGGCAAGGGCGTGCAAGGCCAGTTCGCTGGCCAGACGGTGCGCCTCGGCAACCGGCGCTGGCTGGAGGCAGAGGGCATCGACGTGACCAATCTGGATTCGGCTGCCAACACCATTACCGAAGAAGCCGGCACGCCGTTGTTTCTGGCACTGGGCGCTAAGGTGCTTGGCGTAATCGGGGTAGCCGATGCCATCAAGCCGGATTCCGAAGCCGCCATCCGACGCCTGCATGACGCGGGCATCAAAGTGATGATGGTGACTGGGGACGTTGATGCCACCGCCAGGGCCATCGCCGCCAAAACCGGTATTGATGACTACCGGGCCGAAGTACTGCCCGAGAACAAGGCCGAAGTGGTCAGCGAGATGCGCGGTAAAGGCTACACCGTGGCCATGGTCGGCGATGGCATCAACGACGCCCCGGCCCTGGCAGCCGCGGATGTCGGTTTTGCCATTGGCACCGGCACCGATGTCGCCATTGAAAGCGCAGCCATAACCCTGATGCGCGGGTCCCTGCACGGGGTGCCGGATGCCATCGAGATTTCCCGGGCAACCGTCACCAACATCAAACAGAACCTGTTCGGAGCGTTTGTATACAACACAATGGGTATTCCCGTGGCCGCCGGCCTGCTCTACCCTGTGTGGGGCATCCTGATGAGTCCGATTCTGGCGGGTGCCGCCATGTCGTTGTCGTCGGTGACGGTGGTATCCAACGCCAATCGACTGCGCCTGTTCAAAACCAGCCACGTCCCGGCTCAGCAAGAGGAGCGGAACTGATGGAGACAATTCTGGTCAACGCAGCAGGGCTGGCCCTGATGGCTGCCGTGGTCTGGTGGTTCTGGTTATCTGACAGCAACTCCGGCCCGAACAAATGATTCTGTTTACACATGCATGACTGAGGTAACCGCCATGAAAAAACACACCTTAGCCCTTGGCCTGGTGGCCGCCCTGGGGTTCAGTACCACAGCCGTCGCCGGCGGAGCCGCCCACAGCATTCACGTCTATAAATCGCCCACCTGCGGTTGCTGTGGCGACTGGATCGACCACCTGGAAGAAAACGGGTTCGACGTCACCGCCACCGACACCGATGACATGGGCAAGATCAAGGCCGACGCCGGCCTGATTCCAGGCCTGGGCAGCTGCCACACCGCCTTTGTGGGTGACTATGTGGTGGAAGGCCATGTGCCGGCGGATGATATCAAACGCCTGTTGAGCGAGGCCCCGAAAGCCACCGGCATCAGTGTTCCGGGTATGCCCATAGGCTCGCCCGGCATGGAGATGGGTGATCGCAAGGACCACTACAAGGTCATCCTGTTTAACAAGGAAGGTCAGACCCGGGTGTTTGCCGAGCACAACTGACCATTTTGCGCTCAGGCCAGGATATCCGTGCACAGCCAGCCCGGCTGTGCACCCGTGAGGCTTGCGGGTCTGTCTGTTTTTTCTACACTGTCGTTCCGGGCTGTTCTATTATGGAAGTCAGTGTTGGAAACAAAACAAATACTCGCAGGGATTCAGCTTGAGCCTCAAAACCCGCCTTCTCGGCCTCGCATCGTTACTGATCATTCTCGCGGCGTCTGCCTCCTGGCTGGCCTACCGGGAGTTGTCAGAAGACATCATCGAACGCTGGGGCAAGCAGGTTACTGAAATTCAGGTGCGTTACGACAGCGCCCGACTGTTGCAGTCCCTGGAACGGGAAATCGGCCTGGCCCGGCAAATGGCGCAATCCTCTACCCTGCTGCAATGGGCCGCCAGCCCGGACAATCCCGAGCTGACCTCCGCCGCCATCCGCCAGATGGAGAGCTTCCGCAATAACTTTCGGGACAACAGTTACTTTGTTGCCCTGCGGGAGAATGGCCACTATTACTACAACAATTCCGACAATCAGTATGCCAATGACCAGTTCCGTTACGTACTGGATCCGGAAAAGCCGGATGATGCCTGGTTTTTCCAGCTGATTGAGGAGGGCCGGGACTTCCACCTGAACGTAAACCCGGACCAGGAACTGGGCGTCACCAAGTTGTGGATTGATATGCTGATGCGTGATGAGCGCAACGAGATTCTCGGCATGGTCGGTACTGGTCTCAATCTCGATACTTTCCTGCAAGACATTGTCGACATTGGCCAGGAAGGCATCACCACGTTGTTTGTGGACTACAACGGCGCCATTCAACTGTACCGCGACCGCAATTACATCGACTTCGCCAGTATCATTAAACCCGAAGGCCAGAAGAACACCGTGGACCTGCTGTTTGAGGATCGCCAGGACAAACAGCAGATCCTGGGCATGTTGCAGATGCTCAAACAACGCAACGGAGAGGACGGCGCGGTGGAAAGCGGGTTTGTCACCATTGATGGCCGCAAGCACCTGGCCGGGGTGGCCTTCCTGCCGGCCATAGGCTGGTTCGAAATCACCTTGCTCGACCTGAACGCCCTGGTGCCAACCAGCTACCTGTGGCCGCTGGTGGCCGTCTTCCTTATGTCGCTGCTGGTCTCGCTGATCGCTTTTCACCTGATCATTCAATCACGCATTCTCAAACCGGTATTGAGCCTGGAGGCTGCGGTGATGCGGTTGCGGGAGGGTCGGTTTGACCTGCCCTACCTGCCCAAACCAGATAACGAAATCGGCCGGTTGGTGGACCACTTTGAAAAAATGACCAGCACGATGCGGGATACCACCGCCGAGTTGGAGCGCAACGTCGCGAAACGCACGGAAGAACTGCATCAGCTGGCCCGGGTGGATGCCCTCACGGGCCTGAAAAACCGCCGTGGCCTGGATGAAGTCATCGAACAGGAAATCCAGCGGGCCGAACGTGAAGGTAAGGGATTCGGGCTGATCTGGCTGGACATCGACCACTTCAAAACCATCAACGACACCCGTGGCCATCAGGCCGGTGACGACATTCTGTGCCGGGTGGCGCTCTGGCTGAAAGCTACGGTTCGCCCCTATGACCACCCGGGCCGCTGGGGTGGCGACGAGTTTGTGGTGCTGCTGTCCCCCTGCGACAAAGACACCCTGGAACAGATTGCCAACCGGGTGCGAGCCAGCGTGGAGCAGGAAAGCCAGCGCACGGGTACATCGGTCACCATCAGCGTGGGCGGCTATTTCAGCCAGCCAGGCGATGACATGGACACCCTGCTACGTAACGCCGATCAGGCCCTGTACCAGGCCAAGCGGGGAGGGCGTAACCGGGTTTGCATCCACGCTGCTCCCGGCGAGGAGACACACCCGGCCTGACAGATCTGACTCCCACCTGCATAACCGTTATACTCCGCTGCATCATCCATTTTACAGCCAGGTCTTTTCTCCATGCTCAATGCCGACGCTCTCAATCAGTTGCGCCAGCTGAAAACCGATATCAAGCAGAACAAGGTGGTCTTCCCGGGCACGGTCAAGCCCACCAACGGGCGCTTTGGCTTTGTGGCTCTGGATGAAGGGCGGGATGTGTTCCTGCCACCGGAAGAAATGCAGAAGGTGCTGCCCGGAGATCGGGTGAACGTCACCGAGCAGGAAGTGGAAAAAGGCAAAACCCAGGGCGTGGTAGACGAGCTGCTGGAATCGCACCTGACCACCTTCGTGGGTCGCTACCTGATCAAGGGCAAGGGTCATTTTGTGGCACCGGAAACCCCGGGCATCAACCGCTGGATCTTCATTCCACCGAAAGAGCGCATGGGCGCCCAGCCTGACGACTTTATCTACTGCCAGATCCATCGCCACCCGTTCAAGGATGGAAAAGGCCAGGCAAAAGTCCTGCGAGTCATTGGCAAGGCAGGCCAACCGGGCATCGAACGGGCGTTCACCCTGGCCAATTTCGACCTCGCCGATGCCTGGCCGGACGAGGTTCAGAAACAAGCCGATGCCCTGAGCGAAGAATCCGTCGCGACCCATACCGACGGCCGGGAAGACCGTACCGAGCAACCCTATGTGACCATCGACAGCCCGGGCACCCAGGACATGGACGATGCCCTGATGGCCACGCCCAACGCCACTGGCTGGACGCTGTCCATTGCCATTGCCGACCCGACGGCGATGATCGAACCGGGCAGCCCGGCTGAGGAAGAAGCCTTCAACCGGGCCACCGCTATCTATTTCCCGGGCGAGCCGCTGCCCATGCTGCCTGACAGCATCAGCACACGGTTGTGCTCGCTCATGCCGGATGTGCCCAGGCTGGCTCTGGTGTGTGACCTGCAGGTGAATAACGACGGCAGCCTGGGCGATTACAGTTTCCATCAGGCCATGATCCGCTCCAAGGGCAAGCTGAGCTACGAGCTGGTTTCCCATCTGATTGAAGGCCGGGAAGACGACGAGATCAAGGCTTTACCAGACGAGGTCGCCAACAGCCTGGATCAGCTGCACCAGGCCGCCACCGCCCTGCGTAAATGGCGCGCCGAGCACGCGCTGCTGAGCCAGGACCGGCCGGAATTCCGCCTGCGCCTGGATGAGAATAAGCGTATCCGGGTGATTGAACCCTCGGTGCAAAACGAAGCCCACCGGCTGGTGGAAGAATGCATGGTGGCCGCAAACCGCTGTGCCGCCGACTTCCTGACCCAACAGGGCAAAGGCCTGTTTATCCAGCACCCGGGCCTGCGGGACGACCGCGCCGACAACATCCGGAAATTGCTGGAAAGTCATGCGCCGCATCTGGCCGAGCACGACGCCAGTACCGCCGAAGGCTTCAAGGCGTTGATGAAACACAGCGATCAGCCACAGGCCGAAGTGCCGGTGAAAGCCATACTGTCGCGCCAGCTGGCCCGGGCGGAGCTGGGCTTTGATGCCGCGCCCCATCAGGGCATGGGGCTGGACGCCTACACCACCTTCACCTCACCGCTGCGCAAATTCTCGGACTTTTACGTGCACCGGTTGATCAAAGCGGCGCTCTGGAACACCCCGATCAAACCCCTGAACAGCCAGCAACTGGAAGCCCTGCAAGCCACCCAGTTCCGCGCCCGCCAGGCCGCCAACACTCTGGAAACCTGGCTCAAGGCCGACTACGCCAAGACCCTGCCGGAAGACCCCATGGAAGGCACCATAAGCCGCACCATGCCCTCCGGTTTCTTCGTGCGCCTGGACAGCAACGGGCTGGAAGGCTTTGTCAGCTGCAAGGACCTGGAGGGCAAGTACGGCTTTGATCCGGTCACCCTGCGCCTGGTGCACAACAAGAATGGCCGTATCTTCCAGCTGGAGCAGCGGGTTACCGTCAGCTTCGCCGGGGTGGACGACGAGCGCCGGCAGATCAACTTCAAGCTGCTTGAGGCTGAAGAGATTGTCCGTGGTGATGGCACCGACAACGGTTGAAAAACCGAAAATTCAGGCGCACCGTACTCCTTAGGAAACAGCCTTTGACGGGAGGTGCACCATGACCATCAGCCCCCAGGAATTTCTGAAGAAATACGGCTTCGACAAAGAAGAGGAAGAGCGTGATCACAGTCTGCGTGAAAACGCGCTGGATCACGCCAAACACCTGAAGCGTCCCCATGCCGGGACGCCTCACGATTGGGAAGAATGGGAGCGCTACAAGCGCGAACATCCGGATGAGGTGGAAGACGAAGACGAGTCCTGACCCGTTTCGTTCACTTGCCCGCAGTCAGCGCCTGAGTCAGGCGCTGATCCTTGCTTTGCCATAACTCTCCCAACCATTCCTTCACATTCCGACGATGTTCGGCATCGCTGGAATAGTCTCGACCTTTCAAGTGCTCCGGAATCAGCTGGGTGTTGATATCCAGCTGGACCTCCGGCACACGGCCACACATGAAATCCCAGAAAGTGGGTGCACCGTTGGGGTAGGCAATGGTCACGTCCACCAGGGTGTCGATGGAATCGCCCATGGCATCCAGTACAAAGGCCACGCCACCGGCTTTCGGCAGCAACAGGTTCTGGTAGGGGGATTTCTGCTTGTCGTGTTTGGCTTTGGTAAAGCGGGTGCCTTCGACAAAGTTCATCACACTCACCGGGGTGTAGCGGAATTTTTCGCAGGCCTTGCGGGTGGCTTTCAGGTCTTCACCGCGTTTTTCCGGGTGCTTGATCAGGTATTCCCGGGTGTAGCGTTTCATAAACGGGAAATCCAGTCCCCACCAGGCCAGACCAATCACTGGCACCCAGATCAGCTGCTGTTTCAGGAAAAACTTCAGAAACGGCGCCCGACGGTTGAATACCCGCTGCATGGAAAAGATATCCACCCAGCTCTGGTGGTTGCTAAGCACCAGGTACCAGCTTTCCCGTTTCAGGTTGTCTGCACCGGTCACCTGCCAGCGGGTACTGTGGGTCAGTTTCATCCAGCCCGTATTGCAAGCCACCCAGGACTCCGAGATCCAGATGATGGCTTTGGTGCACAGCACCCGGAACCCCTTGTGCGGGATGATCAGTTTCAGCACCGCCGGAATATAGAGCAGCAGGCACCAGAACAGGGTGTTGAGGCCCAGCAAGATGGAGTTGAGTATTCCGACAACGGGGGCGGGCAAGAAACTGAGCATTGAGAAACCTGTTTTCATTGTTTGACCAAAGGGCCGATATCATAACAATGAGATACAGGATTGGGCAGTGGCCTGAAGTGACCATTGTGCCGGCCAGATGTGACGGTTTTGCCATGGTACCCGAGCAACCGCCCGCCTATCCTGTCCGGACCAGTGATTGATGTACCAACGGAAACACACATGCTTAACCCCGTAAAAACTGCCCTCAACCTGACCTCTGACCTGGCTCGCCAAGGCACCCTTTATGCCGGCAACGCCTTTGACCGGGTGTTTCGCGCCGCCAGCCTGGTGCAGGCGGGCCAGACCCCATTTGAAACCCTGTTTTCTGACGGCTTGGTCAGCCTGCGCTATTACCCGCCCCTGAAAGAGGATTTCATCGAGCTGGACGATCTGGTGATTCCGGTGGAGCGGACAACCCATCGCACACCCATTGTGATCATCCCGCCCCTGGCGGTGAACATGCTGATCTACGATCTGTTCCCTCAGCGCAGCCTGGTGCGATTCCTTCGGGCGAAGGGGTTTGAAGTTTATTTGATCGACTGGGGCACTCCCAAGCGGGAGCACACCCACTACAACATGCACACCTATGTGGCGGAGTTGCTGCCGGCCTATCTCAACCGGGTGCGGGAGCACAGCGGCGAACAGGAGTTGTCGCTGCATGGCTGGAGTATGGGCGGCATGTTCACGCTGTTTTACTCTGCCCTGAGCAAGGACCAGCACATTCGCAACGCCATCGTGCTGGGCCTGCCGATCGACAGCCATGCCTCCGGTGCCATCGGCTGGATGTACCAGCGCATTGCGGATGTTGCCGGGGTGGTGCGCAAACGCACGGGGTTTCAGTTGCACAGTATGAAGCCACACTGGTTTCACACCCCGGGCTGGGCCAATACCATCGGTTTCAAGCTGACCAATCCGATTGGCAGTGTGATGGGCTACTGGGAGCTGATTGTGCGCCTGGGTGACCGGGAGTTTGTCACCAATCACGCCACCACGTCGGCGTTTCTGGACCGGATGGTGGCTTATCCTGGCGGGGTGATTCAGGATACGGTGGTGCGGGTGTGGATTGATAATCAGCTGGCCAAGGGGCAAATCCAGATCGGTGAGGATTTTGCGCGGCTGGAGAATGTGAATGCCAACTTACTGGCGATTGCCGGCCAGGAAGACACTCTGGCCACGCCGGGGGCGGCGAAGCGGGTGATGGATCATGTCAGCTCTACTGACAAAACCTTTCGGGTGGCGCCGGGTGGGCATATGGGGATTCTTGCGGGGAGCAAGGCGCCCAAGGCCTCTTGGCTTGAGCTGGCGGAGTGGTTGGCGGATCGGTCTGACTGACCTGTTTTCGGAGTTTGTCGGCAGGCGTTGGGGAGGGGTGCCAAAACCATCAGGAAAACCACGTTTTCCGTTTTGGCACCCCTCCCCAACGCCTGCCTTCGCTGACTGTTCGATTTGCCCTGTTGGGAGCTGCTTTCAGGTATTTAGTGCTTTAAGACTCTCGGGAAGTTGAGAAAGGCTTTGTATTACTGCTGACGGCTCTATGCCCCAGTCTTCGAAAACCCGGTTTTCATCCCGCTTTACCCAAATCGCTGACAACCCGGCCGCTCTGGCACCGATCACGTCCCAGGCGTTGCTGGACACCAGGCATAGGGGGCTGTCCCAGGCGCCGGTCGCGCGGCGGGCATGGGTGTAAACAGCGGGGTCTGGCTTGAAGCTTTTGATGTCGTCCACCGACACCAGGCCATCGAACTGCTCCAGCAGGTTGTTGTGGTCGAGCACCTTTTCCAGCGCCGGGTAGCTGCCGTTGGAGAACGCGAACAGGGGATAGTGGCCTTTCAGTGCCTGCAGAGCAGGTAAGGCATCGTCAAACGCCGGGAGGGACAAGTAGGCAGCCATGAGTTGGTCTTCCCGTGCCTTGCTTAGCTCCAGTTGGTGCACTGCCATGGCATAGCGCAACGCCTGGCGGGTGCATACGCCAAAATCTTCGTAGACTCGCATCAGGCCCTTCCGGAAGGAAAACTCCAGCTGTTTCTCCCGCCAGAGCCCGGCAACCGCCGCTGCCTGCTCGCCCGCATCCTGCTCAAGCAGCCGGGACATGCCCATCGGGTCTACTAAGGTTCCGTAAACATCGAACGCCAGAGTGGTTTTCATGTTTGCTCCTGTTCCGGGGAGTGTGCCTCAATATTGAACGATTACTCAATTTAGACCAACCGGACTTTAGTGGCAAAAACCGATCAACCAGGCCCGGCTTCCTGATGACTTGGCCCTTGCGCTCGCCTAAACTGCCAACCATGAAGCCCGTTGATATGTTGAACCTGGACCTGAGATCTCTCGCCACCTTCGTTGCCGTATTGGACGAGGGCGGGGTGTCGCGTGCGGCCGTTCGGTTGGGGGTGACCCAATCGGCGGTAAGCCATACTCTGGAGCGTTTGCGCCAGGCCTTTGGCGATCCCCTGTTTGTGAAATCCGGGCGAGGCATTGTCCCCACGGACTATGCTTTGCGCACCGGGCCGCACATTCGCCAGTTGCTGGATGACCTGCGCACCCTGCCCTCGGGGCCACCGTTTGAGCCGGCGACGGCGGAGTTCACCTTCACCATCGCGGCCAACGACTACCAGCGGGATTTGTTGCTGCCGGGGTTAGTCAGAATTCTGCGAGAGCAGGCACCGGGTATTCATTTGCAAGTGATTCCATCCGGAATTCCCAACCCCGACTTGTTGCGCAAAGAGGCCTGTGATCTTGTTATCAGCCCGTTTGCGCCGGAAACCACGGACATCATGCAACGGGGTTTGATGGCGGACCGGATGGTGGTGTTCTACGACCCCAACGAGCGACAGGCACCTGAAGATCTGGCGCAGTACATGAACGCCGATCACATCACTGTGCTGTTCGCCACCGGCGAGAAACCCGGTCTGGACACGACTCTGGACACCCGTGGCCTGAAACGCCGAAGCGTGGTGACGGTCTCCAACTTCTCCGGCCTGCCGGAGTTTCTGCGCGGCACTGACCTTTTGGCCTCCGCACCCGAACGAATGAGCAATCAACTGATGCGGGACTTCGCCTACGTGCCTTTACCCTTTGAATACAACCCCTTCACTCTGCTCATGCTCTGGCACCGACGCCACCAGACAGACCCCGCCCACCGCTGGGTTCGCAATCAGGTGAACTCGGTGGCGGCCACCATGAACGGCTTGCACGATTAATCAATCAATATTGTTCATGTATTGCATGAAAGGTTAAGCCGTTATTTTTCTGGGCCGGCCGTCCTAGACTCCCCCTCCATATGTTCGCTGGTGAGAGTGGGGTAGTGCCTCCCAAAACTGTGCGGAGCCAGGGGTGGAGCGCGGAAGCGCTTCACGGGCTGGCCATGGATGGCCTGCCCAGGACCCTCAGCGCGACGCAGGAGCAATTAGCGCTGAGGGGCGGAGCCCAAGCGTCACATGGATGTGCCGCAAGGAGCGTGTTTTGGGAGGCACTACCCCACTCTCACCCAACTCCGGGGTCAGGAATAACCGTGCTCGCACTCACCAGCATCTGGACCACCATTTTACTCGCCGCCGCGGTCGCCCTCGGGCCGATGGCCATTGATATGTACCTGCCTGCGCTGCCGCAGATTGGGGCTGACTTTAACGCCGGTACCGATCAGGTTCAGTTCACTCTAAGCATCTATCTGATTGGTTTTGCCCTTGCCCAGCTAGTTTGTGGGCCGTTGGCTGATCGTTTTGGCCGAAAGCCTGTCATGATTGGGGGTATGCTGCTGTTTGCACTCGCCAGTATTGGTTGTGCCCTGGCCAGCAATATCGAAACCTTACAACTATTTCGCTTCCTCCAGGCTCTGGGAGGCTCCGCAGGACCGGTTCTGGGCAGGGCCGTGGTGCGGGACGTTTATACGCCCCGGGAAGCGGCAAAAATTCTCGCCCTGCTTGCCGGCATGATGGCCCTAGCACCGGCAGTGGCGCCCACGCTCGGCGGGTTAATCGTAGCCACCATGGACTGGCACTGGATCTTCATCGTCATGGCGGCCTACGCCTTGATCATGATGGCCGTCATCGCCTTCGGCATCCCAGAACCCCTGCGCCCGGAACACCGGCAACCGTTCAGGTTTTGCCAGCTCATGAGCAACTACCGCCGAATCAGCACCGACATGACCTTCATCGGCTACACCTTTACCAGCGCCGCCATCTACGGCGGCCTGTTCGCCTTCCTGTCTGGCTCCGCCTTCGTACTGATCGACGTCCTGGGCGTCGCCCCCGAGCACTTCGGCCTGTACACCGCCATCACGGCCGGCGGCTACCTGATCGGCAACATGGCCTCCATCCGCCTCGCCGGGCGCTACCTCCCAGACCAGATCCTGCTCTACGGCCTGGCCACCACCCTCACCGCCGGCGCCACCATGACATTGCTTGCCTACCACAACATCCACAGCCCCTGGGCCGTGGTGCTACCGCAAGCCCTGTTCATGGCCGGCACCGGCATGGTCCTGCCCCAAACCATGGCCGGCGCGTTAGCCAACCACCCCACCATGGCCGGCTCCGCCTCCGCCCTCCTCGGCTTCATCCAAATGACCGCCGCTGCCGCCGCCGGAGCCCTGGTAGGCATCCTCCACGACGGCACCCCACTGGTGATGGCCACGATTATTGCCGTTTGTGCGGGACTGGGACTTATTGGTTACCTGTTTCTAGTGCAGCGATACCCAGCACCGGGCTTTGAGGCCCAAGGTGCTGGTTCAAACTGATACCGTCTTTTGGACAAAGTAATCGGAAATCTTCAATGACTGGAAAACCCGCGAGCAAGTCGAGGGTTCGGGTAGGGGATGGCTTTCCAAAACCTTGCGGAGCCATGGATGGCGGAGCAGAGCGTACAGGGACGTATTCACAGCGTGTTTTGGAAAGCCATCCCCTACCCGGACCAGCACCCAAAGCGGGCTCTAAAAATACTCCCTAAACCTGACATCTAGCGGGCAAGAAATCGCTGGTTTGAGTGACCCGGGATGAAAAGTCATCCAAAGTAAGCTACACAGAGTAGATTGCAGAGATCCAAAACCACAAGACAAGGAGCAAACCATGAGCAACGTCACCCTGGACGGCAACCCCATCGACGTCAGCGGCAAATTCCCCCAGCCCGGCGAAAACGCTGCCCCATTCACCCTGACCAACAGCGGCCTCGAAGAAGTAAAACTCGACAGCTGGCCCGGCAAACGCAAAATCCTCAACATCATCCCCAGCATCGACACCGGCGTCTGCGCCGCCAGCACCCGCAAATTCAACGAAAAAGCCGGCAGCCTCGACAACACCGTCGTCCTCGTCATCTCCGCCGACCTCCCCTTCGCCGCCGCCCGCTTCTGCGGAGCCGAAGGCCTGAACAACGTTGAAACCCTCTCCACCTTCCGCAACTACAGCTTCCAACAAGACTACGGCGTCGCCATCCAGGACGGCCCCCTGGCCGGCCTGTGCGCCCGTGCGGTTGTGGTCCTCGACGAGAACAACAAAGTGCTGCACAGCGAACTGGTCAACGAAATCAAAAACGAGCCGGATTACGAAGCGGCGTTGAAAGTGCTTTGATTCTCCCAGCCCTGACCGAACCACCTCCCGCTTTGGAGTGATGACGGTTTCCCACCTGTGTTGGGGCGAAGGGGAGGGGATGGCTTTCCAAAACTGTGCGGAGCCATGGATGGCGGAGCCCAAGCGTCACAAGGATGTGCCGAAGGAGCGTGTTTTGGAAAGCCATCCCCTCCCCTTTGCAAGCACCAAAAGCCAGACCTGTTAGAATCCACGCTCAGATTCCAAAACCCAAGGCACCGACCCCCAAGTGCAGAACCAACCGAAAAGCCCAAGCCTGGCCCGCCAGCTCTACCACATGACCTGGCCCATGCTGTTCGGCGTGCTCTCCCTGATGACCTTCCAGCTCACCGACAGCGCCTTCGTCGGCCAGCTTGGCCGCGACCCACTCGCCGCCCTGGGCTTCACCGTCCCCATGCAACAACTGGTCAGCGGCATGTACGTAGGCCTCGGCATCGCCACCACCGCCATTATTTCCAGAACCCTGGGCCAGGGCGACAACCTCCGCGCCCAACGCCTTGGCGGCCTCGTCGTCACCATCGGCGCCAGCCTCGCGCTGATCCTGTGCCTCTCAGTCTGGCTATTACAAACCGGCATACTCAACTTCCTCGGCGCTGAAGACCAACTCCGGCCCGCCATCCGGGAATACTGGGTGCCGTGGCTCATGTCCGCCTGGCTTGGCGCCTTGCTCTACTTCGGCTACGCCGTCTGCCGTGCCAACGGCGACACCAAGTTACCCGGCTACATGATGATCGCCACCAGCCTGCTCAACATTGCCCTGGACCCACTGTATATCTTTGTCTTCGGCTGGGGCCTGCCCGGGGCCGCCTGGGCCACCATCACCGCCTTCGGGATTGGCTCTTTGGTAGTTTTCCCGGCACTGGTCAAACGCCAATGGCTGCGCTTTGACCTGCTGCAACTGCAACTGGCCAAAGCCATCAAGCAGCTCGGCGGCATCATGGCACCGGCGATGGTCAGCCAACTGATGCCGCCCCTGTCCGCCATGCTGGCCACCTCGCTGGTGGCCGGGTTTGGCTCCGCCGCCGTGGCCGCCTGGGGGCTGGGCACCCGGCTCGAGTTTTTCTCCATCGTGGTGGTACTCGCACTGACCATGTCCATGCCGCCGATGATCGGCCGCATGCTCGGGGCCGGCGAGCTAGACAACATCCGCAAACTGGTGCGCATTGCCGTGCGCTTTGTGGTGGTCTGGCAACTGGTGCTGGGGCTGGTTTGGCTGGCGGCCTCCGGGCTGGTCTCCACCCTGTTCAGCCGTGATGGTGATGTCCAGGACATCCTGCTGAGCTACCTGCTGCGGGTGCCCCTGAGTTATAGCGGCTTGGGGGTCTGTATGCTGATGGTCTCGATCAACAATGCCCTGGGATTACCCATGCGGGCACTGCTGATCTCAACCCTGCGGCTATTCGCCTGTTACCTGCCAATGCTTTGGCTGGGCGCTCAGGTGTCCGGGCTCACCGGATTGATGACCGGGGCCCTGATCGGCAACCTGGCAGCCGGACTGTTGGCATACAGTCTGTACCGCCAAGGAATGACCCGTTTGCGACAAAAGTACCCGGCCACTTGACGGTTAACAATGAATTTATGTGCTAGTCTTCGGTAATCTCTTTTAACTATCACGCCCGAGCCTGATCGCTGCGGGCGGATGAACAATTAACCCAAATATTCCTTCCGGGCTACCGGCCTCTCTATGGTACCAGGACTCATCATTTTGCTGCCGGTGCTGGGAGCGTTTGCTTCCTGGTTACTGAGCCGCAACCCAACCGGCGCCAGCATACGTGCTCATGCACTTCTGGCTGCCGTTGCACCCTTTACCGGCGTCCTTTTGCTGGCAAGCCATTGGCCGCAGGCTTCAGACCAGAACGCGCTGATTACCACTGTGCAGTGGATTCCTCAACTAGGGCTGGACCTGTCGTTCCGGCTGGACGGCCTGAGCTTGCTGTTTGCCACTCTGATCACCGGCATTGGCTGCCTGATCATTCTGTACGCCCGCTATTACTTTGACGGCAAAGCCAACGCGCCGCGCTTCTTTATCCTGATCCAGCTGTTCATGACCGCCATGCTCGGCATTGTGCTGTCTGAAAACCTGCTGTTCATGCTGGTGTTCTGGGAACTGACCAGCCTGGTGTCGTTCCTGCTGATCGGCTTTAACTGGTCCAGCCGGGGCGCCCGCCGGGGTGCCCGGATGTCACTGGTGATTACCGGGGGTGGCGGCCTGGCCCTGCTGGCCGGCATTCTGTTGCTGGGCAACATGGCCGGCAGCTTCCAGTTGTCCGATATCCTCTCTCAGGGCGAGACCCTCAAGCAGCACAGCCTGTACCCGCTGATGCTGAGCCTGGTGCTACTGGGCGCCTTCACCAAATCCGCCCAGGCGCCGTTCCACCTGTGGTTGCCCCACGCCATGGCCGCCCCCACGCCGGTCTCCGCGTACCTGCATTCAGCCACCATGGTCAAGGCCGGGCTGTTCCTGATGGCGCGTTTGCACCCGGCCCTGGGCGATACCGAGCTCTGGTTTGCCCTGATCACCGTCACCGGCATGGTGACCCTGATGGTGGGCGCCTTTGTCGCCATGTTCATGCACGACATCAAGGGCCTGCTGGCCTATTCCACCATATCCCATCTGGGCCTGATCACCCTGCTGATTGGTATGGGCAGTGAAATGGCCATGGCGGCGGCCCTGTTCCATCTGGTCTGCCATGCCCTGTTCAAGGCCCCGCTGTTCATGATGGCAGGCTATGTGGATCAGGCCACGGGCAGCCGGGATATGCAGCTGATCAATGGCCTGTGGCGCTGGATGCCTGCTCTGATGATCGTCACCCTGGTGCCGGCGGCCGCCATGGCGGGGCTGCCGCTGATGAGCGGCTACCTGAGCAAGAAGATGCTGTTCTCCGAAAGCCTGCTGGTGACCGCACCCCATTGGGCGGATGTGGTGATCCCGGCCTGGGTCACCGTGGCCGGTCTGTTCTCGGTGGCCTATTCGGTGCGCATCTTCCACAACGTTTTCTTCAATGGCCAGCCACGGGATCTGCCGGTGTGGCCGCCAAAGCGTAAGCCGGCCGCCGCATTGTTGCCGCTGGCCATTCTGGCGACGTTATCGTTGCTGGTTGGCTTGGCTCCCCAGTGGATCTACGACCACCTGGTGCATCTGGCGGTGCTGCAGACCACCGTGTCTCATTTACCAGCGTATGATTTCAGTGCCCTGTCCGACGCCCACACCCCAGCCATGATGAGTTTGGTGGCCATGCTGGGCGGGCTGGCAGTCTACGCGGCCCGCAAGCCGCTTTTCGCTATCCATGCACGACTGCCGGAAGTGGATGCCAAGGACATTTTTGAAACCGCCATGCAGCGCACCATTCGGTTCTCTCAAACGCTGGTTTATCGCCTGGAGAATGGCTCACTCCAGCGCTACCTGGCGCTGATCCTCTTAACCACCGTCGCCCTTGTGGCCTGGAGCTTGCTCGGGCTGGAACGGTGGCGCGGGCCGGTGCCATTGAGCAGTCTCAATCCGCTGGTGGTGTTTGGCATCAGCATCCTGTGCCTGTCGGCCATCGGCGTTGTGCTGTTTCATCGTCACCGCCTACCCGCCCTGTTGCTGCTGTCGGTCACCGGCCTGTTTGTCACCCTCACCTTTGCCTGGTTCTCCGCGCCGGACCTTGCCCTGACGCAACTGTCAGTTGAAGTGATGGCGGTGGTGATCATGATGCTGGCCCTGTCGTTCTTACCCCAGAGCTCACCCAAGGAATCCCGCTTTCCCAGAATTGCCCGTGATCTGTTCGTGGCCCTGGCCGCCGGCGGCGGTGTGGCTGCATTCACCTTTGCCGTGCTGACCCGACCGGTAAACTCCATTTCCGACTTTTTCCTGGCCAACAGTGTGCCCGGAGGCGGCGGCACCAACGTGGTGAATGTGATCCTGGTGGATTTCCGGGGGTTCGATACCCTGGGTGAGATCACGGTACTGGGCATTGCCGCCGTGGCGGTGTTCGCCTTTACCCGCAACCTGAATCTGAAAAAACGGGTGGCGGAATCCGGCCACTCCCATTGGGTAGCAGAGCCCCATCCGGTCATCCTGCAGATGGTGGCGCACATGGCTTTGCCCATTGCCCTGCTGGTGTCCGCGTATATTTTCCTGCGCGGCCACAACATGCCTGGGGGCGGTTTCATTGCGGGATTGGTCACGGCCGTCGCGCTGACCCTGCAATACATGGCCGGTGGCCTGGTCTGGGCCCAGGCGCGCATGCGTACGCACTTCCGCTCGCTCATTGGTGCGGGGCTGCTGATCGCCATGTTCACCGGGGTTGCCAGTTGGGTGTTCGGGTATCCGTTCCTGACCACCACCTTTGCTCATCTGCACTGGCCATTGATCGGCGAGTTCGAATTGGCCAGTGCGCTGCTGTTTGATCTGGGCGTTTACACCACTGTGGTCGGGGCAACCCTGTTGATTCTGGCAAACCTGGGCAAACTGATGACCATAGCCGGCCCCGGCAAGGAGGTAGGCTGATGGAATTGCTGATCGCAGTGGCTCTGGGCGTGCTTACCACTTGTGGGGTGTTTCTTATTCTGCGTGCGCGCACGTTTTCCGTGGTGCTGGGCCTGACCTTGTTGTCGCACGCAGTCAACTTGTTCCTGTTCAGCATGGGCCGGCTGACAACCGGCGCCCCGGCCATCGTCGGGCTCACTGAAACCAGCGCAGACCCGCTGCCCCAGGCGCTGGTGTTGACCGCCATTGTGATCAGCTTCGCCATGACCGCCTTTGTGGTAGTGCTGTCGCTGAAAGCCGCAGTGGAGTTGCGAAACGATCACGTAGACGGTGAAAACCCGAACGAGGACCGGCCATGACCCACCTGATGATTCTGCCGGTCGTCATCCCCATGCTGGCCGCCGCCTGGTTGCTGGTAAACCACCGGGCCAGTATCGGCCGGCAACGGGTGTGGAGTATTCTGTCCACCAGTTTGCTGGTGGCGCTGGGCGTGTGGGCGGTTATTGCGGCGCAAACCGATTACCACACCTACTGGCTGGGCAACTGGCAGCCGCCGTTCGGCATTGTGCTGGTGCTGGACCGGCTGAGTGCCATGATGCTGCTACTGGCCGCCTTACTGGCCCTGTTCTGCGTGCTCTATGCCAGCCGGGGCAGCGACCGGGAGGGTTCCCACTTTCATGCCCTGTTCCAGTTCCAGCTGATGGGCATTAACGGCGCCTTCCTGACCGGTGATCTGTTCAACCTGTTCGTGTTTTTCGAGATCCTGCTGCTGGCTTCCTACGCCCTGTTACTGCACGGCGGCGGCCGGGCCAGAAGCCGGGCGGGCTTGCACTATGTGATCATCAACCTGCTCGGTTCTGCCCTATTCCTGCTGGCTCTGGGCATTCTGTATGGGCTGACCGGCACCCTGAACATGGCCGACCTGGCGGTGCGGATTGCCGCCGCCAGCCCCGATGACCAGACCCTGCTGAAAGGCGCCGCCCTGCTACTGATGGTGGTGTTCGGTATCAAGGCCGCCATTTTACCCCTGCTGTTCTGGCTGCCCAGGGCCTATTCGGCCTCCAGCGCACCGGTGGCGGCGCTGTTTGCCATCATGACCAAGGTGGGCTTTTACGCCATGGTACGGGTGCTTCTGATTGTGTTCGGGCTCGACCCGGCGCAGCCCCTCAACGCCGGGGTATTTCTCTGGCTCTGGCCTCTGGCGCTGGCCACCCTGGGTCTCGGCGCCATTGGCGTGCTGGGGGCCGCCAGCCTGCGCACCATGGCGGCTTACCTGGTGATCATGTCCAGCGGCTTGCTGATGGCCAGTTTTGCCATGGCCGAAACCACCGTACTGGCCGCCAGCCTGTTCTACCTGCTGCACAGCACCTGCCTGGCGGCGGTGTTCTTCCTGCTGGCGGACCTCATCGGCCGGCAGCGGGCCGACGGCTACGACCTGCTCTCGGTAACCGCGCCTCTGACCCATCGCTGGATTCTGGGCACGCTGTTCCTGGTAGCGGCCGTCAGTATGGCGGGGCTGCCGCCGTTCTCAGGATTTGTTAGTAAAGCCTGGCTGCTGCAGAACGCCATCACGCACCCACACTACCTGTGGCTCTGGGGCATTACCCTGATTGCCGGATTATTCATGATTGCCGCACTCAGCCGAGCCGGCTCCGGCTGGTTCTGGAAACCGGAACCGTTCACCGGCCGCCAGCGCCGCAAGCTGGACCCGGCGCGTGTGGCCACGGTGTCAGTGCTTATCGGTATCAGTGGCGCTCTGGCACTGTTCGCTGCACCGGTGATGGAATATATGTCGGCAACCGCAGGCCAGCTCTATCATCCGTCCGCCTATGTTGAGGCGGTGCTTGGTGAACCCGCTACGATGACCGGAGGGCTGACCCCATGAACTGGTTACAGCGCTGGGTGCCACACCCCCTGTTCACCGGCTTTCTGCTGCTGCTATGGCTGTTGATGAATGAGTTCAGCTTTGCCCACCTGTTGCTGGGTGCGGTGCTGGCGGTGGTGATTTCCCGGGTCACCCAGCCGTTCTGGCCGGAGCGTTCAAGGATCAAGTATCCGGGTAAGTTGTTGCGCTACCTTGGCCGGTTGTTGATGGATATCCTGAAATCCAACCTGATTGTCGCCCGGCGTATCCTGTTCTATTCACGGCAGTTGGAGCCGGGGTTCTTCACCTACCCCCTGGCACTGACCGACGACTTTGCCGTAACCATACTGGCCAGCACCATTTCGCTGACCCCGGGCACGGTCAGCGCCCACTACGATCGCGAGGGCCGCACCCTGTTGATCCACAGCCTGCACCTGGAGGATGAAGAAGCGCTGATCAGAGACATCCGTGAGCGTTACGAGCTGCCGTTACAGGAGATTTTCGATGATTGAATGGGCGGTTACCCTGGCGATCACTGTGTTTGCGATTGCCATTCTGCTGAACCTTTACCGGCTGGCCATCGGGCCCGACATCGTGGACCGGATCCTGGCGCTGGACACTCTGATGATCAACAGCATTGCGTTGATTGTGCTGTTTGATATCCGGTTGTCGCTGGGCATCCTGTTTGAGGCTGCCATGCTGATTGCCCTGATGGGGTTTGTCGGGACCGTGGCGATGACCAAGTACCTGTTACGGGGGGATGTGATCGAATGACTGCGTCATCCATGCCGTTCGTTCTTGAGCTGGTGATTTCGCTGTTCCTGGTCGCCGGCGCCTTGTTTGCGCTGATTGGCTCGATCGGTCTGGCGCGGTTGCGGGATTTTTTCATGCGTCTGCATGGCCCCACCAAGGCCAGCACCCTTGGCCTGGGCTGTTTGTTGATCGGCTCGTTACTGTACTTCAGTTTTCAGCGGGGCGGGCTATCGGTGCATGAGGCCATTGTCACTGTCTTCCTGTTTGTGACGGCGCCGGTCAGTGCCCATATGATGGCCAAGGCCGCCCTGTTCCGGGGTGTGGATAAGGACGGCCCAAGCCGGAATTACCCGGACCGTTAGCCGGCAAACCTGGCCCGGAAGCTCTCGGGCATGGGGGTGACTTCCCGGGTTGTGTAGTTGAAGAACACAAAACCGTATTTGGCCATGGCCACCGATTGGCCCGTGTCGGCTTTGGTGACCCGGAACACGAAATCCCCGCCGTATTTGTTGAAATCCATCAGGCCGACTTCGAAGCGCAGCATGTCCGGGTAGAAGGATTCGACCTGGTACATGGTGGCCAGGTCGGTAACGATGATGCCGGTGCCGTTCTGGTCAGCTTCTTCGATGCCATGTTCGACCAGGAACTGGGCGCGGGCTTCGGAGAGCATGGAGATCAGGGCGTCGTTGCCGAGGTGGTTGGCACCGTTGATGTCGGTGATTCTGACGGGCATTCGGGTTTCGAAGCTGAAGGCGTTGTCGGGAAATTCGAGTTTGATTCTTGCCACGAGGGTGTCCTGATCTGGTTCAAAATTGGTTTGGGCTGAATCATACGCTTCCGGTTGTGACTTCTCATCTTATGGTGCTATCGGGTATCTTGCTTCTTGTTCCTGCGCTTTTTATTTCGGAGTAAGCGGCGCTTGGGGCTGGGCTTTCCAGAACACGCTCCTTCGGCACATCCTTGTGACGCTTGGGCTCCGCCATCCATGGCTGCGCACAGTTCTGGAAAGCCCAGCCCCAAGCCCCGCCCAGACTTCCTGCATGCGCCCAATAAAACGTCATAATAAGAGTTACTTATGGATATTCGCCCGGCTGCCACCCTGGTTCTTACCCGCGATACCGAAAACGGCATTGAAGTGCTTCTGCTGCAACGCACCTGGGAGGCCATTTTCCTGCCCGGTTACTATGTGTTCCCCGGCGGGGCGGTGAACGAGCAGGAGTCGGAGGCACAGCGGCATGTTGTGGGTGTTGAAGACGCGGATATCAGTCAGACCATGAGTCTGGATGCCGGTGGCGCGGATTTTATGTTGGCGGCGGTTCGGGAGTGTTTTGAGGAGGCGGGAGTTCTGCTGGCTCAGGATGCGAACGGCAAGCTGGTTGGCGCGGACCATCCGGTGCATGGTGAGCGGCAGGCGTTGTTCCGGGATGAGGTGTCGCTGGCGCAGTTGTGTGCGAAGCACGGGCTGGTGGTGCCGCTGGACCGGTTGGCGTATTTGAGCCATTGGGTGACGCCACCGGGGCCGCCGCGGCGGTTCGATACCCGGTTTTTTGTGGCGGTGGCGCCGGAGGGGCAGGTAGCCGGGCACGATGGTCAGGAGACGATTGATCATGTGTGGATGTCGCCGGCGCAGGCGTTGGAGGAGCATCGGGCCGGACAGCGGTTATTGGGGTTGCCGACGATTCGTACCCTGCGGGTGTTGTGTGATTTCAGTTCCACCGCCGAGTTGATGCGCTATGCCCACGCCAACCCGCCGGAGGCGTTTCCGACCGATCCCTGGCCGGCACTTCGCAAGGGCAAGCCGGTGATGCTGGAACCTAACGCGCCGGCTTACGATGAGGCGGTCAAGCTGGACCCTGAGGGGGAAGGCACCACCCGGGCGGAAATTGTGCCCGGTGAGCCGGTGGAGGTGGCAGCCGGAGTGGTGCGGTTGACGGCGCCGAACCCGGGGATGATGACCGGGCCGGGCACGAATACCTATATTCTGGGTTTTGAGCGGTTAACGGTGATTGATCCGGGACCAGCCCATGAGGCCCACATTGAAAAGATTCTGGAAGTGACCGGCGGGGTGGTGGACCAGGTACTGGTAACCCATACCCACATGGATCATTCACCGGCCGTGTCGCTTCTGAAACAACGAACCGGTTGCCGGGTGTTTGGCTGGCCCGCCCCGGAGGGCGCCGGGCAGGACCAGTCCTTTAAAGCGGACGATGAGCCGGAGCATGGCGATCTGATTGTCAGCGAGGCGGGCATCCTGCAGGTGATCCACACCCCCGGACACGCCTCGAACCATCTGTGTTTCCTGCTGAAAGACCAGGAGCTGCTATTCTCTGGCGACCACATCATGCAGGGCTCCACGGTGGTGATCAATCCGCCGGACGGCGACATGAAGGCGTATGTGGAATCTCTGTATGACCTGCTGGATGAGCCCATTCGCTTCATCGCGCCGGCTCACGGTTTCCTGATGGGCCAGCCGGAGGCGGTGATTGATTATCTGATCACCCACCGGTTGTCGCGGGAGCACAAGATCTTCCGGGCACTTGAAGCGCTGGCGCCGGTGTCCCTGAAAGACCTGACGGCAAAAGCCTACGACGATGTGCCAGCAGCCATTCACGGTCTGGCGGCACGATCGGCCCTGGCTCACCTGCTGAAACTCGAAGCAGAGCACAGAGCCGCCCTGAGCGACGATCTATGGCACACCATTCGCCCGGACTGAACGCCGGGCTATTTCTTTGCGATCACCCAAACGGCATGAACGATGCCAGGTATATACCCGAGCAGGGTAAGCACGATGTTGATCCAGAAGTGCTTGCCTATCCCCACTTGTAAAAAAACACCCAACGGCGGTAACAAAATCGCTATAAGAATTCGCAAAAGGTCCATTTAGTTCTCTCCTTGTGGCACGTATAACATTCATATCTCTGAAAGATAGCAGTGTTATTACATTCAACCACATTGGGCCATTACAGATAGGCCCGTGATCATGAAAGTGGCATTAAACCTCTGTCACAGCGGTATTCATGAACCATACAGGGCCCTATCCTTGGGGCCACTGGACAGGTACTCGAGGACTTATGCTGTTTCAAAGGCCCAGATACTCCACAATCCGACGCTTTCCGATCTGGCTTTTCGCGGCCGCCCTGCCAATGGTCGTCTTAGCCGACACCAAAGATTCCGCGTTGCTGGTGGCCCAACTCGCAGAGGATGAGAACGTTGAGGATGTGGTGCGCTCCGAACCCCGCCGCGGCCCGAGCGAAGATGATGATGCCAGCGACGACGCGCAGGAACCATCGTCACCAGAATCTGACCAGCAACCACACACCGTGAAACCCGTGGTGGTGCCGGCTAACCGAAAAATTGCGCCTAATATCGACCTGAAAGAGGTGGCGCCGCTACCCGAGCCCGAACCAGAGCCTGAAACTCTGCCCGGTACCGAACTGTTGGCAGACGACGTATTGGAAGAGGAAGGTCAAGCACCGGAAGAAACGGCTGCAGCCGAAGATGACGCCGAAGCTCCGGCAGAGCCGATGCCAGCCGACAGTTTCACCCTGCTGGGCAAAGAAGTTCTGCCCGGCACGTCCACACGGCTGGCCTGGTCACCCCAGATCCAGATTGCCGGGCTGTCACAGGTTACCCCTGTGCTGGTGGTCAACGGCGTGAATGCCGGGCCAACCCTGTGCCTGACCGGCGCTGTGCATGGCGACGAGCTTAACGGCATCGAGATTGTTCGCCGCACCATGTATGACCTTAACCCCGAGAAACTCAGCGGTCGGGTGATTGGTGTGCCGATCGTTAACCTCACCGGCTTTCAGCAAGGTAGCCGATACCTGCCTGACCGGCGCGACCTTAACCGCTACTTCCCGGGCCGCAAGGACGGCAACCTTGCCGATCGGGTGGCCTATTCGTTATTCGAGAACGTCATTCGCCACTGCGACATGCTGGTGGACATTCATACCGGCTCGCTCAAGCGCACCAACCTGCCCCAGCTGCGGGCAGACATGAACAATCCGGACGTGGCGGAATTTACCCGTGGGTTTGACCGCATGGCGGTGGTGCATAGTTCCGGCTCCCCTGGCATGCTGCGCACGGCAGCCGTCCAGGCAGGCATACGCGCGGTGACCATGGAAGCCGGAGAGTCATTGCGCATTCAGGAACATCAGATTGAAGCCGGGGTAAATAGCCTCAACAGTCTGCTGGAAAAGCACGGCATGATTTCAAGGATGTTTGTCTGGGGCGATCCGGAACCGGTTTATTACGACTCTACCTGGGTGCGCGCTGAGCACGGCGGCATTCTGTTCAGCGAGATTGGCCTGGGTGCCAACGTCTCAAAGGGCGAGGTGCTGGGCTATGTGGCTGACCCGATTACCAATGAGCAACACCCGATACGCTCCACCTCCAACGGCAGGATCATCGGCATGGCGGTGGATCAGGTGGTGATGGCCGGCTTTGCCGCCTACCACATTGGTACGGAGGCAGAAGTTCCGGGAGAGTAGTATGCTAGGGGTTTCGCCCAGAAGCATCTGACCCTCAGGAGCCCATGTGTCTTCGGCAACCTCTGGTATTATGTCCCGAATTCCCGGCCTGGCCTATGTGGGCCTGGTGCTTACGCCGCTGTTCTGGGCCGGCAATGCGGTGGTCGCCCGGGGCACGGTTGAGCATATACCGCCCCTGTCCATGTCATTCTGGCGCTGGGTGATTGCCCTCGCCATCCTGCTCCCCTTCGGGCTTCCCGGCATGTGGCATCATCGCCGGGTCATCCGTGCCCGCCTGGGTTCCATGCTGGCCCTGGCCACCTTCAGTGTGGCGGCGTTCAACTCTCTGCTGTACTACGCCGCCATCACCACCACCGCCACCAACATTGCCCTGATCAATGCCACCATTCCTATTTTCGTGGCCCTGCTGGCGTGGATGCTTCTGGGCGACCGCACCCGGCCAATTCAGGCGCTGGGTATTGCACTGGCCATCGGAGGCATCCTGACCGTGGTAGCCCGCGGCGAGCTCTCGGTCCTGACCGGCCTTCAGGCACAACCTGGCGACCTGATCATGGTGGCGGCCGTGTTCAGCTGGGGGCTGTTCTCGGTATTGCTCAGGCGGCAGGCGGTGCCGTTACCGGCTCTGACCTTCCTGACAACCCAGATTCTGCTGGGCACGCTGGTGATCCTGCCGTTTTACCTCACGGATGTCTTCTTTTTCGCAGGTGGATTCGAGTTAACCCGGGATACGGCCATGCCGCTACTGTATTTCGCCATATTCCCCGGTATCCTTGCCTACGCATTCTGGAATCACGGCGTGCATGCGATCGGCCCGGCCAGGGCCGCGATATTCATGTACCTGACCCCGGTATTCGCATCGATACTGGCCGGCATTTTTCTGGGTGAGTCGCTTGGCGTGTTTCACATGATTGGCGGCCTGCTGATTCTCGCAGGCCTGGTGTTGGCCACGCGAACCGGTCGCCGACAGGCTGCGTATTCACTTCGGAGTCAGGAACAAAACGGGAGAGACACATGATGAAAGCCACCACCAGCATCAGGCGAGCCCGCACCCTTTATGGTCTGTTGTTGATGATCCTGGCGCTTGGCATGCCTGCATTGGCGTCTGCCGAGGCCTGTGATCCGGATAACCATGAATGGGTGCCCAGCCGCTATTACCCGGCGGGGTCTGTGGTGTTTCACAACGACAACTGGTACGAGTCCCGTGAAATTCACGAGGGTATGGAGCCGGGTATCACATTCGATTGGAAACGCTTACATTCGGTGCCAGGTTGTGGTGGTGAAAACAGGCCGCCCGACCCCATAGACCCGGCTGATGTGGAGGAAGGCGTTACCCAGACGGGCAGTAACACAGAGTTCTGCGAACGCCCGGAACAATGGCTGTTTGCTGAGAGTTACTCCGTCGGCAGCCAAGTCAGCCATGGCGGCAAGATCTGGGAAGCCATCCGGGATACCAAGGGCGACATGCCGGGTATCCAGGAGCCACCACACTGGAAGCTGGTGGAAGACCACTGCGCCATTCAGTCGCAACCGGCACTATAGGCCAGCCAACGCTGCCTCGATCCGCGCTATCACCTCCTCCAGCACGGATCGCGGGCAGCCGATGTTCAGGCGCATGAAGCCACTGCCAGGTTGCCCGAAGGACAAACCCGGGTTCATGCCCACGCCGGCCTCCTCCACGAAAAATCGTTTGAGGCCGGCGTCATCCAGCTCCAGGCTTCGACAGTCGAGCCACATCAGATACGTGCCTTCCGGCACAGCGACGTCAATGCCTGGCAATCGCCGGGACACCGCGTTGGCCACAAAATCCCGATTGGCCTGCAGATAGCCGAGCAGTTCATCCAGCCAAGTGGCGCCGTGGCGATAACCCGCTTCAAAGCCGGCAATGCTGAACGGGTTGCACTGGGGCAAGTGCATGGACTCAAACACCGCTTTCATGGCTTTGCGCCGATCCGGGTCCGTGATCACCAGGGCCGACAGACCAAGACCGGGCATGTTGAAACTCTTGCTCGGAGCCACCGCCGTCACCAGAGCATCCTCTTCTCCGGCGAGTCTACCCAGGACGGTATGCGGTGCCGCGTCCGGATAAGTCAGATCACAATGTATCTCGTCTGAGAGCACCACCAGGTTGTGGCGCCGTGCAATGGCCAGCAGCTCTTTGAGCTCCGCTTCCGTCCAGACCCGGCCGACCGGGTTGTGGGGGGAGCACAACAACAGCACCCTGGCATCGGGCCGGGCAGCGCATTGCTCGAGATGCTCCAGATCCATCCGGTACTGCCCGGTATGCGGATCCTGAACCAGGGGGTTTTCGATCACTTCACGACCGCTCTGGCGCACCGAGCTGAAAAAAGGCGGATACACGGGCGGCTGTATAATCACGCCCTCGCCGGGTTCGGCGTAGGCCATACAGGCGGCATTCAGGGATGGCACCACCCCCGGCGCCATCAATATCCACTCCCGGCGTATGTGCCAGTTATGGCGCTGCGCAAACCAGTCGATCATCGCCTGGTACAGGCTGTCAGGAAACAGCGTATAGCCGTAAACCGGGTGCTTTGCCCGTTCAGTCAGGGCACGGATGACCGCCTCGGGCGCAGCAAAGTCCATATCCGCCACCCACACCGGAATGACGTCGTCCCGGCCGAACACCGCCTGGCGGGCATCGAATTTGACCGCGCAGGTATTCTCACGGCGAACAGGCTGATCAAATGCACTGGCCACAAACACACTCCCCAACAGGTTGAAAGACGACCGAAGGCTATTGTGGTAGCCCCGGCCAGCGACCGCAACCAACCGTCGCAGGCGCCTCCCGCTTTGGTCGAACATGAGCAATTTTTGCTTGCCGAAACGGGCCGATACTTGCGAACCTAACCGTTTGTTGATGGTTGTCGTCCCGAACGTTTGTCGGAGCTCTCCCCATGATCGGCCAGATCCTCGCTACCATGCTGCCGGTATTCCTGATTGCAGGTTGCGGCGCCCTGTATGGCCGTTACCGCACGCCAGACATTCAAGGCCTGAATGTTCTCAACATGGAATTGTTCGTGCCCATGCTGGTGTTTGCCGTGCTGGCCGACCAGCAGGCGCCCCTGCAAGACTACGGCTGGCTGGCCCTGGCGGCAACCGTGGTGGTTCTGGGCTCCGGCATTATTCTGTACCCGGTGGCCCGCGTTCTGAACCTGAATCTGAAAACCTTCCTGCCGCCGATGATGTTCAACAATTCCGGCAACATGGGCATCCCCCTACTGGTACTGGCGTTTGGTGAAGCGGCACTGCCGGCGGCGATCGTGCTGTTCATCGTCGAGATGCTGCTGCACTTTTCGGTTGGCCTGTACATGTTGGACCCGCATACGTCGATCATCCGGCGATTGCGGCTGCCGATCGTGTTCGCCAGCATCGCCGGGCTAACCGTCAACTTCAGCGGTATTGCCCTGCCTGGCTGGCTGCTGGAAACCCTGAACATGCTGGGTGGCGTGTGTATCCCCTTGATGCTGTTTGCCCTGGGGGTGCGGATGCTGGATGTCGATTTCCGGGACTGGAAACTGGGGCTGATTGGCGCCATTGCCTGCCCGGTCAGTGGCTTGCTGCTGGCCTGGCCCATGATTGCCATACTCGACCTGCCGGGCCTTCAGGTAGCCTGCCTGTGGGTGTTTGCGGCGCTCCCGCCTGCGGTGCTCAACTACATGGTGGCGGAGCAGTATCAGCAGGAACCCCACGCGGTGGCATCGCTGGTATTATTGAGCAACCTGGGCAGCCTGGTGGTCATGCCCATTGTCCTCGGCCTGGTGTTCTCTGCTGGCTTCGTTTAACCACCCACTCGCTCAAAACGCTCGCAGGAACCAGGGTTCAGCCTCTCAACCGGAACACACTGACCCGCGAGCGCAGCTGGCCCGCCAGCACGGCCAGATCCCGGCTGGCGCCGGCCACCTGATCTGATCCGGCAGAGGTTTCAATGGTGGCATCGTGAATTCGTGCGATGTTGCGGTTCACTTCCTCCGCCACGGAACTCTGTTCTTCTGCAGCGCTGGCAATCTGGGCATTCATGTCATTGATGGAAGCCACCTCTTCCCGGATGCGCCCAAGCGCGGTTTCTGCCTCGGCGGTCTTCTCAACCGTCACCCGAGCCAGATCCCGGCTTCGTTCCATTTCACCGGAGGCCTCACCAGCACCGGCCTGCAACCGGCCAATCATGTCCTGAATTTCCCGAGTGGAATCCTGGGTACGGGATGCCAGGGAACGCACTTCATCAGCCACCACCGCAAAGCCCCGGCCATGTTCGCCAGCGCGGGCCGCTTCAATGGCCGCATTCAGTGCCAGCAGGTTGGTTTGCTCGGCGATGGCGTTGATCACTTCGATGATTTTCTCGATATTACCGCTGTCTTCCGACACCCGGTTTACAGAAGCCGCCGCGTCCTCCAGCTTGTTCGCCAACTCGGTGATCGAGGTGGCGGTCTCCTTGACCACCTGATTTCCGGTTTCCACTTCCTGATCAGCCTTGCGGGTTGCTGTCGCGGCGTTAGCGGCAAAGCCCGCCACCTCGTTCACCGTGGCCGCCATCTGGTTCACCGCGGTGGCCATCTGCTCAGCCTCGGTAGCCTGCATACGGATCTGTTTGCTGTTGTTGTCTGAGGTATCTTCCAGCTCACCAGACGCGTTGGACAGCTCCTCGGCCGCAGACCGTACCTCACGGATGATGCCCGTTAACCGGTCAATGGTATCCGCCAGAGCGCCCATCACGCTGTCCGGGTAACGGGTTTCCAGATTTTGCTCCAGCTGGCCGTCCGCCAGCTGCCGGATGGCCGCCGCCACTTCCTCGGGCTCCGCACCCAGGATTCGCTTGAGTTTGCGGATGATGACCGTGGCCACCAGCACACTGACCAGTACGGCAAAGCCGGTGATGGAGAGAATCATGATGTTGAAGCCACTGGCGGCGTCGCGCACTTCTTCCAGGTCAGCGGCAACGGTGTCTTCCTGATAATCAATAAACGCGTTAACCCGCGCCAGCCACTCGCTGTAAGCCGGTGAAACCTGATCCAGCAACAGGCGCCGGGCCTGCTCGGTATTGCCTGCGGTTCGAAGAGTCACCACCTCATCGGTCAGGGCGAGGGTTCGCTGCTCGGTGGCTTCGATGTCCCGCAGCAAACGGCGCTCCTGATCCGTGGCCCCCTGGCGCTGGAACATCTGGGACATGGCTTCGGCGTTCTTCCGGTACATAGCCGCGAGGTCATCAATGGTGCGCAGATGCTCACGCAAGGAAGCATCGCGGTTCACCAGCACCACATCCCGAATGGCGATGGCCCGGTCGTGCACGCTGCCCCGGAAATTAATGGCGAAGCGTTGTTTGAGTGAGGCGCCCTCATTAACCGAGGTCAGAGTCCGGTCAATGAATCCCACCTGGTGATTACCTACAACGCTGACCAGCACCATCAGCGCTACCATCAAACCAAATCCCAACGCCAGGCGTTTTGCTACCGTGAGCTGGCCAGTCATATAAGCACTCCACATATTGGTTAAGTGGAGAGAATTACGATTAAAAAAAGGAATGGATTTATTGCTTTTGCAAGATTTTGTAAATTCTTTAACGGTCTGCCACTCAGCCCCCTATTGAACCGTCCGTTTTCCTTGCAACTGCCTGGACTTTGGCCGATGGTTAGAGGCAAATCTGCCTGATCTGGTAATGATATGGAGGTCTGTCCATGAGTGTTCTGCTTCTGGTTATCAGTGCCCTGGTGCTGATCTATTTCAGCATCGGCGGCAAAACCGCTGCGATCGTGATGTCTGTCGCCACCCTCGTCGGCGTTGCCAACGACGGCTGGCACCTTCTCAGTTTTGTCATCGGCGGCCTGCTGTTAGCGTTGGCGTTACTGATCACCCTGCCCGGCGACCTGCGCCTGGACAAATTCAGCCGGCCCTTGCTGGGCTGGGTCCGCAGCCGCCTGCCCAAGCTCTCGCCAACCGAGCAGGAAGCCCTGAACTCCGGTTCCGTAGACTGGGATGGCGAACTGTTTTCCGGCAAACCGGAATGGAACAAGCTGCTGGACGCCGCTCCGGCGCATCTGACCAGCGAGGAGCAAGCGTTTCTCGACGGCCCGGTGGAAGAACTGTGCAAGATGCTGGATGACTGGCAGATCACCCACGAACACTACGACCTGCCGGACAAGGTATGGAAGTTCATCCGTGACAAGGGCTTCTTCGGGCTGGTGATTCCCAAGGAAGACGGGGGCCTGGGTTTCTCCAACACTGCCCACTCCGAAATCGTGATGAAAATCTCCACCCGCAGCGTATCGGCAGCGGTGACCGTCATGGTGCCCAATTCCCTGGGCCCGGGTGAGCTGCTGATGCACTACGGCACCGACGACCAGAAACACCACTACCTGCCGCGCCTGGCCAAGGGCAAGGAAATCCCCTGTTTTGCCCTGACCTCACCGGTGGCCGGCTCCGACGCGGGTGCCATTCCGGACAAAGGCATCGTCTGCAAGGGCGAATGGAACGGCAAGGAAGTGCTGGGCCTGAAGGTCACCTGGAACAAGCGTTACATCACACTCGCCCCGGTAGCGACCCTGATTGGCCTGGCCATCAAGGTCTATGACCCTGAACACCTGATCGGCGATCAGGACGACATCGGCGTGACCTGTGTGATGGTGCCCCGGGAGACCGACGGCGTGAACGCCGGAGCCCGCCACCTGCCCATGAACACCGTATTCATGAATGGCCCCACCTGGGGTACCGAAGTGTTCATCCCCATGGAACAGGTGATTGGTGGGCAAGACATGCTCGGCAAAGGCTGGAAAATGCTGCTGGAATGCCTGTCCATCGGCCGCTCCATCTCCCTGCCGGCTCTCGGCACCGGCGCCGGCAAGTTTGCAAGCCTTGCCACTGGCGCCTACGCCTACACCCGGGAACAGTTCGGCCGCACCATCAGCCAGTTCGAAGGCGTTCAGGAAGCCCTGGAGCCCATCGCCGGCTACACCTACATGATGGATGCCGCCCGCCTGCTCACCGCCGGCATGCTGGACCGGGGCGTTCGCCCATCCGTGCCCTCGGCGGTACTGAAATACCGCAACACCGACCTGATGCGGGAAGTCATTAACCACGCCATGGATGTAGTGGCCGGCCGGGGCGTGATCACCGGCCCCCGTAACTTCCTGGCCCGGGCCTACCAGGCCGTGCCCATCGGCATTACCGTGGAAGGCGCCAACATCCTGACCCGCAGCCTGATGATCTTCGGCCAGGGCGCCATTCGCTGCCATCCGTTTATCGTGGAAGAAATCGAAGCCGCCGGCATGGAAGACCAGGACAAGGCTGCAAAACAATTCGATGGCATCTTCTACCGCCACCTGGCCCACACCACCCGCAATGCCCTGCGGGCGTTCGTACTGGGCCTGAGCAAGGGCTGGTTGGAAACCGCGCCACGCCAGGGCGACATCCAGAAATACTACCGCCAGCTGGGCCGATTCTCCGCTGCCTTCGCATTAATGACCGACGTCACCCTGCTGACCGTCGGCGGCGGCCTGAAAGCCCGCCAGCGCTTGTCTGGCCGCATGGCCGACTGCCTGGTGCATCTGTATTACGCCACCGCGGTGATCAAGCAATGGCATGAAGAAGGCTACCCGGACGACCAGCGAGACCTGGTGGAATGGTGCCTGCAAACCTGCCTGCACGACCTGCAGGATTCCATGCGCGATGCCATCATCAACTTCCCGGTCCCGGCCCTGCGCTGGCCACTGCGGATACTGGTGTTCCCGCTCGGCGCCACCGGCCTGAACGGCCCGGATGACAAGCTCGGCGCCAGGGTGGCTGCCACCATCGTGAAAGACACCCCGGTGCGCCAACGCATTAGCCGCGGCACCTTTATCAACATGGATCCAGACGACCCGCTGGGCCGGGTACTCAATGCCTACAAACTGGCCAACGAAACCGCCGAGATGCGCCAGCGCCTGCACGAAGCGATTCGCAGCCGCGACGAAGACGAACTGGACGGCATTGCCCTGCTGATGGGCCATCAACGTAAAGAGCTGGTGGACTGGGCCTGCGCCCAGGGCATCATCAAGGCGGACGAATGCCCGAAAATGGAAGAAGCGCTGACAGCCCTGTATGACGTCATCCGGGTGGATGCCTTCGACGCCGACGGCCTGAAAGCCCTGGCCAAGGGTGCCAAGGGCAAGCGCAAGGTTGTAGAGCGGCCTGGCTCAGGTTCCTAGCCTTTTAGTTCGGTGGAGGTCAGTCCTTGGCAGGAGGCCTCCCAAAAACCGCTCCTTCGGCACATCCTTGTGGCGCTTCTGCTCCGTCATCCATGGCTCCGCACATTTTTGGGAGGCCTCCTGCCAAGGACTGCCCCCGACTATGTAGGTGGGTCGCCCCACAGATTCAGCTTTAGCACAGCGAGCTCCGTGAGGTAAGGCTGAGCGGGGCGGGGGTGTCTGTCCGGAAATTTGCGGAGCCATGGATGGCGGAGCAGAAGCGCCCATGGATGGCTCGAGCGTTTTCCGGACAGACACCCCCGCCCTGCTCAAAACACCAGAACCCGCAGGCTGCTAGAAGGTTACTCCCCACGAAGCCCACCCCGAATAGCCTCATCCACCAGCCAGCGGCGCAGCGTCTGAATCCCACGCTCCCGCCGGCGGCTGGTCTTCCAGGCAAAGTAGAACTTGTCACCTGTCACCACCGAATGGGCGGGCAACCGAACAAAATCCGCCGAATCCTTGCGGGTACTGAGCATGTAGTCATTGGTCAACGCAATGCCCTGATGAAAACGCGCCGCCTCCAGCGACAACAGCATATGGCTGGAATGCAGCAGCCGACTGGACGCAGGCAGCTTCATACCGGCCTCCTGATACCAGGCCTCCCAGTCGCCGCCCTGCCTGTCATAGATACTGTGAGTCGACAGCAACGGAAACCGGGCCATCTCTGCCGGCGCTACCGGCGGCTCATCCCGCCGCTCGGGCTCCGCATCCCGCCCCAACTCCCGCCGTATACGCTGCCAATAATCCTGACTGCACACCGGAAACAACCGCTCCTCATACAGCAGATCGTAACTGTAGGCCCGCGAATCCCGGTGAATGGTAATAAAACAATCCGCCACCCTATCCGACAACACCGGATTCTCACTGCTCATCTCCAAAGCCAGATCAATCTGCGGATGCAAACGCTGCAAATCCGGCAACCTCGGCGCCAGCCAGCGCACCGCAAACGAACTGAACACCGACAACCTCAGCCGCGACTCCTCATGCCCCAACAATTGCTCACTGGCCCGTTCAATCTGCAACAGTGCCGAACCAACGGCATCCAGATACTGCCGCCCCTCATCCGTCAACGTCACCTTCCGGCCCGAGCGCCAGAACAGCCGCTCACCCAAATAGGTTTCCAGCTGTTTGATCTGGTGACTGACTGCACTTTGCGTGATCGACAGTTCCTCGGCAGCCGCCGAAAAGCTGTTAAGCCGTGCAGCGGCTTCGAATACGGGAAGAGCTTTCAGTGGAGGTAGTTTCATCGGTTTAGTATCTAATTTTCTAATGGATGGCTAATAATCATCATTTTATCGGATATTAGCATTTCATTAGACTCTCCAACGAGATTCGGGGATCAGGTCGGGCTGTCCCTCCGAAAATGCTTGTAGCCATGGATGGCGGAAAGCAAGCGTACAGGGATGTACTTGCAGCGGTTTTCGGAGGGGCAGCCCGACCTGATCCTTCCACCAAACCACGAAGGCCAAGATAAAGAGGAGAGAACCAACGTGTCAGGCAAAACCGTCAACAGCGCCATTCTGCTGCTGGTCATCGGCAACGCCATGGCCATCCTCTCCGATGTATTTATCAAAATGCTGGAACCCGGCGCCCCCGTCTTCCAGTTCGCCTTCCTGCGCTGCCTCCTGACCCTGGCCTTCCTGATTCCCCTGGCCCGCAAACTCGACCGCCAGAACCTCTTCGGCGGCCTGAAAATCCACGCCATCCGCGCCCACATCCACCTGGTCGGCATCGTCTGCATGGTGATCGCCCTCACCAACTTGCCGCTGGCCACCGCCAACGCCCTGTTCTACGCTGCCCCGATACTGGTGATGGTGCTCTCCGCCTTTTTCTTCCGGGAACAACTCACCCCCCTGAGCGTCACCGCCGTCTTCAGTGGCTTTGCCGGCATCATCGTCATCCTGCGCCCGGTGGAATTCAACTGGGCAGTGATTGCGGCCCTGGGCTCTGCCTTCGCCCTGGCCATCAACGCTGTAATGGTGCGCCAATTGCCCAAAGAGCAGACCACCGTCCACAAGCTGTTCCTGAACTACCTGTTGATTGTGCCGGCTGCCGCTGCCCTGGCGCTCTGGGAAGGCGCGGCCTGGAACCCGCAGATCCTGATCAGCGCCGCCGGCTCAGCCCTGTTCATCCTCGGCTACAACATCACCGTGCTGCTGGCCTACCGGCAGGTGGATGCCAACCAGGTTACCAGCGCCGAATACACCGGGCTGATCTGGGCCGTCGCCATTGGCTGGATCTGGTTTGGTGAAGTGCCGGACCTGTGGTTCCTGGCCGGCAGTCTGATGATTGTGGTGCCGCTGGTGCTGATTGGCTTGCGGCACCGGCGCCGCACCCCGGCGCGGGGGTTTAACCCCGCAGCCCGGGAAGAGCGCCCGGAAAGGCGGGTTGCCGAACCTACCGGCGGGTCTGGTCAATAAGAATCTGGGTATCACGAATGATCCGGGCTGCCCGATACTCCGGTGGTATCCGGTCGTTGTACCCCAGGGATGACCGGTAACCACTGCGATGGTTGTGGTACTTCGGTTTGTATCGGTAATGGGAATGCTTTTTACCATAGTCCCGGCGGTCGTACCGATGCTTGTGGCGATTATCCCGATAGCGGTTGTCGCGGTGGCGATCATGGTAAGACCGGCGATGCTCGGCACGCAGCATTTTCTTCTGATGGCCCGGTGGCAGCGCCTTGCCCCGGTCCAACTGCTTCTGGATACCCGGCGGATGGCCGTGGCCACGGTAGCCGTCTGCCTGGGCCATACCGGCAAAGCCCAGGGCGACAATCAGGGTACTGCTGATCAGTAATCGTTTCATCATGACTCTCCCGTCCCTATCGACTGGAACCATGCTAAACGGAAACATTCCGTGAAGCCTTGCCACCAGATTAATGATCAGAAGGGAGATGTCAGCGCCCAAGGGCCGGTTTTGCACAAGCTTTACATGGGTTGACGTTTAACTGTCCGAAGCCTCGACAGGCCCGGAACGGGTGAGGTGAGATTCAATCGAAAAGGTATGGCGGCAGTCATCCCCCAACGCCCGCAGGGACTCCGCCAGCCGGAGCAGGTATTCGGAATTGGGCCCACTGGGGCCAACCGCCGCGGCAATCTGGGCAGCAATATCGGCTTCAGGGGCCTCGCCCAGAAACGCTTCGTTGTCTTCCGTGGCGATATACACCAAGCCCTCGGCATGGCTGCCATCGTCAAAGGTCATAGTGGTGCTGAAACGCAGGTAGCCGTTTTTCTCCCGCACATCGAGATACTCGAAGACATTCGGCGATACCCGGAACGCCATGCCCCGGCAGACCGCACCCGGCTGCTCGATCAGCGTGACCACGCGACCGGGAGCCTCAGGCGTGCCACGATGGTCGTGGGACCCCTGCCAGAACCGGCGTGCCCAACCGCGAATGGATGCCGGCCGCTGTTCCAGGAACGGGAAATCCACCTTGTAGATCAAAGAGCCGTAACCGAACAACCAGACAGAGTCGATACCGTCAAAGTTGTAGCGGGTACGATTGTGATCAATGGTGTTGGCGGGCATAGCGAACCTGCAGACGATACAAAGGCCTGATTCTGTCAGGCGCCTTGAGTGCTTGCAATAAAGCCGGCGATACCGGTCAGCACGATTTCCGCCGCCATGGCAGAGAGTATCAGGCCACTGATTTTCGACATGATGTTCAGGCCGGTTTTACCCAGCACTTTCTCCAGGTAGCCCGACAACCGCAACAACACCGCCAGAATCAGCAAACCGGACACCAGGCCCAGCAAGCCGCCAGCCACTTCGTGCACGGCTTTCAGCTCAGCACCGTAGACCATGATGGCACCGATGGTGGCCGGGCCGATCATCACCGGAATGGCCAGGGGTACCACGGCGATGTCGTCGCGGTCTTCCTCCGGCAGGCCGGTGGCATGATTACGGGTACCACTGGTGACCAAGCTGATGGCGGTGAGGAACAGCAGGCTGCCGGCGCCAATACGGAACGAGTTCAGGGTAATACCGATGGCGCTGAACAACAGCGGCCCGGCAAAGAACAGCACCACGCCGAGAATAAAAGCGGACACACAAGCCCGGCGAATGATCGACGCCTTCTCCGCCGCCGGCAGGCCGCGGGTCAGCGCCAGGAACATGGTGACCACAAAGAACGGTGCCAGCAGGAACAGAAAACGGATGGTACTGCTGAGGTAAGTGGCGAAAAACGATTCAAACATTCAAGCAAATCCGGCCAGGGGTTAAAGCCGGTAAGCATAGCGCCTGTGGGCAGATTCTGCCGTAAGGAAGAGAACCTATTGGCCGGCGTATCGAACGCCGGCGGTGCCGGTCAGCGCTTCTTGATGGAGGGCTTGCGCGGCTTGGCGGGTTTGCCCTTCGGGCCGGTCGCGCGCCCACCGGCCTTCGGGCCACGGCCGGGCTTGCCTGCGGGGGATTTGCCGGTGCCTTTGCCTGCGCCCTTTCCACCTCGGCCGGGGGAAGGTTTACCTGACGGCTTTGCGCCGGCCCTGGCCGATTTACCACCGGCACCCGGGCGGGCACCTTTGGGCCCGGCGGGTTTCTTGCGGGGCTTGCTGGCCGCCGGCTGCGTTGCTTCCGAAGACGAATCCCGGATGGCATCAAACAGCACCGCCAGTTCCTTCTCCGTCAGATCCCGCCAGGCGCCCACCGGCAAACCTTGCAGGCTGACGTTCATAATCCGCACCCGCTCCAGCTTCGTCACCTCATAGCCAAAGTATTCCGCCATCCGGCGGATCTGGCGGTTCAGGCCCTGCACCAATATGATCCGGAAGACAAACCGGGAGACTTTCTCCACCTTGCAACGCTTGGTCATCGTCCCCAGAATCGGCACGCCGTTGCTCATGCCTTCCACAAACTCCCGGGTCACCGGCTTGTCGACGGTCACCAGGTATTCTTTCTCGTGGTTATTGCCGGCCCGCAGGATCTTGTTCACCAGATCACCATTGCTGGTGAGGAAAATCAGCCCCTGGGAATCCTTATCGAGGCGGCCAATGGGGAAAATGCGCTCGCTGTGGCCGACAAAGCGCTGGATATTGTCTTTCTCCGCGCTGTCGGTGGTGCTGACAATGCCCACCGGTTTGTTCAGGGCAATGAAGACCAGATCTTCCTCGTCCCGGGGCTCCACCACCTGGCCGTTCACTCTCACCACATCGCCCGGCATCACCCGATCACCCACCTGGGCCCGCCGACCGTTGATGTGCACGTTGCCCTGCTCGATGTACCGGTCAGCATCCCGGCGCGAACACATGCCGCTCTCGCTGATGTATTTGTTCAGTCGGGTGGAGGTTCGGTTGGCCATGACATCCTGCCGGTTTCAAATGATGGGTAAATGCGCGGGCAGCACACAACCCGCGCATCATCCCATTGCATCACCCTGACGGCAACTGCCGGTCAGCGCCTGCGGAACGGATAGAACAGCTGCCCCAGGTAGGAACCCGGCAGTTTCTGGGTGGTACCATACTCCGCCGGCCAGTGCGCCTTCGGGAAATGGTACGTGCCAAACAGCCGGTCAAAGAGCACCGTGTGTGCCGAGTAATTGGTATCGATGGCCGGCTTCTCCGAACTGTGGTGCCAGTGGTGAAACTGCGGCGTTACCAACAGGTACTTAATCGGCCCCCAGGGCACGTTAAGATTGCTGTGGATAATGATGGCCTGCAGCGCGGCGAACGTCACGTAGATATCCAGTGCTTCCTTGCTGGCACCAAGCAGATACAGAGCCAGCATAACCAATCCACGTTCAATGAAGATCTGAACCACATGGGCACGGGAGCCTGCCAGCCAGTCCATGGTTTCCACCGAATGATGGACCGCATGAAAAGGCCACAGCCGACGGACTTCATGGAAGACCCGGTGTTCCCAATACAGCACGAAATCGGCAACCAGAATCAGCAGTACGACCTGCAGCCATAACGGCGTGCTCTGAATCGCCGCCTGCAGGCTGTCGCTGGCCACCCATTCAAAGTGCGTTACCAGGAAGTTGCCAAACAGCAGAACCGCTGAGATCAGCAGGTGATTCAAGCAGAAGTAAAAGAAATCCAGCCCCCATTCATCCCGCAAGATGACCTGCTCCCGATACTTCGGAAAGAGCTTCTCCAGGCTGGTGAAGACAATAGTGGAACCCAGAAAGGCCAGAATCAGCCAGTCTACACCGAGCGACAGCGGTTTCGGCTCCACCGGCCCAACAGGAACATTGTACCCCCCCAGGGCAAACGCGATCAGCGTCATGGCAATGCCCGCAGCGCCAAGCCGTTTTCGTCGATCAAGCACAAAGGTGGTGATGCCAAAAAACAGGGAGAACCACATGCCGTACTTCAAGACATCCTGAAGCGCCTCGGCATCATACGCAGCACGAAGATCGGTGGTCGTCAGGTAGGAGGGGAACAGGTAGGCGAGCACCGCCGCCAGGCTCAAGCCGCCGAGAAATATCGAAAAATATCCGGGGATTCGTCCGTTCCGAAAGCGAAGCTCTTTGTCCGGGCGGGGCACTACCACCCGCTCGCGGTACTGGTAATCGGTATCGTGTTCCGTGTTCATGCGTTCCCTGCAAATGTTCTGTTCCGCACTCGTTTGAGAAAATTTTTCTTATCGTTCCAAGCGATGGCTTTGCTTTGACCCTATTTTACAATAGAAGTAATTTTCACCGGACAACTGCTATGAATTATAACTCTGCAGTGATTTCTGAACTTAATGACTCGGGGAGATTGAGAAACTTTCTCCATGCACTCAGAACTGCCTTGAATTCCTCAAGAGAGAATCTACCTTCTTCTTGGTCAACCCAATCATCATTAACATTTATGTTAATCTGAACAAAACTATTTGAGATAAAAACGTCAACGTCGTTACCTTCCACCTCTAGAGTTTTTATTTTTCCTTCTTCAAACATTTTTATTTTGGATAGTATCCTGTCACAGTCCTCAATATTCTGAGCAATGCTGGTTAAGGTATTGGCTAGATATCGCTGATACCGGGCCACTTCAAGTTCACCAGAAAACTCTTGGCGCTGATGATAGATTTGCCCTAGAACAGGATGTTTTCCGCCATCGGAATAGTACAATTTTAATTTCATTTCTCACCTCTAAGTGTTCTTGGGGCCTGGTACACTGGATAAACTGTCGTTCTTGGTGAAATCCAACCCTCAACTCTAACACCGGAGGGAGTTACAGAAATCCACCTGTCACCCTGAACAATTTTATTTGGATCATTCCAAGCTGCATCAACTTCACTTTTAATACGGGTTTCGTCCCAATCCTTAGGGAACATCGTGTTGCTAGAGTTGTTACTCGTCTTGGTTATCCACTGCCCTGGATTCGCCGGATCTTGGACTTCAACAGTAGCCATGTATACACCCGCAACATCAGGCATCGTTTCGGTGCCAGGAACTATCCTGACATCGCCATAAAGCAACGTATGGCCGCCGGTCGGTTTTCCTCTACTCGTGTAGTCAGCCTTCAGTACATGCTCAAAATCAATTGGTGATTGCTGAACATATTTGACTAAGCCACTATCTCCGGCACTATCAGCCCGCTTCTGAAAAACCAGATACAACGGCTCAATCCCACTATCCTTCGGAAAACTTACGATCAGCTCAACCTGATCCTCAAACGGCCGCTGGTAGCCGGGTGGCGAGTGTTCCTGGCCATCCTCCTGGATGGGTGTCACCAGAATGCTGTAGGGATCAATACCGGAATCCGCCGGGTATTCGGTGCTCACTACCGGGCGGTGGCCGCTGTCATCCGGGTACCAGACGAGGGTGAAGTCGTCATCAACCACCACTTCAAAATTCTCGCCCTTGAGCTCTGCGTGAGCAACCGGAACCCGGTCTTTGTATCCGGTGCTGTCGTTGACGTGATAGCCGGCCACCCGGAGGTTTCCGGTGGCATCCACGTGCAGATGAAAACGCACCCGAATGGCCGCCTCAGCCATCTCAAGCAGTTCTTCCTCGGTGTACAGGGTGCTGTCGCCCAATTTGGATGGCCAGAGTGCCAACAGCACTGCACTGCCGGCGGTGCTGAGTACTCCGGCACCAATTCGCGCGGCCATGGCCCAGCCTTTTGCCAGTCTCGTTGCCGAACCAGAGATCAAGCCCAGCGGCCGCAAGCCGTTTGCCCCAGGGCTGGTGACCGTGGCGGGGGCAAGCATCGCAAGGGTGCCAAAGTTACTGGCCTTTTCCTGTCCCTCATTACTGTCGGTATCCCCGGAGGGCCGGGTGCAGGACTTGGCGAATACCTTGGGCCCCAGGGGCGGAAGCCCAAAGTTTTCCGAGATCACCACCGGCGGGGGTAGAGGCTCGGGGGGTGGCTCAATCACCGGGCGTTCCGGCGTGTAGTCGAGCTTGGGCGGTGGTGGCAGGCTATCGGAATGAGCGTAGGCGGTGCCTCTGGAAGGAAACGCTTGCCGGTCACCAAAGCGTTTTTCGAAGGCCGTGATGGCATTCTCTGCAATGGCTGCAGAGGTGCTTTCCGTGGGAACAATGCGCCCGGATACCAGCCTGAAAACGGGAGCCGCAGGGATCTCTTTGAGCAACACCAACTCGCCACTGGCAAGCTGGTCTCTTAATCGGGCAGAGGTGAAATTGGAGCTCGAAAGGTAGCTGGCCAGTTCCTTATCGGAGTACTGATCCCAGCCACCCTCGATCATCAACGCTTCGTGAAGCGCAAGCGAGTGCGGGTCTGCTATTTTGGTCACGTCCGTGTTTCCACAAAGTATTAATCGGCACAATCCATGCCTGTAGTGTGGACAAATGTACCGGAAAGCTGGCGCCTATCCAAGATCAAACCAGAAAAAGCCGCAGAGCCCAGGGACATCCAGGCTCGGACTCTGCCGTTTCTCCGACCCTAGCCAACCAACGCCGGCTCGCCACCCTGCTCCATCACCTCTGCCGCTTCACACACATACTGCTCGGCATCAAAACGCTTGGTCTGCTGCCGGAACTGCCAGGTGAAGCCCGGCCACAGGGTGGTGTTTTTGCCGTTCTCATTCACGTACCAGCTCTTGCAGCCGGTCTGCCACACGGAATCGCCGAGTTTGGCGTGAATCGAGGCGTTGTATTGGCTGAGGGCATCTTCCCTCACTTCCACCGTCTTCCAGCCCCGGTGCTGCATTTTCTTCAGGGCATCCAGCACGTACTGAACCTGAGATTCGATCATGTACACCATGGAGCTGTGCCCCAGCCCGGTGTTCGGGCCCATCAGCATGAAGAAATTGGGGAAGCCGGCCACCGTGGTGCCCTTGTAGGCTTCCGCACCTTCGCGCCAGGCATCGAGCAGGTCCTGGCCGCCGCGGCCGTAGATCATGCCCCGGGGAATAGGTTCCTGGGCCTTGAAGCCGGTGCCGTATACGATGCAGTCCACCTGGCGCTCGGCGCCGGTGGTATCCACGATGGTATTGCCCTTGACCTCACGGATGCCATCGGTCAGTACGTCCACGTGATCTTGATCCAGCGCCGGATAGTAGTTGTTGGAGATCAGCACCCGCTTGCAGCCGAAATGGAAATCCGGCGTCACCTTCTTGCGCAGTTCCTTGTCTTTGATCTGACTGCGAATATGACGACGCGCCTGCAGCTCACCGATTTTCAGGATGCGCGGGTTGCCGACAAAGCCCAGCACCCGGGCTTCCAGCATCCAGTAGATACTCTGGCGAAACGCATTCAGGGTTTGCGGCACTTTTTGGAACATCATCCGCTCCAGCGGGCGGATTTCCCGGTCCGGCTTGGGCATGATCCAGGGTGGCGTGCGCTGGTAGAGGTCCAGGTGGGCCGCGTCCTTGGCGATCTCCGGCACAAACTGGATGGCCGAGGCACCGGTGCCGATCACCGCCACTCGCTTGCCGCGGAAATCATAGTCGTGGTCCCAGTTCTGGGAGTGGAAGCTGGTACCGGTGAACGTGTCCATGCCCTTGATATCCGGATAGGCGGGCGTGCTCAGGCCGCCCATTCCGGACACCAGCACCTCGGCGTGCAGCTTGCGGAACCTGGGCAGGGTTTTGTCGCTGCGATCCAGAACATCCCCAGGCTTCAGGTTGTTGGCTTCCATGTAGGCCCAGAGTTTGGGGCTGTCGCAGGTTTCGATCGCCCAGGCGCCGGTTTTATCATTCCAGCGGGCACCGGCCACGTGGGTGTTGAGCTGGATGTGTTCAATCAGGCCGTACTTTTCCGCGCAGTGGCGCAGGTAGGCTTTGATTTCTGGCTGGGGCGCGAACATGCGGGTCCAGTTGGGGTTCTGTTCGAATGAGAAGGAATACAGCGCAGATTGCACGTCGCAGGCGCAACCGGGGTAGTGGTTTTCGTGCCAGGTGCCGCCGATATCGTCGCTTTGTTCGAGGATGACGAAGTTGTTGAAGCCGGCTTCTTTAAGTTTGATGGCCATGCCGAGGCCGGAGAAGCCGGTGCCGATGATGGCGATCTGTGCGGTTTGTGTCATTGCTGTACTCCTGTGTGGCCTGTTTGGCCTTGCCTGTTGTTGTCTGGGTGGTCATCATTGACCGGTAGACACATGTATACCGCCATGGGTAGACACTTGTATACTCTGGTTCGGGTGTTTGGCCTTGGGTGACAGATTGTTGGCCTGTGTGGCCCCGTGATTGGGAGTCTTGTTCAACTGGCCTCTGGCTCCGGGGGTTGGTTGGTTTGGGGGTGGGCTTCCAAAACACGCTCCTTCGGCACATCCATGTGGCGCTTGGGCTCCGCCATCCATGGCTCCGCACAGTTTTGGAAGCCCACCCCCAAACCAACCGTTAAACTATTGTGATAGCCATCTCCCAAATTGATCTGTTGGGAAGGAATCCATACGCCAATGTTCGAGAGTCCACTCTGGTGGAGCTTTCGAAAATGCTTGGAGCCATGGATGGCGGAAAGCAAGCGTACAGGGACGTATTTACAGCGGTTTTCGAAAGCTCCACCAGAGTGGACTAACTCCAGAAACGGAAGCGGGCACCGAACCAGCCTGACTCCAAAAACACGAGGCTTAGATGAACACACTGGCCGGCGGAAAACTGAAACTGGTGCAGGCCGCATTGCGGTTGATTACCGAAACACGGAGCCTGACGTCGTTGGGGCTGCGGGAGCTGGCCCGTGAGGCGGGGTTGAATCCGAATACGTTTTACCGGCACTTCAAAAGCCTGGACGAGTTCGGGTTGCAGGTTCTGGGGTATATCGCAGAGGACATGAAAACCGGCGTGCGACAACTGCGGCAGATGGCGGATTCATCCGAGCAGGCGTCACACGACACGGTCACCTTTGTGTATCACTACTTCCTCGCTAACCCGGCCGCCACCACCGTCGCCGTCCGCGAGCTGCACGGGCCCTCGCCGGTGTTGCGCAGAGCGCTGGAGGCGCAGTTGGATGCCAGTGCCCGAGAGATGGCGGAGGATATTCTGGAGCGGGGGTTGGTGCCGGGCGTGGGGGCCGATGTGGTGCATGAGATTTCCCACATGACCATTCGCTACATCCTATTCCGGGCCATGGACTACATCGAAAAGCCGGAGCAACGAGGGCAGATTCAGCGGGAAACAGAACGTTTTATCAACAGGCAGTTCCGGGGTGCGCTGGTTGAGTCCCAATCGGAAGAAGACATTATCAACTTCGCCAAGTCTCGATAATTAAAGAGGTTTGAGACCTGGGCAACCCCACCTTCGTGCACCAAAGCACATCGTACAATAAGTAACATAGTATCGCTTTTTGTCAGAATGGGCTGAATCTATCTTCCGTCACCATAGTTCGTAACACGGAAGATATTACTTATGATTCGGAAATTCTCAGCGCTTTGCGCAGCCGCTTTACTGCTTTCAGGATGCGGTGGATCCGATTCTAATGAGTCCGGCGTCAATCTGCCAACGATCACCAACGTACCGCAAATGGCTGTCGCAGGCTTGCCTTTCCAGTTTCAACCGGCTCTTTCAGGCAATACCTCCGCTATCCAGTTCTCAGCCAAAGGCCTGCCGGACTGGGCGTCAGTGGATCGCGACAGCGGTATTATCACAGGCACGCCGGGTACCGACGATGTTACTGCTTACCATCCATTCCAACTGGTGGTCATAACCGATGGCCAAAGCCGGCCGTTTGATGCCGCGTTGACTGTCGCCCACACAGCCGAATTCCAGCCTCGGCAGGCAGTGGATTTCCGGGCAACTGATTACGATGGCAATCCGCGCCCTCTGCGTAACGATCTGAGCAACGGAAACCTGGCCGGTGAAGTCATGTTCGCCCAGTCTCACACCGTCAAACCCAATGGTAATTATGACCGGGACGCCGGTGACGAAACTCGCAGCCACTACAAGCCTCGGCTGGTGGCCTTGCGCGAGGCCTTGCTGATGTTTACACCGGAGGCGTCAGAAACACCGGTAACGGTGCATGCCCAACTTCACCAAAATGGAGACCCCATAGGAGAGTTGGCCCTTGTTCATCCAAATGATCTGCCGGCCTCGGACCACGAAGGCAGGCATCGAATCGAGTATTCAACACGGGCCTGGAGCACCACGGTGCCGTGGAACCTGGTCCGCAACGGCTTGTCCGTAACTTTTATCGTCAACAAGGGTGCACCCGATGAGCGTTCCGGTACCCTTGTCGCTGCGGATATCGATATCGGCGAAGCTAGTCAGATCGTATTTCAGTCGATTCGGCTGGGCATGCTTACCCATGTTGATCACAATAACGGCCATTTCACCCTGCGCGATCCGGTAATGGCGGCCACCGATTACTTCCAGACCCTGCCGGTTTCCAAGATGATCATGGCCAGTTACGCCGATATGGAACTTGACCGCGTGATCATCGCCAACGGCAAGATCTACGATTCTGTCAGCGACAGCGAGGGCGGCGTCTACAGCGGTGATATGCGTGAGAACGTGGCGAAATCACAAGTCAGTGTTGGCATCAATCAGGCCAATTACGGCGTAACCAGCAGCAACATGAGCCAGCGCTATGGCCACGTGTTCAAGCAAATTACCAATCACCATGCCTGGGGCAACTATCAGAATGGCCGTCAGGGACATGGCCTCAGCGGTGGTAACGGCATTGGCACGCTCTATGACAGCTGGGGTAATGAGGCAAGCCATGAGTGGGGCCATGCCTACGGCCTGGGCCATTATCCGGGCGCCAACCTGACCGAAGACGGCCGATGGCAGCGGCATCATGCTGATAGCGGCTGGGGCTTTATTGCCCACCGGAACCGGATGCGCGACAACCTGTCCCACAACAGCTGGTCAGAGGATAAGCTGCCTGACGGCTCCCACTTCCTGGGACGGATTCCCTACCGTTACGACTCCATGTCTGGCGGTGGCGGTGGAAATCGTTTCTCCCACTACACCCATTACACCGGCTATACCGCCAGAATCATCCAGAACGATCTGGCGCAGTTCCCGATTCCGGATACCAGCTACGCCACCGGTTATAAAATGTGGAACACGGAAACCGGCCAGTATGAACCCCATATGTTTACAGATGGAATACAGCCCCGGGTGCCCGTGCAGGTGGGTGTGCCAGTAGCCACGTTATTAGGTGGGTATGATCCAGATGGCAGCAATGCGGTGATCTACCCGGTGTTCCACGGAAACTACGGCAACGTGTTCGAGTTACCAAAGCCCGCGCCAACGGGCGACAGCTGCTGGCTTACCGTCCGCAACGGGGCAAACCAGCAGAAACAGATCGCCGTGGCAGCGGGCCGGCATACCAACGCCACCATCAACCAGTTCCATGTGAACCTGGAAGCCGACTTCCGACCAACGGAAGCCACACTGAACTGCCGCCGCAATGGCTCAGTGGCTGAGCTTGCCCGCACCAGCTTTGATGGCCAGATTCCTGAGCTGCCCCCGGCTGCGATCGTGGGCCAGGAACGCGGTTTCAAACAACTGGCAGCGCGGGAAATCGCCACGCTTAACGAGACGCTCGGCAATCTGGCAGACGACGCCTTCCCGCTTGTCGATGCCAACACTCAGGTGCTACTTGCCAGCTATGACAGCGCTGAACTCATCAACGCCCTGAGTAATCAAGCCAAACAGGTGCTTCAAGTGCTTCAACAGCACCAGAAGCACGTATCCTCAGCGCGGGCTCTGATCACCAGGCTGGAACACAGCAATGCCAGCCAGACGGAAATACGAGGCAAATTGACCGATTTCCTGATTCAAAAGGGCTACATAAGGACGGCAGAGGATATGGAGCTTGAAGGAACCGTGCTCCGCAACGGCAACCAGCAGATTGGCCTCATCCCTGATGAAAACGGTTATCTGCCAGTGTTTAACGATGCAGATGAGCACCCGGACGCCGCCCGTTGGCTGATGTCGGCCCGCGGTAGCCTGCACCCGGTTGAGAAGCCATGGCTCTGCCTGGCGCCCACCAGTGGGAGGCTCGGCCTGGCGCTGTGCGATCCATCCCGGGAGAACCAGCAATGGCGGTATCGGGAAGACACCACCTTGCAGAACCTTGGCTCAGGGCAATGCATCGATTACGCCTGGCACAACCAGACCGTGTTGATGTACGGCTGCCACGGCAACGGCAATCAGCGCTGGCAGGGTGTTACCAGAACCGGAAGCCCGCTACTCGCGGCGCTGCCGGGCTATGTTGTCCGGGCGCTGTATCAACGCTGATAAAGATGAAGGGCCTGTTCTCCAGGCCCTTCAGTCGGGTTACTCGGTGGTGTTGAACACGTAGGATGACACCGTGCCATCGCTATTAAACCGCACCACCAGGTCCGTCGTTTCCGCATCCCCAAAGGCAGACCAGCGATACTTGCCGTAAGTCCAGGTGCGCTTGCCGTCTTCCACCCCGGTGCGCCAGGGCTCGCCGAACATATCCTGAATGTCCGCCCGGGTAGTTTCACCAATGCGGATCTGGTCCACGTTATGGGTCGCAAAGTCTCGGCCTACCGTCGCGCAGCCCACCAGGGTCGCCAACAACAAGGCCATGCCAGCCAGTTTCAGATGTCGAGCCACTGCCATATACAACTCCTTTTCGATGATTGAGTCATTACTGAACACAGCATAGCGGTTCTGTAAAACGGTGCGATTAACAACCGGATAACTTTCACCCACAAAAAAGCCGCGGGGCCTGAACAGGCGCCGCGGCAAGCAGGATCGAAGGGATGTTTCGATCAGTAAAGCTTGGCCAGGGATTTCTTGGCGAAGGCTTCCACTTCGTTCAGCCGGCCTTCTTTCACTTTCACCAGCCACTCCGGGTCTTGCAGCAGCGCCCGGCCGACCGCAATCAAGTCGAACTCGCCATTGTTCATTCGCTCTACCAACTCGTCGATGCCGGACTGCTCCACGGCTTCTTGCTTGCTGGCGAAGGTACCGCTGATGAAGTCTTCGGTCAGGCCCACGCTGCCAACAGACATGGTCGGCTTGCCGGAAAGTTTCTGGGTCCAGCCGGCCAGGTTCAGGTTCGAGCCTTCGAATTCCGGCTCCCAGAAGCGGCGGGTGGAGGCGTGGAAAATGTCGACGCCGGCCTCAACCAGCGGCTTCAGGAAGCGTTCGAGCTCTTCCGGACTGTTCACCAGTTTTGCTTCATACGCCTGCTGCTTCCACTGTGAGAAACGCAGCATGATCGGGTAATCCGGGCCCACGCGGTGGCGTACTTCTTCGACGATTTCCACCACAAAGCGCAGACGGTTTTCCAGGCTGCCGCCGTATTCGTCATCACGCTGGTTGGTGCCTTCCCACAGAAACTGGTCCAGCAGGTAGCCGTGGGCGCCGTGGATTTCCACACCATCAAAACCCAATGCTTTGGCGTCTTGGGCGGCGTCGCCGAAGGCTTTGATCACGTCATCGATGTCTTCCTTGGTCATGGCCTTGCCGTTGGGCTTGCCCGGGGCGAACAGGCCAGACGGGCTGTAACCGGGGACGGACGGGTCCGGCTCGGTGCCTTCTTTACGCACGGCACCCACGTGCCAAAGCTGCGGGAAAATGGCGCCGCCGGCTTCGTGCACGGCATCAACCACTTTCTTCCAACCGGCCAGGGCTTCGTCGCCATAGAAGGCTGGTACGTTCGGGTAACCGTTGGCGGCCGCGTGGTTCACGATGGTGCCCTCGGTGATGATCAGGCCAACACCGGCTTCGGCGCGGCGGCGGTAGTAGTCCACCACGTTCTGGCCGGGTACGCCCTTGGGCGAGAAGTTACGGGTCATCGGAGCCATGGCTACGCGGTTACGCAGCTTGAGGTTGTGAAGTTCAAACGGCTCAAACATAGGACCAAGATTCATACTCATGTGATGTGCAACCTCATTAATTTGGTTTCGTTAAGCAACCCTATTAAATTCGGTTTCAAAATGCAACCCTATTCGGTACACTCCCTTACATGGCCAGAAAACGTTTTGATGACTCCAATTGCTCCGTCGCCCGCGCCCTGAATGAAGTGGGGGACTGGTGGTCCCTGCTGATTGTGCTGCACGCCATGTACGGTACCCGTCGGTTTGTGGATTTTCAGCAGCAGTTGGGCATTGCCAAGAACATTCTGTGCGACCGCCTGGCACGCCTGGTTGATAACGAAGTGCTTCGCAAAGTAGACGTGGGCGAGCACGGCTCCCGCTTTGAGTACCGCCTGACCGATAAAGGCCGGGATCTGTTCCCGGTGGTGGTGGCCCTGCGCCAGTGGGGCGACAAATGGAACCCGGCGCCTGACGGGCAGCCGCTGGACCTGCGCGATCGCGATACCGGTAAGCCGGTGCAACCGGTTACCGTGCGAAATGCCGAAGGCCAACCACTGTCAATCCGTGATGTGTTTGTTCCCGACAATGCTGAAAGCGATAGCAAAACGGCCTGACCATAAGGGCAAACCGCATTCTCCGGAAACACCTCGGTTTTTTTGAGCTGAATCAAGAGCCACACCAAACCAAATCCGCTGCCCGCCATTTCTTGCGCTAAATCAAGTTTCCCCGGCCCCGCTCCATTACATTGAGCCCATCGACTTTTAATGGATAAGGAGATGGCTATGTCTCGTGGTTTCAAATTGGGTGTTCTGGCAGCGGCTGTGATGGCAACTGCACCGGCCGTTCAGGCTTTCGAAGCGGGTGATTTCATTCTGCGTGCGGGTGTTGTGCATGTGGCGCCGGATGATTCCAGTGACTCTATCACTGTGGGTGGCGCGCCGCTGCTTTCCGGTGCGGATTCAAAAGTCACCGTCGATTCCAATACACAGCTGGGCCTGCGTGCCACCTATATGTTCACCAACAACCTCGGTGTCGGCCTGCTGGGTGCAACCCCATTCAAGCACAACATCAACGGTGGCGGCGATATTCCGAGTGACATCAAGCTGGGCGAAACCAAGCACCTGCCGCCAACTCTGACACTGCAGTACTTCCCGATGGCAAGCTCTTCAGCCTTCCAGCCGTTCGTGGGCGTGGGCGTCAACTACACCACTTTCTTTGAAGAGAAGACCACCGGAACTCTGGATAGCGTGGTTGCTGCAGAATACGGCATCCCCGGAGCCCGCACATCACTGGACCTGGACGACAGTGTTGGCGTGGCCGTGGAAGTGGGTATGGACTACATGCTGAGTGAGAATTTTGGTCTTAACGCGGCAATCTGGTGGGCAGACATCAATACCGATGCCCGTGTGAAGGTTTACGATGCGAACGGTGACTTCGCCGCACAGACCGCCAAGTTCGAAGTAGAAATCGACCCCATGGTCTACATGGTCGGTTTCACCTACAAGTTCTGATCCCACGTACCCCTGGCAACCCCTGGTCTGTGGGTTGCCAAATGGTGCGTTCTCCTGTGCGGGGCTGTTTTGCAGCCCCGCTTTTTTATGTCTGGAGAACCGGGGTAATCAGGCGCTCTGGCGCTGAGCCGGGCGACCCGTTCTGCCCTGCCCCTGGCCACGGCCTTGGCCCTCGCCCTGACCACCACGGCCACGACCGCCGCTGCGACCGGCCGGTTTCGGGCCAAAGCTCTTGCCAGCGCCACCCTGAGGGCGACGATTACGAGCCTTGCTCGGGTCGGCCTTTGCTTTGGGCTTCAGCGGCAGGTTGTTCTTCGGTTCAAAGCCTTCGATTTCCTTGCGCGGCAGCTGCTTTTTGATCAACCGCTCAATGCCTGCCAGCATCTTGCCTTCATCGGCGCTCACCAGAGACAACGCATGGCCACTTTCGCCGGCGCGGCCAGTACGACCGATGCGGTGCACGTAGTCTTCCGGCACATTCGGCAGTTCGAAGTTCACCACCTGGGGCAGCTGCTTGATATCCAGGCCACGGGCGGCGATATCGGTAGCAACCAGCACACGCACTTCGCCGGCCTTGAAATCCGCCAGCGCACGGGTGCGGGCACCCTGTGACTTGTTGCCGTGGATGGCAGCGGCGGTAATGCCGTCTTTTTCCAGCTTCTGGGTCAGGCGGTTGGCGCCGTGCTTGGTACGGGTGAATACCAGTACCTGCTCCCAGCCATTGTCACGCACCAGCTTGCTCAGCAGGGCGGTCTTCTGGCTCTGGTCGACCGGATAAACCGACTGAACAATGCTTTCAGCCGAGGTGTTACGGGCAGCCACTTCTACCTGCACCGGGTTATCCAGCAAGCCCTCAGCCAGACCACGAATCTCGTTGGAGAAGGTGGCGGAGAACAACAGGTTCTGGCGCTTGGCCGGCAACAGGGCAAGAATCTTGCGGATGTCGCGGATAAAGCCCATGTCGAGCATGCGGTCGGCTTCGTCCAGCACCAGGATTTCCACTTCGTTGAAGCGCACGGCGTTCTGCTGATAAAGATCCATCAGGCGGCCCGGTGTCGCCACCAGTACATCAACGCCTTTGCGCAGCTTCATCATCTGCGGATTGATCTTCACACCACCAAAAACCACAGCGGCCTTGGTTGGAACGTATCTGCTGTAAAGGTTCACACTGTCGTGCACCTGTGCTGCCAGCTCCCGGGTGGGCGTCAGAATCAACGCACGGGGGCCTTTGCCATTGCGCGGGTTATCAGCCAGGCGCTGCAAAAGAGGCAGGGTAAAGCCGGCAGTTTTGCCGGTACCCGTCTGGGCCGCAGCCATCACGTCTCTACCAGACAACACGGCAGGAATCGCCTGCAGCTGAATGGGAGAAGGGGTGTCATAACCCTGATCGGAAGTGGCACGGACCAGCTGCTCGGACAAACCGAGGGAAGAAAAACTCATATAAAATATACTCTTGATTGATTCTGCCTCCACGAACACCGGATGCGGCGAATGCGGGCAGATGCCATGAACATTCATGGAATAAAAGACGACTACGGTCACGCGCCGAATTCGGGGTGACGTCCTCTGACAGGTCGTATGGATGGTTCGCAAAGCGGCTTTGGGCCAGAAACTGCGGAATCCCTAGAGGCAGGATGCAGGCACGGTAACAGAGGGCTGGAGAAATAGCTATAGGTGGTTTTGATTAGCAGGCTTTCATTTCCAGTCGAATAAATGGAACTCTGACCCGCCCTGCCGGTCACTAGATGCCATACCTGTTCCAAACATCCTTTCATAACCCGGAGATACCATGCTCAGTGTTGGCGTTGGCCCTGTCAGTTTTTCTGTCGGGCATCTGCTTCTGGTCCTGGCTTTCATAGTTGCTCTGATCGTCGGGGGCATCACCGGCCGCAAACATGGAACACCCATTGCCGGCACATTGGCGGATATTTTCGTGGTCGCCATGCTCAGTGCCCGCATCGGGTTCGTGATTCGCTATTACGAGCACTACCAGGGCGACTGGCTGGGCATGATTGATATCCGGGACGGTGGCTTTGATATGGTCACAGGCCTGGTCGCTGCCCTGGTGTTTGCCGGCTTCCTGATGTGGCGCCGGGCCAGCAGCCGCCGGGCACTGGGCACTGCCATGGTCGCCGGCCTGCTGACCTGGGGCCTGACCGGCGGTGCCATTCAGCTGATCAACCAGCAACTGAAAGGTCTGCCCGAAGTCGCGCTGACCGACCTCAACGAGCAACCGGTCGATTTGAGCGCGATCGCCAATGGCCAGCCTACCGTCGTTAACCTGTGGGCCACCTGGTGCCCGCCCTGCATCCGGGAAATGCCGGTGCTGGAAGAGGCCCAGAAGCGCTATCCGGGCATCAATTTCGTTTTTGCCAATCAAGGCGAGCACCCGGAAACCATCCATCGCTTCCTGTCTGAACAGAACCTGGACCTGCACCATGTACTGAGCGATCGCCAGGGCCAGTTCGGTCGGGTGACCGGCAGCCACGGCCTGCCCACCACCCTGTTCTACAACGCTGAAGGCAACCTGGTAGACAGCCACATGGGTGAATTGTCCCGCGCCAGCCTGGCTCGATCGCTGGAGCGTTTCGATCCGCAATTCCTGGTGGCATATGACGAAGCGGTCGGATACGCAGAATAAAGCCACGGATTGCGAAAACGGATCAGGCCAGCCAGACCGTCAGGCCAGCGGCAATAGCACTGGCGGCGGACAACGCGATTAACGACAACGCCAGGCTCCACCTCAAGGACGCATCCCGGGCGCGATAACCTGTCAGCCGCTCCATGATCAGGGCATTGGCCGCAAACGGGGTGCCGAACGCCGTGATACCCCAGCCGGTGACCATGGCAAAGCCCAACCCCAGCACGGCGCCAGGTGGCCACGCTGGCCCCAGGATACCGCCAATCAAGGTACCGGTTAGGATCGGGTTGGCACCGGCCAGTCCGGCCATAAAGAAACTCCAGGGCACCAGTGCCGCCAGTACCGGCCACGCCCAGCCCGGCAAGCCCATATTGCCGTTCACCTGCCCAAGCACCACCGCACTGATCACCGAACCAATAAAAGCGGAACCACCGACAATGGCCAGTTCATTACTGACATTGGCCATCGTGGGTGGGCGGGGCGTGTGGCCGCCAGCGAAGGACAGCCCCCAGCCGATGATGACCGCCGCCAGGCAGCTCAGGGTAACCGAACGAGCGTAACTGAATTCATAAACATGGCTGAACAGGAATACCCCGATACAGATGCCCAGGATAATCCCGCCAAACCGCAACCAGGCTGCAGCCCCGGCGGTGTCTGCGGCTGCGCCCGTTTCAAGCTGCGGCTCCGGCTCGCGCCAGAGAAAACCCGCCAGAAGCACCAGCATGGCGAACGGCAGTGAAAGACCAATGAGCTGAGCACCGCCAAGGGTGGGCAGAAGCGTCAATGTCAGCGCTACGGAGATGGATAACGGAGACCAGATTGGTGATACACCAAAGCCTCGGAGCACCGCCCGGGTGCTGTTGCGGGTGGCCGCCGAATCGCCGGAACGGCGTATTCGCTCGGAGATCAGGCTGCCAACCACCGCCACGGAGCCGAAGTTGAGTGGTACCGACACCAGCGCCGTGCCGAACGCCAGGCTCGCATACCGGGTACCCGGCTTGCCACTGAACAGACTGCTGGAGATTCGTTGAAGATCCCGGGAACCGGCCAATACCGAAGACAACAACATGACCGACAGAATCAGCCCGGCCAAACGGGTCATGTTCCCGGCCGCCCCTTCCACCAATCCGGGGTCACGGCCAAACGCAAAGGCCATCGCCAGCACCGCCACGGCGAAGACCCCTCGGGGTACCCGGCGCATATCCCGCCAGCCAAGACTGACCGCCATGCTTACGGCCACCGCGCCCAGAAATGCCATGCCCGGCAGGGTCGCCAGTACTGCAGCAATCAGGGCCACATAGGCCAGTACGGATCGGAGTGTGGACACAGCAAGGTTCCCGGCAGGTCAGTCGAGTAGCATGGTGACCTGCCATGTTAAGGAACCTATCTACACAGCGCTATCCGCAATTATGGGGATACCCTGCGCCAATGGCTGTCCGCTCAGGCCCCGAACAACGCCGAGCGCAGCGGCTTCAGGAAGCCCGACTTCTCCGGGCTGGCCTGCTGGCTGCGCCGGCCATCAAACTCCAGATACCCGTCTTCAATGGGCTCAAAGCGCAGGATTTTCACATCCTTCAGATAATTCTGAGACGCCTTCCAGGGCCCGTGAGTGCCCTGGCGCGGCAGGCGATCTTCGGCACGCTTGATGTAACCGGCGTCCAGCGAACCCAGAATGGTGTCGTTACCCAGGCTGTTTTCCGTGTCTCGCGGCACCACCACCTGATAACCCTTGCGATCCATATGGTTGATCAGCCGGCACAGGTATTCGCTGGCAATATCGGCCTTGAGGGTCCAGGAGATGTTGGTGTACCCGAAGATCATGGCGGCGTTGGGCATGCCTTCCACCATCACGTTCTTGTAGATCACCTTTTCCTTCAAGACTACGCCCTGGCCATCCACCGTGGGCTGGATACCACCCAGCATCTGAATATCCAGGCCGGTGGCCGGAATGATGATATCTGCTTCGAGCTCTTCACCGGATTTGAGGCGAATGCCGGTGTCGGTGAAACGTTCAATATGGTCGGTTTTGATCGAGGCGGTACCCGCCTTGATGGCATCAAACAGGTCGCCGTCTTTAACCACACACAGGCGCTGATCCCAGGGGTTGTAGTCCGGGGTGAAATGGCGCATATCCGCTTTGCCCTTCAACTGGCGTTTGATCACCGACAGGAACAGCCGGCGCATGGCCTTCGGGCTCTTGCGGGAACGCTCGTAGAGCAGGCGCGAAATCGAGATATTCCGGGCACGGGTCAGCCGATAGGCGGCTTTCTCCGGCAGTACCTTCTGCAGCGCCAGGGTAACCTTATCAGTCGACGGCAAAGGCATCAGGTAGGTGGGCGAGCGCTGCAGCATGGTTACATGGGCCGCTTTTTCCGCCATGGTGGGCACCAGGGTAATGGCGGTCGCCCCACTGCCAATCACCACCACCTTCTTGCCGGTGTAATCCAGGTTCTCCGGCCAGTGCTGTGGGTGCACCACCTGGCCCTTGAAGTCCTGCTCGCCGGGGAAATCAGGCTTGTAGCCCTGATCGTAGTTGTAGTAACCGGTGCAGCCCACCAGGAAGCTGGCCGTGTAGGTCTCCGCTTCGCCGGTTTTTTCGTTCACCGCCGTCAGATTCCAGCATTTTTCCTCACTGGACCAGTCAGCAGTCTTTACCGCCACACCGTAGCGGATGTTCCTTTCCACATCGTTTTCCCGGGCGGTGTCGGCCACGTACTGCTTGATAGAAGCACCATCCGCCAGCACCTTGCCGCCGGTCCAGGGCCGGAAGTTGTAGCCAAAGGTGAACATGTCGGAATCGGAGCGAATGCCGGGGTAACGGAACAGATCCCAGGTGCCCCCTAACGACTGCCTGCGCTCGAGAATAGCGAAGCGCTTGCCGGGGCATTCCCGTTTCAGATGGCAGGCCATGCCAATGCCGGAAACGCCGGCGCCGATGATCAGAACGTCATAATGTTGGTGGCTCATGACTGTTACTCCCGGGCTTATCGTTGTTATCAGATGCCTGTACGTTACGCCGGGCCTCGGCCTGTGCAATTGGCCCCATTATCGACACCTCGCCGTAGGCGCGGCCAAAATGTAATTTTTCACAATGTGAATTGAGCAAGGGTTGGCCGCCGAACTTCGGACTATGCTCAGACCCATCAAGCAAGCCTTTGCGGCAACGTGCCACGGGACATAACAACAAGACACTCCATGCATCGTGAACCTATGATCACCCAAGGTCCGACGCCATTACTGGACCGCCCTGCACTGGTACAGGCACTGGACCAGGGCTCGCTCAAGCGACTGACCCTGCTCACTGCGCCCGCCGGGTCTGGCAAATCGACCCTGATACGCCAGTGGCTGGCAACGGAGCCTGACCGCCCTGCCGCTCTGATGACGCTGCAGGATCTGGACCGTGACCCAGCGCGTTTTTTTGCCCGGTTGGCACAGACCATTCGGGCGAAAGCACCTGACTTCGACAGCTCGGCCTTTACACCTTTTGACGCTGGCAGCCACTGCACTCCGTCGACCATTGCCGAGGCGCTCGTGCACAGTCTGGCCCCAATTGACCATCCGGTTGTTCTCATCCTGGATGATTTTCAGCACCTGTCCCACACACCGGTCATCACCGACACCTTCAACCGGTTGCTCGACCACCCACCGGCATGCCTGCACCTTATCATCGCCAGTCGGGCCAGGCCCGCTTTGAAGCTGAGCCAGCTCAAGCTGAATCAGGACATGCTGGAACTCAGCGCTCGAGACCTGCAGTTCAGCAGCACCGAGGCAAAACAACTTTGCCAGAGCCTTGGCAACGCGGCGGTGGCAACAAACACTCTGGATCACCTGTTGCGCATCACCGAAGGCTGGATTACCGGGTTGCGCCTGGCACTCCTGGCCGCCCGGGAGCAAGGCATTGAAGCCCTCGATTCCTTTTCCGGCAATCAGCCGGAAGTCATGGCCTATTTTGGCGACATGGTTCTGCAAGCCCTGCCCAGCTCGTTGCGCAGCCTGTGTCTGCAAAGTGCCTTGTTCGACCGAATTACCGGCTCTCTGTGCGACCAGGTCCTGAAACACACAGGTAGTTCGTTGATACTGGAACACCTGGCCCGGCAGGAACTGTTCCTGATGCCGATGGATCATGACCCCGGCTGGTACCGGTTCCACCCTTTGTTGCGGGATTTTCTGCAGACGCGTTTGGCCATGGAGTCTCCCGCACTGATACCGGCACTGCATCGCCGAGCCGTCCACTGGTTCCTGAGCAGCGGTGACTATCATCAGGCTCTGAAACATGCACAGAGCAGCGACGATGCCGTCTTGCTTGGCGACATTCTGGAAACCGCCTTCGGTATCTGGTCACGGGAAGGGCACTTTTCACGCATCCTGTTCTGGGAATATCGGCTGCAAAACAGCCCACTGTTACTACGAACAGGCGTGGCTGTGCCTTTGCTTTGCACGTTGATTCTGTCGCGGCGCTTTCATCAGGCCAGCACCATGTTGGAACGCTTTCGCGATGCCGGGCCAAGGGATGTGTCCCCGGATCATCACCGTGTCTTGCTGCGATTTCTTCAGTTGTATCTGGAGCTGTTCCAGAACGACAATCGCTTCATTGGTCGACAGGACTATCAGGATCTCGTTCAACAAAGCCGGCTGTACGACATTTTCCCCCTGAGCCTGTGCATGGCGGCTTACCACCACCTGCAGCATGCCCGCCCCGAGCAGGCACTGGAATATGCCAGCCAGGCCCTCGAAGTGCTGAAGCAAAGTGGCCATCACTTCATGATGGATTACGCCAGCCTGATCATCGCCCTGTGCCATCGCAGCCTGGGCCGGCCGGGCCAGGCCATGAGGGATATTCAAGGTGCCTATCTGAATATGCCCATAGACGGCGCGGCCCGCATACTAAGAAGCACCGCCATGGTGGTCGCGCTGTATGATCAGAACCGGCTTGCCGAGGCCAACACGCTGTGCCGTGAGCTGTTGCCAAAACTCAACAAAACATCCGCCATCGAAGTTATTGCCACGGTCTACCTTACCCACGCGCGATGCCTGTTCGCCCTGGGCGACCGAGACAAAGCGACCTACATCCTGGGTAAACTGGAACACATTCTCGAGCCGGAAAAAAACCGACGTTTTATCAGCCACCTGATCGCTGAGCGCATTCGCCAATGCTGGCTTAACGGCGCCCGGGAACGGGTAGAACAAGCCGCCGTTCGCGCCGGCTTGCCCACCATGCTCCAAAAGGGGGACTGGGATACGCCCGGCACGTACAGTGAATACCGCGAGCGCCTGGGGCTTGCCACCGTGTACTGGCTGCGCGCTACCGGACGCAAAGCCCAGGCCGGCCGAATCCTGCGCTTGCTGGCCCGGGAACTTGCCGATACCGGTCTTGTCAGTCGAGCCTTGGTGGTCAGTGCCAACGAATGGTTAAGCCGGGACGACAGCTCCCGCAACAGTAAAGAGGCCCTGGACGCACTGATCCAGCACTACGGGCTACACAACATGACCCGAAACCTGTTTGATGAAGCGCCCGGCTTCGGCAAGTTACTGGCCGGAGCCAGTGACCACGGCCTGGTTTTGCCCGACAACTACCTCGCGCTGTATGGCAATCTGGTCCCGGAATCGGCCCGCTCCGCTGCGGCAGTCAGACCAGACCCCTTAACCCTGCTGACCCACAGAGAACAAGACATCTACCGATGCCTGCTGGGCGGGCTCAGCAACAGCGCCATCAGCCAGCAAACGGGCACCACGGTATCGACCATCAAATGGCACCTGAAGAATATCTACAGCAAACTGGGTGTTCGTAACCGCACTGAGGCGGTCCTGCTCGCCGCCAGCCACGACCCCGCAAACACTGACGCCTGACACGACAGCAAAAACGACCATCTGTTCACATTTTTCCAAAGCTCTGCTTTTAACTCCCCCCTCCCCCTACCTGAGTAGGGGGTAATGTCACCCGGAGTCAGTAAACCTAGGCCTGCTCCAACAACCACAATAATCTGAAACAAGGAGAGCGATCATGGCCATCACTCCGTGGGTCACCTGGCCCGCACTGACCAAATTCGGCAGCCTCGGCATAGTTGCCGGACTGCTAACGCTGGGTATTGAACGTACCGAGCTGCTCAACAACAACATGTTTGATGTCGAAGACTGGGACCGTTACAACGCCGAGATCACCTGTGACGAACGCAGCCTCACCGCCCGTACCGAAGACGGCACCTGTAACATTCTGTCCAACCCCGCCGAAGGCTCGGCCCACACCCGGTTTGGTCGCAACGTCGATCTTGCACTGACCTACGCCGAAACCGAGAACGACACGCTGCTCACACCCAACCCGCGGGATGTCAGTAACTCGCTGATGGCCCGTGACGGCGACATGCAACCCGCCACCATCGTCAACTTCATCGCGGCGTCGTGGATTCAGTTCATGGTGCACGACTGGTTTGACCACGGCCCCCGTGCCACTGACAATCCGATTCTGTTCCCGCTGCCCTCGGGCGATCCGCTTGGCTCTGGCACCATGAGCGTGCAACGCACCCAGCCGGATGCCAGCCGCACCGCTGCGGACGCCGGCACGCCACAAACCTACCAGAACATCAACACCCACTGGTGGGACGGCTCCCAGATTTACGGCAGCGACAAAGCCACCAACGACGAGATCCGCGCCTTTGTCGACGGCAAACTGAAAGTGAATGCGGATGGCTCGCTGCCGACCGAATTCTTCAGTGGCAAGCCGGTTACCGGCTTCAGCGAAAACTGGTGGGTAGGCCTGAGCATGCTGCACCGGCTGTTTACCCTTGAACACAACGCCATCGCTGAGCGCCTGAAACAACAATACCCGAACGCCAGCGATCAGTGGTTGTACGATCGGGCACGACTGGTCAACGCCGCCTTGATGGCCAAGATTCACACCGTGGAGTGGACCCCCGCCATCCTCGACAACCCCATTCTTGAGCGCGCCATGTACGCCAACTGGTGGGGCATTGGCGGTGACCGGGAAAACCGCGAGTTCTTCCAGAAAGCGCTGGATGACCTGAGCAACAACGTTCAGGGTATTGCCAATCTGTTCCGCCTGCTGGGCATCGACAGCGACCTGGCCAACATGGAACCCGGCGTAATTGATCATGCCCTCGGCGGCCTGGTAGGCTCCCGCGCACCGAACAACTACGACGTGCCCTACACCCTGACCGAAGAATTCGTGTCAGTTTACCGTATGCACCCCCTGATGCGGGATGACATCGAAGTCTATGACCTTGGCAGTAACGTAATCAGCCAGCGCATCCCCATTCCAGACACCCGGGATGGCGATGCTGAGAACGTGCTGGACAGCGTTGGTGCGGATCGCCTGTGGTACTCCTTCGGTATCACCCATCCGGGCGCTCTGGTTCTGAAAAACTACCCGGACTTCCTGCGTAACCTGTCGCTGCCCATTGTGGGTGATATTGACCTGGCCACCATCGACATCGTGCGTGACCGTGAGCGTGGTGTGCCCCGCTACAACGAATTCCGCCGGGCCATTGGCCTCAAGCCGATCACCAGGTTTGAAGATCTGACCTCTGATCCGGAGATTCTGTCTGAACTCAAGCGCCTGTATAACAACGACATCGAGATGATCGACACCCTGGTGGGCTCGCTGGCGGAAGAAACCCGTCCGGACGGCTTCGGCTTCGGTGAAACCTCGTTCCAGATCTTCATCCTGAACGCTTCCCGCCGGCTCATGACCGACCGCTTCTTTACCACCGATTACACCGCCGAGGTGTACACCCAGGAAGGTATCGACTGGGTCGAGAACAACACCATGGTGGATGTGCTCAAGCGCCACCACCCGGCACTGAGCACCTCGTTGGCCGGTATGGACAACGCGTTCAAGCCCTGGGGCCTGAACATGCCTGCCGAGTATGAGAGCTGGACCGCAGAGCAGAAGCAGATGCACCTGTGGGTGAACGGCGCAACTCGAACCGAATACAAAGACGGAGAACTGCCAGCACAACAGGATGTGAACATTGGCGGGCTGATTGGCTCCATCCTGTGGGACAAGGTGCGCAGGGATTCCGATGTGGCGCCCCCAGGTTATGAGAAGCCCATTCATCCTCAAGCCGTCATGGGACGAGTCGAATTCAACGCCACTGGCAACCACGGCTATACCGGCCTGTTTCAGGGCGCAGACCACGGCCTGATGCGCCTGTCGATCACCGGTGACCCGGAAGCCCGCGGCTTTGCCCCTGGACTGGCACTGAAGCTGTTCGTGGACGGTCAGCCGTCAGAGAACATCTCGGCGCTGTACACCCTGTCTGGCCAGGATGATAACTACAACTTCTTTGCCAACGAACTGTCCAACTATGTGTCACCAGAGCTGAACGACTCCCTGGGCAGCACTATCCTGTTCTCGACAGTCTCCACCAAACCCACACTGGTGATGGCGGATGCGATGGCAAAAGTAAGCCAGAACGGCGACAGGGTCAGCAATCCGAAGGTGCCAACCCAGGTGTACTTTGTGCCCAATCCGCAGTTGACCCAGGACTTCCCGACAGAAGCGCACGACTTCCGGGACAGCCTGATGACCCTGCCAGAAGGCACCAAGGTGTATGACGTGTACGCCACCGACCGGAGCATCCGTACCTCGATCTTCCCGTCGCTGAACCGTCGTTACGCCAATGAGCGTCGCAACAGCGCAGTTAAAGTGGGTGAAGTAACCCTGACCTCACCGATGATTGCCTCACAGTTCGGTGACTCCGGCGTGTTCTTCAAGCACCAGCGCTACGAGGACCGGAACAAGTAATCCTGGCCCTTCAGATGTGACAAAGCCCCGGCAACGGGGCTTTTTTGTGCTTGTTTGACCGCCAGCGGCCTACAGGTCCACACCGGGATATTTCAACCGCGCCCGGTGCAGCCGGTAAATGGTAATCACATTGGTGACCAACACCATGGCTTCTGCCAGAATGCCGCCCACCGAGCCGATCACAATGTTGTTGAGCATCCAGGACAGCGCAGCAAGGCCAAGCACAATTCGCAAGGCAATGCCCTTAAGCAGGAACATACCGACGGTGCCAAGCACCGCGGCCATAAGCGGGAAGATATCTGTCGCCGTGGCCCAGGTGAGCCAGGCCACCAATAGATTGATCGCTAACAGCCCGGCCATGATCGACCAGCTGCCTTTGAACCGGCGGGCCAGGGCAATACGCACGATTACCAGCACGGTCAAGGCCGCCGCCGTCCAGCTCTGGAAAAACGCAAACATCAACGCAAAAGCAATGTTGGCGGAGATGAGCAGCACCATCAGCCGGTCGTCGTTTTTGTTGGCAAAACCGACGATGCAAAACGCCAACGCAACCAGGCCAAAGACCTGACCAAGAATTTCAGCGATGGTGAGTTCCGACATAAGTTCCGTCATGATTCACCGATGGCCTGCCACCTCACCTGACTCTCTGTGTTGTGCAAGAGCCTCTGAAAATTGATCCATCAAGTGATCGGCGCTAAAGGGTTTATCCTGCAGCCCGGCATTCAACGCCCGGCTGAATTGCTGGAAGTTCACAGCCTGCCAGCTTGCGGGTGTCAGAATGCGCTCCACCGTATCCACATTGTCCCGAGTTGCCGGTTCAAACCGGTAACTCAACGCCGCAGACGACGGTCCATCAGCAAAGTCCACGCCCTGGTGATAGTCGTGCAGAAGCAGCAGGGCCAAGCCACCCCCCATGAAATGGCGGCCAAGACTGACCACCAGCTCGCCCTCACGGATCGCCTCAAGGGCATGGGGCTCCCAGTCGAAACCGCCGATCACCAAGTCTTTACCCGGCTGCCTGCCAGTCCTTTTTACCGCCTCAATAGCCCCTAGCGCCATGCCGTCACTGGCACTCCAGATAGCGACGGCCTGCGGGTAGCGTCTTAACAGCACCAGCATCTTGTCCTTGGCCTGCTGTTGGCTCCAATCCGCGTGGACCAGTTGTAGAAGCTCACTGTTCTCGGCGTCTGTAGCGGCCTTCAAGCCCCGGTCGCGATCAGTACCCGCCGAAGAATCCCGAGTGCCGGTCAACGCCACCACGGGCAGCGGCTGGCTCGGCTCGGTTAAGGTCAGGCTTTGGGCGTGTTGCTCAAGAATCGCGATCAGGTTGGCGCCGCCCTCAACGTTGTCAGGGGCCATGTGGCCAATCCAGTTAGGCAGTGTCTCCCGGGGCATGCCCACGGCAGCGCGGGTTGCCTCCGGTACGTCGGTATTGAAGGTAAACACCTTCACATCCAGCTCGTTGGCGTGCATCAGGATCTGAGTCGTAACGTGTTCTTTACACATGATCACCAGATAATCCGGGCGGTCGTCGCGGCTGAGCACCTGTTCCGCCATCTGGAGGTAACTGAATCTGTGGCGATCCTGATCAAACTGAACCTCAAGCTCCAGGTTCAGATCGCTCGCCACTTCCCCCATAAAATCCGCCACCATGTGCCAGAACCGGGAATCGTCTGGCGACAGGAAAACCACGTTGGGCCGAGTGCCCGCCTCTGCCACTCTCAGCAGGGCGCATAAAACAAGTAGTGCCAACAGGGCTGTACGGAACATCATCTATTATCTCACCCTGGGCGACGTTGGCCGCGGTTGGTCGTCAGTGTCACTAAATTACCGGTGGTACCACACCCAGACAAGCAGCAATTGGTAACCGCCGATAACAGCGGCCATTGGAATTGGTGGAAAAAGTCATTGCCCATAGCTTGCTAACCGAGAGATCATCCAGTCACCATGCGCCAATGCCGGACCACTAAAATGGACAACTATCTTAAAGCCACTGCGTTCTTTGACTATGACAAGCCCGAAGTCAAAGACTGGATTAACCAGCAGTTGGAAGGTGTGCAGAACGATCCGGTGGAACAGGCCAAGGCGCTCTATCTGGCAGTCAGAGACAGCGTGCATTACAACCCCTACGTGTTCCAGACCGATCCGCGCACCCTGTCCGCCAGCTATGCGCTGGAGAGTCGTGAAAGCTACTGCATCCCGAAAGCCGTATTGTTAGGCGCCGCCGCTCGTGCCATCGGCATTCCCAGCCGTCTGGGCCTGGCAGACGTGCGCAATCACCTGTCCAGCCCCAAGCTGATTGAATGGCTGCAATCCGACATCTTCCGCATGCATGGTTTTATTGAGCTGTACCTGAATGGTCGATGGGTGAAAGCCACCCCCGCCTTCAACCGGCAGCTGTGTGACATGATGAAGGTCGAGCCCCTGGAGTTTGATGGCGTGACCGATTCGGTGTTCCAGGAATTCACAGAAGACGGCCAGGCCCACATGGAATACATCAACGACCACGGCGTATTTGACGACGTGCCCTTTGATTTTATCGTTGATGGCGTGCGCGCTGCCTATGGCCATCTGTTTACCGGGGAAGGACAACCGGCTCAGGTAAAGAGCAGCCTGGAACAGGATCTGTCTGGCCGCTAGACCTCAGCCCTCAACGCGATGCGTCATGACCTGGCGAATCTTGCGGGACAGCTCCTCTGGCGCGCTGAGCTGGGGGTAATGCCCCTCCGCATCCAGCGACGTGCAACGGGCATCGGGGATACGCTTGGCCATGTAACTGACCACCGACACCGGTACAACAATGTCGGAGAGCCCGTACAAAATGTCGACCGGCACGGGAACCTTCGGCAACTCGTCACGGAAATCGCACAGAAAGGTGACCTCGGCAAATTTCCGGAGCAGCACCGGGTCGGTCGACATAAAACTGCGGATCAGGCGTTCCGTCAGTTGCGGGCGGTGGCTGTTTTCCATTACCAGCGGCGCCAGTGAATGGGCCCAACCTTCCTGATCCCGCTCGATCATGTCCAGCATCGCCAAAACATCCGGTCGCTGGAACCCGCCCACATAATCATCATCGTTGGTATAGCGAGGTGAGGGGTTGATGGCGACGATGTGCCGAAACCTGTCCGGCAACATGATGGTTGCCAGCAAGCCAATCATGCCGCTGACCGAATGCCCGACAAGGGTAACCGGCTGGTCTGCCACCGCATCCACCACATCGAGCAGATCAAGGGCGTAACCCCGCAGCGAACCGTGGCGCTCGGACCGGTAGGATCGACGGTCCGATCGGCCACAACCCACATGATCAAACGTGACAACGCGAAAATCCTTCTCGAACGCGGGCGTGACATCTTCCCACACCATCTGGTCACATCCGAAGCCATGGGCAAACACCAGGGTATGGTCCCCCGCCCCCCGAACCGTCACCCGGTTTCTTTGTATAACACTGGCCATGCCGATGCCCTGATGGTGAATGTGGCGAACAACTCACGATCAGTCTGGCCTAATACACGCAACTTATCTAGCCGACCAACAGCCATAAAAAAACCGATACCTGCGTCCTACAAGTATCGGTTTCAGGGGTCAGCCCGAATAGATCAGGCTTGCGTGAACAACTTACTCTGCCGAATTCCGGATCAGGAAATCGAAGGCACTCAAGGCGGCTTTGGAACCTTCGCCCATCGAAATCACGATCTGCTTGTACGGAACCGTGGTGGCATCGCCGGCGGCGAACACACCCGGAATCGACGTCTCGTTACGATCATTTACGATGATCTCACCGTGCTGGCTCAGCTCAATATCACCTTTCAGCCACTCGGTGTTCGGCACCAGGCCGATCTGAACAAACACGCCTTCCAGCTCAACGTGGTGCGCTTCACCGGTGGTACGGTCGGTGTAGTTCAGGCCACTGACCTTACCGTCTTTGCCAACCACCTCGGTGGTCTGGCCGGAGGTAATGATCTTCACGTTGTTCAAGCTACGCAGTTTCTTCTGCAGCACTTCGTCGGCACGCATTTGCTCACCGAACTCAATCAGGGTTACGTGGCCAACGATACCGGCCAGGTCGATCGCCGCTTCCACGCCGGAGTTACCACCACCAATCACCGCCACGCGCTTGCCTTTGAACAGCGGGCCGTCGCAGTGCGGGCAGTAGGCCACGCCCTTGTTGCGGTACTCTTCCTCACCCGGCACACCCATCTGGCGCCAGCGGGCACCGGTAGACAGAATCACCGTGCGGGCTTTCAGGGAACCGCCGTTCGCCAGCTTCACTTCATGCAGGCCACCGGTTTGCGCCGCGGGAATCAGCTTCTCCGCGCGCTGCATGTTCATGATGTCGACTTCGTATTCGTTAACGTGCTGTTCCATGGCCGCCACCAGCTTCGGGCCTTCGGTGTAAGGCACGGAGATCAGGTTTTCGATACCCATGGTGTCTGCTACCTGGCCACCAAAGCGCTCGGCCGCAATACCGGTTGAAATCCCCTTACGGGCGGCGTAGATGGCCGCTGCAGAACCCGCCGGGCCACCGCCGATCACCAGCACCTCAAAGGCGTCTTTCTGGTTGATCTTCTTGGCTTCTTTCTCCGCCGAGTTGGTGTCCAGCTTGGCCACAACTTCTTCCAGCGTCATCCGGCCCTGGCCCCAGGGCTGGCCATTCAGGTACACGCTCGGCACCGCCATTACCTCACGCTGCTCGACTTCGTCCTGGAACAGGGCGCCGTCGATGGAGGTGTGCTTGATGTTCGGGTTCAGCACACTCATCAGGTTAAAAGCCTGCACCACGTCCGGGCAGTTCTGGCAGGACAGGGAGAAATAGGTTTCAAACTCGAACTCACCGTCCAGTTCCTGGATTTGCTGAATCACTTCCTGAGAAGCCTTGGACGGGTGACCGCCCACCTGCAGCAGCGCCAGTACCAGGGAGGTAAACTCGTGGCCCATGGGAATACCAGCGAAACGCACGCCAATGTCGGTGCCCACACGGTTGATGGCAAACGATGGACGACGCACATCGGCCGAATCTTCAGTCCGCAGGCTGATTTTCTCGGACATCGGCTCGATTTCTTCCAGCAGCTGCTTAAGCTCCTGGGATTTCTTGCTGTCGTCGTAGGCTGCTACCAGCTCGATCGGCTGTTGCAGCTTTTCCATGTAGGCCTTCAACTGTCCTTTGATATTGGCGTCCAACATGTTCGGTATTCCCCTTTATGTCGTGAAACTAACTGTCTGAATTCAAAAATGAATCGTTGTCTGAAGTTGCAGGTAAGATAAGGGCAAGCCGGGGCCTTCTCAAATTGATTGACCCAACCCATCTGATAGCTCAGATCTATACGATTCCATAAAGTCGATTGATAGATACAAAAAAGGCCCGCTGTGCGGGCCTTCTTGCAAGTTTCACCCGTGCAGGGAAACTTAGATCTTGCCAACCAGGTCCAGAGACGGAGCCAGGGTTTCTTCGCCTTCTTTCCACTTGGCCGGGCATACTTCGCCAGGATGGTTGCGAACGTACTGGGCAGCTTTAACCTTGCGCAGCAGGTCGTCTGCGTCACGGCCGATGCCTTCAGCAGTGATTTCCATCGCCTGGATAACGCCATCCGGATCGATCAGGAAAGTAGCACGATCTGCCAGGCCCTGGCCTTCACGCATAACACCAAAGTTGTTGGTGATGGTGCCAGTCTGGTCGCCTACCATGTAGTAGTTGATCTTGCCGATGGTCTCGGAAGTGTCGTGCCACGCTTTGTGGGTAAAGTGGGTGTCGGTAGACACAGAGAACACTTCAACGCCCAGCTTCTGCAGCTCTTCGTACTTGTCAGCGACATCGCCCAGTTCGGTCGGGCAAACGAAGGTGAAGTCGGCCGGGTAGAAGAAGAAAATGGCCCACTTGCCTTTCACGTCTGCTTCAGAGATTTCAACAAACTCGCCCTGCTTGAATGCGGTGGCGTTGAACGGTTTGATTTCGCTGTTAATGATACCCATCTCAGAATAACTCCTGTTGGTTCATTTGGGTTTAGGCTTGAAAACGGTGCGTAAGATACGGCTTTGGCCTATTGAGTGAAAATTGATTATTTCCACACCCAGGATAGGCTCAACCTATGTATGGGGCCTTATCCCGCAAGTTCAATCTTTCGGAAATCCAGAATATTTTCTTTTGGTGACGATTTGATGGCCGCCACCTCGGCCCGCTTGTTTGCCAGAATGTAGGCGAAACAGGCGAAATACAGGCCAATCACCAACGCTCCAACCCACTGAATACGCAGAAAATCGAGCTGGAACAGCATGGTCAGCATCACCATGGCGCCAAAATTCACGATCACGTAGTTCATTCGGCCCATACGCCGGGCAGTCAGGTTCAGGTTATCGGTGTACAGTCGAATCAGCGAATCCAGTGAGTTCACCACCATCAGAACCCCCACCGAAATCATGGCCAGGTTGGTCATCGCCGCAATCTTCAGACCCTCAGAGTGGTAGTGGAACAGCACCGAGAACCACACACCGATGGCGATGGACGGCACCACCAGCATGGCAATCAGCAACTGCCAGGTTTTAATGCCACTGACAAAACGCGCGGTGAACTGGCCGATCATGATGCTCCAGGAGAACCACCAAAACAGGTAGAACTCATGGTAGTCGTTGATCGGCAGGGCAAAGCGGTGAATATTGGTGAAGTATTCCCCCAGCATGCCTGCGGTGCCAAAGAAATCCGCCGGCGAGCCCTTGCCCAGGGCAAAGGCCCGCAGCCACATGCCAGCAATCAGGGCAATAAACAGCACGCTGGAGCCAATGCTCAGGATACGCACGTATTTGATCTTGGAGCTGGAGTACACCGCCAGGGCAATGGCCGCAAACACGATCACATAGAACGCCGGCATCACGGTTTCACCGTCGCCCAACTGGGGCAGATACCAGGGCAGGTTCACCAGCAACAGGTACGCCGTGAAGGCACAGGTACCGATGATCACCACGTTATTGATGATTTTCACCACCGGGATTTCAAAAAACTTCACCCTCGGCTCGATGATGGCGAAGTAAAAACAGGTCAGGAAGTAGAACCCCCAGATCAGAAATGCCCAGAAGCCAAATTCAATGGCCAGGGGGTTGGCGAACCCGTATTCCGGGCTGGCAGAAAGATCGGCATAGCTGCCGAACTCGGTCAGCGGGAACATGATCAGCCCCACGTCCAGGCCCGAGGTGAACAGAATGGCAATGAACGTCAGGGTGCGAACCGGCGTTACGCCGATACACTGAACATCCCACCACTTGTAAAGAATCAGGGCAATGGCGGCGAAGGTGAAGATCAGGCCTGTGGATAACCAGAGTGTCATGCGCTGAGCCTCCGGTTGGTTGTTTTCAGTTTAATGCACAGCATGGGTGTTCCTCCTCTACTTTTTAAGCGCTGCTTAATTCGAATCGGACACAAACCCCCGCGTTTTCATCTCGTTACGGGCCAGGACTTGCCTATCTGACGCCCAGGAAACGGCCAGCACAGCCGTCGCGTTGATAGGGAAATCCTGATGGTTTGCTAACCCCGGAGGCCTTGCGCCCCCGGGGCCGGGGCTTCGGGCGCTAAATCAGCACCCGTTTTGCTTGCCCCGGTCGTTGGTGTGCCTGCCACTGGTCATCCATTTGGACCGGCACATCCTCAGGTTGCAGGGGCTCCCTGCCCCGGATCAGGTCGGCTGCCCGCTCGGCCACCATGATGGTGGGGGCGTTCAGGTTGCCGTTGGGTATGGTCGGGAAGATGGACGAATCCACCACCCGCAGGTTCTTGAAGCCGTGTACCCGGGTGTCTGGCCCGACTACCGCCATTGCGTCGGTACCCATCTTGCAGGAACAGGACGGATGGTAGGCACTCTCCACCGCCTGGCGCACAAAGGCGTCGATTTCGTCATCGCTCTGCACAGCCACGCCGGGCTGGATTTCCGCACCGCGGTACTGGTCCATGGCGGGCTGGTTGATGATCTCGCGGGTCAGGCGCACGCAATCCCGGAAACCTTCCCGGTCGGCTTCGTGCTCCAGATAATTAAAGCGAATGGCCGGTGCCTGTCTTGGATCGGCGGATTGAACCCGCACATAGCCCCGGCTTTTCGGCTTGTTGTGGCCGATGTGCAGCTGGAAGCCGTCGCCATCAAAGGCTTCTTTGCCGTCATAGCGCATGGCCGCCGGCAGGAAGTGGTATTGCAGGTCTGGCCACTCAACACCCGCCTTGGAGCGGATAAAACCGCAGGACTCGAAGTGGTTGGTGGCGCCCAGCCCGTCTTTGCGCAGAATCCAGCGCACGCCGATCTTGAGCTTGTTCCACCAGTCCAGCTTGCCGTTGAGCGACACCGGCTGTTTGCAGCGGAACTGGAAGTAGAATTCCAGGTGGTCCTGCAGGTTCTCACCCACGCCGGGCAGCTCGTGCTTGACCTCAATACCGGCCTGTTCCAGCACCGCTCGCTTGCCGATGCCGGACAACTGCAGCAAATGGGGTGAACCAATGGAACCGGCAGACAGAATCACTTCCTCGGCGGCATTGGCCTCGTGCATCTTGCCGCCCTGCTCGTAACGCACGCCGGTGGCGGTTTTGCCATCCGCACCACCAAGCAGCACCTTGTGCACAAGGGCGTGGGTCACCACCGTCAGGTTCGGTCGCGCCATGGCCGGGCGCAGGTAGGCGTTGGCCGTGGACCAGCGGCGACCGTTCTTCACGGTCATGTGCATGGCACCGAAGCCTTCCTGCTGGGCGCCGTTGTAATCGGCCGTTTCCAGGTAGCCGGCATCCACACCCGCCTTGATGAACGCCTTGTACAGCGGGTTACGCATGTTGTTGCCGTTGTTGACGCCCAGCGGGCCGGTGTCGCCCCGGTAGTCATCACCGCCAAAGGCCCAGGTCTCCGCCTTTTTGAAATACGGCAGTACGTTCTGGTAATGCCAGCCCGTGGCGCCCTCGGAATCCCATTCGTCGAAATCCCGGGCGTGGCCACGAACATAGACCATGCCGTTGATGGACGAGGAGCCGCCCAGCACCTTGCCCCGGGGACAGTGCATGCGGCGATTGTCCAGGTACGGTTCTGGCTCGGTCTCGAACTGCCAGGCGTACTTCTTGGTGTTCATGGGGATGGACAGGGCGGTGGGCATCTGGATAAAGATGCTCTTGTCGCTGCCGCCGGTCTCCAGCAGCAGCACCTTGTGGCGGGCGTCTTCGGTGAGGCGGTTGGCCAGCACACAGCCGGCCGAGCCCGCGCCCACAATGATGTAGTCGTATCGGTTTTCTGTCATACGCGTTCTCCTCTGTGGCCGGCGGGATTAAAACGGGGCGTCCAGATCCTGCATTCCGATATAAACGGATTTGATCTGGGTATAGTGCGCAATGGTCTCGCGCCCGTTTTCCCGGCCAATACCGGAGAGTTTGTAACCGCCCACCGGCATTTCCGCCGGCGAGGCGCCGTAGCTGTTGATCCAGCAGATACCGGCCTGGATCTGGTGAATCACCCGGTGCGCCCGGCGGATGTCATTGGTGAACACCCCGGCGGCCAGACCGGTATCGGTACTGTTGGCCCGGGCAATCACCTCGTCCTCATCGCGGAAGATGAGCACCGACATCACCGGCCCGAAGATTTCTTCCTTCACGATGGTCATGTCGTCGGTGCAGTCGGTGAAAATGGTGGGCTCGACAAAATAACCCCCTTTCGAGTCTTCCGGCTCGAACGCCCGGCCGCCGTGGCTCAGGGTGGCGCCTTCGGCAATGCCCTTGCCGATGTAGCCCAGGACCAGCTCCTGATGCTTTTTGGAGATCAATGCGCCGAAGTTGGTGGCCGGGTTCATCGGGTCACCGGCTTTGATGTTCTTGCGGGTGCGTTCCAGCAGCCGTTCAATAAAGCGCGGGTAGATGCCTTCGTGTACAAACACCCGGGTGCCGTTGGTGCAGATTTCGCCCTGGGTGTAGAAGTTGCCCACCATGGCTGCAGAGATGGCGTTCTCCAGATCCGCATCGTCAAAGATGATCAGTGGGGATTTGCCACCCAGCTCCATGGTCACGTCTTTCAAAGACGACGCGGCCGCAGCCATCACCTTCTTGCCGGTGGCCACTTCGCCGGTGAACGACACCTTGGCAATCTCCGGGTGATGGGTCAGCCACTGGCCAACCTCGGCAGCGCCCTGCACCACGTTGAACACGCCCGCCGGCACGCCGGCCTCGATGAAGATTTCCGCCAGCTTCACCGCACCCATGGGGGTCTCTTCCGACGGTTTGAAGATCATGGCGTTGCCACAGGCCAGCGCCGGGGCGGACTTCCAGCAGGCGATCTGGATCGGATAATTCCAGGCGCCGATGCCAGCGCAGATACCCAGCGGCTCCCGGCGGGTGTAGTAGAAGTCACCGCCCAAATCCTGCTGGTTGCCCTCGATGGAGGGTGCCAGGCCGGCAAAAAACTCGATGGCATCAGCACCGGTCACCACATCCACGGCTTCGGCTTCCTGCCAGGGTTTGCCGGTGTCACGTACTTCCACCGCCGCCAGTTCGTCATTACGTTCTCTGAGCAGCGCCACCGCTTTGAGCAGAATCCGGCTGCGCTCAATGGCCGGAGTGGCCGCCCACTGGGCAAACCCGGCGCGGGCACTTTCAATGGCGGCCTGCTGGATGGCTTCATCCGCCACTTCCACCTGGTAAATCACCTGGCCGGTGGCCGGATTCACCACCGGGAAGGTCTCACAGGAACGGTTGGCCAGAAAACGGCCGTGGACAAAGTTCTGAACAACAGGAGCAGATGCAGACATAAGCGGTTGGTAACCTCGATTCAGTGTCTTCAGGCCTTGTGGGCCATGGCATTCGTGTTGGCTCAGGCGCTTGCCCGGGCCAGTGTCTCGTGAACAAACTGCTTGCAAAGCCGCTCACCGGCTTCAAAGCTTTCGGCCGGGTCCAGGCTCAGGGCGCTGCGCAACCAGAAGCCGTCAATCATCGCTGCGGTTTGTCGGGCCGCTTCCGTGGCCTGCTCTGGTGGCAACACCTGGGCAAACGAGTAGCGCAGGTTGCTATACAGCCGGGCGTTGTTGATCTGCTGCAGCCGCTTCAGCCCCGGCTCGTGCATGGAACGGGCCCAGAAGCTGAGCCAGGTTTTCGCCGCCAGCGCCGAGCGCTGGAACTCGGAAAAGTTGGACTCAATGATGCAATCCAGCCGCTGGGCCGGGGAGCGATCGGTTTTCGCCATGCGCTCCCGCAGCTCCTTGCCGAGCTGGTCCAGCAAATACCGCAAGGCCGCTTCGATCAGCCCCTGCTTGCCCCCGAAGTAATGGCTGATAATCCCGGACGACATGCCTGCCCGCTTGCTGATACTGACAATGGTGGTGTTCTGCATCCCCAGCTCGGCGATGGACTCCATGGTGGCGTCGATCAACTGTTGGCGACGGGTGTCTTTGATTCCGACTTTTGGCATGGCAGGCGAGCGCTTTTCCGTATTTTTTCGTTAATTGAACGTTCAATTAATAAAAAGGTTACAGAAATGTGAGGAAGGATTCAAATATTCCAATCCCGGCTACTGCTTCAGGCGATAATCCGGGTCGGTCCAGCACTTGGGCAATGCCTCGCCCGAAGCGAATACCAGGTCACTTTTCTCATAGAATTCCGGATCCTGGGCTTCCTCTCCATAGTGCATACTGCCCTTGATCCGGCTTTTATGAGGGTTGAACAACGCCTGGGTATCCAGCACTTCAATCAAGTGCCCGGTGGATCTCTCTGCCACAAACATAACGGCCTCCTTTGTCCTACCAAAAGCTTAGACCATTGGCAGAGCTCAGGGGCTGTCCCACCCATCTTGCAGCAGCTGTTGCTCATCTTGCGGGCTCAGTGCGGGGCCAACCATCAGTTGATCCAGGGTATCGTCCATGGCCTGACCACCACTGGCTGTCTGGTAGGTTTGGCCGGGCTGGTGCGGTTCAACCTCGGCGTGGGCCACGGCCTGCCACGTGCCGCTGGCATCCCGGCAAGCAACGTTTTCAGAAGAGGCCGCCGGTTGATCAACTCGGAACTGACGGCACCAGTCGCCAGCCTGGCTTCGGAAGGTCAGTCTCGGCATGACGGTGGTATCGGAACCAACCTCATAGGCCTGGCCGCTGGGCTGCTGTTCCAGGGCCTGGGCGATGGACGGCCAAGCGGGATCGTCCACCGCCGGTGAACCCAGCCACTGAGTCATGGCGAAGCCGGCCACCACGGCGGCAGCCACCGCTTTACCGGAATGTTCCTTCAGCCGGCGCCACCAGGGAAAGGCCACCACGTTGTCCGGGCGGTTCTCGGGGGCGGCCTGCGCCAGCAATTGCGTTACCCCATCCGGCATGGGCTGTTGATCAATGGCCCCGTAATGCCGCTGCAACTCGGCATCCACCGAGGCCAGTTCCGCCAGCCGGTCCGCCAGGGCCGGGTCCAGGGCGATCTGATCGCGCACCGCGTTCATTTCCGGCTCGCTCAGTTCGTTATCGAGAAACGCGGACAGTACTTCGTCTGTGATGTTCATGATTCGGTCCTCATACCCGCCGCCGGCGCCAATGCCTCACTTAATGCGGCTCTTGCTCGAGCCAGGCGGCTCATTACGGTGCCCTTGGGGACTTCCAGAATATCGGCCACTACTTTGTAGGGCAGGCCCTGAATGGCCACCAGTGAGATAATCTGGCGCTGGTCCTGGGGCAGCTCCGCCATGGCCGCATCCACCCTGCTCCATTCGATCTGCTGGGTGGTGTGGTGCTCGCCGTTGATGACCTGGCCATCCGACAACTCCGGCTTTTCGGCCGCTTCCCGGCGAACCTTTCTGGCCCGGCATTCGTCTATCCACACATTACGGCACACCCGGAACGCCCATTTGGTCAGGTCTGCGTCATCCGGCCGGTCCCGTGCCAGCAACCGCTCCACCGTGCTCTGAAGCAGGTCGTCGGCATCCGGCATTGAGCCGGTCAGCGAATAGGCAAATCGCCGCAGCCCAGGTAACAGTTCAGTCAATTCCTGTTGCATGGCATTGTCTTTTCGTGAGTGTTATCAGTAGAACGGCTCAGGCCGAACGTTATTCCCGGCCAAAGGGAATTTTTTTCGCCCCCGGCCGTTAAATAACAAGAAAGCCCTACACCCTTGGCTCAACCGGAAGGCGTTTTATGAAATTCGATACCACCCGTGGCCTGATCAGCGTGCTTACCCTGTGTTCCGTGTCTACCATGGCGCTGGCCATTGGCAGCCAGGCACTGGACAGGCAACTGGACTCTGTGTCCCGCCAGGTTGAGCAGAAAACCGAGCGAGCCATCGAACGCTCCGTGGACCGCCGGCTGGACGCCGTGGAACAGCGCATTGAAGCCCGCGTTGAACAGGCCAGGGGCCAGTTGCCCCGGTTACCGCGCTCTCTCCCTATTCACACGCAGCAAGGCGGCAAAGCGTTCAATGATGTGATGCTGGATGACGGCTTCCGGGCCGTGGAGCGCCAGTGGCTGGCCACCGGCACCGCCGCTGAAGTCGCCGAACTGGACCGCCCTGGCATCACCATTCTGGAGCGCCGTGAACTGACCGGCCTGGGCATGATTCTGGTACGGTTTCGGGTAGCCCCGGCACTGGATTCGCTGGACGCCCTGCAAGCGGAACTGCCGGGGCTGGCAGATCAACTGGACCGGAACCACATTTATGCGCCACAAAGTGACAACGCCCCCGAAAGCAGCGACGTGGCCCGGCCCCAGTGGCAAAGCCTGTGCTCCGCGCCAGTGCGGGTAGGCATGGTGGATACCGCCATTGCGCTGGATCACCCGGTGTTTGGAGGCGCACAGATTGTTCAGGAAAGCTTTCTGGAACTGGCAGAGGCAAAAGGCGAACTTGCCGCTCCCACTGCCCACGGTACGGCAGTCGCCAGCCTGATGATCGGCCGCCAGGCGCCGCAGTGGCCGGCCCGCTTACCGGGGGCCACGCTGTTTAATGCCTCGGTGTTCTATGGGCGGGATCAGGCGCTGTCCGGGGCGACGCTGGGGCACTTGCTGGATGGCCTGAGCTGGCTGGCAACCCAGGAAGTTGCAGTGATCAATATCAGCCTGACCGGGCCAGACAACCGGCTGTTGAAAACAGCCATCGAACGGCTGGATGAACGGGGAATCGGTTTGATCGCCGCTGTCGGCAACGAGGGGCCAGCAGCCGCCCCACTTTACCCGGCCGCCTATGGGCCGGTGATCGGTGTCACGGCCGTGAATGGCTCTGGTGAACTGTACCGCTGGGCCAACCAGGGCGAGCAGGTGCAATTCGCCGCCCCCGGTGTTGCGGTGCCGGTAGCCATACCCGAGGGTGGCATGGCTCTGGACAGCGGCACCTCTCTGGCGGCCCCGGTGGTGGCCTCTGCACTGGCCTGCGAGCTCAGCCAGTTTGATTTGCCCGGTGCCATAGAAGCATTGACGAGCAATGCCAAAGACCTCGGCGAACCGGGCCGCGATACCCGGTTCGGCCATGGTTTGCTGGATTACTAGAAACCCGCTCGCAGCGACACACCTGCCACAAACCGGTCGTAATCCGCGGAATCGATGGTGGAGGTGTAGTGGCCGTAAGACAGCGTCGGTTCCAGACTGAACACTTCGTTCAGGCCCAGCCGCCAGCTGGCTTCCACCACGCGCGCCTTGTCCACCCGCTGGCTGGTTCGCTCGGCCAGATCCCGGGTGAGAAAATCGTTCAGCGGGCGGTTATCCTCTTCCGTGATCACCACCTCATCGTATTCCTGATCTTCATAACGCCAGCCCAACCGGAAGCGGCTGTCCTGGCCACCGACGGTAAACCGGTGCACCAACGCCACCCGCAACCGGAGCAACTGGTTATCGTAGGCATCCGAGCGGGCGTCTTCGTCGTCCAGGTCAACCCCGAACACCAGGTTGCTGCGGGCCTGATTGAAAAAGAAGAACGCATCAAAACTGCCACCCCGGATATCGGAATCCCGGGCCGTGCCCTCGTTAAAATCCTTCGATTTGTCCTGAACACTGGCCAGCAGGTACACGTTCTCGCCAATCAGACTGCCCAGATACAGGCTGGTGCGCCGGAAATCCAGGAACCGGTCAGAATCCAGGGTGGCGTAGGAATAGTGATAGCTGGCGCCCACCGTAACCGGATCAAAATCATAGCTCAGGTCCGCAGAAAGCAGGTGAATGTCCTGATCAAACCGGTCCAGATTATGATACCGGCGCCCGGACAGGTCGTATCCCAGCGTCAGGTTCAGCGCTTCGGTGGGTTTCAGAATGCCTTCCAGCCCGGCCTCAAACACCCAGGCTTCGTCGCTCTGATCCGACGAGGCGTTAAGCTCATCTACCGTCACGTTGCTGTCGTGTTCCAGGCCGCCGGCCAAGTAGCCGTTCACTTCGGAATCCGCTTGTACTGCCGGCACCACAAGCCCCAGCGTTACAAACCAGATCGACATTCGTTGAATGTTACGCATGTCTGCTCCTTGTTCGCTCACAAACAAAGGCCGGGCGCAGGGCCCGGCCATGGTCGGTTGAGTGATTACTGACCACCGTTGCGGACAGAGCCTTGCACAGCACCACGCACAGTGCTCTGTACCTCGCCACGGACCGTGTCAGAAACAGACGTTCCAATCTGCTTGTTGGTTTCAGCGCGAATCTCGGCATTTCGGGCCTCATTCACCCGTTCGCGGGCCTGCTCACGGCGCTGGGCCGCGCTGTCTACGGCGGCTTCGCCCTGAGCCCGGGCCGTGCCGCTGACCCGTTCACCAACTTCAACGCCCATGGTGGCCGCCTGGCTGGCACTTTCACGAGCCTCCGCGCTCACCGTCTCACCGTGGTCGGCGGCTTCGTCACGGGCCGCATCGCCATCAACCTGCGCCTGCGCATTGGCTGAGCCGCTGCCCTGAGCCGACGCACCATCGCGGGCACTGGCCTGGGCGCTCATGTTGGCCTCAGCCTCCACGTTCGCATTGGCGGCACCTTGCTGGGCGAACACGCCGGTGGAAACCAAAGAACAGATTGCGAGTGTCAGTACATGCTTTTTCATGGAAACATCCTCCTGTGTTTTGCCCTTTCGGGTTGCTTTCATCAGGAAGACGGGTGGGCAGCCAATGTATTCCGAAAAAATTCACCATTAATGCATTAACATTGAGTAACCAACGGTTTTTACGTTGTTTTTCCGGGTTTTGTGCTACGTTTGAATTTGAATCGTTACCGCAGGACACTGTTTGAATGGCCTATTTCAGCAAGCACTACCATGCGCCCGGCACCGCCCCTGGCACCCTGGTATCCTCTGACTCCGACCATAAGATGTCCATTCACCTGATCGACTACTCGGGTGACCATGTCGAAGAACAACGGCTGGCCACGGCGGAGGAGTGCCAGGACTACCTGGAGCGAGACTCCAAAACCTGGATTCAGATCAACGGCCCCGTCGACGCCAACACCCTGCGCGCCCTGGGCGATATGTTCGACCTGCACGACCTGGCACTGGAAGACGTTCTTAATAGTGGCCAACGCCCCAAAATGGAACTGTATGACGACCAGGTGTTTCTCATCGCCGCCATGCCCATGTTCGATGGCGAGCGCCTGGAAGTGGTTCAGGTCAGCCTGTTCGCCGGTGCCGATTACCTGATCTGCCTGTGCCCGCTGGAAGAGGACCCGTTCGAGCCAGTCCGCAAGCGCATTCGCCAGCCCAACAACCGCCGGTTTACCTCTCGGGGCATCGACTACCTGCTTTACGCCATGCTGGACCTGATTACCGACTCCGCGTTCCCGGTGCTGGAAACCTTTGGCGATAAGCTGGAGGAAATGGAAATCGAACTGCTGGAGCACCCCCGCAAGCAAACCCTCACGGCCCTGCACCACCTGAAGCGGGAGCTGCTGATGCTCAGGCGGGTTCTCTGGCCCCAACGGGAAGCGCTCACCACCCTGATGCGCATGGAAAATTCATTGATACACCAGGACACCCTGATTTACTTCCGGGATTGCCAGGATCACAGCATCCAGATTATCGAACTGCTGGAAAGCTTCCGGGACATGGCCACCAGCATGCTGGATATCTACCTCTCCAGCATCAGCCAGAAAACCAACGACACCATGCGGGTATTAACCATCATCGCCACCATTTTCATCCCGCTGACGTTTATTGTGGGCGTGTACGGGATGAACTTTGAGCACCCGGACAGCCCCTGGGCCATGCCGGAGCTGGGCTGGTATTACGGCTACCCGATGGTGTGGGGGCTGATCATTGCCGTTACCGCCGGCCTGATCTGGTTCTTCAAACGACGGAACTGGATGTAAGCAGCCAGTCTTTTATCGACTCCAGTGGGGCTGGCCGGCATAACCAGAAGCCCTGCAACATATCGGCCCCCATGGTTGCCAGCAGCCTGGCAGATGCCTCATCCTCCACGCCTTCCGCCACCACCAGAAAGCCCAGGCTGCGGCCCATGGTGATGGCGGTTTCAGCGATGGTTCTTGAGCTGTCACTGGAACAGATATCCTGCAGTAGCGACCGGTCCAGCTTGATTTCATCAGCAGGCAGACGCTTGAGGTACGATAACGACGAATAGCCGGCCCCGAAATCATCAATGGACACCTTCAGGCCGGAGCTGGCGAGCCGCTCCAGCGCCTGCAAACCTTTGTCGGGGTCGTCCATCGCTGCCGTTTCCGTAAGCTCCACAATGACATCGCCGGCCTGCAAGCCATAGGTCTCCAGGGCCGTCGCAAACAGTTCATCCAGGCCAGGAGACAGAAGATCCCGGGCCGAAATATTGACCGACATGGTCAGCCCGGGAGACACGCTCTGAAGAGATTTGAGGTCTGCCAGGGCCTGGTCAACAACCCACCGGGTGAGGTGTTTGATGACCCCGGTTTTCTCCGCCAGCGGTATAAACTCATCCGGCGGCACCCAGCCACGCTCAGGGTGAAACCAGCGCATCAATGCCTCGACGCCGACCACCTCACCCGTGGAAAGACGGATCTTCGGCTGGTAGTACAGTTCGGTTTGCCGGTTCTGTATCGCCTCTCGCAGGTGCGAGATCAAGGTCAGCCGGCTTTCATCATAGATGTCGTATTTGCCGGAATAGAACCCCGTCTCGAATGAGCCCCGGGGAGTCATCTCCATCGCCACGTGGGCATTGCGAATCAGCACACTGGCCTTTTTACCATGATCGGGGAAGCTGGCAGCGCCGTATTTCAAGTGCGGATCAATCGCCAGATGATCCAGTGCTATCGGTTGCGCCAGTTGCTTGAGGGCACTGTCCAATGCCCCGAAATCATCACCCGCCTTGCGGGCATCCACAAGCAGGCCAAAGCTGTCTCCGGAAATCTGATACACGCGCTCAGTCCTGCCCAGGCTATCCTGAGTGGCATGCACCATCGGCAACTGCCCCGCCAGCATGGTCATCTGTTCTGCCAGCCGCTTAAGCAGCCGCTCACTGCGCTCAAGGCCCAGGGTCCGGTTAATCTCCTCCAGGCCGGTTACCCGAGCCACTCCCACCATATAGGAACCACCCGGGTTCAGTTTCAGCTGTTCGTCTACCATCCATTCAAAGCGATTTCGGTTCGGCAGGCCGGTGGCCGGGTCATGGGTCATGGCGTAAGTCAGGCGATCCTGGGCATCACGGCGCGCCTTTTCCTGGCGCAGAATATCGGCCTGGGCCTGAATCTTCTGCTCCCTTTCCCGGTACAAGCGGTCCGCCAGGGCCAGGGTAAGAATAAACGCCTCCAGCCCCGAACCAATCTGCATGGCGTAATTGGTAAAGAAGTTCTCGGGAAACACCCCCAAAGCCCGACCTGCCGTGGCCATGACACCCACGGTCAGTGGAGACCACGCCACGGTAAAAAAGATCCCGGCCCGAACCCCGGCGGCCCAGCTCACGGGCCCGGCAATCATCAACAGAGAAAAGAACACAAACGCCGAGACAGCCGCCAGCAGTATCCCCGTTTTGTAGTCCAGAAACGGTACCGCCAGAAAGTACAGAACCTCGAAAATCAACATCCCGATCAAAGCCGCCCGGAGCCGAGGGCTGTGGGAACGCACCCGCAAAAATTCCATACAGAACAAGATTGAGAACATCGCCAGGAACGGGATGGACAGCATCAGCACCTGGGCATGAACAGCCGGAAACGCCGGGTAGATATGCTGTAAGCTGAAACCTCGGATCGACGCGAAAAACACCAGGTAACCGAAGATCGCGAGGCAGTAATACAGGTAGAGCTTTTCCCTCAGAGTAAGAAACACCGCGAGGTTGATCAGAATGATCACGGTAAGGCTGCCAAAGTAGAAAAACTGCAGCTTTTGCTCGGCCCCGGCGGATTCGTAGAACTGATTCTCACGCCAGAGACTGAACGGCAACACCATGGTGCCTTCGGTGACCACCCGAATGTAGAGGGTCTTTGCCTCTTGCGGGGCAAGCTGGAAACGCAGCAGGCTGTTGGGGTGGTCGACGTCACGGGGGTAAAACGGCCGGCGATCCCCGGTCTGGAATGTTCGAACCAACTCACCTTCAGCGATTACATGGAAGGTTACGTCATCGAGTTGAGAGTATGCGAGTTCGGCAATGAGGCTGAGGCTGTCCGGGGTATGGTTAACAACCGGAACCCGCAACCAGTAGGCCGAGTCGGTAATGCCGAGGGTTGCCCGGCCGTTGGCCTGAACCTGCCATGCGGCATCTGGCAGCGCCCGGATTTCATCCAGCGTGGCGCATGTGCTGGTGTCTTCCCAGTATTGAAACTGATGGCCGATGGCGGCGCCGGGCATGATGGTTACCGGCTCCATAGCTGCAGTGCTGATCGGCCAAACGATCAGGAACAGCACCAAACCCAGTATCCGCCATGCCTTGCAAGGGATCACCAACAGCAAACTCCCCGAAAGTGGCTACACGCCTTTTTGTTGTTTTATGCACTTAATACTAGCAAGGCATCAGGGCAGATCGCTACTACCTATTCCCATTCGAGCGCAATTACGGCCAGCAGCCTTGGCTTCATACACCGCCCTATCAGCCACCTGCTGCAATTGGTCCGCGTCCTCGCCATGCTCTGGGAACATAGCAATGCCAACACTGCACCCAATGGTGATATCGGCAGAATCAACCCGAAAAGGTTCGGCGAGAGTCTTGATGATTTCAGCGGCTTTGCTCATGGCATTGGAATCGTCTCGAAGGCCAGGAAGCACCACCACAAACTCATCCCCGCCCACCCGGGCAACGGTGTCAGAGGCCCGCACAATGGCACTCATGCGACTGGCCGCCGCCTGCAACACCTGATCACCTGCCGCGTGGCCATAGGTATCATTTACTGGTTTGAACTGATCCAGATCCACATACAGCAACCCTACCCTTTTTTGCTCCCGGTGCGCTGAGGCCAGTGCCTGCGTCAGCCTGTCAAACAACAGCGAGCGATTAGGCAGGCCGGTCAGCGGGTCAGTATGGGCCTGAGACCAGAGCAGGCGGTTGGCTTCCTTCAGCTCCAAATTCTTCACTTCATCGATAACGCCATACAGAAACAGACGGCGCTGATTGAAACTGTTGTACCAGCTGATCACCAAACCAAATACAAGAACAGACGCGTGCAAACTCGCATAGATGAACACCCGCATCCATTCGCCCTGGTTAAGCCACCACACGCCTCCCAGAACCAGCGCAGTAAGTGTGCAGGAGCTTATAACCGCCGTACTGAAGCGCGCACTCGAACCAATGTTGAGCCAAAGCACAAAAATGACACTGGCAAAGGCATAAACGCCCACCTCTGGGCCTGAGCTCCGAAACAGCACCGAATACCAGATAACGGCCGCCACATGCACGTACAAAGCACCAACGGCTTCCAGCAAATAGATATTCTGCGCCTTCACAACCATCCACTGGGTCAGACCCAGCACGGCTGCCAAAAACACAGCTCGCAACAGCAGCGAGCTCCAGAAAACATCCCGGGCGACCACAAGATCACCGAGCGCAAACAGGAAGTACCCGATAGCGCCAATAACAATGACCGCATGAATATACGGGCGGGTTTTAGTATCAACATAGTCCGCAAAGCGAATGGACAAAGATGGGGGAATCGGCGCACCCGGGCGCGCCAGCGCTCTGGTGGCCAGAGCCCCCAATGTTGAATCAGGCGGATTCTTACGGTCGATTGTCAGGCTCCGCATAGGCTATTGCTCAAGTTGACCGAACGCTCTCGCTGCGTCAATTTCATGCCCTGAGCAGCGCTGTCGCATCAATACCTCTATCTACAGGGCATTCTCTGTGTCATCCAGCTGGTCGGCGATGGTGGTCACCAACCCAATCTCACTCATCAGCCACGCTACTTCCCGTTCCAGACGATCAAGATTGATGATCATAAACACCACATCATCTGCTCCCGGGCTGACTATCTACCTCTCGATCATACTGGAAAACGGCGCTTTTCCGATGATGTGTCTTCGAAATGCAGGTATAGATCTCGTTATAAAATAACCCCGGCACAAGGCCGGGGCGAGATTATACAGGTATGATCAGCGCCCGGCTTCCATAACCACCGGCTCGGGAATCACAACCGACATGGCGTTAACCGCCACGGGGTTGGCGGTTCCACCAATCGGACCAACCTGCTCAGCGGTTCCAGCCAGAAGGTTGAGGGTATACAGCGTGGAGCCTGCGCCGGTTTCCGTTCTAAGGGCCGCGTAGGCGGTGCCGCTCTGGGCAATGTCCATGGCTTGCTGAATGGTGCCATCCATCGGCAATGCCAAACCTTCCAGCAAGCCGTCGCCCACCGCCACCAGGGCGCCATCGTTAGGCACCGCAACCCGCGCCAGGCCACTGTTTCTGGCATCAATCACGTACTGGAAATCCAGGCTGGGGGTTGCACCCTCAAGCTGCAGGGGCGCTGCACGGTAAGCCACCGCCACGGGTACCGGCACCATGGTGTCACCCAGGCGAACGGTGCCATCGGCAAAGGCAAAACCGGCGGCGCGCGCTTCATCCGCCAGCACACGGCCTTCATCCAGGTTCACCCGGAGGTTCTGGCCGGCATCGCCGATGATTCGCAGCAAATCTGCACGGGGGTTGAAGTCTATGTCGAAGCGGGTACCGGACAGAGCAGTGGCAAGCGTCGCGATCTCCGTTGCCTGTGCCTCTGGCGGCACAATGAGCGGATCGCTTTCTTCCAGGAGGTAGATTCGGCCACTTTGAGCAACAGCATACAGACCATCCTCTGCGCCCTCAGGACTGGTGGTGCGAAGATCGAAGCCAACAATCACGTCGCCCTCAACCAAACCGGTGACTGGCAAGGTTTCATCATATTCCGCCAGCGCCATGCCCGGCATCGAGTCAGCCGGATTCAGCTCAACTATCCGAAGCACAAATTCATCAACTGCGGACTGTTCGAACACAATGAACTCACGCAAGGCAGGCTCATCGGTAACATCATTCACCACCAGATCCATGTAGTTACCACCAGCCTCAGGGGCCGGCAATGGCTTGATCAGGGTGGTGGCTGCGGTCTCCAGGTTAATACCGTACAGGCCAACATTACCGTCCACCTCGAACACGGCGTAGTGCTCGTTCATACCGCCTTCGGTGGTAAACACGTTATAGCCTTTAACATCCACCGATTCGGCGTTCGGGAACAGGGCGCCAATGCGCGTTAGCAGGCCAACATTCGGGTTCTGCTGAAAGAAGGTGCGGGAGTCTGCGCTAATCACAAACATCTGCGTGCCTTCCTGCCCGGGATTCACATTGGTGTAGGCCGTAGCCACCACACCCTGGAGGTAGCCGAAAGTACCGTCTACCAGGGCTTGCTGCTGGGCGTTCTCAACCAGGGCCGGAGACCCCATGCGGAAATTCTGCCGGGCATCACTGATCAGGCGCAGGGCATTGGCGGCGGGATTGAAATCAATGTCGTAGCGGGCACCCGCCAGTTCACCAATACTGGCAGTGACAAGGGTGGTTTCTGCCGTCATGGGGTCAACCAGCACCAACTGCCCCATATCGGTCAGCGCATAGAGTTCACCGGAGGCCGGCCGGAAATCCAGCCCCACAACCGAGCCCGCCACATCCAGGGAGCCCACGGCCACAACCGTGGATGGATCAGACAGTGAGAAACGCACCAGGCAGGCGTTGTCTGCCGTCACTGCCAGCACATCGTTGGCTGTCAGCGCAGATAAATCCGCTTCGGCGTTGCACTGGAATGGCGTGTTTGCAGCACCGCCACCGGAGCTGCTGTTACAACCCGCCAGCGCCACAGCGGCGGATAAAACCGATACGGTCATGAGTTTGTTATTCATCGCTCTAATCCCTAAGTTGATCGTAGTTTCTTAACCGCAAGGGATCGAAGAGCCATCAAACACAACGATGACCGCGCTCCCGACGCCTGCTCATCAAGCTACGTGCGTAAACCGCTGAAGGTTGCCACCCATTCCATGTGAAGCCTGCCACCCGGACCGGAGCAAGGCTGCCACCCATCGGAGCGTAGCGACGCGGGGTTTCTCTTCTTACTCCGAAGTCTCGGTGGCCGTCAACTTTGCCTGTTGTTTTCGCATGGATTCGCCCCGCAGGTTGATCTTGTAGGCGTTGTGTACGAGCCGATCCAGAATGGCGTCTGCCAGAGTGGCGTCACCGATTACGCCATGCCATTCCTCGATGGGTAATTGGCTAGTGGCAATGGTGGAGCGCCTGCCATGCCGGTCTTCCAGCACCTCCAGCAAGTCTCGCCGATTCTCGGCGCTCAGTTTCATCAGCCCCCAGTCATCCAGGATCAGCACGTCGACCTTGGCCAGATTCGTCAGGAGTTTTGAGTATTGGCCATCGCCTTTGGCAATGGTCAGCTCCCGTAGCAGTCGGGTCAGGCGGACGTACTGGGCGGTGTAACCCTCCCGGCAGGCCTTATGTGCCAGAGCACAGGCCAGCCAGGTTTTCCCGACCCCGGTGGGACCGGTGATGAGCACATTCAGGTGTTCCTTCACCCATTGGCAACCGGCCAGCGACTGGACCAGTCCTTTATCTAGGCCGCGTGAATAGCGGTAATCCAGGTCTTCGAGGATGGCATTGTGCCGCAGCTTAGCCCGGCGCAACCGGCTGGTCATGCGCCGGTTATCTCGCTCGGTCATTTCCCGGTCGACCAGCAGCCCGAGGCGTTCCTCGAAGCTCAGATCGGTGATGTCGGGGGTGGCCGACTGATCCGCCAGGGCGGCGGCCATGCCGGTCAGTTTGAGGGCGTGGAGCTTGTCCAGTGTGGGATGTTTCAGCATGTCAGAGATCCTTCAGTGGTAGTAGGCGGGGCCACGGATGTTGTCGTGGGTATCGGGCAAGGCCAGTTCCTGTTGCTCTTCCAGAGGCTGCTGATCCAGACGGTGTTTGAGGATGGATTCAATGCTCTTGTAGCGGCAGCTTCCCAGCATCAGGGCTCGCTGGCAGGCGGCCTCCAGCCGCGACTCGCCGTAGCTCTGCCCCAACCGGAGAATGCCCAGACAGGAGCGGTACGCCTGCTGAGGGTGTTTGCGGGCACCCAGAGCGGTGCGGATAAGCTTCTCCGTCGCCGGTCCGGTCTTGGCCGCCCAGGCGATGAGCCGTTCCGGCGACCACTCGCCAGCCTGGCGATGGGATTCGGGCATGTGCGCGGCGATGGTGGTGTGCCGTCCCTTCTGGTCTGAGCGCCGGTGGCTGGCGATCCGGTTGCCCCGGTAAAAGCATTCGATGGTGTTGTTGGTGATGCGAACCTCCACCTCTTTCTTGATCAGGGTGTAGGGCACTGAGTAATAGTGACCGTCGATGGCTACGTGGTAGTCGATATGCACCCGAGCCTTCTTCCACTCTGCGTAGACATACGGTTCTGCCGGCAACGGCTGTAGAACCGGTTTATCCAGCTGTTCGAAGTGGTCGCGCCGGCAGCCGGGCAACTTGCGGAAGGGGCGGCTGTTGAGCCGCTCCAGCAGTTCACGGATGGTGGCGTTGAGTTGCCCCAGGGAGAAGTGCTGGCGATGGCGCAACGCCGCCAGGATCCAGCGCTCGACGATCAATACACCGCCTTCTACCTTAGCCTTATCACGGGGCTTGCGAACTCTTGTCGGGACAACGGCCACGCCATAATGGGTGGCCATGTCCTGATAGGTTGGGTTGAGATCCGGCTCGTAGCGATGGGCCTTGCTGACGCCGGAGCGGAGGTTGTCCGGAACCACCAGTTCCGGCACTCCGCCCAGGAACTCGAAGGTCCGGATGTGGGAGCCGACCCAGTCCGGCAATGTCTGGCTCCAGGTGGCTTCGGCGTAGGTGTAATTGGATGCACCCATCACCGCGACAAAGACTTGTGCCTCGTGGATCTCTCCGGTGGTGCGGTCAATGACGGGCACGGTCTGGCCGGCATAGTCCACGAATAGCTTCTCACCGGCCCGATGGTCCTGGCGCATCACCAGGTCCAGCTTGCCCCGCCAGGCCCGGTAGTGCTCGCAGAACCAGCTGTACTGATAACCGTCCGGGTTGGCTTGCCGGTACTCCTGCCAGAGCAGGAACAGGGTGACGTTCTTGCCCGTGAGTTCGTCACGGATGTGTTGCCAGTCGGGTATACCTCTGGCCTGTGCTGGCAGGTCCGGTGGCGGCGGGAACAGCAACCGCTCCAGGTGGGCCTCATCCAGATCCGCTGGCAACGGCCAGCTCAGACCGGCCTCAACCGTGCGGCGCAGGTAGTCGCTTACGGTGGGGCGGCTAACGCCACAGGACGCCGCAATCTGGCGGTTGCTCAGCCCTCGCTCCCACTTGAGGCGAAGGACTTCTTTGATTTTACGCATGGATAACCTCTTCGCTGGCATCTGGCCCATCTCCGGATGAAAAGGGTCAGAGTACCGTTAAGTTATCCCGCGCCGGACGATTTTGATGGAGCTTCAGGCAGTCTGCTGGGGTGGCAGCTTTGCCGTGGAATTAGTGGCAGCTTTCGCGTGGAATGGGTGGCAGACTTCGTCTGGAATCAGTGGCAACCTTGGTCTGGAATACGCAGCTACGGGGGCGGGATATGGAAAGTTTCAGTTCAGGTATCCGAGTCACGCGACGGGTTGGCTAATACAAGCATGTACGCAAGTAGGTGCCCTATTTGTCCGGCTCAATCGAGATATGCCGGTCCGGCGGCGGCAGGTTCGGTAGCATGGTCTCCACATCAACTGTGTAAGTAGAAAAGAACGCTTCCGCCGCTTCAATCAGAGCTGTCTCGGTTTTGAGGATACCGAGATAGACGGGCCATTCGGCGACGATCAGTTCGGTGCTGTACCGGTGCGGATCGATGTCCAGCAACTGTGCCATAAACCGGAATTCCAACTCGTTCATGACGATGTAATCGCACCGTTTGTGCAGAAACATGTCCAGCATCTGCTGGGCATTGTAGGCGTCATGGCGGCTCAGGTTGGTACCGACCCGCCGCTCGAGTTGATCGCTGTAAATAAACCATCGGCGCAGGCAGATGCTGCCCTGAAGGTCATCGAAGGAGCCCGGCTGTCGGCCAGGTTGCGCGAACACACGGTCACGCCAGGTTAATACCGGCCCGACAGCGTGCATCTGGTCCGGCAGTGGCATCCACCGCGGGGTGGCGAAAACTGCATTTGCTCGCCCTTCTTCCAGCGCCCAGACCTGGCGGTTACGCGGCATCGGGTGGAACGCGACGGCGATACCGGCCTCCAGGCCAAAATTATTGATCACCTCGACCAAAATGCCCTTGTCCAGATTGTCACCGTAGTAAAACGGCAGAAAACCCTCGTCTGACCCCATAACCTGCAGTGTCTGGGTCAAAGCTGGAAGGGCCCAGAATAATGCGACGATAAGCAGGGTTATTCTCATTTCAGGCTCCGTCGACTGATCGATTCAGACAGGCAATCCGCAGCCCTCAGGCACTTGCTGGCCATTTTATAGTTGAAAGACCGAGCCAACCCGCCGATAACCGAGCTTCTCATAGTAGGCATCCTCATCTGAGAGCACATAAACAGGCTGGCTCGGATATTTATGCTTAATTTTTGCCAGCAGCTGTGAGCCATAGCCATGCCTCCTGTAATGTGGAGCAACATACAATTCACTAATGTAGATGCCAAAGCCATCCACCAAGGCACGGAGATAGCCGCAGATAGTGCCTGTGCTTTCGCACACAAAGGTTTCACTTTCGAGCAATACCTGCTTGAACGTATCAATTGCATCGTCACTCAAAAACGAACTCCAGTCAGGCTCCTTACCTAAGAGCGCTATTAGCTCACCTTCGTGCTCTTTCTTGTAGTTTAGGACGCGGGCCATAGATATACCCCTTATTCGCGAACGCCCGGCTTGCGCGCCGGTTTGGAGCCGTTGAAGGCAAACTTCATATCGATCCGCTGGATCCGTCGCCCTGTCCGGATGGCTGACTGGCGGCAGTGCCGCGGAAGGTGCCGAGCGGTGCGAACTGATGCGCTTAGTTATGCGGTTTTATCACAGGATTCGACTGAAATATCAAAGTGCAGGACCTCTTCTCGCAGCCCAAGCTTGGTATATAGCGCGATTGCCGGTTCGTCCTCGATGCCGGTATCAGCCTGAACGAAAATCACATAGGCCCCTCGATCAGCCGCTATTAATTTTAGCTTCTCGATCAGAGCCGTAGCTATTCCCTTTCTCCGGTGCTCGGATGACACTGCAAGGTCGTATATATAAATCTCACTGCGCTCTTGCTCGAATTTCTTCAGCTCATACGCAGCTAGTCCACCGACAACATCCATGCCTTCTAGCGCTGCCAGGGCAATAAAGGAATCACCGCTGAGCAAAGCTTTCAGATAGTCTGCACTTGGGCGCTTTCCAGTATAGGTGGGCATGTCCTTAAACGCTTCGCCGAAGCATGTCGACAAGGCTATCATCAGGCCGCAGTCATTCGGTGTAAGTTGGCGAATTTCTACTGGCATCTACAGCTCCTAAACTGCATAACGCCGTGGTTTAACGGCGCCCATGCAGTGCAGCGAAATGGGCGTCAGGTTCAGGGCCGGAGGCATGGAACGAACTACAACAATTTGTTAAGTGATTCCAAGCTATCAGGCCCACCATCGAACCGAATGCACTCGGCAGATTCTTCCTCCCAAAGGGCCGCGGATGTTGTGTGGAGGTGAACAGAAACCCTTGAAGTGGCCAATCCATCAAGCAAACCGGCTGGCACCCAAACCATGTCGGTGCTCCTCAGAATATTAGGAACCGGACTCCCACACACTGAACAAAAGTCACTCCGATAACCGCTTGGCTTTTGATAAGACCTGATTTCATTTTCACCAGACACCCAACGAAAACTGTTGCCCGGCACAAAAGTAGCAGCACTAGCGGCCGCCCCGGTGGCTTTTCGGCACAGCGAACAATGACATTGATAGAGGTTTGGTATCTCCCCATCAATTTCGAACTGCACGTTTCCGCAGAGACACTCACCTTGCATCGATCAACCCTTTGATATTTAGCGCCACGCTTAACCGAAAATATGGACGCGCAGCGGATTATTGATCCGACGGCAGAACATTTTTACAAGTGATACCCCATGATCAGTTCAGGGTGACCAGTATGCTCGTCGATTTGCTCATCAAGGGAAATAAACCCATGTTTTTCATAGAACTTGATACCAGGAACATTCTCTTTGTAAACGGAGAGCTGCAAGCTTTCTCGCCTATTTTTAGCGTCATCAAGCAAGGCTGTTCCCATTCCCTTGCCCTGTGATTCCGGAGCCACAAAGATCGCAGCCAGAGTGTTTCCGCACAGGCTATAAAATCCGTTAATTTTTTCCTCATACTCCAGTACAAATGTCTCCGATGCAGGAATGTATACATCCCGCATCTCGCTGACCTTTGACTCCCAAAAATGAGGTTCGATGAAGTTATGCGCTTCAATCGACGCAGTAAGCCAAATCGCTAAGACTTGATCAATATCGGCTTGCCTATACTCGCGAATCATCTGACTATTTCCTATTACTCATCCGTCCATTTCGCTGCAAATACTTCATCACGATCTCTGAGCACCTATCCAACTTCCTGTATTAGCCCTGTTTCCTCATACAGCTCACGCTTCGCAGCATCGACATAGCTTTCACCAGGCAACAGCTCTCCTCCCACTGTTGCCCAAAACGGTGACTGGTGCTCGTCATTGTATAAAAACAGCAATAACCGTCCTGATTCGTCAACGATTATGAGCCGTGATGATTTTCTTGTTTCCATTGTCTAAAACTCCATGACCGCTTCGAACGCTTAACGCCCCGGCTTTGCGGAATGGCGGTCGAGTAGGCCCTGGGAACCACCCCCAAAGCCTCTCACAGAACCGTACGTGAACCTCTCGATTCATACGGCTCTTGTTATCCAACCACTGCCCTTGATCCTGCCCAGTGCGCAAATAGATCCGGCCGTCGCCGACGCAGTCCATTCACTCTCCGGGCAGCCTGTAACAGACCTCTGAGTTTCCGATACTTCCCTAATGCCCACCGGCTCAACCTCAGATCGAAATGAAACAGCACATTCCGAATGTAACTGCGGCCAAACAGGCTATAGTACTGCATCCAGCCTCGGAGGCGGGACTGACAGAATCGAGCGAACTGCCCGAGTTCTTTCTGTCGCCACCATTTCCAGGGCCACTCGTTGATCTGCTTGCGGATCTCTTTCGCTGCACTCTGGCTGATGGCCGCCGTGAAGTAGACTTTCTTTTGTCCCAACCGGTTGCGGATCAGCCGCGGTCGGAAGGTGTAACCCAGAAAATCAAACGCGATCTCCGGGTAGTCCCGCCGGTTGTACTCGCTCTTACAATACACAATCTTTGTCTTGCGGGGATGGAGCGTCAAGCCACACGCTGTGAATCGTGCCTCAAGGACCGATTTCAGTGCTTGAGCTTCCCGTTCACTGGAACAATGGCATACGATATCGTCCGCATAGCGTTCGAACTGGATGCCACCCCAGCGCTTCTCCACCCAGCGATCAAAGACGTAGTGCAGGAACAGGTTTGCCAGTAAGGGACTGATCACACCGCCTTGCGGCGTGCCCCGATCGCGTTCCTCCACGGAACCATCCGCCAACTGAACCGGCGCGCTTAGCCAGCGCCGGATGTACAGCTTCTGCCAGTCCTCGGTCACATGACGATCCACGGCCTTAATTAATAGGTTGTGGTCGATGTTGTCGAAGAAGCCTTGAATGTCCATATCCAGCACCCAGGCTTTCTTCCAGCACCGGGCCTGAGTCTGTTTCAGCGCATCGTGCGCTGACTTTCCCGGGCGGTAGCCGTAAGAGTCCGGGTGGAAGTGTTGTTCCAGTTCCGGTTCAATCAGCAGCTTGACCACCATCTGCGCAATGCGGTCGGCAACCGTTGGGATGCCGAGACGACGGGTTGCCCCATCCGCCTTTTCGATCTCCACGCGCAAAACCGGTGGTGGATGATAGCTTCCTGAGGACAAACGGTTCCAAAGCTTGTAAAGGTTATTGCTGAGGTCACCATCAAAGTCTTCCAGACTCTGATGATCTACCCCGGCGCTACCTTTGTTGGCTCGAACCCGCTTGTAGGCCTGATAGACCAAGGCCTTCGGGATGGTAAATGGTTTTGCCTGACCCTGACGGCTCCTCCCGGAATTCGGTTGGCCATCTAGATCCGACGGGATAACTTGCCCCCTTCGCTCCACACCCATTACAGGTGTTTCCACACTACTACGGGCCAATCCGTCCCTGTGTCCTGCATCGGTACTCTCGCCTCGTGGGATCTCCACTTGTGCTTCTCCCTTAACATCAGGACGACAGGTTCTCATGTTCCATACTCAAGCCTGTACCCAGGTCATGCCGCCTCAAGACCGGCTGCCGCTGTGTCCGTTGTGCCAGCTCACGTCACAGCTCATCCCGGGGAGACGCTCGGTCCCCGGTTCTGACAACATCTGTCTACATTTCGACCCCTTATCGGCGGTTCACTTTCGTTCATCTCCTTGGGTACGTACCTGACCGCTCTTGACGGCCTTTTCCCATGTCGCTCACGACCCGCACTCTTAATGCAAGCCGCACAGGGCGGTTTGATCCCGGTGTCTGGTCACCGAGACCGAGGGGCCTTCCCTCATCTTGAGTACAGCAAGAAAGACTGAAGTCTTTCGTCATGACACACGAGCGCAGCGTAGTTGGCGTGGACTTCCCCCAATAAAATGGACACGCCCCATCAGTTAATTCCCTCGAACTCTATCGGAGTCCGGTAACCAAGGCTACTGTGCAGCCGTAGGCTGTTATAAAAGCATTCAATATAGTTACATATATGTTTCCGTAACTGCCGCATTGTCACGAAGCTGGTGGCATGCAGCAATTCTCCCTTCAACGTCTTGAAGAAGGACTCCACCTCCGCATTATCCGTGCACTGTCCAGGTCGGTTCATGCTGTGTCGTACCCGATGCTGATTCAGCAGCGCCTGGGTCTTGTGAGCGCGATATTCGATGCCACGATCCGTGTGGAACAACAGATTGGGGGCTGGCTTTCGCGATATAAAAGCTTCCCTTAGGGTTGCCTTAGTAAAGTCTGCACTCAGGTTTTCGCCCAATCGCCAACTGATGATGCGTCGTGAGTAGAGGTCCAGCACTACCGCCAGGAACACATACTTCTTTCCCAGCTTGATGTAGGTGACATCGCTGCTCCAGTGCTGATTTACAGCAACCGGCTTATCCGCATCTAGCCGATGATTTGGAAGGGCTTTTAAATCCTCTCTGAGCTTTGTCATACGGCGGTATACGCGCATGACTCGAGCTTTCATACCCCATTCCTGCATTAACCGGGCAACCCGATTCTCGCCAACCACTTCGCCTTCACGGCGCAGCGCCTGATACACCCTGGGACTGCCGTAGCGCCCCTTGCTGTCGTTGTAGACTCTACTGACCTTCAACAGCAAATCGGCATTCGCAGCGGCTCTCTGACTGGGCTTCCGGCTTGCCCAGGCATAGTAACCAGAGCGGGAGATGCTCAGGTGGCGACACAGAGCCTTTACCCCATGTTCTCCCCGGTGTTTCCAGACGAATCTGAACGCTTCCGTCGTTCCTCGGCCTGAAAACGTTGAAACTTTTTTAGGATGTCGTTTTCCTCCTGAAGCTCTGATACTCGGCGTTTCAGGCGATTGATCTCATCCCGCTCCTTCATCAGCTCTTTGGCTCCCGCCGGAGCTTTCTTGACCCGTTTCATGGCGAACTTTCCCTCTCTGTATTCCTTTCGCCAGCGTGACAGCATGAAGGGGTGAATATCCAGCGCTTCCGCTACCCCTTTCACGCTCCGGTGCGCCTGGTAGCTCCATTCCACTGCTTTGACTTTGAACTCGACACTATAGCGTTGGGTCTTCTTCCCCGAGAGCATCTTTGGCATCGCTCTTCTCCTGTTGCGGAGTTATCGATGCGTGTCCACTGAACTGGGGGAAGTCCAGCGTCCCGTTGACCGCTTTGTTAACCCCTGAGTTCAAAATCTTCCCGAATCACCTCCGGATGACGAAAAGCAATCTCGATGAGCGCCTTTGCCGGCCCGGAAGGTTTACGTCGCCCCTGCTCCCATTCCTGTAGCGTGCGCGGAGAAATGTGGAGCACCTCGGCAAACTCTCGTTGTGTAAGGCCAGTCTTGCCGCGCGCCTCTGCGACCTCATTTGGCTCCACACGACTGACTCGTGCGGCTTTGCCTGCTTTCATTTCTTTAACAGATTGGAGCAGCTTGTTACCAAGCTCCTCAGCACTCAGAGTCTCATTACTCATTTTCCAATACCTCACGAATCGACTTCAGGATATGCGCGGGTATGTTCTCCTTGACGGCCTTCTTGTAGATCACCAACAACCAGATCTCACCATTTGCCAATCTGGTGAAGTAGATGACTCGCACTCCACCACGCTTCCCTGAACCCGCCACCGACCAACGAACCTTTCTACATCCACCGCTACCTGGAATGGGATCGCCAATTTCAGGATTGGCTGCCAGCCAGGCAAAGAACGAATTCCGTTCCTCCTCAGTCCAGATCTTTCTGGCATCTGCTTCGAATGTAGGGGTTTCGATTATGGTAAACATGATGATCAATATACGTCATTGACGGAGTTTTGCAAGGTGGCGGATGGAAGGGTTAACGCTTGCAGCATGCGCGCCCAGGGAATGAAGCCGGAGGCGCAATGTAGTGGGCGTCGCCGTGCCTGCACTGGTTATGCAACATTTCCCGAAAGCACAGGATACTCTGCATTGGACACTAGGGCAGAAAACTCGTGCTTGAACTCATAGTCACCAACGTAGGCCAGAGCGATCAAGCCTGACCAAACAATTTTGAATTGCAGCGTGTCACCAATTCGTTCAAATCTGATCCGGTGTTTCGCGACCGCATCATGCCCCAGTAGATATATATGGAACGCGAGATCATCGTAGTTATCGACTGTTTCGTGGCTCGGGTCGACCAGTAGCTCAAGGCCGTCCAAAAATTCAGGTGTGTACTCTGCTTTTGAGCAAACTCTGAACCCGCCATGGTGCCAATAGTTCGAGGACAAGGTGCATGAGTGATAATTACCCCACACAATTGGCGCCGCCCAGTCTGATGGATAATCGTCGTCTTCGTCGTCTTCTATATCTCGTTCCGCATAGTAGTCAGCGGACTCCAGATGCATGTCAAACCATACGTCTCCGTCTATCTCTTTTGCCGACCAAGCGAACTTTTTGATCGGGTGCCCCTCAGGCCAAGGATTGTCTTTGGAGTAGATTCTGTCAGGTTCCATCTGCAGTCCCTCTTAGTGCATAACGCCTGCCAGCATGCGCGGCTGCGGAATGGTGGCGAAGCCGCCATGTAGTAGCCGTCGCCGTGACTGGCCTGGTTATACGGTTACTGATCGCCGTCTCTGTCCTTAATACCCTGCAATTTTTCAGCAGGGAGATTGCTGTATATCTCGTCAATCTCGCGGGGCTCCGTGATCATTTTCTGAGCAATGAAATTAACCAACCTGAATAACTGGCTTGCAGTGTCCCGATCATCATTGAGGTCAATTTTTCCTGGATGCACGGCATCGTTTCCAATGACTCTGACACTATCTAGCGCTTCTTGAACCTTGGGCGGTAAACCGGCAGCAACAAGCTCTTTGATATCTGTATTTATATTCCTGCCCGACTGGCCGAGGTGAGCGCAGAGCTTCTGAATACCTAACCTCAATAATGCTGCCGCACCTCTTGGTGACAGATTGAAGATAGAACTAGCCTCTTCATAGTCCCTTTTTATATCTTCGGGCAGATCATCATTTGGTGGCTCCACTGACATATTCAGCGGAAAAATTACTGACTCGCCGTGCCAAATCGTAGGGAACCTACAATGTTCACAGTAGGATATTCGAAACCTAGGATCTTGAGTCTGTTCCCCATAGCCGTCGGCCCCGCTTGAGCCACGCAAATAGTACCAATGCTGCTTAGTGTAAACGTGGCAGCTCACGCAATTGAAAGCCTCACCATCCAGAAATGGCGCAATGTATTTTCCTTTCATGCTAAAACTCCGACTTCAATCACGTATAACGCCATTGTTCAGCGGCGACCTTTTTGTAGCGAAGCGGAGAAAAGGGCGTCCGGTGTAGGCCCTTCAGGGCCGGAACGAACTGCAACTACTGGTTATGAGTTTTGCTAGCGGCCAAACAATTTCGCCCAAAAACCTCTTCTCTCGCGCTTCACCGCTTCTTCGATGAAATCTATCTTGGGTTTGCGTCTATCGGATTCTTCTATTAGGTCCATCACCACATTGCCGGAGCTTGTGTAGGTGGTGAGATGGTACTGGTCAGTTTTGTAGCACTTGCCGAATAAGTGCTTGAAGATATCCTTCCAGACTGAGTAATACTTCATGCATTGCTTCTCGGTACCGAACATCACCCCGTAGTTTCCAACGACAAGCGCATGGGTTATCTGCTTACGCTTCCCATTTTCGTCTTTCGCTTTGGCTATCTGCTCTGCATCCAGCGCCACTAATACGAGGTCATTTCCCATAGGAGATCCATACACACATAACAGTGAATTATACGAACACGTTCGTATATCCCGCGTTCGTATAACTCCACCCAAAACGCGCCCAAAATTTCATACTTTTCCTAACAAGAACAGAAGGTTAACAGAAGTCACCACGGCTACCACCGGAGTTATACGCCCTCTTTCGAGCCACCCCCTGCTCTTATCCCGGGGCGTATAACTCCGCCCGCTCAAATCCTACATTTCAACCATATCAGAAGGTTACATATATTTCCCATGCAATTTTCTGGAGTTTTGCGAACGCGTTCGTATAACTCCGGCTGTCATGCATCTGTTCGCTGCAAGGCCCTGCCCAAGGATTGAAAGTAAGCAAGAAACGCCCGATTGATGCTCTCCCGCTGTGGCCCCTGTGGATAAAGCCCCAACTGGGCCTCTTCGCTCTCTTTGGTGCCTTTCACCAGGAAGGCATTTTTTACGGGGGCGTCCTGAACAAAGGCTTCGAAGGCTCGGGCGCAAAGCTCCTCGGGCCGGCTGTAGTAATGCACGCCGGCGGCTTTGTCGGCCTTGGCCGATTGCCGGAAAAGGTCGCTGGGCTGCTCGCCTGTGCTGTCCAGCAGGATGGTGCGGTAGCAGGCTTGCAGTCGGTCGTTCAGGGGGTGGGCGATGGCATCTTCACGGGTTAGCCAGAGTGTGGAGCCAAATTCAGCTTTGGCAGCGCTTGGGAACAATTTGTCCGCTATGTAGTGGTCGAAAGCATGAAACCATTCATGGGCAATACTGCCGGGGCCGGCATTCTTGGCCAGGGCGAAGCTGCGGGTGGCGGGGGTGTAATGGGCGGATACGCCAGGCCGGCCACCTATGCCGTATTGCAGGGCCAGGCTGCCGCGGAGGGAGATCAGGCTTTCGGTGCCGCCGAGGATAGTCATCAAATCGCACAGGGCGTCGTAGAACAAGGCGGCGCTGCGCTGCTTTTCCGGTTCGGTTACCCAGCGGCCAATCTCCACGGTTCGGAACTGGAAGCGGCGGCGTACATCAAGGAAGGTAACAGGCGCCCCGGCACGATGGTCGGGGCCCGTTCGATAAAACTGTCTGGGCATGGTCGGATTGTACGAGTACGCGGCCCGCTTGTCTCAGTGCGCCGTTAACCGGCGGGGGCGGTTACCCGATTTGCGCATTGCCCGGTCGATTCCAGTTCGGTCAGGTTTCCCAGGGTGGTGCGCGCAATGCTCTCCAGGGCGTTGCGGGTGAAGAAGGCCTGGTGGCCGGTGATCACTACGTTGGGGAAGGTCAGCAAGCGCGCAAACACATCGTCTTTCAGCACGATGTTGGACAGGTCTTCGAAAAACAGGTCACCTTCTTCCTCATACACATCGAGGCCCAGGTAGCCAATCTGTCCGGATTTAAGGCCCTCGATGATCGCGGCGGTATCAACCATGGCACCCCGGCTGGTGTTGATCAGCATCACGCCCTGTTTCATCTTGGCCACGGCATCCGCGTTGATCAGGTGGTGGGTGTCAGGTGTTAACGGGCAATGCAGGCTGACAATATCGGCCTGGCTGAACAGGTCGTCCAGCGCCACATATTCACCACCCAGTTGCTGAGCTTCCGGGTTGGTATGAAGGTCGTAGCAGAGCACCCGGCAGCCAAAGCCACGCATGATGCGCACTACCTCCAGGCCTATCTGGCCGGTACCCACCACGCCCACGGTTCGCCCTCGCAGGTCGAAGCCCAGCAAACCATCCAGTGCAAAATTACCATCGCGGATGCGGTGGTACGCCCGGTGAATCTGCCGGTTAAGGGTCAGAATCAGGGCGACGGTGTGTTCGGCCACGGCATAGGGTGAGTAAGCGGGTACTCGCACCACGTCGATTCCCAGGCGCTCGGCGGCTTTCAGGTCAATGTTGTTGAAGCCGGCACAGCGCAGGGCTACCGCGCGGGTGCCGCCTTCGGCCAACTGGCCCAGTACGGCGCCGTCTACCTGATCGTTCACGAAAACACACACCGCATCAAAGCCTTTGGCGAGTGCCGAGGTGGTTGTATTCAAGCGGGGTTCCAGAAACACCAGTTCATGCTGATGGCTGTCGTCATTGGCCTGCGCAAGGAACTGTTCGTCGTAGGGTTTGGTGCTGAAAACAGCCACTTTCATGGGCTTGGCCTCTTCCGTGGAGAGCGCCCAAAACCGGGCGCCGTGCGCAACGTCACTGTGCTGCCATTACACTCCCGCCGGTGCCGTAGATCAACCTCTGTTGTCTTTGGCACCGGCGGTTCTAGCGCGTTACCACTCCAACTGCGCCCCGGTCTGGTATTCAATCACCCGGGTTTCAAAGAAGTTCTTCTCTTTACGCATGGTGGCCTGCTCGTCCAGCCAGGGCGACACGTTCTTGGCACCCGGGAAAGGTTCTTCCAGGCCAACAGTCCTGGCGCGGCGGTTGGCCACGAAGCGGAATTGCTCGCTGTGGTATTCCGCCGAGTAGCCGAGGATGGGGTCGCGCAGGATGTAGTTGGCGTAGGCCATCTCGGCCGCTTCGGATTCGTCCCACATGTCGCGCACGGCTTTGGGGTCGAAGGTGATGTTTTCTTCCTCAAGAATCTGGTTGACCACTTTCAGGCCGAAGGAGAAGTGCATGGCTTCGTCCCGCAGGATGTACTGCAGTTGCTCCCCGGTGCCGCGCATCAGGCCCCGGCGCTGCAGGGCGAAGATGGGGCTGAAGCCGTTGTAGAACCAGCAGCCCTCAAACACGGCGGCGAAGAACAGGTACGACATGATGAACTCCTGCAGGTCGTCCGGGTTGCGCAGGTTCATGTCGGAGCGCATGGCGGCGTCCAGCCGTCGGTTGGCTACCTGGATCTTGCCGTTGATTTCCGGCACCACCCGGTAGCGGTTGTAGATTTCGCTCTGGTCCAGGTTGAGGGTTTCAATGCAGTGCTGGTAGGTCCAGGTGTGCAGTGCTTCTTCGTACACCTGGCGGGCCTGGTAGATCTGCAGTTCCGGCGCGCTCATTTTCTCCATCACGGCCAGGCCGATGTTGCGCATGGCGAGGATGTCAGAGGTGGTGAGGTAGGCCAGTACGTTTTCATACACGTGCTTTTCCGCCGGGCTCAGGCGGTGGTGATAGTCGTGGACGTCCTGGGCCATGTTGACGTCCAGCGGGGTCCAGTGGTTTTTGTTGGCGTTCATGAAGTATTCCCAGGCCCAGGGGTACTTGAACGGCGCCAACTGGTTGATGTCGGTTTCGCCGTTGATGACGCGTTTGTCGTCTACATTCACCGGCGCCGGTCCGGCGCTGGCCGTCGGCTTGTTTTCAGTTTTTGGTTCGTCGTCCCAATCCAGCATGGTTAGGCCTCCAAAGTTAAGTAAGTGGTTACTGACAGGCTTCGCAATCCGGCTCATCAATGCTGCACACCTGGGGTTGCGGCGCTGCCACCGGGGCGGCTTTTTCGGCGCCGGTAGCGCCCAGGGAGCGCAGGTAGTAGGTGGTTTTCAAACCGCGTTCCCAGGCCAGCTGGTACAGGGCGTCCAGTTTTTTACCGCTGGGTTCGGCCATGTACAGGTTCAGGCTTTGGGCCTGGTCGAGCCATTTCTGGCGCCTTGCCGCGGCTTCTACCAGCCATCTTGGGTCGATTTCGAAGGCGGTGGCGTAGCGAGCTTTCAGTACCGGTGGAATGCGGTCGATCTGCTGCACGCTGCCATCGAAGTATTTGAGGTCGTTCACCATCACGTTGTCCCAAAGGCCTTCGGCTTTGAGGTCGCGCACCAGGGAGGGATTGACCACGGTGAATTCGCCGGAGAGGTTCGATTTGACGAACAGGTTCTGGTACGCCGGTTCGATGGACTGGGAAACCCCAACGATGTTGGAGATGGTGGCGGTGGGGGCGATGGCCATAACGTTGCTGTTGCGCATACCGTTTTTGGCGATCAGCTCACGCACCGGGGTCCAGTCCAGGCGGCTGTTGGTGTTGAGTGACAGGTCCCCTTCCCGGCGGCTGTCTTTCAGCAGGTTGATGGAATCGATGGGCAGGATGCCCTGATCCCACAGGGAACCTTCGTAGGTTTCGTAGGCTCCCCGTTCACCGGCCAGGGTGGCGGAGGCGCGAAGGGCGAAGTAGCTCAGTTGCTCCATGGCCACGTCGGCAAACTCCACCGCTTCCGGGCTGGTGTAGGGCAGCCCCAACTGGTAGAGCGCGTCCTGGAAGCCCATCAGGCCCAGGCCCACGGGGCGGTGTTTGAGGTTGGAGTTCTTCGCCTGGGGCACGGCGTAGAAGTTGATGTCGATAACGTTATCGAGCATGCGTACGGCGGTGGTCACGGTGCGTTCCAGGCGCTGTACGTCCAGCTCGCCGTTGGCGATGTGGGCAGCCAGGTTGACCGAGCCGAGGTTGCATACGGCGATTTCGTCGGCGCTGGTGTTCAGGGTGATTTCGGTGCACAGGTTGGAGCTGTGCACTACGCCCTGGTGCTGCTGCGGGGAACGCAGGTTGCAGGGGTCTTTGAAGGTAACCCAGGGGTGGCCGGTTTCAAACAGCACGGTGAGCATTTTGCGCCACAGTTGTTTGGCAGGGATTTTCTTGAACAGTTTGATCTTGCCCTGCTCCGCCAGCGCTTCGTAATGCTCGTAGCGTTCCCGGAAGGCGTTGCCGTAAAGATCGTGCAGGTCTGGGGCATCGCTGGGGGAGAACAGGGTCCAGTCCCGGTCTTCACGCATGCGTTCGATCAGCAAATCCGGCACCCAGTTGGCGGTGTTCATGTCGTGGGTGCGGCGGCGTTCGTCACCGGTGTTTTTGCGCAGCTCCAGGAATTCCTCGATGTCCAGGTGCCAGCTTTCCAGGTAGGCACACACGGCGCCCTTGCGCTTGCCGCCCTGGTTGACCGCCACGGCGGTGTCGTTGACCACTTTCAAAAACGGCACCACGCCCTGGCTCTGGCCGTTGGTGCCTTTGATGTGGGAGCCCAGTGCACGTACTGGCGTCCAGTCGTTGCCCAGGCCGCCGGCCCATTTGGAGAGCAGCGCGTTATCCTTGATGGCGCCGTAGATACCTTCCAGGTCGTCCTGCACGGTGGTCAGGTAGCAGGAGGACAACTGGGAATGGCGGGTGCCGCTGTTGAACAGGGTAGGCGTGCTGGCCATGTAATCAAAGCTGGACAGCAGGTTGTAGAATTCGATGGCGCGGGCGTTGGGGTCGTCTTCCCGCAGGGCCAGGCCCATGGCGACACGCATGAAGAACACCTGGGGCAGTTCCAGGCGGGCTTTGTTCCAGTGCAGGAAGTAGCGGTCGTACAGGGTTTGCAGGCCCAGGAAACCGAACTGGTGGTCACGCTCGGGGATGATCGCCGCACCCAGGCGTTCCAAGTCAAAGGCGGCCAGGGCTTCGTCCAGCAATTCGTAACGAATTCCGGCGTGGATGAACGCGCTCAGGGCCTGTGGATAAACCTCTGCCAGCGGCTGGTTGCGGGGCAGGTCCAGGGCCTCAGCCGCTTCCAGGCGAAGCTGTTCCAGCAACAGGCGGGCGGTGACGGCGCTGTAGTCCGGCTCTTGCTCGATACGGCCACGGGCCGTCATGATCAGGGCGGAGAGCACTTCGGTTTCCTCAATGCCGTCATACAGGTTGCGCAGGGCTTCGTCGACCAGGGATTCGCCATCAATGCCCTCCAGGCCGGTGGCAGCCTGTTCTACCTGCAGTTTCATCAGGCCCAGGTCCAGAGGCGCCACGTTGCCGTCGGCTTTTTTCACGGTCAGGTGCGGGTGCGCTTCCATGGGCTCTTCGATGGCACGCTTGCGGGCGTGTTCTTCCCGGTAGAGCACGTAAGCCCTGGCCACCTTTTGCTCTTCGGCCCGCATCAGGGCCAGTTCCACCTGGTCCTGAATGTCTTCAATATGCACTTTACCGCCGGCTTTCAGGCGCCGGCTGATGGCCTGCACCACCTGTTCGGTTACCCGATGCACGGCGTCGTTGATGCGGGCAGAGCCGGCGGCTTTATCGCCTTCCACGGCCAGGAACGCTTTGGTCACCGCCACACTGATTTTGGCAGGATTGAATCCAACCAGGGTGCCGTTGCGTTTAATAACTTGAAGGGATTGGGTATCGGCGGCCGGGGCTTCGGCCAGAGCGGTGGCAGACATCGTGTTCTCCTGAAGTCGCGTCAGATTCCATTTAGCCTTCGCGAATGCAGGAGCACACCGTGCCTTGTTTCAGGGCAGGGATAACCGATCTGCTCACCTTGAGTCGCGAAGGTGCAGTACTGTTTCCCTGGCAGGTCTTCGGACTCAGGGGCGTGAATCGTGAGATTCGGCCTTACGTGGCGACTTCCCGGCGCTTGCCAGTGTCTTGATGCCACGCTCGTTCCCCAATACCGCTGCGCGTCAGTTCCGGATTCTCACCGGATTCCCGACTACCTTTATGCCTGAAGTGATCAGAGAATGATCACAACATATGGTAGTCAACCAAGGATTTGGTCACTATATACGGACTAATAGCCACTGACAAGGCACTTTATCGCAGGCCCGCTGTCTGCCATTGCAGTGGCCCGGAAACAAAAGGATAAGTCTATGAAGCGTTCATCACTGGCAGGCACTGCATGGGTGTTGGCTCTGCTATTGGCCAGCCCGTTACTGATGGCGCAGGAGTCTTTACTGCAACCCTTCTCCACCATGAGTTCATTATCCGATGGTTGGGAACCTCTGGAATTTCCCAGAATCGACCGGCACACGCGCTATGAGCTGGTCACGGACGACGGTGTTCAGGTGGTCAAGGCGAGCGCTGATAACAGCGCCTCCGGCCTGATTGCCCGATTGTCGTTAGAACCCGGCGAATCGCTGATTCTGCGCTGGCAATGGAAGGTGTCCAATGTGTTCGACCGGGGCGATGCCCGGAAAAAGTCCGGCGACGACTACCCGGCGCGAATCTACGTGGCCTTTGAATTCCAGCCCGACAAGGCAGGATTCTTTGAACGGGCCAAGCGCAAAACCGTGGAGGTGATGTTTGGCGAGTCCCTGCCGGGTAATGCCCTGAACTACATCTGGGCCAACCGGTTGCCGGAGCAATCCATTGTCGCCAACGCCTTCACCGACCAGACCATGATGGTGGCGGTCAATTCCGGCCCGGAGCAAACCGGTGAGTGGGTCACGGTGGAACGGGATATTGTGGCAGATTACCGGGAAGCGTTCGGGGAGAATCCCCCGCGCATTGTTGGCGTGGCCATCATGTCGGATGCGGATAATACCGGTGAACGGGCAACAGCGTGGTATCGGGATCTGGTGCTTGAGAAGCCGTGAATTGTGGATCGAAAAAAGGCCCCGTATCGGGGCCAAACACGTGAAACGTCGAATCGGCTGTCAGTGGCTGATCATCCACGGGCGCATCGAGGGAAACATTTTTTTACCGTCCGCGGTATAGAACAGCATGGATTTGCCCGGCTTCGGTGAGCCGCAACCACAACTTCGGCTGTGTTCCTTGTCGTGTGCCCTGCGATCGGCAGTCGAGAACACTGGCTCGTGTTTTGAGCGCTCGTTCCGGTCCTGAGCCGATCGTTTGGCCGGGTCCATGGCGGCAATCTCCGGAGGCAGCACTATGACACGGGGTGACAGTGCCTGGCAGGTCGGGCACTCCGCCGGCTTGGCGCAGTCTTCCATGGTGGCCAGCTGGTGGAACAACCCGTGTTCCCGACATTTGTAGTCATACACAGGCATGGTGCTTACTCCTTGTCTTTCGAAAGGGGCACGTCCATACCGCCACTGACTTTCTTCTGTGGGCCATCAGCTGACGGGTTGATGTCGAAATCAAAGATGCCGGTTGGCAGCCAGAGCGTTGCACAGGCATTGGGAATATCCACCACGCCGCTGATATGCCCCTCCACCGGCGCACACCCAAGGATCGCGTAAGCCTGTGCCCTGCTGTAGCCGAACTTGGTCATGTATTCGATGGCATTCAGGCAGGCCTGGCGATAGGCCACATGCACGTCCAGATAGTGCTGGCCGCCCTCTTCATCCACCGAGATGCCTTCAAAGATCACATAATCGTCATAGCGGGGCTTGATGGGGCTGGGCTTGAACACCGGGTTCTTGATGCCGTATTTACGCACGCCGTCTTTGATCAGGTTCACCCGCAAGTGAATCCAGCCAGCCATTTCGATGGCCCCACAGAACGTAATCTCACCATCACCCTGGCTGAAGTGCAGGTCGCCTACAGACAGTCCTGCGCCATCTACGTAGACCGGAAAATACACTTTGGAGCCACGGGAAAGATCCTTGATGTCGCAGTTGCCGCCATGCTCCCTGGGTGGCACGGTTCGCGCGGCCTCAGCGCCAGCCGCCTTGGCTGCGTCCCCTCTCATCTGGCCCATGTGGGCCGTTTCACCGTTAGGCAGAGTAGCCAACTCCGGCACACGGTCAGGGTCCGTTGCTACCAGGCCCGCTTCCCGCTTGTTCCATGTATCCAGAAGTTCCTTGGAAGGCAGGCAACCAATCAGTCCGGGGTGGATCAACCCGGCAAACTCCACGTTAGGAATATGCCGGGACTTGGTGAACATACCGTTGAAGTCCCAGATCGATTTCTGGGCTTCGGGAAAATGTTCCGTCAGAAAGCCACCGCCGTTCTGCTTGGAGAAGAAACCGTTGAAGCCCCACTGGCTCTCCTCAAACGTACCTATGTCCAGAATGTCGACTTCCAGCAGGTCACCCGGCTCTGCGCCTTCGACGCCAATGGGGCCGGACAGGAAATGCACCTGGCTGAGGTCGACATCACGCACGTCGTCGGCACTGTCGTTGTTCTTGATCTGGCCGCCGGTCCAGTCGTAACACTCCACGATAAAATCGTCACCGGGTTTGACGGTGGCCACCAACGGAATATCCGGGTGCCAGCGGTTGTGGACTTTGTCGTTCTCGTAGGCCGATTTATTCAGATCGATCTTGATGATGGTTTCAGCCATAGCGGGCGCTCCTGTACATTGGCTTGTCTGTTTGAATAACGCCTCTACTATCGGCTGCACGGCATTTCGGGGGTATTCGCCAAATACCCCCGGCGCCTACGTCATTCGACGTATTGGCGAACGCTGACCGCGTGTTTAATCACATCGGCTTCAAAGCGCTGGCTCTCCGGATGGGCCAGCAACGCCCGCGCAACCGCCGGCTCCAGGCGCTGGCGAAATGCCCGTAACATCTCCCGTGCGCCATAACGGCTGTCGTAGCCTCGGCAGAGCTCCCGGCGCAGATTCTCGGACAGAGTCAGTTCTGCTTTTTTGCGGGCCAGGCGCTTGTTCAGCCCCGCCAACTCGATATCCAGCAGCGCGTCCAGCCAGTTGTCGGTGAGGGTGTTGTAGTTCAGGATCTGGTCAATCCGGTTGAGAAACTCCGGATCAAAATGGCGCCGAAGCGCGGCATCCCGAATGGTTTCGCCAGAGCCGGGTGACAGCCCCAGCCACCGGCGCCAGCCTCGCTGATAGCGGTGATGGTGAGCCTCCGCATCCAATGCGCCGGCGTTACTGGTCATGAAGATCAGGGTATTGCGGAAGTCGATTTCTCGATTGCCGGAGGGGAATACCAACCGGCCAGTATCCAGCACGTTCAACAGGGTACGGACTACTTCCTTGCTGGCCTTTTCAATCTCGTCGAACAACACGATGCCGGGCTTGCTGAATGAGCCCTGAACCTTGTCCAGATCGAACAGGCTATGGCCTTCCTTGCTGCCCACGTAACCCGGCGGTGCGCCGGTGAGCGCCGCCGAATAATGTTCCTGTGCCAGGGTATTCATATCGATGCGGCACAGGCCATCGCGGTGGCCATGAATGGCCTCGGCAATCAGCCTTACCGTTTCGGTTTTGCCCACACCGGTCGGGCCAAGAAACAGGTGCACCGCCAGCGGCCGGTTGTCCTCACCTATGTCGGCTTTCACCCGCACCAGCATCGACTCCATCGCCGTGAGCGCCTCATCCTGGCCCACAATGTTTGCTCGCAAACGGGCCATCACAGCCTCAGGCTCGAAGCGAAACCGGGAAGCACGAACCGGGCCTGAGGCGGCCCGGTTCTTGTCATTGGTCTCCCGGTTGGCTTCCAGCCGTTCGTTGATAAACGGCATCTGTGCCTCCCGGGCTTAAGCCCCAGCGGATTTTTCCTTGCCGTCAAACGGCAGCTCGCCCACCGGGCACTCAGCCGTGCCCACGGTTTTGCGGGTCATGGCTTCGACATTCTCCTGCGCCTTCTGCGCATCCATCACCCAGGTGCGGTAGAACTCAAACGGACAATCCGCAATGCCCTTGTCGCCATCGCCGGAGGCATGCACGCCGGTGTAACCGCGATGCAGCAGCTTAAACAAATGGTTCTGGGACTGATCATTCTGGCGGGCATCACGAATCTGACTGACCGAGAGCTGGGCGTACTGCACCCCCATATCCTCCTCACCGCACTCACCCAGAGTGCGACCATCAAAGCCGATGATCGCGGAGTGCCCGAAGTAGGAGTAAACGCCATCAAAACCACTGGCGTTGGCCACTGCCACATAGCAGTTATTGGCCCAGGCCATGCTCTTGGCCATCATGATCTGCTGCTCCTTGGCCGGGTACATATAGCCCTGGCAGCGCACAATCAGCTCCGCACCCTTCATGGCGCAATCCCGCCAGATCTCCGGATAATTGCCATCGTCACAGATGATCAGACTGATCTTCATCCCCTTGGGCCCCTCGGTCACATAGGTGGTGTCGCCGGGATACCAGCCCTCAATCGGACACCAGGGAATGCACTTGCGGTACTTCTGAACAATCTCGCCTTCATTGTTGATCAACACCAGCGTGTTGTAGGGCGCCTTGTTCGGGTGATCCTCATGCCGCTCCCCGGTCAGGGAAAACACCCCCCAGGTATTGGCCTCACGACACGCCGCCGAGAAAATCGCCGTCTCGTCACCCGGGATGGCTGCAGCGGTGTCCATCATCTCGTCGTTGTCGTACATGATCCCCATGGTGCTGTACTCCGGAAACACCACCAGATCCATACCCGGCAGCCCCACCTTCATACCCTTGATCATGTCCGCAATCTTACGCGCGTTATCCAACACCTCGGCCTTGCTGTGCAGCCGAGGCATCTTGTAGTTCACCACCGCTACACCGACGGTATCGTTACTGCTGGAAATATCACCGTGTCTCATATTAATCACCCATCAATGCTGAACGTTTACCAAACAGGTTCGGGGAGAGGCGGTGGGGAGGTCCTTTCGGGACCGTATGCGCCAGGGATGGCGCATCCGAGCCTACACGGACGTATTCACGGCGTGTCCCGAAAGGACCTCCCCATCGACTCGACCTCCCCCAAATGAATTAAACAGCCAGATAACTGGCAATCTTGTCCTGATCCGCCTCCTCCCGAAGCTCCTCGTGAACAATCTCCCCCTTCTCGATCACCAGAATCCGATCCGCCGCATCCATCACAAAACTCAACACCTGCTCCGACACCACAATCGACAACCCCCGCTCATCGCGAATCCGCCGAAGAGTCTTGGCAATGTCCTTGATGATGTTGGGCTGAATACCCTCAGTCGGTTCATCCAGCAGCAACACCTTGGGCCGGGTAGCCAGCGCCCGGGCGATCGCCAGCTGTTGCTGCTGTCCACCAGACAGGTTGCCGCCCCGGCGATGCAGCATTTCCTTCAGCACCGGAAACAGCTCATAAAGGTCCTCAGGAATCTTCTTCTCCCCGACCGCAGCCAGGCCGGTCTCAATGTTCTCCTTCACGGTCAGGGTCGGAAAAATCATCCGGCCCTGGGGCACAAAGCCGATCCCTGCCCTCACCCGCTGGAAACTCTTAAGGTTGGAAAGATCCGCACCATCCAGCAGGAGCTGCCCACCTCTGGTCGGCGTCATACCCACCAGGGACTTCATCAACGTGGTCTTGCCCATACCATTGCGGCCAACCACGGCAACGATCTCATTCCTACCAATCTCAAGGTCCAGGTTCTCGATGATGTTGCTCTGGCCATAGGCCACCGAATGTTGTTTGACGCTCAGCATGATCAATGCCCCAGGTAGACTTCGATGACTTTCGGGTCCGATTTCACGTGTTCGATGGACCCCTCTGACAACACCTTGCCCTGGTGCATCACCGTTACCCGGTCAGCAATGTCACCCACGAACTGCATGTCGTGTTCGATCACCAGAACCGTGTGTTCACGGGTAATCACCTTGAGCAATTCGGCGGTTTTCTTGCGCTCCACCACCGACATACCCGCTACCGGTTCATCCAGCATGATCAGCTTCGGCTTCTGAATCAGCAGCATGCCGATTTCAAGCCACTGCTTCTGACCATGACTGAGCAGAGACGCCGGCTGCTCAAGCATGTCTTCAAGAAAAATGGTCCGGGCAACCGATTCAATTTCCTCCACCACCGCAAGATCCCGCTTGAACGCCAGGGCGCCCATCACCGAGTGGCCCTGGGGGTAAGACACTTCGAGATTCTCGAACACGGTGAGGTCTTCAAACACCGAGGGGGTCTGGAATTTACGCCCAACCCCAGAATGCACAATCTGGTGCTCTTTCATCTTTGTCAGCTCCCGCCCCTGGAAGCGAATGGAGCCTGACGTGGCCCGGGTTTTCCCACAGATCAGGTCCAGCACCGTGGTTTTACCCGCACCATTGGGGCCGATGATCACCCGGATTTCGTTTGGGTCCAGGTAGAAGGACAGGTCGTCTACCGCTTTAAAGCCGTCGAACGATACGGTCAGTCCCTCTACCGCCAACAAAAAGTCCTTACTTTTGCTTTTGGCTGCTTTCATCAGGATTTCTCCGGGCTGTACTGGTCAATGAGCGGGTCGTATTCCTTGCCCCGTTCCCCAGGGGTTTGGGCCGGCGCTGTTGCCTTGGCTTTCTGGCTACCATCGGTCTTTGGCTTGCGTCTGAACAAACGCTCCTCCAGAGGCATCACGTAAGTCTGGTACAGGCCTGCAAGACCATTGGGGAAGGCCAGAACAACGCCAATAAACAGCGCACCCATGGCAAAGGGCCACAGTTCTGGAAAGGATTCGGAAAACCCACTCTTGGCGGCGTTGACCAGTAGCGCACCGTAGACGGCTCCAAGGATGGAAAGACGGCCACCCAGGGCACAGAAGATCACCATCTCGATCGAAGCCACGATGCCGATGAACGAGGGCGACATGAAGCCGACACTCAAGGTAAACAGCGCGCCGCCGATGCCCGCAAAAGCCGCAGCCAGGCAAAACACGAAGATTTTGAAGGCGGCCACGTCGTAGCCGGAAAATCTGACGCGATTTTCCTGGGTATTCATCGCCACCAGGATGCGCCCGAGTTTGCGCTTCTGGATCAGGCGGGCAGCGAACAGGCAGACGAACAACAGCGCAAGCGTTACGAAGTAGAGGGCCGTTTTCGCTTCATCGGTACGGATGTCCCAACCCATCAGGGTTCTAAGGTCGGTGATGCCGTTGATGCCGCCGGTGTAACCCTGCTGACCAATGATCAGGATGGTCAGGATGGCGGCGATGGCCTGGGTGATGATGGCAAAGTAGACGCCACCCACACGCCGGGTGAACATGGCAACGCCGATAATGAGAGCCAGCAGAACCGGAACCCCGATCACGGCAATCAGGGTGAAGGCGAAGCTGTTGAACGGCTCCCAGAACCAGGGCAAAGCGGTGATCTGGTTCCAGTCCATGAAGTCTGGGATGCCGGGCGTTGACTGTATGGCCGTCGCTTCCGGCGTTGAGGCCTCAAGCTTGAGGTACATCGCCATGCAGTAGCCGCCAAGCCCGAAAAAAACGCCCTGTCCCAGGCTGAGAATGCCTGCTTTACCCCAACACATCACCAGGCCAATGGCCACAAAGGCGTAGGTCAGGTACTTGCCGACCATATTCAATCGGAAGGCATCGAGCATGACCGGCAAAACAACCACCAGTAACAGCGCCAACGCCAGATAGTACAGCCCCTCTCGGGAGGCAAACCATTTCACAACGGGTGAGTCTTTCATGACGGTCTCCTAGCGACGAATCTTCAGGGCCATAAGTCCTTCCGGGCGCAGCATGAGAATGCCGACAACCACCAGAAGCGTGAGTACCTTGGCCATCGAACCACTCAGGAAGAACTCGAGGGTGGACTGGGCCTGAGAGATGCCAAACGCAGACACAATGGTGCCAATCAGGCTCTGTGCACCGCCAAAGACCACCACCAGGAAGGTGTCCACGATGTAGGCCTGGCCGGACGATGGGCCAGTCGAGCCGATCATGGTGAAGGCCGCGCCGGCAATACCCGCAATCCCGCAGCCCAGGGCAAACGTGGCCCTGTCGACACCGGCACTGTTGATGCCCACGGCTTCGGCCATGGGCCGGTTCTGGACCACGGCCCTTACCTTTTTGCCCCAACCGGATCGGTACATCAGGAAGTAAACGGCTATGGCGATGGACAGCGCGATGATCATCACAAACAGCCCGTTAATGGGCAGATCCACCATGTCGGTGACCTGGATTGATCCCATCATCCAATCCGGCAGGGTGACCCCTACTTCCCGGGCACCGAAAATCGTGCGGTAGGCTTGCTGGAGAATCAGGCTCAGGCCCCAGGTCGCCAACAACGTATCCAGCGGCCGCCTGTACAGATGCCTGACCATGGCCCATTCGACAAAGGCCCCCAGCGCCGCGCACACCAGAAAGGCAAAGAGCATGGCGACGAAGAAATAGCCCCCGAACAAACCGGGCAGATAACTCTGAAAAGCACTGGAGGTCAGGTAGGTGGTATAGGCACCGAGGATCATGAATTCCCCGTGAGCCATATTGATCACCCCCATCTGACCAAAAATGATCGCCAGGCCGAGTGCCATCAGCACAAACACTGAAAACAGGGACAGCCCGGCAAACCCCTGCATGGCAAATATCGACATCAATTCACTGGTGGTGTAGCCATCAAACATGACCCTTACTCCCTAGAGATAACGCACCCAACCGTTCGGAAAACCGGCGGCCGGCGCCCCTTGGCACCGGCCAGCCGTGCTTACTGGTAACCTTCCGGGAAAGGATCTGGCTCCATCAGGTCTTCTGTTTCGTAGACCACTTTGTACTGGCCATTGCGCTGGGCGTTGCCAATACGGGTCTTGGACCAGAGGTGATGGTTTTCGTGGATGCGGACATAACCTTCCGGGGCTTTGGTGAACTCAATGCCCGGTGAGGCTTCACGCACTTTGTCGACATCGAAAGAGCCGGCCTTCTCGACAGCCATCTTCCACAGCCAGGGGCCAAGGTAGGCAGCCTGGGTAACATCACCGATGACCATGTCATCACCCCAGGCTTCTTTGAACGCGGCCACAAACTCCTTGTTGTTGGGGTTATCCAGGCTCTGGAAGTACTTCATAGAGGCATAGATGCCCTCTACGTTTTCACCACCGATGCCCCGGATTTCGTCTTCGGTCACAGAGATGGTCAGCAACAGCGGGCTTTCCTTGGTGAAATCAATGCCAGCGGCTTTCATCTGCTTGTAGAAGGCCACGTTGGAGCCGCCCACAACCGAGGCGAAAATAACGTCCGGTTTGCGCAACTTGATCTTGTTGATCACCGAGTTGAACTGGGTATGGCCCAGTGGGTAATACTCCTCACCAACCACCTTCAAACCCAGCTTGTCGATGTGTTTGCGAGCGATCTTGTTGGAGGTGCGGGGCCAGATGTAGTCCGAACCCAGCAGGTAGAAGGTTTTGGCGCCCTTCTCTTCAACCGCCCAATCGATACTGGCCAGGATTTGCTGAGTGGCTTCCTGCCCGGTGTAGATCACGTTCGGTGATTGCTCCAGGCCCTCGTAGAACGTGGGGTAGTACAGCATGCCATTGAACTGTTCGATTACCGGCAGGATGGCTTTCCGGGAAGCGGAGGTCCAGGCACCAAAAATGGCCGCAACCTTGTCCTGGCGCAGCAGCTTGCGGGATTTCTCCGCGAAGGTGGGCCAGTCACTGGCGCCGTCTTCCTGCACGAACTCGATCTGCCGGCCCAGCACACCGCCGGAGGCGTTGATCTGTTCAATAGCCAGTTTCTCGGCCTGTACTGAACCGATTTCACTGATCGCCATGGTGCCGGTGATGGAGTGCAGTATGCCAACCTTGACGGTGTCGTCTGTCACCGCAAGCCCGGTGGTATTCACCTCGGAGGTGGGGGGTGTGGCCGCCTGTGCCGATGTAGCCAGCATCATGGATGCTGCCAGCGTCATGAGCTTCTTGCGAAGCCCGGTTCCCTTGCCGAATGACCGCCCGTTGGCGGTTGAATCTGTCGTGCCCATGGTTATTCCTCGCAGTGTTGGTATGCCGGTACCGCACTTCAACAAACGAAGCACAGCGCCCACGACACACATTCTGCTCAGGCACTGACACAGAGCCCATTCGGCAATCACCCCAGCGGCCTACGTCATTTGACGCATTCCTGTCACGGGCTCAGCAGGCTAAAACGCGAATACGAAAGCAATAATGTCAGGCGCGATTCCTTATCCGCACCATCACATGGCATGGATCTTGTTCCAGCTGTCAAAGACGGTGCTGCCAACCCGGTAGTTGCACCAAAAAGTCGCGCTCTGTACCAGAAGGCAAGGCACTATGGCCGCAAGACAGAATATTTTTCGGGTCCGGCGACGTTACAACCAGTGGGTTGCCAACCAGACCCTGGAGGACTACGCGCTTCGCTTCACCGCCAAGAGCGCCCGCCGCTGGTCGGCTGCCAGGGTCAGTCATACCGCCCTGGGTGCCATATCCTTTCTGGCCATGGAAGCGATCGGCGGTGCCATTACACTGCACTACGGCTTCGACAATGCCGTTGCGGCCATCCTGGCGGTCAGCCTGGTGATCTTTCTGACCGCCATACCCATCAGCTACTACGCAGCCCGATATGGCGTCGACATAGACCTGCTCACCCGTGGCGCCGGCTTCGGCTACATTGGCTCCACCATTACCTCGTTGATCTACGCCAGCTTCACCTTCATCTTTTTTGCCATCGAAGCGGCCATTATGGCCATGGCCCTGAAAATGCTATTCGGCATTCCTCTGGTGCTGGGCTACCTGATCTGTTCGGTGGTGATCATTCCTTTGGTTACCCATGGCATAACTACCATCAGCCGGTTCCAGGTCTGGACTCAGCCCGCCTTTATCGTGCTGCAACTGTTGCCCTTTGTTTTCATCATTTATGCCGATGCGTCATCGGTCAGTGACTGGACCCAGTTTGGCGGTGTCGGTGTATCGGAAGGTCAGGGTTTCAATGTGCTCATGTTTGGCGCTGCCGCCGCCGTGGTTTTCTCGCTGATTGCCCAGATTGGCGAGCAGGTTGATTTCCTGCGTTTTATTCCCGAGCCCCAGACGCCAAAGGATAAACGCCGCTGGTGGATAGCGGTGATGGCCGGAGGTCCTGGCTGGGTTGTGATCGGGATGATAAAAATCCTGGCAGGCTCTTTTTTGGCCGTATTGGCACTGAATCAGGGCATTCCCGCCAGCGAAGCCGCCGATCCTACCCACATGTACCTGGTCGCGTTCAGTTACGTGACCCATTCCCCGGAAATCTCCCTGGCGTTCGCGGGTATTTTCGTCATTCTGTGTCAGATCAAGATCAACGTAACCAACGCCTACGCCGGCTCCATTGCCTGGTCGAATTTCTTCTCCCGGCTCACCCACAGCCACCCCGGCCGCGTGGTCTGGCTGGTGTTCAATGTGGCTATCGCGCTGCTGGTGATGGAACTGGGGGTGTACCAGGCACTGGAAGAGACGCTGGGGTTCTACGGCATCGTCGCCATTGCCTGGGTAGGTGCTCTGGTGGCCGATCTGGCGATCAACAAACCGCTTGGGCTAAGCCCCGCCCACATCGAGTTCAAACGGGCACACCTTTACGATATCAATCCGGTGGGTGTCGGGGCGATGATCACCGCCTCCCTGGTAGGTGTTGTCTGCCACTCCGGCGCGATTGGCCTTTATGCCCAGGCACTCTCGCATTTCATCGCCCTGGCGGTCGCCCTGGTCATGGCCCCGGTTATTGCCTGGCGAACCGGCGGCCGTTTCTATACCGCGCGCCCATTCACACCGATCGCTACCGATCACCAGCTGGTGCAGTGCAGCATCTGCGAGCACGCCTTTGAGCCGGAAGACGTAACCCACTGCCCGGCTTACGCGGGCACCATCTGCTCCCTGTGTTGCTCCCTCGACGCACGATGCGACGATGTCTGCAAACCCGGCGGGGGCTATAAGGAACAGCTTCAGCTGTTCCTGGGCAAATTCGTTCCCGATTACCTGCTGGTTCGCCTGCGATCACGCCTCGGTCATTTTCTGAGTTTGTTGCTATTGATCAATGGCTTGTCCGGCCTGCTGCTATCTCTGATCTATTTCAAGACCCCAGTCGCGACGAGCGCGGAAGGCATCCTGCTGTCGGTAACCCTCTGGAAGGTCTTTTTCATTCTGGTCATCGTGACCGGTGTGATTTGTTGGCTGTTCGTTCTGGCCCACGAAAGCCGGGTGGTCGCAGAGGAGGAATCCCGGCGCCAAACCCGATTGCTGACCGAAGAAATTGTCGCGCACGAGAGAACCGATCAGGCTCTGCAGCAGGCCAAGGAACAGGCCGATGCGGCCAACCTGGCGAAAAGCCGTTACCTCACGGGCATCAGCCATGAGTTGCGCTCTCCGCTCAATGCCATTCTGGGTTATGCCCAACTGATGGCGAACGACGACGACATCCCCGCCCACCGCAAGGAGGCACTGGGTGTGATTCATCGTAACGGCGAACACCTTGCCGATCTGATCGAGGGTCTGCTGGATATCTCCAAAATCGAGGCGGGCCGCCTGGACTTGCACCGGGACCAGGTGCGGATTGAAGTTCTGATGGAGCAGTTGGTCACGATGTTCCGTTTGCAGGCCGAGGAAAAAGGACTAGCCTTTGAATACCATTGCCCGTTGCCACTTCCTGAGCGGGTAACCGCCGATGAGAAACGTCTCCGCCAGATCCTGATCAATCTGCTGTCGAATGCCATCAAATACACGGATCACGGCCGGGTGTGCCTGACACTCCGCTATCGGAGCCAGGTGGCCGAGTTCACCGTGCAGGATACCGGTGAAGGCATTGCCGAAGCTGACATCGAACGGATCTTCCGTCCGTTCGAACGGGTTCGTTCCGCGGGGCAGAGCCGGATAGGAACAGGGCTGGGGCTGACCATTACCCGATTGCTGACCGAAATCATGGGGGGAGACATATCGGTTACCAGCACCCCCGGAAAAGGCAGCACCTTCAAGGTCAGCCTGATGCTATCCAGCCTGCATGAGGTTACCCCCCGCTCCATAACCGCACCTGCCCGGCGGATCTACGGCTACCACGGCACCCGTCGTAAAGTGCTCATCGTGGATGATGATCTGTCGCACCGCCAGGTCATTCGAGCCATGCTGTCGCCCCTTGGATTTGACGTTGGCGACATGGGGAATTCTCTGCTGGTCTCGCAACAGGTCAGCAGCGACCGACCGGATCTGATCCTGCTTGATGTATCCATGCCTGGGCTTAACGGTTGGGAGATCCTTCAACAACTCAGAGATGCCCAACACCACATGCCAGTCATCATGATCTCCGCCGACGCCAACGAAGGCCAGCACTCACCGGGTTCGCCCCACCTGCATGATGGCTACATCATCAAGCCGGTTCGCCTGAATCTGCTGCTGGATACTATCGGCAAAGTGCTAAACATCGCATGGCGCTTCAAACCCAGCCCGGACCCGCTCGCTGCACTTGAGCCTCCGGCGCAAGCTGAACTGACGTTACCAGGATTCGAGGAATGCCAGGCTCTGATGTCGCTGGCCCGAATCGGCCACCGCAAGGGGCTGCTTGAGGCCTTGAACAAGCTTAAACACAGCGGCAAAGCCGACAGCCACTTCACAACCGAACTGACAAAACTCACCAACGAATTTCAGTTTGAGAAAATTCTTGCGTTACTCGAGGTACCCGAACATGAGTCTGCCTGAACAGAAAAAAACCGTGGTCATGGTCGTGGATGATGCCGTCGATTCGATCCGGATGATCAGTGACGCCCTGGAGGAAGCAGGCATGACGGTTCTTGTAGCGTTGGAAGGTGGGCAGGCACTTACTATCAGTCAGAACATCGTGCCAGACATCGTTCTTATGGACGCCCTGATGCCCCACATGGACGGCTTTGAGACCTGTCGCAGGCTGAAGGAAAATCCGGCGTTCGCCGACATTCCGATCGTGTTCATGACCGGTCTCAGCGATACCGAACACGTAGTGATGGGGCTTGGTTCCGGCGGCGTCGACTACATTACCAAACCCATCAATACCACCGAATTGCTGGCCCGTATGCAAGTGCATCTGGCGAACGCACGCATGACACGAAGTGCTCGCTCAGCACTGGACCGGGCCGGCCAGAATCTGTTTTCCGTCAATGCCAGCGGTGAATTGCTCTGGGGAACGCCCCAGGTTTACCGAATACTGCCGGGCAACGAAGACCCGGAACAGGAGTCCCTGCGAAAACAGATTGAAGTCTGGCTTACTCGCCAACCGGAACCGGGGCATGCCCTCCCCATCCGGCTTGCGGATACCCCGCGTTCCATCGAGTTCCTGGCGCTGATTGATGAGAGAGAATACCTGCTGCGGATCAAAACACCTCAGAACCCGCACAGTTCGGCGACGGCACTACGAGAGGCCTTCGAACTCACACTCAGAGAATCCGATGTACTGTTGTGGATTGCCAACGGCAAAACCAATCGGGAAATCGGTCAGATTCTGGACATGAGCCCACGCACGGTGAACAAACACCTGGAACAGGTTTTTCGGAAAATGGGCGTGGAAAACCGGACGGCCGCAGCTGCAAACGCGATACGGGTGCTGGCCATCAGCTAGTGTCCCGTCTTAATCACTCAACGATACTCGTCAGGAAACCCCGGCAATACAAAGGTTTTCTCGAATCGGCGCACCGGCGGCACCTCACCACGCTCGGCCAACCGCAGATAGGCATCATCAAACGCCTCTCGAAGAATGGCGGCCCGGGAGCTGGCCAGCGAGAACATCCAGGCGCTGTTGCGGCTTCGTACTTCCGATTCCCGGATAATGGCATCTGAGGGGTGGGTCAGGATTTCTCGCACCGGTTGGCGGTAATCGAGCAGGTAATCACCCCGCTTTCGTTTCAGCATGTCCACCGCCGAGCGATGGTTCGGCGCCTCGGTGATGCGAATGTCTGGCTGGTCTTCTAACCAGTACCTAAGGCCTCCATAGGTGTAGCCACCGATCAATATCACCATGCTGCCATGCAACTGGTCCATGTGTTCAAGCGGTTCTGTGTCTTGGCGATACCAGGCACTCAACTCCACGGGAATCGGGCTGATCCAGCTTTCCAGAACCGCCTCTTTCAATACTGGCGTGGCAGATAATCCCAACCAGAGGTCAACGGTGCCGTCTTTCAGGTAGAGGTAGGTACGTGCCACAGGCAGATAGATGAATTCCAGCTCGTAGCCGGCCTCAGCGGCAACCTTCCTGGTAATCTCCACAAACTCACCCGCTGGTTCACCCTCAGCTGTGCGGTAGGTGATGGGCGGAAACTCCACATAGGCAACTCGCACGGCCTTCATGCTATATGGATTCTGGTCGTCAGCATGAACCAGAGCGGTATAGAAAAGTCCGACCAGAACAACAAAAAGCCCCGTCAGCGCCCAGGCGCCACGAGGCAGATCAGTGGAGTAACGTTGGCAACTGCGCATGTATACCGCTTATCGTTATCTGTTTCCCTAGAGAGTAACAGATAGGCGAAACACTGTGGGGCCAAACGTTAAAAAACGTGTACTCAGAATGAATGGGTCACCATGTACAGACCCACTCCCCCCATCACGATGGTGTACGGAAACGCCATGATCACCATTTTGCCGTACGACAGCCGCACCAATGGCGCGATGGCGGAAGTCAGCAGAAACAGAAACGCCGCCTGGCCATTAGGAGTTGCCACGCTGGGCAGGTTAGTGCCGGTGTTGATGGAAACCGCCAGGGTCTGGAAGTGCTCATAGCTGATGGCGCCGGCATCCAGCGCCTGCTTGACCTCGCTGATGTACACCGTCGCCACGAACACGTTATCACTGATCATCGACAACAGGCCGTTGGCAATAAAGAACATGCCCGGCTGCTGGTGCTCCGGCAGGCTGAGTACGTAATCGATGATCGGTTTGAACAGATGCTGCTCATGAATCACCGCCACCACGGCGAAGAACACTACCAGCAGAGAAGTGAACGGCAGGGATTCCTGGAAGGCTTTGCCAATCTGGTGCTCGTCTGTGACGCCGGTAAACGAGGTAATCAGGATGATCACCAACAGGCCAATCAGGCCCACTTCCGCAATGTGAAACGCCAGACCGATCACCAGAATGGCGGCAGCGATGGCCTGAATCCACAGGGATGCCTGGTCGGCTTTGGTGCGGCGGGCCCGCTCGTTCTTTGCGAACTCTTCCAGCACCTGGCGAACCGGCTTGGGCAGGCGTCCGCCGTAGCCGAACCAGCGCAGCTTCTCCAACGCCCAACAAGTTGCCAAACCGGCAAAAAACACCGGTACGCTGACTGGCGCCATGTGTAGAAAGAAGCCAACGAAATCCCACCCGACTACCTTGGCAATCAGCAAATTCTGGGGCTCACCTACCATGGTGGCAACACCACCCAGTGCGGTACCTATGGCCCCATGCATCAACAGGCTACGCAGAAACGCCCGGAAGTTTTCCAGGTCTTCCCGGTGCAGCTCGATCACTTCTTCATCGCTGCCAGCGTTGTGATCTCTTTGCTGGTAGCCTTTGCCAGAAGCCACTTTGTGGTAAACCGAGAAAAAGCCCACCGCCACGCTGATGATGACGGCGGTCACCGTCAAAGCATCCAGAAACGCAGAGAGCAAGGCGGCGGCACTGCAGAACAATAACGACAACGCCGACTTGGAGCGAACCCCCACCAAAATCTGGGTAAAAGTCACCAGCAGCAGGTCTTTCATGAAGTAGATGCCCGCCACCATGAACATCAGCAGCAGAATCACCGGGAAGTTCACCAGAACCTCATGGTACACGGCGTCTGCCGTGGTCAGCCCGATCAGCAATGCCTCGACTGCCAGCAATCCACCCGGTAGCAGCGGGTAGCATTTCAACGCCATGGCGAGTGTAAAGATGAACTCGGCAATCAACAGCCAGCCTGTCACACCCGGCCCGAACACGTACATTACGATGGGATTGGCAATCAGAAAAAGCAGGATAACTTGCTTGTACCAGACAGGCGCTTTGCCAAGAAAGTTATGGGTAAAGCCAGACAGCACGGTGGTAGGCATTGCTCTATTCTTCTGAGGGGTGGACGCCATGAAAGTATGCGGCAGAGGGCCGCAATCTTCCTTGATATTTGTGCACCGGGTAATGGCCAGAAGGTAGCAATCAGGTCAGTAATTAGGCGTATATGGGGGTACGCGCGCCCCGGGACAGGGCCGAGATTATAGAGTAAATCACCAGTTTTTTACACGAGCCCCGATCAGAAAAAGACCTAAATGCCGGGCAATCCCCAACTCATCACTGATGCCATTACTGCCCAAGCCACGTCCTCCACCATCCGTCTATCTGAGCAAAGCTCAGCAATGGCGAATAATCCTTGCCATTGTCCGACATTGGCAACAACAAGCAACCGGTGACAATCTTCGGAAAAAATCACAAATTATTGATTTTATTAGCTTAATTTTGGTGGCACACATACTGCTTAGGTTCAGGTCAATATTTCTTTGAATCGGAGCAAAGACATGGGCGCATCACTGTCGATCGACTACGTCACCCACAGGTTTTCACCCTCAGCCGAACCTACCTTGAAAGACATCGACGCCCGAATTGAGCCGGGTCAGATGACGGCTCTTATCGGCCGTAGCGGCTGCGGCAAGTCGACGCTGCTGCATATGCTGGCCGGGCTGCTGATTCCGTCGGAAGGCTGCGTGCGGGTCAACGGTCACCAGATATCCTCGCCCAGTGCCAAGTGGAACATGATGTTCCAGAAAGCCTCTTTGTACCCCTGGATGACCGTTCAGGAAAACGCCGCTCTGGGCCTGTTGTTCGCAGGCCACTCCAAGCGCGAAGCGACCAGGCAGGTTGATGCGCTGCTCGACATGGTGGGCCTGCACGACAAGAAAAAGGAAAACGTTCAGAGCCTCTCTGGCGGGCAGCAACAACGGGTTGCACTGGCAAGATCTTTGGCCACCAACCCCGAGGTGCTGCTTCTGGATGAGCCGTTCTCTGCACTGGACGCGTTCACCCGCTCTGCCCTTCAGGAGGAGGTGCCCGCTATTTGTCGCGAGCGCGGCATCACCATGGTGATCGTCACCCACGATATTGATGAAGCCATCACCATGGCGGACCGGGTGCTCGTGATGTCTCAAAACCCGGGGCGAATCGTCAGTGAACTTCCGGTCAAGCTGCCCTGGCCTCGCCGGCACATGGATGTCGGGTTTCAGACCTTGCGCGACGAACTGATGCAGCAATTCAAAGGCACCGACACCGGCTTGTCCGGACGGGATGCCCAGTCCAGCCAACCCGCCGACTCGAAAGCCGAAAGCGCCGCCTGAAAACGCCCAATCTTAATGAGGAAGACACGATGAAAAAGCCGAAACGCAACAAGCCCACCACCAGGCAATCCGATCAGGAATACCTCCAGGAACACGAAATGAGCCGGCGGGATTTCATGCTCGACAGCTTGGCCCTTGGCGGCCTGGCCGCTGCGTTCGGGATGTCCGCCAGCACGGCTGCCTGGGGCAGTATCCAACCTCCGGCCGATGAAGTCGTGCGTATCGGTTACCTGCCCATCACCGATGCCACTGTTCTGCTGGTGGCCCACGCCAAAGGCTTTTTCGAAGAGGAAGGCCTGAAAACCGAACCGCCCACACTGATCCGTGGCTGGTCACCGCTTGTGGAGGGGTTTGCCGCAGGCCGATTCAATCTGGTGCATTTCCTTAAGCCGATTCCGATCTGGATGCGCTACAACAACAACTTCCCGGTGAAGATCATGTCGTGGGCGCACCTGAACGGCTCGGGCCTGGTGGTTGGTCGCCATACCGATGCCAAAAGCTTTGCGGATCTTGGCGGCAAACAGGTTGCGGTGCCCTACTGGTACTCCATGCACAACATTGTGCTGCAGATGGGCTTGCGCCACGCCGGGCTGACACCGGTCATCAAGTCGCAAAGCGAGACCCTGGCGCCCAACGAGGTGAACCTGCAGATCATGCCGCCGCCGGATATGCCCCCCGCGTTGGCGGCCCGGAAGATCGACGCCTTTATTGTCGCGGAACCCTTCAATGCGGTGGGCGAAATGCTGGCCGGCGGCAAGATGCTGCGTTTCACCGGGGATATCTGGCGCAATCACCCATGCTGCGTGGTCTGCATGAACGAGAACCAGGTTAACGCCAACCCGGTGTGGACCCAGAAGGTGATGAACGCGATTGTTAAAGCCCAGATCTATTCCCAGCAGAACAAGAAAGAAGTCGCTCACCTGTTGTCGCGCGATGGTAAGGGCTATCTGCCCATGGCGGCCAATGTGGTTGAACAGGCGATGACGCTCTATGACCAGGAAAGCTACGCCGATCCCAACGCGATTCAGAACGCCAACTGGGGCAGCGGACGCATCGACTTCCAGCCGTGGCCGTTCCCTTCCGCCACCCGGCTTATCGTCAACGAGCTGAAGCAGACCCTGGTCGGTGGCGATACCACCTTCCTGCAGGACCTGGACCCAGACTTTGTGGTGGATGACCTGGTGGACTACCGCTTTGTCAAAGCGGCCATGGATAAACACCCCGGCTGGAAAGACGCGCCGGGCTTTGACGCAGACAACCCGTTTGATCGGGAAGAGGTGGTCAAACTATGAGTACCAAAACCTCCTCTGCCCTGAACGCACCGTCATCCGGCTTCAACGGGCTCAGTCCGCTGCTAAGCATGCTCAGCAGCCTGCGCTACCCGGCCCTGGGCATCACCAGTCTGCTGGCCGCCTGGTGGTTCGGCGGCTACCTGGTGGCCAATGACCCAGACATGTGGGCGTTCGCCAACTTTGCCCCGGCACCTACCTTCCACGCGCTTTATGGTCTTGTGGCCAGTGGTGCTATCTGGCCCACCGTCCTGTCCAGCCTGTATCGGATTCTCTATGGCTTGTTCTGGGGGATTGTTATCGGGGTGCCGGTCGGCGTGCTGATCGGCTACGTGGGCAGTGCCATGAAGATTGCCAATGTGCCGTTTCAGTTCCTGCGGATGATCAGCCCCCTGGCCTGGATGCCGATCGCGGTTCTGGCCTTCCCTACCTGGGATTCGGCCATTATCTTCCTGATCGTGATGGCAGCGGTCTGGCCGATCATCTTCTCGACCGCCCACGGCGTGCGCCGGATCGATCCCAACTGGTTTAAAGTCGCCCGCAACCTGGGCGCCTCGGAACTGCACATGCTGCGACGCATCATCATGCCTGCGATCATGAGTGATGTGCTCGCCGGCATCCGGCTGGCCGTTGGCGTGGCCTGGGTGGTACTGGTACCGGCGGAGTATCTGGGCGTCACCAGCGGCCTCGGTTACGCCATCAACGATGCCCGGGATACCCTCTCCTACGATACGCTGGCCGCTATCGTGGTAGTCATTGGCCTGATCGGCTACGGGTTGGACTCCATCTGTAGCCTGCTGATAAAACGCTTTAACTGGCACGTAGAATAACGGTTGAGTCGCCCGGAACAAGGCCGTCCTCAGGGGCGGCCTTGTTCTGTTATGAAAGCGACAATGTCAGTCCAACGGACAATCAGGCACAGAGATTGCTGTATCAATCTCTGACAATGTCCTGGAATGGCATACTGCTCATGGAAAATCTCTCGTCACCACTCGAAAGTGATGTCATCAAGGCCGAGACCGACCTTACGGTTGTGCAAGAGGCCGCCAAACTGATCGGCCACTCCGGCTCTCCCGAATCTGCGATCACCGGCATACTGCGCCTGATGTCGCAAATGCTGGGCCTCAACCGGGGCCGGGTACTGCTGTCGACACCGGACGACAGCGCTCTGCACATTCAATACAGCTACGGCCTGACCCCCGAAGAGCGGAAGCGCGGCGTGTACAGCTTTGAAGAGGGCATCACCGGCCGGGTAATGCGCCAGGGCCAGCTGGCGGTGGTTCAGAACATCGATGAGGAGCCCGGCTACCTGTTCCGGGCGGTCGACCGGATGACCCTGCCAGACGGGGTGGTGGCCTACATCGCCATTCCCATCCTGGAGGGCAATACCCCCGTGGGTGTGCTGGCGGTCAACCGGCTGCGCATGCGGCCCAGATCGTTCAGTGCCGATCTGGTTATCCTGAGGATTCTGGCGACCTTTATTGCCCAGATCATCAAGATTAATTCCCTCATTGAAGAGCGTACCAACCACCTCCAGGCTGAAAACCAGGAGCTGAAAGACGCCCTGCAAAACCAGCAAACCAATCACGGCATACTCGGCGACAGCCGGGCGGTGCAGGATGCATTGCTTCAGGTAACCCGGGTGGCCAAAACCCAGGTGACGGTATTGCTCACGGGCGAATCCGGCACCGGAAAGGAGCGCTTTTCCCAGATCTTGCACCTGAATAGCGCCCGTAAGGAGCAACCCTTCCTCGCCATCAACTGCGCGGCCATTCCCGATCAATTGCTGGAATCCGAGCTGTTTGGCCACGAGCGGGGCGCATTCACCGGCGCGTCTGCCACCAAACCCGGCAAGATCGAGCTGGCCAGTGGTGGCACCCTGTTTCTGGACGAAATCGGCGACCTGAACCTGGAATTGCAGTCCAAACTGCTGCGGGTTCTGGAAGGCCAGGTGATCCAGCGCGTCGGGGGTAACAAAGACATACCGGTCGATGTCCGAATCGTCACCGCTACCCATAAAAATCTGCAGGATGCGGTCAACCGGGGTGAGTTTCGCCTCGATCTGTTCTATCGGCTCAACGTGTTCCCAATCCACCTGCCCCCGTTACGAAGCCGGGAGGGCGATGTGCGCATTCTGGCCCGGCATTTCCTGTTAAGTGCCAACCGGGAGTACGGCCGCTATACCCTGCTGGGCAATGGCGTGATGGAGCGCCTGGAAAGTTACAGTTGGCCCGGCAATATCCGCCAGCTGGAAAACGTCATCAAACGGGCCGTGCTGATGGCCGAAGACGGCACCATCAGCATCATGGACATTGAAGCGATCCTGCGCCAGGAATCCACCATCAGCCGGCACCTTGAGGCCGGCCAGCAGAGCTCTGCGGATCCCGCCGGCCCGACGTCGTTCAACAGCGCGATAGCACCGGGCAGCGGCGGGGCCCAAAACACAAGCAGTCCCGGGCCCGGGCGCCCTTACAGCTGGGTGCGGGCGGACGAGGCCAGTGAACTGACCGACGCCCTGCAGCAAACCGGCGGCAATAAAACCCGGGCAGCGGCTCTGCTGGGCATGACACCCCGACAATTCCGGTACCGACTGGAGAAGCTGAACATGAACAATGGAGCGGAGCCAGGCCCCGACAATGTCTGACATTGTCGGATTTTGATACCTGACAAAGGCAAGAGCCAAGCGACCATCGACCTCGACAAACTAATTTTATCTTTTTGTTTTTAAACAGATTAATAGCATATTTCAGAAGGTGGCACACAAGCTGCTCTGGTACAGATACAAGCCCGAACGTCTCAGGACACAACGGGCAGATCTGACAAACCCAACCGGAGCACATCATGACTACAGCCACTGCCAGCCAACCAGAAACCGTAACCGCTTACCTTCGCCCGATTGATCGTGACGGCTTGCTCGCCTTTGCAGAAAAAGGCCGTAACAACCCGGCCACTCGCGGCACCAACAAGGTTCACACGGTTACCGATGGCCAGTACCGCACCGTCAGCCACATCAATCAACACGAAGTGGTGGTAGACGAGCCCCTGCACCTGTTCGGTGAAGATACCGCCCCGGCCCCGGGCGAAATTGTTCTGTCTGGCCTGGGCGGCTGCCTGGCCGTCGGCATTACCGCCGTTGCCACCTGGAAGCAGATCAAACTCAGCAAACTGGAAATCTTCCTGGAAGGCGACATCGGCAATCCGGCCGCCTGGGGTGCCGGCGGCGCCGAAAAGAAACCCGAAGACATGGGCTTTCAGGATATCCGCGTGAAGGTACTGGTTGAAGGCGACGCCACGCGTGAAGAGCTGGATGAAATCGTCCGCCACGCCAACTACTTCTCGCCGGTGGCCAACACCATGCGCAATCCGATCCCGTTCAGCATCAGCCTGATGGAATAAGCCCACCCCCGGACTCCAGAGGTAAGCCATGAACAGCGCTGCTGTATCACCCTCAATTGCTCTTCCCTGGGCAGACGATGTCCAGGTGCTGGCGGATGTCAGCCAGATAGCCCGGGAGCAGCTTGCTCCCGCCGCCTACCGTATCGATCACGAGGGCTATTATCCGATCGATATCATGGCAAAACTCGGTCAGGCCGGCGCGTTTGCCGGCCATCTCGACCAGTACGGCTCTCGCTATGGCCTGGCCATCGACTCCATGCATGAGATCAGCCGGCACTGCGGCTCCACCGGTTTCATGACCTGGTGCCACGACGTTTGCGGGCTCTACATGGAGCAATCCGGCAATCCGGCTTTGTTGGCCCGCTTGCCAGACCACGCCGCCGGTAGAACCTTCGGCGGAACCGCCCTGTCCAATCCGATGAAAGCCTTCACCGGTATCGAAAAGATGGCGCTGAAAGCCAAAAAAGTACCGGGTGGTTATCGGGTTAACGGTACCTTGCCCTGGGTCAGCCACATTGCTCCGGGGCAGTACTGTGGCGTTATCGCCGCGGTCGACCGGGAGGATGGCAGTCGCTCCCACGAGATCATGTTTCTGCTGGACCTGGATGAGCGGGTAACGCTCAGAAAATGCCCGGAGTTTTCCGGGATGGAAGGCACCAGCACCTGGGCGGTTCCTCTGGTCGACTATTTCGTCAGTGAGGATCAGATGATTGCCGATCCGGTGCGGCCCTTTATTCAGCGCGTTCGCACAGCGTTCATCCTGTTACAGGTGGGCATGGCCACTGGCGTTATTCAGGGTTCGATTGACTCTGCCCGCGAGGTGGAGCCCTCCCTTGGCCATGTGAACCAGTATCTGCATGACCGCCCGGACGAGCTGCAGGCGGAATTTGACGACATCAAAGCTCAGGCCGCCAAACTCGCCGAAACCCCGTTTGATGGCAGCAAAGACTTCCTGCTGGACGTACTGGATCTGCGCGCCCGGGGTTCCGAAATGGCGCTTAAGGCGTCCCAATCGGCGCTACTGCATCAAGGCGCGCGCGGTTACCTGATGACATCGGCACCCCAACGCCGCATACGCGAGGCCCATTTCGTCGCCATCGTTACACCGGCCCTCAAACACCTGCGCTGGGAGATGGCCAAACAGATGCGTGCAGAGGTGCCGGCATGAGTGAGCAAAGTGTCGATCAAACCACGCCCTGGCGACAATACATTTGCCTCGCCTGCGGGCTGATCTATGACGAGGAGCAAGGCGACCCGGACAGCGGTCTGGCGCCGGGCACCCGCTTTGAAGACATTCCGGACGATTGGGAATGCCCGCTGTGCGGCGTCACCAAGACCGATTTCGAGCTATTGAAACGGCAGGAAATCACGGTTTGCGATCAGCCGATGCACTTCAACCGCAAACCCGGCGTGGTGGTGATTGGCGCCGGCATTGCCGGCTGGTCCACTGTGGAAGCGCTGCGCGCACTGGACGCCACGGTTCCCATCACCCTGGTCACGGCTTGCAGTGGCGATACCTATCACAAGCCCGAGCTTTCGGTGGCTATCAGTCGCGGCGCGGATAAAACCACGCTGGTGCGGGAAACCGGTTACCAGGCCGCACAACGGCTTGGTGTCCAGCTGATGGCGCAAACCTTTGCGGTTGGCTTGAGCCCGACGTTAAAGCAATTACGCACAACCCGCGGATCGCTCAACTACACCCAGCTGGTGCTGGCCCAGGGCGCGCAACCGATACTGCCGGCGCAACTGCCGGCGCCCCTGTGTTGGCGGGTCAATGATCTGGCCGGGTGGTCTGGACTGCAACAGGCGCTGGCGCAGGGTAAACAGTCCATCGCTATTGTCGGCGCCGGCATGATCGGCTGTGAACTGGCCGAGGACTTTGCCCGCGCCGGGCACACGGTCACCCTGCTCGACCGCAATAACGCACCGTTGGCCGGGCTGCTGCCCGACAAGGCCGCGTCCCGCCTGGTCAGCAGCTTTACCCAACTCGGCATCAGCTACCTTGGCGGCGTGGATGTGACCGGCGTGGCCGCACACGACAATGGCAAGCGCTCAATCACCCGCCAGGTGGGCCAGCCCCTTGAAGTCGATCACGTTGTGGCAGCGACAGGCCTGGCCACCGATAACCGGCTGGCCCGTCACGCCGGCCTGCAGTTTCAACGGGGCCTTGCGGTCGATCCACACACACTGCGTACCAGTGACCCGGACATTTATGCGCTCGGCGATTGCATCAGTATCGACGGCATGCCTTGCCGCTTTATCGAACCGATCAAACATCAGGCACAAGCGATTGCCCATGCGGTCATGGGCCTGGATGCCGTGACCTATGAACATAACCCGCCGGTGATCAGGCTGAAAACCCGAGCCATGCCGGTGGTTCTGCGCGGTCAACCTTCGGCTGAGGGAACCTGGAAGACCGTTCACGACACGCCCGACCAACTGGTGATGGAGCAATGCCTGGGCGATCAATCGATCTGTCATCTGACGGTCGGCTCGTCTAATCAAAGCCAGGCGGCCTGACCCCTGCGATCCGTCGCCGATACCAACTCCGGCATCAACCGGCCAACAGAACGTTTTGTCATTAACGGAAAAGGAAGCAACTATGAAAGCACGATTGATCCGACATTCGGCCTGTATGCTGGGCTCCCTGGCGCTGGCCACTCCCGCGCTGGCAGCGGAACACTCCCTGCACGATGCCCTGAGCAACGGGCAAGTCTCCGGCGATGTCCGTTTGCGGTATGAGGCGGTGGATCAGGACAACGCCCTCAAAGACGCCGATGCCCTGACCATCCGCACCCGGCTGGGCTACACCACCGGCAGCTACCATGGCGTGACCGGAGTTCTGGAGTTTGAGGATTCCCGCACGGTGATGGGCCTGGACGATTACAACAACACTCAGGGTAAAAATACCGATTATTCGGTCATTGCCGATCCGGAGACCACCGAAGTCGATCAGGCTTACCTGCAATACAGCGGCGGCGACGTCACTGCGCGCGCCGGTCGCCAGGTCATTGTCTATGACAATCAGCGCCATGTGGGTCATGTCGGCTGGCGACAGGACCGGCAGACCTTTGATGGCGTGCGCCTGACCTATGCACCCACGAGCCTGCTGACGCTGGACTATGCCTATCTCAACCAGCGCAATCGGATCTTTGCGGAGGCTCAGGACCTGGCCACCAAAGATCACCTGCTGAACCTGGGCTATCAGACCGGCTTCGGCAAGCTCAGCGCCTATGCCTATCTGCTGGAAGTGGACGACGGCACAAACAACGGCCTGGATACCGTGGGTCTGCGGTTTGCGGGTGATTACGACCTGGAATCAGTAAAACTGATCTACGCCGCCGAATACGCCAGGCAGGAAGCCAAATCCGGCGCCACCGAGTTTGACGCTGACTATTACTCGCTGAAGGCGGGGGCGGGCGTTAAAGGCATCACCATTGCCCTGACCTATGAGGTCCTGGGCTCCGACGATGGTAATTATGGATTCGCCACGCCGCTGGCCACGCTACACGCATTCAACGGCTGGACGGACCAGTTCCTGGCAACACCGGCTGGTGGCCTGGAAGATATTTCGCTGACGGTATCTGGCGCTCTCGCGGGTGGTCGATGGGCGTTTGTCTATCATGACTTCAGTGCCAACGAATCAACCCCGGCCGTGGATGACCTGGGCGACGAATGGGGCGTGGCTTACAACCGAGGCTTTGCTGAACACTACACTGCGGGCATCAAGTACGCCCGGTACTCCGCCGGTGACAGTGCCGCCGGCAAAGTGGACACCAACAAACTCTGGCTGACCCTGGGCGTGACCTTCTGAGGATGACGTGGACAGGGTTGAAATGCGGCTGTTACCGCCAGCGTTTCAACCCTGTTTTCGTTAACCCACTTGGCTTTTGTAGGATTATAATAAAGTTGGTAACAAATCACCTTTTCAGGTGCCACTTTTTGGTACCACGCAATCGCTAGAAATAAATAAAGTTGGTAACTTTTGAGGCGATCGCCGAGAACAACGCCCATTTCTATTATAATAAAGTTGGTAACTTATTTGTGGCAAGCTCGCAGTAAAAGATTCAGGCTTCCCAAAATGAGGCTCGAAAAGGGTACAAACGGTCGCAAAGCGAACATTCAGGAAGGTTCATGAGTTTTGGTCCAAGTGGTTTTTTCGAGTCTTCGGGCATTTGGAATGGAACTTTCTGGTGCTATCCAAAATGCCCGAAGACTTGACCATTGAATTACCTCTTTAATTTAACGCATTGATAGTACGCACCGGTATCAGGGCTTCGTATCCGGCCGAGGCACTATATAGATCACGGATCACCCCAGCTCGACGGAGTTTGACCCCAGTAAGCTGTCTTGCGCTATTTATTGCGTCCTCCAGTCTGCCAGTGCCACTGGCCAGCTCGTTCAGACTGGCTTCCCAGTGCGCGCGCTGGTTTGGCAAGTGTCGCTCGTTGAGGATGTTCAGGCGACCATGGCCGGCCTCAACGCTTGCCCTCAGTTTAGCGATCGAAGCCCGCCATTCCCGCTGAGCCTGAGTGGCCAGCCATCGTTTTTGTGAGGCTTCGGCAGTCGCCTTTCGAACGGCGCTGTGCTGGCGCTGCCCACTAAATGGAATCCGAACGCCAATGCCGACGACCCAACGTTTTCTCTCGTCAGCCCACAGGCTGTTATAGCCGGCATTAGCTGTGAACGTAGGTCTACGATCGACTTCGGCAACATCCAGCCGCGCGCGCGCCTCGGCTTCCCTTGCCTCGGCTGCCCGAATCAGCGGATGATCTGGTTCCAACTGTCCATCGGCGAACAGAAGCGTTTCAGATGCCTCCGTCAGTTGCAAACTGGCCCCCGTCGGACGACGCCCAAGCAGAGGAATCAGGTCGCTGGCTAGCCCGGCCTTTTCCGCTTGCAGCTCTACTAGTCTGGCATCTAGAGTGTCCAACTCCGTTTTGACCCTGAGCATTTCACTTTGCGAGCCGATGCCATAGTCAAGCCTCTGTTCCGTTACGGTGGCCAGTTGCTCTACCAAAGCGCGTGTCTCATGATGGAGATTGATCGCTTCATTGGTATACCACCAATATGCATACGCCTCCTTAACGCGAGCTGTCAGCTGCCTTATTAGCCACTGAGTCTCCTGCTGGGCGGCAAGCATTCCGGCCTCCGCTGCCTTGCGAGACGCCGACAGATGATCCGGCCAGGGCAGCTGCTGGCTTACCTCAAAGCGATGCCCAACTGTATTAGGTCCCTCTAGAGTTTCAGGCGCAATGCCATACTTGATGACCGGGTCGGCCCAAGTATCTGTGCACCTTGCTTTTATTGCTACTGCCAGCGGGCATTGCGCTAATGGGGCTTGCATGGCTGGTTCACGGACTCTTACTGGACCGGATGTCCCGGGAATTCGTCGAGACACGTCTCAAGGATGAGGTCGCCTTTCTGGAGCATCAGATTCGTGATTCTGGCGGTCAATTGGACAGTCTCCAGACTGGTGACTATTTTCAGGAAGTCTTTCACCACGCCTTCGCCATACATTCTCCGTCCAGAACGATCATTTCCCCGGATTCCTGGGCACCGGTGTTAACGTCGTTAATAGAATCAGCAAAGGATGGGACCGTTCGTGTTCGGGATGCGGACACCGTCGAAGGCCCAAAGAGCATTCTTGCGTACCGAAAGTCGTTCCGGATCGGCGATACGCCGATTGTAGTGATCGTGTCCGAGGATCTTGGCGCACTGAAACGCAGCCAGGCAGAGTTGCACGGGTGGACGGCCATCGTCTCTATTCTGCTGATTCTGCTGATTCTGCTGTTGGTCGTTGTGATCTGGTTCGGTATCAATCTGTCCATGCGCCCTGTCGTCGAACTGAAGGCCACGCTGAAGCGACTTCAGGATGGCAAGGTCTCGCGGATTCATGTCCAAGCACCTGAGGAATTTCGACCGCTGGCCCAGCAGCTCAACCAATTGCTCGACTCGCTGGATCAACGCCTGGAACGATCAAGGGATGCGCTGGCGAATCTGTCTCACAGCGTCAAAACCCCCATTGCGGCCGTCCGGCAGATTCTTGAGGACACCAGTCGTCCGCTCTCCAACGATCTCCGCCTTCAGATGACCGCGAGACTCAATGACATCGACAAACAGCTTGAAGCCGAGATGCGCCGAAGTCGCTTTGCAGGGCCACAGGTTGGGAAAAGCGCTTACCCTCTGAAACAGGCACGGGATCTAGTCTGGATGCTGGGGCGACTATACCCGGAAAAGTCCTTTGAACTGTCGAGCTCCCTGCCGGAGGACGCCCGCTGGCCGATCGAGGAGCACGACCTGAATGAAATCATGGGCAACCTTCTGGACAATGCAGGCAAATGGTCGGAACGATGCGTGGAGCTGTCACTCGTTCAACACTCCGGAAATCTGCAGATCGGCGTAACAGACGATGGGTTCGGCGTCGCGGACGCTGAAATCGGCAATCTGGGTCGACGGGGGTTGCGGCTGGACGAGCAGACCCCAGGCCATGGCCTTGGGCTGGCGATTGTTCGAGAAATTGTCGAACGCTACAGTGGAACCCTCAACTTCTCACCTGCTCCGAAAAGTGGGTTGTCCATGATAGTTGACCTTCCCAGGGCGGTCCCGGTGATCAATCGTTGACCCGGCCACCTGGTATGTGGTTAAGCGATCACATGTGGATAGTGTTTGTATAGAAAACTTTCCTCACCGTAATGCCTTTTTCAAGCTAGATTCAGCTTCGTCTGTTGTTATAGCGGGTCGCTTGAAGTCCGGTCTCTTAGCTAATTTTGATTTGCTCTCGAGAAGGGCGACAGCCACAATTTTCCAACATCCAGAGACGGCGCTTATAGATGAAGGTTCTAATTGTCGAAGACAACGCGGTACTCGCAGAAAAAATCTCCGTTTGGCTTGCGAAGGAAAACTTTACTGTAGATGTTGCCCAAAACGGAAAAGAGGCAAATTTCTTCGTAGAGACAAGCAGTTATCAGGCGATCATTCTGGATATAGGACTGCCCGACGAGAACGGGCTTTCTTTGATGCAAAAATGGAGAAGCAGTGGCAGAGATGAAGCTATTCTTATTCTAACTGCCCGCTCCAACTGGACAGAGAGAGTTGAGGGCTTGAATGCCGGGGCAGACGATTATCTTCCAAAACCCTTCGAATTCGATGAACTAAAAGCTCGACTTAGCGCCATAATACGAAGAAAAGACGGGCGAGCAACTGATAAGATCATCGTGGATGGTTTTCTACTTAATGCAACCTATAGAACCCTAACAACTCCCGATCATAAAGAGTTCAGACTAACCGCAACGGAGTACCGCCTTTTACAATGCTTTCTTCGCTCTCCTGACAGAGTTTTCTCACAGGACGAACTTGTTGAAGCACTCTATAATATCGAAAGGTGCCCAACCAGAAATGTCGTTCAAGTCTACATAGCCAGGCTCAGAAAGATACTCGGAAAAAAACGAATAAAAACATTGAGAGGACAAGGATATTACTTTGCAAGAGATTCTCTTCAAAAAAGGGTTGAAGCTTAAATGATTTTACTGTGATTTAACCATTTTCCTCAAGGACCAGGGCTCGCCAGATAAATGCGCTGGCCCACAAACCGGGCCAGCTTTCTCAACGATTAACCATTTCGGTGAAAAATACCAAATAGATTAAAAAGACTTAGTCCAGCCCAGCCAAAACTTCGGGTCGTCCGAACTGACCGAACCAAGTGCGTTACTTGAATCGATATCAGCGTACTCCAGATTAACACTAAAAGCTCCAAAGCTTCCCGCATCTTTGGTGACGTTAACAGCTGCATGTCCGTAGCTCGCCTCGCCAATAGACGCCTTGCCATCATCAGTGAAATCATAATAGCCAATCAAAACACCTGTGCTGAAATCGTCTTCCAGTGGCACATCAACTGATGCGTAATAATAGATATCGCCTGGAACGAACAGCCCTTCGCCGCTTACGTCGCTGTTTGCTGTGTAAGCAACACCTATAGATACAATGCTGTAACTCAACTCTCCGTATATTTCGCCAAAATCAATAGATTCAGGAGCATCAGGGTAAGAGTAATAAATGTAGCCAACATCGTAACCGATATCCTCAATTACACCGGAGAAGCCAGCATAAAGATCAAGCTCGTAGCTCGTCCCATCGCCGAAATCCACATTGGAGCCCCAGCCGCCAACATAAAGCCCCGACGCATGTTCGTAGTCAAGCCCGCCTTGCGTCGCCGTTGAGCCATCTGTTTGTGTCACACCGCGAAATAAGTAGTTGCTTGTTATGCCCAAATTAGCACTAACACCTGCGCTGGCAATTAACGGGACCGCTTGGAGAGTTACGAGCAAACCAACACTTAGCAAACAATCTTTAGTCGAGATACGTCTTTTCATCGTTTTTACCTTCTATTTGGGCAGCTTAGTTATTTGCGCATTGAATAACGCACCTATAATGCATACACGTTTTGTGCCACCTTTTAAAAAACTTATTCTATGAGCAATTATTGTCAAATCAGGGCCGCAGTTCATAAAAATGATTAAATATTTAACAATTCAATGCAATAAGCACTCTGCTTCAAGTGTTGCATTGCTCGTCGATAGTGCGCTCATCAATAATGCGCACCAAATAGGAACAAGAATTGAAAAAACGATGACTAAAATAGAACTATTTTTAACTTGGTAATTCTAGATTAGATATGGTTTTATGAAAAATCGAGGGAGGTCTGAATTAGCCATGAATACTGCAAAATATCTTAGTTAAGAATGCAGCTTTCCAACATTTTGCGCTCTGTCTTCCTTACGAGATTCATCAATACTAAAGCGCGACTTTCGCAATTTTGGGAAAATTAACAAAAATCTACCATTAAATTAATCTTGGAGCCACGTAATTGCCCGTCTGGCTCCAAGTAAACAACGATAAATGTTATTGCTTTTCCAAGAGATCCCCAATCAACTCTTTAATCAATCTATGTTCTTCCTTCAGTTTTTTGATGGTCTCGCTCTCTTCCACACGATACTGGGAGGAACGTTCATCTATGCTCTTATTAGGATAGCTTCTTGCCTCGTTGTATCTGTCCGCTTGCCCTCCTGCGTGGGCTATAGAAGCACCACTTGCCACGAAAGAAGCTACTATAATCATGGATACTTTCTTCATAAAACGGCTCCGACATTTTTTTCAATTAGACCAGCAACATTCAATGGCCTTGGGTGTTTAGTAGAACATCGAAACTTTAAACACACTTGAAAATATATGCTGATGAAACGTTTTTTTCAGCGGCTACCACAAGCTCAAAAGCCATTTAGGTCGGCTTTGATTTGATGACACTAAATCAAGTTATTCAAATGCCTAAGAACGATAAGACCAAGCCAGACCGATCTGAAGACCAGAGCGTCCCTCGCTCCGGCTCGCACCCGTTGCGGCACGCTTCGATTCCAACTATGCTTTCCGATCAGAGCACCTCTATGTGCCTTCAACTGAAGCCTTCCGCTCAATCGACAAAAGCACCTTCATGACAGCGCAGAAAAGCATCGGAAAAACTGTCCTCCAATATGGCATCGCTTTCAGCCTCTTGTATTTTTTACTAATTTTTTTCTCGCACACTTATGTAATAGAGCAGCTTTCGAACGAGTCCAGAAAACATCGCCTTGACAAGGAGGTGGAGAGTTTTCAAACCATCATTGAAAACGAAGTTCCGACGCCCGACGAGATTGGCAGCATGATTGATCGATTCCAATTGCTACTGGAGCACGCCCTCGTCGTCGAAGTGAAAGACGGAAGCATCATTGCCAGTAGCAACATAGATCAAACAACGTTGCGAATGGTTTCAAGAAAGCCGGCGGGCTTTGTAGAAATATCCCAAGGTGCAGATGACCTTCTTGGATTGAAACGAGGTTTCGGAATTGACAGCCCGCTTTCGTCAGTCACCATCCTGGAAATGGAAAGTGGACTCGCCGAGCGATCCAGTGGGGCTCACCTGACCTTGCTGGCTGCCTCCGCATTATTACTTGTTGTTCTCTTGGCTCTGGTAGGCACCACTACTTACCTCGCTTTGAAACCGATCGAACACATCAAGGAAGACATGAGGAGACTGCAATCTGGCAAACAACCTCGTTTGAATCCTGACGCACCAGAGGAGTTCAGTCCGCTGATCAAACAGTTCAATAACCTACTTGAACTAGCAAGTCGTCGCCTTGACCGCCACCGCCGCCTCAATTCCGATCTTTCTCACATGGTCAAGACCTCGATCTCTGCCAATCTCGCAATCTTGTCAGACACTGGTTCATTACCTCCGTCCCGCGACGACATAGAGTTCATGACCTCCAACCTAAAGGATCTAAGCCGGTCCTTGAACTACCGCATGAGCAAGGCAGATATCTCCGGCAGGCAGATGGGGCAAACATGTTTGCCGATTGAAATAGCGAACAACGTCATTTCTGTCATGGAAAAAATCTTTCCCGATAAGAGTTTCCGTATTAATACATCCTTGCCGAATAACTTCAGTTGGCCCATGGAGCGTCAGGACCTATCAGAGTTATTCGGTAACCTGCTCGAAAACGGCGGGAAATGGAGTCAGGCTGAGATTGACGTTTCAATAAGCCAGACCGATTCCGGGCTAACGATAGAAGTTGCAGACGACGGCCCTGGGATTACTCCAGAAGCGGCCTCAAAAGTGATGGATAGAGGTTCCCGGCTTGACGAAACCGTTTCTGGATTTGGATTGGGACTGTCCATCGTGTCCGAAATACTAGAAGACAATTTCGGACGGATGAACATTGGCCCCTCAGAAACAGGGGGCGCCAGAATTACAGTTGTGCTTCCTTTCCCAGAGTAGAGCACAACCATAATTCCTCCGCCCCGCTATGACGGAGGGATTACCCTCCCCTGCTCGCGATCAAAACTGTGTATTTCCACCTCTCTTCTACCGTTGCATATCATCGAGTTTAGACCTTGAGAAGCGCGTGAATAGAGCCGGCAAAACAAAAAGCGTTAGGAAAGTCGCAGTCACGAGGCCACCTACAATCACGCTGGCCAATGGCTTCTGGATTTCCGCACCCACGCCCGTCGACAATAGCATCGGTATCAAACCGAGTGCCGAGGTTATTGCTGTCATCAAGACAGGACGCAAACGGGAGACGGCACCTTCAAACACCGCAGTATCCACGTTCAACCCATCCTGTATTCGCTGATTGATGCTTTCGACCATTACGACCCCGTTAAGCACCGCCACACCAAACAGTGTGATAAATCCAACGGAACTGGGCACCGAAAGATACTGGCCGGAGATCCAGAGTGAAAAGACGCCACCAATAACGGCAAGCGGCACGTTGACCAGAATCAACAGCGCTTGACCAACCGAACTGAAAGCAAAGTACAGCAACAGCGCGATCAGGCCCAGAGATACAGGTACCACAATGGTCAATCGCTTCTGAGCTCGTTGCTGGTTTTCAAACTGACCACCAATATCCACCGAATAGCCGGGGGGAAGGTTCACTTCTGTCGCGATGGTATCCTGAATATCGGCAACCACACTGCCCATGTCACGACCCTGCACATTAGACTGAATGACCACACGGCGCTGAACGTCATCGCGGCGCACCTGAGGCGGGCCGGACTCAATAGATACATCGGCCACATCACCGAGTCTCACCCAGGCTCCGGACGGCGCCTGTAACCTGAAATCGGCAATGGCATCCCGGTCTTCCCGGAAACGTTTGGCCAGACGCACATAGATATCGTACCGCTCATTTCCGTTGATGATCTGGCCCGCGGCGGCACCACCCAGTCCATCCCGGACGACACTCATCACATCAGACACGGCAAGTCCGTACCGGGAGAGTGCCTGACGGTCAGGCTGAACCACCAACTGCGCTTCACCAGCAATCTGCTCCATGGCCACGTCTCGTGTTCCCTGAACTGTTCGGACCGCCGCTTCAATCTGCTGGCCTTTCTCCGCCAGTACGTCGAGATCCGGGCCAAAGAGCTTGATGGCCAACTGCGCACGAACACCTGACAACAATTCATCAACCCGAGTCGCGATAGGCTGAGAAAAGTTAAACAGTAGCCCCGGGTGCTGTTCGAGCTTCTCCTCAAACAGGGCCTGCAATTCATAGCGATTACTGGCGCTGGTCCACTCCGAAGTTGGTTTTAAGCCAATATAGATCTCTATATTGTTAACGGGCTCCGGGTCGCCACCTATTTCTGCTCGGCCAGCCCGGGAGAGAGCGTAAGTCACTTCTGGAAACTCCATCAACATGGCTTCCAATTTTGGCGCAACTTCAAGCGCCGTATCAAGGCTTGATGAAGGGGCCAGCGTAACCCGGAGGTTGATCGTTCCCTCTTCCAGCTCAGGGACAAACTCAGTGCCGAGTCGAGGCACGACCAGAGCCGCCAGCACAACAAGAACAGCAGCAGCACCGACAACAGATCTGGTGTGTTTCAGCGACCAGTCAAGGCCCTTGCGGTAGAACTTCTCAAGAGGTTTTAAAACGAAGCTTTCCCGCTCCCGAATACCCTTGCGAAACATAAACGATGCCAAGGCCGGCACAACCACCAGAGCAACGATCACAGCGGACACGATGGCCAACATTATGCTGATCGCCATTGGCTGAAAAAGCTTGGCTTCCACACCTTCAAAGCTGAATAAAGGCATGAAAACGACCAGGATAATCGCCGTCGCGAAAAAAATTGGTCGCGCCACTTCCCGGCCTGCCTCCTGCAGTCGAAGCGCAATGCCATGGTCATCGTGTGACGCGTCCAATGGGTCAGGGTCGTTTTTCACCAATTCATCCCGACGGGCGTCATGCTCAGCATCCGGATGCGTCAGATGTTTGAACATGTTCTCGACCATAACAACAGAGCCGTCCACCAGCATGCCAATTGCCACAGCAATGCCGCCCAGAGACATCAAGTTGGCCGAGAGACCGAACCAGGCCATGATCATCAGCGCAATACCGATAGAAATCGGTATAGAAAGCAGCACGAGCGTTGTTGCCCGAAGATTCATCAGAAACAGGGCAAGCACGATCGCAATAAACACAAAAGCCAACAGAAGTGCATTGGTCACCGTCTCTACGGCCTTGGTCACCAGATCCGCCTGGTTGTAATAGGGCTCAAAACGAACCCCACTCGGAAGCGCCTGATTTATGCGATCAATGCGGGCCTCGATGCCGTCGATGGTGGCTTTTGTATTGGCCCCCATTCGTTTGAGTACAATGCCAGAAACCACTTCACCCAGTTGTTCAACCTGACCGTCTTCATCCTTCCGGGTCATGGTCACCGCACCCTGGCGAATTTCAGTGCCCAGCGCTACCTGGGCGACATCGCTCACCGTCACTGTAATGCCATCACTGGTTTTAACGGGCACTTGACGGATCTGCTCCAGCCCCTGCTCGCCATTACCCAGCCAGCCCATACCGCGAATAACCAACTGCTCCTGTCCACGGCCCATATACCAGCCCCCAACATTGGAGTTGGTGTTCTCCAGGGCGTCCATGACGTCGTTCTGTGATAAGTCATAGGACAGCATTCGCGCCGGGTTCAGATTGACCTGGTACTGGCGGACCTCTCCGCCAAACGACAGAATCTCTGTTACCCCTTCAGCAGGTATCAGCAACAGCTTGACCAGCCAGTCGTGCAAGCTGCGTAATTCCATTGCGTCGTACCCCGAATCCGGGTCCGCTATCAGCAAGTACTGGTAGACCTGGCCGAGACCGGACGTATTCGGCCCCATTTCAGGCACCCCGACCCCGTCCGGAATCAGCTCCCGCGCGGCCTGCAACCGCTCGAAAACCAGTTGGCGCGCGAAATAGATATCCGTGCCCTCTTTAAAGACCACGGTGACACCAGACAACCCGGTTTTGGAGATGGACCGAACCTCCTCAACATCCGGCAACGCATACATCACCGCTTCAATGGGATAGGTGATCAGTTGCTCGACTTCCTCGGCCGCAAGTCCGGGCGCCTCTGTATTAACAGCGACCTGGACGTTTGTAACGTCAGGGAAAGCATCAAGATTCAGTTTTGGGATCTGAAACGCGGCCGTGGCGATAAGCACTGCAAGCGCAATAAGAACCAACAGGCGGTTCTGAACCGCCCAGTCGACAACTCGGTTGAACATAATGGCTCCCGGAATCAGTGGTTGTGTGGGTCAAAGCCGCCTTTGGCAATTTCAGAGGCCACAAAAAATGCGCCCCGCGAAACGATCCGTTGGCCTGCAGTCAGGCCCGAAATTTCACGGAGTCCGCCAATTGCGCGACCCAGTTCCACTTCCACAGGCTCGTACTCCCCTTCAGCCTCTTCCACATAGACCGTCCAGTCGCCATCGGCGCCTCGCATCAACGCACTCTCCGGCACCGCAAGCACCGGCTCCGTGGTTTTAAAAAGGAAATACACATCTGCAAACATTCCGGGATGAAAACGATCTTCCGGATTGTCCAGCTCCAACCGAACAATTCGCGTGCGGGTCACAGCGTCAATGGTATGAGCTTCCTGGGATACCGTTGCCACAGCTACTCGGCCTGCAACTCTTACTTCCGCTTCGGCCCCTTGCTTAAGGACAATGTCGGAGTTTGCTGGCAGGTGAGCCTCTACCCAAAGTTCGCTTTCATTAGCCAGAGTCACCAGCGGTTGGCCTGCCTCAACTCTTTGTCCTTGCTCAAACTCATCGGTCAGCACTGCGCCATCCACGCGAGCTCTGAGCGTGTATTCACCGAGACTACCTACGCCGCTGGCCTTCAACGCACCAATGTCATCATCGTTTAGCCCATAAGCAAGCAGAGTCGCCCTCGCCGCTTCAATATTCGCTTTCGCCGTATTGAACCGCTGATCACCAACCACGGAACGACCCAGCCCGCTGATTCGCTCCCATTCAGGAAAAGCCTTCCTGTAATCAGCCTGCGCCTGTGCCACCGTCTCACTGAACAGGGTTACCAGTTGCTGACCTTTGGTTACGTGCTCACCCAATTCCACGTGACGTCTCAACACCACCGAGGCAACCCGGGGGGACACGTGATAGCTGGTATAGCCGTTGGTCAGCAGCTCACCGGGAGCGTAGATTTCATAGTCAACGCGCTTGCTCTCGAGGGTTGCTACCTCAATGCCGGCGAGCTCTTTCTGTTTGGCATTGATGCTTGCGGTAGTTGATTCTTCATGACCACCATCGCTCTCCTCTTCGTGGCCATGACCTTCTTCCTCTTCATGCTCACGTTCTTCAGCATGCCCGCCCTCATGCTCATCCTCTTCACCGGTACCTTCTCGATGATCGTCGCCACCGGCGGCATGATCATGGCCCGCCTCGTTATGCGCATCTTCCTCGGCCTGCACCAATGAAGGGGGAGCTATAAACAGCGTCAATACAAATACTGAAATCAGAGTTTTTTTCATGATGACTATCCAGTTTCCAGAATATTATTGGAAGGGGGTGATCAGTTCGCCAGACTGGCTCAAGAGTTCAATCAGGCCCAGCTGCGCCAGCTTTTCCAGTTCAATACCGGTTTTCAGGCTCTCCGCGCGCTGGCCTAACGCCTGGAGATACTCAGAGGTGGAGAGGTCGCCGACCTGCCACTGCTTCTCAAGCAAATCGGCACTTCGCTGTACACGCCCCTGGGATAGTTCTTTCCATCGACGAAGTTGCTTGTCGTATCGCTTCCAGGAAGCGCGAGCGCCTGCCAGGTCATATTGTTGTTTCCGGTAGAGCGCCTGAAACCGCGCTTCGGCCTCCAGAGCCCGTCGATTCGCGGCCCGGATTTCAGCGCTGTAGTTATTACGGACGTTCAGAGGGATCGAGAATGTCAGGCCAACCACGTTCTCGCCGCCGTCACGCCCTCCGCTCAGCCCTACTGTCGGCGATGCTGTGGCTTTGCGTCTCGCAACCTCTGCCTCACTTTTCAGCACCTGCCACTCGGCTCGAGCGACTGCAATTGACGGGTGTGACAGCAGATCAGCCTCACCAATCTGGGACTCCAGCGCTGGCCATATATACTCGGGGATTCCCCCATCCTGAGGCCTCCAGTCCGGCAGACGTTCTTGAACCTGAGTTTCTGCCCGATCAACTGCGGCCTTTGCCTGGGCGACTTCGCTCAACTGACGGGATAGATTTAGAAACAGAAGCTCTGCATCGGCACGCCCCAGATCACCTGCCTGCTGGCGCTGTTCAACCTGGTCCAGCAAAGCATCCAGGCGCTGCTGTTGGGATTCAGCAATTTCCTCAAACAGCGTAGTGGCGCGCCACTCGACAAGCGCAAACAATGATTCAGACGTTTGTGTCAGAACTGCTTCGCTCAAGCCAGCTTGCGCAGACAGCCTGATCAGCTTTGCCTTCTCCTGTAATGCGCCCTGTTGATCAGACCAATCGATCGTTTGTGACAGCCCTGCCTCAAAGTTATTCTCACTGCCCGTTCTGTCTGCTCCTACGGACAACTCCGGGTTATACAGCGGTTGTTCGCTTGCCTCAGCGTCCTCTTTCCGCGCTGCCGCCTGCTCTGTCGCTGCCAGTACCTCCGGGTGCTTGCTTATCTGGCCAGTGAGCCAATTCGCCCAATTAACAGTCTCAGCTTGACCGAACAGAGGAATGGACAATAGTACTGAACACAGCAACGCCCGAGGCGAGTGCTTGCTTGCCTTCATCGACTTTCTCCCGAAGCGATTAATAGCCAAAAATCATAGGTGTAAGGCGCCTATGACGAGGCAGGAAAAGATCGAGATAATAAGTGCAAACTTTGAAATGAGTTTGAATTCGGAAAAAAAGTTCAGATATGAGTCGCTAAAAACTCTTTGTAGCGCTTCTCAATGAGGCTAAGAACGGCAGCTCGCGACCAATCGCCGCGATGCCACCTGTAGTGGTTCAATGATTCCGGACACCAACGTAGGTGGTAAGATCGCCACCATAAACGAGGTGTCTGATGACCAGAAAGCGACGTTCTTTTTCTCCTGAGTTCAAACAGGAAGCAGCCAGCCTGGTGCTGGATCAAGGTTACACGATTCCGCAGGCCAGCGTGTCTCTGGGAATTGGTGAAAGCGCTGTTCGGCGTTGGGTTCAACAACTGACGGACGAGCGTAAGGGCGTCACTCCGAAAGGCAAGGCGTTAACCCCGGAGCAGCGACGTATTCAGGAGCTGGAAGCCCGCTGCAATCGCCTGGAGCGAGAGAAAGAAATATTAAAAAAGGCTACAGCTCTCTTGATGTCGGACGAGATGAATCGTACGCGCTGATAGACCGGTTGGGGGAGCAGGAGTCAATTGAACTGGTCTGTGAAGCGTTTGATATCAGTCGTTCCAGCTATTACGAGTACCGCCAACGGCGGAACCGTGTAGATGTGGAGCGCCTGGCCCTGAGGGCTCAGGTAAACCGCCTGTTTACCAAGAGCCGCAGCTCTGCCGGCAGTCGTACAATCATAGGCTTGCTCCGCGAGGAAGGCGTTGTCGTTGGTCGCTTTAAAGTTCGACGACTGATGAGCGAGTTGGGGCTGATCTGTAAGCAGCCAGGCCCTCATGCCTACAAGCAGGCTACCGTTGAACGACCAGATATCCCGAACCATCTGGACCGGGAGTTTGCAGTAGAACGGCCTAACCAAGTCTGGTGTGGTGACATCACCTACAGTGTGCCCGGAGTCCAGGGCGAGCATGGAAGCTCAAATGGACCACGAGTCTATCTGGAATATTGAACCGGTAATTCAGGAGGAAGTAACCAATCAATCCCACCCACTGTGAGGGTGGTGAGCCTGAGCGGCAGTGACCTGCGGTATGCCCGCAGGGTGATGTAACCCGCTGACAACGGGGATTGAGGCGAGGTCACTAAGCCAAGATGATCCTCAAGGCTGAGTGCTGAAAGGCTGAAGAACATGAACCCATTCATCCGCCTCTGTGGGTTGAAATGTCACCACGGCTTACGTGACCTGATAAGCCGTACGGGAAGGTTGGGCAGCATGACGCATAGGCGCTGCCAAACGAAGAAGTCCAAATTGGTAGCTCGGGCTTCGGTTCAGCAGTATCCATCACAGATTGGACTGCTGCTTCCTGTCAACTTGCGGCAAGCAAGGGTAAAGAGTGCGATGGGCAGCCTCCTCAGCATGCTGGAGTCCAGATAGGTAAACCGGGGAAGGTCAATATTGGATGCCAAGGGGGCATGACCCCGATGCCAAGTTGACTGGCGGAGCTCCCGTAGTAGTCCGCGATGGGGAAAGCCCATTACATGGCGAAGGGGAGCAGTTTAAACGTGTTTGCCAAGCAAACTACCTGACCAAACAAGGTGAAGACCTTTGATAATCAGCGAAATGCAACGCAAGCTAGCGACCTGGACAACAACCGACCCCACCCGCCGGGTGGACAGGTTGTTGCGCCTGATAGCACAGCCTGACTGGCTCGCAGAAGCGGCTCGGGTCACTCTGTCTTCCAAAGGGGCAAACACGCCCGGGATAGACGGAGAGATCAAGCTGACTGTGCAGGACAGGCTGCCGGCTATTCTTCAACAGATCAGGAGTGATTTACTCTCCGATGTTTACCAGCCGTTACAGGCCCGAAGGGTGTATATCCCAAAGGCCAACGGCAAGCAACGACCACTGGGTATCCCGACCCTACGCGACCGCATCGTTCAACGGGCCATGTTAATGGCGATGGAGCCCATGTGGGAGAGCGACTTCCATACGCTCTCCTACGGGTTCCGACCGGAGCGGAGCGTTCATCACGCGATCCGTACAGTGAAACTGCAACTGACGGACAATAAGGAAACGCGCGGACGCTGGGTCATTGAAGGGGATCTGTCCAGCTACTTTGATACCGTGCATCACCGGCTTCTGATGAAAGCTGTACGTCGCAGAATCAGGGACCGACGGTTCCTGAACCTTCTCTGGCGATTCATAAAAGCCGGTCATATTGATGCAGGTCTTTTCCGGGCAGCAAGTGAGGGCGTACCTCAGGGCGGTGTTATATCGCCACTGCTATCGAATATCATGTTGCATGAGTTCGATCAGTACCTGAATAGGCGCTACCTCGGCAAAAAGGCCCGAAAGGATCGATGGTACTGGAACCACAGTATCCGAATCGGTCGAAGCTCAGCCATCCGAGAGAACCGACAATGGAAGCCAGCCGTCGCCTACTGCCGCTATGCCGATGACTTTGTGGTTATCGTCAAGGGCACCAAAGCCCAGGCAGAGGCGATTAGAGAAGAATGCCGGGAGATGCTGGAAGGAACTCTCAAGCTGACACTGAACATGGATAAGACCAAGATTACCCATGTGAATGACGGCTTCGTGTTCCTGGGGCATCGCATCATCCGCAAGCGGAGCCGCTATGGCGACATGCGGGTGGTGACGACAATCCCCCGGGATAAGGCACGTAACTTTGCAGCATCTTTAACCGCCAAGCTGTCAGGCAATTATAGTGAAAGCAAAATCGACATGGTCGAATCCATCAACCGAAAGCTGAAAGGCTGGGCGGCGTTCTACCAGTTCGTCGATTACAAAGCGAAAGTCTTCAGCTACATCGATGGTGTCGTGTTCTGGAAACTGGCCCATTGGCTGGGCCGCAAATATCGCTCCCGGCTCAAACCGCTGATGCGTCATTGGTTCAAAGCCCCGGCTTCAGGTCAAAGTAAGACTTGGGTGCTGTATGGCAAAACCAATCAGGGGCTATTTAGTGGCGCCATCCTGTACCGACTCGTCGGTCACGGGAAAAAGCGATTCCGTTGGCGTCTTCCAGAGGGTAATCCCTACCTGAGGACAGAGTCCAGAAACACGTGGACCTCTCGCTTTCCCGAAGTTGCTATGGCCTTCGCCAGCGTTTAAGCGGAGAGCCGGATGCGCTGAAAGGTGCACGTCCGGTTCGGAAAGGAGAGGCAGGGAGATAGTTCGACTACGCCCTGCCTCTTACTCTACTCTGGAGCGGCCAGCGATGGAGCTATCTGGCTGTGGTGCTGGACCTATATGCCCGGCGAGTTGTTGGCTGGGCAATGTCATCCAGTCCAGATGCGGACCTGGTTGTAAAAGCTCTGGATCACGCCTGGGAACAGCGTGGTCAGCCAGAGAAAGTCATGTTCCACTCGGATCAGGGCAGTCAGTACGCCAGTCGCAAGTTCCGTCAGAGGCTCTGGCGCTATCGAATGACACAAAGCATGAGCCGGCGTGGCAACTGCTGGGACAACGCACCGATGGAGCGACTGTTCCGAAGTCTGAAATCTGAGTGGATACCGGCCCTGGGTTATCGAAATCTGCCTGAGGCAAAAAGAGATGTTGGTGGCTATCTGATGGACTACTACAACCGGCAGCGGCCTCACGCATTCAACGGCGGCATTTCGCCTGTTGCAGCTGAGGAAAACCTTAAAATACTGTCCGGGATTAGTTGACCACTACAGGTCGAATCGACGAGACAATGGCAGGGATAGCGTCGTAAAAGGAGGAGAGGTGAAAGAGCCCCTGACGGCATCGCGTGTAAGTGAACAATAACGTACGACGGGCCTACTGAGGCCCGTCGTGGGGTCCAACTATGTGAAGCAATGTAATAGCGATTTAAAAGCTAAACTGTGCAGCCAACTGAAGACGGGTATTGTCAGCTGACTCACCGTTTGCAAGTTCTTTGTTGGCGTACGACAGCTCAACCCCTACAGTCACCGGATCCGCCACTTGGTAGAAGTTGCTGAAGTACGCGCTCTCTAGCGTTTGGAAAGAGTTTGGAAAGAGAGTCTCGTCCTGATCACCCTCTAAAAACCCATAGGCCACACTCGTGGTGAATTTTGGCGTCCACTTATGGCTCGCCGCAACGTTGAAGCCGTAAGCCTCGATAGTTTCGAGATCACCATCGGAAGTTATATATGCCTCACCGATGCCAGTCCGACTTGCAGTGCTGTCGTTGTTACTGTACGAGCTGTAAAGATAACGACCTACACCATCACCCAAAACAACTCCGGCCATGAGCGAGGTTTCTGAAGTGACGTTGAGTCGACCAGCCGCCATGACGCCATATCCAAACGTAGCGTCGTCACCTGTTGCACTGGCGTCGTCGGTCTTGAGAGAACGGGCCAAGCCAGCAACCTCAAATCCACCACCAGACCCTGCCCACTTGTAACGGGCGGTAAGGTCAGGAACGGTATCACGTGAACCTTCAAACCCACTGGTTTCAGGGTTTTCAGCTGACACCGAGAACTGTCCATCGCCCATTCCCATCGTGTAACGAATCTGTGCCTGACGAATAAAGCTCACACCTACCGGCCCATTAAAGTCCAGTATGGTCGGGTAAGCCGTAAAGTGCATAAAGTTACTCCACGTCTGACCCGCAAGCCAGCCGTTGAGCTCGCCATAGGCGTGACGAATACGAAGCCCCCGTGAATTGGAGAACAGTTCGTTGCCACCACCGCCGTAGAAGTCTGCCTCAACAACCGTCTTGGCTTCTCCAATATCGGTCGGGGTACTGGTTCCGAGACGCACTCGTGATTGACGGGCATGCGCTCTCAAAGAGCTATCACCATCCTCTACGGATGTATCGAGAACACTCGGGTCATGCAAGTCACCGACATCCTGGTCTGTGTCGTAAATCATATCCAATTTTACGTAACCACCAATCGTAACCGAAGTGTTAGTGCCGGGCAGCAGCCACCCCTTGGAATCATTGGTCGCCGACATCTGATCCACCTGACTGCGCAAGTCGTTGATCTGCTTCTGAAGTTCCGCAGTTGATTGCGCCAAAGCAGATGGGGCCACCAGGCCCATGGTTGAAATCGCAAGTGTTGCTCTTATCGCTAACCTGAGTTTTTTAGTTTGCATTATAAATCAGTCTCCGTGAGCTTTCGTTATAAGATCCCCTACCGGCGATCGACACCTCACAAACCAAACGCGATGGCGGTTCGGTTAAGGCCACCGCCGGTAAGTTGCTGGTTATGCCGGCACTTTCAGCCAGAACAACGCACAGCCATTGATAGCAGATGAACTTGAAACGAAATTGAAAAAATACCCCCCCCTTAATACCTTTGTATTAACGACCCAATCGCAACCGTTCTTCCACCAGTGCCCTCTTTTCATCATTTAATTTTATTTTTTCAAGCTGAGTTAAAGTTCATCTGTTTCCATCAGGGTTCAGATCATTCAACTTAAAGGTGACTCTTATGAAAAAGCATCTCTTGCTCACATCTTTAGTATTAACCTTGGCGGCAGGAAACCTCCATGCCACTGAGGCCAAAAACGATAAGCTAGCACAAGGCATGCTCTCCAAAAGCAGCATTCAGGATATGAAGAGACAACATAGGGTAATGACACAGGCGGCGTTATCTGAAATGGGCATGGAGGCACGCCGAAAATTGATGTTATCGAATAAGGACGATATCTATCACGAGATGATCAAATCGGGAGATGTCAATCTATCTGAATTAGACCAATTTTCAAAAGATCAGTTTAGTCATTAGAAATAATGTCGCACCAATAGCTTTTTCGATTGAATAATAGAAACTTGTCGATACACGACATTCTAAAACCAGTTGCATCGTGAATGGTCTCCACCATTCCGTCTTGCCGCACTACTTTTGTAGTGCGGCTTTTTTAGGCCTAGATTTAGTCGATAACAAATTCTAACCACCTGCTTGGCAGACAACATGCCCAGAAAACAACAACGCCCTTCAATAAAACGGAAACTGCTTACTTTCCTGACGCTAACGGGTTTCGCGTGTACCGGGCTGATATTCTTCTCACACACCCTTTTAATCGACTATATCCATGACGAGCTTCACAGGCAGCAGCTAGAGGCTGCAGCTAACCGACTCTCAAAGATGCTAACAAATGATAAAGAAGAAATTACAAAATCCTCTCTCAGAAATTTTTCATTGTCTCAATATTCAGTTCACATCGAAGACAGTCAAGGTCGGAGTTTTACAAGCGAGAACATTAAACCGAAATTACAGGTGGTAGAATCGTTCAGAAAGCCTGGAATTTTTCACATATCGGATGATGATCGCTCAATCCTTGGCTACTACAGAATATTTAATAACAGACAAGATAAACTAAGCGTTACTATAATTGAAAAAAGCTCCTACTCACCAAACACGCTTGACAAAATCCACGTTCTTATATGGATAATATCTTTTACAATTCTCGTTACGATATCATTGATCATATTTATTGGGGTAACTATCGCACTAAAACCCTTAAAAATGATGAGTGCCCAATTAACGTCGCTTAAAAAGGGTCAGCGTAATAGACTGGATGAGAACGTACCTGAAGAATTCAATGAACTTGTCAAACATCTTAATCGTCTATTAGAGTCGTACGACAAAAAACTTACCCGTTCACGCCACCTAGCCGCAGATATTTCTCATAGCTTAAAAACCCCCCTTGCCGTCATAAACTCCATGATCAATGACGAAGCCATTCCCACCACAATCGCGAGTCAAATTAAGTCTCAACTGTCTGAAATGCACGAGCTGATCGACACTCAAATGAGAAAAACCGAAATGTCCGGTCAGTACATTGGAAAGGCGACACCGATCATTGAGAGAACTCTGGCACTGGTGGACGTAGTCAGTCGAATCTATCCTTACAAACAGATCCATCTTCAAGAAACATTACCCAGAGAGCTTGTCTGGCCAATTGATGAGCGTGATTTTAATGAGATCTTGGGTAATGTGCTTGATAACGCAAGCAAATGGTGCTCTCAGGAAGTTCATCTACATTTGAAACTTCACGATGACACTTTGACCATTCTTGTTGAAGATGACGGCCCCGGAGTAGCGTCACACCAACTCGCCGATCTTACCAAGCGCCAGAAAAGACTGGACGAAAAAACCCCTGGCTATGGCCTTGGCCTATCAATCGTTGAGGAAATCATCAATGACTACGGTGGTGCCATGCATTTTTCTTTATCACCCAAAGGTGGTCTTCGGGTTCTAATCGAGCTTCCCAGAAGCATTTGACGACTACAAGGGCAACTTATCCAGCTTTAGTCAGCGACCAGTAGGCATAGCAGCCCGATACACCAACGTCTCAACGTCAAAACTGTCACTTTGAACTGAGTTTTCATCCGGCGACATAAAGAATAACTCTGTATTGCCTGATACGGGGGACACCGGAACCGACGTTAGAAGACTTGTTGACTGCGTTTTGGGAGATTTCCCGGATCTCAGCGTCAACCAATCAACTCGAGTATCATAAACACCTATCATATCTTCGGCTGCACTGGATTCCTGTGGAATCCCGATATTAACTGCGTCCCCACCGGAGCGTACGAGCAGGTTCGGCAAAAATAGTGTTTGCCTCGGACTAAACACCAACTCAGGCGACACGTCGTAAGTCATACTCGTGCCTGCCACCCGGCTTCCAATCTCATAGTCCAGATGTGGGCCCTCGGTGCCAGCAGGGAAAAATGAAACCTTCCCTTGGGAGACGGTCACCATATTCAAAGGTCTCGGTTCGTTCTGAACAACGGCACCGATTACCCGGAACACTGGCGTGTACTGGCTTAATTCTTCATGAACGGCCTTCTCAAGATCAGGCCCGTTCGGTGAGATTGATATTTTATAGATCTCTGAACCAAACCCCTGCTCTGAGTAGAAAGACTGCCCGAGAATAGTTTCCCGGCGACCGTCAGCGTCCAAATCCTGCAATCCCAAGATTAAGGGAATGAAACCGATGGTTTCAGCCTTCCCCTCGGCCAACTGGATCAAAGAACTTGAAACACTACGGCCATTCCACTGATTCAAAATGAGGTAATATGAGTTCTCTGAAACGTACCAGTCCATTCGGATGACTTTCTCCCGACGGGGCACCTCAATGGACGCCAGGCTCTGAACAGCCCCGCTGGAATCAACAAGGAAAAAGCTGAGTTTGTTTCCATGCTCCGCCGCAAAATAGTAATCGCTGCCAGAACGAAACGCGGACAACGACTTTGCATTGATTGGCAGCTTCGCATATGGAGACGATGAAGCCTCCCCCTCAACTGAACCTACCCGATGTGCTTCAGCATCGGTCTGTACGATGCCGACCAACCAGGTGTTATTGTAGGTCGCAACGGCTTGACCTCTCCCGGTAACTTGAAAGCGCACCAATGGCACATCGTTTGACGCCTCTGGCTCGTCCCGCCACAAAAGATCAGGAAATCGGGCTTTCAACGCCGGCGTTACCGGCGTGGGATCGCCGACTCTGTCAGTAAACACCGCCGGAATACCGTAGAAGCGTTTCGATACAGCGCCAACGGAGGGCATCGTTCCAAACAGCACTTTCCCTACTGCTTGATCCTTTCCGATACTCTCGATACCGATGACTGCAAGGTTTTTCTCCGGGATGCCTGCATGATCAGGCTCCCGCAACACAACAAACAAATCACCTACCTCAACAGTGGCATCGTCGACTGTGAGGGAAAGCACTTTTTGATCACGATCTACCTGAATGACCTTTGCCTTTGCTGGATGCTCACGCTCAACCGCCTGTACCGCACCAGCTAGTAGTAGCATCAGGAACACAAATACTGCAGAACTGCGTATTCCAGACCAAGGTTGCCACTGATTCCAGACGAAGTCTGCCACCCATTCCACGCGAAAGCTGCCACTAATTCCACGGCAAAGCTGCCACCCCAGCAGACTGCCTGAAGCTCCATCAAAATCGTCCGGCGCGGGATAACTTAACGGTACTCTGACCCTTTTCATCCGGAGATGGGCCAGATGCCAGCGAAGAGGTTATCCATGCGTAAAATCAAAGAAGTCCTTCGCCTCAAGTGGGAGCGAGGGCTGAGCAACCGCCAGATTGCGGCGTCCTGTGGCGTTAGCCGCCCCACCGTAAGCGACTACCTGCGCCGCACGGTTGAGGCCGGTCTGAGCTGGCCGTTGCCAGCGGATCTGGATGAGGCCCACCTGGAGCGGTTGCTGTTCCCGCCGCCACCGGACCTGCCAGCACAGGCCAGAGGTATACCCGACTGGCAACACATCCGTGACGAACTCACGGGCAAGAACGTCACCCTGTTCCTGCTCTGGCAGGAGTACCGGCAAGCCAACCCGGACGGTTATCAGTACAGCTGGTTCTGCGAGCACTACCGGGCCTGGCGGGGCAAGCTGGACCTGGTGATGCGCCAGGACCATCGGGCCGGTGAGAAGCTATTCGTGGACTATGCCGGCCAGACCGTGCCCGTCATTGACCGCACCACCGGAGAGATCCACGAGGCACAAGTCTTTGTCGCGGTGATGGGTGCATCCAATTACACCTACGCCGAAGCCACCTGGAGCCAGACATTGCCGGACTGGGTCGGCTCCCACATCCGGACCTTCGAGTTCCTGGGCGGAGTGCCGGAACTGGTGGTTCCGGACAACCTCCGCTCCGGCGTCAGCAAGGCCCATCGCTACGAGCCGGATCTCAACCCAACCTATCAGGACATGGCCACCCATTATGGCGTGGCCGTTGTCCCGACAAGAGTTCGCAAGCCCCGTGATAAGGCTAAGGTAGAAGGCGGTGTATTGATCGTCGAGCGCTGGATCCTGGCGGCGTTGCGCCATCGCCAGCACTTCTCCCTGGGGCAACTCAACGCCACCATCCGTGAACTGCTGGAGCGGCTCAACAGCCGCCCCTTCCGCAAGTTGCCCGGCTGCCGGCGCGACCACTTCGAACAGCTGGATAAACCGGTTCTACAGCCGTTGCCGGCAGAACCGTATGTCTACGCAGAGTGGAAGAAGGCTCGGGTGCATATCGACTACCACGTAGCCATCGACGGTCACTATTACTCAGTGCCCTACACCCTGATCAAGAAAGAGGTGGAGGTTCGCATCACCAACAACACCATCGAATGCTTTTACCGGGGCAACCGGATCGCCAGCCACCGGCGCTCAGACCAGAAGGGACGGCACACCACCATCGCCGCGCACATGCCCGAATCCCATCGCCAGGCTGGCGAGTGGTCGCCGGAACGGCTCATCGCCTGGGCGGCCAAGACCGGACCGGCGACGGAGAAGCTTATCCGCACCGCTCTGGGTGCCCGCAAACACCCTCAGCAGGCGTACCGCTCCTGTCTGGGCATTCTCCGGTTGGGGCAGAGCTACGGCGAGTCGCGGCTGGAGGCCGCCTGCCAGCGAGCCCTGATGCTGGGAAGCTGCCGCTACAAGAGCATTGAATCCATCCTCAAACACCGTCTGGATCAGCAGCCTCTGGAAGAGCAACAGGAACTGGCCTTGCCCGATACCCACGACAACATCCGTGGCCCCGCCTACTACCACTGAAGGATCTCTGACATGCTGAAACATCCCACACTGGACAAGCTCCACGCCCTCAAACTGACCGGCATGGCCGCCGCCCTGGCGGATCAGTCGGCCACCCCCGACATCACCGATCTGAGCTTCGAGGAACGCCTCGGGCTGCTGGTCGACCGGGAAATGACCGAGCGAGATAACCGGCGCATGACCAGCCGGTTGCGCCGGGCTAAGCTGCGGCACAATGCCATCCTCGAAGACCTGGATTACCGCTATTCACGCGGCCTAGATAAAGGACTGGTCCAGTCGCTGGCCGGTTGCCAATGGGTGAAGGAACACCTGAATGTGCTCATCACCGGTCCCACCGGGGTCGGGAAAACCTGGCTGGCCTGTGCTCTGGTACATAAGGCCTGCCGGGAGGGTTACACCGCCCAGTACGTCCGCCTGACCCGACTGCTACGGGAGCTGACCATTGCCAAAGGCGATGGCCAATACTCAAAACTCCTGACGAATCTGGCCAAGGTCGACGTGCTGATCCTGGATGACTGGGGGCTGATGAAACTGAGCGCCGAGAATCGGCGAGACTTGCTGGAGGTGCTGGAAGACCGGCATGGCAGGCGCTCCACCATTGCCACTAGCCAATTACCCATCGAGGAATGGCATGGCGTAATCGGTGACGCCACTCTGGCAGACGCCATTCTGGATCGGCTCGTACACAACGCCTACAAGATCAACCTGCGGGGCGAATCCATGCGAAAACAACAGGCAAAGTTGACGGCCACCGAGACTTCGGAGTAAGAAGAGAAACCCCGCGTCGCTACGCTCCGATGGGTGGCAGCCTTGCTCCGGTCCGGGTGGCAGGCTTCACATGGAATGGGTGGCAACCTTCAGCGGTTTACGCAGCAGAACGAGTCATCATAGGAAAAAGTCACTTAATGCGGATTCATTTCGTATAACAAAAGCGGGGTGGCGCTCCCACCACCCCGTTCTTGTTAGAACTTGTACCTTACCCGACCGGCAACATGAACAATGTCCTGATCGCTTTTGCCGTCCTGTAAGGCAGTTTCCTCCAGCGCATCCATGGCATCGCCTGATGCCAGGTATGCAGCTTCTGCCGACAGCTCAAGCGAAGGGTATGGGAAGTACGAGACCTTGGAGCCAAATTCCAGTCCGAGATCTTTTGAGGACGATCCATCGGCAAGTGCAATGTCCTCAGCCAAGCGGTTGTAGACAATCATTCCGCTGACCGTAATATTGGCCGCTACTTTATGATCGAGCTGTAGCTTGTTCATGAAATACCCTTTGTCGAGGATATAGGGCGTTTCGGCGAAGTAGTCATCGCTCGTCATGTTTTCCTGAAAAATCATACTGTCGCTGAAGTCGACATCCGTGGCGATGAAGGCGTCGAAGTCCCCGTCTTGCTCATTGCCATCGCCCGATGCGTAGAGCACGGTGTACGTCAGTTGGTTTGGTCCAAATTGCAGCCCGAGCTCGCCGCGTCCCAGAACGGTCGAAAGGTCATAGTTCGTATTGGGATTCGTAGCACCATTCAATGGGACGAAATTTACACCTTCTATTGTTCCGCTTTGGCCAATCACCGTACCCTTCACGAACATGCGGCCTAGCGACGTCTCTTGACCATAATCCATCTCCACCCCAAAGCTGGAAACGGAATATTTGGAGTTATCAGCGATACTCTTCAGTTCATACTCCCTGCTATTTACCGTACCTACTCCCTCAGCAATTTGATCATTCATCTGATAGAGATAGAATAGGCCCGCGCTCAGGTTCGGTGAGTAACGCTTGTTCAGGTTGATCGCGAAGTTGTCCGCGCCATCCCAGCCTTCGTCCTGTTCTGAGTCGACGCCGCTCTCATTGGAAGAGTCACCTCGCCCCCATAACAACTGATAGTCAAATCCAGAGCCCAGTGAGCCTTTCCAAACAGCGGCTGTGGCGGTTTCAGTCCAGACATGTCGGTTCACTGACACTGGCTGCAAGCCCAGCGAGACGCGCTGGTCTAGCGTGTTGGGCACCAAGAAATCCACATAAGCCCACCGTGTTTCGATGTTCACACCATCACCGGAATAGTCGCCACCCGACCCCTCACCGTAGCGGATGCCACCAATCTCCGTCGCGAATACACCGGTAACTTTCTTGTCGTCGGAAGTTGCCTTCGCCCAGAAGCGATATTTGACCTCGCCGAAGCTCTCGGTCGGCTCGTCATCTTTCAGCGTACCGCCACCTGAGTTACCACCAGCAAACCAGTCTCTTTGATTGGTGTAGGCCTGAAAGCGGTTATCCATATCACCGTGGAATTCAACCTCCGCTGCCGTCGCGGCCCAACTTCCCGACAGGTTGTCATCCCTGCAATCGCAGTGGCCAGAATGTTGCGCTTCAACGTATTCCCCTCCAGTTTCTTTCTTAATTGTTTGTGATATCCGATTCGTACGGATCGTGGCGCAAATCTTAAAACCAGCTAGAACAACGAACTAAAGGTCAAAAAAAAGGCGAGAATGAAGCATTCCCGCCATTAAATAACCTTAGTTAACTCACAAGTAGACTCTCACACGAACCTTAAATGAGCTTGAAATCCGGAAAAGATTTCAGATACGTCGGTCCCCCTGTATTCAGCGATCACGCTCGACTCTACATGGAAAACTTATGCTCGAAGCCCACACCAAATGTGGAGTCCTCAGAGTCGGCCAAGTCCGCCTCCACCTGAGACACATACGCATAGACCTTACTCTTGCTCGCCAGTTTATAATCGAGCCCCAAGGCCAGCAGGGTTAGCTCCTCGTTTGTTGTCTCGGCTTCGGTCAGTCCGTACTGTGCCTTGATCTTCCAACGCTCAAGATTAACGGCACCACCAACCAGATAAGACGTATCTTCTCCAGGGCCATCGCTTTCTTCTGCCAACTGGTAAACTGCGCCGATCTCGAAGTTGCTTAATCGGACCTTCCCTACGGTTCGCAGGATATTAAGACGACTATCGCCACTTGAATCGGCTTCCAGTGAATCTTCGATATCAGAATCGTAGGCAATACTTCCGTAAAAACGATCATTCTCAAACGTAAAAGAGCTGGAAACTGCATCCGCAGGTCCGTCGTTCTCTGCCCCAGCTGACTGCTCTTCACCCGGGATGACGGCAACACTAACGCCCACAGCATCAAACAGACGTGGAGAACTGTATTGAACAATGTTGCTGGTCCGATTTTCACCAGCCATGATATTTTTTATATCCGCCTGTAAGTCGTTGAACTGGTCAACCTTGCCCTGCGCTGACTTTAAAGGTGTGTCAAATTTTCCCGCAATCAGTGCACCGAGGTTCGCCTGCTTGAAGCCACCGTAAATATTACGCTGCGAGAAAGTCTGGCCATCCTTATCTCCATCATCAATCGATATTTCAAATTCTGCCTTGTAGATCGCCTCCAAGCCTTCGAGGTCGGTATTGAGCGCCCCTTTTACCCCCAGACGGGACGCATTACTCTGGAGCTTCCAGGTATCGCTATTACCGTCGTCCTGGTTTTCATACGAAACATTGGCTTTGCCGTACAGGATAGGACCTTCCCCCGCTAGTGCATTCATTGAAGTTACTGCAACCCCACCAAACACCAACATTGATAGACACTTTTTCATGGACACCTCTTCAGATTAGATAGATTCAAAATGACACTTGAAGTCTTTCAAATGCTGAGTAGATGGTGCTTTGCACTTATTGCAGAGTTGTTACATTTTTAAATTTTTTCTTTGTATTTCAACAACCTAAAACCAAAACCTTTTATTATATCCTTTGACACTGAATTGAACTTGAATATAAGCGGCTGTCTTCGTACATCGCGTCGTGGGCACGGAAGCGCTTTCCGTCTGACGCCAGGTCATTCACTAAATTCTTCTGTTCGCTCCCTGTGGTGGCCCCCGCTAAACCGGACACCACCTTGTTAATTTGATGCCAGCTCTGCCCGGTATTCCCCGGGCGATCTAATTGTTCCGCCCGTTCACGCCCTTTTTCCAGCGACCGGCCTGCCAAGACAATGTCGCTGTCGATCCGTTGCCCAAGAGTGTTGCAATAGCCGCCCCTGCAGCTCCGTAGCTACCAAGGATTAGTACGCTCTTGTTGCCCTGCCTCATCGTTGCTCAAACTCCTTTTAATGTACTCCAGTTCAACTCTTTAGTTACTACAGGGTCATACCGCAAGTCGTCGAATCGCGGTGGGTTCACCAGTGTCGTCAAAAACTAACAACTTAACGTTGACCCTGTAGTGACTACAGGGTTTTAAATAACGGAACTTGTGTGAGAACCGGAGCCGCGAAAATGAGCAAACCCTGCGATGGACAGTGTGGCAGCGAAGATTCTGTCGTTAACAATGAGCTTCAGAGCCCCGTCACCGCCGAAACAGACAGCCAGCTCAGCACCTACAGCGTGCCGAAAATGGATTGCCCCTCAGAAGAGCGAATGATTCGAATGGCGCTCACGGGTTTTGACAACATTCAGTCACTCTCATTCGACCTATCGAATCGAAAGCTGGAAATTATCCATCAAGGCGAAGTCGGACCTATTACCAGCAAACTGGAAACCCTGGGTCTGGGCGCTTCCTTGCAGAGGACAGAAGACGCCAGCGCTGAATCCGTCAGAGCGGCTGAATCTTCTAAGGCCAACGAAAGCGAAGAGTCCGGCACTTTATGGATACTGCTGGCAATCAACGCACTGATGTTTCTGGTCGAGATGACGATGGGCCTGATCGCCCAGTCCGCTGGCCTGATTGCAGACTCGCTAGACATGCTTGCCGATGCCGCCGTCTACGGTCTCGCGCTTTACGCCGTTGGGCACGGCATCAAAATGCAGGTCAGAGCGGCGCATGTGGCTGGCATACTCCAGCTTATCCTTGCCGCTGGGGTACTGGTTGAAGTTGGCAGGCGCTTTCTGTTTGGCAGTGATCCCCAGTCGTCAATGATGATGGCCGTCGCATCTGTGGCCCTTATTGCCAACATCAGTTGCCTGCTCCTGATCGCCAAACACCGTGACGGCGGTGCTCACATGAAAGCCAGCTGGATATTTTCGGCCAATGATGTGGTTATCAATCTGGGAGTTATCCTTGCAGCCCTTCTTGTTGCCTGGACCGGCTCCAACTACCCGGATCTGGTTATTGGCGGTATTGTGGGAGGCATTGTACTCATTGGTGCCAAGCGCATCCTTGCGCTAAAAGGATAATTCGATGTCTGAAGACCGTTCTCGCTTTTTTACGCTCACTTTTCTCGGCTTTTCGGCACTTATAGCTCTGGCCGACCAACTTATTAAATGGCTCGTCCAGCAATCCATGGCTTACGGACAATCGGTTGAGATCACCCCTTTCTTTAATTGGGTGCACGTATGGAATAAAGGCGCTGCCTTCAGTCTCTTTGCCGATGGCGGTGGCTGGCAGCGATATTTTTTTATTGCGATAGCCATTGTCGTCTCGGCTGTTCTGGTCAAATTGATTCGGGACAGCCATAAGCGAACCGAAGCACTAGCCTATTCGATGGTACTTGGCGGTGCATTTGGAAATGTCATCGACCGAGTTTTTCGAGGCTATGTTGTCGATTACCTGGATTTTCATTGGCAATCCCGGCACTGGCCGGCGTTCAACCTTGCCGACGTGTTCATCGTCCTGGGCGTGGCCATGATTTTGGTCACGAGCTTCACAGCCGAGAAAGGTGCCGGGAATAACATGGAAAATCGCCAGAATGGCTAGTTTTCGCGCGGTCGCAACACTCGCTAAGCCCTCTGAGCCAGGCTTAGCGAGTGTTGCGACTACGTTTAATTGAACAGCAACGACCAAGGAGAAAACAATGGGCCACGAGCATGCTCACATGTCACCGGATACTAAGGATAAGAGAGTTGCAGTAGCTATCTGGGCGAACGGTATCCTAACCTTGGCTCAGATCGCTGGAGGGATCTTCGCTGGCAGCTTGGCGCTGATAGCCGACGCTATACACAACTTTTCGGATATGGCGTCACTATTTATCGCATTTGCGGCGCGGAAGATTGCACGCCGCCCGGCCGACTCGAAGATGACCTTTGGCTACGGGAGAATTGAGGTTGTTGCGGCACTCATAAATTACACCACTTTGATAATGATCGGGGCATATTTGATCTACGAAGGTGGCATGCGATTCATAGATCCCCCGGAAATCAAGGGGTGGTGGGTAGTTTGGCTTGGCATTATCGCATTGGTAGTGGATGGTTTGACCGCGCTGCTTACTTACTCCATGCAAAAGGACAGCGTCAACATCCGTGCGCTGTTTCTACACAACTTGTCTGATGCGTTTGCGTCAATTGCAGTCGTTGTAGGCGGCGCCCTGATTCTCCTGTACGACATGCGTTGGGTTGATCCCGCGATCACAATTGGTATCGCAAGCTATATTCTCTACCTGGGTCTAACGGAAATCGGCGGAACCATCCGGACACTCATGCTGGGTAGTCCATTGGATATCGACACAGATTCTGTCATCGAGGCTTTATCAAACGTAGAAGGCGTTTTAGACCTTCACCACGTACATTTCTGGCAGATGGGTGAGCATGATGCCTCCCTCGACGCCCATGTGGTGGTCGAAATAAGTGCCTGGAATGAACTTGAAAAAGTCAAGGGTGGGATAAAACGAACTTTGGAAAACGAGTTCGGCATCACTCATTCAACATTGGAGTTTGAACATCCTGATCACAGTCACAAAGATGCCCATACTTATGGCCATGGCTAGCAGGGCTGCTGAAAAGGGTACCGTGTGGCAGATATGCTGCGAATGGCCGACATTCCACTCGGTTACGAGCACGCCATGCGAGACGTAATTGAACGCCACCAGGTCTGGGCCTACCTCATCGCTGTTGTTTTCGGACTGTCTGTGGATTGGACATCGTCCCTCGGTGACAGTGTGCCGGATTACTTAATCTGGGGGTTGCTCGGAGTTCTGCTCTACGCCACATTTACTCAAACACCGTTGACCCACCTGTCTGATATGTTCCGGGACCGTCGGTTCATGGGTGCCTTGCTCACCGGAAATTTTCTGGTCATGCCGGCGATCACTGCCTTGCTGATATTGGCGCTGCCGGACAATGACGCGCTGAAGTTGGGAGTGCTTCTGGTATTGCTGATGCCCTGTACCGACTGGTTTGTCACCTTCACTCACCTAGGCAAGGGGGACAGCACCCGAGCCATTGCGGCAACACCGGTTCTGCTGATTGCTCAACTGGGTCTTCTTCCACTTTACCTCTGGCTTTTCATGGGTAATCAGTTCGACGTGAATCTTGAGCTTGGGCGGCACCTCCTGCCGGCCTTTGGCGGGCTGATTATTGTCCCGCTTATCCTGGCATTTCTGACTGAAAAATGGGCCGAAAACTCCAGAAAAGCCATCGGGTTCATTCGCTTCATGGGTCTGATGCCGGTCCCTCTGCTGACAGTCGTACTGTTCATCATCTCAATGACACAGGTCAGCCAGATCGACAGTACCGGCTCACTTATCTGGCCCTTGATGATTCTGTTTCCGGCCTATCTTCTAGCTGCGGCTCTGGTTGGAAAGGCTCTGCGCCGGGTCTTTCGATTACCGGTAGAAACCGGTCGCACCGTCATCTTCAGCCTAGGAACACGCAACTCCTTCGTGGTTTTACCTTTGGCACTGTCAATGCCAGAGGCCTGGGCTGTGGCCGTCGTGGTGATTGTCGTCCAGTCTTTGTTGGAACTGTTTGGAATGATGCTTTATCTGCGGTGGGTGCCTAGTCGGCTGCTACCGGACACCTGAATAATCTGAAACCCGTAAACTCATTTAAAATAGGAAGATCTCCCGTGCAAACCCGAACCCTGGTCATCAGTCTCCTTCTTTTTTGTCTGGTTGTCTTTGCTGGTGCTTTTGTTATTTACGATCGCTCCCAGGGCACTAATGAACCCGCCGTTGTTGAAAAAACGCCACTGGTGAGGGATTACTCTCCCGTTATTGGCCCTGAGGACGCGCCGGTAACCATTGTCGAGTTCTTCGACCCATCCTGCGAAGGTTGTCGCGCCATGCATCCCTATGTGAAACAGATTCAGGCTGCCTACCCGGACAACGTGCGTCTGGTACTGCGCTACGTATTGTTTCACAAAGGCTCGGAAGAGGCCGTCAGAATCCTGGAAACCGCCCGTGAACAGGGGGTCTATGAGCCGGTACTGGACGCTGTTATGGAAGCACAACCGAAATGGCACGATGATCCAAAGGTCGCCGCAGCATGGGATGCGGCGGAGTCAGCCGGGCTTGACGTAGAAGCCGCCCGGGCCGGTATGAACTCACCCGAGATTGACGGCATTATTCAACAGGATGCTGCGGACGTTAAGGCGGTTGGAATTTCCGGAACCCCAACATTCTACGTTAACGGAGACACCTTGAGCCGCCTGGGGCCTCAGGAACTGTACGACCTGGTGACATCCAAGGTAGGGTCACTGAAATAACAACAAAACAACCGGCAACGCTATGTCACTGCTTGACTACCTTTTACCCTACGATTTCTCGCCGCTGACCATACTCAGCTACATGCTCGTGATGGGATTCTATGGCGTCGGGCTAATTCGGATGCCGGAACAGGACCGGCCAGGCTCACTGCGGATCTTTGCGTTCACCCTGGGGGTACTGATCTGTTATGCGGTGATGCAGACCCGCTTCGATTACTACGCACAATACATGTTCTTCGTCCATCGGGGTCAGCACCTGATTCTTCATCATATCGGTCCGATCCTGATCGCCCTGTCCAACCCTTTACCGGTCATGCGGTTCTGGTTCGCAAAAATCAGCCCGGGCTGGAGGCATACATTGAGGCCTCTGGGCTGGGTCTATAACGTTCTGCAACAGCCTTTTATCGCCCTTTTCCTGTTTGTCGGGCTTATCTATTTCTGGCTGTGGCCATCAATCCATTTTGACGCCATGCTCAGCCGGGATCTGTATTGGGTCATGAACTGGAGCATGTTGCTGGATGGCCTGCTGTTCTGGTGGTTGATCTTTGATCCAAGACCGCCGGCGATCACCTCATCGCTGGGGTATGGCAGACGCATGTTGGTTCTGGCTGCCGCAGGTGTGCTTCAGATGTTTCTTGGGGCGTGGATCGTGTTTTCACGTGACATGGTCTATGACGTTTACGAAGTCTGTGGCAGGGCCTGGCCGCTGGACCCGGAAGTCGACCAGCTACTGGGCGGCATGCTGACCTATATTCCTCCGGCCATGATGAGCATTCTTGGCATTCTTCTGATGCTCCGGCGAGCCATGCATCAGGACGGAAAATATACCAACCAATCCAAACAACTTGAGGAAACAGCGTCATGAGAACTCGCTTCTGGCGACAGCGCACCAACATCATATCGGCGACCTTAACGCTGATAGCAGCCCTATTGCTGACTGGTTGCTTTGGCAATGACGAGGAAGACTGGAACGGTAAAAACATCAGTGGCTTGATGCCTGAGCTGGAATTCGACCTGATCAATAGCCAGGGCAAGTCTGTATCTGGCGATGATTACAGTGGCCGCGTGAGAATGCTGTTTTTCGGGTTCACCTCGTGCCCCGATGTTTGCCCGACCGCCCTGCAAAAACTCAATCAGGCAACCAGTGGCCTGGACCCCGCGCTTCAGGATGAAGTACTCACTTTGTTCGTGAGTGTCGATCCGAAACGTGACACGCCTGAGCGTCTCGCAAAATACGTGGATTTCTTCGGCGACAATATTGTAGGACTCACTGGAAAAGAACCCCAGCTTCGTGAACTGGCAAAACGATATAGAACAACCTTCGGTTATGACGAACCTGCCGCTGATGGAAATTATGCGGTGTCACACAGCAGCGCGATTTATGTATTTGATCGCGAAGGTAACCCTCGCCTTTTAATGCGGCCCGATTTGAGCGGGGAAGAAATTCGGCATGACCTCGCTGCTCTTATTCAGGAGGATGCCTGAGTTAACGAAGCTTGCCATTGGAAAGTAATGCTTAGCTGCTGCGGAATACGGCAGCAGCCCGTGACTCAAGATTTGATTGTCGGATGCTTATGTTCATCTTTTGCCGGGCTTCACATATCCAGTTTTTTTGGCCTTTGGAAAGCTGGGGGCAGGTCAATCGGGGTAAACATCGGCTTAGCCCATTATCGCTAACTCTATACCGGAATTAGTTGGCACCTGAAAGTTGCTCCATCAACCATGATGAATCAAAGGCCAATGACGAGCTTGGAACCTTCGGGGGGGAGAAGGAAGGCCTGACTCGAATGTTCGCTTTTGTTTAGGAGCCGGGGAAAGCTGCGCGGGCCGCAAAGCAAACACCCAGGTCGGTCAGTTACCAACTTAACTATCAAGGACGCTGCTGTTTTCTAGCGGGCTGATGGGTGCGATTTGTTCCTGCTCAATCCAAGGTAAACTTGTACGTTGACACTTACCGAGATCTTCATACAACGCAGAAATGGCAGGATAACCTCGCGCTGACTCAATCGCCTGCATCAACCCGACCACGGGTATTTCTTTGACTTCGTCACGATCCTGAGTTGGTACCGGAGCATCCACCCCCATGAGGTATGGCTGAATATCGATATCAAGTCGTTTCGCCAGAAACGCTAGGATTCTGTAGCCACCCACGTCACGATCGCCCCAGTGATAAACCGGTACTTCAGTTCGGATTTCGGCGATGATGACCTCGATTGCGTGCAACCAGGAACGAGGCGGAAACCCTGCCGTGTAAATGACAACACCCGCATCATCGATCTCCCGTACATACCGCTCAAAGCTGGCACGGTTCTCGATGAACAGCAAATACAGTGGTCGTTGGTGCCACTCAATATCTTTAACTTCATCCGGGGAAACACCAATCCCGTAATGGAGCGCAGACAAATCAACAACACCTCGGCAGACTAGCTGGGCGCTCGCCTTTAACCGCATCGGCATTGGGTATTTGCTGATCCCAAAATACTCCAGCAACTTTGGTCCATCGTCCATCAGGTTTGCTACGTCATCGTCCAGTTGGCCAAGCATCAAACGACGAATCAGATTCGCAAAACTCTTCTCCTCAAGCTTCTTGGAGTTATTAAAGAGCATCGTGCTGAGGGCTCTCATATCAGGGACTGGCGAGGTGTCTTCCGACTGAACGATCCACTCGACAACCTTCATGGCATCGAAAAGCCGCGTGGATTGCTGTCGTTTAACGCCATTGAATGTCTTGTTGGCTGACCATGCCTCTGCCACATCGCGCTTCGTTGTCTCCCACCAGGGAACATTGAACTCAGCGGCCTCAAGCTGTTCGAAGGCGAGCTGTATGTCATCCGCCAGCGGAGTTAGCCTCTGAGACGCCATGAGCCGGCGTCCATCAGTAATTTGGACCGCCTCAATATGCCTGAATGCTCCCAGAGCCACTCGGCGCTGATACTGAATGTCGAGATCCTGCAGCGCTTCTAAACTTTGGTGGAGGGCCGTTTTTTCACTATTGTTGAGAGCGAAGTACCACCGATAGGCGTGATCTGTAATGCGTATCCGTGCTTGAGGCTCTACACCATCTGGCTTATCAATGTGCTTGATCAGTTGGGCGAGGAATGTCTCGATGTGATTGCTCATACCCCTGTGACCGTCTCCGATTTGGCTTTTAGTGCAGCCGCTCGCTCAGTGACAAGCTCGGGGTGATAAACTGGATTGCGTTGATCAATCAGCTTATGCCCTCCCTCGAAAATTTTCGTGTGGTCGATAACCACATCACGGCCTTCCCGGCAGATGGTGTATATCTGGTCCATTTCCTTACCGATTTTGAGGGTGACCTCAGGCGGCGCGGCCACTATTAGCTGCAGACCAATCTCTTTCAGAAAGGCAACCGCGCCACTGGCGTTCCCGCCATCCATATTGTTGAACGCTTCATCGAGGAGAACCAGAGAGGCACCGCGAGGTGAGTTTTCACGGATCTTGTAAACATTCATGAAACTCGCCGCCAGGGCGATATAGGCGGGAGTCTGCTTCTCCCCGCCTGAACCGGTGCTTTGCATTTCGGTTACCCGGCGCTCTTCCCCCGTGTTGGGATTACGCATTTTCATATCGTATTGGAAGAACGAGCGGTAATCCCTGATCTCGTTAATAAGGTCATCCCCAGAGATCAGAGCCTCTTTCAGAAGCTCAAGGGCCGGATGCTCAGAATCTTTCTCGAACAAGGTGCCAACCAACTCGGCCTGCTCCCTATCCACGGTTGTTATGTATTCATATACGGTCGCCAGGGTCTCGGTCTCACGGAGCTTGAAGTGAAAGCTGTAAATGTTGTCATGGAAAGGAATCCTCTTGAGAACACTGTTGAGCTGCTGGAAAGTGTACCGCATCTGCTCAAAGCGATTCTGAAGCTCCCCGACGATGATGCCCCGGAAGTTCATTTCCATTTTCTCAGCAGCTTCCTGAGCAGCTTGTCGATGATCCAGTAGCTGAGCGGCGAGGATACGCTCCACCCAATCGGTGCAATCAGTCTTAATGACAAAATAGGCCTCAGGGTTATTGTTCTCAGGCTTGGCAGCCTCCAGAAGTTCAGCTCGATTGGCAATGTCTTCTGAAAAATCATTGGTGAATTCGATCACTTTTACATGCAGGTCTCCACGTGACCTCAGTTCTTTTTCCCGGGCGGTATTTTTCTTCCCTTCCGCCTCATTTCGAATCAGTGCGTAGCGACCCTCAGCCCCCTCGTATTTCTGTTCATAGGCTTCCCAGCGTTCCAGCGCCTTATTCGTGTCGTGCAATTCAGATGCCTCTGCCTTCCGGCGTTGCTCCTGGGCCCTCTCCAGTAAAGGACGAAACTGCTCCAAGTCAGCTTTCAGGCTTTTGATGGTAGCCTCTGCCTGTAGTTTGTCGTTTCTTGCCTGTGTGATTTTTTCATTGCAGTCATGGTAGTCCTGGTCTGCCTTCTCTTTGGCGCTCTTAAGACGCTCATCTTCAGAGGTAAGAGGCTGCAGCTGTTCCCTGGCATCGGAGAGAGCTTGCTCGTAGGCTGCTAGGTTTTGACTTCCTTCTTGCAGCGCGACGGCGCCATCGGTGACCGCCGCACAAAAGCCCGCCCACTGACGGTTAAGCTTGCTCAGCGTTGTCGCAGGGCCATTAAACCTGGCTACCCGCCGGGCCAGGCTACCAAGCTCATTTTCCAGCCGTTCCAGCTGCTGAGCTTTGGCATGCTTACCAATCAGCAGACCGTCAATTTGAGAGGTGCCGCCAATCGTTGCGCCTCCGGCCGTCAAACCGGAGGCCATCAATGCTTTACGTTCGCGCCTGAGTTCATCACGGGTCGCGGCCATCTTGGTTCGATCCAAGATGATGTTCATGAAACCCCGGGCTACAGGGTCCTGGGTTTCAATCAATGTTGAGACCATTCCTGCAGTGGGAGATTTGTCTTCGCGCAGGGCTAAATCTGGGTTGATAAGGCGTGCTCGCCTGATGCGTGGGCTTTGTTTCTGAGTAGCTTCGTAGATCTCAAGTGCGTGACCAAAATCTTCTTTTGCAACTACGAGAGCTTCGCGATTCGGCCCGAGATAGGATTCAACAGCTTCTTGCCACTCAGAATTGGTGATCTCGCATGCATCACAGACGGGCACCGCCTGAATACCCTTCTGCCTTAAGAGTTCAATGGTTAGGCTGGTTGACGCATGAATGTCCGAAAGCCCCTTCTTCAACCTTTCAACTCGTGATTGAAGTGCTGCTCCATCATCGTTGATTTGTTTCAGTTCATGGCTGACCTGTTTATCTGCCATTTCAAGTCGTGTGGAAATTTCATCTAAGACCGGTCGGGCATCCAGAAGAGCCGCAGTGACCGTGGCGGTATTTTCGTGATCTGATGGACTGAGACTGGCAGTGTCAGCGCGGGCGAGAAGATCGGAACATTCGGTCCACCGCTCCGCCAGTTGTTCAAAACTTAAAATGTCTAGAGTGTCAGCAAAGCGTTGGCGACTGATATCACCCACCGCTTTTCTGAGGGAGGTGTTTAGCTCAACGAAACGGGTGGTTGCCTGCGTGACATTTTCCTTTGCCGTCTCGACGGTTCTACTCAGACTTGCGGCATCTGAGTTTTGCCATGCGATCAGAGCGTCCTCGTGACGCTGTTTAAGCTCAGGCAGTCGAGGGGTTTGTTGCTTAATCGTCCGCTCTGCTTCATCAAGCTTGTCTAGCTGCTGATCCAGACGGTCCTCAAGATCGCTGTTTTGCTCATCAAGCCTGGCCGCTTCAGCCTCCTGTGAGACCCATAACTCAAAGTGGGCATCGGCCCGGTGCCTCGTCACCTTATCCGTTTCAGTGATCAAAGCATCACGAGCCAGTTTGTGACTCTCCGCGCGCGTGATTTCATCCTCGATGCGGCGGTGCTCAAGCAGATCCTCACGAAGCTGCTCTGTTTCTATGGGTTGGGGCGGCAAAATGAAATCGCGGATAAACGAATCAATCGGACTATCCATCTTCAGCTGCAACGCACTGGACAATGTTTTGACCAGCATTTCGGGCTCAATTTTCCCGCTGCGCGTTTGATCAACCGACATCATCTCGGCGAACTTTTCACGCATAATCCTTGCCCCGTCGATCATCTCGTAGCTCATCGAACCCCGGTACTCTTTGGCGGTCGACTTCATACGATCAACGAAGTCACGCCACGGTAAAAAAGTGTCCTCCGAGGATAAAAGGTCTACCTCCGAGACATGGCGCCCTTTGATGATGTGACCACGAGTTTCAATGCTGGCCGATTGCTGAGTAGCGTGGATCGAGACCCCAAACGAATAGGGCCGCCGGTGATGGTCGTACCAATTCAGAAAAATGTAGGTATTGGCACTTTCCCGCTCGAAAGTGGTGGCATCTTTTTCCTTGAACTCGCCCAGGGCGTAGCTTCTGGCAGAGCGTCCTGACGCTTTTCCGTCAGAGGCTGCGTTGTAACTAATACGCCTTTGGTCTCCTCCCATCAGAACAAACTGGATGGCATCAAATATCGTTGTTTTCCCGGCCCCATTCTCACCCGACAAGAGAGAGGCGGCTACACCCACATCCAGGGTTTCCAGATCCAAGAGATACCACTGTGCGAAAACAAAATTTTGAAGGAGATGCGCTGGCATTGGGTTATTCGGCGTTGTCATCAGATGCCTCCGCAGGGTCAGTGGTCAGGTGTGACTCATCTCCGGGTTCTGAGTCTGTAGCGTAGCTGTTCATGAAGTTTTCGAGCGATCCAAGAAAGGCCGGGCCTACCACTCGTGTTATATTGGGCAAAACCGTCACATCAGGAAGCTTGGTGTCCGGATCTCTGGGCCCAAGTTCAATGATGCCCCTCTTTCGAAGGGTATCTAGGGCCTCGGTGGTAGCGGTCAATATCGGTCTTTCACCTTTAACTTGCTCATACTGATTAAGCAGCTCCACGGTTGGCGGCGTGACGCGGCCAAGGTCCGTGCGACCCATTGAGGCCTCAGTGTCATACATTTTGCGCAATATCAGCAGAAACACGGTGGCCGTGACATCCAGCTGGCTTCCAGTGCCTCTGGGCAGCACCCCCACATACCCAAAGTTGCGATCGTAATACCAGTCCATGTCCATTGCATCGAATAGCTTATGGAAGTATGTGGCATTGTCCTCGCAGACTTTGAAGTGCTCTTTCTGCCCTCGCTTACCTTTCCAGGCCCACTGCTTCTGGAGCAGGTAGGCAGCTGTTTTTCTGAGAGTGTCGGCGTAGTCGTCGGAGTTTCGCGACGCAATTTCTTTTAGCTCTCTCAGCACAATGTCATTAATCATTTCGTGATATCTCCGAGAAGGCCTGCCTGGTGATAATCAATCGACGACCGGCCATGTATTCAAGCTGTGTCCATTCGTGCTCGTCGAAGGTAACGCTGTACTCAGCTAATAGGGGGTAAAGAGCGTGGGTTTTGGAAACACCTTGCGCCAATAAGCGCAGGTGCAACGCTGCCATCATGTCGTCAGCAGTCTTGATGGTCAGGTCATCGGTGGTCATCTGCGCCCGGTCGCCCATATTCGTCTCAATAAAGCTCACCACACGGTCAGGGTCATACCTCTGGAAGTGAATGTGCTCTTGTTTGAGCTGGTTATAGGCTCGCTTTTCCCACAAGGGCTTGGATTGCCTGCGAACCGTTGCGACCGCCGGTACCGATTTCGCCTTAGGTTTGGCCAAACGACCTTCGGAGAGCAGTTTTTCGCTGATGAGTGGACTGGGCAGGGTTTCAATCGAATCATCCCGACCAATACGATCAAGCAAATCCTCAATCTGTTGGCCTATATTGCTGGGGGTGTGCACGGTGTATTTAATTCTTTCATGCATTCGACGGGTAATGCGCCGCGCATAGTCCTGTGTTTTTTTGAACAAGGGCCCAATACCGTCAAATGCATTGCTAAGTCGATCCAGATCAGCCTCGACCGTCTCAGTCGAAGGGTGCGCTATATCGTCCCGCTGATAGGCCTTAGCACACACCGCCAGCCGCTCCGGATTGAATCGTATATCACTTACCAACTTGCGAATTTTGCTGGCATGAAGGTTGGGGTTGCCCTTCAAAGCGAGTTTCTCAATGTTCGGCAGAAATAGCTCACCCAGGTACTCTTCAAAGTAGAAATTGAAGTTCCCACTGCCCGGCGCGTCCCCGCCACTAATCATATGGTGTATTTCGCGAATATTGCCCACGAGAGCTCTGAGGCGGTTGAGGAAGCCCTCCATGTCATCCGTTGCTTTTCGGATCAAAGACCCATTCGCCGGATCCTTAACCACTTCGGCAAGGTTAGAGCGCACCGACAAGCAAACCACACCAAGGGATGGGTGTTCAGCGCCCATACTCCTGAGGAATTGCAGTAGTCGCCTACCTTCTTGAGCCATCCAGACCACATAGCGGTATCCGCTTTCGAGCTCTTCCCGGATCCATCCTGTATCGCGCAACCGGTAGTAAACATACTGTTCTGGAGTTTGCGGGGTGGTTACTGCCTCACCTGATTCGATTTCCAGGCGTAAGTGACTATTGGCGATGTAGTCGCGAAGAAAAACTCTCACCTGTTGTGGCGTCGGCTCATCCGCCAGCTGCGCCGGATCAAGGAACACATCGAGCTCTACTAACAGGTCGAGCATTAATCGCCCATTATCTCCAGCGATTGCTTTGAACAGATTGGTGTTAAGTGTGGCGAAACTCACCGACGCACCCCTTAAAGATCGGCACCCGGACTTGCCGGACAGTATCTATTTTATACACCCCTATATTTAATATTGGTAGATGATATTTATACAGTATTGGCTTAAACTTCCGGACAGGCGAACGCAATCAGTAGCTGAAGGGCCCTGCCATGCAGTATTTGCAGTACATAAAACCTGCGATCACCGCAGATACTAGCACTCTGTCCGCAACGAATCTGGCGGGTCGGCGAATTGAGGCCGGGGCGTTCTCGCATTCACAGTGGCTGCGCTTGTGCTTCATCGAACGTCAATTGTTGTGGGAGCGGCGGCTGACCACGACCATGCTGATGGAAACGTTTGGAATTTCCCGGCCTCAGGCTCAAAAAGACATCAAGCTTTATCAGCAGCTCGCTCCAAAAGCGACGAAACCCTACCAACTGGGCATTCCCTACCATCAGCCAACGGAGGGCTTTGAGCCGGTACTGTTATCGGGAGAAGAACTTCAGTGGCAGTCAATTGAAGATTACGCGCCGCCCAACGCTGGGCACGCCACAGAAATGCCAATGCTAGAGCGCAGGCATAATTTGCCTGTTCTGGCTCGATTGTTGTCGGCTATTGAGCACCAGCGGTCTATCGATGCTGTGATCGCAACAATGAACTCCCCGAAGGGACGTGTCAGGCGGTTAACTCCGACAGCTGTGGCCTTCGTTAACAACCGTTACCACGTTCGTGCCTTTTGCTGGGATCACCTGGGTTATAGAGACTTCCTTATCGGCCGCTTCATGAGCAATCCGGAAGTGGTTAAGGCATCAAAGAGCGATAAGAGATTGGGCGAAAATGCGCCCGCTTTCGAGCGGTGCAACGGAGTACCACCTAAAGAAGATACCGATTGGGAACAGATGGTTGAGCTTGAGTTGAAGCCGAACCCACACCTAGGCGGTGAGCAGCAGTCATTAATCGCGTCTGATTATGGGTTGGAAGAAGGGGGCAACTGGAAACGGATCACCCTTCGCAAACCCTTGATCGGGTATTTCCTCGTCGACAATCGCATTCCTTCGAGTGAGGTCGAATACGATATGGCTGTGCAAGAGAATCCCAGAGCTTGGCCTGTCTTTGCCTATACAACCCACTCAAATAGGCCTGCACATGAGATTGGATTCAAATCCGACTAAGTCCACAGTAGCCGGCTAACTCCAGTCCTGAACATCGTCCAGATGCCAGCGACATTTCGAGGTGCGGACTATGGAGTCTAGGCCACTCCATATTCGTGGCGCCCCTCGTGCAATCAAGTAGAACGATCTTTGCGAGATCATTACTTGTCTACATACCGATATTGATGGAGCTCACCATGCTGAGCAGCGGCGCCGGATCATACCTCTGAACAAGGAAATCACGCGGCGAAATGGGGCGATCATCCTTTGTTTCGAAATCCTCAGTCGGCAGTATCATCAAGCGGTGGAGGGTTAGAGGTGGTAAGCCGCCAGAATCATTGAGAACCGCAAGCAGCGCCCCTAGATGGGGGATCGCTCCCTCAGCGTCGAATTGCCAGCACGGGTATAGCGGCGTGCTATTTAGCTCAAACATGTGCAGCTTTGGTGGCTTATTCAGGGCAAGGCTTCGAACCTGAGAAGGAAAAAGGCCGAGCAGTGCTGCCACTTCAGCCTCCGTGAGAGAGGCTTCGATCACCGCACGACAAGCAGCAAATAAATGGCTCTCGCTTTCCGCCAACAAGGCGCTCTCTTTACCTTCATCTGGTTCCGGTAGGCATGCCCCGCCATCTCGTAAAACCCCTTTCTCCAACGCCGACAGCGGGCGCGAAGGGGGCTTTGGCTCTACGGTCGCCGGGTTACCACACACAGCATCAATCAGATTCCACTCTTCTCCGCCAAGAGAGGACAACGCTAAATCGAGTGGCCGCCGTAGGGTCACAATCCATTGATTATTGTTGTCTTGGTTCATACTGAGCCCTCATTATCGGCGGGGAAATGTAATTTTCTCACTCACCTGCTATCAAAGGCGCTTGGGGTTAACTCCGAGCATAGCCCCAGAACAGCCGATGTTGAAGCCACTCAAACGCGAAATCGATGTGGCTGTATTCACTGGTATCACGCTGGCATGACCAATCTGTGAAATAGCGAATGCCAGAGGTTGAGCGCGGGCGAGAAGTCCCGCCCACAACAACCGGGGCCGCAGGTGGCACCACAATCTGAGCGTTACAGGATGGGGTAAATTGCCTTGCTCAAGATCTTGAACGCGTTATCGATCTGCTCCTTGGTTTGCTGTTCAGAACGTATCCATCGAACTTCGATGCCCGCATAATTCGCCCAATCGAGAGCCTGTTTGAACCTTAGACGGCGATCGGTCTTTGCACACAATTCCATGTATTGGTTCACCAGGCGGTACTGGTTTCGCCCGGCCCGGTATTTACCAAGCTTGTACGCTTTCTCGCTGTGCTCAAAGGCGTCTGCGAAACGTTCTGCTCTATAGAGACAAACGGCTCTAAGCCATGGTCCAAGCCAGGCTAACTGCTCCTGCATGTTGGCCGCTGACAGTTCCTGCTCAAACCGATCAACTTCCGCCTCTGTTGTCCGCGTATCTTGCTTCAGTTCAAACCCTCGGTTGAGTAAGCATTCAAACTCTGGGCTGGGAAACCAGGCGGAGCTAAACAACATTTGATCTATGCGAGTGACCACGGGGTACTGTCCAATGTCACCTGCGAGCTTCTCGATAACGACCGGCTTAAATGGGATTTCGGAATCACCAGTATAGAGCTTTTGAAGAGTCTCAAGCGCCTTCTGTTTCTTAAATAGGAAGAACTCTGAATAGTGTGAGCATGCAGCTTGCCAGACCGGATCAGGGACCTGACTCAGATCGTCTGTTTTGTATTCCCGTCTGAGCTCGCTTCTAAACTCTTTCACCTCATCGGCAATCGCAGTGAAGTAGAGCCGCACGCTTGCGGTCAGTTGCTTAAGAACGCCCACTCCATAGACCGCCAGAATATCCTTGCACACAGCCGTCGATATTCGAGCCAGTGTAAGTCGCAGCGTCATGGATGAGCTCAGACTCTCGGGGATCTTTCGAATACCTTCCTGCCGCGCCAGAGAAGACTGGAAGTTGGCCAGCAACGAAGGCAAGGCCGGAAACGCATCGTCTCTTACCCAGTTTCCAGCATTCTCAAGATTTTGTTCTAACGTTGGATTATCTGCGGCTGGGCCTCTTCCGGGAGCGTGGAATTGTATTTGGGAATAGTCCGCTTCGGAATAAATCCAGCGAATGACCTTAGCCATCGGCCAGATTGTCTCACCTTCAGTGGAAATGTCGGGAAGAAACAAATCCAGATAGGGCACTAGGTCTTCTCCAGACAATTTGTGCTGACGAAGCAAATGGAACGTGGCGGCTTCCACCAAAGTTGACGTGGCGCGAGTGAACAGAAAATACAGCAGCGTATCGTTTTTTGGACGGTATGTGCCTTCCTCGATTATCGTCCGGTTGTATTCTCGGTAGAGATCAGCCAAAACACCCAGGATGATACTCCGGGCCTGCTGGTCGTCGAGATACTGGGAAAGGCGTTCATCGAATGTCCCGAGAGCCTTCTCGAAATTCTTTGTGAGCTGGCCCTCTTCATCTTTCAGTCTGCTCAGTAGCTTCTGAAAGCTTTTAGCCTTGTCGCGGAATTCGGAGTCACGATCATATTTTGTGGGCAATAGCCCAAAGGCTTTGAAGGCGTAGGTGACCAGCTCACCTTGAGTTGGAAAACTGATGGATTCTGTCATAGTCAAATGCGAGGTAAGCCCCCAGTAGCGTGGGGGCTTTTGCCTGTCCGCTTCCTTATCGTTTTCGATTTGGGTTCAATTGGCCGCCGCGGTTGCCATTAACGTGGGCGTTGGCGGGATTTGTTCCATTCGTGCCGCGATTCGAATTCAGTTGATCCGAATGGTGATTCGCGTTTTGGTTTGTGCCTTTGCTACGTGACTTGGACATCTCTGCGTCTCCTATCAGTGAATGCGATGTTGCGATTCAACTGTAGACTCAGATGTCCGTGTTCGGCTGCTGGAATTTTTGCGACGAGTTTTTTGGTGCAGGGCCGGGCTTGGACCTGGCGCTTAAAGCGGTCAGTCGCAGGCTCTCTGCTCTCCAGTAATCGGTTACGATAGAAAACCTTTGTCTACGGAAATCCGTGTTCAAGTTTTGCGATGACGCTTCTGACAATTCGAATGCGTTCGAGGCTATTCATAAAATCGATCGGCGTTTCGTTCCCGAGAACGTTAATCGGTTGATTTAGCCAGCATTCTGCTAGTTTTGCATCGCCGTCAAACGCCTCAATGGCCGCCTCCCAAGCTGCCGCTCGTTGTTCTTCCAAGGTATTGGTTTGGTCCTTCACGAGTGAATCTCCAATAGGTACTCGCTGATTTCTGTACGCATCAGTCCTGTCAGTAATAATAGCCCGGCGACCTTGGATCTGGGCTATCTATAATCGAATCCGATACAGCTACCAATGGGTCAATGCAATCTGCCTTCATCCGAGCCCAAGCAATCCAGTCTGCAAGTTCCTCACTTGCCCCACCATTCCTTACCGCTGATTGTTCTACCGCATCGATATATTGTCGTAACCGTTCAGCTTCCAGCCACTGGGTAGCACTCGCCTTCAACTTTTCAAGTTTCTCCAGCTCCTGTTTCCGGAGCTCCACCTGGCGATCGTACCGATCTTTTGCCTTTTGCCATGCCAGGCGCCTGCGCTCCTGTTCCTCAGTTCGGATACGCTGCTCTTCAATCAGGTCCAATGCACCGGCAACAACTTGGTGCAGCCTTTGCTCCAGCAAGGTCTTTGGCGTATCACCCCAACTTCTGGAGGGATAGCCGCCGATTGAAATCGTCAGTTTCCCGGTTGGGTGGTAGTCGTAATCAGGCGGCCTTGGATAATGGTATCCACTTCCCCAGCGATTCGGCGATCGCTGCCAGCGCTCAATTGCCTTTTTCTCCCCCGCGGTTACCTCGTGCTTGGTCCTGGCAACATGCTCACTAATGGCGATTGTCAAAGAGGTTTCGCGCAGCCCTATCAGGGTACGACGTTTCTCAGTATCCACCCACACCTTCATACCCTGGCGTTCAAGGGCTTTAATCAGTGTGTCACCTATCAATAGTGCCCGATCAATGGCATCGCGAGTCACTTCGAAGTGGAATATTTCTTCCTGCGCCGAGCGCAGCCCCTTGTAGTTGTCCCAACCTGTCTGTCGCCTCAATCGCTTGGATGCGGTCCTTATCAAGGAGTGCGGTGACTCCAGCACCTCCGGTACATCAATAAATCCTATCCGCTCTTGGGCAGTGGTAGCCTTTTTCCGCGAGGCATCGGGGTTACTCGGGTTGTAGGTGCGCGATCGACTCAGAGGCAGGGAGTAGTTTTCAAACTCCTTGCCGGTAGGAAGCGGGAGCTTTTTCGGTGAACGGCCAGCATTGATTTTTGCCCAGTATCCTCTGGGCGGCAAAGGTATTTTGTGCTTGCGACACACTTTTCCCAATGCAACACCTGAGATCCCATAGCGCGGTGCGACCCTGGAGACAGGCTCAGCCCAAACCTCCTCGTAAAGCGATTCACGAGTAATTGCAGCGACGCTTTCCATAGATAACCTCTACTGGTCCAAAAGTAGTATTTTTCCTTTTTATAGCTGGAAAAGTTAGGGAGAGCACCTGTAAATCAGGCTCCAAATACACCTGATCTGCTAAAGAAATCGCCGCCCTAACCTGCGGGCTCTATAGGCCATCACCTTAGTATCTGGAAAAGCAGCAGGGACTTTCCCATGTGAAAGCTTTAAACGTAGACTGTAGCCCGGATCAGCGGTTGCCTGGGCAGGAACATCACCTGCGATTACGCCGCCACAGTATTTGCAGACACTGCGCTAACACTCCCTTGGCACCCTGCCCATACCGGAATGCATGGTAAGGCAGCCGAAACGCTCTAGAACCTGAATTCAATACCGAGAACAGCATGCAGCAAAACCATCATCAGAACCTTGTCGGCTTCATCTGGAATATCGCCAACAAACTGCGAGGCCCCTATCGGCCACCCCAATACCGGCGAGTAATGCTGCCAATGATCGTCTTGCGTCGGTTTGACCTGGTATTGGCGGAAAACCAGAAAAAGGTACTGGCTGAGAAGGAACGCCTGGAAGCCCGCGGCATAACCGGCCCTGCACTGGAAAAGGCGCTTTCGCGCATTGCCACCAGTGGCCGCAAACAGGAACTGTTCAATACCAGCGGCTTCACCTTCGATAAGCTGCTGGCTGATCCGCCGAACATTGCGGGCAACATGATTGCCTACATCCAGGGTTTCTCACCACGCGCTCGGGACATCTTTGACAAGTTTGATTTTGAAGCAGAAATTGCCAAGCTGGACGAGGCCAACCGCCTGTACCTGATCCTCAAGGAGTTCTGTAGCAGCGAGATTGACCTCTCGCCCAAGACCCTCAGCAACCTACAGATGGGCTATCTGTTTGAAGAGCTGGTCAGAAAGTTCAATGAACAGGCCAATGAAGAGGCTGGGGACCACTTTACCCCCCGTGAAGTCATCCGATTGATGGTGCAGTTGTTGTTTACCGATGAAGAAGGCATTTTCGCCCCAGGCATTTACCGGAGTATCTACGACCCCACAGCCGGTACCGGTGGCATGCTCTCGGAAGCTGAAAAGTACATTTGCGGTGACGGTACCCATGAAGGATTGAACCCCGATGCCCACATCGAGCTGTTCGGCCAGGAGTACAATCCGGAATCCTACGCCATTTGTTGCTCAGACCTCCTGATCAAAGACGAACCCATCGACAACCTCATCTATGGCGACACCCTGGGTGTGAAAGACGCCAAAAATAAAAACAACGGTTTTGTGCCCCACGATGGCCACCAGGAGAAGAAATTCCACTACATGCTTTCCAACCCGCCTTTTGGGGTTGAATGGAAGCCGGAAGAAGATTTCGTTCGTGAGGAGTACGACGACCAGGGCTTTTCCGGGCGCTTCGGTGCCGGTCTGCCCCGTATCAATGATGGCTCGCTACTGTTCCTGCAACACATGATTTCCAAGATGCACAACCCGCCGAAACTGGTGGATGGCATTAATGAAGGTGGTGACGGCTCGAAGATTGCCGTGGTTTTCAACGGCTCCCCGTTATTCACCGGTGATGCCGGTAGTGGTGAGAGCAATATTCGACGCTGGATTATTGAAAACGACCTGCTCGATGCCATCGTGGCCCTGCCGGACCAGATGTTCTACAACACCGGCATCTACACCTACGTCTGGATTGTCAGTAACCGCAAGCCCGAACACCGCCGCGGCAAAGTACAGCTAATCGACGGCACCCACCACTACAAAAAGATGGATAAAAGCCTGGGCAACAAGCGCAACGAGCTGGCCGAGGAGCATATCCGCGAGCTGGTGCGCCTGTACGCTGAACATCAGCATGAGGCGACCTCCGTAGCGCCGGTACATACCAAAGGTTCATCAAAACCGACCGGAACCGAAACCCGTACCGTCAGCAAGATCTTTGATAACCACGAGTTTGGCTATCTGAAAATCACAGTGGAGCGCCCTCTAAGGCTGAATTTCCAGGCCAGCTCTCAGAGAATTGCTCGGCTCGACGAGCAGCGGGCCTTTGCCAACCTGGCCACCAGTAAAAAGCGTAAGGACCAAGCGGCCTATCAGGCAGAAATTGAGGCGGGCAAACAGACACAAGCTGCCATTAAAGACCTGCTGGAAGAGCTGGATGGCAGCATCCTTTATCAGAACCGGGACAAATTCGAAGCGGTATTGAATAAGGCTTTGAAAAAAACCGACCTCAAGGTAGGTGCGCCGGTGAAGAAGGCAATACTGGCGGCACTGTCAGAACGAGACCCACAAGCCGACATTTGCCGTGACAAGAAGGGCAATCCAGAGCCAGATCCGGAGTTGCGTGATACCGAGAATGTGACTCTGCCCAACGATATCAGCCTGCCCTTACCGCTGAAATACGACAACGAAACCGGCCATGAGCAGCTGCTAGCCTTGGTAAAAGACCATTGTGAGGCCTACCTGGCCGCTGAGGTGTTGCCGCATGTGCCGGATGCCTGGATTGACCATAGCAAAACCAAGGTTGGTTACGAGATTCCGCTGAATCGCCATTTCTATGTCTATGAGCCGCCACGTCCACTGGAAGAGATCGCTGGCGAAATTAGTCAGTTGGAAAAAGAAATCGTCGCTATGTTGGCTGAAGTGGTTTGACTATGAGACAAGTACGATATCCGAGCTATAAAACGACCAAATCTACTTGGCTTGCGTCTATACCTGAGCATTGGGAAGAGAAGCGTCTCAAAGATGTCGCTACATACAATGACGAGAGTTTGGATGAGAAAACTGATCCAGACTTTGAAATTGAGTATGTCGATATCTCCAGTGTGTCATTGACACATGGTATCGAAAAAACGGAATTATTAGCTTTTGAGAAAGCGCCATCCCGTGCGCGTCGCAAAGTCAGACATGGCGATGTCATAGTTTCGACTGTGCGCACATATCTAAAAGCAATTGCTCCTATAAAGAACCCTCCTCTCAATATGGTTGTCTCGACGGGATTTGCAGTAATTCGCCCTCGTCCGAGTTTAGATGCCCGATTTGCTGGTTACATGTTGCAGTCCAATGGATTCGTTGGCGACGTTGTCGCTAATTCGGTTGGAGTGAGTTATCCAGCAATCAATGCGAGTGACCTAGCTCGTTTACCATTTGCAGAACCACCATTGGCTGAACAAAGAAGAATATCAGACTTTCTTGACCATAAAACTGCTCAGATTGATGCACTGATTGCCAAAAAGCAGTTGCTGTTAGACAAGTTGGCTGAACAACGCACAGCGCTTATCAGTCAGGCGGTCACCAAAGGGCTGGATCCATCGGTACCGATGAAGGATTCGGGTGTTGAATGGTTGGGGGAGATTCCTGCGCACTGGCAGTGTCTTCCCTTACGGAGACTTAGCCATTACGTCAAAACTGGAACGACTCCTACTGGGATAAACGAGCTGCATTTTGATGATGAAGGCTTGCCTTGGTATAAGCCTGGGGATTTCACTGATGGAGTTTTTCTTGAATCAGCTGGAAATAAGTTATCACAAGAGGGAGTGGAGGCCGTTAGAACCTTCCCATCCGATACAGTCATGCAAGTAGGGATTGGTGCAACAATAGGAAAAGTGGCTATTGCTACAAGTCCGGCATCGTGTAACCAACAAATTAACTGCATTCATTGCAATGAAAAGTTACACCATCTATTCGCTGTATATTTCTTGCGCGCAATCCGAGACTTCATTGTCAAATGTGGCAAATACACAACCCTACCGATCATCAATCAAGACGAAACAAAGAGTCTACCGTTCACCGTTCCCTCATACGATGAACAAGTTACGATCTCTAATTATTTATTAGAGGCGGAAAAAAAGTCATCAAGACAAAGTAAGAAAGTATTAGAGATAATTGAACGGTTGCAAGAATACCGCTCTGCCCTGATCACCAATGCTGTCACCGGCAAAATCGACGTGCGGGACTTCTGCATCCCCACAACCACTGAGCAAAAGGAGGTTGCCCATGGCTGATACGCCGTCCACCAATACTCACCATGCAAGTTTTGAGAACCGTCGTCGTTTGGATGAGGCAGGAAATGAATACTGGTCCGCCCGTGAGCTTTCCAAGCTTCTTGAGTACTCTGAATACCGCCATTTCCAGCCGGTTATCAATAAAGCGAAAGAGTCCTGCCAAAACAGCGGGTTAGACCCTAATGACCATTTCGAGGACATCCTCGGTATGGTCGACATTGGTTCTGGAGCACAACGCAAGGTCCCAGATGTACGGTTGTCACGCTATGCCTGCTACCTGATCGTCCAGAACGGCGACCCTACGAAGCCGGTCATCGCCAACGGCCAGACCTACTTTGCTATCCAGACACGCCGACAGGAGCTGGAGGACAGCGAGCAGTTCACCGCGCTTTCTGAGGATGAGAAGCGCCTGGCAATCCGTAAGGAGCTTATTGCCCACAACAAGTACCTGGCGGCGGCTGCCCAGGATGCTGGCGTGGAGACCCCATTGGATTACGCCATTTTTCAGGATCATGGCTACAAAGGGCTATACGGGGGGCTGGGCGCCAAGGACTTACATGCCAGAAAAGGGCTCAAGAAGAGCCACAAGATTCTTGACTACATGGGGAGCACAGAGCTCGCTGCCAACTTGTTCCGTGCCACACAGGCAGAAGAGAAGCTTCGCCGAGACAATATTCAGGGTAAGCAGAACGCCAACAAAACCCATTTCGAGGTAGGCCAGAAGGTTCGGCAAACCATTGGCGAACTGGGCGGTACCATGCCAGAAAACCTGCCCACGCCGGATAAAAGCGTCAAACAAGTAGAAAACGCGCAGAAGAAGCTGGGAAAGCAGCAGAACGACAATTCTGACCAAGAGTAGTCGCTGAAACCCAGCCAAGTTTTAAAAAGGAACATAGGTTATGCACAAAGAAATCGACTTTGAGAACGCCATAGAGCAGGCGCTGATCACCCAAGGTGGCTATCAAAAGGGAAATCCCACCAGTTTCGATGCTGAAATAGCCTTGTTCCCGGCGGATGTCGTGAGCTTTGTGCAGAAGACACAACCCAAGATCTGGGAGCGGTTGAACAACCTGGATGCGAGCAAGGCCGAGAGCATGCTCCTGGATGCCCTAACCAAGGAATTGGCCGCAAAAGGGGCACTGACGGTGCTACGTGAAGGTTTCAAATGCGTCGGCAAGTCGGTGAAGCTGTCGTATTTTGCACCCAATACCAGTATTGATACCGCTGCAGCTGAACGCTACGCCGCGAACAGGCTTACCGTGATTCGTCAGGTACATACAAAGACCGGCGCAATTCCGGACATGGTACTGGCTGTGAATGGTCTCCCAGTTGCTACAATGGAGCTGAAAAATGCCATGTCGGCGACCGGGTGGACCGTTGAAAATGCTAAATCCCAGTACCGCTTCGAACGAAACCCCAAAGACCCGCTGTTCGCCTTCAAAAATCGCTGCCTGGTGCATTTTGCAGTAGATACCGAGCAAGCGTTTATGACGACCCACCTAGAGGGGAAGGATACCTTTTTCCTGCCCTTCAACCGGGGTTTTAATCATGGCGCTGGCAACCCGCCTATGGAAGGTGATGTTCGTACCGCCTACCTCTGGGAAGAGGTGCTGGAGCGGGACAGCCTGATGGATATCCTCGCCCGTTTTCTGCACCTTCAGGTTGAGGAGAAAACGGTCGTGACCGAAAAGGGAATCAAGCGCCACCGCAAGGAAACGCTGATTTTTCCGCGGTATCACCAACTGGATGCCGTAAGGTCTCTGACCCAGCACGCAAAAGCCAAGGGCTCCGGCCATAACTATCTGGTACAGCATTCTGCTGGTTCCGGTAAATCCAACTCCATTGCCTGGTTGGCTCATCGTTTGTCCAGTCTGCACGATGCCAACAACGAGAAGGTATTCCATTCCGTGGTGGTGATTACCGACCGCCGGGTACTCGACCAGCAATTGCAGAACACTATCTTCCAGTTCGAGCACAAGTTGGGCGTCGTTCAGAAGATCGACGAGAATACTCAGCAACTGGCCAAGGCGCTGGCTGACGGTGTGCCGATCATCATTTCCACTATCCAGAAATTCCCCTTCATCAGTCAGGCCATCCGCACGCTGGAGCAAAAAGGCAAGGGCATCTCAATTTCGACGGAAGGCAAACGCTTTGCGGTGATTGTGGATGAGGCCCACAGCTCGCAAAGTGGTGAAACCGCCATGGAGCTTCGCAAGATTCTGAACAAGGATGGCATCGAGTCAGCCATCGCAGAGCAGTTGTTGGACATGGAAGACGAGAGCCTTAGCGAAGAAGCCAAAAAGGAACTCATCCGTGAGCAGCTCAAACGTACCAAACAGCCCAACCTGAGCTTTTTCGCGTTCACCGCAACCCCCAAGTTCAAGACCATGGCGGTGTTCAACGAGCCGGGACGAAACGGCGAAGCTCCGTTCCATCACTACAGTATGCGGCAGGCCATTGAAGAGGGGTTTATCCATGACGTGCTGGCCCACTACACCTGCTACAAACGTTATTACAAGCTGATCCAGAAGGTGGAGGATGACCCTGAAGTGCCACGCCGCAAGGCAGCAAGGGCGCTGGCTCGTTTTGTCTCCTTCCACGACTATGAAATAGCGCAGAAGGTCGAGGTGATCGTTGAGCACTTCCGCACCCATACCCGCCACAAGATCGGTGGCCGGGCAAAGGCCATGGTAGTGACCAGCTCTCGTGAACATGCGGTGCGCTACAAGCTGGGCTTCGACAAGTACATCAAATCTAAAGGCTATACGGATGTGAAGTCCCTTGTAGCCTTCTCGGGAGAAATCGCTCTCAAGGAATATGCTGACAAGACATTTACCGAAGTCGGTATGAACGAGGGCATCAAGGAGTCTGAGCTACCGGATAAATTCAACACCGAGGAATATCAGGTGTTACTGGTCGCTGAAAAATACCAAACCGGCTTTGACCAGCCACTGCTTCATAGCATGTATGTGGATAAGAAGCTGTCAGGCATTCAGGCGGTGCAAACGCTGTCACGGCTTAACCGAACGGTTAGGGGCAAGACAGATACCTTTGTCCTCGACTTCGTGAATGAGCCGGATGAAATCTACAAGGCGTTCAAACCCTATTACGAGGTGACCACCAAGGAAGAGGATACCGACCCGCAGCAGCTCAATAACCTGGCCCACACCCTGTCCACCTGGCAGATTTTCACGGAGGGCGAGGTAAGCGCCTGGTGCGAGATCTGGTTCCGTAACCGACTGAACCCGACGGGCGGCGAACACAAGAAGCTGAACAGTTTGATTGACCTGGCTGTCGAGCGTTTCAAGAAATTAGGCGAAGAGGACCAAGCCCTGTTCAAGGGGCAGTTAGTCAGCTTCCGTAACCTGTACGGCTTCGTCGCCCAGATTATTCCTTATCAAGACTCGGACCACGAGAAGCTGTACACCTATTCCCGCTTCCTGCTCACCAAACTGCCTTACACCACCGATACACGCACAGTGCAGGTCGATGATGAGGTAGAGCTGAAGTACTACCGGCTTCAGAAAATCAGTGAAGGAGCAATCGACCTGAAAGTAGGCGAGCCGGAAGCCTTGTATGGCCCGACAGAGGTCGGCACCGGCCAGGCAGAGGAAGAGGTGCAGTTATCAACGCTAGTCGACAAGCTTAATGAGCGATTTGGTACTGAATTTACCCCGGCGGATCAGCTGTTCTTCGATCAGGTGAAGGAAACCGCCGTTGCCAACGAACAGCTACGCCAGGCCGTCATGGCTAACAGCCTGGAGAACTTCGAACCGGTATTTAACAAGCAGCTTGAGAACTTGTTTGTCGAGCGAATGGACGGCAACGAAGACATTTTCATACGCCTGATGAACGACGAGTCCTTCCGCAATATCGCGTCCCAGTACCTGATGCGGGCTGTGTATAACCAGGTCAAAACCAGCGTTGAGACGGGATAAGGCAGGCGAAATGGAATCATGGGAAGAACTCTTCGCTGCGCTGGAAGCGTTTGACGAGGAACAAGCAGAACAAAAACGAAAGGGATTGAATGACTTTAATCTGCTCAGCTCGGTTCTGTTAGTCAATGATGAAGTCCGGCTTCATACCCGGTTTATCTATGCTCTGCTGAATCCAAAGGGGAAGCATTATCAGGGAACGCGATTTCTAGAACTCTTCCTGGAGACTCTCGGACGACAGGATTGGCTGGATCCGACATCTGTAACCGTGCTGAAAGAACACTGCCCGGATGGCCAAGGAGATCAGATTGATCTGTGGATAACCGATGGCAAACGTCAGATTGTTATCGAGAATAAACTCAACGCGCAGGATCAATACAGGCAAGTAGCACGTTACTTGGAAGTGGTTAACGCCACTGACCCCATGCAAGCGGACGACACGCTGTTTATCTACCTGACTAAAAATCGACATGCTCCCTCTGTGTTCGGTTTGGGTGGGTTGACGGTTTGTCACCGGACATCACGTTTGCTCAACACCAGCAGACAGCCAGTCGCTCGCTATCAAAATCTCAGTTATCGAAAAAATACCGGACAAGACAGTATTCATACCTGGCTTAAGTTATGCGTCAACGCAGTTGATCGGCAATCTCACATCGCTTGGGCTTTGCGGGATTATCAGGCAGTGGTAGAACGGGCAACGAAGGAGTATGTGAGCAAGGTGAAAACGCTAAAAGACATTCTCGAAGAGGGCATTGCTGAGGGAAAGCGACACCATGAGCAGGCAATCCAGTTGGTCAACGAGTTACCGGCCATCCACGCGAGCTGGCTTGAACAAGCATTAACGACCAGTCTCGAAGAGCTATTCGAACCGTTTGTCGGCAATGGTGACATGACCAGGATTGGCCCGGAAAACGCCGAGTTGCTGAGCCCGTTCGTCCATACCGCTTTTCAAAAAGATGCTTCCGGCCTTCTGTACGCGCCTAGATTTAATTTTTTCCGGGCGGGTAATGGGACGCGTAACCGTGGCGCTTTCTATCGACTGGAGACAGGGCCATGGGCCAAACAGACGGTTCTTATGCTGTTTTACGGTTCCAAGATGCTCCATGTGGGCTACCTGCTGACAGAGCATGCTGATCGCTCTATAGAGGGCCTGATGCCAATTATGAAGCTTTCAGAGCCTGCGGCACTGGCAAGCAAGGTATTTCCTCGGGTTATGACATACGCCGAAGCCCTTGAGTACCAGGGCATCATTCACCTTGCAGATTTTTCCAATAGCCCACAGCGAAGAATTCTGGGCCAACTTTTAACAACCTTGGGTTGTGCTGACAGCATGACCGTATCAGAAGGACACGAGATATGAGCTACGACGCTACCTTTGATCAAACCCGACTCGACCAATTGGCGGAACAGTACCTGGCAGATAGTGCAGCGGAAGGAAGTGTGTTCTTCATGAGCGATTCCGATGACAACCGACTTGATCATGCTCGTTGGCAGTTTGAGGAAGCTGATCACGATGCATTGAAGAATTCTGGCTTCAAAATGCACTTGATGGAGTTGCTGGACACCTTGCTCGTGTATCGCGCCGAGCACGATAAACCAAACCCAGGCCAGGGCGTTGTACAGATTCGCGGTAATGATCTCGCAATCGAGTGGCTACCACGGAGCAAGTTTGAAAACTTACGGGACGTGTGACCCGAGAATGAGATCATTAGTGGCACCTGCTGCGCGATCCTAGTGATCCATCGCATACAGAGCCAACACAAAGTCCGGGTTGGGCTGCCGCAGTTAACAAAACCGGGCAGTATGTAATTCAGCGAGCGAAGAATAGACCCGGCCCATCCAACGATTCAATGCAGTAGTGCCTGTTGGGCTCAGGCTTGATGTGATGTTTTTTTGATGCGAGATTCGTCGAAACCCAGCAGGAAAGTCCTGTTTCAGCTTCTTATCGGTAGGCCAGCGTAAGGAAGCCTTCACCAACGACCTGCCCAATATCGAAAGCTTTGGGTACCAATCGTATTTTCCAGGTGGTTGTTTCAGGAGCAGTGTGGAGAGTCTTGCTTCAGACTCTACGGTATCAACCTCCACCAAAGCATAATTCTGATTTTGATATCTCAACACACGGTAAAGCAAGTGTCTTGGGTTGCCATCTGGCAGTCGATATTTCGAGTGACCTTCCAGCGCCGGTAGTGGAATCATTTCTTCAGCCACAATTCGGCAACCTTTGGTTTCCAATAGGTCGCTCATGGCAATAAATTCTTCAAATCTGTGGATGAATAGGTGTGAATCCTTACTCTGGTCATCAATACCATCAGAAACACCCGCTGGCAGCTCTCCCCGAACGGTTGGCTCATCAGTACTGACATCGTTTGGGCCATAAGAGGGATCAACAACGCCTTCCTCTGATTTTCCCTTCCTGGCACCAGCCCGACGTCTGCCATCCGTGGGCTTGCGGGTGGTATAAGCAGGTTCGGAGAACTCCAGTTCTACTTCTGGCACCTCCAGAACATACTCACCTGCATCCGTAGTTGGCATCTCGTCATCATTAATCTCCGGTGGGCCATTCATTCCCCCTCTTTCTGTAGAATTTCCTTTTTTCCCTGCTTTTTGGTCAGTGAATTTCGGATCGAAGAACTCAATCTCTTTCGGGATCTGGCTGCTCAGGTTTGTAAGGCTGTGGATTTCATAAACGAAGAAAAGCTCAGATTCTTTGACGTACTGGCCTCGCACCTTCATTTTCACATTTTCTAAGGGCGGGGGATCGAAACGGAACGGCCAATACCGGCGACCATTTCTAACTTCGCCATCTGTCAGTTGATATTGGGCAATACTTCCAAAAGAGTGTCGAACCTCTTTATCCAACAGAAGCCAAGCCAGCATTCTTCGTTGGCTGGGGTTACCTCGCACTATCATGGGCAGAGAGCTACTTGGCAAGATATGGATCTCTGCCCTATTCGGGTTCTCACCCATCTGAACGTCGAATTCCTCGTCTAGTCCATTCGGGTTCATTGCCAAGCGAGTCAGGTAGGCAGAATGGAAAAAAAGAACCCGGGCCAGTTCTATTTGTGGCAGGAAAAACTGTGTATCGCCAGCTTTAAAGCTAAAACACCATTGCTGCCTGTCTCCCTGCCTGCGAATGTTTACTATTGGACAGTCGGCTATCCGGCAAGGCGACCAGGTGCTGGTAGTTTTTATTTTTAAGTCCTTTTCATAACCGGCAACCTTGGAGCCTCCGGCCTTTGTCACATTTAACACACGCCGCCTAGGTATCAGGCCCAGCTGCGATACGCCAAACTTCTCCTTTTCTTGGGCCGGATCCAGCTTTACCTCGATGTACCAATTTGATGTTCGCAAATCACGAACCATGGAGCCGATTTCTTTAACCTGGCTGTTGTCCTTGATTCCCTTGATCGTTGGTGTCTTCTTGGTTCTCTTCGAGGCCATGCAAGTAATCCCGTGCTTGGTCGGTAAGCCGTGTTTCACTGAGCCCGGCTAGACGGATTAAACGCCAACGTGGTGGGTAATGGAATTCCTGCTTTAATTCCCACCAAGCGTTTCTCAGCCGCCGTACCTGGTATTCGGGAACGCTTTCGGTATAACGTGCCAGCAGTCGCCGGGTTCGCGGCAACCGGTCGAGTTTCTTTTCCAGCGTGGAGAGCTTTCCCAGTTGTTTCAGCAAATACGTTTGTGAATGCCGGGGGCCGCGACGGGCCGCACGCAAAAACCTGAGAATTTCCCGAAGCTTGGTTAAATAATGCCGGTCCCGCTGCCGCCAATCAACTCTCGGTTTTCTTTTAAGAACCTGTGTTCGTGGTTGAGCTTGATTTACCTGCTTCAACCAAAATCGATCGTACCGATACAACCGGGCGTAAAGCGCCGGCGCCGCCGCCCGGGCTTTTTTCGGTGTCCGGTCTGCCAGCATTTTTATCCAGTCGTGCTGATCTGGCGTTAAACCGTGTTTAGCCCCAATATGTGCCTCCCCATTTGACCCTGATGAATCTCGTCGCACGGGCAAGGGCAACTCTCTGACACTGTCAATAACATCGGTAATGGACCATCCTTCAGGCAACAACGAGTGGTGAGCAATAATGTGCTGGAGGTAGCTGAAGGATTTCCGGTGTTTCCGGAAAATCCCTCGTAGCCAGCAATAATCCGAATTCCGATCTATCCCCAAACCATATCGGCGCAAAAACCTCGCAGGCCAGTGGTCTGAAACAGACTCGGCAATCGCAGCATGATCAATGTGAGTCCGGCCGCGAATAAAACCAGACTTTTGAGCCAACCGGTGGTAGTGAGAGGACCACTGTTCACAACTCGGTGAAGCGGCTGGTCGTTGTTCCAATAGCTGCCTAACCTGAGTCAGAACCATCTCTGATTCGTTACGAGCAGGTTTTTGAGGGAATAGCGGACAAGTGTCTGGCGAAGCGCCATGATAGCGGTGCTGATCGACTAAGGGGCGGGTAATGGCCGTATGTACGAGTTCGCCGTGCTTTTCACAACAGTCCACTCCGGCTATCTGCCACTCCCGCTTCCAAAAATACTCTCCATAGGTACGTTGTTGCTCTTTGAGGCACCCGGGACAATATCGAACACGGCTAGGCACCTTCACAAGCGATGCGGCAACGCCCATCGCGAGGTGTACTGCACCCCGGGATTCTTCAGCCATCCATGCCAGGCACCGTTTGCGGCGTTCTTCCGGTATAAATGGGGCATACAAGGGGAATAGAGTGTGGCAGTAGGTAATCACTTCAACACTATAATCAGAGGGCAACCACCGAGAAATCCTCGATAGTTGATTGGGCAAATCCAGCGTTGCAATGACGTTGCGATTACCATACACGTCATCCAGCAATTCCTTAGGGCTAATAATCCCCTCCCGAATGCCTGCCCTGGCCACTGTGCTATATATCAGTTCTTCAGGGTACGGAACCGGGAAGTTCAGCATGGCAGCTATGCCTGGTTACCAGAACCCAGCCACTGGTCGCTGTTAAAAACCAGACCCGATTGACGTGCGGCATCCAGCATCTCGTCTTCGTTCGCCGCCTGAGAGTGCATGAAGCGCAAATCATCTGAGTCAAGGGTGTGCCATTCCTTCACTTTGATCGATTTGAATTTTTGCTTTTCCGTCACCGGTAGCGCCTGCTCGGAAGACTTGTACCATTTAAGAATGATCGGCATCAGGTCTTTCAGCTGTAGGTCAGGGTGATCCTCGAGCGCTCGTTGAATTAACGGTTCCAAAAGGTCTGATTCATGGCCCACATCAACCAGCAGGTTGTGCAGCCGAATTGCCTGATCGTTGCCGTTGTACTGAACGGATTTCCGGATCTGGTCTTTGCTTGATTCCAGGAGGGTACTGAGCTCCAGAATCTTCTTATCCACATCAGGGATCGTGAGGTCTGAGTATTGGGCTATTTTGCTCGGGTCTCCGGAACGCAGAGCTTCCATCATCGGGTGAATCGGCTTCAGTTCGTCGTGGTAAACCTTTTTCATGATATTGGGCGTGATTCGTTCCGTGCCTGTTACAACCGCCCGGATCTGGGACAACACGAACAACTTGATGACGACATCCATGATGCCCTGAGACAGATCAAACCAAAGATCCCTTAAATCATCCGGCATAGTGTCACTGGCTTTGGTCAGCCACTGGTACTTCCAAAGCTTTTTCGTGAACGCGCCCCATTCGGTTCGATCTATGTTTTCTTCAGCCGCAGGTTGGCGCAAGGGTTCCCACAATATTGATCCAAAGCCGGCCCCGCGCCGAGCAGACCTCAGGTCTGTTTCAAAAACAGGTCGAGCCTTTGGTGTTCCGACCATTACCACCGGCACGGAGATCTCGTTTACCAACGTTACGAAGAAGTTCAGCATTTTCTCCGCACCGCCGGAGGCACGAACATTCAGGTGCTGTATTTCATCGATGACCAGTAAGCCAATCGCATAGGTGTTTGCCAGTTGCGACATCAACGCAATCATTGTTTCTACGCCGTGGCGTTTTTCTCCGTAACGCCGGACATAATCTGTTCCAAGAATGGAATCGATTTCCCGGAAGAAGTTATGGCATAGGCTCTTAAGAGCACCATCGTGGGGGCAGTCGATTTTCAGGAAGACAATCTGCGTGAAATTGTGTTCCGGGTGGTGAATCATCTGGGGATACGTTGCCAGAATACGGTTCAGAGAGCTGGTTTTCCCGGAACCAGAGCACCCGATAAACGCCAGGCTTTTCGCAGTCGACTCAACATGATCAAACCGGAATGCCTTCAAGTCTCCACTCTTGATGCGCTCATAGCCGTTCTGTAAATGAGCTGAGAGATCGCCAGTGGCAATGTTGCGACCCACATATCCCTGGCGCAGCATGATCGAGACTTTTGACTCAAGCTCGATATGGCGTGCCAGCGGCTGAAAAAAACCGTCCAGTAGCTGGGAAATGATATGAACCCGTGTCTGACCGTCCAGGTATATTTCCGTTGGTCGGAGCTCCATAGTCTCACTGAGACCGGCTATAAGCTGTTTACGGTCTGGAATTGGTGGTAAAGCCTCAATCAGTGGATTTCCATGATATGAAGGTATTCCCGTGTCCTGGTAAACGGCAGTCACCATGCCTGAAGGTAAAGTCATTCGTCGTCTCCAAACAGCTCGTCCAGAAAATCCGGGAAGGCCCCATCGTCGGGTTTACCATGTAGGTAGGTTACATCAGATTTCGGTTTGCTATTGTCCGGCTGCCGGGCTTTTGTCTGTTCGGCCCTTTGAGCATCCCGCTCTTGCTTGCGATTATCGCGTATCCCCCTGACCGTTTCGGCTTTGGATTTCTGTTTGTTGATGGCGGGGCGGGAACGCTCAGCGTTTTTGATAGTGTTGCTGACCAGATTTTCCAGGTCTCGTTTACTGGTTGTCTCGGCCACTTTTGCGGCGCTCGTGGCTTTTCGCTGTTCTTCCTGGCTGGCCCATAACTCCCACATGGACTTGCCGCGAAACTGGCGCGAACGATCAGTCAAAAAACATACCCAGTATTCGGAACTGTCTTTTTTCGGGAACAGATAAATATGATCAGCCACTGCAGGATCATAGGCTGCCTGAAGGCCGGTGACTCTGCGGTCTCCGTTACGGTGGAGCCAGCCGGAGGCCAACAACTCCTTCGATGTGTAGTACGCACCAAAACAGCTGACCCCCAGATCCGAAAGATAGACGTTTTGACGCGGCAACAAAGCAATCCGCAGGGCTTGTTCCGATACGTTCTTCAACCGACCGGTTCGATTTTCTATGCCCCAATTCCAGATATTGAGCGGGGTTAACGCCATATCGTTTGGCATATCCGGATCACGGTCGTACTTCGACAGCACGGCATATTGATTTCGGTGAAGAATCGAGGCGACCATGATTTGGGTGAAATCGTCCAGAGTTAGCGTTGCATCCAGCCTGTAGTCCTTTCCGCCCTGCTTTCTGACTTTTGTGCCTGTCACCACACCGGGCGTAAACGGCTTGAATTCTGCTTGGAGGGTTCGGAAATAGCGCTCGACAATGCCTTTTGCATCTCCCCGGTATGGCGGAGTGGTCTCAATGCGCACGCCAAATGCTTTTTCCAGAGATTCAATCTGGTGCCCCAGTAATTCCCCACGGTCAGCGAGAATCGCATCTGGTACGCCAACGGTTGGCCACTGCTCCGGAGTAATCTTCGCGCCATAACGGGCACAGAGTTCGGACTTGTCTAACATCGATGTGGCCAAAGCACTCATGGCCGTCACATAGGATGGGTTTTCCAAACCGATGTAAAAGCCGGCCACCATGCGGCTAAAAACATCAACTACCACATAAAGAGTAGGACGACCGATGACTCGTTGCCGGTCGGCCGATAACAGGTAAACATCGGCAATCGTTGCATCAATTTCATACCTTGAGCCTGGCCCCACCACTCCTGCTGTGGCAGTCCCTATTAAGGGCCGAATATCTTTTTGGTAGGAGATTTTGTTTGCCCTTAGGCGAATGCGGTCGGCGCTCTCATACTCCCGGTGATAGAAATATCTTAATTGAGTAATTGTTGGATAATCTTCGGGCCGCACATCCGGGTTGGCGGCCTCGAACATGTCGATGAATCGTCTATGAGCGTATGGCAGGGAATGGCCCTTGTCGTTCACATAGTAGGTATCAAGTACCACACGGAACATCTTTTCGATGGAGGCATCAACGGTAATCCCGGTACCCGGTGAGATTTTCCGGGGTCGACCCAGTTTCTTCTTGGAGATTTTTTTCTGGCCTTTTCCCCCGGATTTTCGGTAATCCGGTAACAGAGCATTGGGCATTGCTCCGCGCTGCCAGTACTGCCGAAGGTTTTTATAAAGCGATTTCCTGGGTGTGCTAGTTTCGTCGCTACGCGACTGGACTAACCGGCCCCTGCCACTGCGGTAATAAATTTCTTCATCAGCAAGCAGAGGAGCTATTAATTCATATCGCTGATCCCGAATCACCTGGGCTTTACTGCCTTGTTCGACGACCAGTGCAGCAAGCTCCTGATAGGGATCTTCTACCCGGCGCAGTGATTCATCAAGTATCCATTGTTCGATCTCAGCGGTTCTTACCAACTCCGGCCATGCTTTATCTGAGTCAATATTTATCCAGAGCACGTGTTGGTCCGCCAGTGCCAATATGCGATGCCGCTCCTGCTCCAGCTGGAAGACGTCATTGATTCGCAGCATAACTTGCCCTCAGCAGCGCGATGTCCTCAACCACCTTTAGGTCTTGTGATACCAGCTTGATCCAGGGAATGGATATATCAAACGTCAATGCCCTTAAAGCTGCCAGCGCCCGTAATCTTGCCAGCGATGTGCCTGGCTCCAGTGAATAGGAATGGTCAACCATCATGCCGACATCGGATAGCCTGGCATTAGGATTGTTTGCCAACACCTCGACATAGATTGGCAAACTCTGGAATAGGATCTCCAGGCTCTCACTTTGGACCCGGGCCGAGTAAAGCAGATCCAGATTTGCCATTACGGTAGGAGGCATCTGCTTCTCGGTTATCAGATACCAGGGGATGCCTTTACGTTTCCAATACCGGCGCTCAATTTCCAGTTTTTCGACTGTGCGCGAATCCATGAGGTCGGGCGAGGTTTTCACCTGAACGGCGAATCTCTTTGGCCCGGCAGGCGTGGAAAGGTCAACCACAAAATCGCTGGACATGATCTGATGGTATCCGCCTGCTTCGGGGTGGCGAATATTGGCTTGCTCAGCCACTGAGAAGGTGTCTTCTATTCGGAGAGGAAACTGTTCACGGATGTCGGTTACATCCGGATTCCATTCAAGTAGCAGGAACGCGGCTAACTCTGTATCGGAGAAGAAATGATGAGTTCGTCCTGTCAGGTGGCCCATCACTCGATGCGAGCGCCCCCTGGAAGATAGGTCTCTGACGGTCAGCCATGGATGGTAATCCTTGCCGCTGCCTTTACCACGTTCTTCTTTGATCCACTTCTGGGTTTTCTTGTCGAGTTTGTAGTTGGCCATTCCCTATCACTCCCGAGGAGAATAGCCTGACTTTGCCACATAGGCCGCTAGTTACCAACTTTATTATAAACTTACCAACTCTTTTATTATGTTACCAACTTTATTATTATCCCACAGCTTTCAGTTTTCCAAGCCAGGCGATTATTCCACCGTCACACTCTTGGCCAGGTTGCGCGGCTGGTCCACATCGGTGCCCTTGAGCACCGCCACGTGGTAAGACAGCAACTGCAGGGGCACGGTGTAGACGATCGGCGCGGTGATTTCGTGTACCGAGGGAATCTGCATCACGTGCAGGCCCTCTTCCGGCTTCACGTCTGCGGCCTTGTCGGCGAATACAAACAATTCGCCGCCGCGGGCCCGTACTTCTTCCAGGTTGGACTTCAGCTTTTCCACCAGGTCGTTGTTGGGGGCCACGGTCACCACGGGCATTTCGCTGTCTACCAGGGCCAGGGGGCCGTGTTTCAGCTCGCCGGCCGGGTAGGCTTCGGCGTGGATATAGGAAATTTCCTTGAGTTTGAGAGCCCCTTCCATGGCCACCGGGTACTGGGAACCCCGGCCCAGGAACAGGCTGTGGTTCTTGTCCATGAAGGCTTTGGACATCTCCTCGATTTCACCATCCAGGGCCAGCACATCGTTGACCTGGCCGGGCAGGAGGTGAATGGCTTTCACGATGTCGGCTTCCCGCTCGGCATTCAGGCCGTTGTGGCGGGCCAGGGCCAGGGTGAAGATCAGCAGGGCGGTCAGCTGGGTGGTGAACGCTTTGGTGGAGGCTACACCGATTTCAGGGCCGGCCTGGGTCATGATCACCAGGTCGGATTCCCGCACCAGGGAACTGCCCGGTACGTTGCAGATGGCCAACGCCGCGCGGAACCCGGCTTTCTTGGCCTGGCGCAGGGCGGCCAGGGTGTCGGCGGTTTCACCGGACTGGGAAATGCACAGGAACAGGGTATCAGGCTGGATCACGTGCTTGCGGTAGCGAAACTCGGAGGCCACTTCCACGGAACAGGGTACGCCGGCCAGGTCTTCAATCCAGTAACGGGCCACCATGCCGGCATGATAAGAGGTTCCACAGGCGATGATCTGGACGTGGCGCACGTTCTCCAGCAGGTTTTCGGCATCGGTACCCAGGGCTTGCTCCAGCACCCGGGTAGCGGTAATCCGGCCTTCCATGGTGGCCTTGATCACTTTCGGCTGCTCGTAGATTTCCTTGAGCATGTAATGGCGGTACTCGCCCTTGTCGGCGGAATCGGCACCGTGTTCGAAACGGTTGATGGCGCGCTCAACCGCCTGGCCTTCGCGATCGTGAATCTCGATCTTGTCCTTGCGGATATCGGCGATGTCGCCTTCTTCCAGGAACATGAACCGGTCGGTGACCGGCAGCAGCGCCAGCTGGTCAGAGGCGATGAAGTTTTCGCCGATACCCACACCCACCACCAGCGGGCTGCCTTCACGGCACACCACCATGTGGTCCGGCTCGTCGGCATGGACCACGGCCAGGGCAAAGGCGCCGCGCAGGCGGCTAATGGCAGTCTTGACGGCGTTATAGAGGCTTCCGCCCGCCTTGTAGTTCTTGCCGATCAGATGGGCAACGACTTCGGTGTCGGTCTGGGAGGTGAACTCAAAGCCTTCGGCTTTCAGCTCTTCCCGCAGTTCCTGATAGTTCTCGATGATGCCATTGTGGACAATGGCCAGGCGATCGCCAGACATGTGCGGGTGGGCGTTCACCTGGGATGGCTCGCCGTGGGTGGCCCAGCGGGTATGGGCGATACCGAGATGCCCGGCCAGGGGATTGGCACTGATGGCATCGGCCAGGGCGGCAACCTTGCCGACTTCCCGGGCACGCTGCACTTCCGGCTTGCCGTTGATCACGGCCATGCCGGCGGAGTCGTAACCCCGGTATTCAAGGCGGCGGAGCCCCTCCAGCAGAATACCCTGGACGTCCCGTTCGGAAACCGCTCCTACAATCCCACACATGCTGTTATCACCTGTCAGTTAATTCGGTTGTTACGCTTTCTTGGGCCGTTCCCAGCCTGCGATATTCCGTTGTTTGCCGCGGGCTACCGCCAGTTCGCTTTCAGCGACGTTGCGGGTAATGGTCGAACCTGCACCAATGGTGGCCTCGGCCGCCACTGTCACCGGCGCCACCAGCGAGGTGTTGGAACCCACAAACACACCGTCGCCGATCTCGGTTTTGAACTTGTTCACCCCATCATAATTGCAGGTGATGGTGCCTGCACCCACATTCACATTACGACCCAGTGAGGCATCGCCCACGTAGCTCAGGTGATTGATCTTGCTGCCCTCACCTACTACCGCTTTCTTGGTTTCGACAAAGTTGCCCACCTTGGTATTGGCGGCCAGTTCGGTACCCGGGCGCAGGCGGGCGAACGGGCCAATCTGGGCATTGGCGCCTACAATCGCACCTTCAAGCACGCTGTTGGCTTTGATTTCAGCGCCATCAGCAATGGTGGAATCCTTGATCACACAGTTCGGACCGATCACCACGTTGCTGCCAAGGCTGACTTTACCCTCAAACACCGCGTTCACATCAATCCACAGGTCGTTACCAATGGTCAGCTCACCGCGTACATCCACCCGGGCCGGGTCTGCCAGGGTAGCTCCCTCGGTCATCAGCCTTTCTGCCTGCTGGCGCTGGTACCAACGCTCCAGCTCCGCCAGTTGCAGGCGGTTATTCACGCCCTGCACTTCAAACGGGTTCAGGGGCTGAGACACCGTGACGGACAAGCCATGGTCAACAGCCATAGCGATGATGTCGGTCAGGTAGTATTCACCCTGGGCGTTGCTGTTGGATAGCGTGGGTAGCCAGCTTTTCAGGTGCCGGGCAGAAACGGCCAGGATACCGGTGTTTACCTCCTGGATATCTTGCTGCTCGGCGGTGGCGTCTTTCTGCTCCACAATCGCCTGCACCTGGCCCTCGGCGTTACGAACGATCCGGCCATAGCCGTGAGGGTTGTCCATATCCACAGTCAGCAGGGCCAGATTACCATCGTCCAGGTCACTGACCATGGCGTCGAGGGTGTCTTTGCGGGTCAACGGCACATCGCCGTAGAGCACCAGTACCCGGGCGTCGTCCGGCAGATCCGGCAAGGCCTGGGCCACGGCATGGCCGGTACCCAGTTGCTCGGTCTGCATCACCCAGTTCACCGAGGGTTCGTGCAGTGATGCCCGCACCCGATCTGCACCGTGGCCGATTACCGTGTGAATTTTCTCCGCCCCCAGCTGCTTTGCGGTATCAATCACGTGATGCAGCATGGCCTTGCCGGCCACCGGGTGTAATACCTTGGGTAGCGCCGATTTCATTCGGGAGCCCTGGCCGGCCGCCAGGATCACAACGTGTAATGGGCTCATGGGGCGGTACGCTCCAATCTGGTGGTGAATCTCAAAATAAAAAACCGCGTCCCGGTGAATAACCGGCCTTGCCCTTGCGGGTGTGGCTGGTTATCCACCTGCGGATGCGGTTCACGGTCAGGCCAGTCCGGGCCCTGACACAAACCCTGCTTAGCGCAGGTGCTTGCGCAGTTTCTGGATGGTGCGCAGCTGAGCGGCGGCTTCTGCCAGCTCGGCGGCAGCACGGGAGTACTCGAACTCGCCTGTCTTGTTCGCCAGTGCCTTCTCGGCTTGCTTCTGGGCCTCCAGGGCTGCCGCTTCGTCCACATCCTTGGCACGAACTGCGGTATCAGCCATCAGGGTCACCAGGTTCGGCTGTACTTCCAGATAACCACCGGATACGTACAGAATCTCCTCGGCGCCACCCTGCTTGATGATCCGCACTGAGCCGGGCTTGAGCTCGGTCAGCAGCGGAGCATGGCCAAGCTGGATGCCTAGCTCACCCTCGGTTCCGGTGGCGATCAGCATCTCCACCAGGCCCGAGTAGATTTTTTCTTCGGCACTTACGACGTCACAATGTACGGTCATAGCCATTTCTTACGCCTCTTGGGTCAGAAAGGGAAGAAGGTAATTTACTTGCCTTCTTTCGCTTTCATTGCCTTAGCCTTCTCGATTGCCTCTTCGATGCCACCGCACATGTAGAAGGCCTGCTCCGGCATGTCGTCGTAGTCACCGTTCAGGATGCCTTCGAAGCTGGCGATGGTTTCCTTCAGAGACACGTACTTACCCGGGGAACCGGTAAATACTTCCGCTACGTGGAACGGCTGAGACAGGAAGCGCTCGATCTTACGGGCACGGGCCACGGTCAGCTTGTCTTCTTCAGACAGCTCGTCCATACCCAGGATCGCGATGATGTCTTTCAGTTCCTTGTAACGCTGCAGAACGTTCTGAACACCACGGGCAACGTTGTAGTGCTGCTCGCCGATCACCAGCGGGTCCAGCTGACGGGAGGTGGAGTCGAGCGGATCGATCGCCGGGTAGATACCCTTGGAGGCGATGTCACGGCTCAGTACCACGGTCGCGTCAAGGTGCGAGAAGGTGGTGGCCGGAGACGGGTCAGTCAAGTCATCCGCCGGTACGTAGACCGCCTGGATAGAGGTGATAGAACCGTTCTTGGTAGAGGTGATCCGCTCCTGCAGCTGACCCATCTCTTCCGCCAGAGTCGGCTGGTAACCTACCGCTGAAGGCATACGGCCCAGCAGTGCAGATACTTCGGTACCGGCCAGGGTGTAACGGTAGATGTTGTCAACGAACAACAGAACGTCACGGCCTTCGTCACGGAACTTCTCGGCCATGGTGAGACCGGTCAGGGCCACACGCAGACGGTTTCCTGGGGGCTCGTTCATCTGGCCGTAAACCATGGCAACCTTATCCAGAACGTTAGACTCCTTCATTTCGTAGTAGAAGTCGTTACCCTCACGGGTACGCTCACCAACACCGGCGAATACGGAGAGACCGGAGTGCTCTTTCGCGATGTTGTTGATCAATTCCATCATGTTTACGGTTTTGCCTACACCGGCACCACCGAACAGGCCAACCTTACCACCCTTGGCGAACGGGCAGATCAGGTCGATAACCTTGATGCCGGTTTCCAGCAGGTCAGCAGACGCTGCCTGGTCGGCGTAGCCCGGTGCTTTGCGGTGGATAGCCCAACGCTCTTCTTCACCGATGTCGCCCTGCTCGTCGATCGGACGGCCCAATACGTCCATGATGCGGCCCAGAGTCTGGGTGCCCACGGGTACTGAAATCGGCTTGCCGGTATTCTCAGCTTTCAGGCCACGCTTGAGGCCTTCGGTGCTGCCCATTGCGATGGTACGAACAATGCCGTCACCCAGCTGCTGCTGGACTTCCAGAGTTGTTTCGCCACCTTCAAGCAGCAGTGCGTCATAAACGCTTGGCACGGAGTCACGTGGGAATTCCACGTCGATAACCGCGCCAATGATCTGAACGATGTGTCCGCTACTCATGCTCGGTTCCTCGTTATCTAGTAGTCAATAAAACCAGTAGGTTTGTGAGCGTTATCAAACAGATGCCGCGCCGCTCACAATCTCCGAAATCTCTTGGGTGATGGCTGCCTGGCGGGCCTTGTTATAGGCCAGCTGAAGCTCATCGATGATGCCACCGGCGTTGTCTGTCGCGCTCTTCATGGCAATCATCCGGGCAGCCTGTTCACAGGCCAGATTCTCTACCACACCCTGATACACCTGGGATTCGATATAACGTGGCAGTAGCCCGTCAAGAATCGGACGTGAATCCGGCTCATAGAGATAATCCCACTGGTGACCTACATCCTCGTCATCACCTTCCGGCAATGGCAGCAGCTGCAGCGAATGCGGGCTCTGAGTCATGGTATTCACAAACTCGTTGCTCACAAGGTACAGGCGATCAATCTTGCCCTGCTCGAAACCATCGAGCATCACCTTGACGCTACCAATCAGCTCACTTGCAGACGGGTTGTCACCCATATGGGTAACCGCCGCTACAACGTTGCCACCGTAGTTACGGAAGAAAGACGCGCCTTTTTGCCCAATGGCGCAGATGTCGGTCTCAACACCCTTTTGTTTCCATTCACGCATTTCGCGAACGAGCAGTTTGAACAGGTTGGTGTTCAAACCACCACAAAGGCCACGGTCGGAGGAAACTACAATGTAGCCTACCCGCTTGACCTCACGCTCCTGCATGAACGGATGACGGTAATCCTTGTTGGACTTGGCAATGTGTCCGATTACCTGCAGCATCTTTTCGGCGTATGGGCGAGTTGCCTGCATACGGTCCTGAGCTTTACGCATTTTACTCGCCGCCACCATTTCCATGGCGGAGGTGATCTTCTGCGTGCTCTTGATGCTTCCGATCTGGTTACGTATTTCTTTTCCGACGGCCATAAGTCACTGCCTTTTCAAGTTAGACACTCAAAGGGACCAGCAGGCCCGCACAATGGCGGGCCCAGTGGATTTACCAGCTCTGAGTGGTCTTGAATTTCTCCAGAGCAGCTTTCAGGCCAGCGGTGATGTCGTCGTTGAAGTTGCCCTCGGGGCCGATCTTGTCGAGAAGCTCTTTCTGCTCGGAACGCATCCAGTCCAGCAGCTGTGCTTCAAACTTCACAACCTTGTTTACATCAACATCGTCCAGGAAGCCTTCGTTTGCTGCGAACAGTACGGTACCCATTTCCGCAACGGTCATCGGGCTGTACTGGTTCTGCTTCATCAGCTCGGTAACGCGCTGACCGTGCTCCAGCTGACGACGGGTTGCTTCGTCAAGATCGGAAGCGAACTGGGCGAATGCCGCCAGTTCCCGATACTGGGCCAGGGCCAGACGGATGTTACCGCCGAGCTTCTTCATGATCTTGGTCTGGGCTGCACCACCTACCCGGGATACGGAGATACCGGCGTTCATGGCCGGACGGATACCGGAGTTGAACAGGTTGGTTTCCAGGAAGATCTGACCATCGGTGATGGAGATCACGTTGGTCGGTACGAACGCAGAAACGTCACCAGCCTGGGTTTCGATGATCGGCAGCGCGGTCAGAGAACCGGTCTTGCCTTTCACTTCACCGTTGGTGAACTGCTCAACGTAGTCAGCGTTAACGCGGGAAGCGCGCTCCAGCAGACGGGAGTGCAGATAGAAAACGTCACCCGGGAATGCTTCACGTCCTGGCGGACGACGCAGCAGCAGGGAGATCTGACGGTAAGCAACAGCCTGCTTGGACAGGTCGTCGTATACGATCAGAGCGTCTTCACCGCGGTCACGGAAGAATTCACCCATGGACGTACCGGAGTACGGAGCCAGGAACTGCATGGCGGCAGGATCAGCGGCACCGGCGGCAACCACGATGGTGTGGTCCATGGCGCCGTGCTCTTCCAGCTTGCGCACAACCGCGGCAATGGAAGACTGCTTCTGGCCGACGGCAACGTAGATACACTTGATGCCGGTGTTCTTCTGGTTGATGATCGCGTCAATCGCTACAGCGGTCTTACCGATCTGACGGTCACCGATGATCAGCTCACGCTGGCCACGACCGATGGGAACCATGGTGTCGATGGCTTTCAAGCCAGTCTGTACCGGCTCATCAACGGACTGACGGGCGATAACGCCAGGTGCAACCTTCTCAACCGGAGAGGTCAGGCTGTTACCCAGCTCGCCCTTACCGTCGATCGGGTTACCCAGAGAGTCAACCACACGGCCCAGCAGTTCGTTACCAACCGGCACTTCCAGGATACGGCCGGTACAACGAACTTTCTGACCTTCGGCCAGACCTTCGAAGTCGCCCAGTACCACCGCACCAACAGAATCACGCTCCAGGTTCAGAGCCATGCCGTAGGTGCCGTTGGCAAATTCAATCATCTCGCCGTACATAACGTCGGCCAGACCGTGGATCAATACGATGCCGTCAGATACCGACAGGATCGTACCTTCGTTCTTTGCTTCGGAAGAGATGTCGAGTTTCTCGATTCTCTTCTTGATGATGTCACTGATCTCGGATGGATTCAGTTGCTGCATGCCTTTGTCCTCAAACCTTGTGCTGAAATCAGGAGCCCAGAGCCTTGGCCATTCTGGCCAGCTTGCCACGGACTGAAGCGTCGATAACCAGGTCGCCTGTGCGTACTACCACGCCGCCGATCAGGGACTGATCCACCGCGGTTTCAAGCTCAACCTTGCGCTCCAGCTTTTCGGACAGTGCTTTGATCAACTTCTGCTGTTCGTCGGCAGACAGTTCGAACGCTGTGTTCACCGCCAGTTTGACGGTGCGCTCAAGATCCGCGCGATACAGACTGAACAGCGTAGCAACTTCCGGCAACAGCGCTAGACGCTTGTTTTCAGCAAGAATCAACAGGAAATTTCTGAGTGCTTCAGGCAGGGGCTCTTCGAAACAATCGGCGAAGAGTTCCGCCTTGCGTTGCTCAGACAGGCCGGGATTGGCCAGGATGTTCGCTACCTCTTGGTCAGCCGCGACCAGACCTGCAAAAGCCAGTGCCTGATCCCACTGATCAACGGCATTCTGTTCTTTAGCGGCATCGAATACGGCTTTCGCGTAGGGTCGGGCTAACGTAGTCAGTTGTGCCATGATGACCCTCGTTTAGAGTTCTGCGGCCAGCTTGTCCAGCATCTCGCTGTGAGCTTTGGCATCTACAGAGGTTTCCAGGATCTTCTCGGCACCGGCAACGGCAAGAACCGCTACTTCTTTGCGCAGTGCGTCGCGAGCCTGAACACGCTCCTGTTGAATTTCGGCCCTGGCCTGCTCAATAAGCTTTTCGCCTTCTTTGCGGGCATCGTCTTTAGACGCTTCCACAATCTGGGCGGCACGCTTGTTGGCCTGGTCAATCAGGGCTGCAGCTTCCTGTTTTGCTTTTTGCAATTCTTTGGAGGCTTTTTCCTGCGCGAGTTCCAGATCGAGGGATGCCCGATCTGCGGCAGAAAGGCCGTCGGCAATTTTCTTCTGGCGCGCTTCCATGGCAGCCGTGATGGGCGGCCACACATATTTGACGCAGAACCAGACGAAAATAGCGAAGGCAATCGCTTGCCCTATCAACGTAAGGTTTATATTCACGGCAATATACCTCTTGCTATTCGTTGCGTCCTGGTTTCCGGAAAACCGGGCGCGTCCTCAACTCAAGTGAGCAGCGCCCTGGCTTCTCGGGTGTAATTAACCAGCTACAACGAAGATCAGGTACATCGCGATACCAACACCGATCATCGGAACAGCGTCAAGCAGACCAGCCATGATGAAGGTCTTGGTTTGCAGCTGCGGAGCCATTTCAGGCTGACGAGCAGAAGACTCGAGCAGTTTGCCGCCCAGCAGAGCGAAGCCAATACCGGTGGCCAGAGCGCCAGAACCCAGGATGATAGCAGCTGCGATGAATACGATTTCCATTTAAAACTCCTTAGCTTTCAGTTTATTAAAGGTTAATTTGGGATTTCACAATCCAGGTTTTACGAAACTTCTTCTGTACTGTCCGTTAATGATCTTCGTGTGCCTGACTCAGATAAACCACCGCCAGCGTTGTGAAGATAAAGGCCTGCAGCGTTACCACCAGGATGTGGAAAATCGCCCAGGGCACGTTCAGCGTCCACTGCACCCAGAACGGCAGAATCGCGATAAGAATGAACACTACCTCACCGGCGTACATGTTACCAAACAGACGCAGCGCAAGACTCAGCGGCTTGGTCAGCAGGCCCAGGATTTCCAGTACCAGGTTAAAGGGTACCAGCGCCCAGTGGTTGAACGGTGTGAAGGACAGTTCCTTGGCGAAGCCGCCAGCACCTTTTACCTTGATGCTGTAGAAGATGATCAGCAGGAACACACCGATGGAGATACCGAAGGTACCATTGGGATCGGTGGTCGGTACAATCTTAAAGTATTCAAGACCCAGCGCGTGGGCAATCTGGGGGATAAAGTCCACCGGAATCAGCTTCAGGCTGTTCATCAGGAAGATCCAGACAAACATGGTCAGGGCCAGCGGCGCGATGACCGGGTTCCTGCCGTGGAAGCCATCACGAACGATGGTCTGAACAAATTCGACGGTCATTTCGACCACGTTCTGGAGCCCGGAGGGCACGCCGCTGGTGGCCCGCTTGGCAACCATACGGAAAATGGTCAGGAACAGGATGCCCATAAAGATGGACCAGCCCAGGGTGTCCACGTGGAACGCCATGAAGCCCATATCGGTTGCTTCGGCCGAAGTACGCGCAAACGTCCAGGAGGCCTCCTGCAACACGGTGACATCATTGGTGTAGGGATCGACCCTCTCATAACCGGCGGGGAGCTTGCCGTAAGTGAGGTTCTGAAGGTGGTGTTGTATATATTCTACTGGGGTATCAGCTGCCATACTGCTCTCACGTCCAGTCTATAGCTGTCTTTGAGGTTGAATCAGGAAGCGCAGCACGCCACTGAGAACAACCATTACAGCAAAAGTGAATAACAGAGCCGGCACATGTACTGGCTCCATCAAGATGAAAACTGCCGCAAAACCCACTGCGGTAAGGGCAAGCTTGATGCCTTCTGCCCTGAACATGTTGCCCACCATCAGGCGCGCGTGTCGGGCGCCTTGGTACCGGTACATCCGGTGAGCAAAATACGCGTTTGGTATGACAAAAATAAGACCGCCGATAAACGCGGAATACCCGGCCAAACGACTTTCAAACAACCACAACAGACTGATAGTGACCAGAGCCGCCATCTCGATAACCAGCCACTTCAGGAGCGGCAAACGCATGATGGCTTTCTTCGAACGTGTCATGTCACCAGCTGTCATTCCAAGCGCGCGGAATTATATGTGTTAACCGATAGCTGTTCAACACAACTCGGCCGAAAAATTGGCCAAGTTTTAACCAGATCGATTCAAGATTTGATAGCAGATAACACAAGTTGTGTTCTGCAACCTCCGGAGCAACCACATGTGGTGTTTAATGCGAAAAGCGGGACTTTAGGATGATTTTTCCCGATTATCCGGCTGACTTAGCGGATATGGCCCAGAATACCATCCAACTCATCCAGTGAACTGTATTCGATCACCACTTTGCCCTTTCCCCGTTTGCCATGGTTGATCGCAACCCGGGCACCAAGGCGGTCTGAAAGGTCGTCCTGCAGGGCGCGAATATTGGGGTCGAGGCCCTTGCTTTCGGTTTCTTCGGCCGCGGGCTTCTCCTGCTGAATCCGACGCACCAGGGCTTCGGTCTGGCGTACCGACAGCGACTTGGCCACCACCTGGCGGGCCACCTGCATCTGCTGCTCTGGCGGCAGGGTGAGCATGGCGCGGCCATGGCCCATTTCCAGGTCACCGTGTTCCAGCATGGTCCGGACATCTTCGGTGAGGCCAATCAGGCGCAACAGGTTGGTGATGGTGGTGCGGGATTTACCCACCGCTTCTGCCACCTGGGCCTGGGTCAGGCCGAATTCTTCCTGCAGGCGTTGCAGGGCGAAGGCTTCTTCGATCGGATTGAGGTTTTCCCGCTGGATGTTCTCGATCAGCGCCATGGCAATGGCGGCCTCATCGGGCACATCGCGGATAATGGCGGGAATACGGTCCAGTTCGGCTATCTGGGTAGCGCGCCAGCGGCGTTCACCGGCAATCAGTTCATAACGGCCTTCCGCGATGGGGCGAACCACCACCGGCTGCATCACGCCCTGTTGGCGAATGGAGTCGGCCAGTTCCTGCAGGGCGGCCGGGTCCATGTCACGGCGGGGCTGATAACGTCCGCGCTGGATCAGATCCACGGGAATGTCCCGCAGTTCTCCATCGTGATTACCGGGTTCCTGGTTCAGGTTTACTTTGGAACCCTGAAGCAGTGCCCCCAAACCGCGTTCGCCCAAACCTCGTTTCTTCGCCGCCATGGTGGTTGTCATTCTTCCTGTTGAAATGGTGGATGCATGGTCGCCTGACGGCGATCTATGTTACACCGCAACCGCGGCGGATGTCTTTTTCGATCCGTGCCGGCGCACCATTTCTCCGGCCAGGGCCAGATAGGCAATGGCGCCTTTGGAGGCCCGGTCGTAGGCCAGCGCCGGCATACCGTAACTCGGTGCTTCAGCCAGGCGCACGTTGCGTGGGATAACCGCCCGGTAGACCTTGTCACCAAAATACTCGTTAAGCTGACCGGAGACATCCAGGGTCAGGCTGTTGCGCGGGTCGTACATGGTGCGCAGGATGCCTTCGACCTCAAGATTCGGGTTCACCGTTTCCTTTATCTGCTCCACGGTGTTCATCAACGCAGCCAGGCCTTCCAGTGCGTAGTATTCGCATTGCATGGGGATGAGCACTGAATCCGACGCCGACAGGGCATTGACGGTCAGCAGGTTCAGGGACGGCGGGCAATCGATGAGGATGTATTCGTAATTCTCGCGAACGGTGTTAAGGGTCAGGCGCAGCCGGTGCTCCCGACCGATTTCGTTCATTAGTTCCACTTCCGCCGCGGTCAGGTCGCCGTTGGCGGGCAGTATGTCAAAACCGGAGGCCTCAGCCCTGACAATCACTTCGGCAGCGCTGGCACGTTTGGTGAGCACGTCGTAACCGGACAACTGCAGGCTATTCTTGTCGACACCGCTGCCCATGGTGGCGTTACCCTGGGGGTCCATATCCACCAGCAGCACCCGGCGTTTGGTGGCGGCAAGAGACGCGGCAAGATTGACGCAGGTGGTGGTTTTGCCCACACCGCCTTTCTGATTGGTCACAGCAATCACGCGCGCCATGCTTTGCCTCCTGCTCTTGGGGTTAGCGGGTTTACTCAGCCCGGGTGACGATCAGCAAGTGCCTCTCGCCATCTGCACCGGGCACCTTCAGGGAATGGCTGGATTCTACCTGCCAGCCGGCCGGAAGGGCAGCTACTTCATCATCCGGATACTGGCCTTTCATGGCAAGGAACTCACCCTCACTCGCAAGCAACTGGCCACACCAGGTCACCAGGTTCTCCAGGGCGGTAAAGGCCCGGCTGCTGATCTGGGTGAATGGCTGATCCGGCTGGCAGTCTTCCGCCCGGCCATGAATTACCTCAACGTTGCCTAGCCCCAGTTCAAGCACACACTGGTTCAGGAACCGGGTTTTCTTGCCATTGCTGTCAAGCAGGGTAAAGCGTTTTTCCGGGAACACAATGGCCAGAGGGATACCGGGCAGGCCACCCCCGGCGCCAACATCCAGCAGGTGGTCGGTGGTCACCCATGGCAGAATGCTCAGGCTGTCAAGCAATTGCCGTGACACCATCACCCGCTCATCCCGCACGGCGGTCAGGTTGTAGGCCTTGTTCCATTTATTCAGCAATGCGAGAAAAGCCAGCAACTGTTGCTGCTGGCTTTCGCTGAGGGACAGATTCATCGCCGCCAGGCCGTCGCTCAGCTGGCCTGGCCATTGTGGATAAGTCATCTCAGGCGCTCTGCTTTCTCAGCAGGTCCCGCTTTTTCAGGTGCACCAGAATCTGGCTCACCGCGGCCGGCGTGACACCCTGGATGCGTGAGGCCTGGGCGACGGTTTCCGGTCTTACGGTTTGCAGCTTCTGCTTGATCTCGTTCGACAAGCCCCCAATCACCTCATAGTCCAGATCCACCGGCAATGCGGTGTTCTCATTCCGGCGCAGGCGCTCGATTTCATCGGCCTGGCGGGAGATGTAGCCTTCGTACTTGATCTCGATCTCTACCTGCTCAGCCACATTCGGATCGTCTGCCTGATCGGCACCGATCTCGGCAATGTGCTGATAGGCGATTTCCGGGCGGCGCAGCAGCTCGGCCAGGGACTGGTCCCGGGTCATCGGCTGTTTCAGGTAGCCATTGGCACGTTCACCGGCCTCGGTGTTCGGGTGAATGCGGGTGCTTTCCAGGCGGCTGCGCTCTTTGGTGATGCCTTCGCACTTGTCACTGAACTTCTGCCAGCGTTCGTCGTCCACCAGCCCCAGCTTGCGGCCGGTTTCAGTCAGGCGCAGGTCGGCGTTGTCTTCCCGCAGGATCAGCCGGTATTCGGCACGGCTGGTGAACATGCGGTAGGGCTCGCTGGTCCCCATGGTGATCAGGTCGTCCACCAGTACGCCGAGGTAGGCTTCGTCCCGGCGCGGATACCATTCGGCTTTCTCCTGAGCTCGCAAGGCGGCGTTGATGCCCGCCAGCAAGCCCTGGGCGCCGGCTTCTTCATAGCCGGTGGTGCCGTTGATCTGGCCAGCGAAGTACAGGCCCTGGATAAATTTGGTTTCCAGGGTATGGCGCAGATCCTGGGGGTTCAGGTAGTCATACTCGATGGCATAACCCGGGCGCAGGATGTGGGCGTTTTCAAAACCGGGAATGGAGCGCACGGCCTTGAGCTGGATATCAAACGGCAGGCTGGTGGAAATGCCGTTCGGGTACAACTCGTTGGTGGTCAGGCCCTCGGGCTCGACAAAAATCTGGTGCGAATCCTTGTCGGCGAAGCGGTTGACCTTGTCTTCAATGGACGGGCAGTAGCGCGGGCCCACGCCCTCGATATTACCGGCGAACATGGGCGAGCGGTCAAAACCACTGCGGATAATGTCGTGGGTTTCTTCGGTGGTGCGGGTGACATAACAACAGATTTGCTCAGGGTGCTCGTCACGGCTGCCGATGAAAGACATCACCGGTGTCGGGTCGTCGCCCCACTGCTGCTGCATCACTGAAAAATCCACGGTACGGGCATCGATGCGCGGCGGGGTACCGGTTTTCAGGCGGCCAACGTTGAACGGCAACTCCCGCAGGCGTTTGGCCAGCGCATTGGCCGGCGCATCGCCGGCGCGGCCACCGGCGTGGTGCTGCATACCGATGTGGATAACGCCGCCGAGGAAGGTACCGGTGGTCAGCACGACGGTTTTGGCGTTGAAGCGAATACCGGTCTGGGTAACCACGCCCACCACCTGGTCGTTTTCCACAATCAGGTCATCGGCGGCCTGCTGGAACAGGGTCAGGTTGGGCTGGTTTTCCAGGGTATGGCGAATCGCCGCCTTGTACAGAATCCGGTCAGCCTGGGCGCGGGTGGCACGCACCGCCGGGCCCTTACGGCTGTTCAGCACACGAAACTGGATACCGGCTTTATCGGTAGCCCGGGCCATGGCCCCGCCCAAGGCGTCGATTTCCTTCACCAGGTGGCTCTTGCCGATCCCCCCGATGGCGGGGTTACAGGACATCTGCCCCAGAGTCTCAATGTTGTGGGTCAGCAGCAGGGTTTGCGAACCCATGCGCGCGGCTGCCAGGGCGGCTTCAGTACCGGCATGGCCACCACCAATGACAATGACATCGAAACGGGTCGGAAACTCCACACTACACCTCGGAAATCGGGCTTTAAAAAAGGGTATGAAAACAGGGCGGCGAGTATAACGCCTCGCCGGCGAAATTGCAGTCTGAATGTGCAAATTTTAACCAGATATCGCCCCGGCGAAAAGCATCCCGGCGGCGGGAGCCCAGAATTCCGGTGGATAAACCCGGGGCTTAGGCTAGGTAAAAACCGAAACTTTTTGCTTTTCAGTCAGTTGTCAGCAGCTTCTCAGAAAAGTTTTCAAGAAAGTTATCCACATACCTGATCACTTTTTCAACGCTTAAAAATGATGGCAACTATCTGTTTTTTATAGCAATAAAAAGTTTTATTCCGGGCTTATCCGTAGGTTTTCCAATTAATTATCCACAGATTTTTCGGCCCGGCGCCTCAGCCCCAACACACTCACCCACACCAACCCGTTAGTCAGTGACAACATCAGGAAAAACCCGGGGATTCCCAGCTCAAACACACCCAGAACCACGATGCCTGCCAGGGCACTGCACACCATGAACAGGGAGTTGATCACGTTCAGGGCAGCGATGATGCGCGCCCGCTTGTGATCCGGGGTTTCGTGCTGGATAAAGGCGTACAGGGGCACGATAAACAGCCCGCCACAGATGCCAATCCCCACCAGATCCAGCAATACCCGGATATACACAGGCTCGGTGATCAGACTCAGCCAGGTAGAGGGGCTGGGGTCTGCGGGTACCGCGAAGAACAGGTCGATGCCCAGCAGCGTCAGGCCCAGCGCCCCCCAGGGTACCGGCGACAGGGTGATCCGGTGTTTGGTCAGCCGCTCACACAGCATGGAGCCGATGGAAATACCCACGATAAACATCGCCAGCAACAGGGTAACCACGGTTTCATCCCCGGCCAGCCAGGTTTTGGCGAAGTTGGGGAACTGGGTCAGGTAGGCGGCGCCCAGAAACCAGAACCAGGAGATGGCCAGAATCGCCCACAGTACCTGGCGACGTTCCGCCGCCACCGACATCAGCCGCCAGGTTTCCAGCAGCGGCCGGAACCGGACCCGAACACCTGGCGATTCATCCCGGGTATTGGGTACTTGCCGGGCCGCAAGATATCCGAGCACCGCCATTACCACCACACCAACGGCGGTGACTTTCGCCGCCTGGTCAGCCCCCATGATCAAGCCCGCAGCAATGGTGCCCAGCAAGATCGCGACAAAGGTGCCCATGCTGACCAGGCCATTGCCGCCAACCAGTTCGTCATCGGTCAGCACTCGGGGCAGAATCGAATACTTGACCGGACCGAAGAAGGTGGACTGCACCCCCATCAGGAACAACAACACCAGCAGCAACTCGTACCAGCCAAACCAGAGGCCCGTGGCGGCCACCAGCATGATGCCAATTTCCGCGGCTTTAACGTTGCGGATGATCACGGCCTTTTCATAGCGGTCAGCCATCTGGCCGGCGATACCGGAAAACAGGAAGAACGGCAGGATGAACAGGAACGCAGCGATGTTGACCACCACATTCACAGACAACCCCATCAGACCACCGGCCTGAAAGGTAATCAGAAGCAACAGGGCGTTTTTGTAGAGGTTGTCGTTAAAGGCGCCGGAGAACTGGGTCAGGTAGAACGGCAAAAACCGCCGTTGGCCCAATAACCGGAACTGACTGTGTTGACCCATACGAGCTGCTTCCCTGGCACAAGTTTGTCGACGCTTCTAAGGCTAAAAAGCCTGTTATACCAGAGGGGCGGCCGGATAACACCCGGCCGCCCCTGGTTCAGAAGTCGTCAGCCCGCTTGCCGGGGTTTGCCGCCAATCCGGACCCTCCGGCGGACCCGGACGCCAGGCGCTCCAGCTCCTTTTCCACCGCGTTGGACGACTTGGCGAATCGCGCCAGGAGGTTGTACAACACCGGAATGATGAACAGCGTCAGCGTCGTGGCGAACACCAGCCCACCGAGAATCACCATACCGATGGCCGCCCGGCTTTCCGCACCGGCGCCGGTAGCAATGACCAGTGGTACGGCGCCGAACACTGTGGAAATAGTGGTCATCAAAACAGGACGGAAACGCAGGGTGGCACCCTCAAGAATCGCGTCTCGCACCTCGTAACCCTTGTCCCGCAACTGGTTGGCAAACTCCACAATCAATATGCCGTTCTTGGCCATCAACCCAAGCAACATGATAATGCCGATCTGGCTGTAAATGTTCAGACTGATCCCAGACCAGGCCAACGCAATGAGCGCCCCGGTCACGGCCAGCGGCACGGACAACATGATGATCAACGGGTGAATCCAGCTCTCGAACTGGGCCGCCAGCACCAGGAACACGATGATAAACGCCAGGCCGAAGGTCAGATAGATAGCGGCGGACGAATCCTGAAACTCCCGGGACAGGCCCTTGTAGCTGAGCCGGGCCTCCGGCGGCAGGTTATCCACAGCCAGATTATTCAAGTAGGTCAGCGCCGAGCCCAGATCGTAACCATCCGCCAGGGAAGCACTGATAACCACCGCCGGCAGTCGATCAATACGCCGCAGATCCGGATTGGCGCCGATTTCTTCCACCGATACCAGAGCCTTGATTGGAATCAGCTCGCCGCCCTCTCGCGGCCGCAGAAAGATCTGCTCAAGATCCCCCGGCGTTGCCCTGTTGGCGTCGTCAGCCTGAATGATGACATCGTACTCGCGACCCCGATCCACATAGGTGGTCACATTCCGGGAAGCCAGCATGGTTTGCAGGGTCAGACCAACATCCTGAACGGTAATGTCCAGGTCCGCCGCCCTGTCCCGATCAATATTCAACCGCAGCTCCGGCCGGGTCAGCTCAAAATCGGTATCCACATTGATCAGGTTCGGGTTCTCTTTCGCCCGTTCGACGATCTCTTCACTCCAGGCCTGTACCGATTCGTAATCCGGCCCGGCCACCACAAATTCAACAGGCTGATTGAAGCCTCGCTGGCCAAGGCCCGGCGGGTTGATCACGTTAATCCGTACACCGGAAATATCCGCCAGCTTCTGCCGGATGTCACTGGTTACCTGCTGCTGTTTGATGTCGCGGTTATCCCAATGGGTCAGGCCCATGATCATAAAGGCGTTATCTTCTTCCTCCCGGAAACCGACAATCGACAGGAAGCGGGCAGCAATGCCTTCGTCCAGGTACGGCAGTAATTGCGTCTCCGCCTGGCGGACAAAGTGGTCGGTGTATTCAACGGTCGACCCCCTCGGGGCGCTGGTGGGCATGATGATTACCCCCCGGTCTTCCGTAGGCGCAAGTTCCTGCGGCAGGCGCGGGAAAATGACGGTGGCGATGATCAGGCCAGCCACACCCAGGCCCAACAACAAACCCGGCTGATTCAGGGAGAATGTCAGCAGTTTTTTTATAGCCATTGGTCAGGCCATTGAGCACTTTCTCGCTGAATGCCCACAGGCGGTGGCCTTCTTCGGATTCCGGGCTGTGCTGGAGCCATTTCGAGCACAGCATCGGGGCCAGCGTCAGCGCAACCAGGCTTGAAAAGATCACGGCAGCCGCCAGGGTGAAGCCAAACTCGGCGAACAGCCGGCCAACGTTGCCGCCCATAAACGAAATGGGCACGAACACAGCAATCAGTGTCAGTGTGGTGGCAATGATCGCGAAAGCCACCTGCTTGGCACCGCGATAGGCTGCCAACAGCGGTGGTTCTCCTTCATCAATGCGCCGCTGGATGTTTTCCAGCATCACGATGGCATCATCCACCACCAGGCCGATGGCAAGGATAATCGCCAGCAACGTAAGCACGTTGATGGAAAACCCCAGGAAACCCAGGCCGATAAACGCCCCGATCACCGCCACCGGTATGGTCACGGCCGGTATCAACGTGGCCCGCCAGGATCTCAGGAACAGGAAAATCACCAGAATCACCAGAGACACGGCGATGCCCAGGGTGATCAACACCTCTTTGATGGAGGCACGGATAAAGATGGATTCGTCGTAGCTTTCCGCAAGTGAGACTTCCGGTGGAAGCGTGTCCCGAATCCGCTCAAGTTCGGCACGCACCGCATCCGATACCGCCACGGTATTGGCTTTGGATTGCCGGATAATGCCCAGGCCAATGGCGGTTTTCCCGTTGGCCCGCAACCGACTGATGTCAGATTCCACACCCATCTGGATATTGGCGACTTCGCCCAACCGCAGCAAATCATTGCCGTCACGGCGCACCACCAGGTTGCGGAACTCTTCAACACTGGACAAGCGACCTTCCGCCCTTACCGTGAAGTTGCGGGTAGACGAATCCACCTGCCCCGCCGGTAATTCAACGTTGTTGTCCCGGAGTGCGCGCTCTACCTCCGCCACCGTGATGTTTCTGGCCGCCAGGCGCTCCCGGTCGAGCCACACCCGAATGGCGTATCGGCGCTCGCCACCAATTCGAACATCGGCTACACCATCGAGCACCGACAACCGGTCGACCAGCACCCGATCGGCGAAATCGCTGAGTTCTGCGCTGTCCCATACATCACTGAGCAGCGTTACCCACATCATCGGCCGGGCATCGGAGTCCGCCTTACGAACCCTGGGGGCATCTGCTTCATCGGGTAACTGGTTGGCCACACGGGCAACTGCATCGCGGACATCGTTCGCTGCAACATCGATATCGCGAGAAGTGTTGAATTCGATGGACGTTCGGGATTCACCTTGCTCAGTGGATGACTCGATGGAACGAATACCCTCAATGCCACTGATCGCACCTTCAATCACCTGGGTGATCTGGGTATCGACCACTTCAGCCGCAGCACCAGTGTAGTCGGTGGACACCGACACAATGGGTGGGTCAATGTCAGGATACTCCCGAACGGGCAGTTCCATCAGTGCCGCCACCCCGAACACCACAATCAGCAGGCTGAGAACCGTAGCGAATACCGGGCGCTTGATGGAAATATCGGAGAGGACCATAGATCAGGACTCCCGGCTGGAAATAAACCGGTTATCCGGTATTGCCAGATCAGACTCCAGCAGCCTGAGCCGGTCACCGGTACTCAGGCGATCCTGGCCGGTGACCACCACCTGGTCCTCGACCTCCAGGCCTTCCACCACCTCAACCAGGCCAGGCATTCGCGAGCCCGTGCGCACCGACACCCGGCGGGCAACACCATCTTCTGCCACAAATACATATTTCTGATCACCCCGGATCATGACCGCCTGTTCCGGTATGACCAGGCCTTCTCGTTCCTGCAACGTCAGAGACGCGGACATGAATTGGCCGGGTCGCAGGCGGCCCTCAGAGTTGTCGATCAATGCCCGAACAGACAGCGTCCGGCTCAGCTCATTGATCCGGGTAGCCAGTTCTACCAGCTCCCCCTCAAAGGTTTCTCCGGGAAACGCAGGAGACGTTGCCCGCACTCGTTGACCAATCCTGACCTGGCCGATGAATCGCTCTGGAACGGCAAAGTTCAGTTCCATCTGGTCATTGGTATCCAGGGTGGTGATGGTGGTGCCTGCCTGAAGAAATGCCCCAACGCTGATATCCGAAAGCCCGACCACTCCGGAGAACGGCGCTTCGATCCTATGGTTCTGTAACCGGACCCTCGCCGCCTCTCGCTGAGCAGTGGCAACGTCGACGGCGGTTCTGAGTTCATCGACCTGGGACTGGGAGATGCTGTTATTGGCTCGCAGTCTCTGAGCCCGCTCGTACTGGCGCCGGGCATCGGCCAGCTGAGCCTCAATAACCGCAAGGTCAGCCCGGGCCTGGCGATCATCCAGCCGGAGCAGAACAGCCCCTTGGGCTACCGCGGCGCCTGGCTGCAGATTCAGTTCCATCACGCGGCCGCTCACCTCGGTGGTCAATTCTACCGAGTTCAGAGCTCGCAGATTTGCCACGGCGCCAACGGTGTCACGAACCCGTTGCCGGTCCGGTGTTACCACATTCACGGCACTGGCCTGAGCCTCGCCACCGCTCTGGCTACTGTCTCCTGACTCCAGGTTCAGATAAATACCAGCCCCTGCAGCTACCACCGCAACCAGAACCACAGCAATCAGCCATTGTTTCCACATGGATTTTGCTAACCTTTCAGATATAAATGTTACGAGTCGTCCCCGTACCCCAGTTTCTGGATAACCAGTACCACCTCACCAACATCGACGCCCCATTTGCTCATGGTGGTCTGGTTGATCAGGGTGTCTGGTGTGATCAGGTACATCCAGTCGTCCATCCGGACGTCTATGGTGCCATCGCCGTATGACACCTTTAGAACATAATTCATATGGATGGCGTTGCCCTGCCAGCGCATGGTGCCGGGTTTGACCACATCACCGGCTTCGGCATGGTAGCTGTCGCCGGCTGGTGTCAGGGTCCAGACTCTGGTCTGGACCTCTCCGTCATCAAACCTGAACACCTCGTCCAGGGTACCCACGCCGTCATCGTCCCAGGTGGCGCTGATATCGGCATCGAAAGTACGAATGACCTTGCCGGAGAAATTCTTGACCACGCCACGGGCAGAAAGTTCGCCCTGGAAAAATTCCCGGGGAATCAGCTCCGGTTGTGTATCGCGATAATCGTCCAGTGAGGGGCCAGCACAGCCCGCCAGCACAGATACCATCAACAGTATAAGAGCAACTGACCAGACACCACCGGCTTTAAGTCGAATTTCCCTGTTTTGCATGACTTTTACACTCCGCTAGATGGCCTTGGCTAAGGCGTCGTCGAGTTGTGATTTACGGGCCAGGAGCAATATCCGATCAGGCAGATATGAAATGCGTCATTTGAGCCAATTGTCCATTCTGACATGCAGACAAGCGCTTTCCGTCAATGGCAGCCGCAAGTGAATGCCGTAAAACAGCAGTCATAACGGGCCTCGGGCCCGACCGGATTGCGATAACAGACTGTGAGGATCGGTTATGCCAGTGTACAAAGCGCCATTGCGTGACATGAAATTTCTGCTTAACGACGTGTTCGACTACCCGGGCCACTACCAGACCCTGGCCTCTGGAGAGAACGCAACACCGGATATTGTAGACGCCATTCTGACCGAGTGCGGGCGCTTCTGTGAGGAAGTGCTGAGCCCAATCTACCAGACGGGTGACGAAGAAGGCTGCCGCCTGGAAAACGGAGAGGTCACCACGCCCAAAGGCTACAAAGAAGCGTATGACCAATACGTGATGGGCGGCTGGCAGGGCTTGTCAGCCCCCGAGGAATACGGCGGCCAAGGCCTGCCGGCGTCTATGGGCCTATTCAAACAGGAAATGATGGGCACCGCCAACTGGTCGTTCTCCATGTACCCGGGGCTGTCACTGGGTGCCATGAACACCATTTTCCTGCACGGCTCCGAAGACCAGAAGCAAACCTACCTGGTTCCCCTGACCGAGGGCCGCTGGGGCGGCACCATGTGCCTCACCGAGCCCCAGTGCGGCACCGACCTGGGCCAGGTGAAGACCAAGGCCGAACCACAGGCGGATGGCAGCTACAAGCTGACCGGTACCAAGATCTTCATTTCCTCCGGTGATCACGACCTGACCGAAAACATTGTTCACATTGTGCTGGCACGTCTGCCGGATGCGCCTAAAGGCACCCGGGGCATCAGCCTGTTCATCGTACCCAAGTTCCTGCCGGCCGCTGATGGCAGCGTGGGCGAACGCAATGGCGTGAACTGCGGCAGCCTGGAAAAGAAAATGGGTATCAAGGCCTCGGCCACCTGCGTGATGAATTTCGACGGTGCCACCGGCTACCTGATCGGCCCGGAAAATGAGGGCCTGGAGTGCATGTTCACCTTTATGAACACGGCCCGTATCGGTACCGCCATTCAGGGCGTTGGCCCGGCTGAACTGTCGTACCAGTGGGCGCTGGACTACGCCAAAGAGCGCCGTTCCATGCGCGCGCTGTCTGGCAAGAAAGAACCAGACCAGGTGGCCGACAGCCTGATTCACCACGCGGATGTAAGGCGCATGCTGCTGACACAGAAAGCCATCGCCGAAGGTGGCCGCGCCATGCTGTATTACTCTGCCAGGCTGGCCGACCACATGGTTGAGGCACACACCGTGGGCGACGCCGAAAAGGCCGAAAAATACGACGACAAACTGGGTTTCCTAACCCCGATCTTGAAAGGTTTCCTGACCGAGCTGGGCAACGAAGCCGCCAATCTGGGTGTGCAGGTGTTCGGTGGCCACGGATACATCCGCGAGCACGGCATGGAACAGATCGTTCGTGATACCCGCATTGCCACGCTTTACGAGGGAACAACCGGCATCCAGGCACTGGACCTGCTGGGCCGGAAGGTGTTGCTGATGACCCAGGGCGGCGCAGTCAGGGAATTCACCCTGAAGATTGCAAACTTCGCCCGCAAGCACCTGACCAACAAGCAGCTGCGCCCGATGGCCATCGAGCTGCTGAAACTGACGGCCCAGTGGAACCTGCTGACCGTCCGGGTGATGCTGGCGGCCCGCAAAGACCGCGATGTGGTCAGTGCTGCCGCCCACGACTTCCTGATGTACAGCGGTTACGTGACCATGGCCTACATGTGGTTGCGCCAGTCTGCGGTGGCCGCCGACAAGCTGGAAAATGGCGGCGACGAATCCGACGCCTTCTACCAGACCAAGCTGGCAACCGCCGAGTTCTACTACGAGCGTCTGCTGCCACGGGCCCAGGCCCACGCCACCAGCATGCTCAGCCCGACTCGCAACCTGATGCAGGTGGAGCCGGACAATATGGCCTTTACCGGGTGATTACCCGGTAACTTTATGTCCCGGGCCTTGCCCGGGACTTTTTCTTTGTATCAGCAGTAACTGCCGCTCACAGCCCCCACTTGGTCTCTATGGCCTCGTACATCCCGTTGTTGCGAATGGTCTCCAGTCCCTGGCGTAGCTTGCGAATCACTTCCTCTGAAGTCTCGAGGTTCATCGCCAGGTACAGTTCGGTGTTATTGAACGAAAACACCGGTTCCAGGCCTTCAACGTCCTGTTGGGAGGCGAAGTAAGGTCCTGCCAGCCGGTCCGCTATCCACAGGTCAACCTGGCCCAGTTCCAGACGCTTGGGGTTGAGGTCATCGCTGTCCATGGCCGATACCCGGAAATCGCGCTCCAGCAGGTACTCGGTCATCACATCACCACGGTAGCCGGCGTACAGCATGCCGCGGGTATCTTCCAGACTGTCAATTTTCAAATCGGTACCCGGGGGCGCAAAAATCGTCCACAGGTTGGTGGTCAGTGGCCCTACCCATTTGAACTGGGAAGCCCGGTTTTCCGTGTAGGTGGTGCAGTAGATGCCATGATTCTTCTTGTTCAGCGCACGGTTATAGCCAAAATCCCAGTTGCGCAGCTTGATCACGTAATCCAGCCCGGAGTGCTCGAGAATGGCCTTGACCATTTCTGTGCACAGACCATCAATGCCATCTTCGTTATGCTCGAAGGCACGCCCCGTGGCACTCATGTTGTAGGGAGGGAAGTTCTCGGTATAGATATAGATACGCTCAGACGCCACGGCCGGCAATGGTGCCGTAAACAGGGCAAAAACGACCGCAGTAACGCACAGCAGGTTACGCACAGGTTATCTCCTTTAACTCGAATGGCATGAAACCGCCAAACTGGCGGCACCAATAGACGTAGGCGGAGTTTACCCGACGCTTTGACGTTGTTTTACAACTAAACTGTTTGTTTTCGTAAGGGAATTCGTCAGGCCGCCGGGCGAATGCCGGCGGCCTGGGGTTGTGGATAACTGTGGATAACTCAGAAATCGACGGTTGCGGAGAGCCACAAACGGCGACCTTCTTCTACCGTTCCGCCGCTGGCCATGCCACGGAAGATATACACATAATCCGAAGCCCAGGCATCCACCTGGTTGCCATTGTTATCCACATACGAGTACTCACTGCCAGACAGGAACTCCTTGTCGAACAGGTTGTAAACGGTGGCGGTGAGTTTTACCCGCTCGCTGGCCTGATAAGCGCCGCCCAGGTGGAAGAGCGCATAGGCGCTCAGGTCACCCACCTGGTCAAACACCGCTGCTTCTTCTGCGGTGAAATTCTCACGGTTCTTCAGGTAGCGGGTACGCTCACCCCGGTATTCGCCGGACAACCATAGATCCAATTGCGGAGACGCCTGCCAGTTCAGGCGCGCATGCACCACATGCTCCGGCGTGTTGGTCAAAGGTGCCCCTTTGTTGTCACCACTCTTCTGCTCAGTGTCGGTATAGGTATAGTTGCCGCGAATACTCCAGTCCGGAGCAAAGCGCCAGCTGGACGCCAGCTCGATACCCCGGGTCTCAGCCTTGCCGATGTTATCCAGCTGGTCGTAGGTGCCGTCCGGAATCCTCGGGTCACCACTGATGGTCACCGGCGCGCCGCTGTCGATCTTGTCCTTGAACTGGGTGAAGAATACCGTGGCGTTGGCTTTGAAACCTTGCAGGTTGTCGAAGTAGGCCCCTACCTCGTAGTTGGTGCTTTTTTCCGGTTCCAGGTCCGGTGTGCCGATGGTCAGCACCTCACCCTGGCTGGTGACACCGTTGATGCCATTATGCAGATCGTTGATATCCGGCGTTTTATAGCCCTGACTGACACCACCCTTGAAGGTCCAGCTGGGTGACGTGTTCCACACCAGATAAGCCCGGGGCGTAAAATGGCCGGAGAAAGCGTCATGATCTTCGTAACGCCCGCCGAGGGTCAGGGCCAGATCGTCTCTGAGATACCATTCATCCTCGGCAATCACCGCCCAGGATTCCTGTTTGAAGGTGGTGTTGGCAACGCTGTCTTCCAGTCGGGTATCACGGTACTGTGCCCCCAGCGTCATGATGTGGTTGGCGGTGACGGGCGCAACCAACCGGGTATCAAACACCGTATCTTCCGATTCCAACTTGCGATCCTGGCCACCAATCAGATTCTGATAGGGCGCATCGTAGGGTGTGCCGATGGTACCGGGAATGGTCCGGCCTTTGGTTTCGGTTACGTTGTAGGTGAGATCACTGCTCCAGGTTCCAAAGCCCAGCTGGCTGGCATGGCCCAGGGCAATCTGGTCACGGTTGAACCGTAGCTCGTCCCGATAGCCATTGGCGGAGTTGGTGTCGGCGTTACAGGCCCGGTTCTGCCCATCCAGGGTACCCAGTTGGCAACGGTCATTGTTGTACACCTGGCGCCCCTGTTCGGCATCCAGATAAAACTCCTGCCCCTGAACCGGCACCAGCGTCAACCGTGCACCAAGGTTATGGTTACGACCATCCACCGGTGCCACACCCCGCTTGGGCGCCTCGCTACCGTCGTCGAAACTCAGATCCGCCGCCGACCGATCAAACACACTGCCGCGTACCGCAAGCCCGAGCAGATTGTCGATCAGCGGTCCACTGGTGTAGAAACTGGCTTTACCGTTATCGCCGTATTCCCGGTGTTGCTGGAAGGTGTGTTCGAGCGTGACCGAGCCACTCCAGTCATCCGACACCTTCTTGGTAATGATGTTGACCACACCCCCGATCGCGTCAGAACCGTACAGCGTCGACATGGGTCCGCGGATCACTTCAATACGCTCAATGGCAGACAAGGGCGGAATGAAGCTGGTGGAGGTATCACCAAAGCCATTGGGAGTGACGTTGCCCGGAGGATTCTGGCGGCGGCCATCAATCAGGATCAGGGTGTACTCGCTCGGAAGGCCTCGAATACTGATGTTCAGCCCACCGGTCTTGCCGGTGCTCTGGCGTACATCCACGCCTTCCACGGTTTCCAGGGCTTCCGCCAGATTGGAGAACTGGCTTTGTTGCAGGTTCTGCTGGCTGATCACACTGATGCTGGCCGGAGCATCGGTCACCTTCTGCTCAAAGCCCGATGCCGAAACAACCAGCTCATCCAGTTGCGTCGGTTGGGCAACACTGTGTAGAGAAAAGGTGCTGCTAACAGCCGCAACAGACGCGGCCAGAATTGAGGGCCTGAATACCATGAGTCACTCCTTGAAGATCAAGACTGAAAATCAGGAGCGAATGATATTATTTCTCATTTGATAATTACAACGATTTAACCGGGACGATGTGTCCCGGAAAATGGAACCCTTGACCGGGGCTACTTGCCGATGCAAAAGCTGCTGAAGATCTTGCCCAGCAGGTCATCGGGCGTGAGATGGCCGGTGATTTCACCCAAGGCGTCCTGGGCCGCCCGAAGATCCTCAGCCAGGAGTTCCCCGGCGCCATAGCCTTCCAGTTGGGTCTGTCCCTGAAGCAGGGAATCCCGAGCGCGTTCCAGGGCATCCAGGTGGCGTCGGCGGGCCAGAAAGCCGCCTTCGGTGGTACTGGCAAAGCCAATGCATTCCTTGAGGTGCGTACGGAGGGTGTCCAGGCCTTCCGACCCTTTGGCCGCCAGGCGAATAACCGGCGCGGTCTGGTGGGGTTCGGCACTGATGCCCACCGGCTCACCCGACAAATCCACTTTGTTACGGATAACCGTGACCGGGGCACTGGCCGGGAGCTGGTCAATAAAATCCGGCCAGATTTCATGGGGTTCGGTTTTATCGGTGGTGGTGGCATCCACCATCAACAGGATGCGGTCAGCCTGGCGAATTTCATCCCAGGCCCGGGCGATGCCGATTTGCTCCACTTCATCCGGGCTGTCCCGGAGGCCGGCGGTGTCGATGATGTGCAACGGCATGCCATCAATGTGGATATGTTCCCGCAGGACATCCCGGGTGGTGCCTTCAATGGCGGTTACAATGGCCGCTTCACGGCCGGCCAGGGCGTTGAGCAGGCTGGATTTTCCGGCGTTGGGGCGCCCTGCAATCACCACCTTCATGCCGTCCCGCAGAATGGTGCCCTGTTGGGCTTCCGACAGAATCTGTTCCACCTGTTGCAGCAGGCTTTGCAGATCAACCGCCACTTTGCCGTCGGCGAGAAAATCGATTTCTTCCTCCGGAAAGTCGATGGCCGCTTCAACGTAGATACGCAAGTGGGTAACCGCATCGACCAGTTCATCAATCCGTCTGGAAAACACACCTTGCATGGAGCGCACGGCGCAACGGGCTGCCTGCTCTGAGCTGCTTTCAATCAGGTCGGCGATGGCCTCGGCCTGAGCCAGGTCCAGTTTGTCATTCAGAAACGCCCGCTCAGAAAACTCACCAGGCCGCGCCAGACGGGCGCCCTGACTACAGACTTCCCGCAACAGCATATCCAGGATCACGGTACCGCCGTGCCCCTGCAGCTCAAACACGTCTTCACCGGTGAACGAATGAGGGTTCGGAAAATACAGCCCGATGCCCTCATCGATCAGTTCGCCCCGGCTATCCTGAAATGGACCGTAATGGGCGTAGCGGGGCCGGGGCTCAAAGCCGAGCATGTTCCGGGCAATCTCAAGGGCTTTTGGCCCTGAAACCCGAACAATACCCACACCCGCCTGGCCCGGTGCCGTGGCAATGGCTGCGATGGTGTCTGTGGTTGCCTGCATGCTGTGTTTTCCCTGATTGGAAATGACAAAGGCTCCGCAAGGGAGCCTTTGTCAGGTCAGTGCAACTGATAAATCAGTATTTCTTGCCTGCCGTTTCCGCTTCGATCTTGCGGGTAATGTACCACTGCTGGGAGATCGAAAGAATGTTGTTCACCAGCCAGTACAGTACCAGGCCAGATGGGAACCACAGGAAGAACACGGTGAAGATCGGCGGCATCAGCTTCATGATCTTCGCCTGCATTGGGTCTGGCGGTGTCGGGTTCAGGCTCATCTGGATGAACATGCTGATCCCCATCAGAATCGGCAGGATAAAGTACGGATCCATCTGTGACAGATCGTTTATCCACAGCATGAACGGTGCGTGTCGCAGCTGGACACTCTCGAACAGTACCCAATAGAGCGCAATGAACACAGGCATCTGTACCAGAATAGGCAAACAGCCACCCAGCGGATTGATTTTCTCCCGCTTGTACAGGGCCATCATCTCCTGGGACATACGCTGGCGATCATCACCATAGAGTTCTTTTAGGCGTGTGAGTTGTGGTGCAACGGCTCTCATTTTTGCCATGGAGCGATAGCTGGTAGCCGACAGGTGGAAGAACACCGCTTTTACCAGAACGGTCAGCAGGATGATGGCCACACCCCAGTTGCCCACCAGGCCATAGAACCATTCCAGAATGTAGAACAGCGGCAGGGAAATAAAGAACAGCCAGCCAAAGTCTACGGTGCGGTCCAGATTGGGAGCCAGGGCTTCCAGGCGATCAATGATCTTGGGGCCCACATAAGCTGTGGCGCCTACCTCAACAGTCTGCCCAGGGGCGACCGCGGTAGCCGGATAGACAAAGCCCATTACATGCAGCTGATCCCGGCGGGTGGTCTGGAACTGGGCGGTCTGGTCACGGTCGGGAACCCAGGCAGTAATGAAGTAATGCTGTAGGAACGCCAGCCAGCCATTGGTAACCGGTTCGTTGACCCGTTGTTTGCCCAGGTCACTGAAGTCGTATTTTTCGTAGGGATCATCAGGTGTGCTGATCACCAGGCCCAGATAGGCTTTGATACCCATGGTGCTCTGGGAGGTTGGATCCGGGGCTTCATCGCGAACGATCTTGCCGGTGAAATTGCCCTGCCAATCCGAATCGGACTGATTGTTGATGAGGTAACGGACGCCAATCTCATAGCTGTCACGGGCCAGGGTATACCGTTTGGTGATCTCAACGCCGTCGTCGTTGGTAAGCGTCAGATCGATAACCAGTTCGTCCTGTCCTTCCGACAGTTCGAAACGATTGGTTTCCACCTGATACACCGGGGTAGCACCAGCGCTGCGACCATCGGGACCATTGCGGCCAATCAAACCACTTTCCAACACGTAGGTACGATTCTGGGTGTTGGTCAGAAGTGTCAAAGGTTGTTCGCTGTCGAGCGATTCATCGTACTGGAGCAGGGAACTGGCAATGACATTGCCACCAACACGGTCGATGGTCAGTTGCAGCACATCGGTCTCTACCGTGATGAACTGGTCGTTGATACTTTGTTCGCCGTCAGAAGATGTGGACCGGAGTTCACCGGTTTCCGGTGTGACGAATTCATCGTCTGTCCGGGAAGCACTTTCCGGCAGAACCATGTCATCAACCGATCCGTCTGATCCCGAGGTTTCTACTTGGGTGACCTGTTCAGTACGGGGCTGGTTGTAGTCCTCATTCCAGGCAAGCACCATCAGATAACTGACAATAGCCAGGCCGGCAAACAAAACGATGCGTTGAATATCCATAAACGTTAGTGTCTGGTTTGAGTGTTGGTCGGAGAATGTTGGGTCTCTGTGCCCGGTACGGGATCATAACCGCCTTCGGCCCAGGGATGACACCTTAATAATCGACGGGTTGCCAGATAAGTGCCTTTGGCTGCTCCGTGGTGCTGAATGGCTTCAACCGCGTATTGGGAGCAGGTTGGGAAATGCCGGCAATGGCTCGCCATCATGGGACTGATAGCGTACTGATAGAACCGGATAGGCAGTAACAGAATCTGTCGCATTAACCCGTACCTTTTGAATTCACAGTTGTCTGATCAACTGAGGACTGATGGTACTTCTTTCTGAGACGGCGCCAAAGATCGTTAAGCGACGATATGACTGAGGCGTTATCCAGTTGAGCGAGTCCTTGCCGACCAAGAACGATAATGTCGAGGTCCGGTAGATCCGTCTGATGCCTGAAAGTTTCTCGAACCTGGCGTTTTATCCGGTTTCTTTGGACTGCCAGTTTGAGATTCTTTTTGGAGAATATGAGTCCGACCCTGGCGTGGCCCAAATTGTTTGGGGCTGCCAGGATCAGAAAATTCCTGTGCGGAACTTTCAGCTGCACATCATCGAAGACCTTGCTGTAGTCCGAAGGCCGCAACAGTCTGTGTGACTTCGGAAACGTCAAAGCCTTCATGAGGCAAACATCAGGTTACGCTGACAGGCGTGCGCGGCCCTTGGCACGGCGACGAGAGATTACCTTACGGCCGTTAGCAGTCGCCATACGGGCACGGAAGCCGTGAACACGCTTGCGCTTCAGGACGCTCGGTTGGAATGTTCTTTTCATGGTGATGTTCTCACAAATTCGTCAATGGACATTGGTCGTTGGCTGGAAAATAGACAGCCAAAACAGGAGCGGCATTCTAGTCAAATCTGCTAGCAAGTTCAATGACTGTGCATCGGGGAAGTGAATTTTTCGGTATGGGTAAAAGCCGAAGGCCTGACTAATAAAATCTATAGGTCTTTTTTAAATTCTTTCGAAGATTATTTATTACTGTTATTAGGCACCTTGATATCTGTGGGAAAGTCTGTTTTTTTCTTCAACAACAAATACTTGAATTAATGACAAGTACGGTGACAGGTGGCCGTGAGCCCTGTGGACGAGAGGGTGTGGAATTGTGAATAACCCGGTGTTTCGAGGAAGGCCCGAGTTATTCATGGTTTGGTCCAAGGCTTTCACACAGGGTTGGGGGCGGTCTGTGCACAAGGACCTGTGGGTAACTTTTTTTCAGGGCATTTCTGTACACAAGCCTGTAGATAGGTCTGGAACGTTCTGAAAGATGAAGAGAAATGTTTCCACAAGCTGTTTATGACAGTGATTGTTGGCCTTTTACTGTGGGCCACGGCGGGGTAGAATCCGGGGTCACCTTGAGCGTCGGGAAAAGCCTTTTCCGATGTGAGAACAGTCAGGTTTCGGGAGCAGGCGGTCGTGCCTAACAGTATGTGGCATCAATGTCTTGAAGTACTCCGGGATGAGTTTCCCGCGCAACAGTTCAATACCTGGTTGAGACCCCTCCAGTCGGATCTCCGAGAGGGGCAGCTGATGCTGTTTGCGCCGAACCGTTTTGTAATGGACTGGGTTAATGAAAAGTATCTGCGCCGTATAGAGGAAGTCCTGAAGGACCTCAACGGTGGTCAGGCGCCGCGGGTTCAGATGAAAGTAGGGTCGGCGCCCCGTGAAAGTGAACCGGTGGTGCGCTCGGTGGTTGAGCCAAAGCCGGCTAGTCTGGCCGACGAAATCGGGCAGCGGGTAACCGAGGAAGAGAAGAGTGTCGCGGCAACTGTGGCCGGTTCTACCTCAGCGGGTGTCAGCCGCAGTGCGCAGAAAATAAATGGCGAACGCCGGCCGGTACAGGTGGAAGGTGACATCAAGCACCAGAGCTTTCTGAATGAGACCTTCACCTTCGAGACCTTTGTTGAGGGTAAGTCCAACCAGCTGGCCCGTGCGGCCTCAATGCAGGTGGCTGAGAACCCCGGCGGAGCCTATAACCCGCTGTTCCTGTACGGCGGTGTCGGTCTTGGTAAAACCCACCTGATGCATGCCATCGGTAATGAAATCGTCCGCCGTAATCCCAAGGCGAAAGTCGCTTACCTTCGATCTGAACGGTTCGTTGCGGATATGGTCAAGGCTCTGCAGCTGAACGCCATCAACGAGTTCAAACGTTACTATCGATCTGTGGATGCGTTGCTGATTGACGATATTCAGTTCTTCGCCCGGAAAGAGCGCTCACAGGAAGAATTTTTCCATACCTTTAATGCGCTGCTTGAAGGTGGCCAGCAGGTCATCGTGACCTGTGATCGGTTTCCGAAAGAAATCGTCGATATGGAAGAGCGATTGAAATCCAGGTTTGGCTGGGGTCTGACGGTAATGGTGGAGCCGCCTGAGCTGGAAACCCGGGTGGCGATTCTGATGAAAAAAGCTGAGCAGGCCAATGTGAAATTGAGCAGCGAGGCGGCATTCTTTATTGCTCAGAAGATTCGATCAAACGTTCGAGAGTTAGAAGGCGCGCTTCGTTTGGTGATAGCGAATGCTCACTTCACCGGGTCTGAGATTACCCCTCCATTTATCCGGGAAAGCCTGAAGGATCTGCTGGCGCTGCATGAAAAGCAGGTCAGTATCGATAACATCCAGCGCACGGTGGCGGAGTACTACAAGATCAAGGTGGCCGATCTATTGTCCAAACGCCGCACCCGGACGGTGACCCGGCCCCGCCAGGTGGCCATGTCCCTGGCCAAGGAGTTGACCAATCACAGCCTGCCAGAAATCGGCGACGCCTTTGGTGGCCGTGACCACACCACGGTGTTGCATGCTTGTAAGAAGATTGTGGAACTCCAGGAAACGGACCCTGGAATCCGCGAGGACTACCAGAACTTTATGCGATTGCTGACCACCTGACCGGGTGGCTATCAACCAACAACATTCACTTCCGACAACTGAAGCCGAGTGCCATGAAACTGACCATAAGCCGTGAATCCCTTCTTACTCCTCTGCAAAGCATTGCTGGCGTTGTGGAAAAGAAACAGACCATGCCGGTCTTGTCCAACGTGTTGCTGGAAGCTGAAGACAACACACTGACACTCACCGGTACCAATATGGAAGTTGAACTGGTCGGGCGGGTTACGCCGGTCCACGTGGACCAACCGGGCAGGATCACGGTACCGGCCAGGAAGCTGTCTGATATCTGTCGGGCACTCGGTGACGAAGCCCCGATTGATCTGGCGCTGGAAGGTGACCGTCTGCACGTGCGAGCGGGCAACTCCCATTTTACCTTGTCGACCCTGCCGGCTGAGCACTTTCCCAACGTGGAAGACGAGCCGGAAAGCTTCCGCCTGGAGCTGCCTCAGAAAGAACTGGGCCGGATGCTGGACGCCACGGCGTTTGCCATGGCCCAGCAGGATGTTCGTTATTACCTTAATGGCCTGTTGCTGGAAGTAGACAGTAGCCATGTGCGGGTGGTGGCGACCGATGGCCACCGCCTGGCCATGGCTCATTCCGACCTGCAAACCGGTTGCCCGGAACCCCGGCAGGTGATTGTGCCCAGAAAAGGCGTGTTGGAGCTCGCCCGCCTGCTCGACGATGTGGAATCGCCAGTCACCCTGGTGATTGGTGACAACCACCTGCGTGCGACGGTGGGCGCGTATACCTTTACCTCCAAACTGATCGAAGGCAAGTTCCCGGACTACAACCGGGTTATCCCCAGGGGTGGGGATAAGGTGGTGCTCGCTGACAGGGCAACGCTGAAGAACACCTTGCAGCGGGCCGGTATTCTGTCTCACGAGAACATTCGCGGCGTACGCCTGAACCTGGCACCGGGGGAGCTGCAAGTGTTCGCCAACAACCCGGACCAGGAACAGGCCGAAGACGCACTGCCGGTGGAGTATCAGGGCGAATCCCTGCAGATCGGTTTTAATGTAGGCTACCTGATCGATGTGATGAATGCGCTGGATGAGGCCCAGGTGAAGATTACCCTGTCGAACCCCAACAGCAGTGCATTGATCGAAGCAGAGAACGACAACAGCTGCCTGTATGTGGTCATGCCGATGCGGCTGTAACCTTTCCGGAGGAATTTAATGGGTGCCGTAACGAACGGAATCAAAGGTGCTTTCAGGGTTGGTCAGACACTGTCGGTGCTTGGCCGTACCGGGCTGAATTGGGTTCGGGGCGATCGCCCCCCTACCCCGAAACTGCTGCGCCAGACGTTTGAGAATCTTGGGGCCACCTATATCAAGCTTGGTCAGTTTATAGCGAGCTCCCCCACGTTCTTTCCAAAAGAGTACGTGGAAGAGTTTCAGTATTGTCTTGATAAAACCCCCAGTCTTCCATTTGGCGTGATCAAGCGCATTATCCGTGAGGAACTTGGGCGGCCGATTGATCAGGTGTACTCGGAAATCGATCCGGTGGCTCTGGCGTCGGCATCAATTGCGCAGGTTCATGCGGCGAAACTGGTGACTGGCGAAGCCGTGGTTATCAAGGTTCAGAAGCCTGGCGTGGAAAATATTCTGCTGACCGACCTGAACTTTCTGTACCTGTCCGCGCGGATTCTGGAAACCCTGGCGCCGAAGCTGTCGTGGACATCCCTGTCTGGCATTGTTGAAGAAATTCAGCAGACCATGATGGAAGAATGCGACTTCATCAAGGAAGCCAATAATCTGAAGGTGTTCCGGGAATTCTTGCTGAATACCCATAACGACGACGCGACCGTGCCCCGGGTATATGAGCAGTGCAGTACTCGCAGAATCCTGACGATGGAGCGTTTCTATGGCGTTCCGCTGACGGATCTCGACAGCATTCGCGGTTTTTCCAAAGATCCCGAACGTACCCTGATCACCGCCATGAACACCTGGTTCGCCAGTCTGACCCAGTGTGAGTTTTTCCACGCGGATGTGCACGCTGGCAACCTGATGGTGCTGAAGGACGGGCGCGTCGGGTTTATCGATTTTGGTATTGTCGGGCGCATCAGGCCGGACACCTGGCAGGCGGTCAGCGATTTCATATCCGCGATTATGGTCGGTAACTTCGACGGTATGGCCGATGCCATGATCCGGATTGGCGTCACCCGTCGCACGGTGAGGGTGGATGAGCTCTCTGCCGACCTGCAACGCCTGTATCGTCAGATGGACCGAATGGTCCCGGACGACGTTCCCTATGAAATGGGTCAGGCGGAGGATGACGTTAACAATATTCTCATGGATATGGTGAAGGTGGGAGAAAGCCATGGGCTGCACTTTCCCCGGGAGTTTGCGCTGTTGCTGAAACAGTTCCTCTATTTCGATCGGTATGTGCATATCCTGGCACCGGAGATGGATGTGTTTATGGATGAACGGTTGACCATGCTCCATTAACGAGCGTCGCCGCCACGCATCTTGTACACTAAGGCAATGTCGTGTTCCGGCATTGCCTTTTTTTAGGTTCATCGCGCTTTACCGGGAAATGCTGCTTTTATCTTCAGAAAGAAGTAGTCGTTATCCCGGTAGCCGTAGGCCACCCGCTTGATCACCTTGATCTTGTTGTTCATTCCCTCCAACACACTGGTGTTCAACCGGTAGACCGCGCTGGCGATAATGCCGTCGACGTAGCCCTTGAGGCGCCTGGCAAACTGCTGCACGGGGGCCAGCCCACTACTCATAGCCAGATTTAGCCAGTCTTGCCAGCGTTGTCTGGCATCGGCCTCTGAGGGAGCGTACCAGAGCTCTTTGAGCTGGTCTTTCAGGACGTAGACAGTCATCAGGGGCTGGTTGGCTTGCAGCAGTTCTTCGAGCTTCAGAGCCTGCTCGTCCTTGAGGTTGCCTCGGTTTCTGAGCAACAGCCAGCGACTTCGTTTCACTACTTTGCGAGCCGGCTTGTCGTGTCGAAGCTGATTGGCCTGATCGACCCGGACACGGTCAATCACTTCCCGTCCGAACTTTGCTACAACGTGGAACAGGTCATAGACCACCCGTGCTTGTGGGCAGTGGTGCTGAACTTCCAGGTCCATGGCGGTATTCATATCCATCGCCACGGCTTCGATCTGGCCACAGGTTTCCGGCCCCAGCCATTCAAAGAAGGGGCGTACCGCTGCTCGACTGCGGCCTTCTCCAACCCAGAGGACTTGTTGAGTATCCGCATCAATCGCCACGGTGGCGTAGCGGTGTCCCTTGAACAAGGCGAACTCATCCATGATCAGTCGACGAATCCGGCGTTTATCTGGCTCAGTCACTTCTCGTTTGAGGCGCCGATGGTCGATGGCCTTGACCGTATGCCAATGCAACCCTAGCAGCGTTGCCACATGTTGGATCGGCATCAGTCGTACCAGGGATTCAATCCAACTGACCATGCCTGCCGTCAGACGCTGTCGCCCTGGTAACCAGCGAATCTGTTCAAGCTTGGGGCCACAGGTCGTACAACGAACTCGGCGAACTGGCACGTCCAGCCAGACGCGGTATTGGAACAGGTCGCGTTCTCGGACTCGTCGGGTGCTGATGTCATGGATGGCAAGCGTGTGCTGATTACAACCACTGCAGCATGGCAAGTAATCGTCGGCAGGTTGCAGTCGGATGAGCAGAGATTGAGCGTCAATCTGGGCATACGATTCTATCGTGAATCCTTCCCAGAACAGGGCAAGAGGATTAGCATTCATAGGGACGGCGGTGAGTCGGTCAGGTTTGTTGTTTTGGCGAACTCAAAACTAACCGGTTTGACCGCCGTCTCCTACTTTTTCACGCTAACCCGCGATGAACCTTTTTTTATGCTCCGACCCCGGTGATGAGAATTCCTCCTTTATGGCGCTTGTGAAACTCCAGACCCAGAATTTCCGAAACCTGGCGCCGGACCCTGTCGGTTTTTCACCTTCCTTTAATCTGTTGTACGGCGCTAATGGCAGTGGTAAGTCCAGTGCCCTGGAAGCGATTGCTTATCTGGGATTGGGGCGGTCTTTTCGGGTGAGTCGGCATCAGGCGGTGGTCAGCCATGGTCACAGCAAGTTAACGGTGTTTGGCGCTCTGGACAGTGGGCTCAGCAATAATGAGGACCAAAGTGGTACGGCGGAAGGCAGCACCGGCATCGCCCATCGGCTGGGAATATCCCGGGATGTATCTGCCAAGGAAACAGCGTTAAGGGTTGATGGCGAAGCTGTACGCAGTTTGTCATCCCTGGCCATGCATTTGCCCGTGTCGGTGATTGACCCAGGGGTATTCGACATTGTGGCTGGTGGTCCCGGAAAACGGCGGCAGTTTCTGGACTGGTTAGTGTTCCACGTGGAACCTTCCTTTTCGGTAATGTGGCAACAGTGCCAGAGAGTGACATCACAGCGGAATCAAACGCTCAGAAATGGTAGACTGGACGAATCTCTGCTCCGGGTCTGGGACAGTCAGTTCGGTGCCCTGGCGGAAACCCTGAGCGATGTCAGAGAGCAGGTTTTCAGGCAGTTCAAAGCGGCGTTCGATTCGGTGCTGCAGGAGCTGGATGCCAGCTGGACGGAAGGTCTGAAACTTGAGTTCTATCCGGGCTGGGATCGGTCCCGCTCGCTAGTGGATATACTGGCAAGCCACCGGGAGCAGGAGCGCCGTATGGGGCATACGTTGTATGGCCCTAATCGGGCAGACATCCGTCTCAAGTTAGGTGGTCGGCCGGTTGCAGAAACCTTTTCCCGGGGGCAGCAGAAGACACTGGTTATTCTGATGAAAATTGCCCAGGGAAAGGTGTTGAGTGATCTGGGTAAGCAGGTGACTTTCCTGCTGGACGACATTAATGCCGAACTGGATGTGCGCCATCGGATCATGCTGGCGCATAAGCTTCAGGATTTGCGTTGTCAGGTGTTTATCACCTCTATTGAGCATCCGGAACCTGACGTGCTCTGGGGCGACCGTGATGCACCGGAATACAGAATGTTCCACGTGGAACATGGAAAATTGACGGAAGAATAGACTGGCATTGGCGGCGTGTACCGTTTTCCGCTGAACCTCGCCAGTATCACCTTCAGGAGTCTCATTAATGAGTGAATCGAACTACAATTCCTCCAGTATCAAGGTCCTGAAAGGACTGGATGCGGTGCGTAAGCGCCCGGGCATGTACATCGGTGATACCGATGACGGCACCGGCCTGCACCACATGGTCTTTGAATTGGTGGATAACTCCATCGATGAGGCTCTGGCTGGCTACTGTTCCGAGATCGGGGTCATTATTCACCCTGACGAGTCTATCAGCGTTAAAGATAATGGCCGCGGCATTCCGGTGGATCTCCACGAAGAAGAGGGTGTTTCCGCTGCCGAAGTCATCATGACGGTTCTGCACGCTGGTGGTAAGTTTGATGACAACTCCTACAAGGTCTCCGGTGGTCTTCACGGTGTGGGTGTTTCGGTGGTTAATGCCCTGTCCTCTACCCTGACCCTGACGATCCGGCGTGAGGGCAAGGTTTACGAGCAGACCTATACCCACGGCGTACCTAACGCACCCCTGGCAGAAGTGGGTGAAACAGAAGCGTCCGGCACCAAGGTGCACTTTATTCCCTCACCGGAAACCTTTACCCATATTGAGTTTCACTACGATATCCTGGCCAAGCGCCTGCGGGAACTGGCGTTCCTGAACAGCGGCGTGCGTATTCGCCTGACCGATGAACGCAGTGGCAAGGAAGAAGTGTTCGAGTATGAGGGTGGTTTGCGGGCCTTCGTAGAACACCTGAACACCAACAAGACGCCAATTAACCGGGTGTTCCATTTCACCCGTGATCGAGAAGACGGCATCTCGGTTGAAGTGGCGATGCAGTGGAACGACGCCTTCCAGGAGAACCTTTACTGCTTCACCAACAACATCCCCCAGCGGGATGGTGGTACGCACCTGGCGGGCTTCCGCGCCGCCCTGACCCGTTCCCTGAATAACTACATCGATCATGAAGGTCTGGGCAAAAAGGCCAAGGTAGCCACCACCGGCGACGATGCCCGTGAAGGCCTCACCGCCATCATCAGTGTGAAAGTACCCGACCCGAAATTCTCCTCTCAGACCAAGGACAAACTGGTCTCCTCTGAGGTGAAAACCGCCGTTGAGCAGGAACTGTACCAGAGCTTTGCCGAGTACCTGCAGGAGCAGCCGAACGAGGCCAAGCTGATCGTCAACAAGATGGTTGAAGCAGCCCGGGCGCGGGAAGCCGCCCGCAAGGCTCGGGACATGACCCGCCGCAAAGGCGCCCTGGACATCGCCGGTCTGCCCGGCAAGCTGGCGGACTGCCAGGAAAAAGACCCCGCCCTGTCCGAACTGTTCATAGTGGAGGGTGATTCTGCGGGTGGCAGTGCCAAGCAGGGTCGCGATCGTAAAACCCAGGCCATCCTGCCCCTGAAAGGTAAGATCCTGAACGTGGAGAAAGCCCGTTTCGACAAGATGCTGTCGTCTGCGGAAGTGGGTACCCTGATTACCGCACTGGGTTGCGGCATCGGCCGGGAAGAGTTCAATCCGGACAAGCTGCGCTACCATTCGATCATCATCATGACCGATGCGGACGTGGATGGTTCGCACATCCGTACCCTGCTGCTTACGTTCCTGTTCCGCCAGATGCGGGAAATCATCGAGCGCGGTCACGTGTTCATTGCCATGCCGCCCCTGTATAAGGTCAAGCGCGGCAAGCAGGAGCAGTACCTGAAAGACGAGAAGGCGAAAGAAGCCTACCTCACCCAGACTGCCCTGGACGGCGCTCAGCTGTTCGTGAATCCGGAGGCTCCCGCCATCAAGGATTCCGCCCTGGAAACCATGGTCAAGGACTACCAGGCGGTGATGGCGATGATCGAACGCCTGTCCCGCGCCTACCCCGCGAAGGTATTGCAGCAGATGGTGTACAACACCACCCTCAAGCCGGAGCAGCTGAAAGACGAGGCGGCGGTTGCCAAGTGGGTTGCACATCTGGGTGATGGTCTTGAACTGGATACCCGCACCGGCACCAAATACGTATTCTCGGTTACCCGGGACGAAGAGCGTGGCTTGTATCTGCCGATGGTTACCATCTATGTGCATGGTATTCCCCATGAGCACATCTTCAGCCATGACTTCTTTGAATCATCCTCCTACAAGGCCATTGCCCGCCTGGGTGAGACCCTGGAGGGGTTGATTGACGAGGGTGCCTACGTGCAGCGTGGCGAGCGCAAGCAGGTGGTGTTGTCGTTTGAGGGTGCTCTGGACTGGTTGATGAAAGAGGCCCAGCGTGGTCTGAACATCCAGCGCTATAAGGGATTGGGTGAGATGAACCCGGAACAGCTGTGGGAAACCACCATGGACCCGGAAAGTCGCCGCATGATGAAGGTCACCATTGAAGACGCCATCGCTGCCGACCAGATCTTCACCACCCTGATGGGTGATGACGTGGAGCCGCGCCGGATCTTCATTCAGACCAACGCCCTGGAAGTGACCAATCTGGACGTGTAACCACACTGACAGACTGGCATAAAAAAAACGGTGGTACCCGACGGGGCCACCGTTTTTTGTTATCAGTCAGGAATTTTTATTCCGAGAGATTACTTCGAGGATTCCGCGCGTTTCTGTTCCTTCTCTTTTTCCTTCTCCACCAGGTGCTGAGCCATCACCTCTTCCAGAGTATACCCGGTCAGGCGGCGGATGGTGCGCCACAGGTAGTAGAAGATCAGCATCATCATGATCATTGAGGGAATGGCGATCATCGGATAGCTCACCAGGGTCATCCGTCCAAGCTCTTCGTTGAACGCCTGAGTGCCCGAGGGGCTGACCACGATCCACTTGGCCAGCACATAGTTCATGATCGAGGAGAACAGGAAGGTACCGGCAAAGAAATAGCTGGCGTTGAGCAGCCGCGCCTCGAACTCGTCAACACAGCCCTTCTCTTCCAGCGAGGCGTGGATCTTATCCACATCCAGAATGTTCGGGTTGTACAGCAGCGTTCGTACCAGTGGGTACTTGGTCCGGGTGGATATCAATACCGCAAGACCAATCACTGCCGGTACTGCCGCCTCCTTGATGGCCAGCCAGCCGGCGTCCAGCTCCAGTAACCCGATACCGCCAGTCAGGCCAACGCTGATCAGGCCCAGCAGGGCAATGAAGTTCTTTTTGCGGTAACGGATGAGCTCGAACAATCCCCAGCCAAGAGGAAACGCGAGGCCAATGACCAGTGCGTTGACACTGCCAAGATGCTCGTCACCACTGAACTTCATCAGTATGACCGAGGGAATGATGATACTGACCAGAAGGTCAACCCACGGTCTGGGTTTGTGGTCGGGAACGGAAGGGTTAGTCTGGGACGTCATGGTTACCGCCTATCGATGAATCGACGGCAGGCGCCTGAAAAGGCACTGCCGGAAAGAGCTTCCGGCAGTATACGACGAATTGAAGGCCGAACGTAACCGGACTCAGAAGCTACCGGACGAGCTGATGGATGAGCCCGCCGCGCCGGTTTGCACCTGGTTATTGGCGCCGCTTTGCCACACCAGTTGGGCATCCGGGTCTGACTCGCTGCGTTTGATGCACTTCCACTCTAACGGCGTGTTCGCAGGCATGTCGAAGCTCCCGGACCAGGTTGGATAATTGTCTGGATCCAGTTTCAGCGCATTCGCAGGTGACCAGTTGCCCAGGGTGGCATGATTGCCGGTAACGTAGACACTTTGTCCCCAGTCCGTGGTGCCGTTGCTGCACTGGAAGGTGACGCTGGCCTGCTCCCCGTCTGAACCGTTGCCGTTGTCTCCTTCATCGCCACCACAGTCAGCGCCAACATGCAGGGCCGCCGCTTCCATGGGCGCCACTGACAGGCTCACCTGCCCACCCTGCACGGTTGCGCAGCTACCGCCACCGGCTACGTTACGATAGTGACCGTCGGGCAGGCCGGTCGTGAAGGTTCGAGCCAGGGTACTCCCTTCCCGGTTGATGGCCACAAAGCCCTTGTTGCCACGGCTGAAGGCGATCTGGTTATTACCGTTATCCCACCAATGGCTGACGCCGGAACCATCCGTCACGTTGCGGAAAGCCACCATGTTGGCAATCGAGTCCCAACGGTGTTCACAAATCCAGGCGCCGCCACATTGTGCGCTACCATTCTGGTAAACCGCCTGGGCGGGTGGTCCCTGGTCGCCATCCGAGAAGCTGTAACTCGACATCACCTTCGGATATCCATAGGGCCAGGCCAACATGAACACATTGGCGAGGTTATACAGGCCGCCATCCTTGTAGGTAACGATATTGCTGCCACCGGCACCATGGCCCCGCTGATTGTCGTGGTTGTCTGTAAACACCACCGCATCAGCACCGGCCAGGAAACCCCAGCTTTCGCCAAACCCGTTGAGATTGGCCAGGCGCTGATTCTTGAACACGTCGCCAATAGCCGCGCTGTAGCGGAATTCGGTAACATCGGAAAGCCCGGTGTACTCGCCGGCACTCACCGCCTCCCCGCCCAGGTCTATCACTTCCTGGAAGACATACAGTGGATTGTTCACCCGGTTCAGGATGCCACTGATATCCGACGGCGACATATGCTTGGCAGCGTCGATTCGGATACCTTTCACACCAAGTGCGGTCAGTTGGTTCAGATACCCGGCTAGGGTGTCCTGAACGTAATTGTCTGCGGTGTTGAGATCGGGCAGCCCTACCAGCTGGCAGTTCCGAACCCGCCAGGCATCGGTGCCGTAGTCTTCCGGATTGATGCCGCAGGGTGTATGAAAATCATTGCTGCTGTAAATCGGATAACTGAGGGAGGTTGAGCTGTACGCTGAACCCGCAGTGCCGGTACCACTGCCATTGGCCATATGGTTGATGACCGCATCGGCGTAAACATCCACGCCGGCCGCGTTACAGCGCTGGACCATATCAGCAAACGCGCTGGCGTCGCCACTGCGGCTGTTAAGCTGGTAACTCACCGGCTGATACCGGGTCCACCAGGCACTGCCCTGAATGTGCTCCTGGGGCGGTGATACCTGAACCGCACTGAACCCTTTGGGGCCCAGGAAGTTTTCGCATTCCTGGGCGACGTCGCTCCATTTCCATTCAAACAGATGCACAAAGGCTCCGGCCTGGGCCTGTTGCGTTGGCAATGTCAGTGCCAGTCCGAGCGCGGCACCGGTTGCCAATCGGGAGAGTGAGATCATTGCATGCTCCTGTGTTGTCATTGTTGTGGTGCATTTGGGATCAGCCTCGGTTGTCGGTTTTTTGTTCAAACGGGCTGATACTCACAACATGCAATGATCAATGATTAGCCAACACATCCTTGGAGCAGATAAAAGGGGCGTAGGCACAGGAAGGGTATATTTTTTGGTCACATCGACTGTCTGAGCGACTGGAAATCTCCGCCTTTCGAAGATCCTGCAAGGCCCGCTGTGAGGTAGTGCTCTCCAAAACACGCTCCTTGCGGCACATCCATGTGGCGCTTGGGCTCCGCCATCCATGGCTCCGCACAGTTTTGGAGAGCACTACCTCACACCGGTCCCGGTCATTGTGCAGGTATCAATAAGAGTGACCTTCAGACTGTCATAAAAAAGCCGGGCACAAGCCCGGCTCTCTGGAACTGAAAGAAAGCGCCAATATCAGGCACCCACCTCCTTCAGGCATTCCTCAACAATGTTCAGGCCCTCTTCCAGTACCTCATCTTCGATGGTGACTGGCATCAGGAACCGCAGAGTGTTGCCGTACATACCGCAGCTGAGCAGTATCAGGCCCTTCTCCTTGGCTTTCTTGGTTATCGCCGCTACCAGCTCTGGCATTGGCTTGCGGGATTCCTTGCTTTCCACCAGCTCAAACGCGGCCATCGGCCCCATGTTACGGGCGTTATCCACGTGAGTGAACTGCTCCTGCCACTGGTCGAACCGGGCCCTCAGCTTGTCGCCCAGGCGCTGACTTTTGCCGAGGATATCTTCCTCTTCGATGACATCAAACACCGCCAGAGCTGCTGCACAGGCAGTGGGGCTACCGGTATAGGTGCCGCCGAGGGAATTCGGGCCAGAGGAGTCCATCACTTTGTCGGTGCCGACAATGGCAGAGATCGGCATGCCATCAGCCATGGATTTGGCCATGGTCATGATGTCCGGCTCAACGCCGCTGTGTTCGATGGCGAACAGTTTGCCGGTGCGGCCAAAGCCACTTTGCACTTCGTCGACAATCAGCAGAATGTCATTGTCATCGCAGATTTTGCGCAGGGCTTTCAGGAAACTGGTCGGGGCGGGATAAAAACCACCCTCGCCCAGAACCGGCTCCAGTACGATGGCGGCAGTTTCGTGGGCCGGGGAATCGGCTTTCATGGTCATTGCCAGGCCACGCAGGGCGTCTTCCTCGGTGATACCGTGGTAAGGCACCGGGTAAGGCGCGCGGTACACCAGGCCGGGCATGGGGCCGAATGAGGTCTGGTAAGGGGCAGCCTTACCGTTCATGGCCATGGTGAAGAAGGTACGGCCGTGGTAGCCGCCATCGAAGCAGATCACGTTGTTCTTGCCGGTGGCTGCACGGGCAATCTTGACCGCGTTTTCCAGCGCCTCGGCCCCGGAGTTGGCCAGCATTACTTTGCCGTGGCCTTTGACGGGTACGGCTTCACTCAGTTTTTGCGCCAGTTTCACGTAGCCCTCATAGGGCATCACCGTCTGGCAGGTGTGCATCAGCTTGTCGAGCTGGGCTTTAACAGCCTCGACCACTTTCGGGTGCCGATGGCCGATGTTCAACACGCCGATACCGCCAGCGAAGTCGATCATGCGCTTGCCGTCTGCGTCCCAGACTTCTGCGTTCAGGGCGTGATCTGCAAATTGATCATTGGGGCTTGCCGCGCCCGCAGCGACGTATCGCTCTTTGAGTGCCTGCAATTCTTTATTGCTCACTTTGCTGTTCTCCCTGGTTCAGGATTGAGAAATTCTCTTAACAGTGTAGGGAGTACGCACTCAACACACAAACCGACCATTGTCCGTGTCTGCGGCTTCGTCTCGGAACTGCAGGCTGGCCAGGCGCCGGTACAGTTCGTTATCGCGCATCAGTTCATCGTGGCTGCCGACCGCCAGCAGCCGACCCTGTTCCAGTACGGCGATGCGGTCAGCGTCTCTGACGGTGGCCAGCCGGTGGGCAATCACCAGTGTGGTACGCCCAGCGGTGAGCGCCGGCATGGCTTGCTGGATCAGATGCTCGCTCTGGGCATCCAGGGCACTGGTGGCTTCATCCAGCAACAGAATCGGGGCGTCCGCCAGCAGCGCACGGGCGATGGCCAGGCGCTGCTTCTGCCCGCCTGACAGCCCCAGCCCGGCATCGCCCAACGGCGTGTCGTAGCCCTGTGGCAGTGCCTGGATAAACTCGTCGGCATGGGCAATCCTCGCTGCCTGCTCCACCTCGGATTGCTCAGCGCCGGGGCGGGCATAGCGAATGTTGTCCGCGACGGTGCCGTGGAACAACGCCGGGTTCTGGGGCACCAGGGCAAAGCAGCGTCTTAGCGCTTCCAAAGACAGCTCGGCGGTGTCTAACCCGTCGATCAGAATTCGCCCGGAGTCCGGTTGGTAGAAATGCAGCAACAGGTCAAAAAGGGTGGACTTGCCGGCACCGGAAGGACCAACCAGGGCCAGGGTTTCCCCGGGGCGAATATGCAGCGACAGATCCGAGATCGCCGGCTGGGCCTGTCGGCCAGGATAACTGAAGCCCAGATGCTCGATGGTGATCTCGCCGGTGACCGGGCCGGCAAAAGACCGGTTCTCCCCTTCCCGAACAAACGCCGGCTCGGTCTGCAGCAGCTCAAACAGACGGGCCGCAGACCCGGCTGCCCGTTGCAGTTCACCAATCACCTCACTGATAGCCCCCGCCGCAACGCCAACCAGCAGGCTGTAGAATACGAATGCCGCCAGTTCACCGGGGCTTATCCGGCCGTGAATCACATCCAGCCCGCCAATCCAGATCACAATGCCGACCGCCCCCATCACCAGGGAAATCGCCAGAGTAGTCAGCCACGCCCGCTGCCGGATGCGCTCGCGGGCAATGTCGAACGCCTTCTCGGACACCTCCGAGAAAAACCGCCGGTCGTGGGGCTGGTGATTGAAGGCCTGAACGGTTTTGATCTGGGAAAGGTTCTCCCCCACGTAACTGCCTACATCCGCCACCCGATCCTGGCTCAGCCGCGACAACTGCCGAACCCGGCGGCCGAAGAACAGGATCGGCGCAATCACCAGGGGGAACCCCAGCAGAATGATGGCCGCCAGCTTGGCGTTGGTGACAAACAGCAAAATCAGCCCGCCGATAAGCATCAGCGTATTGCGCAGGGCAATGGACACCGTGGAGCCGATCACTGATTGCAGCACCGTGGTGTCGGCGGTAAACCGGGACTGGATTTCCAACGCCCGGTTCTGCTCGAAAAAGCCAGGGTGCAGATCAATCAGGTGGTTGAACACCTTCTTGCGAATATCCGCCACCACCCGTTCGCCAATCCAGGACACCAGGTAGAATCGGGCAAACGAACCAAAGGCCAGGCCGAGCACCAGAACAAAAAACAGACCAATGGCCTTGGCCAGGTTTTCCGGTGATTGCGTGGCGAGGCCCTGATCGACCAGAATGCGCAGGCCCTGGCCCAGACCCAGGGTTATGCCGGCAGTGATAACCAGTGCCAGCAGTGCCCCGGCCACGGCGCGGCGGTAGGGGCTGATAAACTCTATGACGAGTTTCAGGGCCTTACGGTGACGAGTGTTAATAATGTGCCTCCAAGGTGTTAGCTGCTGTAGACTCCAGCTTCAATACGGTTTGTTCTCCTGACAAGACCTATCATACAGCTACGTAAGAGCGCGCGGGTGGGTGGGCCTGCCAGGACCGTCAAAAGCCAGGGATGGCTTTTGCCGAGCGTACATGGATGTATTTACAGCGTGTCCTGGCAGGCCCACCCACCCGTGCGTTCGACTTCTCCGAAACCGAAGGAAGACAGAGTGCGCGCCTACGCCGACAACGACTACCCTGCCGATCATAAGCCCGACTGGTCGATCATTTCTGGTCTGTGGCCTTACCTTCTGGAATTCAGGGGTCGGGTCGCGCTGGCTGTGGCGATGTTGGTACTGGCCAAGCTGGCCACCGTCGCCACGCCGGTCGCCCTGAAATACATCGTCGATTATCTGGACCAGAATCGCGGCGCCGACATGCTGCTGTGGATTCCGGTTGTGCTGGTCGTGGCCTACGGTAGCCTGCGCTTTGGTGCCACCCTGTTCAGCGAACTGCGGGATGCCGTGTTTGCCCGGGTGGCGGAAAGGGCCATGCGGCGGGTGTCTTTGCGAGTGTTTGAACACCTGCATCAGCGCGAGCTGGGTTTTCACCTGGACCGAAAAACCGGTGGCCTGGCCCGTGACATTGAACGGGGTACCAACGGCATCAGCTTCCTGCTGCGCTTTACCCTGTTCAACATTGTGCCCACCATCCTGGAAATCCTGCTAGTAGCGGCCATCTTGCTGGTGGTGTTCAATGTGGGTTACGTGCTGGCCATTCTGGTGGCGGTGGTGGTGTATGTGGTGTTCTCCATCAAAATCACCGAGTGGCGAACCAAGTTCGTGCGGGAAGCCAACGCAAGGGACAACCAGTCCAACTCCCGGGCCATCGACAGCCTCCTGAACTATGAAACCGTCAAATACTTCAACAACGAACGCTACGAAGCCAAGCTGTACGACCAGGACCTGGACGAGTGGGAAAAGGCCCGGCTGAAGAACCGATTGTCTCTGGCCACCCTGAACGCCGGTCAGGCGCTGATCATCGGCGTGGCATTAATTGTCATCATGGCCATGGCGGTGGGCGAAGTGGCAAGTGGCGAGATTACCCTGGGCGATTTCACCATGATCAACGCCTACCTGATCCAGCTGTTCATCCCCCTGAACGCATTGGGCTTCGTTTACCGGGAAATCCGCCAGGCCCTGGTGAACGTGGAGCGCCTGTTCAAACTGCTGGGCGATCAACCAGCCATCCAGGATGCCCCGGATGCCAAGCCCCTGACTGTGGATAACGGCGAGGTACGGTTCGAGCACATCCATTTCGCCTACCGGCCAGACCGCCCCATTCTGCAGGATGTGAACTTCACCATTCCCGCCGGCCATACCGTGGCAGTGGTCGGCGCCAGCGGTGCAGGCAAGTCTACCCTCGCCCGCTTGCTGTTCCGGTTCTATGAGGTGGATAACGGTTCCATACGGATTGATGGTCAGGACATCCGTGAGGTCACCCAGGACTCCTTACGCTCCGCTATCGGGGTGGTTCCCCAAGACACCGTATTGTTCAATGACACGCTTTACCGAAACCTGGCCTACGGCCGCCCCGAAGCGACCGAGGAAGAAGTACACCGGGCCGCGCGCATGGCCCACCTGGAAGACTTTATCCACAGCCTTCCGGAAGGTTACGAAACTAAAGTGGGCGAGCGGGGGTTGAAGTTGTCCGGTGGCGAAAAACAGCGGGTTGCGATTGCCCGGGTGATTCTGAAGAACCCGCCGTTATTGATTCTGGACGAAGCCACGTCGTCGCTGGATTCGTTATCCGAGCAGGCGATACTTGGAGCCTTGAAAGAAGTCAGTCAGCAGAGAACCACCTTGGTGATTGCCCATCGCCTCTCTACTATTCGAGATGCTAATACCATCTTGGTGATGGATGGCGGCCGGATTGTGGAAAGCGGAAGTCATAATGAGCTGTTGGCTGCAGGTGGGCACTATGCGCATCTTTGGGAGCAGCAACATCGCAGTGGCGAACAGTAAGGGGGAAGGCCCTTCCAAAACACGCTGTGAATACGTCCGTGTACGCTCTGCTCCGCCATCCATGGCTCCGCAAGGTTTTGGAAGGGCCTTCCCCCTCACTGTCGCATCTGACTTGGGTGTTCAGTGTTTTGGAAAGGCCTCCCCCGCTGAACCCCGGGACCCTTACTCCGTTAGCCGAAGCGCCAGACCAGACGCCCGCACCACCTGTTGCCCCACACTGTCTTTGAACACCTGAGCGTCGCCGGTAATCAGACTAAACCAGTTCTTGGCCCGGGTGATGCCGGTATACACCAGTTCCTTGGTGAGCACCGGGCTCAGGCGATCTGGTAGTACCAGGCAGGTGTGGTTGAACTCCGAACCCTGGGACTTATGCACCGTCATGGCGTAAACGGTTTCCAGTTGCTGTAGACGGCTGGGGGAAATCCAGCGGATTCCGCCGGTGCTGTCACCACTCGGGAAGGCCACCCGCAAGGTGTCTTTTGGCTCACCAGTGGCGGTCCTGTCCCAGGGCACACTGAAGGTGATGCCGATATCTCCGTTCATCAGGCCCAGGTTGTAGTCGTTACCAGTCACCAGCACCGGGCGGCCGGCGTACGAGCCTTCGGTTTTGTCGATCAGTTTTTCAGCCAGCAGCTTTTGAGCGATTTGCTGGTTTAAGCCCTCCACGCCCCAGGGCCCTCTTCGTAACGCACACAGTACCTGGAAGTCGTTGAAGGCTTCCAGCACGTTTGAGGCGTGGGCATCCCAGGCTTCCCGCGGACTTTCGGCGGTTAAACTGGAGCTGTGGATAACTTCCAGGTAATGTCGATAGCCCACCGGCGAAGGCAGTGTTTTGCCATTGACCACCCGCCCCTGCCCGGCATTGCGGAAGCTCTCCGGGGTGCCGGTGATGGCGTGGCGGCAGATCAGCTCAAGCGTCTGTTCCGGGGCGGGTTTCGGGGTGTGGCCGTTCAGCCAGATGACATCCTCAAACTCGGCGTCACGAATTTGCTTGAGCACGGTGCTCGTCAGAGCGCTGGTATTAACGGCTTCTGCTAACTGCCGGATACCGCTGTCCTGCCCGAAACGATAGCTCTTGCGCAGCATGGCCACGGCCTGGTCGAGTGGCTGGCCCGAGTTATCCACAAGGCTGGCCGGTACCTGGGCACCGGTGATGGCGGCCAGCCAGCTGGCGGTGTCCGGGGTGTAGTGGGCGTCGAAGGCCCGCTGGCACAGCTCGCCCAGCACCGCGCCGGCATCCACCGAGGCCAACTGGTCTTTGTCGCCCAGCAGGATGAGTTGGGCGCTGGCGGGCAGGGCGTCGAACACCGAGGCCATCAGGTCGACATCCACCATGGAGGCTTCGTCGATCACCAGGATATCCACCAGCAGCGGGTTGTCCCGGTTGTGGCGGAACTGGCGGGTGTCGGGCCGGCTACCCAGCAACCGGTGCAGTGTGGTGACCTTGGTGGGAATGTCGTCCAGTTGCACGGTGCCGGGCAGGTCTGCCAGCGGCAGCTTGCTGACGGCGCCGCCAATGGATTCATTCAGGCGGGCGGCGGCCTTGCCGGTGGGTGCGGCCAGGCGAATACGGAACTTACGCCCTGCCCGTTCCGGGCTTTCCCCGGCCACCGCCTGCAGGGCCGCCAGAAGATTCACTACCGTGGTGGTCTTGCCGGTACCCGGGCCGCCGGTGATCACTGCAAAGCGGTTCCGGGCAGCCAGGGCGCAGGCCAGTTTCTGGTAATCCACCGGTTCGGTGGATTGGAACAGCGTGTTGAGGGCTGTGGATAAGGTTTTCGCGGCCACTGATTGCGGGTCTGCCAGCGGCGATGGCAAGGCCAGTCGTTGCCGGATGCCGTCGGCAATGCGTTGTTCATAACGCCAGAACCGTCGCAGGTACAGCCGGGTGCCGTTCAGCACCAGCGGGGTCGGTACCGAGCCATCGCTCACGGCGAGGGAACCCTGAAGGGCTGCCAGGCAATCAGCCAGTTGAAAACGAGCCAGCAGCTCCTGTGGATAAATCCCTTGCAGGTGGGCCGCCTCGGCTTCGGACAAACCGGTATGGGTCGGTTCTTCCGGCGGCAGCGCCAGAGTATGGCCGGCATCGTCCAGTAGCGTGGCCAGGTCGATGCACACGTGGCCCCGGCCCACCTGATGGGAGGTCAGCGCCGCCAACAGCAGCACCAGCGGCTGCGGGCTTTCGCCCTGCTCTACGCTGAGTTCCCGGATCAGCCGGGCAAAGCCGGTATCCAGCGGGCGAATCCAGCCGGCCTTTTGCCATTGCCCTAACAGGGCCTCGGTTTCGTTCAGGCTGGCCAGGAGGTGTGAGTTATCCACAGGCTCACGCGGTTCCGTTGCCGTTGTGTTCACCGGTGTGTCGTCGCCCAGGTCCAGGGCAAACTGGTTTTCAGTATGGCGGGTACGGCTCATGCGGCCACCTCCCCGGACACCGGCTCGCCATCGAACAGGGCATCCAGTTGTTCAATCAGCGCTCTGGGTGGCTTGTCGGTAAACGCCCCGCCGCTGGCGGAATTCACCCCGCGCAGGAACAGGTACACCGCGCCGCCGATGTGCTGGTCGTAGTCATAGCCGGGCAGTCGGGCCTTCAGCAGCCGGTGCAGGGCCAGCAGGTAGAGGATGTATTGCAGGTCATAGCGTTTATCCAGAATCGCCTGGCCCATGGCCTGGTCGGTGTAGGCGTCGTCGTCCTCGCCCAGAGCATTGGATTTGTAGTCCAGCACGTAATACTGCCCCTTGTGTTCAAACACCAGGTCGATAAAGCCCTTGAGCATGCCGTTAAAGCGGTTTACCTCGGCCCTGGGCCGATCGGCACCGTTCAGGGTATAACGGGTGACCAGCGCATCCAGTTGCCGGATGCTGACGTTGCGGCTTTCAAACCAGAATTCCAGTTCCGGGCGCAGGCTGTCCAGTTGCGCCAGGCTGGCGCTTTGTTGCCCTTCCCGGTCCAGCTTCAGCGGTTTCCGGATCAGCGCCAGCAGCCACTGTTGCAGGGGTTCCACCCAGTCGCCCCAGCCCCGGGTGCCACAACGGCGGGCCAGCTGCTCGTGTAGAAGCTCGGGGTTATCCACAACCCGCTGGAAGCCCTGGGCTGTGCACCACTCCAGCAATTCGTGCAGGAAGGTGCCGGGGCCGGCGCCCTTGGGGAAATGGTGGTGGTTGCGTATGGCGGGCACGGCGGGTGCCTCTTCCACATGCTCCTGGGCGCTTTCTTCCAGCAGGTTCTGGGTCTGGGCGTCTTCCACCTCGCCGGTGAACGTAATGCCGGTACCTGCCATGCCGGTGTATTCGATGGTGGAGTAACTGGCAATCCACCAGTCTTCCTTCGCTTCCCGGGTGGAGACCAGGGCTGGCCCCAGGGCTTCCGGGGCGGTTTCGGTGAATATCGTGCTTTCGGCCTCCGGCAGTGGGGTAATCCGGATGTCCGGGCGGCCTTGCGCCAGCGGGGCCAGGGCCTGGCTGATGGGCTGCTCCGGTGTTCCGGCAATCGCATAGCCCAGGCCACTCTGGTGCCAGTTATCCACAGCCGCTGCGCCCACCCAGGTGGTAAACCGGGCCCGGGTCAGGGCCACGTAGAGTTTGCGGATGTCTTCGCCCAGGCGTTCCTGGTCGGCTTGTTCGATGTCTTCCGGCGTTGGGTCGAACACCGTCACCAGCTTGCCGGTGTCGTCGTGGTAGCGAACGTACGCCTGCTTCTGGCTTTCTGCCCGGAAGGCGGTGCCAAAGGGCAGGAACACCAGCGGGTATTCCAGGCCCTTGGATTTGTGCACGGTGATCACCTTCACCAGCCCGGCGTCACTTTCCAGACGCAGGGTACGGTGTTCGTCTTCCTCATCCGCTGCCCGCAGGATCTGGGTGAAGTGGTGCACCAGTGCATGTTCGCCATCCAGTTGCAGGCTGTCTTGCTGCAGCAGTTCGGCAATGTGCAGGATGTCAGTCAGTCTTCGCTCACCGTCCGGGCGCTGAAGCAGGCGGCCCGGCACCTCGAAGTCCATCAAAAAGCTGCGCAGCATAGGCAACACGCCCTGGCTCTGCCACTGTTGCTGGTAGCACTGGAAGCGCTCGATTTCCCGCTCCAGTATCAGCTCGTCGGTGAGCAGCCGATCCAGTGCCTGCCAGCTCTGACCCAGGGTGGGTGTGGCCAGGGCGGTGCGGATGAACGCCAGTTGCCGGGGTTCGGCGAAGGCCCGGAGCCAACACAGCACTTCTTTGGCTTCCCGGGAGGTCAGCACCGAATCCCGGTCCGACAGGTACACACTTTTGATGCGCCGGCGGCCCAGGGAATCCCGCACCGCGGCCGCTTCGTTGCGGTTGTTCACCAGCACGGCGATGTCTTTGGGCTTCACCGGCTCGAGATCCGTCGGGTTATCCGCCAGCACAAAGCCCGCCTGTCCGGCCTGGCCCAGAGTCAGCAGCCGGGCAATTTCACTGGCGCAGGTTTCGGCCACCTCGGCGGTGGCGGTGCCCTTGGCCAGGCCTTTGGGGTTGCCTTCCTTGTCGGTTTCATCGGACTCGTGGGTCCAGAACGCCAGGCTGGGTTGAACCTCTCCGTTAACGGCCCACAGCCGCTTGGTGCCGTTGGCCTTTACGCCCTGGAATGGCAGCGGGGTGCTGTCGCCCTTGCCGAACAGGAAGGCCCCTTTCGGGCTGTGCTGGTCGCTGTGCTCGAACACCCGGTTGACGGCGCTGACCATGGTCTTGGCGGAGCGGAAGTTGGTGCCCAGGGTGTAAGTGCGGGCCTGCACACCCAGCCGGGCCTGCAGGTAGGTGTGGATATCGGCGCCCCGGAAGCCGTAGATGGCCTGTTTCGGGTCACCGATCATCAGAAGGCAAGTGTCCGGGCTGTTGGCTTCCACGTTGTAGACCCGGTTGAAGATGCGGTACTGCACCGGGTCGGTATCCTGGAATTCGTCGATCAGCGCCACCGGGAACTGGCGGCGGATGGTGGCCGCCAGCTGGTCGCCCCGGGGGCCATGCAGGGCGTCATCCAGGCGGGTGAGCAGGTCATCAAAGCCCATTTCCGAGCGCTGCTGCTTTTCCGCTTCCAGCCGCTCGGCAATCCAGTGGCTGGCGTGGCGCAGGATGTCGGACTTGGCGCTGGGCGGGTTCTGGCCGAATTCCAGCAAGGCTTCGATGGCGTCAAAGGCCGGGTGATGGGGGCCGGGCTCGTCCCCTTTCAGGATGTTATCCAGGCCTTCGGGGGTCTGGTTTTTGTAACCGGCGGCGCTGTCCAGCTTCTCCGGCAGCAGCTCGTCGGATTCGGCCCAGGCGATCAGGAACTCCCACACCTTGAGCATGGCGTTCTTGCTGCCACCGTGCAGACGCTTGCCTTTGTTCAGGTCGTTCAGCAAGTCGGTGACTTCCTGCTGCCATTGGGCCCAGGGGTGTGCCTTCAATTCATCGGCCCGTGCCAGCCGTTCGCTGACCACCTGGTTGATGGCCTGGTGGACACTCTCTGGCGGTGTGCCCAGGGCGGCCGGGTCGTCAATCAGGTTACGCACCGCCTTGCGCAGGTCGGGGGGGGTTTTCCAGTGGCTCAGGGCTTCGTCCATCAGCGCCGGCGGCAGCGGGTAGACAAAGGTACGCCAGTAGTCCCGGGCCACGTCGTCCAGCAGTTCGCTCTGGTCGGTTTCCAGGGTGAGCTTGAACAGGCTGCCGCTGTCGAAGGCGTGTTCGCTGAGCATACGATTGCAGAAACCGTGAATGGTGGATACCGCGGCTTCGTCCATCCATTCCGCGGCCAGCAGCAGCTTCTTGCGGCAGTCGGGCCAACTGGCCGGGTCCGGGTAGCTGTCATCCCGCAGCTTGTGGATAAGTGCGGTTTCCGGGGTGGGTTCGAGGTGGTCAGCGGCTTCGGAAAATACCTCGGCGGCCTGGGTCAGCCGGGTGCGGATGCGGTCTCGCAGCTCCTTGGTGGCGGCGTCGGTAAAGGTCACCACCAGCAGGTTCGGCGGCAGCAGGTTCTGCAGCGGGCTGTCTGCTGCCTGGCCATGGCCCAGCACCAGGCGCACATACAGGATGGCGATGGTGAAGGTTTTGCCGGTGCCGGCGCTGGCTTCGATCAGCGCACTGCCGTTCAGGGGCAGGGCCAGCGGGTCCAGGTTCGGGTTTCGATTGGTCATCTGGTCGGTCATTCCATGCTCCCGATTTGATCCGCCGCCGACTTGCCCTGTTCGGCTTCCCACAAGGGGACATAAAGCTGGTGCAGCAGGGCTTCAAACTCACCACTGGCCATCAGCGCCTCGGGGCTTTCGAAGGCGCCCAGCAGGTAACCGGTGTCCCGGTCCAGGGCAGTGGTATAGGCCTGTTCCGCTTCACTGATGGCCCGTTCGTGGTCGCCGACAAATTTCTTGCCACCGTAGTAGCTGGTGATCCAGGCGAAGCCGGCCTCGCAGTGCAGCGGCAAGGCTCGGGTGGTGGCTTCCATCCAGCGGCCCAGAATGGCTTCGAAATGTTTTCTTGCCTGCTCCGGGGCCATGACCGGGAAGTAGAATTTACGGCCTTCTTCCTTACCGAGGATCAGGGTTTCAAAGGGCTGGTCGCTGAGTTGGCCGGCCAGGTGAATCAGCCAGTCCCTCAGCAGGTTGGCGTAGCGCACTTTCTTCGAGTAACCGGAGCCGGTGAGCAGGCCGGAACTGGCAATCACCAGCCGGCACAACTGCCCTTGTGGATTACAACGCAGGTTGTCGATTAAATCCGCCACCTCAACCGAGCCAGGATCCCCTGAATAGCGAAACTCGAAGGGTAAAGGCTCGGCCACCACTTCCGGCCATTCCGCCAGGGCGCCCCGATAGCGTTCGAACAGGTCCGGCAACCGGCCGGCCAGTTCCGTGCGCAGGCGATGTTCGGTGACGCCCATACCCAGGTCACCCCGCCGGGCCATGCGGTCCAGGCTGGTTGCCAGCCGTTCGTGCAGCTCTTCCTCGCTGGCGGCTTTCAGCACACTGTGCTGAATCAGCTCGTTATCCAGGCGCCAGCGGTCCAGACCGTTCAGGTCGAAGTTTTCGTTGTCGGTGTCTTCGTCTTCCACGTCTTCAAAGCGCACCTGCAGCCGGCGCTGATAGAAGGTGTCGATGGGCGTTTTCAGAAAGTTTGCCAGATCGTTCAGGCTGATGGGTTCTTCCGGAGCCTGGTATGGCAGGGCTTCCCGGCTCTGCTCAGAGTTATCCACAGCGTGGGCGCTGCGCCATTCCCGTTCGTAGGTGAACAATCCACGGGCCTGCAGCACCTCGGCCAGCGGCCTGGGCCGGGCCTCTTCGCCTTCGCCGACGCCATTGGCTTTCGGGAAGTAGTCCCGGCTGAAGGGTTGCAGCGGGTGCTGGGTGGTCAGGGCTTGGGTAACCGAGCTGTCCGTTTTGCCTGCCACGGCCCACAGGCTGTCCAGGTGATCCTGCAACTGGCCGATGAGTACCGAGGGTGGCCGTTCAGAGTCGTCTTTGATACTGCGCCCTACCCAGCTGATGTACAGCTGTTCCCGGGCGGACAGCAGGGCTTCCAGGAACAGATATCGGTCGTCTTCCCGGCGGGAACGGTCGCCGGGGCGATAGTCCTGGGCCATCAGGTCGAAATCCACCGGTGGCCGGGAGCGGGGGTAGTCGCCGTCGTTCATACCCAGCAGGCACACCTTGCGGAACGGAATGGCCCGCATCGGCATCAGGGTGGCGAAGTTGACCTTGCCGGCCAGGAAGCGCTGGTTCAGACCGCCTTCGTCCAGGCCCTGCAGCAGCACATCCTTGACGATGTTCAGGGGCAGTGGCTGATCACCAAGGCCTGCGGCGAGGGCATCTTCCAGCCACTGCTCCAGTTGGCGGCGGAAGCGGTTCAGCAACAGCAGGTCCTGGCCTTCCACCTTGTGGAAAAACTGCTCGAGCATGGCGGAGAACAGGGCTTCCCATTGCTCCGGAGTGCGGGTGGTTTGCAGTGCATGCCACAGGGTTTCCAGCTGGTGCACGAACTCGCCCAGACGCCCCGCCAGGCTGGCTTGTAGGCCGCCAATTTCGCCATAGGGTTCCACCCCACCCCAGGGCTCGTCATCGCCCATGCCGTAGCCCAGCAGCATGGACCGAAGGCCGGCCTGCCAGGTGTTGCGGTCCAGCTCTGCCGGCAGGTCCAGGCTTGCCCGGTGCTGGCCGTGCAGGCCCCAGCGGATGTTGGCGCCTTCCACCCAGCGCCGGGCCAGGGGAATTTCATCCTCACTGATATCAAAGCGGTCGCGAATGCCGGGCACTTCCAGCAGGCTGATGATCTCACTCACGCCAAAGCGGCTGCGGGGCAGCGACATCAGGGTTTCCAGGGCAATCAGCACCGGTTCGTGGTGGCGCTGGCCCTGGTCGGAAATGGTGAACGGAATGTGGCGCTTGCGGCCGGGTGAATAGCGGCCGAACACCGCCTGGATATGGGGCGCATACACATTGATATCCGGCACCATCACGATCACATCCCGGGGCCGCAGCGTGGGGTCGGCATTGAAGGCGGCCAGCAGCTGATCGTGCAGGATTTCCACTTCCCGCTGGGGGCCGTGGGCGTCGTGGAACACTACGGAATGGTCACGGGACAGATCCACCGTGCGTTGCTGCTGGCGGATTTCCTGCAGCGGTGTCAGGTTGTGGATATCGTTCTGCAACTGGTGCAGCAGGCAGGGGTTATCCACATCGCCATGGTCGGTGAAGATGTCGATTTTCTGCCCCGGGGTCTGGAAGCTGGCGCGGTAGTCGTCCGGGTTGTCGAACTCGTCCAGCAGGCGAATGTAGTCCCGGCCCTGCTTGCCCCAGGCCGCCAGCAGCGGGTTGGCGTGCTGGTGCAGCTGGTCCGGATCGTCAATCTGCGACAACACCGGGTGCGCGGCGCCCCGTTTGCGTTCGGCTTTCAGCAGCTCCCGGTCGCTGATGATGTCGGCCCAGTAAAACTGACAGGGGTTGTGTACGCACAGCACCACCTGGCTGAACCGGCTCAGGACGTACAGGGCTTCCAGCGCTTGCCGGGGCAGTGACGACACCCCAAACACCACGATCCGTTTGGGCAGGCGCCCCGGATTGGCGGGTTGGCTGATGCGCTGGCCCTGCTCCATAAAGCGGGTGTGGATTTGCGAGCGGCTGGTGTGGGCTTCACTGCCGACGTCTTCGACCAGCGCCCGCCAGAGCATCGGCTGCCAGAGGGTTTCCGCATCCAGGGCCTTTTCTTCGCCCCGGGCGGTGATCACCACATCCTTGCCCTGCTCCCACGCAGCCAGCCAGTCGGCACGGAACACCTGGTACTGGTCGAACAGGTCCGCCACTTTCTCGGCTAACTGGAAGTTGCGCAGGTCGGTATCGCTGCCGTCCAGGAATCGCGCCAGGGGGGTGAAGGCGTCGTCCTGCCCCACCAGCGTCGGCAGCAAGCGATAAAGCCGCCAGACTAGCCGGGATTTGTCGAAGGGGGACTGTTCCGGAACCTCACCGTCGGGCAGTACCGCCCGGTAGGCCTGCCAGATAAAGCGGGCCGGAAACAGGAATTCCATACCCGCGGCAATGCCAAGACCGCCTTCCACACCATCGTCGGTGCGCTTCTCCGCAAGCGCCAGCTTCAGCCACTGGGCAATGCCGTTACTCTGAACAAGAAAGGTCTCGCTCTGCAGCGGCGGCATGGGGTTCTGCCGGCAGATATAGACCACGGCGCGGCGCAGGTCTTCCAGGTGGTTGGCGTGGATGGCATGAAAGCCGGGTTCGATGGAGGGTGAGGCCGCCATGGGATTCCTTGTCTGGTGTCCGAGTCAATCCTGAGGGTACAGGTTACCGTATGTGACCGCAGATGCGGACCGTCTGTCACGGCAGAACGCAAGGAATTATAGACGGCGGGGGCGACAACCTGCGTCGCAGGTTGTCGGGAGGTCAGTGAGGGTGCTCGGTTGGCCGAATTTGCCCGCTTACAATGGCACCCGCATGGTTTCACCATGGCAGTCCGGCATGCCGATCATCTCGTCGGTGCCGGTTGGCGGAATGATTTCCACATTCTCCACATGGAAATCCCGGAAAAAATCCCGTGCCGCAGCGGCACCGGTGAACAGAACCGCTTTTTCGTACGGATCGCTCAGTACATAGCCCTGACCGTCCAGATAGAACCTTGCCATGTAATAACGCCCCTCCATGGAGACAAGCTCCAGCGAAGAAATTGTGTCGTGCTTGTGGGATCTGAGTTCAAGCTCGGTCATCTGCATGGCAGTCTCCATTGTCTTTGTTGTCGTAAAAAGGAATACGACAGCAGGCGTCTGGTAGGTCAATTAGTGAGCAGAAATGAACAGAGTTGAGTTGGTTCGATCGGTAGTGGAGCAGCACTTGACTGATATCTACGACCTTCTGGCGATGCGGCTGCTTTTTCCACCGGATCGGGTGGTGGTGCCGATCGACAAGGAGATCAAGGATTTGTTCGTGTATCCGGAACGGCTGGAGACAAGTTACCGGCATGAGTGGACATCGATCGCTACCAGAGCGCTGTTCAACCACGGTTTTACCGATCACTGGCGTACCGATCAGGACAATCTCGACCGTTATCTAGGATCGCTCAAAGAGCAGTCGATCCCCCGTTGTATCCACAATCAGGTTGGGCTTTTCCAGATGTTGGGAGCAGTGATTGCCATCCAGCGTTCAGACAACACCATCCCGTTTCCTGATCCCAGGCGCCGTTCGCTGATGCGATTGATTTGGCCTGAACAGCAACAGTGATGGATCAATCCGCAGCCGCAGTGGTAGCGTATTGGTTAAAAGTTGAACAGACTGCGGGTGGTTGTCATGGGGCTTAACATCATTAACATCAAAACTGGCGTTATCCTGACCCTTACGATGGCGTTGGTGCTTGCCCTAGCCTGGTCTTCCAGACCGCTGGCGGACGATGACGCGGATGCCGATATCCGGGATGCCATCCTCAGCCAAATTGAAGCTTTCGCTAATGACGATGAGGTTCGGGCCTGGGAGTATGCCTCGGAAGGGATCAAACGGCGATTCGGGACCTCTGAATGGTTTCTGGCCATGGTGCGCGAAGCCTACCCCGCCGTTCACAGTGCGACCGCCATCGAGTTTGCCCAGCGGGTACCCCATGATGGGTTTGATATTCAGGTGGTTCGATTGCAAGGGCCCGAAGGCAAACGCTGGGATGCCTATTACCGCATGGAGATGGCGGACGGAGCCTGGAAAATTGCCGGAGTTCGCTTGCAGCCTGCGGACCTGGGTATCTGACGATCTCAGCGTACCCGGAGACAATCCAGCAGCAGGCCCCTGACAATCTGTTTTGAGGCCTCATCGGTGCAGGAGAAGTCCTGAACATGCAGCTGGTTTTTTGCCAACAGTCTGGCCAGGCAGTCAGCATCGATACTGATACAAACCTGACCACCAGGCTTCCAGTCCAGCCAAGATATCTGTTCCGCCTGCTTCTTCCGGGAAGCGTCCGGGATATTGAATAGCATTCCCATAGTCCCTCCTTTGCGTTAGTGAGCGACCATTGCCGAACGTTGTGCCCGAGGTGCCAGTGGCGTGGCGGGCCAGTTCAGGTATTCTGCAAAAAAGCTGGCTTGCCGAGAGGTATCCAGCAGCACTTCAATACACTGATCGGTGCTGCAGCCGCCGCTGGGACTGCCATAGCAGGGCTCGGAAGACTGCAGGCTTTCCAGGGCACTGAACAGCACGTAGTCTGCGGCGTTGTGATCACCACGGTCCCGAAGGGCACGGCACACCAGAATGGCGGAAAGTGTGAGCTCCACATGCATGCATTCCGGGTGGTCCGCCCTGGCCAGGCAGGCCAGGTCAAAGGCACTGCCAGTGGCGGCGATCATCTTCTCGGTCTCGTCTGTTTCGCAGTAGGTGAAGGCATATTCCATCCAGAACAGCCATAGATCGTTCTGTTCGTTGATGGAGAGGCGGGCAAACATTTGGCGATGGCGCGGGCAGAGAAATTTCATGGCGTCCTCCTTGTCTTGATGCAAATGATAATAGTTATCATTAGAGGGGTTGGCAAGGCGTGTGATGATTAATTTTTGTGCATGGATTACAGTTCCAGCCCTATGACGACAGAATTCACGGGCCAGCGCCCGCAAACAGCAAACCTTGAAGACCCCCTGTACTATTTGAGCAACATGGACACCATCGTGTCCTGGGTGGCCGATCATCACGCAGATTTGCTGACCGAACGGGAGCGAACCCGGCTGGTGGCGTTTGCCGACCTGGCGACCGGACCAAGGGCGCTACTTACGCGCATGGTGATGCGCACCGGTGAGCTTTTCCGGGCCGACAAGCTGCTCTATCCGGAGCTGCCGGTGCCGGAGGCCGAAGCGCTCAAGTTATTGGTGCAGGAGGGCTGGCTGGATAACTCGCCGGAGCTGAGCCTGGATGATTTGTTCCGGCTGTTTACCCTGGCTGAACTAAGGCCGGTCTTTGGCGGTTGGCTGCACCAACAGGGCCACCCGAAAACGCTGGGAAAAGCTCAGATGCGGGAGTTGCTGGCGGAAGCGTTCAGTGAACCAAAGCCCCTGCAGCACTGGCTGGCAGAGGCAGTCGGTGAACAGGCCCCGGAAGTGGTCCAGCTCCAGGACATGGCCCTGTTCGACCGCATCCGCCTGATGTTTTTCGGCAACCTGCGCCAGAGCTGGACGGACTTTGTGCTGGTGGAACTGGGCGTGCAGCAGTTCGAGCCGGTGCCCTTTACCCCGGAATCTCGCGCCTTTCAGCATCGCTCGGAAGTGGATGGTTACCTGCAAATGCATCAGTGCCGGGAACGGCTTGATCGGGGTGAGCCAGCTACAGAGGTCTGGGCGGATGTACCCGGCCCTGTGGATAACCCCTGGCTCACCAGCCGCCGGGACCGGCTGTTGCTGGAGCTGGGCCGGCAGGCGGAGCGCCAGGGCGAGCAGGAACTGGCATTGCAGGTATGGGCGGCCAGTGGCCACCGGGAAGCGCGACTGAAACAGCTGCGGTTGCTGGAGCGTATGAAGCGTTTTGATGAAGCCTGGGCCATTGCCTGTCAGTGGCGGACCAGTGAGCTGACCGACGCCGAAGCCCAGGGCCTGAACCGCCTGCTGAAACGGCTGGCGCCCAAGGTGGGGGCGGACAAGCCCGAGCCTGTGGATAACCCCACTCTCAGGGAATTCACCCTGACCTTGCCCAAGCCAGACACCGGCACCGTGGAGCTGGCGGCCCTGCGTCATTTGGGCACCGATGACGCGCCGGTGTTCTATGTGGAGAACACCCTGATCAACGCGCTGTTCGGGCTGCTGTGCTGGCCGGTGATCTTCAAGCCCTTGCCTGGCGCCTTCTTCCATCCGTTCCATATCGGCCCGGCAGACCTGACCCGGGAAGACTTTGTGGCCCGGCGCCAGCAGGCTTTTGAAGAGCATTTCGGCCTGCTGAAAACCCATGCCTATAAACAGCACATTCTCGACACCTTCCAGACCAAGCAGGGCATCGCCAATCCCTTCGTGTTCTGGCCGGTACTCGATGAAGAGCTGTTGGAGCTGGCCCTGCACTGCATTCCCCCGCGCCACCTGGAGGCCCTGTTCCGCCGCCTGCTCACCAACATCAAGGAACACCGCAGCGGCTTCCCCGACCTGATCCGGCTGGTGCCGGACGCTGAGCAACCGGAACAGCGCTATGAAATGATCGAGGTAAAAGGCCCCGGCGATCGGCTGCAGGACCACCAGGTTCGCTGGCTGGAGTTCTTCGCCCGTGAAGGCATTCCCGCCAGCGTGTGCTATGTGCGCTGGCAGGGCGATGAGGCAAGCCTGTGAAAGTCGCCGTCCGCACCCTGTGTGAATTCGCGGCCCGCCACGGCGACCTGGACTTCCGCTACACCCCGGCGCCAAGTGCCGAGGAGGGCATTGCCGGCCATCAGGCGATCCAGGAAAAACGCGGTTACGGCTATAAAAGCGAGTATTCACTTACCGGCAACGTGCTGGGGATGGAGCTATCCGGCCGGGCCGATGGCTACCACCCCCATAAGAACCGACTGGAAGAAATCAAGACCCACCGGGGTGATGTGTCCCGAATTCGCCCCCACCAGCGCGCCCTGCACCGGGCCCAGTTGCGGGCCTACGGCGCTTTGTTGTGCCGGCAGGAAAACCGTAAAAGCGTGGAACTGGCTCTGGTTTATTACGACACCGGCCGGGACAAGGAAACCGTGCTCACCGAAACCGCCAAAGCCGACGAGCTCTGGCAGGAACTGGAAACCCTGTGTGGCCTTTACAAGGCCTGGGCTGAACAGGAAGAACACCACCGGGAACAGCGCGACGCCCTGTTGGCCAATCTCACTTTCCCTTTCCCGGATTTTCGCCCCCGGCAACGGCAACTGGCGGAGACGGTGTACAAGAACTCGGTGAAAGCCGGCACCCTGCTGCTGGAGGCGCCTACCGGCCTGGGCAAAACCCTGGGCACCCTGTTCCCGGCCCTGATGGCGATGCCCGCGGCGCGGCAGGACCGGCTGTTCTACCTCACCTGCCGCAACACCGCCCGGCAACTGGCGCTGGAGGCTGTGGATAAGTTGCGACACGCCCAGGATGAGCTACAACCCTGGCCGCTGCGCACCCTGGAGTTGGTATCGAAAGACGACGCCTGCGAACACCCGGACAAAGCCTGCCACGGCGAGTCTTGCCCCCTCGCCAAAGGTTTTTTTGATCGCTTGCCTGATGCCCGGGCCGAGGCGGTGCAGAGCAAGGAGCCGCTGGATCAGCAGAATTTGGCGACAATCGCGGCAGGTCACGACATATGCCCCTACTTTCTGGCCCAGGAAATGGCCCGTTGGAGCGATCTGGTGATTGGCGATGTGAACCGGCTGTTCGACCAGTCGGCCCTGCTGCATGGCCTGATCCGCCAGAACAACTGGCGAGCCAGCGTGCTGGTGGACGAAGCCCACAACCTGGTGGATCGGGCCCGTGGCATGTATTCAGTGCAGCTGGAGCAACAGCGCTTACTGAAATTGAAGAAGACCGCCCCGAAACCGGTAAAAGCAGCCCTGGACCGCACCGCCCGGGCCTGGCAGGCGCTGATTCGGGATCACGGTGAGCAGGCGCAGCCGGTATTTCTGGCCACCCTGCCGCCGCAATTGCTGGGCGCGTTGCAGGCCATGGTTTCCGTGATCACTGACTACCTGGCCGACAACCCGCCAGACCTGGCCCTGCAGGAAGTGATGTTTGAAAGTGTGGCGTTTATGAAACTGGCGGACAGCTTCGGGGATCACTCGCTCTGCGAGTTCGCGCGCAGCGGTCGTGGCCGGGCCAGCCTGACCATCCAGAACCTGATCCCGGCGGATTTCCTCACCGAACGCTTCAAGACCCCGCACTCGGTACTGCTGTTCTCCGCTACCCTCAGCCCCGGCGTTTATTACCGGGATCTACTTGGCCTGCCGGAAGACGCCCGCTTCACCTCCCTGCCCAGCCCGTTCAGCGCCGAGCAATTGCAGGTGCAGTTCACCCCCGGCATCAGCACCCGACAGGTGCATCGGCAGGCCAGCCTGCAACCCATCGCCGAACTGATCGCCAGACAGTACCGGGAGCGGCCGGGCCATTACCTGGCGTTTTTCAGCAGCTTCAAATACGCCAAAGAAGTGAGTGATGAGCTGGCGGACCAGGCACCGGATACCCCCCAGCGTTCCCAGCAGCCGGGCATGAGCCCGGACCAACGCAGGCAGTTCCTCGCGGAATTTCAGAACCCCGAAGGCAGTGTCGCCTTTGCGGTGCTCGGCGGCGTGTTCAGTGAAGGCATCGACCTGCCTGGCGACCAGCTGATCGGCGCCTTTGTGGCTACCCTGGGCCTGCCGCCCTTCGATGCCTGGCACGAAATCCTCAAAGACCGCCTGCAGCAACGCTTTGGCGAAGGTTACAACTACACCTACCTGATCCCCGGCTTGCAGAAAGTGGCCCAGGCCGCCGGCCGGGTGATCCGCACCCCGGACGACCAGGGCGTGATCTGGCTGATTGATGACCGATTTCTGCAGCCTCCGGTAAAGCGTTTACTGCCCGGCTGGTGGTTTTCCAGCGATACGGGGTAAACAATAAAAAGGCCCCGATGTGAGGCCTTTTTATTGTTTAGCCGAACTCGAAGAACGCCAGCTTGTTACCGTCCGGGTCCCGCACATAGGCGCCGTAGAACATATCCGGAATTCGTTGCCCAGGCTCGCCATCGCAGGTTGCGCCCAGCTCAATGGCTTTGTGATAAAACTTATCGACAGCTGCTTTGGACCCCGCCGGGATCGCCACCATGTTGCCATTGCCCGGATGGTTGGGCTCACCGTTGAACGGTACGCACACCGCCAACATGGGCTTGGCCATGCTCTCGCCAATGAACGTAATGCGCTCCATATCCAGCAACACCTTGCCACCCAGCTCTCCCAGCAAATCGCCGTAAAACTGCTTGGCCTTGCCCATGTCGCTGACACCGATGGTTACGTATCCGATCATGCCTGTTCTCCTTGGTTGGTTGAGGTTCAGTATACGTCGCTTTTCGCATTTCAGAGCTTAGGCAATCACAGCAGTGTTTTCGCCGGCGCTTTGTTATGGTTGTCGCTGCATCTCCCTGACTTAAGGACAGCGCCTGATGAAATCCTTTGCCCTGCTGACCACCCTACTCCTGTTACTGACCGGTTGCACCGGATTACCCAAAGGCATCGAACCGGTCACCGGCTTCGACCAGGGCCGCTACCTGGCGCAGAAAGATCATCACACTCGCCCGGGGGTGAGGGAGGTCTTACGAGGGTGCCGAAGCATTTGTTCTCGTGCACCATTTTGATGGACAGCAGTAGCACCAGTTCGGTGATGTAGTCCGATTATTTGATGCCGTCGTCCCGCAGAACGTCACAGAGATTCCAGAGTTCCTGGACGATGTCGTTGTTGGTCATGGGTGGTCTCAGTGTTGCCGAATTCAGCGGTAAGGCTGTAGCTCGTTGCTATCGTTGGTCATCAGGCTTAGCAGGCGCGGGTTAAGAAAAAGCTTTTCGTTGCCTGCCGTTTTCTCCTGCAGTACGCCAATTTCAACCAGCTGCTTCAGGTAATTGGAAGCGGTCTGCCGTTTGGCAATGTCCTTCTCTACCAGGTGGCTGATGCGGCAATAGGGCTGCTCAAAGATCGTCTGGACCAGCTCGTGGCTGTATATCTTGGGCAGTGCCCGCCTGACATGGTCTTCTGTTTCGGTAATTAGCTTCCGCATGGCGGCGATTTTCGCGCAGGTCCAGGACGATACATGTTCTACACCGTTAAGCATAAAGATGATCCACTCCTGCCAGTCTCCGGTGCGTGTAACTTGTGTCAGTAACCGGTAGTAATCATTCTTGTGCTGAACAATGTAACGGCTCAGGTACAGAATGGGCAGTGTGAGTAGCTGCTGTTCAATCAGGTAAAGCACGTTGACGATACGGCCGGTCCTGCCATTTCCATCGTGGAACGGGTGAATGGCTTCAAACTGGTAATGGCTGATGGCCATCTTGATCAGTGGGTCGGTGCCATCGTCTTCATGCAGATAGTTTTCCCAGTTGGTGAGCAGGTTGCGAATAACCGTCTCGCCAACAGGAGGGGTGTAGATGGTTTCACCGGTCGCCTGATTACCAATAATGGTCCCGGGCACCATACGCACATCCATATCTACGCCCTTCAAAGTGCTGCACACGTCAATGGCTGTACTGGCGCATAGCGGTTTACGCTGAAGATGGACGAAGCCATCGTATAGTGCGGAGCGATATCGGAGCGCTTCTTTGGTAGCCGGGTCGGCACCCTGATCTTCCTGCGAATACTGAAACAGCTTGTCGGTGGTGGTGACAATGTTCTCGATTTCAGAACTGTCTTTGGCTTCCAGCAGTGGCAGGAGGTTTACAAGCAGTGATTGGTTCGGAATCAGTTCACCTGCCTGTTTAAGCTCAGCCAGTGCGGCCCGGGCGGGGATGCAGGCTCTGAGAATATCCAGAGTTTCTGTTGCTTCTTTGGCAGGTGGAAGTGGCGGTAACTGGTTGTATGGCTGATCCGGTCGCCAGGCCATGTTCAAATTCCTTTAAAATTTCGACACAGGTGCGCATTCTGGGCAGTCTATGTTTATGCGGTAAACATAGCAAGTATCTATGTCGAAAAAGTTGACTAAAATCGACATAGCCTGGGTCAGTGTCGATATGATAAACCTCGTTCCCGCAGACGCTCTTTTCAGGCACTCCGCTCAGGCCGGGCGCTATTCGAAGGGAATCAAGTGCTCGCTGATCTACTGGACAGAGTCAAGGCTCAGGAGGAGGAAAGGGTTTGGACGTCAGCAGAGATGTCTTCCAACGCCAAACCAGCAACCCCGCAGCAAGGTACATGAACAAGCCAAATGCCAACAGGGTGTTCAGACCAGCGGTTGATGATGACGTGAGTGCCAACAAACTCAGCGCCAGGCTCAGGTTTCGAACCACGGTGATCAGGGTTATGGTTCGTCGAAAGCGCCAGTCTGGCTCAAGTAATGGTGGCAGCACCAGGATCAGTGTCAGTATCACGCCCGCCAGAAGAGGCTCACCCGGGCCGCTGAGGATGCCTGCTCCGTAGCGGGCCGCCAATGAAATCACCAGCAGTATTACCAAAAGGCTGCCCAGCGTTTCTATCTTGGGTTGCCAGGTTGCGGTGACGTTTGGCAACAGAAAAAGCAGGGCTTTACCGGTTAACAGGGGTAACAGGGTTAGTGCGAACAGAATGAAGCCGAGTGATGCCAATGACCCGTTGCCGAGCGGAACCAAACCGAGTTGGGTGAACGCGCCAATCATTATCAGGCTTGCGATCAGTAATAGGATGAACAGCCGAACGGCGAGCCCGGGCATACCTTGAACAGCACCGACAAACGCACCTGCAGACGTGCCGCCCGCGGCAGCAACGCAAAGTGACAGGGCTGCCAGGGTATTCGTGCCGAATATTCCGTATGCATAGAATACGGCCAGGGCCACCGACGGTAGTGCAATGTTGTAGAGCACGACGGCACGCAACAAGCCAGCAACGGGAATATTAACAGGCGCTGGTGCTCGCATGCCCAGCGCGAGCATGATCACGGCGGTGTTGACCATTGCCCAGTACTCTGACAACGCGCTCATGCGCAGCATCCCTTGGCTTGCTTGGCGCCCCGTATGGGTTGTTCAAGGCTCGATAGAATGTTTTTTACGACAAAGGCGGCATCGGCACCAACTCCCCGAAGCGTGGCGGAGGCATGTGATCGTTGCCAGGGCTGGCCCACGAAATAGAGGCCGGAAATGTGGGTGGCCACGCCACCTTTGTGCCTGCTGGCCGTTGCTCGGTCGAGGCCGTCCAGTCCTTCCAGAAACCGGGGTGCGGAATGAAAACCGGTGGCCAGCAACAAGGTATCGAACGGGACGATGTCGTCTTGCCAGCGCAATCCGTGGTTTGTCACCGCATCAAACAGACTCCGCTGGGCCAGCCGCCCGCTGGTCAGTGCCGCGCGGTATTCGCCGTTGTCCAGCACCGGCGTTGCCGGTTGCCGGTTCAGCCAACGCCCTACTGGCAGCGTATCGATGCCGCTATAGGTCATCCATGTATGTATATCAACACCCAATGGTCGCTGGGACAGGAACCTGGGCGGGTTGCGTGATATCAGGGTCACCTTGTGGGTCGCCGACAGTTCATGGGCAATTTGCACGGCTGAGTTTCCCGCCCCGATAACGGCGACCCGCTCCCCTGCGATATCGGACGGCGAGTGATAGGCCGAGGAATGCAGAAGCTTGCCGTGGTAGTGCTCGAGCCCCGGGAAGTCCGGGATATTGGGCTGGCTGTAGGGGCCGCTGGCGACGATCACTGCCCGGGTTGCCAGGCAATCACCGGTTGAAGTGTGCAGTTTGAAGCCATTGCCCTGCCGTTCAACCCGGGTGACCGAGGTATTGAAACGTATCGGAAAATCGAAATGGCGGGCGTAGCTTTGCAGGTAACTTACCACCTCGTCTCGACTGGGGTATCGTGCCGGGTTACCCGGGAAAGGCAGGCCAGGCAAGCTGGAATACCTGGCCGGTGAGAACAGTTTCAGACTGTTGTAATAATGGGGCCAGGAGCCCGAGGCCTTTTGGCTGGCCTCGACAATAAGATAATCAAGACTGGTGCGATCAAGGGCATAACCGGCGGCTAGCCCGGCTTGTCCTGCGCCAACCACGATAACGTCATACATGCTGCTTCTCCTGTTATTAATCCTTTAATTCGGGAAATTACGAAATGTAATGTCAAAAACAATGTCCTATTAACAGCACTGGCCAAGAAATCCGTTCAGTTGGTTAAGCAGATCCTGAATCCGGGCAACGTTTACCCGATACTCCACTTCCTTTCCGACCTTTTCGGCGTTGAGCAAGCCCGCTTCCCGTAGTTGCTTCAGGTGTTCAGACACCGTCGACATACCCAGGTCGGTGCGAGATGCGACGTCGCCCACCGTGAGTACGGGTTGCTCCGCGAACAGCAGCATGATGCGCTGGCGGTTCGGGTTGCTCAGTGCCTGTAAGAACTTCTGTATATCGTTTGAGAGGGTCATACCATTCACTTCGCCTTTTCGCGAAATGTATGCCGAGTGAGTGATGTTGTCAAGATCCGCTACAGGCGAAAGAGAAATAACGGGCACGAGCTTTTAGGAGGGAAAATGGTCGGCGTGAGAGGATTCGAACCTCCGACCCCTTCGTCCCGAACGAAGTGCGCTACCAAGCTGCGCTACACGCCGATCAACGGCCGGTATTATACGGATTGCCGGCCGTTTTACTACCCCCGTCCCTGGGGAAATTTATCCGTATAACTGCGGAGCGGTTCTTCAGCTGGCCGTTGGCAGCAGGGAGATATCGGCCACTCGCAGGAACAGGTTGCGCAGGCGGTTGAGCAGTGCCAGGCGGTTATCGCGCACGGCTTCGTCGTCTGCCATCACCATCACGTCGTCAAAGAAGGTGTCGACCGGCTCGCGCAGGCTGGCCAGGGAGGTCAACGCGCTGGCGTAGTCGCCCTGCTCGAACAGCGGCAGTACTTTCTGCGCCTGCTCTTCTACTTTCGCGGCCAGGGTCTTCTCGGCGGTATCCTGCAACAGTGTGTTATCCACCGTCTCGCCGATGCTGTCGCCACCCTGCTTGGTGAGGATGTTGGACACCCGTTTGTTGGCGCCGGCCAGGGCCAGGGCTTCCGGCAGCTGGCGGAAGGCTTCCACGGCCTTCACCCGGCGGTCGAAGTCCAGCGGGCGGGTTGGGCGGCGGGCGTGTACGGCCAGGTACACTTCGGCGCCGATGCCCTGCTCGTCGTAGTGGGCACGGAAGCGCTCTAGCATGTAGTCCACCACGGTGCTGGCGGTATTCTTCTCGGTCAGCACGGTGAAGTTCTGCTCGGCCCACTCACACACGGTTTGCAGGTCCAGGGGCAGCTGGCGCTCGATGATGATACGCAGCACACCCAGGGATGCCCGGCGCAGGGCGAACGGATCCCGGGTGCCGGACGGCGGTTGGTTGATGCCGAACAGGCCCACCAGGGAATCAATGCGGTCGGCGATGGCCACGGCGCAGCCGGTCAGGGTGGTGGGCAGGTCGTCGCCGGCAAAGCGTGGCATGTACTGCTCGTTCAAGGCCTTGGCCACGTCGGCGTGTTCGCCGTCATTGGTGGCGTAGTACTGGCCCATGATGCCCTGCAGATCGGTGAACTCCAGCACCATCTCGGTGACCAGGTCGGTCTTGGCCAGCATGGCCGCACGCTCGGCCAGGGCCGGGTCGCTGTTGATGGCGTCGGCGATCTTCTTCGCCAGCGCAGCCACCCGCACGGATTTGTCGTAAATACTGCCGAGTTTGTCCTGGAACACGATGGGCTTGAGGGCCTCGATGCGGTCTTCCAGCTTGGTCTTGCGATCCGTCTCGTAGAAGAACGCGGCGTCGGACAGGCGCGGGCGAATCACCTTCTCATTACCGGAAATCACCTGGGCCGGGTCTTTGCTTTCCAGATTGGCCACGGTGATGAACAGCGGCAGCATGTTGTCGCTGGCGTCCACCACATGGAAGTACTTCTGGTGCTCCTTCATGGAGGAAATCAGCGCCTCGGCGGGCACATCCAGGAAGCGCTCCTCGAAGCGGCCCATCAGTGGCACCGGCCACTCGTTCAGGGCGGTAACTTCGTCCAGCAGGTCTTCGTCGATCACGGCTTTGCCGCTGGCTTCTTTCTCTGCCAGTTGGGCAACGCCCTGGCGGATCTGTTCGCGGCGTTCGGCGAAGTCGGCCAGTACGTAGCCTTCCTGCTTCAGCACCACTTCGTAGTCGGCCGGGGTCGGCACTATCAGCTCTTTCGGGCAGTGGAAGCGGTGGCCACGGGTTTTGTTGCCGGGCTTCAGGTTCATGACTGGGGTGTCGATCACTTTGTTGCCGAACAGCAGGATCAGCCAGTGTACCGGGCGCACGAATTCGGTTTTGTGGGCGCCCCAGCGCATGCGCTTGGGAATCGGCAGCGCCGCCAGGGATTTATCCACCAGTTCGGGCATCAGCTCTACGGTTGGCTTGCCCTGCTCCACGGTGCGATACACCAGCCAGGCACCCTTGTCGGTTTCCAGGGTATCAAGCTGGTCCGGGGTGATGCCCAGTGAGGTGGCAAAGCCGGTCAGGGCCCGGGTGGGGTTGCCGGCGTCATCAAAGGCGGCTTTCACCGCCGGGCCACGCTTCTCTACCGGCTTGTCTGGCTGGGCATCGGCCAGGTCGCGAATGCGCACAGCCAGGCGACGGGGGGCGGCGAAGGCTTCGACCTTGCCGAAGGCCACGCCCGCCTCTTCCAGGCCTTTGACGATGCCCTGGGTGAAGGCGTCAGACAGCGGTTTGAGGGCTTTCGGAGGCAGCTCTTCGGTGCCCAGTTCGACCAGAAAATCCTGTGTTGCCATTATGCGTTCCCCTGTTCCTGCGGTGCCTTGTTGGCTTTCTTGCCCTTCTTGTTGGCTTTGGCGTCAGCAGCCTCGGCGGCGGCCAGCACTTCCTTGCGAAGATGCTCGGGTGCCAGCGGGAAGCCAAGTTTGCGACGGCTCTCGAAGTAGGCCTGGGCAACGGAGCGAGCCAGGGTACGTACACGCAGGATGAAACGCTGGCGCTCGGTCACGGAAATGGCGTGGCGGGCGTCCAGCAGGTTAAAGGTGTGAGAGGCCTTGAGTACCTGTTCGTAGGCAGGCAGTGGCAGGCCGGCTTCGATCAGGCGGGCGCTTTCCCGCTCGTACACGTCGAAGCTGTGGAACAGGAATTCGGTGTCGGCGTGTTCGAAGTTGTAGGTGGATTGCTCCACCTCATTCTGATGGAACACGTCGCCGTAGGTGACCACGCCGTCCGGGCCTTTGGTCCACACCAGGTCGTACACGCTGTCCACGCCTTGCAGGTACATGGCGATACGCTCAAGCCCGTAGGTCAGCTCGCCGGTGACCGGGTAGCATTCCAGGCCGCCCACCTGCTGGAAGTAGGTGAACTGGGTCACTTCCATGCCGTTCAGCCAGATTTCCCAACCCAGGCCCCAGGCGCCGAGCGTGGGGGATTCCCAGTTGTCTTCGACAAAGCGGATGTCGTGTACCAGCGGGTCCAGGCCCAGGGCGCGCAGGGAATCCAGGTACAGCTCCTGGATGTTGTCCGGTGACGGTTTCAGAACCACCTGGAACTGATAGTAGTGCTGCAGGCGGTTCGGGTTCTCGCCGTAGCGTCCGTCTGTGGGTCGGCGGCTGGGCTGGACGTAGGCGGAGTTCCAGGTTTCCGGGCCGATGGAACGCAGGAAGGTGGCCGGGTGAAAAGTACCGGCGCCCACTTCCATGTCCAGGGGCTGGAGAACCACGCAGCCGTGCTGCGCCCAGAAATTCTGCAGTGCCAGGATCAGACCCTGGAAGGTCTTGATGTCCGGCGCGGAGTTGTTGGTTGCCTTGTCTGTCACGACGTTTGCCTGCTGGTCAGTCTGTGTGTGGCGCCCCGGTTTGCGGGGCACTCCGAAATTTGAAAACGCGCATTATACGCTGGCTGGCGTTGCATTTCTAAGTGCCAGCCAGGGTGTTGTTTTGCTTGAGATCAATCAGAAGAAGGTGAGGCCCACCTGGAACAGCTTTTCCACGTCCCGGATACGGGTTTTGTCCACCAGGAACAGGATCACGTGGTCATCGGGCTGCACCCGGATATGGTCGTGGGCAATCAGTACCTCGTTGTGGCGAACGATGGCGCCGATGGTGGTGCCTGGTGGCAGATTGATTTCGTCCAGGCGCTTGCCGACCACCTTGGATGACCGGTGATCACCATGGGCGATGGCCTCAATGGCTTCCGCGGCGCCCCGGCGCAGCGAGTGAACGTTCACCACATCGCCCCGGCGCACGTGGGTGAGCAGGCTGCCGATGGTGGTCTGCTGGGGCGAGATGGCGACATCGATATCACCGCCCTGGATCAGGTCGACGTAGTCCGGGTTGTTGATCAGGGTCAGCACCTTGCGGGCACCCAGCCGCTTGGCGAGCAGGGATGCCATGATGTTGGCTTCGTCGTCGTTGGTGACGGCGCAGAACACATCGGTGTTTTCGATGTTCTCTTCCAGCAGGATGTCCTTGTCGGCGGCGTTGCCTTCCAGCACCACGGTTTTGCGTAAACGTTCGGACAACATCACGCAGCGGTCATGGTCACGCTCAAGAATCTTCACCTGGTATCGGCTTTCCAGGGTGTTGGCCAGCCGGTAACCAATGTTGCCGCCACCGCAGATAAAAATGCGTTTGTAGGGTTTGGACAGGGGTTGAAGCTCGCTCATGACCGAGCGAATGTGATCGGAGGCGGCAATAAAGAACACCTCGTCGCCGTCTTCGATGACGGTGTCGCCCTGGGGCATGATGGCCCGGTCTTTCCGGAAAATCGCGGCCACCCGGGTATCGATCTTGGGCATGTGGGTGCGCAGGTAGGACAGCTCATGGCCGACCAGTGGCCCGCCTTTGGTCGCCCGTATGGCCACCAGCCTGACCAGGCCCTTGGAGAACTCGAGCACCTGCAGGGTGCCCGGGTACTCGATCAGCCGGGTAATGTGTTTGGTGACCAGGTGTTCGGGGCTGATCAGTACGTCGATGGGAAAGCCCCGGAGGCTGTCCAGGTCTTTGTCCATGTCACGACGGTAGAACAGCTCGGATTTGGCCAGATAGGCATTGGCCCGCACTCGGCAGATGGTGGTGGGTGTCTTGTACAACAGCTTGGACACCTGGCAGGCCACCATATTGGTTTCGTCGCTGTTGGTTACGGCGATCACCATGTCGGCGTCTTCGGCGCCGGCCTGGCGCAGTACCGTGGGGTAGGAGGCGCGGCCGTGCATGGTGCGAATGTCCAGCCGGTCCTGAAGCTCACGAAGGCGGGCGCTGTCGCTGTCAATCACCGTGATGTCGTTGGCTTCATTGGCGAGGTTTTCCGCCAGGGTGCCGCCTACCTGGCCCGCACCGAGTATCAGGATTTTCATAGTTCAGGTTTCTCCAGCACGGCATAGAAAAAGCCGTCGTGGCTGTCCGGGTCTGGCAGCAATTGGCGCCCGGTGGTCATATCCCTGCCCCAGTCTGCGTCGATGCTGATCAGCTTTGCCTGAGTCTGTTGTTTCAGGAATCGCTGGATTATACGGTGGTTCTCTTGAGGAAACACCGAGCAGGTGGCGTACACCAGCCTGCCGCCGGGTTTCAGGATAGACCACATGGCGTCCAGCAGGCCAAGCTGGATGCTGGCCAACGGTACGATGTCGGATTCGCGGCGCAGCAGCTTGATGTCCGGGTGCCGGCGGATCACGCCGGTGGCGCTGCAGGGTACGTCCAGCAGGATGCGGTCAAACGGGTTGCCATCCCACCAGCTGTCGATATCGGCGGCGTCGGCCTGTGTCAGGGTGGCGTGCAGGTCGAGCCGGTCCAGGTTCTCCTGCACCCGGGGCAGGCGCTCGGCGGATTCGTCGATGGCAATCACTTCGTCCAGTTCGCCACAGGCCTCCAGAATGGCGCAGGTTTTGCCGCCGGGAGCTGCGCAGGCGTCCAGTACACGTTGGCCTGGTTGCAGGTCCAGCAGAGTGGTGCACAGTTGCGCGGCTTCGTCCTGAACGCTGGCGCCGCCGTCTTCAAACCAGGGCAGACGTTCTACCGGCACCGGGCGATCCAGTTGGATGCCGTGGGGGGCGAAACGGGTAGGTTTGGCCTCGATACCTGCCTCAGACAGTAGCTTCAGGTACTCATCACGGCTGAAACGCAGCGCGTTTACCCGCAGGGTCATGGGCGCCTGGGTGTTGTTGGCGCCAAGAATGGCCTGCCAGTCTTCCGGCCAGTTGTGGCGCAGCTTTTCCACCATCCACACCGGATGGCTGTAGCGGCTGCTGTCGTCTTTCGGCTCCGGCGCACCTTCCCTTTCCGCAGCCCGCAACACGCCGTTGACCAGGCCGGTGAGGTGCGGTTTGTCCAGCGCCCGGCAGGCTTCCACGGTTTCGTTCAGCACGGCGTAGGTGGCCTGTTCACTGAACCGCAGTTGGAACAGGGCCACCAGCATCAGGTGATGAACAACGCGGTCCGGTTTGCGCAGGGGCTTTTTCAGGCGCTGGTTCAGCTCACCCTCAAGCCGGTGAAACCAGCGGCAGGTGCCGTAGCAGATCGCTTGTAGCTGCGGCCGTTGTTCCGGGGGTAACTGGTTCAGGGCTGGCGGCAGGCATTGGGTCAATGACTGGCCGCTTTCCACTGCCAGCAACACATTGGCAGCGACGGCACGGAATGGCAGGGGCTGGTAGGCCATGGTCAGTTCAGCTCCTGGCCGGGCAGCAGCACCTGCTTGCCGCCGTTGATCAGGTCGCTGATGCTCTGGGCTTTGCTGCCGGGTAACTGCACCGAGGTAATCTTCAGGGTACCGGTGCCGCAGGCGACGTCAACGCCTTCTCTCTCGCGACTGATCACGGTGCCTGGCTCCTTGTCACTGCTATGCTCCAGTGCGGTGGCGTGATGAAGGCGGATGCGTTGTTCGCCGAGATCGGTAAAGGTGCCGGGCCAGGGGTTAAAGGCACGAATCAAGCGTTCGATCTCGATGGCGCTGCGGGACCAGTCGATGTGGCCTTCTTCCTTGGACAGTTTGTGGGCGTAGTTGGCGTCGGCATCATTCTGTGGCTCAGGGGCCAGTTCGCTGTTTGCCAGTTGCACCAGGGCTTCCACAATCGCTTTGCCGCCCATGTCCGCCAGGCGGTCATGCAGGCTGCCGCCGGTGTCGTCGGCGTGGATCGGGGTGCTGGTTTTCAACAGCATATCGCCTGTATCCAGGCCTTCGTCCATCTGCATGATGGTAATGCCGGTTTCGGCATCGCCGGCGGCAATAGACCGTTGAATTGGAGCGGCACCGCGCCACCGTGGCAGTAAGGAGGCATGGATGTTCAGGCAGCCGTGGGTGGGGATATCCAGCACGGCTTTGGGCAGGATCAGGCCGTAAGCGGCCACAATCATCACATCTGGCTTTAACGCAGCCAGTTCCCGCTGGGCGTCTTCCGGTTTCAGGCTGACCGGTTGGAATACAGGAATGCCGGCGTCCAGGGCGACCTGTTTGACCGGGCTGGGCATCAGTTTGCGGCCCCGGCCGGCGGGGCGGTCTGGCTGGCTGTACACGCCCACCAGGTTATAGCCGGCTTCCAGAAGGGCTTTCAGGGCAGTGGCGGCAAAATCCGGCGTTCCGGCAAAAACAATGCGCACGGTGGTTGCTTCTCTGTGTCGTTGATACGAAAAAACCGGGTCGTAACCCGGTCTGAATTCGGTTCTGTGCTGTTGGCGCCTCAGGCGCTTTGCTTGTGGAGCTTTTCCAGCTTCTTGCGAATGCGGTTACGCTTGAGCGAGCTGAGGTAATCCACGAACAGCTTGCCGTTCAGGTGGTCCATTTCATGCTGGATGCACACCGCCAGCAGGCCGGTAGCCTCGAGCACGAATTCTTCGCCGTTACGGTCTTTGGCGGTAATCCGGCAGTGCTCGATGCGCTTTACGTCTTCATAAAAGCCGGGTACCGACAGGCAGCCTTCCTGCATGGCTTCCAGTTCGCCATCCAGTACTTCCACTTTCGGGTTGATGAACACCCGGGGCTCGCTCTTGTCTTCCGACAGGTCCATCACGATGATCTGTTTGTGCACGTTGACCTGAGTAGCCGCCAGGCCAATGCCGGGGGCATCGTACATGGTCTCGAACATGTCGTCGATCAGCTTGCGGATGTCGTCGGTCACCTCGTCCACCGGCTTGGCGATGGTGCGAAGGCGCGGGTCCGGGTACTCAAGAATCTCTAAAATCATAATGCTTTGGCTTCTCTGAAATGCGACGGCGGTCTGCGCAAATTTTCTCCACGAATCTATGATGGGGAGAACGTAATGGCTCTATTATCCGATAAATTGTCGATTGAGTACAAACTGATCAGTTAATAGTTAAAATCTTTCAGCCATACTGAAGAATTTACTGGAAGAACAAAAGATAACATCACAAATACCCGAACATCTTCTATAGTAACGGGAATAACAACGTAATAAGCTGCGGGGATACCGCTGCGACGTTACCCAACGCAAAGATTCAAGGCACGCGATCAAGGATATAGACAATGAGGAAATTGTTGTACGCTCTGGCAGCGACGGCGCTGCTGTTTACCTCCTGGGCCCAGGCACAACCCGAGCTCAGGTCTGATCATCCTGAGCGTTACACTGTCGTCAAAGGGGACACCCTCTGGGACATTTCAGCGCGATTCCTGAACAACCCCTGGTACTGGCCGGAAATCTGGCACGTTAATCCGCAGGTTGCCAACCCCCACCTGATTTACCCGGGTGATCGCCTGGCGCTGGTGTACATCGATGGCAAGCCCCGTATTACCAAGGTGTCTACCAGCGATGTCGTCAAGCTGTCACCGCAAATCCGTTCCGAAGCGATCGATACCCCGATTCCAGCCATCCCGCTGGATGCCATCAGCAGCTTCCTGACCGACACCCGCATTGTCTCTCCGGCTGAAATCAACGGCGCACCTTACGTGCTGGAAGGCGAAGATGGTCGCATCATCACCGGTGCCGGTGACCGGGTTTATGCCCGTGGCCAGAAGCCGGCTGACCGGGTTGGCGTTTTCCGTCGCAGCAAGGAATTTGTGGATCCTGAAACCGGTGAATTCCTGGGGCTGGAAGCGCGCAGCATCGCCAAGGGTAACATTACCGCGGAAAACGGTGATGTACTGACCATGACCCTGACCCGTTCCAGCGAGGAAGTGCGCATCGGTGACCGCCTGCTGGTCAACGAAGATCGTCGCCTGACCACGAACTTCGTGCCCAGCTCTCCGGACGAGGAGATTGAGGGCCGGATGATTTCCGTGGATGGTGGTGTTAACCAGATCGGTCAGTACAACGTGGTGGCCATCAACCGCGGCGAACGTGAGGGCTTGATGCCGGGCCACGTGCTGGCAGTTATGAAGAGCGGTAACCTGGTCCGTGACCCGGTCACCGGTGAAACCATTGAGCTGCCGTCCGAGCGGGCTGGCCTGCTGATGGTGTTCCAGTCTTACGAAAAGATGAGCTATGGCCTGATTCTTCAGGCGACTCGCCCGCTGGCGGTGGGTGATCGGGTCAAGAACCCCTGATCACCCCTGCATGGGCTTGTCTGTAATGAGGTAGAATGGCCGGGCCGGAGCGCCCGGCCATTGTCGTTTTCAAGGATGAAAAAAGATGTCTGTACGTAACTGTCTGGATTCGGCCAGCGACCGCTGGCTCCTGTTGTCTCTACTGCCCCGGTTTGGCCTTCGCCTGCGTGAGCGGGTACTCGCCAACACCGACCAGCTGACTGATATCCTCGAAATGAACGCCGCCACCCTGAAAGCCCTGGGGTTGGCCACCGATGCCATCGATGCGGTGATGGCCTGGCAGGCTGACGATGCCGGCCACCCAGTGTTGGTGGAGGCAGACCGGATACGCTCGGCCTGCCGGGCGTCCGGAATTTTCCTGATGGGGTATGGTGAAGCCGGATATCCGGATGCACTCAGGCATATTCATAACGCCCCGTTGTTGCTGTACGGTCGGGGTGATCCCGACTTACTACACAAGGACCAGCTTGGCGTTGTCGGCAGTCGCAATGCCACCCGGGCTGGCCTGGAGCACGCCCGGCAGTTTGCCGCCGAACTGAGCCGGCGCGGGCTTCTGATCACCAGTGGCCTTGCCCTGGGGATTGACGGTGCCGCCCATGCCGGCGCCCTGGATGCCGGTTTTCCGACCATTGCCGTGGTGGGCTGCGGTCTCGACAGGTTGTATCCCGCACAACACCGAAAGCTGGCGGGGCGCATCATTGAGCAGGGGCTTATTGTCTCGGAATACCCGCCCGGAACACAGGCACGGGCCGCCCACTTTCCGCAACGGAACCGGATTATCAGTGGCCTGAGCCGTGGCGTGCTGGTGGTTGAGGCCAGCCTGCGCAGTGGCTCGCTGATCACCGCGAGAACCGCGCTGGAACAGGGGCGCGAGGTGTTCGCCATTCCCGGCTCGGTGCACAGCCCGGTGGCTCGGGGTTGTCACCAGTTGATCAAACAGGGCGCAAGGCTGGTGGAGACCGCTGATGACGTTCTGGAGGAACTGGGCACCTGGTGGTCGATGCAGCCCGCATCGGAATGTGATCAAACCGGCCCTGCAGAGCGGGATTTGTCCGGGTTGGACAGTCGGGAAATCGCGGTGCTTGAGGCTTTGGGGTATGATCCACAATCTACCGATGCACTGAGCCAGGCCACGGGCCTGCCAGCCGATCAGCTGATGCAGTCTTTGTTGCTGCTGGAGCTGGAAGGGCTGGCTAATTCCGCTCCCGGTGGTTATCTCCGGGCGGGCTGACGGTGCATTATTTGGGTTCGACCAACCGGATAGTACAATTTCGTTATGTCAGCGACGTCTCCCCTGCATTCATGGCAGCTCCATTGTGCCCGCCGCACCGTTCTGGCCGGCGGCGTTATTGCCTATCCCACCGAGGCCGTCTGGGGGCTGGGATGTGATCCCTGGAACCGCGAGGCGGTTGAGCGCATCCTCGAATTAAAGCAGCGCCCGATGCACAAGGGCATGATTCTGGTGGCTGCGTCTATTGATCAGGTGCGCTTTCTGCTGGACCCTTTGCCCCGGGTGCTGCAATGGGAAGCCGAGCAGCACTGGCCGGGCCCAATCACCTGCCTGGTACCGGATGTGCTCGAGCAGGTACCGGACTGGGTGCGCGGCAAGCACCGCACCATTGCGGTTCGTGTCAGTGACCATCCGGTTGTTCAGGCTCTGTGTAATGCCACCGGTATGCCGCTGGTGTCCACGTCCTGCAACCCCGCTGGCCGGGCGCCGGCCCGCAGCATCTGGCACGTACGCCGTTACTTCGGTGATGAGCTGGACCGCATTGTGCCCGGAGCACTGGGTGGCAACCGCAAGCCCAGCCGAATCATCGATATTGTCACTGGAAAACAGTTTCGCTAGGAGAGTGCATGTCACAGCAGCCGGATACCCAAGCCGTCAAAGACTATCTGATTGGGCTTCAGGAACGCATCTGTCAGCGGCTTGAGGCGGTCGATGGCGGGGCAACGTTTATCCGTGACAGCTGGCAGCGACCGGAAGGCGGTGGCGGTATCAGCCGGGTGATCAGCGGTGGCAAGGTGATCGAGAAGGGGGGTGTGAATTTCTCCCATGTGATGGGCGACACCATGCCGGCTTCCGCCACCGCGCATCGGCCCCAGCTGGCCGGGGCACCCTGGCAGGCCATGGGCGTGTCACTGGTGATCCATCCGGAAAACCCCTACGTGCCGACCTCGCACGCCAATGTGAGATTCTTCATCGCCACGCCAAAAGATGCCGAGCCGGTGTACTGGTTTGGCGGTGGCTATGACCTGACGCCCTACTACGGCAACGAGGAAGACTGCGTGCACTGGCACCAGACCGCCCGCAACGCCTGTGCCCCGTTTGGTGATGACGTTTACCCCCGGTTCAAGCAATGGTGTGACGACTATTTTTATCTGAAACACCGACAGGAGCCCCGGGGTGTGGGTGGATTGTTCTTTGACGATCTCAATACCGGTGATTTTGCCCGGGACTTTGCCTTTATGCAGGCGGTAGGCGACAGTTACATAGAAGCCTACGAGCCGATTGTGCGGCGCCGGATGGCCCAGCCCTGGGGCGAGCGGGAACGGGAATTCCAACTCTACCGCCGCGGTCGGTATGTGGAGTTCAACCTCGTATATGACCGGGGCACCCTGTTTGGCCTGCAGTCTGGTGGTCGCACGGAGTCCATTCTGATGTCACTGCCGCCGCTGGTGCGCTGGGATTATGACCGGCAGCCGGAGCCCGGCAGCGAAGAAGCCAGGCTGACAGACTACTTCCTGACGGGCCATAACTGGCTGGAGGGCGCCAATGACCAATGAACTCTACGCGGTGGTGGGTAACCCCATCAGCCATAGCAAGTCGCCCAGGATTCACAGCCTGTTTGCCTGCCAGACTGGCGAACCGGTGGAGTACACCGCCATTCAGGCTCCGATTGATGAGTTTTCCGGCACCGTGCGGCATTTTTTTGAACGGGGCGGTAAGGGCCTGAATGTAACGGTGCCCTTCAAGGAGCAGGCCTGGACCCTGGCGGACCACCGGACGCCTCGGGCAGAGAAAGCCGGTGCCGCCAATACCCTTTACCTGGATCAAGAAAACGAGCTGGTGGCCGATAATACAGATGGCGTCGGTATAGTCCGTGATCTGCAGAACAATCACGGGGTGGCGCTGAAAGGCTTGAAGGTACTGGTACTTGGCGCTGGCGGTGCCGTTCGGGGCGTCATTGGCCCGATACTGGCCGAACAGCCGGCAGCGCTCACCATCGCCAACCGGACGGTGGCCAAGGCGGAGGCACTGGTCAGGCTGTTTGCGAAAGAAGCCGGCACAACGGTGTTGAGTGCCTGTGGATTCGAGGCACCGGATCAACCGTTTGACCTGATCATCAATGGCACCAGCGCCAGCCTGCAGGGAGACTTGCCCCCGGTGTCTGCAAATGTGATCGGGCCGGCTACGGTGGTGTACGACATGATGTATTCTCTGCAGACCACCACCTTCAATCAGTGGGCCCTGGATAACGGTGCCCGTCGGGTGCATGACGGCCTGGGAATGCTGGTGGAACAGGCCGCAGAATCGTTTTTTGTGTGGCGGGGTGTGCGTCCGGAAACCGCGCCGGTGATTGAAGAATTGCGAACCGATTGAGGCCGCGGGTTCCGGCCGTTTCATAAGGGTTGTTCATGGACATTCTCACGCTTGTCGGATTGCTTGCCGGAATCCTGATTGTTGTCCTGGCGATGCTGGCCAACGCCACGGTCATCACCTTCCTGAATCTGCCCGGACTGGCGATTGTTCTGGGTGGCACCTTCGCAGTGACACTGATCAAGTTCCGAATGCCCTCGGTAGTCAGCGCCTTCCGGTTGGCTTTTCGTTCGGCTTTTACTGACCGGTTGCCCCGTCCGGCGGAACTGATCCGGGAAGTGGGTGTACTGGCTCGGGTGGTTCGCAAAGAGGGCATCCTGGGCCTGGAAAACCACGAAACCGACGATGAATTTCTGCAAAAAGCCATCAACCTGTGTGTAGATGGCCACCCGCCGGAATTGGTGGAGGAAGCCCTGCTTCAGGAAACCCAGCAAACCGCAGAGCGCTATGAAGTGGCTGAGCGAGTGTTTCGGGGTATTGGTGAATCCGCGCCGGCCATCGGTATGCTGGGTACGCTGGTGGGGCTGGTGCAGATGCTGAACACTCTGGATGACCCTTCGTCCATTGGCCCGGCCATGGCCATTGCCCTGCTGACCACACTCTACGGCGCCTTTATTGCCCAGCTCATTGCCTTGCCCCTGGCCGATAAACTGCAACTCAAGGCGGAAGACGATTCCCGCAACCAGATGCTCATTATCACCTCCATCAAGAGCATCATGCGTGGCGAGAACCCCCGGGTTATGACGGAGCTGCTGTCGTCTTACGTAACACCAGAGCACCGGACCAACCTGGAACCGGAGCGGGAGGCCTGAGGTTTGCAACCGGCGCGGCCACTGAAAAAAAACGCACTCAAAAAGCGTACGCCCGACTGGATTGTCACCTTCGCGGATCTGGCAACCCTGTTGCTGACGTTTTTTATCCTGCTGTTGTCGTTCGCCGAGATGGATATCGAGAAGTACCGGGCCATGGCGAACTCCATGTCCCTGGCGTTTGGCTCCAGCAATGTGGTGGCCGAGGACATCGGCGGTACACCTCTGACCCTGATTGAAGCCGATACCGTATCGCTGCCGGAGCCTTCTGAAAACCTGCAGGATCAGCCGGAGTTCATTGACGAGCGAACCGAGCGCTCGGAAACCCGACAGATTCCCGGTGGTGTCCTGGACTTGGCCAGCCGGTTGATCCAGGAGCTGGAAACCGAAGTTGCCTCCGATACCTTGCACATCAATTACGATGAAGACCAGGTGGTTATCCGTTTCTCCGAAGAAGCCACCTTTCGTTCTGGCGATGCCGCCATCATGCCGGGTATGATTCCGATCATCGAACGGGTGGTTACCGTGCTGTCGGCCTGTACCGGGGATGTGGTGGTGTCTGGCCACACCGACGATGTGCCCATATCCAGCAGCGTGTATCGCTCAAACTGGGATTTGTCTGCTGCCCGGGCGGTATCTGTCGTCCACGAACTGGTGCTGAACCGCCAGGTACCGGCTGAGCGGGTTGTGGCGGCCGGCCGTGCCGAAACCCGGCCGTTGGTGGCCAATGATAGCGCGGAGAACCGGGCGGTGAACCGGCGGGTTGAAATATCGGTTCGTAATCCCGAGTGTGACGATGCCGTGCCCACCCGCGACTTGCCTGTGGAAATCATCCCCTGAACGCTTATAGCCTGAGTGCAGATTCTCATAGTGCATTTATATAAGTGATGCAGATTCAAAGCCTTATACTGTGCCGCTCAAACCTTGGCAGATAACGGGAGTTTTCAGCATGAGCGGACCAGATAAACCGAAGGTTATTGGAGAAGAGTGGAGTGACGAGCGGGTTAAAAGCTTTCTCGATCTGTCACCCTGGGACAAGAACCTGAACCCGGATCATTTCGTGCTGATTCGCGCCTATGAGTCCATGCGGGCAGGTGATTTCGAACGGTTTTTGGCGTTCTTTGTGGAAGCCGGACGCGATCTAAACGCCGAAGATGAGCACGGCCAGACCATCCTGGACCGGGTGTCACAGCACCGTCGCAGCAGCGACTACGCCCGGGCTCTGGAAAAAGCCGGCGCAAAACAAAAGGCAACGGCCGGGAACTGAGCCCCGGCCCGAACATCGCCTTACTGCACTTCTACTTCGATGGCTTTGGGCTCTTTGGGTTCGGCCTTTTGGATGCTCAAAGTCAGCAGGCCGTCCTTGAAGTTGGCTTTCACACTGTTCTCGTCCACATTGTCCGGCAACGTGAACCGGCGCAGGAAGCTACCGTAGACCCGCTCGATGCGGTGGTGCTTCTTGTCACTGGTCTCTTCCTCGTGCTTGCGCTCGCCCTGAATGGTGAGCACGCCATCGTGCACTGTCACCTTCACATCGTCCTTGTTCATGCCGGGTAATTCGGCTTCCACAGTGAAGGCTTCGGCCGTTTCCTTGATATCCACAGCCGGGGCCCAGTCGCTGCGACTGAACAGGTCTTTACCTTCCCGTTCGCCATTGGTGCGTGCGAGCCCGAACACCCGGTTGTAGCGGTTCATCATGTCTTCGAATTCGCCGATCGGATTCCAGCGGGTCAGATTGCTCATAGGGAACTCCTCCTTTAACGATGTCGAACCTGAGATTTTCATCAGCTTCGCTCGCGGAACAGCTCCATACCGGTGGCGCCAGCCGGATGGACTCCGTGAACTTCTGCTATTCACGAATATAGGATCGCCCGGTTTGTTTTCAAGCACCCCTCTGTTTACTTTTTGACCTGCATCAAGGGCCTTGAGGGTTCGCCAAACTGCGCGAGCAGAAATGCCCGAAATCGGCTCATGGGGGCGCCATCGGTGTGCTCATCCGGCAGGGTACCTGGCCGGAATCCTGGCAGGTCTCCGTTCAGAAAAGGCTTTACCAGTGTCGGGTTGCGGCTGATCACATGGATGATCACATCTCTGCTGGCATCGTCTCCAGTGATCAGTGGCGCCGGCTGGTGATCACCCAGTATGAACAGCAGTGACCCGTCAGTGAGATAGCGAGCCGCGTAGTCTCCGGCAACGGCCAGGGCGTAATCGATGGCCTGAATATAATGTTCCCGAACCCGCTCCGGATCCCGCCAGAGCGAGGCGGGCGCCTCGCCAGCGCCTTCCCATTGCTGGAAAATCTGGCCATCTCCAATGCTGTCCCAATCGTCCAGCACTGGCAGTATCGGCACCCAGGGAGCGTGGCTGCTGATCAGTGCCAGCTCCGCGAACACCGGGGACGGCGTTGCCTGTCGCAGCTGTTCGAACCGGTGCCAGGTATACTGATCGGGCATGGTGACCCAGTTGAACGCTGGCCCCTGGTAACCGAGCGCGTCTTGATCATAAATGCGGTGGTAGCCAAATAGCTGACCTTCCGGCCATTCCCGGGTGATGGCGGGCATCACCGCCATGGTCTGATGCCCGGTCACCCGGAAATCATCGATCAACGTGGCGTAGTTGCTGCTCAGCAGCGCTTCATAGGCAATCTGGGTGTTGATCCACTGCCCACTGAGCACCGAGAGATGGCCGAGCCAGGATTGCCCGCCCTGGATGGGTGCTTTCAGGCGGCCGGTGGCGACGGTCAGGCCGGCACTATCCAGCTGTTCGGCCAAGGTGGCCAGCCTGGGGCCCAATACCGGCCGGTAACGTTCATCGGTAAGCCCGGAGATGCCGTAGGATTCCACGAAGGCCAATACCACATCGGTATTGGCCAGGCCCGGCAGTGCGCGCGGTTGCCGGCTGGCGGTTGGTTGTTGTTCCAGGCCGGCACGAAAAGCCGAGGTGGCCTGATGCGTGTGTTTGATCAACGATCCCTGATTGGCGACGAAGGCCAGGGCCGGGCTCCCTACCCAAGGGGTCAGTATGGCCAGCGTGAGCAATGCCGTGGCGCTGAGCCCCAGGGCCCGCCCCCGTAACGGCAGCGTTCGGGCGAGGTGCAGTCCGAGCCGGCGAAACACCCAGGCCACGAGCGCCGCCGTCAGGATCAGCGCGACCACAACCAGTACGGCCCCCGGGATACCCAGGTTGGTGCGGAGCAGATGCCAGGCGGCATCCAGCAAGCTCACTTCCAGATACAGATTCAGGCCCCGCCCCAGGCTCTGACGGACCAGCGCATCGGCCGCAATCAGCCAGACCATCAGGGCGTAAATGCCTGAAAACAGCATCGCCAGTCGGTCACGTTGGTTGGGTAGTTGGTGTAACAGCCACCAGATAATCAGGGCTTCCAGCGCCAGCCAGGGCGCCGGGCCCGGAAGTGCCAGGGCGGGTAGCAGCAACAGCCCGTTAAGCAATACAAAGGCGGCCAGCATCAAAGCGATCGGGCCTCTGGCGGCGGTGGCGCGTACTGGTACAGCCAGGTTTCAGTCAGTGCCTGGGAGCCTATTCTCAGGTAAAGGCGCAGGTCTATCGGGCTGGTGTCATCATCCGGAATTAGATCAAACATGGCGCGGAAGCCGTTGATGGCGTGCAGCGGCCTGGCCGATACCAGTTCTACTTTGCCCCGGCTGGCACTCACGACTGCCTCGACCCCGGCATGACGGTCCATCATTGAAAGGCTCCCGCCGGTAAAGTCCACCGCAAAGCGCCGGGAAAAGTAGGTTCGGGGCTGGCCAATAACACCTCCAATACCGGTGCGCGTGGCGACCACCGCGCCAAGCTCCGGATTTTGATCCGGCATGGTTTCGCCCCAGGTGAGGCGGTACCCTATGGGATAGGCTTCTCCGGGCCGCCAGGACTCCTTCGGATTCCAGAAGGCCACGATGTTGTCAAAGGTTTCATCGAGCGTCGGGATCTCCACCAGCATCACGGCGCCCTCGCCCCAGTTACCTCGGGGGGTTACCCAAAGACTGGGCCGCAATTCGTAAAACACACCGTCATCCTGGTAGTTGCTGAAATCCCGATCCCGTTGAAGCAGGCCAAAGCCCCGGGGTTGGTTATCGATAAAATGGCTGACCGTCACCTGCTCCGGGTTGGTCAGCGGGCGCCAGATGCGCTCACCGTCGCCGGTCCAGATGGCCAGGCCATCGGAATCGTGGATTTCCGGGCGCCAGTCATTGGCCATGCGCCGATCATTCTCACCGGTCTGGTACATGCTGGTGAGCGGCGCAAGCCCGAAGCGTGTCAGCTCCCTGCGCGGGTACAGGGTGGCCTCCACGTCCATGTTCAGGTTGGCACCGGGATGAATCACAAACCGGTAGGCGCCGGTCACACTCGGCGAATCCAGCAGGGCATGGACCGTCAGTGACAGGTCGCCTGCGCCGGGGCGCTCCAGCCAGAAGGTGGTGAAGCGAGGAAACTCCTCTGGCTGCGGCAGCCCGGTATTGATCGCCAGGCCCCGGGCAGACAAGCCGTATTGGCGGGACTCGCCTACTGCCCGGAAATAGCTAGCTCCCAGGAATGCGGCGATGTCTCGGCTGAAGTCCTGGTGAAAATGCACGCGGAATCCGGCATAGCCGAGGCTGTCTGGCAGGTCATCAAACGCGTCGTTGTCGCCATAGTCGAAGTTTTCGTTCCGGTAGGGCAAGGCGTGGGCCCTGCCATTGACCACTTCGTAGAAGTGCACGGGCTCCTGGAAGTAGAGGCCCAAATGAAAGAACTGGAGCTGAAAGGCGCTGTCTCGTTCCCGCCAAAGTGCCTGTTCTGGCCGGTAGCGTATGGCTTGATATTGGTCCCAATTGAGGGATTGCAGGCTTGGCGGCAGGGGGCTCTGGGGGGCGCGATAAGGTTGGGCCGCCAATATCCGGGCGTGTTCCCGGAGCCAACGGGCACTAAAAACCTGCCCGTCGGAGCCGGCAACGCTGGCCAGTACTCGCCCGGTGCCGGACAGGGCAAGGGGGGCACCAGCGGCCAGTGCCAGTCCGAATTTCAGGAGGCGACGCCGATCCATGGGGAGTGCTCCGGTTGGTTTCTGTGGGTGTGAGTAGCGGTTTGTATCGGGCTCAGGTTCAGGCTCAGTCGGGCAAGTGCCCTACCCCAAGGTGAGTCGGGCTCAGACTGCCAAGCCTTGAGATGCAGAGATTGCATGGCTTTAGGGTGGTCGCAGAGCAGGCTGATCTGGCTGCTGGTGAGTGCGTCGGGGCCTTGTGCTGCACACTGGTTGACCAGGGCATTCAACACCCGTTGCTTGCTCCCCCCGGAGGGGCCGGGTTGGCGTTGCCGCCAACAGTGGTAACGGGGAGATAGCACTGTCTGTTCGAACCAGCTCAGTGATGGCAGGCGATTGTTCTGCGGGTGGTCCATCGAAGCGCGAGCGATGACTGGCACAGGGGATGCCTGTTCGGGAATGACCATTTGTTGGCCGGTGCGCTTGCCCGCTAGCCACACCGTGAGTAACGGCGCAATCAGCACCGGAATCGTGACCGGCAGGGCCCAGAGCGTCAGGTTCGGGCTGAACCACTGGATCAAAATCAGTACGCCGGCGCACACCAGTGCGGGCCGGGCAAAGTGCTGAAGCGCTTCCTCCAGCCCACCGGCACCGGTTCGATTCTGCCCCTGCCAACGCAAGCTGCTATTCACGACTGCACCGGCGACATGGCCGCTATGGGCGATCATTCGGATGGGTGCCAGTATCAGTGATATCAGGGTTTCAATGACCGTGCTGGCTGCCATCCGCCACCGGCCACCAAACAGCCTCTCGCGCCGGGCAAGGCACTGGTCTACCAGTGCCAGAATCCGCGGGCCCAGCAGCGTTGTTACGGTGAGCCCGATCAGGCAGGCACCAGCCAGGTTCCAGCCTGTGGACGACACCCCGATCAGCCCGGGCAACGGTTGGCTAACCGGTGTTCCCGCCATGGCGAGGTAGCCAGACAAGGCAAGAAACGCCAACCACAGGGGTGAGGCCAGATAAGCCAGAATGCCGGTGAGTAGCGCCAGGCGGTGGGCAAAACGCAGCTTGGTCATCGTGAGCAAGGGGACCAGGTGCTGCAGGTTGCCCCGGCACCAGCGACGGTCGCGAATCAGGTCGTCTCCGAGGGTGGGCGGTGATTCCTCATAGCTGCCGGCGATGGCCGGTTCCAGCCACACCTCGAAACCGGCGCGGCCCATAAGCGCAGATTCGAGATAGTCGTGACTCAATATCGGGCCACGAAAAAGCCCCCAACCCCGTAACTTTCGCAAACCGCAGTGGGCCATGAACGGTGCTACCCGGATAATGGCATTGTGGCCCCAGTAATTGGCATCACCCAGTTGAATGGCTGCCAGGCCGGCACTGTGGATTCGGCCATAGCACCGATTGGCGAACTGTTGCAGCCGGGCAAAGCGGGTATCTGCCCGTACCAGCCTGGGTGCGGTCTGGATAATGCCGGCCCGGGGACGCTGTTCCATCAACTGAACGAGTTTTTCAATCGCTGAGGCTGTGAGCAGGCTGTCGGCGTCCAGCACCACCATGTAACGGTATCGGGCACCCCATCGTCGGAGGAAATCGGCGATGTTGCCGCTTTTAAAGTTCAGGTTCACTCGCCGGCGGCGGTAAAAAAGCCGGTTGCCGGCAGCCATACCGGCGCTCAATTCAGCGCAGGTTGCCTGCTCCTCAAGCCAGACTTCCGGGTCCTGACTGTCGGACAACACATAGACATCAAGTTGGTTGTGCCAGCCCTTGTCTTCAAGCTCTTGATACACAGCCTGAAGATTACCGAGGGAACGTTGCACCGGTTCGTGACAGACTGGCATCACCAACGCCAGCCGGCCTTTGAACGACCCGGCGCCCGCACACCCTGAGAACCGGCGGCTGAGGCTGTGGGGATCGCCCCCGCGCCTGAGCATTGCAAAGCCGAACACCGCGGTCCAGAACCCGAGGCCTATCCAGGTAAACAGAATGGAAAACAGAACAACCAACAGTACCGCGGGCCACCCCTGCTGGGTCATGGACAGGCTATGGGAAAGCAGCCAAACGCCGAAAGTTGTCTGCCCCAGCACCAGCAGTGCGAGCAAAGCGCGCCGCTTGTAGGCGACAGTCTGCCAACGGGGTTCAGTCACCCTGGTACCCGATCCGGCTGCGGGTAAGTTTCGGCGGGGTAGCCTGGTGCTTGTCAGTGTCTGTCGAAAGAGAACGCTGAATGGCAGGCAGAACATGGCTCAGATTTGCATTGCCTGCCCCGTAACAGTACCGGTCAACCACGTGTTGCAGGCGGGACAGACCAACGGGGCAGGCGTCGTGCCGCATGGCATGAAGATAAAGCAATGCACGTTGATGGGTGGTGTCTGTCAGATCCACGGTTGTCTCCCGGCTTGTAACGGCTCGGAAACATACGGAAGCGTCCCGGTATTCAGACCACTTTATGACGCGTCATTAAGATACTGGTCCTTGAGCTTAACGTAGTTGGCTGCGGTGTATTTGAAGAACGTGCGTTCCTTGTCTGACAGTGCCCGGGCCTGCTTACAAGGCGAGCCCACGTAAAGGTAGCCGGATTCCAACCGTTTGCCCGGTGGCACCAGGGTGCCGGCCCCGATAATCACGTCGTCCTCCACCACTGCGCCGTCCATAACGGTGCAGCCCATACCCACCAGCACCCGGCTGCCAATGGTGCAGCCATGCAAAAGGGCTTTATGGCCAACGGTCACGTCATCACCAATGATCAACGGCCAGCCGCCAGGGTTGAAGTCGCTGGCATGGGTGATATGCAGAACGGAGCCATCCTGAATGCTGCAGCGGTCGCCGATGCGGATTTTGTGCATGTCACCGCGGATGACGGTCATGGGCCAGACCGAGCAGTCTTCGCCCATGACCACATCACCGATGACCACGGCGCTCTCATCTACCCAGGTCCGTTCACCAAATTGTGGTGTGATACCCTTGTGAGTTCGTACATTTGCCATTACATATACCTCAATGCTGTCCAAATACGGTGCAAGGCGCCGGTGGGGGATGGCTTTCAGAAACACGCTCCTTCGGCACATCCATGTGGCGCTTGGGCTCCGCCATCCATGGCTCCGCACAGTTTCTGAAAGCCATCCCCCACCGGCACCCCGTAGCTTGGTGCAAGCTATCTTATTCACGAACAGCTGAGAAGGGGACTTATGAATAACCCGCTACTGACTGACGATCTGCTGCCGAAGTTCGGCCACATTCGCACCGAGCACATGGAAACGGCGATTGACCAGATTCTCAGCGAGAATCGAATGAAAATTGCCGAGCTGTCCCAGCAGGAAGATCCCACCTGGGACACCCTGGCCCAGCCGATGCAAGCGTTAGAGAACAAGCTCAGCAACGCCTGGTCAGTCATTTCACACCTGAACGGCGTGATGAACAACGACGACCTGCGCAAGGTGTACAAGAACTGTCTGGAGAAGCTGACCGAGTACAGTACCGAAGTCAGCCAGAACGGTGCCCTGTGTGAGGCATACAAGAAACTGGCCACAAGGGACGACTTCAAAGATCTGAGTGAACCTCAGCGTAAATCCATCGAGAACGTGCTGCGGGATTTCCGCCTGGGCGGGGTCGACTTGCCGGAAGACAAGAAGAAGCGTTACGCGGACCTGTCCCGGGAGCTGGCGGAGTTGTCCAACAAGTTCAGTGATAACGTGCTGGATGCCACTCAGCACTGGTTCAAGCAGATTACCGACGTAGACGAGCTGTCCGGCCTGCCGGAAACCGCCATTGAGGGCGCCAGGCAGGCGGCGCGGCAGAAGGACCTGGATGGCTACGTGATCACCCTGGATTTCCCCAGTTTCTACCCGGTGATGACCTACTGCAACAACCGGGAACTGCGCCGGGAGGTTTACGAGGCGTTTGTGACCCGCGCCTCAGACCAGGGCCCGGATGCGGCTACCTGGGACAACACACCGGTAATGGCAGAGATCCTCAAGCGGCGTCATGCGCTGGCCCAGCTGCTGGGTTTTGATAACTACGCCGAGCGTTCCCTGGCCACCAAGATGGCCCGGAGTGTCGACGAGGTGCTGGCGTTCCTGAACCAGCTGGCGGCCAAGTCCAAGCCCCAGGCAGAGAAAGAGTTTGCCGAGTTGAAGGCGTTTGTGAAAGATGAATACGGTGTAGACGACCTGCAGGCCTGGGATATCGGCTACTACAGCGAAAAGCTGCGCCAGAAGCAGTACGACATCTCCCCGGAAACCCTGCGCCCTTGGTTCCCGGTGGATAAAGTGGTGCCGGGCCTGTTTCGGGTGGCGGAGAAGTTGTTTGATGTGCAAATTGAAGAGCACGCAGACGTAGAAACCTGGCACGAAGACGCCAAAGCTTACTGCATCAGCCGTAACGGCCAGCCCATTGCCTGGTTCTATCTGGACCTGTTCGCCCGCCAAGGCAAGCGCGGCGGTGCCTGGATGGCCGACTGCCGGGTGCGCTGGCGCGATATGCGCGGCAAGCTGCAGCTGCCGGTGGCGTTCCTGACCTGTAACTTTACCCCGCCGGTGGACGGCAAGCCGTCGCTGCTGACCCACGACGAAGTCACCACGCTGTTCCACGAATTCGGCCACGGCCTGCACCACATGCTCACCCAGGTGGAGGTGATGGACGTGTCGGGCATTAACGGCGTGGCCTGGGATGCGGTGGAGCTGCCCAGCCAGTTCCTGGAAAACTGGTGCTGGAACCCGGAATCGCTGGCGCTGATTGCCAGCCACCACGAAACCGGCGAACCACTACCGGAAGACCTGCTGCAGAAACTGCTGGCGGCCAAGAACTTCCAGTCCGGCATGGGCATGGTGCGGCAGCTGGAATTCTCGCTGTTCGACTTCCGCCTGCACGCGGAGTTCACCGACGTGGCCCCCACCAATCCGTTGGATATGCACCGCAAGGTGCGGGAAGAAATCGCCGTGGTCCAGGCGCCGGAGTTCAACCGGTTCCCCAATGGCTTCTCCCACATCTTCGCCGGTGGTTACGCGGCGGGTTATTACAGCTACAAGTGGGCTGAGGTGCTTGCGGCCGATGCCTTCTCCCTGTTCGAGGAAAAAGGCATCTTCGACCCGGAAACCGGCCAGGCCTTCCTGCACAACATCCTCGAAAAAGGCGGCTCCCAGGAGCCCATGGAACTGTTCAAAGCCTTCCGGGGCCGTGAACCGCAGGTGGATGCCCTGCTGAAACAATCCGGCATCACGGACGAAGCTGCCTGATACAATCCACCCCGGTTGTCGTACCGGCAACCGGGTGTGTTACTGGAGTAGAGTTATGGCAAGTCCGAAACGCTTCATCGCCGGCGCGGTATGTCCCCGCTGCGCGGAGATGGACAAGATTACGATGTTCACCACCGAGGCCGGTGACCAGATTCGCGAGTGTGTGGCCTGCGGCTATACCGATGCCTTGTCTGACCAGCCGCAGCCGGAGGCTCCGGAGATTGAAACCCGGGTGAACAAGAAGGCCAATACCGATGACCATACGGTGAAGCAGGTGGTGTTTTTTAAGGCTGGCTCTGAGGACTGACCTTGTTTTGGAGTTTGGCCTTGTGGCCTGCTGGTTTGGGGATGGGCGGGTAGCCTGCTTGATTGGCGAATGGTCGGGGTTCGGGAGAGGGTTCCAAAACGGAAAACGTGGTTTTCCTGATTGTTTTGGAACCCTCTCCCGAACCCCTTTTATTTGGCTTGTTTAGAACCGCTTGGGTGTTTGCCGTCCCAGGAGTCGATGATGAATCGGGCCCATCGTCTTGTTTTTTAGCGATTCCTGTGAAGATCAACGTTTGGGGTTGGTGGGGGGTGTCAAAACAATCAGGAAAACCACGTTTTCCGTTTTGACACCCCCCACCAACCCCAAACCACCCACTAAAAACCGCAGGCTACCAAAAAGGCGACGATCACCAAAGATCGATCAAAGCACCATAGCCGCCAACCACCCAAAGGCCAGCAGCGGCAGGTTGTAGTGCAGGAACGTCGGCACCACGGTATCCCAGATGTGGTTGTGCTGGCCGTCCACATTCAGGCCCGCTGTTGGCCCAAGGGTGGAATCAGACGCGGGTGAACCCGCATCACCCAGGGCACCGGCGGTGCCCACCAGGGCCACGATGGCCAGGGGGCTGAAACCCAGTTGCAGGGCCAGCGGCACATACAAGGCCGCAATGATGGGAATGGTGGAGAATGACGAACCAATACCCATGGTAATCAGCAGGCCCACCACCAACATCAGCAACGCCGCCAGCGCCTTGTTATCACCGATGGCGGCCACCGAACCCTCCACCAGGCTGGCGATCTCGCCGGTTTCCCGCATCACCTCGGCAAAGCCGTTGGCGGCAATCATGATGAAGCCGATCATCGCCAGCATCTTCATGCCCTCGGTGAACAGGTCATCCGCTTCCTTCCACTTCACCACGCCGGAAATGTTGAACAGCACGAAGCCCGCCAGGGCGCCCAGGATCATGGAGCCCAGCCAGAGCTGCACCACGAAGGCCACGGCAATGGCCACCAGCGCCATCACCAGGGTTTTGGGGCTGTACTTCACATCCACCCGCTCGGTGCGTTCGATGAGTTTCATGTCGTAGCCCCGGCCGCCCCGGTAGCTGAAGAACACGGCAATCAGCAGGCCGATGAACATACCCAGGGCTGGCAGGGCCATGGCGGACATGACGTTCAGCTCGCTGGCATCCACGCCGTTATCGCCAACATTGGCCAGCAGGATTTCGTTCAGGTAAATGCCGCCGAAACCCACCGGCAGGAACATGTACGGGGTAATCAGGCCAAAGGTGAGCACACAGGCCACCAGCCGGCGGTCCATGTTCAGTTTCGCCATCACGTACAGCAGTGGCGGAACCACCAGGGGAATGAAGGCGATGTGGATTGGCAGGATATTCTGGGACGAGATGGCAATGGCCAGCAGCAGGCCGATGATCATGAACCGGATGCCGGTAGCAGCGCCGCCCTCCTCCTGACGCCCGACGATGGCCAGGGCCTTGTCGGCCAGGGCGTGGGCCAGGCCGGACTTGCCGATGGCCACGGCGAAGGCACCCAGGGTAGCGTATGACAGTGCCACGGTGGCACCGCCACCCAGGCCGGTGTTGAAGGCATTGATGGTGGTTTCCAGAGACATTCCTGCCACCAGGCCACCGGAAATGGCACCAATGATCAGGGCGACGACAACGTGGATGCGGCACAAGCTCAGCACGAGCATGATCAGTACCGCGGCAACAACGGCATTCATGGCAAACTCCGGGTAGGAATTGAAGATTTACCGGCGCCTTTTGGGCACCGGCAGCACGAAAAGTGCGCTAATGTGCAGGAAATGACTGCGGCAGTCAAAGCGGTTGTGTAACGATCACTCGGTGTCGAGGCGGGCGAACCTGGGGACCTGTTCACCGGCCAGTTCCACGGTTTCCCGGAACATTGCCAGCGGCCTCACCCAGAGGCTGTAGTCCCCGTAAAGGCAGCGGTACACCACCAGGGGTTCCTCGGTCTCGCTGTGCCGGGCTACGCCAATGACCTCGTAATCCTTGCCTTTGTAATGGCGGTATCGGCCGGGGGTGATGGGGTGTTTTTTGTCAAACATGCCTTCCTCTCAGGTGGTAACCGGGGATTACCCCTTAATTTCGGCGGACTCCCGCGCCAGTTACGTCCACACTTAACTGAGGCGCTGGGGTTTGGATCTGTAGCCGTAAAGCCGTTCTCCAGTGTAGTTCAAGACTCTAACGCCGGGAATAACAGACAACAATGAATGGCAATATATCAGTGCCGCCCGGGTGCTGAACCGGCCCCCACCGCCGATTCCTGAGCGTCAGTTTTTTAGCTTGTACTTGCCGGGCCCCAGGAAAATCACTGCAAAGGCAATAAACAGGAAGAAACCCTGCAGCTCCAGTGCCCAGCCTCCGTTGCTGCTGAGGCTCAACAGCTGATGCCCATGGACCAGGGCGATGGCGACAATCATATTGAAGACAATAATCAGTGCGCCGATGCGAGTCTGGTAGCCCAGTATCACCATCAGCGGTGCAATGACTTCACCCACGTAAACGCCGTAGGCAAAAATGGTGGGCAAGCCATGGGCGGCGAGCTGTCCTTCGATGAAGCCGACACCGTTCAACAGTTTCGCGATGCCATGAAACAGCAAAAGTCCGCCCAGGGTGAGCCGGACAATCAGTTTTCCCAAATCGGCGTTTTCAAGCACAGGGAGGCCTCCAGATGAGTGAGTGGAAAGCCGAAGGATACCGTGTTTCTGATTGATAATTCAGTGACTTGTTTGTAGTAAAACCCAGGGCCCCGGTTAATAGCCGAGGGAAAACCGGATGTGATTGCGTTCCAGCAGATTTTCCCAATAATGCCGCATCCAGTCCCAGGCCCGGTTGTTGACCTGATCGATGAAGGGGTCAAGATCAAGATTGTAATAATCCGGTGTGCCGGCGATCTGCAGTACGGTGACGGTAATGGAATCATCGAGTTCGTTAGCGAATGGCTCGCCAATCAGTTCGTGGGCCAGCAGGTTGGCACGGGTTGCCTCCAGATCCACCAGTTCGCTGGCTCGAATTGAGCGGTTACTGTCGTGCATCTCTTCCATCAACCGATGACAGAGGTAGGCTCGTATCAGAAGCCCATCCAGACCGTCGTATTGCACCAACAGCACGGACGGCTGGGTAAAGTAGCGGATAGCGGCGTCGACGAAAGGCTGAAACAGCTGGGACTTGCCGGCCTCCCGTGCGCAGGCATCAACACACTCGATCAGTCTTGGCGCCATTTCGATATATTCGACGGCAAACTGGAACAACGACGTGGCTGGCTGATAGCCGTCCACCACGATCGCTGTGGGCAGTTGGGCGGCTTTCTCCTTCATCTGCCGGAGAAATGCGCCGGAGCGGGCTTCCTTTCGCCTTGCCTGGTCAATGATGTTGAGAACAGCCTTTGGTGTCATTTCAGGAGATGCCAGTGTATGAACAAGTTGAGGTCGCAAGGCGTTCCCCCTGGGTCGAGGAGTACACGGGCAAAGGCGCCAATGCTGAATCACAAACGCCCCCGCCGTTTCTGATCAGTGTAGCCAAGATTTTGGGCTCTGCTGTGATTATGACAGAAGTTAACCTTTCACGGCCAGAACGCGGTTCAGGGTCAGCTCTGGCTGAACCAGGTGTCCTGGCGGGTATAACGCCAGCAGAGCCAGCCCATGCTGGCGGCTCTGGCCAGCATCAGGGCTATGAGCGACAGCCAGAGCCCATGGTTGCCCCACCCAGTGCTCAGCCACCAGACCGGCAGGAACACGCCAAGGGCCGAAAACAGCATGGTGTTCTGCATTTCCCGGGTGCGGGTGGCGCCGATGAATACACCGTCCAGCAGGAAACCCCATACCGCGGCCAGCGGCAATAGCCACAGCCAGGGCAGGTACTGCCAGGCCGCGGTGCGCACCTCTTCCAGCCCGGTGAGCAGGCTGATCAGCCATCGACCTCCAAGGACAAAGGCAATGGTCAGTATCAGCGAGCCCCATAAAGACCAGCGCAGGGCGCTTCGGAAAGCCAGGCGAAAGCGCCGCCGGCTGCCCTTGCCAACGGCTTCGCCAATCAGTGCCTCGGCGGCATTGGCGAACCCGTCCAGGGCATTGGAGATCACCAGCAAAAAGGTAATCAGCACAGCATTGGCGGCCAGGATCACATCGCCTTGGCGGGCGCCTTGGGCAGTGAAAAACGCCAGCACCAGCAGCAGTGCGATGGTCCTGACCATGATGTAGCGATTCACCTGCAGAATCGCCAGGTAATCGGACACCTGGCCGATCAGCGCCCGGGTCAGCCGCTGGCCTTCGGGCATTCTGCGTAACACGATGGCAAAACCGATCAGGGCGGCACCGTACTCGGCGATGACCGTGGCCAGGGCCACGCCGCGACTGTTCCAGCCCAGAACCGTCACAAAAAACACATCGAGCACGATGTTGATGCCGTTGGCGATGATGAGCATCACCATAGGCCCCCGGGGGAACTGGGTACCAATAAGCCAGCCCACCAGGGTGTACTGGCACAGTACCGCCGGCGCGCTCCAGATCCTGATTGCCGCGTATTCGGCGGCCAGCTCGGCCACCGCCGGGCTGGGGTTCATCAGGGTCAGGCCCAGGCTGATCAGGGGCTTATGAAATACAATGAGCATCAGGCCGATGCCGACCGCCAGCACGATGGAGCGCAGCAGCAGCGCTACCTGGGCGAAGGGGTCACGTTTGCCCCAGGCCTGGGCCGCCAGCCCCGTGGTTCCCATGCGCATAAAGCCGAATGTCCAATACAGAATACTGAACAGGTTGGCACCGACCGCCACAGCACCAAGGTATTCCGGACTATCCAGGTGGCCCAGCACGGCGGTGTCCACCAGGCCGAGCAACGGCACGGTCAGATTGGTCAGCATCAGCGGCCAGGCCAGTGCCCACAGGCGATGGTCTGTACTGGTCATTATGGGCCTTTTATGAGTTATGGTTCTCAAAATTCCGTGTTTATCCGTTTTGGATTTAAGGATTTTTTAGCCTTTTCTTGATCTGTGTCTATACTCGATCCTGATGTATCCATAATCAGGCTTTCACTCTGAGGCCATCCGGTGTTGCGAGCGCCGGGGTGTGTCGCAGGGGGATGACGCAAAATCCGACAAGAATAACACTCTGTGGAGACACAGTATGCGCGTGCATGCCAAGCGGGCAGTAGCCCTAGCCGCTGGTCTGTTGTTGCCGGTCACTGTCATGGCTGACTGGACCATGAACATGTCACCCGGGGTGACCAGCACCAGTAACCAGATTTTCAGCCTTCATATGACCATTCTCTGGATCTGTGTCGCCATTGGCGTCATCGTTTTCGGGGTCATGTTCTGGTCAATCTTTGCTCACCGCAAGTCCCGGGGTGCCAAGCCCGCGAACTTCCATGAGAACACCGTGGTGGAGGTGCTCTGGACCATTATCCCACTGGCCATTCTGGTGGCCATGGCGATTCCCGCCACCGCGACACTGGTCGAGATGTACGACACCACCGAATCGGATGTCGACATCAAGATCACCGGTTACCAGTGGCGTTGGCAATACGAGTACATTGACGACGATTTCAGTTTTTTCTCGAACATGTCGACGCCGCGCGACCAGATCCGCAATCGTCAGGCCAAGGGTGAACATTACCTGCTGGAGGTCGATAACCCGCTGGTGATTCCTGTCGGCAAGAAAGTCCGTTTCCTGCTCACCGCCAACGATGTCATTCACTCCTGGTGGGTGCCGGCATTTGGTGTGAAGAAAGATGCCATTCCCGGGTTTATCAACGAGACCTGGACCCGGGTGGATGTGCCCGGCACCTACCGTGGCCAGTGTACCGAGCTTTGTGGCAAGGACCATGGCTTTATGCCGGTGGTCGTCAAAGCGGTGCCTGAGGAGGAATACAACGAATGGGTGGCGGAGCAGAGAGAAATGGCTGAAATGGAACGCCAGTTGACCGAGAAAGACTGGACTCTCGACGAGTTGATGGAGCGTGGTGAACGGGCTTATGCAACCGCCTGTGCCAGCTGCCACCAGGCTGATGGTACCGGTATGCCTCCGGCGTTTCCGGCTCTGAAGGGCAGCCAGATGGCGCTGGAAGATATGGACGCGCACATCGAAATAGTCGTGAAAGGCTCGCCCGGTACCGCCATGCAGGCCTTCGGCAACCAGTTGAGCGAGGTCGACCTTGCCGCGGTGATTACCTACGAGCGGAATGCCTGGGGTAACAACACCGGCGAAATGGTCACGCCCAAAGAGATTTTTGATTACAAGAACCAACAGTAATCAACGCCAGATAACAACAATCACCAGCCATAACAAACGGCGGTAACGGGGGTTTTCATGAGTGCGGTTGCAGATACCCACACCCAGGACCATCATCATGGCCCGGCCAAAGGCATTAGCCGCTGGCTGTTGACTACAAATCATAAAGACATCGGGTCGATGTACCTGATCTTCAGTTTCGCCATGTTCCTGCTGGGTGGCAGCATGGCGATGGTTATTCGGGCCGAGCTGTTCCAGCCCGGCCTGCAGATTGTCGAGCCGGAATTCTTTAACCAGATGACCACCATGCACGGCCTGATCATGGTGTTTGGTGCGGTTATGCCGGCCTTCGTCGGCCTGGCCAACTGGATGTTGCCGCTGATGGTGGGGGCGCCCGACATGGCCCTGCCGCGGATGAACAACTGGAGCTTCTGGCTGCTGCCCTGTGCCTTCCTGATTCTGGTCTCTACCCTGTTCATGCAGGGCGGTGCTCCGGACTTTGGCTGGACCTTCTATGCACCGTTGTCGACGACCTACGGGCCGCCGAGTACCACCTTCTTTATTTTCGCGGTGCACATCATGGGTGTGTCGTCGATCATGGGGGCCATCAACGTGATTGCCACCATTCTGAACATGCGGGCGCCGGGTATGACCCTGATGAAAATGCCCCTGTTCGTATGGACCTGGCTGATTACTGCCTTCCTGCTGATTGCTGTCATGCCGGTACTGGCTGGTGTGGTCACCATGATGCTGATGGACATCCACTTCGGGACGAGCTTCTTTGATGCTTCCGGTGGCGGTGATCCGGTGCTGTTCCAGCACGTGTTCTGGTTCTTCGGGCACCCCGAGGTGTACATCATGATCCTGCCGGCGTTCGGGGCCATCTCGCACATTGTGTCTGCGTTCTCCCGCAAGCCACTGTTCGGTTATGCCTCCATGGTGTATGCGGTGGGTGCGATCGCTATCATGTCGTTCATGGTCTGGGCGCACCATATGTTCACTGTGGGCATGCCCTTGGCGGGCCAGTTGTTCTTCATGTACGCCACCATGCTGATTGCGGTGCCCACCGGGGTGAAGGTGTTCAACTGGGTGACCACCATGTTCCGGGGCTCCCTGAGCTTTGAGGCGCCGATGCTGTTCTCGGTGGCCTTTATCATCCTGTTTACCATTGGCGGGTTCTCCGGACTGATGCTGGCCATCGCGCCGGCGGACTTCCAGTACCACGACACTTACTTTGTGGTGGCGCACTTCCACTACGTACTGGTGCCGGGTGCCATCTTCGGCATCTTTGCCTCTGCCTACTTCTGGCTGCCCAAGTGGACCGGCCACATGTACGACGAAACACTGGCCAAGACGCACTTCTGGTTGTCGTTCATCGGTATGAACCTGGCGTTCTTCCCCATGCACTTCCTGGGGCTGGCGGGTATGCCGCGCCGGATTCCGGATTACGCCCTGCAGTTCACCGACTTCAACATGATCTCCAGTATCGGGGCGTTCATGTTCGGGGCAACCCAATTGCTGTTCCTGTTCATCGTGGTCAAGTGTGTGAAGGGCGGCAAGAAAGCGCCCGCCAAGCCCTGGGATGGTGCTGAAGGTCTTGAGTGGACCGTGCCGTCACCAGCGCCTTACCACACCTTCTCCACTCCACCGGAAGTGAAATGACCGGGAGACTGCACCATGTCTGAGCAAACAGGTGAGAAAACGCCAGAGCGTAAAAGTAATGCGAGGGTGATTGGCTGGTGCCTGTCAGGGGTGGTGGGCATGTTCGCCTTCGGGTTCGCGCTGGTGCCGTTGTATGAGGTGTTCTGTGAGATCACCGGCATCAACGGCAAAACCGGTGGCCGGTATGAAGCCAGTGCCACCCAGCAGGTGGATGAAAACCGGACCGTGACAGTTCAGTTCCTGGCCAGCAACGGCCCAGGTATGACCTGGAAATTCCGTCCGGTGGTTCGAAGTGTGCAAGTGCATCCGGGGGAATCGGTAACCATCAATTACTATGCCGAGAACCCGACCGATCAGCCCATGGTTGGCCAGGCGGTACCTAGCCTGGCCCCCTCCGAAGGCACTCTGTTCTTCCACAAGACCGAGTGTTTCTGCTTTAACCAGCAACCGCTGGAAGCGGGGGAAAGTGTGGAAATGCCGCTGATCTTTATCGTTGACCGGGACTTGCCGGAACACATCACCAAACTGACCTTGTCATACACCCTGTACGATCAGGGCAAGCAGGCGGAAGTTTCAAAGTCCGACCGGGCGCAGACAACAACTAACAATAACGGCTAAGCCATCGGAGACAGTTATGGCGGATAACCAGACCTATTACGTTCCCGAACAGAGCAAATGGCCCATCGTTGCCACTGTCGGGCTGGGGGTGACCCTCTACGGGGTGGCCTCAATCATGGTCAATGGCAAACAGGGTGAAAGCACCACCGGCTCCTGGATCATGTTCATGATAGGCGCCTTGATCATGGCGTACATGCTGTTTGGTTGGTTTGGCGCGGTCATCCGTGAGAGCCGGGCCGGCCTGTATAGCCCCCAGATGGACCGTTCGTTCCGCTGGGGTATGAGCTGGTTTATCTTTTCGGAAGTGATGTTTTTTGCCGCCTTCTTTGGCGCGTTGTTCTATGTTCGGGTGTTTGTGGTGCCTTGGCTGGGTGGTGAAGGCGACAAGGGCAGCACCAACATGCTCTGGGAGGGGTTCCAGGCCAGCTGGCCGTTGGTGAACAATCCGGACCCGCAAGCCTATCCGGGCCCCACGGAAGTCATCGGCCCCTGGGGCTTGCCTCTGATCAACACTATCCTGCTGGTAACCTCATCCTTTACCGTTACCATTGCCCATCACGCCATGAAGGCGGGTGACCGGGCAAAGATCAAACTCTGGTTGATGGCGACCATTGCGTTGGCGGTTGTGTTCATGTTCGTGCAGTCCTATGAATACCTGCACGCCTATCGGGATTTGGACCTGACCCTGCAATCCGGTATCTACGGCAGTACCTTCTTTATGCTGACGGGCTTCCACGGTGCTCACGTATTCCTTGGCACCTTGATGCTGGTGATCATGCTGATACGAATCAACAAGGGGCACTTCACTGCCGACAACCATTTTGGTTTTGAGGCGGCAGCCTGGTACTGGCACTTTGTGGATGTGGTCTGGCTGGGACTGTTTGTATTCGTCTATGTCATTTGACAACAACGTTGGTCATTACGGGACCGGGGTCGGGTTAAGCACCAGATCTCCGGTCCACAGGGAGGTCAGAACCACGGCAATGAGCAATACGCTCAACGCCACCCGAACCGCCAGGGAGTTCACCACCCGGCTGGTTTTGCCACCGTCGCGGATCAGGAAAAACAGGCCACTGAACAGGCTGACCATAACCGCCAACAGCAGTACGACGATAAGAAGTTTTAGCATGGGGTGTCCCTGTTGTTGAATGGTTTTATGGACAGAGTCCCCGGTGCACGATGGGAACCTGATATCACTATAGCAAAGCATGGGTAGGTGCGGTTGATGAATCGCCGATGGCAGTTTGACTGGCGATTGCTGATGTTCAGCGGGCTGCTGTTGCCCGTGCTCCTGAGCCTGGGAGTCTGGCAACTCAACCGGGCCGAGGAAAAGCAGTTGCTTTTGGCGGCCTGGCAGCAACAGGCCAGCCAGGCCGACTGGCCAGAACTGGTCTCAGGCGGATTAGAGAAAGGGCAGCCGGTTGTTCTGACCGGCTGGTATACCGAATACACCTGGCTGCTGGATAACCGAACCCGTGATGGTGTGCCCGGATACGAGGTGTTGACCGTGTTTACGCCGGTAGAGGGGCCGTTACTGGTAGTCAATCGTGGCTGGGTTCGCGGCCCCCGCACTCGGGATCAACTGCCGGAAATCGACACCCCGGGCGGACTGTTTACCCTGGAGGGACGGCTGGATGATTATCCGGTGCCCCCCGTGCTGGCTGAGGATGCGGGCCCAGCCAGTGGCTGGCCAAGACGGGTACAGGCATTACCTGCAGCCACTGTTGAAGACACGGTGGCTAGTCCGGCCGGGATGATCCTCAAGCTCTCAGACTCCGAGCAGCCCGGTGCTTACCGCGCCGATCATGCACCGGATGTAATGGGCCCACAGACCCACTACGGATATGCTGTGCAATGGTTTGCGCTTGCTGCAGCACTGACTATATTGACGTTAGTGGCGAGTTATAAAAAAAATGAAAGAATCCGAAAGACAGGAGCCGATAATGACAACGACAACGGCTGATTCCGTGACCGGGCAGGACCCCCTCAGCCCGGAACAGGTTCGTCGTGGCAGGCGCACCGCCCTGCTGCTGTTTGCAGTGGGTTTTGGGCCGATGATTCTGGCCACCATCATGTTTTATACCGGCTGGTTGAATCCGGTTGGTCATACCAACGAAGGCGAACTCCTGATGCCGCCGGTGCCGGTGCAGGCACTGAACCTGGAAACCTCAAACGGGGTGCCGCTGGCAGAGCGCTTCGGCGCTGATCAGGTCGACCCTAACTGGCTTATGCTTGTGGTCTCAGGTACTTGCGGCACCGATTGTGAGGAGCTTCTGTATCTAGCCCGCCAGGTAAACATCGCCCTTGGCAAAAATGCACCTCGGGTCAGCCGGGCAGCAGCGCTGGGCTCTGTGCCAGCCGGGCTCGAGCAACGCTGGCAGGCAGAGTACAGCTCCATGGAGCGACTGCGCCCGGCACCCGGCGCGGCAGCGGCCTGGCCCACTGGCGTGTCACCCGAGACAGCTCCCCGGATCTTGCTGATCGATCCTTTCGGTAACGTGATGATGCATTACGGCACCGAGCACACTGGCAAGCAAATGCTCAAAGACCTCAAGCATTTGCTGAAGTTGTCGCAGATTGGCTGACCAGGGAGAACGGAACGTGACGCAACAGTTTTCCCGGGAGCAATCTGCTCAAACGGTTAAGAAAATGGCCCGCTGGTCCACCGCTGCCTGCCTGCTGGCGGTGGTGGTGATTATGCTCGGTGCCTGGACCCGACTGGTGGATGCCGGGCTGGGTTGCCCTGACTGGCCGGGGTGTTACGGTTTCCTGACGGTGCCCCAGAGTGAAACCCGCATTGCCATCGCCAATGCCCGTTTCCCCGAGACGCCGGTGGATGTGTCCAAGGGCTGGCCGGAAATGATCCACCGTTACGCCGCAGGCATACTGGGCCTGGTGGTGTTTGGCCTGGCCGCCGCCGCGGTACGCAACCGCCGGGCAGGCGTGCCGGTCAAGCTGCCCCTGTTCATCGCCGCTTTTATCATCTTGCAGGGTGCATTTGGCGCCTGGACAGTGACCCTCAAACTCTGGCCACAGGTGGTCGCCCTGCATCTGCTGGGTGGGTTCACCACGCTTACTCTGCTGCTATTGCTAACGCTACGTTTGCGCAAACGATCCCGGGGCTCTGCCCCTTCAAGCACAGCATCGCCGGCCCTCGCCCGCCTGCGCCCCTGGTTGTACGGTGGTCTTATGCTGGTGATCATGCAAATTACGCTGGGTGCCTGGACCGCAGCCAACTATGCCGCCGTGGCTTGCACGGACCTGCCTACCTGCCAGGGGCAATGGTGGCCGGAAGGTATGGATTTCCAGCATGGCTTTGACATTACCCAGCAGGTTGGCCCGAACTATCTGGGGGGGCAGTTGACGGCGGATGGCCGAGTAGCCATTCATGTAACCCACCGACTGGGTGCCGTCATTGTGTTGGGTTATTTCCTGATTTTGCTGGCGCTGCTATGGCGCCATCGGAGTGACAGCGGGCTGGACAGCAGTATTCTGCTGGTTGCGGCGGCGCTTTTGGTGCAAATTGGCCTGGGGTTGGCCAATGTCTGGTTGCACATACCGCTGGCTATCGCCGTCGCCCATAATGCTATGGGCGCCGGCCTGTTACTGGCGATAGTGCACCTGATCTGGCAGCACCGGCAGCTGCCACAACCTGAAACATCCCCCGCAACCCATACAACAACCATAAACCGGGAGGTAACGGCATGAGCGAGCAAGTCAAAGCGCTGCCGGCCGAGGAGCATGCGAGTTCCCTGAGCAAATCCATTTCCTGGCGGGATTACCTGGAGCTGACCAAGCCCCGGGTGGTTGCGCTGATGATCCTCACCTCGGTTATTGGCATGCTGCTGGCGGCGCCTGGCGTGCCCGGCTGGGGTGTGCTGCTGTATGGCAACCTGGGTATTGCCCTGCTGGCAGGGGCCGCCGCCGTTGTGAACCACGTCGTCGACCAGAAGATCGACACTGTGATGGCCCGCACCCGCAAGCGCCCGGTGGCCACCGGACGGATTGCTGCGATTGATGCCCTGTTGTTTGCCACCGTACTGGCAGCCGTGGGCATGATTGTGCTGGTCTGGCAGGTGAATGAACTGACGGCCTGGCTCACCCTGGCTTCACTGGTGGGTTATGCTGGGGTTTACACCCTGTTCCTGAAGCGGGCCACGCCACAGAACATCACCATTGGTGGCCTGGCGGGGGCTATGCCTCCCTTGCTGGGCTGGACTGCCGTTACCGGTCAGGTGGAGGGGCACGCCCTGCTGCTGGTACTGATCATCTTCGCCTGGACACCGCCGCACTTCTGGGCCCTGGCCATTCACCGTAAAGAGGAATACGCCAAGGCCGGTATTCCCATGCTGCCAGTGACCCATGGCAACAAGTACACCGAGCTGCACATTCTGCTGTATACCCTGATGTTGCTGGCGGTCAGCCTGCTACCTTTTGTCACAGGGATGTCAGGTGGTATTTACCTGATCGGTGCACTGGCACTAGGCTTGAGGTTCCTGCAATACGCCATCCGATTGTTGAAGGGCGATGACCGGCGGGTGGCGTTGAACACTTTCAAATACTCCATCACTTACCTGATGGCGCTATTTGTGGTGCTGCTGGTGGATCATTTTGTCTATTTTTGATTGACAGTTTCCGGGTTTATAAAGTGGAGGCCCAATGGGGCGATCGTTACGCATCACGTTGTTTGTCTTGTTCCTGGTGGTCATGTTGGTATTCGGCCTGACAGTTGGCCGGCAGGTGTTCCTGAAAGGAGCCGGTGAATCGCCAGTGGCGGCGCCCGACCTGAGCCAGTACAACACTTATGTGTACGAGCAGCCAAGACCCCTGGCGGAGTTCACCCTTACCAACGAACAGGGTGAAACCGTCACCCGCGATGACCTGAAGGGCCAGTGGACGTTCGTGTTTGTGGGCTACACCAACTGCCCGGATATCTGCCCGGCGGCCATGGCCAACCTGCGCCAGACCGATAAGCTGTTGTCTGCGGATGTGCCCAAACCGGACTACCTGTTGGTCACGGCAGACCCGGAACACGACACGCCGGAACAGCTGAAAGCCTACACCGGCTTTTTCGGTGAAAACTTCCATGGCCTGACCGGCGACCTGGAGACCCTGCGTGAACTGGCGAAGAGTGTCAGTGCGGTGTTTGTTCATCGTGAGGTGGACGGGCAATTGCTGGTGGACCACAGTGGCCACTTTGCCTTGCTTAACCCCGAGGGCCAGCTTCAGGCTTTGATCCAGCCGCCCCACAAGCCCCAGGAGCTGGCCCAGGCCTACCAGCGCATCACCCAGTGGGCCAAGGCCCGCAACCCCGGCTCCTGAACTGGTGGCCCGCCCTGCGGGCCTGCTGGTTGGGCCTTATCCTGCCAAAGTCACACTGACAATTAATCGGTAGTGACCTACACTGCTCGGCCGTTTCATTGATCGACACGACCTCCGGGCTGCGCTATGACCAACTCGCACTCTGCTGACCCAAGACAGCTGTTTACCGTCCTGACCGCCGGCGCCCTGGTGCTACTGGTGGTGCATGGCCTCGGCCGGTTTATTTACACCCCGCTGTTGCCCTATCTGGTGGCCGACGGCCAATTCAGCGCAGCAGATGGCGCTGCCGTCGCCACCTGGAACTATCTTGGGTACCTGATGGGCGCCATGCTGGCCATTCGCTGGCATCGGATTGACCAGATCCGTGTCATGCTGCCGCTGTTCCTGGCGATCCATGTGGTCACCACACTGGTCATAACCCAGACCGACAACCTCACAGTCATATCCGCAAGCCGCTGGCTGAACGGCGTGGCCAACGGCGTGGTGTTCGTGCAGGCACCCGCGTTGATACTGGAGTGGCTGGTGTTGCGCAACAGGGCCTCGCTCAGCGGCCTGGTCTATATCGGTGTGGGCATCGGCCTGCTGGTGTCCAGCGGACTGGTCACCGGTTCTGCGACCCTGCTTGAAGGCGCCGAGCGCTGGTGGCCTGCGGCGCTGTTGTCGATACCAATAGCCTGGTGGGGCGCCATGCAGCTGCGCAGGCTGGAGGTACCTGTGCGCCAGCACGACGATTCCGGGCAGGTGGTCAGCAACACCCCGTTACTGGATCGCGCGAGTATTCCGTTGTTCCTGTCCTATGCCGGGGCTGGACTGGGGTACATCCTGCCCATGACCTTCCTGCCGCTCCTGGCCAAGATGACCTTGCCCCAGGGCCACGGGCTACTGAACGGCACCTGGGTGATCGTAGCCCTGTTTACCATTCCTGCACCCTGGCTCTGGAACAAGTTGGGAGCCCTGATGGGGGATCTGCCGGCATTGAGGCTGAATTTTCTGATCCAGCTGGCAGGGGTGCTGGCGGCAGTAGTCTGGCCGGGGCCCGTGGGGTTGGTGCTTTGTGCAGCGCTGGTGGGCAGCACGTTCCTGGGTACGGTGCTGCTGACCCAGCGTATCGGGCGGGCGTTGCATCCTCATCAGGGGCCCCGGTTGTCGGCGGCGATGGTGGCGCTTTACGGTTTCACCCAGATGGTTGGGCCGTGGCTCACCAAACAATGGCTGGATGCGGGCGGTACCCTGGGGTCTGCCTTCGGTATTGGGGTGGCGGCGCTGGCGTTTGGGCTTTTGTTTGCGTTCTTTGTGCCCCGGGCTGACTTGTGGCGTTCGCGGTCTTGATGTGGTGTGGACCCAGACTGTGGGTTGTGGGGGATTGATCGGGGTGGTGGGGTATTTTTGCCTTGGAAATGAAACTCGCTGCGCTCAGACATTCATTTCCGGCGGAAAAAAATACCCCACCACCCCGCTCTAGCTGACCACGGCGGTTCCGCTGAAGAAAAAATTGCTGGGTGTGTTTGACGGATACTCTGAGTGCGGGTTGAAGGGTTGGTGTTTCACCGCCAGTGATGTTCGCCGGAGAGCGGAGTTTTGTTGAAACCTGAAGTGAGATGCAGAGGGTGAAAGGCTTAACCTCAGACAGACCATGGTAACCTCTGGATATACCCTTAAAGTTATGCAGGGTGTGGGGGTGTTTAGGTTTTTTTGACCGAATAAAGGTGTCTGAGCGAAGCGAGTTCTTTTTCGGCCAAAAAAACCTAAACACCCCCGCGCCACCCCCAAAACTCCCAGGCTAAACCCAACCACACCCCATGCTCCCAATAGAACACATACTCCCAGAGCTAAAACAAACCCTGAACCAAGGCACCACAGCCTTACTGCAGGCCCCGCCGGGTGCCGGTAAAACGACAAGGGTCCCGCTGGCTCTGTTGGACGCCCCCTGGCGGGACAACCGGAAGATCCTGATGTTGGAGCCCAGGCGGCTGGCGGCCAGGTCGGCGGCTCGGTATATGGCGAAGCAGCTTGGGGAGGCGCCGGGGCAGACGGTGGGGTATCGGACTCGTCTGGATACCAAAGTGTCAGGCAGCACCAGGATTGAGGTGGTGACCGAGGGCATTCTGACGCGCCTGATTCAGAACGATCCGATGCTGGAAGACTATGCCGCCGTGCTGTTTGATGAGTTTCATGAGCGGTCGTTGCAAGCCGATCTGGGATTGGCACTGGTGCGGGAAAGCCAGCAGGCCCTGCGGGAAGACCTGCGATTGCTGGTGATGTCGGCCACCCTGGATACCGCGCCTATTGCCCGGGTGCTGGGGGATGTACCGGTGATCACCAGCGAGGGGCGGGCGTTTCCGGTGGAGGTGTTTTACCGCCCTTTGCCTCGTAATGCTCGGATAGTGGACCAAGTGGTGGCCGTGATTCAGGAGGCCCTGCGGGATCAGACCGGTTCCCTGCTGGTGTTCCTGCCCGGAGCCGGGGAGATTCGGCGAGTGGCGCAGCAGCTGGCGGGGCAGTTGCCGGCTAACGTACTGCTGGCCCCATTGTACGGTAATTTAAAGTCCGAAGAACAGGACCGGGCGATTTCGCCGGCGCCGGACGGTACCCGCAAGATTGTGCTGGCCACGGCGATTGCTGAGACCAGTCTGACTATTGAAGGCGTGCGGGTGGTGATTGATGCCGGTCAGCAGCGCCGGGCGGTGTTTGACCCCAACAGCGGTATGACACGCCTTGTGACCGGGCGGGTATCAAAGGCGTCTGCCGAGCAGCGCAAGGGCCGGGCCGGTCGGGTTGAGCCGGGTGTGTGTTACCGGCTGTGGAGTGAGTCGGAGCAGTTCGGGTTGGCGGACTACACGCCGCCGGAAATTCAGGAAGCCGACCTGGCGCCGCTGGTGCTGGAATTGGCCCAGTGGGGGGCCCGTTCCCCGGAGCAGGTGGGTTGGATTGATGCCCCGCCGAAGGCGCACTGGCAGCAGGCGGTGGAGTTGTTGCAGTGGCTGGATCTGCTGGATGCCGAGGGAGCCATCACAGACCACGGAAAGGCGGCCCGGGAGCTGGGCCTCCACCCTCGCCTGGCCCATATGGTGATCAAAGGCCGTACCCTGGGGCTGGGCCAGCTGGCGGCCGAGCTGGCCGCGCTGTTGGAGGAGCGGGATTTGCTCGGGCCAGGCTCCGGTGCGGATCTGCATGAACGGATTCGGGTGCTGCGGGGCGAACGCGGTCATCGCGGCCTGGACACCGCACGGTTGCAGGCGGTTCGGCAGGCGGCAAAACGACTGTGCCGTGGCCCGCTGGCACAGGATTTACCCTCGGAAACCGACGTTGGGCGGGTGTTGGCCCAGGCCTATCCGGACCGTATTGCCCGCCGCCGCTCAGGGGCCATGCCCCGGTATCAGTTGAGTAACGGCAAGGGTGCGGTGTTGCGGGAGGACGATCCCCTGGCTCGGCAGGACTGGCTGGTGACGGCGGAACTGGATGGCAAGGCCCGGGAAGCAACCATCTATCTGGCGGCACCGGTCGACCTCGCAGACCTGGAGCAGGACTTGTCTAACCATATTGAAGAACGTGAGGAAGCCGTGTGGGACGACAAACGCGGCACCATCGTAGCCCGTCGGGTCCGCAAGCTCGGGGCACTGGTGCTGGCGGAGAAACCGCTGAATCAGGTGGCCCCGGAACTGGTTCAGCAGGGCCTGCTGGACGCGGTGCGCCGTAAAGGTCTGGACAGCTTGCCCTGGAGCGATGCAGCACGCCAGTGGGTTGCCCGGGTGCGATTGCTGACTGCGCAGTTTCCCGGTGACTGGCCGGAGGTCAGCGACCGGTCCTTGCTGGATACCCTGGAAACCTGGTTAGCGCCGTTTATGGCGGGCATGAAGCGCTGGTCTGACCTGGCGGGCATCAACCTCGTTCAGGCCCTGAGTGCCCTGCTGGATTACACGCAACAGCAACAACTGGACGAACTCGCGCCCAGATCTCTGACTATTCCCACCGGCCAGAATGTCACCCTGGACTACTGCGCTGAAAATGGCCCTGTGCTGGCGGCCAAGCTGCAGGCGTTGTTTGGCTGGACCGAAACGCCGAAAGTGGCAGGTGGTCGGGTGCCGGTGGTGATTCACCTTTTGTCACCGGCCCAGCGGCCTTTAGCGGTTACTGCCGACCTGGCCAGTTTCTGGCAGAACGCCTATCCCGAGGTGTGCAAGGACATGCGTGGCCGCTATCCCAAACATCCCTGGCCGGACGACCCACTCACCGCCCAGGCCCAGCAGGGAACGAAAAAACGCCCTGCTCGCTGATATGCAATCCGTTATCTGATCACTTCCCGACTGACTTCAAGGTACTTCTGCCCGTGCTTTTTAACAGCGTTGCCATCAGCGTGCTCGGAGGCAACGTGAACTTCTTCCAGCACATCCGCCAGTTGGCGCAGTTCCTCATTGATCTTGCCCAGGGCGTTTTCCAGGGTATAGGTCAGTTCGTGGACTTCGTTCATGGCCTCGGGGGTCATGTCTCCGGCCAATACCTTTTCCAACTTATTGTTGTATTCCGAGAAGTTGCTAACCGCTTGTTCCAGGGTGTCAGAGGGCTTGCCCTTGAAGTGCTCGACGTCACTGGCGTGGGTGTTGGCGCCGAATGCGAAGGCGGCGCAGGTGAGGATGGCAAACATCAGGTTCTTGGTCATGGGCAGCTCCTTTTATGATAATGCAAAGTATTATCATTTATATTCGTTGTGTCCATGACGCCGGTCAATTATTTTTCCTGAGGTAGCTTGTCCGGAACCGGATTCTGTATAAAATGCGCGCAACCTATCTGGAGTGCCGCTGACACCATGCACCTGGTTTCCTTTGATATCTTCCGTACCCTTGGCTTTCCTGACACCACAGTACTCAAGCCGGAGCAGTTCCTTCGACACAAGGACCTGCTGCGAGACGCCGACTGGGTGCTGTTCCCGGAATACTGGCAACTGAACGCCCTGGTCCATGGGCTCAAGTGCCGCGTGTTTCCAAGCGAGGCCAGCTACCGCATTGGTCATGACAAGGTGGAGATGACCCGTGCGTTCCAGACCGTAGCGCCGGAACACACCCCCTGGACGTTGATCGAAGCCAACGGCCCCCAGGAGCGGGATCTGATCTGGGACACCATGGCCCTGCCCTTTGTGGCGAAGCTGCCCAAGGCCAGTATGGGCGAAGGAGTGTGGCTGATTGAAAACCGCGACGACTGGCGCCGGTACTGCGAACGTACCCACGTACTTTATGCTCAGGAATACTTGCCTATCGACCGCGATGTGCGGGTTGTGGTGGTGGGTGACCGGGTGCTGACGGCCTATTGGCGAACCCAGGCGGAACAGGGCTTCTACAACAACGTGGCCCGGGGTGGGAAAATTGATACCAGCGAGGTGCCAGGGGTGGTCACCGAATTGGCCCTGCGGTTGGCGAGAGAGTTGGGAGTAGACCACGCTGGCTTTGATCTAGCGCTGGTTGACGGCTACCCCTACGTTCTGGAATTCAACCGGCTGTTTGGCAACCAGGGGCTCGGCCAGGGCAGCGATCTAAAAGAGGCCATTCTGGATTATCTGAACCGGCAGAGCTGCCCCCAGGATCCGGACGGGCCGACAGAGCCGACGCCGCTTTGGCCGGTGGCGGTGTGATACAGAATTCTCTGCCAGAGGTCCGGTTTCCGTTGCCGGATTTATGGGTATATATGCGCATTTGCGGTGGTCAGAAAAAAGCCTGATGATCGCGACTATTCACGGGTAACACGGCGAGGCTGTGCTACCCTTTTTTTATGCCCGTTTACCCTGTGGAGGGACACACCACCCATGAATCTGAACCCCAACGCTGACATCGCCGATTATTACAGCGCCGAGACCTTCAAGCGGATCAAGGACTTTGCCGACGGCAAGGAAACCCCGTTTGTGGTCATCGACACCCAGACCATTGACCGTCAGTACGAGGAGCTGGTGGAAGGGTTCCCGTACGCCAAGGTTTACTATGCGGTTAAAGCCAACCCGGCGCCGCAGATTCTGACCATGCTGCGGGATAAGGGTGCCTGTTTCGATATCGCATCGGTGTATGAGCTGGACAAGGTGATGGGCCTGGGTGTGACCGGTGATCGCATCAGTTATGGCAACACCATCAAGAAGGCGAAGGACATTCGCACCTTCTACGAGAAGGGCGTGCGCCTGTTTGCCACTGACTCCGAAGCCGACCTGCGCAACATCGCGAAAGCGGCGCCGGGCTCAAAAGTGTATGTGCGCATTCTGACCGAAGGCACCCTGACCGCAGACTGGCCGTTGTCCCGCAAGTTTGGCTGCCAGACGGATATGGCCATGGACCTGCTGATCCTGGCTCGCGATCTGGGCCTGGTGCCTTACGGCGTGTCATTCCACGTGGGTTCCCAGCAGCGGGAAATCGGCGCCTGGGATGCGGCCTTGAACAAAGTGAAGGTGATTTTTGAGCGCCTGAAGGAAGAAGACGGCATTGAGCTGAAGATGATCAACATGGGCGGTGGTTTTCCGGCCAACTACATCACCCGCACCAATGAGCTGGCGGTGTATGCAGAGGAAATTGCCCGTTTCCTGCGGGAGGATTTTGGCGACGATCTGCCGGAAATCATTATTGAGCCGGGGCGGTCGCTGATCTCCAACGCCGGTGTGTTAGTGAGTGAGGTGGTGCTGATTTCCCGGAAGTCCCGTACCGCGTTGCACCGATGGGTGTTTACCGATGTGGGTAAGTTCTCGGGGCTGATCGAGACGCTGGATGAGTCGATCAAGTTTCCGATCTGGACTGAGAAGACCGGTGAGGGCGAGGACTGTGTGATTGCGGGGCCGACCTGTGACAGTGCCGATATCATGTATGAGCACCACAAGTACCCGTTGCCTTTGAATCTGGCGATTGGTGACCGGATGTACTGGCTGTCGACCGGGGCTTATACCACCACTTACAGTGCGGTGGAGTTTAATGGCTTTCCTCCGTTGAAGGACTACTACATCTGAGTTTGGGAGTCTGGCCGCGGAGCGGGGAGGTCTTTTCCTCTGCAAAAAACAACTCGCTTCGCTCAGACATCTTTTTTCCGGCGGAAAAGACCTCCCCGCCCCACGGCCTGTCGGCTCGGTTCGGGAAGTCTTATTTTGCTACTGTTTTGTGGGTCGCTTTGGCGGCCCTTTTTTATTTCTGAAGGGCCTTTTGGCGCTGTTCTTTGTTTTCGGCTTTGGTTTGCGGGCTGTCGGGTTGAGCCTCTTTGAGGTCGTCCGGTTCGGGCAGCGGATCTCTTGGCGGGTAAATCAGCGCCATGGGGTTTTCAGCGACCACCTGGAACCAGGCTTTGATCAGTTTCGGGAAGCTGGATATCCGGGTGTTTCTGGCTCTCAGGGCAACGTTCAGGGCCAGGGTGAAGCTGACGATGAGGTTGACGCCGCCGATCAGCAGGGCGAACAGGGTGAACAGGGCGAAGTCGCTGGCGCCGGGGATGAACACGGACATGGCGTAGCCGACGTCGGCGGAGGAGAAGGCGACGTGGCGGATGTCGATGGGCAGGGCCAGCAGGTAGCCGATGTAGCCGGTGACGCCGAGCAGTACGCCGAACACGAAGTTGCTCATCAGGGCGCCGTAGTGTTCAGCCACGTAGGCGCCGAAGCGGGCGCGGGTTTCCGGGGGCATCAGGGGGCGCAGCAGGGGGTGTTGTTCCAGGCGTTCGGCCAGGTTCAGGTAGGCGGCGCGGTTGTCGAAGTAGCCGGCCACCAGGCCTGAGAAGAACAGCCAGACACCGGCGATGGCGGCGTACATCAATGCCAGGCTTTGCCAGGGGTGAATGCCGATGAGCATGTAGTCGTAGCGTTCGGTACTGATCAGCGGAACGCCTTGTACATGGCTGTATAACGAGCCAACCGCGAAAGCCACAGACAGGGCGACGGCGACGTTGCCCATGATGGCGACGAATTGGGTGCGGCCAACCCGGACCAGTAGTTCTGCCAGTTTGCGGGCGTTGGCCCGGCCCTGTTCGCCCTGCTCGACTTTTTCGGCGATGCTGGCGGCGGTCATGGCGGGCTGTTTGGTGGCCACGGTGCAGTGCAGCATGTGGATGATCATGAAGCCGATGCCGTAATTCAGGCTGACCCAGAGGGTTTCCCAGCCCCGGGTCAGGTCCAGCTGCAGTATCTGGATCTTGATCAGTGCCATGAAGGCGATGATAAACCCGCCTCCGGCGCCGGAGGCCAGCATGGCCAGGTATTCTTTACGGCTGCCGGCAATGTAGTGTTCGCCGTGGTCGCTGGCGTTCTCGGTGACGCTGCGGGACATCAGCCTCAGGTTGGCGCGCCACAAGGCTCTGACGCCGTGGCGTTCGGCGCTGGCCTGGACCAGGGTCTTGAACAGTTCCACGGATCGGTTAAGTCGCTTCACCGGGTCTGCCGGGTCCAGAATATCCAGCAGGTGTTCAATCCGGTCCAGGGTCTGGTGCAGCCGCTCCAGCAGGTGGGTCAGCGCCATGGTAGAGCCGGCGGTGACGGATTTGCGTTGCAGTCGGTCAATCTCTTCACGGCATTGTTCAATCAGTACCCGGGCGTGGGCATCGTCCAGCTCAACGGATTCCTTTTCCTGCAGGGCATGCCCCCAGGATTGCACCAGCGCGGCAATTTCCCGCTGAAGGGCCACGAAGGCGGATTCCCGGTCGATGATCTTCGGGTTCAAGCGCAGGATGTTGGGCTCCAGTTCCTCGGCGGCGACCCAGATGGACATCATCTCCAGGGCGTTGAGCATCTGGCTGTAAATGCGATTTCGGGTGCGTTCCAGAGCCGAGGGTGAAAAGTGCCACAGGGTGGTCAACAGGCGGATCAGAGCCTCATCGGGTATGCAGTGAATCCATTCGGCGTCGTCTTTGCGGTGGAACACCACAAACAACACGTTCTTGACGTTGTTGCGGTCTTTGGGGGCCGGGTTGATCCGCTCGTACAGGCGCTCGCCGATTTCTTTCAGGAAGCCGCGGCGGGAATAGAGCCCCAGGCCAGACAACAACTGGAAAAACTGGGCCTGGTCGAGCCATTCCTGCAGCCGGCCAGACACTGCCAGGTGTACGTCCAGGTTCTCGGTCAGGGCACCTTCCAGTTGCTTCATGCGGTCAACGGCGTTGTGGACGGTTTCGCCCCGTTGCGGGCGAATCCAGTCCACCACCAGGCTGAGTGTTTTCAGAGCGCTGGTGTCTTCATCCGCGAGCTGGTTAATCAGGGTGGCCAGTTTCAACACAGAGTCCTTGCTTGAGCATGGGGCTTAACGGCTTCCATACGATGTTTGTTTGCTGACAGATGATACTCAGGCCGGTCGACGGCGCAGATCCAGAGTAAAGGCTATGGGTAACACCAGCAGGCTGTACCCTACCATCACCATGATGGCGTGGCGGATATCCCCGCTCCAGTCGGCAATCAGACCGCCGATCATGGGCACTGAAAACGCCAGGGTATAACCCACCAGAAACGTGCCGGCCGACAACCTCCCGGTTTCCTCCGAGCGTACCAGCAGTGGTGGCAGCGCAACCAGCAGAATCAGCAGGATACCGGCAACAAAACTCATCAGGGTGGCGCTGAATATGGCTGGCCACCCCTCAAGGACAATGGTGCCGCTGGTGCCGACAATACTGAGCACCGCCATCAAGATGATCATGCTGCGCTTACCTACCCAGAATCGGGCCATCTTGAGCATCAGCAGCGAGGCCACCACTTGCGCAAAGTTATACCAGAAAAGCGCGTCTGCCAGCTTCTCAAAATGCCCCTGCTGTGCCAGCAGGTTCCCCATGTAGGCGTTAAGGCCAAAAAACATGGAGCCGGACAAGCCCAACAGCAGGCCAATACGCAGGGTCAGCGGGTTTTTCCAGTCTGGCAGCCAGGCGCTGCGGCGCACCGGCCGTGCCAGGTCCCGCTTGGGCAGAAACAGGGCTGCGGCAACCAGAAGTGCCGGTAACGACCACACCAGTAGCGTGGCGCGCCAGCTGTTATCCAGCAATGGCATGAGCACCGGTAATGTGATGCCGGCACCAATGAATTCGCCCATCAACATGCCGTTCATGTAGATGGCAGAGCCGATGGCCAGGTGATGGGGCGCCAGCCAGCGTGGCAGCAAAGCCGGTAATGCCGGTTGCATCATGGCGACGCCGAGCCCCATGACCGCGCTGGCGAGCATCAGGGTGAAGGTGTCTGGCACCAGGCCGCGGCCCGCAGAGCCGATCACCATGATCACCATGGCCATGGCCAGGGTGTTTCTGGGGCCGATGCGGGAAATGGCCAGGGAGCCAGGCATGGCGCCAATGGCCAGCATCAGGATGGGTAAAGTGGTGAGGGCGCCAGTCAGGGCCTGCGTAAGCGCCAGTTCATCTGAAATAAATGGCGCCAGTGGCGGTGCCACCAGTACCGGAATTCTCAGGTAAACACCGGCCAGCCAAAGCAGCACCGCCACCGGCAGCAGCCTGGCTGGCGATGGCGGTGCAGTTGTTGCCGAAGGGGTTGTCACGACCAGCGGGTTCAGTCTTCGCTGGTGTCGGGCAGGTAGGCGCCGTCTTCGTCGTGTACTTCGCGGCCGGTGACCGGAGGGTTGAAGGCACAGATCAGGCGCATGTCTTCGGTGCCGCCGTACAGGGTATGCTGGTCGTGCTTGTCGAGTGCATACAGGGTGCCGTCGGTGATCTCGTGGGTTTCGCCGGTGGCCTTATCCAGAATTTTGCCGTTACCGGCAACGCAGTAAACCGCTTCCAGGTGATGCTTGTACCAGAGGTTCAACTCAGCACCGGCGGGAATAATGGTTTCGTGGAACGAGAAACCCATGCCGTCTTTTTTCAGCAGCATGCGGCGGCTGGTCCAGCCTGGGCCGGTGACTTCGCGCTCGGTACCGATAATGTCTTGCACTCGTACAATTTTCATTCGCATTCCTCATTGTGTGATGGAATAGCCGTACAGTATAAACATGCCGGTTAAGGCCGATTCAACCGCCAATCGTCGTAAACCATCATGGCATGCTCAATGGCGGTTGCCAGAATCTGTCGTTGCTGGTGGCCGAGAGATTTTCGCTTGCGACAACGGTCGAAGGCTTTCTGGATCTCCCGGCGACTGTGTTTATCGAGCCGCTCCAGCCAGTGCTGATCGGCCGGTTCCAGCTCCAGCAGGTCCCGTCCGGCGTGGTTCCGGTGGCTGATGTGCCACCAGTGATCTACTGCCCTGCCCAATACAACATAGCCGAACTGGCTGTCCTGTACGGGGCCGAACGTGGCGCTTTTCAAACCGTCTTTCAGGGGGCCGATGTTCAGTGCCGGGAGCAGCAGCCGGTCACCGTAAAAGTAGCTGCCGGCGGCACCGATCAGCCCACCCACCAGGGCTCCGGTGCCAAGGGAGGTGCCGAAGGTCGCGGCGTCAATGCCGGCACCCCCGACCGCACCCGCACCAAAGCCGGCCCCGGCCAGATACTTCTTGCTGACCGCCCAGTGTTTCCGGGTGTCTTCGGAGAACAGGTCGTGCTGGTTGGCCCATTCCAGCTCTGCCTCCTGGCGCTGGATACGTTGATGCTGGTACAGGTGTTCAATGTTCACCCGCAGGGTCTGTTCGCGCTGGCGCTGATGCCGATACCAGCGGTCCCGCAGGGTTTCAGCCAGGGAAGCATCACTGATGCTGGCCACCTGATCCAGGGTGAGTGTGCGCTTCTCCTGATAGGCCATCATGTCTTCCAGGGCCCGCGCGATTAGGCCGGCGGCCTGGTGGCGGCGCTGTTGTCGTTGCTGGGCCAGCAGGTCGGTGGCCCGGGCGAGGGTCTGCTCCCAGTCCGGTTCAAGCTGTCCGAAGGCTTTGAGCAGGCTGAGATGCTGCTCGAATGGGGCGCGAACGGCGTCGAACTTGCGGACAACCTGAAAGAACTGGCCGAGTGCGGCCTGCCAGGTATCGCTGTAGTCGTCATCACCGATGCTGTTGATCAGGGCCAGGCTTGGCCGGCCAGTCCAACGCAGGATGGTCATTTCAGCCTCGTGCTCGGTACTGTAGGGCACGGAACCATCCACCACGTAAATGATCCCGGCGCCTTCGATAACGGGTGTCAGCAATTCGCATTCATCCACGTAGCGATCGTCGCCCTGGTGCTGGAGCACGAACGCCCGGACGGTTTCCGGATGGTCGGAGGCCGACAGGCTGTGGGCTTCCAACCACTGCAGTACCCGCCGGGGTCGCTGGAAGCCGGGGGTGTCGACCAGGGTGTACAGCTGCTGGCCATCAACACTGAGCGGGTAGGCCTGTCGGGCCCGGGTGGTGCCCGGTTCAAGGGCAATGGCGATGGCGTCGTTCTGGGACAGGGTGGCCACCACGCTGGACTTGCCTTTGTTGGGATGGCCGACCACGGCGAAAACCGGCTGCTGGCTCATGGGCTTTCGGTTCCGGTCTGGTAGGGGTTATCCGGCACGGACGGCAGCACGGTGACCTGGGCAAAGCCCGCCGGTAGGCGCTCGGTAAATCGCAACCAGGGTTGGATCAAGTGGTCGGCTGGTGCGCGGTTGGCGTCGGAGGCCAGCGGTAGCACCAGTACACGGGTATCCCCTGGCCACTGCTCCCGGGCATGGTCCAGGAAGTCGTGCAGCTCGCCGGTGGGGGGTTCCCAGCTGCGGGTAACCACCATAACGCTGGGTTCCGGGCTCTCTGACAGGGCCTGCGCCAGGGTTGCCAGCACCCGGTCATCCTCTTCCAGGGAGGCGCGCCCCCCGGCCTTTAGGATCTGGGTCTGGTTACCAAGCAGTTGTTGCGGTAACTCCGGCTCACCGGCACCGGCCCAACAGACAATATGGTCCGTGTCTGATAGTTCGACGGTCTGGGCCCGGGTGGTGGTGTCGGGGAGATCGTCGGCATCGTTATGCTGATTGCCGGTGTCCAGGGTCGGGGTTTCCATGCGCCAGGCCAGCGCCTGCATGCCGGGGTGCTGTTGCAGAAGCTGGCCGGCCTTGTGAATGGTCAGCCAGTGGCTGGCCGCGAGCAGCAGCAGACGGGGCAAGAGCACCCAGGTTAGCCACAGCATGACGACAAACGGCCACCATTGGCCCCATTGCGCCGGAGCTGTGCCGGGGCTGTCCGGCGCCGCCCGGAAAAACCGCGTGGCCTCGACCAGTTCCTGGGACGGCACAGCTGCCGGCAACAGCCAGCCCCAAGGGGTGGCAAGCGCCTGCACCAGTGTGTGATACCCGCCGGCGGCCGTGTCGAGTGTGGTGCTCCAGCCGAAGGCCAGGTCTTGAATAACAAGCAGCACCAGCAAGGTCAGAAGCCCTGTGGTGGCGAACGCGGTGCCGCCGGCGTGGGCGGCACGGGCCATCAACAGCGGTTGCAATTGTGCCAGGGTTTGCCCCGGCAGCTGCGGCTGCAACCGCCGTTGCAACCAACCCCAGGGCTGCCAGCCGGCAACCGCCTGGACGGTGGTTGCGGCAGCCAGCAACAGCTGCAGCAGCACAAAGGCCAGGAACACGGTGATATTGATGCGCTGGCCGCCATCGTAGAACAGCAGGCCGGCCATGGTAATCACCCCGAACAGCGCGCCGGCTGCGATAAAACCACGCTGGATCCGTTGCCACTGCAACTCGAGCTTGTGGTTCGCCAGGCTTGCACTGCCGGGGCCGCTGAGTCGCTGCATGTGTGCCAGCCAGGCCGCTGCGTCGGGGCGAATGCCCTGCTGTTCGCAGTCCAGTGCAAAACGCCGGTCCCGGCGGTGCAGAAAGGCGGGGGCTTGCTCCCTGTCGCGCTGGATGCGGTCATCAAACTCCAGCAGCAGACGAAGGGGGTGGTGGCTCATGCAGAATCCTGTTGCATTCGGTCGGTTATGCTTTCCTGCTAGGATATAGCCAACAACGCCCGTTAAGCCAGCCGGAACGCCCTATGCCCCACCACCTGATGAATCTGCGTAACGTACCCGACGACGAGGCCGACGATATCCGCGCCCTGTTCGAAGAGCACGAGGTAAGCTACTACGAAACACCACCCAGCCGCTGGGGCATCAGCATGGGCGGCTTCTGGGTGCATGATGAGGCCGAGGCCGAGCGCGCCCGGGCGCTGTTGGATGACTACCAGGCACGCCGCCTTCAGGCCCAGCGCGAAGACTACCTGGCCCGTTGCCAGCGTGGTGAAACCGGGCTCTGGTATCAGTTTCGACGCCGGCCGGTCACCTTCCTGGCGGCACTCATCGCCATTGCCGTTATTCTCGGGTTGAGCCTGTTACCGTTCATTCGCCTGGGCTGATTGTGGCCCGGCGCCCTGGCGAGCCAGGAACCGGGCCGCCTGATCGACCGCATTGCCGGCGGTCAGAAAGCTGGTGACATGGCCCCGCAGGCGCATCCGGTAGATCTCGTGATACACCCCCTGGGCATCCAGGGCCTCGGCAAAACGCTCGGCCTGACTGAACGGAACCAACATATCCATGGTGCCGTGAAACAGGAAAAACGGCGGCGTTGCTGCACTCACATGGGTAACCGGAGACGCCCGTTGGTAACGATCGGGTTGTTCTTCCAATTCAGCCCCCAGAAGCTGACGCAATAGCCGGCCAGAGCCAAAGGCGGGCAAGTCCGCTGGAAGCCCGCCGGCCACCGCAGCCTTTAGAGCTGTTTCCGGGCCGCCATGGGGCCTGTTCAGATCACTGTCGGTGCTGGCCACGGTGGCCAGCAGGGCCACCAGGTGAGCGCCCGAGGAGAAGCCGAAGCCAGTGACCCGGGAGGTGTCCAGGCCATAGCGGCCGGCATTCCGGTTCAGCCAGTGGCGGGCGATCTGCAGGTCGTGCAGCTGCGCCGGAAACGTGAAATCCGGGGCGAACCGGTAATCCACGTTGAGCACGGCGAATCCCTGGCTGGCCAGGGACTCCGCCACCCAGGTCATATCGCTTCGGGAGCGACGCTCCCAACCACCACCATGAACCATCAGAACTACCGGGGCAGGATCAGTGCGCTCAGGCACGTAGAGATCGGCGTACAGCGGCTCTGGCCAGGTATCCGGTGAATATTGGAGTGAGGAATGAACGGTGAACCCGGTTTCCGGCAGGGTAACGGAGTGTGATGGCGTTGGCTGGTGGCTGGCGCAACCTGTCAGGAACAGGGCGGACATAGCCATGATGGCGCTGATATACCTGACATTACGAACGATCACCCCCCTGCCTCCTTAAGGCTTACCAATTATTCCGATGATACGAGCTGCCGCTGAAGATGGATGTTGATGGGGTATGTGTCCGGTTCGCAGGACGCTGTCTGAAAAGCCGGACACGTCTGAGAAGGCCGCATTGCCGGGGATCGAAGGTGATTTGAGCCTGTGCATGTCCGGAAATCCGGAAGCTTTCACCTGTTGACTCTTTGCTTTTTGAGATTAAATCAATAAAAACAGTCGGTTGGGGTGTTGGCACAGGATCCGCAAGGGCATGTTTGCCTCCCGTGAGGCGTTTCCAAAAACAACAAACAAGGAACGATCATGAAACCCATAGTGATCTGGCCCTGATCGAGGCCGAGCTGCCGACTTTCGATTTGCCCCCGGACCGGGGGCTTTCTATACTTCCGTGACTACGTCCGGAAATCCGGACGCCCAGGGTTGCCCCATGAACCAATTCCGGCCCGTGAGTACGCGGTACATGACCGAGCTGTTTACCGATAAAAACAAGAGTGGTCTGACAAGAGACCTGATAGAAGCGCTGTTTCCCATGTTTGAGGAAGCCAGTGCCGGTGCCATTGCCGTGGACCGGCATACCCGGATTACCTGGATTAACAGCAGCTATTCCCACCTGCTGGGCCTTGGCGACCCAGCCCAGGCAATCGGCAAACCGGTGCGCCAGGTGATACCCCAAACCCGAATGCCGGAGGTGGTCGAAACCGGCAAACCCCTGCTGTTGGACATCATGGAACACAACCAGCAGCAGTTGGTGGTTACCCGGCTGCCCTATTACGACCAGCAGGGTGAGATCGAGGGGGCGGTTGCCTTCGTCCTTTATGATGACCTGCAACCGCTGACGCCACTGGTATCAAAATACCGTCGCCTGCACCGTGATCTCGCCGCCGCCCGCAAGGCGCTGGCGAAGAAGGCCCGGGGCACCCGTTACAGCCTTGGAGACTTTGTTGGTGGCAGTCCCGCTGCCCTGGAAGTCAAACGGCGTGCCCGTCTGGCCGCTGGCCGGGACATGCCAGTGCTGCTGCTGGGAGAAACCGGTACCGGCAAGGAGGTTCTGGCCCAGGCGATCCACGCGGTATCGCCCCGGGCCGACAAACCCTTCGTTGGGGTGAACGTGGCGGCCATTCCGGAAAATCTGCTGGAAGCGGAGTTTTTTGGTGTGGCGCCGGGTGCCTATACCGGAGCTGACCGGCGTACCCGTGATGGCAAGTTTCAACTGGCCAACGGGGGCACCCTGTTCCTGGACGAAGTGGGCGACATGCCGCTGCCGTTGCAGGCGAAACTGCTGCGGGCCCTCCAGGAGGGGGAAATCGAACCCCTGGGTTCAAACAAGGTGGCCAATGTGGATGTTCGGGTCATCGCGGCAACCAGCCGGAATCTGGAATCGATGATTGCTGAGGGCAGTTTTCGGTCAGACCTCTATTACCGCCTGAACGTGCTGGAAATCAACATACCGCCGCTACGGGACCGCTTGGCGGATCTCGGGGTGCTGTGCGAGGCGCTGCTGGGTGAAATCTGCGAGGGCCAGGGGCTGCGGGGGGAAATTACCGATGCCGGGGTGGCGGCTCTTGGCAGCTATGACTGGCCGGGCAATATCCGGGAATTGCGCAACGTGCTGGAGCGGGCGTTGACCATGAGTGAGGATGGCGACCTGCTGGATGCCGATGCCATCTTCAAGGTATTGCCGAGGGCGAGCCAGCGCACTGTGCCGGCCATGGCGCCCAGGCCGGTGCGGCCGCTCGCCCAGACCCTGGCCGAGGCGGAGGCACAGGCCATCGAGCAGGCGCTGCTGGCCTGCCGGGGTAACCGTACCAAGGCCGCCCGTCTGCTGGGCATTTCCCGGTCGGTTTTCTATGAAAAACTGGCGAAGCTGTCCTGAATCCAAGACATATGTCCTGTTTTTAGGACACTTCACTCCGACCAAGGTCTTGAAGTGTCCGGTCAGCCAGACGCTCCGATGTTTCTGGAATATGGGGGAAGATCATAATTAATTGATAAATAAAGACTTTGTTTGGATGGCACGGTGTCTGCTATAGCCTGAATGCAGGACGTCAGAACAACGCTCGAAAACAACACTGGCGCACATTCGTTGGACCCGAACCGGTCAGTCGCGGTTTCGTGCGTTGTCTGATTCAACTCAGACCAGCCTTTCGGCACCAAGACCGAAAGGTGGATGACAACAACAAGAAGGATCCATTTCATGTCGATCAAGCAAAAGCTCTCGCGTCTTACCTATGGTATTACCGCTGCGGCTGTGATTTCCGGCAGCCTGATCAGCAGCGATGCCCTGGCATCGGAACGAGTCCGTTGGCAGGTGCCCCTGGCATTCCCGTCGCATCTGATAGGCCTGACTACCCCGGTCAAACACCTGACTGAGAACCTGAAAGCGGTTTCTGGCGGCAATATCCAGCTTCGTTACTATGAGCCGGGCGAGCTGGTACCCCCGTTTGAAATCATGGAATCCGTCAGCACAGGCAAGTACCCCGCCGGTTACACCTGGGTGGGTTACGATCAGGGTACTATTCCCGCGTTGCCGTTGTACTCTGGCGCCCCCTTCAACATGGAACCCCCTGCCTACCTGGCCTGGTATTACCAGGGTGAGGGCCGCGAGTTACTTGAAGAAATCTACGCCAAACGCAACATCCATCCCATGCTGTGTTCCATCATCGGCCCCGAGGGAGCCGGCTGGTTCGCCAAGCCGATCGAAAGTCTGGATGACATTGATGGCCTGAGAATCCGCTTTGCCGGCATCGGTGGCAAGGTACTGGAAAAGCTGGGTGCATCAGTCACCATGATTCCGGGCGGTGAGCTGTATCAGGCCCTGGAGCGCAAGACCATCGATGCCACCGAGTTCTCCCAGCCAGCCATCGACAAGATGCTGGGCCTGGACCAGATCATCAAGAACTACATCATGCCGGGTTGGCACCAGACTCTGACCACTTCTCACCTGCTGGTGAACAAGGACGTCTGGAACAAGCTCAAGCCTGAAACCCGCGCCGTGATCGAAATGGGCTGCGAATCGGCAACCCTGAAAGGCTTCGCCGAAAGTGAATGGGCCCAGCCCACCGCCCTGCGGGATTACGAGAAGGAAGGCGTAAACGCCCAGACTCTGCCGGAGCCGGTACTGCGTGAGCTGCAGAAAGTCACCAACGAAGTACTGGACGAGATCGCAGCCGGAGACGAAATGTTCCGTCGCGTTCTGACCAGCCAGCGTGAGTTTATGGAACACCACTCCATCTGGCACTCCAAGGGCTACCTGCCCCGGGACTTCTATCAGTACGACTGATACCGAGTCCTGAACCTGTGGATGCCGGCGTTGCCGGCATCCACCCCGAATTTTCCCTGATTATGTCGAGGTGATTGTGACTCACGAGCACGAATCCCCCAAGGCGCCCGTGCCTGCTCAGGCGGGGTCTGGCCTGCCCTACAACCGGTTGTCCTGGTGGCTGGACCGGTTTGTGGCTGGCGTTGGCAAGCTCAGTTCCTGGCTATGGATTGCCGTGCTGGTGGTGGTGCTGGCCAACGTGTTCAGCCGTTTCATTCTCAATGCCGGATCGATCTGGCTTGAGGAATTGTCCTGGCACTTCTTCGGTGCCGCCATGATGCTCACCCTGGGCTTTGCGGTGGTGAAAGACGATCACGTTCGGGTGGACGTGTTGCGGGAACGGTTTTCCCTGAAATGGCAGGCGAGAATAGAGCTGGCGGCCATCTTGTTACTGGCGCTGCCCATCGTCTACCTGATGGTGGAAACCCTGATTCCCTACGCCTACAGCTCTTATGTGTACAACGAGCGTTCCCAGGCCCCCAGCGGCCTGCCCTATCGCTTCATCTTCAAGAGCGTGCTGCCCATCGGCATGACCCTGGTGGGTATTGCCCTGGCTTCCCGGGCCCTGCGTTGCTGCACGCTGCTGTTCCGATTTCCCCGCGAGATTGCCACGCCCGAGGGCTATGGCAACGGCGAACACCCGCATCCGTAACGAGGCACAAGAATCATGGGCTTGGAAACACTTCTGGTTATTGCCATGTTCGCCGCCTTCATGGTGCTGTTGCTGCTGGGTTTTCCAGTGGCCTGGTCATTGGCGGGCATAGGCCTGGTGTTTGCCGTACTGGCGAACTTTCTGATTGAACATTTTGATGCCGACCTCTGGTTCACCTGGAACGGCACCATCGGCGTCCTGGATGCCCGATTGTATGGAGTGGTGGCCAATGAACTGATGGTGGCGCTACCGCTGTTTATCTTTATGGGCATCATGCTCGACCGCTCCGGCATTGCCGAGAAGCTGATGCACAGCCTGGTGCGGGTACTCGGCCCGCTGCGCGGTGGCTATGCCATTACCGTGGTAATTGTCGGTGTGCTGCTGGCGGCTTCTACCGGTATTGTCGGGGCTTCGGTGGTGTTGTTGGGCATGTTGTCCCTGGGGCCGATGATGCAGGCCCAGTACAACAAATCCCTGGCGGTGGGTACGGCGTGTTCCGTGGGCACCCTGGGTATTCTGGTGCCCCCCAGCATCATGCTGGTGTTGATGGCGGATCGTTTGGGCACGTCCGATGCGTCTGTCGGTAAGCTGTTCATGGGAGCGCTGATTCCGGGCCTGATGCTCGGCGCCATGTATATCCTGTACATCCTGATTGCCTCCTTCATCAAAAAGGACCTGGCCCCGGCGCCGAAAAACCGGGAGCCGCTGGATCTCAGGGCGCTTCTCGATGTATTCCTGGCAGTGGTGCCGCCCATGGCGCTGATCATTGCGGTGCTGGGTTCCATTTTCTTTGGCATTGCCACCACCACCGAAGCCTCGGCCGTGGGGGCGTTCGGGGCCCTGCTGATGGCGCTTCTGAGCCGGCGTCTTAACGTCAAGGTACTGCGGGAATCCCTGTACCAGACCAGCCGCACCACGGCCTTTATCTTCGGCATCTTTATCGGCGCCACGGTATTTGCTGCCGTCCTTCGCGGCCTGGGCGGCGATGATGTGATTCGCGATGCCATTACCGGTTTGCCGTTCGGCACCACTGGCATTCTGATCACCGTGCTGTTCATTACCTTCCTGCTGGGCTTCTTCCTGGACTGGGTGGAAATCACCCTGATCATTCTGCCCCTGGTTGCCCCTGTGGTGTTCTCCCTTGGCGTGGAGCCGGTGTGGTTTGCGGTGATGTTCGCCATCTGTCTGCAGACCTCGTTCCTGACCCCGCCGGTTGGTTTCTCCCTGTTTTACATCAAGGGTGTTTGCCCACCGGGGATCACCACACGCCATATCTACCTGGGGGTGCTGCCGTTTATTGCCCTGCAGGTGCTCGGACTGGCGTTGGTTTTCTGGTTCGAACCCCTGGCCACCTGGCTGCCCAACGAAGTCTACGGAGGTCGTTGATATGACCGCCCTGTACAAGACCAATAACAAACCGATCATCAACAAGGAGACAGTGTGATGCGTCTTCACAACCAAGTTGCACTCATCACCGGCGCCGGCCGGGGCATTGGCCGGGCCATTGCCGAACATTACGCCCGCGAAGGCGCCCGGGTAGCGGTCGCGGACCTGACGCTGGAAAGTGCCGCCGACACCGTCGCTGCCATCGAGCAGGCGGGCGGCACGGCCATGGCCCTGGCCATGGATGTCACCGATGAGCAGGCGGTGGACCAGGGGGTTGCCGCCATCATTGAGCAATGGGGCCGGCTCGATGTGGCCCTGGCCAACGCCGGCATCCAACACATTGACCCGGTGCATAAACTGGCCTTTGCCGACTGGAGCAAGGTGATGAACGTGCACCTGGACGGCGCCTTCCTGGTGACCCGCGCCGCCTTGCGCCAGATGTACACCCAAGGTGGGGGTACTATGCTGTATATGGGCTCGGTACACTCGGTGGAAGCCTCGCCGCTGAAAGCGCCCTATGTAGCCGCCAAGCACGGCATGCTGGGCCTGTGCCGGGCGGTGGCGAAAGAGGGTGCCGAGCATGGGGTACGTAGCAACATCATCTGCCCCGGCTTTGTACGCACCCCGCTGGTGGACAAGCAGATCCCAGAGCAGGCCAAAGAGCTGGGCATTTCCGAGGAAGAAGTGATCAGCAAGGTGATGCTCAAGAACACGGTGGACGGCAAGTTCACCACCCTCGAAGACGTATCAGAGCTGGCGGTGCACCTGGCGGCCTTCCCGTCCGCCGCCCTCACTGGCCAGTCGATCGTGGTCAGCCACGGCTGGCACATGCAGTAATTTTCTGGAGAGACGGATGAGCAACACAGAACAATCACCGGTTGTCTGGACCCCGAGCCAGGAAACCCTCACCGGTTCCCGAATGGGCCAGTTCCAGGCCTGGCTTGAGCAACAGGGCTTTGGCCCGTTTGCCGATTACCACGCCCTGCACCAGTGGTCGATCACCGAACTGGACACCTTCTGGCAGAAAGTCTGGGATTATTGTGGCCTGGTCTGCGACACCCCCGCCAAGCGGGTGCTGGGCCGCCGTGAGATGCCCGGCGCCGAATGGTTCCCCGGCATGAAACTGAATTTTGCCGCCAACCTGCTGCGGCTGGCGGACGGCGATCATGCTGACAAAGAAGCCGTGGTGGCCTACTGCGAAACCCGCCCGGTACTGCGCAAGACCTACGCCGAACTGAAAGCCGACGCCGGCGCCCTGGAAGCCTTCCTGCGCAGCAGAGGCATCCAGAAGGGCGAACGCGTGGCTGGCGTGGTCACCAACGGCTACGAAGCCCTTGTGGGCATGCTCGCCGCCACCAGCTTGGGCGCCATCTGGAGCTCCGCGTCGCCGGACTTCGGCATTGGTGCCATCAACGACCGCTTCGGCCAGATCGAACCCTCCGCGTTGATCGTGGTGAATGGCTACGGCTATGGCGGAAAGGTGTTTGCCCGCCAGGACGACTTTGCCGAATTGATCGCTGGCCTGCCGTCCCTGAAAGTGGTGGTCAGCGTAGCGCAACTGCCAGATGAAGCCCCGATCCCCGGCGAGATGGTCACCACCTGGGACGATGCCCTGAAAGCCGGAGAAGGTCAGGCACCTTCCTTTACCCCAGTCGACCCTGATCACCCGGTTTACATCCTCTATTCCTCCGGCACCACCGGCAAACCCAAGTGCATCGTGCACGGCACCGCCGGCTTGCTGGTTAACCATGCCAAAGAGCTTATGCTGCACGGCGACGTGGGCCCGGACGACCGCTTCCTCTACTTCACCACCTGCGGCTGGATGATGTGGAACTGGCAGGCCTCCGCCCTGATGACCGGCGCCGCCGTGATTACCGTTGACGGTTCCCCGGGTTACCCGAGCCTGAATTTCCTGTGGGAGACCGTGGCCAAAGAGCGGGTCACCCACTACGGCACCAGCGCCCGTTTCATCGCCGGCTGCCGCAAAGCCGAACTGCAACCGGCGAAAACCCTGGACCAGAGCCACCTGCGCGTGGTCTTCTCCACCGGCTCCCCACTGCTGCCGGAAGACTACGACTGGGTTTACAGCGATGGCGCCTCCAATGTACTGCTCGGCTCCATCGCCGGCGGCACCGACATCTGCGGCTGCTTTGTGGGATCGACCCCACTGCTGCCGGTACGAAGAGGCGAAATCCAGTGCCGCTTCCTGGGCGTGGACGCCGTGGCCTACGGCGACGACGGCCAGCCGGTCAGCGAAGGCCGGGGCGAACTCGTTTGCCGCCAACCCCTGCCCTCCATGCCCGTCAGCTTCTGGCAGGACCCGGACGGCGAACGCTACAACGACGCCTACTTCAACACCTTCCCCGGCGTCTGGGCCCACGGCGACTTTATCGAATTCACCGAACACGGCGGCGCCATCATCTACGGCCGCTCGGACGCCACCCTTAACCCCGGCGGCGTCCGAATCGGCACCGCGGAAATCTACCGCCAGGTAGAAACCATCAGCGAGGTCAAAGACAGCCTCGTAGTCGGCCGCCAGATCGACGGCGACGTGGAAGTGGTCCTGTTCGTAGTCCCGGCCGACGGCCAGACCGTCACCGACGACCTGATCAAAACCCTGAAAACCCGAATCCGAGAAGGCGCCAGCCCCCGGCACGTACCCAAACACATCGTCGAAGTGCCCGACATTCCCTACACCCGCAGTGGCAAAAAAGTGGAACTCGCGGTGGCCCGGCTGGTCAATGGCTCAAGTAAAGCGGACAACCGGGATGCCCTTGGCAATCCGGAAGCCTTGGACCGGATACGTGAGCGGTTGGTGGAGACTGGTTTGCTCGCAAGGTGATTTGATCTGCCAGGGATGGCCATGAATGCAATGCTTCTGGTTAGCGAGGGCCGGCTTACGACTTAGTACCACGAGTGTTCCGGATGTAGGCTTGGACTCGCTCGGTGATTCAGGTACATTTGCCAACACTACAGGCATGGATTGTGCCGATTAACACCTTGTGGATACACGGACGTGACCAAAATAGCAGACCCGCACTCGCTTGCGCTTCACGAAGCGTTGATGATCGAGGGTGGCTGGGATCAGTACTCCGATAAGGAACTGGCCAGCTACCTTTCGAGCTCCAATTTCACCTCTGCCCGATTAAGAGACCAGCTTGCCAGTGGCGAGTTGGTGTTGCTCAAAGAGATCCCTGCGGCTCCCGTTTTCAGGCTGGTATCCGGGCGCATTGTTCCCACGGAAAGCACCTCTGCAGCCATTGCAGAGAATGCCATCACGGCCTTCGAAAAACGCTTTGGTGACCGGCAAGCGTTTCCTTCCAGAGGCACCGCCTACGCTCATTCCGATAGCCTGCCACCACCGCCCAAGCTCGACTACACGCCGGAACGCCCGGTGATTGAGCCACCCCCCGAGCCTCTACCCCCGCCGGTGGTGATCTCGGAAAACTTTGGGCTTCCGCCCCTGGGGCCCAAGGTATTCGCCAAGTCCTGCACCCGGCCCTCCGGGGATACCGACAGTAATGAGGGACAGGAAAAGGCCAGTAACTTTGGCACCCTTGCGATGCTTGCCCCCGCCACGGTCACCAGCCCTGGGGCAAACGGCTTGCGGCCGCTGGGCTTGATCTCTGGTTCGGCAACGAGACTGGCAAAAGGCTGGGCCATGGCCGCGCGAATTGGTGCCGGAGTACTCAGCACCGCCGGCAGTGCAGTGCTGTTGGCACTCTGGCCATCCAAATTGGGCGACAGCACCCTGTACACCGAGGAAGAACTGCTTGAGATGGCTGAGGCGGCCATTCGGGTGCGTTTTCATCTGCACGTGGATGCCACCGGAAACCTCCGGGTGGCCGGCTATCACGTCAACGACAGCACGGGATACAAAGACCGGGTTCCGGTTGCTCACGCAGAGCTCAAGGGCGAGAATTTTGAAGTGGTGGTTGATGACGACTTCACCCTCGTCTGGTACCCGGATGACAGCGGCCACCGCCCGGTAGTGAGCACCGAATACCCGGCGGATTCCGGTATTGATCCCTACAGCATTCTGGTGACACCCATCCAGGATGATGGCCAGGAACATTCGCCACCCGGCTACCAGCAGCCCTTTGAGGATCAGGTTGAGCTGATCGTGAGCTTTCCGGCGGACAGCGGGATTGAGCCGTTGTATTTGGTTTTCCGGAAGACTGCTCGCGATGAACGAGGGGTGGTCACTGGAAGTGGAGAAGAAATTACCGGAATCTGGTTAGAGAATGCCTCAAGAGATCTTGGAGCGCCGATACCTGCGCAGATTGCGGATCGGCTCAGGGGGCGTGAATTTGCGAATTTTGACCGGTTCCGTGAGGACTTTTGGCTTGAGGTGGCAAAGGATACAGAACTCATGGGGCAGTTCAGTTCTCGAAATCAAAAAACCATCAGGGCCGGCAGAGCTCCTTTTACAAGGCTTAATGATCAAGCCGGAAAAAGGAACCGGTTTGAAATTCACCATGTAGAAGAAATAGGAAACGGGGGCGCCGTATACGACGTTGAAAATTTGAGAGTGGTAACCCCCTTCAGGCATATTCAGGTCCACCGGAGGACATAATGAAACTGCAAAAAAAGCGATTGAGTGACTATACCGAAGAAGAGTTCATTGCTGCTCTAAACTGGTTTTGGAATGAGGATATTACTGAAGATGAGGAAAGTCAGTTTGTTGACCAATTCAATGAGCTGGTTGAGCACCCTGCAAAAAGCGATCTGATTTTCTATCCAGAGACTGACCGCGAGGATTCTCCCCAAGGCATCGTTAATGAGATCAAGAGGTGGTACCACGAAAAGGGAAGAGTCTGTTTTCGTGAGTAGGGATCAAAGTATCAGAGCCTGTCAATAAATCTGGGTAACATTCCAACTAGGTATGGCCCCCCCGTCATCAACGTCGCCGGCCAGACTGTCACCGACGACCTGATCAAAACCCTGAAAACCCGAATCCGCGAAGGCGCCAGCCCCCGGCACGTACCCAAACACATCGTCGAAGTGCCCGACATTCCCTACACCCGCAGTGGCAAAAAAGTGGAACTCGCGGTGGCCCGGCTGGTCAATGGCTCAAGTAAAGCGGACAACCGGGATGCCCTTGGCAATCCGGAAGCCTTGGACCGGATACGTGAGCGGTTGGTGGAGGTGGGGTTATTACCCGACTGAATCAGGATAAATGTGAGCGAGAGATGCACCAACACGGGCTGTTTTGTTGACAAAACAGCCCGTGTCTGCGAACCCTGAGACGATGTCATCGGACTACCCGTACAGCGTTTGAGAGTGACAGGGGGAGGGTTTTCCAAAACCTTGCGGAGCCATGGATGGCGGAGCAGAGCTTACAGGGAAGTATTCACAGCGTGTTTTGGAAAACCCTCCCCCTGGCACGCTGACACCACACCTGATAAATGTTAGAAAGTTTCGTAAATTCCCGCCATTTCATCGTCCTGTAACCGAAGATCAGGCATTTTTAGTCCGTTCTTATACTAAGATCGTAACCAAAGTTTGGTAAAAAATGCTATCTTAGTAGGTCTATCAAAAGTTCCGAATCAGTCATCGGCATAACCAGCCGTTCACAAGACGCCTGACCGTGCCATGACCGTCCTGAACCCACCCATTTGCCTGAGGACGAAAATGACAACATCCAAAGCCAAGATTGTCTACACACTGACCGATGAGGCCCCCGCCCTCGCCACCCGGTCACTGCTTCCCATCCTGGAAACCTTCGCCAAGCCGGCTGGTATCGACTTTGAAACCAGCGACATCTCTCTTGCGGCGCGTATTCTGGCAGGCTTCCCGGACTACCTCGAAGAAAACCAGCGCGTTCCGGATGCCCTGGCTGAATTGGGTGAGTACACCAAGGATCCGGACGCCAACATCATCAAGCTTCCGAACATCTCCGCGTCCATTCCCCAGCTCCGTGCCGCCATCAAAGAGCTGAACGAACAGGGCTACAAGGTTCCGGAATATAAAGAGCACCCGGAAACCGACGAAGAGAAAGAAATCCACGCCCGTTACTCCAAAGTACTGGGCAGTGCTGTTAACCCGGTACTGCGTGAAGGTAACTCCGATCGCCGTGCGCCGGCTGCGGTAAAAGCCTTTGCCCGCAAGTTCCCCCACAGCATGGGTGAGTGGAGCCCGGCGTCCCGTACACACGTAGCGCACATGCGCGGTGGTGACTTCTACTCCAGTGAGCAATCGGTCACCCTGGACAAGGCCACCAACGCCCACATCGTGTTTGAGAACAAGCAGGGCAAACAGACGGTACTGAAGCCCGACCTGCCGCTGCAGGAAGGCGAAGTGCTGGACGGCATGTTCATGAGCAAGAAGGCTCTGGTGAAGTTTTTCGAAGACGCCATTGCCGACTGCGAGAAAACCGGCGTGATGTTCTCCCTGCACGTTAAAGCCACCATGATGAAAATCTCCCACCCGATCGTGTTCGGTCACGCGGTGAAGGTTTTCTACAAGGAGCTGTTCGACAAATACGGCGACCTGTTCAAGGAAATCGGTGTTAACCCGAACAACGGCTTGTCTTCCGTCATTGAGAAGATCAAGCAGCTGCCGGAGTCCAAGCAGGAGCAGATTCAGGAAGACCTGCACGCGTGCTATGAGCACCGCCCGGAAATTGCCATGGTGGATTCCGTTAAAGGCATCACCAACCTGCACGTACCGAGCGACGTGATTGTCGATGCCTCCATGCCGGCGATGATCCGCAACTCCGGCAAGATGTGGGCCCGTGACGGCAAGCTCAAGGACACCAAGGCGGTTATGCCGGAGTCCACCTACGCCACCATCTACCAGGAAGTGATCAACTTCTGTAAAACCCACGGCGCGTTTGACCCCACCACCATGGGTACCGTACCGAATGTGGGCCTGATGGCGCAGAAAGCCGAAGAGTATGGCTCCCACGATAAGACCTTCGAAATGAAGGAAGACGGCATTGTGCGTGTGGTGGCCGAAGACGGCACCGTACTGACCGAGCACAAGGTTGAAGAAGGCGACATCTGGCGCGCCTGCCAGACCAAAGACCTGCCGATCCGTGACTGGGTCAAGCTGGCGGTTAACCGGGCCCGCTCCAGCGGCACGCCTGCGGTGTTCTGGCTGGACGATGAGCGCGCCCACGATGCCCAGCTGATCAAGAAGGTTGAAAAGTACCTGGCCGAGCTGGACACCGACGGTCTGGAAATCCACATCAAGTCTCCGGTTCGCGCCATCCGCTGGACCATGGAGCGCCTGATTCGTGGTCTGGACACCATTTCTGTCACCGGCAACGTGCTGCGGGACTACCTGACCGACCTGTTCCCGATTCTGGAACTGGGCACCAGTGCCAAGATGCTGTCCATCGTTCCGTTGCTGAACGGCGGTGGCCTGTACGAGACCGGTGCTGGCGGTTCTGCGCCCAAGCACGTACAGCAGCTGATCCAGGAAAACCACCTGCGTTGGGATTCCCTGGGTGAATTCCTGGCCACGGCGGTGTCTCTGGATGAGCTGGGTGAGAAACAGAACAACCAGCGTGCCCGTCTGCTGGGCCAGACCCTGGACAAAGCCACCGAGCGCCTGCTGGAAAATAACCAGTCTCCGTCTCGCGTCACCGGTGAGCTGGATAACCGGGGTTCCCACTTCCACCTGGCTCGTTACTGGGCGGAAGAGCTGTCAAAGCAGGATGATGACAAGGAGCTGAAAGAGTTCTTTGCCAAGTTGTCGAAACAGCTGGAAGAGAACAAGGACAAGATCCTGGAGGAAATGACCGTGGTGCAGGGCCACCCGGCCGATATCGGTGGTTACTACCACCCGCCCATGGAGAAGGTGTGTGAGGTGATGCAGCCAAGCGCGACCTTCAACAAGATCCTGGCCGATGCACGGGACTCCGTGAAGTAAGGCCAGCGGTTCAGCCGGCCGGAGCCTGCTCCGGCCGTGATTGACAAAAACCGGGTTGCCCATGGTCGCCCGGTTTTTTTGTGCTTGCTCCTGCGGTCAATCCTGCTGCAGAGGCACTAACAGGCCATTGGTCAGGCGTGCCAGATCGTCCGGCGTCAGCTCTATCTCGAGTCCACGTTTGCCGGCGCTGACGAACACCGTCGGGAAGTGGTGGGCGGTGCTGTCGATAAACGTTCGGAGCCGTTTTTTCTGGCCCAGAGGGCTGACACCACCCAGCACATAACCGGTGGTTTTCTGGACCAGCTGTTTGTCCGCCATCGTGGCTTTCTTTGCCCCGGCGGCCCTTGCGATCTGCTTGAGGCCCAGCATGGCGGTGACCGGTACAATGCCGACCGCCAGTTCCTTGTCATCCAGGCTCACCACAAGCGTCTTGAATACTTGCTCCGGCGCCACACCCATTTTCGCCGCTGCTTCACCACCGTAACTCTCGGCCGCCGGATCGTGGTCGTACTCATGTATGGTGTAGTTCACTTTGGCCCTCTTGGCCGCAAGAATTCCAGGGGTCATGCAGGGTCCCGTATTGATCGATGGTGGACGGAATTAAAGCATGCACTGCCGGCGACGTCATCCCTCTGGCACCACCGGCCAGTAACGGGAAATTTCCCCCAGTCTGGCATCGAAAACGGCGAGATCGCCGAACTGCAAAAACACAGACTCGCTCTGATGCGGCCTCAGGAATACCCAGTCGTCTTCCTGCAGTGGCACCCCGGCGGCCAGGTTAAGCATCTCCTGATTACTGGACCGTCCGAACACCGGGTTGGTTGTCAGCCCCGCCGGTGACACCGGCCGAGCCTTCCAGTTGCCCCCGTAAATGAAGACCGCCCTGGCCCGGTTGGGGTTCCACAATCGCTGCAGTCGGCCAATGCCCGGTGTGCCGGGAATCCGGTTGGCTTCCTGCAGTTTCAGCACCGGAGTGGCAATGAAAGCCGCAGGCTGGTGGCCCGCCAGGGTGGCCAGGTCGAAATCCGTGGGCATCACCAGGCCGGAGCCGGCCGCCAGTTCGTTGGCGGTAATGGTGTTGGCCCGGCCCTTATATAACTGGTACGTGGTGGAGCCTCCGGTGTTGAAGGTGAGCCCTGCCAGATCACGCCCCAGGGTGTTCCGGGCCAGTGAAACATACCGGTTGTAACGGGCCATGGCCTTTTGCCACAACCAGTCGGTTGGCCCCGGTGCTTTCACGATATGGGGTTCATAACCCATAAAACCGCTGAAGCTCAGCCAGCGGGATTGCTCTATGTCCAACAGCGCCCGGGATAGCAGCTGATCATAGTTGAACCCGCCCCGGTGCAGGCCGATATCCAGTTCCAGGTTCACCCGCATAGGCTCGCTCCGTTGACGGGCCAGTTGCTCGTATTGCGCCAACCGGCGTGGAGAGTCGATCAGCCATTGCAGTTGCTGTCGGGGCTGGAAGTCGTTCTGGTCAGCCTGGTGCCGACCATAGAAACGGGCAGCCGCCGCGACCGGTAACGGTTTGCCCAGCAGAATGTCGGCGTCAGGGATGGAGCTGGCAATCTGGTTGAGGAAAGGCTGGTGAAACAGCATCAGCCGCCGGGTGCCGGTCTTGGCCATCACGTGCTCCAGTAAGGGCACCGAAGGCAGGGATTTCACCACAATCCGGTAGTCGAAGTCGTGGCCAAGGTGTTGTAGCAACACCTGAATGTTGTGGTCCAGGCGTTGCTGGTCAATCACCAGAGTGGGTGTGGCCAGCCCGCTGGCATCCAGCGCCCGGGACAGGGCGCGGAAGTAGTGTGAGTGGCCATCGCGAATAGCCGGGGGCCGGAGCCATGCGGCTGTACCCAGGCCGCCGGCCGCCATCCCGGCCAGAATGAGTTTGCGCCTTTGCTGACGGAACGCTTCGCTGTGAGCCATGGTGGGTTATCCGTGGGAGGTATTGTCGCTGAAAAGGCCGGCCAGGTAAGGGTTCAGGAAACGGCCGTTCGGGTCGAGACTTTTCCTTACTTCACAGAATGCCTGCCATTTCGGGTACAGCGCCCGGAGTTCAGCGGCGGTAAGCGTGTTCAGCTTGCCCCAGTGAGGCCTGCCACCATACCGGCGGAATATCGGCTCCACTGCGGCAAAGAGCGGCTGGTAGTCATCCTCGAAAAACCGGTGGACGGCGATGGATACTGAATCCCGCCGATAGAATGGGCTGAGCCAGGCATCATCGGCTTGCACAAAGCGCACCTCGAAGGGAAAGAACACCTCCGGGAAACGGTTTTCAACCATATCCACCACCTCCCGGAAGGCCTTTTGCCAGTTTTCTCTGGGCAGGTGGTACTCCATCTCATTGAAGCGCACATTGCGGTCACTGGTGTAGTTCTGCCAGGAAGGCGCCACCTTCTGCTCCCGGGCCAGGGTGCGCATATAACCCCCGAGAATCAAGCGCCGCAGCTTGGGGGACCAGGCCAGGTAGTCGCGGGCTTTCTGCAAATCCCGGGCGCCGTCGTTTTGATCCAGTTCTGGGGTTGCCGATAGGGGGTCATCGGTGATGTCGTGGGTGCTGGTGAAGCCCATGCCGGAGAACGGAATGTAATAGAACTCAAAATTGCGATGCTGGTCTGCCAGGGTGTCCGCCGTTGCCAGAATGTCCTCGATGGGCAGCCATTCGGTGGTTTTCCGGAGCCGATATGGGCGGGTATTTTGCAGGGTGACGTCAGTCACAATGCCCAGGCAGCCTAGCCCCACCCTCGCTGCCTGGAACAGGTCCGGATGCTGGGTCTGGCTACACTCGATACGCTCGCCATTGGCGGTGACCAGTGTCATCGCCGTTACGTAGCCAGACAAGCACATCAACTTGCTGCCAGTGCCATGGGTTGCAGTGGCCAGAAGGCCCGCCAGGGATTGTTGGTCTATATCGGGCATGTTGAACAGGGCCTGGTCAATCGCTTCCAGGGGTTGGCCCAGTTGCCCGAGCAGGGTGCCGGCGGCCACCTTGGCCTGGCACCGGCTGTCATCATGCCCCAGAACGCCGCTCAGGCGAGCCATGGATACCAGAATGCCGTCGGTGGGTACCAGGGCGGAGAATGAATGGCCAGAGCCAACGGGGCGAACGGGCAGGTGTCGATGGTTTGGGGCGGCAAGGAGTTCCTGCAGCTCGGTGACGCTCCGGGGGGCAACACGCATGGCAGGGACCGACTGCTGGGAGCCAGACCAGTTACGCCAAGGCAAAGGGGACTTGCTGCCCCCGGCGTTGCTTTGTGCCTGTGCCGGCGCTTGCTGTGCTGCCTGCAGCGACCGGGTGTGCCCGACGATGGCGGTACTGACCAGCAATTGCAGAAAATGCCGTCGTTCCATATGAATCTACCTCAGGTTTCTGCCGGCCGCGCCATGAATTCGATGAGCGCCTGAAATTCTGCGGTGTCGCAGTCCATGCACAAGCCGTAGGGCGGCATACCACCCATGCCCGACACCACGTTGTCCACCAGGCGGCGCATGCCTTTCTCCAGGCGCCTGTTCCAGGCTTCGCTGTCACCGGTCAGGGGGGCATCCGAAGTGCCCCGGCTGTGACAGGCCATGCAGGAGCGCTGATAGATACCGGAAAGTTCAGGGTCTTGAGGACGGGCTGTTTCGGCATAGTCCCGGATGGCCTGTTCAGAAGGGCCGGAGGGTGAACAACCGCCAATGATCAAGGCAAGGCTGGTAATGACCAGCAGCCTGGCGTGAGTATGGTGCAGAGGGTGTTGAATCATTGTTTTTGCCCAAAACAAAACTATGTGTCACGTTTAGTTTTGTGGAAATGCCGGGAAAATGCAACCTTGCCTCGACTGAACGTGTGAAACTGTCTACTTTTCCTATAGGACAGCTCCCCAAGGCAAAAGGAAGACTATGCAGCCTGAACAACCAGAGCAAGGGAAAGAAACCGGCTGGAGTAACAGTCAAAGCCCTTTGCGCCGTGCCCTGTCGGCCACCCTGGTGTACCTGGTGGCAGGTATCATCTGGATTACGTTTTCTGACCGGATGGTGGAGATCTGGTTTGCGGACCCCCGGTCCCTGTCAGCCATGCAAACCTGGAAAGGGTTTTTGTTTGTCGCGGTCACAGCGCTGGTGTTATTCACCGTTATGCTGCGCTTGCTCAGCAAGGATCGTTTGTTGCTGTCGCTTCAGCTGGACCAGCGGCGGGCGCTGCGCCAGAGGGAGCAGCAACTGCGGGTATTGATGGATAACCTCCCGGGCATGGCCTATCGATGCCGGAACGACGACAGCTGGACCATGATGTTCGTTTCTGGTGGCTGTGAGCAGCTGACCGGCTATCTGCCCGACGACCTGATCAACAACAAGCTCGTCAGCTATGCCAGCCTGATGGATCCGGATGCAATCGAACAGGTGTCCGAAGAGGTCGCCATTGCGGTGCGCAAAGGCCGGTCTTTTTCCCTGGAGTACGCTATTACCCGCAAAGACGGCCGTAAGGTGTGGGTCTGGGAGCGTGGCTGCGGTGTCGAGCACGATGACGGCAGTGTTTTCCTGGAGGGGATAGTGCTGGATATCTCCGACCGCAAACAGCTGGAAACCGAGTTGGAGGAGATGGCCACCCGAGATCCTTTGACCGGCCTGCTCAACCGGCGGGAGTTCTCCAGAGTCCTGGAGGAAGAGTTGGAGCGCGCCCGCCGCTATGAACGTCCGATGGCGCTGCTATGGATTGATTTTGATCACTTCAAGGACATCAATGACAGCTGGGGCCACGCTGCTGGTGATACCGTGCTCTGTGCGGTGAGCGAGATCCTGACCGACCGGGTAAGAAGTGTCGATTCCGTCGGCCGGTTTGGTGGCGAGGAATTCGTTATTGTGCTGCCGGAAATGGATGTGGAGGGTGCCCGGGATACCGCCGAGCGTTTGCGCCAGCGGGTAGGTAACGCGCCGATACCGCTGGAGTCTGGCCACTCGGTGCCATTAACCATCAGCGTGGGTGTCGCGGTTTATCCTGTTCATGGTCACACAGTGGAAACACTTTGCAGCGCAGCGGACAAGGCGATGTATCAGGCCAAAATGCAGGGTCGCAACTGTGTGGCCATGGCGCAGCCGATCGAGCCGGTTCATAATGAAATCTGATAAAGGCTGAAATGTCGGCCTCAGCAAGTGTCCCGGGAGGGGCCAGTTCTCAATAACGATAAAAGGCGTCCGTTATGCATTCACTCGCCCGCCGTGCCCTGCACACCTGCGATATTCCGGAAGACCTGACCTCTGTCACTTTCCGCAATCGTGACACCGAACACCCGGATCGGGTTGGTTTACCGCAGGACGTAGTGGAATCCGTATGGCGTAGTGTGGAGGGCTTGTACCGGACCGGTGTGCACCCGGGAATCCAGCTGTCGCTCCGTTACCGGGGCGAGCAGGTGCTGCATGGCGCCATGGGCCATACCCGGGGCAACGGCCCCCATGATCCCGCCGCTCTGCCCAGGCTGCCGATGACCACGGAAACCCCGATCTGCTATTTCTCCGCCTCCAAGGCGGTGACGGCGCTGCTGATGCACATGCTCGCAGAGCAGGGCCTGGTGAATCTGATGGACCCGGTTTCCTACTACTGCCCGGAGTTTGCCAAGAACGGAAAGCGCACCATCACCGTGCACCAGATTCTCTCACACCGGGGCGGTATTCCGGCGATTCCCCGTGAGACCCCCATAGACGTGCTCTGGGAGCGTGATGAAATCTGGCGCCTGCTGTGCGCTGCCAAACCGGTCGAGGTGGATGGCGCGAAGGTGGCTTACCATGCCATTACCGGTGGCTTTGTGTTGCAGCGGGTCTTGGAGAAGGTCACGGGCGATACCATCGAGAATTATCTGGACCGGTACCTGCGCAAACCTATGGGTATGAAGTGGTTCACTTACGGAATCGCCCCGGAGAAGCTGCACGAACTGGCTACCAATTATGCCACCGGCCCGACCCCGATGTTTCCGCTGTCGTGGATCGTCAGCCGGGCCCTGGGCGGAGACATTCGCACGGTGGAGAAAGTCACCAACGACCCGCGCTTCCAGGAGGCGGTCATACCCGCCGGTAATCTCTGTGGCACCGCGGAGGAAATGGGCCGGTTCTTCCAGATGATGCTCAATGGCGGGGTCTGGAATGGTCAGCGAATTTGCAGTGAATTAACCATCCGCCGTGCCATCCACCAGTTCGGTTCATTGCAGATAGACCGTACCATGATGATCCCCATGCGCTTCAGTGCTGGCATGATGCTGGGCGGCAACCCGGTAGGACTCTGGGGGCAGCAGAGCCGTTATGCCTTTGGCCATGTCGGTCTGATCAACAAGTTGTGTTGGGCCGACCCGGCCCGGGATATTTCCGTGAGCCTGCTCAACACCGGGTTTCCGATCGTGGGTCATCACTTACCTGCACTGGCCAGATTTGTCTATACTGTGTGCAGGCAGTTCCCGGTGTTGCCGGAAAACAAGCGAAGGCTGGTGGCTGCCTGAGTCAGTAAAAGTGAAACCTTTTTCATTCTAATTGCACTTTGTCTGACAGTTCTGCAAAATCAGGCATTCTGAAACGGATTATTCACCAGACTCAAAGGATGAGGCACCATGGACAAACCGGAACTTCCCCCGCCTGAACTTCAGCGCGTCAAGCTGGACCAGCACGACAGCGTACGCAGCCATGTGCAACAGCAGGTCTGCGACGAGGTCCAGCGCCTTGAGTGCCGTATCGAAACACTGCGCCTGACCAAAGCCCCCCATGCGGCCATCATGATCTCCACCTACGAGCGTATGATCAGCCGGAAGAAAGGCTTTCTGCAGAACTGGGACCTGTGAGCCTATTTGCGGGTTGAGGCCGACGCTGCGTTCCAGGTGGCGATGGCGAGATCTTCGCTCTGGTAGACGCAGTTATCGGGATTCTGCTTTGTTGCATCGTCGTCTTCCGCCCCGTCGTCCGGTACACGGGCAGGCTTGCCATCCGAGGTGTAGATATGCACGGTATCCATGGCGTAGTTGATCTCCACCCGCAAGCAGTCAGGGGTGGTGTTGTCTTCTTCATATCGGTCCAGGTTAAGTACCGTCTGATCGGTATTCTTGATAAACAGCGTGTCGAGCTGGGCGTCGGTTACAAAGGTTTGGCGTAGTTCAATGCCCCCGTGATTCCGGCTGACGTAATCGGCGGTGGCATACTCCGGCTGGTTGTAGCCACTGGCAACAAACTGCAAGGCGTCAAAGCGGGAACCGGCCAGCACACTCAGCAGCTCCGGCTGCTCTTCCCTGACATCATCGTTGACGCTTCGGGCCACATACTGAATGGTCCGATAGACCTTTTCGGTAAGGTCACTGCCTTCGGGACCCTCCGGCAGATATCGCCAATCGAGGGTCTGGTAGTTCCATTCGTAGTCGTTCAGGGGCTGGAGACTGAAGGACGCCGCCTGGTCGGTAAAGCGAATACGGGCGCCGGCACTGCGGGTGTTGTAGTTGCCGGCCTGGGACAGCGCGATGCGATCCCGGATATAACGCCGGCCTTCATCAAAGTTGGTAATACCGCCCACGCTGATCACCTGGTTCATCAGGTCCAGCGGGTTACGCACCCGGGTATAGTCCTGGCCGGTGTCGTCTGGCTGTGCACCGATGAAGATATCGATATGCCGCCGGATTTCTTCCACCGTAGCCAGGTGGTCCTCGTTGTCGGCGTCGTCGCCAGTGGGTTGTATGCTTTGGTAGAAATCGCTGAACCGGGTGAAGCTGAGGGTATCCGGCGCCTGCTCGGTGTTGGTCAGGTCAAAGGTTGAGAACACCAGGTCAACATTGGTTGCCGGGTTGAACGCGGAGGAACCGGTACTTTCCATCCGGCACCCCGACAGGGTGAGGACGGACAGGGAAACGGCAACAAAAAGGCAGGAATGTCTCATTTCAGGTGGCCCCGGGGTGCGAAAAAACGGGTGAAAGGCTAAAGTGACTTGTGCTGACAATAAACGATAAAGCACGCAGCTACCCGCGCGGAGATCACATTTTGCAGCAACGGTTTTCCGAAACGCTCAACCGGGTGCTCGTCGCCCTGTTGATGCTGGTTGTTGTTTCCCTGCCATCGCTGGTGCAGGCGAAAAACGCCTGTCCTGCCGGGTCGGTGGTGCTGGATAGTACGACCAGCAGTGTGCGTAATCTCGATGGCTGTATCTGGTATCTGGAAGACGCCGGCCATGAGCTGGCCATTGACGACATCCTGGCTATGCCGGAGGAGCAGTTCAGCCTGCACCGGGGAGGCGTGCTCAATTTCGGTTATACCGACTCGGCCTACTGGACCCGTTTTGATCTGACCACCCGCGGCAGCCAGGTTGCCAGCAACTGGATCCTGGAACTGGCGTTGCCACTGGTGGATGAAGTCTGGCTGTATGTGGTGCGTGACGGTCGGGTGGTTGAACAGCGCCGTGCGGGCTACCTCGACAACTGGGACGACCGGGATCTGGCCGTGCCCAACCCGACCTTCCGTCTGCAGTTGTTGCCCGATGCCACCACCACCGTGTATCTGCGAACCACCACCACCAATACCTTCAGGTTGCCGGTAACACTCTGGCACCCGGACAGTTACATTGAGAAAGTCTCCATCGATGAAGCGGTCAGGGGCGTGCTGTTGGGGGCCATCCTGGCCATCCTCGCCTATAACCTGTTTGTTGCTGTGTCAGTCCGGGAACGCAGCAACATCTATTATGTGCTGTACCTGGTCTGCGCGGCGGTGTTTATCGGCACCGAACAGGTGCACGGGGTTCAGTTGCTGGACAACCGGCCACCGATTCTGGACAAGGCCTACCTGCATTTTCAGATCATCCTGACCTGGTTCTTCGGGTTGCTGATGGCCCGTTCTCTGCTCGAGACCCAACAGCGTTCCCCGGACCTGGACCATGTGATCCGCCTGTGCCTGTATTCGGTGACGGCCACCTTCGTGTTGTCGTTCTTCATGCCCTACTCGGTGGCGATGGAATGGATTGTGGTGGGGTCCATTCTGTTGAGCCTGATCCTGATTGTGGTCAGTTACCTGTCATGGCGCTATTACAACCCGGCGGCCCGGTCCTACTTCTTTGCCTGGACCATGGCGCTGATCGGTTTTGGGATCTATGCCCTGACGGTCATGGGGTATCTGCCCCTGAACACCTTCACCACCTATGCTCCCCAGTTTGGGTTAGTGGCTCAGATCATTCTGTTTTCCTTCGCCCTTGCCGATCGCATCAAGCAGGTTCAGGGCGAAGCGCTGGCCTGGAACCAAAGGGCACTGGCCAATCTCCAGCGCTACCAGTCACTGTTTGATAACGCCATTGAAGGGGTCTTCCAGATGTCGCCAGACCGGCGCTTTGTCACCGCCAATCCGGCGATGGCCGAGTTGTTGGGCTACAGCAGCAGCCGCGAGTTACTGCAGGACAACCCGGATGTGCTGGAAACCTGTATAGCCGATGACCGGTTGCGGCGCCTGGTGGTGGAACAGCTGGAGGTCCGGGGCATGGTCAAGGGTATTGAAGCCCGCTATTTCACCCGTAGTGGTGTTGAACGCTGGGCCACCATCTCGTTGCACACGGCCTACGATCTGGATGGCGAGCCGCTGCACCTTGAGGGTACCTGCATTGATGCAACTGAAAGTCACCAGCGCCAGCGAATCGAGCGTGAGCGTGAGCAGGAGCGCCTGGAGAAAGAGCTGGCCCGACACTCAGCCGAGGCCAAGAGTCAGTTTTTGGCCAACATGAGCCATGAAATCCGGACACCGCTGGCGGCCATTATCGGGTATGGCGAAACCCTGCTGGACCCAGACCTTGATGAACGGGAAAAACGCAGCAGCGCCGAGACCGTCGTGCGCAGTGGCCGGCATCTGCTGGAGCTGGTCAACGACATCCTCGACCACTCGAAGATCGATGCCAACAAGCTGGATGTCGATGTGGTTCCGGTCATGCTGCCGGATTTGCTGGATGAGATTCGCGCCTTTTTCGAACCCCGGGCCCGGGAAAAGGGCCTGGACTTTAACATTATCTGTGACTTTCCCCTGCCCGAGCAGATCCTGACCGACCCAACCCGGTTTCGGCAGATCATCATTAATCTGTGTGGAAATGCACTTAAATTTACCGAAAAAGGCACTATTTCTCTGATTTTGCGCTGTGACCGAGAAGCTGAAATCCTCTGTGCCCGGGTTGTGGACACCGGCATTGGCATGAAGCCGGAGCAACTGGAGCGGCTGTTTGATCCCTTCGCCCAGGGCAGTACGGCTATCTCCCGGCAATACGGCGGGACAGGTTTGGGACTCAGCATTTCCCGCCGGTTGGCCGAGCTGCTTGGCGGGAGCATCCGGGTATCCAGCACCTACGGTGAGGGCAGTGAATTTGACGTCTGCATTCGTACCGGGGGCCTTGCCGACGTTCATTTCCTGCGTGACGCCTCGGAGTTGAACCAGCGCCGGCGGGGTATTGCCATGGTGTTGGCCCCCAGGCTCAAAGGCCGGATTCTGTGTGCTGAAGATAATGACGTGAATCGACGCCTGGTATCCATGCTGGTGGACAGAACCGGTGCCGAGCTGGTGCACGTCAGTAACGGAGCCGAAGCGCTGGAATTGGCCAGCCGGGAGCGATTTGATCTGATTCTGATGGACATCCAGATGCCGGTGATGAACGGCCGGGATGCCACCCAGGCTTTGAGAGAAGCCGGGGTAAATACCCCAATCATCGCCCTGACAGCCAACGTAATGACGGAAGACATTTCCGAGTACCGGTTGGCAGGCTGTAATGAGCATCTGGCCAAGCCCATCGACAAACAACGCTTCTACGAGGTGCTGGCCCGGTACCTGACGGTTTGCCCCGAGGACTATCAGGGCGATACGCGCCAGTACTCGGGCAAGGTGCTGGTTGCCGAAGACAACGACGACAATCGTTTGCTGGTTGAGCGGATGTTACGGCGCTTTGGTGTTGAGCCGGTTCCGGTCGCCAGTGGTGATCTCGCGGTCCGGCTTGCGCTGGCTGACACTGTGCATCTGGTCCTGATGGATCGGCACATGCCGGAAATGGACGGTGTAGCCGCCACCCGCCTGCTGCGCCAGGCCGGTTTCCGCAGGCCGATCATAGCTTTCACGGCCGGGGATCAGACCGAGAACGATGCTCTGCTGGCGGCGGGCTGTGATGGGGTGCTGAACAAACCGATCGACCAGTCGCATTTGCAGGCCATTCTCGAACGATACCTGGTGGCGTCACCAGCCTCAGCGGTCACCTCCGATGATATGGCGCATTTGGTGCCCCGGTTTCTCAGTGGGCTCGGGGATCGGCGGGAGCGTATGCGAGTGGCTTTCCGGGCCAGGGATGCGAGCGCATTACAGATGGAAAGCCACCAGATCAAAGGCACCGCCGGGGCCATGGGTTACCCCTTGATGACGCGCCAGGCGAGCAGTCTGGAAAGCCGGCTGCGGGAAGATCCACCAGATTGGGCGCGAATCGGCAAAGCACTGAGAACACTGGATGAGATGATTGAACGGGCTCTGCATGGAGCGCCGGGTGAATGGGCTACAACACAGGAACAGGCCAATGAGTGAAAACCGACAACAACAGGAACAGTATTCCCTCAGCATGATGTATGGTACCTACGCCGACGTTCTGTTCGTGCTGTTTCCGTTTCTGGTGATTGCCATGCAGCGGTTGTGGGATGGCAACCTGTACCAGACGCTGATGCGCCCGGACCTGAGCATCGCGGCGGCGATACTGGCGGGTCTGGCCATTGGCAAATTTGTGCTTGGCCTGGTGACCAATCGAGAGCTTGGGCGTTACAAAGAGCGTATTGTGTTCTTTATTGCCTTGACGTTGTTCGTGGTGCTCGGCCCGGCGATTATCCTGATACTGAGTATCACAGCCAACGCACAGGTCCCGGGATTTGTGGCGTTTGTGCAGCCGGTCTTGTTGATTGTGGCCATTTCGCTCTACACCACGGCGGTGAGCATCGCCAATATTCTGGTGCGTACCAACCAGGGGCCGTCAGGGGCGGAGGTGTCTGAAGCCACGTCGCCGTCGAAAGATGGTCGTCCCCGGCCCGCGCCCCTGGATTTGCCCAGACGAACCGGCAACGATGGCTACTGATCGGAGCGGATAATACAGGAGACAATGGATGACGGATCTGAGAATACTGGTAGTGGAAGATGAGCCCGTGATGCGGGAGCGGTTGGTTGAAATGCTCTACAAGGCGGGGGCGACGCAGGTGGCTGAATGCCCGGATGCGGCCTCGGCCCGGGCGGCTTTCGATGCCAGCGAGTACCATATTGTTCTGCTGGATCTGGGTTTGCCGGATGGAGATGGCCATGAGTTAATGACGCGCTTCAAGCAGATTCGGGAGGATCAGCATATCGTGCTGGTCACCGCCGATGACTCCATTGAAAGCATTCAGCGGGCAATCAGTGCCGGTGCCAATGGTTATGTGGTCAAGCCCTACTCCCAGGAAAAAATTCACGATGTGGTGAATAACTACGCCATCGTGCATGGCGGCGATATGGCGATGATGCAGGGGCTGAACCGGCGCCACTGACCGGTTCAGCGCATCGTCAATGCAATCAGGCGACCTGGCGTGCAATCCAGGAGTTATAACGGGTGGCCAGGGCACGCACGTAACGCGCTTCGGATCCATCCAGATTGCCCAGAACCCCTTTGAAAATCCAGCCTCGTTCATACAGGCCCAGCACCCGCTGTTCGTCATCCAGGTTGACACGCTGATTCAGTTTCTTGCAAATCGCATCCAGCAGCGGCAGCTTTTCCGGGCGCTTGATCGGAGCCTGACGATTGCTGATCGGCTGATTGGCTGCACGGGTTGTCGGATGTCTTCTCATGATGTTCTCCTTGTCGTTTTGCGGCTGCAAAAACAAAAAACCCCGGGGCCTGAGGCAACCGGGGTTTGGCAGAGAAGCTGCCCCGGTCGCCGCAATGGCTCCCGGGACTGACCGAAAGCCGTTAGATGTCTTTCACCATGGCGCGCACAGACTGCCCGTGACGGCAACCGGTGGCGGAGTAAGCGGTGGTCTTGGTAATCATCCTGGTCATATCAGCTCTTTGGATTCGGTTCACTTACCAGTGTATAGGCAATTGGCCGGTTTGCAATAGCCCCGGTGATTCGGCAAACCCGTACAGACGTGGCGAAGGTCGATCGGGATAATTCCCAGCGTCACGTGTTTTTACGTTGTGCAATCCGCGGTACCTCCGTATCAGGTATCGAATGGATCTCTCCTTTCTACGCAGCCGAATTGGCTGCGTTTTTTTTGCCCGGATATTGGCAGGCCAGGGTGGTTTCGGTTAGTTCGTAGCCACTAGTCCGTACAGCCTCTTGGGGGCGTTTTTGCGATAATTCGTACACTAACTTAATGCATTGAATTATCCGAAACCCAGAGGTTGAAACCGAAGAAAATGCCCGACGAACCCGGATCTGCCCGTAACAAATTCCGTTCCGATTTCATGGTTGAGCTTGCGTTGATTGTCGCTGTGGCCGTATATCTGATGATGGCCCAGGGGCAGGCAGTTGGAGAAAATCTGTCGTTTACCGTGGTGGGTGCAGCCCTGATGGCCCTGGCCACTTACTGGACGCTGCACACCGTTCGTGACGGCCTGGAAGTTATCGCACTGCGGCTTCGCCCAGGCAAGTAACCCGCTCCCAGGTTTTGTGCAGGATCAGCGCGTCGTTGGCGGCCCGGTGAACCGGTAGTCCCAGGTCGGCAATGACTTGTTGGCGGGTGCCCGACCACTGCCGCACCTGGGCCGGGTTCAGCAGCATGGACACCGATTCCAGCTGGAACTCCGGGGTTTCGCCGGCGGCCCGGAACAGCCGGTGCAGCCAGAAGCTGTCAAAGGTCCAGGCGTCGCAGAAGATCTGCTCTGGCAGGAGGCGGTTCAGGGCACGGGCCACCTCCGATACCTGTGTGCCCTCCTGCTCCAGCCGTGCCCGGGATATACCGTGGATGGTTTCCGCGCTCTCTGACCAGTCCTGCCAAAGTACGTGCGGCTGAATCAGCCAGCTGTGCAGGCTGCCATCGGGCATGCACACGCCAACCTCGATCGGATAGCTTGCGATCAGATCGAGACTGGATGCTTCAAAGTCGATGAATGCCGGGCTGCTGTCTGAGTTCATTGAATCGTTGCTGGCTGTTTGTCGTTTTCCATCGAGTTTACCCCTGATCTTTCCGTGACGCGAACCCAAGCGGCTCTGGCGCTGTTACAATATAGCCATGGTTTGTAAAAGCCCAATGACAAATCCCCTTCTATTCCTGGTGAATACCCCATGACTGACACCGTTGTCGTTATCTATTCCGGGGGCATGGACTCCTTTACCCTGCTCCATCTTGCCCGGGCCCGTGGCCATAAGGTGCATGCCCTGTCGTTTAACTATGGGCAGCGTCATGTAAGGGAGTTGGAGGCGGCAGCTGCGGTGTGTCAGGCGGAGGCGATTCCCCACAAGGTGATTGATATCCGCGCCATGAGTGAGGTGATGGCGGGGTCCTCACTGACCTCAGACATTGCGGTGCCGGAGGGGCACTATCAGGAAGACAGCATGAAGTCGACGGTGGTGCCCAACCGCAACATGATCCTGCTGTCGCTGGCCACCGGCTATGCGGTCACGGCCGGTGCACAAGCGGTCTGGTTTGGCGCCCATGGCGGTGATCACGCCATCTACCCGGATTGCCGGCCGGAATTTATCGAGAAAATGGATGCCGTGTGTCGGGTGGCGAATTACCAGCCGGTGGCGGTTGAGGCGCCTTTCATGGCACTCGACAAGGGTGAGATCCTGGGTGAGGGGCTGAAGCTGGGCCTGGACTACAGCCAGACCTGGACCTGCTACAACGGCCGGGAACTGGCCTGTGGTCGCTGCGGCTCCTGCGTTGAACGCCTGGAGGCGTTTGCGGCTCATGGCCTGAAAGATCCCCTGGCTTACGAGAGTCGCGCCTGATGTACCGGGTAAAGGAAGCGTTTTACACCCTGCAGGGTGAAGGTGCCCAGGCGGGCCGGGCAGCGGTATTCTGCCGGTTTAGCAAATGCAATCTGTGGACCGGACGGGAGAAGGATCGGGCGGGGGCTGTCTGCAACTTCTGCGATACCGATTTTGTCGGTACTGACGGCCAGAATGGCGGTCGTTTCGAGACTGCTGTGGAGCTGGCCGAACATATTCGTAAGCTTTGGCCCGACGCCCCGGGCCGACCCTACGTGGTTTGCACCGGTGGGGAACCCCTGTTGCAGCTGGACAAGCCGTTGATTGATGCCTTCCACGCTTCGGGTTTCGAAGTAGGGGTGGAAACCAACGGTACCCTGCCGGCACCGGAGGGAATTGACTGGTTGTGTGTCAGCCCAAAGGCCGACGCCGAGGTGGTGATTACCGAATGTGATGAGCTGAAACTGGTGTATCCCCAGCCCTTGGCCCAGCCGGAACGGTTTCTGGGTATTCGGGCCAGGCACTATTTCCTGTCACCGATGGCCTCGCCGTCTGTGCCGGATCAGAATGATGACCCGGTCAAACGCAGCAACACCCGCAAAGCGACCGAGTATTGCCTGGCGCATCCGCAATGGCGCCTGACCCTGCAAATGCACAAGATCCTGGGCATTGACTGACCGAATGCCCGGGTGAGCCCCGCAGGCACTCTCCGGTCATGCTTCAGGCCGTTCGGCGCAGGGCCGTTTCCCGGGTGCGGAAATGGCTGGGGCTCAGACCGGTCCAACGCTTGAAGGCCCGGGTAAAGTTGGCCGCATCGGCATAGCCAAGGGCATCGGCAATCTGGCTCAGGTTCATGCCCGTGTTTTCCAGAAGTTCCTTGGCCCGCTCAAGGCGAACCTGATCCACCAGTTGCTGGAAGCTGGCCTCTTCTTCCTGGAGGCGGCGTTTCAGGGTGCGCTCGGACACAAACAGGGTAGCGGCTACCCGCGCCAGTTTTGGAGGAAACGGATGACTGGTCTCGATGACCCGTCGAACCCGGCAGGCAAAGCCGGCATCCTCCTTTAACTGCTTCAGGGCTTCCTCGCACTGCGCCCGTGAACTGGCAGCAAGCTGGTCGTCGCTGAATCGCACTGGCAGGCAAAGCTGGCTGACGGGCACGATAAGCGCGTTCTCGGTCGCGCCGTATTCCACCGGCACCCCGATACGATTGCGAAAGCGGTGGAAGTGGTTGGGCTCTGGCCCGCGCCGAAGCACCCGTGTGCCGGGCACCAGGGTGCCGGTCAGTTGGGCGCCCATGGTGACGCAGCCAAACAGAACCGCATCCAGCACAAAACCCTGCAGTGGCCCCAGCTCGATGTCGCAGGTCACGTTATACCAGGCGTTCTGCCCGGATACCCGTTTCTGAACTTTCAGGTGGGGCGCTCGCAGCGTCAGGTAGCGGGTCATCAGCTCCAGCGCCTCTTCCAGGGTTCGGCTGCTCATGACCGCCGTTCCCAGGGCGCCGTGCAGGGGGAGCTTGAGCTCCCGGGCGAGCATGATGCCAAGGCCCGGCTCGCCACTCTCAATAATGGCGCGGGTGACAAACTCGCTGGCCTGGGCCTGGCTGACTCTTACTTCCGTTGAGTTCAGGCGGGTGGGGTCAAGACCGACCCGAAGAATGAGATCCCTTTCGTCCACTCCAATGGTATGCAGCAATTCGGCCAGGGTATGCAGGTAGATGGCCGGCATGCCCAGATCCTGTGCAGTAGAAACTGAGACGCGCATGGGTTTCCTCGTCAGCGACTGTTCTTGTTATGTAAGGGTGTTCAGTATTGCTGATTATGACCGTTTGCCCGGGCCAGCCCCATGACTTGATTGACGGGTCAATGGGCCAGAGAGGCCAATTCGGCACCTCTCCGTTCAGTCATTTCAATGGCTATGGCGCCGGATGAAGGTTTCCAGAACCTTGGCGGAACGGCCAGGATTTTCCAGCATGGGCAGGTGGCCGACGCCCCGGAATACATGCACATCGGCGTCTGGTGTGGCGGTTCTGAACCAGTTTACGCAACGGGTCGGGGTGATAACGTCTTTCTCGCCCCACTGCACCTGCAGCGGTGGTGTGCCCGGGCCGAGATACCGGGCCGGGGCAAGGGCGTCAGCGAGCATGTCGTTGAAAATGTGTCTCAGTGCTTGTCGGCGGTTCAGAAGGTCCGGGCCCAGTAATCCGGCCATGGCCAGCCCGGGTAACGTTGGTTTGCCGGTGCCCACACTGTTGAACATCCGGTAGACCCCGGCCCAGTCCTGGGGAATCAGGATGGCATCGCGATCAGACTCAAAGGGAGCGTCAATATCCACATCCGCATGTTCCGGGATACCGGCACTGTTAAGCAGTGTCAGTGACCGGGGAGGTTGCTCCAGCTTATGGGCCAGAATCGACGCAATGGCGCCTCCCATGGAGCTGCCGGCAATGTGCAGGTTGTCTGTCGCGTAGCCGGATAGCCAGTCACTCAGCCGTCGGGCCTGGCTTTCATAGCGGTAGCAGGCGTCAGCATGGTACTGGCTCTCACCCAGTCCGGGTACGTCCGGAACCAGCAGGTGCCAGTCTGCAGGGAGTCTCTGCATCCAGAAGGCCCAGTTTTCCTTCATGGCGGCAAAGCCATGTATCAACACCAGGGTTGGTCGCCCGGGTGCCGGTTTGCCACGTTCCAGAAACACCATGCGATGGCCGTCGACAATGGCTTCCTGCCGTTGTGCGCGCAGCAGCCAGCGTTGGCCGGTGCGGGCGACCGGCCATAGGTTCGGGGTCGGGACTTTCATGGATACGACAACCTCTTGATGGTAAATCCGAATTCCAGTTTACCGCCCCTGTGGTTGGGTGCTATTGCCTGCCCGCCCCGATCTGGCGTCGGTGCGGCAACCGGGTTCAAGGCGATGGCAGCCGGATATCCGTGATCACCGGGTTGTGATCCGAAGAGCGCCAGGGGCCGCTGACCGGTATCCGAGGTGGCTGGTCGTAGCCCAGGGCCCGGGGTTCATCGGCATTGATGTTCCAGGTCTGGGCGTGGATGACATGGGGCAGCAGGCTGGCTGAAGCCAGGGCATAGTCGAGGCTGCCTTTTTCTCCCCGGTATCGGTAACTGTGGTGTGGGCAGTGGTCCTGTTGGCAGGGATGGAAGTGGTGCACCAGGCTGGTAAAGCCCTGGCGATAAAGCACCTGCACCGGGTCTTCCTGAGCGTAGCTGTTGAGGTCGCCGGTGATCAGGGTGCCGGCGAGTGTGTCCGGTGCCGGAAGTGAGCCAAGCCAGTCGAGCATGGTTTCGGTAGCCTGGCTGCGCCGATAATTGAAACAGCCCTGGCCGTCTTTCTGATCGGAATCTTTGCCGCTGGCGTTCCGACAGGACTTCGATTTCAGGTGCGTCACTACGATGCGAACAACCTGGTCGCCATGCCGGGCCTGGAACATCTGGGCCAGGGGAGGCCTGCCCATGGGCTCTGACGGCTGCCGACTGGCTTCGCCAACAGGGGTTGCCCGGTCTGTCCGGTATAACAGGGCGCTGCGAATGGCGTCGGAGCCGTCATCGCCGGGTGTCGCCACAAAACGCCACTCGGCGCCAAGTCGCGCGGCCAGTTCGGCAACGGCACTGTCTGGGCCATAGCCGTCGTTTTCAAGTTCGGTGACGGCCAGTATGTCTGGGTCCGGCAGGGTGAGAGCCGCCACCAGCCGCTGGTTCTGTTCCCGGAAGGCTGCCACGCTCTCTGCCCCCCGGGCAGTGGGAAAGCCTGCACCCTGGCCGTTACCGTTGAAGTAGTTCTCCAGGTTCAGGGTGACGATCCGCAGGTCGACGTCATCGGGCTTTCCGGGTGGTTGCGGGCGCTCGTTGCTGGCTTTGAAGACCGGTTGCCTGTCTGGCTGGACACGCCACTGGCCAAAGCGGAAATCGAGAACACCCTGCAGTTGCGAGACGGTATCGCCGGCGCGTACCGTGTTCCGCCCATCAAGCCCGCCCGGTGGCCAAGGCACGGGATCGGGATTGCGCACGGCCAGGCCATCGTCCAGAAACACACGGTGTTGATGGTTGTTGCGGGCCTGCGTGACGGCTGCTGGCCCCGGTGCCAGGTATTCCGTCGGGATGACTTGATCCTCGGCGGCCAGAGTAAGCTCGCCGTAAAGGGCAAGGTTGTAGTGGTCAATAACCGTCAGCGGGGCGGCAAAGCGAACCCGCATGTTCTCAAGACTTTCCGGTGGTTGTGACCAGGGCAGTGACACCTCGATGGGCCTGGGCATCTTGCCCTCGCCGCAGACTGTTAACTTGCCGACATCCACCAGTTCCGTCAGACCATGATATTCCTTGACGGTCCCTGTCAGTCGCAGGCGCTGGCCGGGCTTGCCCGCTGCCTGGCGTGTGTAGATGAACAGGGCTTCGGAGGTGGCCGGGTTCTGGTCCGTTTCAGCATCAGCCTGTTGCAGGTAGAAACCACCAAAACCACCTTTGTGGCGACTGTCCTGGGTGAGGATGCCTTCGACGGTGACGGTTTGCCCGACCAGGGGCGAAGCAGGGCCGCTGCCCTGAATGGCGTGGATGGCAGTGGCCGGCGCGCCGCACGCCTCGGCCACTGCCTGCGTCGGGACGCAGATCGTGGTAGCCAGGCCGAGGGCGGCGTTGAGCAGAAGTCTGGAAAGTGTCGTCACCGGGCCAGTCTAGCAGAGACCGGCCACCGCTTTGAGTGCCCGTTCGCGCTTGCTGCCAAAGCCAAGCTGGTCCGGATTGGCCAGTTCCAGCTGCTGCACCAGTGGGTCCGGGTGGCTATTGTCAAAGGTAATTCCGAGCCGGGACAGGACATAGGGCGCCAACGCTGCGCGGGTTTCAATGCTGAGGCAGCCCTGTTCCATACCGTAGTCGTTGGCAATGATCTGTTGTTGCGCCTCGGTCAGGCGCTGATCAGGTGCGACCTCCAGGGTGACCAGGCGTTGCCAGTCTTCATCCTGCTGTGCGGCGTGCCTGGATTTCTGCCGGAGTGCCTCCGGCTGGCCCTGAAAACGGCTCAGGGCGAAATCCCGGAATTCCCGGTTGGCATTGCACCAGGCCCGCACATGCCAGCTGTTACCCGTGCATACCAGTGAATGCGGCTCCAGCAGGCTGTCGGCGGCTTCCGGTCGACTCAGGGACACGTAACTGGCCTTGAGTTGGCGGTGATAACGGGTAGCGTTAACCACGGCCCGCATGGTTTCCGGGGCGATGCGCCGGGACGGTTCCGGGATGACGGCATTGCCCGGCAGACCAAGCTCCAGGTCAGAAAACGTGTCGCTCAGGCTCTGTTGCCGTGCAAGCAGGTCTTGATACTCGCTAACCTGGCCCCGGGTTACCACCGGTTTGAAACCGGCTGCGGGCACATAACCTTTCAGGTGCCGGTCGTAAACCAGGTTGCCGGGAGCCAGTTCCCGCAAGTAGGTGTTGATATCCTTTGATGCCTGCTGGCGACCAATGCCGAAACTGTGGCAGATGTGGTTGGTGGTCAGGCGTCCTTCCCACAAGGCGATGATTTCAATCAGTCGATAGCGAAGCAGTAAATCCCAGCGAATGGGCCAGTCCGTTTTCTTCATAACCAGGCGCTCACGGTCCGAGTAAGTAGCTTGATGTTTATGTTACCCGCTACGGCTATCAGGTTCTGTTACGGCCCATTAATGTAAAACATTGTCAAATACCGCGCCACTACTGGGTTCGAGGTCTCGGCAACTGCTTAGTGGAGTCGTCTGGCGATGGCTGGTTAAATACACACCAGCAGACAACCCATAACGTTGCTATCTTTTCTTTACTGTCACCCTGATGTAACCCAATACCCGGAGCCACTCATGACCCGAATGGTCACCTCCCTTTCGGCGCTGATCCTCAGCATTGTGTTGCTGGTCAGCGGCAATGCGTTTCTGATGACGCTGCTGGGTATTCGCCTGAGTATCGAAGAAGTCTCACCCAATGTCATTGGCTGGGTGCTGGTGTGCTATTCCATCGGTTTTGTCCTTGGCACCCTGTATGTCCACAAGATTATTGGCAGGGTAGGCCATATCCGCGCCTTTGCGGCATTTGCTGCTATGGCTGCCGTGGTGTCGCTGATGTATCCGATGGCGGTGTCGATGATTTTCTGGGCGGTCCTTCGGGTGCTGTCTGGCTTCACCATCGCCGGTGTGCTGGTGGTGATTGAAAGCTGGTTCTCCAGCCGTGCCACTAACGCCAACCGGGGTGCGCTGTTTGCCGTTTACCAGATTGTTTTCTACTTGTCGGCCGCCGGCGGCCAGTTGATTGTCAACGTGGGTGACCCGGGCAGTTTCCTGCCGTTTTCGCTGGCGGCCATCCTCCTGACTCTCGCCCTGATTCCTCTGGCTCTCACTCGAATGGAAGCGCCGGCGATTGAGCAGGTGCACAGGATGTCGATCTTCAAACTCGGGCGGGAATCATTTTCCGGTGTCGCTGGCGCGCTGATCAGCGGCGTCATGATTGGCGGCTTCTATGCACTGGGGCCGGTATACGCCACGTTAGTGGGGCTGGACGTGGCCAGAACTTCGACCTTCATGGCCAGCGCCATCATTGCTGCCATGTTGTTGGCCTGGCCATTGGGCCGGGTGTGCGATCGATTTGACCGACGCCGGGTGATGTTCTGGGTGGCACTGATTGCTTCCGCTTCGGCCGTTGGGGTTGGCGTTTTCGGGGCGGCAAGCCTGGCGTTGCTCACCCTGCTGGTAGGACTTTTTACCGGTCTGTCGGCCACTCTGTACCCAATCGCGGTGGCCATCACCAACGACCGCATGGACAGCAACCGGATTGTCGCCGCCAGTGCCACGCTGTTGCTGAGCTACGGTATTGGCAGTGTGATCGGGCCGATCACTATGGCGGAGTTAATCAACATCATGGGGCCCTCCGGCCTGTTCTATGGCAACGCCGGCTTCCTGGTGTTGCTGGCAGTGATCACTAGCTACCGGATCAGCCACACCGACGACGTGCCGGTGGAGGAGCAGGAGCACTTTGTCCCGGCCATGCCGGAGGCGTCTCCGGTGCTTTCCGAGCTGGACCCGCGTAACACCGAGTTCCACGAATCTCCGGAAGTGGAGGAAATGCAGGAGGAGTTGCGTCAGGCTGGCTGACGCGCCTTTCGGTTTTCCCCAATTATATTTTCACCCTGATATCTGTTTTTATTTCAATGGTTAGCTTACTATTGGTGAATTTCCAATAAGGTAAGTGTTTTCTCGGTTTTCGGGTTGGCGTTTGCTTGTCCCATGCCGGATCACCATCAGGAGTGTTTAACCATGAGAGATCAATTCCCGTTTGCCGTTGCCCGGGTTACCCGCCGCTGGCGCAAGATGCTGGATGAGCGGTTGAAAGACTTGGGAGTCACGCAGGCTCGCTGGAGCACCATGGTGTATCTGCAGCAGGGTGGTGAAGGCCTTACCCAGCGCGAACTGGCCAGTCTGATGGCCATTGAAAATCCTACCCTGGTCAGGTTGCTTGATAGCCTGGAGCAGCAGGAGTTGATTGAGCGACGCCCCTGCCCGAACGATCGGCGCGCCCGCCGGTTGCATCTGACCAAGGCCGGTGCCGAGTTCATGGATGAGCTGTCCGAGCGTGCCGCTGTGTTGCGTGAAGAGATGCTGGAGGGCGTGACTGACAAGGAAATCGAATGCGCGCTCAAGGTGTTCCACAAAATTATGGATAACGCCGAGAAGCAGAAGTAACGCTTGATCGATAATTCTGTCGAGGGCCTGACTGCCCGTTACGGCGAACGCTGGCGCTGGCTGGCCGTTGCTACGGTTGTGCTTGGCACCATGGCCACGGTGCTCAGCGCCACGGTGGTGAATGTTGCGCTCCATGACATCATGATGGAGTTCGGCATTCGCCAGGGCCAGGTGCACTGGCTGGCCACCGGATTCATCGCCGCCATGACCACCACCATGCTGGCGTCCGCCTGGCTGCTGGACCGTTTTGGTGTGCGCCTGACCCTGGGTGTTGCCATGGCGGTGTTCACCGTCATATCCCTTGTCGGCGGCTTTGCCGAGTCTCCTGAACAGCTGATTGCCGCCAGAATAGGCCAGGGCGCCATGGCCGGGTTGATGCAACCCATGGGCATGTACCTGGTGTTCCGGATATTTCCGGCAGACAGGCGTGGTCAAGCCATGGGCATTTATGGCATGGGGGTGATTCTGGCACCGGCATTGGGCCCTGTGCTGGGTGGCTTTCTGGTGGACCAGTTCAACTGGCGCTATGTGATGTTTGCGCCGGCACCGGTCACCCTTCTGGGTGTCTGGATGGCCTGGCGGTTCCTGCCGCTGCCCCGCTCCCGCCCTGCGCCTTATCCCTTTGATCTGCCCGGTTTGTTACTGCTTGGGGCAACCATCGCCCTGACCCTCGATACCCTGACCCGAATGCAGGCCTGGCCAGGCCAGGAACTGCGAATCGTGATGCAATGGGCGTTGGCCCTTGGCCTTTTGTTCGCCTTTGTCTTTCGGGAACGCACGGCGAAGCATCCCCTGGTTAACCTGCTACTGTTGCGCCAACCGGTGTTTCTGTTCGCCACGCTGGGCGCCATGGCGCTTGGGCTGGCGCTGTTTGGCTCAACCTACCTGATTCCCCTGTTTGTGCAGACCACGCTGGGCTTCTCGGCGACGGAGGCGGGTCTGCTGATGCTGCCCGCCGGGGTGGTGCTCGGCATTGTGTTTCCCCTGTCGGGCCGACTCGCAGACAAACGCAGTGCCCGCAGTCTGGTGCTGTTCGGGATCGGGGTCTTCGCCCTGTCTGCGGTCCTGTTTGCCCTGACCGGGCAGTACGCCGGGTTTGGCTGGTTGGCGCTCTGGGCGGTTCTGGGCCGCATAGGCATAGGCTTTATGTTGCCGGCCCTGTCCACGGGCGCGCTGAACCCGCTGCCGAAGGAACAGTTGGGGGCCGGTTCCAGCACCATCAATTTCGCACGTCAACTGGGGGGTGCCCTGGGGGTGAATGTGGTGGCACTGACCATCGAGTTCGGTGAACACCAGGGCAGTGTGCCTACCGCGGCTGCGTTCGAGGCGGCCTGGTGGCTGGTTGCGGTGTTTGTGGCATTGGCTGCCGTGCCGGTCTGGAAAATGCGGGTGTAAGGTGGCCAGTTGCCATTTCCGGCGGGATTCATTAGCATGTGCCCAACTTCGGGGGAGTAGCCTTCGCTTCTGGGTAACAGGAGCGGACGGTAGTCAACATACTTGGAGCTCATTCTCCATGGCTACCGTGTTCCGTGATTGATCGCGGAATTGGCAAGACCTGAGGCAGATCACCTCCACTGGGCGGAAGGTGAGCTGTCTCATGTCTGACGATTTCCGCCCTGAGGTCTCTTCGAATGGATGCGTTTCTCGCTTCAACCCTTGCCGTGGCCATTGCCGAAATTGGCGACAAAACCCAGCTACTGTCTCTTTTCCTGGTTGCCCGATACGCAAAGCGTACCCCTATCATTCTTGGTATTCTGGTTGCGACCGCGCTCAATCACGCGCTCTCAGCGTGGCTGGGGGCCTGGGTGGCCAGCTGGATTCCGTCCCAGTGGTTGCCCTGGATTCTCGCAGTGAGCTTTGTCGCCATCGCCCTGTGGTTGCTGATACCGGATAAAGACGACAGTGCCGAATCTCGGTTTCTCGGCATGGGCGCCTTCTGGGCTACTACGGTAATGTTCTTCCTGGCGGAGATAGGTGATAAAACCCAGGTAGCTACGGTCGTCCTGGCGGCAAGGTATACGGAAACGTTATGGGTTATCATCGGCACGACGGTGGGTATGCTCCTGGCCAATATTCCGGTGATCCTGGCCGGGCGCTGGCTAATGGAGCGACTGCCTCTGGCTACCGCCAGGATCAGTGCCAGCGTATTGTTTGTGGTGCTGGCGGTGGTAACGGTCTGGACCACCCTGGTGAACTCCTGACACGGAATCGTGTCTTTCAGAGCAGAGGCCCGGAATGAATGTTTATGGGAACTGGTTGATATGTGGTTGAAAAAATGTGTCGCCGTTCTGGTGTGCCTGATGTCCCTGGCGTCAGTTGTCAATGCTGCGCAGAACCAAAAGCCGTCAGACACTGCAACGGTGCAAAACGATCGTTCGCCCCGGGTACCAACGTTCGCTCTTAACGGCGATCTGGCGGGGGAGCTGCAGGTTTTCACGACCCGCTATGAGGATACCTTTGCTGCTATTGGTCATGATGAGGCTCTGGGGTATCTGGAGCTGGTCAAGGCCAATCCGGGTGTTGACCCCTGGTTACCGGGAGACGGCACGACCATTACCCTGCCGCGTATGTACGTGCTGCCCGATGCACGCCGGGAAGGCATCGTGATTAACCTGGCCGAGTATCGGCTCTATTATTTCACCAATGATGGCGTTCAGGTGTATCCGGTGGGCATTGGGCGTGAAGAGAATCCGTCACCGCTAACCGACGCCGAGGTAACCATGCCTCTGGAATCGCCTGCGTGGTATCCGCCGGCCAGTATCCGGGCATCCTATGAAGCCCGTGGAGAGTACCTGCCGCGTATGATCCCGCCTGGCCCGGATAATCCGCTTGGTACTCATGCTCTGATGCTGAGCGAGAAAGGCTATCTGATCCACGGAACCAACAAGCGTTTCGGTATCGGCTTGCCGGTCAGTGCCGGCTGTTTCCGTATGTACAACGAAGACATTTCCCGGTTTGTCTATCAGGTTCAGAAGGGCACGTCGGTCCAGATTATTCGCGAGCCTGTCAAGCTTGGCTTGTCTGGCGGCGAGGTGTGGCTTGAAGTGCATCGGCCCCATGAAGATTACTCGCCCGAGGATCGGGAACAGCTGTGGCGCGTAACACTGGAAAAACTCGAAGCCTTCCGCCAGCAACACCCAGACGTGGAAGTCCAGCGCCGGTCCATCGAGCTGGTGGTGGATCAGGCCGATGGCATTCCCACCATGGTCGGTGAGCGACTGACCCGGGTGGCTTCTGATAAGGGGCCGACGGAAAGCAATCCGGAAGAGCCTGCAGAGCCGGAGCAAAAGCTGTACTTTTGACCCCGGCGCCGCAACCAATAAAAACCAAACGGCAGGAGTATTCATGAGTCGTACTATACTGATTACCGGAGCCAGTTCCGGACTGGGTGAAGGCATGGCCCGGGAGTTTGCTGCCCGGGGTGATCACCTTGCCCTGTGTGCCCGTCGTACCGAGCGGCTGGACCAGCTCCGGGCCGAGCTGGAGGGCACCTATCCGGGAGTGAAGATCAGTGTGCGGGCCCTGGATGTGAATGATCACGCACAGGTGGCCGAGGTTTTTCAGGCTTTCCGGGAGGAGTTTGGTCAGCTCGACAGGGTCATCGTCAATGCTGGCATCGGTAAAGGGCAGCCGCTGGGCACCGGGCGTTTTGATGCCAACCGGCAGACCGCAGAAACCAATTTTGTTGCCGCCCTGGCCCAGATAGAAGCCGCCATGGAAATATTCCGGGCACAGAACCATGGTCATCTGGTTGCCGTATCATCGGTAACGGCCGTTCGGGGGATGCCTGGCAACGTCACCACCTATGCGGCGACCAAGGCCGGATTGGCGGCACTTTGCGAGGGTTTGCGTGTCGAACTGAAAAAGCGCCGGTCTCCCATTCGCGTGACCACGCTCTATCCGGGGTATATCCGGACTGAAATCAACGAAAAGGTCAAGAACACGCCTTTCATTGTGGACGCGAAGACCGGATGCCGGGCCATGGTCCGTGCCATTGAGTCCGGCAAGGCCGAACGTTTCGTGCCAGGTTGGCCCTGGACGCCCATTGGTTTCATACTGAGGCGACTGCCGGAGTCCGTACTGGCCCGAATATTCTGATCACTCTGCCTGGGAGATCGCCATGAAGCCAAACCCGATGCAACGTCAGAACCTTCGTTTGCCCTTCTGGTCCCTGATTTTTTTCGTGGGAGGGCTGCTGGGACTGATCGGGGCTTCCTGGCAGGCGATTGCCCAGCAGGACACGCCGAGAACCGCGCTGGTATTGACGGTCGAGGGTGCTATCGGCCCGGCTACCATGGATTATGTCACCCGTGGCATCAGGCGGGCCGAGCAGGATAATGCTGGCCTGGTCATTCTGGAAATGGATACGCCGGGTGGCCTGATGGATTCCATGCGGGAAATCATCAAAACCATCCTCGCCTCCGAGGTGCCGGTGGCAACCTACGTGTCACCCCAGGGCGCCCGCGCCGCCAGTGCCGGCACCTTCATCCTCTATGGCAGTCATATTGCGGCTATGGCGCCCGCCACCAACCTGGGTTCGGCAACGCCGGTTCAGATGGGAGGCCTGCCAGGCTCGCCAGAGCAGGAACCGGAGCAGCCCGCCGGGGACGACGAAGCTTCAGAGACCAGTGCCGACGACTCGGCTGCCGAACCGCAGAAACGCCGGGGCGACACCGCCATGGAGCGTAAGGTTCTGGAGGATGCCGTCAGTTATATTCGTGGCCTGGCCGAGCGTCATGGTCGGAATGCCGATTGGGCGGAAGAGGCCGTTCGCGAAGCCGTCAACCTCGGCGCAACCGAGGCGCTGGAACTGAATGTGATCGATGTGGTGGCGCCCAACCTCCGCGAATTGCTGGAGGCCATTGACGGTCGCACGGTGCAGATGGCCACGGGTGAACGGGAGCTGGCAACGGCAAACCTGGAACTGGTCCGTTCAGAACCGGATTGGCGAACCCGGTTACTGTCGGTGATCACCGATCCGAACGTCGCCTACTTCCTGATGATTATCGGTTTTTACGGCATCATCTTTGAGCTGTCGAATCCCGGTGCCGTGTTCCCCGGGGTGATCGGTGCTATCTGTCTGGTGCTTGCCCTTTTCGCCTTTCAGGTGTTGTCGGTGAATTATGCCGGCCTTGCCTTGATTCTGTTGGGGCTGGCGTTCATCGTGGGGGAAGCCTTCATGCCTAGTTTCGGCATTCTGGGTGTCGGTGGCATAGTCGCCTTTGTCACGGGTTCGGTGATTCTGATGGATGGCAGCCACACGGATATCTCATTGCCCACCGTTGGCGGCACGGCTGTTGTGGCGGGAGGGTTTATTCTCTGGACGGTTACCCGCTTCATTGGTTTGCGACGCCGTACGCCGGTCAGTGGCAGCGAACACATGGCTGAGGAAAAAGGCGTGGCACTGGACGACTTTGAATCCTCTTATGACGGGTACAAGGGCCATGTCCGAGTCAGTGGGGAGCGCTGGAATGCCCGTTGTCCGCATCAGATCACCAAGGGCACGCAGGTGCAGGTAAACGGTATGGAGGGGCTGACCCTTCTGGTTGAAGCCAGGCCTGATTCTGATCAAGGTCATTGAACGAGCAATTCGTACTAACCAACGGCAAATCAAGGAGGCCGTATGAACCTGGGTGACATTATTCCCTATATTGCACCGACTGTGGTGCTGCTTCTGATTCTCGGTTCCGCCATCAAGATCCTGCCGGAATACGAGCGCGGTGTGGTGTTTTTCCTGGGTCGCTTTCAGGGTGTCAAAGGCCCCGGCCTGATCATCGTCATCCCCGGGATTCAGCAAATTGTCCGGGTGGATCTTCGGGTGATCACCCTGGATGTCCCAAGCCAGGATGTTATTTCCAAAGACAACGTGACGGTCAGAGTAAATGCAGTGTTGTATTTCCGCGTGGTTGACCCCGAGAAGGCGATTATCCGGGTCGAAGACTATGGCGCTGCTACCAGCCAGTTGGCGCAAACAACCTTGCGCTCTGTGCTCGGCAAACACGATCTGGACGAAATGTTGTCTGAACGAGACAAGCTGAATTCGGATATTCAGGAAATCATTGATTCCCAGACCGAGGATTGGGGTATCAAGGTAGCCAATGTGGAAATCAAACACGTTGACCTGAATGAGTCGATGATTCGTGCGATTGCCCGTCAGGCTGAGGCAGAGCGCGAGCGTCGCGCCAAGATCATTCACGCCGAGGGTGAATTGCAGGCATCCAAGAAGCTGGTAGAGGCTGCAGAAGTCATGTCGGCCAACTCCGGAGCCATGCAGTTACGCTACCTGCAGACACTGGCGGACATGAGCAACAATAACTCCTCCACCATCGTGTTCCCGCTGCCGATGGATATGATCAAGAACTTTTTGGATAATCAGTCGGGCAATAAAGGGCCGGATAAGCTGAAGCAGTAATATTCAGGTTTTCAAACGAGCACAAAAAAGGCCGGTTCAACCGGCCTTTTTTGCTAAACGGCAGCCTTACTTCTGGCTGGCACGCTCGAGCATGCGCTTGGCGCGCTCGTTCGCTTCGTCAGCGGACTTCTGAGCAGCACGGGCAGCAGCCAGGGCTTCTTCAGCAGTCTGCTGAGCAGTGCGAGCGGAGCTTGCAGCGCTGTTAGCAGTGTTCAGAGCGTTGTTAGCAGTTTGCTCGGCGGAGCTTGCAGTTGCATTGGCTTCGTCGATAGCGCCCTGCTCAGTGGTGGCACAACCTGCAGTCAGAGCAGCGGCCATTGCAAACCCGGCGATCGTCAGTTTACGCATGGTAAATCCCCTTATTGGTCGTTTTATTTCCTGTGATCCAGAAGTCATTAAGACGACTTCCTGTCAGCTAAGCCCGATAGGCGTTGACTACCGGAGTCGTCAAACAGTGTAAAACACTCAGAGACAAAATGTTAACTAAGGATACGTAAATTTTCTTAGGCTATGACAACAACTTAATACTCCCGTCATGAACGGGGTGGGTTCTGTGGTCAGGGAAGAATCCGAATGGGGGTGCCGTTGTCGACCAGTGCCCAGATCTCATCCATCTCTTCATTGGTGACCGCAATACAGCCTTCGGTCCAGTCCAGGCCGGTATACGCGAAGGCAAGGTCGCCCGCTTCGTTGGGCAGTCCGTGGATCATGATGCTGCCGCCGGGATTAAGCCCCCAGGCTTCGGCCAGCTCCCGGTCACGGGCGTTAGGGTAGGATATATGGATGGACTTGTAGAAATCGCTGTTCGCGTTGCGCCAATCGAGAATGTAATCCCCTTCTGGCGTTCGTTTGTCACCCTCATACAGCTTGTGTCCTATCGGATTGCCTCCCAATGAAATCCGATAGCTGCGCACCTTGTGCTCACCGCTCAACAGATAAAGCCTGCGCTCACTTTTGCGCACCAGAACCTTGGTGATGTTCAGGTGCTCTTCCAGCGTAGGTTCGCTGCCGGGCATGGCCATGCGGGTATCAGCCCGGGCCAGCAACTCCGAGCTACTGGCCATGGCGGGCAATACGACAAGCATTAGTGATAGAAAAACTCTGAAGATCATGATGCTGGCACAGGTCGCTGGATGGTTAAACTTTGTTCACGTGTGTTTATAACATAGCCAGCAGGAGGATTGATAAGGGGTTTTGTTACGGTTTTTGGTTTTCCTGCACAAACCGGACGGGCGTCACGCATCCATTTTCAGGCCAACCTTGGTTACCCGGTCGGCTTCGGTGGCCCGGGCCACGAGCGTGACTGGCCCCAATATGACGGTGTCGCCAACGACCGGATGCCCCTTGGTGCGTTTGGCGAAACACTCGGCCAGCGACAACTCCGGAGGCAACTCGTCGAACTCGATACCATAGACCTGTTCCACATCGCCGAGCAAGGCATCTCCGTTCAGCACGAAGTCGCCGAAGAAGGCTCGTTCTGCCAGGTGTTTCGGAGCTTGCCGCCCGCTCAGTGCCTTGCCGAGATCGGGCAGAACCGACGGCGTGGCGAACATGGCCAACATATCGCCGGCGGTCACTTCGAGGTCCTTGGTGGGTTGAAGGCACTTGCGGTCGCGAAACACCCCGGCTACGGCGGTGTTCTCCGGCAGGCGCAGCTGGCCAAGGGCTCTGGGCTTGTCCCAACCCTTGCCCCGGAGTGGAAACAGCATCAGCTCATGGTCGCCAGCGGCGGGCGCATCCAGTGGTAGCCGCCGGTAGGGATCTTCGCCGGCGGGAACTTCAAGCCGCAACTTGCGGGCGAGAGGTGCCATGGTGGTGCCCTGCACAATCAGCGACACCAGAACGATAAAGAACGCCGCGTGGAAAACCAGTTGCGCATCTGGCAGGTCGGCAATGATCGGGAACAGCGCCAAAACAATGGGCACCGCGCCTCGCAGGCCCACCCAGCTGATAAAGCCCAGCTCCCGCCGGTTGAAGCCGAATGGCCAGAGCGTGATCAGCACGGTTAATGGCCGAATAACAAAGATAAGCGCCAGAGCCAGCACCAAACCGGCGCCTGCCAGGGGGATCAGGTCTGATGGGCTCACCAGCAGGCCGAGCATCAGGAACAGGCAGAGCTGTGCCAGCCAGGCCATGCCGTCGTGCACCTGAAGAATCATTGGCATCATCCGGACATGGCGGTTTCCGATAACCACACCGCACAGGTAAATGGCGAGGAATCCGCTGCCACCGACAGCGTTGGTGGCAGAAAACACCGAAATGCCGGCCGCGCCCACCAGCAGGGGGTACAGCGCCGGGGTCAGACGCATCCGATTGGCCAGTTCCACCACCAGAAAGCCACCCAGAACGCCGGCTGCAGCGCCGATGCCGAACTGTTGTACCAGCATGATCAGGCCCGAGAGAATGGACCCCTGCTCATGTTGGCCAATCAAGGTCACCAGCATCAGGGTGAGGAAAATGGCCATCGGGTCGTTACTGCCAGATTCGATCTCAAGGGTGGCACTGACCCGCTCGTTCAGGTGCAGGCCCCGGCCCTGCAGCAGAGAAAAGACAGCGGCGGCATCCGTTGAGGAAATAATGGCCCCGATCAACAAAGCCATCATCCAATGCAAATCGAATACCCACCATGCCACGATGGCCGCGCCACCCGCGGTCAGGGCAACGCCAAGGGTGGCAAGTACCAGGGCTGGCCGCAGACCTACCCGGAAGGTCTCTACCCGGGTGCGCATTCCGCCATCCAGCAGGATAACGGCCAGTGAAAGATTGGCGATAAGAAAAGCCAGCTCAAAGTTATTGAACTGGATGCCGCCCGGTCCATCCTCGCCCATCATCATGCCAACAGCCAGAAAAACCAGCAGCACCGGCATGCCGACCCTGCTTGAAAGCGGGCTGAGAACGATGCTGAACACAAGCATCAAGGCGCCAATCAGAGTAAACGTGGGATCCATTAGACTCCTGACCAAAGGGACTTGCCCGGACGCTGGTCCGGGCCTATATTGCTGTGGCAATCATTATGCAGGCGGGCGTAGCTCAATGGTAGAGCAGAGGCTTCCCAAGCCTACGACGTGGGTTCGATTCCCATCGCCCGCTCCAAGACACTATCTCTGCATAGTCTGCAATTTTCCACCCCCCAACCTTTTTAGGATTTCCGAGGTTGGCCCCTGTGTCCTGGCTGTGAATCTGTTAACAAAGCCGGCCTGTAATGCAACTGCCACACTAGGCGATTAGTGTTCGAGGCATCTGAGTTTGGCCGGCCAAACGGCACGCTCAGTTCATAGGATTAGTACGGCCACTGGAGAGGCTGCCTGTAATCTATCCCCTTTCTCCAGGTTCTAGCTTGATGACAACGAAGTCCGATACCCCCCTTAATAGCGTTCAGCTAACCATGCTGGCACTTGGGGTGATTATCGTTTTGTTCCTCTGGGTGTTATTTCTTTGGCAAGGATCATCGACAAAGGCAGAAACACTCAATGCGAGGCTGTCCGAGAACCGCAATCTGGCGTTAATTGTGTCGGAGAGCCTAAAGCAGATGACTGATCGTGCCAAGGCCATGGGTAGCTTGGTGACTGACGATGTCATCGCGCATCAAGGGGCAGAAACTCGGCTTCTGACCCTTCTGGCAGAAGATCCGGTGTTCAACCGGCTCAGTGTTTACAACTTATCTGGAGATCTGATCTATACCAGTCATTTGGGTTCAGCACGGTCAAAGCTTGGTAGTTGGTTGGCTGGAACTGAGACGCACTTTGCCGGAACTGGATCTGCGCCTGTGCTTCCCGACCGAGTTGCGGATCCTGCATACGCGCCGGGAGAACCTGCCTGGCGATTGCCATTCCTGGTTCCGCTCAGGCTGACAGACGTGTCCCAATCCTCAAGATTGATATTGATTGAGCTGGACATCGCCTACCTGGCAGGGCTTATACAGAATGTTGAGCTGGGCGCGGGCTTTATTCAGATTTTGGATTCCAGGGGTGGTGAGTGGATGCGCGCCAATGAAAGCGGCATTGTGGTCGGAGGTCCACAGGTTCCAAAAGTTCAAATTGCAGGTGAAGGTCGTGTTGTCACCGGAGAAGCCACGCTGGAGCTGGCGGGCGAGCGTTACCAGTACGTTTTTGTTACCCGTCCAGCTAACGGTTTCACCGTCAGTGTGGCCCAGCCCTATTATGAAATCTTTGCACCGATTACGCCTGGCCGGAACAAGCAACTGGTAGCTAATAGCGTGATGACGTTACTGGTTCTGGGCATTGTGTTCTGGCTCATTCGTAGCCTGACCCAGCAGCAACGGGTTATGGAAGCATTGCGGTTGTCGGAGCGGAACAACCAGCGACTGATTGGGCGTCTTGAGACCGAGCATGCCCGCAGTAGCCGTGCCGCTTCCATTGATCATCTCAGTGGTCTGTTCAACCGTCGCCAGTTTCTGGATGTGGCGGATTCGCTGGTGCTGGAACAACGCCGACAGCGTAAGTTATCAACGATGCTGTTCATTGACCTGGACCGTTTCAAATCCATTAATGACTCGCTCGGTCACCATATCGGCGATCTGTTGTTGCAAGCGGTCGCGGGTCGTATTCAGCGAATGCTTGGAACAGGTGACATCGCCGCTCGTTTCGGCGGTGATGAGTTTGTGGTGTTGCTGGCTGGCGATCGCAGTGAGGCAGACATTGAGCAGTGGGCCTCAGCATTGACTGCGCACTTGTCCGCTCCCTACATGCTGGAAGGCACGGAACTGGTTAACAGTCCCAGCATCGGTATCGCCATCAGTCCTCGGGATGGCCAGAGTATTGATGAACTGACGAAATGCGCTGATGCTGCCATGTACTCGGCCAAGAAAGCCGGGCGTGGCCAATATCGCTTTTTCGACCAGTCATTGAATGTAGCTGATGTGGAAGAATTTCACTTGGAACAAGCCTTCGCCGAGGCTCTCAGAAAACGGGAGTTCGTGCTGCACTACCAGCCCCTGGTGTGTCTGGAGAGTATGGAAGTCATCGGCTATGAGGCCCTGGTGCGCTGGCAGCATCCAGGTATTGGTTTGCTTTATCCGGATCGGTTTATTCCTGTCGCCGAGAAAACGGGCTTTGTGGTGGCACTGGGTATGGAAGTACTTCGATCGGCGTGTGTCCAGATATCTGACTGGAAACAGAAATACGGTAGCTCAAAGCCAGTTGCAGTCAATGTTTCCCCGATACAGCTTGCCCAGCCGGAATTCTGTAAAGAGGTCCTGGCGATGGTGGCTGAACACGACTTGACGACAGACCTGGTGGAGCTGGAAATTACGGAAACCGCCATGCTGGAGGGCCGGGCCGTCGAAAGTCTGCACTGCCTCAAGCGGGCAGGTATCCGGCTCAGTCTTGATGATTTCGGCACCGGTTATGCAGGGTTTGCCCACCTCGAGGCGGTACCGGTAGACAAGCTGAAGATTGACCGAAGCCTGATCAATCGAATATCAAACAGCCACGATGACAGTCCCATTGTGTCCTCAACCATTATTCTGGCCAAGCGAATGGCGCTCAAGGTGGTGGCCGAGGGGGTAGAAACCCGTGAACAGCTGGTGCACCTGAAAGTCGCCGGCTGCGATATCGCTCAGGGCTATCACCTTGGGCGTCCAATGCCCGCAGAGCAAATACCAGAGTTTCTCAGAACCTTTGCAGAGGAGGCCGCCAGCGCATGAGGTTGTTGATGTTGACTCTAGGGCTTGTCTTCGTGGCTTTTGCACCATTCTCCCGTGCAGAAGCCGTTCAGGAGGTCAAATCCTGCAGCATGAACCGATTGACCTTCACCATGGTTCCTAAAAAAGACATTGACCAGCAGCGCACTGAATATCGGCCGTTAATCATGCTGTTAGAACAGGGGCTTGGAATGCCAGTTGAGCTGGTCAGAGCAACTTCCTACGAAAGCGTGATGGATGGCTTACTCTCGGGCGGTGTCGATCTGGCCGTCATGGGGCCGGCGTCCTATGTTATCGCCCACGCTCAAGATTCGGGCCTGGATGCCTTTGCGTCATTAACCACAGAGGCCGGGTTCTTTACGCCAAAGGGAAGTTTCTATTACTCGTTGTTGGTGGTTCCAAAAGCGGCAGGAATAGATAGCATTGAGCGCCTGAGACATGCCCAGGTGTTGCTGACCGACCCCTCCAGTACATCGGGGGCCCTGGTTCCAAAGAAAGAGTTTGCCACGACTATCGGCGAGCCGTTCTCCGATTTCTTTGGCGCAAACATTTACGCGGGCAGCCATGATAAGGCATTGATGGCGTTGCTGGATAACAAGGCGGATGCAGCCTTTGTTTCCAGCTCAAGAGCAGATGAAGCCTACAGGCGCGGCGTGATTGATAAGAATACTCTAACCGTTCTCTGGCGCTCTGCACCGCTTCACTATGACCCGTTTGTATTCCGCAGTGGGATTTGCGAGGAAGTTCGCAGCCGGGTAATTGATCTACTGACAACACCTTCACCAATGCTTACCGAGTATTTGAATACCCAGCGCGCGATGGGAATAAACCGCGTGACCCACGATGACTACAGGGCGATTGAGGTCATCGCCCTGCCGAAATAGCCGCGTTCGGAAATTCCAGTATTCAGGTCATCATTCAATGCAACTTCAGGCGAGGATGCATCGCTCGGCTGATCTTGTCCATCAGCCAGATAATGCCCGTGCGCAGGAACCCGTGCAGGGCAACCTGGTGCATCCGGTACAGGGACACATAGAACAACCTGGCCACCTTCCCTTCGACGTACATGCTGCGACCAGACAGGTTGCCCATCAGGTTGCCGACCGTCGTGTAACGGCTGAAATTGATCAGTGAGCCGTGGTCGTTGTAGACAAAGGGTACCGGGTCTTTGCCCTGCAGGCGGTTGCACAGGGTCTTGAACAGAGCGTCCGCTTGCTGGTGTGCGGCCTGAGCCCTTGGTGGCACCGTATGCTCAGAGCCCGGCTGCGGGCAGGCAGCACAGTCACCGAAGGCAAAGATGTCTGTGTCCCGCGTGGTTTGCAGAGTTTGTTCTACCCGAAGCTGATTGCTGCGGTTGGTTTCCAGGCCGCCGAGCTCCGCCAGAAACGGGGGAGCCTTGATGCCCGCGGCCCAGATGGTCATTTCGGATGGCAATTCGGTGCCGTCTTTCATGACCAGGCTGTTTTCACGCACTTCGCTGACTGGCTGCCCGGTCAGTACTTTCACCTTCTGGCGTTCCAGTTCACGGGTGGCTGCCGCTGACAGGCGCCCGGGCAGGGCCGGCAAAATCCGGTCTGCCGCTTCGATCACGCTGATGGAAACATCCGAGGACTGCAGGTGGTTCATGCCGTATACCGGCAATTCCCTGGATGCCAGTCGCAGCTCGGCAGCCAGCTCCACACCCGTGGCGCCAGCGCCGATGATGCTGATGTTCAGAGTATGGGGTTTGCCCTGATTGGCCTCGTGGTTTTTGCGCAGGAAGGCGTTGAGCATCAGGTTATGGAATCGCCTTGCTTGCCTGAGGCTGTCGAGAAACAGGCAGTGTTCCTGGGCGCCGGGTGTGCCGAAATCGTTGGCTGTACTGCCCACGGCGATCACCAGGGTGTCGTATTGAATCCGACGCTCGGGCACCACCTCGTGGCCCTCTTCGTCCAGGAACGGCGCGATGATGATTTCCTTGGCCGCCCGATCAAGGCCGTTCATGCGCCCCAGCTGAAATTCATAGTGATGTTTCCGTGCGTGGGCCCGGTAATTAATTTCGTTGGCACTGGCGTCCAGTGAGCCGGAGGCCACTTCGTGCAGCAGAGGTTTCCAGACGTGGGTCAAGCCGGCGTCGACCAGGGAGATGCGAGCCTTGTTTTTTTTGCCGAGTTTGTTGCCGAGGCTGGTGACCAGTTCCAGGCCTCCGGCGCCACCGCCGACGACAACAATATGATGCAGGTTTTCCATAACAGTCAGACCTTCAGAAGATGAGAGCCAAGCGCTCTCGCGGGAAAACGCTTGGCTGTCTGCTCTGATCAGTCTGACCTGTGAACACAAAAGGTAGGCTGCTAACACCGTTATACTAACGTTGACGGCCCGGGATGACAATTGGACAGAAGTGTTGTCTGGCGGGTGCTTTGGGTTACACCTGAGCGCAGAAGCCGTGTTTTCCGCCGCTAGTTTGCTAATCTGGACAAAGACCTGACGTGGTTGATAAAACCGGAACACCGGCCGGTCCCGTATCATTCGGCGATGGCTGAATTAATCAAAAGCCGCTCGACAGGAGAGACGATCGTGAAACTAGAGGTTCGTGGTGTAGAAGAGGGACAACCCATTCCAGAGAAGTTTGCCTTTGGGGTTTTCAGCGAGCAGGACCACATGAGCTTTGGCCCCAACCGAAACCCCGAGTTGGTCTGGTCTGGGGCACCGGAGGGTACGAAGAGTTTTGTGGTGATGATGTTTGACCCGGATGTGCCCAGCGTAGCCGATGATGTGAATCAGGAAGGCAAAACCGTGCCCGCCGACCTGCCCCGGGTGGATTTCTTCCACTGGCTGCTGACCGACATTCCCGCCAATATCGGCCGCATCCCGGAGGGCGAAGACAGTGACGGCGTGTTGCCCAAGGGCAAGGACCATGGGCCGGGTCCGATTGGCGTTCGGGGCGTGAATAATTACACCCAGTTCCTTGCCGGCAACCCGGACATGGCGGGCACCTATGCCGGGTATGACGGCCCCTGCCCGCCCTGGAACGACGAGATCATCCACCACTACCATTTTGAAGTGCACGCGCTGGATGTGGACAGTCTTGGTCTGGAAGGTGAGTTTGATGGGAACGATGTGCGCCAGGCGATGGCCGGCCATGTGCTGGCCAGTGCCAGGGTGACCGGCACCTACACTCTCAATCCAGATCTGCGCTGACGCTGTTTGTCGCCGGGCGGACGGTTCTTCGCCCGACTTCATAAAACTGACTTGCCATTGTCACCCGGGTGTCACCGGAGCTTGCCAAGGTTGTTACAGGAAACCGAAGGCAGGCCTGACACCACGGGAGGCACCATGCGAGCGTATCGCAGCGTATTCATTTCCGATGTTCATCTGGGAACGGCCGATTGCCAGGCCGACTACCTGCTGGATTTCCTCAACAACGTTCGCTGCCAGACGCTGTACCTGGTAGGCGACATTATCGACCTGATCGCCATGCAGCGCCGGGCCCATTTCCCGGACAGTCATCGGCAGGTTATCCACAAGCTGCTGGAGCTCGCCGCCACCGGTACCCGGGTGGTATACATTCCCGGCAATCACGACGAGTTTTTCCGGCGCTTCTGCGGTCAGACCTTCTCCGGCATAGAGCTGCAATACAAGGCAGTGCACACCACCGCCGACGGTCGTCAGTTTCTGGTCTGCCATGGCGACCAGTTCGACCAGGTGGTGCGCTGCAGCCCGCTGATGCTGCTGGTGGGAGACCGCGCCCACGGCCTGTTGCTGCGCCTGAACCGCTGGTTCAACGCCCTGCGTCGGCTTCAAGGCAAGCCTTACTGGTCGCTGGCGGCCTGGATCAAATGCCGAATTGGCAAGGCCCGAACCTTTATCCGGCGATTCGAGCTGGCGGCGCTGACGGCTGCAGAGAAAGGTCATTACCACGGTTTTATCTGCGGCCACATCCACTCGGCAGGCTTTCTTCGCAGTGAAGAAGGACTCTACTGCAACGATGGTGACTGGGTGGAGCACTGTACGGCGCTGGTTGAGCAGGCTGACGGCAAACTGGAGCTTCTACACTGGTCGGAATCGCCGGTTACCCTGAGCCGGGAGCCGGATCACCCCAACCCGGAGCTGGCCGGTGACGCCCGGCCAGTTATCGACGCCCTGCCAGCGGCGTTTCTGGAGCAGTTCAACGGCCCGGTTCGGTAAGGTTCCGATGACGGCCCTTTGAATGGACTATGGCCAAACGGGTTTAGTTTCTTACCCTGTAGCTCTCCAGAATCGCCGCCATGTCGTCGCCGAGCTGTTCCAGCTCGGTGGCCGACAGGTTGCGCTCAGCCATGGAGCGCAGCCCCATAATCTGGCTCTGAAGCAGCCTCGCCAGCCGCCGGCAATCGGTTTTGGCGGCAATTTCTCCCTGAGTCCTCGCACTTTCCAGCAGCTCGGCAAAGGACGTTTCAATAGCGGCCAGCACACTCTGGGCCTGTGAATACAGTGCCGGGTTGGTGCTGCTGGCCTCCAGCAGGGTTTTCACGATCAGGCAGGCGCGTGCGGGGGCGCAGTCAACGTCTGTGCAGCTGCTCGCGATTTTCCGAAGATACGCCTGCAACCCTTCGACAATGCTGTCATAGCCGGCCATGTGCTCTGAAAGATCAACCCCGCCCTGTTGGGCGTAACTGGCCAGGGCTTCAGAAAACAGGCCATCTTTACTGCCAAACGTGGCGTAGATGCTGCCCGGGCGCATATCCAGCGCCTGCTCAATCTGCTTCATTGAACTGCCGTGATAGCCCTTGTGCCAGAACAGACTGACAGCCTTGGCCAAGGCTGTATCCCGGTCATAGCTTGGAGGTCTTGGCATAACAACACCGCCTTCGTGTGAGTTTTGAATGTTCACTCAACTATACCTTGAGTGATTGCTCAGAAACAGATAGTCTCCGATTGTTGAGTGATCATTCATAAACTTGATTGGAGTACCGCAATGGCAGATTTCAAACTGCATGATATTCAGTCCGCCCCAGAGGCAGCCAAGCCTTTGCTGGAAAATTCCCAGAAGAACTTCGGTATGATTCCCAGCCTGCATGCGGTGATGGCTGAATCGCCGCAAGTGCTTGAGGCCTACCAGAAACTGCATCAACTGGTACTGGAAAGCAGTTTTAACAATGACGAGAAGACTGTGGTCTGGCAGACCATTAACGTTGAGAACGCTTGCCACTACTGTGTTCCCGCTCACACCGGGATCGCCAAGATGATGGAAGTGTCGGACGACATTACCAATGCCCTGCGTGACGAGACACCCCTTCCGAATGACAAACTGGAAGCGCTGCGTGATTTCACTCTGGCGGTCATGCGCAAGCAGGGCAACTTGAGTGAAGACGATCTGAACGTGTTTTTCGAAGCAGGCTTCGATAACCGGCACGTTCTGGAAGTGATCATGACGTTGTCCCAGAAGATCATGAGTAACTACATCAATCACATCGCCAAAACGCCGGTAGACGAGCCATTCAAGAAGTTTGAGTGGAAGAAGGCATGATTCAGCACCGCGATCGGCCGATTTAATGGCGGCCGATCGCGGTGATCACGTAACAATCTATTCCGAGCTGTGTCGGTATACCCTGTCAACCAAACACAGGAGTTGTAATGACTATTAATCGGCAATTTATCCCGACACTTTTCTCGCTCTGGTTTCTAGCTGGCAGTGTGCTGGCGGAGACTGATCCCTACGAGCCATTCCAGCAGCTGGTCGCTGATCATCTGATTGAGCACACCTTGCCAGGCAATGGTCTGGTTTCTGCCTTTGATTACCAATCGGCTTTGGCAGATGACCAGACGCAACCACGCCTTGAGCAGCAGCGGGAGCGGTTGGCATCGTTTGATCTTAGCCAGCTCGATTCGCGGGAGCACGCAGTCGCGTTCTGGATCAACGCCTATAACTTTTTCATGATTGTCCAGATTCTGACTGAACGGCCGAATGGCCAGTTGGTGTCTTCGGTGTGGGATTACGGCGGCCGAATCAATCCGTTTGTGAAGAATGTCTTCGGCCGCACCAACTTTACGGTGGCTGGACAGGCTTACAGCTTGAATGACATCGAGAAAGGTATTCTTCTGGGCGATGACTACCAGGCCCGTGGCTGGAAAGACGCGAGGGTGCATTTTGCCGTCAACTGCGCCTCTGTGGGTTGCCCGCCTTTAAGGGCAGAGATCTATACCGCGGCGAACCTGGAGACATTGCTGGCCGAGAATACCCGGCGGGCATTGAGCACCGAACGCCATCTCCGGGTTGAATCCGGCCGTTTGTACGTGAGTGAGCTGTTCAAGTGGTACGAGGAGGATTTTCAGGAGGCTTCCGGATCGAATCGGGATTTCATTTTGGAGTGGGCGACGCCTGAGGTGTCAGAGCGTGTCAGAAGCGCCGCCGGGCTAAGCTACATCGACTACGACTGGAGTCTGAATACGCCTGAAAACTTTCCAGAGATTCGCCGCTAGCTTTGAAGTCTGACCCAAGCCATTCGGGAGCTGGGAATTGCAATTCAATCGATTCATAATGATCATTCAAGAACGGTCATATGGAGGCCCTGCAGCATGATCCGCTTAATTGTGTTCTTTGCTTTTTTTATGGCATCGCATCTGGCTTACGGAAAGCCCGATATTCAGCCGCTCGTTGATTCCGACTGGTTGCTCCAGAATTTGGCAAGGGAAGATCTGGTTGTCCTGGATGTGAGGTCCCCCATTGACAATGGCGGTGATCGAAGTAGCTTTGAGAAGGCCCACATTCCCGGCGCTATTTACAGTAGTTACACAGGTGATGGTTGGCGGGAGAGTCGTGGTGGTGTTGCTGGCCTGTTGCCACCTGTCGCCAGTCTTGAGCGATTGATTGGCAGTCTGGGTATCAGCAACGGCGATACGGTCGTTATCGTGCCAGCAGGTACCGGCGCGACAGACTTTGGCAGTGCGGCCCGGGTTTATTGGACGTTCCGTGTATTGGGCCACGATTCGGTTACTATTCTTAACGGCGGTTTTGCCGGCTGGCAGGCGGCAGGCTTGGAGGTTGCTCATGGTCAAGGTGAGCGTCGGGACATCGCACAGTTCGAAGGAGTGCTCCAATCGGACCTGATCGCGTCACTAGACGAAGTTGAAGCGGCTCGTAACAGTCAGGCCCAGTTGGTGGATGCGCGCCCGGGCGACTACTTCACTGGCAAAACGCAGTCGCCGGCTGCCAGAGCGCCAGGTACGATTCCCGGTTCTCGAAGCCTTCCCCACTCTGATTTTCTTGGCCAGCAGAACCAAGTCTGGTATTTGAATGCGGATGATATTAACGCGCGAGTGAATCGGGCAGAGCTAGACCGCGCTTCTCGCACTATTGCTTTCTGCAATACAGGGCACTGGGCGGCCACAGACTGGTTTGTGCTCAGTGAGCTGGCGGGCTTTCAAGAGGTTGCCCTGTACGATGGATCCATGGCGGAGTGGTCACAGGACAGCAACCGACCGTTGCAGGTGGCGAAGAAAGGTCTTGGTAAGCTGCTGGATTTGTTCAACTGAACTGAAAAAGTGAGTGCTCATGTCTGATTCCGCAGTTCTCCAGCGCGGGCTGCAAGAGCCCGGGTGGCAGTTCGACCGATTTATCGTGTCGACGGCCCTGCTTGGTCTTACCTTGCTGGGTGGTCTGATCTGGCTGGAAACCGCTCCCTTCATGGTGGCGCTGTTCATCATTGGCGCCGTGTTGGGCATGGCGCTTTACCACGGTGCCTTTGGCTTTACCGCCGGCTGGCGCAACCTGGTTGTGAAAAAGCGTGGCGCCGGCATGCGGGCTCAGCTGCTGCTGTTCGGGTTGAGCTCCCTGATCATGGTGCCCATGCTTCACAGTGGTCAGGCTGGACTGGTCGGAGCCGTGGCGCCCGTGGGCACGTCCCTGGTAGTGGGCTCGTTCATATTTGGTATTGGTATGCAGCTGGGTGGAGGCTGCGGTTCGGGCACCCTGTTCACCGTAGGCGCAGGCAATATCCGAATGGTTGTGACTCTGGTGTTTTTTATTGTGGGCGCAGTACTCGGCTCCATCCACTTGCCCTGGTGGCTGGACCAACCCGGGTTTGATCCGGTACCACTGGTCAGTAGTTTTGGCGTAAGCGGTGCCATTCTCGTGCAGTTCGTTGGGCTCGGTTTGATCGCCTGGTGGGTCAACCGCATTGAGCGCAAGGCCCATGGAACCATCGAGCGCGATGAACTTCTGTGGAAAGGCCAGAGCCACGGTGTATTCAGAACATTGCTCAGTGGCCGCTGGCCTTTCACCTGGGCCATCTTGATTCTGGCCGTCGGCAATGCCCTCACCCTCGCCATTGGCGGCGCGCCCTGGAGCATCACCTTTGCCTTTAACGTCTGGGGTGCCAAGGCTTTGGAAGTGGTGGGCGTTAACATGTCCCAGTTCGAGTTCTGGACCTGGGACTACCCCGCCATGGCCCTGAAAGATTCTGTGCTCACCAACATTCCCTCGGTAATGAATTTCGGGCTTCTACTGGGCGCCATGCTTGCCGCAGGCCTGGCCAACCGGTTTAACGAAGCCAGCCGCAACCGCCCCGAAGGCCGCCAGTTCCTGGCTGCCGTGGTGGGTGGCTTGCTGCTCGGCTATGGTGCCCGTTTGGGCTTTGGTTGCAACATCGGGGCGCTGTTTTCCGGCATTGCCTCCGCCAGCCTGCACGCCTGGGTGTGGTTTGCATGTGCCTTCGCAGGCTCACTGATCGGAATCCGGCTGCGGCCCTGGTTCCGGCTGCCAAACTGAGGGGAATGTCGACAGTATGGAAAGAGCCTACAGCCGAACCCGTATCCTGGTGGCGCTCGGGATCATTCTCGTTTTGATTCTGGTGGACCACCTCAACAGTCCGACTTTTGCTTTCAATTCGGGCCAAGGCAATGTGCAGACCGCGCTTTCCCAGAGAGATGAGGCGGCGTGCGCGCCCTGTGGGGCGCCGTGTCCGTCGGCCAGAAACTGAGCTGATTCCCTTTTCCGACCACGATGAGGGTAGTTGCAGTACACCCTCACCCTGGCGCAGGCCCTAAGCTAAGCTCAAACTCGTGGAGTTTATGCTCAAGGGTGAGGGATTGATGTTCGAGGTTCGACGGTCCTTCGAAGACTTCGAGGTCAATTGGCGTATTAATGTATAGGGCAAGTAGACGGCTCTGTCTGTGGGCTCTGTTCTGGCCAGTTGCCGTATATCAGCGATTCGAGTTTGCCGAGGATATGCGAGCCATCGGTCAGGCGCGTCAGCCAACTCAGAGGTATACCCTGTTCGCCTCCAACACCATGAATGGCGGCCATGGCCGGACCAATGATCCATGCCCTGCCGCAGGAGTCGCCGCCGCAGTGAATGTTGGCGCGAATGGCTTCGGAAAAACTGCCTGCATGGCTGAGAATATGGAAGATCACGGGCATTGCCTCATGCAGATAACAGGTGCGGCCAAAGGTGTCACCGGCGCTCCGGGCATTCAGTCTGGAACCGGACCGGGCCTGGCAAAGACGATCAGAATCCGGAGCCAGCGGGGCTGCCAGATCAAGCGCCTCGTTGATGGAGCCGCCCTGGAAGAGATGATCCAGGAGTCGAGCGGCGCAGCGAGCCCACGCGACGGCCTCATCGTTGTGGTTGGTGACCCGGACTGCCGCCTCGACCACATCCAATAAGTCTTCGCTGCCGCAATAGCAGGCGACCAGAGGCGACAGTTTGGATATGGCAGGTAGTTGCAGGTCATCGGCACCGCTTTCAGGAACCAGCTGCTCGTCTATGGTCCTTGCCAGGTGAAGGCCGGCGTCCTGTATTTCCGGCTCCTGATAGGTGAGGCTGATGGCTTCCTTGACCGGTTCCGTAAGCTGGTCGCCGGTTAGGCGGCGGGTATAGGGTATGACCTTCTGAATCAGCACTTTTTGCTGCCGTTCCGTCAGCGTAGTGGTGACTGTCGACAGGGCATGGTTAATGGCCCTGTGTTCAATCGTTGTCAGGTTTTCCAAAGTAATGCGGGTAGGGTTGTCCAGGAACCCGCACCAGTTGCCGCCAGGGCCGAAACAGGCCCGGAAGCGCCGCTGGTAGTCCCGGATATCCAGTCGGCCTTCACTGGCCAGCAGGCTGTCAGCCAGCACCCTGGTAGCGGCACCGTAGTGGCTGATGTCCCCAGGTTGTTTGCCCTCATGTGCAAAATAGCCAAAGCCTTGGCTGTAATACCCGGCTTTTGGCGGCAGGAACTCCGGCGCGTCGCCACCGACCTCCATAATGCGCGTGCTGTCATATAGCCAGTGAAGTCCAAGACTCGCGGCATCGGCAACCCAACCGCCGGCCAGTGCGGCAATCATCAAGTATCTTTGGTCCGTGGGTACGTTATTTTTCATGGCAACTCCTTAGTGGTGGTTGTCAGGAATGGGCGATTGGTGAGGGCCGGAGTAAGAAGTAAGTCACAAAACGGCAATTGCCATTAAGCGGGCTTACCTCCATTGCGGCGTTGAGTAGGTATGACGCCTGAGTTGTTGGTCGAGTTGTAAACCCCTTGGTGGAGTTGGGCTCGACTTTTCTATCACTCATTAATTTGCAGCCAGCGGGCCAGTTTTGAATCCGGTCGTCGGCTTATTGACCAGGGTAACCATGCCATGGCGGCCAGAATGGCGGCGCCAGCCAGCACGGTCAGCATGGGGTTGAGCTTGATGGTATTTCCCAGCCCTGCGAAGACGACTGTCATTGGGAGCATGCCCAGTAGAGTCGCGACGGCGAAACGCCAGGCCCTGATGGCCGTCACACCAGCGGCGTAGCTAATAAGGGCGAATGAGAACACGGGAATCAGCCGGGTCAGGAGCACTGCAATGGTCAGAAAACGTTGAGAGCCGTCCCTGGCCAGTATCGGATTGTCCGGAAATCGTTTACAGATTGCCTCACGGCCCAGGCTTCGGGCAATCCAGAAGGCCGCCATGGCACCGACCAATGCGCCGGCCGCAGCAATTGCAGTACCCCACACAACGCCGAAGGCAAGCCCGGCCGTTGCGCTGACCGGCAGCGTGGGAATGGGCCCAACTACGACGGCGATCATCATCAACAGCATGAGCAACAGCGGGCCGCTTGCGCCTTGGCTGCTGAGCCAGGCCGACAGGCTGCCAGGTGACAGTTCTGTTGGTATTCCCAGGCTCTGTAGCAACCACCAGGCCCCCGCAAGTGCCGTCAATACCACGGCAACGATGGCAAATCGGAAGGTCATTGGTCGGTTGTTTCTCCTCTCGTTCAGTCTGACGCCCCAGCCCAGAAATGATACCAGCCTGTTGGGGCGACCGGCTTTTCGAGTAGTCGATCAGCCTAAACAGGCGGTTCAACAACATCGTTACTCCGGTTGAACATATGTTGTTGGTATTAAGGACAGGCAAACGGGGTGAATGTTACAGGTCAACAGGCCAATTCGCGCAGCAGCAGGGCGAGGGGTTAGCCATGGGACGCCATGGCGTGCCACGAAACTGGCGGCGGAGCTGCAGGTTTACGATAAGGTTCGCAGTTCCCGGGTATACGGCTTCATGTAACAAACGGCCTGTTCCGGTGTCTCTTGAGTGATATCAATTGGAGAGTCTCCGGAGGTGACATGAACCCGTTTATTAAACCCTTGGTTTTTCTGGCGGGCCTGTTGCTTGTCGCGCAGCCTGCCATGGCCGAGCGCAATAATGGCTTTGATCTCAGTGGCGCATTAGTACCGGTCAGCGAGATCCTGCGCGGTGGGCCGCCGAGAGACGGTATTCCGTCTGTCAACGAACCAGCGTTTCAGTCCCCCGGTGAGGTGTCGCTTTGGCGTAAGAATGACCTCATGCTGACCTTCGATGCCAGCGAATCCAGCTTCGCTTACCCGATCGGTATTCTGAATTGGCATGAGATTGTCAATCATCGCCTCGACGAGGGGCCGGTGTTAATTACCTTTTGTCCCCTGTGCGGCACCGGTATGGCCTTTGACCCAGTTGTCGGAGGGCGCACACTGACCTTTGGAGTGTCTGGCCTGTTATATAACAGTGATCTGTTGATGTACGACCATCAGACCGAATCGCTCTGGTCGCAGATAGAAGGACGTGCGATTTCCGGACCCTTGGTTGGAGAAGAGTTGAAGCCCGTCGCCATTCGCCATGAACTCTGGAGTCGCTGGAGGGAGCGAGTCGGCACAAACGGACTGGTGCTTTCCACCGATACCGGCCATCGTCGGAATTACCGCTTATCTCCCTACGGCGATTACGATCACTCGGAGCGACTCTTCTTCCCGGTTACCCACACCAGTAGGAAGTACCATCCGAAAACCTGGGTGCTGGGTTGGAATTACAACGGAGAAAGCAAGGTCTGGCCGTTTCCCGAGTTAGCCAAACACGGTACCGTGCTTGAAGACCGCATTGGAGGAAAAGCTGTAACGCTGCATTATGACCCTGACGTACCGTCTGCCGAGTTGCGTGATGAATCAGGTATCCTGTTGCCGGCGACGCGGGCTTTCTGGTTTGCCTGGTACACGTTTAATCCGGACACCCTCGTCTTCGAGGCGGATTAAGATTCGCGGTGCTAGTCCGACTCGCTGTCTTTCGATGCGCGATTTTTTAGCGCCTCAGTTACCCTCTCGTCGATCCGCCTGAAAAACTCTCCATTGGGCCGACCGGTGGAGTGTGCGCTGAGCAGACGGCTGCTGGCCCTCAAATTGCCAATAAACGTCCGGCAGTCCTTGCACATCATCAGGTGCATTTTCACAGTCAGATTCTGACGGCCGCTGAGTTCGCCATCAATGTAATCACTGGCGATTTCGGCCAGGCCCCTGCACATTAACATTCGCCGGTCTCCTGGAAAGTCTCCACCATGAGAAAGATCTTCTGCCTCGCTCGGTGTAACAGTACACGCAGGTTAGAGGCACTGACATCCAGAATGTTACAGACATCATCCGATTTGTGCTGGTGGGCTTCATAGAGCATCAGGGCTGAGCGCTGGGTTTCCGGCAGGGCGGACAAATGTTTGTCCAGGCAATCGCTGAGGGCACCGTTTTCCAGCAGATTGTCGGCTGATTCATGGAACTGAAGCTTTGGGGGCAGGTCCCAATGGCCTTTGGCGTTGAAACGGTCAGCCAGTTCCGGTTCCAGGCTTTCCGAGAAATCCGTGGCCACTTCCCGATTGCTTGAGCGCAGTTTGTTTTTGCACCGATTGGCAACGATGCGGTGCAGCCAGGTTTTCAGGCCTGAGCGGCCTTCAAATTTCTGTATTGCATCTATCACTGTTACCCAGCAGTCCTGGACAACCTCTTCCGCGCTGGAGTGGTCCAGGTAAAACCGGGCCACGGCGAGCATGCCGGCTGAGTATTCACGTACTGCCCGGCGATACGCGCTGGGCTCGCCCTGCTTGAGGTCGTCGATCAGTGATGTTTCAAGTTCCGGGCGTGCCGCTGTGTCCATGGGTTTCCGTCCCTTGTCGCTGTCAGTATGGCTGTTTGTCTTTGTATAGTGTTTCGGAATCGGTAAAAGTTCCGGTATTCTGTAGTGAGTGCTCAAAAATAATAGTTCAGGGGCTGTGTAACATCCAGCCGGTGATCGTGTCTTGGCTATAACAGCGTATTGGTTTATTCAATTCTTACAGGCGTGGATATGAATCGCAGCAAGCTTTTACTTCTTCTGATTATCGCCGCCATCGTGGGGATCTTCCTCGGATTCGACGGCCACAAACTTCTTACTCTGGAAAACCTCCAGTCGCACCAGAGTGCCATCGGGCAGTGGATTGACCAGAATCTGGTATTGGCCGTCTCAGGTTACGCGGTTATCTATGTGGTTGTGACCGCCCTGTCTCTGCCTGGAGCCACCATCATGACTCTGGCCGGTGGTGCCTTCTTCGGCAACCTTTACGGTTTGGCGGCGGTCTCCATTGCGTCGACCGTGGGCGCATCCCTGGCCTTTCTGGTTGCCCGGTTCCTGATGCGGGATACCCTGCGTAAGCGCTATGGGGAAACGGTGGCCAAAATGGACCGCGGCATCGAGAAAGACGGCGCGTTCTATCTGGCCACCCTGCGCCTGGTGCCGGTGTTTCCCTTCTTCCTGATCAACCTGGCCATGGGCCTCACCGCCATGAAGCTGCGCACCTATGCCCTGGTGAGTTGGATTGCCATGTTGCCCGGCACCTTTGTGTACGTGAATGCAGGTACCCAGCTGGGTCAGATCCAGTCCACCGGAGATATCCTCTCGGCCAACCTGTTGTTGTCCTTTGCCCTGCTGGGGCTGTTCCCGCTGATCGCCAAGTTTGTGGTGGGGTTCATCCGACGCCGCAAAGTGTATGCCGGCTGGCAGAAGCCTGACCATTTCGATTACAACCTGTTGGTGATTGGCGGCGGTTCGGCCGGTCTGGTCTCTGCCTATATTGCCGCAGCGGTGAAAGCCAAAGTGGCGCTGATTGAAAAACACAAGATGGGAGGCGACTGCCTGAACACCGGCTGTGTGCCCTCCAAGGCCCTGATACGCAGCGCCAAGGCGGCCGACACCTTGCGCCATGCTAATCGTTACGGGCTGGAGGCGGTGCCGGTAAAAGGCTCGTTCAAGAACATCATGAACCGGGTCAAGGATGTCATCGCAAAAGTGGAGCCCCACGATTCCCCGGAACGCTACCGCAAGCTGGGCGTGGACTGCATTTCCGGCGAGGCGAGTTTCGTGTCGCCCTGGGAGCTGGAGGTGAAACACAATGATGGCCGCACCGAACGCCTCACTGCCCGCAGCATCATCGTCGCCACCGGTGGCAAACCTGCCGTGCCACCCATTCCCGGCCTGAACGACATGCAGCCGCTGACCTCCGATAATTTGTGGGAACTGGAGGAGCAACCGCAACGCCTGCTCGTGCTCGGTGGTGGCCCCATTGGCTCGGAACTGGCGCACGCGTTTGCCCGGCTTGGCTGCCAGGTGACCCAGGTGGAAAAAGGCGAGCGATTGCTGGCAAAAGAAGATGCTGATGTCTCCGAGCTGGTACTCAAACAGTTTGAATCCGACGGAATTGACGTCCGGTTGAAACATTCCGCTGCCGAGTTCCGTATAGAGGATGGAGAGAAGGTCGCCTATTGCGATTATGAAGGCGAGAAGATACGGATTCCCTTTGATCAGGTTTTGGTGGCGGTGGGGCGCGCGGCGAATACCTCCGGCCTGAACCTGGAAGCGATTGGCGTGGACACCTTGCCGAACGGAACCGTGCCGGTGGAAGACGACATGAGCTTGCGTTATCCCAACGTGTTTGCCTGCGGCGACGTGGCCGGCCCGTACCAGTTTACCCATGCGGCGGCCCATCAGGCCTGGTACGCGGCGGTGAACGGTCTGTTTGGCCAGTTCAAGCGGTTCAAGGTGGATTACCGGGTAATGCCCTGGGTGACGTTTACCTCTCCGGAAGTGGCCCGGGTTGGTTTAAGTGAAGCGGAGGCTCAGGAGCAAGGGGTTGCCTACGAGGTGACTCACTATGGCCTGGACGATCTGGACAGAGCCATCGCCGAAAGCGAAGACCATGGCTTCATCAAGGTGCTGACGCCGCCGGGCAAAGACAAGATTCTGGGTGCTGTGGTTGTGGGTGCCCATGCCGGGGAAATTCTTGCCGAGTTCACGCTGGCGATGAAACATGGCCTGGGGCTGAACAAGATTCTGGGCACCATTCACCCCTACCCGACCTGGAATGAGTCAGCCAAGTACGCGGCGGGTGAATGGAAACGGGCCCATGCGCCCGAAGGCATTCTGAGGCTGCTGGAGAAGCTCCACGGCTGGCGCCGTGGTGGCAAAAATACAAAAGCATTGAGGAGCACCTATGCCCCTGACTGAAACCCGACCGGCACGCAGTAAACGCATTCCGGCCGTGGAAGTGCTGGAACCCCGGGCATTCGACAGCTGGACCCACACCCGCAACGGCGACCCCCGGGGATACATCGACGCGGACAAGCTCAAGGAGCTGTGGATTCACACTGGCACCGCCTGCAACCTGGCCTGCCCCTTCTGCCTGGAGGGTTCACACCCCGGCGATGGTCGCATTCCGGGCATGAAGCTCAGCGATGTGAAACCGTTTATCCGCGAAGCCATCGACATGGGCGTGGAGCAGTTCTCCTTCACCGGCGGAGAGCCGTTCGTGATCCGGGATTTCGTGAATATCCTGGATTACGCCAGCCAGCACCGGCCCTGTTTTGTGCTGACCAACGCCACCGAGCCGCTGCATAAACGGCAACACCAGGTGTTGCCGTTACTGGACAACCCCTACCCGATTCACTTCCGGGTCAGCCTGGATTTTCCGGATCGCGCACGGCACGACAAAGATCGCGGCGAAGGCAGCTTTGCCCAGGCACTGGACGGTATCCAATGGCTGATCGAACAAGGTTTCAAGGTGTCCATCGCCCGGCAGACCGACCCCGGCGAAAACCCGGTGGAGGTGGAAGCCGCGTTCCGTGAGATTTTCCGTCAGTGGAACATTCCGGAGAACCTGGCGTTTACCGCGTTTCCGGACCTGGGCACGCCGGGATCTGAAGACGGCAGCCCGGAGATTACCGAGACTTGCATGGAGAAGTACCCGACCAAAGAGGCCCGTTCCCACTTCATGTGCACCTACACGCGGATGCTGGTGAAGAAGGGAGATCAGGTTCGGGTGTATGCCTGCACGCTGGTGGATGATGACCCGCAGTACGACTTGGGCGGCACGCTGGCTGAGAGCATGGACGAGCGGATTATGTTGCGGCATCACCGGTGTTTTTCCTGCTACCGGTTTGGGGCTAGTTGTTCGGCGCCCGGTTGATGTCTTGTTTCGGAGTTCTGGGGTTCTGGAGCTTTGGAGTTACGGCTGCTGAGGTTGGGGGATACCCTCCAAAACGAAAATCGTGGATTTTCTAATAGTTTTGGAGGGTATCCCCCAACCTCAACAGCCTTGATGAACACCGGTAGTTTGCCGGGAAGCTGTTATCGATGTTGGGGGCGTTGAGCGGTGGAGGGGGTTCCAAAACCATTAGAAAATCCACGATTTTCGTTTTGGAACCCCCTCCACCGCTCAATGACCTGCACCAAACAATGGAATAAAAAATGAACATTACTGAAGCCTCCCTGTTCTGGGGATTCTTGGTGGTCTACGGCGTGGTTATGTACGTGCTGTCGCCCAAGAGCAAGAACGCTAATTCGTTTTACAAGGGCGCGGATGACCACGGCAACCCGGTGGGCCAGTGGTCGCTCACGGCGAGTATCTTTATCAGCTGGATCTTTGCCAAATCGGTGACCAACGCCGCCAATCTTGGGGCGGCGTATGGCGTGGTCGGTGGCCTGGCCTATGCCAGTTATTGGTTGTCGATTCCGGTGGCGGGTTACGTTATCTACCTGATCCGCACCCAGACCGGGGCCAGGAGCCTGCAGGATTTCCTGACCTCCCGATTTGGTCGGTTCGCAGCGCTGGCGTTTGCGGCGGCGATCCTCATCCGGTTGTATAACGAAGTCTGGAGTAACACCGCCGTGGTCGGTGGGTATTTCGGCCTGCCTGGTGAGTGGGAATACTACGCTGCGGCGATGCTGTTTACCGTTTTTACCCTGGCGTACAGCCTCAAAGGCGGGCTTCGGTCTTCGATCTTTACCGATGTGATTCAGGCCTTTGTGTTCGTGTTCTTCGTCGGGGCGGTGTTGTTCCTGATTATTCCGGCCAACGATACCAGCGCGCTGCTGACCAACGGCGAGTTCCGCCTGAACGCCGGCTTCGATCTGCTGCTGGTGGCTTTGTTGCAGCTGTTCAGTTACCCGTTCCATGACCCGGTGCTGACCGACCGGGGCTTTGTGAACAAGGAAAAGACCATGCTCAAGAGCTTCGTGGTCGCGGGTCTTCTTGGCTTTGTGGCAGTGTTTATCTTCAGTCTGGTGGGCGTGCATGCGCGTCTCAATGGCATTGAAGCCATGGGCAATGCACCGGCGGCGGTCGGTCAATCCCTTGGTCTGGCGGCGTTGTTCTTTATGAGTGTGGTGATGATGACCTCCGCGGGCTCGACCCTGGATTCCACTTTCACGTCCCTGGCCAAATCCCTGGCGGTGGATTTGCCCCGTCTGGCTCGCCGCGCCAAGGACAAACTGCCGAGTATGCGAGTGGGCGCGGTGGTGATGGTTATTTTTGCTTTCCTGGGCAACCTACCCATGTTCGCAGGTACCGATATCCTCAAGGCCACGACCATCTCGGGCACCATGGTGATGGGTCTTGCGCCGGTTTTCCTGTTCTATGGCTTTACTCAGTGGTCGCCCTGGAGCTTTCACCTCAGTTTCTGGACCGGGCTCGGGTTGGGTGTTCTGCTGGCGGCGGGCCTCATTCCCTCCAGCTGGGCGATTGGTGATGGTGCCTACGCCATGTTGCTGGGTGTGAATGCCTACGGCTTTCTGATCTGTACGGCGTGTTTCTTCCTGCCTTTGCTGCTGCGGCGCCTGGCCGGAAAGTCTGTGGTTGCTGAGGGCGCGTGATAAAACGGGAGGGATCAGGCAATGGCTGACACAGAAGGGCGCAGCTGCCCGCTGGCTTACCGCTACCGGCCGGAAGCGCTTTGCGGGGAGCCCTCCCATGCCTCCGAGAGTGTGCTGTATATCGTCGGCGGGCTGTACGGCAACCCCTTTGCCCTGGACGAAATCGAAGCCATGGCGCAGGCGGAGGAGCGCCATGGTCACCGGGTCAAACTGGTGTTCAATGGCGATTTTAACTGGTTCAACGCCGACGACACCTTGTTCCGGGAGATCAACAGCCGGGTTCTGGACCATACTGCGGTTCTCGGCAATGTGGATTATGAGCTATCGCTTCCCAATGCCGGAGCGGGCTGTGGTTGTGCCTACCCGGAGTACGTGGATCAAGGTGTAGTGGCGCGTTCGAACCAGATGATGGAACGCCTGCAGGCGCTGGCGGACCAACACCCCGATATCCAAAAGAAACTCTCGCTATTACCAAGATACCGCTGCCTGATCTTTGGAGGCCTAAAGATTTTGGTGTTGCATGGTGACCCTGAGTCGCTGGCGGGCTGGGGGTTGTCGCATGAAGCATTCACCGCCGGTAACGACCGGCAGTTGGTCAGTTGGTTTCGCACCACCGGTGCCGATGTGATCGCGTGCACTCACACCTGCCTGCCGGTTCTCTGGTCTGGAGAAGTGGATGGGCGCCCTTGCCTGGTGACCAATAACGGCGCGGCGGGGATGGGTAACCTGCGCTCTGACCCACGCGGTTTGATTACCCGTATTGGCTTTACGAGCCCCTTCTCTGAGCCTGTGGCGGGCTTGGCGCGGCCCGGTTTGCACGTTTCCCTGATGCCTGTGGCTTACGATGTGAATGCCTGGCTGTCACAGTTTGACCGGCTGTGGCCGGAAGGCTCGCCTGCGGCAGTATCTTATCGGAGCCGCCTGGTGGGTGGAACCAGTCTGGATCCTGGCAATGTGGTTTTTCCTTCCATTCCGTAACCAGTCTGTCACTGGCGAATGCTTCAATTCGGTCTATTCTGAAAGAATCGAACCCCGGTAGTTCTTGGTGGCTGTTGGGGGCGACTTGAAATATATTTTGTGGTCTATATAATTCAACTCTAACTTTTGAAGCGAATTGATCACGTTATGACATCAGAAGGATCGAATACCACCGCCATCGCCTTGCGCAAACCCACCAAGGATGATGGCTACAGGCTCCACCAGCTGGTAGCGGAATGCCCGCCGCTGGACCCCAACTCGATTTACTGCAACCTGTTGCAGTGCAGCCACTTTGCCGAGACCGGCGTGGCCGCGGAGAAGGAAGGCGATCTGGTCGGCTTTATCTCCGGATACATCCCTCCCCAACAGCCCGAGACCGTGTTTGTCTGGCAGGTGGCGGTTCACGAGAAAGGTCGTGGACAGGGCCTCGCCAAGCGGATGCTGAAGGAAATTGTGGGTCGCGAAGCGTGCAAGAATGTCACGCATCTGGAAACCACGATTACCGAAGACAATGAGGCCTCCTGGGCGCTGTTCCGCTCTTTTGCACGTGATCTGGGAGCCGAGCTCACCTATCACGAGCACTTCGAGAAAGAGACCCACTTTGGCGGCAAGCACGACTCCGAGTTCCTGCTGCGCATCGGGCCCTTCACGAAGCCTGTCTGAGTGCCCTGATTCACTGATGTGAATCGCCGATAGCGACTAGAAACAGCCGGCAGGCCACCCGAGGTGGGCCTGCCAAAGGGCTGACATCAACGCACGGCGGGCTTGTTGCGACCGACACGTATTACCAGCAGGCTCCCCGCGCAATTACCTCGAACCTGACATGCTAAGAGGCAAGACAATGGAAATTTTTAAGTCCACTGAATCTGAAGTACGCGTTTATTCCCGTGCCTTCCCGGTGATTTTTAACCGTGCCAAGAACGCGCACCTGTACACCGAAGACGGCAAACAGTACCTGGACTTCCTGGCCGGTGCCGGTTCCCTGAACTACGGCCACAACAACGATATTCTGAAAAAAGCGCTGCTTGAGTACATCGAAGCGGACGGCGTGAGCCAGGGCCTGGATATGTTTACCACCGCCAAGCATGACTTCATGGAAGCCTATAAGAAGTACATCCTGGATCCCCGCGGCCTGGACTACAAGATGCAGTTCACTGGCCCCACCGGCACCAACTGTGTGGAAGCGGCCATGAAGCTGGCCCGTAAGGTCAAAGGCCGCACCGGTATTATCTCGTTCACCAACGGTTTCCACGGTGTCACCATGGGTGCGGTTGCTGCAACCGGTAACAAGCACCACCGTGGTGGTGTCGGCACACCGCTGGGCAGCGTTGATTTCCAGTTTTACGATGGTTACCTCGGTGAAGACATCGACACCCTGATGATCATGGACAAGGTGCTGTCCGACAGCTCTTCCGGTGTTGAATTGCCGGCGGCAGTGATTGTTGAGGCGGTTCAAGGCGAGGGCGGTCTTAACGCAGCCCGTGCCGAATGGCTCAAAGGCCTTTCTGACCTGTGTAAGAAGCACGATATCCTGCTGATTCTGGATGATATCCAGGCGGGCAACGGCCGTACCGGTGAATTCTTCAGCTTTGAATTTGCTGGCATCAAGCCGGACATTGTGACCGTGTCCAAGTCGCTGTCCGGTTACGGTCTGCCGATGGCGCTGGTGCTGTTCAAGCCGGAGCTGGATGTTTGGGAATCCGGTGAGCACAACGGTACCTTCCGTGGTAACAACATGGCGTTTGTCACGGCCCGTGCCGCGGTAGAAACCTACTGGAAAGACGACAGTTTCGCTAACGAAGTGAAGGCCAAGACCAAGGTGCTGGGCGACGCCCTGCAAGCGATCTGCGACAAGTACCCGAGTGAGTTCAAGATGAAGGGCCGGGGCCTGATGCGTGGCATTGAAGCGACCCATGCGGACATCACCGGTGCCATTACCAAGCGTGCTTTCCAGAAGGGCCTGATCATCGAGACCAGTGGTCCGAACGACGAAGTCATCAAGTGCCTGATGCCGCTGACCACCAGCGAGGAGGACTTGCGCCTGGGAGCCAGCCTGCTGGCCGAGTCGGTTGATGAAATCATGCAGGAAGGTGTCAGCGAGGCGTCGTAAGGCGCCCGTCATCCAGACCATTCATTCCGCAGGATAGCGAAGGCAAAAATATGACTACGGCACAGCATACCGTCGAGAAGATCGGCGGTACCTCAATGAGTAATTATGAGGCCGTTCGCGACAATATCATTATTGGTAAACGCAAGAAGAGCGACCTCTACCAGCGGATTTTCGTGGTGTCAGCCTACGGTGGTGTCACCAACGAACTGCTGGAGCACAAGAAAACCGGCGAGCCGGGCGTATACGCCCTGTTCGCAGACGCTGAATCAGACTGGGCCTGGGGCGACGACCTCACCAAACTGATCCAGTTCCTGACCGACATCAACGGCGAACTGTTTGAAGACCCCATGCTCAAACAGCAGGCTGACCAGTTCATTACCGACCGAATTGAAGGGGTGCGGGGTTGTCTGATCGACCTCCAGCGTCTGTGTTCCTATGGCCAGTTCCAGCTGGAAGAGCATCTGCTGACCGTTCGGGAAATGCTCGCCGGAATCGGTGAAGCCCACAGTGCGTTCAACACCGCCCTGAAATTGCAGCAGGAAGGCATCAATGCGCGCTTTGTCGACCTGACCGGCTGGCGCGACAGCGAACTGCTGCCTCTCGACCAGAAGCTCAAGCAGGCGTTCGACAGCGTTGACCTGACTCGCGAACTGCCGATTGTCACCGGCTACGCTCAGTGCAAGGAAGGCCTGATGCGAACCTTTGACCGGGGATACAGTGAAATGACCTTCAGCCGGGTGGCGGTAATCACCAATGCCCGTGAAGCGATCATTCACAAGGAATACCACCTGAGTTCTGCTGACCCCAATATTGTGGGTGAAGAGAAGGTGGTGCCCCTGGGCCGAACCAACTACGACGTGGCCGACCAGCTCGCCAACCTCGGTATGGAAGCCATTCACCCCCGTGCCGGTAAGGGCCTGCGCCAAAACGAGATTCCGTTGCGGGTGATGAACACCTTTGAACCGGAGCACACCGGCACGCTGATCACTGGCGATTACGTCAGCGAGAAGCCGCAGGTGGAAATCGTGGCCGGTGCCAAGGGCGTGTTCGCCATTGAGGTGTTTGACCAGGACATGCAGGGTGAGCCGGGCTCAGACCGCCGAATCCTGGAAGTGCTCAGCCGCTTCAAGGTGCGCTTCATGTCCAAGGACACCAACGCCAACACCATTACCCATTATGTGGACACCACGCTCAAGCACGTGAAGCGTGTGGTCAAGGCGCTGGAGGAAGAATTCCCCAATGCCGAGATCAGTACCCGCAAAGTGGCCCTGGTGTCTGCCATTGGCAGTGATATGAAGGTGCCAGGCATCCTGGCCCGTTCGGTGAAATCATTGGCAGACCAGGACATCAGCGTGTTGGCCATCCACCAGTGCATGCGTCAGGTGGATATCCAGTTTGTGATTGAAGAAGACCACTACAACCAGGCGATTGTGGCCCTGCACGGTGCTCTGATTGAACCCCACAATCACGAGTACGCCATTGTAGCGGCTTCAACCACCTGAAGAATTACCCACCGGCAAAACCGGTCGCTTTGCCGGTGGGTAATGGAGGACGTCTTGCCTCCTGATCGGGCGCCCGGTCGGCCGTTTTGCCCGGTGTTTTTCACCGGGTAAGTAACATGGCCGGGCGTGACCGATCTCCTCACCTCCCCGCTCGTTTGTCTCGGTTTTCCACGCCTTCCAGGGCAATCTGCCCGCCCGACCTCACCGTATATTCAGCAAAGTTTCAACGGGTACCTTAGCCAATGCAGATACATGATCGGCAGGGACCGTCTCCGACTCTTCCCCACGATGGTGAAAGGGATTCCCTGGTAGGGTTGTACTTCAGGGATGCGTCCCGACATGAACTTCTCAGCGATGATGCGGAGCGCCGCCTGGCGCGGCAGCTGATTCGCAGCTTAAGAGTGATCAGCCAGGAACTCTGTTTGCCCGATGACACCCCACAAACCCTTCGGGAAGTGGTTGGTAGCCTGGGTGATGCCTGTGCCTTCTCCAGCCGCTGTCGCCGGGCCTATCACCTGGCCATGGCCTGCCGGCGCCGGCTGATTCAGTGCAACCTGAGGTTGGCGGTGCACATCGCCCGCCGTTACAACCAGCACGGTATCCCCATGTCAGACCTGATTCAGGACGCCAATGTGGGTTTGATCAAGGCGGTTGAACGATACGACCCGGCCAAGGGTTTTCGTTTTTCAACCTATGCCTACTGGTGGATCAGCGAGGAGGTGCGCCGTTGCCTGCAGCGTGGCGTGCGGGTAGTGCACACACCGGAGAACGTCGTCGAGGAAATACGTCAGCTCCAAAAAACCTCCATGCGATTACACCAGGCCCTGGGGCGCACGCCATCGCAGACCGAGCTGGCCAAAGCCATGGAGGCCTCGCCCTCGCGCATCGGCGAACTGAGAGCGCTGGCCGCCCGGGAAGTGTCCACCGATGTGCCTTTGCTTGAAGACGGTACCATTACCCTGGGCGACAGCCTGGCCAGTGGCGAAACCATGTCTCCAGACCATCCTCTGCGGCAGCGGGACCGGCAGATTACCTTGCAGGCCATGATGGGTGAGTTGACTGAGCGGGAGAGGGATATTCTGTCCCGACGTTACGGACTGGGCGTATCCGAACCGGAGACGCTGCAAACCCTGTCGGATCAGTTGGGAATCAGCCGTGAGCGGGTACGCCAGATAGAGAAGACCGCGTTAAAGAAGCTGCAACAGTGGTTTTCGGAGCCGAACAACGGTGCCTGACCTCAGGCACCGTGACTAAGATAGAACCACACGCCGACGGTCACCTGGCAGGCCAGTACCACGGTGGTCAGCACCAGGCGCAGTCGCAGATACCATGCCGGCCAGTAGGGCCGCATCCAGCGAGCGTCGACGATGTACAGCAGCAGGTAGGCGGTGGTGTACAGGGCAATCTTGTGGGGCGTTTGTAATAGCAGCCCTACTCCGGCGGCGACGAAAAACAGCTGGCTGAGTAACATCGACACCAGTGGTGACTGGGGGTAGGAGCGGTTCTCCAGTTGCAGTGCGATGGTCCAGTAAATGCCGGCCATGAACGCGAGAATGCCCGCACTGTACGCGTAGAACCAGCTCAGGATGATGATGCTTTTCCCCGGCATTGCAAACAGGCCGGCGGTTCCTGCAAGAAACGGTATCAGGCCGGCTATGCCGACCAGGATGGCGAGACGGGCAACTGCAATCACGACCGTTGCCTCTGAACCTGTATCCGCATGGGTTCGAGTTCTGTTGGCTCCATGCCCACCATTTCATGGTAGGCGGACGGGTGAACAATCTGGGTTTCACGCACGTCCAGATCGCTCAGGGTGTCCTGCAGCTGCCAGGCGCTACGAAACAGGTGTGTTTGTCCATTGTCGTCAGACAACAGCATCAGGCCTTCCGGCCCATGGAGTCTGGCCATGTAATGCTGGCCTTCCAGTGAGATGATCTCCAGCAGTTCAATGACCGGTTGCTCGAGATTTCTGAGTTGGTTGAGGGTGATGCGCACGGATTGGCTCCCGAAATGGTGCTACCAAGGAACTTACGTGCAACCACCCGGGTGAGATCATTGTGACAGCGTAAAGCACTCGTGATGGGCGGGGCAATGAACGAGGTGATCGTTGACCATGCCGGTGGCCTGCATGAAGGCGTAGACGATGGTTGGGCCCACAAAAGTGAAGCCAGCCTTCTTCAGCGCCTTTGACATGGTTTCGGATTCTTTTGTGATGGCTGGGACCTCCTCAAAGCGCTGCCAGTGGTTCTGGATTGGCTTGCCGTCCACGAATTGCCAAAGAAATGTGGAAAACTCGATGCCACGCTCCTGAAGTTTGAGAAAACTGCGGGCGTTGGTGACCACAGAACGCACTTTCAGCCGGTTGCGGATAATTTCCGGGTTTTGCATCAGACGGGCTTCATCCTGCTCGGTAAACCTGGCAATGGCCTCGGGATCGAAACCGGCGTAGGCGTCGCGATAGCCCTGCTGTTTACGCAGAATGGTAATCCAGCTCAGGCCGGCCTGCTGGCCGTCCAGGCACAGCTTTTCAAACAGAGCCTGGTCATCGTATTCCGGGCGGCCCCAGACGGTGTCGTGGTAATGCACGTAGAGTGGGTCGGTGCCACACCAGGGGCAGCGTTCGCTATCTTGGGTCATAACAGTGAGTCCCGGTTATCGCTTTGACCGGATGACCCTGTGGAACATGGGTTCCCAACTTGCTTCCTGGGTACCCGCCAGTGCCAGGTTGTAGTCATCCGGGGGTGGTTCCAGCAAGGTGATACCCGGCCAACTGCCCGGGCCGCCCTGATCCCTGCCTCGATAGACCAACGTTACCAGAAAACCCTCCACGTAGAAGCAACTGGCCAGCCAGGTCTGGTCGGGCTGATCGCCATAGAGCTCAAATTGGTTGCGAACTTCAAGGGTTTGCAGGTTGCCGGCAATGCCACGATCGGTTGCCTTGAGCCAGGCCTCTTTCAGGGTCCATACTTTAAGGAAATTGAAGGGGTCATCGGCGCGAAACAGCCACTCCTGTTCGATGGGGGAGAACCAGCGTCTGGCAACGGCGACCCAATCCGGCCTGCGTTGGCTTGGCTCGATGTCGATACCCAGCTGATAGGTGTCTGTGCCTACGGCGCAAAGACCCCGGCTATGGCTCAATGAGAGATAATGGCCTTCCGGATAAACGGCACGGTTTGGTCGCCCATCCACGGGAAGACAGCACTCTGGTGCCTGGTCACTGGTTTGCGCAAGGCTTTGCCGGAGCAGCCAGCGGCTGGTCAGGAACTCCTGACGGCGAGTACCCGCCAGCCGAGCCAGTGTTTCAGCCTCGAAACCGGTCATCCAGGCAGGAGCTTCGGGAACATCCCGGTTGATCTGGTGGCACAGCCAGATACTGGGATGATCAGGGTTGGAGTCGTTGGATGGTCCAGCCATCGGCCTCTCTCACGTATTCAAAACGGTCGTGAAGTCGGCTTGGCCGTCCCTGCCAGAACTCGATGCGTTCCGGTACCACCCGATAACCGCCCCAGAAGCTGGGTAAGGGTATTTCACCGGAGCTGAACTTGCGTTTCATCTCCGCCACCTTTTGTTCCAGTAGCCCCCTTGAGGTAATCGCCTTGCTCTGTTCAGAAACCCAGGCTCCGAGCTGGCTGCCACGGGGTCTGGAGGCGAAGTACCTGAGGGATTCCGCCTTACTGACTTTCTCTACCTTTCCCTGAATACGTACCTGGCGGTTCAGACCGATCCAGGGGAACAGCAGCGCAGCCCTTGGGTTTTCGTCCAGTTCTCTGGCCTTGCGGCTGCCGTAGTTGGTGTAGAAAACAAAGCCTTGGCTATCAAAGTATTTCAGTAGCACGGTGCGCAAGTCCGGCATCTGGTCAGAGCCGGTGGTGGCAAGTGACATGGCGTTGGGTTCCAGAATCCCGGCACTACGGGCATCGTTAAACCAAGCCTGGAACTGGGCTACTGGGTCGTCATTCAGGTGTTCCCTGTCCAGCCCCTCACTTTCAAAATCCCGACGCATATCGCCGATGTCCATTCACCTCTCCTCGTCTTGCTGCGTAACCCGCTAAGTGTCTACAGGTACGGCACTCAAGCATAACGGGTTCACGTTGGCGTGTCAGCGGCTGACAAAGGACTACCGGGCGGACTATCCTAGTGTCAGGCAGGGGGTGCAGGCAGCCCCGTGTGTTCGCCCTCGATCAAGGAGAGTTTCGTGGCCCGGAGTCATTCCCCCAGTCGTTTGCCCAGAAACCTGGCTATTGTAGCGGTCGTTCTGTTTGGCTTGTACGCCCTCGCAGGCTTTTTGGCTTTGCCCTGGTGGCTCGAAAAGACTTTGCCGGAACAGCTGAATCAGCAGATGGGCTGGCAGGCTGAGTTGTCGGAAGTTCAGGTAAACCCCTTCACCCTGACCCTGGATATAACGGGGTTGTCTGCGGACGACCGTGCCGGCGAAAAAGTGGTCGGGTTTGATCGCCTGTTTGTAAATCTTGGTTTCTTTCCCCTGTTCCGGGGGATCGTCCATTTCCAGGACATTCGCCTGCAGGAACCGCACATCCGGCTGGATCTGTTGGATGACTACAGCATCAACTTTGCCCGCGACTGGCAGGCCTCCCGGCCAGATGAGCTCGCACAGGAACCCGTAGCCGCAGCCGAAGCCGGGGATGAGGCAGGCGCGATACCCAAGCTGTACTTCCAGCACCTGGCGATCGATGGCGGCGAGTTACTGTTCCGGGATTTCAGCCAGGCGGAGCCGGCAGAGTTCCGTGTTACCCCGCTCGACCTGTCCATCAACGAGCTGGCCACCTGGCCAAGGGAGACCGGTGGCAGTCAGTATTCAGTGATTGCTGCCCTGGGTGACCAGACCATTGAGTGGGACGGTGAGCTGAGCATAGCGCCACTTTACTCCGAAGGCCGCCTGAAGGTGTCTGATTTGCGCCATGACACCCTGGCGCATTTTCTGTCGCCGTTTTTGCCATGGCAGTTACGGGATGGCACCGTGGCCATCGAGTCCTATTACCAGTTGGCGGGTGGCGAGCCGTTTGAGTTGATCACGTCCCAGGGCAAGCTGACTGTGCAGAACCTGGCCCTGGATGCCGGGGATGAGGAACCGGGCTTGACCACTTCCGGTATCCAGGTTGATGGTATCGGCTTTGATCTGACAGCCAGAGAAGCCCGGGTAGGTATGATCACACTCGATCAACCCTTTGTTGCCGCGGTCCGCAACAACGAGGGTCAGATTGACTGGCTGGCAACTATGCCAGAAGCCACTGCCGATGAAGGCCAGGGCGAGCCACCGGACACCGGCGTACCGGCGTTTCGCTGGTCGGTTCAGGGCTTTGAGCTGGCTGACGGGCGGGTGCGCTGGCGGGATCAGGTGCCACAGCAAGCGGCAGAGCTGGAACTGGTGGATCTGGACATAACCCTGGGCGGTTTATCGGATCGCCTGGATGAACCCGTCAGCTACCGGCTGAGTTCAGCGCTTGCCAGTGGTGGCCGTGTCGCCGCCAACGGCCAGTTGACACCGGCGCCGTTCACGCTGGAGGCGGCAGTATCCGGTTCCAATCTTGTGCTTGCGGTGATGGAGCCATACCTGCAGCAAGCGGCCAACCTGGCGTTGGCCAGCGGTGAGTTGAGTTTTGATGGAAACCTGGACCTGGACAGCCAGGACGATCCGATGACTGGTACGTTCAGCGGCACCGGCGAGGTCGCAAACCTGGATTTAAGGCTGCCTGATGGCGATGCCTCCATGTTGGGCTGGCGTACCCTGCGCTTGGCGCCAATCGAATTCAATGTTTACCCGCCCAGGCTGGAAATCGGCACGGTAACCCTGGCACGGCCCTCGCTGAACGTTGTTCGCTCACTGGATGGCGTGCACAATCTGGCCCGGATCGTTCGCGGGCAGGCCGATACCGGTCGTGAGCCTGCATCAGCGCAATCGACCGGCCCCGAAGCCAGCTCCGGCGAACCGGAGTTTGTTTTCCGGATCAATCAACTGGTGGTTGAAGACGGCGCCGTCGGTTATTCCGATCGCACACTGGAGCCGCCGTTCAGTACCAACTTTGATCATCTCACCGGTGCGGTCAGCGGCATCAGTAATGTGCCGCCACAGCAAGGACGGGTGAACCTCAAGGGCCGGCTCGCAGGCGTTGCCCCCGTCACCTTTGAAGGCACGCTGGGCGCATTGGGCACCGAGGATACCAGCGACATTCGCCTGGCCATGGAGGATCTGGCGTTGCCGGTGCTGTCACCTTATTTTGGCCGTTATCTGGGCTATGGGGTGGACTCCGGCAAGCTACGAATGAATCTGGACTACGAGTTTACCGGCACCCGGCTGAAAGCCTCTAACAGGCTCGTTCTCGATCGAATGGAACTGGGCCAGGCGGTGGTCAGCGACCAGGCCATTAACGCACCGGTGAAGCTGGGGCTGGCCCTACTGACAGACCGGAGGGGGCTGATTGAAGTTGATTTGCCGATCCAGGGCGATATCGCCGATCCGGAATTTCGGGTCGGCCAGATCGTCATGCGCGCCTTTGTGAACCTGCTGGTGAAAGCCGCGGCATCCCCCTTCAGCATGTTGGGCTCGCTGGCCGATCTGGTGGGCTTCAGTAGTGAAGACCTGGGCGAGGTCAGTTTTGTGCCGGGTAGCGTTGAGTTGGCAGAGGGTGAGGCTGCCAAATTGTCGGCCCTGGCACAGGCTTTGAGAGAGCGCCCTGAGCTGGTGCTGAACGTTCGCGGCGGCGTGAATCCGGAAGCTGACGCCCTGGCGCTACTGCGCGCCCGGATGGAAGCCCGGGGCGAGGAACTGACCGACGAAGCCTGGGCCCAGGCACAACAAGCCTGGCGCGAGGGTGAGCGCCCGCTGCCGCCAGAGGCCCTGGGGCAACTGGCTACCAACCGGGGTCTGGCGGTTCGCCGCCTGCTGCAGGAAACCCACGAAGTAGACCCCGCCCAGTTGTTCACCCTGGAGCCGTCCCGCCAGGCCGTTACCGATGAACAGGGGCTTGTCACCGTGCAGTTCACGCTGAACGTCCGTTAATCCTAATTGAATCAGGTAGTTCTATGGCCAGTCTGACAAAGCGCACTGCCAGCCACTTCTTTGCCTATGTTTCCCGTCTGCGCTGGATCAAGCGCTGGGGCTTGATGCGTAACGCCATCGAAGAAAACGTCGCCACCCATTCCTGGGAAGTGGCGACCATCGCCCACGCCCTGGCGCTGATCCGCAACCGGCATTTTGACGGTCAGGTCAACGCGGACCGCATCGCGGCTGCCGCGCTTTACCACGATGCCACCGAGGTGATCACCGGCGACATGCCGACACCGGTGAAATATCACTCGAAAGTGATGCGGGAAGCCTTCGGTGATATCGAACACAAGGCAGAAGCGGAGTTACTGGCCTTGTTACCGGCCGATCTCCGGGATGACTTCTCGCCCTATGTTCGGGAGTCCCGGCTGGCTGAGCAGGAAAAGGAATTGATCAAGGCGGCTGACCGGCTCTCGGCCTGGCTCAAGTGCCGGGCGGAAATCCGTGCCGGCAACCCGGAATTCGTGCCCGCTGAAGCCCAGATCCGCGCCCGGCTGGACGCAGACGGATTGCCGGAGGTGCGCTACTTTCTGGAGGTCTTTGCACCGGGCTACGACCAGCCTCTGGATAACCTGCTGGAATAGCCTGTTGACTGGCCCCGCTGCCGGCGCCAGGCGGAGTCCGCTGCCATAGGTTTGGTCCGGGTGGCTCTCTAAAGTGGCGAAGTACCAAGACGCTGCTTTAATTGGAAAGACCACAACAAGAGGCTCCCGCCATGAAAGATCTGAAAAACAAAGTTGCCGTGGTGACCGGTGCAGGTTCCGGCATTGGCCGTGCCCTGGCCCACGCCCTGGCAGCTCGGGGCTGCCGTCTGGCGCTGTCGGATGTCAACGAAGCCGGCCTGGCGGAAACCGTCGCCACCCTCGACAAGAACCGTGTGAAAACCTACCGCCTGGACGTGTCTGACCGTGATGAGATTTACGCCCACGCCGAACAGGTGAAGGCAGATTTCGGCCAGGTAAACCTGGTGATCAACAACGCGGGTGTAGCGCTGTCTGCCACGGTGCGGGAAATGACTGACGACGACTTCAAGTGGGTCATGGACATCGATTTCTGGGGCGTTGCCCACGGCACACGGGCCTTTTTGCCGCACCTGATCGCCTCCGGCGACGGCCACGTGGTGAACATCTCCAGCGTATTCGGCCTGATTGGTGTGCCCAAGCAAAGCGCCTATAACGCCGCCAAGTTTGCCGTTCGTGGCTTCACCGAATCCCTGCGCCAGGAAATGAAGCTGGAGAACCAGCCAGTGCATGTCAGCTGTGTGCACCCGGGTGGCATTCGTACCAACATTGCCAACGCCGCTCGTATGGGCAAGTCCGAAAACGCCGACGCCCAGCGTAAGGGCTTCGATAAGCTGGCCATGACCACCCCGGACAAGGCGGCCGAAATCATCGTCAAAGGCATTCTGAAGAACGAATCCCGCATCCTGGTGGGCCCGGATGCCTGGGGTATTGATGCCATCAACCGCCTGTTGGGCTCTGCCTATCAGCCACTGGTGGAGCGTTTCTCCAGAAAGAACCTGTACGTCTGATCGGTTCTAACCCCCGGCCCTTGAATACCGATTGCTTATTTTACAACCAGTATTCAAGGGCTATACTCTGAGGCTGATCCAGGGAAGAGTCAGCATGAATACGCCAAAGCATCCCGATCTGGGCGCGGCGCTGGAACACAGCCGCTCCGGTTTGCGGGACAATCACCGCCGTACACTCGCAAGATTACTGTTCTTTGTCACCGGTTCTGCACTGGTGGTGTTTGCTGTGCTTCAGTTTTTCAACGGATTCCCCTGGGTGTCTGCCATTGAACTGCTTGCCAGCGGCCTTCTGTTCTTCGGCGCGCAACGGCTGAAGACCACGCCCCACCTGCAGCAGTGGATCTACGCCTATCTGGTGGCCCTCTTCTCATTCTTTATTGTCATCATGTTGTTGCCGGATGCCTCCATCGCGGCGTTTGTCTGGGTGTTGATGATGCCGGTGTTGGCCTATTTGCTGCTGGGAAAATGCGAAGGGATGATCCTGAGCGTGCCGTTCATGGTTGTTGGCCTTGTTGTCTACTACTTCTTCCTGGAAACCGTTGGCACCGCCCACGGCATGATTGATCTGCTGAACATGGTGTTGTGCGGCGTGCTTATGCAAGTGTTCATGCATATGTACGAGGAGCGCCGGGAGGAGGCCGAGCAACGGCTGGTGGACATGGCCCAGACCGATGCCCTGACCGGCCTGGCTAACCGGGCTAATTTCCAGTCCACCCTGGCCCGCACCATTGCCGAATGCGAACGCAACGGCAGCGGCTTTGCGCTGGTGGTGATGGACATCGACCACTTCAAGCTGGTGAACGACACCCTTGGCCATGATGCCGGTGATCACGTGCTGCGCAACATCGGCCAGTGCCTGACCGAACGCCTGCGCACCACCGACTCCGTGGGCCGGCTCGGTGGTGAAGAGTTCGGTTTGATCCTGCGGGACGTAAAACCTGCAGACGCCTTTGAACTGATGGACGAACTGCGAGAGCGCATTGCCGGCCGGGAGTTACACTACGGTGAGGCCGGTATCCGGGTGACGGCGTCCTTCGGCATTGCCCAGTGGCCTGACCATGGCCAGGATGCCGAAACCCTGTTCTGTGTCGCCGACCGCTGCCTTTATACCGGCAAACGCGCCGGTCGGAATCGGGTGGCCCCTGCGGGGCCGGTGCACCGTGACCGGAGCGAAAAAACCGTGGCTGGAGGTACGGTCTGAATCGGGTATCCTAAGGCGGACAGCATCGACAGCCAAGGACCGAATTCACCATGTGCGAACTGCTGGCCATGAGCGCCAACACCCCCACCGACCTGTGTTTCAGCTTCACCGGTCTGACCCGCCGTGGTGGCGAAACCGGACCCCACAAAGACGGCTGGGGCGTATCCTTCTATGAAGGCAAGGGCGTTCGCAGCTTCCACGATTCCGACGCCAGTGCCAGCTCCCGCCTGGCCGAAGTGGTCCAGACCCACCCGATCAAAAGCGAAGTGGCCATCTGCCACATCCGCCAGGCCAACGTTGGCGAAATCTGCCTGGCCAACACCCACCCGTTTATCCGCGAACTCTGGGGCCGCTACTGGGTCTTCGCCCACAACGGCCAGCTCTCCCACTTTCGGGCCGCAGTGGGATTCTACGAGCCGGTGGGCGACACCGACAGCGAAGCCCTGTTCTGCGATATCCTCAACCACCTGCGCAGTCACTGTGACCGCAAAACGCCCCTGAAGGAAGTGGTAGAGAGGCTGGTGCGCCTGTCACAGGCCTACGCCCGCGAAGGCGTGTTCAACCTGCTGCTCAGTAACGGCGACTGGCTGTTCACTTACTGCACCACCAAAATGGCCAGCATCACCCGCCGAGCCCCCTTCGGCCCGGCCCGCCTAAAAGATGCCGACGTGACCGTCGATTTCGAATCCGAAACCACCCCCAACGACATTGTCAGTGTGATCGTCACCGAACCTCTGACCAGTGATGAACAATGGGATGTCTACCAGCCAGGCGAGTGGCGGCTGTGGAAAAAGGGAGAAGTGATAGCATCAGGAGGAAAGTAAGACTCTGGGCCGAAAGAGCCCAAAGTACAAAGTCCAGTCAAGCAGGAGAGTGGGTGGGGTAAGCTTTTCTGCAGGAAAAAAGATGTCTGAGCAAAGCGAGTTGTTTTTTCCGGAAGAAAAGCTTACCCCACCCACTCGCCAGCGTAACTCCAGAGCCCTCAGCGTAACCCAGAGCCCCCGGAGTCACGCTGAGCGGCAGACCTTACTGCAAGGTCCGCCGATTCCCATTCTTATACTGCGGCGCAATGTAACCCTCGATCTCCGCCTTGAACCGACCGATCACCTCACTGTTGTCCTTGTCCCAGGGGTGGAAACCAGGCTTGAAGTACTCCAGCCAGGTCGGAATCAGGCTGGAAAACGCACCGTCCTTGCCCCACATGCGCCACATGCCCTTGGCGGCATCCTTCAACGAGAAATGCTTGCGATCGTGCATGATCATACGGCCGGTGTACCAGGTACCCACAATGCCCAGTGCGACAGTACTGAACACCTGATAGAACGCCCGCTCGGCGTAGGTGCCGCCAGCCTGCTGGAAGACATCGTAGGCAACCGCCTTGTGTTCGGTCTCCTCGATGGCGTGCCATACCCAAAGCGGGCGCATGCTCTCGTGCATATCCTCGCGCACGTCATCCCGCTCCAGCAGCATGTCGGCCATCATGGCGGTGATGTGCTCCAGGGCGCAGGTAATGGCCAGCTGGTGGCGCTTGGGCAGTTTGCGGGCCACGTCCAGAATCACCTTCAGGTCACGCTCCATTTCCTCCACCGGCATGCCCTGGTCCCGCACGTGCTGGTTCATGGCAATGTGTTCCAGCGAATGCATGGCTTCCTGGCCAATAAAGCCGCGAACTTCCTCTTTCAGCTTGGGGTCCTGAATCTGGCCCCGGAAAGCCCTTACCGAATCCACAAAGAACTGCTCACCCTCGGGAAACAGCACTGACAGCGCATTCATGGTATGACTGATCAGGTAATTGTTATCCAACCAGTACCGGGGTACCTGTTCTCCAAATTCAAAGCCCATGCGCTGCGGCTTGATCGAGACATTGTCCGGTGTATGTGAAACCTTGTTTTGCTTGTCTGTTTGAGTTGTTGTCAGCATGTCTGTACTCCTCTGCGATTGAACGCTTTGGCTGATGTCATGGGGCCAGTGTGGAGGAGTCAACGGCGTTACAGAATGCGAGGTTGGGACGGCTACCGTTCACATTGGGACAAAAAGCGCCGCACAATTGGCCCGGGAGACAGGTAAATCGGTGCGAGCCGCCCCACTGCCAGTGGCGATGGCTTCTGTTAGAGTCAGAAACACGACAAATATCAATCAGGGACACGGCATGGCATCAACCAGTGCAGACAAAGAACGGCAAATGCTGGGGCTGTTCCTGGTACCCGGCGTTTACCTGCGGGTACTGGGTGAAACGGTGCGCCAGCTTGGCCACAACGACCGGGCCCTCTATCAGGGCCTGGATTTCACGGCCGACGACCTCCAGGCCAACGACAGCCGCATCTTCGTAACCGATGCCATCCTGATGGCCCAGCGCGCCCTGGAGCTGGCCGGAAAGGATGGCCTCAGCTTCCACCTGGCCAAGGAACTGCGGCTGACCATTCACGGCACCCTCGGTTTTGCCGCCCTGACCAGCCCGACCTTTGAGGGAGCTCTGGATTCGGTGCGCCGTTACCTGCAGTTGCGGGCCCCGTTCCTGAGTATGAAACAATCCCTGGCCGGTGATCAGGTGCTGGTGCAGCTGTGCACCGAATTCGATGTGCCGGGGCTCTACGGTTTTCTGGCGGAAACCGTCAGCGCCACCCTGATTCTGTTAACCGAACAGCTCCTGGACCGCGCCGATGCCGAAAGCCGCGGCTTTGCCCTGGAAGACGGCAAGTTGCCGGGGGTCTCGGTGCGCCTGTCTGGCCCGGAGCCGGCCTACTACGCCCGGTTTGCCAGCCAGTTACCGGTGCGTTTCGAGTACGGCCAGCCGGAGGAAATGCTGGTGTTTCCCCGCAAACTACTTGATGTGCGCATGCGCCTGGCCGACGCCGAGGCCTCCCGCATGGCCCGGGACCAGTGTGAGTTTGAACTGCAGAAAGCACTGAAGGAACAGGGCGATATCGTGCTGGCGATCCGCAACATGCTGCGCATGACGCCGGGGCCTTTGCCCTCTCTGGAAGCCATGGCTGAGCGTTTCTGTGTGTCGTCCCGAACGCTCAAGCGCCGACTGGCGGAGAAAGACACCAGCTACCGCGAAATTGTCGAGGCGGTACTGAAAGACCGGGCCATCCAGCTGTTGCGTTATACCAATCAGTCAGTCAGCGAGATCGCCTATGAACTGGGCTATGCCGACCTGTCCAACTTCAGCCGGGCCTTTCGCAAGTGGACCGGGAAGTCGGCGTCCGAGTTTCGGGAAGGTGGGCCGGACCCGGCTCCGGAGGTGGGGCCCTGATTTGTTGCGCCTCTGGTTTGGGAGCGTGGTCGTAAGGTGGTCAGAGAATTTTTTCTGCGAAAAACAACTCGCTGCGCTCAGATATCTTTTTCGCGGAAAAAATTCTCTGACCACCCCACGCCCTGCTGACCTTTTGGAAGGCGTATCTACTAACACATAGCGGTTTTTGAACGTTGTTTTCAGTGTTATGTATTGGTTTTCGCAGTTGTCTTTCCCCGCCTATGCCCCGATATTGTGACGGACGGGGAGGTGGGATTATTTTTCCCGCCAGAAAAAAGATGTCTGAGCGAAGCGAGTTGTTTTTTCCAAGGGAAAAATAATCCCACCTCCCCAGTCCCGCCCCCAAAACCCACAGGCTAGGGCCGGAGTTAAAGCCAAAAAAAGGAACCAAGATGAACGGACAACCAGACACCCACAGCAAAATCATAGGCTACCTGCTCTGGATCTTCGGATTCCTAGGCTCCCACCGCTTTTATTACGGCAAACCCATCACCGGCACCATCTGGTTCTTCACCTTCGGGCTGTTCCTCATTGGCTGGATCATCGACCTGTTCCTGATCCCGAGCATGGATCGCCAGGCCGACAAGCGCTTCCAGGAAGGCAATATCAGCTACAACATCAGCTGGATACTGCTCACCTTCCTGGGCGTGTTCGGCGTACACCGCATGTACATGGGCAAGTGGATCACCGGCATCATCTACCTGCTGACCGGCGGCCTGTTCCTGATTGGTGTGCTTTACGACTTCTGGACCCTGAACAGCCAGATATCGGAACGCAATCACGCCGACCAGATTGGCTGATTACAGGCCCGCGGCCGCTTCCAGCTCTACTAGGCCGTCTTCCAGGTAATCCAGCATCCGCTGCAGGCTGGGCAGGGTTCTTCGGCAGCCAATCAGGCCGAATTCTACCTGGCCGTTGTAGCTGGTCAGGGTCATGTTCAGGGCCAGGCGATCCATGGCAATGGACACCGGGTACATGCCCTCCAGCTTGGCGCCATTCCAGTAACGGGGGGAGGATGGCCCGGGCACGTTGGAAATCACCACATTAAACGTCTGCCAGTTGGGCGCCATGCCGGTCAGCAAATGGAACGCCGCCGGCGCCAGGGTCAGGGCGGTGTAGTTGATGATTTCTTCAGACGACATATGGCGGTAGCGGTCTTTGGCTTCCTGCATGCCGTGATGGATTTTCAGCAATCGTTGACCAGCGTCGTTCTCGTCCGTGTGCAGGTTGGCTAGGATCACCCCCACCTGATTGCCTTCGGAGCTGTCGTCCCGGTGCAGGGAGACGGGCACAAAGGCGATCAACGGTTTTGCCGGCATGGCATCCTGGTTCATCAGATAGGTACGCAGGGCCGAGGCACACATGGCCGTGACCACATCATTCACCGTGGTGCCGGAGGCCTCGCACACCGCCTTGATCCGGGTCAGGCAGTAGGATTGCGCGGCGAAGCGCCGTGAACCGGTGATCTTCTGATTCAACACGCTGCGGGGCGCATGGAAAATGGAATCGTAGGCGGGGTCTTTACGGGCCTGGTTGACCGTTTTCAGCAATTCCTTCGCCACCGTAGGAATGGTGCCCAGCTGTTTTCCGGAACTGCCCAGCAAATGCGCAACGCTGCGCCACAGGGATGAGCTGTTATCGTCCCGCTCAGCCCTTTGCCTGGGGGGTAAGGCCCAGATCGGCGGCAGGCCCATTTCGGAGGGATCTTCACTCAGCATCCGGGTGGCCATGCGCATGGCGGATACGCCATCCACCAGGGAATGGTGAATCTTGGTGTAGATCGCGAATTGCCGGTCCTTCAGGCCCTCAATCAGATGTACCTCCCACATCGGCCGTTCGCGGTCCATCAGGTGGGAATGCTCAGCGGAGACAAACGACAACAGCTCCCGGATACGGCCAGGGGTGGGCAGCGCTTCAAAGCGGAAGTGATGCTCCAGGTCGAGATGCTCATCCTCCACCCACATCGGTTGCCCCAGTTTGTAACTCAGCCGTTGGTCGAAGGGCCTGGTCACGCGGTGCTGGGTTCTCAACTGGCCTGCGAGTTGGGCCACGTAATCATCCGGCGCGCCTTCCGGGAAGGAAAACAGCTGGAGACCACCCACGTGCATGGGTTGCTGGCGCTTTTCCAGCCAGAGAAACAGTTGATCGGTGGGGCTCAGAGGTTTCACAGCGCAATCCTTGTTATTGATCTATGGGCCGATACTAGCGCAAGTCGGCCCGGGCTTGATTGACTTTATTAACCCGGCTCTGTGTTAGCCCGGCGACTGCGCGGCAGGTGGTATTAGCGATGGTGACCCCGCAAGGCTTTGACTTTTTCCTCCAGCAACGGTGCGGCGGCCTGCTCCGGAGCGACCGGATAATCGGCCAGAAGGTGAATGCGGGACCAGAAACGCTTAGGCAGGTGGCTGAACGCCAGCCATCAGAGTGCCCACCAGTATGGCCACAAAGGTGCCTATCTCCAAAAAAACGGCAGGAACCCTCGCTCTGACAGCAGGCGAAACTGACTGTGATCTTCCATGACCCGGGCACCCTCGATTGGTCTTGTAATGTTGCCGGAGACTAAACCCGCCAGTGAGGGTGGTCAAGCTCTGAAACGGCCTCCATACTGGGCCACAGTCTGAGCCTGTTCAAACAACAACGACGTTTTTGGGAGCTGTATTCAATGGATGTACAACAAGCCGTCCAGTCCCGCCGATCCGTTCGGGATTTCCTGGACACCCCTGTCTCCGAGGCCACCCTTCGCAAAGTGATCGAAACCGCCACCCGAGCCCCCTCCGGTGGCAACCTGCAACCCTGGCACCTGCACGTGGTCACCGGCGACGCCCTGGCCCGCCTGAAAACCCTGATGCGGGAGAAAGTCAGCAAGGGCTTCAACGAAGTGCCGGAATACGAAATCTACCCACCCAAACTGCAGTCACCCTACCGCGACCGCCGCTTCGAGATTGGCGAACTCATGTACCGACAGCTCGACATCCCCAGGGAAGACAAAGCCGCCCGCTTCGAGTGGTTCAAACGCAACTTCGAGTTCTTCGGCGCCCCGGTCGGCCTGTTCTGCACCGTCGACGACAACATGGGCCCGCCCCAGTGGTCAGACCTGGGCATGATCCTGCAAACCATCATGCTGTTGCTGCGCGCCGAAGGCCTCGACAGCTGCGCCCAGGAATCCTGGTCGGTTTACCCCAAAACCATCAGCGAATTCCTGGGCCTGCCCGAACACCGAAAAGTCTTCGCCGGCATGGCCATCGGCTACGCCAACCCCGACAGCCCGTTGAACCAGATCACCAGCCCAAGGGCACCGCTCTCGGAAAACGTCGAATTCATCAGCTGACCCGAGCCAATCTCAGGCGGCCACCGATGCCGCCTGAGCCACCGGCACCTCCAGACGGATCTGATCCCCGTCCAGCAACACCGGGTACACCCTCACCCCAACGCTCTCGTCTTCCAGACACCGCCCGGTACGCAAGCTGAAATGCTGCTTGTACAACGGCGACGCCACCACCGGCTCGCCATTGATATCCCCGGTAATCCCCCGGGCCAGCACGTTAGAGCCACTGAACGGATCGGTATGGCTGATCGCAAACAACGCTGGCAGCCGGTGTGGCAGATAAAACACCGCCACCGGCCCGTCCTCCGTCCAAACCGCAATGCCGGAGTCAGCCACCAGATCGTCCACCGTACAAACTGCTTCCCAACAAGTCCGAGCTTTCATAAAACGTTCTCCTGAATCCCAATGTCTTTAACTTGCCTATCCCACTTATGTCTGCGAGCGCGGGGGTCGGGGTAATTTTCTGGCAGGAAAAAAGATGTCTGAGCAAAGCGAGTTATTTTTTCCAGAAGAAAATTACCCCGACCCCCGTGCTCCGCCCCCAAGCCAGAAGGCTACGAAGAAGCCACCTCCAAAACAGGCCGCCGCTGCCCCCGCTCTGAAGTCCACTGCTGCACCGGGTCCTTCTGCTCCGGCGCATTCACAAACTCCCGGAACCGCTTGCGCTTCTCAGGATCCTCAACGGCGGTTTTCCACTCACACTGATAGGTATCCACCAGATCCGCCATATGCTGCTCCAGCTCCTCGCCAATACCGAGGCTGTCCTCCAGCACCACCTGCTTCAGATACTCCAGACCGCCCTCCAGATTCTCCATCCACACCGACGTCCGCTGCAGCCGGTCCGCCGTGCGCACATAGAACATCACCACCCGGTCAATCGTGCGGATCAGCTCCTCATCCGACAGATCCGTGGCAAACAGATCCGCATGCCGGGGCCGCATGCCGCCGTTGCCACACACGTACAGATTCCAGCCCTTCTCCGTGGCAATCACCCCGAAATCCTTGCTCTGGGCCTCGGCGCATTCGCGGGTACAGCCAGACACCGCCATCTTCACCTTATGGGGCGCCCGCAGGCCCTTGTAGCGATTCTCCAGGGTGATCGCCATGCCCACGCTGTCCTGCACGCCGTAGCGACACCAGGTGCTGCCCACGCAGGACTTCACCGTGCGCAGGGACTTGCCGTAGGCGTGGCCGGTTTCGAAACCGGCGGCGATCAGCTTTTCCCAGATCTCCGGCAGCTCACTCAGGGTGGCACCGAACAGGTCCACCCGCTGACCGCCGGTGATCTTCGTGTACAGGTTGTACTGCTTGGCCACCTCGCCCAGCACAATCAGCTTATCCGGGGTGATCTCGCCGCCGGGAATGCGCGGGACGATGGAATAGGTGCCGTTCTTCTGCATGTTGGCCATGAAGGTATCGTTGGTGTCCTGCAGCGGCACGTGGTCCGTGGCCAGGATGTGCTCGTTCCAGCAGGTGGCCAGAATCGAACCCACCGTCGGCTTGCAGATATCACAGCCCTGGCCCTTGCCGTATTGCTTGAGCAGGCCCCGGAAGGTGCGGATGCCGTTTACCTTCACCAGATGGAACAGCTCCTGGCGGGTGTAGGGGAAGTGTTCGCACAAATCCGTGCACACCTCCACGCCGCGTTTCTCCAGCTCGCTGTCCACCACCTTTTTGAGCAAAGCGGCACAGCCACCACAGCCGCTGCTGGCTTTGGTTTCGGCCTTCACGCCGCCCAGATCAGTGCAGCCGGCGTCAATCGCGCAGCAGATGTCGCCCTTGGTAACGTTGTGGCAGGAACAGATGGACGCGGTATCCGGCAGGGCATCGGCACCCAGGGCCGGGGCACCGCCTTCGCTCTCCGGCAGAATCAGGGCTTCCGGATTGGCCGGCAACTCAATGCCATTGAGGGCGTATTGCAGCAGGGTATCGTAGGGGCCGTTATCGCCCACCAGGATGGCGCCCAGCAGGGTCTTGCCGTCCTGGCTCACCACCATGCGCCGGTAGTGGCCGGCCTGCTCATCGTGAAAGCGAATGTTACGGGCGCCGGGGGTCTTGGCATGGGCGTCGCCGATGGAGCCCACATCCACCCCCAGCAACTTCAGTTTGGTGCTCATGTCGGCACCGGTAAAGGCCGCACTGGCGTCGTTGTTCAGCGCCGCCGATAGCGTGCGGGCCATGGTGTAGCCCGGCGCCACAAGGCCGAAGACAAAGTTGTTCCAGAGCGCGCATTCGCCAATGGCGTGGATGTGCGGGTCGGACGTGGTGCACTGGTTGTTGATCACGATCCCGCCGCGTTCGCCCAGTTCAAGGCCGCAGGCCCGAGCCAGGGTGTCCTGGGGGCGGATGCCGGCGGAGAACACAATCAGGTCGGTTTCCAGATGGCTTTCATCCGAGAAATTCATCCGTAGCCGCGCGGCGCTGCCCGGCACAATGGCGGTGGTGGCTTTCTCGGTGTGCACCTGCACACCAAGATCTTCAATTTTCTGGCGTAACAGGGCGCCGCCCTGATCGTCCAGTTGAACCGGCATCAGGCGCGGGGCAAACTCCACCACATGGGCCTGTAAACCAAGGCTTTTCAGCGCGTTTGCTGCTTCCAGCCCCAGCAGGCCGCCGCCGACCACCACGCCGGTCTTCGCCTTTTGCGCGCTGGCCTGAATGGCGTCCAGGTCATCCAGGGTGCGGTATACAAAGCAGCCTTCCTGATCGTTACCGTCAATGGGCGGGACAAACGGGTAAGAGCCGGTGGCCAGCACCAGCTGATCGTAGGGGTATTCGCCCTTGGGTGTGGTGATCATCCGGGCGTCCCGATCAATGCCGGTCACCGGCTCATTCAGGTGCAGATCAATGCCCTGGTCGGCATACCAGTCCGCGGTGCCCATGGCCAGGTCCGCATGGCTTGAGCCGCTGAAATACTCCGACAGGTGCACCCGGTCGTAGGCCAGTTGCTTTTCTTCGCCGAAAACGACGATGTTATAGGCGTCGGCGGCCGGAGACTGGCTGAACTGTTCCAGGAAGTGATGGCCAACCATGCCGTTACCGATCACGATCAGGGTCTGTTTGCTCATAGTCTTGTCCTCTCTCATGGCAGCGGATCAGGCCGCTGCGTCGCAATAGGGTTTGCCGAAAGCGATGGTGTCCCGGTAGCGGGATATATCCGTGCCTGAACGAATCAACTCGCTGTACCAGGGGGCGCTGCTGGTGTCGCCGAGCAGAATGGCGCCGGTCAGGCGGTTGTGTTCCACCAGCAGTTGGCCGTAGACCGCTTGGGCGTAGTCCTGCCACTCAATGGTTTCGGTGTGCGGGCCCGGAGTGATCGGCCCGCAGGAAAAAATGGGGAGGTCGCTGATTTTCAGGCGTGTGGCGATTTCTCCCGGTGTGAAACCCGGGTTTCCGGACACCTGGCAGAGATGCCGGGCCAACACGGCCGCCTGTTCGTAGCCGGGCTCCACGAGGCCAAACGTGTGTTCCTGAAACTGGCAGCATTCACCGAGGGCGTGGATATGAGGATTGGAAGTGGTCATCTGCGAATCCACCTGTACGCCCCGGTCGCAGGCCAGGCCGGCGGCTTCTGCCAGTGCTTTGTTCGGATGAATACCGGTTGCCAGCACCACCAGGTCCGTCGCCAGCACGGTGCCGTCGCTGAGTTGTACCGCCTGGACCTGGTTTTTGCCCAGCAGCGCTGTCGGCTCTGTACCGGTCAGAACGGTGAGGCCCCGTTGCTGTAACTGGTGCTTCAGTAATTCGCCGGCGGCTGGATTGAGCTGTCGGTTCAGCAGGTGACCGCTGCGATGCAGAATCGTGACGTCCATACCCCGGGCCCTGAGCCCCTCGGCCGCTTCCAGGCCAAGAAAACCGCCGCCTATGACGACCGCACGGCGATGTGTCTGCGCCCGGTGAATCAGGGTGCGGGTATCGGTCAGATCCCGGAAGGTCATCACGCCATCCAGATCCTCGCCGGGCAGGCCAAGACGTGAAGGACTGGCGCCAGTGGCCAGCACAAGGGTGTGGTAAGCCAGCGTGCGCCCGCTGGCGGTCGTCACCCGGTGCTGATGCGGTTCGATGGCCGTGACCGGCTCACGGTTATAGACCTCGATTTTGTGCTGGCGGAACCAGGACCGGGGTTTCAGTTCCAGCTCTGACTCCCGGACCTGATTCGCCAGCAAGGACGACAGCTGGATTCGGTTATAGGCAGCGAAAGGCTCGCCGTTGAACACCACAATGCGGCTGAACGGGTGCCCTGTGGCCACCAGTTGCTCCAGCAATCGCTGCGCAACCATGCCATGGCCGCAGATCACCAGCGCAGGGGTCTGTGTGTGTTCCATAGGTGCGCTCCCTTACTCAACGAATTGCCGAAAACCAAACGAAAAAAGCCGGAGCATCATGCTCTCCGAAGAGAACAGATGGTCCGGCACCAATGCCAACAACAATGATCTGATGGTCCGGCCTGATTCCATGGCCGGGACAGTCGTCCTTGATTAGGACATAGCGATCTCCATGCCAACTTTTTAACTCCATTTAATTCAGTTGCTTAGATGATATCGCGGCTCTATTGCACCCGTGCCGGGCAGAAAAGATGCCCCGGGATGGGGCGAAACGCACGAAGATGATGCCGGTGGTTCTGGCCTGTTAATTGCTGCAGTCCAGTCAGACAGGAACCCGCTGTGTACCGATACCAGGAGTTGCACCATGAACAGCAAACGCCAGACCAATACGGCCGCGACGGCCACAGCCGCAGACTTTCTGATGGCCTCCCGGCAGTGCGAAATCCGCAACCTGGAGTACTTTCTGCAGATGGGCCGGCTGGTGCAGAGCGTGGGTAACCTGGTGCACGGACTGCAACGGGAGCGGGGAGCTACCAACCTGTATCTGGGGTCCGGTTGCCAGCGTTTCGCCCGGGAGCGTTCGGTTATCCTGAAAGAGAATGACCAACTGGCTGTCATCTTCCGTAAGGCGCTGACCGACATACAGGAAGACCTGACTACCCATCCGGTCAGCAGCCCGCTGCTGGGTCATATTGCCAGTGCCCTTCATAGCCTCGATCAGCTGGCCGAGTTCAGGCAGAAAGTGGTCGGGCAGGAAGCCAGCGTGGTGGATGCTACGGACTGGTTTTGCGACACCATCCATCAGCTGATTACGGTGGTTTTTGAAGCCGCCGAAACCGTTGCTGAACCCTCCATTGCCGGCCTGCTGGTGGCCATGGTGCACGTGATGAATGGTAAGGAATACTGTGGCCAGGAGCGGGCGGCAGGCTCCGCGGGATTCTCCAGTGGCCACTTCGAAAACGCACTGTCACGGCGCATGATGCACCTGGTTGAAGCGCAGGAACGGTGTTTCGAGGTATTTGTTGCCTTTGCCAGCGAAGACAGCCTGGCTCTCTGGCAGGCGCTGCGGTCTCACCCGCGGGAACTGGAAATAGAGCGGATGCGCCAGAAGGCGGTGTCGGTCGGACCCTATAAATCCCTGGACAGGGAAATGGCCGATCGCTGGTTTAACCTGATGACCGACCGTATGGATGATCTCAAGAAAATCGAAGATTCCGTGGAAAACGCCTTCCACCACCGTTGCGTGGAACGCTACACCGAGGCGCGCCACTCCCTGGCTCACCAGGAAACTCTGCTGGCCTCGCTGGAACAACGGAACGCCTCGACAATGCCGGTATTGGTGGTCTGCGATAATGGAGTAGATGCGAGTACGGCAGATGCCTGGGCCGGTGACGGTGTCGGGCAACAGTCAGGCAGATCCATCTTTGATCTGGTTCAGGAGCAAACCCGCCGCCTGCGCCAGATGTCTGAAGAACTGCAAAGTGCGAAAGAAGCTCTGGAAGACCGGCGCACCCAGGAAAAGGCCGTGTTGCTACTGATGGAACATCGCGACATCAGCAACGACGAAGCCCATCGATTGCTGCGAAAGCTGGCCATGGATCAGGGCAAGCGATTACCCGATGTGGCCCGGGCCCTGGTCTCCATGGCCGGTGTTCTGGGCTGACGCCATCCCCGAGAGCGCCGGGGCAAAAGTAGCCCCGGTGCCGTGCAGCCTCAGGCAGACGCCGGCTGTTTCTCCTTCTCCACCTTTGCACTCTCCCCACCCTGCGTGGAGGCACTGGCGGCCCGCCGGCTGCTCAGGGATTCCAGCTTGCGCTGTTTCTCGTACAGGAACGACAGCACCTCCTGCCGGTAATGCACATATTTGGCGTCATCCGCCAACGCCACCCGATTACGCGGCCGAGGCAAATCAATGTGCAGATCTTCCCCCACCGTCGCCGCCGGCCCGTTGGTCATCATGATGATGCGGTCCGACAACAGCACCGCCTCGTCTACATCGTGGGTGATCATGATCACCGTATTGTTCAGCTCCTGCTGAATCTCCATCAGCGAATCCTGAAGATGTGCCCGGGTCAGCGCATCCAGGGCCCCGAACGGCTCATCCATCAGCAGCACGCTCGGTTTCATCGCCAACGCCCGGGCAATCCCCACCCGCTGCGCCATGCCCCCAGAAATCTCCCCCGGCCGTTTATTGGCGGCATGGGCCATATTCACCAGCTCCAGGTTATGGGTAATCCAGTCCCGGCGCTCCTTACGGTTCATCGACTTGCGAAACACCTGCCGAACAGCCAGCTCCACATTCTCATACACCGTCAGCCAGGGCATCAGCGCATGGTTCTGAAACACCACCGCCCGCTCCGGCCCCGGTGAGTTCACCTCATGCCCGTTCAACACACAGCCACCCTTGGAGGCCTGCAACAAGCCGGCGACAATGTTCAGCACCGTCGATTTACCACAGCCGGAGTGGCCGATAAGCGAAACAAACTCCCCTTTCTGGATCTTCAGGTTCACGTTGTCCAGGGCAACGAACGGCCCTTTCGGCGTATCAAACGCCATCTCAACACCGGTAAGTTCTAAATGTGTTTTACTCATGGAAATCACCTCAAAAGCAAGCGGAGCGCCGGGTGGGTTACGCCTCCCGAAACCCTCAAAAACATGGATGTTTTTGCGGAGCGTACATGGATGTACTCGCCGCGTGTTTCGGGAGGCGTAACCCACCCGGTGCGGCATGCTCCCAAGTTTGATCACTCGTTCCAGGCCACCTTCTTCTGAATCAACAGCATCACCCGATCCAGCAAAAACCCGATAAACCCGATGGCCAGCACCGCCACCATGATCCGGCTCAAAGACTGACTGCTGCCATTCTGAAACTCATCCCACACAAACTTCCCAAGCCCGGGACTTTGCGCCAGCATCTCCGCCGCAATCAGCACCATCCAGGCAATACCCAGAGACACCCGCAACCCGGTAAAAATCATCGGTACCGACGACGGCAGCACCACCTTGCGAACGTGGGTCCAGAACGACAGCTTCAGCACCTTCGACACGTTCAGCAGGTCCGGATTCACCGCCGCCACGCCAACGCTGGTATTGATCAGCGTGGGCCACAGGCTGCAAAGGGTGACCGTGATCATCGAAGTCAGAAACGACTTCTGGAACATCGGGTCATCGCTGACGTACGTGGCTGACACCACCATGGTGACCAGTGGCAGCCAGGCCAGGGGCGACACCGGCTTGAAGATCTGGATCAGCGGATTGACCGCCGCCTGAAAATACCGGTTAAGACCGAACACAATTCCCAGGGGCACCGCAATCAGCGTGGCCAGGGCAAATCCTGACAACACCGTGACCAGGCTGGTACCGATCTGATCGATAAAGGTGGGTGCGCCAGGATAAGAGCGGATTCGCACCTCCGCCTCCGGGTTGTCGGCCAGAATCCTGGCATTACGCTGCTCCTGCATGGCGATGAACTGGCTGGCGCGTTCCCGCTGGTTGGCGTGTTCTTGCCAGAGTTGCCCCGCCTGCTCCCAGACCTGAGCTGGCCCCGGAAAGGCGCCCAGAGACGTCTGTACCTGGGGTGCTGCCAGATGCCAGAATCCCAGAAACACCAGAATTCCGATCAAGGGCAGCAAAGCCTCTTTGCCAGCCGCCAACAATTCATTTGGGCTCAGCCGGGCGAGCAGGTTGCGGCTCCTGGCGGCCATCGACTGGCCAATCCTTATGCTTAATGTGCTCATGTTGTGCCCCCTTACGGTGTCTCGGTGCCTTTCAGCCCAATATCAAAGCGGTCTATGTAAGCGTTCGGTTCACGGGGTGTGAAAGGCACGCCGTCAATCAGCTCGCCCTGGAAGGGGCGTTCAAAGTTTTCAGCGTCAAAGTCAGGGAAGTCACTGGCGTTCATCACACCATCATCGATCAGTGACTGCGCGGCCTGAGCATACAGATCACCCCGGTATACCCTGGCTGCGGTCTGCATGTACCAGTCATCTGGCTTGGCGTCCGGAATCTGGCCCCACCGGCGCATCTGGGTCAGATACCAGATTGCATCAGAGGGATAGGGGTAAGTGGCGTGATAGCGGAAGAACACGTTGAAGTCCGGAACCTCCCGCACATCCCCTTTCTCGTATTCGAACGTGCCGGTCATAGAGTTGGCGATCACGTCTTTGTCTGCGCCCACGTAGCTGGAGCGGGAAAGGAGTTCTACCGCTTCCTGGCGGTTTGCGTTGTCGTTTTCATCCAGCCAGTAAGCCGCGCGGATCAGTGCCCGCAACAACCGCAGGTGGGTATTGGGATGCTTCTCTGCCCAAGTCTCGGTCACGCCAAAGACTTTTTCAGGGTTGTTTGGCCAGATCTCATAATCGGTGATGACCGGCACCCCGATGCCCTTGAACACCGCCTGCTGATTCCAGGGTTCGCCCACGCAGTAGCCCTGAATGGTGCCAGCTTCCATGGTGGCCGGCATTTGCGGCGGCGGGGTAACGGACAGATGAACATCGGCCTGCAAGGTGCCACTGGTATCACCCCGTTGTGGGGCGTAGAAGCCGGGATTCAGGCCGCCGGCGGCCAGCCAGTAGCGGAGTTCGTAGTTGTGGGTGGACACCGGGAACACCATGCCCATCCGGAACCGCTCGCCTTTGCTCAGGGATTGCTCCACCGCCGGTTTCAGTGCGCTCGCGGAGATCGGGTGGGCGGGTTTGTCGCCATCCATGTCCAGGTGGGGCTTCATGGTTTCCCATACCGCGTTGGACACGGTAATCGCGTTGCCGTTGAGGTCCATGCTGAAGGCGGTAATGATGTTGGCCTGAGTGCCATAGCCAATGGACGCGCCCAAAGGCTGGCCGGCCAGCATGTGGGCACCGTCCAGCTCGCCGGTGATCACCCGGTCCAGCAGCACTTTCCAGTTGGCCTGGGCTTCCAGTTCCACGAACAGGCCTTCGTCCAGGAAGTAGCCCTGTTCCCAGGCAACCGCCAGTGGCGCCATATCGGTGAGTTTGATGAAGCCCAGTTTCAGGTCTGGTTTCTCGGCCGGCCCGATGCTCGCCTGGGCTAGCGTGCTCAGCCCAATCAGTGCGCCTGTGAGCAAGCCTCTGAGTTGATGACGGCGTGTGTTCATGCTGTTACCTCTCTGTGTCTCTCTTTTCTGGCGCACAAAAAAAACGCCCACCCTCCGTTTCCGGAGAGCAGGCGCCAATGCCTTAGAACGAGAGATGTGATGTCTTGATGGTTCGCTGTTACCTCAGCATAAGCCGTGCCATTTTTTAATATTCATAGTTTTCAAAGGCTTGATATTCCCTTCCGTGTTGAGCGAGGAAAACGCCAATCGAGCCCGGTCTGTTTTTGGTGCAACCTGAGCGATTTCGCACCAATGTGAAACCTCAAGGCAGAAGTGTATCCCGGCCTGCCGGAGCCGATGGATCTGCTGAACAAGGCCGTAGCCCGGGCGTTGCCACAAGGCCGGCCGGGCAAGTGCTGTTTTGGCAATCGCTGGCCCCGTTATTGCTTTCCATAAAACAGACAATTTTGGCAAAGAAGCCCGCCCCGGCTCTGGAAACAGACCCCGGATGGCGGGCTTTTTTATGGGTAAAGCAGAGGATTGATCATGAAAAACCGCCGAACCACTCCCGGAAGTACCGCCACCACCTGCCCTTATTGCGGTGTGGGCTGTGGTGTTCTGGCGAAACCTGACGCCGTTCAGGGCGATCTTGGCCACCCGGCCAATAATGGTCGCCTTTGTGTCAAAGGCTCTGCGTTACATGAGACCGTGACCGGACACGACCGTTTGCTGGCCCCCCGTGTGGCAGGGCATACCGTTGAGTGGTCGGAAGCCATTGACCGGGTAGCTGAGGCCATTCGTGTTTCGGTCAGAGACCATGGCCCGGAGTCTGTGGCTTTTTACCTGTCTGGCCAGCTGCTCACAGAGGACTATTACATTGCCAACAAGCTGGCCAAGGGCTTTATTGGCACCCCGCACGTGGATACCAATTCCCGGTTGTGCATGTCGTCTGCCGTGGCAGCCCACAAGAGGGCGTTTGGTGAGGACTGCGTGCCCGGCTGTTATGAGGACCTCGAGCTGGCGGACTTGCTGGTGCTGGCGGGCAGTAATGCCGCCTGGACGCATCCGGTACTTTATCAGCGGATAAAAGCGTCCCACCGGCCCGGGCGCAAAGTGGTAGCCATTGACCCAAGGCAAACCGCAACCACAGAGATGGCTGACCTGCACCTGCAACTGCGGCCGGGAACCGACACCCTGCTGTTCAATGGCTTGCTGGTTTGGCTGCATGACCACGGAGCCCTGGCCACACAGTACCTGGAACAGCATTGCAATGGATTCGAGGAGACTCTGAGTGTGGCCCGCGCCTGTGCGCCTTCGATACTGGCGGTCGCCCGCGGATGTGACCTTCGGGCTGCGGATGTGGAACGCTTCTATCGGTGGTTTGCCGAGACCGATCGGACAGTCACCGCCTTTTCCCAGGGCATCAATCAGTCGGTGGCTGGCACCGACAAAGCCAACGCTATTATCAACTGCCACCTGGCCACAGGGCGCGTTGGCCGGCCCGGTGCCAGTCCGTTTTCACTCACCGGTCAACCCAATGCCATGGGTGGGCGGGAAGTGGGCGGTCTGGCCAACACCCTGGCGGCCCATATGGATTACGACACGCCCGGCGCGGTGCAACGGGTTGCCGACTTCTGGCACAGTGAAAAATTGGCAGCGGGACCGGGCTATAAGGCGGTGGATCTGTTTGAAGCCGTTCATCGGGGCGACATCCGGGTGCTCTGGGTGATGGGCACCAATCCTGCGGTCAGCCTGCCCGACAACGCCCGGGTCAGGGAGGCCCTGGCGCGATGCGAGACCCTTATAGTCTCAGACTGCGTGGCCCAGACCGATACCACGGCGTTTGCCGATATCCTGTTGCCTGCTGCCGGTTGGGGCGAGAAGGACGGTACCGTGACCAACTCGGAACGGTGCATTTCACGCCAGCGTCGATTTTTGCCAGTGCCAGAGGGTGTCCGGCCGGATTGGCGAATCATCCGGGATATCGCCCAGGCGCTCGGTTATGGTCACGCCTTTGACTACCAGGAGCCTGCGGAGATTTTCAGAGAACACGCGGCACTGTCCGGTTACGGTAACGGCGGTGAGAGAGTGTTTGATATTTCCGCCCTGGCCAAGCTGAGTTCCACGGAATATGACCGGCTTCAACCCGTGCAGTGGCCGCTTACCGGGGGCAATCCCGGTGCCTGGCTGCAGACCCGCCGGCTGTTCTCCGATGGTCGCTTTCCCACGCCCGATGGTCGCGCCCGCCTGGTACCGGTTTCGAACCTGCCGCCCGGACAGCAGCCCGATGCCCGGCATCCCCTGATCGTGAATACCGGTCGTATTCGGGACCAGTGGCACACCATGACGCGCACGGCACTGGCGCCCAGACTGTTTGCCCATCGCAGTGAGCCCTTTATCGAGGTTCACCCGAAGGACATCGCCACCTTTGGTTTGATTGAAGGTGCACTGGCCACGCTGACAGGGCATGCCCGAAAGGGGTTCACCGGCCGGGTCCGGGCCAGCCCGGCACAGAGACCCGGAGAGGTATTCGTTCCCATTCACTGGAATCGGCAGTTTGCATCCTCAGCCCTGGCCTCCGACCTGATCGCCCCCGTCGTCGACCCGATTTCAGGGCAACCGGAAGCCAAATTTGGCGTAGCCTCCCTTCGGCCACTAATCACTCGATGGCAAGCCCGGCTGATGCTGCCCGCGGCCGGGGGCACCGCATTGGACGCCACGTCGCTGGACTACTGGAGCCACCAGGCACTGCCTCATAGCCGGTCCTGGTGGCTGGCCGGTCGCCGGTCAATGGACTGGCGTGAATGGGCCCAGCAGATTTTCGCCAGGGAACCGGAGCTGGTTATGCAAGATAGTGCCCGGCGTCGCTTTCGTGCGGCCTGGCTCACCGGCAACCGGTTGGATGGCGTATTGCTGGTAGAGTCCTGTGTGCAAACCATGCCGGACCTCGGCTGGTTGGATGACTGTTTTGGCTCCGAGAACCTGACACCGGAGCAGCGCCGATCCTTGTTGGCTGCAGGTTCGATCGATGCAGAACCGACCGGGCCGCTGGTCTGCAGCTGTTTCCAGGTAGGCGAGCGCCAGATCAACCAGGCAATCGAAGATGGGGCCGCCAGCGTTGAAGCATTGGGTCAGCGGCTGCAGTGCGGCAGCAATTGTGGTTCTTGTATACCTGAGATTCGTGGCTTGCTGGCGAAATCGGCGGATCGGGAGCCTGCCTGAAACCGGATCAGTCCGGGCGGCGTAGGAGGGAAACCGGTACCCGGTACCGCAAACCGCGGGCATTCAAAGTAACCGCAACCGTGCAGGTTTTTCGGTTCACCCGGACAACCTGGCCCCGTTTCTCGTGCCGGCCTTCGCCAAAACAGACCGCATCGCCGACCTGCCACTGCCGGAGCTCCCGGACTGGACTGGGGAATACAAACGGTGTGCTGGGCAACGTCACTCCCGCTTCTACGGCAGTCTCCTCAAGGTACTGCCGGGTGGCGACCGACGCACCACTGCTATACAACCCGTCCAGCGCTTCATAGAAATGCCGGTTATGCACCGAACCATAGTGCCGCTGGCCTGCACTGTATTGCAGCAAATGGGCAAACTCATGGCAGCAGGTGTGGGCCAGCAGGTTCAATACACTCACCTCACCCCCAAAATAACCCCGACTCCGGATTTCCCGAGTCGATAACCAGCCCTGGGCGGTTTCCGGCTGATGCTTGGCGGCAATCATCCGCGCGCCATAGGTGATCAGATGCTGCTTCTGGGTTGGATCGTAACGGTGATAGGTGGCCTGGCCGGACCCTACCCGCAATGCCAGCGCTACACCCCGGTTTTGCTCCCGCACCCAGGCTTCGGCGGGCGCCCACAGGATGTGGCGGGTGGCTTGGCACATGAGAGTGCCGATGGCTCGGGTGGTTGATGTTGGTACTGGCATACGCGTTGGATATCTGGATTGAAAAGCACAGAGTGGTAATGGTCGTGCAAGCGTAACCATGGGATTCACAAATTGCTATGGCCCGTGTTGGCAAAGTTGTTCAGAGTCTCTTTGACGTTTTGTACCGTGGTAGTATTCTCTTGCCGGGCGAGTAAAAAAGGAATAGTTTGTACTCATGGATGTGTTTGAATTTGACGGAACCAAAAGCCAGGCCAATCTGGACAAACACGGCATTGATTTCTTGGCTGCCCAGCAGTTGTGGGAAGACCCGTATTTGCTGGAAGTAAAGGCAAAGTGCGTGGATGAGCCTCGATATCTGCTGATTGGAAAGATTGGGGACAAGCACTGGTCGGCCGTTGCGACCCACCGGGAAGGACGTATTCGTCTGATTTCGGTCAGGCGTTCCCGCAAGAAAGAGGTTGAGCTTTATGAAAGCTAAAGATTTTGACAAGAAGTTTGATGAGAGCCAGAAAGATGTTGTTGGAGATCTTGATCTGTCTTCTGCAAGGCGGGTGAATCAGGAACAAAAGCGAATCAATGTTGATTTTCCGGCCTGGGTCGTGGAGTCTCTGGACCGTGAGGCTGCGCGTATTGGCGTTACCCGTCAATCCATCATCAAGGTCTGGCTGGTTGAACGTTTGCAGGCGGAGGCGGCCAACAAGCCGCTTAATCAGGACAATGCAGGCGGTACTCACTAACGGAGCGGTGTAACTCCGGGGAAGTCCACCACCCGGTCCATGGAGTCGGCAGGCCGATGGCTAGTTTTATTTCGGAAGACAATATCGAGCAGGCGCTATTGCAGCGCCTTCAGTACATTCATGGTTTCAAGGGATATCGGGTATCTCTGCGCCATAGGCAGTTGTTTCATCGCCTAAACAAACATAGACAGCATAGATCATTTGCGTGGTTTTCTGACAGATAAAAAAATAGAATTTCGATTACAAGTTTTTTCTATGCAAAGTTACAAGCCGGCTGCACTACTCCGAAATTCTTACGCCATTTATACGCAATGACGTTGAGCTTGCAGCTGGCCCCTGAAATGTAATAAGTGATTGAGCTTGGCTGTTCGGTACGATAAATACGGTTCTAAATTCTCCCTGAACTACTCCAAATACCCGAGCTTCGGGAATCTGCTCTATCCAAGCTGGTTTGTTTGAACCCTGACTTGCGCTCTCAAAGAGCGTCAGTGAAGTGTCGATTGCTGAACCTGAGCTTACTGAACTTGGGATGTCCTCTGATTGGACAAAACCTACGATTCGGTCGTTTCGTAGAAACACGAGCTCGCCATCTCTCACCTTTACAGAGGAGAACATCGTATCTGGTACTTCTATGGTTAATTCGCTGTATGGTTGAATCACCAATGAAGAGTGCGATGCACAGCCGGAGAGAAGAAGTACAAATGCTAAAGCTAGGCCCATCCGTGGCATGGTAGAAGGCTAATCTCAATGGCGTTTAGATAGAGGTTCTAAAATGGGGTAGAACCCCTCTTTTCCTGAACAAATATAACCGGCGTGGATCATTTGTGTGCCTTGCTGACAGACATGGAAGATAGAACATCGTCGAACACGTCTTCCTTAATACTTATGGTAATCCATGAAGTTGGATGTTTTGAGGTGGCGATAAATGCAGTGGTGTATCCATTGACGGTGACTGAGAAGCCGTAGGCGCTATCACCCAAGTCCAGCTGAACGATCTTGCCGGAGGATTTTTTCGCTTCATCAAATCCTTGCCTGACTTCGTCGACCGCTGTGTCAAAATTTGGGTTGGTTTCCATGGTCATCAACGAACCAATCATTGCCGAATCGAGCCAAATCTGAGTTTCAAATGGTTGCACATCGACTGTATCAAACTGACTGTTACTGAGTTCGAAAGTCAGGTCGTTGGAGGTGCGAAACTGAATGGGTGTCTGGCCCGTAGCAGCACAACCAGAGAGCATGCTGACTAACACAAACCCTATAGCGATAGTTCTTTTCATCAAACGGATCCCTGTTTAGTTCAAAGAGTCGAGAATAGCAGGTTTGAATTGAACAGCGCGAAAGCGCTTGCACATCATGTTAATGCGTACGTTGCCCAGTAGAAAGGGCTCCCCCGACTTTCTAATGACACGTAAAGCCCATTTTCTAAGCTTGTTTGCGGGCCAAAGGAGATCCTGAGGGTTTGGAACGGCATCAATCCATGTGCTGCAGTCTTCCATTTCCGCCAGTAATTCAACCACCCTTATGATTGTCTCATCCGTAATCGAAGATGATGTAAAAAGTCGGGCGTTAGCCTGTCCGTAAAATGCGCTGATGATTGCCTGAATGATATCGACATCATTCTGAGTAATAGTGTCGCTCATAATCTTCATTCCTTGAAGTCCAAAGCAAATGCCCCGACCATCTTACGATGGCCGGGGCAATATGACGCATGGGCGAAGCTAACTTACGCCTCGATCGGCGTACGCCAGTCGTCTGCACCGGAAGTACCGGCAACGGCATGCTCCCAGGTTACCTTGCGGTAGGACAGGGAAACGGTCACCAGCTGGGTGAAGTCAGCGTTGGCGGCGTCCTGGCAGTGGGGCATGTTGCAGTTGATGTCGATGATGGTGGCATCTTCCAGGATGGTGGAGAAGAAGTGCTCCTGTTTGCCTTCTACGGAAGTGCGGTACCACTTGAGCTCTACCTTCGGCAGCATTTCGCCGGAAGCCAGGGCGTTGTACATCAGCGGGGTGGCTTTGTTCAGGGCAGAAGTGAACTTGAACGGCTTGTGAACACGCTGGCCGGAAGGCTGACCAGACTGCGGGTCAGTAGGGACGGTGACAACGTGGCTGAATTCCTGAACCAGCACTTCGTCTTCGTGACCTTCAACGTAGATGTTACCTACGGAGTCGGAAGTGAATGCGCCAGCGGTGATGTTACCCTGAGTTTTACCTTCGATGCTGATATAACAAGGAGTTGGCATAGTCTGCTCCATGACGTTTAAGTGAATGTTTGTCCCCGGGCTGTTCCCTGGACGCGCTTACTGGTTACAAGCGCTGTGCCAACTCTAAAAAATATATAAAATACATATAGTTATGTAATATTCGGCGAAGCCGAAGTTGGTGGTGAGCAAACCCTTGCTTGGCCTCTGGGCGAGCTTTTGCTGGCCGGGCAAAAAGTTGCCCGATCAGGGGCGCCAGGCGAAGGACGCAAGTAAGGCGAGTAACAACAGCGCAGACATTCCCTGCCAGAAGGCCACCGGGTGGCGCTCCATCAAGGGTTTCTGGTGATGCTGCTGCCACTGCGGATTCGGTTGGCGCAGGTCGAACAGAAATTCCGACAGCGCCGGGTAGCGTTTGTGGGATTCCGGGTGCAACGCCCGGGCCAGGGCATGGTCAATCCAGCCGGGAAGGTCCTCCCGGTGCAAGCGAGCAGGATGGTAGCTGAGCTGGCGTAACTGGCGGTGATTGCGAATACCCGGCACGCGGGTGCCGTAGGGTAGCTGGCCGGTCAGCATCTGATAGGCGATCACTCCCAGTGAAAACTGGTCCGTCTGCCAGCCGGTGGTTTCGCCGAGAAAGGCTTCCGGAGCGCTGTAAAGCGCGGCGCCACGGGGCCAGGTGGGCTCATCGTGGTCATGGAGTTCCTGCAGGCCAGCGATGCGGGTGGCGCCGAAGTCGATGAGCACCACGGTGCCCTCGCCGTTGATCAGGATATTCTCCGGTTTCAGGTCCTGGTGTACCATTTCCAACCGGTGAAACGCCCGCAGCCCGCGGGCAATCTGCTCCACCAATTGACGCACGGTTTCCAGTGCCGGCGCCGGGTGGTCCAGAAGCCATTGCCGCAGGCTGATTCCCTGAACGTACTCGGTGGCCAGGTACAGGCAGCTGCGAGGGCGTTCCGGCGCAAACGCTTTCACTACGTGAGGGCTGTCGATGCGCTGGGCTACCCATTGCTCGGTGGCAAATTGCTCCAGCCCCGCCGGGTTTTCGCGCAGTTCCATGGCTGGGACTTTCAGGGCGACATGCTGATGGCTGGCTTCATCGATGGCCAGGTAGACCTGGCTGCGGCTGCTGGCGTGAATCGGCCGCACAATACGGTAGCCATCCAGTACCTGCCCCGATGCCAGTTCCCGGGCGAACGGCAACTGCTGAACATCCCGGGCGAATTCGGCGCTGCTCTTTCCGGCGGCAACGGAATCTACACGAACAAGCTGCACGCTCAGGTTATCGTTGCTGCCAGCGGCAAGGGCTCGCTCGACCAGCGTTCGGGCGGCGGAGTCCAGATCTTCACCGGCCGCCTGGATAATGCCGGCCATGTCACGCTCGGACAGATGTTCATAGACGCCGTCAGTCGCCAGCAAAAATGTATCACCGAGCCATACCGGCACCGCCAGGTAGTCGATGTCGACTTGCTGGCTCAGCCCCATGGCCCGGTTCAGGCAGCTGTCTTCCTGCGACAACCATACCCGGTGATCGGTGGTTAGCTGTTCCAGCGAGTTACCCTGCAGCCGATAGATGCGGGCATCGCCAATATGGAACACATGGGCCGTCGCCGATTTCAGCACCAGTACACTGAGAGTGCAGACGTAGCCCCTGTCCTGATCATAGCGGTAGCGGCTTTGTCGAGTTTGGGCGTGCAGCCAGGCGTTGGTGGCCCGAAGCACCCGTTGGGCCGACTGCTTTACGGACCAGCTGTCTGGTGTGGCGTAATAGTCGTTCAGAAAACCGGCGACGGCAGATTCGCTGGCAATCTGGCTGACGTTGCTGGAGCTGATGCCATCGGCAATTGCCACCGCGATACCCTTGGTGCCCAGCTGATGGTCGCCCGGGATCATCAGTCCATGAAAATCCTGGTTGACCGGCTTGGGCCCCGGGTCAGTGTGCTGGCCGGTGGAGACCGCGAGCTGTGAGGTCATACCGCATTGGAGTTAAAGCGTTCCGGCAGGGTGCGCTTGGGCGCCGTGCGCACATGAGTGGCATAGAGGGTCAGGCCGGTGAACGACAGGCCTCCGACCAGGTTGCCCAGTACGGTGGGAATTTCGTTCCAGACGAAGTAGTCCATGATGCCGAACTCGCCGCCCATCAGCAGGGCAAAGGGGAACAGGAACATGTTGACGATGGAATGCTCAAAGCCCATGTAGAAGAACAGCATGATCGGCATCCACATGGCCAGCACCTTGCCCTGTACCGTGGTTGAGATCATCGCTCCGACCACGCCCATAGATACCATCCAGTTGCAGAGTACGCCCCGCAGAAAAATGGTAAACCAGCCGGCCACGCCGTGTTCCGCGTAACCCAGAGTGCGCTCCTTGCCGATCGCGGCAATGCGGTCGCCGACCACGCCGGGTTCGGTATTAAAGCCGTAGGTGAAGACAAAGGCCATGATGACAGCGACGGTTAAAGCGCCGGCAAAGTTGCCAAGGAATACCCAGCCCCAGTTGCGAAGAATGCCGCGGGTATCTACCCCCGGGCGTTTGTCCAGCAGGGCCAGGGGGGTGAGCATGAACACCCCGGTGAGCAGGTCAAAGCCCATCAGGTAAAGCATGCAGAAGCCAACCGGGAACAGCATGGCGCCGATCAGTGGGCTGCCTGTCTGAACGGCAACGGTGACCGCGAATACCGCTGCCAGGGACAGAATGGCGCCAGCCATGAACGCTCGGATCAGTACATCCCGGGTAGCCATGTAGATTTTTGATTCACCGGTGTCCACCATTTTGGTGACAAATTCCGAAGGCATGATGTAAGACATAGGTTATCCCCTGGTTCCTTCTTTGCCCGCTTTTCCGTGGGCGAAAAAAAACGACGACGCCCATGGGCTGCCGTGAATGGCAGGCATGAGCAGACGCCGTCGTCTGAAAGATTGCTGTTTGGGCAGACAAATTCGATCTGCTGACCAGGACTCAGCAGGCACCGTGCCAGCTCTGGGTTTTTCGGGGAAAAGGCTTTTAATTCAGTAAGTAATAAAAGGGCAGCGGGCTGTGTGCCCGGGGCGGTGTTTGCTGGCCTGCACCGGCTCAGTGCGATCTGCGCTTCTGTGGTGCGGGTTCAGCGCAAGCTGAAGCGAACGGGCAGCGCGTAGGTAAACGTCTGGCCGCGCATGGAGTCCGGAACCTTGGGTAGGGGCGCTGCCTGGGCCAGCATCTGCATGGCTGAGTCATCAAGCAGTTGATGCCCGGAGCTGTCCCGCAGCGAATGGCTGACCAGCGTGCCGTCACGGGCAAATTCGAAGACGATCACCGGGGTACCTTCCTGCCCGAGGCGGCGGGCCCGCCGGGGGTATTCGTAATAACGGGCGAGGTGGCGGCTGAGCTTGCTCAGGTAGCTGTCGACCTCGCTGGAATTTCCTGCGTTCTGGAGGGGTATCGCATCCTGGCTGTTTTCGGCATCTGCTTCCTCCCCCGCTTCTTCTACAGCCGCTGAATCCGTGGGCGCTGGTGTGCTGGGCTCGCTGACTGGCTCAGGAACGGGCTCTGGCTTCGGAGCCGGTTCGGGCTCTGGTTCGGGCTCTGGTTCAGGTTCCGGTATCGGCTCTGGTTCCGGGGTGGGTTCAGGTTCGGTCACAGGTTCCTGTTCCGGCTCTGGCGATTGTCGGCCCGCAAGGCTGATCCGGATGGCCGGAGCGGTGTTGACAGCGCTGTCGCCCAGCACCGGAAGTTCCATGGGTTTGTCTGGTGCCATCAGCGCCAGTGTGGCTACCGTCGCCACAATGGCGGCGGTCAGAATCAGAGTTTTCGGGCCCCGGCCTGCGGCTGTCATGCCCCGGGCTCCGTCAGCAGTAGCACGTCGGTGTAACCGCCGGTTTCAAGAACACCCAACAGGTCTTCCAGGTCCGCCATGGTGAGGCTTTGGTCTGCGGCAATGCGCAAAGACGCGTGATCTTCAGGTTCGGGTAAACTTGCCAGCAGTCGGTCCCGGCTGACCGTTTCTCCACCCACTGTCCAGCTGCCATCGGCCTTGACCATCAGATCTGCCTCTGGAGCACGTTCTTCTTCCAGCTGGGAGCTTCCCGGCAGTTCCGGCAATGGGTCTTCAGTGAGCTGGCCAGCAACAACAAAGAACATCAACAACAGGAACACCAGATTGATCAGCGGCAACAACGCATCTTCAACACGTTCGAGCAGTCCTTTTCCGGAGGTGGCGGGGGGTGGAACCAGTTCGGTCATGACTCGGGTGTGCCGCTACGTTTCCAGTGGGGGGTGATGCCGGCGTTATCCAGCGCGCTCAGCGTGTGGGTAAAGCTGGCCAGGCTGGCCTCTGGAGCCGTCTCGAGGTTCGCTTCGGAAACGCCGGCGGCGGTCAGGGCCGGCATCAGCTCCTGCAGGCTGTAGCGGGTGTCCCGCCAAAGGATGCGGCCATCTGCCTCTACCCGGAGTTCCGGGTGGGGGTCGCCTGCGGTGGTGCTGCGCTGGCTGGTGTCGTTGCTTAGTTCCAGGTAATCCACAGGTAACAGCCGGGTGGTGAGCATGAAAAACACCAGCAGGATAAACACCACGTCAATCAGTGGTGTCATCCGGATCGGTATGGGCCTGCTTGGTCGGGGCTCAACCAGCTGCATGGGCAAAACGCGGGTTGTCTGCGTTGTCGTAGCTGTGGCTGGCTTGAGCGGTCTGCTCCGCAGCAACTGCGGATTGCTCGGTAACGGGCTGCGGCTCAGTGGCAGGCAGCACGTTGAACACGCTTACCAGGGTGCTGTTGATCACTTTGTGAATGCGTCGCAGGCGAAACTCCACCCAGGCCGCCAGTGCCGCAAATGGAATGGCAATGACCAGGCCTGCGGCAGTAGTGGTCAGCGCTTCGTAGATACCGCCACTGAGTTGGCTGGCATTGGCACGGCCATCGGTTGCGGCCATGGCGCTGAAGGCTTCCATCATGCCCATGACTGTACCCAGCAGGCCAAGCAATGGCGCCAGGGCTGCGATCACTTCAATGATCTTGAGCGGCGCTTCAAAGGGTTCCAGAGCGTGTTGGGCATCCCGCACGGCGGTCTCCCGAACTGCTGTGGTGTTTGCCGTGCCTTTGCAGGCCAACATGGTGTTAACCAACAAATGCATAAGTGGGTTACAACAACCCAAAAAGCCTGCCTGCTCTCGCACCTTTTCGGGCCGGGTATCTGCCGGGGAGGACTGCCACTGATGGATCAGGTGGTTCAGCCTGCGAGTGTATCGGGGAGCGTACAGGGCTCCAAACAGCATCAGATAAACGAAGGTGACGAAGCCGATAACGGCAATGGCGATGAGCACAATCATCACCGGTCCGCCCATGTCGATCAGCTGGGCAAGGGGGCCGTGCTGAGCCAGTGCGGCGGAGGCAGGGCTGATGGAATCCATACAGAATCGCTCGGAAAATTAAAGTTGATCTAAATAATAACGATTATCACCTGAATTACAAGCGGGGATCTGATAGGAAAAACCTGCCTTTGCTACACTTCAATAAAGCCCGGAGAATGCGAAGCGTCCGCTTTGGACGGTATGAGGTTAGTTATTTGATCAAGTTGTGGTTTTCGAGTCTGGCGAACCGGGCAGTTGCCCTGGTAGTGGCTTTTGTGTTGGTGACCGCGGTTGTGGTGGCCAGTGTTAGTTCTGCGCTGAGCCGGGCTGAACTGGAGCATCAGGCGCACCAGCAAGTGGAAGTGATTGTCGGAATGGTGGCAGGTGACCTCGACCAGAAACTTGCCCTGCGGCGTGATGTTCTCTCTCACGTTGCCACTGAAATCCTGGCCTCGGATGCCCTGCTACAGAATCGGGCGCGCGTGGTATTGCGCCAGCAGGCCTCGCTACTCCGGCTCTTTGATGCCCTGCTTATCATCGATGCCACTGGTGAGCTACTGGCCGCCAATCCCCGTGATGACCTGATCCCCGGCTTCAATGCCTCGGAACGGCCATACTTCAAAGCCGTTTCCAGCCAACTGGTACCCATCATCAGTGAGCCTTACTTGACTCACATTGATGGTGAGCCGGGTGTCATGATTGCTGCACCACTTTTTGATCACCGCAAACGATTTGCCGGCATGATTGGCGGGTTGATTCTGCTCAACGGTGACAATTTCATGCGGGATTTCTCCAGCATTCGGGTGGGGGATGCAGGCTATCTGCGCCTGATTACTCGCCGGGGTGTGGTACTGGCTGATGGCAGCGATGGTCGCGTAATGTCGCCAGTAGATGCCCGGCAGAGCTCTGTTGCACGTGCCATGGAGGGCTTTGAAGGTTCACTTCGCGATGCGTCTGCCGGGGAGAGCCCAACCATCAATGCCTATCGCCAAATGGTTCAGGTCCCCTGGTTTGTGGCGGCGGTTTGGCCCGAAGCGGATGCCTTCGCCTCGGTCAACCGAATGCGCGATTCGTTCAGTTGGACACTGCTATTGGTGCTGGTCTTACTGGTACCCCTGGCATTCTGGTTCTTCCACCGTTTGTTGCGGCCACTGCGCGATCTGAGCGTTCAGATCTATCAGCGCCATACCGGCGAACGCCAGATGCCGGTCTCGGAAATTGGGGGTCGGGAAATCCGGAATGTAGCCCGGGTTTTCAACATGGTCCGCCATGAGCGCGATGAGATTCTGCGATCATTGGCGGAACGAGAGGCGTTCTTCCGTTCTCTGACCCAGGATGCCCCCATTGGCATTGTCCACTCCAATATTCTCGGTCGGATTGAGTTCGTTAACCCGGCGCTGTTGAATATTCTCGGTGAGACGGCTGAGCAACTTGCACAACAGTACCTGATCTCGAGAGTGGCCGGTGAGGATCGCGTTACGGCTATGGTGGGTTGGCGCCGGGCTTTGACCCGACGAAGGTTTTATCGCGGACGCCTGCGATTGCTGACCACCCGTTCACCGGGGTATGTCTGGGTCGATACCATGACGTCGGTCGTTGATTTGCCGGACCAGGCTCTCGGTACCATTACGATTGTACGGGATGTCACTCAAGAAATGCGTTTCGAGAAGGCACTCCGGGAAGAGCAACAGAGGGCCGACTCGATACTGGATGTGTTGCAGGAAGGCGTTCTGATGGTTGATAAGGCGGGCCTTGTCCGTTACGCCAACGACGCGGCCGGCGAGTTTCTTGCGTTGGGCGATGATTGCATTGGCAAGAACTTCTTCGAGACGGTGACCTTTCGTTATGACAACCACAAGATGGAGCCGGAGGAATTTCAGGAAGGCGAGGAAATCGATAACCGGTACGTTACTCTGGAAAACTCGCAGAGCCAGGTCTACGACATTGATCTCACCATGTTGCACTTGCGCAGGGGTGAGCATGAGGAGCGCCTGGTATTTGTGCTGAGGGACGACAGCGAGCGGCGTCGGGAAGAAGAACGACTCTCCTGGGAGGCTACCCACGATGCGCTGACCCAACTGGTGAATCGCCGGGCTTTCACTGCCGCGCTGCTGAAAGCGCTGGCTGAGGCGCCACATCAGGCAACGCCCGCTGTTTTGATGATGATCGATCTTGATCATTTCAAACCGGTCAATGACCAGGGCGGCCACCTGGTGGGCGACGACCTGTTGAAACGCCTGGCGGATCTGTTCCAGAGCGCGGTTCGCCAATCGGATACCGTCGCACGATTGGGTGGTGATGAATTTGCGGTTCTGTTGCCCGGATGTGGTCTGGACCGGGCCGAAGCCCTGGCAGAAAACCTGCGCAGCCGGGTCGAGGCACTGAAAGTCCAGCACGATGGCCGTTCTTTCGGTGTCACTGTAAGCATTGGGCTCACACCGGTGTCTGCTGGCGACAGCGGCCCGAGGGAGGTCATGGCACGGGCGGATGAAGGGTGCTATATCGCCAAATCTCGGGGGCGCAATGCGGTGGTCTCAGTGCCCGCCCCGCCTGACGACACGGGACTTTAGGCCAACCAGCCGGCGGACTCCGCCGCTTGCCACAGCAGGCGCAGCGCCAGCAGTGTCAGTACCAGGTTGAAGGCGAGGCTGAACCACCGGTTGGTCATGGATTTCAAAACGTGCAGCCCCAGCCAGGTGCCGGTGAAGCCGCAGGCAATCATGGCGAGAATGAACAGCAGCCAGTCCGAGAACACGAATCCGGCAACCCCGAAGACCAGCGCTTTGGGCGCATGTTGCAAGGTCATGGCAGCGGCGAAGGTGGCCACGGTTTTAAAGCGATCCCGGTGAATCTGCTTGATAAAGGCGGCGACCAGGGGGCCCGTGGCGCCCACGAACAGGCTGACAAAACTGGTGACGGCGGAAGCTAAAAAAATGCCAACGGGCCCGAACGACGCTTTTGGCAGTTTCGGCCCCCAACACAGATACAGCACGAACAGAGCGATGGATAGCTGCCAGAGGTGCGCGGGTAAATCAACCAACAGCCAGGCGCCAAGCGCCGCCCCTGCGATTACGCCGGGCGTGAAGGCAGCAATAACCTTCCAGTCGATGTGGTGCCGGGTCAGCACTGCCCGGCCGGTATTGGAGCCAAGCTGAATCATGCCATGCACCGGAATAATCGCCGCCGGTGGCATCCAGGATGCCATCAACACCAGCAGCAGAACGCCACCACCGGCACCGAGCACAGCGGTCAGCATTGAGGTTATCGCCGAGGCTAATAGCAGAAAAAGAGCGACGCCCGGGCTAATGGCCTCTGGAAACAGGGTCAGGTCCATGGAACTCACTTTGGGATTGGCGTAAGCTCCTGAGTTTCCGGTTTATGCCCCGAAAGTCCAGTGGGGGCGGGTAAATAACAACAAACAGGGTGGCCCATGAACCAGTCCGAATATCTGAGATACGACGCAACAGCGCTGGCTGATCTGATCCGTCGGGGTGATGTGACGCCCCGAGAAGTAACCGATGCGGCGGTGGAGCGAGCCAATCATGTCAATGGGGCCTTGAACGCCATTTGCCACCCCCAGTACTCGGATGCCATGGGGCAGTCGCCGGTGTCTGATGGGCCGTTTTCTGGTGTACCCCTGCTGCTGAAAGACCTGGCCCAGGAACAGGCCGGGCAACCTTGCACCTACGGCAGCCGGGCCATGCGAAAGAATATTCCGAGCCGGGACTCACAGTTCGTACAACGTGCCCGTAAGGCCGGCTTGGTGTTTATCGGTCGCACGGCAACGCCGGAGTTCGGCCTCAAGGCCGTCACCGAGTCTGCTCTTTGGGGCCCGAGCCGCAACCCCTGGAACACGGAACTGACGCCCGGGGGCTCCAGTGGTGGCTCCGGTGCCGCGGTAGCCGCCGGTGTTGTTCCCATGGCCGGAGCCAACGATGGCGGTGGGTCCATCCGCATTCCGGCAGCTTACAACGGGCTGTTTGGACTAAAGCCATCCCGCGGCCGGATCTCTGTAGGGCCCCACGCCGGAGAGGCCTGGACCGGCGCTTCGACCGACCACGTGGTGTCCCGCACGGTGAGAGACAGCGCCAGCATGCTGGATGTGTTGGCCGGTGCAGCCAGTGGCGACCCCTTCCGCATTCCGGAACCGGAGGGTTCCTGGCTGGACCTGATGCAGCAATCGCCGGGGCGGCTGAGGATTGGTGTGTTTACCTCGTCGCCTTACGACACCGAGGTAGCGCCGGAGTGTGTGGCCGCCGTCGAAGAAACCGCCCGTATGCTGGAAGGCCTTGGGCATCATGTCGAGTATGCCCGGCCGGAATTTGACGGCATGGCCTTGGCACGGTGCTACCTGGCCCTTTACTTCGGTGAAGTGTCCTCAATGATGGACAGGGCCCGGGAGCAGTTCGGTGCCGAGGACAAGGATTTTGAGCTGGAGACCCGGTTACTGGGTATGTTGGGGGGTACAATGCCGTTGCCGGATTATGTTCGTCGTCGCCAGCAGTGGAACGATTTCTCCCGTGCCTTGGGCGCATTCTTCGAGCGTTTTGACCTGTACCTGTCCCCGACCACCGGCCAGTTGCCGGCCAGGATCGGTGAAATGGATACGCCGGCCCACCTCAAACTGATCGCCAGGCTGATGCTAACCCTGAAAGCGGGCAAACTGGTCCATCGTAGCGGCCAGGTGGACCAGATGGCGCTGGAAAGCCTGGCCCGAACGCCCTTTACCCAGCTTGCGAACCTGACCGGCACGCCGGCGATGTCGGTACCCATGCACTGGACCCGCGATGGTTTGCCGGTAGGCGTCCAGTTCGGCGCCGCCCATGGCCGCGAGGATCGACTGTTGCAGCTGGCCGCCCAGCTTGAGGAAGCAAACCCCTGGTTCGCCAATTACGAACGCCTGGAAAACGCATTCTGACGCGGTGACACAAACTCCCGTGCGAGGTTGTGATCCGCGCCGGCAAACTCCACGTTTATCTTTACTGGTGGAACAGGCTATGCTGTAACACAGGGATCTGATTCCCTGACTACCCTGATGGCATCGAGGAGGCGAGCATCTTATGAACCAATCGATGGCAATCGACGATCTGGTATCCGTAGCACAGGCCGAAGCCATGGGGGAACTGGACGCCCCGATGATGGCCATAGTTCTGTCCAGTGAGCAGAGCTACGACCTGCCCATCAACTCTCTGGAAACCGATGCCGACAAGGCCCGCTGGGGTCTGATTCTGCGGGCGGCCCGCGAACATGTGGAAGCCGACGCCGTAGCGGTACTCTACCCGGCCTGGACCACCATCCGTCGAAAACCGACCGATGCCGAAACATCCCAGGCCCAGGCAGAGGATGAAGACAGTGCCGATGATGATAACGGTCCCATCGACACCCTGTTTGTTCAGCTGCACACCCGAGACAGAATCTATTGGCGGGGCTTTGAACAAATCCGCGATCCCAAACATCAGCGCATTATCGGCTTTCGCCGGATCAAAGCGCTGTCCACCGACTACGACAGAGACAGCGCGCCAAGTGTGGCTGCCTGGTTGAGCACCCTGTTCGAACCTTTGCCAGACGAAGGCGAGGAAACCGATATCGACCGCGAGCTGGCGGATTTGCTGGAAGAACCCGAGGTCAGCGCGGCGCTCTACCCGCGGCAGATGCGGGCGTTGCACTGATCCCGTGATAAAGGCCGGCCGGGCGCCACGGCCCCGGCCGGATAGGTTCTATATTTCGGCGATCCGTTCCACCACCCAATACAGGCTCAGGGCGCCGACTGCCACGAGCATGGCTGGCACGGCGGCCCGTTCGTAGAAACGCGAGCGGGCGGCGAGGTACAGCAATGGGAAAACCACCAGCACCAGCGCAACCTGCCCCAGTTCCACGCCAAGATTGAACCCGGCCAGCGCCACCGCCATTTGAGAGACGCCGGTGGTCAGATCGCCCAGCACACTGGCAAAACCAAACCCGTGAATAAGACCGAAGCCGAAGGCCAGCTTCCAGGTTTTCCGGCCCAGTATCGGCCAGATGACGTTCAGGGCGGCCAGCGCAACGGACAACGCAATAATGGTCTCTACCCAGGCAATGGGCGGGCGCACCACACCGAGTGCTGAAAGTCCAAGGGTAATGGAATGGGCCACAGTAAAAGCGGTGACGATGCCGACCAGTTCAAGCAGCCTCGGTCTCAGACCGGCGTGAACCGAAGTATGTCGGGTCCCAGTAGTTTCCCGTCGTCGAATCGTGGCTGGCAGCATCAACACCAGCAGGAAGAGAATGTGATCAAGCCCTATCAGCAAGTGAACGACGCCTTCATAGAGAAACGTGCCGAATAAGCGACCACTACCGAAGCTGGTTGCTGCTAAGGCCAGCGTCGGGTCATCGGGGCCAATAACGGCAAGCGTCTGCTGGCCTTCGTAGGTCAGGCTGACAAGCCCTCTGTGCAGGGGGTCGCGATCAAACAGCAGTGTATAGGTAATGGATTCCGCCACTTGTCCGTTGGGGCACGAGACCTGATACAAAGCCGCCGCGTAAGGGCCATCGCTGTGGGTGGATAGCCCCCACTGCTCACCCTGCAGGGCGCAGCTGCCGCTGTGATTGGCCAGTAGCAGACCCTCCTCCAGGTAACGGGTAATCTCTCCTCGGGCTGCTCTCAGCTCGGCACCACTGACCCTCCGGTCGGCATTGCGGTCGAGGGGCACCTCCAGGGCAAGGTCCCTGAGGGCGAGGTCCACCCGGACGGTCGACTGGTCAAGGTCAAGGTAGATAAAGGCATCGCTGGCCTTGTGGGCCCAGGCCGGCGATGAGCTTGCTGCCAGCATCGCAACGAACAGTAACCCAGGAAGAAGGAATCGGTTCATGAGTCGGTCTCCGGGAAGCGGCTGTCGGTTTGCCGGTGTTGGTTCAGCCAGTTGCGAACCGTATTGGCGGGTTCGTCTTCGCCGGCCGCAACGCTGGCGCGTAATACCAGCCTGGTGTCTTCCGGCTCCCGTTGATCTTGCCAGTTGGCCAAGGCATGGCTAAGCGCTTGCTGTGGTTGGCCTTCCACATCCAGTTGGAACCGTGCGAGATCTCGTTCATGCAGAAGGCTCCCCCGCCAGCGAGCTTCGGAAAACCGCTCTTTCAGGCGAGTGATCATGGCGTTGGCTTGGTGATGATTGGTTTGCAGCATGGCAATCGCCTGGATAACTGCCAGGGAGTCCACGTGCTCATAGCCTTCTGTCAAAGGCAGGGCGTTCTCTGGTTGGTTGTTGTCCAGAAACCAGTCGGCCAGCCGGGCGCGGGTGTACAGATCGTCTGGCTGCTGGCTGAGAATGAACCGCCAGTGGTCGCGGGCACGGGCATCGCCGAGCTGGGCTGCGAGGTCGGCAAGCGTCCCCTCCGCCCAGAGTCTTGCCGAGCTGTTGTGCCGCTGTTCTGCGCGGGTACGATCAAGAAGCTGTTGATATGCCGCTTGTGGTTGCCCGGTTCGGCCCTGAACTTGTGCCTGACAACTGTGGGCAACCAGCCCCGGCGAGGATTCAATCAAAGCCTGACATTGTACGGCCGCCTGTTCATAGCGGCCCTGCACCAACTCTAGGTTTGCCAGCGTCAGTTGGGCCTGTCGCTTCTGAGTTGGGTCATTGGCGGTGTTAATGACGGTTTGCAGGTCGGCCCGTGCATCGTCAAATTGATGCAGGCTTTGCCGAACCGTGGCTCGAAGAACTCTCAGTCGGTCGGTCAGTCGGTCCTCGGGCCATTGGCCGAGCAAGCCGCTGGCATAACCCAGGTATCTTGGATCGCCATCCCGTCTGGCCTGGAGGATCTGCTGCTGTATGGTGTCTGCCAGTTCCGCTGCGTTGTCGGGCAGCGGGGCTCGGGTCAGCGCTGGTTGTGGCAATGTGACGAGAATGTCGGCGTCATTAAAGTCGGTTCTGATGTCGGCAGGTGCTGCCCAGGCGGCGGAGCCAAAGACGGCCATCCCTGTCAGGATGACCGAAAAGGCTCCGCCCTTCAGGGCAGGAGCAAGAGCTACCAGCGCGCCTTTCCCGGCACGCTGGTAGCGGAGCAAGCCGCGATCAGAACAGGTTGTCAAACGCCTGTTCGTTGTCTTGATCATTGAAGCTGAACTCCAGGTTATTGATATTGACCGGTTCTCGATCATCCGCGGTGCGCTGTATCTCGTTCTGGACAAATGTGGTGAAGTCCACCGAGATTTTCAGGCCCTGGCCCCGGTTATTGGAGCTGTCTGAACAGCCAGCAAGTGCCAGAGCAAACACCAACAACGCCGCGATCTTGAGCATGGGTTTCATGGAAACCTCCTTTTGTCGCTTCAGTTACGCTGTGGATTCGGGGAGCCAGAGAACGGATGGCCCAGGTACGGGAAGCCGCTCAGCAGAAGATCCCGATCAACCACTGCTCCGTCGGTGTATTCGATCTGACCAGCAGGTGCCGATTCCTCATCGAGCAGGACGCCCATCACCACGCGCAAGGCAATGTCCACCACATCATCCACAGGCCGGCGGCCATTCGGGAAGCCGGTAACGTCTCCGGCGATGACGCCCAGATCATCCTGCATGGTGACGTCGCTGCTGGCGGCCTCAATGCTGGTGTTCAGCCGAAGCATTTCACCCAGGGTTGGCGTGCCGCCGGGGCGTGTCAGGTCTGGTACACCATTGAGGAAGGCCCAAACCAGATCGGTGCGTGGATAGGCGTCGGGCGCCTGCACACCGAACAGGCTCTCGATCAGCACTGGTAAGGTGGGAGTCAGTACATAGGGTGCGAAGTTAGACGCATCGTCTTTCGGCTCGCTGGCATTGAAGAGATCCTTATCCCGAAGGCCAATCACGACTTCATTGACCAGCGGGGAACCGAGGCGCGACACCTGGGTGAATGCGCCACCTTCAACGGTCGCACCCTTGCCTGCATCACCTTCTTCGAAGGCCACAGGTCGCGGATTGATCACTCGTGCCTGGCGAACGCTGGCTGTAGTCCAGGCACCGATGACCGGATCATTGGCCGAGGCAACACACTCGATCGGCACCTCAAGAGCAAGCGACGTCACGTTCTTGCCTTCCAGAATATTCAGACCAAGATCCCGGCCGTTGGCGCCGGTGACATCTGCGGCAGACAGGTTGATCAGATCGAAGACTTCGCCGAGGTTGACGGCAAAGGCTTCGGCCCGCTGGCCGGCAAACACCCGTCCGGTACCGCAGCCCGGGATATTGGCGGTGTATACGTGGCTCTGGGCATAGGCAGGATAGTCTGCAATGGTTTTACTGCCGATGTTATCCAGTGGCTTGCTGAAGGTAGGGCTGCCGCCATCACCGGTGACGGGCTGCGAAACGCCAGTGCGTCGATCACCTCGAATGACATCCACGGTGTAGGTCTGCCGAACCTGAATAGCGCCGTTCATGGCGTCATCCATGGCGCCGGGACCAACCGGTGCGCCAGTTTTCAGAGGGATGGAGACCATTTCTCCGTTCACATCGATTTTCAGATCCTGCTTCACATCCTGGAATGAGAAACGGAAGGTGATGTCTTCCTGCGCGTTCCCGGTGTTGTCGATGTGAATCTCGTAGATGGCGTCTTCATCAAGATCGAAGTAGTTGGGCCCGCCATACGCATCCTGCAGCGGCAGATAGTTCGCGATCAGGGTCACAAAGCCCTCCCGGCCGGCTTCATAACTGCGGAACATATAGAAATCGGTTCCATCCACTTTCGGCATTTCGGTAATAAATGGGGCTTCTCTGTGGCTGGACGCGTGTCCGGATCCGGCGGCCAGGCACAAGCCGGCAACCGCAACTGCGAGGCCGGATCGTTTTATTAATGTGTTCATTCCGTGCTTCCTCATCGATGGTTGGTATTGCCAAGGGATAACGGGTGCCACCGGTGAAAAGATGCACTCCGAAGCGAAAAAAATGTGCGATTTTCAACGAGCGGTCTTGCAACTTTCGCGGCGCCCGCCCCGTAACTGTTCAGGAGCATTGGATGACACGGGGCAGAACATGACGGTTGATGAGTCAGAACAAAAAGAATTGTTGAACCTGTTGTTGGCAGTGGCACAGCATGATCGGGAGGCTTTTCGACAGCTGTACCAGCGAGTCTCGGCTCGCATGTTCGGGCTGTGTTACAAGCTCTCAGGCCAACAGGATCTCGCGGAAGAAGCGTTGCAGGATGCCTTTGTTCAGATCTGGCACAACGCGGGCGAGTATCACGGCGATAGAGGCGCACCCCTGGGCTGGATGTTGACCATTGCCAGATACCGAACTCTTGATCTCATCCGGGCACGCCGACCTCTGAGAAGTGCTGGTGACGACATGCTGAAACATCTGGAAGACGGACGCCGGGGGCCACTGGAGACCCGGCTACAGCAAGCTGGAGCAACAGCGCTGACAGGGTGCCTGGAAGAGTTGAGCGATACCCAGCGAGACACCATTTTGCTGTCCTACTACCGGGGCCTGACCCACGATGAGCTGGCTCAGGCCATGAGTTCGCCTGTCGGCACTGTGAAGAGCTGGATAAGACGCGGCCTGATGGCGCTGAAGAGGTGCCTGGAACGATGAAAAAAACGCCGGAACGTGTTGAAAGTCTCGCCGCAGAGTATGTGTTGGGTTCGCTAACCGGGCGGGCGAGGCAGCGCTTTGAGCGCTGGATGATGCAATCGGTGCAGGTTCGGCAGGAGGTCTGGTTCTGGGAAGAGCGGCTTGGCCAACTGACCCGGGCGGTGCCTTCGGTCAGTCCAGCTGCTTCGGTTTGGGCGAACATAGAACGGCGGCTTTGGCCCACTGCCGGCGAAACTCCCCAGGCACGCCCGCGCATGCGTTGGCTCTGGCCGAGCTGGAGCTTGCTGGCAAGCGCGGCTGCCTTGGTTCTGGCAGTGATTGTGGTTTCTCCTCACCAGACGGGCACAGGCCGTGATGTCCAGTTAACCGGCGCAGTGGTACAGGCTGACGTGAGCGATCCGCTATGGCTGGTCAGCGAAGCGGGAAGTAACCGATTGAGGCTGAGACCCGTGGCCGCCGTCGACGCAGAACAGGGCAGGGATTACGAGTTATGGGTAGTGCCGGGTGACGGTAGCCCCTTGTCGTTGGGCGTTATGGCCGTGGGAGGAGTATACGAGGTGACGCTGTCTGAGGATGCCCGCAGGCTGCTGGCCAGCAGCCGCACGCTGGCCATCAGCCTGGAGCCGAGAGGCGGCTCTCCCACGGGCGTACCGACCGGCCCGGTCCTGCATATCACCCGGCTTTACGAGATGTGAAACAGGGTCGAGCCGCCTCTCGGCTGATCAGTGGTTGGTGGTTAGCAGCGTGAGGCACAATTGTGCGTTCTGGATAAAGTGGGCAAAGGCTGCCAGCTGCTGCTCCGACGGCACATAGCCCGCCGCCGCATTATCGGCATAGAACAGGCCCACCAGTCGGCCCTTGGCGGTAAGCGAGCCTACCAGGGCCGGCACCTTGCCCAGCCAGCGGTCATAGGGAACACCGCCCGCCTGTTTGCCGGGTTTGTAGATGGCACAAGTGCCATGGGGTAAAAGCTCTCCCAGTGGCCCGGTGCCATCCTTGTGGATAATCAGGTGTTCTCGCCACTCTTCGGTACCACGGCCGCCTACCTTTTTGGGGATCAGATCTTGACCGGTGCGGTCACTCATCAGCAGGGCTACCCGTTGCATTCCAATGGCCCGGTGAATGCCTTCGATCACCAGCTGGCACACTTCGTTGATATCGGGTTTTTCTGCCAGTGTATGGGTCAGATCCCGAAGGATCTGCAACTGCAGGGCGGGGTCCATAACCGGGGCTTCGGCGCCGTGTCCGGCGGCGCTCTCCTGATTGCCGGGCAGCAACGCCGTGACCTGCGGAATGCCCAGAGACACGGCTACTTTGGTGGCTTCCTGGGCGTTGACCTTCAGTTGGTCCCGGATGGCGGCGGGGCTTTCTCCAACATCTGCCGACAAACGTTCCAGCACCTTGTCCATCTCTGGCCCGCTCCAGCCATGCTCGGACACCGTGGCCATTTCCACGGTGTTGCGCACCAGGCTGCTGGCCATGGAGTTGGCCTTGCCGGGCGCCACCACTTCACGGATAAACGGACCTAAAGACCAGGCTTCCACCAGGCCCCGGGTGATCTCGGTAAAGGTGGTGTGCAGCACGGCCTTCTGTGCCTCCACAGGCGGTTCGTCCAACCGCAGGCGCTCTTCCAGCTCGGTCGCCTGATCGGTTTCGCAGGACCAGAATGCCAGCTCACCGATGTTCATCAGCAAGGCCCCGATAAACACTTCCTCGAGCGCATGTTCGGTGCGTTTGGGCATCAGGCACCGGGCCTGAACGGCTGCGTGAATAGCGCGGGCAAGGCAACGCAACAGGTGTGGCCGGTCGTTGCGTTTGAGCAGAGTGTCGACAATCAGCGATGAAATCGCCATGGATTTCACGGCATCGAAACCGATCAACGTGATGGCACGGCTGACCGTGCTCACTTGGGTGCGGGTCTGGTTGTAGAACACCGTGTTGGAAAGCCGAAGCACCTGGGACGTCAACTGGGCATCATTCAGAATCACATTCGCCAGTTCGTTCACTGTGCTGTTGCGGCTGTCGGTCAGTTCGTTGATCTGCCGGAGGGTGTTGGCCAATACCGGCAGCTCTACCTTGCTGAGGTAGGAAACCCATGCCTGGGTGGAATTCATCCTTGAGGGCGTATTCTCGGACGGTGTAGTCACAGTTACGGCGCGCCTCGGATAGGTGGAGGTTTATTAATGTTCTTTTCAAATAGCAGTTTAGCTGAGGGCAGGCGGGTGTGTCAGGTAGCTTTTTGTGTAAGGGCAACTACACACCGCCTGGATTCGGGTTTGGTCATCGAATAGGCTATAATCGCCGGTTTTCGGCTGCGCGCCCTACGCACTCCAAAGGCAAAGACCAAGGCACTGATCGTGATTGTATTTGACCAGGTACAGAAGTCATACCAGGTGGCCGGCCGGGCGATCCCCGCGCTGCACCCCACCAGTATGACCATTGAAACCGGCGAGGTATTCGGCATCGTCGGCCATTCCGGCGCGGGTAAGTCCACCCTCGTGCGGCTGATCAACCTGCTGGAACCGCCCACCGGCGGCCGCATCCTGATCGACGACGAAGACATTACCCGGTACAACTCTGCGGAGCTGCGAGCCTTCCGCCGCAAAGTGGGCATGATCTTCCAGCACTTCAACCTGCTGTCGTCCAAAACCGTGGCAGACAACATCGCGTTTCCGATGAAGCTGGCGGGCATCTACAGCAAAACCGAGATACGGGAGCGGGTACAGGAACTGCTGGCCCGGGTCAGCCTGACCGACCACGCAGACAAGTATCCTTCGCAGCTGTCCGGTGGTCAGAAACAACGGGTTGGTATCGCCCGTGCCCTGGCCTGCCGCCCCACCATTCTGCTATGCGACGAGGCCACCAGCGCACTGGACCCGCAAACCACCCAGTCGGTGCTGAAACTGCTGAGTGACATTAACAAAGAGCTGGGCCTGACCATTGTCTTGATCACCCACGAAATGGATGTGGTACGCCGGGTGTGCGATCGGGTAGCCGTAATGGACGCTGGTCGCGTCGTGGAAATGGGCCCGGTGAGCGAGGTGTTCCTGCACCCCCAGCATCCCACCACCCGGGATTTTGTGTTCGAAAGCGAAAACATCGACCGCAACGAACTCCAGGAAGACCTGCAGAAAGCCGAAGGCCGCATCCTGCGCCTGACCTTCAAGGGCGAATCCACCTACAAACCCCTGCTGGGCAGCGTGGCAAGGGAATCCGGCGTAGACTTCAGCATCCTCTCCGGCCGGATCGATCACATCAAAGACACCCCCTACGGCCAGCTGACCCTGTCACTGGTGGGCGGTGATCTCGACGTCGCCATGCAGGCGCTGGAAGCCGCCGATGTTCACGTGGAGGTAGTGCGCTGATGGAAGCTTTAATGGAAACCCTCATGGGCAACGTCGACTGGCTGGAAATCGGCTGGGCCAGCTGGGACACCCTGGTGATGGTGGGCATGTCCCTGCTGTTCAGCGTACTGATCGGCCTGCCCATTGGCGTATTATTGTTCCTGTTCGGCAAACGCCAGCTCCTGGAACAACCGGTGGCCTACGCGGTGTTGTCGTTCGTGGTCAACGTACTGCGTTCCGTGCCTTTCATCATCCTGCTGATCGTGATGATCCCGTTCACCGTACTGCTCATTGGCACGTCACTGGGCGTGGCCGGCGCCATCCCGCCACTGGTGGCTGGCGGTGCCCCCTTCTTCGCCCGCCTGGTGGAAACCTCCCTGCGGGAAGTCGACCGCGGCATCATCGAAGCCACTCAGGCCATGGGTGCTAACGTGCGCCAGATCATCTTCGGCGCCTTGCTGCCGGAAGCGCTTCCGGGCATCATCGCCGGTATTACCGTGACGGCCATCACCCTGGTCTCCTACGCGGCCATGTCTGGCGTCATCGGTGGCGGCGGCCTGGGCGACCTGGCCATCCGCTTCGGTTACCAGCGTTTCCAGACCGACGTGATGGTGATTACTGTCGCCTTGCTGGTGATTTTCGTACAAGTACTCCAGATGGTCGGCGATCGTCTGGTGCTGTATTTCAGCAGAAAGTAAGACTGTGATTGAGCCGGGCAGGCAATTCCAAAGTCCGGTATAGGCAGGCCGCTGGGAGGCTCCTTCCGAAAACCTGGAGCGCCAGGGATGGCGCGACGGAGCCCTACATGGACGTATTCACGGGCGTTTTTCGGAAGGAGCCTCCCAGCAGCGTGCCGTAAACCAAAGTTAAACACGATGCTCCACAGGAGAACGCAATAATGAATCTGAAGAAAACTCTGGTAGCCATCGCTGCCGTAGCAACTTTCTCCTCTGCTGCTGTTGCAGAGAAACTGTCCGTAGCCGCTACTCCGGTCCCCCATGCTGAGTTGCTGGAATTCGTGAAGCCGGCACTGGCCGAACAAGGTGTTGAGCTGGATGTGAAGGTCTTCACCGACTACGTACAGCCAAACATCCAGGTTGACCAGAAGCGCATGGACGCCAACTTCTTCCAGCACCAGCCGTACCTGGACGAATTCAACAGCGGCCGTGGCACTAACCTGGTCACCGTTGCCGGTATCCACGTTGAACCCTTCGGCGCCTACTCCAGCAAAATCAGCTCCCTCGACGAACTGAAAGATCGTGCCGTGGTGGCCATCCCCAACGACCCCACCAACGGCGGCCGCGCCCTGCTGCTGCTTCAGGAAGCCGGCCTGATCACCCTGAAAGACGAAAGCAAAATCACCGCCACACCCCGTGACATTGCCGACAACCCCAAGCGCCTGAACTTCCGCGAACTGGAAGCCGCTACCCTGCCGCGTATCCTGAACCAGGTCGACATGGCCCTGATCAACACCAACTACGCCCTGGAAGCGGGCCTGAACCCGTCTGAAGATGCCATGGTGATTGAAGGTGCCGAGTCCCCTTACGTAAACATCCTGGTTGCCCGCCCGGACAACAAGGACAGCGACGCCATGCAGAAACTGGCCAATGCGCTGAAATCAGACGCCGTTCGCGAGTTCATCAAAGAAAAATACGAAGGTGCAGTAGTACCGGCATTCTGACATCCGGGTACTCGAAAATGAAAAAGCCGGGCAGTTCGCACTGCCCGGCTTTTTACTGGCACAAAACTTACTGCAAGGCGAGGATCAGTCACCGCTCCAGTTAGAGGACGGGTCTGGAGTCATCCGCAGGTAGGATTTCACTGCCTTGTAGCCCTTCGGGAAGCGCTGTTTGATCTCGTCTTCATCCTGCAGTGACGGCACAATCACCACATCGCCGCCTTTTTCCCAGTTACCTGGCGTAGCCACTTTATGGTCATCGGTCAGTTGCAGGGAGTCGATAACCCGCAGCACCTCGTTGAAGTTACGACCGGTGGATGCCGGGTAGGTAATGATCAGGCGCACCTTCTTGTTCGGATCAATGATAAACAGCGAACGCACGGTCAGGGTGCTGTCGGCGTTCGGGTGGATCATGTCGTACAGCTTGGCCACCTTGCTGTCGTGGTCGGCAATGATCGGGAAGTTGACGGTGCAGCCCTGGGTTTCGTTGATATCCTTGATCCAGTCCTTGTGGGAGTCAACCGGGTCGACACTCAGGGCAATGGCCTTGACGCCACGTTTGGCGAATTCGTCTTTCAGTTTGGCGGTCAGGCCCAGTTCCGTGGTGCATACCGGTGTGAAGTCGGCAGGGTGCGAGAACAGAACCCCCCAGCTGTCACCAAGCCAGTCATAGAAGCGAATGGTGCCTTCGCTGGAATCCTGTTCGAAATCCGGTGCAGTGTCTCCAAGACGCAAACTCATAGTCGTTCTCCTCAGACAGGTTGTTGGCAAACACGGTGTTTTTTTGTGTACGTTAGACACTGTGGCGATGGATGCCCTGAATGCAAGGGGGGCTTGATCCAGAGCATCCAACGGTTTGCTCACATCCTTATGAGCACCAGACATACCGATTGTTTATTTCACCCCCAGGGCCTTCTGCTTCTCAAAGTGCTCCCGGGTGAGTTTGAACACCACCGGGCTGAGTAACAGCAGGGCAATCAGGTTGGGCAGCGCCATCATGGCGTTGAGGGTGTCGGCCACCAGCCAGATAAAGCCCAGGTTGATGGTGGCACCCACAGGGATGGCGACAATCCACAACACCCGATAAGGCACAATGGCCTTCACACCGAACAGGAACTCGATGCAGCGTTCACCATAGAACGACCAGCCAATGATGGTGGTGAAGGCGAAAATCGCCAGGGCAATCGCTACCACGTAGTTGCCGAAGCCGGGGAGGCCTGTTTCAAAGGCCAGGGAGGTGAGGGCCGCACCCGTCTCGCCGGAGGTCCAGGCGCCGGAGGTAATAATCACCAGGCCGGTGATGCTGCACACAATGATGGTATCGATGAAGGTGCCCAGCATGGCGACCATGCCCTGCTTGACCGGGTTCTTGGTCTGGGCGGCGGCATGGGCGATGGGCGCAGAACCCAGGCCCGCTTCGTTGGAGAAGATACCGCGTGCGACGCCAAAGCGGATAGCCGCCCAGACAGCTGCACCGGCAAAACCGCCCTCGGCTGCGGCCGGGCTGAAGGCATAGCTGAACACCATGCTGACGGCTGCGGGAATTTCACTGGCATTGATGGCCAGAACAATCAGGCCAACCAGCACGTAAGACACCGCCATAAATGGCACCAGGGCACTGGCCACCTGGCCAATACGCTTGATGCCGCCAATCAGCACCAGGCCCACCATAATCATCAGCAGAACGCCGGTGATCCAGTGGGGCAGGCCGAAGTTGGCAGACAACACATCCGCCACCGAGTTGGCTTGTACCGTATTGCCGATACCGAAAGCGGCAATGGAGGCGAAGATCGCGAACAACACCCCAAGCCAGGCCCATTTCTTGCCCAGGCCATTGCGGATGTAATACATGGGGCCGCCCACATGGGCACCACGCTCATCCACTTCCCGGTAGCGCACGGCCAGCACGGCCTCGCCGTACTTGGTGGCCATGCCCACCAGGGCGGTCAGCCACATCCAGAACAGGGCGCCCGGGCCGCCCAGGAACACGGCGGTGGCAACCCCTGCAATGTTACCGGTGCCTACGGTGGCTGACAGGGCGGTCATCAGGGCCTGGAATGGCGGAATATCACCATCGTCCTCGTCACCGCGGGCACGGCCGCTCCACATCAGCCGGAAACCGGCACCCAGTTTCAGGATCGGCATCAGTTTCAGACCAATACTGAGAAACAGCCCGACCCCGAGGATCATAACCAGCATCGGTGGTCCCCAGACCAGGCTATTGATTTGACTTACAAATTCAGAAATGGGTTCCATGGGTTCTCCCACTGTTTACCACGGCTAGGTCATATGATTAGAGCCCCAGAGGGCATAACCTGTTGAGTTTAGTCGACTATTTTATGGTGTAAACCGTTTTGCTCCTGAGAGTTGTCCATTTTGCCCACCATTGCCTATGTTTAGAGTAACTGCGGTGCCAGTTTCGGCGCCTTAAATAAAACCGGAAAGGGGCTGCCTATGCGCTCACTGAAAATCTCGGAAGTCATGTGGAATCACATTGAGCCTATCCGTTGCGGCACACCGCTGACCAAGGTTGTTAAAGCGTTACTGGATAACCACGTTACCGGTTTGCCAGTGGTGGATGAAAAGCGCCAGGTTCTGGGCTTTGTGTCGGAGCAGGACTGCATTCACTCGCTGCTGGTGAGTAATTATCACAGCGAGGGCGAGCCCATTGTGGACGATGTGATGTTCCATAAACCGCTGACGGTGTCGCCGGAGATGTCGGTGATCGATCTGGCGCAGAATCTGGGGGCCGGAAAGCCGAAAGTGTACCCGGTGGTTGATCATGGCAAACTGGTGGGGATTGTCACCCGTACAGCTATTCTGTCCCAGTTGGCCAAATCCGGTAATACCATCGAAAAACAGCGTTTCGCCAACGTCGAGGACTGACTTCTCCACCCACAATCGCCAGGAGTGCTATGGAACTTTTAGCCACCAACGTTTGCTTTGACGGCGAGCACCGCCGCTACCGCCACTCATCTGCCACGCTCCAGTGCGACATGGAGTTTGCGGTGTTTCTGCCGCCGTCGGCTCTGGGCGAGGAAGGCAAACCAGCGCCAGTGCTGTACTGGTTGTCCGGGCTGACCTGCACCGACCAGAATTTCATGCAGAAAGCCGGTGCCCAGAAACTGGCCGCCAGGCTGGGCCTGGCGATTGTGTGCCCGGATACCAGCCCCCGGGGCGTGGACCTGCCTGGCGAGCACGACAGTTACGATTTTGGCAGTGGCGCGGGCTTTTACGTGAATGCCACAGAACAGCCCTGGGCATCCCACTACCGCATGTACGATTACGTGGTGAAGGAGCTGCCCCAATTGGTTGAGAATGAGTTGCCGCTTAGCGGTGAGCGGTCGGTCAGCGGCCATTCCATGGGCGGCCACGGAGCTTTGATCTGTGCCCTGAAGAATCCGGGGTATTACAAATCGGTATCGGCATTCGCGCCAATTGCCAACCCGATGGCGTGCCCCTGGGGGCAGAAAGCCTTCAAGGGTTATCTTGGAGATGACCAGAGCAAGTGGGAAGCGTGGGATGCCACCCGCCTGATTCCGACCGCAAAAGAGCGGCTGCCGCTACTGGTAGACCAGGGTACGGCCGATGAGTTTCTGGAAACCCAGCTGAACCCGGAAACGTTGGCGGATGTCTGTGAGAAGTTTCATCACCACATCAACCTGCGAATGCACCGTGGGTACGACCACAGTTATTTCTTTATTGCCTCGTTCATTGACGACCACCTGAATCATCATGCCAGGGCATTGGGTTTGGCATGAGCCCGCCACGCTCCGCGGGTTTCAGTTGCGAAAGCCCCAGAGCAGGCTGAAATCCATGGAAGGCATTTCCTCTGGCTCTTCGGCGCCCTGGATGTTGTATTCGGGAACGCTGGTGTCGCGCTCAAACGTGCCGCTGTAGCGGTTGCCCCGGGGCCCGAAAATAGCTTTGACAAACGGTCCCCTGGCCCTGACGGCGCGGCCGGTCACCACACCGACTTCGTTATTGTCGAGCCGCACCAGCATGCCAGGCGGGTATTCGCCGAGTACTTGCAACAGTGACCGTGGAATGGCCGGGCGGACCTTGCCGTCACCGAGGGTGGCTATCAGCTTGCGGGCAGCGGTGATGGTCATCCGGTTGCGGTAGGCTCGTTTGGTGATCATGGCCACGTAGCGTTCTGACAGAGCCAGAATTTCCGCCTCTGGCAGAATATCAGTGCCACTTAATCCTTCCGGATAGCCGGAGCCATCGGCCTGCTCGTGGTGCTGGGCGATGATTTTCAGCAACAGTTTATTGGTAATGCCGGCGGAGGTCAGTGCCTGGATACTGCGGTGCGGGTGTTTGCGGATAACCGCCCGCTGGTCGTCGGTGAGCACACGGGTGGAAGCATTTAGCTGGTCGGCCACCGGCACAAGTGCCAGGTTGGCGGTCAGGGCCGCGGCGGTCAGCACACTGGTACGTTTTTCATCAAGCCCAAACGCCCTGGCCGTGAAGTGGCACAAAATGCCGTAGAAAAGAATCTGTTCGTGAATGGTGGGGCCGATGGAGTACAGATGCACCAGGGCCAGGCTGGCTTCCGGCGCTTCCTGACAGGTCCGCTCCAGCATTCGCGCCAGCCCCAATAAGCGTTTTTGGGCAGACGGATCTTCACTGGTGATGGCGTTGAGGGTTGCTTCCAGGGTGGCCAGCAGGTCGGCGTAGTCGGCGAAGGGGTTACGCTGCCGTTGATCCTCCTGAATTTTTTCCTTTTTCCGTTCGATTTTCCGGGGCTTGAACCGGCCCCGCTCAAACAATTGCTCCAGCTGAGTATTGGTCTGGATAACATAGCCCTGACGCAGCAAGACGTTTCCATCGGCGTCGAAAACATCCCAGGGTAATGGACGGCCGATGGTCAATGCCCCAGGGGCGATGCGTATGAGTGAATCCAATTTGAATATCCCAAGGTGTCGTAGAGCGATTCTTGTTCTTCGGAATACTTCTTTCAATATTCTGACGTCAAAACCGGCATAGGCTTGTGTATTTAGAATACTAACCGACACACTTTTGTGATGCATGTCACATTGTGTCGTGTTCAGAGATAGAATTGTTAAGAATCGTAGCCCGGTAGCGCCCCCTTACATAGCTTACGCTAAGCTTGTGCACTAACTAAGACCATAGTCGGACCCGATCTGAATGTTTCATCGGCTAAAAAACGATTTCCGATTATCGATCATCACATTGCTTGGCATCAGTGCCATCGTTGGCATCACGCCGTTCGTGATCCTGCGATTTGTCGAGGGTAATCCGCTCGCCGGTTTTGTTGATCTCGGGATTCTGTCTGGCATCGTTGGCAGCCTCGCTTATGCCTGGGTCACCGGCGACACATACCGCAGCGGCATGTTCCTGGCGATTATTATCTGCGCGGGCGCGGTCACCGTTGGTGCGGTTATGGGTGAGGCGGGTTTGTTCTGGATATTCCCTTGCCTGGTAACAACCTTCTTTCTTGTATCCAGCCGACTTGCGGCCATTCTGAACCTGCTATCCGTTCTGGCGCTGATGTCGATTGAAACGGCTTTCAGCTCAACGGTTCAAATGTGGACGTTTGCGACCACGGCGACGGTGGTCAGCGCCTGTGCCTATGTCTTTGCCTATCGTAACCAGGATCAGCGGGAACGCTTGGAGCACCTGGCCACCATCGACCCACTGACCGGTGTCAAGAACCGCCGCTCCATGGATGAGGAACTGGATGCGGCTGCTGCCAATGCTGAGCGATCCGGGCTACCCTATGCCCTGGTGATGCTGGATATCGACCACTTCAAGAAAATCAACGATGTGTATGGTCATGGCGTCGGTGATAATGTGCTGACGGACTTGGTGGCGCTGGTTGAACGCAACACACGAAAGTCTGATCAGCTGTTCCGTTATGGCGGTGAGGAGTTCGTGTTATTGCTGCCCGGTGTGGATGGATCCAGCCTGCAGGCGGTTATGAACAACCTGCAACAGGTGTTGCGCAGGCATCTCAAGTACCCCGGTGGCCCGGTTACTTCGTCATTTGGTGTCGCCTTGCTGGGCCACGGCGAGAGCGTGGAGAGCTGGTTGGCGAGGGCTGATGAAGCGCTGTATCAGGCCAAGGAGACCGGGCGGGATCGGATTGTATTTGCAGATAAGAACACTCAGTTGGTGGCCGAACCGGCTTGAACTGAAGTCCGGCTGTCGGGTTCGCCGTGATGGTGGTTTCCGGGCCGGTAGCGAAACAATCGCCAACCCAGCAAAACACTGGCGGAGGTCAGCCCCGCCGTCAGCCCCACCCAGAACCCCGCCGCTCCCAACGCCGGCCAAAGCAGGTCTGTAAAGGTCAGAATGTAGCCCAGTGGCAGGCCAACCCCCCAGAACGAAAACAGCATAATGAACATGGGAATGCGGGTGTCTTTATAGCCCCTGAGCGCACTGATGCAGGTTACCTGAATCACATCAGCAACCTGGAACATGGCGGCAAACGCCAGCAGGCGAATGGTGACATCCCGCACGGCCTGGTCGCCGGTGTAGAGTGCGGCGATCTGTGCGGAGAACACAAACAGCAACGTGGCAAAGATCAGGGCAACCGCCGAGGCTAGGATCAGTGAGCTACGGGAAATCAGCCGGGCGGTATCCGGCGCCCGGGCACCCACCAGAAAACTCACCCGCAGCGTCAGTGCCATGCCTATGCTCAGCGGTAGCATGAACAACAACGACACCACGTTCAGCGCAATCTGATGTCCGGCCACAATCACCGGCCCCAGGGGTGCCAGGAACAGGGCAATGACTGAAAACATGCTGGCTTCAACAAAAATGGTGAAGCCAATGGGCACACCGATACCCAGAATGTAGCGAACTCCCCGCCAGTTGGGCTTCACCCAGTCGGCCAGCAGGTGAAACTGGCGGAAGGTACGGCTCCGGTTCAGGTAGATCAGTAAGGCAATGGCGGCCGTCCCGTTGGACAGCGATGTCGCCCAGCCGCAGCCCACACCGCCCATGGCGGGCAGGCCGAGCTTGCCGTAAATGAAGATGTAGTTCAGCGGCAGGTTGATCAGCGTGCTGAGTACAGAGAAAGCCATGATTACCCTGGTGTGGCCGAGGCCGTCAGTGAGTCCCCGCAGAGCGTTCATAAGAAGCAGGGCTGGAATGCCCCAGGCGAAGGCGTTCAGGTATCCCTGGGTGATGCCGGCAGTCTCTGTATCCATCTTCAGCATCGCCAGTACCGGGTGTACGTTGGTCAGCAACAACGCCATGATCACCGTGCCGCCGGCTGCGATGTAAATGCCCTGCCAGGTGGCCGGCATGATCTTCGAGTGCTGCCGGGCACCGTTGTAGCCGGAAATGATCGGTTGCAGCGCCCCCAGCATGCCCATGAAAAACAGAAACAGTGGCATCCACAGGCTGCTGCCAATGCCTACCGCGGCCAAATCCCGAGCGCTGGCGTGGCCCGCCATAACGGTATCAATAACCCCATTGGCCATCTGTGCCACCTGGGCAATCAGGATCGGCCCGCCCAGAATGGCCAGGGTTCTCCATTCCGCCAGCGTGCGGCGAACAAGGGGCTGTCGGGCTTCGGGTAACGGTTGGTGGTTTTCGTCCATGGTGCTGGTTTCGATGTTGGTTCGTCAGGGTTGTACCTGTCAGAGGCGGACATGGTACCCGATTGGCGGTCGGGCAGCTTATAGGGGTTTGCACCGCCTTCCGTACTGGATAATGCCGGCAAAAACGGTACAGTAGCGGTCCGGTTTATCTCAGGTGCGGTGGTATGGTTCTTCTGGTTCTGGTAACGGCGCTGTGGGCGTTTTCGTTCAGCTTGATCGGCGAGTTCCTGGCTGGCCGGGTAGACAGCGATTTTGCCGTGCTTACCCGTGTGCTGCTGGCGGCCCTGGTGTTTCTGCCCTTCACCCGCTGGCGTGGTGTGCCCGGGGGCATGAAGCTTGGTATTCTGATTACCGGCATGCTGCAGTTCGGTATTACCTACCTTTGCCTGTACCGCTCGTTCAGTTACCTCACGGTGCCTGAAGTGTTGCTGTTCACCATCTTCACCCCTTTGTACGTTACGCTGATTGACGATGCCCTGTTTCGCCGGTTCTCCCCGGTGGCCTTGCTGGCGGCAGCCATCGCTACTCTGGGCGCCGGCATTATCCGCTACGATGGCCTGAGTGAAGATTTCATTACCGGCTTCTTGTTACTGCAAGTGGCTAATTTTACCTTTGCCGCCGGCCAAGTGGGCTACAAACACGTGATGCGCCACTACGCCCTGGCTTTGCCGGGCTACCGTACCTTCGGCTACTTCTTTTTCGGGGCGCTGGTGATCGCCTTGCCGTCGTTCCTGATATTCGGTGATGCTGACAAGCTGCCCACAACCAGTCTTCAGTGGGGCATTCTCGGTTGGCTGGGGCTCGCGGCCTCGGGGCTTGGGCTATACCTGTGGAATCGCGGTGCCTGTGAGGTAGATGCTGGCACCCTGGCTATTATGAACAATGCCCTGGTGCCTGCCGGGTTGCTGGTGAACCTGCTGATCTGGAACCGGGATGCGGACCTCATGCGCCTTATGCTTGGCGGCGCGGTGATCGCGTTTTCACTGTGGGTGAATGCCCGTTTTCATCCCCGGGCAAGGGTCCTGGCCGGGCCCTGACAAGCCTTGTCTTCAAGATATCGGGTTGTGTGCCGTTACATTAATGTGACGTAGCGTAACTCATTAGATATTTCCTTGATATTCATCCAGACTTACGCTTGCGCCCTGAAATAATTTCCCCGGTTTAACGGACATCGACCCCCTATGCGCAAGAATCTACCTGTCACCCAGCGCGAAATTACCGTACCGGAAGGTATGCGCCTGATCAGTACCACCTCCCTCAAGGGCGTGATCACCTATTGCAACGACGATTTTGAAACCATCAGTGGTTACACCCGGGACGAACTGATTGGCCAGGCCCACAATCTGATTCGCCACCCGGACATGCCGCCGGCGGTGTTCGCCGACATGTGGGAGTATCTGAAAGCGGGCAAGGCCTGGATGGGTGTGGTCAAGAACCGGGCAAAGAACGGAGATCATTACTGGGTCAGTGCCTATGCCACTCCTATCTGGGACAACGGCCAGATGGTGGGCTATGAGTCCGTGCGCGTGGCTGTCACTCGGGACCAGATTGCGCGGGCTGAAAAGCTCTATTCTGGTATCTCCGCAGGCAAGTTGTCGTCATCGTTCAGTAACCGGGCCATGTCGATGGGCCGATCCGGCTGGCCGTTTTTGTTATCCCTGGTAATCACCTTGGGTGCCATGCAACTCGAGCCGCTCTGGCTGGCAGCGCTGGTCGTGTTGGTGGGTCATGGTCTGGCTTTCAGTCTGGTGTTCGGGTCTATTTCCAATCGTTTGAAAGGTTTACTCGCGTTGCGCCCCGATGCTTTCCAGGACCCCGTCGTTGCCCGCACATACAGCAGTGAGCGTGGCCTGATGTCGCGGTTGGCCCTGGTGCTGGTCAGTGAGGAAGCACGCATTCGCACAGCGCTGGCGCGAATTGACGATCAGGCTGAGCATTTACTGCAGCAGGCCCGGGCGTCCCATGGCTTCATTACCGAGGGGGCCACGGCGATTGCCCGGCAGCGGGCGGAGACGGACCAGACCGCCTCGGCGATCAATGAAATGACCGCGTCCATTCAGGAAGTCGCGGAAGCCGTTACCCACAACGCCAAAGAAGCAGAGCAGGCCAACCGGCTGGCCCACGAGGGCAGCCAGCGCAGTGGTGAGGCCACTGCCGCGATTGAGCAGCTGGTGCAGCAGGTGAATGGCATTGGCGAATCGGTGAGTCGCCTGGGTGAATCCACCCGCACCATTGGTGAAGCGGCCGACCTGATCTCGGACATTGCCGAGCAGACCAACCTGCTGGCCCTGAATGCGGCCATTGAAGCAGCCCGCGCCGGCGAGCAAGGCAGAGGCTTTGCCGTGGTGGCCGATGAAGTGCGGTCCCTGGCCCAGAGAACCCGGCAGTCCACCGTCAAGATCCATGAGGTGATTGATCAGTTTCGGGCCCAGGTGGATGAAACCATTCAGGCCGTACGTTCTGGTGAGGAAATCGCCAGCCAGGGTCTGGCCCGGGTGCAGGGCGCGGCAGAATCCCTGCAAACCATTGTGGGTTCGGTGGATTCGATTTCCGACAGTTTCATTACCATGTCGGCCGCGTTCGAGGAGCAAAGTCAGGTATCGGACGAGATCAACCGGCAAATCGTGAACATCGCCGGCCTTGCCGACCAGAGCGACGAGCAGGCTGAAGCCGCTAAAGACAGCAGCGACAGGCTCAGTGGCATGGCCCGTGGTCTGAAGGATCTGATTGCCCGGTTTGTCAGTAAATCTGGCTAGTTAGCGCTGGCCGGTTGGATCTGTGTGGTCGACAGAAACCACTGAACAACATTTCAGCACTGGCATCACCGCGCCAGTGCTGGCAGAATCCCGCACCAATGGCCTGAACCATTGGTTTGGCGCCCTCACAATTCGTAGTTTCCTATAGCCAAAAGCACAGGAAGAAAATTCATGTCACAGTCCAACTCCGCATCAGACAGCGGTATCGGGGCTCGCGGACTCTGGTCGTCCAAGTTCGCGTTTATTCTGGCAGCAACCGGTTCTGCTGTTGGTCTCGGTAACGTCTGGAAGTTCCCTTATGTCACTGGTGAGAACGGCGGCGGTGCCTTCGTTCTGGTTTACCTGCTCTGTATCTTCATCATCGGTATTCCCATCATGATGGCCGAGGTGTTTATCGGCCGGAATGGTCGCCACAATCCGATCACCAGTTTCCGCCTGGTGGCTGAGCGCAACCTGGCATCGTCCGGCTGGCGAATTTCCGCCATCATCGGCATGCTGGCGGCCTTCATCATTCTGTCGTTCTACTCGGTGATCGGTGGCTGGGCTGCCTCCTATGTTGGCCACGCCGCCATGGGTGATTTCACCGGCGGTACTGCCGAATCCGTGGGTGAAATGTTCGGCGGCCTGCTGGCCAGCCCGGCCAAGCTCCTGCTCTGGCACACGGTGTTCATGGCTCTGGTCGTGCTGGTTGTCGCCCGCGGCCTGAAAGGCGGCCTGGAGCGTGCGGTTACCATTCTGATGCCGGCCCTGTTTATCCTGCTGTTGATGGTGGTGGGTTATGCCACCACCACCGGCCACTTCGGGGAAGCGGTTTCCTTCCTGTTTAATCCGGATTTCAGTGCCCTGACGGTTAACGGTGTGCTGGTGGCCCTGGGTCATGCGTTCTTCACCTTGAGCCTGGGTATGGCCATCATGATGGCTTACGGCTCTTACCTGAGCCGCGATGTCTCTATCGGCCGCACGGCAGTCACCGTGGCCATCATGGATACCGTCGTGGCCCTGCTGGCTGGCCTGGCTATTTTCCCGGTGGTATTCGCCAACGGCCTTGAAGCCGGTGCCGGCCCGGGCCTGATTTTCCAGACCTTGCCACTGGCGTTCGGCAACATGCCCATGGGAACCCTGTTTGGCACCCTGTTCTTCGTCCTGCTGCTGTTCGCCGCCTGGACATCCGGCATCTCACTGCTGGAGCCAGTGGTTGAGTGGATTGAGGAGAAAACCAGCTTTGCCCGTGTGGGCAGTGCCGTGATTGCCGGTGTTGCCTGCTGGTTGCTGGGTATCGCGTCGATCCTGTCACTGAACGTATGGGCCGATGTGGCACCGCTGGGTATGTTCGCTGCATTCGAAGGCAAGACCATCTTCGATCTGTTGGACTACTTCACCGCCAACATCATGCTGCCGCTCTCCGGCCTGCTGACCGCCATCTTCGTGGGTTGGTTCGTGGCCAAGGAGTCTCTGAAGAGCGACCTGGCTCTGCAGGAAAGCACCTTTGGCTTGTGGTACAACCTGATCCGGTTTGTGACGCCGATTGCTGTAGCAATCGTGTTTGTCTACAACCTGCTGGCGTAATCAGCCCGGCTGATAGCCCGCCAAAAAGAAAACCCGGCGCTGGAGACAGTCGCCGGGTTTTCTTTTTCTAGCGGTTACTACTTACCAGTCGCTTTCGTCATCCTCGCTCAGGGCCCGCAATTCGTCCATAAACGGGCGAACCGCACGCTTGTCGCTTTCCGGGGCATTCATCGCAGTATCCAAGGCAGAAGTCGCCGATTGCAGCATGGCACGCATCTGGGCTTTTTGTTCTTCTGTCATATGAGGGCTGTTTTCGATCTCAGCCAAGGCTTGCTGCATTTCATTTTGGGGCGCTCCCCCTTGCTCATCCATTTCCAGAGCGAACCAGGCCTGGTAAACCCGGTCCCCCGTCTGTCCCCATTGTTCAAGGCTGGAGAATCCATACCGCTTGACCAACTTCTCCAGCTGTCCGTGCACCGCGTGCCCTTCTAAGTCTTTAAGGCTGTCGGAGAAGAGTCTGGAGAAATCCATGTTCTCGTCCTGCTCGGCTTCCAGGGCATCTAGAAATTCTTTGTGGTCCTCGGCCAGGGTTTCGGCGGCGCCGAGGCTGTCGATGAATGACCGGACGGTTTTTTCTGTCAGGTCGCGAGCCTGAGCCTGGGGGGCGAGTGTGAGGGCAATCAGGGCGAGTGCAATGATGATTGGCGTAAACAGTTTCTGGCTAATGGATTGGTGTAACGGCATGTCGCGCTCCTTTGCGGGTGTTGGTTCCGGGTGTTTGTGGTCTGCTTTTGAACGGGCCGGGGCCCGGCGTTATTGCGTCAGATTAGCCTGCGTTGCACGGTTCTGCCAGCGCAGATGTTGTCAGACTTTCCCGCCTAGCAGGATGCGCACAGCGGTGCAGGCATCTTCCAGCTCTTCATCCCTGGGTTCGCGGCCGCCGATGATATCGCTGTACAGACAGGATTCGGCGATGCGCACCATGAAGTAGGACAGGCTCTGGATGTTCATGGGTGGGCTCAGGTGGCCGGCACGCACTTCGTCTTTCAGTAAGCGGGTGTTCACTTCCACGGTGCGGGCGTGCAGGGTGGAGTGAGACGAGGTGAGCATTTTCAGGGCGTATTCAGGGTCCTGGTGCAGGAATTTGCGCAGGGGGCTGAAGTGCAGAATGGTCATGTTGATGTGGCGGAATACGCCGACCACGTAGTCTACGCCATGGCCGGGGGTTTGGGCCCGGGCTTCTTTATACAGAGGCTCATAGAGCGACCATAGGATTTCACCAATCAGGAGGTCTCGGTTGCCGACCCAGCGGAACAGGGTAGCTCGGCCGATGTGCAGGTCATCGGCCAGGGCGGCGAGGCTGATTTTCTCCCCTTTTAGCCACATTCTTCTGGCGCGACGGAAGGCGTCCAGGGGGGTGGTTTTGGTGATTTGTTCGGTCACTTTGGGCTCTTTGGTTGGTGTGGGGTCATTCTAGCGGTTGCGGGGCTTTGGGGCTATGGCCCTTTGGCCTTGGTGCTGTTTTCCTCCCTAGCCTGCGGGTTGGGGAGTTTGTGGGAGTGGGGGCCTACTTTCCAAAAAACGCTACAAGCACATCCCTGTGCGCTTCGCTCCGGCCATCCATGGCCTCCGAGATTTTTGGAAAGTAGGCCCCCACTCCCGCAGCCATCCGCTGGCGAGATAGTCGGTGAATGAAAGTTTCCTGCATGGCCGGAGTAGTGTGTGAGGGGTTGGTTAAACCCAAAGATCTCCAATAGGCGTATCAGTGCCGAAATGATGCTGCACCTGGGCCTGGAACAGTTCGGCGGTGGCGATGGCGTCTATCAGGGCGTTGTGGCCGGCGTAGTGTGGTAAGCCGTAGCGGGTTCGGCTGTCGGCCAGGCGGATGGAGATGGGTTGTTTACCCATGAGTTGTTGCCAGCGGCTTGGGTTTCGTTTGGGGTGCAGGTGGGCTTCGATGGCCATGGTGTCTATGACCGGGAAGCGGAGTTGTTCTTTCAGACGCCACTGCAGGGCGGTGTTGAGAAACGGGCGTTCTATGTTGCGGTAGTGGACAACGGGGATTCGGCCGTTGAGGTGCTGGAACAGGGTGTCGAGAACGTCTGCCAGGTCCGGGGCGTTTTCGATTTCGCTGTGGGTGATGCCATGGATGGTGACGGTGTCTTGCTGCAACGGCAGTTGCGGGCGGACGATCTGGTGCCAGGACTGGCCTAACTGTATGCCATCGAGGGTAAAAGGCACCAGGCCGATGCTGATGATGGAGTGGCGGTCGGCATCCAGGCCGGTGGTTTCGAAGTCGAGGGCGACCAGTGGCACCTCTTTAATGGGAGTTTGCGGGTCAGGACAGCCGGCTTGGTAGAAAGCTCGGATTCGGGCATCCTTCGCTTTTTCCGCGGCTTTTCGGTAGTTGTCTGGCCAGTCCTGTTTGCTGTTCCCGCTTTTGATGCTGTCAGACATTCCTGGTGGCTCCTCCGGCGTTGTAACGGAAGCGCAGGAACTTCTGGGCGTTGCTGACGATCTGGAAAGCGTCTTTCAGGTGGCTGCGTTCGAACGGAGACAGGTCTTCCGGGCGGACGTTGTTGTCCGGTTCACGGCCTTCTTCGATAGCCAGGGCCTGGTGGCGGATACGGACGATGGATATGAATTCCAGGGCGTCGCGCAGGTTGCCGGCGTCGTCCTCCAGCAGAAGTTTGGTTTGGGCAATGTCTTTCAGGCGCTCGAAGGAGTTCTGGGAGCGGCTGCCGCTGGCCAGGGCGTGAACCCGGATCAGATCTGATAACGGCGCGGTGCCCCGGCGTTTGAGGTTGAAGGTTTTCTGGTGCTTCCCGTCTTCTTCGAGCACGAAGGTGCGAAAGAAACCGAGCGGTGGTGTTCGGTTCAGGGCGTTCCTGGCCAGGAAGGTAAGGAAGCGCTGACTGCCGCTGGCTTTCTCTACAATCAGGGTTTTCAACTGTTCGGTAAAGTCGGTTTGCCCGTAAATGCCATCCAGGTCGAAGAAGATATTGCTGTTGAGCAGGGCTTCCGCCTTGGGATTTTCGATCCAGTCGGTGAAGTAACCTTTCCACACACTCAGCGGTTGCCGCCATTTCGGGTTGGTGGCCATGATATCGCCGGTGCAGTAGGTGTATCCACACTCGGCCAGGCCGTCGGAGACAAACTTGGCAAGGGCGAGGAAATACTCGTCGTGCTCTTCAGGGATGAAACCGTCGTCCAGCACCATGGCGTTGTCCTGGTCGGTAACGACCAGCTGTTCATCCCGGGCCATGGAGCCCAGGGCCATGAAGCAGTAGGGAACCGGTGGCGGTCCGAGTTTTTCTTCACCCAGTTCCAGCAGGCGTTGGCTGAAGCTACGACCTATACCGGCCATGGCGCTGCCGATCATGTGGGAGTTGGCATCTTCGTTGACCATGCGTACAAAGCTGTCGCGGACTTCCAGGCTGATTCTCTTCAGGCCTTTGACGTCGTTCTGGTGGTAGATGTTGCTCACCAGGTACAGGCTGCTCTGGCTTTCATACTTGACGATGTCAGACAGCGCAATCACGCCGCGCACTTCGTCGCCTTCCATCACCGGCAGGTGGTGCACGTTGTTGTGGAGCATGGTGAGCATGGCTTCGAAGATGAAGGAGCGGGCGCTGATGGTGATCAGCCCTTCCGACATGATGTCGCTGATCGGGGTTTCCGAGGCCAGGGCATGGGTAACGGCACGGGTACGTAGATCCCGGTCGGTGATGATGCCCTGCAATTTCGGGCGTTCGCCGCTTTCATCCATCAACAGCAGCGCCGATACGCCATTGTCTGTCATGATTCTGGCGGCTTCCTGCAGGCGAACGGTGGTCGGAGCGGAAACCGGTTCCCGGGATATCAGGCGGGTAACCTTGGCGGTCATCAGTTCGTTGGATTTCTCTCTACGCGAAACCGCCGAACGCAGTCGGCTGCGGTCTTCAATCTCAACAAAGTCTGCAAAGTTTTCGTCGGTTTCCCACAGATGCTGAAAGGTGGTATCCGGAATCTTGTAGATCAGGCAATCTTCGATGGCTTTGGCGGGGAACCGGACTTTCTTGTTCATCATCAATCCGAACTGGCCAAAGATTTCGCCCTCGCCCACGCGGTTATACAGCTCACCGGAGCGGCGGAAAATCTCCACGGCGCCGCTGCGGATATAGTGGAGCCAGTGATTGGCCTGGCCGAGTTCAAGTATCTGGGTGCCGGCGCGGTAGTAGACCACCTCAATACCGTTGACAACTCGTTCAAGAAGTTCTTCAGGCATGTCATTGAACGGGGGGTATTGGGCAATGTGGTTGCGGATGTCCAACAGTTCGGCCTGCATGGGCTCTCCAGAGTGACTGAGTCTTGATTAAATGTTTGCGGTTGGCTGACCGGTTATTCCAGAGTCTGGCCAAACTATAGCAGCTGTCTGTTCACTTGGTGTACCTTGGCCACGGTGGGTAAGCACGAGAGAGTGTTTTATGGTCAACAAGTTACTGGTTACCGGTGGTATCCGGTCTGGAAAAACGGGGCTGGCGGAGCAACGGGCACGCGACGCCGGCGCAGACGTGGTCTACGTGGCTACCGCCACCGCCGGTGACGATGAAATGGCCCTGCGGATCCGGCGCCACCAGCAACAACGCCCGGCACACTGGCAGCTGGTTGAGGAGCCCGTTTACCTTGGCCGGGCGCTGTCAGACCTGGCTGACGGGCATGATACCTCGCCGCTGGTTCTGGTGGACTGCATGAGTCTCTGGTTGAGTAATCTCCTGTTCGCCGACCGTTCGCTGTTTCAGCCTGAACGTGCCGCCTTTCTGACTGCCGTGGAAACTTATCCAGGCCCCTTGGTGATCGTCACCAATGAGGTAGGCCTGGGCACCATCGGCATGGACCCCCTCACCCGTCGCTTTGCCGACGAGCTGGGATGGCTCAACCAGGCACTCGCGCAGCGCTGTGATGAGGTGGTGATGTCGGTGGCTGGTCTGCCACTGACCCTCAAGGCTGGTGGCTGACCAGGCTGCGGAAGGTGCCAAACTCGGACTGGTCCACCTGAATCCGGCTGCGGCAGGCATAGGGCACGGAAAAGCCGGCAAACGATTTCTCCAGAGGAATGCCCAGCACGTTGGCCAGCACCATGCGAATAACGCCACCATGGCAAACCACCAGGATACGCTGACTCGCAAGCTGGTCCTGCCAGCGATCAAACCCGAGGGTGACTCGCTGGTAGAAGTCGGTAATGGCTTCACCGCCGGGCGGGTTGGAGTTTATGGGATCCTGCCAGAAGCGGCTGAGGTGGTCGCCATAACGTTCCTGGACCTGCCGCGAAGTTAACCCCTCCCAGTCACCAAATCCGATTTCCCGCAGGTCATCTTCGATGTGCAGGGGAATCCTGCGTCTTTGCGCGAGCTGTTCTGCAAACAGGCGGCACCGTGTCATCGGCGAGCTGACAATGGCATCCCAATGGTCGTGACCGTGGACGGCGGCTTCCATTTGCTGCCAGCCGACGGGGCTCAGCGGGTCGTCCTTGCTGCCCCGGAACATTTGCCCACCCTCGGGTTCGCCATGGCGTATCAGATCGATCACGGTGGTTGTCATGGTTCTACTCCCCGGACTTTCCGCTGACGCCGGCATCAGTAAAGCTGGCCATGTTGTTGTGCAGTGCGCAGGCTGCCCGAAGCAAAGGCACGGCAACGGCGGCGCCGCTGCCCTCACCCAGGCGCATGCCCAGGTCCAGCAGTGGGGTCGCATCAAGTGCTTCCAGCACCGCGTCGTGACCGGGCTCGGCCGATCGGTGCGCAAACATGAGCCAATCACGCGCTCCGGGTTGCTGGCTAACCGCCGCAAGCGCGGCGGCCGAGACGATAAAGCCATCGACCAATACCGGGATCTTGCGGGCTGCGCAGCCGAGGATGGCACCGGTCAACGCAGCAATCTCGAAGCCGCCGAGAGAAGTCAGCACAGACAAGGCGTTTCGGTCGTCGCCATGCCGGGCCAGTGCTTTGGAGACCACCCGGGCTTTGCGAGCGACCCCCTCGCTGTCAAGGCCGGTGCCCGGCCCGACGAGCCTCTCGGGTGGCAGGTCAAGCAATGCGCAGGCGAGTGCGGCGGCACTGGTTGTGTTGCCGATACCCATGTCGCCACCGATGAACAGCCGACATCCGGCGTTGGCCGACCGCTCGGCTGCCTGGTCGCCACTGGTCAGTGCAGCAGCTACCTGGCTCGGGCCAAGGGCGGATTCTTCGGCCATATTGGCAGTACTGGGGCCGATAATCTGGTGAATGACGCCGGGGAGCATCGGTACCTCTCCGACCGTGCCCAGGTTCACAACTTCCAGGCTGGCGCCGAGTTCCCTGGCCATAACGCTGATGGCCGCGCCACCGCCGGCAAAGTTGGCAACCATCTGGGCGGTGACCTCCTGGGGAAAAGCGGAAACACCTTCAGCACATACGCCATGATCACCGGCAAATACTACCATGCGGACAGGATCAACGGTTGGCCTGTCTGTGCCGTTCAGGGCTGCCAGGGTAATCGCCAGCTGTTCCAGTTGCCCGAGAGAGCCTGGCGGTTTGGTCAGAACCTGCTGTCGCGCTGCGGCAAGCGCGGCGTGTTCGGCTGAGGGGGCGGGGGGCGGTGTTAGCCAGCTTTGAGGCAGGGCCATGACGATGATTCCTTGTGGGCGGAAAACCGAGGATGGTCATACCGGGAGGCGAAGGTGTCAAGATCAGGCTCCACTCGGTTAGACTTGCCAGCATCTGATTCATGGAGCCCACATTTGGAAACGTTTCTGGTTGCGGTGTTGGTATGTGTCGCGGCGGTTGCACTGGACTGGTTGGTTGGTGAACCGCGCCGGTGGCACCCTCTGGCAGGCTTTGGCCGTTGGGCCTCGGTGGCGGAAGCTGGCCTGAATGGCCAGCCGCAGGCCGCCGCAAGGAGCCTGTGCCTGGGTGCGCTGGCAACCGCGATCGTCGTCACGCCGGTGCTGGCACTGGCTGTAGCGCTGCAATTCTGGCTGGGCGGCTGGCTATGGTTGGTGGCTCAAGTGGCCGGCGTATGGCTCGCAATGTCGTTACGGGGGCTGGCGGAACATGGCCGGGCGGTGTCCACGGCATTGACTGCGGGCGACGGTGACCAAGCCAGGAAAGCGGTGGGGTGGATTGTCAGCCGGGATGCAGCGGCGCTGTCCGACGAGGGGGTGGCCGCGGCTGCCTCGGAATCCATGCTGGAGAATGGTGCCGATGCGGTGTTCTCAAGTCTGTTCTGGTACCTGCTTGCCGGGCTGCCGGGTGTGGTTTTGCACCGATTGATCAATACCCTGGACGCCATGTGGGGCTATCGCAACTCACGATTTCTTTACTTCGGTCGGTTTGCCGCCAGGCTGGATGACCTCATGAACTGGCTGCCTGCCCGGCTGACAGCCCTCACTTATGCGCTGTTGGGAAGTACCCGGGTGGCGTTCCGTTGTTGGCGTACCCAGGCAAGAGCCTGGGATAGCCCCAATGCCGGGCCAGTGATGTCGGCCGGGGCGGGCGCCCTTGGTGTGACCCTCGGTGGGCCGGCGCCCTATGCCAATGGCATCAAGGAACGGCCAGTGTTAGGTCGTGGCCCCGGGGCTTCGGCAGCGACAATCGAAGGTGCTATTGCCCTGGTACAGCGCGGGGTAATGCTCTGGTTGTCGGTGCTGCTCGTCCTCGCCCTTGCCTGCAGCTGGGTGGTGCCTGGAGGTGCCGGATGACGGCTTTCGACCTTCCTGAATCCCCGGAGCATGGCGGGCGGTTACAGGCTGCAATACAGCGTTGGGGCATCCCCCGCGAGCAATGGCTTGATCTGTCCACCGGCATCAATCCGGTACCCTGGCCGGTGCCGGCCATCCCACCGGAGGTATGGCAACGACTGCCAGAGCCGGACGATGGGCTGGAGGAGATCATCCGTTCCTGGGCAGGTGCGCCCGAGCGGGCCAGCTGCCTGCCGGTGGCGGGATCCCAGGCGGCGATCATGGCCCTGCCCGCCGTGCGCGCCAGGGTGCATGGTCTTGGTCGAGTGGCGGTGCCCATGCCGGGATATCGCGAGCATGGTCATGCCTGGCGTCGCGCCGGTTTCGAGGTGGTGGCGATTCCTGAGCAGGCAATAGAGCAAGACGATCTGACCTGGCTGGATTCTGTGGACGTGGTGGTGTGGATACAGCCGAATAATCCGACCGGGCAGCTGGTCGATCCGGCCCGTCTTCTGCTATGGCACCAACGATTGCAGGCACGTGGGGGCTGGCTGGTACTTGATCAGGCCTTTGTTGAGGGAGAGCCCGGACACGGTTTGGAACCCTGGGCGGGCGCGCCGGGTCTGATACTTCTGCGATCTCTGGGCAAGTTTTTCGGCCTGGCCGGAATGCGCGCCGGGGCTGTGTTGGCTGAACCTGAGCTGACCCGTGCGCTGGCTTTTGAATTGGGCCCCTGGACCGTCAGTGGCCCGGCGCGTTACCTGATGGCAAGAGCTCTGGCTGACAGGGCATGGCAGATAGAGGCGCGGGGCAGGCTGCAGACGTCACGGCTGCGGATGGACGGCCTGCTCAGGAAATCTGGCATGCCAGCAACCAACGGTACGTTGCTGTTTCGCACGGTCCATCATGAAAACGCAGCACCAATAGCAGATGAGTTGGCTCGTCGTGCCATTCTGGTCAGGCGTTTTGATGAGCCGCCAGCCCTGCGCTTCGGTTTGCCGCCTGATGAGTCCGGTTGGCAACGTCTGGGAAGTGCGTTGTCTGAATTAACATATCTCATTGACCACCCCCACCCGGGTTGATAGTCTTGCCCGCAATTTCAGGTGCTCTGAGCGTTCCAACCGGACTGGCGATAGTCCGGCGAATGCAGTGAGTGAAACGGGAAGCCGGTGAGAGCCCGGCGCTGCCCCCGCAACGGTAATCAGGTGAAAGGCAATCCAATGCGCCACTGTGCCTCTGGCATGGGAAGGTGATTGCCCCGGAGCATCAGCTCCACCTGGAAGCCCGGAGACCGGCCTGGAATTTGGAGCCCATGAGTTCCAGACACCTACGTTGCGGAGGGCAGCGGCGGTGGGTGAACCGGCCAATGCAACTGATCGACGCCCCTCCACCCTCCGTCAATACAGACATTTCTCCTCCGCATGAATCAGTATCAACCGCACGGGTGAGTGCGGTGCGAAGCGAGTGAAGAAATGAAGCGTTCCAAAGTCTTGTCTGCCCTTGTGTTCATGCCTTTTGCCCTACCGGCGAGTGGTTCAGAGTCTGAAGCCGCCCCGGATACTCTTGAGCCTATTGTTGTAACTGCCACGCTTGGCCCCCGTACGGTGGGCGAAAGCCTGTCTTCGGTGACGGTCATCGAAGAAGAAACCATCCGTCGTGAGGCGCCTGCCGAGTTTACCGATCTGCTGGCGGCGCAGCCCGGTATTGATCTGGTCACTAACGGGTCATTTGGCAAGAACACCAGTGTATTCACTCGTGGCACTGCGAATGATTCCACGGTCTTTCTGGTTGATGGTGTGCGCCTTCGTTCTGCAACCAGCGGTGGCGCGCCCTGGCAGTATTTTCCAGCTGATCTGGTCGAGCGCGTGGAAATCGTCAGGGGCCCCCGCAGTGCACTCTATGGCGCTGACGCGGTAGGCGGTGTCATTCAGGCATTTACACTGGATCCAAAGCACGGTAACAGAGGGTGGGTTGAAACCGGAGCAGGCAATTTCAACACCCAGAAAACCAGTGCTGGCGCATCGGCGACTCACGGCGCAACCCGGTTCAGCCTCAGCGGGCTGCACAAGGAGACCGATGGCACCAGAATTGTGAAAGATGGCGAGGACAAAGGTTTTCGCAATACCGCCGGCGTCGGGCGTGTTGTGCATGAATTGCCGAGCGGAGGAGAGGCCAGTTTCGTCATCATGCAGTCACAGGGCAATACTGAATTTGACGGTGGCAACACGGATTTTATGATCCGGACCATCGGCGTCACATTGAATACCCCTGTCAGTGATTATTGGGCGACGTCCATCCAGCTTTCAGAATCCGCTGACGAGCAAGAAAGCTTCCGTAGTGCCGGCGATTCTGTATTCAACACCAAAACCCGAACCGCACGATGGGAAAACACTTTCACCGCAGGCGTGCACGAGCTTGCGGTCGGGGGAGAGCTACAATCCGACGAAGTGAAAAGCACCATCGAGTTCGATGAGAACAGTCGCACTAATGCCGCGTTATTCACCCAACTGCGCTTAAACTTCGGCCCTTCCGATATTCAGTTGTCATTTCGCGGCGACGACAACGAGGCATACGGTCGACAGGAAACCGGTGGCATTGCCCTTGGCCACTCGTTTGACCGTTCCCACCGGGTACGGGTGAGTTATGGCACCTCTTTCCGGGCGCCCACGTTCAATGATCTTTACTATCCTTTGGAGATATTCGATTTCGGTGGCAGTTATGCCGGCAACCCGGACCTCAAGCCGGAGGAAGGCGCGTCCGTGGAGCTGGGGCTTAGCGGTCGTTACGAACACTGGTACTGGGATGCCGCTCTTTATCAACTGGACGTAGAGAATCTGATTGAACTCCAGAGCATCAACGGTGATCTCCGGCCTGCCAACGTGAGTGAAGCCCGTATTCGTGGCGCGGAGCTGGCCTCCGGTCTGCGGTCGAATGGTTGGGATCTTGGGGTCAAACTCACCTTGATGGATCCTCGTGATCGTGAGACGGATAACCGCCTGCGTCGTCGCAGTCACCAATCGCTGAGGGTTGACCTGGACCGTCAAATGGGCGCCTGGAGTCTGGGAGGCACCGCTCTGGCCAGTGGCTACCGCTACGATGATGCTAGTAATCAAAATCGTTTACCGGGCTACGTCACCTTCAACCTTCGTGCAGGGTGGGAATTTACTCAGGACTGGACAGCACGGCTGACGCTTCAGAACGTTACGGATAAGGAATACGCGACGGCAACCCGATTTGATGGTTCAGGCTACCTGGCGGCGGGAACCGCAGGGTTTCTTTCGATTCGCTATGACTTCCGATAAAACTGCATAATCTTGCCGGGGAGGCGCCAGTGGGAAAGCTTAAGGGTGTGAGCATACTGCTCGGCTGGATGCTGCTGGCATCTCCGGCCCTGGCATCCTATGTCTGCGCCACGGATGATCTGGGCGAGGAGATATGCCTGGAACACCCGGCAAAACGCATTGCCGCACTTTCGCCTGGGGCGACAGAACTGGCATGGGCGGCGGGCGCCGGTGATCAGGTAGTTGCCGTGGTGGCTTACAGCGATTATCCCCCGGCAGCCCGAGAGGTCGCTTCAGTGGGTAGCCATACCCGCATGGATATGGAACGGCTGCTGGAGCTGCAGCCGGATCTTGTGATTGGCTGGGTAACCGGGAATCCGACGGAGCAGCTGGTCACACTCAAGAATATGGGCGTCCCGGTGTTCTCCATTGAACCCCGGAGTTTTGAAGCTGTCTCCAACACCATTGAGCGCATCTCCATACTGGCAGGTACTGAAGCAGAAGGCTTTGCAGAGGCGGAGCGATTCCGTCAGGGCATTGCCGACTTGCAGGAGGCGTACGCCAAGGCTGATCCGGTGCCGGTGTTCTACCAGGTTTGGGATGAGCCCCTGATGACGGTCAACAGCCAGCACCTGATCGGTGAAATGATTGAACTTTGCGGTGGTGATAACGTGTTTGGTCAGCTGGACCGGCTAGTGCCGAGGATCAGTGCGGAAGCGGTGATTGCGGCGAATCCCGAGGCCATTCTGGCGGGTGGAATGGGTGAGGAGAATCGCCACTGGCTGGCGCGCTGGCAGGCATTCCCCAGTATCACTGCGACAGAGCGAAACAACCTCTTTTTTATTCCGCCGTCACTGGTTCAGCGACCGACTCCGAGAATGCTTGAGGGAACGCAATTGTTTTGCGAGAAACTGGAGGTGGCCCGTGGCCGACGGCCCTAGTGGAGTAGCCGTGTGATACGCCCGATCACCCTGCCCCTCACCGTTCTAGCCGTAGCCGGGCTGATCGCCATGGTGATGTCGGTCGGTATTGGCAGTGTCGCAATTGCACCTGCGGATGTGCTGTTGGTGTTTCTGGGTGAGGGCTCCAACCTGCACCGTACTCTGATTCTTGAGCTCCGGCTACCCAGAACGCTGTCGGCCTTTGCCACCGGAGGTCTGCTGGCGGTGGCCGGGGCATTGATGCAGGTGCTGCTGCGTAACCCGCTTGCCGATCCCTATGTGTTGGGGCTGTCCGGGGGTGCCGCCGTGGGGGCATTGCTGGCGATGTTGGCGGGGCTCGGCGGCGCGGTTATCTCCGGTTCTGCCTTTGCCGGTGCCATGCTGGCCACCTTGATGGTGTTCGGGCTCGCCCACGGCACCGGCAGCTGGACGCCCTCCCGCCTTTTGCTCACGGGGGTTGTGGTGGCGGCTGGCTGGGGGGCGGTCATTACCTTGATGCTGGCCATCAGCCCGGCCAGAGAGTTGCCGGGCATGTTGTACTGGCTCATGGGCGATGTGTCCTACGCCAGGGCACCCTGGCCGGGGCTTGGCGTGCTGGTGCTCGTCTGTGCGCTGGTGGTGCCTCTTGGCCGCAGTCTGAATGTATTGGCCCGTGGCCCCATGCAGGCTGCTGCCCTGGGGATTTCAGTGCGCCCACTGGAATGGCTGATTTACATACTTGCCAGCCTGCTCACGGCCACGGCGGTGACCATGGCCGGAAGCATAGGCTTTGTAGGGCTGGTGGTCCCGCATATGCTTCGGTTGGTGCTTGGTAACGACCAGCGCCTGATTTTACCGGCCTGTGCGTTAGCCGGTGGCACACTGTTGGTGCTGGCGGATACCCTGGCAAGGGTTGTGATCGCTCCGGAGCAACTGCCGGTGGGTGTGATCACCGCGCTGTTGGGCGTTCCCACTTTCCTGTATCTGTTGTACCGGAGTCGCTGATGTCCGGTAATAAACGCTCCCCAATGCAAGCCTTGAGTACCCGGGAACTGGTCATCGATATTCCTGGCCGGGCCGACGGTTACCCTTTGGATCTGACAATAAAATCAGGTCAGGTTTGGGGCGTACTTGGGCCCAACGGGGCCGGCAAGACCACGCTGTTGCACACCCTCGCAGGTCTTCGTGCGCCCCGTGCCGGTGCTTTGTTCCTGAATGATGTGCCTACAACGAAGCTAAAGCGGAGAACCCTCTCCCAACAGTTGGGGCTGGTGTTCCAGGACCGACAGGATGGCTTCCCTGCAACGGTACTGGAAACCGCGCTGATCGGGCGTCATCCGTGGCTGGCACCCTGGCAGATGGAAGGGGCAGACGATCTGGCCATGGCCGAGAGATCACTTGAAGCGCTGGATGTCCTGCATCTGAAAAACCGCCTGGTCAGCACCCTGTCTGGCGGTGAACGCCAGCGAGTGGCGATTGCCACGCTGATGACACAGTCGCCCCACACCTGGCTGCTGGATGAACCGACAAATCACCTGGACCTGCACCACCAGGTGGCCGTCATGAAATTGCTCACTGACCGGGCGGCAGCGGGTAACGCCATTTTCATGTGCCTGCACGACCTGAACCTGGCTGCCCGCTGGTGTGATCATATTTTGCTGATGTACCCCAATGGCGAAACCTGCTGGGGCCCGGCAGAAAGGATGCTGGTGCCGAACGCTCTGGAACGTTTGTATAACCAGCAGCTGGCAACGGTGGAAGTTGATGGCGCGCCTTTTTTCGTGCCAAAACGAGACTAGCTCAGAAGTATCGCGAGGGCAGCGGAGCAGGGCTTTCCGGGACTGTCTGCAGCAGGGATGCTGCAGTCAAGCGTACAGGGATGTATTTACAGCGTGTCCCGGAAAGCCCTGCTCCGCTGCCCGTCTGCACCAAATTCAGACGACAGGGAACAGCAACACATGCCAGACAACAAAATCCCCGCCGCCATGATCACCGCCCCGGGTTCCGGCCAGGGCAAATCCATGGTTACGGCTGCGCTGGCGCGCCTGCATCGGAATGCGGGCCGTAACGTCCGGGTGTTCAAGCATGGGCCGGATTACCTGGACCCCATGGTGCTGGAAGTCGCCTCCGGTAACCCGGTTTACCAATTGCACCCCTGGATGACCGGCGAGGACGAGTGTCGGTGGCGGCTGGCCGAGGCCGCCCAGAGCGCCGACCTGATCCTGGTGGAGGGCTCCATGGGCTTGTTTGATGGCAGCCCCAGTAGCGGCGACCTGGCCAAACTGGCAGGCATTCCGGCCCTGCCCGTGATTGATGCCAAGGGCATGGCTCAGACCTTCGGCGCGGTTGCCCTGGGCTTGGCGAGCTTTGATTCCGAACTCCCTGTTCATCAGGTAATTGCCAACAAGATTGGCAGTTCCTACCACGGCGAGCTGTTACGGGAGAGCCTGCCGGATGGCATCAGCCTTTTGGGCGCGATACCCCGAAACGATGCCATGAATATCCCGGACCGGCACCTTGGGCTGGTCCAGGCGGCAGAAATGGACGACCTCAGTGATCGGCTGGATAGAGCGGCCGAAGTCCTGACATCAGCGGGTCTGGATGTACTTCCCAAGCCCGTACCTTTTCATTTTCAAGCACCACCGAGGCCAGAAACGCTGCTGACCGGGCGCCGGATTGCCGTGGCCAGGGATGCGGCCTTCAGCTTTATCTACCGGGCCAACCTGGATCTTCTCACAGCCATGGGCGCTGAGCTGGTGTATTTTTCGCCCCTGCACGATTCGGAAGTACCGATGGCCGACGCGCTCTGGCTGCCGGGCGGCTATCCGGAACTGCATGCCCGGAGCTTGGCGGAAAACCAGCCTATGCAATTGTCGATCCGCGCCTTCCATCAGGCCGGTAAGCCCATTCTGGCAGAGTGTGGCGGGCTAATGGCCTGTGCCGAAGAACTGGCAGACAAAGACGGCACGGTGCATGGCCTGCTGGGCCTGGTACCCGGGCGCGCTACCATGGCTAACCGTTTGACCGCGCTGGGTCTGCAAAGTCTGGAGACCCAGCTGGGCGGGTTGCGGGGCCATACCTATCACCATTCCAGTCTTGAGACCCCTTGGCAACCTGCGGCCAGGGCGAAGAAGCAGGCCGGCTCTGACGGAGAGGCGGTGTATCGCCACCAGAATCTGGTGGCCAGCTATTTTCACGGCTACTTCCCGTCGTCGCCGGCGTTGGTTGCCGCGATCTTTCGCGGCGAGGAAATCCGGTTTTCCTGATGAATACAAATGCGTGAACCCAAGGAGAGTCATCATGCGTGAACGCGCCAAAGACCCCGAACGCCATGCCAAGCGCATGGCCGCCAAACAGAAAATCATGCAGGAACGTATCGCCCGCGCCCAGAAAGAACAGGGCGTATTGCTGGTGCTGACCGGCCCAGGTAAAGGCAAGAGCAGTTCCGGCTTCGGCATGGTCGCCCGGGCCCTGGGCCATGGTATGAAAGTGGGCATCGTCCAGTTTATCAAGGGCGCTTTCAGCACCGGCGAGGAAGCGTTCTTCCGGAGCCTGCCGAACGTGACCTACCACGTGATGGGACAGGGCTACACCTGGGACACCCAGAACCGGGAACAGGATGTGCAGAGTGCGACTGAAGCGTGGAATATCGCAGCTGACATGCTCAAAGACGACAGCTATGACCTGATTCTGCTGGACGAACTGAATATCGCGCTGAAGTACGACTACATCGATCTGGACCGGGTGCTGGATGACCTGCAGGCCCGGCCGGAGATGCAGCATGTGGTGGTCACCGGCCGTGGTGCTCCCCAGGAACTGATCGACCTGGCCGACACCGTGACCGAAATGGGTGTGGTCAAGCACGCCTTCAAGGATCAGGGCATCAAGGCCCAGAAGGGCGTGGAGCTGTAAATGCCCACCCTGATGGTGCAGGGCACCACCTCGGATGCTGGCAAGACCACGGTGGTGGCGGCCCTGTGCCGCTGGCTGGCGCGTCAGGGGGTGTCGGTGGCACCGTTCAAACCCCAGAACATGGCCCTGAACAGTGCGGTTACCGTGGATGGTGGCGAAATTGGCCGCTCCACGGCGTTGCAGGCACTGGCCTGTGGTCTGGAGCCCCACAGTGACATGAACCCGGTGTTGCTGAAGCCCCAGAGCGATTGCGGGGCCCAGGTGATATTAAGGGGCAAGGTTCATGGCAATATGGATGCCCTGGATTACCACGCCTACAAAGCTGAGGCGATGAATTCGGTGATGGCAAGCTGGCGGGCTCTGAGCACCCGCTTCGATGTGGTCATCGCCGAAGGCGCTGGTAGCCCGGCGGAAATCAACCTGCGGGCCAACGACATTGCCAACATGGGCTTCGCCGAGGCCGCCGATTGCCCGGTGTTGCTGGTAGGGGATATCGACAAAGGCGGGGTTTTCGCCCAGTTGGTGGGCACCCTGGCGTTGATCTCCGACAGTGAACAAGCCAGAACGGCCGGATTTATCATCAATCGGTTCCGGGGTGACATTGCGCTGTTGGAGCCCGGGCTGGACTGGCTGGCAGAACACACTGGCAAGCCGGTGTTCGGGGTCTTGCCCTACCTGCACGGGTTGGTGATAGATTCCGAAGACAGTGTCAGTGCCGCCGGTACCAGCGAGGCCTGCGCCTTGAAAGTGGTGGTGCCGGTACTGCCCAGGATCAGCAACCACAACGATTTTGATCCGTTGCGATTGCACCCGGGTGTAGACCTTGTTTTCGTTGGCCCGGATGAGACCATTCCGCCGGCAGATCTGATTATCCTGCCCGGCAGCAAAAGTACCCGCCACGACCTGCAGTGGCTGAAACAGCAGGGCTGGCCCGAGGCCATCCAGAAACACCTGCGCTATGGTGGCAAGCTGCTGGGTATCTGTGGCGGATTCCAGATGCTGGGACTTCGGGTGGAAGACCCGGACGGGCTGGAAGGCGAAGTTGGCAATACCGAGGGCCTGGCACTGTTCGAGATGGTCACCCGCATGGTGTCGGGTAAGCAGCTCAGACAAGTGACCGGTCGACTATCCCCCGAGGTTACTGAAAGTGGTGTTACGGCGACAATGACCGGCTATGAAATGCACAACGGAGTCACCGAGGGCTCAGCGCTGGCCAGGCCTTTTGCGGAGCTTGATGGTCGACCGGATGGTGCGGTCAGCGCCGACGGTCAGATGGCGGGCACCTATGTGCACGGTCTCTTTGATGAGCCTGCCGCCTGCGATGCCATTCTGTGCTGGGCCGGTCTAAATACACAGAATGCGCGGTCAGTGGACTATCAGAGTCACCGTCTGCAGCAGCTCGACCGCCTGGCAGATCAGGTGGAACAGTGCCTGGACACGGACCGGTTAAGGAGCCTGTTGCAGTTATGAGCAACCAGAACGACCCATTCACGGATGCCCAACGTGAGGGGCTTTACCGGGCCATCTTCGAGCGTCGGGATGTGCGCTCGCAGTTTTTGCCGGATGCCATTCCGGATGAGGTGCTGGCCCGTATTCTGAGGGCAGCCCACCATGCGCCGTCAGTGGGCTTCATGCAGCCCTGGGATTTCATCGTTATCGACAGCCTGGCGGTGCGCGGGCAAGTGCTGGCCAGCTTCAACGAGGAAAACGCACAAGCCTCGGAAAATTACACCGGCGAGCGACGGCAAACCTACCGGACACTCAAACTCCAGGGCATTCTGGAGAGTCCCATTAATCTATGCATTACCTGTGACCGGTCCCGCGGCGGGCCCCATGTGCTCGGCCGTAACTCCATCATGGAAATGGATCTGTTCAGCACCTGCCTGTCGGTACAAAACCTGTGGCTGGCGGCGCGAGCAGAGGGTATTGGTGTGGGCTGGGTCAGTATTCTGGATCAGGGAATACTGTCTGACATCCTGCAGCTGCCAGATCACGTATACCCTCTTGCGTATCTGTGCCTGGGGTATGTCAGCGAGTTTCTGGAACAGCCGGAGCTGCAGGCCAAAGGCTGGCGTTCACGGCTGCCGCTGGAAGAGCTGGTGCATGGCAATGGCTGGGGTCAGCCTCTTGAGCATCAGCGTCTGGCGAGTTACCTAGCCGGCAAGTGAAGGGCACCGAAAAAGAGCATGATCGTTTTCCTCACAGGTCCTGAATTGGGTACGATCAGACTCGATTTGGGGCTTCTGTTCAGGAGGTGAGATGAAGTTTTCCGAGCTCTACCAGCAGGCACTGGCCCGCAAAGGCGGCGAACAGGCCCTGAAATCCATGCTGCCACCGGTCACCGAGAAACAGCGCCTGGCCAAGATCAGCGACGACCGTTACCTTTCCGAGATCACCCGGTGCATTTTCAAGGCCGGGTTTGTCTGGCGGGTGATCGAGAATAAATGGCCGGATTTTGAGGCGGCGTTCGAAGGGTTTGTGCCCGCCTACTGGCAGCAGGTCCCGCCGGAAGTCCTGGAGCGGCTGGCAACAGACGACCGGATTGTTCGTAACATGCAGAAGATCCGCACGGTTCCGGAGAATGCCCGGATGATCATGGATGTGGCGAAAGATCATGGTAGCTTTGGCCGGTTTCTGGCGCAGTGGCCGTCAACCGATCAGGTGGGGCTGCTGCTGTACCTGAAACGCAATGGCGAGCGTCTGGGGGGTAATTCCGCCCAGTATTTCCTGCGCCGGGTGGGGTGGGATGGCTTTATCCTGTCTCACGATGTGGTGACTGCACTGACCCGTGCAGGCATTCTGGATGCGTCTCCTGCCAGCAAGAAAGGGCTCACCCAGGCCCAGGAGGCATTTAATCGCTGGCATGAAGAAACCGGGATGCCCATCAGTCAGCTTTCCCGGATAGTGTCATTCACGGTGGATAATTGACCTGCAGTTCACAAAAAAAGCAGAAGGGCCAATTCGCTCAATACCACGCTGGCACCCAAGGCGTCTCCGGTATAGCCCCCCAACTGCTGTTTCAGATAGGTGCCCCAGCAGAATGCCGTCAGGATGACGGCAGATAGCGCCCCGGCAAACAATATCGGGTTCCAGTAGGACATCACGACGGCGACAACCAGGGTGAACCCAGCCGCAACCAGCAGGCGTTGCAGTGAAAAACCTTCGGCAACAGGTTTGGATTTGCTGGTGTCGGGGTCCGTCACATAGTCCAGCGTTGCCATCAGGATCAATGGCGTCAGTCGGGCGATCGCTGGCGCTACCAGAAGAGCCAGCCAGATGCTGCTGGCCTCTGACAGTAAGGCTACTTTAAGCAGTAAGGCCATTGTCAAAGCTGCCGCACCATAGGTGCCTATTCGGCTGTCTTTCATAATGGCCAACCGCCTTTCAACCGTATAGCCCCCCCCGAGAGCATCAATACTGTCGGCCAGACCATCTTCATGGAAGGCTCCTGTCAGGAACAGGTGCAGGATAACGACCAGAATGATGGCAACCAGGGGGCTGAAGGCCAACGTGAGCAGGGCGTAGGAGGACGCATAGATAGCCCCCAGCAACAGCCCCACCAGCGGGAAATACAGGCTGCTCTGGTTCATCAGGCGCTGTGAATACTGGATTTGGACCAGCATGGGAAAACGGGTCAAAAAGCCGACAGCCAGCCAGAATGCCTGCCACTCCAGTATGGCTTTTTGGTTTGAACGCACGGAGATACTCCATCAGCATTGGGTGCGGTATTGTAACGGGTGTGGTCCAGAGGTGCAGGCCATCGCTGGCCCATGATGATCGGATATGTGAGGTCCCTGTCCCAATACGCTACACTAATTTAACACGCGCCCGGGAGACCCGCCGTTTATGCCCAGCAGATCTGATGGCGAGCAGAAAAACGCTACACCGGTATCCTTCTTTCAGAAACTCGCATCAGGAGTTCCGGGAATCCTGTTTACCTATTGGCTCAGCCCGGATGGTCAGTCCCACCGTTACCCCTATGTCAGTGATCAGGTACAGGACCTGTTTGGCATTGAACCCGCCCTGCTTAACGAAGACGCCAGAGCAGTATTCTCGGTAATTCACCCGGAGGACGCGACCGGGGTGGCCAACAGTATTGTGCACTCGGCGCAGACTCTGGAGCCCTGGTGTTACCGGGCGCGTCTGAAGTTGCTGGATGGCCAGTATCAGTGGTTTGAGGCCCATTCGGTGCCGGAGCGCCAACCCGATGGCAGTACCATCTGGTATGGTCAGTTCCACAACATCCAGCACTACAAAGAACTGGAGCAGATCCTGCGGGACAGCGAAGCGGAGTTCCAGTTTCAGGCGGGTTTTCAGAAGCTGATTGCCCGGTTGTCCGGAGAATTTATCCAGCTCGGATTTGGTTCGATCGACGAGTGCATCGACGAGTTACTCCGCTCCATTGGTGGTTTTTTTGGCATTGATCGAGCCTATGTCTATGGGTTTTCGCAAGATCACCTGACGATGACCAATACCCACGAATGGTGTGCGCCGGGGGTGGCTTCCCTGATGGCGGATCAGCAAAGCGTGGCCATTCAGGAATTCCAGTGGTGGCAAGCGCAAATCAACGCGATGAAAAATCTGAATCAGGTGGTTTTTATCGAAGACGTCAAGCGGTTGCCGCCCGAGGCCAACAACGAGCGTGCCCTGTTGGAGTCGCAGGGCGTGAGTTCCATGTTCTGCGTCCCAATCTGGATACGTGGCCAGGTCATGGGCTTTTTTGGCGTTGATTCGTTATCGCATCGATCTTGGCGGCAGGATATGGCAGACCTTCTGATCATTGTCTCCGGGCTTTTGTCCGGTGCCCTTGAGCGCAATCGTCTGGAGGAAGATTTGCTGAACCAGTCGATTCGTGACCCTCTCACCGGCCTTCACAACCGTCGCTACTTAATGCCCAGGCTGGATGAGGTGCTGGCTACCTGCAGTCGTCATGGTGAACGTTTTTGCCTGGCGATGTTTGACATCGATCATTTTAAACGGATTAACGATAACCTGGGCCACCTGGCCGGGGACCAGGTGTTGGTGCGATTTGCCGAACTGCTTCTCGCGAACACGCGGAATACCGATGTGGTTTCCCGATACGGTGGCGAGGAATTTCTCGTAGTTTTCACCGAATTGGCGGATGCGAATGTTCAGCCATTGGTGGAGCGAATCATGCACGCCGTCAGGGCGGAAAAGTTTGTGATTGGTGGTGAGACTTTCGGGATCACGGTAAGTGCTGGTTCTGTCTGTGTGGCGGAGCTTACCGAGGAACCGGTCAGCCCCCACGCATTGATTGGGCTTGCGGACCAGCGGTTGTACCAGGCCAAGCAGGGTGGTCGGGACTGCCTGGTCGATGCATCGGGATTATCACGCATATAAGGAAACAGCATTTCACCTCATATATCCATTTGGTATATTCTTAGATCATAAGATTAGTGATCGGCAGATCTCAGAGGTGAATACCATGACACAGCCCATCGTTCAGCATTTTTTCGACGAGCCCACCAACACGTTCAGTTACGTGGTGCGTGACCCTGACAGCCAGGCTTGCGCCATCCTCGATTCCGTGCTGGATTTCGACTACGCCGCAGGCCGTACCGACGTGCGTTCGGCTGACGACATTATTCAGTACGTTCGCGCCAACAACCTGACCGTAGAGTGGATTCTGGAAACCCACGTGCACGCCGATCATCTTTCGGCTGCCCCGTACTTGCACGAGAAACTGGGTGGCAAGACAGGTATTGGCGCGAAAATCGTCGATGTTCAGGAAATCTTTGGCAAAGCGTTCAATGCCGGCACGGAGTTCGCTCGTGACGGCAGCCAGTTTGACCAGCTGTTCGAAGAGGGAGATACCTTCGCCATCGGCAACCTTGAAGGTCGGGTTTTGCATACCCCGGGCCACACTCCCGCTTGCCTGACCTATGTGATTGGCGACGCCGCTTTCGTTGGCGACACCCTGTTTATGCCGGATTACGGCACCGCTCGCTGCGACTTCCCGGGTGGTGATGCCCGTACCCTGTACCGGTCAATCCAGAAGGTACTGTCGTTGCCGGCCGAGACCCGGATTTTCCTGTGCCACGATTACAAGGCGCCTGGTCGCGATGAGTACCATCACATGACCACGGTCGCGGAACAGCGCGAGGCCAACGTGCATGTGCATGAGGGAATTTCAGAGGACGAATTTGTCAGAATGCGCACCGAGCGTGATGCCACTCTGGACATGCCCCGGCTCATCCTGCCTTCGGTGCAGGTGAACATGCGCGCCGGTCACATGCCGCCGGCTGAGGATAACGGCCAGGTGTACCTGAAAGTTCCGGTTAACCGGTTCTGAGCCCGGCATGAACCTCAAACATTACCTGCCTGTTCTGCAATGGGCGCCAAAGTACAGCCGTGATCAGGCGACCAGTGATCTGGTCGCGGCGGTGATTGTGACCGTCATGCTGATTCCCCAGTCGCTGGCTTACGCTTTGCTGGCGGGGTTGCCGGCGCAGGTCGGGCTGTACGCCAGTATTCTGCCGCTGGTGGTGTATGCGGTGTTCGGCACCAGCAGGACCTTGTCGGTGGGCCCGGTGGCGGTGGTCTCGTTGATGACGGCGGCGGCCCTGGCGCCGCTGGCGGACATGGGAACACCGGAGTACATTGCCGGTGCCGTATTGATTGCGGTGATGTCCGGCCTGATGCTGACGGTGATGGGCATCCTGCGGCTTGGCTTCCTGGCGAATTTCCTCAGCCATCCGGTCATCTCCGGTTTTATTACGGCCTCGGGTATCGTGATTGCGGCGAGTCAGCTCAAACACGTGTTTGGAATCCAGGCCTCGGGCCATAACCTGTGGGAAATTGCGGGCTCCTTGCTGGCATCCCTGCCGGAAACCAACATACCTACCTTGCTGGTGGGGGTTGGCGCGCTGGCATTCCTGCTGTGGTCCCGAGAATTTCTGAAGCCATTGCTGGTCCGGCTGGGCCTGGCCAACAGAAGCGCAGATATCATCACCAAAACCGCTCCGATTCTGGCGGTGGTGGTGACCACGCTGATTGCCTGGTGGCTGAATCTGGACGAAAAAGGCGTTCGCCTGGTGGGCGAGGTTCCGGCAGGATTGCCCTCATTTACCATGCCCACACTGGATATGGCGATCTGGTCGCAGTTGGCGGTCAGTGCCCTGCTGATCAGTGTGGTTGGGTTTGTGGAATCGGTGTCGGTGGGCCAGACCCTGGCGGCGAAACGGCGCCAGAGAATCGATCCGGATCAGGAGTTGATCGGCCTGGGCACTGCGAACCTGGGCTCCGGGCTCTCCGGTGGGATGCCGGTGACCGGAGGCTTTTCCCGTTCGGTGGTGAACTTTGATGCCGGCGCGGAAACTCCGGCGGCCGGTGCTTATACGGCGGTCGGCATTGCCCTGGCCACGTTGTTCCTGACCCCGGCCATCGCCTGGCTGCCCCAGGCCACGTTGGCGGCCACGATCATCGTGGCGGTTGCCACGCTGATCGACCTGCCAGCGCTGGGCCGCACCTTCCGGTATTCACGGACGGATTTCGGCGCCATGCTGGCAACCATTGTGCTGACTCTGGTTCACAGCGTTGAGGCGGGAATCATTGCCGGTGTTGCCCTGTCGATCGGTCTGTTTCTGTACCGCACCAGCCGACCCCACAGTGCCGTGGTGGGCCGGGTGCCGGGCACCGAACACTTCCGGAACATTCTGCGCCACGACGTGGAACTGTGCCCGAAAGTGACCTTCCTGCGGGTGGATGAAAGCCTCTACTTTGCCAATGCCCGCTTTCTTGAAGAGCGAGTGATGGATCTGGTCACCCGGGAACCGGAGCTGACCGACCTGGTGCTGGTCTGCCCGGCGGTGAACCTGGTGGATGCGTCGGCCCTGGAGAGCCTGGAAGCCATCAATGAGCGGCTGACCGATGCCGGGGTGCGGTTGCACCTGTCGGAGGTGAAAGGCCCGGTGATGGACCGGCTGAAGGGTACCGAGCTTATCCGGCACCTCGGTGGTAACGTCTATCTGAGCACCTATGAGGCCTGGCAGTCCCTGACCGGGCGTACCGCCCCGGAGTGACCGGGGTCAAGTGATCCCATTGACCGGCCAGGGGGTATCAGTAAACACTGCCCCGCGCATCCGATGCTTTGGTAACCGGTGACTTTGATGGGAATGACAGAAAATCTGCTTTCAACCAGCCAGTGGTTGCTGACCGCGTCGATTTTTGTGCTGGTGTTGCTGGCAGCTTTGCGCTCAGTGGATTGGCAGGCGCTGAGGAAAGATAACGCCACCCAGCACTCGCTGTTTGGTGCGGCGGTGGTGTTGGGCTTTGTCTGGCAGTTACGGGCGGGCATCTCGCCCGGGCTGGCTATCCACATTTTTGGCATCACCGTGATCACCCTGATGCTTGGCTGGGCGTTGGCCGTTATCAGCGGTCTGTTAGCGCTGGTGATCACCGTTATTACCGGCCGCGAGCCTCTGGTGATGTTTGCCGCCAACGGCCTGGTGACGGTGATGGTGCCGGCTCTGGTTACCCACGCCATCATGCTGTGGGAGCGGCGCCGGGATTTCCGCAACTTCTTTGCCTACATTTTCTTTTGCGGTTTTTTTGGTGCCGGGCTGTCGGTGGCCGCAGCCGGTGTTCTGATGTGTCTGATGCTGTGGTCCAGCGGCGTTTATACCTTCGAGACCCTGGTGCACGAATACCTGCGCTACCTGCCACTGTTCATGATTCCGGAAGGCTTTGTGAACGGCGTTTTTGTGACCGGCCTGATGGTGTTTCACCCAGACCGGCTCAGCACCCTGGATCAGCGACGATACCGGTAACGCCCGGTCAGATGCCTCCGCCCTGGACGGAGGTTTGTTCATGTTTGCCCAGGCTGTGATGTCGGCTCACCTGATCGCGCCACTGTGCCAGCCAGGGCAGCAAGGCCTTCGCTTGCATTGGGCGGGCGATGCCATAACCCTGAATCAGATTGCACCCCATGTCCCTCAAGGCGCGAGCATGCTCCATGGTTTCCACGCCTTCAGCAAGAACCGGGTGGTCGAAACGTTGCGCAAGGAAAATCACGCTCTCCACAATCGCGCGGTCACTGGCATCGGTGAGCATGTTGCGGACGAAGCTCTGGTCGATCTTGATCACATCCACCGGCAGGGTACGCAGGTACGTCAGCGACGAGAAACCGGTGCCGAAGTCGTCCAGTGCCACCTGTAAGCCCAGGGACTGGCAGCGAGCCAACACATTGCTAGCGCGCTTGGTGTCTTCCAGCGCAGTGGATTCCAGAACCTCCAGGGTGATTTGCCCGGGGCGCACATCCGGATGGCTGTGCAAGTAGCTTTCCAGGTAATCGGCGAAACTTCGGTCCATCAGGTGGGGTGCGCTGATGTTGATGCTGACGGCGAGCGGTTCGTCCGCCTCATGCCACAGATTCATCTGATGGATGGCTTCCTTGAGTACCCACTGGCCAACCGGGATTTCCAGATGGCTGTTGGCGACGGCCGGCAGGAACTCACCGGGGGCAATCAGGCCTTTGTCCGGGTGATTCCAGCGAATCAGCGCCTCAAACGCGATCACCTGGCAGTCGACCATCCGAACCTGGGGCTGGAAATAGAGTTCAAACTCTTCGTTCTCCAGCGCCTGGGAAATCTGCATCAGTTGGTCCCGGCGCTGCCGACGATGAGCGTCCAGGCCGGGGTCGAAAATGTGGAACTGATTCCGGCCCTTCTCTTTGGCGGCATACATGGCCTGGTCAGCGTGGCGAATCAGGCCTTCTGCATCGGTGTCGTCCTCCGGATACAGGGTGACACCCAGGCTGGCGGTAAGGTTGACGGTGTGGCCACCAATCTGAAGGGGCTCGCTGACACTGGCGAGTATTCGCGAATACACTGGCTCCGGGCTGTCGCTCTGCAGTAGAAGCACGAATTCATCACCTCCAATGCGGGCGATGGTATCACCACTGCGGAGGTTGCGGGTCAGACGCTCGGCGGTTGCCCGCAGCGCCTGGTCGCCGATGTCATGGCCCAGCTGGTCGTTGATGGCTTTAAAGCCGTCCAGGTCCAGGTAGCAGATGGAGAGCACTCGCTTCTGACGATCCGCGTGGGTACGGGCCGAGCGAAGACGCTCTTCCAACAGTTGCCGGTTCGGCAGTCCGGTCAGGTCGTCGTAGTTGGCGGCACGGTCCAGTTCCTTGGCATGATTTTTCAGAGCAGTGATATCTGAGAACGCGGCCACGTGGTAGAAACACCCCGGCTCCTCAAGGTGAACGCGGCTGATCGACAGCAGCTCTGCATATTCTTCCCCGCTTTTCCGGCGGTTCCAGATTTCGCCCCGCCAGTGATCGGTCTTCTCAATCGACGTCCACATGGACTGGTAGTATTCGCGGGAGTGGCGACCGGAGCTGAGGATGGAAGGGTTCAATCCAAGTACTTCCGGGCGACTGTATCCGGTGATACGGGAGAAAGCCGGGTTGACGTCGATAATCCGATTGAAGTGATCAGTAATGACAATGGCTTCGTGGCTCCGATCAAACACGCTGGCGGCGATGCGCAGGCCGCGTTCACTATTCTTCCGGTCGGATATATTGGTCTGAATGACTACGAAGCCGGGCTCGACACCCTCGCTTTCGCCAACAGGCATACAGTAGGTGTGTACCCAGTAGGGCGTGCCATCCGCCGAATAATTGAGAATGTCTTCCTCGAACACTTCGCCACGGAACAGGTGTTGGCGAATACGGCGGACGGTCTCGGTGTCGGTGTCCGGCCCGTAGAGGAGTTCGCCGGGGTTCTTTCCAACTATGGTGTCGAGGTGAAAGCCGGTATGACGTTCGAAAGCGGCATTCACCCATTCGATGCGACCACCAGCATCCAGAATGAGCACCAGATTGCGGGTGGCAGAGGCCACCAGTGCCAGGCGCTTGGGGTCAATATCCGGTGATGTATTGTTGGAATCAGGGGCATTCGACATGTGTCGGGTGTTCCGGGTAACGGTGGCTTGGGTGTTTCTCTCCTCCCTGTGAGAGGGTGTGTCCGTTTATTGCAATCTCACAACGGGGCACGATGCTAGCCTATCTGGCCCGTTAAGACATTGGACCAAAGCGGTGTATGGTTGACGGAAGTCAATTTTCGGAAACATTCCTTGGCGGTGTCAGGCGGCAAGGACGTATCAGCGCCAGCGGGAGTGTTTTTGCAATTTGCGTTGCAGGGTCCGCCGGTGCATGTTCAGGGCCCGGGCGGTGGCGGAAATGTTGCCATCGTGTTCGTTCAGCACGCGCTGGATGTGTTCCCATTCCATTTCTTCCACAGACGGCGGTTCGGGCCTCAGGTCCGGTGGTGCGTCCAGCGGTTCAAAGCCATTCATCAACTGGTTCACGGTAACCGGCTTGCACAGGTAGTTGGCGGCGCCGCGGCGCATGGCTTCCACCGCCGTGGCAATACTGCCGTAACCAGTCAGCACCAGTACGTCCAGATCTGGCTTCTGCTCGAGAAGTTCCGGCAACAGTTGCAGGCCACTTTCCCCGGCCAGGTTGAGATCCAGAACACACCGGTTCACCGGCCTGGCACGGATGGCCTCCAGAGCGCTGTCAGCATCGCTGGCGCAGAGTGTTTCGATGCCCTGGCGAGACAGGGATCGGGCCAGCACCTGGAGAAACGCCTGGTCATCGTCGACCAGCAGCCAGAGTTCCTGAGTCGTCATGGTTGTATCTCCCCGCCTAGGGGCTGGGAAACCGGTAAATCGATCACCATGGTGGTGCCTGTTTCACTGGCCTTGGCCCGGAGATTGCCGCCAAGCCTCTGGATCGTGGCATTGGAAAGGAACAACCCAACCCCAAGACCATGGTGGGAGTCGACAATGTCCTCACCCGGCGTGCCCTGCAGAGCCGTTTCCAGGCCGTCACCCTGGTCCTCGACAACCACCTCCACCCGACCGGATTCCGACAACTGACTTCTGACGGCGACCCAGGACGGGCTCGCTGTCAGGGCATTTGCCAGCAGGTTGAGCACCGCCTGGTCCAGAGTGGCATCCACGGCCACCGAGACGTCGGGGTGGGCGCCTGGCCATTGAATCGGCCCTGACGGCCATAACAGCGTGGCCGACTCCCTCAGCCTGGCGAGCCAGTCTTTGACCGTCAGTATTTCCAGTTGCGCTGTGCGGGCTTCAATCGCCGCCTTGGTTAGTTGCTGCAAATGCTGGCTGCACAGGTTCAACTGCTGACCCATCAGGTCGAGATCTTCCGTCAGAGCCACGGAGGCCTGGCCTTCGGTGTGGGAACGGATTTCGTCCAGTAACAGGGTCATGGTATTCAGCGGGGTACCTAGCCGGTGGGCAACGGCGGCCGAAGACAGACCGAGGGCGATGATCTGTTCATCCCGCAAACGGTTTTCCCGGAATTGCGAAAGCTGGGACTGTTGCAGTCTTAGCCTGCGGGATAGGGTGCCAACCACCAGTAGCAGAATGGCGGCGGTCAGGGCAAAGGTCACCCACATGCCCACCAGATGCAGCCTGGCCAGGTCTGCCGAGTGGTGATCATGCATAACCGGGGTGTGCCAGAGCACCAGCGCTGTATACACCGCAACGCCGGTGACGGTAAGGACAATGCTCTGGCGGCTGGGGACCAGAATGATGGCGACGGCAATGGGCAGCAGCAGCAAGGACACCAGGGGGTTGGTGTAGCCGCCGGTGAAATACAGCCACCAGCCGATCAGGAACAGATCTGTGGCCAGGGTCAGGCTGACCGGTGCGAACGTTTCGGGGGGCCTACGGCTGAACCACAGCCAGGCCAGCGTGGCCAGAACGGCATAAAGCAGGCTGAGGATCAGGGCCTCGGCCCGGTGGGCCAGTGTTACGGTGGTTTCGGCAACAGCGATCGCGACCAGTTGCGTGGCAATAATGGCCAGCCGCATACCCAGAAGATAACGGGCAGCCTGGCGAAAACCGGTTTGAGAGTGTGTGAGCCATTCCATAGACGGCATTCTAGCAGCATGCCATCGGCCATGGTGGTGAAAACGGCGTTTGTTTGCGACGGGTCAATCGGTGAAATAACAGACCAGTTGCTGGCGCACCACATCACCGGTCAGTTGCAGGTGTTGCGCCTGCAGATCATGCACCTGAACCGCACGGTTGACCGCAGATTCGGTGCTGGTGGGCGTCGGGGCCCCGGGCAGGCGTTCAGGGTGATATCGGCAATGCTGGATGTCGGGAAACAGCGCCGCGTAGGCGATGCCGGTTTCTACCAGGTCCTGGAAAAAGTGAGAACCGTAGGACAGGTCTGGCACCATCTCGCCGGCCTTTTCTGAGACCTCGACCAGGGCGGCGACCCCGGCAATGTCCGCAAAGCGAACCGGAACGCCAAGATCCGGGCTGCTGGTGCCCCAGCGGCCCGGGCCGATCAGCAGGGTGGGCACACCGGATGCGCGGACAGCTTCGCCGACACGGCGGGCAACGTCATAGCGCTGGCTGGTGGACAGCCCGGCGTAGACCGACGCGTCGACCCGGATCACCCGTTCGATGGCCAGGTTGATGTTGCCGCCCATGAAGTGGCCCTGGGTTCTGAACAGTAGCTTACGCTCAGGCAAGTCGCCGGGCAGAGCCACCGGCCCGGTCTCGCCGATGGTCGCCAGCGGGCGGCATTGCACCAGGTTGAAGGCGGGGTTGCCCTGTTGGTCCAGGTGCAGGGTGAATTCCACATCCACCGGGTGCCGGTAGCCCGCTTCCAGGGTTTGCAGCAGATGCGACAGCCGGCTGATAAACGGAGTGCGCTGCACCAAAGGGCGGAAGGTCAGCCGCCACACCGGGCCTTGCAAGCCAATCTGCTCGGCCCGGGTACTGGCCGCCCGATCCACCTCGGCCAGGTGATCCATGGGCAGATCGTTGGTGGTTTCCAGCAACTGGCTCAGGGGCCGGGTGTCGAGCTTTCCATCCTGTAGGTCCAGCAAATCCACCAGGTGCTGGGAATACCGGTAGCTTTCGTCCTGGTTGCGGAACGGCTGGCGCATGGGATGGTCCAGCGCCATCACGCAGGCGTGATCGCCTTCAATGCGGTCAACCGCCCGGGTGCCCAGGCCCATCACCAGCCGGACCATCCCCGCTTCCGGGTCCATGCTGCTGTCCCAGGCGAAGGTGTTGCGCGACACCCCTACCCCGGCGGCATCGGGCAGGTAATAGCGACCATGAAACCGCCCGTTGACCCGCTGGATCAGCAGCGCCATGGGCTCTTCCCGCTGGTCCAGGCCCCGCTGTTTGCGGTACACCAGGGCATCTTCACTCATGGATGACGCGTACACCTGGCGGATTGCGTCTTCCAGTGCCGACAGCCGCTGTTCCGGTGCCCCCTGGTTGACCAGGAACACGCTGTCGTATTTGCCGGCAAAAGCATTGCCAAAGCCGTCTTCCTGCAGGCTCGATGAGCGCACCAGGATAGGATACTGGCCGTAGTGGTCCAGCAGTCGCTCCAGCTCGGCCTGTATCTCGTCGGGAAACTTGCCGGCCAGGATCGCGGCTCTGAGCGCGGGCGCCTCACTCAGGTAACCCTCCCCGGAGCGCTGCCGCATGATCGCCGGCCAGAGCCCGTTGTGGACCAGGAAAGCGTAATAGGCGTCGGTGCCCAGATAACTGGAATCGTGGGGCTCCAGCTGGCTTTGCCATGGTTCGGTGGCGTCTTTCAACAGAATGTTGCGGGCAATCAGCATGCCGGTGGCCTTGCCACCAATGTAGCCGCTGCCGACCAGGCGGCTGCGAATGCCCAGCAGGTCCTCCAGCGACAGGTAACGCCGTGCCAGCTCCAGTATCCGGGAATCGCGGCTGATCATTACTTGCAGCACTTGCTCCTGCAAGTCGTCGATACAGTCGGTGTCCTGGTCGGACAAAGCCCGGCTGGCTTCCTGGAACAATCGGTCCCAATAGTCCAGCAAGGGTTGGCGATGCAGGTGTTCAAGCTCGAGGCTGGCTTGCAGTCGGGTGGCATCGCTGCTGTCCGTTATGGGTTGAAACTGTCCATCATGCTCCCGGTGCGGCAGGAACATGGTGGGAGATTGCCGCCGCCAGGCCTTGATCGGATGAATCTGCACATCGTCACCGTGGCGATGCACATCAATCATCACCTGGGTGGTCTGGCGAATCCGGTCCAGGGTCCGGCGGGAGTGGCGTTCGGGGTGCAGGGCAAACCAGGCCACGGTGTCCAGTTCAAACAGAAACGGGCACACCACCCGGAAGAAATTACCGACCATGGCATCGGTTGCCCAGGCGTTGAGCAGCTCGCTCAGGCTGTCGCAGACATAAAAGGCGCCACGGCCATGTTGTTCGATCAGGTGCCAGACTCGACTGGTAAAGCTTTCAAAGCCACCGAGGGCGTCGATGGTGATGGTTCGAACCGACGGGTGGTCCCGGATAATCGGGGCATGGTCACCAAAGCGAAGGTAGATAATCTGCCGGCCGGCGTCAGAAGCGGCGTCTACGAAGGGAAGAACAAATCGGCGATAGTCGTCCAGGTCGGAAACCCGCCAGACCACGTTATCGCCGATTCGAAGGCCATCCAGAACCTCATCCAGCCCACTCAGGCCGGTGGAAACCCGGTCATCAGGCTGGAGAGGTTCGTTGCTGATCATGGCCGGATCAGATAACACCCATGGCGTTCATCGCCTTGGCAACGCGCAGGAAGCCATTGATATTGGCGCCCAGCACGTAGTTGCCCTCGGCACCGAACTCGGCGGCGGTCTCGTAGCAGTTCTTGTGGATATCGATCATGATTTCCTCAAGGCGCTTCTGGGTGTAATCGAAGGTCCAGGAGTCGCGGCTGGCGTTCTGCTGCATTTCCAGGGCGGACGTGGCAACACCGCCGGCGTTGGCGGCCTTGCCAGGGCCATAGGCAATCTTGGCATCCTGGAACACGATAATGCCTTCAGGCGTGGTCGGCATGTTGGCGCCTTCGGCCACGGCAACACAGCCGTTTTCGACCAGCATCTTGGCGTCTTTACCGTTCAGCTCGTTCTGGGTTGCGCAGGGCAGCGCCACATCGCAAGGCACGCTCCAGATGTTGCCGTCTTCCACGTACTTGGCGTCTTTGTGGTATTCAGTGTAGGCGCTGATCCGGCGACGCTCCACTTCCTTGATGCGCTTCAGGGTCTGCAGGTCGATGCCCTTCTCATGGACAATCATGCCCTGGGAATCGGAGCAGGCAATGACCTTGGCGCCCAGCTCGTGGGCTTTCTCGATGGCGTAAATGGCCACGTTGCCGGAACCGGAAACCACCACGGTTTTGCCTTCCAGCGAGTCACCACGGGCTTTCAGCATTTCGTGGGTGAAGAACACCGTGCCGTAGCCGGTGGCTTCAGTACGGGCGCGGCTGCCGCCCCAGTCCAGGCCCTTGCCGGTGAATACGCCGGACTCGTACCGGTTGGTGATGCGCTTGTACTGGCCAAATAGGTAGCCGATCTCACGGCCGCCAACGCCGATGTCGCCGGCTGGAACGTCGGTGTACTCGCCCAGGTGGCGGTACAGCTCGGTCATCATACTCTGACAAAAACGCATGATTTCGTCGTCGGACTTGCCTTTGGGATCAAAGTCGCTGCCGCCTTTACCGCCGCCGATGGGCAGGCCGGTCAAAGCGTTCTTGAAAATCTGTTCAAAGCCCAGGAACTTGATGATGCCCAGGTAAACGGACGGGTGGAAACGCATGCCACCTTTATAGGGCCCCAGGGCACTGTTGAATTCGACGCGGAAAGCACGGTTGATGTGAATCTCGCCGCTGTCGTCCTGCCAGGGTACACGGAAGATGATCTGGCGCTCAGGCTCACAGATGCGCTGGATGATTTTCTTGTCGGCGAACTCCGGATACTTCACCAGAACCGGCCCGAGGGTTTCCAGAACTTCGTGAACCGCCTGGTGGAATTCGCTCTCGCCCGGGTTGCGGTGCAGAACGTCCTGGAAAATCGGTTCGAGTTTTTCGTCGAGTTTAACTGTCATGGCAAGGCCCTCGGAATACGCGTATTGAAAACCGCAAAAACAGCGGTCGCCCAAAAAAAGGGCAGTGATTGCACCACATTGGCGCGCCAATTTGCAAGCCAGTCGGGTAAAAATTATTCAGACCTCACCCTCAGGAATACCTCCTTCGGGGTGCGGCATTGTGTCTCAAGCCAGCAAAGCCCTCGCCCTTTAATATTGCTAAAAATTGTCATTCCTCCCGTTTGAAATGCGCTGTTATAAGGAACGCCCTGCATGCTCAAGAAACGTCTGGCTCGCAGTATCAGCCTGGTGTTGGCTGGCTTTACCCTCACCCCCGCCGTTCACGCCCAGATGGAAGGAGAGGATTCGTTGCTGATACGGGTGACGGAGGGGCAATCCGCAGAGGCGGCAAGGCTTTTGGCTGCCGCCGTGCAGTCGGAGCCGGTGCAGCGGTTGTCGGGCAGCGCGTCGGTGTCGCTGTCTCGAATGGGAGGGCGGGGCCTTGACCCGGTGATTCGAGGCCAGAATGAGGAACGGGTAGACGTGCTGCTGGATGGCATGCGGGTTGAAGGTGCCTGCCCAAGCCGTATGGACCCGCCCACCAGTCGATTGAGCACGGCACTGGCGCCGGTGCTGGAAGTGCGAACCAGCAATCGCACCCTGCGTTGGGGGCCGATTGCCGGGGGGCAGGTAGTGGCGACCACGGCGGCTCCGGAATTCGCGGATGACAACCTGACCACTGGGCACCTGACTCTGGGTGGTGCAGACAATGGTGATGGCAAGTTAATGAATGGCAGTGTAGCTGTTGGCAGTAAAGCCTCCTACCTGCGGATGGCCGCAGGCTATGACGAAGCCAACGATTATGAGGACGGCGATGGCAACAAGGTTCGCAGTTCCTATGAGAATACCGAAGGCCGGGTGGATGCTGCCTGGACAGCAGACAACGGTCTCTATATCAAAGGCCTGGTGAGCCGGCAGGAAGAGCGGGATGTGAAGTTTCCGGGCCGTGGCATGGATGCACCGAAAACCGATACTGACCTGTATCGGCTGGAAATCGGTGCGCCGGTGGCTGAGGGCAGCTGGAGCCTGATGGCCTGGCAAGCGGATGTGGACCACGTGATGGATAACTTCAGCCTGCGCGAAGCGGCCATGAGAATGCAGACCGACTCGCAAACCCGCACCCAGGGTGCCCGCCTGGTGCTGGATCAGACCATCAACTTTACCAAAGACATCGCCATTGGTTTGGACGTGGAACGTAATGAGTGGGATGCCACCATGTACAACGGCATGAATCTGGACAACCCGGCGTCGTTGATGTGGCCGGGTGTGGAGCGGGACCGTGTTGGCGTCTTCGTGGAGGCATTTCACCGGATTCGGGTCAATACCCGCCTGGGTGCCGGTATCCGCTATGACCGGGTTGAGATGGATGCCACCCGCGCCGGAGACAGCTTCCGGATGATGCCCGGGGCGCCCATGACCATGACCCCGGCGATGCTGTATATGAGCGCCTATGGAGTCACGGACACCAAGGCCGACGATAACAATGTCAGCGGCTTTATCACCGGCGAGTGGCGTTTGTCTCCGGCCAACACTCTGGAAGCCACCGCTTCCCACAGTGTTCGTTCCCCCAGCGTGAACGAGCGCTACGTTGCCCAGAGAACGATGCGAGGCTCCTGGATTGGTAATCCGGATCTGGAAACCGAAAAGCACAACAAGCTGGAAGTGAGCCTGTCTGGCCGTGATGGCAACTGGAGCTGGCGCCCGGCGGTCTGGGTAGACCAGGTGGAAGATTATGTTTATCGATTTGATACCCGCAATCCCGATGGCACGGTGGATACCCGGTACGCCAACATAGATGCCCGGTTACTGGGTGTGGAAGGTCTGGTTGGCTGGAGCAACGGCACCTGGAGTACCAGTAGCAAGCTGGCCTCCGTTCGCGGAGAAAATCGCGATGCGGACAAGGCCCTGCCGAGAATTCCGCCTATCCAGTTTATCCAGACCTTGGGCTGGCATTATCAGGGGCACACCCTGGAGGCCGAGTGGCAACTGGCTCGCCGGCAGGACCGGGTGGATCTGGAGTCCGGCCTGGACCCAAGCACTTCACCGGGTTATGGCGTGTTCAATCTGTCGGGAACCCATCCGCTGGTGGCGAACCTGAGCTTTACCTGGGCGGTGGATAATCTGTTTGATAACACCTGGGCGTATCATGTCAGCAAGGACAACCTGGCAGACAGCGGTGTTTTCAGGGTCAACGAACCCGGTCGCACCCTGCGTGCCGCGCTGACCGCGCGCTGGTAGAAACGATTATGGCGGTTGCCCGCTTCTCATAGCCGGCGGGTGACATTGTGCCCCGGGTAGATGACGAATCTGCCCGGGGCCTTTTTTTTGATGCCCCGGCCGGGGATTCGGAATGGCCGTGCGGATGCGGCTAGAATGAAAGCGTTTTCGTTCCTAAAGTCACCGGAATATCAGGTTTGTTATGAGTCATCGGCCCGGCTGGGTGTTCTACTGTTCTTTCGTACTGCTGGTTCTGTTCGTGGTGGCCGGGGGCCTGATGCCCGCCGAGTTGTTACGCTATGCCAATGAGGCACTGGATTTCACCACCCTGCATTTTGGCTGGCTGTATCTGTTTGCCACTTCTGGATTTCTGGTGTTCTGCATTGCCGTTGCTGCCGGTAATTACGGCAAGATTCGCCTGGGTGCCGATGGTGAGGCACCGGAGTTTTCCTATCTGACCTGGCTGGGCATGATCTTTTCCGCCGGTATGGGTGTTGGCCTGGTGTTCTGGGCCGTGGCCGAGCCCATGAGCCATTTTGTGGCGCCCCCGTTTGACTCGGCTGAGCCCCGTGGCCCACAGGCCGCGAGCATGGCGATGCGGTATTCCTTGTTTCACTGGGGCTTTCACCAGTGGGCCAACTTTGCCCTGGTGGGTCTGGCCATTGCCTATGTGCGCTTCCGCCTGCAACGCCCCGGTTTGATCAGTGAAGCCTTCCGCTCCACTCTGGGTAACCGGGTGGACTCGGGTATCGGACATTCCATCAATATCCTCGCCGTTGTCTCCACCGTGTTCGGGGTGGCGACCACCCTAGGCCTGGGCGTCATCCAGATCAACAGTGGTTTGGGGGCGGTGGCCGGTACCGCGTTCGGCGTCACCCAACAACTGTTCATTCTGGCCGGCGTTGCGGTTGTGTTCCTGCTGTGTTCCCTGGCGCCACTGGAGAGCGGGATTCGCTATGTGAGTGATGCCAACATGCTGCTGGCGGCAGGGTTGCTGGTGTTCGTGTTCTTTATGGGCCCAACAGACTTCATTACCGCCGCCATGACCAATGCCATTGGTGACTATTTCGCCAACATGGTCGGCATGAGCCTGGTGATGACGCCCTACACCGGCGATGACTGGGTGGAGCGATGGACCATCTTCTACTGGGCCTGGGGGCTGTCCTGGGCACCCTTTGTCGGTAGTTTTATTGCCCGGATCTCCCGGGGCCGAACCATCCGGGAGTTCGTGTTCGGGGTGATTGGCATGCCGGTGTTGCTCAGTATTGTCTGGTTCTCCACCTTTGGCGGCTCCGCGTTGTATTTCGAACTGTTTGAGGGGGCCGCCCTGGGTGACGCCGTGCTGGCGGAGATGAGCTCGGCCCTGTTCGCCACCCTGAACTACCTGCCGGGCACTACCATTATTGGCGGCCTGATGCTGGTGCTGATCGTGCTGTTCGTTATTACTTCCGCCAACTCGGCTACCTTTGTGCTGGGTATGTTTACCAGTAAAGGGGTTCTGAACCCGAAACGCTGGTCCCGCTTGACCTGGGGCATAGTGCAGGTGTCGGTGGCCGGGGTACTGTTGCTCAGTGGCGGACTGGAAGCGCTCCAGACCATTTCAATACTGGCTGCCTTCCCGTTCATGGTGTTGATGATTTTTATGGCTGTTGCCCTGTTGAAATCACTGCGAAACGAGCAGCGGCAGATCGAGTTGCACGAGGCCATGACCAGAGAGCGCTTGCTGCGCCTGCTGGCAGAAAACGATCACCTTGGTGATGAGCGGGCTGGCTCTGAACCCGGGTTGAAGCCCGAGGAGCCCGGGAAAAACGAATGATCATCCGTTGAATGGTACCGGATGGATTTTCTGATGTTGGCTGACTGTCGGTTGTGGCTGTGAATATTTGTCGCACCCTGTTAACAATCCGAATACGGTAACGGGTTGTATAGTAACTTTGCGCGAAAGCGCGACTCAACCATCCTGAGCGTAGACACTACCCATGTACAAACGTTTTGTTCCTCTCCTGATTCTGGCCGCGGGTATTGCGGGCTTCATTGTGCTCAAGGCAACGCGCCCCGAGCCTGCCCAAGTGGCCGCCACCGAACGTAGCTGGCGGGTAGAGGTTCAGGTCGTGGCTCCTGCCACCGGAGTGCCTGTGTTGCCGTTGTACGGTGAAGTGGTGGCGCCTGACCAGCAAACGGTGGCTGCCACCATGGCTGGCCGCATTGCCGAGCGCCCGGCAGCGGAGGGTGCCCGGGTGAACCGTGGTGACCTTTTGTTGGCCCTGGACGAAGCAGACATTGAGCCGGCTCTTGCCCAGGCGCGGGCTCAGGTTCAGGATTTGCAGGCCCAGATCCGCTCGGAGCAGGTTCGCCATCGGAACGACCAGCGGGCTTTAGAAAGTGAACAGGCCATCGCCGACAACGCCCGCCGTCAGTTTGAACGGATTGAAGCCCTGGTGGGTCGGAACCTGGCTTCCCGGGAGAACCTGGAAGCGGCAACCGACGCCCTGGCCCGGGCGGAACTGACCGTCAGTACCCGGGAGCGGGCCATCGATGAACACCCGGCCCGGTTGCAAAGCTTGCAGGCCAGATTACTGCAAGCCACCGCTAACCTGACGGCCACAGAACGGGACGGTGACAGGGCCCGCGTCGTCGCGCCCTTTGATGGTGTGGTTACCAACGTGCAGGTGGCTGTGGGTGATCAGGTATCCCGCAATCAGTCGCTGTTGTCGATTTATCCGCTGGCCGGGCTCGAAGTGCGCGCCAGGGTGCCGGAAGTCTTCCAGCGGGAATTGATCGGGGCGCTGGAGCGGGGTGACACCCTCAACGCCTACAGCCGCAACCGGGAGCATCGGTTCACGTTAACCCGCTTTGCCGGGATTGCTGACCCCGCAGGCACCGAAGCGGTGTTGACGCTCGACGGGGCGCCGGCGGGCTTGAGGCCGGGTGCGCTGCTGCCGCTGACCCTTGAGCGACCCGCCCGGGAACAGGCGGTGGAAGTGCCATTCAGTGCCCTGTACGGCGCCGATAGCATCTATCTGATGACCGACGATCAGCGCATGCAGCGGGTGCAGGTGGAGCGCATCGGCGAGGCGATAGCCAGTAACGGCGAGCGTCGTTTGCTGATCGCCGGCGAGCAGCTTACGCCAGGCGCCCGCCTGATCATTACCCACCTCCCCAATGCCATGACCGGCCTGAAAGTTGAAGTGGCCGGTGACAACGGGGAGTCGTCAGAGTGAGGCGCAGGAAAGGCATTATCGGTTTCTTCGTCCACCACCGGGTAGCCGGCAATCTGGTTATGCTGGTGATGATTCTTGGTGGTGTGCTGGCCCTGAGCCGGATGAACATCCAGTTCTTTCCTACCTTTGCGTTGGATGTGGTCAGTGTGCGGGTGGTCTGGAGCGGTGCGTCTGCCGAGGACGTCGAACGGGGGATCACGGACCCTCTGGAGCAACGGCTCCGAAGTGTCGATGGCCTGAAGAAAATGACGTCTACCTCCGCTCAGGGCATCTCTTCCATCACCCTGGAATTCCATGAGGGCACCGATCCGATTCAGGCGGTGGACGACGTGCGCCAGCAGGTGGACGAGTTCAATAACCTGCCGGCTGACGCTGAAGAACCGCAGGTAGCCCGCATCGAACGTTATGAGCCGGTAGCCCGCCTGTTGATCTATGGCGACGTGGACCGCAGTGAACTGCGCAATCTGGTGTACCGGTTTGAAGACGAGCTGTTGGACCGGGGCATTGACCGCATCGCTATCCGTGGTTTACCGGAGCAGCAGATCAGTATCGATGTGCCGGCGGAACGGCTGGAAACCCTCGGTCTCTCGCTTGAACAGATTGCCGACCGGGTAGCCTCCCTGTCACGGGATTTGCCAGCGGGTATGATGGCGCAGCAGGACGCTACCCGGGAACTTCGCTCCATCGAGCAACGGCGCAGCCCGCAGGCCTTTGAAACCGTTCCGGTGCTCAGTGGTGACCGGGTGCGGATGCAGCTGGGCGATATCGCTATCATCCGCCAGGAAGCCCGTGACAACCAGACGGTGATGGAGAACCATGGCGTGCCTGCGGTGGAACTACAGCTGCAGCGCTCGGAAAACGGCAACTCTCTGGCCGCCGCCAAGGTGCTGGAAATTTGGCTGGAAGACACCCGGCCGGTGCTGCCGGATTCCATCAAAATGGAAGTGTATGACGAAACCTGGCAGCTGTTGCAGGATCGTATCTCCCTGTTGGTCAACAACGGCCTGGGTGGTCTGGTGCTGGTGGTGGGGTTGCTGTACCTGTTCCTGCCGGGGCGCGTGGCCATGTGGGTGGCGATCGGAATTCCCACCGCCTTTCTGGCCGCGCTGGCGGTGCTCTGGCTGATTGGTGGCTCCATCAACATGATTTCCCTGTTTGCCCTGATCATGGCGCTGGGGGTGATTGTGGATGACGCCATCGTGGTGGGTGAGGATGCCGATGCCCATGCGCGGATGGGCGAGGAATCCATTTATGCCTCCGAGGGTGCCGCCAAGCGCATGGTTTGGCCGGTGCTGGCATCGTCTCTGACCACGGTAGCGGCGTTTATGCCGTTGCTGGTGGTGGGGGGCGTGATTGGCAACATCCTGGGCGACATCCCCTTGGTGATGATCTGTGTCCTGATTGCCTCGCTGGTGGAGTGCTTCATTGTGCTGCCGGCGCACTTGCGCCACGCCTTCAAGCGTAAAACTGAAAAGGCGGGCCAGCCGGCGCCTGCAAAGCGTCAGCCAAACCCGGTCACTCGGCTTCGCAATGGCTTTGAGCGGCGGTTTGATGCTTTTCGCGATGGCCCGTTCCGGCGATTTTCTCGCTACAGCCTGAAGCATCGCGGCGTGACGGTGGCCAGCGCTCTGGCCCTGGCAATCCTCACCGTCGGCCTTTTGGCCGGTGGCCGTCTGGGCTTCAATTTTTTCCCGACACCGGAGCCCTCGGTGTTCTATGCCAACGCCAGTTTTGTCGCCGGTACCGATAAACGCGAGGTGGCGGATTTCATGCGCGAGATGCAGCGCACGCTGAATGAAACAGAGCAGGCGCTGGGTGGCAACCTGATTCTTCATGCGGTCACCACCTACGGTGCCACCCAGGGAGCCGAGGGCAGTTCCCGCAACGACGATGAGTTGGGCTCGATGCTGGTGGAACTGGTGCCGTCGGATCGGCGCGACGTCCGCAACCCGGAGTTCATTGAGCAATGGCGCAAGCGCCTTCCGTTACCCGCAGGGCTGGATTCGCTCAACATCAGTGAGCGCCAGTCCGGACCGCCGGGGCGGGATGTGAACATTCGCCTGACCGGCGACAGCGCCGATAACCTCAAACGCGCGGCCGACGAAGTGGCCCAGGCTCTCAGTACCCTGCCGGGCGTGCTGGATGTGGAAGACGACATGCCCTGGGGCCGGGAGCAGTTGATCTATCAGGTTAGCCCCTATGGTGAAGCCCTGGGCCTGACCACCGTGGATCTCGGGCGTCAGCTGCGGGCAGCCTTTGATGGCCGGATTGCCCAGATCTATCAGGACGGCCGTGACGAGATCGAAGTGCGGGTGCAGCTACCCCGCGATCAACGGGAGCGGTATTCCACCCTCGAGCAAATGACGGTGCGTATTCCGGATGGCCGATTCGTGCCGTTGACCCAGGTAATGAACCTGGACCACCGCCAGGGTTTCCAGGCCCTGCGCCATGCCGACGGCAAACTGGCGGTGGAGGTGACCTCGGCCCTGAATACCCGGGTGGCCACCACCGATCAGGTACTGGAAAGCCTGCAGGCCGGCGCCCTGCCGGATATCGCCAGTCGGTACGGTGTGCGTTACAGCTTTGAGGGGCGGTCTGCCGATCAGCGGGAGACCATGGATGACATGAAAACCGGGTTAATGATCGGGTTGGCGCTGATGTACGTGGTGCTGGCCTGGGTGTTTGCCTCCTGGAGTCTGCCGCTGATCGTAATGGCGATCATTCCCTTTGCCCTGGTGGGTGCCTTGTTGGGGCATTGGCTGATGGGGTTGCAGCTCACCATTCTGTCGTTGTTCGGGCTGTTTGGCTTGTCCGGTATTGTGGTCAACAACGCGATTATTCTGGTGTCGTTCTATAACCAGCAGCGCCAGAAAGGACTGGGTATTACCGATGCCCTCAATGAGGCGGCCGTGCAGCGGGTTCGAGCGGTACTGTTGACCTCCCTCACCACCATTGGTGGCTTGCTGCCGCTGTTGTTTGAAACCTCCCTGCAGGCGCAGTTCCTGATTCCCATGGCGACGTCCATCGCCTTTGGCCTGGGCCTGTCCACTTTCCTGGTGTTGCTGGTGATACCGGCACTGTTGTCGTGGCTGGAGCAGTTCCGGGAATGGCGTGCGCAGCGCCATGGCGAAACGCCGGAACCCCTGCAGGGTTGAACGTTGGGGGGCGAATTGGCCAACGGGGAGAACGTTAAGGTGCACAGTGCAGTAAACGTCAGCGGTTTACGTAAAACCTTCGGCCAGGGCGATTCGGCCGTTGCCGTGTTGTCTGACCTGGGCTTTGATCTGCCTGCCGGCAGTTCGTTGGCCCTGATGGGGCGTTCCGGCTCTGGCAAGTCCACCTTGCTGAATATTCTGTGTGGGCTAGAGCAAGTGGATGCCGGCACCGTGACATTGTTTGGCGAGTGCGGCCGGACCGCAGACTGGCCACGCCTGCGCCGCGAGCGAATCGGTGTCGTGTTTCAGGAAGCCAACCTGATGCCCACCCTGTCGCTGCTGGATAACGTGCGCTTTCGCGCTTCGCTGGCCGGCCAGCCGGAAACCCGTTGCCAACATTGGCTGGAGGTGCTTGATATCGGGGAGCTCGGCCACCGGTTTCCGGACCAGGTGTCTGGCGGCCAGCGCCAGCGGGCCGCGCTGGCCATGGTCTTCGCCATGGCGCCGGATCTGATTCTGGCAGACGAACCCACCGGCAGCCTGGATCGCAACACGGCCAACGAGGTGGCTGATGAGCTGTTCAGGCTCCAGGGCGATACCGGTTGCAGCCTGATTCTCGCTACCCACGACCCGGAGCTGGCTGCCCGCTGCCAGCAGACGCTGGACCTTGGCCATCGGTCCGGGGGCTGAGCGCCCATGACGGTGTTTACCGCCCTATTCAGCCACTATCGCCGGCACCCCTGGCAGGGCGCCGCGCTGGCCCTTCTGATGCTGCTGGCCACCGCCTTGTGGACCGGTATTCACCACCTCACCAGCCAGGCCCGCGACAGCCTCGGCCAGAGTGAACGGCTGGTGGAGGTGCGTGAACAAGTGCAGCGAGTTGATGGCGCAGCGCTCACGGTGGAGGATTTTGTCTTGCTTCGCCGCCAGGGCCTGTGCGTGATGCCTTGGCTGGAAGTCTTGCCGGAGGGGCAGTCCCGCCGGGTGATTGGCGTCGACCCTTTGGCAGCCCTGTGTTTTCAGGGCCAGGCTGATGTCGCCAGCTTCGATGGCCAGCCACTGGTCGGCCAGCCGTTTCTGGATATCGCCGACGCAGCTTCTCTAACGGCCGCCGAACAGCAGCTGTTCCTGATCCTGGCCGCGGGCGAGGGTCCTTTGCCCTCGGCCTATCGCGTGGCCCCTTTCGCTTTGTCACCGGATACCGGTCAGCTGGGCGACAGTTTCCTGCTGAACCTGGATGCCTTGAGTGTGCTGGTGTTGCTGATTACCGGGTTGCTCCTGCGCAGTGTCTATCTGTTGTCGTTGTCCCAGCGCCGGGACAGTTTCGCGCTCCTGGCCCGCTTTGGGGTGTCTGGCCGGCGGGTGCGCGGGCATCTGCTATTGGAGCTTCTGTGTCTTGCCGCTCTCACCCTGATTCCCGGTATCTGGCTGGGCCAGGCGCTGGCATCGGTACTGGAAGGTGGCTTCACCAATGTCATGGAAGGACTGTTTGATAGCCGTCAGTTAGCGACCGGCGGCAATCACTGGCGGGTGCCCGCATTGGTGATGACCGTGCTGCTGCTCGCCGTGGCCATGGTGGATTGGCTGATGCCGATGGTTGCCCGCGTCACGCCGGGCAGCCGCCTGCGGCCCGCAGCGGCCACATTGTTGGTGTCGGTTGGCCTGGCTGGTGTGTGGCTGGCTAATGCCTTGTGGCTGCTGTTTGTGGCACTGGCACTGGTGTTAGCCGGTATCGGGTGGTTAATGCCCCGGGGTCTGTCCTTGATCTCTGGTGCAGGTGTGCGTGCCAGCGCGCAACCGGGTTGGCGCTGGTGGTGGGCCGAGTTTGGCGTGTTGTGCCGGCGCCTGGCGTTGCCCCTGGTGGCGTTACAGTTCTCCCTGGCCATGGTGTTGGCCGTGCAGGCTTTGGTGATTACCTTTGAAGATACCTTTGATCGCTGGCTGAGCCAGCGATTGTCGGCGGATGTCTACGTGCAGGTGCCCGAGGGCGCGGACAGCGCACTGGCTGCCAACTGGCTGACGGAGCATCTCCCAAGCGCATACGAAGGGCTTTGGCACCATGTCCAGCGTGGCTTGGGCCGCTTCCGGCATGGGCAAGCCTGGCAGGATGTGGATATCTTTGCCGTGGCACCGGTTGGCCCATTGATGACCGGCTGGGGCCTGCTTGAGCAGACATCACAGCCCTGGCAGACACTGGCGTCTGGTGCCGGTGTGATGGTTAACGAGCAGCTCGCCTACCGCCTGGACTTGTCCGTGGGCGAAGAGCTGGAGCTGGTGCTGGCGGAGCAGGCCCTTAACTTGCCGGTGCTGGGTATCTACCCGGATTACGGCCGGCCTGCGGGGGAAGTGCTGATTGCAGGGCAAATTCTACCGGCGGACTTTGAGGTGACCTTCGAGAGCTTCTCGATCTCCCCGGCCAGTGTCCCTATTGAAACCATCACTGACGCGTTGCGGGCACTCTGGGCCGAGCCGGCATTGACCATCCGGGACAATCGTGCCATTCAGGACCTGGCCAACCGGGTGTTCGAGCAGACCTTTATGCTGACCCGTGCCATGACGGTGCTGACCCTGGCCCTGGCGGCGGTTGCCCTGTTACTGATGGGCTGGGTATTTCTGTCCACCCGCCTGTGGTACTTCCGGCTGCTGGAAGTCTGGGGTATGACTAAAGCAGAAATCTTCCGGAAACTCCTGCTGTTGGCGCTGGCAGTGACCCTGAGTGCAGCGGCGCTGGCTTTACCGCTGGGTGTTGGCCTGACCTGGGTGCTGGTGCAGCGCATCAACCCCCTGGCCTTCGGCTGGTCACTGCCGATGGCTGTCTATCCGGTTTTCTGGTTGGAATTGCTGGCCCTGGCGTTGCTCATCGGCGGCTGTATTGCCTTGCTGATGCGCCGGCAGTTGGGGCGCCCTGCGGTTCGCCCATCGGTGGCCGGTAGCGTGACGGGAGAAGAGCGATGAGGCTTCGTTGGCTGACCATGATGCTTGTCTACGGGCTGCTTGCAGGCTGCAGCGAGCCGGGCACAGACGCGGGTTTTGCCGGCCTGGGCGGAACGGCCGGCACCGACGGCGGATTCGAGCAGCCGGGACCGGGCACGGAACTGGTATTCCCCCGGGACTTCGGCCCTCATACGGCCCATCGCATCGAATGGTGGTACCTCACCGCGAATTTGGAAACGGACGCTGGCGAACCGCTGGGCTTGCAATGGACCCAGTTCCGCCAGGCCATCGAGCCCCGGGATTATGAATCCCCGTCACCGGAGCCCTCGGCCTGGCCATTGCAGGCGGCCTGGATGGCCCATGCCGCCGTCAGCTACCGGGAGCAGCATTGGTTCGGTGAACGCCTGGCCCGGGGTGATCTGGGCCAGGCGGGTGCCACCGCGGAGCCCTTCCAGGTCTGGCTCGACCACTGGCAACTGAGCACGGGCGAGTCCCCGAACCAGTGGCAGGTACAGGTCAGTCATGGGCAGCCCGATACGGAGAACTACTGGGCGTTTGACCTTGAACTGACCGTGCGGGGGGCGCCGGTGGCCCACGGGGTTGACGGGTTTAGTGCCAAGTCGGCCAGCGGTGAAGGGTCCATGTATTTCAGCCTGGTGGACATCGAGGTGACCGGACAGGTGAGGTTAGGGCGTGAAACGCTGCCGGTAAGGGGCAAGGCCTGGTTCGACCGGGAGTGGAGTAGCCAGTTTCTGAAAGCGGGCCAGCAGGGCTGGGACTGGTTTGCCCTGCACCTGGACTCCGGCGACAAACTGATGGCATTCCAGCTTCGGGAGCAGCAAGATCATTTCCGCTCTGGCACCTGGATACCGGCGGGTGGTGAGCCGATTGCCCTGGCTCCGGGCCAGTTGCAGTTGGAACCGGGCACCGGCGCGGAGCCTGTGCCCACCCGGTGGCGCTTGGCGGTGCCGGACCATGATATTGATCTGACGCTGTCGGCTCCACCAGGTAACTACACCAACGATGGTTTGTATCCCTACTGGGAAAGCCCGGTAACGGTGACTGGCAGTCACACAGGGGCAGGGTATATGGAGCTTACGGGCTACTCCGAGCCGTAGCGCTTTACCAGACCAGGTCGCCGGATGGTGAAGCCTGCTCAGACCGCAGATCAATAATTGCTTCCTGGCTTTGCTGCTCGGCTTCAATCAGCTCCCGCAGCCGGATTTCCTGTTCTTCCAGGGGGCCGGACAGATCAATGATGATTTCCACGCGCCGGTTCTTGGCCCGGTTGTCTGCGGTGGTGTTTGCGACCCGGGGGCGGGTATCGGCCAGGCCGGTTACTCGCAGGCGCTCGGGCGACACCTGATCCCGCGCCAGCAGCACATTCGCCACGGCGGCTGCCCGGGCCGCTGACAGGTCCCAGTTGCTGAAGAATCTTTCCGTGCGGATCGGGATGTTGTCGGTGTGGCCTTCCACCGCCAGATCGCCGGGCATGTCGGCCAGTACCTCTGCCATGTCAAGCAGCAAGCCCTCGAATTCCCAGGTCAGCTGAGCAGACCCGGACGGGAACGAGCCCTTCTCTTCGACCCGGATTACAATTCGGCGCTGGTCTTCCGAGACATTAATGCGCCCGTCCATAATCGCCGGCTCCAGCACTTCCAGGATCTCTGCCAGGTTGGCATCCATCTGTTCCTGAATGGCGTCCTGCACCGCCTGCTCGGTGGGGTCGTTAAGTGTCTGCAGTTGCGGCTGCTGATCGGTGGTGGTCTGGCGTATTTCATTGACCACGGTCGGCTCCGGCGGTGCCGGTGAGAACTTGTCGAAGATCGGGCTGGTGCCCATGGGGATTTCGAGGGCCGGAATTTCGCGCTGAACACCGAAGGCTTTGGACAGTTCACCGGCAATCTGCTTGAACTTCTGGGCGTCGATTTCGGAGAACGACAGCAGTAACACGAAGAAGCACATCAGCAACGACATCAGGTCGGCAAAGGTGACCACCCAGGCCGGTATCGCGCGCTTTTCCTCTTCCGGTAACTCGTCCATGGTCAGTCGCTTGCCGTCTCCGCTTCACCGTTCTTTGCGCGTTCTTTCGGGGGCAGGTAAGAAGACAGCATCTGTTCAATGATTCGGGGGTTGGTGCCTTCCTGTATGGCCACCAGCGCATCAATGTAGAGGGACTGCATACGGGCTTCTTCGGTCATTCGCAGCGACAGTTTGTCGGCGATGGGCGTGGCAATCATGGTGGCGATCATGGCGCCGTAAAGCGTGGTGAGGAGCGCCACCGCCATGGCCGGGCCGATGGATTTCGGGTCTTCCATGTTCGACAGCATCTGCACCAGGCCGATCAAGGTACCGATCATACCCATGGCCGGCGCCACATCAGCCAGGGCGTTGAACACCTTGGCCCCGGAACGGTTGTGGTCCAGGGTCATCAACCGCTCTTTGTTAAGCAGTTGCTTGATGGTGTTGGCGTCCTGGCCATCCACCAGCATCTGAATGCCCTGGGCCAGAAACGGCGAGCTGACGTCCCGGCCCTCAAGCCCCAGAACACCCTGTTTGCGGGCAATCTGGGCGACTTCAACCAGCTCGTCTATGCTGGCCTGGGTTTCCGGTAGCTTGAACTTGAACGCCCGGGCAGCCACCTTGAAGGCATCAAGAAACTGGAAAAAGCTGAATTTGGCTAGAACCACCAGCAGGCTGCCGCCCACTACAATCAGTAGTGACGCCGGGTTTAAAAATACCTCGGGAGACACGCCCAGTATCACCGCCGATGCGATAAGCATGATGGCGCCGACCAGGCCGATCAGGGTGGCAAAATCCACGGTTACTCCGTTAACTGCTGGGGGTTGAAGTCAGGGGGCGAGAGAATACCCTTTGATTATTCCTTAATCAATTGTCACCGTGGTGACATCGTCGGATTCCCGGTGTTCTTTCCAGGCGGCGTAGCGATGCAGGTCTGATTCCACCAGTTTCAGGCACAGTGCCACTACGCCGGCGTCGTCCAGAAAGCCGATGCCGAAAATGATGTCCGGAATCAGATCGATGGGGTTCAGCACATACAACAGCGCGCCGGCGATGGCGGCAATGCTTTTCCAGGGAATGGCCCGGTAATCGCCCCGCCAGTAATCCCGTATCAGGGAAAACATCAGCCGCACGTCGGTGGCGAACCGTTGCAGCCGGCCACTGCCCCGAACCTTTTCCTCAATGGCTTTCTGCCGCTCTAACAGAGGTTCCAGGTCGTCCTTGCCGACCTTGTCTGCCTCCTGTTTCAGTTGCGACGCTGCTGCTTTTTCGGAGAAGAATGCCATAACTCTGTCCGGTGGTTGTTCAATATCTGTAACGGTAACGAAACTCGTCTGAGCCGTCATCTGTGTTTGTACTGGGTCGGGCACCTCAGCCCACAAAGATTCGTTTGGCCAGGCCTGCGCCTTTCAGACCTCGGATCGCCAGGGTGGTCACCAGCCCGCCAATCATCGCGCCCACCACACCGCAGGTGAGTATGTCCTGCCCGGTCAGATACAGGCCGGGGATGTCGGTTTTCGGCCTCAGCCAGCGTTGTTCGAAGCGTTCCGGGGTGTGGTCGAGGCCATAGAGTTCACCTTGCTCGTAACGGCAGAACCAGGCAGTGGACAGCGGTGTGGAGGTCTCTACATAGTCCACCTTGCCCCGGAGCTGGGGAAGCTTCTCATACATCACCTCCAGCAACTGATCGGTTATCTTTGCTTTCAGGGCTTCGTAATCTTCGCCGCGCTTGCCCCAGGTGGAGCCCTGCCAGGGCTCGAACATTTCCCAGGTGGTGGGCGCCACAATCTCGATGGTGGACGTGCCTGGCCAGCGATTCTGGTAATCGGGGTCTTTGGCCGCGGGGAAGGAGATGTAGACCACCGGGAATGGTGTGCTTTCCGGGGCTTCCATAAACGCCTCCACATTGCCATCGTGATCAGCGCTGGGGTAGATCCAGAAATTGGTGCGGGGCAGGCCCAACTCGTCGGGGGTACCCTTCAGGCCAATATAAAGGCCAATGTGCGGCATGGAAGGCTTGATGTGTTCCCGGTTGCCGGGATAGCCAATGCTGTCAGCGACGGACTCGGGCAGCAGTCGTTCGAAGGTATTGATCACCCCCGCATTGCTGATCACCAGTGGGGCGCGGATGTCATGGCCGTCGGCCATGCGCACGCCAACGGCCTTGCCCTTCTCGATCAGGATTTCCTTCACGTCGGCGTAGGTGAGCACATCGCCACCGCTGGCCTGAATCACCGGGATGATGGTTTTGGCAATTTCCGAGGCGCCGCCCACCGGGTAGAAGCCACCATACAGGTAATGCTTGGCGATCAGCGCGTGCACCATAAAGCTGGAATGTTTGGGCGTCACGCCGCAATCGCCCCACTGGCCGGTGATGGCGCCAATCAGTTCCTGGTTGTCGGTCAGGTCGCTTAACACCTCGTAGGTGGTCCGGTGAAAGCAGTCCGGGAGGACGGTTTTCAGACCCCGTGAAACCAGCGGGCCGGCCAGGGCCGGGGACAGTTTGGACAGGGTGTACCACTGCATGCCGTCGGCAACTTTTCCGAGCAGGGCCAGGTAGCGATCGATGGCTTCGCTTTCGTTCGGGAACGAGGCCAACAGGGAATGTCGCAAGCCTTCCTTGCCGGCCCTGAGATCGACGACCTTGTCGCCCAGGAAGAAACGGTCATAGTTCTCGTCCATGGGCGCCCATTCGAGCTTGCCATCGGTGATGTAATCGAACAGCCGGCGGCCAAGAGTATGGCGGGCGCCCATGTCACCAATGTAGTGCACACCCACGTCCCATTCATAGCCGTTGCGGGCATAGCTGTGGGTGTAGCCGCCAGCGGTGTAATGCTGTTCCAGAACCAGCACCTTGTAGCCGGCCTTGGACAGGCAGGCGGCGGTGGTCAGGCCGCCAATACCAGAGCCGATCACCAGGGCGTCATAAGGGCCTTTCAAACGGCTGGCCCGATAGCGGGTGCCGATACGGATGGAGCTGGGTGTCAGTGTTTTTGAGGTTGTTTTCTTTACCACCACGATTTTCCCCACATGTGCGGATTGGCCCAGTTATCGGGATTGTTCCAGGCCCGTTTATGGTTGTAAGTATCCAGGTTGTAGGTGTAAAGCGTGAGTGCGCCGTTCTCGGTTTCCAGCTCTGCGTGGCGCTGGAAACCCAAAGCGATGAAATCGGTAAAGCCCCAATCGGAGGACTGGGGCATAACGACGGCAATCTGGTGGGCGCCGTAGTTCCTCAGCTGGCCCAGTAACAGGGCGCCTTCTTCATAGGGAAGGTGCTCAAGGGTGTCGGTGATCAGGGCCAGATCCGGTGTCTGGGCCGGTGGCAGGTGGGCGTTTGGGTCTTTGGTGTCCAGAGTCAGTAACTGGCACCCTGCCTGCTGCTTCCAGACTGCTGCAACGTCGTTGGCTGTGCTTCCGCAAGAAAGCAGGGTTTGGGGTTGGCTGGTGTCGATGATTCGTGCCAGAACCTTGGCCGGGCTGTCCGCTGATGTGCTCATAGAATGGGCCAGTCTGCTGCGTCCACGGTATGCAGGCCCACCGGTTGTGAAGACCTGCCCTGCCATCGTTCAACGAAGGCTCCATCAGGATCGTACTGTTGCGCCTGCTTGTCCAGATTGAATTGCCGCAAGCCTCGCGGGTCTGCGCCCACGCCGGCGAGGTACTGCCAGTTGCCGTAGTTGCTGGCGACATCGTAATCCACCAGCTGCTGCTCGAACCAGGCTGCGCCGTAGCGCCAGTCAAGCTCCAGTTCGTGCACAAAGCAACTGGCGACCAGTTGCCTGGCCCGGTTACTCATGTAGCCGGTTGTACGCAGTTGGTTCATGGCGGCGTTGACGATGGGATACTGTGTGTTTCCTTCACACCAGGCCTTGAATCGATGGCCATAGAAGGTCACCTGCCGATGCTTGCGTTGCACACCATCCCGGCGGAACAGGTGGCTGCCGTGTTTGAGCGCGTACCAGTAGAAGTATTCGCGCCAGAGCAGTTCGAACCAGAGCCAGTAGGTGGAATCGTTACGGGTGTGCTGGCGTTCGTAATCTTCGATGGTGGCAGCCACCTCCCGCGCCGACAGGCTGCCATTGGCCAGCCAGGGGGAAAACTTGGAGGACGAGTCCCAGTCATCCAGGGCGTTGCGGGTTTCCTTGTAGGTGGCAATGCCGTGGTTGCCAAAGCAATACTCTTGCAGGCGCGCCAGCCCGGCAGTCTCTCCGCCTGTAAACGTCAGCGCCGATGAGGGCTCCGGGATAGGCGGGCATTCACCCCGGTTGTCTTCCGGGAACCCGGGCGGCGGTGGCAGGGCGGTCAGCGTGCGAATACGCAGAAGATCGGGGCCCCGGTCGCCCTGCTTCTCGATCCGCTTGCGGAACTGGGAAAAGGTTCCGGGCAGCTCGCTGAGAGGCATAGGCAGCGAGCCTTCCGTATACAGGCTCAGTGTTTCGAACTCCTGAAACAGGGTGTTTGGCAGCTTCTGTTGAAGCGTCTGCCACTGTTGCGCTTCGATGGTGCCGGGCTGGCGTGAGCGAATAACGCGATCAACGGAATGCTGGTGAACCAGCCCAGGGAGTGCCTGCTCCGGTTCTCCGAAGGCAATGTGCAGCCGCTGGCCCAGGGCCCGCAGGCTGCGCTCCAGGTCGGTCAGGCTTTGCCACAGAAACCGCCATCGATGCTCACCCATCGCCCGGCACTGGAATGGCCCGTTGGCAAACCACCGGGGATCCACCACGTACACGCACAGCAACATGTCAGAGCGGGCCGCTGCCAGTAGCGCTGCGTTATCGTGCATTCGCAGGTCGCGGGTAAACCAGTAAAGCGTTTTCAAAGTATTAAACCTTCTGAAAAAGTTACCGGAACATACGTCAGTAATTGCCCGGAGGATTGGCGTCTGTTTCAGGCCTTGAGGGCACTGACGTGCTAAAGTCCAAGGTTAATGCTGGCAGGCAATTCGACTCAACCGGATACCAGGAGATTGAAAGTGATTAAATCCCGCGCGGCTGTAGCCTTTGAGGCTAACAAGCCACTGGAAATTGTGGAAGTGGATGTGGCGCCGCCTCAAGAGGGCGAAGTGCTGGTGAAGATTGTCGCCACCGGTGTGTGCCATACCGATGCCTACACTCTGTCTGGTGCCGACCCGGAGGGCCTGTTCCCGACGATTCTGGGCCATGAAGGTGGGGGCATTGTGGAAGCGGTTGGCCCGGGCGTGAAAGACCTGAAGGTAGGTGACCATGTCATCCCTCTGTACACCGCTGAGTGTGGCGAGTGTAAGTTCTGTACCTCTGGCAAGACCAACCTGTGCGGTGCGGTGCGGGCGACCCAGGGCAAAGGCGTGATGCCGGATGGTACTTCCCGTTTCTCGTACAACGGCCAGCCTCTGTACCACTACATGGGCTGCTCTACCTTCTCCGAATACACCGTGCTGCCGGAAATTTCCCTGGCCAAGATTCCCAAAGAAGCACCTCTGGAAAAGGTGTGCCTGCTGGGTTGTGGTGTCACCACCGGTATCGGTGCGGTGATGAACACCGCAAAGGTGGAAGAGGGTGCCACTGTGGCCATCTTCGGCCTGGGGGGGATTGGCCTGGCAGCGATCATCGGCGCCACCATGGCCAAGGCCAGCCGAATCATCGCCATCGACATCAACCCTGGCAAGTTTGATATCGCCAGGCAGCTGGGTGCCACCGACGTGGTCAACCCCAACGACTACGACAAGCCGATTCAGGAAGTCATTGTCGAGATGACCGACGGCGGTGTGGACTATTCCTTCGAATGCATCGGTAACGTCAAGGTGATGCGTGCAGCCCTGGAATGCTGCCACAAGGGCTGGGGTGAGTCGGTGATTATCGGCGTGGCCGGTGCCGGTGAAGAAATCAGCACCCGCCCGTTCCAGCTGGTGACAGGCCGGGTGTGGCGTGGCTCCGCGTTTGGTGGCGTGAAGGGCCGTACCGAACTGCCGTCCTACGTGGAGAAGGCCGAGAAGGGTGAGATTCCGCTGGATGTATTCATCACCCATGAAATGCCGCTGGAAGACATCAACAAGGCGTTCGACCTGATGCACGAAGGCAAGAGCATCCGTACGGTGATTCACTTCTGATCAGGGTTGCACCCAGGTCAGAACGTTAAAGGGGAGGCCGCCGGCCTCCCCTTTGTTTTTTCGGTCATGGACTCAGCCTGTTAGCTGGCCTGTAACGCCTGCACCACGGCCTTGGCGGTGCCCTCGGAAGAGGCCGGGTTTTGCCCGGTGATCAACTTGCCGTCCACCACAATGTGCGGTGCCCAGTCATCGCCACGGGTATAGCGGGCGTTGTTCTGCTTGAGCATGTCTTCCAGCAGAAACGGCACGATGTTGGTGAGCTGAACGGCGTCTTCTTCGGTATTACTGAAACCGGTGACTTCCCGGCCGCCTACGATGTTCTGATCCGGCTTGACGAACACGTTCTTGAAAACCGCCGGGGCGTGGCAAACAGCGCCAATCACCTTGTCCTGCTCGTAGGCCGTCTTGATCAGGGCGATGGACTTTTGATCCTCTGCCAGATCCCACAGCGGGCCGTGGCCACCGGGGTAGAAAATGGCATCGAACTGGTTCATGTCCACATCCGCCAGTTTTTTCGTGCTGGCGAGCATTTCACGGGCGTGAGTGTCGTCCATGAAGCGGCGGGTGGATTCAGTGAGGGCGTCTTCGGCTTCACTGTTGGGGTCTACCGGCGGCTGACCGCCTTTAGGGGACGCGAGGGTAATGTCGGCGCCTGCGTCCTTGAAGACGTAAAACGGTGACGTGAACTCTTCCAGCCAGAAGCCTGTCTTGTGGCCGGTATCGCCCATTTGGTCATGGGAAGTCAGTACCATCAGTATCTTCATAGTGGTCGATCCTTGTGTCGGAGTTCAGAAACGAGTTTGATGTGCCTTACCCCGAGACCTTGTGACGGGATGGCGATATTTCAACAGGGATTACGGTTACAGGTAGGTTATGGATGCTGCGGCCTACTATACTGTCATCGTTTTACACTCATTTGACCATGGATTGAGGCCGAAATGGACGTGAGAAACACACCGCTGTGGCTGGCATCTATACTGCTAGCGTTCTCCTTGTCAGCACAGGCGCAGCAGGGCACGGAAACCGTCGAACCACTCACGGTCACCGTCGGGGTGAACCATTCTCCGCCCTACCGGATACTGGACGCCGGCCATAAAGGTGGCCTCTATCTGGAGATTTTCGAGGAAATTGCCGATCGCCTTGGTTGGCAGGTTAAGTACCGGGAGGCGCCGTTTCGGCGTGTTCTGCTGATGCTGCAAAGAGGGGAAGTGGATGTAATGCTGGGGCCGCTGAGAACCGACGGTCGCGAGGACTACATGACCTTCGTTGCCCCCGCTTTCCCGCCGGAGCGCCGTCTTTTCTTCTATCTGGATGACGACCACCGGATCACCCGCTACAACGATCTTTACGGAAGAACGGTTGGCGTCCTGGATGGCGCCACCTACTTCAGCCGGTTTGATCGCGACAGGGATCTGATCAAAGAATCGGCACCGCACTACGAGAACCTGATGCTGATGATGGAAAAAGGCCGGGTGGATGTGGTGATCGCTCCGGAACTTGTAGGCCTTTACACCATCAGTCGATTGCAACTCCCGGCGCAGGTATCTCCGTTTTTTGTGCCGGGCGAACGTTCCTGGATTGCGGTGTCGGATAAATCGCCTGCGCTAAAATATGCTGACGACATTCGCGCGGCCCTGAAGCTGATCGAACGTGAAGGTATCAAGGAAAATCTTGTGTTGAAGTACCTGGAACAACCCGCTCAATGACCCCTGACCACAACGATTTATGGTTTTTGCCCCTTGGCGGCACGGGTGAAATCGGTATGAACCTGAACCTCTACGGCCACGATGGCCAGTGGTTGATGGTGGACTGCGGGGTGACCTTCCCCAAGCCGGGCCGTATCGCGGCCGATGGCACCGTGCACCATCGTGGTGAGCCACCGGTGCAGATGGCAGACCCGGCGTTTATCGCCGACCGGCGGGACAAACTGGCGGGGTTGATCATTACCCATGCCCACGAAGATCACATCGGCGCCGTGCCCTATCTCTGGCCACTGCTGCAGTGCCCCGTCTACACCAGCCGATTTACCGCTGAAATCCTGCGCCGAAAGCTGGCGGAGTTTGATCTGTTGCATCGGGTACCGATCATCGAGGTGGACACCGGAGAGCGCCGGCAGATCGGCACGTTCAATGTGCAGTGGCTGGCACTCACCCACTCGATTCCCGACCCCAATGCCCTGATGATCCGCACCCGGATTGGCAACATTTTCCACAGCGGTGACTGGAAGCTGGATGATAATCCGTTGGTTGGTCACGGTTACACCACATCCACGTTTACCGATCTGGCGGAAGAAGGTGTGGCCGCCATGGTCTGTGATTCCACCAACGCCACCGTGCAGGGCCACTCGGTCTCCGAGGCGGCGCTGCACGAAGGCCTGCGGGACCTGATTGCGGTGGCCGAGGGGCGGGTGATTGTCACCTGCTTTGGCAGCAATATTGCGCGCCTGCACACGCTGGCCAGTATTGCCCGGGAAACAGGCCGCTACATGGGATTGCTGGGCCGCTCGTTGGTAAACATGAGTGGTGCGGCCAAGGCTACGGGGCTTTGGCCGGGCTCAGACAAACTGATCAGCCCCGCCCATCTGGGCTACCTGCCGCGCCATGAGGTGCTGGGTGTGGCCACCGGCAGCCAGGGTGAACCTCGAACCGCGTTGCGGCGCCTTGCCCAGGGCAGCCACCCGGATTTTGAGCTGGAAGCCGGTGACACGGTGATTTTCAGTGCCCGGGCAATACCCGGCAATGAAGAAGCCATCGAGGCGCTGATCAGCCAGCTGCGCAAACTGGGGGTGATTGTGATTACCGCCGAAGACGCGGGCGTGCCCATTCATGCCTCAGGCCATCCGGCCCAGGATGAACTCAAGGCGATGTATCGCTGGGTTCAGCCCCGCATTGCCATTCCTGTTCACGGTGAGGCTGAACACATGGACGTGCATGCCGATCTTGCGAAAGGTGCAGGCGTGCCCAGGGCCATGGTTGGCCGAAATGGCGACCTGTTCATGGTGCGGCCAGTGCCGGGTATTCGGCGTCAGGTCGTCGAGACAGGGCGGTTGGGGTGGCAAAAGCAGGAATTGGTCAGAGTCTATTGATGGCTGCAAGGAACTTAGTAAGCTTATGATGGTCTATGTCGCCAATCCGTGAGTGACGCAAGGGAATGAAGATGACCACTATTCGATTATGGGATCTACCGGTCCGGCTGTTTCACTGGTTGTTGGTGTTGGCGGTGATTGGCGCCATCTTGACCACCAAGCTCGGTGGCAGCTGGATGGCGTGGCATGAGCGATTTGGCTTGCTGGTTGTGGGCTTGCTGGCGTTTCGTATCGCCTGGGGCTTTCTGGGTTCCAGTTACGCCAGGTTTACCCGTTTTGTACGCGGCCCCGGCGCTATCATGGCCTATCTCAAAGGCCGGTGGCAGGGCGTGGGCCACAACCCGCTGGGTGCTTTATCGGTTCTGGCCCTGATCGGCCTGTTCGGTTTTCAGGCTGTGACTGGGTTGTTCGCCAATGACGAAATTGCCTTCTACGGCCCTCTGTACCCGCTGGTGTCGTCAGATCTGAGCGGCACCCTGAGTGGCTGGCACCGGCAAACCGAATGGTATCTGTATGGCCTGGTGGCCCTGCATGTGGCAGCGGTGATGTTCTACACCCACGTCAAGAAAGACAATCTGGTGAAACCGATGATCACAGGCAGGAAAGTGGTCCCACAAGGGCAGGCTGAGGATGCTAAAGGCGGGGGTGCGATCGCATTCGTGGTGTCTCTGGTGCTGGCACTGGCGGTGGTGTGGGTGGCCAGCGGTGAGCTTGTATCACCACCGCCGGCACCCGCACCTGCACCCCAGGATCTGGGTTGGTAGGTTAACCGCGCTGATCAGTCGGCGCGGAAGTTGTCGTGGCAGGCCTTGCAGGTTTGCCCGACAGCGCTGAACTGGCGCGCCAATGCACCACGGTCACCGGTGGCGGCCACTTCCTGCAGTTTGTTGGCTTCACGAACAAAGTTGGTACCGACTTCCCGGACTTTATCCGTTTGCTGGAAAAACTCAGGCTTCAGGCGAGTGTTTTCCGCCTTGTCCATGGCTGAATCCGGGCTGTACAGAGCGCCCATGCCGGAGTTGGCAACGGCGGCAATGGCATTGGCTGCGGCTTTCATCTGGTCAGCATTGAATTCAACGTCGCCATCAACCGCCTGGGCCTTGATCTTGCCCATGTTCCAGGACATGAACTGGTAACCGGCTTTGCGTGCTTTGATCTGGTCTTCCACGCTTAGCTGGGCAACGGCTGGTATGGCAAACGAAGCAGCGAGTACAGCGGCGGTAATAACACCGGTTTTTTTCATCTCAGGTCCCTCTCTTTTAGTCTGATTGGTTAGGTTACCAAAATGCTCTATAAAGGCATGGTTATGAGCATGCTACCTGTATAGACTCATTGCAGACAGTTATAACAGACCAAAGTTCAATCTGGAGAATTCCGCATATGGCGATCTGGACAGTAACCCCGAACCTGGAACACATGGCTGAGGCAAGTAAAAACACCGCCGTCAGCCACATGGGTATTGAATACCTCGAGATTGGTGACGATTACGTGAAGGGCCGCATGCCGGTGGACCAGCGTACGGTTCAGCCGTTTGGCATCCTGCACGGCGGTTCCTCGGTGTTGCTGGCGGAAACCCTGGGCAGCATGGCGGCCAATTGCTGCCTGAAAGACAAGAACACCGTGGCGGTGGGGCTGGATATCAACGCCAACCACATTCGCCCGGTGACCGGCGGCTGGGTATACGGCACGGCCCGCGCCCAGCACATCGGCAGCACCACCCAGGTTTGGGAAATCCGCCTGGAGAACGAGCAAGGCAAGCTGACCTGCATTTCCAGGCTGACGATGGCGGTTACCAAGCGTCCCGGTTGATGGGTTCGCGCGCCAGCACCGCCGCACTGGCACAGGTGGCCATGGCAGCGATAACCACGGTTGGCCCGGCTGGCAGATCCTGCCAGGCCGAGATCAGAAGCCCCAGACTGTGGCCCGCCAGGCACGTCAGTATGGCGAAGACAATGCTGGTGCCACGCAGGTGTATCAGTAGCAGTGGGGCGGCAATCAATGAGGTGAACACCACATAGATGCCGGCCAGGTCGACCGTCAGTGTGATGGCGATAGCGAACATTGGCAGGAACAGCCAGCCCCTGTAACTCTGCGGCAGGACGTATTGCCAGACAAGCACGGCCAGTGCCAGCAGCACCATCGGGGCCAGCACCGTGGGTGTGGTCCAGAGCAGATCTCCGTTCAGGGTATGGGCAAGCCGCTGTGCGCCGTGGGGGTCCTGGCTTACCAGCAAGGTGGCCAGGCACGCGCCCAGTGCGTAGAGCAGGCCAATCATGGCTTCACGATGCCGGGTCAGATACCGCAACACCAGGCTGACCATGGCAACGGCCAGCAGGGCCAGGGTCAGGCTCCCGGAAAGGCTCAGGGCAGGGCCACCGGCGGGGAACAAAGTGCCGACCAGCAAAATGCCGAGCGCCGCCCACTGGGCGATCGCCAGATCCGCAAATACCATACCCCGCTCAAGTACCCGGTTGCCCAGAGGCACTAGGGCGATTGCAGTCAGCGCGCTGGCGGTGAGTGCCGGCCACATCCAGCCCCACTCATTCCACATTCGTTGGCTCCTGATGATTCAACAGTGTGTCGACGATCAGGTTGATAACCTGCTCCAGAGTCTCTTCACCCGGTTGGCCGGTGACGGTGCCAGGTAGCACTATCGCCGGTACGCCGGATTGTGAGGATAACCACCGGGCCGGACGATCATCCTGATAGGAGGCGACGATAATCACGCTGGCACGAGCCAGGTCCGGGGTGGCCAGTACGTTCCGCAGGTGCGCGCTGCCGGGTGGTAAGCCGGGTTTTGGCTCCAGGTCGGCAATGACCTCGATGCCCAGCCAACGCAGCAGATAATCGAAGGTGGAGTGCTGGGTAACCACACCGGTCCCGGCCAGTTGCCGGGCGGTAGAACGCCAGGACTGGCGTTGCTGGTTCCACTCTCCCCGCCACCGAATGTACCTCATTTGAATCTGCGCTTGCTGATCGGGGACCAGGGCAGCCAGTCGTTCGGCGAGGGCATCGGCAACCAGGGGGATGGCGTCCGGAGACAGATGCAGGTGCGGGTCGCCCTCTGGATGGACGTCCCCCATGCTGCGGTCAACGTGCTCATGACTCTGATGCAGAGGAGCATGGTCGGCGGCAAAGAACAGCCCATCGCTGCCGGGCTGGATCTTGCGATTGGCCGCCCTTGAGATCAGCGAAGGCAGCCAGCCGGCTTCCAGCGACGCACCCGTGCACACGGCCAGGTCGGCTTTACGCATGGCGGCAATCAGGCTGGGTCTGGCCTCAATGTAGTGCGGGTCTTGCCAGGCGGTGGTCGCGGTGGTGATGGTTGCATCCGGCAGCAACGCCGAGACCAGGCTGGCCCACTCTGGTTCGCAGGCGAACACATTCAGACTGGCGCTGGCCGGCACGCTGGCAAACGCCAGCAGCCAGCCAAACACCCATGCCAGGCGGTTGGGCTTAGAAATCATGGGCACCATGAGCTCCGAAGGTCATCACGTACTGCAGGGTGACGGTGTTGTCGGCGTCATCGAAACCGTGAGCACTCTGGTGCGTGTACTGCAGACGCAGAGTCGAGAAGTGGGACCGGGACCAGGCCAACATCACGTCGGTTTCTTTCAGTTGCTGATCGTGGAAGTGGTCACCGTGGGCTTCCTTGAGATCCACCCGGCCATAGCGGGCACCGACAGACCACTGGGGGGTAAAGCGGTAGACAGCGGAGGTATACCAGCCCTGGTGGTAATCTGAGGAGCGGGCATGTTCGTTCAGTTCGTCCGCGTACAGGTATTCGCCGCTGAGCGTCAGCTGTTGCTGGCGGGTGTTGCCATCAGGCGACCATTTCCAGACCAGGTCGGCGATATAGAGGTTCTCGCCGGTGTAGGCGGCGGCATGGCTGTGGTCGTGATCACCGTGGTCATGATCATGGTCATGATCGTGATCGCCGTCATGGTCACCATGAACCTGGCGGTTGTTCAGATAGGACAGCCCGGCCTGCCAGCTTTGTGACACCCCAATGTCGCCACCGAAACGAGTGTTGACGGTGTACACACCAATGTCTTCGTCACCTTCCGTCAGGCGATTGCCGTTGAAAGCTTCCGCCCCGATCTGCCAGAAAAACGGTGTGGGCATCAGCAGGTTGACCCGCAGACCGTCGTCGAAGTAGTGGCTGCCCAGCAGAGCCCGATAGGCTGCGGGGCGCTCGACAAAGTTGTCCTCATGCATGTGGCGACTGTTCAGGTAACCGACCTGGGACAGGAATCGGCCGCCCCGAACACTCAGGTTCCAGGGCATGCCGGTGGTCTGCAGGTAGGCTTCTTCCAGTGCCACTTCGGTTTCGCCGTGATGTTCTTCCAGGACGGCGGTCAGGCGGCCTGCGAACAGATCATCAATTGGGGCAGACAAAGACAGCTCGGTGTGCCCGAGCCCAAAGCCTTCGTCCCGGTGGGACAGCGCGGTGGCGTTCTGTTTGTAATAACCATCCAGAACCACGCTGATGTCTGGGTTCATTTCATTGGCCTGGGCCGACGCAAATGGCACCAGCAATGTGGAGAGTATGCTGGCTTGAAGACGGTTAAACTGCATAGATGATCCTCACTATATAAATGTTATAACATTACGTTTATGGTCAAGAAGAAAGCCAGTCCAGCCCAACGACCAGGCGGGGCGTTCCATTCGGCTGCGGTGAACGATGCACCAGTCCCCGGCCCTCATTGCCCTCCCATGCCTCGCCCTTCAGAAGGGCGACAGCGGCAGTGGGTATGGTTTGAATTTGATCTGAGGGAACACTTTGCTCTGGCAGAGGGCCTTCACCAGCAGGACGGGTAACAAGGGGTTCGGGTAGCCACTCGGTTCCTGGCCCGCGGTAAGTGCAAAGCAGCCGCACCGGTACCCGATCCACATGAAATCTGGGGCACATAGTGTCAGCCAGAACATGTATGCGAAGACCTATCGCTTCAGGCTCAAACAGGCACTGATACATCTCTGCCAGCTCGTCGACATCGGCAATCCAGTGGTTGGAACCTTCGATATCAAGAGCCCACCCGGGCAATGCAGTGGCCGCACTTTGCCCACGTTCGAGGCTGACGAAACGTTCAAGGTTCCCCGCGCGGCTACAGAATTCATTTACGAATGCGGCCCAGTGGTTGTTCCGGGGTCTCTGCCAGACGGCCAGGTTAACGTTGTCACGGAGTATTTCCGCAAGGCACTGTACATTTTTCCCGTGGACACTTAAGGAGTGTTCGAGGTTATGAGGGTGTTGTGTCATCGCTGGAACCTCTTGGTCTGGCGAGAGAAGCCGAATCCGGGCTGACAATGTTATGTTATAACATATGAATTGTGAAGGGCTGACATGAATTGGCGAAACGGGTTTGAGGAAGTTGACCGGGGTTTGAGAGATATCAAGTTTTCAGCCTGCCGGTCGGCAGGATCGGTGATACACTCAATTTAGTTCATTTTATCAACCAGTTTGCAGCGGCTGCTTTCTCGCATCAGGAGACTGTGTGTCAATCAAAGTGACGATTGGTGGGGCCATGACAAGGCTCGTGCTTGCCTGCTTGATGATGGTGTTGGTAAGCCATCACGGGGTCGCGGCCGGAGAGTCTGAAAGGTTCGTATGCACCACACTCTTGGCCAGTGGTAACCCTCAGTACCCACCTCTGCTTTGGCGTTCAGACCGGTCGCCCGGGGAGCTGGTTGGCGCTATACCAGCATTTTTGCGGGAGCTGACAGAGCCGCTCGGAGTTAAAGTTGAGGTTCGGGACAAGGGTTCCTGGGCCAGGGTGCAGCATCTTGCAAAGCTGGGTGATCTTGATCTCGTGGCCGGCGCTTTCATGACATCGGAGCGCATTGGTTATATGGATTATGTGTTGCCGCCGATGACTCACTTGCCCACCAACGTCTGGGTGCCAAAGGACCGGCCTTTTGAGTATCGCCATTGGCCGGACTTGCTGATGAAGCGGGGCAGCACCCTGATCAACAACAGTTTTGGTCAGCGTTTCGATCAGTACGCAAAAGCAAACCTGATGATCGAAGGGGTGCGCACGATTGAACAGTCATTCCTGATGGCCAGGGCGGGCCGAGTTGACTATGTGTTGTACGAACAACTTCAGGGGCAGGTGAAACTCCAGAGGCTCGGGCTTGCCGGCGATTTTATTGCACTGGACCCACCGATTTCGAGGGAGGGGCTGTTCTTTGCGTTTCCGAAAGGCTCACCGTGCAATTCAGAATCCTTCAGGGAAGCCTTTATGGAACGGCTTTCGCACCTGACGGTGAACAGAAGATTGCCCGCGCTTATCGAGGAATATACGGCCCGGTACGTTGGCAATCAGGATTTATAACGGTGCATCGAGGTTGACCTGACAACGTCCAAGCTCTTTCGAGCGATAGAGTGCCCGGTCTGCTCTGTGTAGCAGGTCTTCCAGGCGCTGGTCTTGCCGCCCCAGACGGGTAATCCCAAAACTCGCGCTGATCTGGATTGCATGGTTCCGATAATCCACTGTGAGGCTGGTCAGCGCACTCAGAAGTCGGTGAGCGGTATCCAGAGCTTCCTGCTCCGTGGTTTCCGGGAGCAGGAGTGCGAATTCTTCGCCGCCCATCCTGGCAAGGATGTCATAGTCGCGGATGTTCTCACCAAGCGTTGAAGATACCTTGCGAAGCACCTCATCGCCCGCCTCGTGACCGTGGGTGTCGTTGACTTGCTTGAAATGGTCGAGGTCCATCATGATCAGTGCCATCGGGGACTGTTGTCGCAGGGCGCGGCTGAGTAGTTGATTGCCAAACTCAAAGAACGCCCGGCGATTCCTGAGCCTGGTCAGTTCATCCTCGAACGCGGCGGCCCGAGCCCGCTCGTGGGCTTCGTGTAACGCCAGCTCCATGTTCTTTCGTTCAGTTATGTCAGTTGCAATCTCCAGCCTCGCCAGCCGACCATCTGTCCACTGAATAGCCTGGTCCCGGCATTGGTACCAGCGTTGGTCGAGCTGATTCTGGAACTCCCAGACATGAGGTGCGTTGGCGGTGCCGTCATCGGCGACAAGTAGGTCATTCGTGCAGAAAGAGCAAGGGCCGTCGCTGTCTTGCAGCGCCTGCCAGCATTTGCGGCCGTCTATGCTGCCCCAGATGCGGCGGCCGTAGGCGTTCATGTAAAGTAATTCGTGGGTCTCGAAGTCAGACACATAAACCAGGGCATCGAGATTGTCGAGCACGGCCTGCAGGCCCTCGGCGGAGGTACTGGTGTCCGGAACCGGTTTTTCCGGCTGGGCGGGTAGGTTGATGGTTGGTATCCCGGATCTCATTGGTACTTTTGTCTTCGCTTGATTTTTCGCCAATGTGTTGCCGAGTATGGCGTTTTTGGCCGTCGCCTGCACCTGGAATCTGTCTTATTCTTGGGTTTGTGCCTACGTTTGCCATCCGACTTCGGATGGTGTCCGTCAGAGAAAAAACGTTTCAGGAGCAACGGTATGGGGCATCGATCTTTGCCACTATGGTGGTTGGCGTTTGCAGCGGCACTGATTCCCTTGCTGACGATCCACCTGACCTTTGCCGTGTCGGTAATAGAAGGGTATGTGTCGTGGTGTGTGCCGTATTGGGACAGCTGCACCAGTATCAGCCGCACAGGGCGCCACGGTACCGCTTATTTCATTTTTAAGGGGACCATGCTGCCGGCAGCGCTGCTGGGGATTCTGTTCTGGTGGCTGAACGGTCTCTGGTTGCGCCAGCTTGGTGTTCAGGCTCGGCGTGTTGCCTGGATTCCATGGCTCGGGTTGGTTGCCTGTGCTGCCCTTGCCTTTTATACCCTGGCGCTGGGCCATGCGGGGGACGGCTTTAACCTGACTCGCCGTATTGGCGTTGTTCTGTACTTCTCATTCACCTATCTGTGCCAGTTGCTGATCAGTGCCTGCCTGATGAATCATCCCAGGTGGTATACCTCTGGCCTGCGCTTGTTGCGCCTTTGCCAGCTGACGCTGGCGGTGGGCATTCTCTCGGTGATTCTGACCGCAGTGGTGCCGGACTGGTACAGCCAGAAAGACGATGCCTTTGAGTGGGTGCTGGCGCTGCTGATCAACCTGCACGCGCTCTGGCTGGCGTTGCTTTGGCGGCGCAGCGGGTTTCGCGCCAGGCTGTGGGCGGATTGACGGCCGGCGGGACAGGCTGGGGCCAGCTTGCTAGACTGCCGGCAAAACGGACCTCATGAGCCTGCCACCATGACCACGATGACATCATCAAGCCCGTGCCCCTGTAGCAGCGGCAAGGCCTACCAGGATTGCTGCCAGCGCTGGCATTCCGGGCAGCCGGCACCTACCCCCGAGGCGCTGATGCGCTCTCGCTATGCGGCGTTTGTGCTGCGCAATCCCGACTACCTGATGGCCACCTGGCATCCGGATACCCGGCCCACGGAGCTGGGGCTGGAAAACTCTCCGGAGTGGGCATCACTGCAGGTTCTGGATGCCAGTGAGCAGGGCGCCCGTGGCCGTGTCCACTTCCGTGCGCTCTACCGGGCCGGAGTTGGTTGGGGTTATCTGGAGGAAATCTCGGAGTTTGTGCGGGAAGGCGATCGTTGGTTTTACGTGGCCGGCGAAACGAGCGAGGGTGCCCTCAAACCCGGCCGCAACGAACCTTGCCCGTGCGGCAGCGGGAGAAAGTATAAAGCCTGTTGCCTGAAAGGCTGATAACAGGAAATCCTGTCATATTGAGGAGGTCAGACGTTAGTGCCGGGTTAGGATAATTCATGGGGTTCCCGTCACCCTTGGTGTGCTAGATTATCTCGTCCAGTGATGAGGAACCTATGCACTCAAAGACCCCGGTTAACCCGGAAACCACCAAAGGCGTTCTCTATGGGCTGGCTGCCTACACCCTATGGGGCAGTTTTCCCCTGTACTTCGCGTTGTTTGAGGGAATTCCCGCCTGGGAAGTCCTGATTCACAGGGTAATCTGGTCCTGCCTGTTTCTCGCCATCGTGATTTCCCTTCTCACACGCTGGCCGGCGGTAATCGCAGCGTTGAAGCAGCCAAAGAGGCTGGGTTTCGTGCTCGGTTGTGCGGTGTTCATTGCCCTCAACTGGGGGGTCTACATTTATGCGGTGGAAACCCGGCACGTGCTGCAGGCCAGCCTGGGGTACTTCCTTACCCCGCTGGTAAATGTGGCCATGGGGCTGCTGATTCTGGGGGAGCGCATTTCACGCTTGCAGGTGATTGCCGTGGCTCTTGCGGCGGTGGCAATTCTGTACCAGTTTGTCCTGCTGGGTGAGCTGCCGTGGATTACTCTGGTGCTGGCGTTCAGCTTTGGCACTTATGGGCTGCTTCGAAAGAAAGTCGAGCTGGATGGACTGTCGGGCCTGTTTGTGGAAACTCTGCTGTTGCTTCCGCTGGGGCTGTTGACGCTGGCCTGGCTGTCCTCGGAGGGTTTGTCTCACTTTGGCGGCACCAGTTACAGTACCTTGCTGCTGCTTTCCAGCGGTGCGGTTACCGCCATTCCCCTGCTGGCCTTCGCCGGTGCCGCCCGGCGGCTGAAGCTCTCGACGGTGGGATTCCTGATGTACATCAACCCCACCATCCAGTTCCTGATTGCGCTTTTTGTGTTCCACGAGCCCTTGAGCACCGCAAAACTGGTGAGCTTTGGCATGATCTGGTTGGCGCTGGGGATCTATTCCTGGTCGGCTTGGGGGCAAAGGGGGAGATCGTGAAACAGTGCATCACCGGCTATCACCAAGACGATGAAAATCATTGGGTGGCGCAACTGGCCTGCGGGCATAACCAGCATGTGCGTCATGATCCGCCCTGGGTGAACCGGCCATGGGTTGTTACCCCGGAAGGGCGGCAGTCCATGCTGGGGTTTGAGCTGGACTGCAAGAAGTGTGATGAGGGGGCGCCGGCAGACGAGCAGCCAGGCCCTCAGGCCATCGTCTCCAGATAGGCTTCCAGTTCGTTGGCCAGCCAGCCTACCACGGCGCCGCCCTGGGCTTGTTCTGACTCCAGGGCGCTGAACACCTTCCACCAACGCGCGCTGCGGTGATGGATGGTTTTCAGCTGTTCTTTCCGCAGTGCCTCAGCAATCAATGGTAACGGCAGGTCCGCCCAGCCGGCGCCGTCCATCACCGCATCGCGGATCAACTCGTACTGGGTAAATGCCAGGTAGTTGGCGGTTTCCGGTGAGTCTGCCACCAGCACGGAATCCTGCATGTAGGCAATGGTGATTTCGGTATGGCTGATCAGATCATCCTGGGTTACCCGTTTCAGTTGGCTAAGCGGATGCTCGGGCGCAGCGACGGTCAGCATGCGCACGTCAGCCAGCTCGCGGAACCATTGGTAGCCTTCATTCATCAGTTCCGGCATCAGCCCGTAGGCGACATCCACCGACTGGTTTCGGACCAGCGAGGGCAGTTCTCGTGGGGGCGCCAGGTAGATCGACAGGCTGGTTTGCGGAAATCGCTGTTTCAGGCGGCGCAGAATGTCCCGCCAAATGTCCTCGGGAATGGCATCGTCCCGGGCGATGCGCAACACCGATTCGGCCCCGCTCAGGTGGTGCTGGCAGCGGGCCTGTATCTGGCCGGCGACCTGATCGAAGCGCCGGCAATCGGTGAGAATGGACTGGCCGATGGAGGTCAGATGCAGCTGGTTACCGCTGCGTTCAAACAACTCAACTCCCAGTTCATCCTCCAGCGAGGCCAGCACGGTGCTCACTGTGGTTCGGCTGCGGTTCAGCTCCCTGGCGGCTGCGGCAACGCTGCCGTTCCGGACCACGGACAGAAAGATTTTTATCTGGGAAGTCTTCATGGTTATCTCGTTGCGCCGGATTTTCCGTCGCTCAGCGACTCACGCCTTCGTGGTGATGCCGATAATATGGCCGGCAATTCTCAGGAGGTCAAAATGTTTACTTCTCTGGCGCGGGAAAATATGGCGCTGACATTATCTGCGGCCGGTGCGGGCTTGTTTGCTGTCGTCGGTATCGGCTGGGGGCTTTGGGTTGATTCCCTGGTCATTCTTTTCGATGGCGCCTACTCACTGATCAGCCTGGCGCTGTCCCTGCTTTCACTCTATGCCGCTCGCCTGGTGCGTCGGCCAGCAACAGAAGACTATCCGTTTGGTTTGGGTGCGGTGGAGCCGCTGGTGATTGCGGTGAAAGGCCTGGTTATTGCCCTGGTGTGTGTGCTTTCGCTGGCCTCGGCGGTGGTTTCGTTGCTGCAGGGTGGCCGTGCGGTGGCCGCCGATATGGCCATGGTGTTTGGTGCGGTGAACGTGGTGGGTTGCCTGGCCGTGTGGGTGTATCTACGCTGGTCCAGCTTTCAGAACGACTCCGGCCTGGTCAGGGCCGAGCAGAGGCAGTGGCTGATGGACAGCGCCCTGAGTGCTGCCGTGATGATCGGTTTTGCCGCCGCCTGGATGCTGGAGAAAAGCCAATGGTCTGCACTGGCAGTCTATGCAGACCCGGTGATGATGCTGGTGATCTCGGTGTATTTCATGACCGTGCCGGTGAGGATGATTCTGGAGTCAGTGCGGGAGTTGCTGCTGGCGGCACCCTCGGAAGAGGCCATGGACGATATCCAGGAAACCCTGGAAGACCTTGGCTTGAATCCGGGCCAGGTGAGAGTGGCGAAGTTGGGCCCTAACCTGCTCCTGGAAGCTCGTATGGTCAGAATCTGAACCTGGTGTTCTGGCATCAGCCAGCCTTCAGCCCGCCGATGGACAGAATCAGTCTGCGGGTGTCGTCCTTTTCGACGGCCAGGTAGTCCAGCAGGGCCTGAAGCGCGCCGTTTGGATCCTCCGGGTGGTTTGAAGCAAACCGTTTGACCAGCTCAATCTGGACATGCAGATCCTGGAAACGGCCATAGAGATCCTGGCGCTGTCGTAGGGTCTTAAGGGCGGATTTCCAGCTGTCGATGTCCAGTTCCATGAGGTAGCGGATGCGCTTCAGGAGTTTGCGGAGATTGTGGATGTCCTCATCTGGCGCGTCGTGCAGCAGTTCGGCGGTTTTCCGGTTGAACATGCGCAGCCGGTGTTCAACGCTTTTTTGAGCGTCCCTGGTACTGAGTTTGTCGATCAGTTTGCGGAACTCCCTTGACTGCAGCTCGTCCTCCCAACTGTGCAGGCTCTGCCGGTAACGTTTGCTTCCAAGCCGTTTCGCCAGTTTTTTCTGTTCCTTGCCCACCCGCGCGCAGACCCATTGCTCCAGTGCCCGCAGGAGCTCTGGCTGGTCACTGCATAGCTGCGGCAGATCCTGGCGGAAGACGTGCAGATCCCGCAGGTTACTCGTGGCCTGGGCGTGTCGTTTCAGGTGGGAAATGTGGCTCTTCAGTGATTTGTTTCCGGTTACCTCGGCCAGGGATTCGGCCACGGCGCGGCTGCGACGAAGGGCAATGCGATACTGGTGGAGAAACTCATCGTCCAGGCCGAGCATCACCCCCCGATGTAACTGGTTAAGACTCTCGGCCTGCCCCAAAAGCACTGACGGAGTGTCTTTGACCGTCGCTTTGCCGGCGTTCTTGTGCCGTTTCTGGTTCTTGCGTTTGAACGCCTCATAACTGAAGTCCACCGGGGTTAGAAAGGTTTCAAGCCGACCTTCCCGTTTGCCGAGTTTGCGCCAGTGTTTGATTGGTAAACGTATGTGAATAAAACTGGCGGTGGGGAGTTCAAAGGGAGCGTGCGGCACCAGGGTGGCTGCCAGTTCCAAAAGCGCCGGGTTGTGCCCGACAATGGCCAGGGTTTGCGCCTCATTGTCACAGTTCTGCAGCCACTGTAATAGACGCCGGTAATCAAAGGTATAGAGTTCCGGGTTAGTGTAAATCTGCGCTTCACCCATCGAGGGATGCAAAATGCCTTTAAGCGTTTGTTGGGCGCGCAGGGCAGGGCTTACGTGAATCTCTCCTGCCATGGCCCCGTAACGCAGCAGCGCCTTCCCGAGCGGTGCCAGCTGTTGCTCGCCTCGTGGGTTTAGCGGGCGGTCCTTGTCGCTGAGGTTGTCGTTATCCCAGCTGGACTTGGCATGGCGGATGAGAAAAAGGTGTTTCACGGTGAGCTCTCCCCGGCACGACTGACATGAAACTTTAGTCTGACACAAGCTCAAGTCGTTTACATGACGGCCGATACCCGAACTACCTGAAAGGCTTGATACAAATGGCCTGGCTACCAAGTCGACATGTTTTACTTGAGTATTGGTATACAGGCGTTAACAAACTGGAACAGCCTTGTACGTGGCACTGTGGATAATCCCGAGGCCAGAGCAGACAATCCGGAGCAGAACCATGACATTGTTGAGCAACCTGACCATCCGAGCCCGCCTGTTGATTGGCGTATTGGTGCCGGTACTGATTACGGCGGGTACCATTGCCTGGATCACCGCCAGCCAGATTCAGGCAAACGGAGAAGCCGAGTTGGAACGCCTGGAGGAAGAGCTTCTGGATGCCCGTAAGGAAGGCCTGAAGAATCTCGTGGAAACGGCCCGGGCAGTGGTCATGGATGCCAAGAACAACTCTGGGTTGTCTGATAGAGACGCCCGCGAGGAGGCTCGCAAACGGCTACGCTCCATCACATTCGGGCAGGATAACTACGTTTTTGCCTACGCCCGTAATCTGGATAATCTCGCCTACGCTCCGGACCCTTCCCGCGAGGGGCCGACGACCAACCCCAATACACAGAAACTGGTTCGGGACCTGTTCTCAGCGGCGGGAACCGACGGCTTTTATGAGTACGACTGGACAAACCCCGCCTCGGGCGAGGTAGAGCCGAAAGTGTCTTATTCAAGCATCATCCCGGGCTGGGATTGGATGATGGGTGCCGGTATTTACGTCACCGATATTGAACGGGTATTGGTTGAGGCACGAAAGGAAATCGATTCGGCTATGGCGGCGGCCATGGGCTTTATTCTGTTGGTGACGGTTATCGTAGTTGCCGTGTCCCTGATCATAGGGCTGGTGATTGGCCGAACGGTGACGGCGCCCCTGAATAAAGTCAGCGATATGATGCAGGAAATCGCCGACGGTGATGGCGACCTACGCCAGCGTCTGCCGGAAGACGGCAAGGATGAGTTGGCTGAGCTAGGCCGCCGGTTCAATCATTTCGTGATCAAGATTCAGGATACTATTCGTGAAGTGGGCTCAACCACCGATCAGGTCGCCTCGGCCGCCGAAGAGCTGAGCCGTGTGGCCAACGAAACCCGCCAGTCGGTTCAGGAACAGGGCTCGGAAACAGACCAGATTGCGTCGGCGATCAATGAAATGGCAGCCACCATCCAGCAGATTTCCGGCAATGCCAACGAAGTGGAAAGCGCCGCTTCAGACGCCGACCGCATGGCCCGTGAGGGTGGTGAAACGATCACCAGCGCGCAAGGTGCCGTCAACCAGTTGTCCGAAGAAATGGAGAGCACGGCGGCCAGCATTAACGCCCTGGCGGAGAAGTCCAATGATATCCAGCAGGTTCTGGATGTGATCCATGCCGTCACCGAGCAGACCAACCTGCTGGCGCTTAACGCGGCCATCGAGGCTGCACGGGCGGGTGAGCACGGTCGTGGCTTCTCGGTGGTGGCGGACGAGGTTCGGCAGTTGGCCAAACGCTCTGCGGAATCCGCCGATCAGATTCGGGAAATGATTGACGGCTTTGTGGCCGAATCCAAGGCTTCTGTTGAACGGATGAACCATTCCCGCAAGAGTTCCGAGGCTACCGTCGAACGCATCAATCACGCCACTGGTGCGCTGAACACCATTGTGACATCGGTGACCCAGATCCATGATCAGGTTACCCAGATTGCCACGGCGGCGGAGCAGCAGAGCCAGGTGGCCGAGGAAATTAACCAGAATGTGGTGCGTATTGTCGACGCTGCCCAGCGTAGCGACACCGGGGTTAACCAGACCAATGAAGCCAGTCACGAGCTGGCGCGGCTGGGTGAAAACCTGCGTGAGCTGGTGAGCCAGTTCAAGGTCTGATTCCGGCGAGGCCGGCCTGCCGCATTGGCGTGGCTGGCCTCCACGGTTATCATGGCTTTCCGTTATTTGTTCGTTTTACCCTCAAAGCAATAACAATGGAAGCCAACACCATGTCTATGCACAGAATCTTCGTGGCGGCCCTTACGTTGGTTGCCCTGCTGACCAGCCCGTTTGCGGCGGCCGAGAAAACCTACACCATCCGCCTGGCTGAAACCTGGGGCCCGAACTCCAAAATCCTGGGTGAGACTCCTCGCAATATGGCCGCGATGGCGGAGCGGATGTCCAGCGGCCGCCTGAAGTTCCGGATTGATTCTTCGAACAAGCACAAGGCGCCCTTCGGTATTTTTGACCTGGTGCGCAACGGCCAGTATGACATGGGCCACACCGCCTCGTACTACTACAAGGGCACCATCCCCAACGCCATGTACTTCACCACCATACCGTTTGGCATGATCACGCCGGAAATGTATGCCTGGTTCTACCACGATGATGGCATGGCGCTGATGCAGAAGGTCTACGAGCCCTATGGCCTGCTGTCGTTTCCGGGCGGTAATACCAGCAACCAGATGGGTGGTTGGTTTCGCAAGGAAATCAATTCCCTGGACGACCTCAAAGGCCTGAAAATGCGCACCCCAGGCTTTGCCGGAGAAGTGATGGCCGAGCTGGGTGTGGCGGTTACCAACCTGCCGCCAGGCGAGCTATACACCGCCCTGGAGCGGGGCACCATTGATGCCGTGGAATGGGTTGGACCAGCTCTGGATTTCCAGATGGGATTCCATCAAATCGCCAAATACTACTACTCTGGTTGGCAGGAGCCCAACGCTGAAGTTCAGTTCCTGATCAATAAGAAAACGTGGGATTCGCTGCCGGCTGACCTCCAGGAAATCCTGCGGGTGTCCATGCGCACGGCGGCCTACGACATGTACATCCAGAGCACCCACGAGAGTGGTGTCGCCTGGAGCCGCATGACTGAGGATTATCCGGAGGTGACCCACAAAGTGTTCCCGCCAGAGGTAATCAATGCCCTGCGTGACACCACCAATCGCCTGCTGGACGAGTTCGCAGAGAAGGATGAACTGGCCCGAGAGATCATTACGTCGCAACGCGACTATCTCAGCCAGGTACGGCCCTGGACCAATATTTCGGACAAGGCGTATCTGGATAGCGTTGCAGATCAGTGAGCCGCATTTCGGCAAGCGTGCCGAAGTGAGCTGAGATCAAGGGGCGTCGGGATTGCGGATTATCCCGACGCCCCTTTCTGTTTGCCCCTGTTTCTGGAAAAATAAGCCGCTCATTCTGTGGGCAGGGCCGATGAAACAGACACTGCTATCTCTGAGCAACCTCGCCAAGCAATTTGACGGCAAGACGGTACTGGATTCGCTGGACCTGGAGATCCTTGATGGCGAGTTCATTACCCTGTTGGGGCCGTCCGGTTGTGGCAAAACCACCCTGTTGCGGCTGATGGCCGGTTTCGAGCATCCGGATGACGGTACCATTCTGCTGGGTGGCCAGGACCTGACCCACACACCGCCGGAGAAACGCCCGCTCAACACCGTGTTCCAGAACTACGCGCTGTTTCCCCATATGTCGGTGTTCGACAACGTGGCCTATGGCCTGAAAATGGAAAAGCGCCCGAAGGAAGAAATCCGCCAGCGGGTCGACGAAGCCCTGGCCATGGTTCAGTTGGAGGAGTTTGCCAGGCGCAAGCCGCATCAACTCTCCGGTGGTCAGCAGCAGCGGGTAGCGATTGCCCGTGCGGTCGTCAAACGGCCGAAGATGCTGCTGCTGGACGAGCCCCTGTCAGCCCTGGACTACAAATTGCGGCGCACCATGCAGGTGGAGCTCAAGCGCCTGCAGCGGGAACTTGGGATTACCTTCGTGTTCGTGACCCACGACCAGGAAGAAGCCTTGTCCATGTCAGACCGGGTCGTGGTGCTCAAGGATGGCCTGATCCAGCAACTGGGCACGCCCAGAGAGGTATACGAGCGGCCGGCGAACCTGTTCACCGCCCGGTTCGTGGGCGAAACCAATTTTTTCCCGGGCCGGATCGACAAAGCCAACGGCGATGACACCATTACCGTGGACGTTTTTGGCCTGAAACGCACGTTTCGCAAGCCTGACTTTTCAGTGGCCGCCGGCCAGCCTCTGCACGTTCTGTTGCGCCCGGAGGACATCCGAGTGCTGGCGCCGGATGACGACGACGGTGTGGCCGGTAAGGTGGTGGAACGGAACTACAAGGGCAGTACCCTGGATTCGGTTATTCACCTTGAAGACGGTACCGAGGTACTGGCGTCGGAATTTTTTGATGAGGATGACCCAACCTTCGATTATCGACTGGGGGAACCGGTGAAGGTGAGCTGGGTGGATGGCTGGGAGTGGCTGTTGCCCATGGAGAGCCCGGAAGCCGAAGCGGAAACCAGTCTGGATGAGTAGCGTCACACAGCAGCCGTTCCGAACGGCGGTACTGGTGCTGGTCTGGGGCTGGCTACTGTTCCTGGTACTGACCCCGAACCTGCTGGTGGTCGGTGCCAGTGTGATGACCCGGGACCCGGGCAGTTTTCTGTCTCTACCACTGAACCTGGATGCCTACCGGCAGTTGATGAATCCCCTGTACCTGGATGTGTTCCTGCATTCGCTGTACATGGCGGCCATGACCACCCTGATTTGTCTGCTGATCGGCTATCCCTTCGCCTGGGCGCTCACCAAGGTCGGCAAACAGCGGCAAATGTTGCTGATTTTCCTGTTGATTGTGCCCTTCTGGACCAACTCCCTGGTACGTACCTACGCGCTGAAACTGCTGTTGGCGACCAATGGCCTGATCAATAACGCGTTGATGTCCATAGGGGTCATCGATGAGCCCTTGCGAATGCTATACACCGAAGGCGCTGTCATTGTCGGGCTGGTGTATCTGTTGCTGCCCTTTATGATCCTGCCGCTGTACGCGGTATTTGATGATCTGAAGGAAGATCTGCTTCGGGCCTCTCACGACCTCGGCGCTGGCCGTCTTTCCACCTTTATCCACGTTATCGTGCCTCTGACCCTGCCGGGAGTGCTGGCGGGTGTGATGTTGGTGTTGTTGCCAGCCATGGGCCTGTTCTTTGTGCCGGATATCCTTGGTGGCTCCCGCAATCTGCTGGTGGGTAACGTTATCAAGAACCAGTTCCTGGACGCCCGTAACTGGCCCTTCGGCGCCGCCGCCAGCATCGTATTGACCCTGGCCATGGCGTTTTTGATGTTTGCCCACCGCTTGAGTAAGCGGCGCATCGGGGAGGAGGGCGTATGAACCGCTGGTTGCCACGCACCTATCTGACGCTGGTTTACCTGTTGCTGTATGTCCCGATCGTGGTGCTGGTGGTGTTTTCCTTCAACGATTCCCGTAGCGGCTATGAATGGGGCGGGCTGAGCCTGCGTTGGTACGAGGCGCTGTTTAACAACCGGGCCATGGTGCAGGCCATGTGGAACTCCTTGTGGTTGGCTTTGTCTGCCGCCACCGTGTCGACCATGATCGGGGCGCTTACAGCCCTGGCTCTGCACCGCTACCGGTTCCGCGGCAAGAAGCTGCTGAACGGCATGCTGTTCATCGTAATGATGTCACCGGAAATCGTGCTGGCCATTTCCCTGCTGGCGCTGTTCTTGATGGTCGGCCTGAAACTCGGTTATGTGTCGTTGCTGCTGGCCCACGTCACCTTCTGCTTGCCGTTCGTGGTGATTACCGTGATGGCGCGCCTGAGCGGATTTGATGAACGCCTGCCGGAAGCCGCCCGGGATCTGGGCGCCAGCGATTTCACCATGACTCGCACGGTACTGATTCCGGTGATTATGCCCGCTTTGGTGGCAGGCTGGCTGCTGGGGTTTACACTGTCACTGGATGATGTGGTCGTCAGTACCTTTGTCAGCGGCCCGAGTTATGAAATTCTGCCCCTGCGCATCTACTCCATGGTGCGGGTGGGTCTGAAACCGGAAGTGAATGCATTGGGTACGCTGTTGCTGGTGTTCTCACTGTTCATGCTGATCTTGTCTCAATGGATACTGTTAAGGAGTAGACGATGAAGAAACTGGCACTGGCCGGCCTGCTGGCCGTGGGCCTCACGGGCTGCAGTTCTGAAGATCCTCAGGTGCTCAACCTGTACAACTGGTCTGAATACATGCCTCAGGAAGTCCTGGACAGGTTTACCGAGGAAACCGGTATTCAGGTGGTTTACACCACCTACGACAGCAACGAAGCCATGTATGCCCGCCTCAAGCTGCTGGATGAGAGCGCTGCCTACGATCTGGCTGTACCATCGACCTATTACGTCAGCAAAATGCGCCAGGAAGACCTGCTGATGCCCATTGATCGCAGCAAGATCGAAGGCTTTGGCAACCTGGACGATGATCTGGTTAATCTGGATATTGATCCGGACAACCAGTACAGCATTCCCTACCTCTGGGGCACCACCGGAATTGCCGTGGACACCGATGACGTGGAAGGCGAGGTAACGGCCTGGGCCGACCTTTGGGACGAGCGCTTTCAGGGCCGTGTCATGCTGACCAACGACATGCGCGAAGTGTTCCACGTGGGCTTGCGGGTACTTGGTTACTCCGGTAACAGCACCGACCCGGAGGAAATCGAGCAAGCCTACGAAAAACTGGCAGAGTTAATGCCGTCGGTACGCACCTTTAACTCCGATGCGCCCCGTATGCCCTATCTGGAAGGCGAGGCGGACGTGGGCATGATCTGGAACGGTGAGGCGGTTATGGGTAAGGAGACCATGCCGAGCCTGGAGTATGTCTATCCACAAGAGGGCATTATCGCCTGGCTGGACAGCTTCGTGATTCCCAAAAATGCCCGTAATCCGGAAGCGGCCCACCAGTTCATCAGCTTTGTGTTACAGCCTGAAATCGCGGCGTTGATCAGCGAGGATATTGGTTATGCCACGCCCAACCAGGCGGCGCTTGAGTTGCTGGACGAGTCTGTTGCCAACGACCGCGCTAGCTACCCGACCGATGCGGATATGGAGAATGCTGAATTCCAGGCGGATATCGGTGATGATGCTTTGCAGATCTACGCAAAGTTCTGGGAAATGCTGAAATCCGGCCGTTGAGGCCTCCTGCCAGGGCGGCGTCAGTGCCGCCCTGAATTCTTCCCGTCAGAATAGTTCTGTAACTGCTGTCTACGGTTTATACTGAAGGCATAGCGTCCATCAGAAGGTTTCGCTTTGCGCCCCTCTTTCAGTCGCACTTTATTCTGGCTTGCCTCACTCGTTTTGGCGCTATGCCTGTCCCAGCCGGCGTTGTCTGCGATGCAGCCAGTGGACGAAGGTTGGCAATATCGCTGGGGCGACTCCCCGTTCTTAGCTGACGGCACACCGCTTTGGCTAGACGAACCGGACAGCGCCGAACACTGGCAAGACATTGCTTTCCCTTCCAACCCTCCTGGCCGCGATGGGCGAGAACATGCCTGGTTCCGGGTGACATTACCGGAGGGGGAGTGGTACGCGCCGGCACTGTATATCTACAGCGTCGATATCATCCTGCAGGTGTGGTTCCGGGGCGAGTTGCTGTACCAGTACGGCAGTTTCGACGAGCACGGCCGTGGCAAGTTTGAAGGCTGGCCCTGGCACGAGATTCCGTTGCCCGATGGCTACGAAGGCGAAACCATGTACTTCCGTGTGTTCTCCAATTACACGGATATCGGGTTATGGGGTGAGGTGGCCATTCTCGACCACCCGGACCTGGTGCTACACATCGTCAGCAATTCGGCCGAGAGCCTGGTCATTGCCGCGTTATCCGGACTGATTGCACTTCTTGCCCTGGTATTCGCCCTGATTCAGCGAGGCCAGAGGAGTTTCGCCAGCATTGCCCTGTTTGCATTCCTGACCGGCGTGATGCTGCTGGCGGAAAGCCAGGCCAGTTTGCTGATCCTGTATCAGCCGTTGTTGTGGGACTATCTGGCGGCGGGTTCCTATTATTTGATTCCGGTTGCACTGGCGCTGTTACTGAGCCAGTGGCTGGACGCCCGGCGCCCCCGTCTGGTTCGCTGGCTGATGTGGTTGCATATTGTGTTTGCGGCCCTGGCTCTTCTGCTGGCGCTGCTCGGGTTAGTCAATCTGTCCTCAACATTCCCGGTGTTTGACAGTGTGTTACTGATCTCCCTGGGATTGATGGTAGCGGTCGTTATCAGGAATTTCAGTAGCTTGTATCGGGAGCAACAGGTGTTTCTGATTACCTGCGGCGTGTTTATCGTTTTGCTGATTCTGGATATGGCGGTTGCCCATGGTTTTCTCCCCTGGGGGCGGGTGCCGGTCAGCTGGGGGGCGCTGGCCTTCTCGCTGGCGCTTATCAGCATTTCGGTGTGGCACTACGGCAAAACCCAACAGGCCTTGCATCAGTTGACCGTTGAGCTGGAGCAGAAAGTGGCTGAGCGCACAGCCCGTGCTGAAGCGCTGGCCGAGCGAGAGGTAGAGCGGTCAAGGTTGTTGGCACTGGAGAGCAAGAAAAGCCAGAAATTGGCGGATACCATTGCCGCGCTTCAGGACTGTGCGGGCGTGGAGGAAGCTTTCCAGCCGTTGCTGCAGGCGCTGCCGCAACTGTACTTGCCGATCGCCGGCTGTTTCTACCGGCGCAACCCGGGGGGCGGCTATGATCGGGCCAGCCTCTGGGGTAAATCTGCTGCCAACACCTTTCCACCCAGCCTGGCGCCGGATCTCTCCGGCCTGACGGAGACCGTTTTGCCCGTGCAGAGCCAGGACGTTCCTGCACAGCTCTGTTTCCTGCTCCGGGTTGAGCCTGCCCAGTTCGGGAACGTTCCTGAGGGCGTGTTGCTGTTGGAGCGTCCGAACCTGCCGGACCTGGTGAAAGATTATGGCACTGCTCGGGTGATTGCCTGGGTGTACCAGTCTGTAGAGAAGATCGGAATTACCCTGTCAGGGCTGGCTCTGCGATCCGAATTGCAACGGTTTTCCTATGAGGACAGCCTGACGGGTCTTAAAAACCGGCGCTACTTTGATGAGTTATTCCGACATGAGCGGGAAGTCGCTATCCGCTCAGAGCGCCCACTGAGCCTTCTGATTTTCGATATCGACCACTTCAAGCGCTTCAACGACAGTCATGGCCACGATGCCGGTGATGAGGTTCTGCGAATGGTTGGGAGAGTTCTTGAGAACTGTTTTCGCGGGAGCGATACGGTATGCCGTTACGGGGGAGAGGAGTTTACGGTTCTGATGCCCGGGGCGTCGCTGGAGGAAACCCGCCAGAGGGCTGAAAATCTTCGGGTAACCATCGCCGAATCTCAGGTTGAATACCTTGGAAAGCAGCTGGGCAGCTTGACAATATCGGCAGGTATTGCAGGCTGGCCGGAAAGTAGCCCGGAGTTCGACGAGCTGTTCCGGGCAGCCGACCGAGCGCTGTATCAGGCCAAGGCTGCTGGCCGTAACCGGGTGGTTACGGCCAGTGTTTGAGCTCAGTGCCAGATGTTGCTGTCGATTTTCTCGTGCAGCTCCGGGTAATCCTTTGACTTGAAGTGAGGCACCAGCCCCTCCTTACGTTGGGCCAGGTAGTCCTTGGTCAACTTGGCCACCGTGCCGGACAGCAGCACAATCGCCACCAGGTTGATGGCAGCCATCAGGCCCATGGAGGCGTCTGCGGCGTTAAATACCGTAACCACTGCCTCGTACCCACCCCAGATAACCATCGCCAGCGCTGCCACGCGAAGCAGTGTCAGGCCCAGGGTGTTGCCGCCTTTCAGGTAGATCAACGCGTTCTCGGCATAGGTGTAGTTGGCGACAATGGATGTGAACGCGAAGAACAGGATGGCAACGGCAATGAAGTAGCCACCGAAATCACCCAGGTGGACTTCCATAGCCTGCTGGGTCAACTGGGTGCCGGTGATGCCGGAGCCCGGCTCCAGAACACCCGCGAGCAGAATCATCACTGCGGTGGCGGTACAGATAATAATGGTGTCGATGAACACGCCGAATGCCTGAACCAGGCCCTGAGAGGAGGGGTGGTGTGGCGCCGGGGTGGCGGTGGCGGCGATGTTCGGAGCAGAGCCCATGCCCGCCTCGTTGGAGAATAGACCGCGCTTGATGCCGTTGAGCATGGCGGCGGTGATTGAACCGGCGGCGCCACCGGCGGCTTCCTCAAGGCCGAAGGCGCTTTTCACGATCATTGCGAGAATACCGGGTACTTCGGTAATGTTCAGGGCCATTACAACGAGTGCCAGTAAGACGTAGGCGCCTGCCATAAACGGAACCACGAACTCGGCAAAACGCACAATCTTGCGCAGTCCGCCAAATATCACAATGCCGGCAAGCGCCGCGATGACCACGCCAACACCCAGTTTGGGCGCACCAAAGGCCCCCTCCATGGCATCGGCGATGGAGTTAGCCTGCACGGCGTTGAACACCAGGCCGAAGGAGATGATCAGGCACACCGCGAAAATGACCGCCGCCCAGGGCGCTTTCAGGCCCTTGGCGATGTACACCGCCGGGCCGCCCCGATATTGGCCCTTGCCGTCACGCACTTTGTACAGCTGTGCCAGGGTGCTTTCCGCGTAGCCGGTGGCCATGCCTACCAACGCCACCATCCACATCCAGAAGATGGCACCGGCACCGCCGAGGTACAGGGCCACGGCCACGCCTGCCAGGTTGCCGGTGCCGACGCGGGAGGCCAGGCTGGTACATAGCGCCTGGAAGGGTGAGATGCCGTGAACGTCGCTTTCACGGGAACCGCGGATGGCCCGGACCATTTCGCCAAAATTGACGAACTGCAGAAAACCCAGGCGGATGGTGAAGAAGATACCGACGGCCAGCAGGCCGTAAACGAGGACATAACCCCAGAGAATCGAGTTGAGAAAATCGACAATTGCAGTCATGGGTAGACGCCTTGTGATTTGAATGTTGTGAATGAAAAGTAACGCAAGGCGGGGGAGTCTAGCACGGTGAAAATCTGATCAGACTGCGGAAATCCGTGATTGCCAGGGCGCCGGGCATTTGCATCACCGGCCCCCGGAATAGAGTGAAATGTCTGTCAGACTACCAACACCGGGCATTTTGCGTGCGACGCCACCCTGTGCGAGACGCTGCCCAGGAACATGCCGTCTTTATCGCTGTTGGTGCCCTTGGTGCCAACGACGATCAGGTCCGCCTCCTTGTCCTGGGCAAATTTTACAATCACCTTGGATGGCCGGCCGGATTTCACAAAGCCACGCACTTTGCTGGCTCCGTGTTCTTTGGCTCGTTCCTTGGCGTGATTAACAACGCCCTTGGCGTAGTCCGACAGCACTTTGTCCGGAATGTCCATGTTGTCGGGCCGACCAATCGATAAGGAGGCCTCGAACAGGCTGTGGTGCTTGTAGACGCACAGGATAAAAATTTCGGCATCTGGAATCAGCTTCTGCAGGTCAATTGCCTTATCCAGCGCCTTCAGCGAGGTTTTGGAGCCATCCACGGCTACCATAATCCGTTTGAACATAGGTCTCTCCTGTTACTGGCCGGTTACCCGGCTCAGTCTCGGTAAGCCAGGTCCCTCAGGAACAGAGCGATATCCGGGAAGGCAATGATCAGCCCGGCGGCGGCCACCAGCATGAAGATGAACGGTGGCGTGCCCCGGATCACTTCCATGTAGGGGCGCTTGAAAATGGCGATGGCGGTGAATATGTCACAGCCAAACGGCGGCGTGGCCGAGCCTATGGCCACCTGCAGGGTGATCAGCACGCCCACCAGAACCGGGTCCAGCCCGGTGGCCTGGATGGCCGGAGCAAAGATGGGGGTGAGCACCAGGATGACCACAATCGGGTCAACAAACATACAGGCGATAAAGAAGGCAATACAGATGGCAATCAACACACCCACCGGGCCGGCTTCGTTGACACCGACAGTCTCCAGAATGGCCTGGGGAATCTGGGCAAAAGAGATAATCCAGGAGAAGCCATTGCCGACGGCAACCAGAATGAAGACCACGGCGGTAATCAGGCCGGTGGATTTCGCAATCTTGTAAACGTCTTTGAGTTTCAGGGAGCGGAAAATCACGAATTCCAGCAGGAAGGCGTAGAGCACGCACACGGCGGCTGCCTCGGTGGGGCTGAAAATGCCGCCGTAGATACCACCCACAATGATGACCGGGAACATTAGCGGCCAGGAGGCATCCCGCACCGAAAGCGCCCGTTGTTTCCAGCTGGCTTTCTCTTCGGTTGGTACGTTGTGCTTGTACGCGTAGAACAGGCAGTACAGGGAAAACATGAACAGGATCAGAACGCCCGGGCCGATACCGGCAATGAACAGTTCGGCAATGGAGGTCTCGGAGATAACCCCGTAGATAATCATCCCGATACTTGGGGGAATCAGGAACGCGATGTCACTGGCGTTGATGATCAGTGCGAGCGTGAAAGGGTCAGAGTAGCCTGCTTTCAGCATCTTCGGGCGCAGTGGCGAGCCGACCGCCACAACCGTGGCCTGGGTTGAACCGGAAACCGCCCCAAACAGCGTGCAGGAGGTGGCGGTACTGATGGCCAGGCCGCCCTTGATGTGGCCAATGAACGCCATGACCATGTTGATCAGCCGGTCGGCCGACTGGCCCCGGGTCATGATATCGGCGGCCAGAATAAACATGGGTACTGCAATCAACGACGCCGGCCGGATACCACCCATCATTTGCTGGATGAAGGTTTGCATCTGGCCGAAGCCGTCGAACATCATTACAAAGCCAACCACCGCCGCGGTGGTCAGTGGGATCATCATCGGGAAGCCCAGCAGCAGTAGCCCGATCATGATCAACATGAGAATAGTTGCCATAAGTAATCTTCCTGTTCCTTATCGGGTTACGGCTGTCTCAGACCTCGGACTCGGTGTCAGCATAGCCATCCACCACACCGGTTGAGAGGTAGACGTCCTTGCTGGTGAGGTTTTTGATGGCGGTCAGGAAATACTGGATACCAGTAATGGCGAAACCGATGGGCGCCCAGATGTAGATGATCCAGATAGGTATACCTAAGGCAGGCAAAATGCGGCCGCGGCTATACAGAGTCTCGATGTAGCCGTAGGCGTGATAACACAGGAAAAACATCACCACCGAGGTGAACAGGGCAATGAAGATCATCAGCACTTTACGCGCTTTGGCGGGCAGGGCGTCGTAGACTGCAGACATGCGGATGTGGCGGCCATGGCGGGCAGCGTAGCCAATACCGGCGAAAGTGATCAGTATGATCAGGATGCGGTTGATCTCACCAGAGAAGAACAGCCCCTGTCCGAAAGCAAAGCGTCCTATCACATTGGCGCAGGTGTTGATAGCCATAAGAATGACACCGGCGGCAAGCATAACGGCTTCAACCTTGGCGATCCATTCATCGATGGTGCCCAGAAAGCCCGGTAAACCGGACTCATAGCTGCCGGTATCGTCTTCAACAACCTCCTCGGGATGTTCAGACATGGATTCCACTCCAGAATCATTCGCTCCCGGCCGGTAAGGACCCCGGCGGGGCGGGGGTTAAACCAGGGCCGGACATCAAAGGGTGGCGAAGCGCCACCCTTTGAATCCTGCCGCTTTACTGTCCCTGAACGGCTTCTAGATCGGCCTTGAACTGTTCAAGCAGCTGCTTGCCACGCTCGCCGGTCATGTTGATGAAGCGCTCTTCCACCTGCGGGGCGCGGGCACGGAAGGCTTCGATCTGTTCTTCGTTCAGGCGGGTGACGGTGACCCGATCACTGGCGGCCTGGATTTTCTCCAGAGCCTCGTCGGCCAGGCCATCGATGTGAACGATGATCTCTTCAAAGGCGTAGTCCGCGGCGTCGCGAACCAGCTTTTTGTCTGCATCAGAAAGACCATTGAAGAAGTTCTGGTTTGCCATCATGGCGGTGGTGAACCAACCGTGGCCGGTGAATACCAGATTCGGGGAGACCTCGTACAGACCACCGGATTCGATCCAGAAAATCGGGTTTTCCTGACCCTGGATCATGTTGGTCTGCAGGGCACCGTACACTTCGCCCCAGGGCAGCGGCGTAGGTGTGGCACCGAAAGCGGAATAGGTTTCAGACAACAGCGGGTTGGTCATTACCCGAATCTTTTTATTGTTGAAGCCTGCCGGGGACGTTACCGGTTCGTCCACCGTGACCACCATTTCACCCTCGGGGTACATCTTCAGCAGTTCCAGGCCCTGCTCGGCATAAAGCTCCGGGAAGTCTTCGTTGATGGCTTTGGATTCCCGGAAAAACTTGATGACCGTGTCCATATCGGTAGGCATCAGGTAGGGAATGAAGAAGATCTGTGCTTCGGGAATGAGGGAGCCGGTGAAGCCCGGGGACTGGTTTACAAAATTAAGAATACCGGCCTGGGTTTGCTCCATGATGTCGTCAGATTCGCCCAGCTCACCAAATCGGAACACCTGCACCGTATGGTCGGAATTCTCCTCTACGTATTCCTTGAATTTGTAGGCGTAAACGTCCTGAACATCACCCTCGTATTCTTCATGGGCATAGCGCCAGTTGGCGGCGTTTACCGAGTTTGCCGCAGTGATCGCTGCAAAGGCGAACGCCGAAAAACCGGCCAGTTTCCTGAATTTACTTGTGTTGCTCATCGCGCTGTCTCCGTTTGTTTTTTTGCTGAAATCCTTTGTTACATTATTAAAGACTGGCAAAACATGAGGGTTTTCGCAAGGAAATGGCCAAAATCAGATAATTCAGGCGACAGGTTTTATTGGTATCGCAAGTCTATGAATTTTCGATTTATTCGGTTTTCTGTCTTACTCAGGGGAGGAAAAAATTGAATTTTTGATGGCGGGCAGGTGGATGACAGGCGGCCTTGTGGCCGCCTGTCATGTTACGTTAACCGCCCGGTACCCAGGTGTTACACCAGCCATCGGCATTGACCAGTACATCGCTGAACTGCGGGTGGCGGCAACCGCCCCATCCCCCGGAAACTTCCCCGGCCCAAAACGCACAGTTGGAACACTTGTTTCCATCCTGATATTTCTCATGATCGCTGGTACTACCGTCGTTCACGTAGTCCAGTGCATGGCCGTCCTCCGCTCTCGGCTTCTCGGCTCGGGCTGCCGGAACGTGTGTAGCTACCCGTGCCAGTGGAACGGCAGCGACACCTAACGCGGCAGTGCGCAGGAATACCCGTCGACTTTTATTGAAATCGCTCATTGGTAACTCCTTTCTCTCTCATCATTTGTGGATTGCCCTGCCGGAACCGGGGTTCAGGCAACGGCGAGGGCAGCAGAACCACCCTACCAAAATGATTCGGTCATGCACGGCGTTTGGATGACATCGGTTAATGATGACGCGGGTTTAATCCGGTGTTCATGAGAAAGGCACGGAACTCATCAGCAACCCGGGAAACGCTGTGCTCCAGCCGGTGGTTGTCGGGTAACAGCAGGATTGGCAGGTTCTGCGCTTGCGCCAGTTCAATGACCGGCATAGGTGGCACCACGTCGTCCTGCCAACCGTGGATGATCTGGGTATGCCGAGCCTGAATGCGAGGCCGGCTTTGGGGGTAATCGGGGAGGGCCAGGGCTGGCGCCAGCAGGAAACAGCCCAGTACCGGTGTGTCTGCACTGGTTTGCGCACACACCCAGCCGCCCATGCTGGAACCGGCAAGAATGGTCCGGGCCGGGTCAGCACCCGCTGCCGCCATGGCATCTCGCATTTGCCCAAGGCGCTGGGCCGGGTCTTTGGTGCTACGATGATCAATGGCTTCAGCGTGGACGCCGGCGAACGACTCCGCCACCGTTTTAAGGGCCTGGATCTTGGTACTCCCGGGGCCGCTTTCGAGCCCATGGGAAAGAAAAACGAAAGTTTCGGGTGCAGACACGGGATTTACTCCGGTGGTTGGTCAGGAACTTTGTCGTTAAGTCGGGTTATGAGCGGATTGCCACTCGCAATCGTATTCCTTCTTGTCAGCAGAAAAGGAGTCTAACAATGCACACGACACGATGGCAGCGGTGGTCGCTGATCGCCCTTATGGTTGCTGCTTTGCCAGCATGGACCGCCGAGTGCCCCGCGTTTCTCGACCATGACCAGCGCAAGCTGCACTCCAGGGATTCCGTCAACCTGTGTGACCTGGCCGCCGGCCAGCCGATGCTGGTTGTGAACACCGCAAGCCGTTGCGGTTATACCGGCCAGTTTGAGGGGCTCGAAGCGCTGCATCAGACATTCCGCGACAAGGGCCTGGTTGTGGTGGGCTTCGCCAGCGATGATTTCCGGCAGGAGGCGAGCACCGAAGAAGAAGCCGCCGAGGTTTGTTTCGTCAACTTTGGTGTCACCTTCACGATGATCGCGCCCGGGCCGGTGACCGGTACCCAGGCGAACCCTGTGTTCCGCGAGATCAACCGTCAGAGCCAGCCGCCGCGCTGGAACTTCACCAAATACGTACTGGACCGGGACGGCAAGGTCACCGCCAGCTTCCCCAGCCGGGTTCGCCCGGACGATCCTCAGTTAATGGAAGCCATTGAAGAGGTGCTCTGATCCCGGGTTTGCGCCAGGATGTCGAGAGCATGACGGCGCTGTGCCGGGTCATAGATATCGACGGTGAACATCAGTTCGTCTACGTGGATATCCGCCAGCAGGTTATCGAGCTGTTGGCGTATGTCACCGGCGTTGCCCATCACCTGTAACCCCAGGAAATCCAGTACGCTGGCCTTCTCACCGGCATTCCACAGGCCGTCCATGGATGCAACCGGCGGTTTCATCCACAGGGGCTGGCCACGGAACAGAGACAGAATGCGCTGGTAACTGGTGGTGGCCAGAAACTTTGCCTGATCCAGGGAGTCGGCGGGGATCGCCGGTATGGCCAGCATGGCGTAGGGCTGTTCCAGTTGCTCGGAGGGTTGGAAGTTGTCCCGGTAAACCCTCAGGGCTTCCCGGTACAGCCTTGGGGCGAAGTGCCCAGCGAAGGCATAGGGCAGGCCCCGCGCTGCTGCCAGCTGGGCGCTGAACAGGCTTGAGCCCAGAAGCCAGATGGGCACCTCGGTGCCCGCCCCGGGAATCGCCTTGACCGGTTGGCCCGGTTGCAGGGGGCCGAGCAGGCTTTGCAGGCGGGCCACATCTTCCGGGAACTGTTCTGCTCCCAGGCCTTCACGGCGCAGCGCCCTGGCCGTGATCGGGTCGGTACCCGGTGCCCGGCCAAGGCCAAGGTCAATGCGCCCCGGATAAAGGCATTCCAGGGTGCCAAACTGTTCAGCGACCACCAACGGCGGGTGATTGGGCAGCATGACGCCGCCAGAGCCAACCCGAATGGTGTTGGTTCGGCCAGCGATATGACCCACCAGCACAGACGTGGCGGAACTGGATATGCCCTCCATGTTGTGGTGTTCGGCCAGCCAGAACCGCTTGAAGCCCAGTGTTTCGGCATGTTGGGCGTAGGCAACACTGTTTGCCAGCGTGGTGCTCACCGAATCACCTTCGCGGACGGAGGCCAGTTCGAGCAGGGAATAATCGGGCAGGGTAGGCATAGTTCTCCGATATGATGAGCTTCGAGACCACTGACAGTGGTGTTTCTTATGTGTATTTTCAAGGATAGTCGAGATTGACTTCCTTTCGTCTGGAACATCCACGTCCCGAATTAAGTGGCTCTCTACTAGGAGAAATAGGTGAACAATCCCAGCGATTATTATGAAAACGATACCACCCTGGCCCAGTATCTGGAGTTTCACTTTGGTGAATCCTGGCATGGCGAGGCGAATTTCCCGAAAGAGCTGGCGGAGGCTGCCCTGGAGGCACTGAATGGCCGTGAAACCTGTCGGGCGCTGGATATCGGCTGTGCGGTGGGGCGAACCACGCTGGAACTGGCCCGCCATTTTGATCATGTCGATGGCGTCGATTTTTCCCAGACCTTTGTGAACACCTGCCGGGATGTTGTGGCCAGCGGTAGGGCCCGCTACGCCAGGCCGGAAGAGGGTGAGCTGGTCAGTTATCAGGAGCGCTCACTGGCGGCACTGGGTCTGGCAGAAGCGGCTCAACGCGTCGCTTTCCACCAGGGCGATGCCTGCGATCTGGGGCAGGACTACCGGGATTATGATCTGGTGCTGGCGGGTAACCTGATCGACCGGTTATACAAGCCGTCCCTGTTTCTTGAAACCATCCACGAGCGGATCAATGATCTGGGTTTGCTGGTGATCGCATCACCTTACACCTGGCTGGAAGACTACACGCCGAAATCCGAGTGGGTGGGCGGTTACCTGAAAAACGGTGAGCCTTTCACCACGCTCGACGGCCTGAAGGATATGCTGGCGTCTCATTTCAAGTTGTTGGGCGAGCCACGAAGCCTACCGTTCGTGATCCGGGAAACCCGTAACAAATTCCAGCACAGCTTTTCAGAACTGACCATCTGGGAAAAGTTGCCGGCCTGACGAGCGCTGTCACTGAACGGTCATGTTCGGGTGTTAATTTAAAGACTCATCAGGACGACACGCATTGTGTTGGTGCATCGTGTGAATACTTTGGCCGGGGAACTCCCCCGGCTTTTTTATGCCTGCTCGTCAGCGTTGTGCCGTTCCCGGCGCAAGGCCCGCTGTTTGCGCCGTTCGTTTTCCGAGTGTTCCGAGATGGTCTGCTGGACAAACTCGATGTGGTGGCCGGCAATGGCCCGGGCATCCTCGGCCCTTCCTTCCATGATTGCCTGAAACAGCCGGGAATGCTGGTCTACCAGGCCCTGCCGGGTTTTGGCGGCCCTGGCATACATGCCGCCGATGTTGGTCACAATGTTGTTCTTGAGCATGTTGAACAGGTTACGCATGGTGTGCATCAGCACCACATTATGGCTGGCCTCGGCGATGGCCATGTGGAAGCGGGCGTCCGCTGCGCCTTCGGCTTCCAGGTTGTTGCCGGAGCTGTCACGGTAACAGGCATCCAGGGCGGTCCAGGCTTGAGTGAGGTACTGGCGGTCAACTTCGGTGGCTCTTTGCGCTGCGTAAAAGGCGCAGTCTGCTTCCAGCGTGCGGCGAAATTCCAGCAGGTCGCGATGGGCTTCCGGGTGCGTCTCCAGCAACTTGATCAGTGGGTCACTGAAACTGGCACCCAGCGTTTCGGTGACAAAGTTGCCCCCTCCCTGGCGGCTGTGGAGCAGGCCTTTGGCGGCCAGTTTCTGGATTGCTTCTCTCAACGATGGCCGGGACACACCGAATTGCTCTGCCAGCACCCGCTCCGGAGGTAACTGCTGGCCCGGTTGCAATGTGCCTTCCAGAATCATGGTTTCCAGTTGCTCAACGATGGTGTCGGCGAGGCGCCTGGGCGCCACCTGATTGATGGCCATGTACGGCTCCGGTTGATAAATAAATTGGTCTTACCAATAAATATTAGCCTGCTTTGTTCTTGTTTTCCCAGTAAAACCCATAGGCAATTAGACGAATGTCGAACGCTCTGCTTTTGACAGCCCAAAGGGTGTTCAAATAACGTACTTGGACAGACTTGTAAATTGGTATTACCAATTATCCAAAAATAGTATCCAACAACAATACTCTGGAGAAAATCATGTCGTCCGGATTGCTCGCCCTGTTGGCATTTGCCCCGATTCTGCTGGCCGGAATCCTTCTGATTGGCCTGCGTTGGCCTGCCCGCCGCGCCATGCCCGTGGTGTTCCTGGTCACTGCGCTGATCGGTTACAGCGCCTGGGATATGACCCTGAACCGTATTCTGGCCTCCACCCTGCAGGGTCTGGTGATTACCATTGGACTGCTGTGGATTATCTTCGGCGCTATTTTACTGCTGAACACGCTGAAACATTCGGGGGCCATCACCACCATTCGGGCGGGCTTTACCAACATCACCCCGGACCGCCGTATTCAGGCGATTATCATTGTCTGGCTGTTCGGCAGCTTCATCGAAGGCGCCTCCGGCTTCGGCACGCCGGCGGCCATTGCCGCGCCTCTGCTGGTGGCTGTGGGCTTCCCGGCCATGGCGGCTGTGATGCTGGGCATGATGGTGCAGAGCACGCCGGTGTCCTTTGGTGCCGTGGGCACCCCGGTGGTGGTTGGTGTAACCACGGGTCTCGACCGTGCCACGATTACCGAGCGACTGGAGGCTCTGGGCTCCAACTGGGATGCGTACCTGCAGCTGATCACCTCGGAAGTGGCCATCACCCACGCCGTTGTCGGTGTGGTTATGCCGTTGCTGATGGTGACCATGATGACCCGCTTCTTCGGCAAGAACAAAAGCTGGAAAGAAGGATTGGAGGTGCTCCCGTTTGCCCTGTTTGCCGGCGTTGCCTTTGTTGTGCCCTATGCGCTGACCGGTGTGATTCTGGGGCCGGAGTTCCCGTCTCTGCTGGGTGGCCTGATTGGCCTGGCGATCGTGACCATGGCGGCGAAAAAAGGCTTCCTTATGCCCAAAAACGCCTGGGATTTTGCCGACCGCAAGGACTGGCCCTCCGAGTGGCTGGGCAGTATCGAGATGAAACTCGAAGACATCGCGGCCAAGCCCATGAGCGGTTTCCGCGCCTGGGTGCCCTACGTACTGGTGGGCGTCGTGCTGGTACTGAGCCGGACCGTCGACCCGATCAAACAGGCCTTCACCAGCGTTGGTGTATCGTTCTCGAATATTCTGGGTGAGGCAGGCATCAATGCCGGTGTTCAGCCTCTTTACCTGCCGGGCGGTATCCTGGTGATGGTTGTTCTGGCAACCTTCTTCATTCACCGCATGAGCGCTCGTGCCCTTGGGAATGCCGTCAAGGAATCCAGTGGTGTGCTGTTGAGCGCAGGCTTTGTTCTTCTGTTTACGGTGCCGATGGTGCGGATCCTGATCAACTCGGGCGTTAACATGTCCGATTTGCCCAGTATGCCGCTGGCCATGGCCACCTGGGCCGCCGATGCCGTGGGTGGTATCTATCCGCTGCTGGCACCGACCGTGGGTGCGCTGGGTGCCTTTCTGGCGGGTTCCAACACCGTATCCAACATGATGTTCAGTCAGTTCCAGTTTGGTGTCGCTGAAAGCCTCGGCCTGTCCACCGCCCTGATGGTGGCGGTGCAGGCCGTGGGTGCCGCTGCCGGTAACATGGTGGCCATTCATAACGTGGTGGCCGCCTCAGCCACGGTGGGGCTGTTGGGCCGTGAAGGACAGACCCTGCGCAAGACTGTGTGGCCGACCCTATACTACCTCTTGGCGACCGGTTTGATTGCACTGCTGGCGGCCTATGGCCTGGGTGTAATGGACCCGTTAATGAGCCGGTAACGCTGACATAACAATGACGGGCGGGCGGCCGGTGGCCGTATCGCCCGGAGGCAATGACTGATGAGTGAGCTGTTCTACGATGCCGCCCCCAACGCCACCCGTGTGGCTCCGGAGCGCCCCAAGCCCCGGACCTACTCGGCAAAGCCGGCCGAGGTCACGCTGTTTGGTACCTGCGTGGTGGATTTGTTCTTCCCCGAGGCCGGGCTGGACGCCATCCGCCTGCTGGAACGGGAGGGTATTCGCGTACATTTTCCGCAGGCGCAGTCTTGCTGCGGCCAGCCGGCCTGGACCTCTGGTTACGTGAATGAGGCCCGGGAGGTGGCGCGGGCACAGCTCAATCTGCTGGATAATGGCTTGCCGGTGGTGGTGCCTTCCGGTTCCTGTGCCGGCATGTTCCGGCAGCATTATCATGAAGTGTTTGCCGAAGAGCCGGATACCCTCGAGCGTGTTGAAAGCCTGGCCGAGCGCACGTTCGAGCTGACCGAATTCCTGTTGCATGTATGTAAAGTGGACTGGCAGGACCTGGGCCAGCCCACGCAGATTGCCCTGCACACCTCCTGCTCTGCCCGTCGGGAAATGAACACTCACGTGCACGCCCGAGAGCTGCTGGGAAAACTGGCCAACGTGCAGCGGTTGGACCACGACCATGAAAGCGAGTGCTGTGGTTTCGGTGGTACGTTCTCGGTGCGCATGCCGGAAGTCTCCGGCGCCATGGTGCTGGACAAAACCCGTTCGCTACGGGAGTCCGGCGCGGTGGAAATGGTCACCGCCGATGGTGGCTGCCTGCTCAACATCAATGGCTCCCTGGAAAAACAGCAACAGGCCTTCCGGGGCCGGCATCTGGCCAGCTTCCTGTGGGAGCGGGTCAGTGGTGAGGTGACGCCATGAGCCAGCGCATACCCATTAAGGAGCTGACCGACAGCTTCCGTGGCCGCGCCGCGGGTGCCCTGGCGGACGACCAGCTGCGCACCAACTTCCGGGTGGCTATGGATTCGCTGATGAAAAAGCGCGCCGATGCTTTCCCGGATGAAGACGAGCGCGAAGGCTTGCGGGAACTGGGTAACCACATCAAGGCCCGGGCCCTGTCCCGGTTGCCGGATTTACTGGAGCAGCTGGAAGCCAAACTGACCGCCAACGGTGTCAAGGTCCACTGGGCCGAGACCACCGAAGAGGCCAACCGGATTGTCCACTCCATCATTGAGGCGAAGCAGGGCTCTCAGGTGGTGAAGGGCAAGTCCATGGTCAGCGAAGAAATGGAGATGAACGACTACCTGGCCGAACGCAACATCGAGTGCCTGGAGTCCGACATGGGCGAGTACATCGTCCAGCTGGATGGCGAAAAGCCCTCCCACATCATCATGCCGGCGATTCACAAGAACCGCTTTCAGGTCTCCAAACTGTTCCACGACAAACTGGGCGTGGATGAGACCGAGGATGTGAACGAACTGATCCAGATTGGCCGCCGCACCCTGCGCCAGAAATTCCTTGAAGCGGATGTCGGGGTCTCCGGCGTCAACTTCGCCATTGCCGAAACCGGCACCTTGCTGCTGGTGGAGAACGAAGGCAATGGCCGCATGAGCACCACGGCGCCGCCAGTGCACATTGCCGTCACCGGCATCGAAAAAGTGGTGGAGAACCTGCGGGACGTGGTGCCCCTGTTGTCCTTGCTGACCCGTTCCGCATTGGGCCAGCCCATCACCACCTACGTGAACATGATTTCCGGCCCCCGCAAGGCGGATGAGCTGGATGGTCCGGAAGAAGTGCATCTGGTGTTGCTGGACAATGGTCGCAGCGGCGCTTTCGCCGATGCCCAACTGCGCCAGACATTAAACTGTATCCGCTGCGGCGCGTGCATGAACCATTGCCCGGTGTATACCCGGGTGGGCGGCCATACCTACGGTGAGGTGTATCCGGGGCCGATCGGCAAGATCATTACGCCGCACATGGTGGGCTTGCATAAGGTGCCCGACCATCCCAGCGCGTCGTCATTGTGTGGTGCCTGTGGCGAAGTGTGCCCGGTGAAGATTCCGATTCCGGAAATGCTGCAGCGATTGCGGCAGGAAAACGTGAAAAGCCCGGCGGAGCAGCCGAAAGTGAAAGATGGCGGTGCCAAATACTCCCGCAAGGAGCGGGCGATCTGGCGCTTCTGGGCAAGACTGAACACGTCGCCGGTGTTCTACTGGTTGTTCCTGTGGGGCGCGACCCGCTTGCGCAAGCTGGCACCGAAAAACGTCGGCCCATGGACCGAGAACCACTCAGCACCGGTGCCGGCCCGCCGGTCGTTGCACGATCTGGCCAAAGCCCATCTGAATCAGGGGGATCGGTGATGAGCGCTCGCAGCAATATTCTGAACAAACTTCGTGCCGGCCTGGCCGGCACCACGCCCCGGCCTGATGATTTTGACGAGGGTCTGGTTACAACTCCCTGGCAGTACGCCCCGGAAGACCGGATTACCCGCCTGCGCACTTTGATGGAAGCGGTACACACCGAGGTTCATCAGGTCACCAGCGCCCAGTGGCCTGCCAAAGTGCAGGAATTGCTGGAGAGCCGAGGTCTGGGCAACCTGCTATATGCCCCAGGCACCGCCCATGGCAGACAGCTGGCGGTGCACTGGCAGAGGAGCAGTGCGAAAGTTCAGTTGATGGTCTACGACCGGCCCATCGAGGAATGGAAAGATGAGTTGTTCTGGAAGGTGGATGCCAGCATAACCGGTACTGTGGGCGGCATTGCAGCCACCGGGTCCCTGGTGCTCTGGCCGGACCGTCATGAACCGCGCCTGATGAGCCTGCTGCCGCCGTTGCACATAGCCCTGCTCAAGGCCAGTGAGGTGGAAGATAACCTGTACGGGATGATGCAAAAACACAACTGGTCCGCGGGTTTGCCCACGAACCTGTTGCTGGTCTCCGGCCCGTCCAAGACTGCGGATATCGAGCAGGTGCTGGCTTACGGTGCCCATGGCCCGAAAGAGCTGGTGGTCCTCATCCTTGAGGACGCCTGATCAGAGATCTTTGATTGCGGTGGTGGTTGCCTGAAGTACTTCCTTGGCATCACCTTTCACCATCAGGCTGTTGTCCCGAATGAACAGGCCGTTGGGAATGCCCGCGAAGCCGGCGGACAGGCTTCGCTTGACCACGACCACGGTTTTTGCCTTGTGAACATCCAGGATCGGCATGCCGAAGATGGGAGAGTTCGGATCTTCGGCGGCGGCCGGGTTCACCACGTCATTGGCCCCCAGAACGATGGCCACATCGGCCTGAGGCAGTTCCGGATTGATCGCCTCCATATCTTTCAGCTGATCATAGGGAATCTCAGCTTCCGCCAGCAGCACATTCATGTGCCCCGGCATGCGCCCGGCAACCGGGTGAATGGCGTAGCTGACTTTGGCACCACGGCCCTCAAGCTGGTTGGCCAGTTCCTTGACCGCGTGCTGGGCCTGCGCCACCGCCAGGCCATAACCCGGCACCATGACCACATTGCGGGCGCCGTCCAGCAGCAGGGCCAGATCGTCAGGCGTGGCGTATTTCACCTTGCCATCGTAGAACTCGCCTTCGTCCTGCTTGCTGGCGCTGTTGCCAGTGGCGCCGAAGACGCCACCGAATAGCACGTTGGGCAGGGAACGGTTCATGGCTTTGCACATGATGGCCGTCAGGATCAGCCCCGATGCACCCACCAGGGAACCGGTGATGATCAGCCCCTGGTTGCCCAGCACAAAACCGGTTGCGGCGCCGGCGAGCCCCGAGTAGGCGTTCAACAGTGCCACCACCACCGGCATATCGGCACCGCCAATCGGCTGGACCAGCCCAACCCCGAGCAGGAGGCAAAGGCCGATAAGTGCAGCCAGTGCCAGCGGGCTGGTGCTGGCGTCGGTCGTGAACAGAACGGCACCAATCAGAGCTGCGACCAGTGTGATCAGTGTGACGCTGTGCCACAGGCGGTTATTGCGGCTGTCCCCAATGTTGCCTTTCAGTTTCAACACGGCCACCACTGAGCCGGTCAATGTCACCGAACCAATAATGATTGAGACAAGAATCGCTGCCGTCCAGCCACTGTTGCCGGCGCCGGACACCGTCACGGTTTGCATCCAGGTGCTGGCGGCCACCGCGACCGACGCGCCCCCGCCAATACCGTTCAGGCTGGCCACCAGTTCAGGCATTTCGGTGGTGGCGGTGCGCCTGGCCAGCCAGATACCGATGCTGCCGCCCAGAATCATACCGGCGAGGATAGCGGCGTAGTTAATGATTCCCTGGTGCAACAGGGCGGAGACAACGGCGATCAGCATACCGATTGCGGCGATCTGGTTGCCGCGAACCGCGGTTTTCGGGCGGGTCATGCCTTTAATGCCAAGAATGAAGCAAACCGCCGCAGCCAGGTAAGACAGGTTGATTAATGCAAACATGATTATCCCTTTCGCTTAAACATATTCAGCATGCGATCTGTAACCATGAAGCCGGCTACAATGTTGATGCTTGCCAGAGTCACAGCAATAAAACCGAGCACGCCGGCAACATTGGGAGAGAGGTCCGAACTGCCAGCGCTGATGATGGCGCCCACGATGACGATCCCGGAAATGGCGTTGGTGCCACTCATCAATGGCGTGTGGAGTGTTGGTGGCACCTTGTTGATCAGTTCAATGCCAACAAACAGTGCCAGAATGAAAATGGTGAAGCTGAGGACAAACAGTTCCATCAGGCGGTTTCCTTGCTTTCGGTGGGTTCGTTTTTTGGGGCGGAAGGCTCAGCGCCGTGAAGCACCTGTCCGCCCTGGGTGACCAGGGTTGCGGACACAATGTCGTCGTCAAAGTTGGGGACAAGCTGCCCGGCTTTGGTCATGTTGAGAAGGAAGGCGGTTATGTTCCTGGTCAGCAGTTGGGAGGCATGAACCGGCACCCGGGAAGGGTGGTTGGCGTGCCCGACAAGTGTTACCCCATCCACCACGATTTTTTTATTCAGTACGGTGCCCTCTACGTTGCCACCTTTATCGGCCACCAGGTCGACAATCACCGAGCCACTCTTCATGCGATGAATCATGTCGCTGTTAATCAGTTTCGGTGCCTGTTTGCCTGGAACCGCCGCGGTCGTGACCACCATATCCGCCCGTGCAACACAATCTGCCAGTTGCTGGCGCTGTGCTGTATAGAAGGCTTCGCTCTGGGCTTTTGCATAGCCGCTGTCGCCGGAGGTCTCCGATGATGGCACCTGAATTTCGATAAAATCGGCTCCCAGGCTCTGAACCTGCTCTTTTACTTCTGGTCGCAGATCGTAAGCCTCGACTACGGCGCCCAGGCGCCGCGCGGTAGCGATGGCCATCAATCCGGCGACGCCGGCACCGATGACAAGCACCCGGGCCGGGTGAATGGTGCCGGCGGCGGTCATCAGCATCGGGAAGTATCGTGGCAGTGCCATGGCGCCGCTGAGCACGGCTCGATAGCCACTGATGCCGGCCATGGCACTCAGCACATCCATCGGCTGCGCCCGGGTTGTTCTGGGCACGAGGTCTAGCGCAAATGCCTGTACTTTTCTGGACGCAAACCGCTCCAGAAGTGGCTTGTTGAACCATGGGTTCAGCAAGCTGATGATCGTACTCCCTTCCTGAATAAGCTCGGCTTCCTCAAGGGAGGGGGCAAGCACTTTCAGAATGACGGATGCTTGCCGATACAGGGCACTGGCATCGTCAGCGATGATTGCGCCGGCATGGCGATAATCGTCATCGGTAAAGTGTGCGGCCAATCCAGCGCCGCTTTCGACGATGACTTCGTAGCCAGCTTCGAGCAGCGTCGAAACACCGGTTGGTATGATAGCGACCCGGTTCTCATTCGGGACTCGCTCTCGGGGTATGCCAATCATCATGCGTAAAGGCTCCGTTCAGTTTGAGTGTTTTCCATACCATTACCCAATGCCAGGGTGCTGAGGGTGTGCTTTCGGATGTCTGCCAGAAGCTGGTGATCCTGCTGCAGCGACTGGCCGTAGCTGGGGATCAGTGCCTGAAGGGTTTGTAGGGAGGCGCCCTGAACCAGTTCGGGCAGGCAGCGCTCTATCACATCGAGCATGGCGGCGACGCAGGTGGACGCGCCGGGCGAGGCGCCCAGCAGGGCTGCCAGACTGCCATCGCTGGTGCTCAGGACTTCCGTGCCGAACTCCAGTGAACCGCGGCCTTGGCTATCGGGTTTGATGATTTGCACCCGTTGCCCGGCTCTCACCAGCGCCCAGGCGTCGGGATCAATGTCCGGGATAAAACGCTGCAGTTGCTCAAGGCGAGATGATTTCGGGCTGAGCGACTCCTTGATCAGATAGCGGGTCAGTGGCCAGTTGTGGATAGCCACATCAAGCAGCGGCTTCAGGTTGTGGTGTCTTACCGACCGAACCAGATCCATCACGCCACCTTCTTTGAGAAAGCGTGTCGTGAAACCGGCGAAGGGACCGAACAGCAGAGCAGCCTTACCGTTGATAAAACGGGTATCGAGGTGCGGAACAGACATGGGCGGAGCACCCACCGGGGCCTGACTGTAGACTTTGGCGTTGTGCTGGAGTGCCAGGCTCTGGTCATTGCAAGCCAGCCATAGCCCGGAAACGGGGAAGCCGCCATACCCGCGGGCTTCCTGAACCCCCGCTTTTTGCAACAGGGGCAGCGCGGCGCCACCGGCGCCGATAAAGACAAAGCGGGCCGTGAGAACCTGTTGTTCGCCACTTTCATAATTGGTAAGCGTCACCCGCCATCCGCGGTTGTGACGTTCAAGCCCCGTCACCCGGCACTGAAGGCGGATGTCGCAGGCCCCGGACTGGGTGAGTGAACGCCCCAGCAGGCGGGTCAGCGAGCCGAAATTGACATCACTGCCATGCGTTACGCGGGTGGCTGCCGAGGGTGTGAATGTTTGCCGCGCTCCGTGGATCAGAGGCAGCCAGTCTGAGAGTGTCGAATCCTGATCGGTGAATTCCATACCCCGGAAAAGTGGGTGAGCCTGCAGGGCGCGGTGCCTGGCGCGCAGGAACCGGCATTCGTCCTGGCCTTGCACCCAACTGAGGTGCGGAACGCTGCGGATAAAGTCGTCAGGCCCCGGCAGCAGGCCTTTTTCGACGAGTGAACTCCAGAATTGAAGGGATATTTCAAACCGCTCATTGATGGCCAGAGCCCTGTCAATGGCGACGCTACCATCACCCTGCGCCGGGGTATAGTTGAGCTCGCAGTAGCCGGCGTGACCGGTTCCGGCATTGTTCCAGGCGTCGGAGCTCTCGCCGGCCAATTGCCGACCCTGCTCGACCAGTGTCATCGAGCGCGAGCTGTCCAGCTGTGAAATAAGAGACGCCAGCGTAATGCTCATTACGCCGCCGCCAATCAGAAGTACATCTGTATCGAAGCTCGCCATAGTATGACCCTTTCGGTAGCAAACGAATAAAAGGGTGCATACTTTAGTCGAACGTCTGGTTCGTAAAAATCGTGTTTCTTGGTATTAAAGGATCGAAAAAACCGATCTATTTCAGGCCGAAGCCTCTTTTATTCAGGAACTCCTTCATGTGCGGCCGAAGCTTGCTGGTAAACAGCGGCTTAAGCTGCTCGGACCAGTTGGTGTCCTTGTTGCCTCCGGTGCGCTCGCGGTAATAGCGGGCCATGGTGTCGTCGAAGCGGGCCACCAGGTGTTCATCCTGTGAATCGTCGTAAGCATCCTGTTTCAAGATGGCGGCCAGGGGCAGGCGCGGCTTAACTTCCGGTTGCTGGTCGGGATAGCCGAGGCACAGGCCAAATACCGGGTACACATGCTCCGGCAGCTTGAGCAGATCGCTCACTTCCTGCGGGTTGTTGCGAATACCGCCAATGTAGCAGATACCCAGTCCTTCCGATTCCGCCGCTACCACCACATTCTGGGCAATCAGAGCGGCATCAATGCTGGCCACCAGCAGTTGCTCGGTCATACCGCGAATCACATCCGCACCGGCTTTCTCTGCCGATTCGGTCGCCCGCTTCATATCTGCGCAGAACACCAGGAAATCCGAGCAGCTTTCCACATAAGTCTGGCCCCCGGCCAGTTCTGCCAGTTTCCGCCGGCTTTCCGGGTTGACCACATGAATAATGGTGTAGGCCTGGACATGGTTGGAGGTAGCTGCGCATTGTCCGGCACGGATCAGGTCTTCAAACAGTTCCCGGGGAATCTGCTGATCCTTGAATTTGCGGATGGAGCGATGGGATTTCAGGAGTTCAATGGTCGGATTCATAGGACCTCATCTGCTGCGGGTAAAGGCAGACGATAGCTTGCTTATCAGGATTGGCACAACAGGACAAAGGTGGGGAATTGTTCGTATGGCCCTGGCCCTGAACGAAACAGCGCGCCCGGAGGCACGCTGTTAAAGGTACCGGCTGATCAGGTGATCACGGCACCATGTCGGTGGGCCGAGGTGTGGTGGCGGTGCTCGGCGGCAGGATCGGGTACCGGATTTCAGGGACATTACCGGTCAGGGTCTTGAGGAAGGCAACGATGGCTTGAACCTCGTTGTCATTAAGCTCGGTACCCAGCTGTGCGGTCCCCATGACCGCGACGGCCTCATCCAGGCTCCAGACTGCGCCAGAGTGGAAATAGGGTGCGGTCAGCTCAATGTTCCGAAGCGGGGACGCACGGAAGACATACTCGTCGGTTGCTGTCTGGGTCACTTCGAAGCGCCCGCGGTCACCCTCAGGCAGAATGGCACCGCCCGGGCGTTCGACCAGACCAAACGGGTAGTATTCCTGGCCACCCAGGTTCACACCGCTGTGGCAGGCCGCGCAACCGCGATCCATGAACAGGGCCAGTCCCTCTTTCTCTTTTTCGTTCATCGCCTCAGTGTTGCCACGCAGGTACTTGTCGAAATCTGAGTCCGGAGTGATCAAGGTTGCCTCGAAAGCTTCGATGGCAATGGCCATGTTATCGAAGGTTACCGGGTCATCCTGCCCCGGAAAGGCATCGCCAAAGCGCTCAACATACTCCGGCATACTCTTCAGGGTAGAAACCACCCGCTCCGGCGTGCTGCTCATTTCCACGCCAGCCTGAACCGGGCCCTTGGCCTGTTCAGCAAGGTCTGCTGCCCGGCCATCCCAGAACTGCGCTGCGTTGAACACCGCGTTGAATACCGTCGGGGAGTTCCGGGGGCCTTTCTGCCAGCCATGACCGATGGATACCGGCAGGTAATCATCACCGCCCATACCTACGTTATGGCAGGTGTTACAGCTGATCAGATGGCTGGAAGACAGGCGCGGTTCGAAGAACAGCATCTTGCCCAGTTCCACCTTGGATTGGGTCAGCTCATTGCCGTCTATCACTGGCGGGTATTTGGGAATCGGTTCGAAGGTGTTTCTGGCCCGGTCGAGCAGCTGATCCGCGGCAGCGGACCCTGCCATAAATCCAAGACTCAGAATCAGGGCTTTGGTTAATGGACGTTTCATCATGGTTCACTCTCCTTATGAGACAGGTCTGGTCTCTCTGAATCAACGTTAACAAATGCCCCGGCAACTGCACGGAAAACCGGTCAGAGTTGGCGTCATAATTGATGTCTGTCAATTTTCACTTTTTGTCGTGGATATTCAGGGTTAGCTGCGACATTTCGCCGCTGAACGAAGCGGTTTGGCGGGTGTCAAATGGGAGGTTATATCGTTATGCTCGAAGAGAAATCCTAGACTCAAAACAGGAGATTGCCATGAAATCGTTACTCGTGATGTTGCTGTTCAGTTTTGGCCTGGTGACCACGGCCCAGGCTGAGGAAGCGCTTTCAGTCACGCCACAGGAAACCCTCGATATGGTCCAGCAGCAGGGCGATCAGGTGTTGTTTATTGACGTACGGGACCCGGTGGAAATCATGTTCATCGGCTTCACCGATGCGGTGGACCTGAACATTCCGTTCCAGATGGTGGACCGCACCCGGTTCAACGAAGACAAAGCCGTCTTCGCCATGGATATCAACGAAAATTTTGTTGCCGAGGTGGATGCCGCGTTGGCTGAAAAGGGGCTGGACCGGGATTCGCTGATCATTACCATGTGTCGTTCAGGTTCTGCCCGTGGCAAGCCCAGTGCGGACTATTTGCTGGAGCGTGGCTTTACCAACGTGAAGTATGTGGACCACGGCTTCCAGGGTGATTCCCTGAAAGAAGGTCCGCAGAAGGGTATGCGCCTGAAGAATGGCTGGCAGAACTCCGGAATGCCCTGGACCACCAAGGCAAACCCCGAAAAAATCTATCGTCCTTGATTATTCGGGTGCCTGCCGCGGAAGGCACCCGAAGTCCTTGTCATTTCAGAACGTGAAGACACGCATATTGCGATTCAGCATCTGGTCGGCCATCTGCGGCGGCATGGCGACACCAACACCGTCAATCAGGTCGTCCTTACTGTTGTCGCTGTTCGGCAAGTACAGAGCACAAACACTGGCAGTGCCACCCGCTTTCAGCAATCCACGCAGCATTTGGCCGGGCGTTACGTTGCGCGGCGCCAGAGCTTCACCCTCATAGGATTTCAGGGCCAGGTCTCCGGCCTCATCACACAGCAGCACGTTAACCTTGGCGCCTTTTTCCGCCATGGTATTGGCCAGCACCATGGCCATGCCCTGGGTCTGGAGGGAGTCGCTGGACAGAATCACCAGAACTTCTTCTACGGCGCTGCCTTTGTTTCCGTGGCTGGCGGCCATCGCGTGCATCGGTGCCAGTGTCACCAGAACGGCCAGGGTGAAAAGTTTGAGAATATTGGTCATTGGTTGAGCTCCTTGAGTGAGGTTTTCACCGCTCAATATAGAGCTCCGTGGGAATGGGGTCAGTGACATTGTCACTGTCCTGCCGACTCAAACAGGGGGCAGCTTTCTTCACGATCCAGTTCCATGAATACTCCTCGTGCAACGCGAATTACCACCACTACCTAGCGTAATCGGGTGTGTTGCGTCTCAGAGAATGTTGCGCATTTATGACAATGGCTGCGCATACGGGATAACCCCTACCCCTAAACCCTCAGCAGAATGAAGTTGACCACACACTGGTGGCACAACAACGAACTGATTGAGGGCATAGCATGTACAAAAACAACACGCTGCTTCGTCGGTTGGGGCTTGCCCTGGGGTTGGTGGCAGCGTCTACGCTGGCATCAGCCAACCAGGCTGAAAAACCCAACTTCCTGCTGATTATCGCCGATGACCTGGGCTATTCAGACATCGGCGCGTTTGGGGGCGAGATTGAAACCCCGAGCCTGGATGCCCTGGCCAATGAAGGCATCCGGATGACCAACTTCCACACCGCACCCACCTGTTCCCCGACCCGGTCCATGCTGTTTTCCGGCACCGATAATCACCGCGCCGGTATCGGCAACATGGCCGAGCTGCTGACGCCGGAACAGAAAGGGCAGCCAGGCTACGAGGGCCACCTGAATGATCTGGTGGTGACTCTGCCTGAGGTACTGCGGGATAACGGGTACCACACATCCACCACCGGTAAATGGCATCTTGGCCGGACTGAGGCGCTGAGCCCCAATGCGCGTGGGTTCGACGAATCCTGGGTGCTGGTGCAGGGTGGCGCCAGCCACTTTGATGATGGCCGCGCGATTATCGGGGTCGATCCGAAAGCCATATACCTGGAGAACGGCAAGCAGGTAGAAGTGCCCAAGGGCTTCTTCTCTTCCGACTTCTACGCCGACAAGGCCATCGAGTACGTTAACGCGGCCGGCGACAAGCCGTTCTTCCACGTGTTGTCGTTCACCGCACCCCATTGGCCCCTGCAGGCGCCGGATTCCTACATCAAGAAATACGAGGGTCGTTACGACGAGGGCTATGAAGCCATTCGCCAGCAGCGCCTGGGCAAGATGAAAGACATGGGGCTGGTTGGGCATGAACTCGCCGCCAACGTACCTTTTGACCAGCTGCCGAGCTGGGATGAGCTGACCGATGAGCAGCGCAGGATCGAAGCCCGAAAGATGGAGATCTACGCCGCCATGGTGGACAACATGGACGAGAACATCGGCCGTGTTATTGGTCACCTGGAAAAAGCTGGCAAGCTCGATAATACCGTGGTCATGTTCATGTCCGATAACGGCGCAGATGGCAACAGCCCGGAAGTGTTGCCCCGCAACAAGGAATGGATTGCCTCTGAGTACGACAACAGCTTCGAGAACATGGGCCGTCGTGACTCCTACATCTGGTATGGCGCCCAGTGGGGACAGGTAAGTGCCACGCCTTGGCCGATGTGGAAAGGCTACCCAACCCAGGGTGGTTTTCTGGTGCCGGCTATCCTCAGCCTGCCGGGCAAAGACGCCAACGGTGAAATCAACCACGAGTTTTTCCATGTGATGGACATCATGCCGACGTTCCTGGAACTGGCGGGTATCGATGTTCCTACCAGCCCCTACAAGGGCCGGGAAGTGTTCGAGGTTCAAGGCATTTCGATGGTGCCCGGCCTGAACGGTAACGCGCCGGAAAACCGGGTTGTTGGATGGGAGCTCTATGGCCGTTCGGCGGTGCGCATGGGTGACTGGAAAATTCGACTGATGGAGCCACCTTATGGCCCGGGCGAGTGGCAGCTTTTCAATCTGGCTGTTGATCCTACTGAAACCACGGACCTGGCCAGCAAGGAACCTGAAAAGCTGAAACAACTGCTGGCTGAGTGGGACAAGTACGTCAAGCGCAATGGCGTGATCGCAGCTGACCCTGCCGACATGCGGAGAGTTGGATACAGCTTCACCACCTGCCTGTACGGCAAGTGTGTTGAGTAACCCGACCCCATGTCAGAAAACAGGAGATACGCCATGAAACTGAAACAGACACTGCTGGCGGCTGCGGTATGCGCAGCCGCCGCCACCCCGGCCCTCGCGGTCGAGCTGGATAAACCGAACTTCTACGGGAACCTGAATGCCGGTGCCCTGAAGATCGAAGGAAAAGACGCGGAAGCAGAAGCTTTTGAACTTGAACTCGGGTTGCAAGGCAAAGCGGCCATCGATCAAGGCCTGAACCTGAACTACGCCGTTGAGGTGGACCTTGCCTGGGCCGCCAACAGCGCCGATGACCCCACCACCGGCCGTGATGGTGAAGCCGATGTGCATGTGAAAGAGGCCAAGTTCTGGCTGCCAACCCGCTACGGGTTGTTTGTGGCGGCGCCCCGGGGCACCAGTGGCCAGTGGACGGATATCTACGGGCCAATCAACCACTATGAATACAACGTGTCCCGGGCAGACCCACGGCCCGATGGCATCTTCGCCCAGCCGGATCGGACCTCAGGTACCTTTGCCTACCATACCCCCTGGTTTATGAAGACCAAGCTGGTATTCGCGGCGATCACCCTGAACGACAGTAACGGTAAAGATGCCGATGGTCGCTCGGTGCGACTGGTTCATAAGGGCGACAACCTCGGATTCGCCATCGGAACCACTCAATTGGTGCAGGAGCAACTGCCGCCGTTTGCCACGGATGATTACCTGATCTCTGCCGCTGGCGTGAGTTACCAGCTGGGTGGTCTGGCCCTGGGTGCGGTTTGGGAAAACAACCGGAATGCGCCATACCCACTGGACCCGCAAGGCAAGGCCGATTTTGATTCCTACGGTGTCTCTGCCCAATACATCACCGAAGGCGGTGCTGGCATAGCGGTGGGCTACAAGGAAAAGGATCACGATTACTCGGCGGCGGACAACTCCGTCTACACCGTGAAGCTCGAGCAGCGAATCACCCCTCAGGTGAAGGTATGGGCAGAAACCGGCCAATACGATAAGCCGGTTGTCAGCCCGCAAGGGGCGCTCGTGACCGATACCAATTACGCCATTGGCTTTAACCTAACCTTCTGACTCTGAAAGCGTCTTGCCCGGGGAGATTCGGCATTAAACCGAATCGAGCCGGGCCTTTTTACTGACCACAACCCGGGATGCACGGCACTGCCGCAGGGTTTCCGAAGGCAGCTCGCCAAAGGCTTCGTGGTACTGGCGGGTAAAGTGGCTCAGGTGGTTGAAGCCGAAGGAAAACGCCGCATCGCCGATGTTGATGTCGGGGCTGGTTCGGAGTAACTCCCGAACGCCTTTGAGTTTGTGGCACAGAATAAACTTTGCCGGCGTGGTGTTGAGGTAGGTACGAAACCCGGATTCCAGCGACCGCCGGCTGGCGCCGGTGATCCGCAGCAGGTCGCACACCGAGATAGGTTCGCGAATATGCGCCAGTATCCATTCCGTTGCCAGGCGAATCCGGCTCGGGAGTATCGACGGGTTTTCCAGGCCCTCACGGTGCAACTGGTTGGCAAATTGTGCCAGCAGCAAGCCTTCCCACTGGGACTGAACCGCCGGGTCTATCCGCCCCTGACAGATTTCGTGTTGTTGCGCCAGGCAGGTAATGGCGTTTCTCAACACCAGGGCGTCTTGATGATTGCCGGGGATAAAGGCGTTGGTTTCCCTGAGAAAGCTGAGGTCCGGGACACCCAGGGTGTCGATCAGTTTCTGGCGCGCCAGGCTCATCACCACGGCCCGGGTGCCTTTTTCCCAGACCAGGTCTGCCTGCTTGCCCGGCGCTGTCAACACCAGGCTGTCGGCTGGCACGTTGGTATCCAGGGATTTGCAATAGATGTTGCCCGACAGCACCAGAACCGCGTGAAAGGTCTGCTGGGTTTCGGACTGAATGTGAACCTTCTCGGACCACATGGCGCCGAACAGCGAGCTGCTGCCCACGGGCTGCAAGGTTAGCAGGTTCTCGGCCCGGCCGTTGTGAGACAGAGGGGCAACCTCGCGGTCTTCAATGTGGGCATTGATGAAGGCCTTTGCCTCCTCAAAATCGGGAGAGCGCACACCCACGTTGTATCGGAATGGAACCTGTTTTTCGTTCATGGCGGAGTCGTTGTTTTTGTGTGTTCAGCCAATGGGATCTTAGCGATCTTTATCATAAATCAAGCAAGCGGCAGGCCACATCCCGAAAGTTGGGCCAGCCTTTGCAAGTCGTGGGCTTACAGGGGTGGTCGCAGGATATTCCGGGAATTCGGGTTTATGATCTGGTGAAATGGGTGCTGAAGTAACATGGAATTGAACGATATGATGAAGCGAGGCTGGAGGCTATTAGCCATCGGTCTGCTGGTGCTGACCGGCGGTACCGCTGTGGCCGACCCTTCTGTTTGTGTGGATTGCCATGAAGGGGAAGTGGCCGAATGGTCCCGCTCCCAGCACGCCGTCGCCATGGCGGAAGCCAGCCCGGAGGCGGTGGCCGGTGATTTCTCCGGCGCCCACTATCAAGACTCAGAGCTCGCCGTTCAATTCCTGGAGAAAGACGGGCAATTCGTTATTCACACCCGGGAGGGTGACGAAAAACGCCAGTGGACCGTCCGCTACACCTTCGGGGTTTACCCGCTGCAACAGTACCTGATTGATATTGGCGATGGCCGCCTTCAGGCTTTCAACATTGCCTGGGATACCCGCAGCAAGTCCGAGGGTGGCCAACGCTGGTTCCGGTTAGACGAACCGGGGCAGAACCGGCCCGGTGATGCCATGCACTGGACCGGCATTTACCAGAACTGGAACAACCAATGCGCCGATTGCCATTCCACCGGGCTGGAGCGTAACTACGCCCCGGTGGAAGACCGATACCACACCGAGTGGCAGCACGTGGCCGTGAGTTGCACCGCTTGCCATGATGCGGCTCTGGACCATGCCTCTGCGCAGCAAAGCGGAGACTCCCTGGCCGCCGGTGTGCAACTGGCGGCGGTGGGGGCCTGGCTGGTGAGCGAAGGAAAACAGCCACCTCGCCTGAAAGGGGCCAAGCCTGGTTCCAAACAGGTGGCCACCTGCGGCCAGTGCCATTCCCTGCGCACCAGCCTGACGGATTCCGCCGGTGGCCAGGTACACGACCAGTTCAGCCTGAGCCGGCTGGACCAGCCGCTGTATTACTCTGATGGGCGAGTCCGGGAAGAGGTATTTGTGCTGGGCTCCTTTGAACAAAGCAAGATGTTCCAGGCCGGTGTTGTCTGTAGCGACTGCCATAACCCCCATACCGGCAAGCTCAAGATTGAAGGCAACGGTGTCTGTGCCCAGTGCCACAACGCCGGTGACTACGATACCCCGGATCACCACCATCACCCCCGCAACAGCGAAGGTGAGCAGTGCGTAAGCTGCCACATGCCCGAAGCCACGTTTATGGGAATCGATGACCGGCGGGAGCACAGTTTCATGGTGCCCCGGCCAGATGTGTCGAAGGCATCCGGCAGCCCTGATGTTTGCCTGGCGTGCCACACAGACCGGGATCGTGCCTGGTCGATGGACACCGTCGGGAGCTGGTATCCGGATCTTTACCAGCCGGACACGTGGCATCACGTTCAGCAACGTAACCTGGCAGAGGTTCTGGCCTATCTGGCCGATGAGGGCGAGCCTGCCATTCGCCGGGCAACGCTGCTGGAACAGCACGGGGACGCCCTCGTGGCCCGGCACATGTCGGTGGTGGCGCGTCTGGCCCAGAGCGATCATGCGGTGATCCGCGAGAGCGCCTATCGTGTGCTCAGGCATGGCGAGACGGGCTGGGTCCGGAGCCTTGCCGAGCAGGGGTTGGCTGATGAATCACTGGCGGTCAGGCTGGCGGCCTTTGAATCCATGGTGTGGAGCGGCAGCCTGCCGGACTCCGAACGCTGGGCCGGGGTCAAGCGGGAATACGAGCACTATGTTGATATGCAGTCAGACCTGCCCGCGGGCAGTGTGCTGAAAGCCCGATACCTGATGGCCGGGGATTATGTCTACAAGGCTGAGCAACAACTCAAACGTGCACTGGCCAAAGACCGGGGCTATGTGCCCGCCACCATCCTGCTGACCGATATTCTCCGTTCCGGCGACCGTAACCTGGAAGCGGTCCGGGCCATTGATCAAACCCTGGAACACAGCCCTGACGAACCCCAACTGATTCACCTGCGGGGGCTGATCCGCATTCGCCTGCAAGACTACCCGGCGGCGCTGGCGGATCTGGAACGGGCCCATCAACTGGTGCCCGGCCAGTGGCTGTTTGGCTACCGGTACGCGGTTGCGCTGTTCCAGCTGGACCAGAAGGACAAAGCCCGGCAAGTGACCCAGGCCCTGTTGCAACAATACCCCGATAACGCACAATTGCGGGCACTGATGAACCACCTGTAGGGACAATCAGAACCGGGGCTGGGGCGCGCTGTCGCCTCAGATCCACCCCAGCCACTTCCACCACAGGTAATCCAGCGGAAACAGAATCACGATGGTGAGGGCGGCCAGTATCAGGCACAACCGGGCGGCATGGCGCATGGGAATTCCGGCCAGGGGCATGGCCATCATCAGGGGCACGGACTGGTAGGTGAAGATGATGGTGGAGAAGCCCAGAACCTGGGTCATCAGCACCGCTTCCAGGCTGAAGCCGGTCATCTCGCTCATGGCGCCAGCCAGAGGGGTGAGCGTTGCCGGAATGCCGGCCAGGGTGGTGACCATGCCGGTCGCGGTTGCCGCCAGTGACAGGGTAAGGAAGTTGGCCAAATCCCGCCCCGGCTCCAGCGGCAGCCAGGCCAGTACATGGCCGCCCAGAATGCCGCTGATGTTCTGATGGTTGATCAGCCCGGCAATGCCCAGCAGGCCGGCCACCACCAGAATCGAGCTGATATTCACTTTCTGGTTGAAGCTCTGGGTGCAGATCATGCCAATACCGGGCATCAGCAGCAGGGTGGCTGCCGCCAGGCCAATCCACGCCGCCGATATCTGGTGCCAGGTGTCGGTCAGCCAGAACCCGAGGGTCACCAGAAGAATCACCATCAGCCGCGATTCCGTGAAGTTGAAAGGCCGGCCGGGGCCCGCTTGCGGAGCCGGTTTCGGGCTGTCCGGGTACAACCGCACCAGCACAACCACCAGCAGGATGGCCTTGAGGATGCCCAGCACCGGAAAGTGCAGCAACAGGTATTCCCCGAACATCGGGCTCCAGCCATGAATCTTCTCGGCAGAGCCGATCATGATCATGTTCGGGACATTGGCGGGCAGAATGGCAAAGGTGGGCAGATGGCTGCCGAAGGCCGCCGCCAGCCCGACGGCTTTCTGGCCGTTGCTGCCAGGCTCAAAGCCACAGCTGTGGGCGATGGTCAGCGCGATGGGGATAAACAGAACAATACGCCCCACCGAGGACGGCATGACAAAGCCCAGCACAATGCCAATCACCACGATGCCGGCGATCAACCGGGTATAGCTGGCATCCAGGTGGCGGGTAAACAGGTCTGACACCCGCTGGGCCAGGCCGGTTTCCGAGATGGCAATGCCGATCACCAGCCCCGACACAATCAGCCAGCAGGCGGTTGAGGTGAGCCCGGAAAACACCACCTCGGCCGGGGCCAGCGACAACAGCATGGCCAGGGTCAGCACCAGCAGGGCAGTGACAAACTCCGGCATGGCGCCGGTGGCGAACAGCACAAGCCCGGCCATCACCAGCAAGGCCGATAGCAGCTGCGGGCCTTCAAACCAGTCCACCACCGGGCTGAACAGCAACGCTGCAGACAATAATGGAATCAGGGCCAGCGCGAGCCACTGAGACCGGCTAACAGGCAGGTTGGTCATTGCCGGGTAAGATCCTTCTTGCCGTTAACGAACATCGTGGTTCTTTTTCGGAAACAGCCAGAAGGCAAACCAGCGGGTCATCCGTGGCATCAGCACGTAGCTCATCAGCAGCATGACCACGATGGTGACCGCCATGGTGCGCAGCAGCAGCGGGATCTGTGCCAGCAGGTCGCCAAAGAGCAGGAACACCAGGGTGACGGCGGGATACAGGGCCAGCCAGCTGACGAAGGTCATTTTCCACTTGGGTGGCGGTTTGACCGGGTTCTGACCGGGCAGGGTAAACCAGGTGACAATGCCAGAGGTGACTTCCCGCTCACTGGGTTTTGCCAGCAGCGCTTCAATCTGCTCAAGCAGTTCGGCTCTTTCGGGGGAGTCTTCCCAGGCGGTCAGGGTGTCCCGGTCCCTGAACTTGAAGACAATCCGGTATTCCGGGTCATCCGGCGAGGAGGGCCGGAACATGGTGGCACCCAGATAACCCGGGAAGCTGGCGGCCCTTTCGGTCATCTGGCTGCTGAGTTGCTCAAAGGCCGATTCCTCACCTTTTTTTACCCGGCGGGAAACCACCACTGTGAGGGGAGTGTGGAGTGCGTCTGACATATTCTACGCTCCGAAATGAAAAAGGGGCCCGTACAGCGGGCCCAAAGGAGAGCAACTACGACTTGCCGATCAGCTGCCTGTTGCGCGCATGTGTTGCACGTTGAACATTTGTGGCGGTGACATCTCCGGGTCAACCTGGCCCTTGAACTGGCCGGTGGTGCAGTGGCTGGCCTGAACATCGATCATGCTAAAGCTGTCATCGATAGACACGCCGCTGCCCTTGTTCTTGGGCAGGTGATGGTCCGGATGGGCCTGACCGATGGTGAAGGTTTTCCACATGCTGCCCTTGCGGTCATAAGACACCGTGCGCGGGATAGTGAAGGTCTGGGCGTCCATGTAGTGAACCCGGCGCGACAGCGGGTGGCTGTCATCCACCGGCACCGATTCCACTTCGTAGACCTTGCGCAGCTGCCAGGTGATGTTTGGGAAGCAGCCACCCTGGCCGCCGAAGGCCACAACCTGGTAGCCATCGCTGTCCTGGTGGGTCTCGGTATCCAGTTCCAGGTCGTTGTGGTTGTAGAACGGCATCAGCATGTTCCGGGTGCCTTTGTAGGTCCAGTTCATGTCTGAAATTCGGCCGTTGTAGCCCTCAAAGTCCTCGATCATCAGGTCTGAGCCGAGGAAGGCATCGGTTACCTGGCCGGTGGCCAGGCGACGAACCCGGCGCTGGAAGCCCAGGTACAGCCAGGAGTTGTCGCGCTTGAGGTCATCTGCGGCGCGGTGAATCAGCAACTGGGTGTTGCGCACATCGGCCGGGTCCAGTACCTGCACGTAGATGGCACGGAACAGGTCAGACGGGTTGGGGGTGATTTCCGGCGTCGGTTCCTGGTTTACCCGACCCTTGAAGTTCAGGAAGTGGAAGTTGAACTTGATGGTGCGCTCCAGCTTGCCGGAGTTCATGTCCCGGTACTTCCAGTAGAACGGGTAAATGGCGGCGCTGTCGCCCCAGTTGTAACCGTACTTGTAGTTCCACGCCAGCTTCTCGCCAGCGCGCGGGTCGTTGGCATCCGGCTCTTCCGGGAACGGGCGGCCGGCTTGCCAGCCGTTGATCTCACCCACTTGGTCACCCAGCGATACCTGGCCAAGGGCGGCGCGGGTGGCGTCAATGTATCCTTCATTTAATCCGAAGGAGGTGGTGTCACCCACAGTGATGGAAGTCCAGCCATTCTCGATAAACGTGTAGAAGGCCGGGTCAATCACATCTTTGAATTCAGCCACGTTAGACTGGTCGATCACCAGGCCGGTGTTCAGGCCCTCTTTCGTAGGCACCGAATCGTTATATGGGAAAAAAGAGTTCTCGATAACGTCGTCACTGGCATGGGCCAGTGAGGCCAGCATGCCGGTGGCCAGGCCGGCGGCCAAGCACCGGGAAAGCAGCGTTGGTTTGGTTAGGGTTCTCATGGTTCTGTCCTCTTGTAATCAGAAGCTGTAACGGGCGGTCAGCTGAATTTCATCTTCCTTCTGGGCCATGCCGATGGGGCCGGATTGGAAGCGACCGAGCGGTTCATAGCCGGAGAGACCTGCGGATTCACCCGGCTGGTGTCCGACAACGCCCGGGGTTTGTGTGAACGGATCCCAGGGGTTACAGGAGCGGCAGTCGTCAAACTTGCGGGCGCCAGTGCCCACTTTGAAGTTGCCGCCGGCGGTCAGTTTGAACCGATCGGTCACCAGCCATTCAACAGACGGTGCAAGGGCGGTGGCCTGGGCACGGAAATCGTGAGCGGTGATGAGCTGGGGGCTGAGCCGGCCATTCATGTAGAAGCCCTTGATCAGCAGTGTCGCGGTCCAGTTGTGTTCCCAGTCGGGGATACCGGCCTCGCCGTAGGTGCGCTGCTCACGTTCGTGATCCAGAATGTGCTGACCAAAGATCTGGCCTGAGAACAGGAACGCCTGGCTTTCGTTCAGCGCCGGGATGAAGATGTTCTTGTCTGCACCGATCACGTAACGCAGAACATCGGATTCGGAGTAGAGCCGTTCACGGAGGGTGTTGGCGAACTCCTCACCGGAGGTATAGGCGGTTTCGACCCGGAATACGGTATCGATGCCTTGTGAGTAGTAATCGAGGGAACCGCCCACCAGGTTGACCCGCGGGAAGTGAATGTCGAACGCAATCAGGCTCGGCCAAACGCCGGTTTCACCTGTGAACCCGTTCTGGGCGGGTATGCCTCCACGGAGCGAGGGCAGCTGTGAACGGTAGGTCAGCGCATTCAGCGAGAAGCCAAGATCGCCGTAAACCCCTTCCATCTTCAGACCAAGCTGGGTGTTGGACAGGCTCCAGCTGGGCATGTGCGCCTTGCGGATACCGATCTGGCCAGGGCCGAAGTCTGTTGCCAGCCCCCCGTCAGGAGTGGCGCCCGCGAAGTTGGCCACGGTGCCACCATTCTCCCAGAGGTTATTCATGCCCCGGAAAAAGCAGCCGGCATCCAGAATCACATTTGGCTGGCCACACTGGCCAATGTCATGGGGCCGGAACTTGTCGAAGTTCCAGACCACCTGGAAGTTCAGATCATCAAACGCCAGGCCGTCGAAGACTTCGGTGGGCCCCATGCGGTAGTCGGTACGAACCATCCACATCGGAATCCGGATATCTTCCAGTTCGTCGTAGATGTTGTTGCGGGAGAAGTCGACCGGGTTGATCACATCGAGCACCCGGAACAGGTCGGTTCGGCCCCAGATCACCTGCTGTTTACCCACACGAGTACTCAGGATATTACCGTTGGAGAAGTTAATGTCGAAATCGGCGTAGAGTTCACGGATGAAGTCGGCCCGGTCGTTGAATTCCTGGAACCTCATCTCATTTGAATCTTTATCCAGGTAGCCCTGGATACAGCCCCGGTCGTCTTTGTCGCAGGGCCGGACGGGAACACCAAAGGCTACGCCGTTGTCCTGCCCGTGCAGGTGTTCGCCCAGTACCACCATGCCGTCGTTCGGGTTTTGGGTAGTGTCAAAGCCGAAGGTGTTTCCCGGCGGCAAGGGGATCGCGCTGGCAGGACTGCCAACACCGCTGCCATGGGGTACGGAGCCCTGGGCAAGATCCTGTAATTGAATCGGCCCGCCGGCGTTACGGCCATACTCGTCATCATTCAGATCATAAACACCATCGTAACTACCCCGCAGGATGGCGTTGAAGCGAACGTTACTGAAGATGCCCATGTCGCCAGCGCGTTTCTGAGCCTCTAACTGAAGGGTGTTACGGAACTTGGAAAGGCCAACGCCCTCCCGCCCGTAGGTTGCGTTTTCCACGTAGCCGTTAAAGCGGGTGTCTTCCGCGGCCACGGTGGTGGTCATTGGTAGCAGCGCCAGACTGGCCCCACCCGCCAGGGTGTAGCACCAGAATCTCAGGCCTCTTGTTTTTATTTGCATGGCTTGTCCTCGTTACAGGTTTTGGGGAGTTGGTACCGGGCTCAGGCCCGGTACGGTTCTCCTGGCACAAATCCGTCTTCCTGCTTCATGGCTGGAGCGGAAGAGGGAGTTGATTTCGGGGTTCTGTGGTCGGAATGCAGGATGCCGTCTTCATCGGCGTACACATCGGTGATAAAACGGGGGCGGAAACTGAGCACCCAGGAAGGCACCAGCAGCATGGCGGCCAGGCCGTTGATCACGATCATCACGCACAGCAGCAACGCGGCATCGGACTGGAAACGCAGGTCAGAGAAGATCACCCACATCACGATGCCGGCCATCAGGGTGAGGGCGGTAAAGCTGATGGCCATACCGGTGGTGGATATTGCGCGACGCACCGCCTCGCGAAGATCCTGGCACTTGGCCATTTCTTCCCGGATGCGATCCATCATGTAGATGGAGTAATCGATACCCACACCAATGCCAACGGCAATCACCGGTACCGTGTTGATATCAATGCTCAGCCCCTTGATGCCCATGTAGGCGTAGGTCAGCGTGGTGGCGAACAGCATCGACAACAGCATCATCAGCCCGGCGTGCCAGGAGGTGTAGAACAGCATCACGAAGATGAAAATCAGCAGGAACACCAGGGGCAGAACAATCACGTTGGTTTCGAACGCGGACTCGTTCATGGCGGCGGCCACACCCAGGGTGCCACCGGCAAGGCGGATGTTCAGACCCTCCACGCTGTCGCCGTTCGCGTCAATCCACTCCTTGGCCATGTGAATGGCGCGGCGGATGGTCTCGCCCTGGCGGTCCTTGTAATAGAACACCAGGTTGGCGACGCGGTCGTCGGTATCGTTGAACTCGTCCAAAGCGCCGGGAACCGGGCTGGAAGCCATGTAGGTGAACATCAATCCGCCCACGTAGCCGGCATCGTGGGGAATCTGGTACCAGCGGGGGTCGTCGTTGTGCATCAGGCGGTTAACCTGCTTGATCAGGTCTGGCAGGCCCTTGGTGCCGCCTACTTCCGGGTCGAGCAGCATATGAGCTTGCAGATCGGACAGTGCCGCCAGCACTTCCGGCCGCTTCAGACCGCCGTTCTCGCTGGTTTCGGCAACGATGTAGAGTTCCTCGGAACCCGGAAAGCGGTCGTTAACGATTCTGGAAGAGAGGTTGTAATCGTGGTCCGGATACAGAATTGGAGAGCCTGGTTCGGAATCACCAATCTGCACATTGGAAGACGCCAGCAAGCCTCCGAGCATGGCGACCGCGGCGAACGCCAGTATCAACCGTGCCGCCCCCGGTTTGGTGACCGTACGGGAGCAGGTGGAACCAATGTGACGCAATGCGGTTTCCCGGATTTCCGGATTTTTCGGGGTGGGCAGAATGGAGAGCAGCAGCGGCACACCAATCAACACCGTGAACACCACGGTGATCGCCCACAGGGACGCGTAAATGCCCAGGTGGGTGTTCAGGGGAATCGAGCCAATGGCAATCAGGGACAGGCCGATGGCATCTGACACCACGCCCAGTGAGCCGGGGCGGAACAGGCTGTCGAAGGTAGCTTTGGCTGCCTTGGGGCCGCTGCCCAATACCAGGGTTTCGGCGTAGTAGCGCTCGACCAGCTGCACCCCGTGGCTCATGGCCCGTGCGGCGATCAAAAAGGGGATTACCAGCCCAAGGGGGTCAAGGTTGTAGCCCAGCAGGCTGATAATCCCAAGCCCCCAAATCGTTGAGACCAGAACGCCTCCAAGGGGGATGAGCACACCGTACGCTTTACGGAAATGGAAGATCAGAAGGGCCAGCATGGTCAGCACGGTGAAAATGAAGATCTGCAGGATCTGATCCATGTAGGTATAGGCCCAGCCCACCAAGACTGGTTGGCCGGTGGCGTAGATATTGACGCCTTCGGCGGCTTCATTGGCCCGAAGCTGCTGGAGTTGGGCGAAGGTTGTTTCGTAGTCCAGTTGGCCTTCAATCAGCTGGGCTTTCACCAGGGCCATCTTTAGGTCCGGTGACACCAGGGGGCCGTAAACCCGCGGGTTGGCAGCCACATCCGCACGCATGGCTTCAAGAGCCTCCGGTGAGTACAGGCCCCGGGTGGAATCGTAGTAAGGCTCGGAGTTGATGCTGCCGACTTCCGTCAGCCACACCTTCCGGGAATTGCGGTGGGTAACGCTGGACACCAGGTTGTGGTTGACCCCCGGCAGGCTGTCCACCGCTTGGGTAATGCGATCAATCCGCGCCAGGTTCTCGTTGGTGAAAATGTCCCCTTCTTCGAATTCAACACCAACCACCAGCACGTTGGCGCCGCCAAAGCTGTCTTTGATGCTGTTGTGCAGCTCAATGTAGGGGTGCTGTTGCGGCAACAGGTCCGCGAAATCGGTGAAAATCTTGAGCCCCGGAATGCGCAGGGCAAACATCAGGGTGAGAATGGCAATTAACGACAACACCTTGCGTGGATTGTTGAAGATCCACACTTCCAACAGGTGCAGCAAATGCGTGAAACGATGCAGTTGGGACATGGTGGGAATCCTCAGTCTTTACTGGCGGCAAGGGCCGTGGGGAGTTCAAGGTCGAAGAGCAGGCCCCGGCCACCGGCCACCAACAGGCGATGGTCTGGCAGAGCCAGCCCGGCTCTCAGGTAGAGTGGTTGGCTGGATTCCGAGATCTTTCTCCAGCCGGCATCGCCCAGTTTCAGTACCGTGGCGTTATCGGCCAGGGCGTAGACGGCACCTGCACCCGGAATGAAGCCAAACACCGGTGCGGAGGTTTCGGTCGGCACCTGATCCCAGCTCTCACCGCCGTCCGTGGTGTGATAGATGAAGCCGTTCAGGCCACCTACCCAGCCTTCAGACTCAGATGCGAAGTAACTGGCGTGAATGTAGAACTCGTCCGGAGCACGGCCGGCGATTTCCCAGTTCATGCCACTGTCGTCGCTGCGTAGAACCAGCCCGTATTCGCCGGTGGCGATCACCTGCTCGTCACTGACAAACTGGAGATTGTTGATGATGGCGTCTTCGTAGAGAGAGGTTTCGTCCCAGTTTTCGCCTTGATCGGTGCTGAACTGAACGGTGGTAAAGCTGCCTGCGGCGACCCAGCTACCATCGGGCCCGCAGGCCGCGGTCATCATCTGCTCCTGGCTGGGCATGGCGTGGGCTGTCCACTCGGATGCATCGGCTGTGCCGTGCCAGATGTGGTTGTCGAAGGCCAGCGCGATAAAGGAGTTGTCGGGGCACACATCCATGGCCAGGAAACTGCTGGCGGCGTCGACCGGTAGCCGCTTCCAGGTATCGCCTTGGTCATCACTGGCCAGGAGAACCCCATCATTGCCAGACACCACAATCACCTGGTGGTTGCTGGCCATGGCCTGGTAGAAATCTGTGCGTTTTGAGGGTTGCTCTGAAACCGCCCTGACGGATTCCAGATTAAGCGGTGCTTCGCACCCGGTCAGGATAAGCGACGATGCGCCGACCATCGCGACAGCCACCGTCGTTTTGCGCTTCGAGCGCAGGAAAGCGTTTTGCATTGTTTTGTCACCGTCTTTGTTGTTGTGAAAAGCGACTGACAATGCCATCAGCAACGGCTGTGCCATTTGGAATGGTGATTGATTAACGTATTGAATAATATGTAAATATTTTGTTTCTAGAAGGGTTGGAGGCAAAAGCAGAGGGGGGCTGTCAGGGTTTTATTTTAATCAAATGATCAAGTGATCTGGCGGGTTGTCCATTTCGTAAGGCGGCGGTCAAGTGTTGCAACATCCCTGTTGCTGCAAGAGTCAGGTTGCTGGTCAGCTTTCAACAAGAATGCCGGATTTCTTCAGGCGGTAAGCTAGGGCGGGGCGAGTGAGGCCCAGCAGTCGGGCGGCTTTGGAGACGTTCTGATTGGCTTGCTCCATGGCTTGGCGCATCAGGGTTTCCTCTACCTCATCCAGGCTTATTCCAGCCCCCAGAATCGTATCTGACCAGCTGCTCGTGCCGCCTTCCGGTGGGCCGGACCGCATATTGCCTTCTTCATCAATACGCTCACCTGGCTGTTTGTCCGTCGCGGGCGGAGTCACAAACAGGGCATCCTGACTGATGGTTTCGTTGTTGTCGGTCAGGATCACCCCCCGCTCAATCACATTCTCCAGTTCCCGGATATTGCCCGGCCAGTGGTAGCTCATGCACAGCGACAATGCCTTGTCGGAGAGGCCAAGCGTGCGCTTCTCGTACTGGGCGTGAAACTTTTCAAGAAAGTGCCCCACCAGCAGAGGCAGGTCTTCCAGGCGATCCCGCAAGGCCGGAATCTGTACCGGGAACACGTTGAGGCGATAGAACAGATCGGCCCGGAACCGGCCTTGCTCGACCGCTTGCTCAAGGCTTTCATTAGTCGCGGCAATCACCCGGACATTCACCTTGCGGGTACGGTTGTCGCCCACCCGCTCCAACTCGCCCTCCTGCAGAACCCGTAACAGGGTTGCCTGGGCCCGAGGGGTCAGTTCAATCACTTCGTCCAGAAAAATCGTGCCGCCGTGGGCGCGTTCGAAGCGACCCTCACGGGCCTGGTTGGCGCCGGTATAGGCGCCTTTTTCCACCCCGAACAGCTCGGCTTCAATCAGGTCTGGCGGAATGGCAGCGCAGTTGACGGCGATGAACGGGCCGTCAGCCCGCTCGCTGCGGAGGTGAACACTCTTGGCGATGACCTCCTTACCAACGCCGGTTTCACCGAGCAGCAGCACAGACACCTTGCCCTGGGCTGCCTTGTCGATCATCTTGCACACTTTGTTATAGGAAGCCGACTGGCCGATGCCGTAGTACTGGCCCTGCTGTCGCTGCAGGGTACTGCGCAGGGAGTTCAGTTGCTCCTGCAGGTCGTAGAGCTCTTCAATGATCGGGTCTGCTTTGAAGTGGCGGGAAAATTCTTTTGCATCCGGCCATTCCTCTGCCGGTTTGCCTTCAATAATGCATTTCTCGTCGCCACAACCCCGACAACTCACCTCCCGGAAGATAATTTCCCGCCCCATGAATGACGATGTATAGGCGCAGGCGTACCCCAGCAAAACCCAGCAGGCCGGCTCGCTCATTTGCCCCAGTTCGGTTTTGCAGATTTCCACTTCCCAGGAGTCAATCCATTCAAGGCGGCCATAGAAATCGCCGGTTTCCTGGTCCAGATCGATTTCCAGCGGGATCACCTTGACCATGCCTTTGAGCGAGTGTAACTGGGGGCCTGCCAGGAAAATGTCCAGCTCACTGCAATGCGGGCGAAGTTTGCGGGCCAGCTCGGCATCTTTCAGACCAGACAGATAACCCAGCCGCAGAAAGAACCCCTTGGCTCTCTCTGCGCCCATGCTGTTGACGATCTCACGGCGAAACGCACCCAGAGAGGTGAGGTTCATCAGCAGCATCCGCTGCTCGCCAAACCAGATCTTGCCTTCCGAGCTTTGGAAATGAATCTGCTCCGTCAGATCCTTGAAATCGGTGTAGTTCAGTTGTGGCTTGTAACTGACAGCCATGGTCGGAGACCCCTTTTATAGTTGTAGGCGGGGAACAGCTCATTCGGAGCTCGTTAATTGATCATCTAACACCTGATCAAGGTCAAAAATCAACCAAATAGTAAAAAAATGGAGGTGATCGTTGAATTGGGCCTTGGTCTGAGCATTTGGTCAGATCACCCTTGGTTTTGATCATTTGGTGAAAAAAGAACCCCTCTCGAGCCGAAGTTCGGAGCTCGTTTTAACCGCTTGAAGCGTTCGTTTGATCCTGAAAAACCTATCAAAAACATTGGTCTACATACTTTCTCGTGGTGGTCGTCTCCGAAGTGGCACAGCCGTTGCTCAGTACACTGCAAGCCGACCACAAACATAAACATAAACGGGGCTCACTATGACGAACCAGCCAGAAGCCAAGACCTTTAACGAAATGACCCGCTATATCCGGGTCCGCAGCGAGCCAGGTGACAAATTCGTGGAATTCGATTTTGCGATTGGTTATCCGGAGCTGTTCGTCGAGCTTGTGCTGCCACGGGAAGCCTTCGAGATCTTCTGCAAGCACAACAACGTGGTCCATATGGATTCGGACATGATCCGCGAGATCGACGAAGACATGGTCAAGTGGCGCTTCGGAGAGCGCGGCCAGCGTTATTGAGCCAAACAAGCAACACCCACAATCTGATCCACAAAAACAAAACGGAAAGGTTGATATGAGTATCGAAATCAAAACCACCTCGATGGAACCCATTCGTCACACCTACAGCCACATTGCGCGCCGATTTGGTGACAAGCCGGCGACTCGCTATCAGGAAGCGAGCTACGACCTGGAGGCGAAAACCAACTTCCACTATCGCCCCCAATGGGATTCCCGATACGAGCTCAATGATGATCGCCGTACCGCCATCCGCATGGACGACTGGTACGCGGTGTCTGATCCCCGCCAGTACTACTACGGCGCCTACGTAGGCAACCGGGCCAAAATGCAGGAGTCCGCCGAGACCAGCTTTGGCTTTTGCGACAAGCGCAACTTGTTGACCCGCCTGCCCGAAGAAACCCAGAAGCTGTTGCTGCGCCTGATGGTGCCCCTGCGCCATGTGGAACTGGGCGCCAACATGAACAACAGCAAGATCGCTGGTGACGCTGTAGCCACCACTGTTTCCCAGATGCACATCTACGCCGCGATGGATCGTCTGGGCATTGGTCAGTACCTGTCTCGCATTGCTCTGATGATTGACGGTAGCACCGGTAAGGCACTGGACGAGTCCAAAGGCTACTGGATGGATGACGAGCTGTGGCAGCCCATGCGCAAACTCGTGGAGGACACCCTGGTCGTTGATGACTGGTTCGAACTGACCCTGGTTCAGAACATTCTGTTGGATGGACTGATGTACACCCTGGTGTACGACAAAATGGATGCCTGGCTTGCGACTCAGGGTGCGGAAGACGTTTCCATGCTCACCGAGTTCATGCGCGACTGGTACAAAGAATCCCTTCGCTGGACCAACGCCATGATCAAAGCCGTCGCCGGTGAGAGCGAAGCCAATTGCGAACTGCTCCAGACGTGGATCGATCAGTGGGAGCCGCAGATCTATAGCGCTCTCCAACCACTGGCAGAAGCCTCGGTGGGTATTGACGCTCTGGATGAAGCCCGGGCGGAGCTTTCTACCCGCCTGAAGAAATTCGGACTGCAGAGTAGGGGAGTCTCAGCATGAGCCAGTTGGTATTCATTGTATTTCAGGACAACGATGACTCTCGCTATCTCGCCGAAGCGGTTATGGAGGATAACCCTCATGCGGAAATACAGCACCAGCCTGCGTTGATCCGGATCCAGGCTGAGAAGCGCCTGGTGATAAATCGGGAAACGATGGAAGAAAAGCTGGGGCGCGATTGGGATGTTCAGGAAATGCTCGTAAATGTCATCAGCATCGGCGGCAATGTCGATGAGGACGATGACCATTTTATTCTTGAGTGGAAATAATTGGGAGAATCATCATGGCTGTTCAAAACAAGAAATTGAATCTCAAAGACAAATACCAGTATCTGACCCGCGACATGGGTTGGGAGCCTACCTACCAGAAAAAAGAAGACATTTTCCCGCACGAGGACTTTGAAGGTATCAAGATTACCGATTGGTCTCAGTGGGAAGACCCATTCCGTCTGACCATGGATTCGTACTGGAAGTATCAGGCGGAAAAAGAGAAGAAGCTGTACGCCATTTTTGATGCGTTTGCCCAGAATAATGGCCACCAGAACATTTCAGACGCTCGCTACGTCAACGCCCTGAAGCTGTTCCTCGGTGGCGTATCTCCGTTGGAACATGGGGCCTTCCAGGGATATGCCAAGGCAGGTCGTCAGTTCAGTGGTACTGGTGCGCGGGTGGCTTGTCAGATGCAGTCGATTGACGAGTTGCGTCATTCGCAGACCCAGCAACACGCCATGAGCCATTACAACAAGCACTTTAACGGCCTGCATGATGCAGCGCACATGCACGACCGGGTGTGGTTCCTGTCGGTGCCCAAGTCGTTCTTTGACGATGCCCGCACCGCTGGTCCTTTCGAATTCCTGACCGCCATTTCGTTCTCGTTCGAGTATGTGCTGACTAACCTCTTGTTCGTTCCGTTTATGTCGGGCGCCGCATACAACGGCGACATGGCCACCGTGACCTTCGGCTTCTCTGCCCAGTCAGACGAAGCACGCCACATGACTCTGGGCCTGGAGGTGATCAAGTTCATCCTGGAGCAGCACGAAGACAACGTGCCCATTGTTCAGCGCTGGATCGATAAGTGGTTCTGGCGCGGATTCCGCCTGCTCAGCCTGGTCAGCATGATGATGGACTACATGCTGCCGAACAAGGTGATGAGCTGGGCCGAGGCCTGGGAAGTGTATTACGAGCAGAACGGTGGAGCCCTGTTCAAGGATCTGGAGCGTTACGGCATCCGTCCGCCCAAGTACCAGGACGTGGCCAACGATGCCAAGCATCACCTGAGCCACCAGCTGTGGACCACTTTCTACCAGTATAGCCATGCCACCAACTTCCATACCTGGGTTCCAGAGAAGGAAGAAATGGACTGGATGTCTGAAAAGTACCCGGACACTTTCGACAAGTATTACCGTCCGCGCTACGAGTTCCTGGCGAAAGAGGCCGCCGCTGGCCGTCGCTTCTACAACAACACCCTGCCGCAACTGTGCCAGGTGTGCCAGGTGCCGAACCTGTTCACCGAAATGGGCGCGCCCACCAAGTTGAGCCATCGTCAGTTGGTTCATGAAGACGAGCGTTACCATTTCTGCTCCGAAGCCTGCTGCGACATTTTCAAGCACGAGCCGGAAAAATACGTGCAGGCCTGGCTGCCGGTGCATCAGATCTATCAGGGTAACTGCGAAGGCGAAGATGTCGAGACCGTGGTGCAGAAGTACTACCACATCAACATCGGCGAGGACAATTTCGAGTACCTCGGTTCGCCGGACCACAAACGCTGGATGTCCATCAAGGGCGAAAAGCCTGCTGATGAGAACCAGGACGCCGCCTGATACTGACCCGGGAGTCGCCCGGTAGCCACTGGCGCCGGGCGAACCACCCACAAAAACAACAAGGTGACCATCATGAGTGTAAGCGCACTTTACGACTACAAGTTTGAACCGAAAGACAAGGTCGAAAACTTTCACGGCATGCAGCTGCTGTATATCTACTGGCCCGACCACCTGCTGTTCTGCGCGCCGTTTGCGTTGCTGGTGCAGCCGGATATGACCTTCCGTGCCCTGGTGGAGGAGATCCTCAAGCCGGCCACCGCAGCACACCCGGAATCTGCAAAAGCGGACTTCCTGAATGCTGAATGGCTGCTGAACGATGAGCCGTTCACCCCGAATGCGGATGCCACCCTGAAAGACCAGGGCATTGATCACAAGAGCATGCTGACGGTTACCACGCCGGGCCTGAAAGGCATGGCGAACGCCGGATACTGAGGGCACAGCTATGAGTCATACCGTTACTATCGAGCCGATTGGCGAGCAGATTGAAGTGGAGGAAGGCCAGACCATCCTCGCGGCGGCGCTCCGCCAGGGCGTCTGGTTGCCGTTTGCATGCGGTCACGGCACCTGTGCTACCTGCAAGGTGCAGGTGCTTGAGGGCGACGTCGAGATTGGCGACGCTTCACCGTTTGCCCTGATGGACGTGGAGCGAGGCGAAGGCAAGGTGCTGGCCTGCTGCGCCACAGTGGAAAGCGACGTGACCATCGAAGCCGATATCGATGTCGACCCGGACTTCGAAGGCTACCCGGTGGAGGATTACGTAGCGACAGTAACGGATATTGTTGACCTGTCGCCCACCATCAAGGGTCTGCACCTGAAACTGGACCGCCCGATGACCTTCCAGGCCGGCCAGTACATCAACATCGAAGTGCCCGGAGTTGAGGGTGCCCGCGCGTTCTCACTCGCTAACCCGCCAGGCAAGCCCGATGAAGTGGAGCTGCACATTCGCCTGGTTGAAGGGGGCGCTGCAACCACCTACATCCACGAGCAGCTGAAAGCAGGCGATGAACTGAACCTGTCCGGCCCCTATGGGCAGTTCTTTGTGCGCAGTTCCCAGCCTGGTGATCTGATCTTCATCGCGGGTGGTTCAGGGCTTTCCAGTCCGCAATCGATGATTCTCGACCTGCTGGAGCAGAACGACGAACGCAAGATCGTGTTGTTCCAGGGCGCCCGCAACCTGGCCGAACTGTACAACCGTGAATTGTTCGAGGCACTGGATCGCGACCACGACAACTTTACCTACGTGCCGGCCCTGAGCCAGGCCGAAGACGATGCCGACTGGCAGGGCTTCCGGGGTTACGTGCACGACGCCGCCAAGGAGCACTTTGATGGCCGGTTTTCCGGTAACAAGGCTTACCTGTGTGGCCCACCTCCCATGATTGATGCAGCGATCACCGCCCTGATGCAAGGCCGGCTGTTCGAGCGGGACATCTTCATGGAGAAATTCCTGACAGCGGCCGACGGTGCGGAAGACACCCAGCGTTCGGCCCTGTTCAAGAAGATCTGACCGGGAGGCGGTATGGCCGGGTTCCAGGTGTTCAACCGCACAACGGGTGACCACTTCACCTGCCAGGAAGGCCAGAGCGTGCTCAAGGCTATGGAACAGCTGGGTATGAAGTGTGTGCCCGTGGGCTGCCGGGGCGGTGGCTGCGGCTTTTGCAAGATCCGGGTTCTGGAGGGGGATTTCGAGTGCGGCAAGATGAGCAAGGTGCATGCCCCTCCTGAAGCCGTTGAAAAAGGGGAGGTCCTGGCTTGCCGGATCTACCCGCGGACCGACTTGACCATCGAGTGTGTGCCTCTGCCTGAGGCGGCGCTTGCGAAGCAAACAACAACAAAACCGTTGAGGTGATTGTCATGAAAAAAGGTGTAATGCGTCCCGGCCACGTTCAGATCCGGGTTCTCGATATGGGCGAAGCCGTCAAACACTACACCGAGCTGCTGGGCATGATCGAAACCGATCGTGACGACCAGGGCCGGGTGTACCTGAAAGCCTGGACCGAGGTAGACAAGTTCTCCCTGGTACTGCGTGAGGCAGATGAGCCGGGCTGCGACTTCATGGGCTTCAAGGTGGTGGACGAAGACACCCTGGTCAACCTGGAAAAAGACCTGGTGGCCTACGGTGTTGAGGTGGAGCAGGTGCCGGCGGAAGAACTGAAGGATTGCGGCCGCCGCGTTCGTTTCGCCGTGCCTTCCGGCCATGCCTTTGAACTCTATGCCGACAAGAAGTACACCGGCAAGTGGGGCGTTTCCAGCGTCAACCCGGAAGCCTGGCCTCGCGGCCTGCAAGGGATGAAGGCCGTGCGCTTCGACCATTGCCTGTTTTATGGGCCGGAGCTTGCCGCCGTTTACGACATCTTCGTGAATGTTCTGGGATTCGATCTGGCCGAGCAGGTGCTCGACCCGGAAGGCACCCGGATCGCCCAGTTCCTGACTGTGTCCATGAAAGAGCACGACATTGCCTTCATTCACCATGAAGAGAAGGGCAAGTTCCACCACGCGTCTTTCTTCCTGGAAACCTGGGAAGACGTGCTGCGGGCGGCAGACCTGATCTCCATGACCGATACCTCCATCGATATCGGCCCGACCCGTCACGGCCTGACCCACGGCAAGACCATTTACTTCTTTGACCCGTCCGGCAATCGCAACGAAGTGTTCTGTGGCGGCGATTACTTCTACCCGGACCACAAACCAGTGACCTGGCAGGCCGAACAACTTGGTAAGGCCATTTTCTACCACGACCGGGTACTGAATGAGCGTTTCTTGACGGTGTTGACCTGATCTGAGAACGCCCAAACAGGATTCAACTTTACAGGACTAGGCAGCAATGAAAGAGATCAAACACTACATCAACGGCCAATACGTCGGCTCTGCCAACGGAAAGCTGTTTGACAACGTCAACCCGGTGAACGGCAAGGTGATTGCCAAGGTTCACGAGGCTGGCCGCGATGAAGTGGATGCGGCCGTCAAAGCGGCCAGAGCCGCTTTGAAAGGCCCTTGGGGCAAGATGACCCTGGACGAGCGCACCCGGATTCTGCACAAGGTGGCCGACGGCATTAACGACCGCTTTGACGAGTTTCTGGAGGCGGAGTGCCTGGACACCGGCAAGCCCAAGTCCATGGCCAGCCACATCGACATCCCCCGGGGTGCCGCCAACTTCAAGGTATTCGCCGACATGGTCAAAAACGTGGCGGCAGAATCCTTTGAAATGGCCACGCCCGATGGCAGCGGCGCGCTGAACTACGCCGTGCGCCGTCCCAAGGGCGTGATCGGTGTGATCAGCCCCTGGAACCTGCCTTTGCTGCTGATGACCTGGAAAGTGGGCCCTGCATTGGCCTGTGGTAATACCGTGGTGGTTAAGCCGTCGGAAGAAACCCCGACCACCACCGCTCTGCTGGGCGAAGTGATGAAGGAAGCCGGCGTGCCGGACGGAGTGTACAACGTGGTGCACGGCTTCGGTGGCGATTCCGCCGGCGCCTATCTCACGGCCCACCCGGACGTAGACGGCTTCACTTTCACCGGTGAAACCGGCACCGGCGAAGTGATCATGAAAGCGGCCGCCAAGGGCATCCGGGATATCTCCCTGGAACTGGGTGGCAAGAACGCCGGCCTGGTGTTCGCAGACTGCGATATGGACAAGGCCATCGAAGGCACCATGCGCTCTGCATTCGTCAACTGTGGCCAGGTGTGCCTGGGCACCGAACGAGTCTATGTGGAACGTTCCATCTTTGACGAGTTTGTCTCCCGCCTGAAAGCGGAAGCAGAAAAGCTGCGTATCGGACCGCCCGATGACGACAAGGCCAATTTCGGCCCGCTGGTCAGCCTGAAGCACCGTGAAAAGGTGCTGTCCTACTACCAGAAAGCGGTGGACGACGGCGCCACGGTGGTGACCGGTGGCGGTGTGCCCGACATGCCGGAAGAGTACGCTGGTGGCGCCTGGGTGCAGCCCACGATCTGGACCGGCTTGCCGGACGATTCGGCGGTGATTACCGACGAAATCTTCGGCCCCTGCTGCCACATTCGCCCGTTCGACAGTGAAGAAGAAGCCATCGAGCTGGCCAACAGCCTGCCTTACGGCCTGGCGTCTGCGATCTGGACCGAGAACGTGAGCCGTGCCCACCGTGTGGCGGGTCAGATTGAGGCGGGCATCATCTGGGTGAACAGCTGGTTCCTGCGGGACTTGCGCACACCGTTTGGTGGCAGCAAGCAGTCTGGTATTGGCCGCGAGGGCGGTGTGCACTCCCTGGAGTTCTACACCGAAATGAAGAACGTCTGCATCAAACTGTGAGGTAGCCATGAACGCACCTGTAGACAGCCCGGAAATCGGGCGCGAGATCACCGCCGCCGGCTACCGGACCAACCTGCATGATCACGGCAAAGGCGGATTTCCGCTGATGATGATCCACGGCTCCGGCCCCGGCGTGACCGCCTGGGCCAACTGGCACCTGGTGATTCCCGAGCTGGCAAAGCATCGCCGGGTGATCGCCCCGGACATGCTGGGCTTCGGCTACAGCGAACGCCCCGAAGACCAGGTCTACAACCGTGAACGCTGGGTTAAACATGCCATCGGCGTGCTGGATGAACTGGGCCTGGAACAGGTGGACCTGGTGGGTAACTCCTTTGGTGGTGGTCTCGCTCTGGCTCTGGCTATCGAACACCCGCAACGGGTTCGCCGGTTGGTGTTGATGGGGTCTGTAGGTGTCAGCTTCCCGATCACCAAGGGTTTGGACGAAGTCTGGGGTTACCAGCCGTCACTGGACGCCATGCGTCGGTTGATGGATGTGTTTGCCTTCAATAAGGGGCTGCTGACCGACGAGCTGGCGGAAATGCGGTATCAGGCCAGCGTTCGCCCCGGCTTCCAGGAATCCTTTGCGGCCATGTTCCCGGCACCTCGCCAGCGCTGGGTGGATGGACTGGCCAGCAACGAGGACGACATCCGCGCCCTGCAACACGAAACCCTGATCATCCACGGCCGCGAAGACGAAGTCATTCCACTGGACGCCTCCTACAAGCTGGCTGAACTGATTGATCGTGCCCAGCTGCACGTGTTCGGCCGCTGCGGCCACTGGACCCAGATTGAACACGCTGACCGGTTCGCCCGGTTGGTTAACGATTTCCTGAACGAAGCGGATCAGGCCGCTGCCGGAGACAAGTAATGGATAAGCAGAAGATCCAGCAGTTTGGCGACGAACTGTACGAAGCGATGGTCAAGCGGGAAGCCGTTTCGCCCCTGACCAGCCGTGGCGAAGACATCAGCATTGACGACGCCTACCACATCTCACTGCGCATGCTCGAGCGCCGGCAACAGGCCGGTGCCCGGATCATCGGCAAGAAGATCGGTGTCACCAGCAAAGCGGTGATGAACATGCTGAACGTACACCAGCCGGATTTCGGTTACCTGACCGACGACATGGTGTTCAACAGCGGTGAAGTGGTGCCCATCAGCGACCGACTGATTGCCCCTCGGGCCGAAGGGGAAATTGCCTTCATCCTGAAGAAAGACCTGACCGGCCCGGGCGTGACCAACGCCGACGTGCTGGCGGCCACCGAGTGTGTGATGCCCTGTTTCGAGATTGTCGATTCCCGCATCCAGGACTGGAAGATCGCCATTCAGGATACCATCGCCGACAACGCCTCCTGTGGCCTGTTTGTGTTGGGCGACAACGCAGTCTCTCCCCGGGATATCGATCTGGTGACCTGCGGCATGGTGGTGGAGAAGAACGGTTCCATTATCAGCACCGGCGCCGGCGCAGCGGCGTTGAGTTCCCCGGTGAACTGCGTGGCCTGGCTGGCCAACACCCTGGGCGAGTTCGGTATTTCCCTGAAGGCAGGTGAAGTCATCCTGTCGGGCTCCCTGGTACCGCTGGAGCCGGTGAAAGCCGGTGACACCATGCGTGTGGACATTGGCGGGATTGGCAGCGCGTCTGTGCGCTTTGTCTGATCCGTACCCATTGAGGACAAGATTATGAGCAAAAAACTGAAAGCCGCCATCATCGGCTCGGGCAACATCGGCACCGACCTGATGATCAAGATCCTGCGTAACGGCCAGCACATCGAAATGGGCGCCATGGTCGGCATCGACCCGGAATCCGATGGCCTGGCCCGCGCCAACCGCATGGGCGTAGCCACCACCCACGAAGGCGTGGACGGCCTTGTGAAGATGCCGGAATTTGCCGACATCGACATCGTATTCGATGCCACCTCAGCTGGCGCCCACATGCACAACGAAGTGTTCCTGCGTGGCCATAAGGAAAGCCTGAAGATCATCGACCTGACGCCGGCGGCCATCGGCCCCTACTGCGTGCCGGTGGTGAACCTGGAGCAGAACCTGCATGAAGGTAACGTGAACATGGTCACCTGCGGTGGCCAGGCCACCATCCCGATGGTGGCGGCGGTATCTCGCGTCGCCAAGGTGCACTACGCCGAAATCGTGGCCTCGATTTCCAGTAAGTCTGCCGGCCCCGGCACCCGCGCCAACATCGACGAGTTCACCGAAACCACCTCCAAGGCCATCGAAGTGGTCGGTGGTGCCCAGAAGGGCAAGGCCATCATCATCCTGAACCCGGCTGAACCGCCGCTGCTGATGCGCGACACCGTGTATGTGCTGTCTGAGGCCGCTGACCAGGCCGAGGTGGAAGCCTCGGTCGAAGAAATGGTGAAAGCCGTGTCGTCCTACGTCCCCGGCTACCGCCTCAAGCAGAAAGTGCAGTTCGACGTAATTCCCGAAGACCAGCCCATGAACGTGCCGGGCCTGGGCCGCTTCAGTGGCCTGAAGACCTCCATCTTCCTGGAAGTCGAAGGCGCCGCCCATTACCTGCCCGCCTACGCCGGCAACCTGGACATCATGACCTCCGCCGCCCTCGGTACCGCCGAGCGCATCGCCGAATCGCTGGTCAAGTGAGGAGACTGAATCATGACCTTTAACCCTGGCAAGAAACTCTACATCTCCGACGTGACCCTGCGCGACGGCAGCCACGCCATTCGCCATCAGTACAGCATCAAGAACGTGCAGGACATCGCCCGTGCCCTGGACAAGGCGAAAGTCGATTCCATCGAAGTCGCCCACGGCGACGGCCTGCAAGGCTCCAGCTTCAACTACGGCTTCGGTGCCCACACCGACCTGGAGTGGATCGAGGCGGTGGCCGAAGTGGTCACCCATTCCCAGATCGCCACCCTGCTGCTGCCTGGCATCGGCACCGTGCACGACCTGGACAACGCCTACCAGGCGGGCGCCCGAATCGTACGCGTGGCGACTCACTGCACCGAAGCGGATGTTTCCAAACAGCACATCGAACACGCCCGCAAGCTCGGCATGGACACCGTCGGCTTCCTGATGATGAGCCACATGCAGACCCCGCAGGGCCTGGCCGAACAAGCCAAGCTGATGGAAGACTACGGCGCCACCTGCCTCTATGTGGTCGACTCCGGCGGCGCCATGAACATGAACGATATTCGTGACCGCTTCCGCGCCCTGAAAGACGTACTCAAGCCGGAAACCCAGACCGGCATCCACGCCCACCACAACCTGGCGCTGGGTGTGGCCAACTCCATGGTGGCGGTGGAAGAAGGCTGTGACCGCATCGACGCCAGCCTCTCCGGCATGGGTGCCGGCGCTGGCAACGCCCCGCTGGAAGTGTGCATTGCCGCCTTCGACAAGCTGGGCTGGAACCACGGCACGGACGTGTACGCGCTGATGGACGCCGCCGACGACATCGTGCGCCCGTTGCAAGACCGCCCGGTAAGAGTCGACCGTGAAACATTGGCCCTGGGCTACGCCGGTGTGTACTCCAGCTTCCTGCGCCATTCCGAAGTGGCAGCGCAGAAGTATGGCCTGAAGACTGTGGATATTCTCGTTGAACTGGGCAAGCGCCGGATGGTGGGTGGCCAGGAAGACATGATCGTGGACGTGGCGCTGGATCTGCTGAAGGCGCAAGAGGAGCAAAAAGCATGAGCAAGACCCTGAGCAATGACCAGATGCTGGCCCTGGCCGAGCACGTAGAAAACGCCGAACTGAACGCCCGCGACATCACCAAGGTCACCAATGATTATCCGGACATGACCTTTGAAGACGCCTACGACGTGCAGTGGGAAATCCGCCGCCGTAAGGAAGCTCGCGGCAACAAGGTGGTTGGTATGAAAATGGGCCTGACCTCCTGGGCCAAGATGGCCCAGATGGGCGTGGAAACCCCCATCTACGGCTTCCTGGCGGACTATTTCAGTGTGCCGGACGGCGGTGTGGTCAACACCAAAGAGCTGATCCACCCGAAAATCGAAGCCGAGATCGCGTTTGTGACCAAAGCACCGTTGCACGGCCCGGGTTGTCACATCGGTGACGTCCTGGCTGCCACCGACTTCGTGATTCCGGCGGTGGAAGTGATCGATTCCCGCTACGAGAACTTCAAGTTCGACCTGGTGAGCGTGGTGGCTGACAACGCTTCCTCCAGCCGGTTTATCACCGGTGGCACCATGACGAATACTGCCGACCTGGACCTGAAAACCCTGGGTGTTGTGGTCGAGAAGAACGGTGAGATTGTGGACGTCGGCGCCGGTGCTGCGGTGCTGGGCCATCCGGCATCCAGTGTGGCCATGCTGGCCAACCTGCTGGCTGAGCGCGGTGAGCACATCCCGGCCGGCACCTTCATCATGACCGGTGGCATCACCGCGGCGATTACGGTGGAAGCCGGTGACAACATCAGCGTTCGCTACCAGGGCCTGGGAACGGTCACGGCCCGGTTCGCATAAGGAGGTTTTATGCCCGTTGCTCAAATCAACATTCTGGAAGGCCGTACGGACGAGCAAAAGGAGATGCTGATCCACGAGGTGACAGACGCCATTGTCCGTTCTCTCGGCGCGCCGGTTGAAAGTGTTCGTGTCATTCTCAACGAAATGCCGAAGCAACATTTCGGCATCGGCGGGCAGTCAGCAAAAAAACTGGGGCGATAAGCCCCGGCAATTTCGCCGTCTTATTAGGAGAAGATACATGACAAAACTTCCGGTGTTATTTGTCTCCTGTGACGCTGACAGCATCCAGTCCCGGGAACAGACCTGTTCCGGGCCTGCCCGGATGATCTGGGGCAAGCAGTACAAGAGCGTGGTGGTGATCAGCTCCCGTGCCGATCAAAAAGCCCCGGAAATCCTGCAGCTTAAAGGCAACGGCTCCACCGCTGACAGGATAAAGACGCTGCTCTCAGACCAGGGCTTTGAGCCGGAAGTGCATTCACGGGATGTCGTAAGCCGGCACCAGTTGTTCCGGGTGCTTCTGGCAGAGGAGCCCGGGGAGTTAACGGAGCTGATCCTTAATACCGGTATGAGTGAGCTTGAATACCGGCGAGTCGGACGTTGTCTGGAGGTGCTTCGGGAACAGGATGTCCTTTTAATCTGCCTTGATGACAAGGCCTGCCATAGAGAAGCGGACGGTATTTCCCTGCATGACCGGCATTTAAGGGAGCTACTCAACGCCTGGGCACAGGATCAGCAGTGGGGGGCCGTGATGTCATTCAAGGGAGATGCTGCGGGCTCCGCCCAGAATAATCGCCTGGATGACCCGACGGTGTGCCTGCTCAATGCCGCGTTTACCCTGGGGGGCTCGCAGTTTCCCCAACGGATGTTCAGCAGTGGAATGAACAATGCGGCACAGATGCTGTCCGGATTTGGCTGGATGAGATAGCAACCATGAATGACAATCAGCGATTCGCACTCGTACAACCCTCGTTTTCTTTGACTGAACAAGCGTCGTTAAGCCTGCTCCAGGCTGCCGTCAACAAGGCGAGTGGGCTGGGCATCAAGGCGACGGTATCAATTGTGGATACGTCCGGGCGCCAGTTGGCGTTCATTAAAATGGCCGGGTCGTTCCTGGTGTCCTCCGAACTGGCTCAGAAAAAAGCCACCACGGCCGCAGGTATGGGCGTTAACACGGTTGATCTGGAAAATATGCTCGCGTCGGCTCCTGCCAGAGTGCTTGACGGCCTCACCAAGGCCGGTGAATTCACCGTGATTGGCGGCGGCGTGCCGCTGTACTGGGAAGGCGTTCTGGTGGGCGGCATTGGGGTATCTGGTGGCAGTGAAGATGAGGACATTGAATGCGCCCTTTCTGCAGCGGAGGTCCTGGCAAGCTGACGGCGCTGCGGGCCTGATATACTCTGGGCTGCTGTCCCTGAACGCTCTCTGACCAACGCCCTGACTGATCGAGGTTGCCGTGGTTGCTTTGAAGATTCTGATGATCGGTGCTGGTGGCATCGGAGGTTACTACGCCGCAAGGTTGGCTGACGCCGGTCACCAGGTTGTGCTGACGGCCCGTGGCGATCACCTTGAGGCATTGAGAGCAAAAGGCCTGACCGTAGATTATCAAGGGCAGGTTCTCCAGCATCGCCTCCCGGCCTGCGATCATCAGGAGCTCATTCGGGATTACCACCCGAATGATTTTGATCTGGTTGCCATTGCCCTCAAATCGACGGCGACCGGTGCCGTGATGACGGAGCTTTCTGACTGGCTGTGTGCAGGCTCCGTTCCGGTGCTGTCTCTCCAGAATGGTATTGATAATGAACCCCTGATTGCCGAGGTGGTGGGCGAAGAACGTGTGCTCGGCGGCCTTGCGGTGCGCATTGGCGGCCACATAACCGAGCCGGGCAAGGTGTTCGCCGAAGGCGTGGCCCAGATCGTGATGGGCGCCTGGCCCATACCAAAAACTGACGACCTACGAGTGGAACTGCTCAAGACTTTGGCGTTGGCTTTTAACGAGGCGGGCATTCCCACCACCGTATCGGAAAACATCCGGTACGAACTCTGGCGCAAGCTGGTCATCAACAATGGAGTTAATCCGTTGTCAGCGCTCACTCATCTGGATACCCGCAGCCTGACTCATCACCCGGAGTTCGGCAAAGTGGTCTACGGCATGATGGCGGAAACGGTTAAGGCATCGGAAGCAGACGGGGTGAACCTGACACGGCAAGACCTGGATGACATGTTCGAGCTGATCAGCAACTTCAACGCCATCAAAACCTCCATGCTGGTGGACAAGGAAAAAGGCCGACCGCTGGAGCTGGACAGCATCGCCGGGGCCGTGCTGCGCCGGTGTGCGCAACTGGGTGTGGATGCGCCGTATACCTTTACGGTGAATGCCTTGCTGCGCCAGCAGCAATAGGGCGACGTTATGTTTGTCAAAACCAACACCACCGGCTTTGCCGATGCATTAACCTGTGAGGCGGAGGGGCTGGAAAGCCTTCGCGAAGTGTTGGTGCAGGTTGGTGTGGAGCATCTGAGAATTCCGCAAGTGGCTGAGGTCGATCAGTACAAGCTGGTGATGACCCAGATCGTGTCTGTTACTCCGGACGAACGATGCCAGGCTCTGCTCGGTGAGGGCTTGGCCCGACTGCACCAGCAAGAGCGGGAACACTACGGCTGGGGCCGGGATAATTATATCGGTCTGTCACCACAGCCCAACGGGTTAACGGAATCCTGGGGGCAGTTCTTTGTCGACTATCGACTCCGGTACCAGGTCAGCCGGATTGCTGATCCGGTTATTCGAGAAAGATTTCAACGCGTTGTTGACCAAAGTAGCGCTGCGCTTACCCGCTGGCTGGACAGCCACTGCAAGCACCCCAGCCTTCTGCACGGTGATTTGTGGCGTGGCAATGTGTTGTTCGATCACGACGGCCCCTGGCTGATTGACCCTGCGGTCTATCAGGGCGATCGGGAAGCGGATATCGCAATGACAGAAATGTTTGGAGGCTTCGGTGCGGCCTTCTATCGCGCTTATGACAGTGTTTATCCTCGCTCGGAGGTCTATACCACCAAGCGCGAGATCTACAACCTCTACCATTACCTGAATCACTACAACCTGTTTGGTGCTGGTTATCTGGGGGGATGCGAACGGGGTATGAAGGTAGTTGCGAGGGTCTGACCAGCAGACGCAACAACTGCGAGCAGATCAAAACGATAAGGTTTGACTACTTTTGACAACTGGAAGGTTCAATTATTCCTTCGTGGGTTCGCTTGGTTCGGGCTCAGCTTTCTTGGCAGAAAAATCATTGTTCAGAAAAACCTCTGACAGAATGGCCTGCTCGATATAACTGCGTTGCCCGGTGCGGGTGGGTAATCGGACGGTTAGATGAATCTCTCCGGCGGCGGGAGCCTGGATAGTGACCCTGGGATCGACAGAGGGCACTTCCAGTCCTCGGGCTGTACCCACTTTGCTCATGTATTTGCGAGCGGTATCCAGGTACGACTCGCAGTGGCGGTTTGCGGCATTTAACAGGGCTTCCCGGGCCGCTGGCCAGTTGTCTTCGCGTTTGAACGGCACAGTAAAAACGTGGAAATCCCAGTGGTCGGTGAAGCTCTCATTAGTAACTGGCTCCGATACAAACAACGCATTGGGCAACACGATCATGCGCCCGGTGCGCTGATGGCTGGCCTTGCCGGGCCCAACTTCCAGCAGCGTGGTGGTCAGCAGGGTCTGGTCGATCACATCACCCCGAAAATCCTTTACCTGAATACGATCGCCAATGCTGAATGAGCCGGCACCGCCTTTGAGAATGGAGCCGGACACACAAAGAATCAGTTCCTTGGTAGCCACCACAAACGCTACCGCGATGGCGACGATCGACAGCGCCAGGGAACGAAGCTGCTCGCCCCAGATAAAGACCAGGCCGAACACCGCCAGCAACACCAGTGCATTTCGGGAATTGACCAAGAGCCGGCCACGCAGTTCAGATGACGCCACGTTGCGCCGGATAACCCCTGCGATGACAACCCTCAGGGCAATCACACCAAGGATCAGGAGCGTGGTGCTGATCAGCAGTGGTAAGGCCGACTCCGGCAGGCTGAGGTTGTCTGGAAACCAGGCCAGGCTCTCGGGCATAGCTAGTATCCCTGGGCTATAAGCGGTTGATGGTTACCCGTGCTGAATGGTCGGGTTCAGTCAAACGAAACCCGAGCACCCGCCAACATCAGATTCGAACGGCTACCCGCCCGTTCCATAACCGCCAGCTTGTAGGAAGCGTCCTCTTTGAACGCTTTGGCGTGTTCACTGGGGATGTCCGCTGCGGTAGGTATATCTGCCTTCAGAGGATTCACCGGCCGTCCATTCACATGCAGCTCAAAATGCAGGTGAGGGCCGGTGCTGCGCCCGGTGTTGCCAGACAGCGCAATTCTCTCACCCCGCTGAATGGACTGTCCTTTCTTGACCAGAATCCTGTGCAGATGCAGGTAACGGGTTTTGTAAGCGTTGCCGTGGTCGATGTCGATGTACTTGCCTGCGAAAGGATGGTTACCTACGCGCTGCACAATGCCATCGCCGGTACTGAAAATGGGGGTGCCAACGGGGGTGGCCAGATCAACGCCGTTGTGCGGGGCGATTCGCTTGGTGACCGGGTGCTTGCGGTTCGGATTGAAGTGGGAACTGACCCGGTAAGGCGTCTGGGTGGGCCAGCGGCGAAACGCGGGCAGCACACTTTTACCGCTTTGGTCGTAGTAATTGCCGTCCTCAAACCGGAATGCGGTGTGTGTGCGGCTCCCGCGCTTCAGCGAAACCGCTTCAACCCGGGTTTTACCGGTGCTTTGGTCATCAGTCATTTCATGGCTGATGATCACGGCAAACTGGTCGCCGGCACGTAGATCCCGCCGGAAATTCAGGCGGTGTTCCAGTAACTGGTTGACCGAGGCAATCTGGTGCGCGGTGAGCCCTGCTTTTACCGCAGAAACGTAGAAGCTGCCTTCAATGGAACCTCTAAGCACTTCAGACACCCAGTGAGTGTCTGCTTCCATCCGGCGGTATTCGAACTGGTCATCGTCGGTGCGGGTATAGAAAACGGTGCGGGCGGAATCAAGCACAAGGGCAAGCTCGGTGAACCTGTCCTGATCGTCAAAGGTCAGCCGCAGCTGGGTGCCGGGTTGCAGGGTTTCCAGGGCCAGGTATTCCACATCCGTTTCCATGATTTTGTACAGATCAGACGTGGGTGCCCCGTAGCGGCTGAAAATACTGCTCAGGGTGTCGCCGGGCTGAACTTCGTGGTGCTGGGTGCGGGTGTCTGAACGGGATTCGGCAAGCGTATCAGGCAGCGCCCCAACACCGGCAGAGGGATCAGTAGGGGTAACCAGGGGCTCAACCGGTAGGGCGGGTATCTTCGCGGATGAGCTTTGTGTGGACCAGAAGCTGGCGATCAACACCATGAGCACGGTGATGCCAAGCAGCACCTTGTGAGTTGGAGTGAATGCCTGTTGCTTTGCCATCGTTCAATAAACCCCGCTCGCCCTGAAACCGTTCCGACAAGCTTTAAACCTGATTGCGTACTGCACGCCCTGCGGGCCTGCTCCGAAAGCAGTTTAACAGGTGATGCCCATCCGGTGTTAACCCCCTCGTCAGGGCTTGGCGGAGAGTTTTACCGTCATCGCACTGTAGCCGCGTACGAAATTGGACTGAACGTACTCGGGCTCTGCCAAAACTTCAATACGGTCAAAGCGTTTCAGTATCTCCTCCCATAAGATCCTGAGCTGCAATTCTGCCAGGCGGTTACCCATGCAGCGGTGCACGCCGAAACCGAAGGAAAGATGCTTACGCACGTTTTTCCGATCAATAATGAACTGGTCCGGGTCTTGCTCGAAGGCCCGCTCATCCCGATTGCCCGAGGCGTACCACATAACCACCTTGTCACCCTGTTTAATGGTCTGCCCGTTCAGCGTCACATCCTGTTTCGCAACCCTGCGCATGTAGGCCAGGGGTGTTTGCCAGCGGATGATTTCTGACACCATATTGGGAATCAGCTCGGGATTCTGTTTGAGTTTTGTGAACTGCTCTGGAAACTGGTTAAGCGCCAGCACGCCGCCGGTCATGGAATTACGGGTGGTGTCGTTGCCGCCAATGATCAGCAGCACCATATTACCCATGAACTCCATGGGGCGGTTGATCATGTCCCGGGTGTCGTCATTGGCCAACAGCAGACTGATCAGGTCAAACCCGGTTTCTTCACCAGCAGCTTTCCGTGCCTCCTTTTCTCGCCACAACAACGACATCTGCTGCGCCATATCGGCGGCCGCCCGGAAAAACTCGTCACGGTTGGCGTGCCCTCCGGTGGATTCCGGGGCGCCGGAGGCCACATCCGACCAGTAAGCGAGTTTGTGACGCAGCTCGAAGGGGAAATCGAACAGGGTGGCCAGCATACGGGAAGTGAGTTCAACCGATACCCGTTGTACCCAGTCAAAGGGTTCGTCCACCGGCAGCTGGTCCAGCACATCGGCTGTGCGGCTGCGAATCAGCGCCTCCATCTGCATCAGGTTCTTTGGCGCCACCACGCCCTGAACGGCTTGTCGTTGAGCGTCGTGTTTGGGTGGGTCCATGGCAATGAAGGTTTCAATTTCCAGGCCCTCGGGCTGGGGGCCGATGGAAATGATGGGCTCGGCGGAGAACAGGTCATGACGGGTGTCTACAAACAGGATGTCCTCATAGCGGGTGACGGACCAGAAGGGGCCGAACGGGCTCTGCTTTTGGAAATGCACCGGGCACTCATCTCGTAACCGCTTGAAATAGGATCGCCACAGGCCTTGCCGATACAGGAAGGGGTTACTGAGGTCGATGTCTTCGAGCGCGAGTGTTGAGACATCCGGTAGCGGGGTTTCTTCGAAAACCGGCACCGGTCGGTCCCTGCCAATGCGATGTTTCACATTCTGAAAGGCATGGGCGCCTTTGATCTGCCAATGGATGGGAATGATCGACGTGGCTAGGTTCAAGGCTGGCTGAATAACAGGTTCAAGTAAGGGACTCAGTACGCGCATACAGCACCTCGGGGTTCGTAGTGGTTGTTGGTACAGGTGGTGGTCGTCCGAAGGTTTCGAGATCGAACTCGGGTGTTGCCTACATCTGGAATTCCGGCAGGCGCACAATCAGACCATCCAGGGCCTCCGAGACGGTGATCTGGCAAGACAGGCGTGAGGTATCGGCTCTTTCGGGCGTGAGACCCAGCATGCCCTGCTCATCGGCGTTGATGTTGCCGGTGGCCTGAATCCAGTTGTGATCAACAATTACATGGCAGGTGCCACAGGCGCAGGCGCCGCCACAATCCGCGTCTATTCCCGGGATGCCGTTATCAACGGCGGTCTGCATCAGCGATTGGCCTGCGGCAATCTCGACCACATGTGCGGCACCGTTGTGTTCAATAAATGTGATCTGACCCATACGCGTTTCACCTCTGTTGTTTTTAGAGTGGCTTCAGTGGAAGCCAGATTACGATCAGCGGTGTTCGGGTGGCAGGTCATTAATTGACAGCGAGGGGTCATTTAAAGACACTCAAGGTGTGCGCCGGTCTTCAGGCGCTCACTCAAGGACACAAGAATAATGATGCGCGACATTGACCTGAGCCAGCCGTGTATTCCCTCCAATTACAGCCGACTGATTGCCCGGGAGTTGGCTTTACAAACCCGCGATGTCCCGGATTTGCTGGCGATGACCCAGCTGACAGTGGATCAGTTTCTGCAGGAGGACACTCTGCTGACCCCGCAACAGCAATTGCAGATACTGGATAACAGTTTGCAGCTGGCCAATGACGATACCTTCGGATTGCGCCTGGGCCGGCGGCTGACGTCGCCTACCCACGGTGCCATGGGGTTTCTGGTCAACAGCAGCCCGGACCTGCTGACTGCCATTCGGGCTTTTCAGGTCTTCCTGCCAACCCGCATGAACCTGGCCCGCCTTGAGATGGCCGCCAGGGACAACTGGTTGGAGGTGACTTGCCGCTTTCATGTGGAATTGTCGGAATCACTTTTAAAGGTTCTGAGTGAGAGCTTTGCGGTGATCTTCTTTGATTGTGCGGAATTTATTGTGGGCCGACCGGTGGGGGAGGTGGTATGCGGGTTTCTGCACAAGGAGCCTGGGTACAGCCATTGCTACGCGGTACATTCCGGGTTCGATAACATTTGGCGCAACCTCACTCGCGCTGAACATTCCGCTCGACGTGTGCAAGCTGCCCAATGCGTCCGCCAACCATGAGAACTACATGATGGCACTGAAGCAATGTGAAGGCATGCTGGCGCAATTGCAGTCCGACCGTGAGAGCTGCAAATACCGGGTACAGAAAATGATGCTGTCTCATCCACCAGGCGTGCTGACGGAAGAAGAGGCCGCCGCTGCGCTGTTTATCTGCAAGCGCACGTTGGCGAGAAGATTGAAAGCGGAAGGCACCAGTTTCCGACAACTGAGGGACGGTATTCTGTCGCAGCAGGCGATTGGCTATCTGCGGGATAGCTCGGTGTCGGTCGAGGCCATTGCGGAGTTGCTGAATTATCACGACAGCGCGAATTTCCGCCGGGCATTCAAGCGGTGGTTTGGCGTTACACCGGACCAATATCGACGTCGTAGTGCATCGCAACCATGATCTGTGGCCAGAGGTATTGGGCGCTTTGCTTCAGGCCAGGCAAATACGATAACGAATGACGCCGTTATCTTCTTCGTGGACCGATTCAATCTGGTGGCCGGTGATCTCGCACAGGGCCTGCAAATCGCGGCGGCCACTGACGTCATCCGCCAGGAATTCCACCCGGGTGCCACTGGGCAGCCCCTGGGTGCGTTTCTTGAAGCGCAAAACCGGAAGCGGGCATACCAGACCGACAGCGTCGATCCGGTATACCTCTGTCTGGTCAGTCAAGGCGCACACTCGTGGAGCTGCTGCCTTGTTCTGCGGAGGACCAGCCAAACTGGTTCAGTACCACGGGCGCGCAAACGGCAATGACCAGAGCCACGACAAACGCGGCTACCATAACTTTCATGATGAACCCCCTTTGCCCTGTTTTGCCTCAACCTCTTCCACCCACAGGTCGTGATGCTGGCGGGCCCATTCACGGTCAACCTGACCGTTGCCCATGGCATCAAACGCACCTTCCATACCGACAGAGCCGATGTAGATGTGGGCGATGATGGCCACCATCATGGCGAACGCAACGATAGAGTGCCAGATGTTGGCGTACTGCATCTCTTCATGGGGCGTCAGCGCAGTCGGGAAGTCGGTACCGATAACACTGTTAATAACGCTGAAGGTGCCAGCGAACATGGGCATTTCAAACGGGAACAGCAGCGACAGGCCCGACAGGGACACCGAGACGCCCAGCAGCATCACCGTCCAGAAAATGATCTTCTGGCCGGCATTGAACTTCTTCGAGGAGGGGTGGGACTTGGTGAAGATGCCACCGCCCGCCTTGATCCACTGCCAGTCGAGCTTGTTGGGTATGTTGTGCGCGACCCACATGACGAAGGTCATGACCAGGCCCAGCATAAAGGCCCAGGCGACATTATTGTGCAACCACTTGGAACCCACTGCGAGGGTTGAATAGGCCTCGTGCCCAATCACGGGAATCAGGAAACTTCGCCCCATCAGCGTGATCAGGCCGGTCAGCGCCAGGGCGATAAACGACCCCGCCAATAACCAGTGGCCAAAGCGCTCGATGGCTTTGAATCGTTCGATCTTGGTGCCGGAAGGGCCGCCATCGATCATGATTTTGCCGCGAACAAAGTAGAACACTACCAGCAGCAGAATGATGCCCAGAAGGGCGCCACCGCCGTAAGTGACCATGGGGCCTTCCCGGAGCTTGTACCAGGGCATGCCGCCGTCCTGAATCAGCACATCGGCCCCCGGGCCCCTGGCCTGGGTTTTGATATCGCTCTGGTTGTAGCGGATGCCCCGCCAGACATCGGAGTCTGACACGCCGCCCCGGGTGCCCAGTTGCTCCGTGATCGGCTTGGCGTTGGCCGGGTTGCCGAGGTTTTCAGAACGGAACGCCTCGTCCATTTTCAGCTGTTGCTGGCGAGCCATGATGTCTTCGAGGGTTTGCGCGCCCCCGGTCGCGGTTCGATCAACCGCCGGGGCATCGCTTGCCCAGGCAGGATTAAAAAGCAGTGTCGCCATTGCAAGCAGGGCGGCACCCAATAGTTTTCGGTTCATGAGAGCGCTCCAGCGGAATGAACAAAAAGAATAAGTTATCCCGATCGATTCCGGAGCCCTGAGGCTCCGGAATCCACGGGTGAGCTTAAGCGCCCTTCTTCTCGTAAGCTGTTCCCCATCCCCAGGCGCCGGAACCGAAACCACGGTTCACCACTCGCTGGCGATAGATGTCCGAAACCGTGTTGCCATCACCGGCCAACAGGGCTTTGGTTGAGCACATTTCCGCACAGAGCGGCAACTTGCCCTCTGCAATACGGTTGCGACCGTATTTGTTGAACTCCGTTGTTGAATGGTCTTCCTCAGGACCACCTGCACAGAACGTACACTTGTCCATCTTGCCCCGGCTGCCAAAGTTACCCGCCTGGGGGAACTGGGGCGCGCCGAAGGGGCAGGCGTAAAAGCAGTAGCCACACCCGATGCACAGGTCTTTGGAGTGCAGCACGATGCCGTCCGCCGTCTGGTAGAAGCAGTCGGTTGGGCAAACGGCCATACACGGCGCGTCTGAACAGTGCATGCAAGCTACCGAGATGGAACGCTCGCCTGGCTTGCCATCCTCGATGGTGACCACGCGGCGGCGGTTGATGCCCCAGGGGACTTCGTGCTCGTTCTTACAGGCTGTCACGCAAGCATTACATTCGATGCAGCGCTCGGCGTCACAAAGGAATTTTGCTCTTGCTTGTCCTTCAAGTGCCATGGTCTACACCTCTTGTTATGCTGGTTCGATGGCACACAGGGTGCACTTGGTCTCTTGCATCTGCGTGACCGAGTCGTACCCGTATGTCTGAACGGTGTTTGTGGATTCACCCAACACGATCGGATCGGCACCCTCAGGGTATTTATGCCGACGATCCTCGCCTTGCAGGTGACCGCCGAAGTGGAACGGCATGAAGGCCACGCCTTCGCCAACCCTTTCGGTAACCATTGCTTTTACCTTGATGCGCGCGCCCTCCGGGCCAGACACCCAGACATCCCTGCCATCGCGAATGTTCAAGTTATTGGCGTCGCGTGGATTCACCTCTATGAACATGTCTTGCTGGAGTTCTGCCAGCCAGGGGTTTGACCGGGTTTCGTCGCCGCCACCTTCGTATTCCACCAGTCGGCCAGAAGTCAGAATGATGGGGAAGTCCTTGCTGAAGTCGTTCTTCTGAATCGACTCGTACATGGTCGGCACACGCCAGAAGGTCTTGTCGGCGTAAGTCGGGTAGTCTTCCACCAGGTCGCGACGGTTGGTGTACAGCGGTTCGCGGTGCAGTGGCACCGGGTCCGGGAAGTTCCAGACGATGGCGCGGGCCTTGGCGTTACCGAAGGGTGCGCACTCGTGCTTGATCGCCACACGCTGGATACCGCCAGACAGATCGGTTTTCCAGTTGGCTTCCGGTCCGCCAACCGCGTCGATGGCCGCACGCTCTTCGGCAGTTAGATCGCCGTCCCAGCCAAGGTCCATCAGCATCTGCATGGTGAATTCCGGGTAGCCGTCCTTGATTTCCGAATCCTTGGAGTAAACCCCTTCAGCCAGCAGGTTCTCACCGTTACGCTCAACACCAAATCGGGCCCGGAAGGTCAGGCCGCCCTTGGACACCGGCAACGACATATCGTACAGGTTGGCGGTGCCCGGATGGTTCATCTCCGGGGTACCCCAGCACGGCCATGGCAAACCGTAGTAATCACCATCGCAGGGCCCACCCACTGCGCGCAGGGTGGTTTTGTCAAAGTGATGTTGATTGGCCATATGCAGCTTGAGCCGCTCAGGAGACTGGCCGGTATACCCGATGGTCCACATGCCACGGTTGAACTCGCGGGTGATGTCTTCAATTACCGGCTCGTCGCCTTCAATGGCGATGTTGCGGAACATACGATCAGTGAAGCCAAACTTGTCCGCAAACAGTTTGATGATTTCATGATCCACCTTGGAGTCGAACAGCGGCTCCATCACTTTCTCACGCCATTGCAATGAACGGTTGGAGGCGGTGACCGAACCCGTCGTTTCGAACTGCGTGGTTGTCGGCAGCAGGTAGGCGCCATCTGTCCGGTCATGCAATACGGCAGACACGGTCGGGAAAGGATCCACCACAACCAGCAGGTCGAGTTTCTCCATGGCTTCCTTCATTTCCAGCATACGGGTCTGCGAGTTGGGTGCGTGGCCCCACAACACCATGGCTCGGGTGTTGTCCGGTTGTTCCAGGTTTTCTTTCGCTTCCAGAACGCCGTCGATCCAGCGGGATACCGGGATGCCTTTTTCGTACATCATGGCGCGGGATTTGCCGTCTTTGTCCCAGGTGGCAAAACGACCTTTCAGCCAGTCCAGGTCCTCTTCCCAGACCCGCGCCCAGTGGGCCCAGGAACCTGCGGCAACGCCGTAATAGCCCGGCAGACTGTCGGCGACTACGCCGAAGTCGGTAGCGCCCTGCACGTTGTCGTGGCCACGGAAGATATTGGTGCCGCCACCAGCCACACCCATGTTGCCCAGAGCCAGTTGCAGGATGCAGTAAGCGCGGGTGTTGTTGTTGCCATTGGTGTGCTGGGTGCCACCCATACACCAGATTACGGTACCCGGGCGGTTGTTGGCCAGGGTGCGGGCAACGCGCTCAAGTTGCGCGCCCGGAGTACCGGTGACGCGTTCAACCTCCTCCGGATTCCACTTCGCCACTTCGGCGCGGATGTCCTCCATGCCGTAAACGCGGGTGCGGATGAATTCCCGGTCTTCCCAGCCGTTTTCGAAGATGTGCCACAGGATGCCCCAGATCAGGGCAACGTCCGAACCCGGACGGAAGCGCACGTACTCGTCTGCGTGGGCAGCGGTGCGGGTAAAGCGCGGATCACACACAATCAGCGGTGCGTTGTTCTCTTCCTTGGCCTTCAGAATATGCAGCAAAGACACCGGGTGCGCTTCCGCCGGGTTGCCACCGATCAGGAAGATCGCCTTGGACTTGTGGATGTCGTTGTAGGAATTGGTCATGGCACCGTAACCCCAGGTGTTGGCTACGCCAGCAACCGTGGTGGAATGACAGATTCGGGCCTGGTGATCAACGTTATTGGTGCCCCAGTAAGCGGCGAACTTGCGGAACAGGTAGGCTTGTTCGTTGTTGTGCTTGGCGCTGCCGAGCCAGTACACGGAATCGGGGCCGCTTTCCTCGCGGATTTGCAGCATCTTGTCGCCGATTTCGTTGATGGCGTCTTCCCAGGAGATCTTGCGCCACTCACCGTTGACCATTTTCATGGGCGACTTCAGGCGACGCTCGCCGTGGGCGTGCTCACGAACCGCCGCACCTTTGGCGCAGTGGGCGCCCAGGTTAAACGGGCTGTCCCAGCCGGGCTCCTGCCCGGTCCAGACGCCATTCTGGACTTCGGCTTCAACCGTGCAGCCGACCGAGCAGTGGGTACAGACGGATTTTTTACGAACGACTTCGCCGCCTCCCGTTGAGGGCGTTGACGCTTCTACCCGGGTTGTTGGCAGTGATAGTGCTGCCAGTCCACCTACCGTGATGCCCGAGGCCGCCAGGAAGCTACGACGGTCCATGGTTTTGGTAGCGAGGGATGAAAGTAAAGATCCAGCACGGGGGCCTTTCGCTACCCCGTTGGTTCTCTTCCTTAACATGTCGAATACCTCTCTCTTTTATTGTTCTCGTTTTCAGAAGGTGCGGTCATTCAAGAGCCTTTCGCAACCTTGAATGGCGTGCAGATTCGTTAAAAGCGAGCTGTTTCGAAGTACTTGCGTGTGTGCTCTGTATCGCGCAGTCCGTTGCTCTTCGGGGCGTCCTTGACCACATCGGCCGCAGCGTTCGGTGCAACGGCCATCGCGACTGCAGCCGGGGCTGCAACGACCGCCATTCGCAGAAACTGGCGGCGGCTGTTTTGCTCATTTTGGTTGTCCATAGGACATCTCCACCTGTTTTGAGGGATCAGAGCGATCCCGGTTACTGGATTGCAAAGGCTTCTTCTTCTACGGTCATAAAGGCTCGACCCAGCGAGCCCACCGGTGCGTAGAAGATGGCGTTTTGCGCTTCCTCCAGATCGGTAAAAAATAATCGCGCCCACTTTGCCAGATGGGCTTCAAAAAAGGCTTTTTGCGAGGTTACGTCGCTCGCACCACCAAACTCGCCACTGATAATGCCTGCCATGATCTCGCACAGGATGCCCATGTGGTCTTCGGGCTCCTTTACGTCGTTACGGGTGCTGATGCCCCTGGATAAAAGATCGCTGCGTAAATTTGCCAGGGGCTTTTCGTTCAGGAATCCGGTGAGGTAATAGCTGGCGTAGGGCAGCAGCTCCCCGCGGGTGAGCCCCACGAACAGATTGTTGAACTCACGCTCGGCGTCCTCGGCCCTGGTGCGTTGTGCCAGAGCAGCGAGGTTCCGTGAGGCCGACCCGATGGGCGTATCGTCGCCCTGAAGCGTTGCCAAACCCTTGAGTAGCTCAGCCGAAGGCGGGTTGCTCAGCAGGCTGCCGAGCAACTGGTAAATCTGGGCCCTGGCGCGATCCTCTTCAGTGATCGAGCGAGGACATAGGCTTTCAGCGGTGTTGACCAAGTCTCGTTCCTTTACGTTGTTGTTTAATTTTTGTGCTATTCAGATTTATAGTCCCGAAAAGGCAAAGGCGCAACCAGTCTCGAGACATGTCGGATTTATGGTCGCTTCTACTCGAATCGCATCCTCGGTCGGTAGAGCGGAGCGGGTTCTGCCTCTTCCACCTCCGCTTCAGGCAGCGGCTGTCGTGGCGCGCTCGGTGGCTCAGCCGTATTCTGAATGTGCGGCTGTTCGGTTAGTGCTGCCGGTTCCGGAGGTTCAACGGGGTCAACGGGTTCCACGAGCTCCGCAATTCCAGAGTGACTCTTGGCAGGCGGCTTTGCTTGCTCAGCCTTCTTTGCGGTTTTGTCGAACATGCCCTGGCCGACCTTATACAGGGTCTTGACGGTTTGGCCGGCGGTGGCCGCGTTCGTGTAATCCTCGTCGTAGTCGTTCAGACCATCAAGCACGGCCAGGACGGGGTTCGATCTCCAGAGTGCACGCAGGGCTTTGCGGCGCAATAGTTCCGGGATCTCTTTGCGCATGAAGCCGGTAACGTCGGTGCCCAATTGGATTGCATCCGGATCGGGTAATCCATATTTCGCCAGAACCTCATGCTCGGGCAGGGTCTGATTGATCGCAAGCTCCTGCTCTTCAGCGGACGGTTCGTTTTCCACCGGTAAAGCGGGAGAGGCTTCAGTCTTGTGACTGTGCTCAGCTTTTTTGCGCGACCATCGTTGCAGGCGTGATTCTGTCATTACGGCACCCTCCGATTTTTGAGGTTGGTGGGTGCGCGGTAAACATCGCTCTGCTGGCGGATTCGTGGGTCGCCTTTGCCGTCTTCTTTGCCATCGACGCTTTTCTTGTCGCGACGGCGCTTCTTGAACGGTTCCTCAATGTAGTGCAGATCGATAAATTCCTTGATCCAGGCGGCCAGTGACTCGGGAATGGGCACGGGTTCAACAATGCTCTCGCCGCTGTCCAAAGCATCCTGCGCCTCATAGGCGCTGGCGGTGATATCACTGACAAACCACCCTGACGGAGATTGTCCGGATTGGTCCCGATCAAGGATGACCCAGACAGACGGGGTGATCATGTTCAGGGAGACAAGGTAGGCCTCTGCGTCGGCACGATAGAGCTGCATGGTCACCGTGCCGGCGTGGTAATCCACCACCTCGCCCTCCCGGACCATTTCTTTCCAGAATGCCTCCGGTGCACCAGGTATAACCGCAACCGGTGTCCAGATATGCCGGGCCCACCGGGTGATTCCGGGGGTACGCCGAACCACCGCGCCGACCGGCAATTCTCGTTTCCAACTATCCGTACGACTGCTCATGATGTTTCTCTTTCTTATTGTCTCTTGAAGCTAGCAGAGCTCAGGCAATTATCCAATTATCCGATTGTCCAAGGCCAAACAGCTGTGGCATGCTCGAAGAGCCACGGTTGAAATCAATACGTACAAAAATAACGAAAAGAGTAATTTTCCTGATGACGCCAACTAAAACCCTTCTGTTATGCACCTGCGAAAAAACGCAGGCCGTCAGTCCCGAGGCGCTGAAAGCGGCTTCGGCGGCCGGGCAGGTGATTGTTGTGGATGAATTGTGTGGCAAGGACATGGCTACGGCTGCCGAACACCTGAGCGGTGCTGGTGAAGTGCTCATTGCCTGCGGCCAGCAAGCGGCATTATTCGAGCGCCTGGGAGAGGATGTGCAAGCGGAAGTGGGCCAGTCCGCACCGTTGAGCACCATCGATATCCGGGACCGTGCCGGCTGGAGCGCGCCGGATGCCGATCCCAAACGCCTGCATGCCAAGCAGGCCGCGTTGATGGCCGGGGCGCAGCTGCCGGCAGCCATGGCACCGGCAAAGCTCATTCAGTCCAGTGGCGTATGCTGTATCGTTGGCCCAACCGACCAGGCCATCCGGATGGCTGAACTGGTGCAGGATGAGCTTGGCGTTACCTGCGTTGTGAGTGATTCGGGCCCTGTCCAGTTACCCTCTGCCAGGTACGACCTGGCCAGGGGTAAACTGACCGCGGCCAAGGGCGCACTCGGTAACTTCAAGCTGGAATTTTCCCAGCTGCAGATGCTGAATCCTGCGGGCCGGGGTGCACCGGCTTATGGCGACGCCAAGACCACGGCCCGCAGTGAGTGCGACATTTTCATTGATTTGCGGGGCGGTGCCCCGGCATTTCCCCACTACCAGAAGCGCAACGGCTACTTCTGGGCGGATCCTGCCAAAAGCGGTGAGCTGGAGCGCATTGCCCTGACCGCCAGAGAGCGGGTGGGTGAGTTTGAGAAAACCGTGTATTTCCGGCTGGAAGAATCCCTGTGCGCCCACTCGCGGGCGAACCAGCCCGGTTGTACCCGTTGCCTGGACGTCTGCTCCACGGAGGCGATATTTTCCGCGGGCGATCACATTCAGATCGATTCCGACATCTGCGCCGGTTGCGGGACTTGTGCGGCGGTTTGCCCGACCTCCGCCATCACCATGAACGAAACCCCCTTTGAGTCGATTACCAAAGCGCTCGACGTGATGGCCAGGACCTACCGGGAGCACGCGGGCGAGGCACCACGGCTGGTGTTTCATTCCCTGGGTGCGGGCGCCGAGGCCATTGCCTACCTGGCCAGGTATCACGACGGGCTGGCGGATGACCTGATTCCGTTTGGCCTGGAACAGATTGACCGCATAGGCCATGCAGAGATACTGGCGGCCTTTGGTGCGGGCTATGCAGAAGTGCTGATGCTGGCCGACAGCGAACTGGATCGGCGGGCTGTCGCTGCCGAAGTGGAACTGGCCCAAGCCATGCTGGTGGGTACCCACAATTCCCCCAGCCGGATTCGGGTTATTGCGGCTGAGCACCTCGGCGAAGCTGGTGACAATGCCGGCCGCCTGAGTGAACCTGTGTTGCTGGTGGGCGGCCGCCGGGATATCACCAGAGTTGCCGCCACCGCGATGGCAGATAAAATTGAGGCGCCCATCCCCCTGCCGGCGGGCGCGCCCTACGGCGCCATCGAAATTGATTCAGACAAGTGCACGTTGTGCCTTGCCTGTGTATCCCTGTGCCCGACCGGTGCGCTTGGCGATCACCCGGACAGACCGGAAGTTCAGTTCACCGAGAACGCCTGTGTGCAGTGCGGTGTCTGCGAAAGCACCTGTCCGGAAACCGCCATCACTCTGAAGCCACAGCTGGATCTGTCCAAGGCGGCACTGAGCGCCCGTGCCCTGCACGGTGAAGATCCCTTCGAATGTATCCAGTGTGGTAAACCCTTTGGTGTTGCCAGCACCATTAACCGGATTGTTGAGAAGCTGGAAAACCAACACTGGATGTACACCAAGTCTGACAACGTCCAGCTCATCAAGATGTGTGACGATTGCCGGGTAAAGGCCCAGTTCCATGGCGACAGTGCGCCCATGGCCAGCGGTGAGCGCCCCCGGGTTCGCACCAGTGATGACTATCGCGACCACTAAATCTGATCGGGACATTGTATGGTTCAATACGTTAACGCCGACAAAAGCAATCTGATCGGAACCGATGCGCCCCGGCCGCAGGACAAGAATCCGAGAGGCATCAGCCGGATTATCGCCATTGCCTCGGGCAAGGGCGGTGTTGGCAAATCCACCGTGGCCTCCAACCTGGCGGTGGCACTGGCATCGAAGGGACTCAAAGTGGGGCTGCTTGATGCAGACGTCTACGGGCCCAGCCAGCCCCGTATGCTGGGGGTTTCCGGCCGCCCTTCCAGCCCGGACGGGCACACCATTCTGCCCTTGCGCAATCATGGCGTAACGCTGATGTCGCTGGGCCTGATGACCACGGAAGACGAAGCGATCGTGTGGCGTGGGCCGATGCTGATGGGGGCCCTGGAACAGATGATGAATCAGGTGGACTGGGGCAGGCTGGACGTGTTGCTGGTGGATCTGCCCCCCGGCACCGGCGATGTCCAGATGACGCTTAGCCAGAAGTTCTTTGTGGCCGGCGCGGTTGTGGTGTCGACGCCCCAGGACATTGCCCTGATGGACGCGCGCAAGGGCATCGACATGTTCAACCGCATGGATGTGCCACTGTTTGGCCTGATCGAGAACATGGCCTCGTTCGTCTGTGACGGTTGTGGCAAAGAACATCATCCCTTCGGCTCTGGCGGCGCCAGGGCGGAAGCGGAAAAGCTTGGGGCGCCTTTCCTGGGCGAAATCCCGCTGGACCTGGATATCCGGGTCGGATCCGACGGCGGTGTGCCGATTGTGGTGTCGAAGCCGGAAAGTCCCCAGGCCAGGGCGTTCCAGCGAATCGCCGATGAAATTATGGCCTCTGATGTGTATGCCCGGGCTGTGTTATGAACCAATCTCCCCAGTTTCCGCCACTGCTGACGGGCGAGGTGGTGCCCAAGCATACCGACCCTTTTGACAAGGCGGTCAGCCGTGCCATCGCCGGGGTCGATTCTGGCACCATCTTCTACTCGCAAGGGGAGGATACCTTGCGTGCCGCGCTTGTGTTGGCACCGGAAACGCCACTGGAAGAGGCCATTCAGGCTGTCTACGTGGCCCAGATCGGCTTGGCTGAGAGCCTGGGTGCGCTGGCGCCGCCAGAGGTGCCGGTTCATTTCCAGTGGCCGGATCGTATCAAGGTGAATGGTGCCGTGTGCGGCGGTGTTCGCTTTGCCGCGGACGTGTCTGATCCGAAGGCATATCCGAACTGGCTGGTGATCGGGATTCATGTGCCGTTCACCATGGCTGGTAACGAGCCCGGTGACAATCCAGACAAAACCTGCCTGTATGAGGAAGGCTGTGTTGATATCACCCCCATGGCGCTTCTTGAAAGCTGGTCAAAGCACACTTTGCTATGGCTAACCTACTTTCTGGACAGCGGGTTCGAGCGCATACATGCCGACTGGCGGCCACGTTGCGACACCCTTGGCATGCAGATCGACTACCCGCGACCGGGGCTCTTCGTCGGCCTGGATGACAAAGGCCGGATGCTGTTACGGGAAGATGTGATGACGGAAGCCGTAAGCCTGATTGAATTCGCGGAGCACCTATGAAACTGGCCCGAACCCTGCGACTGGATGTGTCTGATGACAATGTGTTCGAGAATCCGGCGCCGAGCGGCGAATGGGCTATTTCGGGCGGATTCGAGTTCTCCAACTGGACCGAGGTGGAGCTGAAGGGCAAAGCCCGGCAGGCCTTCAGTAATGGTTGGTACAGCATTGAGTCCGGTGGCCGCGCCAGTTTCGTGGGTGTCTGTGACATTACCGAAACCGAGCTGGAACAGTTGCGCCGGACCCTGGCGCAAACCTTTGTCGAGCAATACGGGGCGCCAGACATAGAGGCGGCCTACCCCGTGGCTTGCGAAGAAATCGACCAGATGCGCAGCATGTGTGAGGACTTCGAGGACAACACCCTGCTGATGGTCAGCCGAACCCTGACCGAACTGGGGGTTGAGGAAACCTACCGTTCCCGGGCCCCGCAGGATGCCTCACTGGAAGCCTTCGCCGTGCACGGCAGCGTCGAGTGATTACAGCCCGAAGCTGCCATAAGGTATAAAGCGAACGGGCGTTCCCGGCTCGATCTCCTGGGCGCTCTCGTCCAGCTCCACCAGACCTTCAGACCAGGCCAGGCCGGTCACCCGCCCGGAGCCTTCGGAACCAAACACTTCAACCTGCCCGTCCCGCACCCGTGCCCGCAACATCTCACTGCGCCCCGGTTTTTTGTTCTTGGAAAAGTTGGCGGGAATCAGGTAACTCGTTGGTTCAAACCACTCACCCCCGGCCAGCAGTGCCATGGCCGGAACCCCAAAGCGCAATGCGCAGACCCAGGCCGCCACCGGGTTGCCCGGCAGACCCACCACCGGTGTGCCCTTGAACATGGCCAGCGCCAGGGGGCGGCCCGGTTTGATGGCAATGCGCCAGTTGCTGATGTCACCGTGGGCTTTCAGGGTTTTCGAGACATGGTCTTCATCCCCGGCGGAAACGCCGCCGCTGGTGAGGATCAAGTCGCATTGGTCCGCACCGCGCTCCAGTGCGGCTTTAACGTCCTCAGCCCGGTCCAGCGCATGGCCCAGGTCGACCAGTTCATAGCCCAGTTGCGTCACCATGGCGCTGAGCATCGGGCGGTTGGCGTCGTAAATCTGCCAGTCGGTCACCGGGGCACCGACGGGCTTTACTTCGTCTCCTGTCGACAGCACGCCAACACGCAGCCGCTGGTAAACATCCACCGATTCGATACCGACACTGGCGAGTACCGAAATTTGGGTAGGTGTCAGCCGGGTACCGGCGGTCAGAATGCAATCCTGTGCCTGAATATCCTCGCCGGCTTTGCGCCGGTTGGCACCCGCCTTTAACGTGCCGTTCAGGTGCAGCTGGCCATCAATGACCTCGCAGTCTTCTTCCAGCACTACGGTGTCTGTGCCTGCCGGCATCACCGCGCCGGTCAGTATGCGGATGGCGTGCCCCTCGGGAACCTGCCCGGTGTAAGGTTCACCGGCCGCACTGCGGCCATCGACCAGTGGCAGCACACAAGGGACCTCGGTTAGAGGGCCGGCAAGGGCATAGCCATCGACGGCGGAATTGCAGCTTGGGGGGTGGGCTCTGGGGGCGTAGACATCCTTGGCCAGTATCCGGCCGTTGAGCTGAGCCAGCGGAATGTCTTGATCCACTCCCACCACCGGGTGCAGGCGGGAACGCAGCCGCGCCAGCGCTTCGTCCACCGGTGTCCAGTTCACCCCGGGAGGCAGGGCAAAGCAGTCGTTACGGAGCGGTTTCGTGGGGCTCCCGTTATTGGCGGCGTTGCTCATGGTTGTTCACGCTTCAGAATAAAGTCAGTGATGCCGGTGACATCGTTGATGTCGAAGACCGGGCCCGGGAAATCCGCGGCATAGTCTGCCGCCACCGCCACAATGCTTGGGTCCTGCGGGTACAGGGGGGCGTGGGAGCTGTCCTGCCGGTGAACTTCAATTTTGGGATGGGCGTTGGTTTTGAATCCCTCAACCACGACCCAGTCGCAGGGGCCCAGCCTGGCCAGCAACTCATCCAGGGTTGGCTCGCGGGCGCCCCGGAGTTCGTGCATGATCGCAAAGCGTTGGCCGCCCGCGAGGATGACTTCCTGAGCGCCAGCCTCCCGGTGCTTGTAGCTGTCGGTTCCGGGTTGGTCTATGTCCACCAGGTGATGGGCGTGTTTGATGGCGTTAACGGTCAAACCTCTGCTGGACAACTCGTGAATCACGGCGCTGGCCAGGGTGGTCTTGCCCGAATTCTTCCAGCCTACGATACCTATCACGTTCACGTCAGATGCTGCTCCGCCCAAGCCAGGTCTTCCGGTGTATTGATGTTGAAGAAGTCGGCCTCCTCGAACATCACCAGGGTTTCACCCTTGGCCAGCGTCCATTGGCGAATCTTGCGCACGCCGTCGTTCAGGGCGGCTCTCAGGTCATGCCGCAGCGCGACTTGCCAGCGGCCAAAGGTGGGCTGGGGAATCCGCCCCCGTTCCGGGTCCGGGGTGGCTGCCAGCACCACCGGGGCGCCAGATGCGGACAGGCGCTCTACCATGTTCAGGGGGAACGATGGGGTATCCGCCGCCACGCTGATCAGCCACTCATGGCCCTGTTCCGCCGCCCAGTCCATGCCCGCCAGAATGCCGGCCAGGGGGCCGGCATAGTCCGGTATGGAGTCGGCAACCACCGGTAACCCCAGATCATCGAACCGGGAAAGGTCGCCATTGGCATTCAGTACCACGGCGTCTACCTGCGGTGTTATCCGCTCGATAACCCGATGAATCAGGGAATGACTCCCCAGCATCAACCGGCCTTTATCGCCACCACCCATACGGTTGGCCTGGCCCCCGGCCAGAATCACGGCGCACTCAGTCATGCTCAGCCCCTTTACGACGCATTTTCTTGTCCTCATCCGGAACCTGAGACAGGTCCTGATCAAACACCAGGCGGTGCTGGCCACTGAGGCAGGTGAATTTCTTGCCCCGCATCCGACCGATCAGGGTTAGCCCCACTTGCCGGGCAATATCCACGCCCCAGGCGGTGAAACCGGACCGGCTGATCAGGGTCGGGATGCCCATCAGGGACGTTTTGATCACCATTTCGGAGGTTAAACGGCCGGTGGTGTAGAGCACCTTATCGGCCGCGGGCACTTTGTTCTGATGCATCCAGCCAGCGATCTTGTCGACCGCGTTATGGCGCCCGACATCTTCCATGTACGCCAGAATCCTGCGGCCCTGGCACAGCGCGGTGCCATGGATGGCGCCGGTTTCCATGTAAAGGCTGGGGGTGTGGTTGATCTGGTAGGACAGGTCGTAAAAGGTACTGGTGTGTACCGGGGTGTCTGGCAGCGAAAGCCCGTCCAGCCCTGCCATCATGTCACCAAACACCGTGCCCACGGCGCAGCCGGAGGTTCGGGTTTTCTTTTCCAGTTTCTCCTCAACATCCGTGATGCCGGCCGTGCGTACCACGGCCACTTCCAGCTCCTCGTCGAAATCAATCCCGGTAACCTGATCGGTCTCTTTCAGCATGCCCTGATTCAACAGGAAACCCAGGGCCAGGTATTCCGGGTGATCGCCAATGGTCATGGCGGTGACGATCTCCTGACTATTCAGGTAGATGGTCAGGGGGCGCTCTTCGATAACACTGATGGACTTGGGTTGACCAGTTTCATCAACACCCTCGACTGCCCGGGACAGTCGAGGGTCTTTCGGGTCTGGAAGTATGGAATCGATCGTCATTGTTATTCTGGCTCGCTCAGGGATTCCGCATACCGCATTATCTGCGGACATAGCCAGAGATTAGCCTATTTGGCATTCGGGAAAAACAGCTGTTGTCCATTCACTTTAAAGTCAGCAATCGCTTGCTGTCCCTCTTTGGAAATCAGCCAGTTGTGCCACTGACGGGCCAGATCGTGTTTGAGGTGGGGGTGTTTCTGTTCCGAGAGCAACAAGCTGCCGTACTGGTTGAACAGCACGTTGTCGCCTTCAAACAGCAGGGTCAGGTTCTGGCGGTTGCCGAACGCTACCCAGGTGGCGCGATCCGACATCACGTAGGCGTCCATAGCCGCGGCGGTGTTGAGCGTTGGCCCCATGCCGCTGCCAAGCTCCCGGTACCAGTCGCCATCGGGCTCAACACCGGCGTTTTCCCAAAGGCGCAACTCGGCGCGGTTGGTGCCACTGTCATCACCCCGTGATGTGAACGGGGCCCGGGCATTGGCGATGGCCGCGAAGGCCTCGGCGGCGGTTCTGGCGTTGCGGACATTGGCGGGGTCGCTTGCTGGACCAATCAGAACAAAGTCGTTGTACATCACATCCGCCCGCCCGGTGGCATGTCCGTTGTCAATAAATCGCTGTTCGCCGGTGGTGTCGTGCACCAGCAGACTGTCGGCGTCGCCGCGGCGGGCAAGCTCAAAGGCCTGTCCGGTGCCCACGGCCACAACCCGCACGTCGATGCCGCTGGCGTTTTTGAATTTGGGCAGAATAGAGTCGAACAGCCCCGAGTTTTCCGTCGAGGTGGTGGAAGCGAGAATGATGTATTCCTCGGCGTGCGCACTGAGCGACATGCCCATCGCCATCACACTTGCAAACAGCAGATTCAGGGTCTTTTTCATTTTGTTTTTCCTTCCATGCGTTGGGAGTGTTTTTCGGGTCACTTCATGTCAAAGTTTTGAGGCGGAGCTATTCCACAAGCTCTCCGGTAACAAACGCCTTCGCCTCGGGGGATACGGGTTTGCTGAAGAAGGCGTCAGCCGCCGTGTGTTCGCGCACTTTTCCACCAGACAGGAACAGAACGTCACCGGCTAGCCGGCGGGCCTGATGTAGATCGTGGGTGGTCATCACAATGCGTGTGCCTCGCTGGTGAAAATCCAGCACGGCGGCCTCGACAGCCTTAATCGCGGCCGGGTCAAGCGCCGAGGTGGGTTCGTCAAGAAACAGCACCTGCGGCGAGAGCACCCAGGCCCGCGCCAACGCAAGGCGCTGTTGCTGGCCACCCGAAAGCACCCGTGCGGGTGTGTGAGCGCAGGCCGACAGGCCGAAGCGCTCGAGGGCATCCAGTGCCAGTTTCGCCCGTGCCCGACGGGGAACCTTGTTGACCGCCAGCGCGTGCCTCAGATTGGCCACCGCCGAGCGGCGCAGAAGCACCGGTTGCTGGAACACCATGGCCTGGCGGGGGGTGCCTTCATCCGACCACATAATCCGGCCTTGGGTTGGCGATAGCAGCCCGTGGGCCAGTCTCAACAGCAGGCTTTTGCCGGCGCCGTTGGGGCCCATCACCAGGGTAGGGCCGGGGCCGTCCAGGGTGAAGGAACAGGGGCCCAGTAACGTCTTTTCCTCGTGATGGAAGGCCACACCCTGAAAGCACAGGGCCGGTGGTGGAAGCAGAACGGATCTGGAAAAGAGGGGGGTGTTCAGTGAGGTCATCCTGTCCGCCTCCTGCTCAGTTCACCCACAAGATAGGCGCCGGCGTTGATCAGCATGACCAGCGTCAAAAGCACAATGCCGAGCCCGAGCGCCAGGGGCAGATTGCCTTTGCCAGTTTCCAGCACAATGGCGGTGGTCATGACCCGGGTGACTCCATCAATATTGCCGCCAACCATCATCACCGCACCTACTTCGGCACTGGCCCGGCCAAACCCGGCGAGCAGGACCGTCAAAAGCGCAAAACGGGCATCCCAAAGCAGGGTGGGCATCATGCGTGCCCGAGACATCCCGAGAGACACGAACTGTTCCCGGTACTCGCCCAGCATCTCTTCCACTTTCTGGCGTGAGAGCGCCGCCAGGATGGGCAACACCAGCACCACCTGGGCGATCACCATGGCGCCGGGTGTAAACAGAAGTCCCCACTCACCGAGCGGCCCGGCGCGGGAAAGCAGCAAATACACCATCAGCCCGGCCACCACCGGCGGCAGCCCCATGAGTGCGTTTAGCACCACGACCATGGCGCCGCGTCCCGGGAAGCGCCACAGCGCCACTGCAGCGCCAAGCGGAAACCCCAGCACCGCTGCAATCAGCACGGCCAGAAGCGACACCTGTAGCGAGAGCGCGACGATCTGGATGAGCGAGGCGTCGAGGCTTAACAGCAACGACAACGCCACATAGAACGCATTATTTTCCACTGCTGCGTCTCCTTATTATTTGAGCATCGTGGCGTTTTTAACTACGCTTTGCACAGCCTCCCGGAATTCATGCAGCCTGAAACAGTCCTGTGCTTTCCCGCGCAGCTGGAGAAAATGATGCCTCTTCCTGCTTATCTCACCACCGCTGAGGCCGCCGAGTATTTGCGGCTCAAAGAGCGCAAGGTTTACGACCTGGTCAGCCAGGGCGTGATTCCCTGTGTCCGGGTGACAGGCAAGCTTCTCTTCCCGCGCCAGCGGTTGGATCTGTGGTTGATGAACCACCTGGAGGGTGACGACGCCGTCAGCACGCCGATCCCGCCCGTTCTGGCGGGCAGTCAGGACCCGCTGCTGGAATGGGCGGTTAAGGAAAGTGGCGCGGAACTGGCGTTGCTGTGCCAGGGGAGCGGCGATGGTGTGCAGAGGTTGGTTGACGGGCGTGCCATGCTCGCCGGTATGCATATCTGGCACGAAGACAGCCAGTGTTACAACGACCCGGCCACCCTGGGCCTGAGCGGCATGCGCGACCTGGTGCTGATCCGCTGGGCAAAACGTCAGCAGGGGCTTCTACTGGCCGCCGATAACCCTCACCAATTGGTGCGGCTAGAGGACATCGCCCGCCCCGGCATCCGGGTTGCCCATCGCCAGCCCGATGCCGGCGTCAGCCATTTGCTCCAGAGCTTACTCGCTCGCCACCGTATTGACGCGAAACAACTCAGATGGGCTGTTCACCCGTCACTCAGCGAGGACGACCTGGCGCTGGCCATTCGCCAGGGCGAGGCGGACATCGGGCTGGGCATCGAAGCGGCAGCACGCCGCCAGGGCTTGGCGTTTATTCCTCTGCAGCAGGAGCATTTTGATCTCGCCATGCGCCGGCGCCACTACTTTGAGCCCGCCATGCAGCGCTTGCTGGCGTTCGCCCGATGCGAGCGCTTTGGCCAGCGGGCGGAGGCGTTGGGGGGGTATGACATCAGTGAGTTAGGGTGGGTGGTTTATAATGCTTGAAGCAGATTGTCGGACGATCTCTCAGCCATCTTCGGCGAACCATTGCAGGCATTGTAGTTCCATCTGATCTTCAGTCACTCCGTACTTCCTTAACTCAAACGGATCTTTTCAAGACTTGCAGCCATGAAAACATGCGCAATTCCAATGAACTTGGTCAGAGTTTGCATCTGGTTATAGCGGAATCGTCTATTTCGTTTATTTCGTTTGTTTCGTTTGAGCGGCATAATATGCCTTCAGATGGTTATCGTTTTAATATCAGGGGGCTGCGATGTCTGCTCAGAAAATTGTACATTTGCCGACGGCGGCAGAGGTGGAACAGGCCAAGCTCTCCAGTCGCACCTTGTCTAAGTATGCGGACGTGGATCGAGTACAGCTTTCACTCCGTGGCAGCAACGGCGAGACTGACGAACTGGTGCTGCCCGGGCATGTGCTGCAAATTCTGCTGGACGTTCTGGCAGAGGTTTCACAAGGCAATGCCATCAGCCTGATCCCATATCACCAGGAAATCAGTACACAGGATGCGGCTAACCTCTTGAACGTCAGCCGCCCCTTTCTCGTGAAGGTGCTGGAGGCGGGTGATATACCCTTCCGGAAGGTAGGTGCGCATCGGCGGGTCAAGCTGCAAGATGTCTTGAGCTACAAGGAACAGGTCGATCGTCAACGTCAGGCCACACTGGATGAATTGGCTGAACTCTCCCAGGACGAGGGAATGGGATACTGACAGGGAATGAGTAAATTCACCGTTGTTTATGATGCCTGCGTGCTGTATCCCGCACCCTTGAGAGATGCGCTGATGCGGCTGGCATTGACAGACTTGTTCAAAGCACATTGGACGGACCACATACACGATGAGTGGATCAACGCGCTGCTGAGGGCAAAGAAGCATTCCCCCGAGAGCTTGTTGCGGGTGAGGGAACTTATGGATCGGCATGTGCGCGATGCAAAAGTGTACGGCTACGAACCGCTGATTGAGGGGCTGGATCTGCCGGACCCGGATGATCGCCATGTGCTGGCCGCCGCCATCCGTTGCAACGCCAACGCCATCGTTACTTTCAACCTCAAGGATTTTCCTGATCCGTCGCTTCGCCAGTACGATATCGAAGTGATTCACCCTGACGATTTTATTCTCTATCAGATTGACATGGCGCCGACCCTATGTTGCCGTGCTTTTCAGGCGCAGCGGGCAGCGCTGAAGAAGCCGTCACTCAGTGTCGATACTTTTCTGGCAACGCTGCAAAAGCAGCAGTTACCCCAAACAGTTTCGAAGCTTCGGGAGTTTGCAGATTTTCTCTAACCACCGGTTCCTGAGTGGAATACATGCTTTTGGCTGCTTGGCTTTGAGCTCATAATCCAGTCACCGGCTTGCGTCGTTTTGACGTAGAGCGGAATGGTAAAGCGAGAGAGGGGTGTGTCAGGGAAGGATAGACTCCAGATCGCCTGAGGGCGATCTTCCGGGGCTTTGCCCCGCCTTCGCTGCACTGCGGCGCCCAAACTGCTGGCGCAGTTTGTCGAACGGAGGTTCTGCATCTGCCCTCGGGTGAACCAGAGTTCCATGAAAAAGCCCACGCGAGGTGGGCTTTTTCATGGAATATGGCGCGCCCGAGAGGATTCGAACCTCTGACCTCTGCCTCCGGAGGGCGCCGATTGGGGGCGGTTTGGAGTGAGGTCGGTGGGTCTAAATCGTTGTTCGTCAGTAACTTGCAGGTCGGGCGGAAGCTCAAAAAAATTCTTTTAACACCGCTAGTTACACGATTTATCCCAGGTTTGGGCACACACTTGTCAGGTTAGAGATGGCTCTAACAGGACAGAATGACCGCTGCTCCAACTGCTTATTTTCCAGTTTCACAGTTTACTATGCGAACTTCAAGCTCAGAAAAAATGTCTGGTTTTAACTGTCCGAAATTGGACAGTTGTCGAGCGGGGTAGTCCGAGAGTCCGCCTGTAGAAAGCTATATTTTGCGAGAGAGTATCACCCATCGGCACTCGTTAACAGTCAAGGTTGGCCGCATCAGAGGTTATCAAGAGTAACGGGGGGATTCGGCAACCACATAGCTGACACTCGGGGCGATTAGTGTAGCGTTCAGACTACCAATAGCTAAAGAGCCAGTACCTGTCAGGTCGATTGACTACAGCTGAACTTTTCCAAGTAATCGGGTGTTCTTATCTCGTCCGGCGGCACGTTAATCCGGAAAGCTGACTGCGTCGATGGGAGGGAGCTAGAAAAGCGAGGGAAAGCGACTTAGTCTGCACATCTGATTGAGTGGCCGTTGTAACGGTATGACTCGACATAGGCCATGCTTGTTAACTCTTGTATCAACCGGAGAGACTGGATTTGAGTTGTCGCTGCGGATGTGCCCTCCTGCTGTTTTTCGTCATTAGTGTTTTCCCAACCAGCCTGAAGGCTGAAGTCGTGAACCTGTCCTGGGATAACGACCTGCTTACCGGAACCGATCGCGGCTATACAAACGGGGTACGCTTTTCGTATCTGACGGACACCGCTGACGAGAACGATGGAAAGTCGGCAAGATTTGCCCGGATTCTGCGTGATGAGCTGCGCTTTCTGCCAGGTATTGGAACTGCTGATTCAAAGCAGGCGGTAAGCCTGAGTTTGCGGCAATTCATGGTTACGCCTGAAGATATTACGGTTGAAGGTCCGCAGTTCGACGACATTCCCTATGCCGGCCACCTGTCGCTCAGCGGCACTCTCTGGAGCTGGAACGCCGATACGATTACCGGCTTTGGTGCTCACATTGGCGTTATTGGGCCCGAAAGCGGTGCCGAGTCGGTTCAGAAATGGGTGCACGAAGCCACTGGAAGCGACAAGCCGCAAGGGTGGGGGAATCAGCTTGGAACCGATGTGGTGGGTGGCATACAGGCTGCGCATGGCCGAAAACTCCTGCAACTCGGGCAGGGCGGCAACATTGAACAGCGTGTGTCGGTGGTTGGATCCGGACTACTGTCGAGTTTTCGGACTTCCGCTAAAACCGGGTTGGTCTGGCAGCTTGGCAGACACCTTCCTATAAATTTTGTGCCGGACTACGCTGGTACATCCTCAACCATCGCTTTGCCGGGCTCGTTCAAGGATTCAGGCAGTAGCTGGTCAGTATATGTGGGGCTGGGGCTGGAGTATGTAGGCTATTCCTACATCGATGACAATGCCGGGGCTTACCGTTTCGACAAAGGGCCGCTGATTGGTCAGCTTGGTCTGGGTGCTACCTGGCAGTGGGATCACCTGCTGGCCGCGGTCACATTGCGTGCCTCGACCAGCGAAGACGAGCGCCATAAAGACAACTTCAGCTTTGGAACACTGTCAGTTTCTTGGGCAATATAGAAAGGTCGGTTTTGACCGTTGCTTACGGGATGTGGTGGCGCTTGTTCCTGCTGTTAAACAAAAGCGAACATCCGGATTCTTAGCATTTAGGTCTATGATGCTGTTCAGAGAAGTGAACAAGTAGCTGTAGAAAAACGACCTGATGCGGCGAGAAATATCCACAGCATCAATACTACCGTTCCTAACGTTCATGGCACCATGCCCTCTGGCGAACGGTCCTCCACGATCAGAAATTGAGTCTATGCTTGGCTTTGAAGATCCGTAGTCAGTCATCAAAAACGAATAATCGGCAAAACAGAAGAGGCCGAAGGATCTACACTGTAGGTAAAAAAGGCTCTGGAGTTCATTGCTTGAAACTGCCTTACATGAATGTAGACAAGAAAACAGCCACTTTGGATCCCGAAAAATGAGCACATTGCAAAAGGTCGCTTACGTAGAGGACGACCCAGACATCCGCGAGATTGCTGCCCTCGCCTTGGAAGACGTGGGTGGGATTACGTTGAAAACCTGTGAGTCCGGTGAAGTTGCACTGCGGGAGATCCCGGCATTTGAGCCGCAATTGATTCTGCTGGATGTCATGATGCCCGGCATGGATGGCACGGAGACTCTGACCGCGCTCAGAAAACAGGGGGCCATAACGGAAGCCACCCTGGTCGTGTTCATGACAGCCAAAGTTCACCCGGAGGAATTGGAACGTTATAAAAAAATGGGCGTTGCAGAGGTGATTTCAAAACCCTTCGACCCGATGACTCTGGCGGATGATATACGAGCGATTTGGGAGCAGTTCGATGGTTGAGTCGTCCCCTGCCGGCCGTTCTCTCAACCAAATTGAAAAGCTGAAAGCGGCCTACGCCAAACGTCTGGAGTCCGAATTCAGGCGGCTTGAAAGTCTGTCTTCCCGTTTGGAAACGCATCCCTCTTGTGAAAACGCACTGAGTGAATTGCATTCGGCATTGCATAAGCTGGCGGGCGCTGCAGGCACCTTCGGTTTTCACTCGCTCGGCGAGAAAGCCCGCGAGCTTGAAACAATAGTCGCAAAAAACCTGCCGGAACCTTCCAAAGAAGCAGACCTTCCCGCCAGGTGGTTGTCTGAACTGAGAGATGCGCGTGCGGCCGACAGCCATGGGCAGAGCGAAAAAGCGATTGAAGCCAGCCCTCAGGCCATTGCTTCAGGCTCTCCCTGCCTATGGCTGATAGAACGCGATCATCTGCTTGCCAGTTATACCCAGTCGCAGCTGACAAGTTTTGGCTTTCGTGTTTATCATCTGGACGATGCCGGTGTTCTTAAAACAACCGACAACCCGGAACCCGACCTATTGCTGATCGATCACCATGCCGTTCAGTACGAAGGCCACGAGCCGCAAGATGTTTGGCAAGCCCTGTTAGACGATTTTCAATGCCCGATATTTTTCACCGGTGCTGAGGAGAGTTTCAGTGCGAGGCTGGAAGCCTTGCGCGCAGGCGCGCAGGGTTACTTTGTCAAACCGCTGGATATGGTCAGGCTTGCTGCACATATCTCCCAGGTTATTCGGACTGAGCACTCCGAACCCGGGCGGGTCCTCATCATAGAGGATGATCGGGAACTTGCGAGTCACTGTCAGTCCATTCTTGAAAACGCGGGCATGCAGGTGACGATACTCCAGCAAGCCGACCAGTTGTTTGAAACCGTCAGCGAGTTTGACCCCGAGCTAGTCCTGATGGATCTGTGGCTGCCCCATGTGACCGGTGCGGAACTTGCAGCACTGCTCTCGCAAACCGATCGTTGGGCACATTTACCCATCATCTACCTCTCGGCGGAGTCCAACTCGGATCTGCGCAACCAGGCCCTCCTCAGAGGCGGGGACGCGTTTCTGGAAAAACCCGTCGACAGGGACCTTTTGGTCCGATTATGCGCGGCCAGAATCCAGCGCCTGCGCGAACTGGAACGAACCCGCAATCGGGATGGCCTGACCGGTTTGCTGAAGCATGCCAGCATCAAAGAAGCATTGCAGATGCAATGGCAGTTGGCTCAACGGCGCCCGCAAACATTCAGTGTCGCGATGCTGGATATCGATCATTTCAAGGCAATCAACGATACCTACGGTCACTCGGTGGGTGACACGGTGATCGCCGCCGTGGGCACGCTGCTTCGCCAGCATTTTCGAATAACTGACAAACTGGGCCGCTATGGTGGTGAGGAGTTCACACTGGTGTTGCCGGATTGTGATGCCGACCAGGCCCGCAAACTGGTGAACTGTTTGCGGGAAGATTTCGCGGATATCAAATTTACAAGCGATGGCGCCCCCTTTACCTGCACACTCTCAGCAGGCGTGGCAGATAACCATCAGTTTCCGAACGATACGGCCGAAGCATTGCTGGAAAAGGCTGATCAGGCACTTTACCGCGCCAAGCGCGACGGGCGAAACCGGGTGGTTCGCGCGTCAGACCAGCAAGCGCAGGGGTCGTCTTGATCGAGGTAACCCATGAAAGCCCCTAAGACTCCGGATAATGAAACCGAGCGTCAGCAGGCGCTGGATGACAGTGGCCTGCTGGCCGAAGGATCGGAGGAACGCTTTGATCGCATCACCCGTCTGGCTTGCCATACCTTCTCTGTGCCCATCGCCCTGGTGTCTTTGATCGACCGGGATCGGCAATGGTTCAAATCCCGGCAGGGGCTCGACGCAACAGAAACACCCCGAGATATCTCTTTCTGCGGTCATGCGATTCATCACAGCGAGCCTCTGGTTGTTGAGGACACGCTTGAGGACGAGCGCTTCTTCGATAATCCGCTGGTGACCAGCGCCCCTGACATCCGTTTCTATGCCGGTGCCCCCCTGCATACCGAAACCGGGCATCGCCTGGGTACCCTTTGCCTGATCGACCGCCAACCGCGATCGTTTGACGACACTCAGATTGGTCTACTCCGGGAACTGGCGGGCATGGTGGAGGATCTGATCCGGGCGGATGCCCGACAGCGCAGACAGAGCACGGAAATGGAGGAGAAGCTACAGGCAAGCCATGATGAAATGGCTGCACTACTGAACAATATGCCCGGTGTGACCTACCGCTGCCTGCCGGATGACCAATGGACCATGCTCTATATGAGCAGGCAAGTGGATAACGTCAGTGGCTACACAGCAGACGATCTGATCGGGAATAAACGCATCAGTTACGCCGAACTGATTCACAGCGACGATGCGGCAAAGTGTGACGAGGCCGTCGCAAAGGCGATGACGAATAATACGGAGTGGCACATCGAATACCGGATTTGCCACCGCACCAAGGGATGGCGCTGGGTGGAAGAGCGCGGCCGATGCATACGGGACGATCCACAGTATCCGGCTGTGCTTGAAGGGTTTATTGTGGATATCACCCGCGAGCACGATGCGCTGCAGCAACTGGAGCACAATCAAAGGGCATTGATGCTGCTGAATGATATTGCCTTCTCCACTCACCGCTCACTGGATGACAAGATTGGCCACGCCCTGCAGGAGGGCAGACGCTACCTTGGCTCAGATCTGGCGATTCTCAGCCAGATCGAGAGAGACACTTACACCGTTGCCTGGGTAGACGCCAGTGACGGTATTCCGGTGGCCGCCGGTCAGCAGTTCCCACTGGGCGACACCTGGTGCGACGTGTTGGTGTCCAGTGCCAATGAGGGGCCGACCCGCGAGTACTTTATACCGGACACGGATCGGCCTGAGTATCACGCTCACCCTTGTTACAAAGCCAACCCGCTGGGTAGCTATGCAGGCATTGTTGTGGAGGTGGACGGCCACCCCTGGGGAACCCTGAACTTTTCTTCTGTCCGTGCCAGGCAGGAGGACTATGACGAAAGCGAAAAGCTGTTTCTCCGGTTGCTGGCCAACTGGTTGTCCGAGATGTTGACCAACAGCCTCGGTCATGACCGTCTGACCAAGCTGATGGCACAGTTGCCGGGCACCGTGTACCAGTTTCGCCGTTTCCCCGATGGAACAATGGTCTTCCCCTTCAGCTCACCCCAGGTCGAGAATCTATATGGAATAACCCCGGAGCAGGCCGCGGAGGATGCGGCGCCGGCTTTTGAGCGCATCCATCCGGATGATCTGGCCGCCGTGAGCGCATCGATCGAACACTCAGCCTGGACCCTGGAGAACTGGGCGATGAATTATCGCGTGGCGCACCCACGCAATGGATATCGCTGGGTCTCGGGTCACGCCAAACCGGAACGCTTACTGGATGGCAGCATCCAGTGGCATGGGTATATTCAGGATATCCACGAACAGCAACAGGCACGCCTTGCGCTGGAACAGAGTGAAGCGCGCCTGCGCGGCCTGTTTGAGTTTTCTCCCATTGGCATCGCGCTGAATGACTTTGAGACTGGCCGCTTTATGGACCTCAACCACGCACTGGTTGCCCCTAGCGGCTATACGGCAGAAGAGTTTGTCGAGCTCAGTTACTGGGATGTCACGCCCAAAGAGTACCTGCCCGAAGAAGAGAAAGCTCTCGCGGACCTCAGCAAAACCGGGCGTTATGGTCCTTTTGAGAAAGAGTACATACGAAAAGACGGCAGCCGTTACCCCGTGCGCTTGCAGGGCATGTTAAGTGAGGAAATGGATGGCCGGAAAGTCATTTGGTCGCTTGTTGAGGACATCAGTGAGCGCAAGAAGCTCGAAAGAATGAAAGACCAGCTTATCTCGATCGTCAGTCATGAACTGCGCACACCGCTGACATCCATCAAGGGCAGTCTCGGCCTGTTGGCCGGCGGCGCGGCCGGTGAACTGCCGGATAAGGCACAAAAACTGCTGAAAACTGCCGAGCGCAATACCAGCCGCCTGATGCTTCTGATCAACGACCTGCTGGATATGGAAAAACTGGTGGCGGGCAAGATGGCCATGGAGCCGAAGCAGCAAGCATTGGCGCCCATTCTGGATGAGGCGATTGAGTCTGTTCGGGAATACCGGGGGGGCGCCCACAGTGTCAGCATTGACACCCCCCAGGCGTGGCCGGCGATCACGGTCAATGTCGACAGCCCGCGGCTTGTTCAAGCGCTGACGAACCTGCTGTCGAATGCTATAAAGTTTTCCCCGGAAAATCACCCTGTGGAAGTCTCGGTCATCGAGCACGACGAGACCACTGAAATCCGCATCCGGGATCATGGTCCCGGGGTGTCGCCGGAGTTTCAGGAACGACTGTTTCAGCGGTTCAGCCAGGCCGACGCCACCGACAGCCGCAAGCTCCCCGGCACCGGGCTGGGTCTGGCCATTACCCGTAAACTCTGCCAGCAGCTCGGGGGCCAGGTTGGCTATCGCGATGCCGACGGCGGCGGTGCCGAATTCTACATTCAGTTACCGGTGATTGAATCATGACCTTTGCAACTAAAGCCATCGCCACATTCGGTCTGGCTCTGCTCGCGGTTTTGGGCAATATAATCAACCTACCCCTGTTCTTTGGTGTGCATTTCATTTTCGGCTCTGTCGCCGTGATGTTGGCCATAAGGTTGGTGGGTTTTTGGCCTGCCGTCTGGGTGGCGCTGGCCGGTAGTGCCTACACCTGGGTACTTTGGGGCCATCCCTACGCCATCCCTGTCTTTACGCTGGAGGCGGTTGTTGTCGGCCTTTTGTACCGGCGCGGCCTGAACAATCTGGTACTGGCCGATCTGGCTTTCTGGCTCGTGGCCGGCACCACCCTGGTTCCAGCGTTATATATGGGCTTGGTGGGCATAGATACTACGCCCGCCACCATGATTGCCCTCAAGCAGTCGCTGAATGGTCTGTTCAACGCCCTTACTGCAGGGCTGTTGGTCAAGGTACTAGTGTGGCGGTTTCAGAACGGGACCGTTCGCTGGCTGCCATCCTATATCCGGCTAAACGAATTGCTTTTCCATGTCCTTCTGACTCTGGCGCTAATCATCGGAACCACCCCTGTGATCATCGGCAGCCATGAGGACGAAACGGAACTGGAAAAGGGCTTGGCCACTGTCATGGCTCGCGCCTTAACCACCACAGCGGATCGCCTGCGGCAGAACCCCGATGTCTCCGAGGTTCTTGAATCCGAGCTGCGTCGCTTTGAATACACCGATGCCATTGACGGCATAGCGCTGCTCAACGCTGAGGGAAAGGTTATTGCCGACGCCGGAGAATTCACCTTGCCGTCATCAGGAATGAGCCGACAGTTCACCGGCCTGGAGAATCTGGACATCTGGCTGCCGGATTCCGATGAAAGCCTGGTGAATCGCTGGCAGCAGGGACACTACCAATACCACCGGCCGATCGACGACCTGGCGGTCGGCGCCAAATTGATAGCGGATAAGTCGGCCGGGCCGCTGATTCAGACCCTGGAACGTAAACACAATGAGAGCTTCGCTTTTTTGGCGGTGATGGCCCTGCTGAGCATTGTGGTCAGCTTTTTACTCAGTCGTCTTCTGACACGTCCGTTGGTGAAACTCGACAAAGCCAGCAAGCACCTGCCTGAGAAAATTCGCGGCAACAATCCACCAGAGTTGCCCGATAGCCGAATTCGTGAGTATGGCATGTTGTCGGCTTCACTCCGTACCATGGGCACTGCGCTGGCCAGGACTTTTTCCGAACTGGACGACGCACGGACCACTTTGGAACAGCAAGTTCAGGCCCGCACCCGGGAGCTGGCCAGCACCTCCGCCATGCTGAGCAATGTTCTGGAAGCGTCAACCGAGTTTGCCATTATCGCCACCGATACCGAGGGGACCATCACCCTGTTCAATACCGGTGCTGAAAATCTGCTCGGATACGACTCAAGTGAAGTAATTGGCGTGCAAAGCCCTGCACTGTTTCATCTTTCATCTGAGATTGAGGAACGGTCCCGGGAGCTTTCTGAGACATTCAGCGAAGCCGTCTCAGGCTTTGATGTCTTCGTGAAAAACGCTATGCGTCAGGGCGCCGAGACGCGGGAGTGGACCTACCTGAGTAAACAGGGTGACTCAATTCCTGTGACGCTGACCGTCACCCCCATCCTGGATGATGCCGATAAGCTGACCGGCTTTCTAGGCGTTGCCGAGGACATCACCGAGCGCAAGCGCATTGAGCAAATGAAAAGCGAATTCATTTCCACCGTCAGCCACGAACTGCGCACGCCGCTGACCTCCGTTAGCGGTGCCCTGGGGCTTGCTCTGAGCGGTAAGCTGGGGGATATACCCGAAAAGGCCACAAAGCTGTTAGAGACCGCCCACCGAAACAGTGAGCGATTGGCATACCTGATCAACGATTTGCTGGATATCGAAAGGATCGCGGCGGGAAAAGTGAATCTGGACATGCAGGTTCAACCGCTTCAACCCATACTTGAGCAGGCCGTGGAGGAAAACAGGACCTACGGTGCCGAGCGCCATATCAAACTGGCGCTGGACAGCGAGATATCCCGGCAAAACGTCAAGGTTGATAAGCAGCGGCTGAAGCAGGTGCTGGCCAACCTGCTGTCCAATGCCATCAAGTTTTCTCCCGACGGCGGTACAGTCACTGTCGAGGCATCCAGTACGAATACCGATATCACCGTTCGCGTGACCGACCATGGCTCTGGTATTCCAGAGGATTTTCACCACAAGATATTTCAGCGATTTGCTCAGGCCGACAGCTCAGACACGCGTCAAAAAGGGGGCACGGGGCTCGGTCTGGCCATTACCCAGGAGCTGCTTACCCGCATGGGGGGCACGATTGACTTCGAGACAACCGCCGGCGAAGGAACGCGCTTTTTCTTCTCTCTGCCGTTGATAACACCGGCTGAAAAAGCACCCTCTGCCCGTTCTCCAAAAAACACGGATGGCTCATCCAATGAGTCACCCAGAATACTGGTCGTGGAGGATGATCCAGATGTCGCCGAACTTCTAAGACTTTTGCTGAAAGGGGCAGGGTATCAGGTCGATGTTTGCCTCACTGGCACAGGGGCTCTGGAATCCGTGAAGACGGGGGGCTACGACCTGATAAGCCTCGACCTGATGCTACCGGATGTAAGCGGGCTGGACATTATACGACGGCTGAAAAAACAGGCGGACACCGCCAACATTCCCATTGTGGTAGTGTCCGCCATAGCGCGCCAGGGTCAGCTAGAACTTAATGGCGAGGCTGACAATATTGCGTGGCTGGCAAAACCGATTCAGCATCAGAGACTGATTGATTTGGTGCAGCATGAGTTATCAGAGGGCTATCGCCCGAGAATCTTGCACATCGAGGATGATGCGGATTTGCATGAGGTCATTTCGGCTATGGTCCGTGATCATTTGAATCTGGAATGGGCAGGAACGATGGCCGATGCCAAAAGACTACTGAAACAACAGGCCTATGATGCCGTTTTGCTTGATATCGGTCTGCCCGACGGCTCAGGGTGGGACCTGATTCCGGACATTGAGAACAAGCAACCCAATGCGGCCATTGTCATCTTGTCCGGTGAGGACATCAGCAAAGAAGAACACTCCGCTGTGGAAGGTGTGCTGCTGAAAAACCGGCTTACATCCGAACAACTCATCAACGTGATCCGGGAACGTATTCAAAGCAACCAGCCACCCGCCTCCAGGTCTTCGGGCAGCATGGGGCGGGCACTCAAAAATCCCTGATACTGATGGCAACCGATTTCCCCCAGGAAGACCAACTCTTCCCTGTTTTCCACACCCTCGGCAATGACCGTCATGTTCATGCTGTGACCCAAATGCACCATTGTGCGCAACAAACGTGCATCCGCGGTTTGCGACCAATGTTCGATAAAGCTGCGATCAATTTTCAACTTATCAGCGTTGATGCGATGGAGATAACTCAAAGAACTGTAACCAGTGCCAAAATCATCCAGTGCCAAGCGGACACCAAGCGACTTGAGTGACTCAAGTACCTGACTGGCGTTCTGCCAGTCAGCCAACAGCAGGCTCTCGGTAATTTCCAGAACGACTTTTTCTGGCGCCAGCTTATGGGCGTAAATCAACGAAGTCAGATTGTCTATAAATGAGGGTTTCTGAATATCTCTCGCGGAGAGGTTCAGCGACATAAACCAATCCGGGTTGATATTGTGCCAATGGGCGAGTTGAGGCACCACACAGCTGATTATCTGCTCCGTTAACCGGGAAATCAGCCCCCGCTCTTCCATCAATGGAATAAACTCCCCCGGCCCCAGCAGGCCATGCTCCGGATGCTGCCAACGGGCCAGAGCCTCGAACCCGACAATGCACTCCCCTTCCACTGAGAATATTGGCTGGTAAACCGCAACAAACTCTTGATTATCCAGGCCCTGCCTGATCGATTGTTCCAGGGTAAAGCGGTATCTCTGCTCAGCCTGGAGCTCTTCATCAAAGTAGACCAGTTCAGCACCCTGGGCCGCTTTCGCTTTAAACAAAGCCATGTCCGCGCGATCTATAAGCTCATCTGCACTCGTAATGTCTTCCGTGCAGATCGCAACACCGACATCTACCGATAATAGGGCAGCCCCCTGTTCGGAAACCATATTCGTTTGATTGACAGCCTCAATCAGTTTCCTCACGTACTCATCAAGCGCCTCTTGGGAAGAATGACCCTTGCTTAGAATCAGAAATTCATCACCGGCCTCACGGCTCAACATGCCGGTTTCTCCCAGGTGTTGACTCAGCCTCCATGCAACACGTTGCAGGATCTCATCACCAAAGTACTGGCCATGGAGATTATTGATGGTGTGAAAACCCTGAAGATCCATTTTTATCAATGCCAGAACATCTCGAACCTGTTGCGGCAATATTCCGTTGAGGGCACGCCGGACTTCCGCCAGTTTAGGCAGTGCAGTTAGTGGGTCTTGGATCATGTCCGCCTCGGGCCCAGTCAAGGTACGATTCAGGCTCCGCAACTGGCGACCTTTTACGACCCGTGACTTTACCATCATCAACAGCCGCCAGGGCTCTATCGGTTTGGTGATGAACTCGTCATTTGCCAGGCGGGCACAGGCCAACTGCGTTTCCGTATCAGCAACCGCCGACATAAACAAAAGAGGTATGGTAGAGAACTCTTCGTGCTGGCGAATAATACGACCCAGTTCAATGCCATTGCAGACAGGCATGCTGACATCAATCAACACCAGTTCAGGTTGAAACTGATCCAGAAGAGAGAGGGTATTTTGCGCGTTATCCGCCGTTCTGACTGAATAACCAGCACCACCGAGAATGGAATCATACAAGTCCAACAGGTCCTGATCATCGTCGACAATCATGACCCGGTATGGCTCGGCAGGTGCCAGACTCAGTTCAGCGTGCAGTAGGGCTATCAGCCTAGGAATATCCAATGGTTTGTGAAGAAAATGATTGCCTCCTGCCCTGACCGATGCAAGGCGAAGGTCGAAAGAATCATGTTCAGAAATGAAAGTGACTGGAAGGGGGGCGCCATCATTATGTCGCCAGTAAGCCACCTGCCTGGCGCCTGCATAACGATCGCCGAAAAAATCCATGTCGACGATCACGGCAAGCGGATCATAGTCGGCAATCGCCTGTTCCAGTTGGGCGATATCCTTCTCGACGTGTGCAATATAACCGTAAGAGTCGAGGGTCTCCGAGAGTTTGAGCGCGAAATCTTTATCGTCGTCCACAATCAGGACACGGACGTCACCTACAGACTGGCTTTTCGTTACTGCAGCATTTTGGGCGTAATTATGGCCCACCTCATTCGATTCATCTTTTAAGATCTGTCTTAATGCCCGCAACAATGCACTGAACGGTTCGGATGCTGCCGATGCTCGTTCCTGCCGTGAAAACTGTTCCGTTTGCTCCAATGCCTGCTCAAGCTCTCTCGCCACCTGCGACAATTCCCTGAATCCATAGGCCTTGCCCGAACCGGCCAGACGATGCGCCATTGACTGGATGTTCGACAGATTGCTTTGGTCATCAGCCGCGGCCGTCCAAAGTGCCTCCAGTTTTTGTGCGTACCGACCCAGGCGATCGATGTACTGAGCTCGCAGATTGGCCATTTTACGAGAACTGGTTGGGCACATAATGTTCCTTATTATGGAGGTAAGCCGAGTTGTTACGAATTAACCTGAATGCCAGTCTGGCAGGCTGCTGCAAATCAGGCGCACATACCCCGATTCCCCTTTGTGTATAGGTTAATGTGGACCCTGGCGTCAAGGCCACTGCTGCGCAATATAAAGCATTTACCGTCATGAAGGTCTACCTATACACGTACAATATCTGCTATCAGCTAAGGCACACGGTCGCTTATCTATACACAAATCAGAATGCGGATGGGCTTTGGGGCGAGAAATATTTCGCCACCTCGCTTTCGGTTGGCGCTCTGAATCTCTTTTCTTCAATTAATGTGCTGCTTGATCCAGAGAAAGCGGTGCATGCTAGTCAGTTGGTCGACGTGTCCTCGGGCATCAGCCTGTCTGGTGCTGTGATCGATGTAAAGGGCACGATGGACGACGCGGTCTCGATCAAGTCCGATGGCAGCTTCACGGTGTCGAATCTCATGGGTTCTCTCCCGGACCTCTAGACACTCCTGTCCTGTGTACTGACTTTCCGCCAAGGAAAGTGTTGGTCTATCCGCCTGAACGTTCGCTTTGCGACCATACCGTGTACCAAAAGCTTGTTCCTTGAGGGCACAAAACATGTTGTGCCGCTGGCCTGGGTTTGGGATCGCGGAGCCAGAGAATGGCTTGGCCAGAAGCGCCGGTCCATAGCCAATGATCCGGTTAATCTTTTGCCGGTCAAGGCGAGCCTGAGCAAGGGAGCCAAAGGCCCCGACGAATGGCTGCCCCCACTGGGCGAGTGCGGCTATGTAGCTCGCTTCGTTCGGGTGGTAAAGTCATACTATCTGCAGCCCACTGCCCCGGAGTTGGCCTGCTTGTGATTGCGGAGAGTGTGCCATGAAGACCAAACGCCCAACCGAAAAAGAACTCCTGGACGGCCTAGATGCCCACACCGCCCATGCTGACGAGCTGGCCGAGCCGCTCCCTCAGGAGCTTACACCTCTGGAACGCCTAAAGGGGACAGTCAAAGGCTACGAGCGACCAACCGATCCGGTTTGGGACGAGTGGTTCGACTCTGAAGGCGTCAGTGACGACTTTGTGGAAGATCGAGAGCAGCCCAAGGATGGACGAACATAATGGCCCTCGATGACGAAAAAACTAGAGGGCATGTGGCTCTCAAAGGCTTTTTTGGTATCTGTCGCGAATGGGACTGCACCCAGATAGAGATGATGCAGTTGCTCGGCGGTGTGTCCCGGAGCACGCTGGCCAAGTATGAGACGTTGCCACACGTAACGCTCTCGCAGGATACCCTGGAGCGCATCAGCTACATCCTGGGCATCTACGAATCCCTGAGGATCATGTATCCAACGGCCGAACGCGCCAATCGTCGGGTTCGACTGGAAACCAGTGAGCCTCCCTTCCTTGGAGCGTCAGCCCTAGACTTTATGGCGCAAGGCTCCATGAAGCACCTCATGGAAACTCGACGCTACTTTGATGCAAAGCGGGCGGGGTAACCAGCCCCCGTCGACCAAGATTTTGGGCGGTCAGTTTGGTCACCTTTTTTGTTTGAGTGGTAGGAAATACGGAGCCAGTTCGAGAGGCTTTCCATGCTAAGGATCACCCGGATCGACCTGAACCCCTTTTTCACCTTGCCGCACCGCACCAGCGGCTCTGCCGGTGTGCCTCTGCATAATCGCCTGCCGTTTTATCGAGCCTATGCCACCGGCCTTCCGAGTCATGTGAAGAGTCTTGTGCTGACCTCTGATCTCCAGGGGCGAGAAGCCGGCAGTCAGAATCGGCTGCTCGGCGTACCTGTGGCTGAGGCACTTTCGGCATTGTCTCGGGAAGGTGTCATTCCGGCTCCCGACGCGGTGTTTCTTTGCGGCGACCTGTACGACTATCCCGACTGCCACAAAAGGGGCGGTACTGGAACGGTAGATGAGGTGTTCCAGGCGTTTTCTGAGGTCACGCCCGAAGTTGTCGGCGTCCTGGGGAACCACGACCAGATGGAGTACCCCGAGGCGCTTCCAGACAACACCACCCTCCTGGATGGCGAGGTGGTTGGGGTGTTGGGCAACCTGAACATCGGTGGCGTCAGCGGTATCGCGGGCAATCCGAATCGCAACCAACGGCGAACCGAGGACGATTTCCTGACCGCACTAGAGTCGGTGACCGATCAAGTCCCGGATATCCTGCTACTCCATCAAGGCCCAACCGACCCGGAACGGGCGGATCGTCGGGGTGATCCTGGGGTAGCGCTGTCGCTCGAAACCGGATTTCAAGGGCTCACCGTGTTCGGCCATACTCGGTGGGGCTGGCCCTGGCTGATTTCTCTGGGTGAGGGTCAGGCTTTGAATGTCGATGGGCGGGTCGTGGTGGTTCTGCCGGAGGTTGACGGTGGGTGAACGATTAGGCGTAGGAGTGACGATTCGATGAGCATGCGACTGACTCCACACCGCTTTTTTGCGACCAATCCTGTCGGGGTGGACTGGGTTTGTGGTGACCTGCATGGCGAGTTCGAGGCTCTGCAAACCGCGTTGTCGGGTGCTGGATTCAACAAAGCGGCTGATCGTCTGTTTCTGCCGGGAGACACCATTGATCGTGGCCCAGAATCCCGGGCTCTCCTGGAGTGGGTTCTGGACACCGACTGGGTATACAGCGTGATAGGTAACCATGAGCTGATGTTTATCGCCGGCGCTGAGGATAACCGCAACCGATACAAGCACCGGGGGATGGGCGGTGGCTGGGCTGCGACTCTGGATGAAACCTCTTACAAAAATTTGGCAACCCAGTGTCGCTACCAGTTGCCGCTCACCATGACGCTGGAGTGCGAGAGCGGACAGCTCGGGCTGGTACATGCTCAAAGCCCCTTCGATGATTGGCGAACCGTTCAGGACACACCCTTCTCCGAGCGTTTTGCCATTGAATGCACCTGGCCCTGGAACCGGGCCCAAGGAAAAAATCAAACCATTTCGGGTATCACGGCCGTGGTGTCAGGCCACATCGGGACTGCTGAGATCATTCAGCGCGGGAACCAGATCTGGATTGATGTTCTGGCGAGAACCGGTCAGGTGCCGTTGATGCCGGCTCATCGTGTGCTGGAAAGAGTGGCGCAAGTACAGCGAGGTGGTTAATTTTTACGACAGTATCAGTATGCGAGGTTTGCGGCGCAGTTATCCGGCACGCCAAAGCACAATGCCGTCCCTGACAATGTTTTCGAGTAGTTCTGGGTTGGAGTAGCCCTGCGGGTTGGCCCATTCACGCTCCCAGACCGGCAAGGCCTGAATCAACACGCCGGTATCCAAAAGCACTTCAAACGCCAGGCCCGCCATCTCCAGCTTGGTGTCCACAAAATCCCCAGGCTGTCCGGCCAAAACAACGGCTACATCGGCATCGCTTTCGTCGTGATAATCACCACGGGCCCGGCTACCAAACAGGATCAGCTGAACTGCATCGAACCGGCCAGCCAGTTTTTCGCCAAAAACCAGCACCGCCTCCCGAATATCCACTTGGTCACCCATAACGACCTGTTCCAAGCCAACCGGCGCAGCCTGATCCCACTCTCGGAGCGTCTCTGGCATGGGCGCGTCGGGGTCACACTGTGCCACCAGGTCACTCAAGCTGTACGATTTCTTATCCTTCATGGCCTTACCTTCGATGGCCTCTACGTCCCCGGATCACCGCGGCTTGCAGCACTCCGGATTCTGGATTGGAGAATCTGTCTAGCGCCTGGTATTCGCCATCCCACTCCTGAGCATGCCGGTAGCGAACAACTTCTTCGGGGGTGAGCTCGACAATTTCATCAAATCCGGTTTCGTAGCCCTCGACCAGCACTGGCGTCTCCGGCGGGGACTTTTGTAGTTGCGTTATCAGCTCTTCTGCGGTCATTTCGACTCCCCGGTCAAATTTGACCGCTTCAAACTTCTATCACAATCGGCGCGTTCCGTGGCTCATACCGAGCGGTGCAGGTGCTGGCATTGATCAACGTCGTTTGCCCCTTCTGGTACTCCCCATAGCCTTCGTGGATATGGCCAAAAATGTGCGCTTTGAGTGAGAGTTGCTGGATTCGGTCAAGCAAGTCAATGCAGCCAACATTCTGGCATTTGAATCCAAGGATTGCCTCATCGCCGATACCTTTGGGTGGGCCGTGGGTAATGAGCACATCGGTATCGCCCGGTATAAGCTGCCATTTTTTGTGCAACTGCTGGCCACGCTCCAGCATAAATGCCCAATCCATAAAGGTGGGCGTCCAGGGTGAACCCCAGAACCGAATACCCTCAATCTCCACGCCGCTGTCTTCCAGGTAAATGGCATTCGTTAGTGCCTGCCGTGCCAATTCCGGCGTTTCCTGGAAGGCCCAGTCGTGATTACCGGCAATCACAATCTTATACCGATGCGGCAGCGTTCCGAGCCATTCATTGAGCTCTTCTATGTTTTCCAGCGTGCCCTGGCCCAGGCAGTCACCGGCATGGATCAAGACATCGCCATCTGGAATATCCGGTATGCGATGGTGCAGACTGTGAGTGTCGGAAATACAGACCAGTTTCATACTGGCACCTCCGGTGGCGTCAGCAACTCGGGTTCCAAAGACCAATCCATATACGGGAGGACTCGGGCCATATTTCGCGCATCGTCCACACCACGATGGTGATGGCCCTCAAAGTCCAATCCGTGAAAGGCTAGCGCGTTGGCAAAACCATTCTTCCTCTTCTGGCCGGTGGTGCGGCGCCAGATACGTTTCAGGTTCAGATGAGGGCGGGCCAGGATAGCTGGCTGCGCCCCGTCCAGCAGGCTTTGGGCTTCCAGATGCAATCTGTCGTAGTTGCCCCAGCTGCACCAGATGAAATCGTCCGGCAGATCACCCAGCCAGGCATTCATGGCCTCAATCGTCTCGGGGAGCGTGGGCGCGGCATCAACCATCGACTGGGTGATCCCGGTAAGCTCCATGCAGAAGTCGCTCAGCACAGGATTCCGGGTTGGTCTGACCAGAAACGAGCGGACATCCACCAGGTTTCCTTTCCGAGTGGCGAGGGCACCACCGACTTCAATGATCTCCATGTTGTGGACACTCTGAGCATCACCTGCGGGTGTCGTCTGGTCTTCCCAACAGGTCGCCTCAAGGTCGACAACCAGGATTGTGTCGTCACGCATTTTTCTCGCCCGGGCACTCGGCTTGGCATCTTAAAAGCGGATATTCAGCTCACCTAGAGTTTCACTTTTCTTGATTCGTAGATCTAGTTTACCGGAGTTATTGGCGCTTGAGGGCGACTCCTCACAAACGATGATTTTTCTGATTTCTTGCTCGATTTTGCTGGACGGGAGAGCTGCCTTTGCGGTCACTTCGCCTTTGTTTTGCTCCAAAGTCGAGATTAAAAGCGGGCTTTTTCGTACGCATTTTCCAGTACGACGCCAATGCCTGTTCCAGTTCCTTCCCAGCTTGGTGAAATAAACGGTTTTTTCTTGGGTAAAACATAATCATAAAAATCAGTTACTTACATATAATATTTTATGATTCGGTGGTCATTTATGGTTACATGGTAGGCGTTAAGCCTACCTAACTTGCTGAAAAGGCTCGGTTTTTTGACGGCCTGCGTGCTTGCGCACTTTCTGGGGCAGTGATACTCCTAAAAAAGGATTTTTGAGGGGCAAAGGTCGAACGCCCCTGATGTCGATTGAATTCAGTTAGGAGCAGAACGTGACCGGAACTAAGCGAACCCTAAAATTTTTACGCGTTGCGCAACTAAGACTTGAACGGTTAGATACCGAGGTTGAGGACGTGATCCTCGGCTCCTACTCTGGACTACGTAGGCCAGAACTCCTCACTGAAGACGCGCTTCTAGCTGTGGCCAGTCACTATCCTGTTTCGGTTTGCAAGACCAGGAATGGCGATTACCGTGTCGTCGGAAACGCGCACGTAGCTGCACTCCTGAAAGTATTCGCTCCGGATAACAAGGTTCAGGTTCTCGTGTGGAAGCACCGAGAAGCTGAAAGTCAGCAGGTTTCGCGATTACTGGCAGCGTTGCTTTTCGGGCTGGGCTCGCAAAATGCTTTCCTTCGACTCTGGGCCAGTCTTTCGGATGAGGAGCGCCGTTGGATCTCACCTTCTCTCAACACTCGAGTGGGGCTGGAGGAGTTCGCCGGCATCAGCCGCAAGCTCAAAATCCAGGATGAGGAACCGGTTCTCGTTCCCGGACTGGCACGGCACTTACTTCGGCCGGACGAGAGCGAGGAGCCTGAAGTTGACCATCATGACGCGCTGAGTGAGGTTGATCACCCCGACTTGGAAGCGGGTGTTGCTGAGGCGGGGGCTAGAACCTCAAGTGCCGATATCAAGCCTGTATTTCTGGACCCCCGCACCCGCTCAATTTTTGAACACCTACTAGCCTCCGGCTCTGAACAGCCAGGCCTCCAGAGCTCGTCGCCAGCTGTCCCTGACTACCTGAGCGATGCCCTACGCCAGGTAGAACTGTTGGGACAGGATAACGATGGAACTGTGCAACCCGATGATGTAGCTGACGATGCCCCAGCATCGAAAATCCTCGACGCGGTCAAAGCTCATTTCACGGTTATGTGGCAACAGGCTGCTGAAGAAAGAGAGTCGGGGTTACGTCTACAGCTCTGCGCGACGCTCACCGCTTCTTGTATCGAGTGGCTGAATGATCTCCATAGCGACAGTCTCCTCAAACAGTTTTCCAATCCGAAGAATGCCTGGGCCGCTATTTCGGCGTTGTCACTCGACACCATCGGACAGTTAGCGCCGTTCTCACCCAACGCTGAAAGTCTGCTCCACAAAGTTCAGGACACATCTCAACAGTGTGACGACGGTAACCCTGACAGCAAAGCCGAGCGGCGGCACCTCAAGAACCTGGAGAAATATCTCACGGGTTATCTAACGGCGAAGGCTCAGATGCGTCTTCCCCTCAACGACGCGGAGGTCGCGTGATGGCATTGAAATTTGACCCCAATAACCCCGAGGCTCTCCTGATCGAACTTGTGCAGCCTCGATCAGACTGGCTCGGGATGGATAGCATCGTAAGTCTGCTACCACGCTTGGTGAAGGCATTTGAAGAAATTTCGCAGCCGATCGACGGTGCGGACGCATTTCTGGAATGGTTGGGTTGCGGTTCAGTAGAAACGAAGTATGAGGAACTTGCCCCCAACCGCCGGGGACCCCGGGGAATTGTCGGTGAATCTCCGCAGCATGCGGGGCTGTACAAACTCGCGAGGAAACCGGAGTGCTCTGAAATTAGACTGCAGGTTTCAGCGTATGTCATTAACACTGCCGCCGTTTGGCGAAAAGAATTAGTTCCTTCCGAAAAGGAGGGGTTTGACCGGCGGCTTGCTGATGCTTGGCGGGCGTTAAGGTTCCTATCGGACTCAGCTTTGGTGAAAGTGCCAAAGCCTCTAAACGATATAGAAAAATTTGAGCGACACTTTGCCCGAGTCAATGAGCACCTGGATCAACGGCAATTTGAAGGGCAGGACACACGTTACCTCAAAGAACTTCATGGATTTTTCAAATCTTATCTTGGTGAAGGGAAATTCGTTACTTACCAATCCGACAAACAAAAGTCACAACGCCGGGAAATACAGAAAACCGGTAAATGGACCCCTTTGGACAACGATGTTGATTCTGAGGTGGAAGGTGTTCAGGGGCGTACGGTCCACATTACGCTGCCGAAGCAGTCGGAGCGTGTGCATACGCAGTACCGGCGCGCTGGCAATGCGCCAGAGGAATTGATGAATGAGAGCGTTCTGATCTCACAGCGCGGAGCCGCCCTGAATACCGAGCGTGGTGAAACCCCCTCCATCGGACTCAGAAAACAGCAACCGAAGCGCGCAGCATACCGGCGTGCAAACAGTTTTCTACCAGGTCGTTGGGAAAGCCTCAACGACTATGAGCGAGGGCTGGTTTTGAAAGCCCTGTTTGAGAACAAGATGGGCTCTGAAAATACGCGCCTACATGTCCTGTTGATCCTCCTCACCGGGCGCTCTCTGGAATCTATATCGGAAACTGTGGTCGTCCAGAACCGCTCTCAAGTACCGGATAATGTGACAACAAATAAACCGGGATGTATCTACCTCGTCAGAGACGATCAAGCTTGGGCAGGCTTTGTTGCGGAGCCTCCGGAGCGTCGAAAATTAGCGAAAAAATGGGCGCCTCATATGGAGGTCACAAATAAGCTGTTTATCGGTCCGATTCCGGATGTTTTTTGGCAAATACTCAGGCCGCGGGTAGAACCGGTTGCAAGGCGGGCTCGAAAGAAGGACGGGATTCTTTTCGCGAAAAATCTTTCAACTGAGTCTGTGGCTGAGGAGATTGCGATTGAGATCAAAAAACTCAATAAGAGCACTGGTTCGAGGATTACCCTGAAACGAATTCAGACCTGCGTGTTTGAGGGGTTGATTCATCAAACCACGGATACGGTGGATGCGAGCCTGGTGACCGGGCGCACGCTACCCACCGGGCAATCGGCAAACCTCTACTACCACACCCGGGCGGTTGAGACGTTGGCGGCGGATTATGTCGATGTCGTGAATACCTGGCTGGTGAACCTGGGGCTCTCGTCGCCGTCGATGGCTCCCGCCAACCTCGATTTCGGTTTGCCGAGAGTGGGTTCTCCATTTTGCGTGCGTCTGGAGGTCATGCGAGACGTGGTTAGCCGACTGCGAGCGCAGATTGCCGAATACCGTAAAACGGCCTACTCCAGGGCCAACATCCGAAGATTTCATAATCTGTTTACAGCGTACGCCATCCTGCAGGTTATGTGGTCGACCGGTTTTCGGGCCGTTCGCGATCCGATCGCCCATCCATACGAGTTCAACGAGCGCCGGGGATTCGTAATTATTGCTGACAAAGTGGATGACAATCTCGGCCACTCTCGCCTGGTTTACCTGCCGGAGGTCGTTATCGATCAGCTTCGCCGCTATGAGACGCACCGGCAGCACATGAAGCTGCGCCTGAATGAGGTAGGCGTCGAAGCTCCCATTGAAACCTTCTTCGTTTTTCTTGATGCGAAACTCCAGTCAGAGTTCGCGACCCCAAAACGATTGGCGGATGAAATTCAATGGACGTTTCCGTGGCCCCTGAACGTCAACCGGCACACCCTGAGAGGCTTCCTGCGTGACCAGGGGGTTCCAGGTTATCTGGTCGACGTCTTCATGGGGCACTGGGGCGTGGGGACTGAGCCTCTCGCCAAGTTCTCATCGCTCGATCTTTTCGAGATGAAGAATCGGATTGTGCCGGCAACAGCGGCGTTGTTGGATGAGTTGGGGTTCGGGGTGGAGGCAGGTCTCGATGCGTGATGATAAAGCAGTGTTTGAGCCATTAAATAAACCAATTGATGCGTTGAAGAAGAGGCTTTCAGCGGCAAACCAAGGACCCTCAGTGGGCTCCGAGTACCGGGCCAATAATCGAAACGCCGAGAAACTCGGCCACCTGGAGGCGGTCCGGGATTATTTGCGAGAGCACCACCCGGAGCTGGCAAGCGGCCAGCGAGGATTGACGATGACAGCCGAAGAGGTTGCCCAGCTGGTCGACAAGACCTGTCAAACCGTTGAAGGTCGTGCGGTCAAAGACAGGCAGCATTATCTCGTGAAGCTGCTGGATGAAGGGGTGAAAACCCGGAATTGGCAGCTGCCTGTCCCGATGCCTGTGCAGAGCGTCCAGATGTTTTCCTCGTTCACCACCCCTGACATGGGAGCCCGATTGGCCGACTACGACCGTATAAATGATGCGTTCCTGGCCAGCCTGGAGAGTGCCGCTCCTGAGCTGCCAGCCGAAGAGGCCATGGCGAGGGATGCTGGTGAGTTACTGTACAGCCTGGTTTTTCATAGTGGCGTTACCGCGCGTCGATGGTTCAACCGGCTGAGTGAGGCGATCCGGCAGGGTGCCGGTAGCGCCGGTGATTACACATGGCTGGAATTGGAATCGACCTCGCTTGGCGGGCGTACCCGTCCCTCAACCGACACCTGCCGTAGGGTCATTCTGGCGCCTATCACCGAACTGCTGCTTCGACGCTGGTACCTGCGCTGGGGCAGCAATTGGCCAGAGGTAAATGAGGTAAAAGGTAAGGCGTCTCCGGATGAGGAACTGCTGACGCGCTTTGTCGGTGGGCTCATTGAGGCAAACCGGATTACCTTGAACCGGCCGTTGCATGTTTTTGCGGTTGCCGAGGCAAACCTGGTCATGGTCGCGCCAGGTTTCCTGGTTCACTACGCCCGAACACCTGACCTGGGCGCTTCTTTGCCATTGTCTAACTGGATGCGATTGTTGACCGGTGGGACGGTGGTCCAACCTGCACTGCAAGCATCTCAGGCCGAACGTGAGAACGAGATGGTCGGCTCTCCGGCTCTCATCATTCCTGAATTCCCGTTGACCGACCAAAAACCATTTTTCAAACGTCTGATGAAGCGGGTGCGGTTCCTGGCATCTGAAGCGTTGACCGCCCAGGGGGCCAGGACGGAAAGGCAACGGAGGGATGTATTGGCAACGAAAGCGGAGGTGTTCAAAACGCTCGACAAAATTGCAGAAGAGAAGGGGTGCTCCATTCTGGTGCAGTTGATGTGTCACTACGTTCGAGCGCTTCTGAGAACCGACGAGAGTGTGTCACCGGCCTTGCAGCAAAAGATTCGCAATCTTCAACACCTGGAACTTTTGCTGCCCTATGCAACTGACATTCCGAACCCTGAAAGCCTGGACTCGGATGAGTGGCAATCGATCTATGAGACGGTGGTGAGCGGCTTTCCCGGTAACGGTGGAGCACTCAGACAGACATTATCCGAGTGGCACGAATTTCTTCACCGATATTACGGAATGCCTCGTATCCCAATGGAGGAGGGCTCAGGCTATGGCGTCGACGCGGCAATACTGACGCCTCTGGAGTATCACCGGGCAAAGAGCTTTTTGTTGGCTCGTGCCGACGATGAGCTGGCGGGAATACAGCTGGCCCTGTTGATTATGGGGTTCCGTTGTGGGCTTCGGCGAACCGAGTGTTGGGCCCGGCAATACGGAGATTTCCATGGCCTCGGGGATCCTACCGTTAACGATCCCGAGCTGCTCGTACGCCCCACCAAAATTGCCGGCGTAAAGTCGGACGCGGCAATCCGCCGACTTCCTTTACGCTTGCTTTTAACCGGAGATGAACTGGAGTGGTTGACCGGGTTTGTGAATGGGCGCAAGTTGCGGCGCGCCAACGATGAGGCGCGTGACGCCTTGTTCGAAGATCCAGTCAGCGGAACCTTTCGAATCCAGGAAAAATGGGCGTTTGATGGGCTGACGGCCCTACTCAGATCCGTGTCGGGTGATGAAAATATACGTTTTCACCATCTGAGACACAGTTTTGCAACGCTGACCTTGCTGCGATTGCTGGAGCGCAAACCTTTTGACCTCTTGCCGGAAACTTGGGTTCGGTCGAATGACGTAGAACTCATGCCAGCCGTGCACGGCTCAGGCAACACGGTGAATGCTGGAGTCGCTAACGCCTGGCGGCCGCTTTCTCAGCTGGCTCAGTGGATGGGCCATTCGAGTGAAAGGGTGACCCTAAAAAGCTACACCCACCTGCTGGATCTCGCACTTCGCCAGTACTTGCTTAGCGATGATCGGTCTTACACGATTGCACAGCAGCAAGCGCTTCTAGACAAAACGTCAGGTGCACTTGAACGATTCCGGCACCGTTCACAGCTAAAGGACCGAGTGACACCCGGAATAATATTGGCAGCTGTGGCTCGAATACCTGCGAAAGGCCTGATGGCGCTTCCGAAAATCAGCGATAAAAAGAAGGAATTGCCACCCGTTGTTAACCGGGTGGCCGAAGACATCAATCCGCTGCTGCCGTATCGGGTTTCGTGCCAGGTTTTCATTCGGACGCAGGCGCAGCTTCATGAGCCCCTGCCTGTGGCATTGGAGAAAACGGCGGCCCAGTTGGATCTGGATTTGCCGATCGTGCAGCAGTGGTATGAGCGCTCGGCGTTGCTGATGAACAGCTCTACTGGCATGACCGGAACACCCTCACCGACTCGAAAGCTTGGCATTCGGTTGAGTTTTTCGTTGAGACCGAAATCAGAGCTAGCTAACACCGAATTGTATAAGGCCTTTACGCTGATTTTTCGGGCACCGGAATTACCGACCTATATCAGCCCTCCCCAATCGAAATCCGCGTTTCAGGAGTGTATGCAGTTCTTCAAATGGCTGTCTGACTGGATGGCCGAAGACCCGGAGTCTGGGCGACGAGCGCTTATTGCCGCAGCCGAGAGCGTGCAGCGGAGTAAGGCTCCGCTCCGGCCCCTGGGAAGGTCAAGGCAGATTGCCTTTATGGCTCTGATGAAGAAGTTTCGCCTCGGAGCAAGGGCTACTATTACGCTGACGGTCAAAGAAGAGAACAGAAAAGCAGCTTTAAAGTTCTGGGGACAGAGCTTGGGTGTTGCGCAAAACGCCATCATTATCCGGCCGGCCGAGGACATAAGAATCCCTAAGCATGGCAATGTCAGCTTTGATTGGAAAGCCCCGCACAAGCTTGGCAAATACCTTTGGCCCACCATTCGGTTTGTGGTGTTCACCGGGTGTGTGCTGTACGACGCAGTGCCTGAGAGTTTCCGAGACGGGAGCTTTGATGCTGACACGCTGGATGATGAAAGTGAGAAGGGCGCCGTCCCTGGCTAAGATGTTCACGCTATTGAGTGTTGGAGGAAAGATCTAACGACTCCACGATCAGGCGGCCTCCCGAAGGAAATCTCAGCAGCTTCAGGCTGGCGGTCACTCGGTTGCCTAATACCGGTACGCCAGTCTGAACTGCCTGAGCCTGCGCGAGATAAGCCATCACCTGTCGTCCGCGACAGTGCAGGGTTAGTTGATAAATGGTTTTCTGAGTGCGAGCTGACTGGAACGGATGCACTCCGAGAACCGTAAACTGATCCCTCCAAAAGGCTAGATGAAGGCCCGCAGTGTCAATCGCCGGATTGGCCATTAGTATGTCCTCCATTCATGCTCCAGTTCCTGAAGCCGGTTGATCAGCATTGGAAGAGAGTCACGGCCCGCTTCCAGATTCTGCTTAACGAGTTCGCAGTACACCCAGGTTTCCATCGCCTCCTGGTTGGTGCGTTCTCCTCCCAGACCAAGGATGGCCACCAGATGACAGCCCTCTTGCAGGATGCCCATGGCCACACACAGGCTGCTAGCCAGATTACGAACGGTGCGCCGTTCGGCAGGTATCAGACGGTTCAACGGCATGGCCGCCAATAACATCAGCTCAGACCTCATCGCTTGCTGCCTCCTCTTCCGGTGTTACCTTGGCCTCGAACTCATTGATCAACAGCCGCTCAAACGCAGAACCATCCCGACGGGTCAGGTTCGGCACATACCGGCTATAAACCCGGAACAGCATTTCGGTCGTAGTGTGCCCCATCTGCCGGGCAATCCATTCCGGGTTCTCGCCAGCGGCCAGCCACAACGTGGCGGCAGTGTGGCGGGTCTGGTACGGCCGGCGCTTTCGTAGGCCCAGATGGCTGAGCAGGGGGTACCACACCCGCTTGGTGACGTTGTTGTGCTCAAGCGGATTGCCTGCGCCATTACAGAACACAAAAGTGTTGTTGCCGGTGGCCTTGCGCTGATCCTTCAGGGCGTCGTAGACCAGTTGAGGCATTTCAATGTGCCGGTAGCTGCCGTCGGTTTTGGTCTGCTCGATCTCGCCATTCACCAGTGCCTGGCGAACCAGAATCTGCCGGCGTTGAAAGTCGACGCAATCCCACTGCAGCCCGTCGATCTCACCGGTCCGAAGACCGGTAAAGAAGCGAACGGTGTAGTAGTTCCTGAAGTCCGCCCGAACCGTGGCGAGAATCAGCCGAACTTCCTCCAGCGAAAACGGCTCCACATCGGACCGCGGCACCTTCAGTGATTTGATCCCCTGAAAGGGTGAGGTAAACTCAAATCGGTTGGCTGCCTCTCCCAGAATCATGCGCAAAGGCGTCATGATGCGGTTGATACGGCTGGCGGAAAGTGGCTTTTTGCTCCGGGTCTGAACTTTGGCGAGGGACGCCCGGAACGAAAGAATTTCCTGCCTGGTGATGTGGCCAACCTCCTTCTCCCCAAACTCCGGGATCAGGTAATTCTTCAGAGTGCCTTCGATGGTGGTGATGTGCGACTTTCGCCACTGCACCCGCATCTCATCCATCCAGGTTTCACAAAACTCACTGAACAACGGCGTGTCGTGAGCTTCGCGAGAACGCCGGAGCTCTGCTTGCCTCGTGAACTCCTGGGCTTTGGGGCTGTTTGGGAAATATTTGTGGTACTCGAAAGTGCCCAGTGTGATTTCCGCTTCGATTCGTTTGAGAATCGCCTGGAGTTTTTTCCGGTTTGCGGGCGTGTTATCAAGAGCGGTCTGCTCTCGGCAGCGCTTACCTCGAAAATGGAAATCGAAAAACAGCTTCTGTGTTGCTTCGCGTACTCGAATGCTAGCCATGCATACGTCCTCCGTTGGCCATAGGAATAGAAAGTGAGTGGTGGCCGGAGTGCAGCGCCATATCTCGCTGGATGGGCTCCCACATGTAAAGAATTTTCCGGCCGCCAAACGGCCGAATGTAATGAACGCCTTCGAGGAGCACGGAGTCTTTCAGGCGCTCGCGAATCGTCCGGGCTTCATAGCGAATCCGTTCTGCAAGCTCTTCGGTGGTCAGGTATTCGGTAGTGTTCATATGTTTCTCCTAGGCTTTCTTTGTAGCGTACAAGCTACATATTAAGCCTATTTTCGACGCTGTCAACAGTCTTTTGTAGGTTTTAATCATCATTGGATGCGGGTTTGCGTCTTATGAGGTATCATCGCTACACACTCAAAGGCCTGCCGACCATGATCAGATTTCGTCTAAAAGAACTAATCGCAGAGAAAGGATTTCAAGAAAATCGAAGGGTTACGCTGGATGAGGTTTCGAAGGAGACTGGAATCCACAGGACGACGCTATCCAAAATTGCGAACCAGCGTGGCTATAACACGACGACAGAAATCCTGGACAAGCTTTGCATCTACTTTGGAGTGGAGCTGCAAGAAGTGGCACAGCACGTTGAAGAGCCAGAAGATGGTGATTGAGAACCATCGGAAGGAAATCTTGTAAATTTCACCATTGGTGCAAGAGTCACCAAGAGCTGGATGTTCGACGCCAGCCAACGCTGCGGGTACATCAGAACGAACGTTTAATTGTTGAGTTTATTAACTTTTCCCACCTTTCTATACCTCCCCTCCAGGGGGTGAGGTTCTAGCTTCCCTCGTGAAATCTCGCTATGGTAGTCTCAATGACCTTTGGTCGTTTTTCTAAAAATTATAATCACTCGCGGTACCACCGGACGGTTAAGGACATAGCGTGCAGTTCAAACGGTTGCTTGACACCCTGGCTCGGTCGTCAGCTCAAGCGGTTACAACGCTGGGGGCGGGACAAAAAGAGCAAGACGAACTAAAAGAGTACCTCTACGTCGAAACGAGGATTGAGAAAGACTTCAGAGATCTTCTGAATTCGAACCTTTCGTCAGAAAGTGTCATCTTCTTGTGTGGCTCTTCCGGTGACGGAAAGTCTGAAATTCTAAAACGCTATTACGAGACCTACTCAGACAGAATCAGGTTTCACCTAGATGCTACTCATGCGTTTAAACCCGATCAAGATGCAATTGAAGCGTTAGACCAGCTCTTTGACGAGCACCGTGAGTCGGACAAGCCGCTGGTCATTGGAATAAATGTCGGGATGCTATTTAACTTTGCATCTCAAGGACATCCCCGCCACGAAAACATCAGGAGTGCCATTGAATCCTACCTCCAAAGTGGGGACGAAATTTCAGTCTCATACAAGTTCCTTAACTTTGAACAGTATCCGAAATTCAGTATTGAGGACGGAAAGACCGGATCGAGCTTTATCAGTGAATTGTTTTCGCGCGTAGTTGCCTCCAATGAAAAAAATCCGCTACATCTTGCATATCTGGATGCGGTGCGAACGAAGCCCAGCACTCTGACTCTGAACTATGAGTTACTCAAACACGAGCAGGTGCGTGATCGAATAGTCCACTTGCTTCTTTCTGCTAGATTAAAGTTTGATCAATTTCTTTCTGCGCGGGCTTTGCTCGATTTCGTTCACCATTTGATTTGCGGCCCCAGCTTGCTTTTCAACAATCTATTTGTGGTTGGTCACAATGACTTGAGTGACGTTATCAGTCATTTTGACCCATGTACGATTAGGTCTCGAAGTATTGATCAGTTCCTCATTCAGCATCCTCTAGGTATCAGAGAAGAGGCTTTCGATGAGTTCCAGAATTCAGTGCAGGAAGCCCTAGGCATAGTCGACATTGAGTCGGCTGGTTGGTTACGATTTTTTTACCTGTTTCAAGATATCGCCATTGGAAATAACTTTCATCAACGTTTCAAAAAGGATTTTGAACAGCCGCTTTACGACAGATACATTGAGATTTGGCGTTTACATAAAAGCTATGATGGAAGTGCTGAGGAGCGTCAAAAGCTGAGAAGTTTCTATAAGGATGAGCTTGTATATGCACTGGTTCGATTTGGAAACAGGTTGGATCCGTCATTAACTGCAAAACAGCATTTATTTTTGTGCTCCAGAAACGGCATCTTTATTTCGGCAGTTGCCGATATTAAGCCTGACCTCAAAAGAATTGAAAATGAAGAGATGGCAAATATCCACGAGTTTCCGGTTTGCCTTAAGGTTGGTGATGAACCACTTCAAACGTTTAATGTAAACCTTAGTTTTCTTGAGCTGGTTTCTAAAATAAATGATGGGTACAGGCCGAATAAGCACGATAAGAATACGATTGTGATTTTGGAGGAGATCGTCGACGACGTAATAAAAGTCGTCATTCGTTCAAACAAGCTGATGCTTTCGGATGGTAGACAACACGTTTATCTTACGAATGAAATTGAAGACAGTGAGATCGTTGTCGGAGGTGTCGAGTGAGTATTTCCGATAACTTGTTTGCGCTGGATGAACAAGAAATTCAGAACAAAAACTTCGTTAATCATTTTCTGCCATTTCGGTCTCAGTCGTCTGGCCTTGATTTTGAAGCAATAGCTGGAAACATTTTGACGGTGGCGTTTCAAAAGCGGCTTGAGAAAGGCTCAACGTTAGAGAGTTTTAAGTCCTCAGTTTATGGTCGCTTACAGTATAAGCTAACGGACCAAGAAATTTTCCCTCTTATTGAAAAGATGTATTTCGATAATGACGCGGCAGGTTTGTTTAAAGTTTCGCCGGAATTTCTAATCGCCAAAGCAGCTCAGGCTGAGGCATCTACTAATAAACACGTTGCGCAAGTTTTTATCGGCTTCATTCGTGACTCGAATCGAAGATTTCCGAAACTCAGCAGTGAAGTGAATTTCTTAGAGCAAGAACTTGTTGAAGCGTTCCAACAGCAATTGACTGATTGTAATGAGGATCCCGTTGAGAGGCCTTATTTACCATTTATGTCAGAACTCTTTTCCCAGGATCTTGGCTTTCTTTTGGAACATCCCGGATATTTCTTAGACAACCTTAGAGCATTTTTTAGCCTTTATACCTTTTTATATAGCTCCCAGTTGGCATTGAACATCAATGGTTGGACGGAGCGGCCTGCTAGTAAACCACTTTTCTTCATTCTTGATACCGAGAAGGCTAGCTTAGAGCGGAATCAGGTTAGAGAAGCTTTTCGTCACCTGAGGACGAAAGCTTTCGACCTATTCCCGGTTCTTTCTATGCTTGAATATCTGAATCAACCGAAGAATAAGAAAGCGATAAAATTTCCTCTTTGGAAGATTTTTTTAGATATAAACGAGATGGATGCGTTGCAGCGTAATAGCGTTAATAGATCGCTGATAAGGTTCTGCGAAAAATATCGAGAAAAAAGAAAATTTCCACCTCTTGAAGAATATCCTCAATCAACGAAAGAACTGATTGAGATACTCAGTAGAACTGCCAAGGAAATTTTTGGGACAAAAGGTACGAACCAACACGCTGTAAACAATAAATTTGTGAACGCATTTGAGAATGAAATTGCACCACACTTTGTCCAGGTGAGGGGGCGCTCAGGAAGAGTGCTGACAATTTCTCAAGATTATCTACTCCTTCTCACAAACCTGGCTATCGGCAGCAGAAAGCAGATTCAGTTCCAAGAGCTGCTTCAGGAGTTTAGAAAACGTGGGGTCTGGTTCGACAGACAGTCAGAGCAAGCGATCATCAGGTTTTTGGAGCGAATTGGTAACGTCGAGCGAATGAGCGATAGCGGAGATGCGGTTTATGTCCGAAAAACACTTTGAAGCCTTCTTGGTAAGTAATCTACGTGGTTGGCTTCAGTCCCGGATAGAAGCGGGCGCCCGGTATCAGTTCAAATCACCAGACCCAGACAACACAATACGTCTTGTTTCGGAGTTGTTAGAACAGTGTGATGGTCGACTACGTTATGGTGAGCACGAACTATCATATCTCCAGATTAATGATGTGCGTTTGTTGGTTACCGGGCATTTGGAGCAGCCTGATATTCAGAATGGTTGCTACACGGAAAACTACATATCAAACCTTCGGGATACTGTGGCAGCTGAGATGCCCCCTTTCGAGGGGTGCGCTTTGCTAATCGTACATAACAGCCTTCTTGATACTTTGATTAATAGTGCGTTCGACCTGGCCCAAGGCGACGGTGTTTGGTCGCCTAATCAAACAAAAAATGAGCTGGATCTCATGATATCTGGTGGGCTTCAGAATCAAGTTGCTTCCCGGTGTCTCTTAGAGCACCAAGCCCGGATAATCACGGAAGAAGGCTCCAGTGTATTCGGATTTCGACACCTCCATGATGCATTGCTAGACGGAGACCTGCGATTCCAAGAGCTAGGGCTGTTCAACGATCCTCAGGTGTTAAGCAATTCGAACGAGAAGCAGGTAGCGCGCCGACTGGAGTCGAATCGCCAGCTAAGGGAAGAGATTGAGTTTGCCGTTGAGCATTTCCCGAATGACTTGGAAGACAAGCTGACAAAGTTTGGATCAAAATTTATACAAGAACATTTTGGAGAAGGAGCCGAAGTTCCCTGGACCGAGCTCAACTACCAAGAGTTTCGAGACGAAGAGGAGCTTCAGAAAAAGCTGACTCTCGATTATGAGGGAATCGAGGTTAATGGCTGCGAAATCGACGTAAGAGATAAGAAAGACACCTCGGCGGGTAGGCGAGATAAGCATCTGATTATTGAGGTTCCGAGTGGTCAGGACCTGTTCAGCTTCAAGATCAAGTTCGTTGGTCAGCGATTAGAAAAAAAGGAGCTTTTGGTTACGCCAAGAGCTATGTCTGACGTCATTGACATTGATTTCTCTTTTAGAGGCGACAAGTCGACCTTCACTATCTCCGGACCATGTAGTGGTGAACCAGAGTTTTTTAGTCTGAGACTCAATCGAGATTCTTCGAACGAAAAATACAGCTTTCATTGCCTGGTAGTGCAACAGGGGAGCTTTTATCTTTCTGCCTTTGAGAATCGCTTTCTCATCGATAGAAAGAGAAGAGCACTCGTACTCCAGGCAGACCAACATTGCCTTGACGTTAATCCTGACGTCATCGCCGAGACCGTGTTATCCGACAGCGGTGAAACAATTGACGTAAATTCAGTGGGAAAGATCGATTTCGAGCAGCTCTACGATGAGTCTGACGAAGTTAATTTCACCCTGACGAATGGGGGCAGGTCTCTCTTTGTACTCGTTGAAGGGGAACCGAGCAAAGAAGCACTCCGGCTACCAGTAATTTTTGATCCAAGTCGGTTTGCTAGGCTTTTTAAAGACGATGACTTCAATGGTGTGTATCGGCCAGGGAAAGAGACCGTCGTCTTCGATAGCCAAGAATCGGAGCCAGTATTCTTCCGAAAAGCCTTGCTCCAGGCAGAGTCAGCCTTCGTTAATGAAGAGTGCATCGAATGGGACAATGATCGACGCAAAGGAATTCCACTTTCAAACCTTTCGCTCGCCGACGACAGAATATATCAAGCCTATGCCGCCCTTGTTTCTTACTTTCAAGAGCGTAAGACGTTGCCCTCGCTGGCTAGCTGGGGGCCTGAACTTGTTGCCCTAGGTAAAGAGTATGTTCTTGCTTGCGTTGAGTATTTGGACAAAATTAAGAAGGGGAAGCCGCTCGATAGCTCTGAACGGCTGGTGATTCGCATTGGGCTGGCAACAGTGGAGGAGCGTCGATTTTTTACTCCGTTCCATCCGCTGGTTATGGCCTACTATCTGAGTTTGGTTGAAGAAATCGTCGAAGATGGTGAAGCGCGTAGCTTTCGCGAATTACCAGACGTTACGAAAGGACGATTAAACGCACGGGGATTACTCCCTCACCTTTTCGACAGAGACAATCGTTACAGCTATACACAGGCTGTGCTAGAGAACCCCCTCTGGTTGGAGATAGTGCCACATCAGGATACAAGCTTTGATTTTGTGATAAATCTTGTAAAGCACAAAATCGAGGAGTTCACGTCTACATTTGAGCAGCTATTCCGCCAGGTCGATGACGCCCCTCTGTTAATAAACTCTGTCAACAACGCAGAAAACTCAGAGTTATTCAGAGGGCTGGTGTCCTACTATCAGGCGAACTTGCTCGGCGGTCGTCACATACACGTCAATCTCTATGACGAGAAGTTGGTCGAGACTGAGTTTGATGTTTTCGCTGAGATGGGGATGTATGACGAAATTAAGGAACGGTACGGGCTCGATAAGGGGGCCGCACGTCGCAATGCCGATGCGGTAATCGATTTACTACGAACCAGGCTAACGTTCAGCAAGTTTCAGCACAACCAAGTGGAAAAGCAAGCTTATGCTCATCTGACATTCTTCAAAAATGATCAGAAAGTGGAAGCTGTGGACAACAATATTGATGAGCACGTTTCGGGTGTTGCCTGCGCTGGACTGTTGTCAGGTGAGTCTTCGAGGAGCGAGGGTGACCGATACTTCACGGCTTTTGGCCTGAAAGGTGTCGATTACGGCTCTTTACCGCACTTGAAGCTGGCTAAGTTAATAGGAACGCTTTGGCGCCCCTCTCAGTCCAAGAACGATGTCTATCATGATCATTCGGCCACGAGCCTCGCAGTGAGTCAGGAGTTTATGTCCTTGCTGGAGCGCTCATACGATAGTTCAGTGTGGACGACCATCATAGATCCAAAGGTCACGCTGAAGTTCTTTGAAGCCACCGAAGGCGTGATTCTGATTCACTACTCCGACCAATACACCAGTTCGTCGGGTTATGACGCGATCACCGTCACCAAGCAAGTTGACCTTTATAAGAACGTCTTGGGCAATGCTGGCAATGAATTGATTCGAGAGTTCAATGCGTTCAATGGTGAATGGCTGCTCAGACTGATTACCGACCACTCGAAAGAAAAGATTGCGAAAGAAGGCATTATCGGCGCCTATAAAATCGTTAGTACCCTTTTGGCCCAGTCAGATATCACCTGGATTCCTATCTCTGTCGCTGAAATGATCAGAGTGGCCGGCAATATTGGACTTGCGATGACCGATAGTGATTTCTCGCGCCACAATCGCAAGATCAAAAAAGGTGCAATCTCTGACGATATCTTGTTCGCAGGTTTTAAGGAAGGACAACTCTACCTCCTACCTGTGGAGGTAAAAGCTGGGGGCCGCCCTGATTTCTCCAAGGCGAGAGAGCAGGCGGTTGAGTTGAAACGATACATGGAAGAAGACCTCTTGGGACCGGACACGCTTGCGTCGCGTCTCTATCGCGGGCTATTCATTCGCCAAGTGCTTCTGCAAATCGAGAAGTATCAGTTGTATCGAGTTTTCGAGGATAACCATTTCGAGGATTTCTTAAACCATCGCGAAGAGTGGTTAGAAGGCCTGTATGGGATCGGTCAGCTCCCGAATTATCCCGGTGCAATGGTAGTAGCTCACATCAACAATGAGTCCTGTTTTGAAGAGAAGTATGAGATAGCTGAAGAAGTTCTTCAGGCTGAAATACCGATGGGGTTACTGGATGAGCTAGTAAGGACCCCTTACCAAGACCTTAGAGCGAAAATCGACAACTCATCACTCCTTCATGTGCCCAAAGAGTATTTTCTGCAGCCTTTCACTGAGCAACAACTTGCAGGCACGAAAAAGGATGAAGCTAAGAAGCCTACCCCCACTAAGGCGGAAACGGTCGTGTACCCATTTTCAAAACATGATAGCGGTGTCTTCCCCGCTGCGGCTGATGATACTTCTGAAGAGAAAGTGGGCGATTCCGAACCTGTGGCACCTGCCGAGCCGCTCAGGGTAGAGTTTGGCAAGGATGTTCAAAGCGGTGAGGTAGTCTATTGGGAGCCTACGAATACCGAAAAGCTCTTCAATACGAATACCGGAATTATTGGCACGATGGGCACAGGGAAGACCCAATTCACTAAGTCACTGATTACTCAGCTTGTTCGGAATCAGAATCATAACGTTGACGGAGCCCCAATAGGGATACTGATCTTCGACTACAAGGCTGACTACGTTAAAGACGATTTTGTACAGGCGACTAATGCCAAGGTTTTCGAACTTGACTGCTTGCCTTTCAACCCGTTTGCCTTGTTTGGAGACAAGAAGAAGCTACCGGTGCATGTTGCTGGTCAGTTCATTTCGTCGATGACAAAGTCTTATAACCTTGGCGTAAAGCAGCAAAGCAAATTGCGAACGGTGATCCGGGACGCCTATGAAGCTGCTGGTATTTATTCGAATGATGAAAGCACTTGGAGTCGGCCCGCTCCAACTCTGGAAGATGTCTGGGCAGCATTTCAGGAGCAGGAGAAGATAGAGCACGACTCCTTATACGCAGCTCTCGAAGTACTATCCGCCTACGAAATCTTTGAGCCGGACACGAGCAAGACTCAGTCACTCTATGACTTGGTAGATGGTGTCACGGTCATCAACCTTTCTGGGTACGATCGCACTATTCAGAACCTCGTCGTCGCACTGACGTTAGATCTTTTTTATACACAGATGCACCAGCAAGGTAGCTCAAAACTCGAAGGGGATTTTCGACAGATCTCTAAAATGATCCTGGTCGATGAAGCGGACAATTTTATGTCTCAAGACTTCCCGAGTTTAAGAAAAATAATGAAAGAAGGTCGTGAATTTGGCGTTGGCACTATTTTGTCGACCCAGGAACTTACACATTTCAAAACCGGCGATAACGACTACTCCACCTTGATTTTATCCTGGGTTATTCATCAGGTGACTACTATCAAATCTCAGGAGATCAAGGCCATATTTAATACGCAGAGTAAGCAAGACGAGGAGTATTTTATGGCGCAGATTAGAAAGCTTGATAAGCACTATAGTCTCTGCGTAGACGGGAAGAAGAATGTAAATAAAATCAGAGATCTGGCATTTTGGCAATTGGAGTAGCTGCGGTTGTAAATTTAGTAGAAGTTGGGCGCTTTTAAGGGCAGATTTCTAAAAAGACCTGTATTTTTAAGAACAATCTCAATGGCAAATATTTTTACTGACGAAGAATGGGATAATGGTGAGTTCTCAACTCTGCTTAAAAAGCATGAGGTTAGGGTAACTTGCTTTCCTCGTGCTTGGGATTTTGGTCGCGAGATTAACTGTGAGTGGTCAGTTATAGATTTTCCTCCTGACGATCTTAGGGCGCTTCCCGACGAGCCCGGAGTATATGTGTTTGTGGTGGAACCAAACTTATTTGGTCTGTCACCTGCTAGTACAGTTTTTTATGTTGGAAAAGCCAAAAGGTTACGTGAACGTATCCGGGCATATATCAATGAGCTAAATCTTTCACCGCGCCGTACGCGGCGGCAAAAAGTTAACAAAATGATCAATCTTTGGGATGGCCATTTGAAATACTATTTCACTGTTACAGAATCAGTTGCAGAAGCTGAGAATGTTGAAGATACAATGATTCAAGCATTAATTCCTCCCTTCAATTCAACATTTGGTGGTGAGATAAACGCTGCTCAGAGGGCATTTTGATGAGTGACAGAATTTTATTGCCAGCCTTAAAGTCTAGAGTGGGTGACTGGATTTATTACGTTTGCTCATTATCTTTTAATAATGTTGCAAGCCTTATCAAGGCCCCTGATGAGATCCATAAGAGCAAAAAACTATCAGAATGGATTCAGCGGGAGGCGATCGAAAAGCACGCAGGAGAGATAGCTGATTACATATCAAGTAATGATCAGAGGTTTCTAGGTGCTGTTATTGTTGGTGTTTATGATGGAGACCCGAACTGGGCTCCTATAGAAGTTAACTACAATACACCGGATATACAGGCTACCGAAGAACAGAAAGAAGATTTGAGTGGGAAGATAGGAGTTCTATCTTTTAGCGGTGAAGAGAAGTTATTTGCAATAGATGGTCAGCATCGTGTCGCCGGCATCAAAAAAGCGCTTGAGGAGGCCGAGAATCGCGAAGACCTAGAAATCGAGAACATCTGTGCAATTTTCGTTGGGCATGACGAGTCCTCCGAGCAGGGAAAACTGAGAACTCGTAGGCTGTTCACCACAGTTAATAAGAAAGCAAAGGCAGTGTCCACAGCGGCAACAATTGCTCTTGATGAAGACAATGGCTTCGCGATAGTAACTAGAAAACTTGTGGACGAGTTTAGCCTTTTTTCAGATAGTGATGATCTTGTGTCTTTCTCTTCGAATTCGGCGTTAAATAAGAGAGAGTCTAGGGCGTTTACCAGTATCGTTGGCCTTTATGAGTTGGTCAAAGACCTACATGAAGCAGAGGGAAAAAGAATTTTCGAAAATGCTAGGCCGACCGAGCGAGAGTTGAACGAACACTATCAGTTCTGTTGTGATTATTTTTCTAATCTTTTCGAGATGAGCGATGAGCTTAAAGAAGTTTTTATAGATCGTGGTGCTCTCCCTTATACCTATCGTAACGAAGCGGTTAATAATCTGCTTTTCAGGCCCGTTGGTCAGCGAGCATTTGCCCGCGCCACACAGTTTCTAACCCAAAAAGGTCATTCAATCATATATTCGATAGGAGCGCTTTTGGAGTCGAATTTAGACTTATTGCATGAAGATTGGCATCACATTTTATGGGATCCTATTGCAAAACAAATGATTCCGAAGAATGTGAAGTTAGCTGAGAATCTTTTACTCGACATGATTCAAGAGGACGTTCGGGATCCCAAACAGTTTCGTAAAATTAAAGAGCTAAGAGCCGAATTTTCAGAGGGTCAACAGGTTTAATTTGGTGTCCATGTATAACAACTTCCAGTTGGTAAGGTACGTCGTCTGTCAAGGTAGTTGGAACCTGATTCATTTTGGCTCTAATAAGCCACGCATTGCTCTTTAACAGTTTGTTCCTCGGGTAGCGGGTTTAGCCACACGGCTCCCACCGGTTCGCAGTTGCGGATACCGGTGGACCAGCGACCAGGGTTCTTTTCCTTGGCCCTGAGCAAGGTCATTTTTCGACTTGCCAGGATGTCTGCATCCTTTCCGGCGTGACGGTCAGCCGGTGTCACATAACGGATCGCGCTATGGCGATGCTCGTTGTTGTACCAGCGGATGAACGTGCTCACCCAGTCACGGCTCAGTTCAAGGTTCTCAAAGCCCTCATGCGGGTATTCCGGGCGCTGCTTGGTGGTGCCGAACAGTGACTCGATATAGGCATTGTCATTGGACACACGCGGTCGACTGTAGGAGGGCGTGACACCCAGCTTCTCGAACGTGGCCGGTAGCGTGCCGCCTTTCATGGGGCTGCCGTTGTCAGAATGCACCACCGGTGGATTGTTCACGCAGCCCTCGCGTAACAGTGCTTTGCGCAACACGGTTTCGCTGTTGACGGCGTTTTCCGCATCGAATACTTCAGCGCCAACGATCTTGCGGCTGTAGACATCGAGCATGAAGTACAGATAAAAGAACCGACCCCGAACCGTCGACTTCAAGTAGGTCACATCCCAGCACCAGACCTGGTTCGGTCGGCTGGCCTCATGACGGCGTGGTGGGCCGACTCGCCCGGAGTGGCGGGCACCCCGGCGGTGGTTCTCGTTATGTTCGCTCAGAACGCGGTAGAACGAGGATTCCGAGGCGATGTACCACCCATAGTCGTCCATCAGCAGCGGCACGACCTGAGACGGCGGCAGGCTGGCATAATCGGACTGGTGACAAACGGCCAGAATCATCGCTTTCTCCATGGCGGTCAGTGTGTGAGAGGGGGTGTGCTTCGGGGCGTTGGGCCGACCATCTTCACCACCGGCTTTCCAGCGGCGGTAAGTGTTGGTGCCAATACCCAGTTCGGCACAGGCGCTTTTTAGGCGCGCCCCATCGGTACGCGTTTCATCGACCAGCTGCACAGCATACTGGCGATCCAGGGCACTGGTCAGTCGTCCTCGTCCCCCCAGATCGCCTGGGCCTTTTTTCGCAGAGTCAGCAGGGCGGCTGTTTCCGCCAGTGCGGCTTCCTTGCGTTTCAGCTCACGTTCCAGTTGACGGGTGCGCTTTTTCTCGTGCTTGACCGCCTCACGGGAGCGTTTTTCAATCTTTTCATCGCGATCATTGGCGGCTTCACAGCTCTGACGCCAACGACGGATATGCTCGGGATAGAGTCCACGTTTACGGCAGTACTCGCCCAGTTCGGACTCACTAAGCGCGGCGGTCTCAAGCACGGCGTTGAATTTATCGCGCGAACTCCAGCCTTCCGGGTCTGAGCCGTGATCTGGCAACAGTTGACCATTCTTTCGGGCTTCGCTGCGCCAGTTGTACAAAGTAGCGTCTGAAATGCCTTCTTCTTCCGCTACTTCAGCCACAGGCCGGTTATTCGGTGGCAGTAACTTGCGAAGAATGGCTTCTCGGCGTTCCGGTGAATACTTCATAAAAACCTCTGTCTCGCCCCACTTCATTTAGAGAGTCTAACATCGGGTGGGGTTCCAACTACCTTGACAGAGGGGGGGTAATTGTTTGGTTAGAAAACAAGAACAGGTAGATCCTTACTCTCTTAGGTCTGGGGTCGAGCGAACTGCACTGTCCCCGGTATTCGTTCGAATATCGGAGGCGTATCAGAAAGGGGAGCCAAGGGATTTACGTCTTCGACAGACATTCGATAAGGCCTGGAACTCCTTCCGCAATAGTGCTGAAGTTGATCAAGCCTATGTTAACCAGATGCAGATGAAAGGACATTTCGAGGAAAGCTGGTCAGAGATACTTTTCTGGCATTACCTTGAGAAAAGGAGTCTTTCACCTATTCACCGTGGGGCGGGATGTTCAGATTCAGAGATTTACTGGAGAGGCCGGAGAATACAATTTGAGGTTGTGTCTCCAAAGGCCGGGGAAAGAGGCTCCGAGATGGAGGTGGTGCAGCGCCGGACGCTGAATGGAGAGGACTTGGCTGCCGGTAAGGTTTCGGAGTTAGGGAAAGTGCCACGAGTAAATCGAGCCGAACTGGAGTGGGAGCTAGATTTAATCAAGGCGAGGGTGACGCAGAGTTTTGTACATAAATGCGTAAACCGCTGAAGGTTGCCACCCATTCCATGTGAAGCCTGCCACCCGGACCGGAGCAAGGCTGCCACCCATCGGAGCGTAGCGACGCGGGGTTTCTCTTCTTACTCCGAAGTCTCGGTGGCCGTCAACTTTGCCTGTTGTTTTCGCATGGATTCGCCCCGCAGGTTGATCTTGTAGGCGTTGTGTACGAGCCGATCCAGAATGGCGTCTGCCAGAGTGGCGTCACCGATTACGCCATGCCATTCCTCGATGGGTAATTGGCTAGTGGCAATGGTGGAGCGCCTGCCATGCCGGTCTTCCAGCACCTCCAGCAAGTCTCGCCGATTCTCGGCGCTCAGTTTCATCAGCCCCCAGTCATCCAGGATCAGCACGTCGACCTTGGCCAGATTCGTCAGGAGTTTTGAGTATTGGCCATCGCCTTTGGCAATGGTCAGCTCCCGTAGCAGTCGGGTCAGGCGGACGTACTGGGCGGTGTAACCCTCCCGGCAGGCCTTATGTGCCAGAGCACAGGCCAGCCAGGTTTTCCCGACCCCGGTGGGACCGGTGATGAGCACATTCAGGTGTTCCTTCACCCATTGGCAACCGGCCAGCGACTGGACCAGTCCTTTATCTAGGCCGCGTGAATAGCGGTAATCCAGGTCTTCGAGGATGGCATTGTGCCGCAGCTTAGCCCGGCGCAACCGGCTGGTCATGCGCCGGTTATCTCGCTCGGTCATTTCCCGGTCGACCAGCAGCCCGAGGCGTTCCTCGAAGCTCAGATCGGTGATGTCGGGGGTGGCCGACTGATCCGCCAGGGCGGCGGCCATGCCGGTCAGTTTGAGGGCGTGGAGCTTGTCCAGTGTGGGATGTTTCAGCATGTCAGAGATCCTTCAGTGGTAGTAGGCGGGGCCACGGATGTTGTCGTGGGTATCGGGCAAGGCCAGTTCCTGTTGCTCTTCCAGAGGCTGCTGATCCAGACGGTGTTTGAGGATGGATTCAATGCTCTTGTAGCGGCAGCTTCCCAGCATCAGGGCTCGCTGGCAGGCGGCCTCCAGCCGCGACTCGCCGTAGCTCTGCCCCAACCGGAGAATGCCCAGACAGGAGCGGTACGCCTGCTGAGGGTGTTTGCGGGCACCCAGAGCGGTGCGGATAAGCTTCTCCGTCGCCGGTCCGGTCTTGGCCGCCCAGGCGATGAGCCGTTCCGGCGACCACTCGCCAGCCTGGCGATGGGATTCGGGCATGTGCGCGGCGATGGTGGTGTGCCGTCCCTTCTGGTCTGAGCGCCGGTGGCTGGCGATCCGGTTGCCCCGGTAAAAGCATTCGATGGTGTTGTTGGTGATGCGAACCTCCACCTCTTTCTTGATCAGGGTGTAGGGCACTGAGTAATAGTGACCGTCGATGGCTACGTGGTAGTCGATATGCACCCGAGCCTTCTTCCACTCTGCGTAGACATACGGTTCTGCCGGCAACGGCTGTAGAACCGGTTTATCCAGCTGTTCGAAGTGGTCGCGCCGGCAGCCGGGCAACTTGCGGAAGGGGCGGCTGTTGAGCCGCTCCAGCAGTTCACGGATGGTGGCGTTGAGTTGCCCCAGGGAGAAGTGCTGGCGATGGCGCAACGCCGCCAGGATCCAGCGCTCGACGATCAATACACCGCCTTCTACCTTAGCCTTATCACGGGGCTTGCGAACTCTTGTCGGGACAACGGCCACGCCATAATGGGTGGCCATGTCCTGATAGGTTGGGTTGAGATCCGGCTCGTAGCGATGGGCCTTGCTGACGCCGGAGCGGAGGTTGTCCGGAACCACCAGTTCCGGCACTCCGCCCAGGAACTCGAAGGTCCGGATGTGGGAGCCGACCCAGTCCGGCAATGTCTGGCTCCAGGTGGCTTCGGCGTAGGTGTAATTGGATGCACCCATCACCGCGACAAAGACTTGTGCCTCGTGGATCTCTCCGGTGGTGCGGTCAATGACGGGCACGGTCTGGCCGGCATAGTCCACGAATAGCTTCTCACCGGCCCGATGGTCCTGGCGCATCACCAGGTCCAGCTTGCCCCGCCAGGCCCGGTAGTGCTCGCAGAACCAGCTGTACTGATAACCGTCCGGGTTGGCTTGCCGGTACTCCTGCCAGAGCAGGAACAGGGTGACGTTCTTGCCCGTGAGTTCGTCACGGATGTGTTGCCAGTCGGGTATACCTCTGGCCTGTGCTGGCAGGTCCGGTGGCGGCGGGAACAGCAACCGCTCCAGGTGGGCCTCACGGCGATTTTCAACCCAGTTGTCCAAATGACCGCGTTTAAGCGGCCAATTTATTACGCTCAATTTCCTGCAATTTGCCAGGGTTGAGCGAGACCGGTCCGGTGACTTCCCAGTTCCGGGTATTGCCAGACCAGCGCCGTGGATTCTGGCGTTTTGCTCTTTCATAAACCAGTTTCCGGTGCGTCAGGCGCTCGTGGTCAACGCCACGATGTCGGTCCGCCGGTGTCACGAACCGGATGCCGCTGTGTAGGTGCTGTTCGTTGTAGGCGTACTCGAACGCCAACATCCATTCACGCACCGACGTGAGCGATTTAAAGCCTTTTGACGGCCATTCCGGGCAGTATTTGACGGTCCGGAACAACGATTCCGAGTAAGGATTATCGTTGCTGACTCTCGGTCGGCTGTGAGACATCAACATGCCCAGCTCAGCCAGCCGGGCTTTGAGCATATAAGAGGTCATCGGCGCTCCGTTGTCAGAGTGCAGGACCGGCGGATTATGCCAGCAGCCTTCTCGTAACAGGGCACGTTCAACCAGTTTCCGGGCCAGCTCGCCCGACTCCGCCTCATGGATTTCCCAGGCAACGATCTTGCGACTGTAGATGTCCATGATCAGGTACAGATACCAATGCTGGCCACGTACCGCTGAGGGGCGTAGAGTAAGAGGCAGGGCGTAGTCGAACTATCTCCCTGCCTCTCCTTTCCGAACCGGACGTGCACCTTTCAGCGCATCCGGCTCTCCGCTTAAACGCTGGCGAAGGCCATAGCAACTTCGGGAAAGCGAGAGGTCCACGTGTTTCTGGACTCTGTCCTCAGGTAGGGATTACCCTCTGGAAGACGCCAACGGAATCGCTTTTTCCCGTGACCGACGAGTCGGTACAGGATGGCGCCACTAAATAGCCCCTGATTGGTTTTGCCATACAGCACCCAAGTCTTACTTTGACCTGAAGCCGGGGCTTTGAACCAATGACGCATCAGCGGTTTGAGCCGGGAGCGATATTTGCGGCCCAGCCAATGGGCCAGTTTCCAGAACACGACACCATCGATGTAGCTGAAGACTTTCGCTTTGTAATCGACGAACTGGTAGAACGCCGCCCAGCCTTTCAGCTTTCGGTTGATGGATTCGACCATGTCGATTTTGCTTTCACTATAATTGCCTGACAGCTTGGCGGTTAAAGATGCTGCAAAGTTACGTGCCTTATCCCGGGGGATTGTCGTCACCACCCGCATGTCGCCATAGCGGCTCCGCTTGCGGATGATGCGATGCCCCAGGAACACGAAGCCGTCATTCACATGGGTAATCTTGGTCTTATCCATGTTCAGTGTCAGCTTGAGAGTTCCTTCCAGCATCTCCCGGCATTCTTCTCTAATCGCCTCTGCCTGGGCTTTGGTGCCCTTGACGATAACCACAAAGTCATCGGCATAGCGGCAGTAGGCGACGGCTGGCTTCCATTGTCGGTTCTCTCGGATGGCTGAGCTTCGACCGATTCGGATACTGTGGTTCCAGTACCATCGATCCTTTCGGGCCTTTTTGCCGAGGTAGCGCCTATTCAGGTACTGATCGAACTCATGCAACATGATATTCGATAGCAGTGGCGATATAACACCGCCCTGAGGTACGCCCTCACTTGCTGCCCGGAAAAGACCTGCATCAATATGACCGGCTTTTATGAATCGCCAGAGAAGGTTCAGGAACCGTCGGTCCCTGATTCTGCGACGTACAGCTTTCATCAGAAGCCGGTGATGCACGGTATCAAAGTAGCTGGACAGATCCCCTTCAATGACCCAGCGTCCGCGCGTTTCCTTATTGTCCGTCAGTTGCAGTTTCACTGTACGGATCGCGTGATGAACGCTCCGCTCCGGTCGGAACCCGTAGGAGAGCGTATGGAAGTCGCTCTCCCACATGGGCTCCATCGCCATTAACATGGCCCGTTGAACGATGCGGTCGCGTAGGGTCGGGATACCCAGTGGTCGTTGCTTGCCGTTGGCCTTTGGGATATACACCCTTCGGGCCTGTAACGGCTGGTAAACATCGGAGAGTAAATCACTCCTGATCTGTTGAAGAATAGCCGGCAGCCTGTCCTGCACAGTCAGCTTGATCTCTCCGTCTATCCCGGGCGTGTTTGCCCCTTTGGAAGACAGAGTGACCCGAGCCGCTTCTGCGAGCCAGTCAGGCTGTGCTATCAGGCGCAACAACCTGTCCACCCGGCGGGTGGGGTCGGTTGTTGTCCAGGTCGCTAGCTTGCGTTGCATTTCGCTGATTATCAAAGGTCTTCACCTTGTTTGGTCAGGTAGTTTGCTTGGCAAACACGTTTAAACTGCTCCCCTTCGCCATGTAATGGGCTTTCCCCATCGCGGACTACTACGGGAGCTCCGCCAGTCAACTTGGCATCGGGGTCATGCCCCCTTGGCATCCAATATTGACCTTCCCCGGTTTACCTATCTGGACTCCAGCATGCTGAGGAGGCTGCCCATCGCACTCTTTACCCTTGCTTGCCGCAAGTTGACAGGAAGCAGCAGTCCAATCTGTGATGGATACTGCTGAACCGAAGCCCGAGCTACCAATTTGGACTTCTTCGTTTGGCAGCGCCTATGCGTCATGCTGCCCAACCTTCCCGTACGGCTTATCAGGTCACGTAAGCCGTGGTGACATTTCAACCCACAGAGGCGGATGAATGGGTTCATGTTCTTCAGCCTTTCAGCACTCAGCCTTGAGGATCATCTTGGCTTAGTGACCTCGCCTCAATCCCCGTTGTCAGCGGGTTACATCACCCTGCGGGCATACCGCAGGTCACTGCCGCTCAGGCTCACCACCCTCACAGTGGGTGGGATTGATTGGTTACTTCCTCCTGAATTACCGGTTCAATATTCCAGATAGACTCGTGGTCCATTTGAGCTTCCATGCTCGCCCTGGACTCCGGGCACACAATAGCTGATGTCCCAACTCCACACCTGGTTCGGGCCTGTCGCAGTAAAGCTGGTAGGCTCTGGTACCTTGCGTGGCGGCTTCATGCGCCCTCTGTGATTCTGTTGCTGGTGCTTCTTTAGCACCCGGTAGAACGACGATTCCGAGGCCAGATAAAGGCCTTTATCAGCGAGTGACGGCACAATCTGCGACGGTGGCGAACTCCGGTATTCAGGTTGATTGCATGCGCTCAGAATGGCCAGCTCCTCGGCCTGTGTCAGTTTGTGGGGCTGTTCGGCTCGCTCTGCCTCAGGGCGCTGATCTTCAGCAACCTGGCCACTAGGGTCTCGCCAGCGCTTCAATGTGCGCTCGCTGATGTCCATTAACTCTGCGGCCTTGTATCGGGCGGCACCGCCGGCAACGGCTTCATCAAACAGCGCCAGGAGCCTTGCACGTTCGTCCAGCGGCGTCAGTCGTCCTCGCTGCTGTCCGGATCCTCGCCGTACAAGGCTTCGAGCTTTTTTGACAGCACCAGAAGTGACGTCGTCTCGGCCAACGCCCTGTCTTTACGGCGAACTTCTGACTTCAGCTTTTTAATGGTCTTGCGGGCTTCTCGCTGTTGCTTCTGAGCTGCTTTCTGACGCTCATCCTGCATGCCGGCACCCTGAAGGCAGGCTTCCTTCCAGCGCTGTACTTGCTCCGGATACAAGCCTTTCTTGCGGCAATAGGCACTGAGTTCGGCTTCAGACATAGCGGCCGTTTCTACTACAACGGCCAGCTTGGCTTCGGGGGACCAATCTTCTCCGGTGGTACGATTACCTGGCACGGGCATTCCTTGTTGTCGACACTGTTTCAACCAACTATACAGAGTCACATCGGATATGCCTTCCTCTGCCGCCACCGACACAACACTTCGGTTCTGCGGAGGTAACAACTTATTCAAAACGGCCGCTTTACGTTCTTCGGAATAACGTGGCATGAATGCTCCCATGCCGCCCCAGCTAGTGGAATTCAGGCGAAATCGCCAACTGGACAACTAGGCTGACAGAGGGGGCTCATCCAGATCCGCTGGCAACGGCCAGCTCAGACCGGCCTCAACCGTGCGGCGCAGGTAGTCGCTTACGGTGGGGCGGCTAACGCCACAGGACGCCGCAATCTGGCGGTTGCTCAGCCCTCGCTCCCACTTGAGGCGAAGGACTTCTTTGATTTTACGCATGGATAACCTCTTCGCTGGCATCTGGCCCATCTCCGGATGAAAAGGGTCAGAGTACCGTTAAGTTATCCCGCGCCGGACGATTTTGATGGAGCTTCAGGCAGTCTGCTGGGGTGGCAGCTTTGCCGTGGAATTAGTGGCAGCTTTCGCGTGGAATGGGTGGCAGACTTCGTCTGGAATCAGTGGCAACCTTGGTCTGGAATACGCACATAAAGCTAGTCGCTTCGCCAGCCGTATGGTTGAAGGACTTGTTCTACCGGGCGAACACTGTGTCATCGTGATCGATGTAAATCAAGTTCGTAAGGTAGAGAATTTTGATATTGGGGAGATTGGGCGCAAAGCTTTTTACGGCGTAGGGCGAGAGCTCATTCTATGGGATTTTAATAAGGAGACGGGAAATCAGGCTTTTGTTATTCATAATTCAATCATACGTCCAGGGCGAGGAAGCATTCCTACGGACTATTTTCTTGGAAGGAGAGACTTTAGGCATATAGCTGCTGTCGTGATGTTTGATGGAAACATTTCCGATATTTCAGCAGGCCAGGAGCCCAAGATCTACGTTTTTCATAACTTCCATGCGCAACAATCGCTTTCAATGAAGTTGTTTGCGGCGGAAGAGCAGTACTACCCCCTGGGACTCGCAGACCAGTTTTGCATTATCTGCAAAAAAGGTCGTTGATACGACTCACCTTTGCAAGTGGGAACTCAGAGGCTTGAACGTTAGGAAGCGTCCAAGCCAAGTTTATCCTTTAGTATCTGCCATAAAAAAAGTTTTCAGGTCTAAAAGTTTCTTTACGTGCCCCATTTTATGCAATCCGCTATCGATTAAAGATCGAATTATGCTTTGATAGTCGGCCTCGACCTTTTGTTCCGAGCAGAACTGCTGGATTAATACTTCATATACCTTTTCTTGATCACCAAACAGAACGTCACGATTGATAACGTGGACCTGCTCTGGTCTGGTGTCATTTATCGTTGCCGTACGTGTATCGCGTAGCGCTAATGCAATAGCTGTGCGTGCAAGCACATTAGGCGTAAGGCGTGTTTTTGTTTGCAGGAATTGCAGCCTATCCCAGGTTTTTTTACTCAACTGAATGCGGGTGGGAAACATCTTAGCTCGCCTCCTTTTGGTGCCAAAAATAACCTTCACGGACGCGAGTCGCGCCGGCTTTTGAATCATATTCGAGCTTATAGGCCCGGGATATGTCGGGTGCGAGATCAGAATAGAATGATTCATCCACCTCAGTGTCTGTAGAGAGCACAATCATCTGGTGGCTTGCGATAGGGAAATAGCCTTCTATCAGCTTGGTTCTGTGCTCGGAGTCTAGCCTCCCTAATGGAGTATCGACGATCATAGGCAACTGGCGTCCGGAGGTTTTTGCAAGTGCCTCAAGAACAGCAATTGCAAATATCTGTTTTTCACCAGCTGAAAGCTCGTCTTTCGCTATTGTCCGCCCGTTACCGGTCAATAGTTCTACGCGGAAGGTCTTGGGGTTGATCCGAATTTGTAGGTCCATGTCCTCTTTACGAGTAAGTTTGGCAAAGCACTCGGTGAACTGGACTTCAAGGTCTCGAACCTTGGCAGTCGCTGTCTGGTCGACATAGTCCGCGAGCAAGCCATTGGCGTTGTTGACGTAGTCGATAACTCTCTTTTGGTCGCTCAGCTTCGCAGCAGTTTCGTACAGTCGGTCAAGCCGGCGGGCTATTTCGACGGCTTCATTAGCTGCGTCTTTTCCTTTCGCCCGCGCTGACTCGATTTCAGCATCTAACCTGCCAAGTTTTTGCTGTAGCTGCTGCAAGTTCTCGAAATCAGAGGCAATCAAAGAATCGTCCGGAGCGCGCGCCAGAGAGGCTCCAATTTCATCGAGTTCCGCTTCGATGCACTCTAGAGCATCAAACAACTTAATCACATCCTGCCGTTGTCTACTGGCGTCCTCGAATGCTGAGTATATTTTCCCTGCTTGAGAGGGCGTTAAGTCGTGAATCAAAGTCTGGGATTCGAGGTCTTGATAGGGGTTGCCCAGTTTATCTATCTCAGCGAGCACGATAGCCAAAGAATCGGGTGCCAGCTTTGAATCGAGAGCGTCTTCCAGGTGTGTTCGGTATTCGTTGTGGATTCTGTATTCCTGCAAAAGCCCCTGAAGCTGGAGGTCTTGCTCAATCTGCTCTTTAGTTCTTCGGCAAAAGTCTTCTGCCAAGGCGATGGGTGCCGCGTCGGATATAAGGCCATTAATTTCGGATGTTAAGCTATCTCGCTCGCTATGGAGCTGATTCAGCTTGGCTTCGAGCTGAGCCCGGGATGTGGAGAAATGTCCCCCTCGATCATCGATATCTTTCTGGAGCCTTTTCGCGCGCTCTTGTAACTCAGCGCGCTGAGCGAGGATGGTTGAGATGTCTTGGCGGATGATCTCAGCTTGTTTCCGGCAGTGCATCAGTTTGGACTGCTCAGCGTCGATTTGTGCCTGCATTTCCTGAGCTGACGATCGCTTGGCCAGATTCCGGTTAAGAACGGTGAGATCGCCGGAGAGCCGCTCAACGACGTCGAGCCCGAGTAATTTCTTAATAGACTGTTCGAGGGCTATTCCTCCAGAATCATCGGCTAGTTGGGCGATTTTCTCACCGTCAAAAAAGAATAAGTCGGATACACCTGCAGGTATCAGTTCGTTGAGAAAGTTCTGAGCTTGCTCGTAGCTGAGACCTTTAACAGGCGTATCATTTTCCAAGATAGTGAGTGTTTCTTTAACGCCTTTGCCCTTTCGTTCCCATTCACGCTTAACGTGGTACTGGCTTTCCGTTCCGAGCTTTGCGTAAGTGAATTTGAGCTCAACAGACGAAGAGTTGGCAGAACGACCAGTCTCTCTTGAGTGATGGATTGCGTCGAGCAGAAACTCATCATAGCGTTTTTGGGAAACTGCACTGCCCAGACACAAACGTCCGTAGAGTGCCAACCTTACGCCCAAAAGGAGGCTTGTTTTACCCGCGCCATTTAAACCGCCAAAAAGAATGATGGGCCGTGTTTTACCCGCACGCTTTTCGGGCGTGAGGTTGAAGGAGTTTTTCCCTTCGTAGACTCGAAAGTCGGTAAGCGTAAGCTCTTTAATAAGCATTAGTTCAAAAACTCTGAAAATTCGTCTTTCACTTCCTCAACGTACGATTTGCCACGCTTACGAAAGGAATGGTTGCGCTCATTGATCGCGTCGAGATCTTCCCAATCTCTTTGGAGGATACTTTCCAGGCTGTTCAGTATGCCCCTCCGCTTGCCTAGACCCGATACTTGAAGTTCTGCTTCCAGCATCTTGCGAACAAGCGCTGATGGAACACCGTATTTTTCTGCGAGCCTCTCAAGTGTTTCGGAATCTGCTCGTGTGAATGCGCCGGCATCATCCTCTACCCAATCAAGGTCCTCTCCGTAGACCTCTCTGTAAATCCGCGGCAGAGAGTCTTCCCAGTCCGGCTCATTTGGGTCGCGTAGCCATTCTCTTCTTATCATGTGTAACTCGGGGCGAGTAATCAGTTCGATAGACTCACCACTCTCGTTAATCCCCTTCTCAATAGTGAGCAATTCACGCAGGAATTTTTGGCGCTTGGACAGCCAATAGGGGCCCGGGATATGACGAACTTCTCGCACACTATCATCACTGATGTCGCCCGAGTTGTAAGAGACCCTTCCTGTTCTGCGGCGGAAGTTGCGATACTCCTCAGAGTTCTCTGGTTGGCGGGACATGTACAGTTTGTTCCTGAACGCCAACAAAGGCTTCATCCAATCGGCCCCGGACTCGATAAGGCCATGCAGCGCTTTGTCGGCTGTCACAACTGTGCATGTCCAGCACCCAAAGCGGCTGTTCCCGCACGAGGGCGTACTTTTATCGATCACCAGCGGGCATTCACCCTGGTTTGACCCTTTGTATAGTTCGAGCAACTCCTGGTTAGATCCACCCCAGGGGCATGGGGCGCTCATCAGATACATCCAAACTTCATCCGCTGACCAGCTTTCAATTGGCATGTAGGTGTAAGCGTTTGGAAGAGAGCTATGGCGGCTTAGTGCTGAACCGTCTATTTTGTGTTTTGCAATCACCTGGGCGCGAGACGCGCTCTCCTGGCTACGAGAGCCTAACACTACAACGGCCTCACCAAATTTGGCGACCTTATCGAGTATAAACTCGCTCACAGGGTCTATCTTCATCCGTTCCGTGCACCAGCGGAACGTCTGATTTGGCGCAGGATAACCACGACCGAGCAAATTCACCCAAAAGGTTTGATCTGTTTTTGGCACAACACTGTGTGCACTTATTGGAAGGCCCTCTTTCGGCGCTGCCTCATTAATGAGCTTGATTACTCGTTTGATCATGTCGACGACGACAGGTGTCTCAACCAAGGTGTCAGATGAGACCACATAAACATGTTTGGCTCGCTTTTCGGCCGGGAGCTGTAGCAATGCCATGTAGATCAGGGAAAGAACGCAAGTAGAGTCTTTCCCCCCACTGAAGCCAATAATCCAGGGTCGGTCGTCAGAGCAATATATGTTCTGAATTTCGCGAACGAGGTCTACTAGAGGGCGATTGCCAAGAGAAAACTCCTGAATCATGGATAGATGATCCGGGAAAACGAATTGTTCCTGCGCAGTCATGGCTTAAGCGACTCCTCGTATTCCTGCTCAGAAGGGGTGAGTGGAACACCTAATTGCTGTTTGATGTAATTGCCCGTGAGGGCGACGCTACTGCGAGCCTTGCTAATGCGACCGTGATGCATTGCTCGACCTTCCCACTCATTGTTAGCTCGTGCCCAATCAATGTTTTGAAGACCTTGCAGTATCCGGCTCCACTGAGACTTTGGCTTGAATAAAAGGTCGGCGCCTATTTGGCCCATGGCCTGGAGCATGACGCCGTGAGCATGAACGTATTGCTCACGGAGCTCGCAGGTCGCCACTTTCTTTTCCAGAGCGAGTTGCCAATCTCTCATGTTGGCGGCAATTTCATTCCAATATTCAATTGCCAACTGCTGCTCGTCCTCGCTAATTAGGTCAGTCTTTCCTTTCATTAGCAGAGCTTTTGAGGCGTTCTTTATAGCCGACAATGTAAAAAGTTTGCTGCTTCGGTTGGATATGCTGGACCTCTCCATTTCCGTCAGCCGGGAGAATACCTTCACCTCGCGAGCAACAACTCGGGCTAGTTCGGATAAATGATCCCGGTGGTCATAGAGCGTGCTGATAGAGTCGCTTGGCCGGACAGCATGCTTGTTAAGATCCGCGAACATTTGCTGGCTGCGCTTCAGACCCTCATCAATGAAAAACAGCACAGGGATGTTGTCGTAGCCGAGTTCTGGATTCTGTTCGATTGCCTGAACGATTGCTTCACGGCGGTGCTGACCGTCGTTGATGAGGATCTTGGCATCCATAGGGATCGACAGTAGTCCCAGATTTTGGGCCATACCTGTGTCGGTACTAGGTTCAAACGAGACCTGACCATCTACAGACGCTGTGATTCCCGAGAGCGTATAGTCTGTTGGGTTGTCGAGCAAATAGCTAACGATGTCTGGTATTCGGGTTCGATTTAATACTCGTTGAGCTCTAAGTTCTGGTGGAACCTCTTGCCCATCGAAGATAAAAATTTTTGGTATTAGTCGTAACGGGCACATAGCCACGTAACAAGGCCGTCCAGACTGAACGCCTCTCGCTGCCGGGAAGGTGTGGGAGAACTCGGCCATGAGGGTCTCCGGGGGTGGAAGTTAAAAGTTGGAATGGAAGTTAATTTACCCAAAATAAACTTCCGGGTCAACGTGGCCAGGGCGAGGCTTCAGATTAGAGAGTTATCTAAGTTAATGAAATCGTTGAGAGAGTAGGATCTTGGGATTAGTCGTTTGTTGGCAGAGCTTCGCTTCAGCACCGTTACCTGCTTGGCCGGTGTCTCGCTGAAACTTACGTGAATTGGCCGGTCTTGACCATAGAAATACATCCTATCGAATTTGAGATTTTCTGCGATCCATTGACTGACCTCGAACATGTCCTCATCTTCGACGATAAAGTCTACTGCCGCGCCCCCTCGCATGCAGATGGGGTTGCCTAACCTGTTCAGTTCATGGGATGCGTGCTGATCTAGTTTCGGAGCGATCCTACGCCGTATATTTTTGCTCAGTTCTGACGAGCAAAAGCCATAAGTGAGCTTGATCATGCCGAAATAGTCCACTATCGGATCGATAAGATTGTTGGCTAGGTCGAGGAGGGCGGTGTAAGTCTCTGGTTGGAGCGGGTGATTCTCGATCTTGAGCGACTTCTGCGTTTCGCCGCATTCAATCAGGTCGCGATATTTGAAGTATTGACCGCAGGGATGATCGAGGTTCGGGATGTCGGTACTTCTTGTCAGGCTATGTCCTTCTATTGCCCATCTCTTGTCGCGCAGCGTGTTCTGAAAATCTCTGTCAGGAGGGCCGAAGTTGCTAAAATCGCCAACTCCCAGTTGTTCAAGCGCTTCATCAAAACGCAATTGTTCGGCATAGTTTTCTTGATCCTCATGCATATACCTGCTCTTCAGAAAGAGGTTGGGAGGGGCAAACTCATCACCGTATTGGTAAACATCGATCCGCTGATTTCTCAAATTGATCTTGGTGCGAACGAGCATTTTCGGAATGGCCTTTCCGAAGAAGTCGTCGTAACTCATGAGGGAAAGCTTCCCGGAACGGATGTGGATTTTGACTAGATCGGCAGAACTTGGGTCTCCGAATAGGCTAGATGCACATGTGATGTAAATTCGGAGGACTGGGGGCAATCTTGGTATTAACTCAGTGTGTAGTTGAAGTGAGTGTTCGTCATGCAGCCACCCCAAGCCCTGCTCAGAGGCTTCGATACAAGCAGACAGTATTGCGCTCTTATCCAATACTCGAACGAGATGATCTTCTCCGATTGTTTGGGCATTCGCTAGGGTCCCAAAAAAATGTCTGACATCTTCCTTGAGCTTGTTAGGCATAGGGCGTGGGGGTGAGCTCCGGAAGAATCGTAGTTCGGCAAACTGAACAATCAGATCGTCCTTGCGAGCCTGCTCAGCCCTCGCTAATGCTACCGCTCCCTCCTCATTCTTGATGGTCTCAAGAATTCTCAATGCGGCAGGGTAGGAGCCCAGAAATCTCCGAATGTCATGGAGGTTTTCGATCTCGCTTGGCCTGGGTTTTCTGCCAAAATCTAGCCAAGTGCTCCACAACTTTTCTAAAATATCCTTGTTGTTTTCATACTTCCGTAGACTAGCCGGTGCCCGGCGCTCAGGTTCCTGGCTGCTGAGCGGTCTCTTCGCTCGAAGTGGTCGAGGGCGGCTTCGTTTAACGCTTTTTCTAGCCAGGAAGTCAGCCTTAGCTGCATCCGTCTTGAAAGCGTAAAAAATCCCCGGGGCTATCGGAACAGGCTCTGTTCTGAGTACTGATTCAATGTAAATTGCCAGTTCGCCTTGTGAAAAATACTTTTGGAAAGTGTTTCGTGAGGTGCGCACACCATCCCTGAAAGGCAGACCACCCCGAGCATTTGCGTTCTCCAGCATCGCAGATACGACCAAGATTTCTGACGCAAGTTCATAAGCGTTGGTCAGGACGAGGTGACGTTCCTCCGGCACTTCAATAACATTGATGACAAACCCTAGGTTGACGATGTCTGCTGTTTTCTTTTCTGCACTGGGAGAATAATAAGGATCCCATCCAGCTACGTTTATATTGCTATCTTTTAGGAGCTGAACATCGTTGCCCTTGCCGCACCCGTAGTCAAAGACTGACCTCGTCTGATCAAGATAGCCATATCGCGCAAGGCTTTGCATAGGTGCCGATAGTTGCGTTCGAGTGAGGGCAGTTAAATGTCGGTGAATTTCTGACCCGCTTTCGATGGCTGACAGGTTCTCTGTAGTTTCATTGGCTATAGGCACCAGGGCGTGCTCGGAAACCTCATAGCCTTTTAGCTTCAAGAGACGGTTCCAGTCCTGTAGAAAGCCTATTCTGGTCGTATCGTCGAATAAACCGATACTCTCAGCCTCTTTGGTCAGCTCCAAAAACCGTTGAAAATCTGGGTGAGAGGATGGCAGCAGAAGTTCTTTGCGGTGAAGGATGGGGGGATTATTCGATTCTGAATAAACTCTGTATCGGCACTGCCCTGTATCGAGGTTAACTTTCCATGATTGTTCGAGAGTCGGGAAAGCTTCCTCAAAAAAAGTTGGATAATTCAGGAAAGATATTTCGGCAGCACTTTCTCGGATTTTAATGACATTGTACTGGGCTTCTGGAGTAATCCTGGCCTCGGCTTTGCGCACAGCGCTACGGCTTTCGTCGTCAAGTTCAGAAAGCGCGGAGGTATGTAGATACCTGTAACCAGCGATCTTCTTGCCAATAAACTTGTTAGATTTTTCCACGGGGACTGAACCGGAATGTGTCGACTCCTTCTCTATGAGTCGCCTAGCGTGCACTGAGAGATTGTTTGTACGATGTTTGCGGATTTTGCTCGTCTGTTCAAGAGGCCATGGTAACGAGATAGGTTCCAGGGGCGGCGGGAAACTGTGCCCAAACCCTCTAGAAGGGCAAGTATGGCAAAGGTCGCGAAAAAGGTCGGAAGCTAATCTGTGAAAAAATGCCGGGCACTGTCAGGGCACCATTTGGGCACAAGCCAAAAAAAAGGACCTGCGCTTTCACGCAAGTCCTTGATATTCATGGCGCGCCCGAGAGGATTCGAACCTCTGACCTCTGCCTCCGGAGGGCAGCGCTCTATCCAGCTGAGCTACGGGCGCATTCGAAACTGCGGATTGCTCGTCAATTTCGAGTGCGCAATCTTACGTGCGCCGGGGGCGTCTGTCCAGCCCCTTGCGGCAACTCTGTTTTCATACCTTTGGCAGTTTCTGTTCCGGGGTGATGCTGACCAGATCGGTGTCATTGCTGAAGGTGACTTCGCCGTCCTGCATCGACACCTGGAAGGTCATGGAGCGTTCCACCAGGCGGGCCAGCGCTGCGGTGTTTTCGGCGGGAAGGTCGACGATGGTCAGGTTGCCAAATCGTTCCAGCTTGTTATGGTGTTTCTCCCACCACACCGGCACGGCGCGGCCGCCATAGGTATACAGAATGACCTGCTGGGACCGGTTGCAGGCTTTGCGAACCCGGTCTTCGTCTGGCAGGCCCAGCTCTACCCAGAGTTCGATGTCGTCGGTCAGGGATTTCTGCCACAGCTCCGGTTCGTCATCGGTGCTCAGGCCTTTGGTAAACTCCAGCGTATCTGTGGAGTTCAGGGCAAAGGCCAGCAGCCGGATCATCATTCGCTCGTCGGTTTCTGACGGGTGGCGGGCGATGGTCAGGTGGTGGTCGGCGTAGTAATGCCGGTCCATATCCGCGATATGGAGTGTGGCTTTGAAGATAGTGGCTTTCAGTGCCATTGAGCGTCCTGTGTTTTGGGTGGCAGGGCAATAGTGTAGAGCAATTTTGACTTGGCAGGGCATAGCGGCATGGTGGTGTTGCGGGGTTTTCTGGTTCTGGTGGTGTTTTTTCTGCTGGGTGAAGCGGTGCGTGTACTGGTGGGGCTGCCCATCAGCGGTGGTGTTCTGGGTATGGTGATGGCAACCTTTACCCTGATGCTTCGCGGGCGGGTAACCGACGAGCTGGCGGCAGCCAGCCAGGGGCTGATATCGGTTCTGGTGTTACTGATCACACCCGGTGTTGTTGGTGTGTTTTTTATTGCGGATCAGTTTGCCGGACACTGGACAGCCGTGGTGGTGGCGTTGGTTTTAGGCACCTTGCTGAGTGTATTCACCACGTTGCTGTTGATGAAGAAACTGACGACCGAGCAAGCCCGAGGTGATCAACATGACTGATCAACCGGGCGGATTCAACGCTTTGCTGGCGGCATGGACGGCTGGCCCCATGTTGTCCATCGGTCTGACCCTGGGCGCCTTTATCGTGGCCCAGTGGCTGTTTGCCAGGCTGCGGCGCCCGTTGTGGTTGCCGCCGGTGATGATTGCAGCGCTGTTGCTGGCGGCGGTGGTGGCCGCCAGTGGCCTGGGCTTTGAACGTTACGAGGCGGGTGCGCGTTGGCTAACGGTGCTGCTGGGGCCGGCAACGGTTGCGCTTGGTGTTCCCCTGTATCAACAGATGCATCACATCCGGGCGCTGTGGCGGCCGATTATGGTGACGCTGCCCCTGGCCGCAAGCCTGGCGGCGTTCTATGCCCTGGCTATTGCCTGGTTGATGGGAGCGGCGCCCATGGTTCTGGCATCGCTGGCGCCCAAGTCGGTTACCGCACCCATTGCCATGGGTATCACTGAGGAGTTGGGCGGGTCGGTGTCGCTCACACTGGGCGGGCTGCTGATCACCGGTGTGCTGGCATCACTGTTCGTGGACTGGTGCGCCCGCTGGCTTCGGATTACCGACGACCGCATCATCGGTTTTGCCCTTGGCCTCAATGGTCACGCCATTGGCACGGCCCGTGCGTTTGAGATCAGTCATACTGCCGGCGCCTTTGCTTCTCTGGGGATGGGGCTGACGGGCGTATTCACGGCGTTGTTCCTGCCGCTGGCCTTCTGGATGATCTGATACATTTATTAGCAAAAAGTTAAGTACAAATGGTTGCAATTCTCGTTTGTAATGACAATAATTATCACTAACGTTTTTCAGTTGGTGAGTGTCTCCTATGTATGTATGCTTGTGTGTCGGGGTAACAGACAGAGAAATCCGCGAAGCGGCAGATAACGGTATCAGCTCCATGCGTCAGTTGGGCAAAGAGTTGGGTGTTGGTCGCCAGTGTGGTCGTTGCGCCTGTACGGCCCGGGAAATCCTGAAAGAAGCACGTTCTCCTGACTACCTGACCCTTGCCAACATGCTGGCCCAGCCCGCCTGACACTGGCGGGCGCCAGACTCCTCATCTCGGGGCGCGAAACCCTCTTAAAAATGCCACAGACATTTTTTATCGGCTACAAACCGGCTATCCTGACTAGCTGACAACTCAGCAAATCAAAGGACTCCGGCTATGAAAGGCGATAAAAAGGTCATTCAGTTCCTGAATAAAGTGCTCGCCAACGAGCTGACGGCGATCAACCAGTACTTTCTGCACTCGCGCATGTACAAGGACTGGGGTATTACCAAGCTGGCGGCCAAGGAATATGAAGAATCCATCGATGAAATGAAACACGCCGATCAGCTGATCGAGCGCATTCTGTTCCTCGAAGGCCTGCCCAACCTGCAAGACCTGAATAAGCTGCTGATCGGCGAAAACGTCCAGGAAATGATCGAGTGCGATCTGAAACTCGAGCACATTGCCCACACCGATCTGAAAGAAGCCATCCTCTATTGCGAGCAGGTGCAGGACTTTACCAGCCGTGAACTGTTCCGCAGCATCCTCGATAGCGAAGAAGAGCACATCGACTGGCTGGAAACCCAACTGGAAATGATTTCGCAGATGGGTATCCAGAATTACATTCAGCTTCAATCTTCTGCAGCGGAGTAAGCACTGACAATGGACCTGTCCTGTTTCAAGGCCTACGACCTTCGCGGTCGGGTGCCGGACCAGCTTAACCCCACGCTGGCTGAAAAGATTGGCCGGGCCTACGTGGCCATTACCGGCGCAAAAAAAGTCATCGTGGGTTACGACATCCGGCTCTCGAGCCCGGAAATCACAGAAGCCTTGAGCTCCGGCCTGATGGCCGCCGGCGCGGATGTATATGACATTGGCCTTTGTGGCACCGAGCAGGTGTATTTTGCTACCAGCCACTACGGCATGGACGGCGGCATCATGGTGACTGCCAGCCATAACCCGAAAGACCACAACGGCATGAAAATGGTTGGCCCCGAATCACGGCCGATCAGCTCCGACAACGGCCTGAACGACATTCGGGACCGGGTTCTGGAGCCCTTCGCCAACGCCCCGGAACAGGGCCGTTACGAGACACTGGAAGTGATGAGTGCCTATGTAGACCACCTGCTGGGCTACATCGATGCGGGCAGCCTCAAGCCCATGACCATCGTCTGCAACGCGGGTAACGGTGGTGCAGGGCTGGTGATTGACGAACTGGAACAGCACCTGCCATTCGAGTTCGTGAAAGTGCACCACCAGCCGGATGGCCACTTCCCCAACGGCGTACCCAACCCGATCCTGCCGGAGAACCGCACCGCCACCGCAGATGCCGTGATCGAACACGGTGCAGCCATGGGCATCGCCTGGGACGGCGACTACGACCGCTGCTTCTTCTTCGACGAAAACGGCCGGTTCATTGAAGGCTACTATGTAGTGGGCTTGCTGGCCGACCAGTTCCTGCGCAAGACCGGCGGTGGCAAAGTTATCCACGACCCCCGCCTCACCTGGAACACCCTGGACCTGGTCAAAGCCGCCGGCGGCAAAGCGATTGAAAGCAAAACCGGCCACGCCTTCATCAAGCAGAGAATGCGCGACGAAGACGCCGTCTACGGCGGCGAAATGAGCGCCCACCACTACTTCCGTGACTTCGCCTACTGCGACAGCGGCATGATCCCCTGGCTACTGATCGCCGAACGCCTGTGCCAGTCCGGCCAAACTCTGTCGTCCCTGATCGACGCCAGAATCGAAGCCTACCCGGCCAGCGGCGAAATCAACCGCACCATCAACGATCCCCCCAAGGTCATCGCCGCCATCGAAGCCAAATACTCCGTGGGAGCCAAGAGCGTCAGCTTCGTAGACGGCCTGAGCGTCGAATTCGACAACTGGCGCTTCAACCTCCGGATGTCCAACACCGAACCGGTGGTTCGCCTGAACGTGGAATCCAGGGCAGACAAAGCGTTGATGGAGGCGAAAACGGAAGAGTTACTGCAGGAAATGGACAGACTGAACAAGAATTAAGACTGTGAGTTGAAACCACGGATGGGCTTCGGGACCGGGGTAAGGGGGAGGGTTTCCAAAACTATCAGGAAAGCCACGGTTTCCGTTTTGGAAGCCCTCCCCCTTACCCCGGTCTTGAACTATATTTACTACAGCCAGTTATTCAGCATAATACCCACCCCAAAGCGCTCAATACGCTCATTATAATCAATCAAACTCTCCCCATACCCGTTGTAGTACTGGAAAAAGCCCTTCAACGTATCCCCCATCGGGAAACTGTACCCGAACTCCACCGACGTCCGATTGGTAGAACGCATATTATTCAAAAGTTTCAGTGAGAACGTACGGTCCTCTGTCAGCTTATAGACGGCATGGTAACTGCCGTGCCCAAGATACTTCTCAATATCCGAGTTGTCGTCATCGCGGCTGCTCTCCGGCAGTCGAAACCAGGGGTTCACCATGAACAGCCAGCGGTCGTAGCTGTATGCCGCTGTGCCGGTAATCCGGTTCCAGCTGCGTGACCGGGGTTCTGATTGACCGTTGGACTGATGATTGAAGCCCAGTGACACTGCACTCAGGTTGCCCGGCCCCAGATCCCAGTTCAGCCGGTGCCGGAAAAATATCTCGGGCTCGTAGTTGGTCTCCCGGAAGGGAGCGGACTCTTTGGTGTTGTACACCTGCCAATAGGACTGCTGGGTGTAGCCGAACCAGAGGGTTGTGCGATCATCAAAGATGCCGGTCAGCAGGGGAATCTTGAAACTGATCTGGTATTTCGCTTCCTCCTCCTCCAGACCGTAGTCATACCCCCCGGTACCCAGCCGCGGGCTGACCGGCCTCGGGTTGGGGTCGTCGACATAGGTGATCGGGAGTATGTAGTTGGGGCGGTGAGTTACAAAGCTTCCAGTGAATGCGAAAATGGCTTTCTCTGCAGTCAGATAATTATCAACCAAAGCTGCCATCACGCCGGCATCCGGATCATCCCCCAGGGCATCGCCAACCATTTCCTCGCGGCTGGTGTCATCCGCGACCAACGCAGCCGCTTCCTCATCGGCTTGCTCCAGCGCGTCTTCGTCTGCTGATTCTCTGGCGGTATTCGGATCATTCTGGGCGTCGTAGCAGGCAAGTCGCTGAATGCCATCGCGGATCAACGCACAGTTAACGGTTTCGTTCTGTTCTTCGGGCACAGCCTGAGCCGCCAAAGTGGCGCTGGCGGCCGAGAGTATCAAGGCAAGTGCCCCGGCTGAAAAACCGTAATGATATCCTTTCATCGCGTCCTCTCAATTGGTGGCGGTCAGGCTGAGCCAGGTATTGGCAATGCTGTAAACCCAGACGCCGAGCAGGCTCAGTGCCAGCAGGAGAAAAATCAGTTTGTGCCGGGTGTTGTCCTCGTTGTTGGCAGACGCCACCCAGCGCAGATACATCAGGCCGATGAAGCTCAGGAAAACACCCAGGCTGGCCACCGCCGGAACAAGTAGCCAGGCGGCGCTCACCGGATTCTCAACGGTGGACTGGTTGCCGAACCAGGCCATCGAAGCCAACAAAATCGCCAGGCTCGAAAACTCGACGATCAACAGCGGTTTGCGCAGGCGGTGGGGGGTGTTGTCAGACATGCGACTCCCTGTTCTGGCCAGAATAATGTTAAACCACACGGTTAGCAGGTATGGTAACCGGAATTAGCTTCAGTTCCGTTATAGCCTACGAAACTGTCACTAAAATGGTTGAAATCAAATTCTGTTTCTGGCCTTTGGTTTTTTTGCGGGGGCTCAATCGCTATAATGCTGCCACCGAAAGATTATAACGCTCAAATGCGAGGTGCATTGTGAAGATGAAGAGAGTCCTGGCTGTTGTTGCTCTGGGTTTTGGCCTGGCCGCTGGTGCCGCACTGGCAAGTGTTGAAGATGAGATCCGTGACCGTATCAAGCCGGTAGGCCAGGTGTGTCTGCAGGGTGAAGACTGCGGTGATGCGGCGGCAGCTCCGGCTGAATCGGCCAGCTCCGGTCCTCGCTCCGGTAGCGAAGTCTACGATGCCGCTTGTATGGCATGCCACACCACAGGTGCTGCCGGTGCTCCGGTAATTGGTAACGCCGATCAGTGGGGCCCTCGCATCGAGAAAGGCATGGACACCCTGATTGACCACGCCATCAATGGCTTTAACGCCATGCCGGCAAAAGGTGGTTGTGCCAGCTGCTCTGACGAAGAAATTGTTGCGTCCATCGAGTTCATCATCGAGCAGAGCCAGTAATTTGGCTTGAGAACCTCGGTATGAATAAAACAGCCCCTTTAAGGGGCTGTTTTATTTTCTAAGGGTTAGTGATGATCTTCCTTGGGTAGCGGTTTCCTGGTTAGCAGTCCCCGGATCTCAGACTGTGCGCCCGAAACTGTACGAACAGGAATTCGCCAGAGCCCCTCTCCGTGTTCAACGCCCAGGCGTGGATCCATCCAGCCAAAACTCGGCGTCGCAGATACCTTGACCCAAGAGCGGCCGTTGGTGCTGCTGTTGACCATGCCTGGCCTTGCCTGGCTCAGGTCCGGCCAGTCTGCGCTCGAACGGTTTGCCATCACACCTTCCGGGCTGAATCTCAGCAACCCCTGGCCTTGTGTGTCCTCTACGGTAAGAACATGGCTCCCACGGTAGGACACCAGGATGCCCGGTTGTGGAGCATCCAGAATGACCGCAGACAGCCCGGGGATCGCCGCAGGCTGGCTGATACTGGCCTGAATGATGTGCTCCGGCGCGTTGTCCACTTCAACGGCGCCGTGCGCCAGCACGGCAGCGGGCAAACACGTGGCGAGCAGCGCAACCGCCGTACTTATGGGCGATGTCCGTGTTTTTTTTGTCATCTGCATGGTCGTCTCCTCAGCCGGATATGCCAGGCAACAGCTCAAACATGTCCTGGCCCAGCTGCGCCATGGTGGCATCGCCCTGGCACTGGAGCGCTTCGTTTACCACCGCAATCGGTGCAGAAACCGAGGGTACCCGCCCTTCCGGCGTGGATTTGCTGACGAACAACATATACTGCCCCGCAGGCACAACGCTCTGTTTCCCGGGCATTTCCAGTTGCAGGTTGCGGCCGTTGCGAGCCTTGACTGGCAGCTCAATCGCCCGCTGATCGCCATCAATCAGGTGAGTCATCACCGTTCTCCGGATCAGCAACACCTTGTCGATGTCCTGGGCCTGGTCCACCTGAATGGTAAAGCTATCGCCAACACTGAGCTGCTCCGGTGCAGACAGAATGGTCGGCCGATCATTACGCATGGCGTAGGGCGGTGTGTAGATCTCGAAGCTTGGGTCCCGGCCATCGTTCGGGGCAAGCCCGAAGTCTTCCAGGCTGATGTGAGACAAATACGCTGTGTTGATCGGAGCGTGCCCGCCAATCATGACCCGGCCATCGGCCATCAACACGGCGGTGTTGTGATAGGTGCGTGGGCGATGGCCGCTGGCCATTTCGGTCCAGGTTTCGGTGTCCGGATCAAATCGCTCAGCGGTCATGATGGCGCCTTCAAGCCCCGGCAAGACGACGCCGTCTCGGGTGCCACCACTGAATACCATCACGCTGCCGTCGGGCATCACCACATTGGTTCCATACCAGCGCGGCTGGTTCAGGGCGCCAGTCAGCCGTGATTCATAGCCAATCTGATCGCCATTGGTTTCAATCCGATCGATTCGGCTCTGATCGGTAGGCAGGTAGCCGCCGGGGCTGGTCAGCAGTGCATAGCTGGGCACGCCACCGGCTGTGAGCAGTTCAACGTCGTTGTACTCGCCGTTCTCGTTCGGCCTTAACGGTAGCATGGTTGAGGAGGTGGAGCCCCGCATACCACCGCCTATGGCTTTGACCAGCGTGTCGGTTGTCAGGAGCGAATCGTCCGGGCTGGTCAGTAGATCCGTGACGGAGCTGATCAGTCCATCCGTGCTGGATAACAGGTCTTCGGTAAACAACCGGAGCTGCTCTTCGGTCAGGTTGGTCAGATTGAGCGTGCTGGCAAGTTGCCCCAAACCGACTTCGTCCAGCCGCAACGGCAGGCCGGCATAGCCAATGTCATTCCAACGCTGGCTGGCAGGGTCAAAGGTGGCGACAATGTTCCAGAGTGCCTGGTCATAACCCTGGCCAAAGGGATTGAAGGCCTGGCCACCGGCGTTGTAGAGCACGTGGCCGTTAGGTAGCAGGTGCAAGCGCGGGTACAGAGGCAGAGAACGATCAGCGGTGCTGGGATTTTGGCTCCACACGCCGGTGCAGGGGTTGAAGGTTTCCGTTTGCACCACGTTGCGGCCGGAGTTGATGGGCTCCTCGGGATAAACCGGCTTAAGCAGTTTGGTGACGCCGCTGGCAACAAAGATTTTGCTGTCTGGCAGCGTGACCATGGAGGGATACCAGCGGCCGAAGTTCATGTCTCCCGTTTGTCGCCAGGTATTGGTGGTCGGATCAAAGATCCGGGAATTCTTGATGCCTTCCAGCTCAGCTACCCCCAGGGGTAAGCCATCAATGCCCGGCTCGGAATAATAGTCGGTGCCGCCGACGGCCATGACACTGCCATCCGCGAGCCCGATCACGTCAGAGCAGAACAGGGCACCATCGTTCCGGTTGGTGTTGTCGGCGGTGTCCAGCAAACCGTCCAGTGGCGTTCCGCCAAGCAACGTCTCACTGTCGTTGCCGTCCGGGTTGGCACCACCGCGTAGCGGGGAGGGTTTCAGCCAGTCGGGGCGATCGTCGTTGCCCAGTGACAGCACCCGTGTCTGGTCGTTTACCGATACCTCGCCGAACTCTGCAACAATGGACAACTCAACGTTTTCGGTTCCCTCCAGCGCATTCAGGTAAAGAAGGCGGTCGTCCGGAAGCAGCGCCATGGTGCCGGCGGCCGGCTTACATTCCTGCAGACCGTCTTCGGTGGTGATGCACTTTTCGTCGGTTTCGACCACTTCACCATCCACCACGATGGTGGGTTCGGCGAACGGTGCGCTGAACACGCCGATGGGTGAGTAATTCTCCGGGATGGCGGGCAGAGGCCTGGGCGACGGTTGAGCCGCGTCCGCGACTGCTGGCGCTTCGGTGCGTGTGTCGGCGGTATTGCCCGATTCAGCGCCGTCACCGCCGCAGCCTGAAAGATAGGCGGCGCCCAACAAAATGGGGACACCCCTGTAAAAACCGATTCTTGTTCTATTCATCGTATGCTCCCTTGTTTTGTATTTGTTTGGCATGCGGTGGTCTATGCGACCACTGCCTGTTCATACGAAGGGGAGCGGGAAAAGTTTCAAAAAATGTAATATTGTCTGACAGTGTTACTCGCGTAGGTCGCCCAGCAGGGCGCTCAGGGTTGCCTTGCCTTTCTTCTGGTTGACCTCTTTGTCCTGGTCCCCGAGACCTTCCCAGCGAACATCGTCTTCCGGCAGCTCGTCCAGAAACCGGCTGGGAATGGTCTCCAGTTTCTCGCCGTACTGTTTGCGTGAGGCGGCATAGGTCAGCGCCAGGGTTTCCCTGGCCCGGGTGATACCCACATACATCAGGCGACGCTCCTCTTCGATGTTGCCCTCCTCAATGCTGGTGCGGTGTGGGAGGATTTCCTCTTCCAGGCCCATGATGAAAACATGGGGGAACTCCAGGCCCTTGGAGGCGTGCAGAGTCAGCAACTGCACCTTGTCGCTGTCGTCTTCCTCCTCCCGCTGCTCCATCATGTCTCGCAGAATCAGTTTGGCGATGGCATCTTCTATGCCCAGTTCATCGGCGGTACCCTTGCCGTCGTCCAGCATGCGCTGGATCGATTCCACCAGGTACCAGATGTTCTCCATCCGCCGTTCGGCCTGCTTCGGGCTGCCGGAGTGCTGGTGCAGCCATTCTTCGTATTCAATGTCGGTGAACAGCTGCTTGATCACCGGTATCGGATCTTCCGAAAACAGCCGTTCACAGGTTTTGTCCACCCAGTGGGCAAAGCGGCGCAGCCGGTCCAGGCCTTTCTCGGTGACGTGGGTTTCCGCGCCCATATCGCCCAGTGCCTTGAACAGGCTGACGTTGCGAGCGCGAGCGTAGTGGCTCAGCTGTTCCAGGGTGCGCGGGCCAATCTCCCGGCGAGGCACGTTCACCACCCGCAGGAAGGCGGCGTCATCATCCGGGTTGATCATCAGGCGCAGGTACGACATGGCATCCTTGATCTCGTTCTTGGAGAAGAACGACTGCCCACCGGAGATCCGGTAGGGGATCTGATACGCCTGAAGCTTCATTTCCAGCAACCGGGCCTGGTGGTTGCCCCGGTACAGCACGGCAAAGTCTTTGAAATCGAGCCCGTTCTTCAGCTTCTGGTCCAGGATCTCTGTGGCCACCCGCTCGGTTTCCGCGTCTTCGTTGCGGCATCGGATGATGCGAATTTCCTCGCCGATGGTGTGGTCACTCCACAGGGCCTTCTCGAACACGTGGGGGTTGTTGGCAATCACCGTGTTGGCACTGCGAAGGATGCGGCCGGTGGAGCGGTAGTTCTGCTCCAGCTTGACGATCTTCAGGCTGGGAAAGTCTTCTTTGAGTTGTGCCAGGTTTTCCGGCCGGGCACCACGCCAGGCGTAGATGGACTGGTCGTCGTCGCCCACCACGGTAAACGCTGCCCGCTCTGCGACCAGTTGTTTGACCAGTTCATACTGGCACACGTTGGTGTCCTGATATTCATCCACCAGCATGTAACGGATTTTCCGGCGCCATTTGGCCAGCACGTCGGGGGTGTCCCGGAACAACTGCACCGGCAGCAGGATCAGGTCGTCAAAATCCACCGCGTTATAGGCTTTCAGATACTCGTTGTAGTGCTTGTAGACAATGGCGATGCGCTGCTCTCGCTCGTCAGCAGCCTTGCTGTAGGCTTCCGGCGGACTGCGCATGGCGTTCTTCCAGGACGAGATGGTCATCTGTACATCGTTCAGCTCGTCACCGGCCTCGGCGCTGGCCTCTCGCATCATCAGGTCCTGCAGCAGGGCTTTGGCATCTTCGGCATCGAAGATGGAGAAACCGGGGTGGTAGCCCAGGTGCGTATGTTCCTCCCGGATGATATTCAGCCCCAGGTTATGGAAGGTGGACACAATCAGCCCCCGGGCCTTACCCCGGTCAACAATCCGGCTGACCCGTTCCTTCATTTCCCGGGCGGCCTTGTTGGTGAAGGTCACGGCGGCAATGTGTCGCCCCGGAATGCCCAGTTCCTCAATCAGATAGGCAATCTTGCGGGTGATTACACTGGTTTTGCCACTACCCGCCCCGGCCAGCACCAGCAGAGGGCCTTCAGCGTAGCGAACCGCTTCGCGTTGTCTCGGGTTGAGCTTGTTCACAATGTAGCGACCAAATAGGGAACCATGGGGAGGTATTTAGCGTGGGGCTATTCTACACCAGCCAGACTTTCTGTACCTTGGCGATCTATCAGCTATGCTTCCTAGAATGGACGTTGCTGTTGGCCGACACATGGATTTTGCTCGATGACACTGTCTTTGGACACCAGACCTGATTGTCTACGCCTGCTGGTACTGACCCCGGAATACGCGGATTTTCTGTGGTTATCCGCACTGCTGCAAGACGATCCGGAAATCAGTCCGGACGCCATATGGTGCCCGGACCTCGTGGATTGTGATGATCTTATCCGCAACGCCAGTTTCGATGTCATTGTTTGGGACTGCATTTTTCACGGTGGTGACGAACAGTCTTTCCTTCAGTACCTATCGGTTTCAAGTGAAGACAAACCGGTGCTTGCCCTCAGTGCGGAGCCCTGCAATGAACGCGGGGGTAAATTGCTGCAGGACGGTGCGTCTGACTACCTGTGCCGGCAGACCCTGGATCGTTGGAGTTTTCGCCGGGCGGTGAAGTATCTCTGGTATCGCGTGCAGCTGTCCGAGTCGGCCCACGGCCAGTTAGGCCGTGAGGTGGCAACCGGGTTTATCAATAGGGACCTGTTCTTCGATCGCCTGCAGCAGGCGCTGTTGCGGGCGGAGAGAGCTGGCCACCGGCTGGCACTCCTGCATCTCAATGTCGATGATTTTCGCAGTATCAACGAATCCTTCGGTTATCAGAAAAGCGACCAGTTGATGTTCCGGCTGGCGGAGCGGCTGCGGCAGAAGATGCGTCGGGTGGATTCGCTGATGCGCATCGGCGGCGACGAGTTGGCGATTATTATCGAGAAGGTGGAAGACTCGCTCGATATTACCCAGATTATCCGTAAGGTGGTGGTTGCACTGGATGAGCCGCTGACCGTTGACGGCCAGATGATTGTGGTCAGCGCCAGCCTGGGCGTGGCGACCTATCCCGAGGCGGGCGACAGCCCGGAAGAACTGCTGAGGCGGGCCAACCGGGCGATGTTCGAGGCCAAACGGGACCCGGGTACCAGTTATCGGTTCTATGACCGGCAGTTACATATTTCTGCTGGCTACCAGCTCCGGTTGGAAGCGGATTTGCGTAACGCTTTACGCGGTAAAGAGCTGGAGCTCTACTATCAACCAAGAATCGATCTGGCGACCGAAGAGGTTCGTGGCGTCGAGTGCCTTCTGCGCTGGAATCATCCCAAGCGAGGCCTGGTGGGGCCCGACGAGTTCATACCGGTGGCGGAGCGCAGTGGCCTGATTGTACCCATTGGTTACTGGGTTATAGAGCAGGCCTGCAAGCGCCTGCAGGAAAGCGCCGAAATGGGCTTTCCCGGCCTGGTATTTGCGGTCAATCTGTCGTTCCGCCAGTTCCACGACCGCAAGATGACCGAAACCATCTTCCGGATTATTTTCAACGCTAACGTCGACACCAGCCTGCTGGAGCTGGAACTGACCGAAAGCGCCATGATGCACGATCCGGATTACGCCCAGCGATGCCTGCGGGAACTCAATCAGCTAGGCATCAGCTTTGCCCTGGATGACTTCGGTACCGGTTTTTCATCCCTGAGCAATCTGCAACACCTGCCCATTTCCCTGGTGAAAATCGACAAATCCTTCGTCCAGGAACTGGGGCAGTCGGCGGATGCCGAGCACATCATCCGGGCCATCATCAGCCTGGCCCACAGCCTGCAGATCAGCGTGGTGGCGGAGGGTGTTGAAACCGAAAGCCAGCTGGAATTCCTGCGCCAGCAGCACTGCGATGAGATCCAGGGCTATTACTTTGCCCGCCCCATGCCCTGGAATGACCTTGTACAATTCCTGAACCACCGTAACCAGTCCGCTTGCCTGCAGCAGTAAGCCGCTGTACCTTTGCGCATTAATTCCGAACGCGATAATACACAGAGGTTGCATGAACAGTATCTCCCGGCGCATTGCCGACGAACTCGGCGTACGCGAGCAACAGGTTAATGCCACCGTTGCCTTGCTGGATGAAGGGGCCACCGTTCCGTTTATTGCCCGTTACCGTAAAGAGGTGACCGGCTCGCTGGACGACAACCAGCTGCGAACCCTGGAAGAGCGTCTTCGTTACCTGCGCGAGCTGGAAGACCGCCGCGGCACCATCCTCAACAGCATTGATGAGCAGGGCAAGCTTACCGATGAGCTGCGCGCCGCCATCCAGGAGGCAGACACCAAGAACCGCCTGGAAGATCTGTATCTGCCCTACAAGCCCAAGCGCCGCACCAAGGCCCAGATTGCCCGAGAAGCCGGGCTGGAGCCCTTGGCTGACGCCCTGTTCGGCGACCCTACGCTGGACCCGGAAGCCACCGCCGCCGGTTACCTGAACCCGGAAGCTGGCGTGGAAGACACCAAAGCCGCGCTGGAAGGCGCCCGCCACATTCTGATGGAGCGCTTTGCCGAAGACGCCGAGTTGCTGGGTTCATTGCGGGACTTTATCTGGCAGGAAGGTCAGTTGAAAGTCACCGTAGTGGACGGCAAGGAGAACGAAGGCGCCAAGTTCCGGGATTATTTCGATCACGTGGAGCCCCTGAAGAAAGTACCTTCACACCGGGCCCTGGCGATTCTGCGCGGACGTAACGAAGGCATGCTGACCTACTCACTGGTGGTGGGGGATGTCGAAGACGATCGCCGTCAGCCCCATCCCGCCGAGCAGCGGATTGCCGCGCGCTGGGGTATTCGGGATAACGGGCGGGCCGCCGACAAATGGCTGTCGGAAGTGGTGCGCTGGACCTGGCGGGTGAAGCTCTCTACCCAGATTGAAACCGACCTGATGTCTCAGGTAAGGGAAGCCGCCGAGGCCGAAGCCATCAACGTGTTTGCCGCCAACCTAAAAGACCTGTTGTTGCTGGCCCCGGCCGGCCCTCGGCCAACCCTGGGCCTGGACCCCGGTCTGCGTACTGGCGTTAAAGTCGCGGTGATCGACGGCACTGGCCAGGTGGTGGACCACGGGGCCATCTTCCCCCATGCGCCCCAGAACAAATGGGAGCCATCCATTGCCCAACTGGCGGCCTGGTGCCAGAAATACCAGATTGAGCTGGTCGCCATCGGCAACGGCACCGCGTCCCGGGAAACCGAGAAGCTGGTGGGCGACCTGTGCAAGCGCTATCCGGAACTGAAGCTGGCCCGTATTGTGGTGAACGAATCCGGTGCGTCCATCTACTCCGCCTCGGAATTTGCCTCAAAAGAGCTGCCGGATCTGGATGTTACCATCCGTGGTGCGGTGTCCATCGCCCGCCGCCTGCAGGACCCACTGGCGGAACTGGTAAAGATCGAACCCAAGTCCATCGGGGTTGGCCAGTACCAGCACGACGTTTCCCAGGTGCAGCTGTCCCGTAGCCTGGATGCGGTGGTGGAAGACTGTGTAAACGGCGTTGGGGTCGACCTGAATACGGCCTCCGTGCCTCTGCTTACCCGGGTATCCGGCCTGAACCCGAGCATTGCTCAGAACATCGTCGATTTTCGCAACCAGAACGGCAAGTTTGTCAGTCGCAAGCAGCTACTGAAGGTCTCCCGGCTGGGTGAGCGCACCTTTGAACAGGCGGCTGGCTTCCTGCGTATTGCTGGCGGCGACAACCCGCTGGACCGTTCCTCGGTGCACCCGGAAGCCTACGGTGTGGTTGAGGCCATCGCGAAGGGTAATGGTCGCAAGGTGGAAGACATCATTGGCGACTCGGCGTTTCTGCGCAGCCTGAACCCTCAGGACTACGTTACCGAACAGTTTGGCCTGCCAACCATCAAAGACATCATCTCCGAACTGGAAAAGCCGGGCCGCGACCCGCGCCCCGAGTTCCGCTTTGCCAACTTCGAGGAAGGGGTGGAAACCCTGAATGACCTGAAACCAGGCATGGTGCTGGAAGGTTCGGTAACCAACGTCACCAATTTCGGCGCCTTTGTTGACATCGGCGTGCATCAGGACGGCCTGGTGCACATCTCCGCCCTGTCTCATACTTTCGTTAAAGATCCGCGCGAAGTGGTCAAGGCCGGTGATATTGTTAAGGTCAAAGTGATGGAAGTGGACATTCCCCGTAAACGCATCGGGCTGTCTATGCGTATGGATGACCAGCCCGGTGCCGAGACCCAGGCCAAGCCAGCCCGGGGCGCCGACCGCAACGCAGGTCGCTCCGGTGGTCGCAAACCCCAGGGTGGCCAGGGCCAGGCGCAGGGCGCCATGGCGGGTGCGTTGGCGCAGGCGCTGGCCTCTGCCCGCAAGAACGGTCGTTAAATCACCTTATCGATTCAACGCGATTGCTCCTCACGAGGGGGCAATCGCGCCAACAGGAGCTCACCATGGCTGAATCCCGCCACTCCCTGTTTCACCAGTTTGCGGCCAGCGATTGGGACGGTTTCCTCAAAGGGGTCGAAAAAGAAGGCCTTCGCGTGGATGCCAATGGTTTCATTGCCCAGACACCGCACCCGGAGGCGCTGGGCTCGGCCCTGACCCATCCACGGATTACCACCGATTATTCCGAAGCCCTGCTGGAGCTGATCACCCCGGTTTTCAGCTCCACTGAGGCCATGCTGGCATCGCTGCGAGACACCCACCGGTTTGTCCAGCAGAATCTCGGTGACGAAGTGTTCTGGTCGGCCAGTATGCCCTGTGAGATTGATGGCGATCAGAGCATTCCCATCGCTGAGTATGGCCGCTCCAACATTGGCCAGCTCAAGCATGTCTATCGGCAGGGGTTGGCTGTGCGTTACGGTCGCATCATGCAGAGTATTGCCGGGGCCCACTACAACCTGTCGTTACCCGACAGTTTCTGGCGTAAGTGGCAGCAACTGACCGGCAATCAGGATGCCCTGAAGGATTTCAAATCCGACCAGTATTTCTGGTTGATCCGCAATTTCCGTCGCCGAAGCTGGCTGTTAATGCTGTTGTTCGGTGCATCACCAGCCCTGGACGCCAGTTTCGTTGCCGGCGTGAAGCATGACCTAAGCCGGTTTGACGAGCGAACCTGGTATGGCAAACACGCTACGTCGCTGAGGATGGGTGATCTGGGTTACCACAACAATGCCCAGGCCTCCCTCAACATCTGTTTCAACGAGCTGGACACTTACACCCGTACCCTGGACCAGGCTATCCATACCAATTGGCCTGCCTATGAAGCCATTGGCACCCGTCGTAACGACGAGTTTATCCAGATCAACACCAGTGTGTTGCAGATTGAGAACGAGTACTACAGCGCCGTTCGTCCCAAACGCACCACCGAGCGCGCTGAGAAGCCTATCCAGGCGCTGGATGCCCGTGGAGTTGAATACATAGAGGTACGTTGTCTGGATCTGGACCCATTCTCGCCGGTAGGGGTCAACCGGGCGCAGATCGATTTTCTGGATCTGTTCCTGCTTGACTGCCTGCTGACCGACTCTCCCCGCATCGGAGATGATGAATGTCAGCGGCTGGATGACAACTACAAAGATGTGGTGGCATCAGGCCGCTGGCAGGAGCTGGGGGTGTGCCAGGGTGGCCAGCGGGTGCCGGTGGGTAACGCGGCCCGTGAGTTGCTGGATCGCTTGCAGCCGCTGGCGGATTTGCTGGACAGCTGGGGTAAGGACGAGACCTACCGTTCAGCCCTGGCTGCTCAGCGTGAAAAGCTGCAGGGGCAGGAGTGGTCTGTGCCATCAGCCCGCGTACTGGCTTCGATGGAAGCCTCCGGGCTTGGTCACCGGGACTGGGTGCTGGCGTTGTCCCAGCAGCATCAGGAAACCCTCAGAAGCGAACCACTGGCTCCGGACGTACTGGCGGATTACCAACGCATGTCGCGGGAATCCCTGGCCGAACAGAAGGCCCAGGAACAGTCGGATAAACTTCCGTTTGCCACCTTCCTGGAAGAGTATCTTCGCTCGTGAGCCGTGGTTGAGTCACAACCCGAAAGGGACGTGACGCACAGAAACCACAGAACGGTTTGCCGGCTTCGTTACCTGCTGTTACTTTTGTTTACAACAGGTAAGGAGACGGCGCCATGGCAAGAGATATCAAGCTCGGATGGGATGTGGAAGCCCTCAACAAGGCATATCGCCAGGGGTACATGGCGGGCTCCATGGGCATGGATAAAAACCGATGCCCGTATCGGGGTGAGGTGATCATCGCTGCCTGGGAAGCGGGTTGGGATGATGCCGGCCAGGTGGCTGCCGAGCAGCCCTCCAGCGACGACCTGTTCTCCCGAATCGCCTGACCTACCTTTGTACCACAAATTCCGTAAACAGGACGCCGGTGATGCGCTCACCGGTTTTCTGTTCTTCCAGGGCAGCATTGATGCGCTGTGCTGCCTCCCCTCTCAACGCTTGCTGGCCCTGTTGCGTAGTGAGCTGGTCAACGTCGGTCTGTTCACCGAACAACATTACCAATTCGTGCCGTAATCTTGGCATATGGGCCTCTACAGCAGCTCTTGTCGTCTCCTGCGAGGCCCGCAGGGTTACAGACGCTTTCAGGTAAATGACCTTGTTGCCGGGTTCGCCCACATGGGTCACAAAAGCCGGCTCCATGGCGATGTAGTCGGTTACCCCCCGTTCCTCCGGCTCCTCCTCGGCCATGGCCGGCCAGGCGATCAGGGAAGCGACAGCGAGTAACAGCGTTAGGGCGTATTTTCGGTGAAAGGTCATAGGCGCAATGTTCTTCATGGGTTAGGATTGGCAGCATCAGCTTACATGATGATTCCGGGGTGTTGATTTGACAAGCAAATGGGTGTTCGGCGTCGTTTTTCTTCTGTGCGCAGCTCTGTTGGCCGTGGCCTTTTACATGGAGCACGTCATGGGCCTGGAGCCTTGCCCGTTGTGCTGGTTGCAGCGTTTTGGTTTCATGGGCGCAGGGCTGGTAGCCCTGATTGCGTTTCTCCATGGTCCCGCCGGTTTTGGTAACCGGGTGTATGGCTTTTTTCTGGTGCTGACCGCCGGTACCGGGCTGGGCATTGCTGGCCGGCAACTTTGGTTGCAAAGCCTGCCGGAAGATCAGGTGCCCGCCTGCGGCCCGTCCGTGGACTACATGCTTGAGGTGTTGCCCTGGTTTGAGGTGCTGCAGACGGCCCTGAAAGGCACCGGTGATTGCGCCGAGGTGGTCTGGCGCTTTCTCGGGTTGAGCATTCCTGGCTGGACAGCCGTGTTCTTCAGCTTGTTGGTGCTGGTTGGCCTGGTGATGATGTTCCGCCGATACCGGCCGAAAAACTGGTTGCAGGGCTGAAACGGTTGCGGGCCACCATGGCCTTGGGGTAACTTGATTCAGTCATGACAACAATCAAGTGAACGGCCATTTATCAGGCAGACTGACTGAGGGGAGACAGACGTCATGTTGGAGAACTGCAGAAACGCCAGGGAGCGTTGGGGCGGAGTCAGCGAGCTGATCGACCGTTGGCTGAAAGAGCGCCAGGAGCTGTTGGTGCGCTACTGCGATCTGTCGACCGAGACCGATTTTTCCCAGACCGAGATGCTGCGAGACAAGTTTGTCCGCCTCTGTGAGGTGCTGGTCGATTATGTGTCTGCCGGGCACTTCGAAGTCTACGAACAGTTGATCCAGGAAGCCCGTGAGTTCAACGATGGCGGCCTGGAGTTGGCGGCAAAGGTCTATCCCCGGATTGAGCAGACGACCGGCGTGGCTCTCAATTTCAACGATCGCGTTGATGGTCGACTACTGACCGAAGACGACGTCAGAGAGCTGTTCTCAGAGTTGTCAAAGCTGGGTGAGGTGCTGGAAAGCCGGTTCGAGATGGAAGATTTCCTGATCGAGCATTTGCATAACGCCCACGCTGGAAAAATGGCCTCAGCCTGATTTCGGGCAGCCAGTAGAGTGTTTCAAAAAAAACGGCCTGAATGTTCAGGCCGTTTTTTATTGCCCGGAGTTATTCGCTTTCCGGGTTCACTGCCAGCAGTTCTACATCAAAAATCAGGGTTTCGTTGGGCCCGATCGCCTGATTGCCACCCGGGCCGTAGGCCAGGTCGGCGGGGATGTAGAGCTTGTAGCGGGCGCCTTCGCTCATCAGCTGCAGGCCTTCGGTCCAGCCCGGAATTACCTGGCTAAGGCCAAAGGTAACCGGTTGGCCACGATCACGGGAGCTGTCGAACACATCGCCATTGATCAGCTCGCCGGTGTAGTGCACCTGTACTCGGTCTGAGGCTGTCGGGTTGTTGCCATCGCCTTCCTCGATGACCTCATATTGCAGGCCGGACTCGGTGGTTTCCACGCCTTCGCGCTCAGCGTTCTGGGCCAGGAAGGCTTCGCCGGCTTCCAGGTTCTGGCTGGCCAGTTCTTCGAATTGTTGTTCCTGTTGCCCCTGAAGCTCCTCCTGGTAGGCCATCAGTGCTTCCTGGATTTGCTCCCTGGTCAGGCGTTTGGTCTCTTCGTCGCCAGCGTGGCCGTGCTGGATACCCTGCAGGAACTGGTCCATTTGCAGGTCAGGCAGGTCATTGCTCATGCGCTCACCAAGCACCAGGCCCATGCCGTAGCTGACTCTCTCCGGCGTCGTGTCCAGGGCTGGGTCCTTTTCGGAGTCCTGGGCGGTAGAGCAGCCGGCAACCAGGCCGGTCATGGCGATAGCTAACAGGGTTTTCTTCATACTGGTATCCTTCGCGCGTGTAACAGGGCCTGACGGCCCACTTGGATTTGGCAAACAGGAAAGGTAACGGGTTCAGCCACAGGATGCCACTGAAACTGTGGTAACAGTGTGATGCTGTTGGCGTCAGGTACCGTTATCCCCGGGCGATGGCGCCAGGGAAAAAGGGGCCCGGTAGGGAGAACGCCAGTCGCTGTCATTGTCGGCCCGGCGTTCGTTATGCAGGTTCTTGCTCGGCCGCTCAATGGCCAGAGCGTTCCAGGGGCCCTGGGCGGGTGGCTGGTCGGCGTAGTGCCAGTTCCCCTCGGTGTCTTGCCATTTAAAGACAATCTCCGGGCCCTCGGTGGGGATGGGGGCCGGCAGCAGGCCTTCAAACGAAGGGATGGCCTCGGGTTTCTCCTCGGCCGCAGACTCCGATACCTTGCCTGGGTCCCCCAGTCCAAAGAAAATCAGCAACAAAAGCAGGCCAAGGGCTGGAAACGATAGCCTAATAAGCCATTTCATCATCATGGCTGGGGTTCTCCTGCCGCAGCCGCCAGGAGGCCTGCCAGCGTGTCCATTGATACGGATGCCTGGGTGTCTGTGTCCCGACGCGGTGCTGCGGCCAATAGGTTTTGCAAGATGGCGGCTTTGCGATTGTGCATGTTGCCAGTCTCCGGGTACCTGGGTGTCAGTGTGTGCCAGGCCAGGGCAAGTTCGGTTTGCTCGGCCTGTAGTTCGGCCTGGGCCAGTGCTTCCCGGAGATCACGACAACCAATATGATGCCGGGGAATGGATTTTCTGGCGGAACGAATGCTGCCGGTTACACGGGATCGCCACTCTGTTACCTTAGCGTCCTCAACGCCAGTGAACAGGTGCCCGTTCACCCCCAGCCAGCCGGCACAGAGAATTCGGGTAACGCTCCAGTCACAGGCCTGCAACGTCAGGCAGGCCTCGGCCAGCTCCGGGTTTTGCCAGCAGGCCAGTGCATAACGCCACAGGGGATTATCCGGTTCCATTGTTGCGGGCAGATTCAATGATTCTGTCTGCGGAACGGTCATGGCAGGGCGCTTCCCTGGCTGAAATCCATGGATAAAGACAGTCTATGTTAACGATAACCGATCTCAGTTTACAACGAGGCGGCGTCTGGTTGCTAGAAAACGTCAGCCTGACGGTGCAGCCCGGCCAGAGGGTAGCGATTGTTGGCGCTAATGGTGCCGGAAAATCCAGCCTGTTCCAGCTCTTACTGGGCCATCTGGCGCCGGAGCAGGGCAGTGTGTCGTTGCCAGGGGGCTGCCGTATTGCCCACATGGCGCAGGAGGTTGAGGCCAGCCAGCGATCTGCCCGGGACTTTGTCCTGGATGGCGACTTTGAATTGCGCCGTATGGAGCGTGAGCTGGCCGATGCCGAGACCCGGGATGACCATCACGCCATTGCCCGCCTGCACGGCGAGCTGGATGTGCACGAAGCCTGGTCTGCGCCGAGAAGAGCCGACTCGTTGCTGCGTGGGTTGGGGTTCGCTGATAGCGATACCGGCCGGCCAGTATCGGCGTTTTCAGGGGGCTGGCGTATTCGCCTGAATCTGGCCCAGGCCCTGATGCGGCCATCGGACCTCCTGTTGCTGGATGAGCCCACCAACCACCTGGACCTGGACGCCTGTCTGTGGCTTGAGAACTGGCTTCGTCGATACCCTGGCACCCTGCTATTTATTTCCCATGATCGGGATTTCATGGATCGGGTGGCCACACACCTGGTGCACTTTGATAACAAAAAGCTGGAACTCTACACCGGCAACTACTCGGCGTTTGAAGTGCAGCGCAGTGAGCGCCTGGCCCAGCAACAATCCAATTACGAGCGCCAGCAGGCCCGTATTGCCGAGATCCAGCGTTTCATTGACCGCTTCAAGGCCAAGGCTACCAAGGCCCGCCAGGCCCAGAGCCGGGTCAAGGCCCTGGAGCGCATGGAACGAATCGCGCCAGCCCATGTGGATTCGCCCTTCAGCTTTGAATTTCCAATGGCGGACAAGGTGTCCAACCCGTTGTTGTCCATTCGCAACGGTGTGGCCGGCCATGGCCAGACGGCTATCCTGAACAATATCAACGTCACCTTGCTGCCCGGCTCGCGCATTGGTTTGCTCGGCCCCAACGGTGCGGGCAAATCAACCTTTATGGATGCCCTGCGGGGCACTGGTACCCTGCTGGCCGGTGAGCGTACCTGTGGCGAGCACCTGGCCATCGGGTATTTTGCCCAGCACCAGCTGGAAGCCCTGGACCTGGACGCCAGCCCGTTCTTGCATTTGCAGCGATTGTCGCCCCGTGCGTCCGAGCAATCGGTACGGAACTTTCTGGGCGGTTTTGATTTTCATGGCGACGAAGCCCTGAGTCCGATTCGCTCGTTCTCCGGGGGGGAGAAAGCCCGGGTCGCCCTGGCGGTGATCGCCTGGCAGAAACCCAACCTGCTGTTGCTGGATGAGCCCACCAACCACCTGGACCTGGAGATGCGCCAGGCCCTGACCATGGCATTGCAGAATTTTGATGGTGCCATTGTGGTGGTGTCCCATGATCGGCACCTGTTACGCAATACCGTAGACGAGTTCTGGCTGGTGTCGGATGGCACAGTCCAGGAATACGACGGCGACCTGGAAGACTATGAACGCTGGCTGGCAGACCGCAGGAAGGATGAGGACGAGCCCCCCAAACGCCAGGTAGCTGAGGATTCAGATGCTGAAAAGAAGGCGGGCAGTGGCCAGGCATTGACGGCCGAAGAGCGCAAGGCCAGAAAACGCCAGGAGGCGGAACTTCGTCAGAAGCTGAGCCCGTGGCGGAAAAAACAGGTATCTCTGGAAGCCCGGATGGATCAGCTGCAGCAGCAATTGGCAGGCGTGGAAGCTTCTCTGGGCGACCCTGCGGTGTACGAAGACAGCGGGAAATTGCGCCTGAAGGCGCTGCTGGCGGAGCAGACTGAACTCAAGCGGGCCCTGGAGGAGGCCGAGGCCGAATGGCTGGAGGTCAGCGAAATGGTGGAAAACCTCGAGGCCGAACTGGCTGGCTAGTGCCCCATCGGGTTTACCGGGTGCCGATTTCCAGGGTGAAATCCTGTTTGGACAGGTAATCCCGCTCGTTCTCCAGGTCTGCCAGGGTCAGTGGCCGGTTATCCAGCCAGCCTTCCGGAAACTCCACCACCAGCTTGTTTTCATGGCCATGGAGGACGAATTCGGGTGGCTGCTCCAGATTCCTGGGGTGTTGGATTAGCACGGCCAGCCTTAGCAAAACGCACAGGTAGCGCAGGCGCGGCTTGTCTTCCGGCTCTATGCCCTCGAACACGGTGGAGGAGAATTTCCGTCGATGGCCACGCACCAGGGTGGCCAGATCTTTTTGAAACTGCTGGGTAAACCCGGGCAAGTCGGAATAACGCAGCAGATAAGCGCCATGTTTGTGGTACTGGCTGTGGGAGATGGTCAGACCAATCTCGTGCAGCCGGCAGGCCCAGCGCAGTACATCCTCGTCCGCTGACGTATGCAGGCCCCATTGATCGGCCACTTGCTGCCATGCAGCAATAGCCGTTTGCTCAACGGCAGCGCCGTGAGCCTGGTCCACATGGTAGCGCTCCTGCAGCGCGGCAATGGTGCGCTCCCGTACATCCTCGTGCTGGATACGGCCTACGATGTCGTACAGCAGCCCCTCCCGCAGCGCGCCATCAGCGAAGGTCATCGCTTGAATATCCAGTGATCGGAACGCCGCCAGCAGGATGGCAAACCCGGCCGGGAAAATGCTTTGCCGGTCCTGGCGCACGCCCAGGTCTGCCAGTTTTTCGACCCTGCCCATGTCGACAAGCCGTTTACGCAGCTCTTCCATTGCGTCACGGGTGAGGGTGCCATCGGTGATCTTCAGGTTGGCCAGCACACTGCAGATCGCCTTGATGGATCCTGAGGAACCGACGGCACTCTGCCAGCCAACCGAGCGGTAGTGCTGGCGGATGTTCAGGAGCTCCTGTTCGGCGTGAGTGATCGCCTTGTCCATCTGCCGCCGGGTAATTTTGCCGTCCGGGAAATAGCGATTGCGAAACGACACACAGCCCATATGCAGGCTTTCCAGCTCCTGGGGCTCAAATCGCTGGCCGATAATGAATTCGGTGCTGCCGCCGCCAATATCGATGACCAGTCGCTTACCTTCGTCATCGGCCAGGGTGTGGGAAACGCCAAGGTAGATCAGGCGGGCTTCTTCCCGTCCCGCGATGATCTCAACCGGGTAACCGAGGACCTCTTCTGCCCGGGCAATGAACTCGGGGGCGTTGCGGGCCACTCTCAAAGCGTTGGTACCGACAATCTGAACGCCCTCGGCAGGCATGCCCTGCAGGCGCTGGGCAAACCGGCTGAGACATTCCAGAGCCCTTTGCTGGGCTTCTTCTGTCAGCCGGTTATAGGGGTCCAGCCCAGCGCCAAGCTGGACTTTCTCGCCCATCTTTTCGACCGTGCGAATTTCACCATGGACCAGCCTGGCCACGACCATATGGAAGCTGTTGGAGCCCATATCAATGGCTGCCAGCATGTCCGGGGAGGGGGCGGTGTTCTCGGCAGGGGATGCGGCCGTCACGTGGGTTGGCGTCCTGTATGGTGTGAACTTGTCGATACAATGGCCGTACTATAAAAGAAAGCGCGGTGCGCTGTCAGTAACGGTCTGCGGTGAATACGGATGCGGATCGTCGCCGACGGAAACAGATCTCGCTTCACATTGAGGCCGGCAATCGCGTAAAGTATTCGTCTAACGAAATCCGGGCAGGCGACATTCCGATGACGGTTTGTAGAGCCTGCTACAGTCAACAGCGACTCCGACGCGGCTGCGTTACAGGCCCCGGAGCGCCTGAATCAGGAAAAGGTAATGAGCGGAAATATCGTTAATGTCACCGACGCTTCTTTCGAACAGGACGTACTGAAGTCCGACGTCCCGGTACTGGTCGACTACTGGGCTGAGTGGTGCGGCCCGTGCAAGATGATTGCCCCGGTTCTGGAAGAAATCGCCGACGAATACGACGGCAAGCTCAAGGTCTGCAAGCTCAACATCGACGAAAACGAACAGACCCCGCCCAAGTTCAACATCCGTGGTATCCCGACCCTCATGCTGTTCAAGAACGGCAACGTGGACGCCACCAAAGTTGGCGCTTTGTCCAAGTCACAACTCGCCGCCTTCCTCGACAGCAACCTCTGATCCGCTGTTGAAGAAAACCGCCCCTGAACATGGTTCACGGGCGGTTTTTTTGTGCCTCAATCACCCTCATTGGCCGTCAGTCGCAAGGTGAGCTTTATTTCCAGGCCCTGGAGCGGTCCAGGTCCGAGTCTTTTTGCTCAACCCAGTGTTCGGTGTCTCCGGTGATTTCTTTTTTCCAGAACGGGGCTGACGTTTTCAGGGCATCCATGATGAATTCGCAGGCTGCAAATGCGTCCCCCCGGTGAGCACTGCAAACGCCGACAAACACGATCTGATCCGACAGCGCCAGCCGCCCGACCCGATGAATCACCCTCGCCTTGCGGACATCCCAGCGCTGGGAGGCGGAATCAATCAATCCCTGAATCACCTGTTCCGTCATGCCGGGATAATGCTCCAGGAATAACCCGGTCACCCCGGACAGGTCCCCTGAGTCCCGCACCAGCCCGGAAAAGGTCGCCACCGCACCCGTGCCGGAGCCGGAGGCGCGCAGCGCCTCGTATTCCGCGCCGACATCGAAATCTTCCGTCTGGATAGAAATCATTTCAACCTCCGGTCACCGGTGGAAAAAAGGCCACTTCATCGCCCGGCGTGACTGGCGTTGATGGTTTGGCCATGGCCTGATTGACGGCCGCCATGACCGGCTGGTCGCCCTGCAGTTGAGCCCAGGGGCCGCCACGGGCGGCCAGTTCTGACAACACGCCCTCAACGGTTTGGCCCGGAGTTGCCGGCAACTCAAGGCTCTCGGTATCAAGCTCCTCGCGAAGCCGTGCGAAAAAGCGAACAGTCAGGTTCTGGTCAGTCATGATCAGCTCATCAGTTCAGGGTACGAGTAATACATCACCGGGTCACCGATATTGATGGTGCTGTTTTCCGGCACCACCGCCAGGCCGGAGCTCCAGCAAGCGGCACTCAGCACGCCGGAGCTCTGGTTCGGGGCAGCGGACACGGAAGCGGTGGCCCCGTTGCCTGTCTTGCGGGCGCGCACAAACTCCCGTCGGATGGATGGTGAATGGGTAGTGAAGTCTGCGGGCAGGCATTCCCCGATCGGCAGCGCGTCGGGTCGCCCCTGGCGTTTGCGAATGTAGGGCATCACGATGACCATAAAGGAAATCAACACAGAGGCCGGGTTGCCGGGCAGCCCAAGCACCGGCGTGTCGTCAATGCTGCCGAACGCCAATGGTTTGCCAGGCTTGATGGCCATCCGCCATAAAGACAGCCGGCCGGACTCCTCGAGCACTGCGCGCACGTGGTCTTCTTCGCCCACCGACACGCCGCCACTGGTGATAATCAGGTCGGCTTTCCTTGCCGCCTCTTGCAGCGCTTGGCGGGTGCCGTCGCGAGTATCCCGAACGGTCTCGCAGAGGATAGCCTCACATCCCGCCTGTGCCAGCATCCCGAGCAGGGTGTAGCGATTGCTGTTGTAAATCTGGCCGGGGGCAAGCGGCTCGCCGGGTTGTACCAGTTCATCGCCGGTGCTCAGGATGGCCACCCGCAACCGGTCCAGTACCGGCACCTGTGCGATGCCCATCGAGGCCAGTAAGCCCATTTCCTGGGGGCGAATAAGGGTGCCCCGGGGCAATGCCAGGTCCCCCTGGGTCAGGTCCTGTCCGCGACGACGAATGTTCTGCCCGGCGCTGACTTCGGCCATGATGAGGATGTTGTCACCGGTACGTTCCACCCGCTCCTGCATCACCACCGCATTCGCGCCCTCCGGAATCTCTGAACCGGTGAAGATTCGCACAGCGGTACCGGGCGCCAGTGGTTTGGGGGCCGTGCCCGCCGGCACCCGGTCAGAGACCACCAGCGCCCGCCCGGGTGCGACGTCTGAGTGGTACACCGCATAGCCATCCACGGCGCTGTTGTCAGCCGGGGGAACGTCCGCCGGCACATACTGGTTCTCGGCCAGGACCCGCCCCAAACACTCGCTGAGCGGCACCGCCTGGGATTGTGTGACAGCGGTGGCGCGACTCAATATGTAGTTGAGAGCGTCGTCAACAGAGATCAGGTCAGAGCCTGCCATGGTACCTCCCGGTTATTTTTCTGCGCGGTTGCCAATGACTTCCTGAAGCCGGCTGAAAGCACGCTCTGGCTTGCGCATGACCAGTCCGGAATAGTTGCAGGGGCCGTGCCGGCTGTCCAGCTGGTCTTTCAGAATGCCTTCCCAGCCAGTCCTGCAGGCACCGGTTGAACCCGGCAGGCAGAAAATAACGGTGTTGTTGGCCATGCCACCGAATGACCGGGACTGAATCGTGGAAGAACGGATCTCCAGCGCCGATAACCGGCGAAATTCCTCGCCGAAACCCTCAATGACCTTGTCCAGCAGGGGCTTGACCGCTTCCGGTGTGCTGTCTCGTTCATGAAAGCCGGTGCCGCCGGTTATGATGACCGCCTGAACGTCCTGGTCCGCAATCCATTGTGAAATAATAGCGCGTATCAGGTAAACGTCGTCCGGAAGTATCCGGCGAGACACCAGTCGGTGGCCGGCCTCAATCACGCTGTCTTCGAGGAACTGCCCGGAGGTGTCCTGCTCGAAACCCCGTGTGTCAGATACGGTCAAAATAGCAATGTTCAGAGGTTTGAGTTCATTCGTAAGCTCAGTGCTCATGGCTTGGCTCCGCTCTACTGCATTCGAGATGCGTTCATCAGTAATACTAGTGTCAGTATCCGTATACGGGCCGCAGATGGGAAGGGAGTAACCCATCAGAGGGAGGTGTGCTGGTGGCGGAAGATCATGAAACTGACTTAATTTTGGACAGAGGTCTTGACAGACGCCTTCAAGGTGGTCGATTATGCGGCTTGCCCGGCGAACGGTTGTTCCCACTCTCTGGCTTCAGCAAACAAATCCGGCTTCCATCTGCACCGGTTGCTCCATCTAGCCAGCACCATGTTTCAGCTTTTTTGATCAATGCGTTCAGGGGCACCCCTGTCATTCCAACAGTCGTTTACTTCCATTCCTGACAATCCTACAAATTATGAATCTTACTGAACTCAAGCAGAAATCTGTGCCCGAATTGCTCGATATCGCGCAAGAAATGGGCCTGGACAACCTGGCTCGCTCGCGCAAACAGGATGTTATCTTCACCATCCTGAAGAAACACGCCAAGAGCGGCGAAGACATCTACGGCGACGGCGTACTGGAAATTCTGCAGGACGGTTTCGGCTTCCTTCGCTCCGGCGACGCCTCCTACCTGGCCGGCCCGGACGATATCTATGTTTCCCCCAGCCAGATTCGCCGTTTCAACCTGCGTACCGGCGATACCGTCTCCGGTAAAATCCGTCCTCCCAAGGATGGTGAGCGTTACTTCGCCCTGCTGAAAGTTAACGAGATTAACTTCGATAAGCCGGACAACGCCCGCAACAAGATTCTGTTTGAAAACCTGACCCCGTTGTTCCCCCAGGAGCGATTGACCCTGGAAGTGGGCAACGGCAGTACCGAAGACCTTTCGTCTCGGGTACTCGACCTGGTAGCCCCGATCGGTAAAGGCCAGCGTGGCCTGATCGTGTCCCCGCCCAAGGCCGGTAAAACGCTGCTGATGCAGGGCATTGCCCAGTCCATCGCCCGCAACAACCCGGAATGTCACCTGATGGTGCTGCTGATTGACGAGCGCCCGGAAGAAGTGACTGAAATGCAGCGCACCGTGCGCGGCGAGGTTGTAGCCTCCACCTTCGATGAGCCGCCGGCTCGTCACGTGCAGGTAGCGGAAATGGTGATCGAAAAGGCCAAGCGCCTGGTCGAGCACAAGAAAGATGTCATCATCCTGCTGGACTCCATCACCCGCCTGGCCCGCGCCTACAATACGGTGATTCCGTCTTCCGGCAAGGTGCTCACCGGTGGTGTTGACGCCCATGCCCTGGAAAAGCCCAAACGCTTCTTCGGTGCGGCCCGGAATGTGGAAGAGGGCGGCAGCCTGACCATCCTGGCGACCGCGCTGGTGGATACCGGTTCCAAGATGGACGAGGTTATCTACGAGGAGTTCAAGGGCACCGGTAACATGGAAGTGCACCTGGACCGCAAGATTGCCGAGAAGCGTGTCTACCCGGCCATCAACATCCGTCGTTCCGGCACCCGCCGTGAAGACCTGCTGATGAGCGAGGCAGACATCCAGCGCGTGTGGATTCTGCGCAAGCTGCTGCACTCCATGGACGACGACACCGGTGCACTGGAGTTCCTGCTAGACAAGCTACGTGACACCAAAACCAACGACGAGTTCTTCCAGTCCATGAAGCGTCGTTGATACTGGTCTCTATGCGTGTCTGATTTCGGGGCGTACCCCCCAAAGTTCAAAGAACAAGGCCGGGAGAGGGTGTCAAAACCATCAGGAAAACCACCGTTTTCCGTTTTGACACCCTCTCCCGGCCTTGTTCAAACTCCGAACTAAAAAATCAAAAGGCTAAATGCAGGGCAGTCCGGATAAGCCCAAACTCCGTAGTACCGTAGACCAGAAACGGAGCACACCATGAAATACAGCGACCTGAGAGACTTCATCAGCCAGCTGGAAAAGCTGGGTGAGCTGAAACGCATCAGCGTAGAAGTCGACCCCCACCTGGAAATGACCGAAATCTGCGACCGCACACTGCGGGCCGGTGGGCCGGCGTTGTTGTTTGAAAACCCGAAAGGCTACGACATGCCCGTGTTGGCCAACCTGTTTGGCACTCCCAAACGGGTGGCGCTGGGGATGGGGCAGGAAGACGTGGCGGCATTGCGGGAGGTTGGCAAGCTGTTGGCGTTCCTGAAAGAGCCGGATCCCCCCAAGGGCTTCAGGGATGCCATCGAAAAACTGCCGATCTTCAAACAGGTGATGCGCATGAGCCCGAAAGTGCTCCGCTCGGCACCCTGCCAGGACGTGGTGATCGACAAGGACCAGGTTGACCTGTACCAGATTCCGGTACAGCACTGCTGGCCCGGTGACGCCGGCCCGTTGGTAACCTGGCCGCTGGTAATCACCCGTGGGCCCAATAAAGAGCGCCAGAACCTGGGAATCTATCGGCAGCAGGTGATTGGTCGCAACCGGTTAATCATGCGCTGGCTCAGCCATCGGGGCGGGGCGTTGGACTATCAGGAATTCCGCCGGGCCAACCCGGACAAACCCTATCCGGTGGCGGTGGCCCTGGGCGCGGACCCGGCAACCATTCTCGGCGCTGTTACCCCGGTGCCGGATTCGTTGTCCGAGTACGCCTTCGCCGGGTTGTTACGGGGTGCCCGTACCGAGCTGGTCAAGGCTGGCCTGAGTGATTTGCAGGTACCGGCCAGCGCCGAGATCGTGCTGGAAGGGTTTATCTACCCGGACGACATGGCTCCGGAGGGCCCCTTCGGCGACCATACCGGTTATTACAACGAGGTGGATCATTTCCCGGTGTTCACCGTGGAGCGAATCACGCACCGCCGTGACCCGATTTACCACAGCACCTACACCGGTCGCCCGCCCGATGAGCCGGCGGTGCTCGGGGTGGCGTTGAACGAAGTGTTTATTCCGATCCTGCAGAAGCAGTTTCCGGAGATTGTGGATTTCTACCTGCCTCCGGAAGGCTGCTCCTATCGGCTGGCCATCGTTACCATGAAAAAACAGTACCCGGGCCATGCCAAACGGGTGATGATGGGCGTATGGTCGTTCCTGCGGCAGTTTATGTACACCAAGTTCGTGATTGTCACCGATGACGATGTGAATGCCCGCAGCTGGGAAGATGTGATCTGGGCCATGACCACTCGGATGGACCCGGTTCGGGACACCACGATGGTGGAGAATACACCGATCGACTATCTCGACTTCGCCTCGCCGGTGTCTGGCCTGGGTTCAAAAATGGGCCTGGATGCCACCAACAAATGGCCCGGTGAGACCGATCGGGAGTGGGGCACCGCGATCACCATGACCGATGAGGTCAAGCAGCGGGTGGACGACCTGTGGGACAGCCTCGGCATTGAAATTCCCGCCGCCCGCCCCGATTGACAGGAGCGGCCGGATGCATCGGATTCGGCTTAAGCCATCCGGCCTGAGTTTTCAGGTGGCAGACGATACGGACTTGCTGCTGGCCGCTGCTGAATCCGGGATTCAGGTGCCGGCCGCCTGCAGAAATGGCGTTTGTGAAATCTGTGAGGCCCGGCTGGTGTCCGGTCTGGCCCTGAATACCCGTAATCAGAAACTAATCACGGTTGGTGAGCGTTTAATGATGTGTCGAACTTTGGCGCTGACTGACCTGAAACTGGAGATACCCGCCGTTATGGCATCAGGAAATCATCAACCCCGGCAATACCTGGCAAAAGTGGTGGACGTGCGCTCCATCAGTCACGATGTGTATCGGGTTGAATTGCAGTTGCCGAAGCGCCGCGAGGTGGCTTTTCACGCCGGCCAGTACCTGTCGGTGAACCTTCCAGGTGCCGAGCCCTGCTATTTTTCAATTGCCAGCAGTCCGTCGGCCGCCAATATCGAGTTGCACATCCAGGCCTCGCCAGACTGGGTGTCTGCCCAGAAGGTGATTGATGCCCTGACCTCAGGGCAGGATGTTACCGTGGAGTTGCCTCACGGCAAGGCGTGCCTGGCTGCCGCGCCGGACAAACCGGTGCTGATGGTGGCGGCAGGTACCGGTTTTGCACAGATGAAAAGCCTGTGCGAATTCCTGCAGGAAACCCGTTTCCAGCACCCGGTCAAATTGTACTGGGGGGTGCGCAAGCACGAGGATATGTACCTGCGGTCGCTGGCCCAGCAATGGCATGACGACTGGCCACCGTTCAGCTTCTTCCCGGTGGTCGGTGACGACGAGGACAACGATTGGGGTGGCCATCACGATCAGTTGGTGGGTGCCGTGCTGGCATCCGGGGCAGACTGGCAAAATGTGGAAGTGCATGCCAGTGGCTCGCCAGCCATGGTCTACACCCTGATGGATGCGTTGATGGCTGAAGGGTTACCAAAGCAGGCGTTCTTTTCGGATGTGTTGGAATACGCTCCGCGGGATTGAACGCCGCCATGGTGAACCAAAAAGGCCGGATGGTAACCATCCGGCCTTTTTGGTTCCAGTGTCAGGCCCTTGGCATGGGCAGGTCTGGCAAACTGTTATCGCTTTCCAGACCCTGCATGAGCAGCTTGATACTGGCTTCCTCTTCGCCCATGTGAGCATTCAGCCGGCTTAACTCGGCCAGGGTTTCCCGGCTACGGCGCAGGTGCAGGCTGGTCTGGAAATACTCTTTTGCCTTGCCCCAGAGCTCGTTACGCAGGCTGAGGCGGCCCAGGGCCAGCAACAGCTCCGCATTATTGGGACGGTCTTTCAGCCACTGTTCGGCAATCAGCAGTTGCTCTTCGGGCTGGTTGCCCTTTACCCGCCCATACAGGTTGATGAGCTCATCGCTCCAGTGGTTTCTCAGTACCTTGCGCAACAGGGTTTCGGCCTGGGCTTCGTCACCCAGCCTGGCCAGCAGGCTGGCGTAATCCCGGATGGTGTATTCGTCCCGGCGCACAAAGCCGGGCAGCTCGTCCCATAGCCGGGTCAGCGGTTCCAGAGACGCCTCCGGGTTGTCTTTGCGCAGCTTCTGGGTGTCTTCTGCGGCCCTTTCCAGCAGGTTATGCCATACCTGCCGTTCAAGCTCGTCCAGCTCTTTGCCCGGCAATACATCCCGCTTGCGAAGCTCTGGTATCAACCGGGACAGCTCACGCCAGTCTTCCAGGCGCAGGTAGGTGTTCTTCAGGAGCTTCAGCACAAACGGATGATGGGGCGACTCCTTGCGAAGGCGCAGCAGGGTGGCCAGGGCTTGCTCCAGCCGATTGCCTGCCAGTTGCAGCTGGGCCTGGGTCAGCCCTACCGCCATGCTGGAGCCAGGGGTGCTGTCATAGGCTTTGCGCAACAGCTCATCCACCGCTTCGTGGTCACCGGTTTCAAAGGCCGCCTGGGCGGCAGCAAGGTAGTTGATCAGCGGTGTGTCGGCTTTGTCTGCCGAGGTGGCCAGCAGCTTGCGGGCCCGTGGCCAGTTGCCCTCGGCTAGTGCCAGCAGGCCCTGGGTGGTGCGGCGCCGGGCCCGGCGTTCGTTGCCCCGGGATACCCAGCCGGCCACCATCCCGGTGCCGTGGCGCAGGTGCCTGAAGGTATTGATCAGAGAAACCGCCAATACCACCAGCAGGATTATCAGCCCGAGGCCCACCCAGAAATTGGTTTCAATCAGGTAATGGCCCAGGCTGATGCGAATATAGCCAAGATCATAGGTCAGCCCCAGGGATAATGCGGTGCCAACCAGCAGCGCGACCAGCAGGAGCAGCAGAAGCCTGATCATGAGTCATTGCCCCCGCGTTCGGTTCCGGAGGCGTCATCATTGCCGGTCGCCAGCCGACCGGCCAGCCGCTCTTTCAGCAAGCCGAGGGACTGGCTGATATCCGGCAGGGTTGGGTCCACATTTCGGTCCGCCAGTTCCGTCAGCGTATCGGCCAGTCCCCGGATCGCCGGATTGGTGGCGTCATACCAGTCGTTTATGGTGGTGATGGCCTTGTTCAGGGCCCGTTCATACAATGGCTGGTTGCCCCGAAGCACGGCCATTTCGGCCTCTTCCAGCATCAACTGAAGGTTAAGGCGAGCCCAGGCGCTCTGGTCCGGCGACAACAGGGGTTTGACCGGTTCGTCCAGACGACGGACCACGACCACCTGTTTGAGGGTGTCGAGGAAACGATTCCAGCCCCGCACAAACATGTTGCGGCCATCGGTCGGGGCATTCGGGTCTTCGGTCATCTGGAAACCGGGGGCCTGATCATGAATCAGGGCCTGGTCAGTCAGGTCGTGGATGCTGGCAATGGCCGCTTCCAGTTTCAGGTACAGTCCGGTGCGGTCGACGCCCTGGATGCCACGCAGTGACAGAATTTCCCGGGCCAGTTGCTGGCGAACCGGGTAAACCCCGATGTCATCGGATTCCCGCAGAACCTCATCCGCTGATTCCAGGGCAGACAGGGCGCCCCGGATATCTTTCTCAATCAACAGGCGCTGGTTGGCGATGCGCAGCAGGTATTCCGCCTCGGCCAGCAGCCAGTCGGTACGGGTACGATTCCCGGCCTCAAGCAGTTCCCGGGCATTGTGGTCAATCTGTCGCTGCTGGGTGGCGATCAGCTCGCGCTGGGCTGAAAGGTTATTCTCCAGTGACTGAAGGCGCTGGCTCTGCTCGCTGCCACGGCTGCCATAACGGTCTTCCAGTTGTGCCGTATCCTGGCGCAACTCCTGGATCACCAGCATAGTGGTTTTGTGGGTTTGCCATTGTTGCCAGTTCCAGAACGCGAGGGCCAGGGCAATAATCAGCGCCAGCATGGCAATCAGCCATACCGGCCACAGGCGCACGCGGGCGGAATTGGCAGGGTTTACCGGAGCGGGCAGTTGCTTTGTTGTTTCAGTCACGGGCATCCTTACTTGGTTTACCGTTGTCACCGGCCTCCTGCATCAGCCAGGAAGCCACACTGGTCACCAGATCCTGGTCAGCCAGGCCGTCCGGAACCAGCACATTCCTGAAGCCGGCCTTGCGGGCCTGCTCCGAGACTCGTTCCGCTGGAACCACCAGCAGCGCATTGTTCAGGGTCGCCAGGAACGCGCTGCTGGCCTCTACCAGATTGTTCAGGGTTTCACCGGAAAGCGCAATAATCACCTCCGGCCGGAACCCAGCGAAATTGTCTTCTAAGTCGTTGGCAGCATAGTACGGCCGGAAGCGTCGGTACAGCGGCAGAACCGTTACACGGGCACCTCGTTGCTCCAGGGTCTGTCGGATCAGCTCGCGGCCGTCTTCTCCCCGTGCCAGTAGCACTTTTTCGTGGTTTAGATTCTGCAATCCCGGCAGGGCCAGCAGGGCTTCACTGGTCCAGCCATTGTCTGGCTTGTTCGGGCTCAGACCGTGGTGGGCGAAAACCGCGGCGGTGCCGGCACCCACGCCATACCACTGGATGCCCATGGGCACCTGGGGCCACCAGTGATCGATCTCATCAAGCAGCAAGCTGGCTGCGTAGGGGCTGACGGCAATGATGTGAGCGAAGTGGTCCAGATCCTGAAGGGTCGACCGGCGCTCTGGTGTTGCAGGCAGCGGCTCCCTGGCCATCAGGGGCATCCGGCGAACTTCGGCGCCGGCGGCCTGAAAAGCCTGTGCCAGGCGGCTTGCCTCGGGTTCTGGCCGGCAAATCAGTACGCGCCGGCCCTGCAAGGGCAGGGCCTGGCTATTCCGATCAGCTTGGGGTGTGGCCATAGATCTCAGCCAGTACCTTGTCAGCACCCATAGCCAGCAGCTGCTCCGCCAGTTCACGGCCCAGGCGTTCGCCTTCGGCGCGGGGCGCGCGGCCTTCTACCCGAAAAATCTCGGTGCCGTCGACAGCGCCCACCAGCCCGCGCAGCCACAATGTGTTGTCGTCTTCCAGCAGGGCATAGGCGGCAATGGGAACCTGGCAACCCCCTTCGAGGCGCCGGTTCAGGGCCCTTTCTGCTTTCACCCGGTCAGAAGTATCGTCGTGATTCAGTGGTGCCAGCAATGCCCGCAGCTCGCTGTCATCAAGGCGGCATTCAATACCCAGCGCGCCCTGGCCAACGGCCGGAAGCGAGACAGTATCCGGCATGCAGTAGCGTATCCGGTCGTGGAAGCCCAGGCGCTTGAGGCCGGAGCTGGCCAGAACAATGGCGTCGTATTCGCCGGCATCCAGCTTGGCCAATCGGGTGTTGACGTTGCCTCGCAGCATCTTGATTTCCAGGTCCGGGCGGTTGGCCCTGAGCTGGGTTTCGCGGCGCAGACTTGAGGTGCCAACCACGGCACCCTGGGGCAGTTGGTCCAGATGATCGTACTGATTGCTGATAAACGCATCGGTCGGGTCTTCCCGCTCACAGATAGCCACCAGGCCAAGGCCCTCCGGGAATTCCATGGGCACGTCTTTCATGGAATGCACCGCAAGGTCGGCCCGGCCGTCCAGCATGGCTTCTTCCAGCTCCTTCACAAACAGCCCCTTGCCACCAATCTTGGCCAGGGGCACGTCCAGAATCTTGTCGCCCTGGGTTTTGATCTTCACCAGCTCCACGGTGATGTGATCGTGCAGCCTTTCCAGTTCGGATTTGATGAATTCCGCCTGCCACAACGCCAGGGCGCTGCTGCGGGTTGCAATGCGAAGGGTTCGTGTTGACATGGCACTCACAGTCGTAGGAAAAAAATGTGCCCCAAGGTTACCTTGTGGCAGTGAAAAAGTCCCGCCGTAGACGGCCCTGTACCCCGTCAGGGGGAGGGTTGGTGCTCCTGCAACCACTGCCTGACATGGCTGGCATGGCGGCGGCTGACCGGTAGCAGGGTGTCTGAGTCGTTCAGTGCCAGCATACTCTGACCATCGCTGTTGCGCCGCAGGGCCTGGATGAAACGCACGCCTACCAGGGTATGCCGATGAATGCGTAACAGTTTTTCCGGATACGCCTGCTCCAGTTCTTTCAGGGTGTAATCACAGACCGTTTCACCCCGGCTGTGGTGCAGGGTGACGTATTTCTGGTCCGCTTCGCAGTAGCGGATGTCTGTAAGATCAATCAGTTCTGTTCCCCGGTGGGTGCGCACGGCAACCTGTTCGGTGGTCAGGTCGCTGTTGTGGGTTAGAGCCTGGAGCTGAACCCGGTTGACCTTTCCTGCCCGAGCCAAGGCGTCTGCCAGAGCCTCCCGTCGCACCGGTTTGAGCAGGTAGGCGATGGCGCGAACCTCGAACGCCTGGATGGCATAGTGGTCGTAGGCTGTACAGAAAATAACCGCCGGCGGGTTGCTGAGCTGGCTCAGCTGGTGCGCCGCTTCCATGCCGTCCATGCCCGGCATGCGAATGTCCATCAGCAGGATATCCGGTTCCAGCTCGGCCACCTTGCGCAGCGCGTCATTGCCATCGCTCGCTTCACCGCACACCCGGTATTCCGGCAGTTCTTCCACCAGGCGCTGAATGCGCTGCCGGGCCAGGGGTTCGTCGTCTGCGATCAGAATGCGCTGCGGTTGTTGGTTCATGGTGCTCCTGCGGTCGCCTGGTCTGTTTTGTCAGCTTGCTGTCCTTGCGGGCAGCCTGAGGGTAACTGTGTAGATGTTGTGTTGATGGCTGTGTTTGAGAACCGCTGGCTCGCCGAACAAAGCCTGGAGCCTGGCCTGGATGTTAACAAGGGCCACCTGGTTGCCCTGGTGCTGGCGGTTGCTGGACTCCGGTTTCGGGTTCTGGACCATCAAGTATACAAAATGGCCTTTGCCGTACACCTCGATCCGCACTGTGCCGCCTTCGGGTCTGGGCTGAATGCCGTGGTAGATGGCGTTCTCTACCAGCGGTTGCAAGGTCAGCGGAGGAATGGCCTGTTGCTCGAGGCCCGGCTGTATGTCCCAGTCCAGCTTTAACCGGTCTCCCAGGCGCAGGGCTTCAATGGCCAGATAGCGTTGGCACAGCTCCAGTTCACGGCTGAGTGGTACCAGTTGATCATCGGTGCGCAGGCTGGCCCGGAACAGCTCGGACAGATCCAGCACCGCCTCTTCTGCCTGTTCCGGATTGCTGGCAATCAGGCTGGCAATGGTGTTCATGCTGTTAAACAGGAAATGGGGCTGGATCCTGGCCTGCAGCGACGTCAGCCGGGCCTGCATTTCGGCCTCTCGCTGTTGTTGCCACTGGTCCTGCAGGTAAAAGTAGCGTAACACCATCAGCACGATCAGCAGCGCCACCAACAGTTTCTTGGCAATGCCCTGCCACAGCGCAACCCCCGGCTGCGGGTGCAATACGTTGTCGGCAAACAGGCTGAAAGCCAGCACATCCAGCAGCACAATGACCACAATGGCGAGGGTGGCGCGGGCGACGCTCATTTGCGCCAGCCATGGCCGCAGCAGGCAGATCAGTGCGGCACTGGTGAGGGTGGTCCACTGTACGAACAGGGACAGCAAGCCGAAGTAGTTCCAGTCTATCCAGCCGCGCTCGGCCTGCACGATAGACAACACCAGGACAAAAAGCTCACTGGTGACCAGCAGCAGGAACACCGCCCGTACCCGGCAAAGATCGGGCACGTAGAAGTCTGCGGTATCCTTTTCTTTGATGCCTTTGTCGGTTGCCAGGGGTGTCTCCTTAACCGGGGTCAGAATGCTATACTGCGGCAAATTTTCACTTATCCATTGCCGGCGTGATGATGCCGGGCTGTCAGCAGGAAAGATAGACCATGACGGATCAGAAAAAGTCTGACCAGACCACATCCTCCGAAAAACCCTGGGGTGGCCGCTTCAGCGAGCCCACAGACGCCTTTGTTGAGCGCTTCACTGCGTCGGTCGGTTTTGACCAGCGCCTGTATCACCATGATATTACCGGCTCCATCGCCCATGCCACCATGCTGGCTCAAGTGGGTGTGCTCACTGACGCTGAGCGAGACCAGATTATTGATGGTCTGAAAGGCGTGAAGGAAGACATCGAGGCCGGCCGCTTCGAATGGTCTGTCAGCCTTGAAGACGTGCACATGAACATCGAAGCCCGGCTGACCGACCGCATCGGCATTACCGGTAAAAAGCTGCACACCGGCCGCAGCCGTAACGACCAGGTAGCCACCGACATCCGCCTGTACCTGCGGGACGAAATCGACGTGATTGCCGAGGAACTGGCCCGCCTGCAGGCTGGCCTGTTGGATCTGGCCGAGCGTGAAGCGGACACCATTATGCCCGGCTTCACCCACCTGCAGACCGCCCAGCCGGTTACCTTTGGCCACCATTTGCTGGCCTGGTACGAAATGTTGGTGCGTGATGCCGATCGTCTGCAGGATTGTCGCAAGCGGGTGAATGTGATGCCCCTGGGCGCTGCCGCCCTGGCCGGCACCACTTACCCGATCGACCGCAACCTGACTGCCGAGCTGCTGGGCTTTGACCGGCCGACTGAAAACAGCCTGGATTCGGTGTCTGACCGGGACTTCGCCATCGAATTCTGCAGCTTTGCCGCGCTGCTGATGACCCACCTGTCCCGGTTCAGTGAAGAGCTGGTGCTGTGGACCTCGGCCCAGTTTGATTTCATCGACCTGCCGGACCGCTTCTGCACCGGGTCCTCCATCATGCCCCAGAAGAAGAACCCGGATGTGCCGGAGCTGGTGCGCGGCAAGACCGGCCGGGTCAATGGTCACCTGATCAGTCTGCTGACCCTGATGAAGAGCCAGCCGCTGGCCTACAACAAGGACAATCAGGAAGACAAAGAGCCGCTGTTCGACACTGTCGATACCATCAAGGGCTGCCTGAAGGCCTACGCCGACATGATTCCGGCGATCGAAGCCAAGGCCGATAACATGCGGGTAGCAGCCAAGCGGGGCTTCTCTACCGCCACCGATCTGGCCGACTACCTGGTCAAGAAAGGCGTGCCTTTCCGGGATGCCCACGAAATCGTCGGCAAGTCTGTTGCTTTTGGTGTGGCCGAAAGCCGTGATCTGTCCGAGATGACCCTGGAAGAACTGCAGCAGTTCTCCGACGTAATTGGTGAGGATGTGTTTGACGTGCTGACCCTGGAAGGCTCCGTGCAGGCCCGTGATCACCTGGGCGGCACCGCACCGAACCAGGTGCGTGCGGCGGTGGCCCGCGCCCGGAAGGGGCTAAGGCTGGTGTAGTCCATGGGTGTGTCATAGGCTGATCAGCGTAGAAGATTTATGACAAAACCGTGAAGTGCGGTTTTGTCATAAATACGAAATATCGGCTAGGATTGCCGACTGATTCTTACCCATTTTCTACCGTCAACAAGGAATGCTGACGATGAGCTTCATGAAACTGGTCAGGCCCTCGGAGCTGAGAGCCTGTGATCTTCCCCACGTTGAAACCCCCTTTTTCGCCGCCGATAAGGCCAGGCGCCTGGTTAAAGAGAACGACCATGTTCGTTCAAACATGCACTCGTTATTCAGGCACCACTACCGTGGCCGAGGCAACATAGCCGAGACTGTCCACCGGGCGGTGAAAGACGGTGAGCTGATGTTGGTCTGTGAAGGCTGGGATGGCCCCTTCTCCCCCATGGTGACCTGGCAGCCAGATGACAGCTTGCCTGCCGGGGGGCGGTGGCGGGTAAATGATAGCTGGATATACACGCCTTCTGCGATTGAGAGCGCCGTGGCGCAACTGAACGAATGCGGCGTGACCCCCGATCAGTTGCGCCAATCTGACCCCTGGGGGGTTGGGGCGCTGGAAGTGAATATGTTCTCGATGCACTACCGGCAGTGTCAGCGTCAGGAGCAGGCGGCTCAGGGCAGCGAAGATGACCACCGGCTGAGCCTGCCCTTAGGGGCTTCCGCGCTAGTGGCTCCCGTTCTGATGTCCGCATCCGCCGCCGAAGGCGCCAAGGAGGACTCCTCCCGGGAACCTTCTCCCAAGATTCATCTGGAAGTTGGCTTGTTTACCGACGGCACCATGAACAATGCCGCGAATACCCAGGCTTTTAAAGAGCAGCTGGAGCAGGAGTGCCTGATTCCCTACGAGAACAACACCATCAGCCGGGAAGAGTGTGAGCGGCGGATGGGCCTGATGTTGGGTGACAGTTACGCCAATGCCGCCAGCAATGTGGCTAAGTTGTGGGATTTGTACATCGAAGAAGAAAAAGAGGAGGAGGGTACCAGCACCTACCGGCGTAAAATCTATGCTCCTGGGGCGGGCACCAAGACCGGCGATGATGATGTGCTGTATAGCGCAGCCACCGGCATGGGGGAGGCTGGCATTGTCCCACAGGTAACCTACGCCTTCTCTCAACTGGCCCAGCAGGCCAAAGACACATTTCAAGATAAGCCTATTAATCGGTTGACCCTGGATCTGTTCGGCTTCAGTCGGGGGGCTGCTGCGGCCCGCCACGCTGCGCATGAGATTAATCAGGGGGAAAGCGGCCTGCTCGCCGAGATACTGGCTCAGAACCATATTCCTTGGCCGGAGACGGTAGAAATTCGCTTCGTGGGACTATTCGATTCCGTGGCCGCCATCGTTAACCCGGCCGCTGGTGATTTATCGGCTCATAACAACCGCAACTACCCGGTAAAGCTGTACCTGAATTCGGACAAGGTGCGCCATGCAGTGCACCTGACCGCCGCCCATGAGCACCGCAGGAACTTTGCTCTGAACAGTCTGCGAAGCCGCGACGGTAGCTTGCCGGCCAACTTCCGGGAAATCTCCCTGCCTGGGGTTCATTCCGATATTGGAGGTGGTTACGGCGACAGCCAGCGCGAGGACGTGCTGTTAAGCCCCAGGTTGCCGATACCTCGCGACCGGCTGCGCTGGCCGGACAAAACCCTGCAGTGGGACAACCTGGAGGCCAAACGGCAACAGGTAGAGGCCGCTGGCTGGATTGGCCCCGACAACCTGCCGGTACGGCAATCCGAACAATTGCAGGCCTGGCCGAAAGACCTGGGCCCTGAAGGACCAGCCCGACTGGAAATTGTTACCCGGCGCCAGGAGCACCCGGCGCCGGATGGCCGGGTGGAACTGGTGTTGCGGATGCTGCGCCAGGTGCGGGGGGAGTATTCGCAGGTGGCCTTGAGGTTGATGCATCGGCTGGCCACCGATAGCGGTGCGCCGCTGCAAGATATCGATACCAGGAGAACCGACAATACCTTGCCAGATGAACTGACCCCCATCCTGCAACAACTCCTGGAACAGGTTGAACAAGGGAGCGACGCCCCTTCATTGACCACGGAACATGAACACCTGTTGCTCCAGCGCTATATCCATTACTCCGCACACTACAACGGCATCGAAACCCTGGTGGCGGGAACACCTGCGAAGTTAGAGGGATTGCATCCCCATGCACCGGTGCTCTCCGGGGAGCGCCTGGTTTATCCACAAACAGAGGGCGAATGATGATTCAGAAAATTCTGGCCATAGGCATAGTGGCCATGGCCCTGTTGGGCAGCGGGTGTTCAGCGTGGTCGAAGGCAGACGACACTCTTTGGATGATCAGGATAGCGGCACCACAGCACTACGAAGTGTGGGTGACCGACATGTTTCTGGAGAAGTCGGGTGAGCGGAGCTGGCGCCAGCCCATCGGCGCGGTGGGGTGTTGCTGGAAGGGGCCCCGTGGCCCAACTGGAGCTGGGGCCGGAGTTGACCCCTTTCCGGAACTGATTCTGGTCAACTGGTTTTCCTACGCGGAGCAGAAATATTACACCAAGATCATTCAAGTGCCGGAAGACCTGTTGGACCGAATGCGGGAGCCGGCAACCTACAAGACGCCGATGGGTGTGTATTCCGGCCCCCGGCACTTCTTGACCATTGGCCTGGCACCCGGCGGCACCGTGGTGGTCTGGATTTCGAACCAGATTGGCAACGAAATCGAGGTGATGCGCATGCAGGCCACGGAAGTACCGGGTGACCCGGATGATTTTGAGGTGGGCACCAAAAATTATCTTGAAAAGCACGGTGACTACCTCAGGGAACATGGCGTCCCGATGGAGGGCTGGTAGGCGGCTCCCAGCAACCGCTTACCCGCCTATCCGGCCGGTGCTGAGTTCTACCTCCGCTGGCTTGAGCTCTTCCAGCGGCCGCGGCCGTGACAAACGGTAACCCTGGCCAAAGTGAATGCCCAGGGTTCGGACTTTCCTGAGGGTTTCATCGTTCTCTATAAAGGTGGCGACGGTTTCCTTGCCGGCGGTTTCGGCAATCCGATGCAGGGCATCCACCATGATCTGCTGCACCGGATCACGTTCCAGATCGTTCATGATGCGCCGGTCCAGTTTGATGATATCCACCGGCAGGTTGGCGGCCAGGCTGTAGCTTTCCACGGATGCCCCCGCCCCTTCCAGGGCAACCCGGCACCCCGCCCGGTGCAGGGCGTCACATAATACGGCTACCTCATCGGGATACTGGGTGGCGTGGGATTCCCGGATCTCCAGGCAGAAACAATGGGGCTGGAACGGGGTCTGGCGCACCTGTTGTTCCATGAAATCAGCAAAGGTGTCATCCAGAATGGTGGCCAGGGACAGGTTGAAGCCGCAGTACTTCAGCCTTGGCTCCAACAGTCGATGCTGGCTCAGCCACTGGAGAGTCTGTCGGATAACCTGGCGGTCCAGGCGCTTGGCCAGGTCAAACCGTTCTGCTACTGGCAGGAACTGCTCCGGCAGCAGGGGCGAGTCGTCGCCTGTACCCGGAATCCGGCACAGGATTTCAATGTGGTCACCCCAGGTGACGCTGGCCACCGGCTTGAGGGATTGAAACTCCAGAATCAGCTGGCCGTTATCCAGGGCCTGATGCAGCTGTTCAAGCTGGCGGTCGGTGCCCCGATTGGCCAACTCGCCGGGCAAGGCCTGGGTGGTGTGGATACGGTTGCGCCCGGAGGTCTTGGCGGTATGGCACAGGTCGGCGGCCTGGGTCAGTAGTTGTTCAGGCTGGAGCGGAGCGTCGGTTCCGAGAATCAGCAGGCCGCCACTGGCGGTGGTCTGTAACTGTCTGCCCTGCCATTCAAACTGGAACTGGGCAATCTGCTCCCGGATTTCCTCGGCAATCTTGCGGGCCCTGGGTTCGGGGCAGTTCTCTATGAACAGAGCAAAGGTGTCACCGGACAGCCGGGCCAGGGCGTCCCGCTGGCGCACCCGCAGCCCGAGCATACCGGCCAATTCACGCAGGTACCGATCGCAGGTGCCACTGCCGGCCTGTTCGTTGAACTGTTCAAAACTGTCCAGGTCGAGCAGCAGCAAGCCGTCCATCGACTGGCGTTTGCGCTTATGCTTCATGGCCCGTTCCAGATGCTCGACAAAGGAGCGCCGGTTCATCAATCCGGTCACCGGGTCATGGCGCATCCGGTAGTCGCCGCTGCCGCTGTGCTGGACACGATTGCTGATGTCTTTGGCAACATGGACGGCACCGACCACCTCGCCTTGCAGGCCCTGAATATTCTGGAAATGAAATTCGTAGACTGGCAGGCCTTCGCCCTGGCGGTTCAGGGGCATCTCGGCCACGAAGTGCTCCCGGTCAAAGGCACGTTGCCACAGGCGCTCTATCATGCGCCGTTCGTTGGTGAAGTCGGCAAGCAGGGTTTTAAGGTTGTCGCCGGGCCTTGGTTCGGCGCCAAAGGCGTTTCGGAACTGTTCTGCCCAGGGAGCGTTGAAATGCAACAGGTTCAGGCTGGTGTCGACAGCGACCACGAGGTCTGGCGTGGCGCTGGCGGTTGCTTCCAGAATCCTCTGGGCCTGCTGCCGGGCGTGGTCATGTAGCATGGCTTCACTGTGGTTGACCATCACGCCACCGAGCTTCTGGATCCGGCCGCCGCTTTTCAGGGCGCGGCCCGACAGGATGACTCGTTGCAAACGTTGCCGGCTGGTCAGTACCGACAGCTCCATACTGAACGGCCGGCCCGTGCGCATGCAGCGGCGGAACAGGGCGCGCACGCGGTTCTGGCCGACCTGGCAGTAAAACAAGGCCTGCTCGGGTGACAATTCCGTCCCGGGGCGCAACTCCAGCAAACGGTACATGCCCTCAGACCAGCTGATCTCATTGGAGGTCATATCCAGCTCCCAGAGCCCGAAACCCGCGCCTTGTTCTGCCAGTCGTAACAGGCGGCTGTCCATGTCGCCGCTGTCTTTCAGGGAAATGGTGGCGTTGGCGGCCTGGTCTGAATCGCGCATTTCCATGCGCAAGCCCAGAATGGCGGTAAAAAAGAAGCCATCCTTGTGGCGGAAGGTCACCAGCACCGTCTGGCCGTTGTCCAGGTGGTGTCGGTGGGCCGGGGCAAAGGGATCGTCCTGCCGGGACGCGAGAATGCGTTGCACCGGTTGTCTGATCAACGCCCCGGCGTCGTAGCCGAACATGGCCTCGGCATGGCGGTCGACGTGGGCGATTCGGCCATCGTCGTCCACCCGCAGCAGGGTTGGCTGAATGACAGGTCCGGACAGATCCGGCCGATAACGTTGGATGATAAATTCTTTCACAGCGCAGGTGCCTCTTCAGGAGTTGCCGGTTCCGGTGTGTGCCGAAAACGGATCATCCTTTTATTTTTTTACCGGTTTTGCCACGATTCATTCATCATACTGACTATCTGACTGAAAATAACCACTTGCCGGAGTCCTCTTGACCGTTCTCGCACCGCCCATCGTTCTCGACTTTGAGGACGGCATCGACCGAAAAACCCTGCGGCGGCTGCGGGACCGGTTTCTGTTGGTCAATCGTCAGCGCTGGGAACGGGCGTGTTCGGCCCTGACTTACCGGCAGCAGGTGGTGCTTGAACTCTTACCGCTGGCGTTTCATCTGAATCATCCCGCTTTGCCGGGCTATCTTGATGGCAATTGCCCCCAGGGCCTGGCCGGCTACACGCCGGGTAACGATGTGCTGAACTCGGCGCGCCGTTTTGCCCGAAGTTTCAGTGTTCGCGACCAGGGGCTTCGCAAGGCCGATCTCGACAGCCTGTTCCTGATGGGCAGCCCCGGCACCCTGGGACACTCGGTCGCCAGTGATCTGGATGCCTGGCTTTGTCATCGGGATGATCTGCCTGAACAGGGTATCCGCAGCCTGGAGCGCAAGGCCGAAAAACTGTCGCAATGGGCGGCAACGCTGGGCGTTGAGCTCCACGTGTTCGTGTTCTCGGCCAGCGATTGGCGGGCCGGCCGGCAGCGGGCCGAGGTCACCGGAGAGAACTGCGGCAGTGCCCAGCATTTCCTTTTGCTGGACGAGTTCTACCGGACCAGCATCCACCTGGCGGGGCGGTATCCTCTCTGGTGGCTGATCCCGTCGGACGCCGAGGAGCATTACCAGGAATGCCGCCGGCGGCTGGTGGAGTGCCGCTTCATCAAGGCCAGCGAGTACATTGATTTTGGCGCCGTGCCGTCGATTCCCGATGAGGAGTTCCCCGGCGCCGGTATCTGGCAGCTTTACAAAGGCATCGATGCTCCCTGGAAGGCCATTCTCAAGTTGTTTCTGATTGAGTGTTACGCCACCGATACCGCCCAGCCGTTATTGTCCGCCAGCTTCAAACAGTCGGTGTATCAGGGGCAAACCAGTGCCGACGTTCTCGACCCCTACGTCATGCTGTATCAGCGACTGGAGCAATGGCTGTTGACCAGTGGTGCTCCAGAGCGCCTCGACCTGGTGCGCCGGAGCCTGTACCTGAAGGCGGGTTTGCCGCTCACCCGGGCCGGAATGGCCGGGGACCAATGGCGAATCGATCTGCTACGACAGCTAGTGCAGCAGTGGGAATGGGGCGAAGACCGCCTCAGCGCCCTGGACGATCGCCAGCGCTGGCGGGCAGAAGAGGTGACAGGCCTCAGGCGGAACATCGTAGCGGAACTCACCCACAGCTACCGCCTGTTGTCGCGCATGGCCCGGGAGCAGCAGACCCAGGCGGCTATCAGCGCCAATGACATTAACCTGCTGGGCCGCAAACTCTACGCCGCCTTTCAGCGCAAGGCGGGCAAGATCGAACTGGTTAACCCTGGTCTGGTGCCGTCGCTGGCGGAGGAAAACCTGTCTTTTCACCACCAGTCCGAACAGGGCGGGGAAGGTGACGGGTGGTTGCTGTACCGGGATCTTGAAGATCCCTCCGACGCCTTCTGGCAACCGGTGATCCGCCGCGCAGGCAATCTGGCGGAGCTGTTGGTGTGGTGTTACTGCAACGGCTTGTTGCATCGCTCCACCCGGCTCAATGTCCGGGCGGGCAAGAGTGTTGCCTCGGTGGCCGAACTGAAAGACATTGTGGAGGTCTTGTCGGGCTTTCTGCCTATGCCCATGTCTCCGGCGCCCAGAGAGGCGCTGTCCCGAGGTGTGCGCCCGCTGAAAAACCTGTTGCTGATTAATGTGGCGGTGGACCCGCAAGCCCACCTGACCGAACGTGGGCTACACAAGCTCAGTGCCCGTTCCGATTCACTGGGGTTCAGCGGTGGGCGCGATAACCTGGTGCTGACCATTGATCAGATTACCCTGAACAGCTGGCATGAGATCAGTCTGCAGCACTATGCCGCCGGAGATACCCTGATCCAGTGCCTGAAAAACGTGTTGGCTCAGGTGGCCATGAACCCGGCCGAGCTGCCGGAAATCCGCGTGGCGGCCCCCAGTCGGGGGCATGGCAGCGCCATTGCACGCCGGGTGCGGGAGTTGTTCGGAGATGTATTACGCCAGTTCTTTGCCGGCGGCACCGGGCCGCACCCCTTGCGTTACATCATCGAGATGGATCATCGCTATTTCCTGCTGCAGTTCAGCGGCCGGGAACCGGGGTTTGTCGCCCTGGACAGTCGTGAAGCTCTGCTGGCAGCGCTGTTGCAGCCGCAGGATGAGTATCTGCCAATAGTGCCGGACCGCCATGCCCTGCGGGACGAGCCGGTGCTAAAGGCGGTCTGCGCCGCGTCCGAAGCGGGCAATATACAGGTGTTCTGGTTGCTTCAGGGTGACCGTGGCCAGCTCTGGGTTGTCGATGAGCATGGCAGTTTGTGGGCCCGTTCGGTCCGGGCAGGGCATCGCAACCACCTGCTTGGTCCGTTAATGCGCTTCCTGGAAAACCTGGTGGAACGGCGCCTGTTGCGTCAGGCAGAGAACCTGGACCCGGCGGGCGGTATCCGTTGCTATGAAATGGTACGTCGCGACGCCCGCTGGATTGCTGAACTCCGGCCCTATCAGGGCACCGCGGTGCCACTTTCGGGCCTGGAGGTTCAGGCCGTCGGTGTTCAGCAGGGCGACAGCACACTGCGGTTCGATATTTACTGCAACGATCAGGAATTCAGTGTGCAGGAATACGGGGACCGTCTGATTCCCGCCGTCGCACACTACATCCGTTCGCTGCGCCAAAGTGGTGAATCTTATCCGGTGTATCTCACCGACCTGCACCTGCCCCATGATCTGGACCCGCAGTTGTATCAACGGGATATCCAGACCGGTCAGTCACTGTATTACCGTACCAGGCTGGAAGACGCCCTCAACCGTTATCTGCCGTAAGCCATCGGGTCCCTCGCGATCAGGGGCGGGTGTCGGGTATACTTCGGCCATTATTCACTCAGGGGTATGGGTATGCAGGTTGGACCATCTCGCCGGCCGTGGGCGCTCTCGATGCTGTTGTTGTTGCTGCTTGCCGGTTGTGGCCAGAAGGGGCCACTGTACCGGGACGTGCCGCAGGCAGATCCGGCCCGGTCCGGTCAGGTCGATGAGCGCGCCGACACCGATGAGTCGCCGGAACGCTGAACAGCCAACCCTGGCAGTAATCCATCCAGATAGTCAGGATCAACATGGATCATTTCAATTACCGCAATGGCGAACTGTACGCCGAAGATGTTCCGGTGGCGTCAATCGCTGAGCGATTTGGCACCCCGGCTTACGTATATTCCCGGGCCACCCTCGAGCGTCACTATCGGGCCTACGACAGCGCCCTGAATGGCCGCCCGCACCTGGTGTGCTATGCCGTGAAGGCCAACAGCAACCTGGCGGTGCTCAATGTGCTGGCGCGACTTGGCGCCGGTTTTGATATTGTCTCTGCCGGTGAGCTGGAGCGGGTGCTGCGCGCCGGTGGCGATGCCGCCAGGGTGGTGTTCTCCGGCGTTGGCAAACAGGAATGGGAAATGAAGCGGGCGCTCGAAGTGGGCGTGCGCTGTTTCAACGTTGAATCTGACACCGAACTGGACCGCCTGAACAAAGTGGCCGGAGAGTTGGGCGTGAGGGCACCGGTCTCGCTGCGAGTGAACCCGGATGTCGATGCCGGCACCCATCCCTACATTTCCACCGGACTGAAGGAAAACAAATTTGGTATCGATATCGCCGAGGCCCCCCAGGTATACGCCCGTGCCGCAGCGTTACCGAACCTGGATGTCCATGGGGTGGACTGTCACATTGGTTCCCAGCTGACGTCAGTCTCCCCGTTTCTGGATGCCCTGGACCGGGTGTTGGTGCTGATCGATACCCTGGCGGACCAGGGCATTCATATCCGCCACCTGGATATGGGGGGCGGCCTGGGCGTGACCTACAATCAGGAACAGCCCCCGCAGCCAGCGGATTACGTCAAGGCACTGGCCGAGCGACTGGGTGATCGGGAGCTGGAACTGATCATGGAGCCGGGCCGCTCCATTGCCGCCAACGCCGGTATATTGCTGACCCGCGTGGAGTTTCTGAAGTGCACCGAGCATCGTAACTTCGCCATTATCGATGCCGCCATGAACGACCTGATCCGCCCGGCACTGTACAGCGCCTGGCAGGCCATCATCCCGGTACAGCCCCATCAGGACGGTGAGGAAAAAGCCTGGGATCTGGTCGGGCCGGTGTGCGAAACCGGCGATTTTCTGGGCAAGGATCGCAAACTGCGGCTGAAAGCGGGCGATTTGCTTGCGGTTCGGTCAGCGGGTGCCTACGGTTTTGTTATGGCGTCCAATTACAACACCCGTAATCGCCCGCCCGAGCTGATGGTTGACGGCGATCAGGTGCATGTGGTGCGCCGCCGGGAGACCCTGGACGATCAGCTTGGCCCTGAAAGTTGCCTGCCGGAATGAACGGGGAGCAAGAAATGAATCCGCAAAGACGGGGCCAGGGGCCGTTGCTCCGGTTTACCAAGATGCACGGGCTGGGGAACGACTTTATGGTGGTGGATGCCATAAGCCAGCCTTTCCGCCTGCGTCCGGAGTTGATCCGGGAGCTGGCGGATCGGAACTTTGGTATCGGCTTCGACCAGTTGCTGGTGGTCGAACCGCCGGGTCTGCCTGATGTGGATTTTCGCTATCGTATTTTTAATGCCGATGGTTCGGAAGTGGAGCAGTGCGGCAACGGCGCCCGCTGCTTTGCCCGGTTTGTGCGTGATCAGCGCCTGACCAACAAGCGGGTGATCCGGGTACAGACTGCCAAGGGCGTGATCGAGCTGAAAATCGGCAAGGATGGCCTGGTGATGGTCAATATGGGCGTGCCGGAACTCAATCCGCCCGCCATTCCCTTCGCCGCGGACTGTCAGAAGACCGTGTACACCGTCGATGTTGATGGCCAGAGCGTGGAATTGTCGACGGTTTCCATGGGCAATCCCCACGGTGTACTGGTGGTGGATGACGTCGACACGGCGCCGGTTGCCACCCTTGGCCCCATGCTGGAGAAGCATCCCCGGTTCCCCGCGCGGGCCAATATCGGATTCCTGCAGATCGTCGACCGGAGCCATGCCCGCTTGCGTGTATTTGAGCGTGGTTCGGGAGAAACCCTGGCCTGTGGCAGTGGCGCCTGTGCTGCGGTGGTGGCCGGCCAGCTGCGAGGCCTGCTGGATACCCGGGTGGAGGTGGAGCTGCGGGGTGGCCCTCTGGTGATCGAATGGCAGGGGAATGGGTCCCCTGTTATGATGGAAGGCCCCGCTAAAACGGTATTTGAAGGGCAGCTTCGTCTGCCGGGCGATCCCCAGCCCCGGCGTCGCAGAAGTTCCCGAACCAATAAAACAAGGTCCTGACGGCTCAGGAGAACACGATGACAGAACAAACGGCCCGCCAGAAGGCCGGCGAACTCACTCGGGAGCAGGTGGCCGATTATCTTCGCGCCAATCCTGATTTTTTTCTTGATCAGGATGAACTGCTGCGCAGCCTGACTCTGCCCCACGACAGTGGCCGGGCCATCTCGCTGGTGGAACGCCAGGTTCATCTGTTCCGTGAGCAGCGGGATACCCTTCGCCGTGAACTGGTGGAGCTGGTATCGATCGCCCGTCATAACGACCGGCTGTTCGAGAAAAGCAAACGGTTGCTGATGCAGGTGATTGAAGCCAGGTCACTCAACGATATAGCCGCCGCCGTCGATGACAGCATCCGCGGCGATTTTGGCCTGGATGCTGCCTCGGTACTGCTGTTCAGCGATTCGGCGCAGCCGGAGAAAGGCGAGGGAGCCCTGCACATCGTCAACTCCGTCCAGGCCCGGGAGCGTCTGGGCTCGTTGCTGGAGGGTGATCGTGCGGTGTGCGGCCAGTTCCGGGAAAGCGAGCGGGAGTTCCTGTTCCCGGACCGGGATGAACCGATTGCCTCGGTGGCCCTGGTACCGCTGCGTCACGAGGGTCTGGTTGGCGTATTTGCTGTCGGCAGCTGCGAGCAGGGTTATTTTGATCAGAGCATGGGGTCGCTGTTTCTCAGCTATATCAGCGATACCCTGAGCCGGCTGCTGCCCCCCATGCTTGATCGTTATCGCACAGATGCCCCGGTGTCTGGCCTGGCTGTGGAGAGCGGCCAGGGGTGACCGGGCTGGCGACGGACACCCGACCACCCGAGGCGATGGCCGCCCCGGTGGTTGCGTTTGTCCGGCATCTCGCCACCGAAAAGCGCCATTCCCCCCGTACCTGTGATCACTATCAACGAGACCTCGATCGCCTGGTCGACTGGCTGATCGAAGTTGACATCCCGGCCTGGTCAGAGCTGACGATTCACGACATCCGCCGCTACGTGGCCCGGCTGAGCCGAGACGGTTTAAGCGGTCGGAGCATTGCCAGGCACCTGTCGGCCATCCGCCGTTTCTATCAGTTCCTGCTTCGGGAAGGTCTCGCCCGGGACAACCCCGCTCTGGATGTTCGGGCTCCCAAAAGCGGGCGCCGGCTGCCGAAAGTGGCAGACGTTGACCAGATCAGCCAGCTGCTGGACGTCAATCCGGACGACCCCCTGGAAATCCGCGACCTCGCCATGTTCGAGCTGATGTACTCTTCGGGCCTCCGGTTGGCAGAGCTGGCCAGCCTGAGCCTGCTCGCCCTGGACCTGAAAGGCCGGGAGGTGCGTGTTCTGGGTAAAGGTAACAAGGAGCGGATTCTGCCGGTCGGCAGCAAGGCCGTCGCGGCCCTGAATAGATGGCTGGCGCACCGAACAGCCATGGCTAACGAGGGTGAAACCGCGGTATTCGTCAGCCAGCGGGGTGGTCGCCTGAGCCAGCGCAGTATCCAGGCCCGCCTGGCCCGCTGGGGCGTGGTGCAGGGTGCCGACCAGCGCTTGCATCCACACCTGCTGCGCCACTCCTTTGCCAGCCATATGCTGGAGTCCAGCGGCGACCTGCGTGCGGTCCAGGAACTGCTTGGCCATGCGGACATCGCCACCACTCAGGTCTATACTCATCTGGACTTTCAGCATCTTGCCCGGGTGTACGATCAGAGTCATCCCCGGGCGCGTCGACGTTCGACCAACTATATCAACCGAAACGACAATGATCATGCCGGTTCTTGAGGGAGTGTTTCATGGCATCTGAGGAGTCCTGGAAGGATAAGTATCTTCGGGAACTGGACGAGGCAGAGCAGCGCGAAAAACAGTGGTTAGCCGAGCGCAATGTGCTTGAGCGCATGCTGGTGCGAACCAGCCTGGCCTCGGAAGGCCAGACTCCGGAACTTGATAACCTGCTCAATCGCCTGAGATCCGACCTGCGCAAACAAAAGTTCGATATCGATGCCTGGAAAACCCTGCAGGATCAGATTGACAAAGCCATTACCCGTCTTGATGAAGCCGAGCCAAAGGGCCCAGAGGCCGACACACAGGCCGTCGCGCCGGAGGAGCCGACGGGAAGTGAGCATGATATCGCCGAAGAGGGGCATCGGCTCAGAATCGCCCGCCGTGTGGGCCAGTTGTTGGGGCTGTTGTTGAATCAGGTCAGCCTGGAACCAGAGGTGGAGTCGCAGGCCAGGACGCTTCAGCAAACCCTGTTATCGAGCAACGACTGGGAGGTCCTTAGGGAAGGCCTGAATCAGGTGGCTGAACTGGTGATTGAGGCGGTTACCCGCAGCCAGCGAGAGTTCGAGACTTTCCTCAAACGGCTGGACGAGCGCCTGGAAACCCTGCGTCAGCACTTTTCGGAACAGTCCGATGCCTACGCTTCCAGACACGATGATACCGCAACGCTGGACCGGGAAATCCGGTCGGAGCTGAGCAAAGTATCCGAGGATATTCAACATAGTCAGGACTTGCAGAGCCTCAAGCAGTCTGTGAGCCAGCGACTGGAGTTCATCGGCGGTGCTCTGGAACGATTCTGCACGCGGGATGCCGAGCGGGAGGAAATGCTGGCGCAGCAACTCAATGCCATGCAGGAGAAGGTCGCCGCCATGGAGGCTCATTCCGAGCAGATGCAGGCGCAGGTTCGCCGGGAGCGGGAGCGCGCGATGACCGACCTGCTTACCCAGCTGCCCAACCGGGAAGCCTGGCAGGAGCGGCTTTCATTCGAATACAACCGCTGGCAGCGTTACCGACACCCGCTCAGTGTGTCGGTGATTGATATTGACCTGTTCAAGAAAATCAACGATTCCTTTGGCCATAAAGCCGGTGACCGGGTACTGCAATTGGTGGCACGGGAGATGAAAAGCCGCCTGCGCAGCACGGATTTCATCGCCCGGTTTGGTGGTGAGGAGTTCGTGTTGCTGTTACCGGAGACCGGGCTGGAGGCTGCCCGGGACGTGGTAGAGCAGTTTCGTGAGCATGTCGGCAAACTGCCGTTCCATTTTGGCGGCAAGCCGGTATCAATCACCTTTTCTGCCGGCGTGTCAGAGTTCCGGGATGGTGATGCCGAAGATACCGTGTTTGATCGTGCCGACCGGGCCCTGTATCAGGCCAAAGATGCCGGCCGCAATCAGGTCATGGTGGACTGACGGCGCCGATCAGTGCCGCAGCAGGGCGTCCAGTTCATCAATAATCTCGGCCCAGTCGCTGTCTTCCTCAAGCCCCTCCTCAAGAAATTGCGACTGGCTTTCGGACCAGAAAGGGGCGTCCTGGATGGCAATTTCCGAAGGCAGTGGAGAATACCGGGCGATAAAACTCTCCATGCTTTTCTGATCTGATGGTAAACCAAGCTGCTGAAAAAGGACGCTTAGAGTGTGTTTGCTGGTGTCCATGAGACAGGCTTCTCCTGTGTGCGGTGAGGCAGTATGAAATCTTCCACATTTGCAGGTATTGTTCCCTGAAATGTAGTGGAACCACCGAGGATATCCAGTGAAGTCTCTTCCACAGTTATTGTATGGCCTCTTGTTTGTCCTGATTCAAGGGGTCGTGTGGGCGGAACCGCCCCAGGCTTCGCCGGCGCCGGTTCTGGGCGCTGCAGACCTGGAGTGGTTGGGCCAGCAGGATGGCTTCCGGGTGGCTGTCAGGCAGAGCCAGGTGCCGCTGGTGTTCGATACCGGTGAGGGTGCGCTGGCGGGTATCTGGATTGATTATCTCGCCCGCCTGTCAGACAAGCTTGGCGTGCCGGTTGAGCCTTTCATGGCAGTCGACCAGGGCGACGATGCTGACCTGGTTCTGACGACCCGCATTCCGGGATCACCGGTGATCCCGGGCCTTCGGCACACCTCACCGATGATGTCGCTGACCTATGGGATATTTGTAAATGCCGGCGACGCCGCCTACCGAACGCTTTCCGATCTGGAATTTGCCAACGTCGCGATTATTGGTGGTGATCCCAACCAGTTCCCTTTGCTGGACCCGATTGATAACTTTTCGCCGGTGCCCGTCGCCAGTCTTGGTGAGGCCATCAGCCTGGTGTTGTCCGGCAAGGCCGACGCCTTCCTCGGGCCGGTTCCGGTGGTCTCGGATTACCTTGAATCCGCGATGATCAATGGTATCGGTCTGGCCGTTCTGCTGGACAATCGCCCGGTGGATGTTGTGTTGCAGGTGCCGACCAGCCGTGACCGCCTTTTCCGGGTGTTCGACCGGGCCATTCAGGCATTGAGCCACAACGAGCACCGGGATATTCGCCAGGCCTGGCTGCAGGCGAACATGCCGGCCCTGGAAGGACGTGGCGTGGCCCTGACCGCTTCGGAGCTGGAGTGGCTGAAACGTCATCCAGGGTTGAAAGTGGGTATGCGTGGCGATTGGCCACCGTTTGAGTTCGAGCAGGACGGCCGCCCGGCGGGCCTTGCCTCTGACCTGGTCAAACGGCTGGAGGAGAACCTGGATGTTCGCTTCAATCGGGTGATTGCAGGTTCCCGACAGTCGGCCGAGGACATGTTGAAGGCGGGTGAAGTGGATATTCTGCCGGGTATGTCCCGCACCCCCCGAACCGAACAGGAATTCCTGTTCACCCGGGCCTATGTGTCGGTACCGATTGCCCTGGCCATCCGGGATACCGGCCGGTTCATTGGTGATCTGAGGGAACTGCGGGATGAGCGGGTCGGTGTGGTTAACCGCCAGGCCAGCCACGACTATCTGTTGATCAATCACCCGAACCTGGATCTGTATCCGCAAAAAACCGTTGAGGAGGGGCTTCTGGCGCTGTCCAACGGCGACCTGGATGTGATGGTTACGCATATTCCGGCGGTGAGTTACACGGTTGCCCGGCTGGGCCTGTCGAACCTGCGAATTACCAGCATTACGCCCTATCAGTATGACCTGCGGCTGGCGGTCAGCAAGGACAATCCGGTGCTTCACCGTATCCTCAACAAGGCCCTGAGCAGCCTGCCGGCATCGGAGACCGAGGCGGTGTATAACCGCTGGATACACCTGGATATCGAACAGGAAGCTGACTACACCGTGGTCCGGCGCATTATCCTGATTGCCATCGTTGTGGTGCTGATCTTCCTGTACTGGAACCGCAAGCTGTCGCTGGAGGTGGATGAGAGAATCCGTTCCGAGAACGCCCTGCGCCGCAGTGAGGATGAATTGCGGGCAGCCAAGCTTGAGGCCGAACGCCTGGCCCGGGAGGCGGAAACCGCCAGCAGGGCCAAGAGTGAGTTCCTGGCCAATATGTCCCACGAGATCCGAACCCCAATGAATGCGGTCATTGGGTACAGCGATCTGCTCTACAACTCGGTGACCGATCCCCAGCAGCGGAACTACCTGAACGCCATCCGCGCCGGCAGCCGTAGCCTGTTAATGCTGATCAACGACATTCTTGACCTGTCACGGATCGAGGCGGGCAAGATGCGCCTGGACTTTGGCCCGGTTTCGGTTCGCCGGCTGCTCAGCGATGTCCGACATATCTTTGATCTGCGAGCGACCGAGCAGGGCATTACCCTGGAGGTGAGTGTGGGCTCTGGTATGCCCTCGGCAATGATGCTGGATGAAACCCGGTTGCGCCAGGTTTTGTTCAATCTGGTGGGCAATGCCATCAAGTTCACTCACGAAGGCGGAGTGACAGTGCGGGCCGTGGCCAAAGAACTGGACGAGTCCACCGGTAAGGACGCGGATATCCGCTACTACCGGTTGAAAGTGACCGTGGCTGACACCGGCATTGGGATTGCGCCGGATCAGCAGGATCGTATTTTTGACGCCTTTGAGCAGCAGGAAGGTCAGAGCTCCCGGCGATACGGCGGCACCGGCCTGGGCCTGGCCATCAGTCGGAAGCTGGTGGAAATGATGGGCGGTGAACTGACGGTAAAGAGTGAACCGGATGTTGGGTCCACCTTTACTCTCGTGTTGCCCCGGGTTGAGGCCACCGTAGAGCAGGCGGAAGATGACGGGACGCCGGAGGAAGCCGAGCGGCTGCTGGCCCAGACCATGAGTATGCAGGAGCGAGGCTGGCTGCGGGAGAAGCTGGCGGAGGACTTTGGTGACCAGTGGCAGGATGTTCGTGAAAGCGGCGACCCGGAACAGATGAAAGACTTTGCGCTACGAATTGTTGAGTGGGGTCAGCGCCATCGTTCGCCGTCGGTCACTAGCTACGGCGAAAAACTGCTGGCGGATGTGGAGGCGTTCAATCTGGATGCGGTTAATACGGCCCTTGAAGCTTTCCCCAAATTGCTGGGCCAGCGTTGAGCTGAGCGGCAGCTTAGAGGCAGTCGAACTGGGATTTGCGGTCGAACGCCACCGACACCATGTCGTACCCGGAGTCTGACAGGGAGCGAACCAGCGCCCGGTCTTTGAGCAGAGTCATGCAGACCCTGTGAACACTGGCCTGAAGCTGCTCATTTTCCGGATTCTGCTCAGCGAGTCGGAAGTCGACGATCAGATATTTCCGGTCTACGGCGGCTTGTTCCGGGATGTCTTCCCGTTCCACGCTTTCAAAACCGATGTAGGTGGCTTCCTGGTTGGAAAAAACCTGGCTCATCAAAACGTCAAGATTTTCGGCATGTGCCTGAACGGCTGACATCAATAACGCAACCGCGGATGCGAAGGCGTAGGGTCTGGTGCGCATAACGAGCACTCCCGAAAACGGATGGAATAACCTATATGTAACCAAGTGTAAAGTTTGGTTACGGTTGATTATTGCAGAGAGTCTCGGAAATTTCGTCATTGATACACGGTATTTTTCAATTGTTTGCATTTTGGACATAATTCAGTGTCGCCCGGTGTTTGCCAGCCTGCCGGAGGGCCGGTTTTCCGCTATCATGGAGCCAGAACCATTGGGAAAGTGAGAGGGATTGCCATGTTCCAGCTTGTATTCAAGGGTGAGTGCGCACCGGGTACCGATGTGGAAACCGCGCGCAATAACGCCCGGGCCCTGTTCAAAGCCAGCGTGGAGCAACTGGACCGCATGTTCAGTGGCCAGCCTGTTGTTATCCGCAACAAGCTGGAGCAGGTTCAGGCTGAGAAATACCAGGCGGTACTGCGCAAGCATGGCATGGTTGCCCATGTACAGCCGATGGCTGGGTCAGCCCAGGCTGCCGCCCCGGCACCGAAACCTGCGCCGGTTCCCCAGGCCGATCAGCAAACCGAGACAGACGCACCAACGGCCCCGCCGAAAGCGGCCTCTAAGGGCAATGTGCCGGCGACAGAACCTGGAGATCGCCTGCCAGTGGCTGGCGAGAAAGTGGACGATATCCTTGCTGGCTCAGGCCTGACCCTGGACCCTGTGGGTGTCACCCTGGTGGAGCATGAAGACCCGGAAGCGCCCATGTTCGAGCATCTGGACGACTGGAGCCTGGCGCCCCCGGGCTCCGATCTGGGGGTAAAGCGGGATCTGCCACCTCCGATGGTTCCGGACGTTTCCCACCTTTCCCTGGCCGACGATGACAAACACCACGACAAGAGCTGACCGGGGTTTGCCAGGCCTTCGGTATTGTCAGTTTCTGGTGTTGATTCTGGCGCCCCTGCTGTGGGTGCCAGTATTGGCCTCGGAACCTTCAGAACGCCCCAAAGTTGGGCTGGTGCTCAGTGGCGGTGGTGCCAAAGGCATGGCCCATGTGGGTGTGCTGAGGGTTCTTGAGGAAATGCGGGTGCCGGTGGATGTGGTGGTAGGCACCAGTGCCGGCTCCGCCGTGGCGGCACTCTACGCCTCGGGTATGTCGGTATCCGAGATTGAGCAGCGGTTTCTGGAGCTGGACTGGTTGTCCAGCTTCCGCGACGACCCCGGCCGGGCGTTCAAGCCGGTCCGGCGCAAACAGGACGATTGGCGTCTGCCACTGGTGCCCGGCCTGGGGGTCAGCAGGCAAGGTGTGCACCTGGGCGGAGGCCTGGTGACCGGGCAGAATCTTGGCTTTATCCTCAATGAACTCACCCGCAATGCTGCCCTGGTTGAAAATTTCGATCAGTTACCCATTCCCTTCCGAGCCGTGGCCACCGACCTTGAAACCGGTGAAGAGGTGGTCATCGGAGACGGTAATCTTGCTGAGGCCATTCGGGCCAGCATGAGCATTCCGGGCGTTTATGCGCCAGTTGAGCGCAACGGTCGGCTGTTGGTGGACGGAGGCGTTGCCAACAATCTTCCGGTCAGCGTGGCCCGGGAGATGGGCGCAGATGTGGTCATTGCCGTGGACATCACTGATCCGATGATGAGCGCTGATCAGTTACGGGAGGCTTTCTCGGTGGTGGGTCAATTGACCACACTGATCACCCGCAGGAATACCGATACCCAACTGGATATGCTGACCGACCGGGACGTGCTGGTTCACCCAGACCTCGAAGGTTTTGGCTCCGCCGACTTTTACAATGCACCGATCCTGTTCGAACTGGGTGCCACCGCCGCCCGAGAGCATGCGGTTGCCCTGAATCGGCTGTCGGTGCCTGAGGAACAGTGGGTGGCGTATCAGTCGCGCCGGGCCGCCGGCAGTTGGGTGCCCGGGCCTGTGGTTCGGGTGGAGATCGCCGAGGGCGAGCGTCTGGCGACTGACTTCCTGAGGGAGCGGATTCGCCAGCAACCGGGAGAAGTGCTAAACGTACCGGAGCTTGAAGCAGACCTGAAGCGTATCTATGGCCTTGGCTATTACGAATCCGTGGGCTGGTCACTGGCGCCCACGAAAGCGGGCCCCGTCCTTGTGATACGGGCGCGGGAGAAAAGCTGGGGACCGAATTACCTGTCGTTCGGGCTCAACTATGAAGATAACTTTGAGGGAAATACCCGCTTCAACCTGGCAGCTGGCCTTCGCATGACCGAGCTGAACCGGTTGGGCGCCGAATGGCTGACCGGTGTTCAGTTGGGCACCCAGCCCTGGGTCCGAAGCCAGTGGTACCAGCCGCTGACCTATGGTTATGACCGGTTTGCCGTTGTCGGTGTGGAGTATCGACGCGACGACTACAGCATCTACGATCAGGGCCGGCGCATTTCGGAAGTGGATGTCACCTTTCGGCAAGTGGATCTGGCCCTGGGCATGGAGCTGGGAGGCAACGGAGAGGTTCGTCTGGCCTATGTGCGTGGGTATGCCTCGGTTGACGACGAAGTGGGTGTTCCGGTCGCCCCCGCCGACAATGTGCATCAGGGGCATGTCAGCCTGCAGCTGGTGCACGATTCCCTGAGCGATGCCTTCTTCCCGAAATCCGGCGCTTTTGCCGGGATTCGCGGGCGGGTGGAGAGGGAGGACCTGGGTTCAGATCGTCACTTTGACGGCGTCACGGCCATGCTTCTGGGTACTGGCACCTGGGAGCGTTTTAACCTGACCGGGCTGCTGTATACCCGCCAGATTTTCAGCGGCGATGCCGGTATTGAAAACGCCGCCCGCCTGGGTGGTTTTCGCCAGCTTTCAGCCTATGCCCCGGGGGAAATTACCGGCAACGACGCGGTGTTGGCCTCTGTGTACGGTCGGCGGGAGTTTGGTGGTCCGGTCATGCCCTGGTTTGCCGGCGCCGGTTTTGAAACCGGCAATGCCTGGGACAGTATGCGCGATGCCCGGTGGGGCGACACCGTGCGTTCCTGGAGTGCCTTTGCTGGCGTGGATACCCTGCTCGGGCCGGTGCAACTGGCCGCTGCCTACAACAACGAGGATAACTGGACCGCCTACCTGAATATCGGCTTCTCGTTTACCCAGCTCTTCTACTGACCCGTCAGCCAGCGCCAGCCTCAACCCACGTTGATGGCGGCCAGAACCTGTTCGCATTGCTGGATGGCGTATCGGTGCAGGATGTCGGCCAGGGCCGCTTCGTCCCGGTTGCCAATGGCGCGGATGGATTCTTCCATGTGCATCAGGTTGTCTTCCAGTACCTGGGCGCCGCCCTGGCGAAAGGCGACAAACGCACAGCGTTTGGCCGAAGGCCAGAGATCGTCGATGGCGGAGACGATGAAGTAGTTGTCCGCGTACACCAGCGAGGCCTTGGTGTATTCAATGCCCAGTTCCAGAAACGCCATCAGGTCGTTTTTCTGGTAGCAATCCTTCATTTGCCGGTACAGCTTCTCAAGCCGGGCCATGTCCTCGGGTTGCCACTGTCGCACCAGTTTCTGGCCGGTGTGGGTCAGGTACAGCTCGAGAATTTCATAGAGACTGCGTACAAAGTGCTCGTCCAGCGGGGTAACGAACGCCCCCTTGCGTGGCACGTTGCGCACCAGGTGCCGTTTTTCCAGCAGTAACAGCGCCTCGCGGATGGAACCATGACTGACGTCCATCTCTTTGGCCATGGCGCTTTCGTAGATGCGCTCACCGGATCTCAGCTGTTCAAAGGCAATCAGGTTTTCAATATGGCGGGCGACTTGTTCGGTCAGGGTTTCTCTGGGCTTGAATGCGTTCATGGGTTATTTGTTTACAGCAGGTGAACCGTCGGAAAGTCCATGGTCGCACAATGTTTTTGCCGGAGCCAGAATAACCGCTACAGCAACGGCGCCAGCAGTCGCACCGCGCGACAGCTGAGTCGGAAGAGGATGGATCGGTCCTGGTAGTCCCGTTCAGTCATTCTCTGGCAGTACTCAAGATCTTCCCGGAGCATGGTGTCGACCGAGCGGACAAAGTCCCCGTTGGTGTTCACCGCCGTGATCTCGAAGTTCAGGCGCATGGAGCGATTGTCCAGGTTGGCAGTGCCCACGGCCGCATATCGGTCATCCACCAGGACGACTTTCTGGTGCATGAAGCCGGGCTGGTAACGATAGATCCCGATGCCAGCCTGGCTGGCTTGCACCAGGTAGGAATAGGCTGCCAGGCGAATAAGTCGGTTATCGGTTTTTTCCGGGATCAGGATGCGAACGTCCACCCCCCGCAGCGCCGCCAGCTGCAGGGCGTTCATGATCTGGAAATCCGGAACAAAATAGGGTGATGCAATCCATATTCGGGTGCGGGCATTGTTGATGCTGTTCAGGAAAAATAGCGTGCAGGTTTCCCAGGTATCTGCAGGCCCGGTAGGCAGTACCAGAACCTGTTGATCACCGCCGGTGTCAAAGCTCGGGTGCCAGTCCAGTTCCGGGCGGATATTACTGGCCCAGTGCCAGTCTTCCAGCCACGCCAGCTGCAACCCGGTCACGGCCGGGCCCTCAATGCGACAGTGGGTATCGCGCCAGGGTTCCTGGTCCATCGCGGTGCCCAGGTATTCGTCGCCCAGGTTAATGCCGCCAACAAAGCCCACCTTGCCATCACAGACCAGTAACTTCCGGTGGTTCCGGAAATTGATCTGGAAACGCCGGCGGCGCACGTTACCGTTGCCGAACGAAGCGATGCGCGCGCCGGCGGCTGACAGCTCGTTAAGCCAGCGCCGTGACAGCAACACACTGCCGATGTCGTCGTACAGAAACCACACCTCGACACCCTGCGCCAGCTTGCGTTCCAGAATCGCCTTGATGCGCTGCCCCACCTTGTCTGAGCGCACGATGTAGAACTCCAGCAGAATGTATTGCCTGGCATCCTCCATGGCTTCGAACAGGGCCTCAAAGGTTGCGGTTCCGTCTTTCAGCAGGGTGCACTGGTTGCCGCTGGTAAACGGCTGCCGGCTCAACTTGCACAGCACCTGCAGCTCATCGCTGAAATGTTCGTGGCCGGGGTTGGAGATCGACGTGGTCTGCTTCTCGAACTGGTCCAGCAGGGTGGTCAGGGACTGATCGCCCATCCGGCGGGCTTTGACATAACCGCCAAAGCGGCTTCTGCCGAACAGAACAAACAGTGGCACCGCGATATAGGGCAGGCCTACCAGCGCGATGATCCAGGCAATGGCCCCCTGGGCGGTGCGATAGCTGAGCAGGATCCGATAAATGCAGGCCAGGGCCGCCAGGTACAGTGCAGCAAGGGGGATGGCCAGCAGTGACAGGTTATCCGGGGTCATCTCTTGCCTTCCTGGTGGCTTGCCCTGAACTGGGCCGGTGCCACGCCGGTCCAGCGTTTGAAGGCACGGCTGAAGGCGCTGAGTTCGGAAAAGCCGAGCAGGAAGGCAATTTCTCCCAGTGCGTACTGATCGTCAGCCACATACCGAAGGGCTTTGTCCTGGCGCACCTGTTCCACCAGGTCATGGAAGCTCAGGCCTTCTTTTTTCAGCTTGCGGTACAGGGTCTGGCGGCTCATATGGCATTGCCGGGCCAGGGTGTCGGCATCAATGCGATCGGTGGCCATCTGGCGCGAAATCAGGCGGCGAACCTTGCGGCTGAACGACTTCCGCGTTTGCAGACGGGCCAGTACCGCATTGACCTGCTTCAGCATGGCGGAATAGACATACGGGTTGCGATGGGGAATCGGGTGCCCGAGGTGCTGGCTGGAGAACGCCATTCTGGTGATGCCGGCACCAAAAATAACCGGCCCGCCAAACAGTTTCCGGTACTCGCTGGCATAGCCGGGTTCCGGATGGGCCACTTCCAGCCAGTCGGCTTCAATGCCCCGGTGAATAAAATGACGGGTTCGACACAGGGCCGCCGCCAGGGTGCGATCCATATCCTGACGACAGTAGTGATCGGGGTGGTCTGGCTGCCAGGTCAGGATGGCCTGATCCGGCGTTTGCTCAAAGCTCAGGGTTACCGATTCGTTGATCAGCCGGTGCAGCCGCACGTACTGCACGACGGCCTCGCCCAGTGTGTCGCAATTGAAGAATACATGCCCGACCAGGCCCATTCGTTCAGGGTCAACAACCTGCCCGGCATGCAGTCCAACACCGGGGTCTCCAGTCAGTTGTTCCGCCAGTTCCCAAAGTTGGTAGTGAGTGCTGGCGGGAATGCGCAAATCCGGATCTTCCAGGGCTTCCAGGCTCAGGCCGGTGAGCGCCTCTACGCGGGAGCGGTCTAACAGCCCGAGCGTATCAAGGTAGTGAACCAGTGCCAGGGTGCTGGACGCCGCAACCTGCGGGGGATCGGCTTGGTCCATTTGCGCGTGCATGCCGATGGTTGGCTCCGGGTGGTTGTGTGTCAGAGTGATACAAAATGTCAAACGATTGGCACAGCCAGTCAACGGCTTGCCATAGCTTCAACGATAGCATGGTACGCATCAGGTTGAAGTAGCCAACAGGCAAAATGGAGGTGTTGTATGGAACGGGAAATCTTTGTACCCCATAACGAGGCCGAGCGTAAAAACGTTTTGGCACTGGCGGAATATCTGGACAGCATCTTCTACTGTTGATCTGTCCGTCGTAATGTCTGTGACCTTCTGGCCGGGTTTATCCCGGCTTTTTTGTACCTGCGGTTTGTCTGCCTAATTTCTCCTTGCCCCCGAGTCTGGCGATGGTAGTGTATCCGGTTCATCCCCATCACCGGAGGCTGTCAGCGCATGACCGTTGAACTGAATCATCGTATTACCGGCCAGGGCGAGCCCCTGATCCTTCTGCATGGGCTGTTCGGCTCCCTTGAGAACCTTGGAGGTATCGCCCGCCGCCTGGAAGATGGCTGGCAGATTCACGCCCTCGATCAGCGCAATCATGGCAGCTCACCCCACACCGACGACATGGATTACCCGGCCATGGCGGCCGATGTGGTGGCCTACATGGACGCTCTCAATCTGGACAAGGCCTGGGTTCTGGGTCATTCCATGGGTGGCAAGGTGGCGATGCAGGTCGCCTTGGGTTATCCGGAACGGGTCAAGGGTATCATCGTCGCGGACATAGCACCGGTCACCTACAAAGCCCGGCATGATGCGGTTCTGGATGGCATGAAGAACCTGGACCTGATTGGCGTAACAACTCGCCAGGAAGCGGACAAACGCCTGGCCGAATTTGTTGAAATCCCGGGCGTGCGGCAGTTCCTGCTGAAAAACCTGGAGCGGATACCGGCAGAGCAGGCCGGTGATGGTGATCAGCTGTTCCGCTGGCGCCTGAATTTGCCTGTGATTGACGCCTGTTATCAGAAACTGGCCGACGCGCCGGAGGGTGAGGGTCCGTACAATGGTCCGGTGCTGTTTATCAAAGGCGCTGATTCCGCCTATATCCAAAGCAAACATCAAGACACCATCCGGCAACTGTTCCCGGCCGCCGAACTGAAGATAATCGAGGGTACCGGGCACTGGCTGCATGCTGAAAAGCCCGATACCTTTGCGGCTTTGTGTCGTCGTTTTCTCGGATCCTGACGGCCTGTCCTGCGTTGCCAGAAACCCGGTAATGTCTGCTAAGGTTAGGGTGCTTTGATATTGCCTACCGTCTAACAATCACCAATGGATCGGGCGCACATGATGAAATGGTTGTTGATAGGCCTGCTGGTCATCTTTCTACTGCTGGGCAGCTTCCTGCTCACGCCGTCGCCGGTTGACAGCAAGGTCTGGGAGGCACCATCGCCGCCGGCCATGACCGGTGTGCTGGCGCCCAACGAACGCCTGCGCCTGGCAGACTTGCTGGCCCGGGGCCAAGTCTATGGTCCGGAAGATACCACCATTGATGCAAACGGCGTGCTTTACACCGGTACCCAGGACGGCAAGATCGTGCGCGTGTTTCCTGATGGTACTGTAGAGAATTGGCTGGAGACCGGCGGACGGCCACTGGGTATGGTATTCGATGCCCAGGGCAACCTGATTGTCGCTGATGCCTGGAAAGGCCTGTTGTCCATCACACCGGACGGCACCCTGTCAGTACTGACCCGCGAGGCGGAAGGAACACCGTTCCGCTTTACTGATGATGTGGACATTGCGCCCGATGGCCGTATCTACTTCACCGACGCCAGTTCCCGCTTCCGCCAGCCGGACTACCTTCTGGATTTGCTGGAAATGCGCCCCCACGGCCGCCTGCTTCGTTATAATCCTCGTACCCGCCGTACCGAAGTCCTGCTGGCCAACCTGCACTTTGCCAACGGCGTGGCGGTGTCGCCGGCGGGTGACTACGTGCTGGTTAACGAAACCTGGAAGTACCGTATCCTGAAATACTGGATCACCGGGCCCAGGGCGGGCCAGGCTGAAGTCTTTGCAGACAACCTGCCCGGGTTTCCCGATAACCTGGCCGTAGATGATCAGGGCCGCTACTGGGTCGCGTTTCCAACCTTACGCAATGCTCAGGTGGACAGCATGCATCGCAAGCCCTGGCTGAAGAATCTGGTGGCCAAGTTGCCTGACAGTCTGAAGCCCCAGCCACAGGAGTATGGGCTGGTGGTTGCCTTTGATGCCAGCGGTAAGATGATCACCAGCCTGCACGATACGCGCGGCAGCCACCTTCAGGAAATCACCTCGGTGAATCCCCATGATGGCGTTCTATACTTTGGTTCACTTCACAATGACCGTATTGGCCGGCTACCGTTGCACGCTATTCCCGGCCTTGGAGAGCAACCATGACACAGGCGCTGAACTGGGACTTGCCTGACCCGTTTACCATGACCATCACCGTTCGCCCGGAGGACACCGACCGGCTGGGGCACGCCAATAATGTGGTGTATGTGCGCTGGCTGGAAGAGGTGAGCTGGCAGCACATCGACAGCCTGGGCATGACCTGGGCCCTGCATGAAGAGACCGGCAAGGCCATGGCGATTACTCGCACTGAGCTGGATTACCTGGCCTCTGCCAATGCCGGGGATGAACTGGTGCTGGGTACCTGGCTCACCGACTGGGATGGCCGTTTCCGCTCTGCCCGGCAGTTTCAGCTGATTCGCCCGGCCGATGGCAAAACCTTGCTGCGCGCGCTCTCCACCCATGCCTGTGTCGATATGAAATCCCAGCGGCCAGCCCGGGCGCCCAAGGCCTTCGCCGAGATACTTGGCGGCGCGCTGGTAGCCGGCGGGCGGGGCCTGCCCGGTTGAGGCCGGGCCGGTAAAATTCTGCTAGTCTGAGAGTTCAGGCCGGTAACGGCACCGTTCACTGCTGTCTGGAGACACCCATGGAATCATCTGATCTGACCGAAACCGGCACCATGCGCCACGTGGTCTATGATCGCTTTGGTGAGCGTGATGTGCTGCGCGTGACAGAATCGCCCATTCCGCAACCGGGTGAGGGCGAGGTGCTTGTTCGCGTACACGGAGCCGGCCTCAATCCCATCGACTGGAAAACCCGTAAGGGCATGGGATTCGTCGCAACCCAGATAGAAAACAGTCTGCCCTGGACGCCCGGTTACGACGCGGCCGGTGAAGTGGTGGACGTGGGTGAAGGCGTGACCACGCTGGTGCCAGGGGACCGGGTGATGGGCATGATCGGTTTCCCGGTCACTGGCGGAGCCTACGCCGAGTACGCCATTGCCGACGCTGAAGATCTCGCCATTGTACCGGAAGAGCTTGACCTGATCGCGGCTGCCGGCGTGCCCCTTGCTGCACTCACTGCCTGGCAGGCCCTCTTTGAGGTGGCGGAGCTGGAGTCTGGCCAGAAAATCCTGATTCATGCCGGGGCCGGCGGTGTCGGGCACTTTGCGGTTCAGTTTGCCCTGGAGCGGGGCGCCCACGTCATCGTGACGGCGTCCTCCCGTAACCGGGATTTCCTGGCGGAACTCGGGGTACATGAGGTGATTGACTACCACACCACCGACTTCACCGAAGAATGCTATGGCCTGGACGTGGTTCTGGACCTGGTAGGGGGAGAGACCGGCAAGCGTTCCCTGCAAACCCTCAGTGATTCCGGCGTGCTGGTAACCATCCCCACGGTGACTGCCGATGACGTGGTCAGCGCTGCAGAGGCCATGGGCGTTCGAGCCCACGGCATGCGCTCACGGCCGGATGCCTTCCATCTGGATGAAATCGCCGAGTTGATTGAAGACGGTGATGTGAAGGTCCATGTTGAGCAGGTATTTTCCCTGGACCAGGTACAGGCAGCCCACGAACTGCTGGAAGGCGGTCATGTGCGGGGCAAGCTGGTGCTGGATTGCCGTTAATCGGCCTGATTGGCTTTGCGGGCAATCCGGTTCAATAACCGGGAGGCGGCAAAGAAACCAAAACTGGCGGTTACCGGGCTGGCTGCGCCGAAGCCGGAGGCGCAGTCAAGCCGCACCGGACCCTCGGTGGCCGGCTTCTGAAGGCACACCTCGCCATCGGCGGCGGGGTAGGTGAGCTGTTCCAGGGAATACACCGCCTCAATTCCAAAACGCCGCTTTGGATTCCGGGAGAACCCGTACTCCCGGCGCAGCATATTGCGCACCTTTGCCAACAACGGGTCCTGGGTGGTCTTGCTCAGGTCGGCCACCTGAATCTGGGTTGGGTCCATCTGGCCGCCGGCCCCGCCGGCACAGACAATCGGAACCTTCCGCCGCTGGCAATGGGCAATCAGCGCTGCTTTCGCCTTCACGCTGTCGATGGCGTCCACCACCCCGGTCATATCCTCGGTAATCAACTCTGCCACGTTCTTGGTGGTTAAAAACCCGAAATGCACCCGGATATCCGCCTGGGGGTTGATGGCCTTCAGCCGCTCGGCCATGGCATCGGTCTTGGTGTGGCCATACTGGCCCTCCAGGGCATGCAGCTGGCGGTTGGTGTTGGACACACAGATGTCGTCCATGTCGATCAGGGTGAGCGTGCCGATGCCGCTGCGAGCCAGCGATTCAGCGGCCCAGGAGCCAACACCACCGAGGCCGACGATGGCTATGTGGGCATTACGGAAGGCGTTCAGGGCCTTGCGGCCATAGAGGCGCTCTATGCCGCCAAAGCGGAACGGATAATCATCGGCGGTCATTCAGCCTCCGGAATGCAGGGAAAAAAGAGAAGCGCATTGTAACCGAGACTGCCGCAGGCGGGAAAACGCGATAAAAAAAGCCGCGCAAGAGCGCGGCTTCAAGAAGGTACCCGGCTCGGCAAGAGGCGGGTTGGACTAGTTCAGAGACACTAATCAACGTGACTATTATCAAGTTCTGATCTGTCTTTAAGAAGGTCAGAAGTTGCCAATTACCGGTCATTTTCGGCCAGCCATTTTGGCCAGACCGGTATTGCCGTTTAAGCCACCCAGTGCTCGTCTTCAAACGCCATCAGGCTGTCTTTGCCGGTCTGGATGTCTTTTAGCAGCCAGTCCACTTCAGGCATCAGCTTCTCGAAATAGTAGCGGGCGGATACCTGCTTGCCCTCAAGCAACGGCTTATTACCCTCTCCGAGTTGCAGCTGCTGGCCTGCGACGCCGGCCATGCGAGACCACAGATAACCGATCACGGTCAGGGCCATAATCCGCAGGTACGGGGTGGCGGCAGCGCCGGCCTGTTCCGGATCTTTGGGGGCATTCTGGGCCAGCCACATGGTGGCCTGCTCCAGACTCTTCAGCGCACCCTTGAGTTCTTCGCGGTACGGCGCCTCCGGGTTGTCCTTCAGGTATCCGGTCAGTTCTGCGAACAGGGCGCGAACCAGTTGGCCTCCCTTGAGGGACAGCTTCCGGCCCACCAGGTCCATCGCCTGGATGCCGTTGGTGCCCTCATAGATGCGGGTAATGCGGCCGTCCCGAACCAGCTGCTCCAGCGGCCAATCCTGGGTGAAGCCAGAACCGCCCAGAACCTGCTGGCCCCAGTTGGCGTTGTTGTAGCCTTCGTCGGTCAGGAAGGCTTTAACCACAGGCGTCAGCAGCTGCACCAGGTCATCGGCGTTTTCACGCACGCTTTCATCCGGGTGAGCCACGGAAAGATCCAGCTGGTGGCCAGTGAACAGCGCCAGCGCCCGCATACCTTCATTCAGCACCTTCTGGCGCATCAGCATGCGGCGTACGTCCGGGTGCACAATAATCGCATCAGCAGGGCCGTTCGGGTTCTTGGGGCCGCTCAGGGAGCGGCTTTGCAGGCGCTCCCTGGCAAACGCCAGGCTTTCCTGGTAAGCCATCTCGGCCAGGCCAAGGCCCTGCATGCCCACCATCAGCCGGGCTTCATTCATCATGGTGAACATGGCGCTCATGCCCTTATTGGGCTCGCCTACCAGCCAGCCTTTGGCGCCTTCAAAATTCATCACGCAGGTGGCAGAGCCCTTGATGCCCATCTTGTGCTCAAGGCCACCACAGAAGGCGGGGTTGCGCTCGCCGGAATCCGGCAGGAACTTGGGCACCACAAACAGGGAGATGCCCTTGGTGGTGTCCGGTGCGCCAGGCAGCTTGGCCAGTACCAGGTGTACGATATTGTCGACCAGGTCGTGCTCACCGCCGGTGATCCAGATTTTGGTGCCCTCGATGGCGTAGCTGCCGTCGTCATTCGGTGTGGCCTTGGTGCGGATCAGGCCCAGATCGGTGCCGCACTGGGGCTCGGTCAGACACATGGTGCCGGTCCACTCGCCGGAAATCAGTTTTTCCAGATAAGTCTGCTTCAACTCCTCGGAGCCGTGCGCATACAGGGCGCTGATGGCACCGTGGGTCAGGCCGGGGTACATGCCCAGGGACAGGTTGGTGGAGCACACCATTTCGTCCACGACAAACTTCAGGGTGTGGGGCAGGCCCTGCCCGCCGAATTCCAGTGGTGCATCCAGAGCGGTCCAGCCACCTTCCACAAACTTCTGGTAGGCCTCTTTGAAGCCGTCAGGCGTCTTGACCGATTTGGTTTCCGGATCGTAGCTGCAACCCTGGCGGTCGCCAATCTGGTTAGTAGGCTGGATGACCTCTGACGCCAGTTTGCCGGCTTCATCGATCACCGCCGAAATCAGATCCGGAGTCGCATCGGCGTACTTTTCCAGTTCGTGCAGTTTGTCTGCGCCCAACACATCAAACAACAGAAAGCGAAGATCGTTCGCTGGTGCCTGGTATTGCATGGATACTCTCCTGTTTGGATATAGCAGTCTGAATGACTGCCGGATGTCGTTGTTTCAATCCGGAAGTGTCTCTTCATACGAGCGTTTGAATTTTTTGGTTTGCTGGCTGGTGGCCCGAAGGCATTGAATTTTCGTATCACCGGCATGGTATCCATTGATAGTGGAAGGGCGTGGGAATGACGATCGTGATTGCCGGTATATCCGGTGCAATTGGTGCGGCGTTGGCAAAACGCTATCTGGAGACTTGCCCGGAACAGGCCGTCATTGGTCTGTGCCGAGATCCTCAGCGGGCACCGGACGATCTCAGAAATCATCCCGGTGTGAGATTGCTGGCCTGGGATGCGGAAGATGAGCAGCGGCTTGATAAAGCCGAGTTGAAAACGGCATTGGACGGTTCCGGCCCGATCGTCACGGTGATTTACGCCGCTGGCCTGCTGCATGACGACCGGCTTTTTCCCGAGAAGCGATTGGAAGACGTGGCGGCTGCTAACATGGCCCGTGCTTTCGCGGTCAACGCCACCGGATTTGCCTTGCTGATCCAGGCCCTGCTGCCCTGGCTGCGGCATCGTGAGTTCAAGCGCGTGGCAGCCATCTCGGCCAAGGTGGGGTCGATATCCGATAACGGGTTTGGCGGCTGGTATGCTTATCGGAGTTCAAAAGCCGCCCTGAATATGCTGGTGCGGAATCTTTCCATCGAACTGCCTCGCCGGTGCAAGCCCATTGCCTGCGTGGCGCTGCATCCGGGGACCACCGAGTCGGCCCTGAGTTCGCCGTTCAGCCAGTCACTGTCCAAACTGACGGTACATACGCCCTTGCAGACGGCTGATAACCTGATCCGGGTATTGGGCGCCCTGGACGACAGCTGTAACGGTCGGTTCTTCAGTTGGGATGGTTCGGAGTTACCCTGGTAGGCGGCGCCAGGCGGGGCACTATAGCGGCACCGCCCAGCTGAGCATGGAGTAATAAAGCCCGATGCCGACGAGCACATTGAATGGAAAGGTGACGCCCAGGGAAGCCAGCATAGCCAGGCCGATATTGGCATCGGGAACGGCGTGGCGAATCGCCACCGGTGCGGCGATGTAGGACGCACTGGCGGTGAGCGTTGCGAGGATGACGATAGAGCCGGTGTCGAGCCCGAGCAGGGTGCCTACCGTTAGCCCAGCCACCGACAGCACGGGGGGCATCGCAAGCCCAAACAGTACAACCCGCCAGTGGATCAGCTTCAGGTTGCGCAGGGTTTCGGCGGCCACCAGCCCCATCTCCAGCAGGAACAGCGACAGAATGACGGAAAACGCACTGGTCAGGGGGGCGGTGACGCCGGTGCCCTGTCCGGGCCCGTAAAGCGCTCCAATGACCACACCACCCACCAGCAGGATAACGCTTCGGTTGGTCAGGGTTTCCTGCCAGAGCGGCGTGCCCTTGGAATCGCCCGTGCGTTTGCCAAAACGCCGGTAGAACCAGAGCCCGACCATGATGGCAGGTAACTCCAGAAGGACCAGATAGAGCGTGACCTGGCCGCCGGAGCTGAGGCCGCGAGTTTCAACCCACGCCAGGGCGACGGCAAAAGTGCCGGCACTGACCGAGCCATAGTGGGCGGCGAAACTGGCGGTGTCGGCGATTGAAAGTCCGACGCCGTAACGCAGGATCGGGATCATCAGCAGGGGTAGCGCAAAGCCCAGGCCTGCTACCGCAAGCATTTCCAGAAGCAGGCCTGGTGCCAGGTTCCCGTACAGGGCCATTCCGCCCTTCAGACCAATGGTGAGCATCAGCAGCAGGCTGAGAATGTCGTAGGCTTCTCGTGGAATGGACAGGTCAGATTTGACGGTTCCTGCTACCAGGCCGAGCAGGAAAAACATGACGATGATGTCGGGCATGTGTCAGCTGTTGCGTTTTGAATGGTGCTGGAGTTGTTACCTACTATGGATCAGTTTAGGGGGATGGGCGCCCAAGTCAATTAAACCATTACCGGATTGCGATAACGGATCTTCGGTCGCCACAAAAAACGGAGGCAACCTGCCTCCGTTTCTCACTGGACTGATCAACTAAACTTACCGAATGAACGGATTCAACATCCTGGTGAAGGTGCCCGTCAGCTTGACCGGGGCGCTCAGCACAGACAAGGTAATGCAGTCTTCACACCCTACGGCAACGGGCCTGTGCTCGTCCTGCTCATTCAACACCACGAAATCCCATTGGTTGAACACGCCCTTCTGGTCGGCGAACGCACCCTGCAGCACGATCGTTGTCTCATCACCGCGGTGTGTGTGGGCCGCGGCCTTGCCGCCTGCCACCAGTTTCTGCAGTACCACCTGCTCACCCTGACCGGGAAACTTTTCCGAAATATCCAGTACGCTGACATCGCCCAGCTGACGTTTCCAGGGCAGCTCGTTGATGTCCTGACCAAGCAACTTCTGCAGCGGGCTCAATCGCGGTGCCTGCACAACCGGTGAAGTATCCTGGGGTGCTGAGTCAATACGTGCCATCAACTGCTCGAAACTGCTATCCGACACAGTGACCTTGGGCTGCTGTTCCATCATCACCGCGCCCAGGCTGTTCAGGGTGTCCACCCGGCTCCGACAGTGTGGGCACTGCTCAAGGTGCAGCCGGATACAGAGAGCATGGGGCTCAGTCAGATTGCCAGCGCTGTATTCCATCAGGCTGAGACTGTCGGGGTGGTGCCGTGTCATACGTTCTGATCCTGCAAAATCACTTTTAACTTGTTCAGTGCCAGGCGTACCCGGCTCTTCACGGTTCCCAGGGGGATCTGAAGTTCATCCGCCACCATCTGGTGAGACTTATGCTCCATGTACACCTTGGCGATGACGGTAATCTGCTCTTCCGGTAACTGGCTGAGAGACTCACGAATCCGGCGCTCTGACATCAAACGGTGCAGGGACGTCACCGGCTCATCCTCATTATCGCCAGGAATCTGCCACAGATCCTCGGTTTCCACTGCCATTTCAGCGCTGGTCCGCTGCATTTTTCGCAGCATATCAATCCGCTGGTTACGGGCAATGGTAAAGATCCAGGTAGACGCCGCAGCCTTACGCCAGTCATACAGGCAGGAGCGGCGCCAAATGGAAATGAACACTTCCTGCACCAGTTCCTCGGCGTGGCTGGCCATGCCGTTAGAAATGGCGTAGTACTTTATCTGCGGCGCAAAGTGTTCGAACAAAGCGTGGTATGCAGCTCTATCCTGGTGTTTGCCTACTTTTTCCAGCAAGACACCCCAAGGGTCCTTTCGGCCCTCGGCTTTCGCTGGTTGCTGATCCAGTGTGGTCACCGGACGCTCCTTGACAGTCGCATGAGTTGAGCTGATTACAGTCATCATTCTAGGCACTCGCCGCTGGTTTGTCAGTCTGGTTATTTACGGGAGGCTGCAAGAAGTGGATTGCCTTGAGTGAAAAAAATCTGGCCGCATTGTCGGCGGAGTTGTGTCAGTGGAGTGATTGCCGGATCCCAGAGCAGGCGCTAGTCTGACAACCATAATAACGACTCAAAGTTCAAACCATGAACGCACTGCTTTCCGGCGGCACCCTGCCGGTTATCCGGGCCCATTACGCAGAGATTCTTTGCCAGCTGGCAGAGGAGCGCGGCGTTGCCCGGCAAGAGCTGGTCAGCGCTGCCGGTATCCGCCAGCCACAGCTGAGCCACCCGGATAATTTTATTACCCTGGACCAGTTCACTGAGCTGTGTCGTCAAGCCTTTGTTCGCTGCCAGGACGACAGCCTGGGGCTGGAGTTTGGCCGGCGCCTGAAATTTACTGCCCATGGTGCGCTGTCTCAGGCCGCCATCAGCTGCGACACGCTCGAGCAGGCGCTGCTGGTGTTGATCAAATATTTCCGGATTCGTTTTGCCTACATGGCCCTGTCGTTTTTTATCGAAGGCGATGAAGCGGTCATTCAGCTCGATATCAAGCACGACACCCGGGATTTACATCGTTTCAACATCGAGGTGGTCCTGGCTTCCCTGATGGAAGTGAACAACCTGTTGTTTGGTCAGCGGTTGTTGGAGGGCGGGCGGTGCCTGGTGGACTATGAGCAGCCAGCCAATGTGGGGCCTTACCAGCCGCTGTTTGGCAATGCCGTGAGTTTCTGCACCGGTGTTAACCAGATCCGCTTCCAAAAGCAGTTTCTGAACCTGCCGTTATCGTTGTCCAATCCTGTGGCTCGTCGCGTGGCTGAGGCTCAATGCGAGGAAGAAATGCGGCAGATGGAGGCGTCCACATCGGTGACCGAGCGAGTGGTCCGGATGCTGGAATCGGTTCGCGATGGCCGCCTGCTTAGCCTGGAGGATGTCGCCGGGCAGTTGCATGTATCGGCCCGGACCCTGCGGAGGCAGTTGGCGGCAGAGGGCGCCCGCTTCCAGCTCCTTCAGGAAACCGTGCGCCACCAGAGAGCCCTGGATTTGTTGCGACGATACTCACCCCTGAGTATCGACGATATTGCAGACCACCTGGGGTACAGCGACCCGTCCAATTTTGGCCGGGCCTTTCGCAAATGGGAGGGTATTTCGCCTTCGGCCTGGCGCCGGTTGCACCAGACGGAAGGCGATTGAAGGCTACTCCTCCAGGTAGGTGTAACCTTCGAGCCCCGCTTTCAGTTCGCCCAGCAACCGTGACTGTGTTGGCTGGTCCAGATTGCTGGCGGCAAACTTGTCCTGGTAGGCCCTGAGAAGGTTGTCGGGCTCAAAGTTGACGTAGCGCAGCACCTTGGCGACGGTGTCGCCGGTGATGGGGGTGCCGATGTCGTACTCGCCCTGGTCATTGAGGCGCACATCCACCGAGTGGGTATCCCCGAACAGGTTGTGCATGTCCCCCAGGATTTCCTGATAGGCGCCGGTCATGAAAAAACCCATCAGCAGTGGCTCGCCCTTTTTCTCCTCTGGCAATGCCAGGGTGGTTTCGATGCCCTGGCCGTCCACGTACTGGTCAATCCGGCCGTCCGAATCACAGGTAATGTCCTGAATCACCGCGCGCCGGCTCAGCGGGCGGTTCAGGCCGTTGATCGGCATCACCGGGAAAATCTGGTCAATGCCCCAGACATCCGGCAGGGACTGGAACAGGGAAAAGTTAACGAACAGCTTTTCCGCGAGTTTTTCGTTGAGCTCGTCGATGATTTCCCGGTGTGCCCGGCTGCCGCTGTCCAGCTGATGCCTAAGGAGCCGGCAGCAGGTGGTGTAAAGTGTTTCCGCCTGGGCTCGCTCGCTGAGTGATAACAGACCATGGGCGAACTGGGCGTGGACATCGGTCATCGCATGCAGCACATCGTGGTAAATCTCGGCCAGCGACCGGGGTGAGTGATCATCCTGCAGGCTGAGAAGGTCGCGCCAAAGGTCGTGCAATGGTGCTGGAGCGTTTGCTTCAGGTTCAGTGACTTCCCGATGGTCTGGCGATTCCCGATCAATCACGTTGGTGACCAGAACCGAGTGGTGGGCTGTCAGGGCCCGGCCGGATTCACTGATCAGGTCCGGGTGGGGAATGCCCTGGCGATCGCATTCGGCTTGCAGCACATGCACCACGTTATAGGCGTATTCAAACACGCTGTAATTCATTGAGCAGCTGCTGCGGGAGCGGGTGCCCTCATAGTCCACGCCCAGGCCGCCGCCGATATCCACGGTGCCGACGGGTGCGCCCAACTGGTGCAGTTCCGTGTAGAAGCGGGCGCATTCCTTCAGGCCGGTCTGGATATCGCGGATGTTGGCAATTTGTGAACCCAGGTGGAAGTGCAGCAGCTGCAGGGTACCCAGAGCGCCAGCCTGTTTAAGGGTATTCACCACATCCAGAACCTGGCTGGCGGACAACCCGAACTTGGATTTTTCGCCGCCGGTGTTCTGCCAGTTACCTTTGCCAATGGTGGCCAATCGCGCCCGCACGCCAATCAGGGGTGATACCTCAAGACGCTCGGCCTCTTCCAGTATCAGAGGCAGTTCCGATTGCTTCTCCACCACGATAAACACCCGGTGGCCCAGCTTCTGGCCGATCAGGGCCAGGCGGATATACTCACGGTCTTTATAGCCGTTGCAGACAATCACTGACCCCGCTTTTGGGGCAAGGGCCAATACCGCCATCAATTCCGGCTTGCTGCCGGCTTCGAGCCCGACCTGTCCGGCCGAGGCGGCGGGTTGTGCCGCCAACAGCTCTTCCACAACCCGTCGCTGCTGGTTCACTTTGATCGGGTAGACCGCGGTATAGCGGCCCTTGTAGCCCTGTTCGGCGGTCACCTTGTTGAAGGCGCCGCAAAGCTTGTTCACCCGGTCGTGCAGTATGTCGGTAAAACGGATCAGTACCGGCAGGGCAACCCCGGACTCGGCCAGAGACCGGGTCAGGTCAGGAAGGTTGATGCGGGCTGCGGTCCGCCCCCGGTCCGGGCAGATCTCGACTTCACCCCGGGGAGTCACCGCGATGTAGCCATCACTCCAGTGAGCGATGTTATAAACCTTGTGGGCAGGTAAGGCTGTGGTTTCAGGCATTGTTGCTATCCTGTCAGGAAACCGGAATGGCCCGCAGGCCGTTGTCAGGCTGCATTGTAGGACCTGACAGGCCGGATCGAAAGCATTGCCAGGCCACGAGTGGCCTGAAATGTGAAAAATACGGGGCGGCGAGGGGGAATAGTACTTTGGCTATGGCCTTGGGCCCCCTACAATACGCCCCTTTGAACAGGCCCCGACCCCGTGGTGGCGCAATGAATGGGAGGTACAGATGACGGTATTGAACGAAGGCTGGTTTACCGAGGTGTTCCAGGATCAGGGCACGGCATTTTCCCTGCAGGTCAAGCGCAAGCTGCACGAAGAGCAGACGCCGTTCCAGAAGCTGGAAATCTATGAAACGGAAACCTTTGGCAACCTGATGGTGCTGGACGGTTGCGTGATGCTGACCACCCGTGACAACTTTCTGTACCACGAGATGATGACCCACCCGGCGTTGTTCACTCACAAGAACCCGAAGAAAGTGGTGATCGTGGGCGGTGGAGACTGCGGAACCCTGAAGGAAGTGCTCAAGCACCCCGGTGTCGAGGAGGCCTGGCAGGTGGAAATCGACGAGCGGGTTACCCGCATGTCGGAAAAATACTTTCCGGAGTTGTGTGAGGCCAATAATGACCCCCGGGCAAATTTCTTTTTTGGCGACGGTATCAAGTGGATGCGGGATATTGAGCCCAACAGCATCGACCTGCTGATTATCGACAGTACCGACCCGGTGGGCCCCGCCGAAGGCTTGTTTGCCCTGGATTTCTACCGGGACGCCATGGCGGCGCTTCGGGAGGGCGGCATTATTGTGCAGCAAAGTGAATCGCCGCTGTTGCACACGGACAGCATCATCAAAGACATCCACAGCGATATGCAGAAGGCCGGCTTCGGCCACGTACAGACTTTGCCGTTCCCTCAGCCTGTCTACCCGACCGGGTGGTGGAGCTGCACCATGGGTAGCAAGGATAACCCGCTGAAGTATTTCCGTGAGGAAGACGCCAACAACCGCCCGTTCGTGACCCGCTATTACAACGCCGGCATTCACCACGGAGCCCTGGCGATGCCTCAGTTTATGGTGGATGCGCTGGAAGACGCGGTGCGCCCCGAAGAGGCCTGACAAAAATTAGACAGCTCCGCACTCTGAGCTATGCTGAAACAGTGTGGTCATTTATTGATCATCGTGCTGTGTTCGGAGTGAAAGGAGTTGTTATGGAAACGCGCAAAGGTGAACAGGATCGTCACTGGTTTCGTAGTGAGCGGTTCTCGTTGGTCAACGGACAGTGGTTTTTCCAGACTCGCGAGGGCTCGATCCAGGGGCCGTTTGACAGTGTCCACGAAGCGGAAATGGAATTGATGTTGTATCTGCGGCACGCGGATGACCAATTGTTCCAGGGCGTCTGTTAGTGACGGAGCGCCAGGAACAGCAACAAGAAGGGCGCCGTTTGGCGCCCTTCTTGTTTTTCGTGGTTGTCAGGCTGGCTTACTGCTTGCCGCTGACAAACTCTGGATAGGCTTCCATGCCACACTCGGAGTAATCCACACCCTCGTATTCGTCTTCTTCGGATACCCGGATGCCCATGACCGCCTTGAGAATGCTCCACACGATCAGGCTGGTCACGAAGACCCAGACAAAGATGGTGATGGCGCCGATGATCTGGCCGCTGAAGCTGGCGTCGCCGTTGGTAACCGGCACCAGCAGCAGGCCGAGCAGACCGCAGACGCCGTGAACAGAGATGGCACCGACGGGGTCATCAATACGCAGCTTGTCCAGGGTCACAATGCTTACCACCACCAGCAGGCCACCGAAGGCACCGAAGATGGTTGCCAGCAGCGGAGTGGGGGTGTCCGGGCCGGCAGTGATGGTCACCAGACCAGCCAGTGCACCGTTCAGGAGCATGGTCAGGTCAGCTTTGCCAAACATCAGTCGGGCAAGGATCAGAGCTGCGAGACCGCCACCAGCCGCTGCGGCGTTGGTGTTCATGAATACAATGGCGACGTCGTTAGCGGATTCTGCGGAAGCAGTCGCCAGAACCGAGCCACCATTGAAGCCGAACCAGCCCATCCACAGGATGAAGGTACCCAGAGTGGCCAGGGGCAGGTTGGCGCCGGGAATGGCGCGGATCTCACCGTTCGGGCCGTATTTGCCTTTACGGGCGCCCAGCAGCAGGACGCCAGCCAGGGCCGCAGCTGCGCCAGCCATGTGTACGATGCCAGAGCCGGCAAAGTCACTGAAGCCAAGATCGCCCAGGTTGTACATGCCGAAGACGTCAGCTTCGCCCCAGGTCCAGGCGCCTTCCATCGGGTAGATGAAACCGGTCATGACCACAGCGAAGATCAGGAATGCCCAGAGCTTCATGCGCTCGGCCACGGCACCGGATACGATGGACATGGCTGTAGCAACGAAGACCACCTGGAAGAAGAAGTCAGCGGATGGCGCGTAGGTTGCTGCAGCCTCATACTCGAAGCCTTCTTCAACGCCCATGCCAGTGATGCCGCTCAGGAAGGTGCCGCCACCGTACATGATCGCGTAGCCGCAAACCATGTACATGGTGCAGGCAACGGCGTACAGGGCGACGTTCTTGGTCAGAATTTCAGTGGTGTTCTTTGAGCGCACCAGGCCGGACTCGAGCATGGCAAAGCCTGCTGCCATCCACATGACCAATGCGCCACACACGAGGAAGTAAAACGTATCTAATGCGTACTGTATTTCAAAAACAGTGCTTTCCATAGGAGGCCCTCCGCACAAGGCTCTTAGGTTATAAATTTTTTGCGTTGGCTTTTTTCAGAGTCAGTCTGCTGTCAGACCGCTTCTTCGCCAGTCTCGCCGGTTCGAATCCGGATGGCTTGCGCCAGTTCGGTCACGAAGATCTTGCCGTCGCCGATTTTGCCGGTATTGGCCGCCTTGGTGATGGCTTCGATGACCTGGTCAAGCAGGTTGTCGCCAATGGCGATTTCCACTTTGACCTTGGGCAGGAAGTCCACCACGTATTCCGCGCCACGGTAGAGCTCTGTGTGGCCTTTTTGCCGACCGAAGCCTTTGACTTCAGTGACGGTTACGCCTTGTACGCCAATCTCGGATAGTGCCTCACGGACATCATCCAATTTGAAAGGCTTGATGATCGCTGTCACAAGTTTCATTGCTTTCTCCTTGGTAAAGCCGTCCCAACAGTGAGGGCCAGCGGCCGGTTGTTGAGTTCGGGATGCTGCCACCTCGCACATCAATTGTGCGGATTGCGTACGAGAGCTTTAGCATCGGGTGTGCCAACGCAAAAAAAATGTTTTAAATCAGCTTGTTGGTTATATCCTGTTCCAGAATGGCGCAATAACGCGCACCAACTTGGTGCGATGAGCCCGCCCTTGGCTCAAAAAAGAGCATGGCCGGGTTAGCCATCCGCCGCCATTATAATGCGGACAGGGCACAGTATGGCAGGGGCGGCGGTGTGATACACTCCCACCAAAGCGGATAGCGACTCAGCCACGGCGTTTGCCGCGTCGGGAAACAGAGACTCTCAGAGGTGATTTATGAAAGGGCCACAGGACTTTTTTGCTCAGTTACAGGGCCAGTTTGGCCAGTTCGTTCCGGATATGGCTCGGGCTGCGAAAGACGATTTTGAGGCCCAGGCCAGAGCAACGGTGATGACGGTCATGTCGAAGCTGGAACTGGTCACCCGCGAAGAGTTCGATGCCCAGCAGGCGGTATTGATGAGAACCCGTGAAAAAGTGGAAGCGCTTGAGAAGCGGGTTGCCGAACTCGAGCAGAAGCTGTCCTCATAATGACCGGTCTGGCCCGGCCCGCAGGATGCAGCGGCCGGGACTTGTAAGAAACTGATTGCCAAGGAAGGTTGCCATGCTTGCTATTGTCCATTCCCGTGCCAGTATCGGTGTGTCTGCACCGGCAGTGACTGTTGAAGTGCATCTGTCTGGCGGACTGCCGGCCCTGTCGATTGTTGGTTTGCCGGAAACCGGTGTGCGTGAGAGCAAAGACCGGGTTCGCAGTGCCTTGATCAACGCCGGGTTCGAATTCCCCGCCCGTCGAATCACCATTAACCTGGCCCCCGCAGACCTGCCCAAAGAGGGTGGACGCTTCGACCTGCCCATCGCCCTTGGCATCCTCGCCGCTTCCGGGCAGATTCCCGCCGAAAGTCTCAAAGACCTCGAGTTCATTGGCGAGTTGTCCCTGGATGGCGCATTACGGCCCCTGAAAGGCGTATTGCCGGCGGTACTGGCGGCAAGAGGCGCCGGTCGCGCGCTGTTGCTTCCCCAAGACAATGCTGAAGAGGCCGCGCTGGCCAGCGATGATGACGTGTTTGCCGCCAGCCACATACTGACCGTCTGTGAGCATTTGTCTGGTCGCGCCCGGATATCCCCGGTAGCTCGAGCCCAGCCAGAAGCCGGGCCCCGGGACGAGGGGCTGGACCTCGCGGACGTCCGGGGCCAGCAGGTTCCCCGACGGGCCCTGGAAGTGGCGGCTGCCGGCGGGCACAATCTTCTGCTGTTTGGCCCGCCAGGCACCGGCAAAAGCATGCTGGCCAGCCGGCTGCCCGGCATACTGCCAGCCCTGGACGACGCCGCGGCCATGGAGGTGGCCAGTGTGCATTCGGTCGCCGGCCTTCCCCTCAAGCCCGGTGGTTGGCGGCAGGCTCCATTCCGCTCCCCGCACCATACCGCTTCGGCGGTGGCGCTGGTGGGAGGTGGTAGCAGCCCAAGGCCCGGAGAAATCTCCCTGGCCCATCGAGGCGTACTGTTTCTTGACGAGTTGCCAGAGTTCCAGCGCCGCGTGTTGGAGGTATTGCGGGAACCTATGGAAACCGGTGAAATTTCCATCAGTCGGGCTGCACGGCAGGTCACTTTTCCTGCCCGATTCCAGGTGGTTGCTGCTATGAACCCTTGCCCGTGCGGCTACAGTGGGCATCCGACCATGGAGTGTCAGTGTACGCCGCAGCAGGTCATGCGCTATCGCTCCCGGATATCCGGGCCGTTGCTGGATCGGTTTGACCTGCACGTTGAAGTGCCGGTGCAGGCCGGGGGCGTGTTGTTGGGGGCGGGTGAAACCGGAGAGTCCAGCGCCAGCGTCCGGGAACGGGTGTTACGGGCCCGGGCCAGGCAGTCAGAACGGGGCGTGCTCAATGCGGCCCTTGCTGGCAAGGCGTTGCACGAGGCCAGCCATCTGAATGCGGAGAGCGAGAAACTGCTGTCCGGAGCCATGGAGAAACTGGGGTTGTCTGCGCGGGCGTTGCACCGAATTCTGCGAGTGGCCCGCACCCTGGCGGACCTGGATGACCAGCCAGCGGTAACCCGAAACTATCTGATGGAAGCGCTCGGCTACCGGCAACTGGACCGTCAACAGGGGCAAAGCTCGGTTGTCTCCGCTTGAGGCGGCCTACTCTGGTAAACTGGCGGGTAACGTTCCCTAAATCAGATCCGCATTGACGGTTGAGGACCACAGATGACTGACCAGCATGAGACGCACGATGCCTCCGGCGACAACCCGATCACCACCCGCCGCGGTGTTCGCAGTTTTGTCTTGCGCCAGGGCCGGATGACCGAGGGTCAGAAAAAAGCCTATGAACGCAGCTGGCCCAAGTACGGCCTGAGCCGCGACAACGGCATGATCGACCCGAGGGAAGTGTTTGGCCGGGACAACATGCTGAATCTGGAGATTGGGTTTGGCATGGGGAAATCCCTGGCGGATATGGCGGAAGCGGCCCCCGAGCAGGACTTTATCGGTGTGGAAGTGCACTTGCCCGGTGTTGGAGCCTTGCTCAAAGAGGTGGAGGATCGCGGACTTGAGAACGTGCGCGTTTACAATATCGACGCCAATGACGTCATCGACTTGTGCTTACCAGATGCCAGCCTGGACCGTGTGATGGTGTTCTTTCCGGACCCCTGGCACAAGAAAAAGCACCACAAACGTCGCCTGATCCAGCACGACTTTGTTCAGAGGATTCGTCACAAACTCCGCGTTGGTGGCATTCTGCACCTGGCGACGGACTGGGAAAACTACGCCGGGCACATGCTGGAAGTGATGAACGATTCGGAAGGGTTCGCCAATACTCAGGAGCAGGGTGGCTACTCACCGCGCCCGGATGACCGTCCGATCACCAAATTCGAAAAGCGTGGTGAAAATCTTGGCCACGGAGTCTGGGATTTGTTGTTCTATCGCACCAATTGAGGCGGGACAGTGTCAGGAGTGGCTCAGCGGATGCCGGCGGGCAGCCCGGATGATGACAAGTCCGGCCACTCCGAGCAGCAGCCCGGTGAATTTGATCAACGCGAGGATAGTGGCGGTCATGCTCATGGAGTCTGTGGGCGGGCTCAGGTTGTTCAGCAGTACAATGTTTTCCGCCACGTCACTCAGCCCTGCCGTGATAAACAGCGCGCGCACCCAGCGTGCGACCTTGCGCTCCCGGATGCCGGGCCTGTCCCGGGTGAAGTGTCTGGTCAACTGCAACAGCGCGGCCAGGTAAGCCACGATAAACAGAAAGTCTACCCACAATGACGCTTTTGCCCAGATCAAGCCGTTCTCGCGCCAGCTGCGGATGATGGCGTAGGCCTGGTCTGCCGTGCCTGCCAGTTGGAAGCTGACAATGCCCTGAGGGGCAGAACCGGTCTTCAGGGGTTGGTTGATGGCCATCAGAACCAGAAACAGCGCCACCGCCACCACGATGGATACCTTCATGGGCGGTTTCATCGGGCGAGGCCCGGATGGCACGGTGTGCTGAGCTGAATTCATCAGAGGAAGTGCTCCAGCAGGCTATTCAGGTAACGCTGTCCTTGCTCGGTCGCCTGCAGGCGATCAGGGGTCAGCAGATGTTGTTTGCGTAATTGCTCAAGTTGTACCGCAACTGACGACAAGGGTAAACCTGTACGTTCTAAGTACAGTTGCTCGGAGGTGCCCCGTTTCAGGCGTAACGCGTTCATCATGAACTCCAGTGGCCGATCCTCCGGTTCCAGGTCTTCGCTGCCGGAGGTGCGGGAGCCGATCCTTTGCAGGTAGGCGTCTGGTTGCCGGGTTTTCCAGTATCGCAGAACTCTGCCGTCAGCCAGGCTGACTTTGCCATGCCCGCCAGCACCCAGCGCCAGGTAATCACCAAACGTCCAATAATTCAGGTTATGCCTACTTGCCCGGCCGGGCAAACTCCAGGCCGATATCTCATAGTCGTCGAAGCCCGCTGACCGAAGATGAGCGGTTCCTTGCCGATAAATCTCCCAGAGCCGGTCGTCGTCTGGCAACGCCGGTGGCCGCGAGAAAAATTCGGTGTTCGGCTCAATGGTAAGCTGATACCAGGACAAGTGGGTTGGCCCGTGGGCCAGGGCGGCCTGCAGGTCGTTCACTGCCTGTTCCGGAGTTTGCCCCGGCAGGCCGTGCATCAGATCGATGTTGAAATTGTCGAACCCGGCAGTCTGGGCGGATTCGATGGCCCGGTGGGCCATGGCTTGATCGTGGATACGGCCGAGGGCTTGCAGGTGTTCCGGGTGAAAACTTTGCACGCCGATGGACAGCCGGTTAATGCCGGCCTCGCGGAAACTCTCGAAGCGACCTGCTTCCAGCGTGCCGGGGTTGGCTTCCAGGGTGATTTCCGCATCGCTCGAAAAAGGCAGGCGTTGGCGGAGCCCGTCGAACAGCTGTTCGTAGAAGGCGCCGCTCATCAGGGAAGGAGTACCGCCGCCGATAAAGACGGTTTCGATAGGGCGCCCCTGGATATAGAACAGGTCCTGATCCAGATCCTCCAGAATGGCGTTCAGATAGGCCGTTTCCGGAATTTCCCCCTTGACGGCATGTGAATTGAAGTCACAGTAGGGGCATTTGCGCACGCACCAGGGCACGTGGATGTACAGGCTCAGTGGCGGGCAGACCGCAACCGGGGTGGCGGTCATGGGTTTACCGCTCCGCCTGGAGTTGTTCCAGCAGGCTGGCCAGGGCCCGGCCCCGATGGCTGATCTTGCCTTTCTGTGCCCGGGTCAGTTCTGCGGCGCTGCAGTTGAACTCCGGCGCCAGGAATACAGGGTCATAACCGAAGCCGCCGTCACCCCGGGGCTCGGTCAGGATCTGCCCGGGCCAGCGGCCATGGCAAATGATCGGCGTGGGGTCGTCGGCATGTCGAAGATACACCAGAACACAATGGAACTGGGCACTGCGTTGTGCGGCGGGAACGTCCTTCAAGGCATCCAGAAGTGCCGCCACGTTGTCAGCGTCGGAAGCGGCGTCGCCGGCGTACCGCGCCGAGCGCACGCCGGGCTCGCCATTGAGGGCATCCACAGCCAGGCCGCTGTCGTCTGCCAGGGCCGGCAGCCCGGTTTCCCGGGCGGCATGGCGGGCTTTGAGGATGGCGTTTTCAACGAAGGTGACCGCCGGTTCTTCGGCCTCGCTCACGCCCAGTTCGCCCTGGGCAACCGGCCGCAACCCCAGGGGGCTGAGCAGTTCTGTCAGTTCGGCAATCTTGCCCTTGTTATTGCTGGCGATGACAAATTTCTGGCTCATTGTGTCAGTCATTGAACAGGGTATGGGAGAAACGAACTGGCAGATCCCGGTTGTGGCCAGTGGGCCGGGCCGTGATGTTGAACGTCATCAGGTCGCCGGGGCGGTGCTGGTACTGGGTAATGAAGTAGACCGCGTCACCCTCCTGAATACGACGGAAGGCCAGGAAATTCACCTGCTGGATGTCATTGGTAACCTGGCCCTGTACCTGCCCGCCAACCGGCCGGATCTGGCCATGTTCACCTTCGGTCATAATGGAAATGTTGATGATGCCAATGCCCCGGCTGCGTTGCAGGTTGTTGGCCCTGGCTACTTCCGGGTCAAGGAAGGTGCTTGGGAAAACGCTCCAGCGCACCTGGTAGTCACCGAAGTCTTCCTGGCCGGCCTGCGCCTGAGCGAATAACAGCAGTCCCAGGGTCAGGGTCATTAGGCGAGTTATTGAACGAGTCATCATCATGGGTTCTCCCGCGTGATTCGATAGATGGCAATTTCCCCCAACAGGTTCGGCCAGAGCCTGGCCAGCCAGCTGTTCTGGTGCTGACCGTCTACCACCCGGCGGCTCTTGATGCGGATGCCTTTCTGACGGCACAAGGCTTCAAAATCCTTGAAGGTGCATAGCCGTATGTTGGGGGTGTTATACCATTTATACGGTAGTGCGTCGGATTCGGGCATACGGCCACTCAGAGCCAGTCCCCAGCGCAGGCGCCAATGGGCAAAGTTGGGAAAGGTGACGATGCCCTCTCGGCCAACCCGGAGCATCTCTTCGATCACTTTGTCCGGTCGCCTCACCGCTTGCAGGGCCTGGGTCATCAGAACCACGTCGAACATGCCGTCGTCAAAGTTGTCCAGCCCCTGGGTGTCCAGGTTCTGTTCAATCACGCTCACCCCTTTCGCCATACAGGTGGTGATGTGGTCCGGATTGATCTCCAGGCCGAAACCCGTTGCGCCCCGTTCCCGCTGAAGAAAGTCCAGAAGGGTACCGTTGCCGCAACCGAGGTCCAGTACGTGATGCCCCGGCTGGACCCACTGCTGGATGATTTCCAGGTCTGGTCTCATGCGCCCACCTCCCGTGCCACACGGTCCATATAGGCGGTGAAAATGTCGGTGTACCTGGGGGTTGGAATCAGGAACGCGTCATGACCCCAGGGGGCGTCAATTTCGGCGTAGCTGACCTTCTTTCGGGCAGAGATCATGGCGTTCACCATCTCTTCAGAACGTTCCGGCGAGAAGCGCCAGTCGGTGCTGAACGACAGCACCAGGTATTCGCAGCTTGCCGGTGCCAGAGCCTTGGCCAGATCCCCGCCGGCGGTGTAGGCCGGGTCGAAGTAGTCCAGGGCCCGGGTCATCAACAGGTAGGTGTTGGCATCAAAGCTTTCGGAGAAACGTTCGCCCTGATAGCGCAGGTAGCTTTCCACCTGGAACTCGGCGTCGAACCCGAACTTGTAGGCCTCTTCCCGCAGCTCCCGGCCGAATTTCTCACCCATGGAGGCGTCGGACAGGTAGGTGATGTGGCCGACCATACGGGCCAGCATCAGGCCCCGACGGGGTACCGCGCCAAAATCGTAGTATCGGCCGTCATGGAACTCCCGGTCGGAGGTAATGGCCTGGCGAGCCACTTCATTGAAAGCGATATTCTGGGCGCTGAGCCGGGGCGTGGAGGCAATCACCACCGAGTGACGTAACCGTTCCGGGTAGTCCAGGCTCCACTGCAACGCCTGCATACCACCCAGCGAGCCGCCGACCACTGCGGCCCATTGTTCAATACCCAGGTGGTCAGCCAGGCAGGCCTGGCTTTTTACCCAGTCGGCAACGGTAATCACCGGGAAATCCGGGCCAAAGGGTTTGCCGGTTGCCGGGTTGGTGGAATTGGGGCCGGTACTGCCGTGGCAGCCTCCCAGGTTGTTCAGGCTGACCACAAAAAAACGATTGGTATCGATGGGCTTGCCCGGGCCGATGCAACTGTCCCACCAACCGGGCTTTTTGTCTTCCATGCTGTGATAGCCCGCGGCATGGTGATGGCCGCTGAGGGCATGGCAAATCAGCACCGCGTTGCTGGCGTCGGGATTCAGGGTGCCGTAAGTCTCCACCACCAGGTCGTAGCTGTCCAGAATCTGGCCGCACGCCAGTTCGATCGGTGTGTCAAAGTGAATGGTTTGGGGGCTTACAAGGCCCACGGAGTCCGAGGGCAGGGAATCAGGCATGGCGGTGATGAGTTCCTGGTCCGGTCCACAAGTGTCTGGCCATTGGCCTTGGAGTGTTCAGAAATGCGCGACAGCAGTGCAGTTTAAAGGCGGGTGGGGGTTGCTGCAACCGGCGCGTGACTGCGGTGTCGTTATCGGGGCCCGCGCGATGTTCGAGCGGGCCCCGGCCATTCAGATCGCGCCTGAAATATTGACCACTTTCTGCTGAATCATGGTGGGGGCCGGTTTGCGGATTTGCCGCATCATGGCATCGGCCAGTTCCAGCTGCTTACGGAGGTCGGTAATGGCATTATCCAGGCGCTGGCGCTCGGCACGGCTGTCCCGGTCGCTGCGGACCATGTCGCGCAGGCGACGGATCTGGTGCTCCAGCAACTGCTTTTGCTCCATGGAATACTGCATGATTGGCAGCAGGGCTTCCTGGGGCCAGCGTTCGACATCCTTGCGCACCCTTCCGTGCAGGGTGCGGGCTTCGCCCACCATAACATTGAAGAAGCGGCGCACCAGCAGGGACTGTTCGGTCAGCAGGTTTTTCGGGCTGATGCGGAAACGCTTGGCTTTCTTGCGCAGTTCCCGAATGGCGATCACGTGGCGGCCCGCCCGCAGCGGGATGGGCTCCAGGTGCCTGGCCCGGGTGTCTTCGTTGTAGCGGCGGTAGATAGCGCCGACCATCTTTTCTGCCAGCCGGCCTTCGGCCAGCAGGTTGGTCAGGTCGCTTTCCAGCAGCTCAAAGAAATGGTCCATGGCCCGGTTCATGCCGGCCGTCGTCCAGCTCTTGGACATTGTGTTGCGAACCTTGGCGGCGTGATTTTCAAAACGATCCTCGGCCACCAGGTTCTTTAGCATCTCTCCCTGGGAATCCATGAGCCGGCGGGAGGAGCGCAGGGTGATCAACTTTTTGTAGTAGAAGTCATAGTCTTTCTGGGCGCGTTCTGCCAGCCGGCTGAGGGCGGCCTTGTCCATGGTGGCGCCGGCACAGGCCTGGCGTTCTTCTTCCAGTGATTCAAGCCGGTATTGCATGGCCGCCTGACTGTTTTGAAGCATGCCCAGAAGATCGTTGATCAGGTTCTGGGTAATCAACTGCTCCTTCTGCATCAGGATGCGCTGGATGATCAGTTGCTCGAGTTGGCCGATATTGGAACGCCTGAACAGCTCATTGTCTTTGCGTACCCGGGCCAGCAGCCCCTGTTTTGCCGACAGCGGGATAACGTCTTGCTGGCGGATGCTCAGATGTTCCGCCGTATAGGTGCGCACCCGCTCAATGGCATCGGCGGTGTGTTGCTCACCCTGAAGGTCGTCCCACAGCACATCAATCTTGTTCAGCACGGCAAACCGGCCGGCCCTGTGGTCGGCGTGTTCGGTATCGATATGGTCTTTCCAGATGGCCATATCGCTAGCGGTTACGCCGGTGTCTGCACTCAATACAAAAATGACCGCATGGGCCCTTGGCAGCATGCTGATGGTCAGCTCCGGCTCGGACCCCAGAGCGTTCAGCCCCGGCGTGTCGAGGATGCGCAGGCCGCGTTCGAACAGCGGATGGCGAATGCTGATCTGTGCGTTGCGCCAGGCTGGCACCAGTACATTGCCGGGATTGTTGCGATCATGCTCCAGCATGGCTTCGTCAAAGCCTAACTGGCGTGCTTCATCAGGGGTCACGCTTTTGATGCGGGCAACCTCGGCCAGCACTTCGCGCATGACTTCCGGGTTGCGCTCGTCCAGCTCGTGCTTTACCCAGCGCTCTGGCTGCTTGCGCAGTTGCTGCAGAGAAAGTTCGCCGGTACGGGTCTCGATGGGAAGAAGCAGCAGGTAGTTCTGGTTGGCGCTGCGATCAAAGAACAGCTCCGTGGGGCACATGGTGGTGCGGCCTGCCTGGGACGGCAGCATGCGCTGACCGTACTCCGAGAAAAACAGGGCATTGATCAGCTCGGTCTTGCCGCGGGAGTACTCACCTACAAAGGCAATGGTCAGCTCATCTTCAATGAGCAGTTCCAGGCCATGGCGAATTCGGATGCTGACGTCTTCTGAGAATAGATTGTTATCTTGCAGCCAGAGCCGGTACCGGCCAATCTGCCGTATCAGCTCTTTCTTCCAGTTGTGGTACGCCTCAACCTGCTGCGACAGAGTTCCCTGCTGATTCATTGGATAATCCTTCTGCGCGACTTCCGAGATTAAATGACGTTAATGGTAGCCTTTTTAGTCAGTTGGGTGGGATGCGCCAGTCGGCATTTTTTGCGGTTTATCGGGATCTGGCAAAAAAAGGCTTCAGAATCATGCTGTTGACGCTGAAGCCCTTGGTGTTTTGAATTAGAGAAAACTGTAACTGAATGTATATCTGTGAGGCAGGTTACATTCCCAGGCCGATGGAGCCGAGGCCCGCAGCGATCTTCATATGGTCAATCACCACGGAAATGACGTTCAGAATCAGGAAAACAATAATAGGTGACAGATCCAACCCGCCCATGGAAGGCATGATGCTACGCACCGGTCGCATGACCGGTTCGGTAATCTGCGCTACCAGCTGGATAGCTGGGTGGCTGCTTTGCGGGGCAATCCAGCTGACGACCACCACGGCAATCACCGACCAGAAGTAGATTTTGACAATCAGGCTGAGCACATTCAAAACGGCCCAGACGAGCAGGGTAATAGGATTGATGCCGGGAATCCCGCCGTTCAGGGCCACCAGGATCAGGAAGAAGGTAATGGCCTGGATAATGACAGCAAGTACCAGCGCTGCCCCATCAATGCCGCCCCAGCCGGGAATGAAGCGGCGTAGCGGGCGTAGCGGCGGATTGGTGGCCTTCACCACAAACTGGGAAATCGGGTTATAAAAGTCGGCCCGGGCCAGCTGTAGCAGGAAGCGCAGCAGTACGATGGTCATGTAGAAGGTAGACGCGATCAGCAGGATCGTAATCACAATATCTGCCAGCATGTAGCTGTGTCTCCGTTAACGGTTACTATTTATTTGCCAGTTCTTTGGACATTTCCCGGGAGCGATCAAACGCCGCGCCATAGGCCTTTTTCACAAGTTGCCGCAGGCCGCCGTCCTCAAAGGTATTCACTGCACGCTCGGTGGTGCCGCCGGGGGACATGACGTTGCGTTTGAGCTGCGCCGGGTCATCGTCGCTTCGGGCCGCCATTTCGGCCGCGCCAGCCATGGTCTGAATAGCGAGTGCCCGGGCGGTTTCAGGTGCAATGCCGGCTTCGGTGGCGGCGCCTTCCAGAGCTTCAAGCATCAAGAAGAAATACGCCGGGCCGCTTCCGGAAAGCGCGGTAACGCCGTGCAGCTGGTCTTCGTCGTCCACCCACAGCGCTGAGCCGATGCTTTCGAACATCGACTGTACCGATGTCTTCTGTGCGTCTTTGGCCTGTGCGTTGGCAAACAGCCCGGCGGCACCCTTGCCAACCAGCGATGGTGTGTTGGGCATCACGCGAACCAGCGGCATGCCGCCGCCAAGCCAGGTGTCCAGAGTTTCAGCGGTCAGGCCTGCGGCGATGGAAACCATCAGCGGGCGGGTGTTCTGCACCACCGGGGCGATGTCGTGGCAGACATCCGCCATCACCTGGGGCTTAACAGCCAGTACCACAATATCCGCCTGTTGGGCGCAGTACCGGTTGTCTGTGGTAACGCTGACACCAAAGCGCTTCCGGACGGATTGCAGGTGGCCATCGTCAGGGGCGCTTACCCAGATATTACCGGCCTGGTAGCCGTTCTCCAGCATGCCGCCGATGATGGCGCTGGCCATGTTGCCGGCACCTATAAAAGAAATCGTGGGTGATGTGCTCAAGGGTCACTCCAGGGCTTTGGTCAGTGAATTCGTTGAATGCGATGATAGCAGGAACCAGCGGTTTCAGCTCTGGCTGTGTTTGGGTGGTCGTGCCCCAAAAAGAGCCGTACCGACACGAACCCAAGTGGCGCCCTCTGCGATGGCGATCTCGAGATCATCCGACATGCCCATGGACAAGGTGTCCATTGGGCCGGCCTCAGGAAACGCCTGTTTAAGTTCCCGCAGGGTATTGGCTAGCTTGCGGAAACTCATTCGTAGCCCTGCCTCGGACTGGTCTGGATCGGGAATCGCCATTAACCCGCGCAATTTCACGTTAGGCAAATCGCCGATCTCATCCACCAGTTCGGGCAGTTCGGACAGCGTGCAGCCGGATTTGCTGTCCTCGTCATTGATGTTGACCTGCAGGCACAGATTCAATGGCGGTAAACCGGGAGGCCTCTGCTCGCTCAGGCGGCGGGCAATCTTCAGCCGGTCAACGCTGTGCACCCAGGCGAACATTTCCGCAATTTGCCGGGTTTTGTTGGACTGGATGGGGCCAATAAAGTGCCACTCAATCTGATTGAGATCCTTCAGGGCTTCAATCTTGTCCATCGCCTCCTGAAGGTAGTTTTCACCAAAGGCAACCTGGCCGGCACTGGCAGCGACCCTGAGTTCGTCTGGCTGGCGTGTCTTGCTGACTGCCAACAGGCGCACACTGCCGGGGTCCCGGCCTGCCTTCAATGTTGCTTTTTGTATGCGTCGGGTTACGCTCCCGATGTTGTCTGCTATGCTGCTCATAGTGTGAGTTTGCCGCTTCTGGACTAAAAGAAAAAGCCCTCCGAGGAATCCTATGGATATTACTGAACTGCTTGCCTTTTCGGCGAAACAGGGCGCATCGGATTTGCACCTGTCTGCCGGTCTGCCCCCCATGATCCGTGTCGACGGCGACGTGCGCCGCATCAACCTGCCCCCGATGGAGCACAAAGAAGTGCACGGGTTGATCTACGACATCATGAACGACAAGCAGCGTAAGGATTACGAAGAGTTCCTGGAAACCGACTTCTCGTTCGAGGTGCCGGGTGTGGCCCGTTTCCGGGTAAACGCCTTCAACCAGAACCGTGGCGCCGGCGCTGTATTCCGGACCATCCCCTCGAAGGTTCTGACCATGGAAGATCTGGGCATGGGGCAGGTGTTCAAGGATATTTCGTCCGTGCCCCGTGGCCTGGTGCTGGTCACCGGGCCCACCGGCTCCGGTAAGTCCACCACCCTGGCGGCGATGATGGACTACATCAACGACACCCGCTATGAGCATATCCTGACCATCGAAGACCCGATCGAATTCGTTCACGACTCGAAAAAGTGCCTGGTCAACCAGCGGGAAGTGCACCGGGATACCCTGGGCTTTAACGAAGCCCTGCGTTCTGCCCTGCGTGAAGACCCGGACATCATCCTGGTAGGTGAGCTCCGGGACCTGGAAACCATCCGTTTGGCCCTGACCGCCGCCGAAACCGGCCACCTGGTGTTCGGCACCCTGCACACCACCTCCGCTGCGAAGACCATCGACCGGGTGGTGGACGTGTTCCCGGCTGAGGAAAAGTCCATGGTGCGGTCCATGTTGTCGGAATCCCTGCAGGCGGTTATCTCCCAGACCCTGATGAAGAAAATGGGTGGCGGCCGTATTGCCGCCCACGAGATCATGATCGGTACGTCTGCAATCCGTAACCTGATTCGTGAAGACAAGATTGCCCAGATGTACTCGTCTATCCAGACCGGCGGTTCCCTGGGCATGCAGACCCTGGATCAGTGCCTGGAGCGTCTGCTGCAGAAGGGTCTTATTTCCCGTGAAGCAGCGCGGGCCAAGGCCAAGATGCCTGATAACTTTTAACTGGATTGCTCCGGGCCATGTTGTTGGTGCCAGGAGCGGAAGGGGAGTTCATCAGACTCCCCGAATACAGTTTGACGGGTGGGGCGGGTGCAGCTTCCCGGGACTGTCTGCAGCATGGATGCTGCAGTCAAGCTTACATGGACGTATTTACAGCGTGTCCCGGGAAGCTGCACCCGCTCCACCCAGGCACCAAACAATGAAGACTGGGTAAAAAAATGGAATTCGAAAAACTGTTACGGCTGATGGTGGAAAAAGGCGGTTCGGACCTGTTTATTACAGCGGGTGTGCCGCCGAGCATGAAGGTAAACGGGAAAGTGCTCCCGGTCACCAAGAACGCGCTGACGCCGGAGCAGACGAGGGAGTTTGTCTACGGCGCCATGAACGACAAACAGCGCGCCGAATTCGAAGAAACCCACGAATGTAACTTCGCCATCAGTGCCCGGGGCATTGGCCGCTTCCGGGTGTCAGCGTTCTTCCAGCGCAACCTGTGCGGCATGGTATTGCGACGGATTGAAGTGAAAATCCCCCAGATTGACGACCTGGCGCTGCCCGAGATTGTCAAAGACCTGGCAATGACCAAGCGTGGCCTGATCATGTTCGTGGGCGCCACCGGTACCGGTAAGTCCACCTCCCTGGCCGCCATGCTTGGGCACAGGAATCGCAACAGCCGTGGCCATATTATTTCCATCGAAGACCCGATCGAATTCGTACACCAGCACCAGGGCTGCATCGTCACCCAGCGGGAAGTGGGCATCGATACCGAAAGCTTTGAAGTTGCCCTGAAGAACACCCTGCGTCAGGCGCCGGACGTTATCCTGATTGGTGAGGTGCGTACCCGCCAGACCATGGAGTATTCGGTACAGTTCGCAGAAACCGGCCACCTGTGTCTGGCCACCCTGCACGCCAACAACGCCAACCAGGCCCTGGACCGGATTATCCAGTTCTTCCCGCCGGAACAGCACAACCAGATCTGGATGGACCTTTCCCTGAACCTCCGGGCCATCGTGGCGCAGCAGCTTGTACCCACGCCGGATGGCAAAGGCCGTAAGGCGGTTATCGAAGTATTGATCAACACGCCGCTGGTGGCGGACCTGATTCGGAAAGCCGAAGTGCACAAGCTCAAGGAGTTGATGGCCAAGTCCAACGAATCCGGCATGCAGACGTTTGACCAGGCGTTGTACCGGCTGTACGCCGAAGGCTCCATCACCTATGAAGACGCTTTGGCCCACGCGGATTCCGCGAACGATCTGCGCCTGATGATCAAGCTCGGTGCCGATGCCCAGGGTGCCGACAAGCTGTCATCGTCGGTTGACAAGCTGACCATCCAGGACGATTGATCAGAACCCGCGTTTTACCCTCTTTCCAGGCGGCCCTTCCAGGGCCGCCTTTATACCAAAGTCGTAATTTGTTAGCGCCTGCAACCAGTAGTTTTGGCATTTGAGGCCATTGTGGTGCCCTGCGTATACTCCGCGCGAGACAAACAAAGGAGACACCATGCACAAGAATACCAATGCACTCGTAAAGGCCATCCGCTTTGCCACCCTGACAGCTTTTGCCGCCCCGTCCACTGTTCTGGCTGGCGGTTTCGCCTTGAACGAGCAGAGCGCCAGTGCCATGGGTACTGCTAATGCCGGTGCGGCGGCTAATCCTGAGAATGCCAGCATTGTAATTTTTAACCCAGCGGGTATGAGTCAGCTGTCTGGAACGAATATTTCATTCGGTGCAGCTGTCTTGGATATAGATGCAGAAGCAAAGCCTGAAACTATTCAGGTGACCCGGCAAGTTCCTGGTGTTCCGGTAGATCCATCCGGTAATGGTGGAGATATTGCCGATGCTGCGATTCTGCCAAGTTTTTATCTTACTCACGAAGTAAATGATCGAATTGATGTCGGGTTTGGTCTCCACGCCCCCTACGGGCTGGCCGGAGATTATGAGCGTAACTTTTCGGGGCGTTACTTTGCCGATAAAACAGAGTTGACGGCAATAGCGTTCACTCCTTCCATAGCATTGAATAACGGCAAAGGGTTGTCCATGGGTGTGGGCCTGAACATCATGTACATCGATGGTAGGGTGACCCGTTTTATGGATAATTCTGGCACCAATCAGACATCGCCTAACGGTGCAGCGCCTAACGTCACAGATGAAGGCTATGCTGACATTGAGGGTGATGACATAGCGGTTACTTTCCGGGTAGGTTTTCTCTACGAACTGAACGAGAGCACTCAGCTTGGTTTGACTGCGCAGACAGGCACGACAGTTGAGCTCAAAGGTGACGCTACTTTCACAGATGTTTCGGTCCAAGGGCCTACAGGTACACCCTTTGAAGGTGTTGCAGTTCCTTTGGATTCGACTGAGCCAGCACTTGTGCCCTTGGCGATCCCGGAAAGCATTGCGGTGGGCATTCGTCATAAGCTAAATGACGAAATCACCCTGCTGGCAGGTGCAACCTATTCGAAGTGGAGTCGCTTTTCTGCTCTGGATATATACGGCCGTGACGCCAGCCAGCCCCTGACCTCTCAGAGTCCCGGAGGTATGCCTAATCAACTGACGCATATTCCGGAAGAGTGGAAGAACACTTGGCAACTAAATGTCGGCGGTATTTGGCAAGCAACTCCGGAATGGGCCTTCAAAGCGGGCTATGCGTTTGATCAGTCACCGGTCGATGAATTTGTAACTGCGCGTATTCCATCTACAGACCGTCACTGGCTGACTCTCGGTACCCAATGGAAGCACGCTCAGTCTGGTTGGACAGTTGATGCGGCTGTTGGAACGCTCTTGTTCAAAGATGATCCGAAAGTCAGTGATCGTTCCTATGTCCTAACACCGAATGGAACAATCGATAACCCGACAGACCCTTTTTCAAGCTATGAGGCAGAGTACGATGTGAGCGCCTGGGGCGCCGCCATCGAGTTCAGCAAGGCCTTCTAAGCGGCTGTCCTTCTCGATAGCTGATCCGGCCTGTCCGGGTCAGCCAACTACCTGACCACGATAGATAACCTGTTTCTTCCGTGGTCGGGCTTCTTCCCCGCCGGTCTCCTCCTCTGAACCGGCAATCTCCTGCCCGCGATAGGTTTTGGCCGCTGCTGGCTGCGCATCTAACTTTCCCAGCTCCGGCACCCGCTGTTTGAGTGCCTCCCAGGTATGCACCAAATGTTTCGATCGGGTTTTACCTGCGTATTCAGCCAGGTGCTCCGCCAGGTGGTCTTCGTTCAGGTGGAGCTTTACCCCGAATTCAGACTGAATAAGCCGGCGGCACTGTTGCACCAGTTTCAGGTGGGATGGGTCGAATAACCAGTTGCGTTCATTCGCTACGGAATTCATGGAAAGGCCTCGCATCGCTGTCACGGCATAGGGCATCAAAGAGCCCAGACCCTCAGATCTGTGCAGTTTTCGTGCCGTGATCGGGAGGCGCTTAAACGTAGCGGGAAGGCGGAGTGAAGGGGGAAGGGCGCCCTGTTATTGTGCTTTTCCAGTGAAAATGAACAAAAACAGGGCGTTATCGGGTTAGGTTTCAGGCCTAGTGAGCTTGGTCCCAGTTGTCTCCGGTGCCGGCTTCTACCAGTAACGGTACGTCCAGTTTGGCGGCAGCCTGCATTCGCTGCACCAGGCCCTTGCGCACGGTCTCCAGAGCCTCTTCCCGCACTTCGATGATCAGTTCGTCGTGCACCTGCATGGTCATCCAGGCATCGTCGGCATGCTCTGTGTGCAGCCACTGGTCCACATCGATCATCGCCCGCTTGATGATGTCGGCAGCGGTCCCCTGCATGGGCGCGTTGATGGCGGTGCGCTCGGCAGCCTGTTGCAGCTGTTTGTTCCGGGCGTTGATCTCCGGCAGGTACAGGCGCCGGCCATACAGGGTTTCCACGTAGCCATCGTCGTGGGCCTGCTTGCGGATGTTATCCATGTATTTGAGTACGCCCGGGTAACGTTCGAAATAGCGGTCGATGTATTCCTGGGCGGTCTTGCGGTCGACCTCCAGCTGGCGGGCCAGGCCGAAGGCGGACATGCCGTAGATCAGGCCAAAGTTGATGGCTTTGGCGCTGCGGCGTTGGTCGGAGCTGACTTCAATCAGGCTGACGCCGAATACTTCGGCGGCCGTGGCCTTGTGGATGTCTTCGCCATGCTCGAAGGCCCTCAGCAGGCCCTTGTCGCCGGACAGGTGCGCCATGATCCGCAGCTCAATCTGGGAATAGTCCGCCGCCAGCAGTTTGTAGCCTTCCGGCGCGATGAAGGCCTGGCGAATGCGACGGCCTTCCGGAGTGCGGATAGGAATGTTCTGCAGGTTCGGCTCGGAGGACGACAGGCGCCCCGTGGCAGTCACCGCCTGATGGTAGGAGGTGTGTACACGGCCTGTACGGTGATGGATCAGCTCTGGCAGGGTGTCCGTGTAGGTGGACTTTAGCTTACTCAGGCTACGGTGTTCCACGATCAGTCTCGGCAGTTCGTGCTCGTGGGCCAGTTCCTGCAATACTGGCTCGGCGGTGGAGGGTGCACCCTTCGGAGTTTTCTTGATCACGCGCAGGCCGAACTTGTCGTACAGAATGGCCTGCAGCTGTTTGGTGGACCCCAGATTGAAGCTTTCGCCGGCCACCTCGTGGGCCTCTTTCTCCAGTTCCGCCATGCGCTCGGCCAGTTCCTGGCTGTGCTGGCGCAGGGTGCTGGCGCTGATCAGGGTGCCCCGCTGTTCCATGCGCGACAGCACCGGTACCAGCGGCAGGTCGATATCCCGGTAAACCGATTCCAGCTTACCGGTTTCTTTCAGTTTCGGGCTCAAAGCCTGGTGCAGGCGCAGGGTAATGTCGGCGTCTTCGGCGGCGTAGGGCCCGGCCTTTTCAAGGTCAATCTGGTTGAAGGTGAGCTGCTTGGCGCCCTTGCCGGCGATGGATTCGTAGGTGATGGTCTGCTCACCGAGGTATTCCCGGGCCAGGCTATCCATGTCGTGGCGGGTTGCCACTGAGTTGAGTACATAGGACTCCACCATGGTGTCGTCGCCGATGCCTTCCAGATGGATGCCGTGATTGGCCAGCACGTTTTTGTCGTACTTCAGGTTCTGGCCGATCTTTTTCACATCCGGGCTTTCCAGCAGGGGTTTGAGCTGGTTAAGCACATGGTCGCGGTCCAGTTGATCCGGTGCCCCCATGTAATCGTGGCCCAGAGGTACATAGGCCGCTTCCCCCGGCTCGATAGCAAAAGACACACCCACGATTTCGGCGTCCATATAGCGCAGGCTGGTGGTTTCGGTGTCGAAAGCGAATTGGTCGGCGGCTTTCAGTCGTTGCAGCCAGGTATCCAGCTCTTCCTGCTCGGTAACCACGGAATACTGTTTCTCTACCGGTTTTGCGGATTCCTGCTCGGTGGAGCGCTCACGTTGGTCGCTGGCGGAACCTTCGGTGTTCTCCAACTCAGCAATCCAGCTTCGGAATTCGTATTCCTTGAACAGTTCCAGCAGGGAATTGTCGTCCTGTTCCCGCTCCTGCAGATCTTCCAGGCCGAAGTCCAGGTCGACATCCAGGCGGATGGTGGCCAGTTCCCGGCTCAGGGGCAGGGTGTCGATGGCTTCGCGCAGGTATTCACCGATCTTGCCTTTGATTTCGCCGGCGTGCTCGATCAGGTTATCCAGGTCGTTATATTCTTGCAGCCACTTTACTGCGGTTTTCGGGCCGCACTTGTTCACGCCGGGGATGTTGTCCACCTTGTCCCCCACCAGGGCCAGGTAGTCGATGATCTGTTCCGGCTTTACGCCGAATTTCTCCACCACACCGTCCCGGTCCATGGCCGTTTCGGTCATGGTGTTGATCAGTGTTACGTGGTCGCTTACCAGTTGCGCCATGTCTTTATCGCCGGTAGACACCACCACATCAATACCTTTGCTGGTGGCTTCGTGGGCCAGGGTGCCGATTACATCGTCGGCTTCCACTCCCGGCACAATCAGCAGCGGCAGGCCCATGGCCCGTACGATGTTGTGAATCGGCTCGATCTGCACGGCCAGGTCTTCCGGCATGGGCGGCCGATTAGCCTTGTACTCTTCGTACATGTCATGACGGAAGGTTTTACCCTTGGCATCGAACACTACCACGACTTTCGATTCCGGAAAGTCCTGCTCCAGCCGCCGCAGCATGCTGATCACACCTTTAATGGCCCCGGTGGGGTGATTCTTGCTGGTGGTCAGCGGAGGGAGGGCATGGTAGGCGCGGAACAGGTAGGAAGATCCGTCTACCAGAACCACAGGTGGGGTCTTTTTTTCAGTCATGTCAAAACAGGTCCGGATTCTGATTGAAGCGTGGATTGGCTTGTGTAACGCTAACGAAAAGGATGAACCAAAGGGTACCACGAAAATGAAACGAATCGCCTGTTCCGCCCTGCTGCTGGGCTGTTTCTCCGTACCGGGCCTGGCCCAGGAAGAGGGGGCTCTGGATGCCACTCCGGTGGTTACTCCGCAGGAGCCCGTGGTGATTTCCGATTACCAGCCGGCGGACGGTGGGCCGGAGATTGTGATTCGTCCGGGGGAGAACGAAGTGTTCTACGAATACCGGGTTAACGGCCAGCTGATGGAGATCAAGGTGGTGCCGGAGGTGGGCCCTGAATACTACCTGGTGCCGGCTGAGGGCGGTGGCTGGATTCAGGACACCGAGTCAGACCTGCTGGTGCCCAGCTGGGTCATCTTCCGCTGGTAACCTGGCACCTTTCCTTTGCGCTCAGATCAGATTGACTTCCACCGGGTCTGAGCGCCGGCTTTCAAGCCCATCCACATCGACCGTCGTAATCGAGAATTCGTAGGCGCCGGGGGGCATGCCCTCGAGGCGGTAACGGGTTGTGCTGGCATCGTTCAGCGGAATGATATTGAAATCATTTTTGTGCTTCATCCGGTAATAGATGCGATATCCAGAGATCTGGCCCGGTGCCAATGACGAACCATCTTCGCGGGTCATGGGTGGATTCCAGGCCAGTGTGCGGGGGGTAACGCTATCGCCGGCTTGGCGACTTTCCTGGGTTGCCGGAGTTTGCCCCAACGTGGCCAGAAGGTTTGATTGCGCCTGTTTCAGCCTTGCATCGGAAACTTCTGAAGCGCGTTGGGAGTCGAGTTTGCTGGCGCGCGTGTCTTCCTGACAGCCAGTGGTCAAAAGGGAAGCGGTAATAATCAGCAAGCAAAGGGCTGACTTTGAAAGCGCGCAGGCTAACCGGCCGGGCACGGGTGGCAATGGATTCTTCATGGTCAACTCGCATACGGAGCCGTGGCTGGCTCTCTGGTTACTGATCGTATGGAGCCTGAATAAAACCGGGAGACGGGCTACCTCAAACAAGGTGCGATTATGCCAGTCGATGCCTTTCGATCAAGTGAACTATCCGTAAAAACCGAAAATGCGGGTTTTAGTATGAACATTCTAATTTTTAGCCGTACCTTGGCAGGTGAAAGTTACCAAAGGCACGCAGAAGCAAGGGCTTGTGGTGCCGAACCGATCCTAATGTCAAGGAGAACTACCATGGGTAAGCTGAAATCCTACCAGGAACAACTGCAGGACATCGTTGAGAAAGGCATCAATGCCGCGGAAGAGCAGCAGAAGAAGCTGGCTTCCAAGCCGTTCGATTATGCAGAGAAGCTGGAAGCGGAAGCCCGCGAATACAGCGTCAAGACCCTGCGCAAGCGTTACACCGGTTACTCCGAGAACCTGTTCGAGCAGCTGCGCAGCCTGAACAGCCGTTTCGGCAACTTTGCCGCCGAACTGGTTGCCAAGCTGGAGAAAGAAGCTGCTGAAGGCGCTGATGCCGTTTCCGGCGCTGCAGAAGACGTAGCCGAAGCCGCTCAGGACGCTAAGAAAGCCGTTACTGCCAAGAAGCCGGCCGCTCGCAAGCCTGCGGCTCGCAAGACGGCAGCCAAGAAGGAAACAGCTTCCGCCTGATCACAACGGCGAGCTGGAACCACAAAGGGCGCTCTTGTGAGCGCCCTTTGTCATTTCCGCTAACACAAAGATTTATTCCGGCTCCAGGGGGAGCGTCCGCTCCTGGCCAGTAACGACTTCCAATCTTTTGATATCCGCCTCAAATTCCTTTTTCATCGCATTGATATCTTGCTGCTGGGCGGCGATTTCCCGTTCCACGTCGCGGATCTGTGACTCCAGCCGACGAATCCTTTCCAGGGTTGCTTCCGGAATATCCCTGCCGGCCCGCTCCATATCGGCCGCCCGGCTTTGCTCGTTGTCAAGCTGGCTGGAAATCACGGAAATATTGCCTCGCTTTAACTGGATAATCCCTTCCAGCTCGCGAATCTTCCGATGCATGGCGCGAACAGCCTGGTCTGGATGGCTGAAACGCTTCAACAGCTGGCGATCCTGTTCCTGTTGAATCTCGGCCTGACGTTGGCGCTCTTTTTCCGCTTCCCGGGCGGCGATTTCCTCGGCTGTGGGGGCGGGAGGAATGGTTTCAATCACCCGGCCATTGGTGCTGAGGATGTCGTAGCCGCGTTTGGTAGCCTCCTGCGGGATGGTGCTGCTGATCACCAGTTGACCGTTGTCATCCGTGTAACGATACATATTGGCCTGCACACTGGCGGACAGCAGCAGTCCTGCTGCGGCCAGGCTGGCAATAACCGTTGATTTGGACACACGGTGGTGCATGGTCAGACTCCGTAACGGTCCCGGTAGCTGGCCACTGTTTCCGCGTGGCCGGCAAACTCCGGATTGGACTTCAGGTAGTCCAGTACCTGCTCAAGACGAATGATGCTGACAACGGGGATGCCGAACTCCTGCTCCACTTCCTGGATGGCGGATAACTCGCCATTGCCTTTCTCCTGCCTGTCCAACGCAATCAGCACGCCGGCGGGCTCCGCGCCAGCGGCACGAATGAGGTCGATGGATTCCCGAATGGCGGTGCCGGCAGTGATTACGTCATCTACAATCAGTACCTTACCTTGTAGTGGGGCGCCGACAATATTGCCACCCTCACCATGATCTTTCTTTTCTTTGCGATTGAAGGCAAACGGTTTGCTGTTACCGTCTGTTGCAAGGGCCATAGCGGTCACTGTGGCCAACGGAATGCCCTTATAGGCGGGGCCGAAAATAATGTCATAATTCAGGCCGCTGCGTTCGATGGCTGCGGCATAGGCTTTGCTTAGCTGTAACAGGTCGTTTCCGGTATTGAATAGCCCGGCATTGAAAAAGTAGGGGCTGGTTCGGCCGGATTTGAGCGTGAACTCTCCAAAGCGCAGAACATTCCGCTCAATGGCAAACTCGATAAAATTTTGCTGATAGTCGTGCATGGCAAGGCTTCTGGCGGGGTTTGATCTTTAATTAAAGCGTAAAACCGGTATCATACACACAAACCGAATCAGGGAACATGTATGCGGGTAGTTACAATCAGCGTCAATGGTCTTGAACAGGCCGTTGAGAAGGGTTTTTTTGACTGGCTTGCAGAGCAGGACGCTGATGTCGTCTGTGTGCAGGACCACCGCATGCGTGCCTATGAAGTAGAAGACAAACACCTGATTCCGGAAGGCTATGAGGCCTACTTTATTGATGGTGAGTTGAATGAACACGGTGGTGTGGGTATCTACACTCGCCATTTTCCGAAGGCCATCATGTACGGGTTTGCTAATGAGCAGGCAGACCGCGAAGGTCGCTTTATCCAGGCGGATTTCGACAAGGTCTCGGTGGCTTGCGTGCTGGCGCCCTGCGCCCTTGGCCGGGAAGACGAGCTGATTGGCGAAGATGACCTGACCGTGCTCGACCACAAAGACGAGTTTATGGAAGCGTTCGGCCTGCATATGCAGAAGACCCTGCGCAAGCGCCGGCAGTTTATTTTCTGCGCCAATCTGCAGACCGCCCACCACGTGACGGACGCCAGCCCGCTGTACCACAAGACGGATTTCTCCGGTTTCCTGCCCCATGAGCGTGCATGGCTTGATCGCCTGTTTGATGAGATGGGCTGTATTGATGGTTTCCGGGAAATCAACAAACAGAGCAATCAGTTTACCTGGTGGCCGGAGCAAACCGAGGGCTCCCGTAAGAAGGCGGGTATTCGGGTGGACTACCAGCTGCTGACGCCGGGTATTCGTAAGACCATCCGTGATGGCTGGATTGATGAAGACACCCGTTTCTCTGATCACGCGCCGGTGATCATGGATTACGATATCGAGATTGGATTTTAAGCGTTGAGATAGTCGACCGCGTGTCCGGAGGGGGAAGCCTTTCCGGGACACGCTACGAGCCCCCGCAAGCGGGTCCGGCCAGCAATCATAGATTGCTGTCGTTCGTCTGCGCATGAAGCTGCGCTTCATAAACGCTTGCCTCACCCATGTGCGCTCCGCTCCGGCCATCCATGGCCGGAGAGGGTCCCGGAAAGGCTTCCCCCTCCGAACCCGCTAGTTCTCAATAGGCTGTCAGGCTTTAGCGCCCAGAGCCTCTTTCTGGATTTCAAATAGCTCGTTAATCGCCTTACGCGCAAGAACCAGCATGGAATCCAGTTCGGTTTGCTCGAACGGCGCACCTTCCGCAGTTCCCTGAATTTCGATGAAGCCACCCTTATCCGTCATGATGACGTTCATATCGGTTTCCGCTTCGGAATCCTCCGGATAGTCCAGGTCCGCTACCGGCGTGCCTTTGTAAACGCCAACGGAGACCGCTGCCACCATTTGAACAAGGGGAGATTTCTTCAGGCGTTTGGTGGCTACCAGGTGGTTCAAAGCGTCAACCAATGCCACGCAGCCACCGGTGATGGCCGCTGTGCGGGTGCCGCCGTCGGCCTGGATAACGTCGCAGTCGATGGTGATGGTGTGCTCGCCCAGGGCTTCCAGGTCAACCGCGGCGCGGAGGCTGCGGCCGATCAGGCGCTGGATTTCCACGGTGCGGCCACCCTGTTTGCCGCGGGCGGCTTCGCGGCCCATGCGGCTGCCGGTAGAACGGGGCAGCATGCCGTACTCGGCGGTGATCCAGCCTTTGCCTTCGCCGCGCAGGAACGGCGGTACCTTGTTCTCAACAGAGGCGGTACAGATGACTTTTGTATCACCAAACTCTACCAGAACCGAGCCTTCGGCATGGCGGGTGTAGTTGCGAGTGATGCGGACGTCTCTGGGTTGCTCGGGCGTTCTGCCACTTGGTCGCATAGTGTGTCCTGTTTATGAAAATACATCTCCGGGCGGTGCCGGTCGAAATCGCTGAAAGGTCCGCGAGTATAACACGTAGCAAGCACGGGGCGGTGGCCTGCAGGGTGATCTTTGGTCGGGTTCGCCGCCTGGGCAAATACCCTGTTAAACTCAATGCTTCTGTTTATCGGTTATGGAGCCAATATGATCCGCAGCATGACTGCTTTTGCCCGCAAGGATACCCAGGGCGAATGGGGTACGCTCACCTGTGAGATCCGTACCGTAAATCACCGCTACCTGGAGCCGTCTTTCCGTTTGCCGGAGGCGTTCAGGGAACTGGAGAACCGGTTTCGAGAAGAGCTGCGCAGTCAGGGGTTAAAGCGGGGCAAGGTGGATGTCTCCATGCGCCTGCAGTCTGCCGAGAACGAGGTGCAGAGCTTCGAAATCAGCGATGAAATGGCCAAGGCGGTGAACGAGGCGGCCAACCACATCAACCGCATCCTCGATAACCCGGCCCATATTAATGCACTGGATATTCTGCGTTGGCCAGGCGTGATGTCGTTGCCGGAGAAAGACTACAGCGCGGCGAAAGAGGCGGCTGCCGGTCTTTTCAAAGACACGGTCCAAGAGCTGATGTCCGTTCGCGAACGGGAGGGCGAGCGCTTGAGGCCGTTATTTGAGGATCGTCTGGCCACCATGGGCAAGCTGGTGGCAGAAGTGCGGGAGAAAATGCCGCAGCTGCTGGCCGCCCAGGAGCAGAATCTGCGGGATCGCTTCGATAAAGCAAAAGTGGAGCTGGAGCCGGAGCGTGTGGCCCAGGAAATGGTGATGCTGGCGCAGAAGAGTGATGTGGCTGAGGAACTGGACCGGCTGGAGGCTCATATCAGTGAAGTGACCGATACCCTGAAAAACGATGATGCCATCGGCCGGCGGCTGGATTTCCTGATGCAGGAGCTGAACCGGGAAGCCAATACCCTCAGCAGTAAAAGTATTGACGCGGCGGTTACCCGCGCGGCGGTGGACCTCAAGGTTTTGATCGAGCAAATTCGGGAGCAGGTGCAAAACCTTGAATGATTGTCGCGGGCCGGAGTAGACCGGCCCGTTTCTGCCTTATACCTTCTCGGCCGGTTTAATGGCCACGAGATCGGTCCTCAGGTGAGTCAGCACTTTCTCAGCCGTATTGCCGATAACTTTGGCCGCCAGACCGGTTTTGCCGGTGGTGCCCATGACCACCATATCAGCCTTGATTTTGTTGGCGACACTCGGGATCACTTTTTGTGCCGGGCCAGCGACAATGTGAACCTGCTCCGGGTTCAGGTGCCAGGTGTTGCGCAGGTGTTCGATTCTGGGCTTCAGTTCTTCCTCGCGCTTGCGTGTATGGGCGGCGGTATCAATGATGTCCAGATCAGCCAGCACCACCGACGTGTGTAGCGCATGCACCAGGTGCAGTTCGGTATCCATGGCCTTGGCCAGCTGCCAGGCATGATCAATAATCCGGTTGTTCAGGGCCCGTTTGACCGGCTTCTCCGAGCTCAGGTCAATGGCGGCCAGAATCGGGTGTGCTTTCTTCCATTTGTTGTCTGCCACCAGCATCACCGGCGCCGGGCATTCCCGAATCAGGTGCCAGTCGGTGGGTGTGTACAGGAACGTCTCGGATCGGTGCCCGGTTTTCACCACGGTGCTGATATTCTCGCGTTCGCAATGCTCGTTAATCCATTGGTGAATCTGCTTAGCCCAGACAGTGTGGGCGACCACGTTCAGGTCGTCGCAGCCTGCCAGTGCCAGCATTTTCTCCAGCCATTCCTGGCGTAACTCGATCAGCGCCGTCCGAGCATTGTTCTGAATCACCGGGTCGGAGGGGAGGGCGTCGAGATATTCATGCACGAAGGCCACAATCTCGAGGCTGGCACCGGTTGCCCGGGCCAGTTCAATACCCCGGCTCAGTGCGGTCTGGTGCTTGTGTTTCGGGTCCATGATGATCAGGAGTTTGTCCATTCCGGGCTTCCACTAATCGGCAGATTCAGGGTGAGGGGCTGATGGCCCCGGTGTACGGGTTTAACACGCTATATTATCAGTAGAACACGGCTCGGGATGCGCATATAAGTCAAACCCCGTATAATTCACCGCTTTCTCGCAGGCCCCCGGGGCTGCGCAAACTGTATTTGGAGTCAGTAAGCCATGAGCCAGGCCGGTGAGCAGGGTACCCTGTTTGTAATTTCCGCTCCCTCGGGCGCGGGCAAAACCAGCCTTGTCGCGGAAATGCTCCGTCAGGATTCGCAGCTGGGTGTGTCGGTGTCTCACACCACCCGGCCCATGCGCACCGGCGAGCAAGACGGCGTGAATTACCACTTCGTCAGCCGTGATGAGTTCGAGGCGATGATTGCCGAGGGCGATTTCCTGGAGCATGCCGATGTTTTCGGCAATTACTACGGCACCTCACATGCGTGGGTCCGCGAGACCCTGGCGACAGGTCGGGATGTCATCCTGGAAATTGACTGGCAGGGCGCCGAGCAAGTTCGCCGCCTGGTTCCCGAGTGCGTCGGTATCTTTATTGTGCCGCCCTCCGCGGAGGTGCTGCGTGAGCGCCTGATTGGCCGCGGCACCGATGCGCCGGAGGTGATCGAGCGCCGGTTGGCAGAGGCGGAAGAAGAGTGTCGGCACGCTGCCGAGTTTGACTACCTGGTGGTGAACGACGATTTCGGCGTGGCATTGGCTGACCTGCTGGCCATCACCCGCGCCCAGCGACTGAAAATGTCGGTGCAACAGTTGCGCCACGGCAAACTGCTGGCGGGTCTGGTCAGTCGGGATTGAATCTGGTTTTCCCTGTATACAAATTGAACCGGGGGCAGTAAACTACGCGGTCTGCTAAATCAGTGATTCTTTTTTGTCGGGGAAGATAATGGCACGAGTTACCGTTGAAGATTGTCTGGAAAACGTTGATAACCGCTTCCAGTTGGTCATGCTGGCCACCAAGCGCGCCCGCCAGATTGCCACCAAAGGTTCAGAGCCTATGGTAGCTGAAGAGAATGACAAGCCGACGGTTATCGCCCTGCGTGAAATCGCCGAAGGTAAGGTTACTCGCGATCTGCTGACCGAAGACGACGACGAGTAAAATCGACGGCAGGAGTGCGTACATTTACCTGCCAGCGATTGAGACCCATTGAAATCTGTCACCGCAGTTTTATAGTGTAGCTATAGAAACCTGCTGGAAGGACAAGGAAAGGCCCGGATGCATGCATTCGGGCTTTTTTGTCCCTGGCGAACAGAGAACACTGGAGGCGCGGTGTCGGAAGAGGCAACGGTTGAAGAACTGGCCAAAGAGCTCAGTTCGTATCTGGATACCAGTCGCATCAATCAGGTGCGAAGGGCTTACTATTACGCGGAGCAGGCCCATGAAGGGCAGATGCGTAAAAGTGGCGACCGTTACATCACCCACCCTCTGGCCGTAGCCCATATCCTTGCCGAGCTGAGACTGGACCATCAAAGCCTGATGGCCGCCATGCTCCACGATGTTATTGAAGACACCGGAATTCCCAAAGACGCGCTGACAGAACAGTTCGGTGAAGACGTCGCTGAGCTGGTGGACGGTGTCTCAAAACTGACCCAGATTGAATTCCGCTCCCGAGCCGAAGCCCAGGCCGAGAATTTCCAGAAAATGACCCTGGCCATGGCCAAGGATATCCGGGTAATCCTGGTCAAACTGGCAGACCGCCTGCACAACATGCGCACGTTGGGGCCGATGCCCTATGAAAAGCGCCAGCGCATTGCCACCGAAACCCTGGATATCTATGCCCCGATTGCGAACCGGCTCGGGATGCATGCCATCTCCACAGAGCTGGAAGATCTTGGTTTCTCCTCGCTGTACCCAATGCGGTCCAAGTACATTTCCAAGGCGGTCGACAAGCTGCGGGGCAGCCACCGGGAGATCATTGATGAGATTCGGGGCAAGCTGCAGGAGAAACTGGAAGAACGTGGTTTGCCCGGGCGCATTCAGGGCCGGGAGAAACACCTGAACTCCATCTACAACAAGATGAAGTTCAAACAGAAATCCTTTCATGAAATCATGGATGTCTATGCGTTTCGGATCATCACAGACACGGAAGACGATTGTTACCGTATTCTGGGTGCCGTGCACAGCCTCTACAAACCGCTGCCGGGCCGCTTCAAAGACTATATTGCCATGCCCAAGGCCAACGGCTACCAGTCGTTGCATACAACCCTTTTCGGGATGCACGTCAACATCGAGATCCAGATCCGCACCGAGGAAATGGAGCATATCGCCAATAACGGGATTGCCGCGCACTGGATGTACAAAACCGACGATTCCGGAGTCACCAACATCAATCAGTCCAGGGTTGATCGATGGGTGAAAGGGTTGATGGAAATGCGGGAGCGGGCGGATGACTCGATGGAGTTCATCGAGCACGTAAAGGTTGACCTGTTCCCTGACGAAATCTACGTGTTCACGCCTAAAGGGCGCATCATGGAATTGCCCAGCGGCGCCACATCGGTTGATTTCGCCTACGCCATTCACACCGATATCGGCAACGCTGCGGTTGCCTGCCGGATCAACCGCAACCTCGCCTCCCTGAGCCAGCCGCTGCAAAGTGGTCAGACCGTCGAGATCATCACCGCGCCCGGCGCCAAGCCGAACCCCGCCTGGTTGAGCTTTGTGGTCACCGGTAAGGCCCGCAGCAGCATTCGACATGTGTTGAAAACCCGCAAGCGGGCAGAGTCCATCGAGCTGGGCAGAACCCTGCTGAAAAAGTCCCTGAAAGGATTCGGTGCCAAGCTGGCGGACATTAGCGATGCCCAGAAACAGGCCGTGGTGAACCACAATCAGGTCAACAGTTTTGATGACCTGATCGGCGATATCGGGCTGGGCAATCGCATGGCTTACCTGGTGGCGCGGCAGCTGGTATCTGGCAATGAAGCGCTGGATGGTCCGGCCAGTCTGGAGAATGTGGAGGTCGACAAACAGGGTGCGGTGACCATTCGCGGTACCGAAGGCATGCTGGTGCGCTTTGCCAACTGCTGCAAACCGATTCCGGGCGACCCGGTGGTCGGCATGATGGATTCCGGCAACGGCATGGTCATTCATTCCGACACATGCTCCCGTCTGCCGGAAGACGACGAAGGCCGTGCCCGCCTGACCCACCTGAAATGGGCGAAAGACATCACCGATGAGTTCTCAGTGGAGTTGCGGGTAGAGCTGGAGCGTCAGCGCGGTGTGATTGCAGAAATGGCCAACGCTGTTGCCATGGCCGATGGCAACATCGAGCGGATTAACGTGGAAGAGCAGAATGCCAAGTTCGGTATTGTCAGCCTGGTGGTTCACGTGAATGGCCGTAAACACCTGGCGCGGGTGATGCGCCGGGTGCGCAACATTCGGGCGGTGACCCATATCAGCCGGGTTCGCCACTGACCAGACCGAGGTATGGTTGACAGTGGCCACGGCGAAGGGTGACGATTGGCGTTTTGAACGAGAGGAAATTACAGGTCATGACCAACAAATCTGTCATCCAGACTGAAAACGCCCCCCAGGCGATTGGTACATACTCCCAGGCGGTGAAAGCCGGGGACACCGTGTATTTGTCTGGCCAGATTCCGCTGGACCCGGAAACCATGGAAGTGGTCGCAGGTGACTTTGCCGCCAAGACCCGCCAGGTGTTTGAAAACCTGAAGGCCGTGTGCGAGGCCGCTGGCGGTGAGCTGAAAGACATCGTCAAACTGAACATTTACATGACCGACCTGGCCAACTTTGCCACCGTGAATGAAATCATGGCGACCTATTTCCAGGAACCCTACCCGGCACGCGCTGCCGTGGGCGTGGCGGCGTTGCCGAAAGGTGTGCCTGTGGAAATGGAAGCCGTGATGGTGCTCAGCTAAGGCCGTCGATGAGTTCCCGGTATCCTGCCTTGTAATCGGGGTACCGGAACTCAAAGCCGGTGGCCAGCAGGCGCTGATTGCTGCATCGCTTGCTGCCGGCTCTGCCTCCCTTACGGGCACCCTCCACCGGATCTTTACACGGCACCTGCTGCCGAACCCACGCTACCACGTCATCCAGCCGCACCGGCTCGCAATCACTACCAATGTAGAGATCGTCCAATGGTTCTCCCTTCATGGCTTTTTCTGTCAGCCAGGCGACCGCCCGGGCCGCATCCTGCTCGTGAATCCGGTTGCTGAATGGGGCAGGGGGCTCTGGGTTCATTCGCCCTTCAAGCACCTCCTCCAGAAAGCGTTGACGGCTGTGGCCGTAAATGCCGCTGAACCGGACCACGGTGGCCGGGTGAATGCTGTTCAGGGCGGTCTGTTCGCCTTCGAGAATGAGTTTCCCGGTGAAGCGGTCTGGCCTGGCCTCACTGTGTTCATCCACCCAGCTGTCGTCGTTCTGGGCATACACGCTGGTGCTGCTGATGAACAGGAGTCTGGTTAATAAATTCGGACCCAGGGCATGGATCAAATTCTGTAGTCCGGTGACGTAGGCACCCCGGTAACCCTGTTCGTCGTAGCTTGATGGTGTCAGGCAATAAATCACCACATCAAGATTTTCTGGCAACTGGCCCGTCAGGGTGTCTGGCCGGGTCAGGTCGGCACCTATACCTGTAACTCCCGGCGGTACCTTGTGTGGGTTCCGGCGCAAGCCGTACACGTCAGCCGTCTCGGCCAGCAAGGAGGCGATGTCGCCACCCAGCTTGCCGCAGCCCGCCACCAGGATTCGCGTTGAATGTTTGCGATCCGTCATTGCCATAGACAATTTCAATCCTTATGCTTTCGCTGATAAAGTATGTGAAACTTCGACCTGCACCCTGTGACCGGAGCTCACCATGACACTCACCGAGTTACGATACGTCGTTACGCTTGCCCGGGAAAGGCATTTTGGCCGCGCGGCAGAGCGTTGTCACGTCAGTCAGCCCACGTTGAGTGTGGCGGTTAAAAAGCTTGAAGATGAGCTCGGCATTCCGTTATTTGAGCGGAGCAAAAGCAGTATCCGGGTGACGGAAGTGGGCCAGCGGATTATCGAGCAGGCCCAGCGGGTTCTGGACCAGGTGGGTGTCATCAAGGACATGGCCCAGGACGGCAAGAATCAGCTCAACTCACCGCTCAAGGTGGGGGCCATCTACACCATTGGTCCCTATCTGTTCCCGCACTTGTTGCCGGAGTTGCGCCGCGCCGCGCCGGAAATGCCGCTCTACATAGAAGAGAACTACACCGCCAACCTGCGCCAGAAACTCCGGCATTCCGATCTTGATGCCATCATCATCGCCTTGCCATTTGAAGAGCCGGAGGTGGTCACGCTGCCGCTATATGATGAGCCCTTCGTGGTGTTGCTGCCGGCTGACCACCCGCTGACGGCGAAAGACCAGATCACGGCGGAAGAGATGTCCAAAGAGCAGCTTCTGCTGTTAGGGCCAGGCCACTGTTTCCGGGACCAGGTGCTGGAATCCTGCCCGCCATTGGTTGATGCCATCACCAAGCGCACTGATAACGGCCAACCTGAACTGGTTACTGAAGGCAGTTCTCTGGAAACCATCAGGCACATGGTGGCTTCCGGGTTAGGGATCACTGTATTACCCCTGTCTGCCGCCACCGCCATCAAATACCAGGAAGATATCCTGGCGGTGCGCCCGTTTGCGCCGCCGGTACCCTTCCGCACGGTCGCCCTGGCCTGGCGCGTAACCTTCCCCCGCCCGAAAGCCATTGATGTGTTGTCGCTGGCGGCCAGCCAGTGCCGAGTGATGGAAAAGGCGAAAACGGCAACGCCGGTGGTCGCTGAGCGCGCCTGAGGGCTGTTATGACGTCACTGGACGACATTTCCGTTACCCAGCTCAAGGGCGTAGGAAGCGCCCTCGCGGAGAAACTCGCCAAGCTGGGTATCCATTCCATTCAGGACCTCCTGTTTCATTTGCCCTATCGCTACGAAGATCGAACCCGCGTTGTCCCCATGGGCAGTTTGCGTATCGGCGACATTGCGGTGGTTGAAGGCGAAGTCATGAAGGCTGACCTGGTAATGGGGCGCCGTCGATCGCTTCAGGTTACCCTGCGGGATGACAGTGGTTTTCTGGTGATGCGGTTCTTCCACTTTAACGCAGCCCAGAAAAATCAGCTGACTGAAGGCGCTCGGGTTCGTTGCTTCGGCGAGGTTCGCCCCGGCCGGGCCGGTTATGAGTTCTATCACCCCGAATACCAGGTTAGCCCACCGCCCATGGCAGCAGCCGGTGAGGCGACACTGACTCCGGTCTACCCACTGACCGAGGGCATTCAGCAGCCCCGGGTGCGAGGCCTATGCCAACAGGCCCTGGGTTACCTGGCCCGTTTCCCGATCAAGGACTGGTTGCCGCCGTCACTGTTATCGGACTATCAACTGCCTGGGATTACTGACGCGGTCAAACTGGTGCATTCTCCGCCTGCCGATGCAGCGGTGCATTTGCTGATGGAGGGCCGGCATCCGGCCCAGCAGCGCCTGGTGATGGAGGAGTTGCTGGCCCATCAACTCAGCCTGTTGCAGGTGCGTGAGCAGATTCAGGCCCGGGCGGCGCTCCCACTGTTGCCGACCGGTGATTTGCCGGAGCAGTTCCTTGAGCAACTCCCGTTCAGCCTGACTGGCGCCCAGAAGCAGGTGATGAAGGAGATCCGGCAAGACCTCAGTCAGCCGGTGCCAATGCTGCGCCTGGTTCAGGGCGATGTTGGTTCCGGAAAAACCGTGGTGGCAGCTCTGGCAGCGCTACAAGCCATTGGCTCGGGTGCCCAGGTAGCCCTGATGGCACCGACGGAGATTCTGGCCGAACAACATCTCCGGAACTTCCAGGGTTGGCTTGCCCCTTTAGGGATTGAACTCGCCTGGTTGTCTGGCAAGGTCAAGGGCAAGGCACGTCAGGAGGCTTTGGCAGCGGTTGCTTCCGGCCAGGCGCAGGTGGCCATCGGTACCCATGCGTTGTTCCAGGACGAGGTTCAGTTCCATCGTCTGGCCCTGGTGATTGTCGATGAACAACACCGTTTTGGTGTACACCAGCGCCTGGCGCTTCGCGAGAAAGGCGTCGGCGGTCAGTTGGCCCCCCATCAGTTGATCATGACCGCAACGCCGATCCCTCGAACCCTGGCCATGAGTGCCTACGCCGACCTGGACACCTCGGTGATTGACGAACTGCCGCCCGGCCGGAAGCCGATAGAAACCGTTGTGCTGCCGGATTCCCGCCGTGATGATATTGTTGAACGGGTGCGCACCGCCTGCCGTCAAGGCCGCCAGGCGTATTGGGTGTGCACGCTGATTGAGGAATCCGAAGCGCTACAGTGTCAGGCTGCGGAGGTGACAGCGCAGGAACTGGCGGAACGATTGCCGGATCTGAAAATCGGATTGGTCCATGGCCGGCTCAAAGCCGTAGATAAGGCCAGCGTGATGGAACGGTTCAAGAGTGGCGAGCTGGACTTGCTGGTGGCCACCACCGTGATTGAGGTGGGGGTTGATGTACCCAATGCGTCGCTGATCATCATTGAGAACCCGGAGCGCCTTGGGCTGGCGCAACTGCATCAGTTGCGGGGGCGCGTGGGCCGGGGGGAACAGGCCAGTTTCTGTGTGTTGATGTATCACCCGCCGTTGTCGAATAACGGAAAAGCAAGGTTGCAGGCGCTCAGAGACAGCCAGGATGGTTTCTTTATTGCCGAAAAAGACCTTGAGATTCGTGGCCCGGGTGAAGTTCTGGGTACCCGCCAGACGGGCCTGATGCAGTTCAGGCTCGCGGACTTTGAACGGGACAAGGGCTGGATTGAACCCGTCAAAGAGATGGCGCCGGCGCTCATGCAACAGCCAGCGGTGGTGTCCGCTCTGATCAGGCGGTGGCTCGGAGAAAATATTCGGTACGGCGAGGTGTGAGGCCAAAACCAAGCTCTGTTGGTACATTGTGGCCTGGCCCACTTTCTGCCCAGAGTTTGCTTGAAATTAGCTGCACAATGCAGCCAAATAGGTATCAAACCTTCTTTTGGAGAAAGCTATGGAGCTCCCTGTTTCGGTTCAGCAAGCGCTTGGTGACAGCGCCGCGGGGGTGTCGCTGAGAAACGCGAACCAGGTTCAGCCGCAGCACCTGTTGCGTATGGTGCTGCTGAATGACAGCGAAGGTAATCTGCAGGCTATTTGCCGGCGGGATGACTTGCTGGATCTGGAAGCGCTGAACAAACAGCTTGGCCGTGACCTGAGGATGATGCAGCGGCGCGAGCAGGTCCGGGTGCGCCAGCGCTCCGGATTACAGGAGTTGCCCGCCTTGCCATCGTTGACCGGTTGGCCGACCGTGATCGACCAGAGGGTTGATGAACTGGAATCCGTCGCCCTGGAATTGGCGGATCAGAAACTGGCGATCATGATGCCAGCGGAGGATTTCCGCCAATTGACCGCCAAGGCCGAACGCCATGACTTTGCGGTGGATACCGGCACCATCTCTGTGAATCTCGACAATCACGGTGCTGATCGGGACCAGTTGCACTCTGCGCTGAAAAAATTTACTGGCCTGCGCATCCAGCAACGACTGGAAGATACCCTGGAATTGCCGCCACTGCCTGAGACCGCCCAGCGCATTATTCACCTTCGGGTAAACCCGAACGCGGTGATGGGTGACCTTGTGGATGTGGTTGAGAGCGATCCCAGCCTGGCAGCCCAGGTGGTAAGCTGGGCGTCGTCCTCGTTTTATGCCGCAGCGGGGCAGGTGCGCTCGGTGCACGATGCGGTGTCGCGGGTGCTGGGCTTTGATCTGGTGATGAACCTTGCCATGGGCCTGGCCCTGGGGCGGGCACTCAAACACCCGAAAGACCACCCGGATGGCTACGTGGATTACTGGCAGCAAGCCATCTGGCAGGCGCAATCGGCTGGCATTCTGGCGAGTATGATGCCCAGGGGCCGGCGCCCGATGTTTGGCCTGGCGTATCTGGCTGGCCTGCTGCACAACTTTGGCCACCTGGTGCTGGCCCAGGTGTTTCCTCCCCATTTCAAACTGGTTTGCCGCTCTCTGGAAGTGAACCCGCATATCGATTCCAGCGTGATCGAACACTACCTGTTGGGCATCACCCGTGAGCAGATCTCCGCCCAGTTGATGGAAAACTGGGGCATGCCCGACGAAGTAACCCTGGCCATCCGGTATCAAAAGAATCCCACCTACGATGGCCCCCACAGCGATTACGCGCGATTGCTTTGGCTGGGGCGTCAGTTGCTGACAGAACGAGGGGTGGCCCTGGGAGCGGGAAAGCTGGCTGACGCTTCCGTATATGAGGAGTTGGGCCTGGATCCAGAGGCTGTGGAGGAACAGTTCGATGAGCTGGTCAACAGCAAAGACAGCATCATGGCCATGGCAGGCATGATGGGGCAGGGCTCGTAAAAAAGCCGGCCTTGGAAGGCCGGCAAATTCAACCGCTTTGCAGAGTCGTCCAAACTTATCAGGAGACAACAACACAGGTTTCTGCCCCGGATGCGTGGGGGCAGCGTCCTTGTTTAAAGTTAGACAAGCTACGGGAAAAGGAAAGCACCAAACGCTGCTTCGGAATCCATGAGCGCAACGTCAGGTTTGCACGGAAAGCAAAACTATTGATTTGCTTTGCTATATTTCTCTGGACGCCCGGCTATCAGTTACAAAAAATTACAAAATAGGCGCCGGTCAATCGAACCTGTGGTGCCGTATGGCGGTCGCTGCCCGGCGCACCTCGTCTGAATGGGCCTGTTCGACAGCATGGCGCTCTTTATCCATCTTCTCGACAAAGCGGGTGTCGGTGGCCTGCCGGGCCCGATGAGTCGGCATGTGCTGAATCTTGTCGTGAACCTCCTGAAACACCCGGAACGGTGATTTTTCCAGCAGGTCCGGGGCAACGTGATCCAACAGGCCCTTGAGTCGCAGGCAAGCCTCGGAGTACTCCACCTGGTCTTCCTCCACCGCCATGGCAATAATCCGGATGCTCTCAATCATTTCGTCCCGGCGCTTGGCCTGGAACTCCTCTGATTTTTTCTGGCGCAACCGGTGTTCCGAGATCGCTCTGGCCTGGCGCCAGATGTAGAACAGCAGAATGCCTATGGCCACCAGGCCAATAACGATGATGACCAGCTGGAGCCCTCTGGGCATGATGTGTCTCCCTGTGGTGAGTGTGTCAGGCCTGCTTGCGTTGCGCCTCAGTTTGCCAGACTTTGACACTCACTACCTGCCCATTTAACACGGATGTGCCGGAAACCGGGTCCACATCTGCGTCGTTGAGCACGTCATTGATGCTGGCGCCAGCATGGGCTGCTGCCGTGGACTGGCCGGTACCCGGACGGTGATGTCCCCAGCCATGGGGGATGGACACCACGCCGGGCATAATATCTTCGGTCACTTCCACAGGAAGGACCACTGATCGGCCACCAGAGCCGATTTCCGCCTGCTGGCCATCAGTCAGCCCACGGGTTTTGGCATCCACTGGGTGCATCATCAGTGTGCAACGGCTCTTGCCCTTAACCAGACGCTGGCTGTTGTGCATCCAGGAGTTATTGCTGCGCACATGGCGCCGGCCGATCAGCTGCAAGTCATCGGCTTTGCCGGGCTCCAGCAAGGCTTTCAGCCGTTCTACATCGGCAAGATATCGGCGTGGTGCCAGATTTATCTTGCCATCCCGGGTATACAGGCGCTCCGGCAGTGAAGGTTGCAGGGGGCCAAGATCAACGCCGCTGGGATAGTCTTTTAGCAAGGACAATGACAAACCTTTGGGTAACTCTTGCCAGCGCCGATTCAGGGGGCTGAGTTTGGCCAGGCCTTTCAGGGGGTGGCGCTTGGGCAAGCTGTCCATGGCCAGGTCCAGTGCCGGCCGGACCAGCTTGCCTGCCTTGCCCAGGTTGGCGCCGTAGGGGCCGGTGCGCAGCAGGGCGTCCAGAATCGGGTCTGGCCCCAAGGCTTTGAATGCCTTCCAGCCCAGCTCAGAGCGCAGTGGCAAACGACCGCCTTTGCGAGCTTTCTCCAGACGATGGGCCAGTTCCAGAAGAATCTGCCAGTCGTGGCGAGCGTCTGGTACAGGTTCAAACAGGGCTTCGCTGTATTTGGCCACGTTGCGAACCGCAAACATACTGAAAATCAGATCGTAATGGCTGCGCTCAAGCGCGGCGGTGGGCGGCAGTATCACGTCGGCGTGGCGGGTGGTTTCGTTCAGGTAGTAATCCACCGACACCATAAACTCGAGACCTTCGAGGGCCTCATCCAGCCGTTGTCCATTAGGATTCGACAGAACCGGGTTCCCGGCCACGGTCACGAATGCACGAATCTGCCCGTCACCGGGGGTGAGCATTTCATCAGCCATGGTGCTGGCCGGGTACTCGCCGGCGAACTCCGGCAGCCCGCGAACCCGGCTGTGCCGCTTGGCGAAGTGGCCATTCTGGCCAGACAAGGCTCCCAGTGCCACCAGGTCAACAGCGGGTTGGGTAAATAGAACACCGCCGGGAATATCCAGTTTGCCGGTCAGGATGTTGAGGCAGTAAGCCAGCCAGGTGGTGGTGGCACCGAACGCCTGGGTGCTGGTACCCATTCGGGTATACAGGGCAGCCTTGCGGGTGTTCGCCAGATCCCGGGCCAGCTGGCGAATGTCGTCCGCTGCAATGCCGGTGGGCTCCGCGACCGATTCCGGGCTGAAGCCAAGCGCAGCCAACCGCAGCAGGTCCACGTCTTTCACCAGCCGCTCGGCCGCGCCGGCGTTAACCAGGTTTTCCGCAAACAGGGTATGTACCATGGCCATCAGCAGCAGGGCATCGGTGCCGGGGCGAACAAAGTGGAACTGGTCCGCAAGCTTGGCGGTTTCGGTACGGCGGGGGTCGATCACGACCAGCTTGCCGCCACGCTGTTTCAGGGCTTTTATCCGCCCGCGTACGTCCGGCACCGTCATCAGGCTGCCATTAGAGGCCATCGGGTTGCCGCCAATGCAGATGAACAGGTCGGTATTGTCGATGTCCGGAATCGGGAAAAGGATCTGGTGCCCGAACATTTCCAGGCTGGCCAGCATATGCGGAAGCTGGTCGTTGGAGGTGGCAGAAAACCGGTTCTGCGTGCCAATGGCATGCAAGAACGGCATGGTGGTCATCAGGGTGCCGTGGTTATGTACATTGGGGTTGCCCAGGTACACGCCGATGCTGTTACGGCCGTGGCGTTTGCGAACGTCTGTTAGCCGCTCGGCTACCAGGTTAAAGGCTTCATCCCAGGAGATCTCCTGCCAGCCGTCGGCGGTTTTACGAATCGGCTTGCGCAGGCGCTCGGTATCCTCATGCAGATCCTGCAAGGCAACCGCTTTCGGGCATATATGGCCCTGGCTGAGCGGGTCCTGCTCGTCGCCCTTGATGGAGGCAATCTTGCCATCCTGAACCTCAATGGCGACGCCACACATGGCCTCACAAAGGTGACAGGTACGGTAGTGTGTGCCGTTTTGCATGGGGGCTCTCCGGGGATTGTTTTTTTAGGTTTCAAGTTGCAACCAGATTATCAGGAAATGGCCGCCAGATGAAAGAACGGATGGTAAAGGGCAGCTGACCTTTGTTCATAAAAAAGGCCAGTCCGGAGACTGGCCTTGCAGGCAGGGCCTGGGTTAACGCTGAGCCGGTATTTCCTTTACCGGGTTGGAGATGAAGTTCAGGTAAACGCCTTGTTCCGGTATAACCAGAGGAATGGTGATGTCTCCTCTTTCCGTTTCCGTTGACGAGTCCGCAAGGCAAGTGACTATGCCAGTCAATCCCCTCTCTTCAACACATGCTGCATAGCTCAGGAACTCACCAATAATGGGCACCGTGACGTTAACCCGGACATCAATGCCTGGGCTGTTATTATTTCTTTGCTCAACCTGCATGCGTCCATCATCAAAGAACACGATGGGGCCATCGAGCTCAAGTGTTACCGGCTTGCTATAGAGATCGTGTGAGAGCGCTGAAGCAATGGGTAATGAGAGGTTCGGCGCGTCCAGGGTCAGATCAGCCGTAGTCATGAACGTGGGGTGTCCGTCTTCGCCCTCAACAATCAAACCCTCAACCAGCCCCATCGGGTTGTCTTCGGTTGGCTCGCCGTAGGTCATGCGCAGAATCTGCGGGCCGGTTGCCTGTTCTCCGAAGCCATCGAGGAATACGCTTGCGGAGGTTGTGGCCAGCATGGTCGGATAAAGCAGAACCCGAATGGCTTCCTCGCCGGTCTCCTCGTCCAACACTACCGTTCCCATGATTTCGGTATTAAGACCGTAGGTCTGATAGATGAATTTGTTCTCCGGACATTCCTCCGATGCTGAGCAACCGACGCTGGCACCAACTGGGATACCGAGTGCGCTGGCCTGATTGCCAATAACTCCCAGCTTGGCTGCGTTTGCCGAGGGCAGGAAACCTCCTGCGCCATCTTCCTCATGAGCAAAAGGCTCCAGACAATCAGCCGCACCGGGCGAGGTGCAGTCGATCACATAGTTGGAGTTGGTGTCTCGCACGGGCAGGTTGCGAAGCGGCGTAAACACACTATTAACCGCCTCCGTCCCACGGAAGTAGATCTCCATATCGGGCCCACCAACATCTTCCGGATCAACCAGGAGATCGGTTTGCAGCGGGTAACCTTGCTCTGAGCAGATGGCAGACTCGCAGTTCATGCCAGTGACAGACGCCATGGTGTAACGGTAATAGCTGCCGGGCTCCCAACCTTCATTGGGATAGAAACGAATGCGCTGATTGTTCTTTTCCAGTCGACCGGTGACTTCAGCAAAGTCGCCGGCTTCGCCGCGTTTTTCCACTTTAAAAGTGTCACCTAAACGGATGCTGTCCAAGTTCATGGACTGAGAGAATACGACCGTAATCGGCCGATCCTCTGGCAGGGTAGTGATCGGCAACACCTGACCAGCGGGGCCGTCAGGTGCTGCATCCAGACAGCGGCCGTGATTCGGGTTATCTGAATCAAGATTGACCGGTGTGGTAGCGCAGGGATAGCCGGGATAGGTGGTCAGTGCAATCGGTGAGACAAACTCAACGGTGGTCTCGGGATCATCCAAAGCCTCAAGAGAAAAATTCAGTGGCGCGAGTGCCACAGGGTTGCCCGCAAGGTCAGTGAGGCCGTTCACTTCCACAGAGTAGGGAACTCCGTGTTCCAAGCCACCCTCGGGATTAAGCACCAGAGCGGTGCCATCAAGGTTATGATCGAAGGCGACGGGTGTTCCATTTGCCTTGAGCGTTACCCCGCTGCTGATAGATTCGGCATCCAGCGGCTCATCAAAGAACAGAATCACTGGATCACCCGGTCGCTGCATCGACTGACGGGTAGATGGGGTGGCATTCTCAGGGCCTGGCATCCAGCTCACCAGTTGCGGTGGTGTGTTGTCCAGCTCCCGCAGCGTATCTGCATCCAGGACTGAATCCACGTCTGTGGCGGCCTGCAAGTGGAAGGCAATAGTCGAATCGGTAAACTCCTGGCCCAGCAGGTTGGGCTCGACCATGCCGATGGCGTCGATGGTCAGCACGCCATTCTGTACCAATGCAATCCCCCGCAGCTCCACCCCCATCAGATCCTGAGACAGCGAGGCATTGGGCTGCGCTTCCTCGGTGTTCATGGAAACATCCATAAACAGGGTAATGTGACGCGGGGCATTCTGGTTGTCAGTGTAGGGGTTCGGGCTGAGGTAACCGGAGGCATCCGACAACATGGTGACCTTGATGTTCCCGGTGGTCTGCAGTTGTCCGGAGTCTGCATTCAGGATCGGCACCGCACCGCCGATCAGGACATCCAGGCTGGTGCTGTTCAGAACACTGCCTTTGGGCACACGCAAGGGCAGGGCCTCATCCGCCCTGAAGGCGGGGGCATAGGCCAGCTCCGCGAACAGGTCCCCGGTTTGCTGGGAAGGACCAGCCACGCCCTGGAGCACCGAGTTCAGGGTTACGCCGTTGATAATCTGCCCATTCAGGATAGAGCGTTGGGCGGCATCTTCCGATGCTCCTTCACCAAGACCGGAATCCACCGCCGCCTGTTGAAGCACCACGGTCGGGCCGGTATCGCGGGGCTGGAAGCTGAATTCCTGGCTGAATCGGTCGCCATCCGGGCCATTGGTCAGGCTGGTCAGGTTGTTGAGCTTGAGTGTGTAAGTCTGGCCGGCTTCGAGAACATCCGCCTTGCTGCCGCAGTCTTTCGGATCTGCCGTGACGCAGGGATCAACCGTAATGCGATTGCCTTTGACCAGAACGGTGGCCGGTACCGCCTGGTTGTCTGAGTCCAGCAGTTCGATGGTGCCGCCGAGCTTTTTCCAGTCCGGGTGGACAGGGTGGGTCATGGCCAATCGGAAGGTGGAGAAGTTCATGGCCTGGAAGGCGCTTCCCTGATCTGGCACCTGCCAAGCCACCTGGAATGTTTCATCGGTATTGGTCAGGTTGGCGATGGCGGTAAAATCACCCCGGGTGTCGAACTGGATACCCGGTTCGCCGACCGCATTAGGCGTGGCGACGGTTCGACCGCCCTCGGCTGCCAGCGGCTGCTCGAAGGTGACGGAATAGCGGGTCAGGATATCTAACCTGCCAGTGGGCTGGAGCTTCAGGCTTTTGCCACCGTCGATTTTCTCGACGGAAAAGTCCTGAGAGCTATCGCCAGAACGGATACTGATTTTCTCACGGAGTGTGGCTTCATCATCAGTTATCGCATGTGAGAATCGCAGTACCAGCTCGGTTTTCGGACTCACATCGGCTTGTCCGTCCATCGGGAAGGAATACACCACAGAACCGGGCGCAGAGCGCTCACTCATGGTCTGTTCATCACTGCCGCCGCAGGCGGCGAGCAGAATTGCGGGAACGAGTGCCAGTATCTTATTGTATTTCATGGCCTTCCTCTCCTCAGAACTTCAGGGTGATGGAGCCGCTGACGACGTGGACGTCACCGTCTGCTGTCACATCGGTTTCATTGCCGTCAAAGTCGACCAGCGTGAAATCGCGCTTCTGCAGTTGCTGGTACTGATAGCCCAGGTCCAGCCGCACCGGGTAAGCCAACAGGCGGGTTCGGTCATAGGTGGCACTGATGCCAAGGCCAACAATGATTTTGTCGGTGTCCAGGTAGTTGAGTTCGGGATTACGCGTCGTTTTCAGCGGTGATTCTTCATAGGCAACACCACCTCGTACCGCGAAGTTCTTGTTCAACTGATATTCGCCGCCGAGGCGGGGAATGAGGATGTCGTCAAACCGGATACGGTTGCCCGGAGCAACAGAGCCCTGGTCCTTGATCGTGTCGCTGGCGAAAATATCTTCAAGCTCCGACCAGTTCTGCTGCTCGATACTACCGCCCACTCGCCAGCCGTCGCCGACATACTGTGTGCCAATAGCGAAGGTTTCCGGCTGGAAGGAGTCGATGGTGGTCACCGCCAGGCTCAGGCCCGGGTCTGGAATGGTCTGGGTAACGATGATGTTGGAGTCCACGGTGGTGGAGGCCGATGACTTGGTACGATAGGTGAACGCGGTCTCCCAGCCATCCAGGAAACAGTTGCTGTCTGGGCAGAAGGTGCTGCCAAGATCGACTCGGGTACCCAGAATGGTTTTCATGGAAGGCTCGGCGCTGACCGCCAGGCGCTCACGGCTGGTCTCTCCGCCCAGGGTAGAAACCGCATCCAGGTTGGCGGTGGCTTCCAGAGTGATTCTGACCGAGGCGCCGACGGAAATGCCGCGCCAAATCGGAGTGGCACCGCCGATATTCAGGAACAGAGGTTCACGGCCATACTGAAGGTACTGGCCGGTTTCGCTGGTCTCGGAGCCGAAGGCCAGCATTTCCTTGCCGTATTTCTCCACGCCGGCCACGAAGCCCAGGTAGATTGGGTGCTTGAAGCGGGTCAGCGAGCCCAGATTGGTTTTCATGCCGATCAACACATGCTGGCTGGGAGAGCTTGATAGCACGTCGCCATCGGCATTGGGGTTCTTCGAACGCAACTCCTGCTCTGCGTGGAGTATGCCGCCTGTCAGCTCGCCGCGCTGGTCACTGGTCAATGACGCAGGATTGTAGTAGGTCGCGGACACCTGATCATTAAACATGGAGAGCGATTGAGCAGTGCCTACGTCAACGGGCATTACGCCGTAGCTGGTACCCAGGTTTCCCATACTGGCGTGAGCATTTAAAGAAAGGCCGGCAGTTGTTGTGACAATGGCCACGGACAGTGCCCGCAGGGCAAAGCGGTGAGAACCTATCATGTGTAAAGCTCCTGTTATTTTTGTCATTCAGGTGTTCATGCGCCGGCGATCATGCAGGCCGTTTTTCGTATCTACACCTCTATGCTGGATGTTAGCCCGCTTGTCTTTTTGGGACGTTGGCCCGGATGACGCAAATTTGCGTCGAATTGAACACAGAATTTCCCACCTACATGGTTAGACAAAAGCAGGGAGCTGTGTAGATCAATTCGGGTCAGGTTTGTTGGGGATTTGTGAGTAAATGTTTCTATGTGGCATGCGCTCGACATCAGCACGCAAGAACGCTCGGGTACTGACGATATGGCCTGGGAAGGGGGGCGAGTACTGAGAAAGAAAAGGCCGGCGAGTGCCGGCCTTGCGTTTTACTGTTGGGTAGATGGCGATATGTAGTTCAGGTAAAGCTGCTGTTCGGGTATTGTCAGCGCCAGCGAAGTGCGTGGGCCTAAGCCGAGGATGTTGCCCAAACCGCCCAGGGTGTTCCCGTCAATCACGATATTGGGGAGCTCAACGGCCTCGGTATTCCTTTGCACAATCTGCATGCGCCCATCGTCCAGAAAGGTGACGGGTCCCGAGAGCTTGAGGTTGTTAATCGGAAAGCTTCGCATATTGTGGTCAAGTTCGGTAAGGGGGATTTCCGGCTTCAGGTAAGGCGCGTCCATATAGAGGTCCAGCTCGGTTTCGAACGTAAGCACCCCCTCTCCATTGGTAAACAGATAGCCGCTGATCAGCTCGTTCCGTTGTTCCCCTTCATAACGCATGCGCATCAGCATCGGGCCGGTCTTTATGCTGTGATGTTTGCCGACGAGCCAGGCCACCAGATCGGAAATGCTCACATTCACATCAAGTTCTGAGGTGTAGAGCACTGAGGGGTAAAGCTTCACCGGTACTCTTCCCTGGTCATCCGGTTGGCCGATGACGGCAACGTCCAACATCGCGGTCATGTAAATGAACTTCTCTTGTTCACAAGTCTGACCGACGCGGCATCCGATATTGGCATTGTCGACCAGCGTGCTGTCCACACTTCCGGTTTTGTATCGAACCTGCCCCGAGTTCTCGACAGCGGCGTAGGTGCCTGATTCGTCTGGCTGAACCTTCTGTTCCGGATTGGTGATCTGAAAATCACTGTTGATATCGGCCGTTGGGAGGTTTCGCAGAGGGGTCAGAACGCCCGGATTCTCTGGGCCACCAGTGAAGTAGTTCTCCATGGCCGGGCCGCCGAAGGTTCGAACGGGGGTGCGAATGGATTGGCTCAGTACCTGGGTCTGGAGTGGAAGATTGGCGACCGAGCGGATGCCATCTTCGCCAGATTCGAGGCGATACCGGTAGTGTGTGCCGGATTGCCAGCCGTCATTTGGAATTATTTTGAGTTCCTGTGGGCTTGTCTCAACGACAAAGTCAGTGAAGGCTTGCCACGCGCCGTCTTTGAACTCGTCCATTCGCACCGTCTCATCAGCGATGATCGAGTTGCTCTTCATGATCTGCGAGAAACGCACGATGATCGGCTGCTGGCCAGGATGCGTGTGAATTGGCAGCAAATCATCTGTGCCTTTGCCGCCGGCACACCGGCCCTGGTTGCCGGCCTCCGGATTCGCCGGAACGTTAACCTTGGCGCATGGATAACCGGGCAACGAGGTTAAAACCACGGGTGATTGGTTGCTCGGGTTGTCCTGATTGGTGCGCGGACGAGTAAACATCTTTTCTGTGGGCGCCAGGGCGTTGCCCGCAATATCGGTAATGCTGCCCGAAAGTGACAACCGGTACTCCCTGCCTCCCTCAAGAGGAGAATGTGGTGCCACTGACAGTGCGGATCCGTTGAGTGTTAGCGAAACCGGCGTTGGCTCGTTCGGATTGTCCACCGGATACAGAGTAACGGAGCTGCTTGTTACCGTGCTCGGGAGCAAAGGCTCGGAGAAGAACACCGTAAGAGGGTCGCCCGGAAGCAGTTTGTCCACTTCGGCAGCCGCAGGAGACCAACTCTTAACAAACGGAGCCTCCTGGTCAGCGAACTGTTCCTGTGTTGGAGCATCTGCCTCAAAGCGGAAGCCCTCCAGCCGGAATGAGATCAACCCTGAAGCCTTGTCCACGCCCATGACATCGGGTTCGATAACGCCGACCGCTTCAATGGTCAAGGTGCCGTTTTCCACGATGGCTGTGCCCACCAGTTGAACGTGCAGCATCTGTTGGGCGAATGCGGCGTTGGCAGTCGGGTTGTCCGTGTTCAGGGCCATATCGATGAACAGTTCGACAAGCCGGGGAGCATCCTCTGCGTTGGTGTAGGGATTTGGCATCAGGAACCCGTTTGCGTCCGAAATAAAACGAACGCTCACGGCATCGGACTCAAAGCCGGCAGGAACAGCGCCGGCAACGTTGACTTCCACGCTTGAGCCCGTCATCAGAGAGCCCCGGCTTATCGCCAGGGGCACACTCTTGCCTTCCCTTTCGAACTTTGGAATGTAGCCCAGTTCGGCAAATACCACGCCGCCGGCAGTGGTAGGATTCTCCTCGCCCAGGAGTTGCGATTGCAGGTTTACGGTATTGAATTCTGCACCGGAAAGGGCAACTTCTCCGGGATTGGTGGCCGCTTTCTGGGCGGCAAACTGACGTTCGCCGTTCGGCGAACGAGTGTCCAGCGGCTGGAATGTCCAGGGGGCTTCCGCCGGCACGGTCAGTTTGGCGCCAAGTATTTCACTTTCAATGCCGTCGGTCACTTCGATGGAATAGGTTTGCGAAGGGTCCAGGTAGTCGTCCGGATCAATCGTCAACCGATGCCCCCGGAGGTACACTTCAGCTGGCACCAGTTCACCGTTGCTATCGCGCAGGCTGAAAGTGTGGCCATAGACCAACGTTGAGGCTTTCACCGGTTCGGTAAACTGAACCCGAAGCACCGACAGGTCGGTTGCAGGGTATCGGTCGTCATCAAGGGGGATAAATCGGGCAATTCGGAAGTCGATATCCTCAGCCTGGCTTAGCAGTGGCCCCTTGGCTGCCGGTTCGGTCTTGAAGACGATGCCATCGTTTGTGAGTGTGACAGTCTGGCCCGCCACTTCCAGGCCGTGTGCGGTGAGTGTGTACACCTGTCGAGGGGATAACGGTTCAAGCGGCCTCACAGACAGGCCTTTGTCGCCGGCGGTTAACGTCGCAGCTCCTAATGGAATGGTGTTGCCCTGGCTATCCTTCAGGGACAGGGTATTGGCGAGTTCGTCCTCGGGAGTGGTGATTCGATCAGTAAATCGCAGAAAAATGGGTGCTGACACGGGTACCGTACTGGTAAAAAGCTGTTGCCCGTTAGCCATAACCGGTGTGTCCGCCGGATAGGCGAAATACAGTTCCGGGGCTGCGGCTGGCTTGTTCACGGTTTGGCTGTCGCCACCGCAACCCACCAAAGCGAGACCTGCCACTGACAGTGCAAGAATTGTTTTTTTCATGGTGCGCCTCTCAGAACTTCAGGGTAACTGAGCCACTGACGACGTGGATGTCGCCGTCGGCCGTGACCGCTTCTTCGTTGCCGTTGAAATCAACGATCGTAAAATCGCGCTTCTGTAATTGTTGGTACTGATAGCCAATGTCGAAACGAACTGGGTAGGCGAGCAGCCGGGTGCGATCGTACGTGGCACTAAGCCCCAGGCCCACTACTATCTTGTCTGTGTCCAGATAGTTCACTTCCGGATTGCGATCCGATTTGAGCGGGGACTCTTCGAAAGCAATGCCCGCTTGAAACGCAAAGTTTTTATTAAGGTTGTACTCACCACCCAGTCTCGGAACGAGGATGTCGTCGAATTTCATCCGGCTGACGGCTGCAACACCCTGTTGATCTTTTACACTGTCGTTGGCGAATACGCTTTCAAGCTCCGACCACTTTTGCTGCTCAATACTGCCGCCAATTCGCCAGCCGTCGCCCCTATATTGGGTGCCGATGCTGAGAGTTTCTGGTTGGAAGGAGTCGATAGTAGACACCGCGATGCTAAGGCCAGGGTCAGGGATGGTCTGGCTGACGATCACGTTGGACGAAATAGAGGTAGACGATGTCGATTTGGTGCGGTAGGCAATCGCCGTTTCCCATCCGTCCAGGAAACATGCCTGGTCTGGGCAGAAGGTATCTGCGTAATCGATATTAACGCTAAGAATGCTCTTCAACGACGGCTTGGCATTCACGCTGAGCTTCTCTTTCTCCGTATCGCCTGCCAGGTTGGAGGTGGCAATCAGCTCAGCCTCAGCTTCCAGCGTGATTCTGGCCGAAACCCCGGCGTCGATACCGCGCCAAATTCGCGTGGCACCGCCCAGATTAAGAAACAGAGGTTCTTTCCCGTACTGCAGAAACTGCCCCGTCTCGGATGTTTCAGAAGAGAAGGCGAGCATCTCCTTTCCATATTTTTCCACACCCGCTATGAAACCGAGGTAAAGCGGGTGCCCGAAACGGGTCAGTGAGCCCAGATTGGTTTTCATGCCAATCAAGACGTGCTGGCTTGGGGAGCTGGAAACCACGTCACCATCCCGGTTTGGGCCGCTGGCGCGCAGTTCCTGCTCGGCATGCAGCAGGCCGGCAGTGAGCTCACCCCGGGGGTCCTTGGTCAGATAGGCGGGGTTGTAATAGGTGGCAGACACTTGTGTATTAAACATCGACAATGCCTGCGCTGAGGCAACATCAGTGGGCATCACGCCATAGGTGGTACCTAGGTTTCCCATGCTGGCACACACGGGTAACGACAGGGATAGACTGATCGCCGAAACAGAGGCGCAGAGAATCCGCTTACCTGCGAAATCAAAGCCGTGCATTGTAATACTCCGTTGTTTTTTTTAGTCGCTTGTCGGTCTTGTGACCGATTTATCATTATTCTGTGATCATAAGCTGGACGGCGCACTGCGTGGTGTGGCTTTGGTGACAGGTAAAGAGGCGTTTGAGGGTCAAGATTGATATAAGTCACTGTCTGGCATTGGGTTTGCGGATTGGCAGACTCAAAGGAAGCGGGGGGCAAAATTGCAATTATGTGATGGCGTTCACGTATTGGGGTGCCACTACCCATTGCCCAGAGTCACGTCTTTTTTGGGGCATTATTGTGCTCCAGCGAGCAGATTGTTGGCGCCTGCGATGGTTGCCAGAGTCTCGTATATCCGCTCGGTTTGCGAGACCGCCAGTGTCAGCCCCTCGCCCTCAACCAGCTCGATGGGGATGTCGGGGTTAATGCCTCGGAAAATATTCAGGTGAGAAAGCGGCGTGCTGGCGTTGTGGCTTCCATGAATGAGTGTCAGGGGCAGGTTTGGAGTTTCCAGCAAGTGCCCCCAATCCTGAATCATGATCCTGAGGTCCTCCAGGTACCCCGCCCCGAGTTGATTGACATAAAACCCATAGGCTGCAACTACCCCTTGTTTCAGGGAGTTTTTGCGAATCACATGTTCATCCGGCTCCACGCCCTCGAAAATCACTTTCGGCCACTGTTCAGGGCCGAGCTTTCTCATCCTCAGGATCAGCAGGCGAATCAATAACCTGGCCAGCCAGGGCGCGTGGCGGGCAGCTTGAATGAAGATGGCCTGATGAGCTGGCATGGCGTTGATCTGTTCCAGCTCCTTGAACGGTGGCGCGGCAGAGACAGAAACAACGCCGTTTATCTGGATGCCGGAGTGTTGCATGAGCGCAAGTGCCGGTATCAGGGCGACTTCGTGGGACAGAATGGTTACCTTGGAGATCGACAGGGAGCCAAGTACGGCGAGGATATCGTGGCACTGGCTTTCCAGTGGGTCTTCGGTTTTGTCCGATGGTTCGGTCCGGCCATAGCCGGCACGTTCAACGGCTATGACATCCAGACCAAACTGCGCGGCCAGTCGCCGCTCATCCGGAAAATCCCCGGCACCGAAAGACGGACCGTGCAGGAAAAGCACTGGCCGTCCGCCGGGTTTGCCAAATCTTCGCCAGCCAATCCGTCGTTGCTCGCGAAACAGCTCATGGATGCTCATGGGGTAATTGTCGTAGTGAACGGAAAGCAGATCCCCCTTTGTCGTCACGGTATCCATTGCAGTCGCTGCAGAGGCCGCCATAGTGGCGGCCTGCACCTGGCTTTTGGCACCGAGCTTTTGCAACAGACTTTTGATCTGTTGCCGCACGGTGGCCACGGAACTGCCTCGCTCCCCGGCGATCTCTTCTGACGAGCAGCCGCGAGACAGAAGCGCGAGGATATGCCGCTCGCTGGCGGACAGGCCGAACACGTCGGCAAACGCCAAATCGATGGATTCCGGCCAGTGTTGTTGCAAGGCATTTAGCACAAAGGTTTTCAGCTTCTGGTGGTACATGCCCACGAGAATCAAGGGCAGGGCATGCTCATCGCTGCCTTTTCGATAGGCCTTAAGCAACGTGGGACCCTGAGCGGTGGCAAGGCGTTCTTTGAACTGATGGAAAGCCTCCGGGCTGATGCCAAGAGCGACCAAACCATCACCGGACTGCATATCAAACAGTTGGGCTGCGCCCACGTTGAGCGCGACCACCTGGCCAGACTCATTGAGAGCCAGGGCGGGCGCTGTGTGGTCATTAACCAGTTTGTAAAGCGGGTCATGCCCGGTTGCTCGTTCCTCGAGGTCGTGCAGGGCGGTCGACAGCTCCAACGCCAGCTCCGTGGGCAGAATGGCTTGCGAGCTGAGATCCGGCGCCAGGGCCACGATCAGGTCCGCAAATTCTGCCTTCCTGGCCGCCACCGCAGAAACCAGTTCCTTGAGATTGTGATTGTCGGGCATCTGTCTCCGCCAGATATGTGGTACCAGTTAAACGAAACCGGGGCCTTACCAGATCACTTTATACCAGATGGTAGATGCTGCCCTGAGCTAGGAGTCTGCGCGGCAGAAGCTCGTTTCTGGCATAATAAACCGAAAATTTTTCGGCAACAGGACGTCTGATGGGAACCACTTTCCGCCCGTACTCGCCCGACCAGGAATTGCTCCTTCCCCCAAGCCTGAACGAGTGGCTGCCTGATGGCCACCTGGCCTATTTTGTCAGTGATGTTGTCGAGGAGCTGGATTTGAGTGCGTTTTACGCCCGCTACGAAGGCAACGGTCGGCGTAACTCGCCGTTCGATCCGCGGATGATGCTGAAGGTTCTTATTTACGCCTACGCCACCGGCGTATTCTCCTCACGCAAGATTGCCCGGAAGTTGGAGGAAGACGTCGCCTTTCGGGTTCTGGCTGCGGGTAATTTTCCCAAGCACCGCACGATCTGTGATTTCCGCAAACACCATCTGGTCGCCTTCAAGGCCATCTTCATTCAAGTCGTACGGATTGCCCGGGAGGCGGAGCTGATCACGCTGGGAACACTGGCGATTGATGGCACAAAGATTCGGGCTAATGCCAGTAAGCACAAGGCCATGAGCTATGGCCGCATGGGCGAGGAAGAAGATCGTTTATCGAAAGAGATCGATGGGCTATGTCGTCAGGCCCGTCGAACGGATGAGTCGGAAGATCGGCAGTTCGGCCCGGATCAGCGGGGTGATGAGCTACCTGAGGAGTTGCAGTACCGACAGGCGCGACTGGACAAGATCCGCGCTGCCAAGGAGAAATTGGAAGCGGATCAGAAAGCGCGGGATACAGCCAAAGGCCGGCACCCGGACGATGATCGCCGCCCACCCCGCGGTGGCCGGAACTTCAAGCGAGATTACGGGGTGCCGGACGACAAAGATCAAAGCAACTTTACCGACCCGCAAAGCCGGATTATGAAAACGGCGGATGGGTTCCAGCAATGCTACAACGGCCAGTTGGCCGTGGATGGTGAATTCCAACTGATTGTCGCTAATCATCTGGGCAGCAATGCCAGTGATCAGGGTCGCCTGATACCGCTACTGGATGACGTGAAAGACATCCTGAAAACCTATCCGCAACAATGCCTGGCCGATGCCGGTTACCGTAAAGAAGACGACTTACAGTCCCTGGAGGACAAAAGGATCGACGGTTATGTCTCGCTGCGTCGGGAAGGGAAAAAGAGCGCAGAGATAGACGCGAGCGGTTATCCCGCCACGTCACGGATGGCCGAGAAGCTGGCCACCGCGACGGGGCGATCGGTTTACGCCCGGCGCAAGTATCTGGTTGAGGCGGTTAATGGCTGGATCAAGCATATTCTGGGCTTCCGGCAGTTCAGCCTGAGGGGGCTTAATGCCGTGCAAGGCGAATGGGATCTGGTCTGCCTGTCGCTTAACCTCAGGCGGATGAGTTCGCTGATGAGGCTGACATAGGCGATCTGAGGCGGCGTGCTGGGCCGTGCTGAGTGGTCGGGCTACGGTTGTGAACTTGCCTATAACCGTCTTGATTGCCTAGACAGAAAATCGTGACTCTATCCGGTTGGATACTGCGCCTATACTCTCGGGCACAACCGTGATTCGGCGCGGCGGAGGCACTTGCTCAAAACACTTCTGCCGCGCAGACTCCTAGGCGTATTAATGTTAACCAAAAAATCAGGGGAGTCACGGGCAGGTGATTGCAGACTATGCAGAAATTTTCCAGCACCGGGGCGGCAGCTACCACCGAGCCATGTTAAATGTGCCCCATGCCCGGGTGCGTGAGTTTCAGCGGGCCGTTGAGCCGCTGGCTGCGGATCTCGCTGCTAATCCCATGCTGCGGGTAGCGGATGTGCCCGCCGGTGGTGAGTATCTTCAGTATTTCCTTCCCAATTCCATCATCTATCAGGGCTTTGACCCCAGCTCGGGCTTTAATAGCGACCTGTACGAAAGCTGCGGGCTGGCCGATTTACCCTTTGCTGATCAATCCATCGATGCACTTGTCAGCCTTGCAGGGCTGCACCATTGCTCGGATAAACGCCCGTTTCTGAATGCCAGTCACCGTGCGCTGGTGCCCCGGGGCATGCTGTCCATTCTTGATGTGCGAGCCGGTTCGTCCGAAGCCCAATTCCTGGATGAGTTTGTGGGTGAATACAATGGTATGGGGCATGAGGGCGACTATCTGGGGCCTGAGTTCGTGTTGCAGTGTGATACACAACACTGGGAGATCCTCTCGGCGGGGATGGTGGATTGTCACTGGCAATTCGTCAGCAAAACCGAGCTTTGTGATTTCTGTCGCGGCTTATTTCGTCTGCAGCGTGTCTCCAACACCATGATTCTGGACGCCGTTGCCCGGTACCTGAACTTCAGGGCAAGCACGGATTCACACGAAACTGTGCTGATGCCATGGCGCCTCTACCGTGTGGTAGCTCGCAAACGGTTTCCGAGCCAGAGGGAGCACTGAATGCCGTCCAGACCCGATTGGAACATGCAGCCGCCGGTTACTCGCTACCCTGGTGGCGCCGATACTACCCGCCAGCCGGGCTTCTGCGTGAATATCCGGCCACCTTCTAGGGAGGCTGAACCGCTGTCGCCGACCTTCGCTACCTTGCTTGAACGCGCATTTCCGGAACCAGCCTTTGGTAACTTACCGAAACCGCCGGCTCACCCGGTTGGGCCCGAGCCCTGGCTGGAATGGCTCGGGTATTGGTATCACCGGATGATTCGATACGCTGGTTTACCGGTATTCGAAATGCCAAAAGCACTGTCATCGCCGGACAAGCCCCAGTATTACCGGATGTATTGCCCGGCCTACGAGGGTACCGAGAACGCAAGCTTGTCACTTTTGAAGTGGCTGTTGACGGTTTCCATGGCGCCGCAAACCGACACCCTGATGCGTGAGGCAATGAACGGCCTTGATTCCCTGATGAAATCGCTGTCGGCCGGTGCACCAACCTCGGCCAATACCCTGCGCTTCCTCTTCGCGGCGTTTGAAGCACGGTTGCCCGTCGTCAGCCTTGGCCACCACATGTTCCAGATCGGCATCGGGGCATCCGGCGTTTGGCTGGACGGTTCGTTTACCTCTGGAACGTCGGTTATGTCGGCCAATCTGGTGCGCAATAAGGCGGCCACCAGCGACTTTCTGGCCAAAGCAGGTATTCCGGTTCCCTGGCAGGCACTGATCACGGAGGAGGCCCAGCTGAAGACCGTTGCCGAGGCTCTTGGGTTTCCATTGGTCTGCAAGCCGGCGGATCTGGACGGTGGCCAGGGCGTTCATCTGCATTTGGAAGACCTGCCTTCGCTGGCGAAGGCTTACCGGCAGTGCCGGGAGCTGAGTAAACAGGTGCTGACTCAGCCCCAGGTGCAGGGCCGGGATTACCGGTTAACGGTGCATGCGGGGGAGTGTGTCTGGGCCATCGAACGGGTTCCGGCTCGAGTGATTGGCAATGGCAAGGACACCGTGGCGGCCCTGATCGACCATGAAAACGCCCGGCCAGAGCGCTCAGGCACCGGTCACAGCCCGCTCAAACCACTGCCAGGTGTGCACTCCGCCAAAGACCTGTTGAAGGCTCAAAGCCTTAAGCCCACCAGCGTGCCTGAAAAGGGGCAGATCGTTGTCCTGTCGCATTTACCGAATGTCGCTGCCGGTGGTCAGCCAGTACCCATATTCTCTGAAGTGCACCCGGACAACGCCGAGCTGGCCGCCAGAGTGGCGCGCCTGTGCCGGCTGGACCTGGCAGGCATCGACCTGATTATGCCAGACATTCGCCGTTCCTGGCGTGATGCCGGCGCCTGGGTGATCGAAGTGAATGCGCAGCCGGATATTGGCCAGACCACAGCTGGCCACCTGTACGGCGAATTGCTCGAAAGGATGCTGCCGGAAACGTCGGTTGAGATTCGCTATGTAGAAGGTCGGGACAATGATGCCTGGGGCCTGGAGGACAGGGTGAGTTGCCAGGGGCGTTTGTGGAATGGGCTGGCCTGGCAGCCATTGCCGGAGAAACAGGCAGAGCGGGTGGCCTGGGCACGGCAGTGCCTTTTGGATGATGAGTGCCGGGGTATATGGCTGGATAAAGAAAGCTGGGAATGGTTCAGGCAAGCCGCCACGGATCTTGCGATCCGGTGACGGCTTGGTCAGTGCTTTTAAACCTGGGGAGGCTGGCTAATGGTGGTGTATTCAACACCGCCCAGACCGGGCAGGGGGATAAAATGTGTTGGCCCGTTGCCAGGAGAGCAATCGGCATCGAAACTCATGGTTGAAATCGCAACAGAGGGATCGCGGGACGTTTGCTCGTTGTCACCATTTACGAAAACACGAAGAGTATTTTCATCGTTAGCGTTATCCAGGAACACCAGCCCGGCCACCAAGGGGGCCTCTGAGGTTGCAGAATAACCGAGTGAGTATCCGTCCGGGCAGGAAAAGTCTTCTACACTAGTGGATCGGTCCCTCAGAAGGCCCCTCAGTGAATTGATGTCAGCTGTACCCGCGATAAAGCCGTCAGTGGAGCCTTGCTTCCGGGTTTCAAGGAACAGGCTCTGTTCACTCTCGCCAGTTCCGAAAACGATCGACGTCTGTTCAGAGTTTTCGTCGCCACGGTAATTAGCTTCCACGGCCAGCTCGTAGTCAAATAGGCCAGCGTTGATCGGATCGGGTTTCAGAGAGAGAACCGATGCAAAGTTATTGATCTTGACTTGAGAAGGAGTGCTGCCGTTTGGTGTGGCGGTGATTTTTAGGTCGGGGCTGTCAAAAGAATATAGGTAGTTAAACCCATTAGTCACAATTCGATCCCGCATAAATTTGGTGGGCGCGAGTTGAGTGTCCGTCAAATTTGAGATTGCTTGTTCTTGACCGGAAGTCAGTTCACCGTAAAGTTGGGTTTCAATCATGCTGCCAGACAGCGAGAAATCTACACCTGAGAGGTTTTTAACCGTTAGGCTCGAGCCCTCAAATGTAGTGAAGTTAAACGAGAAGTTTTCCAGCATTACACCGGCTTCCCGGCTATTCGATTCACCCACCCAGGTGCGCTCAAGGGCGACTTGCCCGTTTAACGTAGCGATGATTGTACCGGGGGCATCGGCATCCGGAAGTTGGCAGTCGTCAAAAGCGATGGTAACGGTGCTGCGCCATAGCGAAGTTGCATTATTGTCTGCATTGAGGCCGAGACTTGCTACCTCTACCGCGGCAACATTGCCAACATCGAAAAGCAAGATGGTGTTCTCGGAATTAGACCCAGCAAATCCGCCGGAAGGCGCCAAAGTTCCGAAGTTAGACGTGCCACACTGCAGTCGCCCGGTGGTGTCTCCCTCGCCAGTGCTTACCCAAAAATCAAAACGGTTGCTGGCGTTGCTGTTAACGTCCTGATCTCCGTCTATCAGTTGGGTTTTGATAAAGTCATAGAGTTCTTCTGCAAATGTCTTCTCAGGCAATTCCTTCATCTCATCCAGCGCCGTCGCCGGATCCTGGCTAAACGCAAACGCGGCCGGGAAAGTTGGCTCATCCGGCGTCGTATCCTCTTCCACCTGCTGATTTCCAGACGAGCTGGAACCACCACAACCCACCAGCGCCAGTGACGTGGTTAAAACCGCTAAACCCAGGAGATTCTTCTTTGTATTCATGGTCGACATCCATTCTGATCACGGGATTAAGTACCCGAACAGAGTAGGAGAGCGACACAATCGGAGCATCTACCATCTGGTATAAAAGTTGAGTTCTGCAGGGAAAAAGTTGTAAAACTATGTAAAGCGAAGGAGTTTGCTTAAAGACGCCCCCTCAGTCCAGAATCCCTCGGCCTAAATGGTATCTTCAGGCAGCGGTTTTATCGAGACCGCGCTTATAGTGCCGGGTTTGGAAGGGGAGTAGGGCTTTCATAAACGGCCTGAGATCGTGATCGAGCCCCCAGGATTGGGCCAGCCCGTCGACACGGGCCCGGGACAAACGTTCAGGAAGGCTCGCCTTCGCATCAGAGGCGACGGTTTGCAGTTCCTTCTTCTGTTCGGCACTCAGGCAGTTGAACCTGGATAAACGGTCAACCAGATAGCCGGCCAGGCGTCGCTCTTCCAGGGGCAACCCTGAAAGCGTCGGGACATAGCCCTGATGCCAGACTTCAAGGGCTGCTTTTACAACCTCTTGGTCTGTCACACGGTCGAGTCCTTTGTGTGCGACGTTAAGTAAGGAAGTCATGAAATGTCCGCGTTGATCACTTTGTATACGTTTTTATAACGTGGGTGATATTCCCTGTCAATCTGTCGAGGTTACCTGGAAAGTACTTACGGGCCTCCTCGGCGCGGTATTTGAACTCCTCGATGGAGAGTCCATGGTCAAACAGCGTGTGTATATCGTCGATGTCCTGGTCTCCATAGCGCCCGAGTTTCGAAATAGCCAGGTCCACTTTTTGAACCAGGTAGACCCAGACCGGTGAGTCTTCCTCGTTCCGGTTAAGCCAAATGGCGTCTTCCTGGTAATCCTCATGTAGCGGCGCGAGGGTCGGAGTGAAATTCGGATCGAATACGATAGAGGAAGGGCCGGTTTCCGGATCATCAAAAAAGACTTCATCCAGGGCAAGAACCAGCTCATTGGGAGAAATCCTGTCCATCGCTTCGAGCTCTATATCCAGGTCACTGCTACCACGAGCGTTAGTATGGAGATGGAGAGCACAGCCGCCGAAAATATACGCCTTACAGCTACCAGGCTTGGCCCCTCGGTCTTCCAGGAAGTCAGCCAGGTTATCGAACATTTCGAAAATGGCCTTCGCCATTGGTGTGTCCCTGTATATTTCGGTCATGGATACCCCCGTATATCAGCCTGGAAGCATAACAGAACCTCAGAGTCGTATCGTCTAGGTTAGCCGTAAAAAGCGCCGCTGACGTTTGGTTGACACCTAACGGGGAGAGGGTTATCGGAAGTGGTAATGACACCATAATGTGGCCGCAGTTTGTCACCATAAATTGGCCGCGTTGAACCGAGGTTGTTTGCTAACGACGCCAGTTCCAACGTGGCGCTTTTAAACATAAGCGAACATTCACGGCTGCTCTTTCGCACACGCTTCTTTCAACAAAAACACTTCGATATTTATCAAATCGTCTAACTGAGAAGCTGGCTTTTTGGTTTGGCTATGTACTGCAAGAAGGCCCGGGCTGTTCTTGGCGTTTGGAATGTCTTGTCAACAGCGCAAAGAAAAGCAGAACAATCAAATTGCCTCTTGCACATCTACCTACTAATAGGTAGATTAATTGGCGCATGTTTAATGACCAACAGAGGCAATCAATGAAAATCTACGATATCGAAGGCTTCCCGAACCCGCTCCGCGTTCGCATCGCTCTGGCAGAAAAAGGCGCAACAAACCAGGTGGAATTCGTCCCGGTCGATGTCATGGGCGGCGAGCACCGTTCCGAGGCGTTCAAGACGAAAAACCCGGATGCCACCGTGCCCATGCTGGAACTTGACGACGGCACCTGCATCGCCCAGTGCAATGCCATCACCGAATATATCGACGGCGTCTTTGATGGTCCGTCCCTTATGGGTACAACCCCAGCGGAGCGTGCCCGTATCGCAATGATGAATCTGCGGGCAGAAAACGGTCTGATGAACGCCGTGGGTGCCTATTTCCACCACGCGACCCCGGGGCTTGGTCCGGATCTGGAAACCTGGCAATGCGCTGAGTGGGGTAATAAACAGAAAGAAATTGCCAGCGCAACCATGGCCTACCTTGACAGCGTTCTGGCGGACAACGAGTTTCTCGCAGGCGACAGCTTCTCGGTCGCAGACATCACCGCCTTTGCCGGCCTGGGGTTTGCGGATTTCGCGAAGGTTGACATTCCCGAGTCTCTGACCAATCTCCAGGCCTGGCGCGCAAAAGTCGCAGCCCGTCCTTCAATTGCCGGGTAATCCGAAACCTTCGGATTTAATGCAAGCGCTGAAAACATGAAGGGCACAAAAGGGAGGAATATCATGGAGATTAATGCAGATTTCTCCAAACCGGTGGTTATGCATTCCGACCAGATTGAATGGCAGCCCTCGCCCATGAAAGGGGTGGAGCGGCGCATGCTGGACCGGATCGGGGACGAAGTTGCCCGCGCCACGACCATCGTGCGTTATGCGCCGGGCAGTCATTTCTCGGCGCATACCCATACCGGTGGAGAAGAATTCATCGTACTCGATGGCGTGTTCCAGGACGAGCACGGTGACTTCCCTGCTGGCACCTACGTGCGCAACCCCCCAACCACGTCACATATTCCGGGCTCTGAAACGGGCTGTACGATATTTGTGAAACTGTGGCAGTTCGACCTGGCCGACCGCACCCAGTTCAGCAAGAATATGGAGGCCGAGCTGGGCGCCCCAGTGGGCGGCGTTGCCACCGCAAAGCTGCATGAGGACGATCGTGAGATCGTGACCTACAGCCAGCTCGATGCGGGGGCGACACTGACCTCTGAGGCGCCCGGCGGAATCGAACTGCTGGTGGTCGAAGGTTCGGCTATCAGGGATGGCGAGGTGCTGGCCAGGCATGACTGGCTGCGCCTCCCTGAAGGACACAGGTTGTCCGTGACGGCCGGGGACGACGGCGCCAAGATCTGGATGAAAACGGGGCACCTGCGATTTGCCGGGGCACCGAGGGTATAAGCCCGGCAATAGCGGGATTGAAAAGGCAGACAGGTGAACAACCATGAACCGTGATACCAGAACAGCCCTGATGGATCTTGCCGAGCACACCGTCCGGTCACGGGGCTTTGACGGGTTCAGCTACGCGGATCTGGCCGAGGCCATCGGCATTCGAAAGGCCTCGATCCATTATCATTTCCCCACCAAGGCGAAGCTCTCCGAAGCCTTGATCGAGCGCTATCAGACCAGTCTGCAGCAGGGTCTGACCGAGATAGACGCAGCCCATGCCAGCGCTGGCGCGCGCCTCAAGGCACTCATTGCCCTGTACCGCGGGGCGTTGCATGATGGCCAGACCGTGTGTCTGTGCGTTGCCTTTTCGACCTGCCGCGAAAGCCTGTCCGACACCGTTATTGCCAGAGTCGGCGCCGTTCGCGCAATGGTTCTGCAGTGGATTACGGCAACGTTTGAACTGGGACAAAGGGATGGATCCGTCTCGGCCATCCTGGGTCCCGCCGATGAAGCGCAGGCGACCCTGGCGATGCTGGAAGGGGCCCACCTTGCCGCGCGCACCGAAGAAGACCTCGCCGTGTTTGATGCCGCAACGCGACTGCTGCGCGCCCGCTGCCAGTAACGACGGGACAGGAATCGCGCTTTGATGTACAGAATCGCTACGCAAATTGACTCATAACGAGCGAAAAGGAGCAAACAGATGATGAGCACCCTGAAAACAGCACTGGCAGCAGCCACGCTGTCACTCACTGTTGCAAGTACGCAGGTACTGGCAGAAACGCAAACCAGAACCATCGAGTATCAAGTCGGCGACGAGACCTTCACCGGCTACATGGCCTGGGATGATGAATTCGGGCAAAAGCGTCCGGGGGTTCTGGTGGTCCATGAATGGTGGGGGCACAATGAATTTGCCCGGAATCAGGCAGAACGACTTGCCTCGGCCGGCTATACGGCGTTTGCGCTGGATATGTATGGCTCTGGCAAACAAGCCGACCATCCCGATACCGCCCAGAAGTTCATGCAGGAAGCCACTCGGGACATGAGTCAGGTCAAGGCGCGCTTCATGAAGGCGATGGACATCCTGAAGAACCACGAAAGTGTTGATGCGTCCCGAATTGCGGCACAGGGTTATTGTTTTGGCGGCGCCGTGGTTCTCAACATGGCGCGCATGGGCGTCGATCTGGACGGCGTTGTCAGCTTCCACGGCGCGCTCGGCAGCCCCCTCACGGCTGAACCCGAGTCCGTGAAAGCCAGGATCCAGGTGTACACCGGCGGTGCCGACAAGCTGGTCCCCTCGGATCAGGTCGCGGGCCTGGTCAAGGAGATGCAGGATGCCGAAGTCGACCTGACACTGGTGAGCTTTCCCGGAGTACTGCACTCATTCACCAACCCAGGCGCCGACAAGATCGCCGAGGAGTTCGGCATGCCGGTTGGTTATGATGAAGAGGCTGCCAGCCGTTCCTGGGATGGCACCATGCGTTTCTACAAGGCCATCTTCACCCAGTAACACAAGCGAGTGCAAACAAACCGAAACCGGCAGTATTTACAGTGAATTCTGGAACACCAACCGAAAAGCATGATGAGGTGCAACATGGCAACTGAGAGTTTACCACTGTTCGATGGAGACAATCGTCCAGGCTACAAGTCGCTGGGCAACTCGGGGCTGTTCGTATCCGAACTGTGCCTGGGCACCATGACCTTCGGCGGCGATGAGGACATCTGGGGCCTGATCGGCCAGTTGCAGCAGGAACAGGCCGACGAACTCGTGAAGATCGCCCTGGAGGCGGGGGTCAACTTTATCGATACCGCCAACATCTATGGTTTCGGCGCCAGTGAGCGCATCGTCGGCCAGTCCCTGAAGAATCTCGGCGTTCGCCGCGAAGATGTGGTGCTGGCGACCAAGGTGCTCGGCCCCATGGGCGCAAGCCCCAATGCCCGTGGTGCTTCCCGCGGCCATATAATGAGCGAATGCAAGGCGAGCCTGGCGCGCCTGCAAACGGATTATATTGACCTGTACCAGATCCACGGTTTTGACCCGGCCACGCCGATCGAGGAAACTCTGGAGGCACTGAACACCCTGGTGCAGCAAGGCCATGTGCGTTACGTGGGCCTGTCCAACTGGGCCGCCTGGCAAGTGATGAAAGCCATCGGCATCACCCGGGCCCGCAACCTGTGCCCGATCATATCCATGCAAGCCTACTACACCCTCGTAGGTCGCGATCTGGAGCGGGATATTATTCCGATGCTGAAATCTGAGAACGTTGGTCTGATGGTGTGGAGCCCACTGGCCGGGGGTTACCTGTCCGGTAAATACGAGGGGCCGGACGTTTCCGAAGAAAACCGGCGCGCCAAGTTTGACTTTCCACCCGTCAACCGCGAGCGGGGCAGCGAAGTCATCAAGGTTATGCGGGAGATTGCCGATGGCAAACAGATCGACGGCGAACCGGTCAATGTGGCACAGATTGCCCTGTCATGGCTGCTACACCAGAAGCCTGTGACCAGCATCATCGTTGGCGCCAAGCGGCCCGAGCAGCTCAGGGACAATATCCGCGCGGCCCAAATCCGCTTGTCCGACGATGAACTGATAGCCCTGGATGAAGTCAGCCGCCTGCCCGAGGAGTACCCGGGCTGGATGATGGCAATGATGGCCGGGTACCGAAACTCTACCGAGTCCTGATTCCAAAACCGACCCAACCCAACCCAACCTTCACATCGTGCTGCGCCCCGACGGCGCAGCCGCTATGCTGGAAAAACCGTTAATGCTGTCAAAACTTAGACGTCCGTGCCTACTGGCCACTTCGACGACTCTCCTGGCTGCTTCAACACCTGACTTTACCGGTTCTGGTGTTGGCGGCAAAACAGGTCGTGTCTAAGGGTTATTTCAGAACTCAATCACCTTCCTGGAAGACTTAAGTGAAATGTAATTGCTAACAAAATTGGCGCTCATTCAAACCTACCTCAATCTTCCATCTGTAAGCGAAACCAAAGAGCATAAAGCGCCGGCACAAACAATAGCGTGATCAGAGTGCCGACCGCCACGCCACCGATAAGGACATAAGCCAGCGGCCCCCAGAACAGGTCAAAGGTCAGAGGAACAAACGCCAGAACGGCCGCCAGGGCGGTGAGTACCACGGGTCGGGCACGCTGGACTGCCGCCTCGACAACGGCTTCCCGGGCAGCCATCCTTGCTTTGAAGTTGTCCTGCACCTGCTGCGTCAGAATCATGGTATTTCGCATCAGGATGCCGCCCAGGCCAATCAGCCCCAGCAGCGCGGTAAAGCCAAAGGGTTGATTAAACAGCAGCAAAGCCAGCACAGCCCCGATCAGACCCAGTGGCGCGGTGGCAAGAACAGTCAATGTGCCGATAAAGGAACGCATCTGAAGCATGATAAAGATCAGCATCAACGCCAACATCACCGGTTGTAATGTCTGGATTGAAGCATTGGCTTTGGCTGATTGTTCCACCGTACCGCCGATTTCAATACGGTAACCCTCCGGCAACTGTTCGCGCAGGCCCGTCATCGCACTCCATATCTCCTTGGTAACATCCGGTGGCTGGGCACCTTCTACATCGGCCTGAACGGCCAGGAAGGGGTCACGGTTGTAACGCTTTATGACGGGGTCCTCGTAACGAACCTGCCACTTGCCCAGTTGCTGTACGGAAAGTTTGCGGCCGTCGCGGGTTTTGATCTCAAGATCTTCCGGCATGATCACTTCGCCACGGGCATTACGCGCCACCAGTTGAACGCTCCTTATGCCCTGGCGCAGTTCGGTGACGGCCACTCCGCGGAGTTGGAACTGCAGTTGCCGGGCAACTTCCGCCGGGGTCAGGCCCATCCAACCCAGGTTTTCCGGGTCCATATCAAGATAGAGAGTGGGCACACGCTCATCCCATTCGAGATGCGGCATGACGATATTCGGATGCCCGGTCATGAGAGTGCGGATCTGGTGCGCGATCTCTCTGAGTTGATCGGATTCCGGACCCAGCACACGAAAACTGACCGGCCAGACCACCGGGGGACCGTACAGCAAACGCGTCACCCGCACTCGTGCCTCCGGAAATTCACCCGCCGCGATTCTGGTTTCCAGCGCCGAGATGATGCGATCGCGCCCTTCAACGTCCTGCCCAATGGCAATCAACTTGGCAAATGCCGGGTCCGGCTGCTCGGGGTTGGCCGATACGAAGAATCGGGGTGCACCGGCACCGATGTAAGCGGAAAGGCTTTTCACCTCCGGCATGTCCATCAGAATCGCTTCCAGGCGTCTGACACTTTGATCCGTGGTGGCAATAGCGCTCCCCTGCGGAGCGTAGACACTGATCAGAACTTCGGGGCGATCAGAACTGGGGAAAAATTGCTTCTGCACCTGGGTTGCCATCCCGAAAGCACTGATCGCCAGCAAACCCACTGTGATAAAAACGACGGTTTTCCGGTACTGTACACACGCTGTGATCACTCTACGCAACCGCTGATAAAACGCGCTTTGGTAGAGGTCCTGGCCCGTATGCCCGGTGTAATCGGGCAAGAGCTTGACGCCCAGATAAGGCGTAAAAGTTACCGCCACCACCCAGGAAATCAACAACGAAAAAGCGAGCACCCAGAAGATGTTGCCGGTGTATTCTCCCACTCCGGACTGGGCAAATCCGATGGGAACAAATCCGGCCACCGTCACCAGCGTTCCAAACAGCATGGGCGCGGCTGTTACGCTCCAGGCATGACTGGCTGCCCGTACCCGGTCCCAGCCGCTCTCCATCTTCACAATCATCATTTCAATGGCGATGATCGCATCGTCCACTAACAGACCCAGTGCGATAATCAACGCACCCAGGGTGATGCGGTCCAGGTTTATGCCCGCCATTTTCATCAACAAGAAAGTCAGGCCGAGGGTCACAGGAATCGCAATGCCCACCACCAAACCCGCGCGCAGACCGATCGCCAGTATGCTAACCCCCATCACCACGACCAACGCAACCAGAAACTTGACCTGAAAAAGATCAACCGCCTGAGTGATGGCTTCCGCCTGATCGGTCAGGGTCTGTATTGACATTCCCAGCGGCAGCCTGCCCTGTTCGGCACTGACAAACTCGCGCAGCCGCTCACCAAACTCCAGGCCATTTTCACCCGCGCGCATGACGACACCTAACAGGATCGCATCCTCACCGTTGGAGCGGACGATGTAGCTCAAAGGATCTTCATAACCTAAACGCACCTCGGCCAGATCAGACACGGTGATAAGCTGGTCTCCGATACGCAGAGGTACTGAGGTGAGGCGCTCAAGGTCAGACAGGTCGATGTTGCTGCGGACATAAACCCGCGGGCCGGCAAGATCAACAAAGCCAAGAGGCTGAAGACGGTTGTTGGCCTCTATCGCCTGCAACACCTCTTCTGCCGACAAACCGAGGTTGTTGAGCCGGTCCTGATCAAATTCGAGATACACCCGCTCAGGACGCTCCGCCAGGAGCTGTGCTTTTTGCAAGCCGGGCAGCCGTTGCAAGCGATCCCGTATCGATTCTGCCTCTCGGGTCAGTTCACGCATTGGCATCCCGGGTGCCGTCAGCGCCAGCAGGGAGAAATACACATCCGCGAAATCATCGTTGACGATGGGGCCGATCACACCCCGGGGCAGATTGGGCCTCTCATCGAGCATGCGTTTGCGGACTTGATAGAAGAGGTCCGGCACTTTTTCGCTGGGCGTAGAATCCTGGAATCGGATAACCATGGCGGCCTGCCCGGGCCGGATGGTTGTTTCAATGGTATCGGTATACGCCACCTCCTGAACTCGCTTTTCCAGACGATCCACGACCTGATTCTGCAGCACCTCAGGGGTTGCTCCTGGCCAGACGACAGAAACCACCATCGCCCGGACGGTGAACGCAGGGTCTTCCGCCCTACCAAGGGAGGAGAACGCGTAGAAACCGGCAACAACGGACAGCAAAAGAAAAAAGAGGGTGACCGAACGCTCGCGCACTGCCAGCGCGGAAAGATTCGGTAAGCTCATTGAGCCAGCTCCCGCACCGCCATGCCAGGCGTGAGCAGGTGTGTCCCCAACGCGACGATGGGCGTTCCCGCGTTGATATCGGCCTTGATCTGCGCATACTCTTCACCCAGATCGATCACCTCGACCGCAAGGGGCTTCACCGTGCCATCGGAGACCAACCAGACCTGCGGCGTTTGCCCTCTCTCATCGAGGGCACCCAGCGGTACGCGATGGCTGGGCGCGGTTTGCTTCTGTGCTAACTGGACACTCACCACCGAACCCAGGGTTAAAGATGAGGGGTAGGGCCCCTCCAGGCTGTATCGGGCACGCCAGCTCCGGCTTGCCGGGTCGGCAGCCCCGGCAATCTCTCTCAGGCTCACAGCAAGCTGTTCGCCATTGGGTAAAGGAACATAACCGCGCCTGGGCGGGCTACTGCCCTCTGGCAAAAAAACCTCGACTTCCAGCGATTGATCTTCGGCCAGAACGGCAAGGGTTTGACCGACACCCACAACCTGGCCGGGTTCAACGATGACCTCAGTGACCACGCCTGCATGGGCGGCTTTCAGTTCCGCATACCCCAGGGCATTCTGAGCCTGCTGATTGCGTGCAGAAGCCGTTTGCACCTGGCTGCGCGCCTCACGCTCTGCCAATTCAAGGCGTTGCAGGGTTTGTTCGCTGACAAACTGACGCCCCACAAGTTGCTGTTGGCGCTGGAGCTCATTGGTGGTAATTGCCAGGGCCGCTTCTGCACGCTTCAGATCCGCGGCGGCTCCCTCCGCCGTTGCTACAAGGTCTCGTGTATCGAGTTTGAACAGTAAGTCGCCTTTTTCCACGCGTTGACCGGCATCAATGTAACGATGTTGAATCCGACCGGCGATCTGAAAGGCCTGAGGAACTTCGTGGCGGCCTCGCAGGGTTCCTGAAAATCTGTGCGTTGTTGGGCCGGCGTCCTTTAGTTCAACTGTTTTTACCCAGGGGATAGGGGCGCGGGCCTCTGGGGGCGGTTCCGAAGACTGCTGACAACCAGACAGAATGAGCAGCGAGATAAACAGTGTCAGCATACAGCGCATGGCAGGTGTCCCGATTGGCAAAATCAAGGTGTGGGTATCAGTTCTCGCGGTGTCTGGACAAAGCAAGTTGCAGGATGGCATCGCGAACGGCTTCCTTCTGTTCCATGGGCAGAAAATGAGTCGTACCCTCAAGAACCCTCACGTCAGCCGAGGGCAACAAGGTCTGCAGACGTTTTTGCGCCGCCGGCGAGAAGGTTGACCCGCGTTCCGCCGCCAGCGCGATAACCGGGCACCGCAACTGACGAATACCGGGCCAGGGGTTGTGTTCGGTATGGGCAAAGGTGGTGCTCTCCCACTCCGGCGCACACGCCAGGCGAACTTGATCGTCCTGCGGCAGAAAAGCGTGTTGGATGTAGGCCTCCAGCCATGCATCGGGCCAGGTCTTGAAGCCACCGCGGCCCCGATAGTTGTCCAGCGCAGCAGCGTGCGAGTCGAATACCCGGCGCCGACGTGCGGCTCCGGCGGCCAGTGACAACCGATGTGACTGGCGTAGCAGCTTGGCCAGCCACAACTTCAGGCCCTGCCCCGGATCCATGATCACCGGTTCCGCCAGAATCAGGCCCAGCACTTTGTCTGGCCGTCGGGCAGCGGCCATGATGCTGGTGGTGGCACCGATAGAATGGCCGGCGAGCCAGACCGGCTCGTCCAGGCTACCCAGCAGAGCGGTCATGTCGCGATAGTAGGTTTCCCAGCCCCGGAATGTCGAAAAGTTCGCCGCACCGGCGCTGGCCCCGTGCCCCCGCATGTCCCAGGCCAGGACATTGACGTCCGTGGCAAGCCCATCAAGGAGGGGGCGGTACAGGCGGCCATGGAAACCCGTTGCATGCGCCCAGTGCACCGTGGGGCGCGCTTTGGATTGCGGCCAGCGCCACAGTGCGATCTCCGCGCCATCCGGCGCCTGGAATTGGTCGCGTTCAGGGTTGTTGTGCTTATTGTTCATGAAGATCTGCTTCTTTGGCCGCCACTGTCGGGAGCAACAACTGAACCTGACCGCTGGCGATCGGTTTGCGCTTATCGCCCTGCCAGCAGGTCACCCGGACCAGGCTGCTCCGCCTGCCTTGTCGAACAATTTCGGCGCTGGCGAACGTCGATCGGGCCTGCGCGGAACGGAGGTAGTTAATGTGGCTGTCGAGAATGCGTGGGCAACGTTTGTCGGTATCCTGGCTTTGCGCAGCGACCCGCGCGGTGAGTTCGATCAGGGCGCCAAGCACGCCGCCATGGAGGGCGGGTAGCATAAAGTTGCCAATGAGCGCTTCACGACACGGCATATGAACCACTAGACCTACATCGTCGCGTTGAACCTCAAGCCCAAGGTGCCGTGCGTAGGGAATGCGCTCCAGCAGAGCCTGCCAGTCGGAACATTCTTTCCCGCTTTCGGTAGGGCCTGAGATGGGTTGTGCCGAATCGCCAGTCGTGCTCATGCGCCCTCCTTTTTTCGTCCACCGGCCTGGAATCGCTGGCCCTGGGTGTTGCGCATGAAGGTGGCGTTTGCCGTCGCTAACAGTGCACTATCGCTCTCGCTGAGGATGTCGCAATGGATGAACGCGACCTCGTCCGTTAAATGACGACAGGTGGCCACCGCCAAGAGGGCACGGTCGCCGATGGCGGGCCGCAGATAATCCATGCGCAGATCCAGCGTGGCAATGGGCATCAACTCCAGGGCCCCCGCGAATACCGCCAAGCCTCCGGCGGAGTCGGCCAGCGAGTAGAGCACGCTGGTGCAGATTTCTTTTGTATCCTCTTCGGCGAACATCCACGGCTGTGGGGTCAGGCGCATGCAGACCTGGTTTCCGTTCACAGAGACAACCTGCATACCCAGATCCCTGCCGTGGGGAACCTGTTCGGTGAACTGCCACGCCGTCGTCACAGCGTCACTGTGCTGAGCTCTGTTCGACTCCGTCATCAGATCTGCCCACCCCGGTTTGCATTTCGCACAGGGGCGGAAGTGGCGGGAAACAGCTGATTGTCATATGTCATTGCCATGTCAGTTTCTTCCGAATAACATTGTTGCTGGATTTTGGTTGGTTAACCAACCAAAAGTCAAGAATCTGTTGAGGCAAATGGCACGCCACCCGTGCAATGGCGTACGATCAGTGTAACAAGTCAGGTGGTGGCCGCTCTGATGAATAACGAACTGGCTTGCTGAGGAGATACTTAAGCGATGGTTAACAGACAGATGGCTCCTCCAAGCAAACTGGGCGACCAGGGCGACGTTTTGTCTAACGCAGCCAGGCTTTTTCGTGAGAAAGGCTTTGAAAGGACGTCGCTCAAGGAGATTGCCGAGGCCTGCAATATGCTGCCCGGAAGTCTGTATTATCGTTACAACAGCAAGGAAGCGCTGCTTGTCGAGCTGATGCGCCGGGGGGTGGACCTGGTTACCGCAGAGGTCGAGTCGGCTTACGCCAGTTCGGATGACCCGGTTGAGCGTTTACGTCTTTGTATCAACGCGCATCTGCGAGCCCTGTTGGTCGATTCGGACGCGGTTTACGTGCTGCTGTTTGAATGGCGGGCGCTGGGCCCGGAGGCTCGCGAGGAAATCATCGAACTGCGTGACCAGTACGAGTCCCTGTGGGCCGGTATCCTCGAAACAATGATTGCGCAGGGCGTGGTCCGCAAGAATATTGATGGCCGCCTGCTTCGCCTGATCGGCCTTGGGGCGCTCAACTGGGTTGCAACCTGGTTCGACCCGAACGGGGCTCATTCACTCGACACCATTGGCGACTTGATCTGGCAGATCGCTATGGACGGTGTGATCAATAAAGGGGGGCAGGCATAGGTTCTGGCTTCACAAACGCAAGCAAGTAGCCTCTGTTTATGATCGCTAATCATGCGGATGCACGGTTTGTGATCTGACATTTTGCCTGAACTGCTCAGGCGACTGGTCAAACCAGCGCTTGAAGGCGCGTCTGAAATTGGCACTGTCGTGATAGTTCATCAACGCGGCAATGGCCTCGATTGACAGCTGGCTGTCACGCAAGTAGGTCGCTGTCTGCTGGGACAGAATCTCGTCGCGAACTTTCCGAAAACCGCTGCGTTCCTGTTTGAGTTTGCGTGCCAGGGTGCGTTTGCTCATGAACAACGAGGCTGCTGCTTCGTCTTCACTGAGCGTTCCGGGCGGTCGGGACAACATCATCATCTTCAGCTGGGTCTGATAGCTCGGTTTATCCGACTGAAGTTGCGCAAGCATCGATTCACACTGTTGCAAGGCCAGACGATAGTTTTCGTGATTGGCGGAGGCATTCGGTTCCTGACACAACGACATCGGCAACGTAAGTTTTAACTGGTCGCAATCAAAGCGAATCTGCCCGGGCAAAAAATCGGCATACATTGCCTGATACGGGGGTTCAGGATGAGCGAAGCATATTTCAGCCTCATGCAAAGGGCGACCAATTATAAACTCGCCAAATTCAAAAAGGGCCTTAACCATCGCATCCGACAGGCACCGCTGTATGTCATCGTCCAGCGACTCCTGGTAGTCCAGAATACATTCCAGGCGCTCGTTGACTTGCCGCAAATGCAGTTGGATGAAGCTCGCGCGCGTGGGCAGAAAAGTATGAATCGCTTGCAGCGCAGTGAGAAAGTCGGGGCTGCTGTAGGCCACGAATCCCATCGCACCATGGGTTGCCGGGGTCAGTCGCTTGCCTAGCCATAACCCTAATTCCGGCTGGCCGGACAAATCCAGTGCGTTGCGCAGAATCCGCACCTGCTGCGCTGCGGTAAGCAGGCTTTCCTCGCTCAGGAATTGCGTCACACCAAGCCCGGTGCCGAGCAGCAGACGTGGCAGTTGTTTGGCTGTTAAATCGAGCTCACGTGCAATGAGCCGTGAGTAATTCGATGGAATACCGGGACCGGATTTTTGCAAATCACCCGTCTTCTGCGTCGTCATCATCGATCTTCCCCGTCCTAAATGATCGTCATTTTGTCTTTAAATGACCTCAGCTTGTCAAGAAATGACCTGACAGGAGTGTCGTCAGACAGACAATATCTATTACTGAACACTACTGGCAGGAGAACAATAATGGGCAAGATTACTTTTATAGAACATGATCAAACTGAACATGTTGCTGAATTCAAAGCTGGTTCCTCGGTAATGCAAATCGCCGTTGACAATCTGATTCCCGGTATTGACGGGGATTGTGGGGGAGAGTGTGCCTGTGGTACCTGCCACGTGATCGTCTCGGACGATTGGTTCAGAAAGACAGGTACGCCTGGTGGTGAGGAAGAGCAAATGCTGTCAATGACCCCGGAGCGGGCAAGCACTTCGCGCCTGGGCTGCCAGGTGGTCATTACTGATGAAATGGACGGCATGACCGTGCATTTACCCGAGTTCCAGATGTGATCATAGGAGGACGCATGCCAACACTGTCCAAAACATTTGACGACATTCAGTCCCGAGTGATTAATGCTACCTCCAGGGTGGTGCCGATGCACAGGCAGATCCAGGGGCTGAAACTGTTAATGGGCGCCAAGAAGAAGGCCTTCGGCCCACGCCGGCCCGTGCCCGAATTTGTTGAATCAGCCATCCCGGACGTTAACACGCTGGCCCTTGAGGACATCGATGTCAGCAATCCGTTTTTATATCGGCAGGATCAGTGGCGCGCCTATTTCAAACGGTTGCGTGATGAGGCTCCGGTCCATTACCAGAAGAACAGCCCCTTCGGCCCCTTCTGGTCGGTGACTCGCTTTGAAGACATCATGTTCGTGGATAAGAGTCACGACCTGTTTTCCGCCGAGCCGCAAATCATTCTGGGTGACCCTCCAGAGGGGCTGTCGGTGGAAATGTTCATAGCCATGGATCCGCCAAAACACGATGTGCAGCGCAGCTCGGTTCAAGGCGTGGTGGCACCGAAGAACCTGAAGGAAATGGAGGAGCTGATCCGATCGCGTACCGGCGATGTGCTTGACAGCCTGCCTCTGGGCCAGCCCTTCAACTGGGTGCCCACTGTATCGAAGGAACTCACCGGTCGCATGCTCGCAACCCTTCTGGATTTTCCTTACGAGGAACGTCACAAGCTGGTTGAGTGGTCGGATCGGATGGCCGGGGCAGCATCGGCAACCGGCGGCGAGTATGCCGATGAAGAGATCATGTTTGACGACGCGGCTGACATGGCCTGGTCCTTCTCCAGGCTCTGGAGGGATAAGGAAGCGCGCCGCGCGGCGGGCGAAGAGCCCGGTTTCGATTTGATCAGCCTGCTACAGAGCAACGACGACACCAAAGATCTGATCAATCGCCCGATGGAGTTTATCGGCAATCTGACGCTGCTTATCGTTGGCGGCAATGATACCACTCGCAACTCAATGAGTGGTGGCCTGGTGGCCATGAACGAATTCCCAAAGGAGCTCGAAAAACTGAAGGCAAAACCGGAACTGATTCCGAACATGGTGTCGGAAATCATCCGCTGGCAAACGCCGCTGGCCTATATGCGCCGAGTCGCCAAGCAAGATGTTGAGCTGGGCGGCCAGACCATCAAAAAGGGCGATCGCGTTGTGATGTGGTACGCCTCGGGCAACCGTGACGAGCGCAAGTTCGAAGACCCCGATCACTTCATTATCGATCGCAAGGACGCACGAAACCATATGTCATTTGGCTACGGTGTTCACCGTTGCATGGGCAACCGCCTGGCCGAATTGCAACTGCGTATCCTATGGGAAGAGATTCTCAAACGCTTTGACAAGATCGAAGTCGTCGGCGAGCCGGAGCGCGTGCAGTCCAACTTCGTGCGGGGCTATTCGGAGCTGATGGTCCAGCTGACACCAAAAAGTTAATGAACAGGCTAACCAGGATGACGACCGAACAATTTGACTATGTCGTGGTTGGCGCGGGCTCGGCCGGATGTGCTGTCGCCAGCCGCCTGTCGGAGAGCGGTCGCCATTCTGTGCTGCTGCTTGAAGCCGGTCCGGAGAGCCGCCGCAACCCTTTCGTGAACATGCCGCTGGGTTTCCTGCAGCTAATGTTCAGCCGCCGCTACAACTGGCAGTTCAATACCGAACCGCAGCGTCACATGCACGACCGGGCGCTTTTTCAGCCGCGGGGCAAGATGCTTGGCGGTTCCAGCGGCATGAACGCGCAGGTCTATATTCGCGGGCATGCCCGGGACTACGACGAGTGGGCACGGCTGGGGTGCAAAGGGTGGTCATACGCCGAGGTGTTGCCCTACTTCCGCCGATCGGAACATTTCGAGCCCAAACTTACGCCGAATGAGGCAGAATTTCATGGTCAGGGTGGTCCGCTGAACGTTGCCGAGCGCCGCTATACCAATCCGCTGAGCACGGCGTTTGTCGAGGCGGCGACCCAGGCAAAGTACCGGCTCAATACAGATTTCAACGGCAGTGAGCAGGAGGGCGTGGGCTTCTACTACGCCTACCAGAAAGACGGCACACGCTGTAGCAACGCGCGGGCCTATCTCGAACCCGCCACGGCGCGTTCCAACCTGACGGTTTGCAGCGGCGCGTATGTCACCCGGGTGCTACTCGAAGACACCCGCGCCACCGGTGTCGAATACCGCGATACAAAGGGGCTGACGCAGGTTCGTGCCGGGCGCGAAGTTGTGCTCTGCGGCGGCGCGTTCAACTCGCCGCAACTGCTGATGCTGTCCGGGATCGGTCCGCGGGAGGAGCTGTCCCGGCATGGCATAGAACTGCGCCATGCGTTGGAGGGCGTCGGGCAGAATCTCCAGGATCATATCGACGTGTTCGTGCGCGTCAGCGCCCGCAGCCGCCAAAGCATCTCGATGCATCCGAGCTACTGGCTCAAGGGGCTGTGGGGCGCTTTGACGTATCTGAGCGGTCGGCGGGGCGTGCTGTCGAGCAACGGCGCCGAGGCCGGCGGGTTCATCCGCTCCCGGCCCGAGGAGCCGGTACCCGACCTGCAGCTGCACTTCGCGCCAATGCTGTACGACGATCACGGGCGAGACCTGAAGACCGCGATGAGCGGTTATGGCTACGCGGTGATGATCTACGGGCTTAGGCCGTCGTCGCGCGGGCGCGTCGGTCTGCACAGTGCCGACCCGTTTGCCGCGCCGCTGATCGACCCCAACTACATGGCCGAGTCCGCCGATGTCGAGCGACTGGTGCGCGGTGTCCACCTGGTGCGCAAGATCCTGGCGCAGGCGGCGTTTGCCCCGCACCACGAGGTTGAGGTCTTGCCCGGGCCGGCGCTGCAGAATGACGACGATCTCGCCGCATGGGTACGGCGCAGCGGTGAATCAGCGTACCACCCGGTTGGCACCTGCAAGATGGGTGTTGATCCGATGGCGGTGGTCGATCCGCGCCTGCGCGTGCATGGCCTGCAATGCCTGCGGGTGGTCGATGCCTCCATCATGCCGACGCTGGTCGGCGGAAACACCAATCAGCCGGCAACCATGATCGGCGAGAAAGGTGCCGCGATGATACTTGAGGATGCCGGGGAGATGGTCGGCTGAGCTCCGCGCGCGCGGGCGTCACAGGGCTCAGTTGGCATCTGGACTTCTGATCAATCTGATTCCAAAGAACAGTAGAAAGAGACAGGCTATGGCAAACCAACAGAAAGAGACGACAGTCATCGTTGGCGGCGGGCACGCAGCAGGTGCGCTCCTGACAACCTTGCTGCAAAAGAAATATCAACATGAGGTGGTCCTGGTGGGCGAAGAGCCACATCCACCCTATCAGCGGCCGCCCCTGTCCAAGAACTACCTGGCAGGCGAGGTGGATCAGGAGTCGCTGTACCTCAAGCCGCGCTCGGTGTACGAGAACGCCGGCCATCAGTTGCGGCTCGGTGTACGTGCCGAACAAATTGATCGGGACAACAAGACCATCAGTTTGTCGGACCAGAGCACATTGAAATACGATCGACTGGTCCTGGCCACGGGGTCACACGTTCGACGCCTGAACGCACCCGGGGCTGACTTGAAGGGCATTCATTACCTACATGACATAGCTGACTCGGATGCCCTGCGTGAACAACTGGTTCCGGGGAAACGCTTGGTCATCGTGGGTGGTGGTTACATTGGCCTTGAAGTGGCAGCCAGCGCTACCAAAAAAAGCGTTGATGTCACGGTACTGGAAGCGGCCGAGCGTCTTATGCAGCGTGTAACAGGCCCGGAAATGTCGGAGTTTTTTTACACCAAACACAGTAACGCTGGCGTGGATCTACGCCTGAACACGGCGGTAACCGGTTTCGAAGCTAGCGATCAGGGGCATGTGGCTGGCGTGACATTGGCGAGCGGCGGCACTGTACCGGCCGACATCGTGCTCGTTTCAGTGGGTGTTGTGCCGGAAACCGCGCTGGCTGAGGCCGCCGGCCTGCCCTGTGATGACGGCATTATTGTTGACGAGTTTACCCGCACAGAAGATCCAGCCATCCTGGCGATCGGCGACTGTACCCGCCACCGGAATCTTTTCTTCGAGAAGATGCAGCGCCTTGAATCTGTCGCCAACGCGGTTGATCAGGCCCGGACAGTGGCGGCAACCCTGATGGGCGAGAAGAAACCCTATAATAGCGCTCCATGGTTCTGGTCGAACCAGTATGACGTGCGTCTGCAGATGGTGGGGTTGTCGCAATATCATGATCAGCGTGTGCTGCGCGGAAGCCCGGAAGACAAGGGATTTGCGGTGTTCTATCTCCGCGATGGCTGTGTCATTGCTGTTGATGCGGTCAACCTGCCCATCGCTTTTATGGTCGGCAAGACCCTCGTTCAACAACGCAGGCAGGTCAATCCTGAAATGTTGAAGGATCCGGATATTGAACTGAAGTCCTTGGTGAGCGGTCAGTCCATAAATTGAAATTGACGACCGAGTAGAGCTGTGCCCTTAGTTTGCCCAAAATTGCGAAAGCAATGCACAACTCATACGGCCTATGGATATCATATCCTACGACCGACAGCTTTCAGTGAGCGCAAAGGATGCGTGAGCCACAACCGGCGGAATTTCCCGTAGCCAGACACATTACTGTTGCTCTGGTAAACCGAGAGCACCATAGCGAATGATATGGACTCCCCCTGCTCCCACGGCATCGATGTGCCACATTGAAGGTGTCTGACATCTTCAATCAAAAGCAGGAGGAGTCATCATGAATGTTACAACCATTGGCATCGATCTGGCGAAAACTGTGTTCAGTATTCATGGCACCGATCAACACGGCAAGGTCGTGGTTCGCAAACGACTGAACCGGCCCAAGCTGTTGCCTTATATCGCTCAGCTCCCACCCTGCCTGATTGGCATGGAAGCCTGCTCGGGTGCCCACCATTGGGCTCGGGAAATGACCAAACTCGGCCACGATGTCCGAATCATTGCACCCCGGTTTGTCGCGCCCTATCGCAAGAGCAGCAAGAACGACGACAACGATGCCGAGGCCATCTGTGAGGCAGTAGGTCGGCCGAATATGCGGTTTGTTCCAATCAAGACCGAAGACCAGCAAGCCGTACTGTGCCTGCATCGTATTCGCCGTGGACTGACCAAAGAACGCACCGCGCAGATCAATCAGATTCGTGGGCTGCTGGCCGAGTTCGGACTGATCATTCCCCAGGGCCGTTACGCCGCACGGCGCCGGGTTCCCGAAATCCTGGAGGATGCCGAAAACGACTTACCCATGCTCGCTCGCCGCTTAATCAACAACATCAACCAACGCATTCGACAGCTCGATGAAGAAATCCTGGCTTACGATCGGGAGGTCGAAGCGATGGCCCGGAGCGATGAGCAGGCCAAGCGCCTTATGGCCATACCGGGTATCGGACCACAGACCGCAACAGCCCTGCTGGCCAGTGCGCCTGACCCCAGACAGTTCAAAAGTGGGCGACACTTTGCCGCATGGTTGGGTCTGGTGCCCCGACAATACTCGACCGGTGGCAAGGTGCGACTTGGCCGAATCACCAAGCGCGGGGACAAATACCTGCGAACGCTGCTGATCCATGGCACCCGGGCAGTGATTGCAAAATTACCGGATAAGAATGATCGACTCAGTGACTGGGCCAAAGACCTGGTGGAACGACGTGGATACAAGCGGGCCGCCGTTGCGATGGCGGCCAAGAACGCCCGGATTATATGGGCACTACTCATGAATCAAACCGAGTTTAAGACACAGCCTGTGGAGGGCTAAAACCGAGCACCAACGACAGGCAGAACAAGCCTGCCAGAAGAGTCTTGCAACGGCAAGCGATGACGGAACGGTCAGACCGAGAGTGGGAGAACCTGTTTATTTCTGCGGCTCAGCGAAGCCGACTAACGAATAAGGTCCCCGCTCACACGCATCATCATCCTGGCCCGGGCAAAAACGCCCACAAAGAGGCCGAATGTAGAGCCGCAGTCTCAAACCGCTTCGGATTCAAATGGCGTTGCTTGACCGCAGGGGGAGTCCATGTAGGTGAAATAATTCTCTATATGTCCCACTAATAACCTCACCTTGCAATTACCGACGAAAATATGAACTTGATTTTACCCACAAAGAAAAAGCGAAGTCTCTATCGGCCATTATGGGTAGAGGTTCCGATCACTCAATCCTTCATAAGCAACATCGCCCATTCGGTGTCGACCTCTTGTTTTGGTTCATCTGAGCATATGCTTTTTCATGCGGATGGGTGGTGGCAGCCAAGACAGGGCTTTTCAGACTGCAAGCTTCAAGCGGTGTGTAAATCAAACACAGTAAGATTCCGGCTTATTGATGGTGGACATCAAGAACCGATAGTTACGAGCGGTATTAATGTTAAGACACTTGCTCGATTAAATGAAACTTGCGGGACTACTGAAAAGGTTTTCTATAGTAAGGACGTGCCGGTCCTGATGGCTATATACTACTCGACTAAACGATACGAGACCTTTAAATGATGCATAAGGCTGGGGCTATATACCTAAGGAAGATCTGAATAACCGCTGGTTTTTGCCCCTTTTCCGCAATCTTGGCGGAAAAGGGGCGCATTGGTCTTACGCTGCAGGTTTTTTATCAATCAGCAGGTTGCTGAAAGCGACCAGCAAATGCAGACGGTTGGTATACTTGGCATTTAAAAGCGATATGCAACACCGATGCTCACGATAGTGGGGTCCACTTCCACTTTTGCCTGAACAGGGGCCGGGCCCAGGTTACCGGTGATATCCGCCTCGAAGGGTGCATATCTAACGTCAAAATTTGCCGACCAGTTATTGTGTATCCTCCAGCGAAAACCAGCCTGAACCGCAGGGGCCCATGTATCTTCGACGTCGAAGTCGGTTAGTGCGCGATCCTTCTCATCTAAAAAGAGAATCCGTCCTACACCCGCTCCAAAGTACGGAGAGAAGTTGCTACCCGTCAAAACATGATACTGAAGCGAAAGAATTACCGGACCATAATCTGTTTGACCAAGAAAAAGACCGGAGAGAGACTCTTCGCCCTGGAGGTCCGCACTAGCGGGAATGCCGCCAAAAATGTTAAATGCCAGCTGATTACTCAGAAAATACGACACGTCGAATGATACGGTCGTATCGTTGTTAATAGACAGGTTGGAATTTGGAACGGGGGCACTCCCCGCAGAGGCTGATCGCAAATCTTCATCGGTTAGAACTCTAGTGGCATTCAGCCCAACCACCCAGTCGCCTCTACTGTAAACCGGCTCAGATTGAGCGTTGGCCAGGCTCGCAGCAAGTGAAAGTAAAAGGAACGCCACTAACGAGACTTTACTAATTATTTTAGGTTTCATTTTTTATTATCCTTTTTGGTATTAAAACAAATTGGCTTTAGGTAAAACTGCAATTTTTCGTAACACAAATGCCACTCATTGAAGCTAGCTTGCCGGTTTATTGACTAATACTTCCCCATACTCAGAACGCAGCTTGTTTTTTAATACTTTCCCAGTGGCATTGCGTGGCAATCCTTCCACAAAGATCGCGCGATCCGGGATCTGCCACTTGGCGACTTTCCCTTGATAATGAGCAAGAAGTTCCTCCTCAGTAATATTTGCGTCGGGTATTTTTACTGCCAACAGGATCGGTCGTTCGTCCCATTTATCATGGGAGGCCGCCACTACGGCAGCTTCATTGATGGCAGAATGGCCCATTGCGATTCCCTCCAATTCGACTGTAGATATCCATTCACCACCAGATTTAATAATATCTTTTGAGCGGTCACGTATTGTCATAAATCCATCATCATTGATCGAAGCAACATCACCTGTCTCGAACCAACCGTCTTCCTCAAGAGTCTGATTTGGTTCAACACCGAAGTAATCGGCTACCACCCAATGACCACGGATGCGGAGATTTCCCTGAGCAATGCCATCTTCGGGCAGTTGATGGCCGTCTTCACCCACAATTTTGAGCTGCACCCCGTAGGGAGGCCGTCCCTGGCTTTCACGGATTTTGTTTCTTCCTTCCTCCGAAAGAGTATTGTGTTTCGACAGCAGTGCATTGACGGTTCCGATCGGTGATGTTTCTGTCATTCCCCATGCATGGACAACTTCTACGCCATACTTACCACGAAACTCCGACATCATTGAGGGCGGACAAGCGCTACCCCCTATCACCGTCCGTTTAAGCGACTGTGCCGAGGAGCCAAGCTCGTCCAAAGCCGAGAGAAGTCCCTGCCAAATTGTAGGCACACCCAGCGCAATCGTTACGCTTTCTGAATCGATCAGCTTGACCAAACTTTGTCCATCCAGGCCAGGACCAGGCAACACCAGTTTGGCTCCAACCATCGCCGTAATGTAGGGTACCCCCCACGCATTTACGTGAAACATAGGAACAACCGGCATCACCACGTCCCGTGCCGATAAATTCAGTGCGTCGGGTTGAGCAGCTACCAGCGCGTGCAGAACGGTGGAGCGGTGTGAATAGAGCACCCCTTTGGGATTTCCAGTGGTGCCCGATGTATAGCAGAGGCTTGAAGCCTGGTTTTCGGCGATTTCAGGCCAATTCGCGTTAGGCGTTCCTCGCTGGAGAAACTCTTCATAAAACAACAATCCTGGAAATTGCGCTGCAATTTCTTCGTCCGGTTCGGACATCAATACAAATTTCTCAACCGTCTCCAGTCGGTCTCGGATATTTGAAACAATGGGAAGGAACGTTTTGTCAAAGAATATGACTTTGTCTTGAGCATTGTTGATAACGTAAACGAGTTGTTCTGGAAACAGTCGCGGGTTAATGGTGTGACACACCATCCCGCCACCAGAGATGCCAAGGTAACATTCCAGGTGCCCCACGTTATTCCAACAAATGGTCGCGCACCGATCCCCCTGGACATAGCCTGCCGTTCGAAGCGCTGACGCAAGTTGTCGCGACCGCTCCGAAACAGTTGCCCAGTCAGATCGACTGGGATTTCCATCCGTTCCTATCGACACAATCTCAGCGTCTCCATGGTAGCGAGCAGCATGGTCGATCAAGGAATTCACGGTGAGCTCCATGTTCATCATTTGGCCAAGCACGTTTATCTCCTGTCGTTTTTGTAGTTGGTTGACGCGAGTATCTGGCGTCATTAAGGTCCAATGTAGAAGGCATAATCCGGGTTTGAACCTAAACATTTCCCAAGAGGATGTCGGCTGCATTTTCGGCAATCATCATGGTGGGTGCGTTGGTGTTACCGGCAACCAAACTGGGCATTATCGAGGCATCGACAACTCTTAGCCCTTCAATCCCTCTGACTTTTAATTCCGGATCAACGACTGAATCCGGATCCGCGCCCATACGACAAGTGCCAACGGGGTGGTAAATAGTCTCTGCATTTTCCCGGATAAAGTCCGCAATCTGACCGTCCGAAGACACCGAGTTTCCGGGCTTAATTTCTCGTTTACTATGTAAAGCCATTGTTGGTGCCCCGAGTATCCGTCGTCCAAATTTAACGGCCGAGATCATTGTTTTGATGTCTTCGGGGTTACTGAGATAATTGGGTTGAATCAACGGGTCGGCCAATGGGTCAGGGCTTTTGAGACCTATAAAACCGCGGCTTCTGGGCATTAGATCGCAAATATGCAAGGTGTACCCATACCCGGCCATCACTTTTCGTCCATGATCCTTCAGGTAAGTTGGCAAAAAGTGGAATTGCACATTTGGCCGTTCGCACGAGCGCTCGGATTTAACAAAGCCTCCGGACTCGGCAACATTACTGGTAAGAAATCCACGTCGCGCAAAGATATATGAGAATAATGCGCTCACGCCCCGAAACAGGAAACTGGGAGCAACGCCAATGGGCAAACGTGAGTTCGCCGCGTGCATGATCGTAATATCCAAATGATCAACCAGATTCTGGCCGACCTCAGGGAGATGATGCACAAGGGGGATCCCGTGTTTTCCAAGCTCTTCGCTATCACCGATTCCCGAAAGCATAAGTAGTTGTGGTGAATTAACCGCACCACCAGACAATATGACTTCACCGCCGTTATTGAGTCTAAGCTGGCGATATTCGCCCCCCTGGTTCAGTGTCACGCCGACTGCCCGCTTACCGTCCATTACCACCCGGGTTACCCGCGCGTCCGTTAGCACATCAAGATTAGGCCGGTTCTCCGCGACACGCAGAAATGCCTGCGCTGAACTCCAACGGCGACCATTTTTTTGTGTCACCTGGTAGAGTCCCAATCCCTCTTGCGTCTCTCCATTAAAGTCCGTGTTTATCGGGAGCTCTACATGAGGTGCCGCTCGAACAAAATCTCGACTCAACGGATTGACTGATTTGAGTTCACTTACGGTGAGCTCACCGCCCTCCCCATGGTAAGAATCTGCGCCAAAACGTTTATTATCTTCCAGTCGACGAAACAATTTTAAAGCGCGATCCCATCCCCAGAGGTCTGTCCCGGCAACTTGACCCCAGTGGTCATAATCGGCTTTGTGACCTCTGATATAGACCATGGCGTTGATAGAAGAGGACCCGCCAAGTGTTTTCCCACGAGGCCAAAACAGGCGGCGCTCCTTTAGATGTTCTTGAGGTTCGGTTTCAAGAGCCCAATTCAGCTTTTTACTATTGGAAAGGAGTGCTATACCTATAGGCATATGTATGAGTGGATTTTTATCCTTTGGGCCCGCTTCTAGCAACGCTACTCGCTTTGAAGAGTCCGCCGTAAGCCGATTGGCCAATACACAGCCCGCCGATCCCGCACCGACAATAATGTAATCGTACATAATAACTCTCTTATTATTTGATTATGCTCAGCCCAGAATACGAACAGCAGCCTCTATAAGACGCCGGACCCAGGCTGTATAGGGTGGAAAAAGAAGATGCATAAGAGAATGTTTATCCTCCATCAACGCCTTTTCATGCGAAAAAGCGCGGAAACCGTATTCACCGTGTGCCGCCCCTATCCCGGAATTATTAACTCCACCAAACGGCAGACCCGGATGTAGAAAATGCACAACTGTAAGGTTGACTCCTACAGCGCCGGAGCTCGTTCGCTCGATAATATCCGTGGCAAAAGACTCGTTTTTGTCGAATATGTAAAGCGCAAGCGGTTTAGGGTTATCGTTGATTTTCTTGATAACCAGATCAATATCGTCGAATTCAATAACGGGTAAGATCGGGCCGAATAACTCCTCACGTGAAATATCCATGTCGCTGGATACATTTGAAATCAACGTCGGAGCAATAAAATTCTCTTCAGCATCTGTAACACCGCCCTCAAAGACTCTTGCACCTTTGTTTTTGGCATCATCTATCAGGTTTGAAACTCGCTGGAAATGACGTCGATTTACAATCCGGCAATAGTCGGCGGTCGATTTCTGGGCTTCTGGTGTTTTTCCATAGACTCGCCCAATTTCCGTTTTAAGTGCTTCATTGAATTGATCTGCGATATTAACGTGCACAAAAACATGATCTGGGGCGATACAGGTCTGTCCATTATTGGCAAACTTACCCCAGACAATGTTTCTTGCAGCCCTCTTTATGTTGGCATCTGGGCCAACAATGGTCGGGGACTTACCCCCCAATTCCAGCGTCACTGAGGAAAGGTTCGTGGCGGCAGCCTCCATGACCACCTTGCCTACCGCAGGACTGCCCGTGAAGAATATGTGGTCGAAGGGTAAGGCCAACAGTTTCTGCGCTACCGCGGCATCACCCTCAATCACGGAAACCAGATCGGGAGGGAAGGTTTCGGCGACAATGTTGGCAATCACCTTTGAGGTATGTGGTGTCATTTCCGAGGGTTTAATGATGGCTCCGTTCCCTGCAGCCAACGCTGAGACGAGAGGCCCGAGCGCAAGATTGAGCGGATAATTCCACGGTGCAATAATCAGGCACACTCCCTTTGGTTCTGGCCGAACATAAGATTTCGTGCCCAGAACACCAACGGATGCAGCCACTCGCTTCGGACGCATCCATTTACGCAAGTGTTTTTTAGTGTGTCGAATTTCCTGAAGCACCGGCAGGAGTTCAGTTAATTTGACTTCTGGAGCGGGTTTTCGAAAGTCCGCCGCGCAAGCCGCAATGATGTTTGATTCGTGGCGTTTAATTGAATCCCGCAGCTGGTCGAGCTGCGCTATTCGAGCCTCCAAGGTAAAGCTTCCGCGACGCGCAAGTTGTGCCCGCTGTAGGGCCGCGAACGTTGAATCAATCGTATCGCTGGTTGACACATTGGTCACCCCAACCTCCGCCAGACTAGCAATCTGCATTATAAAATCACCTCTTGCCGAACGAGACTGTTGTTATTTTCAATCGGATTACTAGTCTTCATAGAGGACATAGTCCTCTTTTGTGGCACCACAGTCCGGACAGCACCAATCGTCTGGAATATCTTCAAAACGAGTGCCGGCAGGGAAGCCTTCGGCTTCATCTCCGAGAGCTTCATCGTAGATATGGCCGCAAGTGATGCAGACCCACTTCCGATAGGTATCTTTTTGAGTCGAGTCTTTCGGCGATTTTGAAGAGTTAGGCTTGGGTTTCGCTTTGGGCTTTGTTTTATTTTTAGCTGAAGGAGTAGATGCGCCCGTTGCTTTCTGCGATGCTCCCTCGGTCTTAGCTTGGCTGGCAGGGCGGACCGCTGTATTGGTTGCGGACACCGAAAGTTCCGGGTTCGCTTCTTGAAGCGCAACGAAGTCAACCTTATCCCTGACGGCACAGTCTGGACAGGACCAGTCTTCAGGAATTTTTTCCCATGTCGTTCCTGCAGGAAAGCCTTCGTGCGGATCACCAACCACTTCGTCGTATACATAACCACAATCAGGGCATTGATATTTAGCCATCTAGAGCACCTTTCAAACGATATTATTGTCTTTGTTTTGGTAGCGCCCGACGCGCACCCTCTTTCAGGTGCACGTCAGAGGCTCTTTTTCTGCAACGTAAATAAAGTAAACGAGGTATATAAGTTCCGATTAGCCGATCATTTAGCCGCGGCGGTATCGACTGATTCAGAATCAGTCCCACCAAATTTACGCTCATAGAATTCACGCTTGCCGGGTTGAATCTGAATCTTATCGAGATCTCCTTTAGCCCAATCCAGCACCCGGTGGTCCATTATCGAACGAAACCATGAGGGAAACATTGCGGCCAGGAACATCCCGGGATATCCCGATGGTAAGGAAGGCAGGTCTTTGAAGTCGCGAAGCGATTGATAGGACCTTGTAGGATGGGCGTGATGGTCGGAATGTCGTTGCAAATGAAACAGAATCAGGTTCGACATAATATGGTTTGAGTTCCATGAGTGGTGCGGTTGTTGACGCTCATAACGTCCATCCGACATCTTCTCGCGCAGCAATCCGTAATGCTCAATGTAGTTGGCGCTGGTCAGCTGCCACCAGCCAAAGGCCATTTGAATGGGCAAAAAGATCAGCATTAACGGGCCAAAAAACGCCAGCAATCCCGCATAAAGCACAGCGGTCAAAATCATAGGCTGAAGAACTTCGTTCTCCAGGCTCCAGACACTTTTTCCACAACGACTGAGGCGCTGTTCCTCTAAATCCCATGCCCGCTTGAAAGCACCGGGAATTTCACGCAGTGAGAATGAGTAAATGGACTCACCCATGCGGGATGTCGCCGGGTCCATCGGCGTAGCCACATCACGGTGATGCCCCTTATTGTGCTCAATGAAGAAATGACCATATCCGACCACGGCGAGGACAAGCTTCGCCATCCAACGGTCAAACGTTTCTTTTTTATGGCCAAGTTCGTGGCCTGTGTTCAGAGCCAGGCCATTCACGATTCCCAGGGAAAGGGCCAATGCCAGAAACTCGAAAACACTCATTGGTTGCGTGGATACCCACCAGGCACTGACAATCAAGGCGGCATAGTGAATAGGAACCGTCAAGTAGGTCAGTACCCGATAGTAACGATCCTGTTCAAGCCGAGGCACAGCCGACTCAGGGGGGTTTGAAAAATCCTCTCCAAACATGGCATCAATCAAGGGAACTGCGCCATACCAAAGGATCAACACCAATCCGTACCAAATGCTCCATCCAGTCTGGGATACCAAATAAAGGCCAATAAGAGGCGTCGCTGGCCACAGCACAGAAAGGACCCACAGGTGGCGTTTTCTGTCCACATAACCTTCGGCATCAGGGTCTCTCTGAAGAGACTCTGTTGTTAAGACATTTTCTGACATTGACATTAGGATCACCTTATTGTTTTTCAGCTTGATCATTTTTCTACATTGTGCGAACACCGAGTCCCTCAGGTGAACGGACAAGTTGTAGGCATGAACAGGTTTGGCCAGAACCGGAGATCAAACAACTACTCTAAGGGGTAGTTTTCGCACTAGACATCTATCAATATGCTTTCACCCCATAGCGCCCTCGCGTTTCGGGGAGACGAAGCAGGAGATCGGATTGTCATGACCCGCCATAGCTTGGAAGACTGGTGTCGGAGGATGTCTGAAAGGATGTGGGCTCGTCAGTATTTCATTACTCAAGGGTGTTTAGACCGCTATTGCCTGAGGCCTTCTGCTACGCCTGAATCAAAGGTAGTTCTGTATCGGGCCCCGCCAGGCTATGGAAAATCTGTACAAGTGGCCTTGGCAGCAAACACTCGCGAACTGGAACGTGAGAGCGCCGTTTATATCAATACCCGGTCGTGCCCTGACTCATGTGACGTTAATGGCAGTTTGTTTGCAGCGTTAGTTTTATATCAACTCGAAGGAGTTGAATCCTGGCGCATGATAAAAAGTGACATCGACACCATCGAAGTTCTTCGAAACGCACTGTGTAATGCAAAAAAGACGATAAGAATTTGCCTTGATGGGGTTGGCGAGGCTAAACATACCGCGGATTTGATTGAGGATTTAATCTGTGAAACACCGAGCAATGTGAAATTTTTCATTGCACCGAGTCGCGTCGGGGCGTTGCCACGTTTGTCTATGATGGCGGGTGTTGTAACGTATGGTGCTGATGAACTTGTATTTACAGAAGAGGAGGTTAGTGAATTATCTGGTATGGGTGGCCCCGAAGCCAGCAACATCATAAAAGCGACCGGTGGATGGCCAGCACTTGTCAGGCTTATGTGCCGAACCCCAAACCCAAATCTCCCCGCAGCGACTTGGCCGGAAACTCGCTCGTATTTCAGGGACAACCTCTTAACTGCGTTACCCAATAGTACGAGGACCTTTCTTTGCAATGCAGCGATGCTCGAAGTAATCAGCGCTGAATGCTATGGCTATGTCTATAAGACAGAAGAGGCCGACCGGGAAATTACGTTTCTTAACGAACATTATGCTCTTTTAGCTCCCACCGGGACTTCTGCTGATCGTATGGATATGCACCCTGTGCTGCGAGAGTATTTGCGTAGTTTATTTAACACCACCCAACGAGAACGTCGCTCGTATGTACTGAAACGGGTCGCGTTCTGGCATTGGCGTAGGGGAGAGTACCTCCATTCAATCAATGCAGCTCTGGAAGCCAGTGACCATCGATGGGCTCGCGTCGTAAGTGACAGCATTATCCTGGACGTGGCACTCAGACAGGGTGAAATCGAAGTACTTCGCACCTGGTTTGGAAAAGTACCGGCTCGCACGATAAAAAAAATTGCCGCCTTGAGCATAGGTTACGCGTGGATTTTGTATTTCAGCCAACAAGCTCGTCAAGCAGACGAAATACTGGCTAGTTCGCTTCATCCGAGCTCCAGGGGGGCGAGCAATCTTGATGAGGAAGGATGGCGGGAATTGGTTAATGCGATAGGCAAAGCTACACAGGATGAATTACTGGAGAGTCAGGTTCTCTGTCAAAAATGGATAGACGCCTTTGGCGACCGTAACATGGTTGGCAAAGGCGCAGCACTTACTTGCCAGGCATTCATTGCCTCCAGTGGACGCCATTTTGAAGAGTTGGAGCGATTGTCCCATCGAGCGGCTGTGGCCATCCAGTCATCCAATCAACATTACGCTTTTATCTGGCTTAAAACTGCAGAAATTCAGGCTGAACTGTTCAAGGGTGACATCGCCCGAGCAATGAGTGTGTTGATCCAGGCGAATAAAACAGCAGAAAAGATTCAGGTGCCAAAAACTTTTTTAAATAAAATGTTTGGCACCCTTGAGTTACAAATCCTGCACGAACAGAACCATCACCTGGTTACCCAGGAATCTGCACAGGCTTCGTTCGATTTCGCTTTGAACTATGGCGTTACAGATATTCTGTGGGGGTGTACACAGGCCTACAGCCGTTTTCTGTACCACCAAGGGTTCCGAGATAGAGCCATGGCCTTGTTGGAACAATCCCGCTTAGCCTCCTGCGAGCGAGAGCTCTCTCGTCTAAATATCCTGACTAAAGTTCAGTTAGCTGAGTTTACTCTCCTGAACAACGAGGAATTGGGTCCACCCATACTCCCCGATGAATGTGAGCTGACGTTCCTGCCAAATCAAAACCAGGCCATTCAAGCACGTATGGCCCTGGTAACCTCAATGTATAGACTACGGCTTGGGAAACAGTTTGGTGTCGCCGAAAAATATGCCAAACAAGCACTACAAAGCGCCAGCGCAATTTCAGACGCTAGAACCAGGATCGCCGCCCACTATTGTCAGGCCCTGGCAGCGTTTGCCCTCGGCTCATCAAAATCGGCGAAGCGCATGATTCTTGATGCAAACCTACTTTCGGAACATTTGAACTGTCACTTCACACGGCTCTGGATCAAAGAAGCGCTACTTTCTCTTAGCCCCCTTGCTCAGGATCTTTTTAACGATCTGCCAGACGACTCTGAAGCTAAAGCTACGAAGGATCCCGATGTCAGAATAGAAGACTCCAGCGTGCCACCTGTGCCCGGCAATGCCCACTCAACTATCACGATAAAGCAGATTTCTCTGTTGAAATGCGTAAGCAACGGAATGACCAACAGAGAGATCGCTGAACGGCTTCTCGTGACGGAGGATACCGTCAAATGGCATATGAAGAAGATTTTCAGCGAACTTAAAGTAACCAACCGGGTTCAGGCAGTCACTGAAGCTCGACTGCGCGGACTTTTATAGTGCTACAAAAACAAAAGAGGAATCGAGCGAATATGCAAAAAATAGTTATCATTGGCGCTGGAATAGCCAGCCTGACCGCCGCAGAGGCTCTCCGCCAGAATGGATTCGACGGAACGATTACCATTTTGGGCGAGGAAAACACGCTGCCTTACCAGCGTCCCCCGTTGTCCAAAGCCTATTTGACCTCAGATGAGTTGCCCTCGCCAACTCCGATCCGTTCTCCTAATTTCTTTCGGGACAACAAAGTTGAATTTGAACAAGGCGGTAAAGTAATAGCGCTTGAACGATCGGCAAAGCAAGTAGTGATTCAAGGCGGCAGGAAAATTAAATACGACACGCTGATTTTGGCAACAGGAGCGAGGCCACGTCCTATTGATTTACCTGGTGAGAGCGCAAAAAATGTTTTCTATCTCAGGAATCTTGACCACTCCGCCGCATTACGTAATGCCCTGTTAGCCCCGGAATGCGAGAAGGTGGCCATTCTCGGCGCGGGTGTTATCGGGCTTGAAGTCGCCTCCGCTGCCAATCTACAGGGAAAACAAGTCTCTGTGTTTGAGGCCAACAGCCGAGCGATGTGTCGAGTAGCGTCACCATTAACAAGTAATTTTGTCAGAAACCGCATGGCCTCCGCCGGCGTAATGTTCTACTTCAATGCTAGCGTCAACCAGATTCTCACTGAGGGAGACCGAGTTTCCGGTATCCGTTTGTCCGACGGCACTACGAAACCCGCAGACGTCGTTGTTATCGGTATAGGAGCCATCCCCAATGCTGAACTTGCGCAAGACGCAAACCTGGATTGCGACGGTGGTATTATAGTAGACAGCGGCATGCGTAGCTCTGACCCTGACATATTTGCGATCGGAGATTGCGCTAAAGCCGTCAACGTTTCCACCAATACACCCATCCGAATAGAAACTATTCACAATGCCATGCTTCAAGCACAAATTGCGGCGGCTCATATTTGTGGTAAACCGTCTCCGCCTGCCTCTCCTCCTCGTTTTTGGTCAGATCTCAACGGCATGAAAGTCCAGTGTATTGGAATCGCCACTGGATACGACCGAATTCAGCGGCGTCCCACAGAGAGTGACAATGCCTGTGAATTCTGGCTCTTTTCCGGAGACCGGATGATCGCAGCTGAAACGGTCAATCTTCCCACCCGGCAAGCCAAGCTATCTAAAGCTCTCTCCGGGTAAGTGTAAGCGAGATGGGATGCAACTCATTCTCATCTCTGAGATTTCTATGTGTCGAGCCTCGTGACTGAGCATATCCAGCTGCAGGGGGATTCTGGCCCTCCCACAAGCTCTGCTGTAGAGCAGGAGATACAGAATCGCCCAGCCCAGCTGTGATGGCCACAGTGACCAGTCATTCACCCGGGGCTTACCTAACGACCAGGAAAGTGGAGCAATTGCCAAAGCGATTATTCAGATGGGACATAGCCTAGGACTCGATGTACTGGCCGAGGGAATTGAGACCAAAGAGCAAGAAAACCATCTCCGAATCCTTGGCTGTGATGCGGGACAAGGCTATCTATATGCTAAGCCGCTCTCAGTCAAAAGGTGCGAGGAGTACCTACAAGTTACTGACTGGGTTTAATTGGCCCGATGGTGGTCATCGAATCAATTTGGGATCACCGAACGCTTAGTGTGCGCCGGCGTTATCGCACCATCTGAACGTTCGCTTTGCGACCAGGGGCACCTAAACAATGGCGAACATTCATCATCCCCCTTTGTAAACGCGTCTGCCCTGGCATCAGTAACCTCCCTAGGGTATGAGTTCCAGTTCCTTGCGAATTTCCTCGGCAGTCGGCCGCAACTGAGCAAGCCCTTTCCTCGACCGTCGCTGCCCCAGATAATAAAGGATTGGCGACGCGATAAAGACCGAGGAGCTGGTGCCAATTACAATTCCGAACAGCATGGGCAAGGCAAAACTCGCAACGGCGGCTCCACCCGCAATGCCCATGGGTAGCAGCGCCAGAAAGGTCGTTACCGAGGTAAACACAGTGCGGGTAAGCGTCGATGAAATACTATCGTTCAGCAGTTCCAGCATGGGGCGGTCCGGCGTCTTGCGGATGTTTTCCCGGATGCGGTCAAACACTACCACCTTATCGTTGACCGAATATCCCATAAGCGCGAGCAGTGCCGCAACTGCCGTCAGGTTGAACTCCACGCCGGCGAGGGCGAAGAAACCGATGGTTTTGGTGAGATCCAGCGCAATGGTCAGTGTGGCGGCCCAGGCGAAATGGGACTCGAATCGGAACCATAGGTACGCCAACATACCAACACCGGCCAACAGAATAGCCAGAATGGTGGCATCACTAAAGCCACCGCTGACTTTAGGCCCTACCATATCCACTTTCGGGAATTCCGCCGTTGGCTCGACAGAGGTAACAGCGGTTTTGAGCAATGCCACTTGCTCCGCGGTCGCCCCCGGTACTCCTTGCTCTGCTGGCAGGCGAATAAGGAAGCGCCCATCCGCGCCTGCTTCCTGAATGGCGGCGTCCTCTAGGTCTTTCGCCTGAAGCGTGGTTCTCAACTTATCAACAGTGACTCCCTGGGCCTGTACCTCCACTACCGTACCGCCGGTAAAATCGACGCCGTATTTCAGTCCCGGCTGCACAAACAGAGCGATTGCCGCAATGGAGAACACCGCCGATACCATGAGACCGATCACGCGACCGCGCATGAAGTTCACGCCCCGCTCACTCAGGCGGTCAAGCAGGGCTATGCCAGAAATCACTAACGGTTCCCGTGCACGGCCCCGGATGCGCCACTCCATGATCAGGCGGGTGACCGCTATTGCCGTAAACAACGACGTTACCAGGCCTATGCCGATTGTGACGGCAAAGCCCCGGACCGGCCCGCTGCCAAACAGGAACAACAGGCTGACCGCGATCAGTGTCGTGAAGTTGGAATCCAGAATCGTTCTGTAGGCCTTGCCGAACCCCTCTCGGAGGGCCATCCAGGCAGGCTTGCCCTGGCGGGATTCTTCACGGATACGCTCGTTAATCAGAATATTGGCATCCACCGCCATGCCAATGGTGAGGATAATTCCAGCAATACCTGGCAGAGTCAGGGTAGCCCCCAGCAAGCTCAATATCCCGAACACCAGCCCAATATTCACCGTCAACCCGACACAGGCAATTAGTCCCCAACGTCCATAAAGCCCGATCATGAAGGCAATCACCATGGCTGCGCCCAGCAAACCGGTGGTCAGCCCCATGGCGATGGCGTCACTGCCCAAGTCAGGGCCCACGGTACGTTCCTCGACCACATACAGGGGCACGGGCAAGGCACCAGCTCGCAGTAGCAGAGCCAGGTTACTGGCTTCTGTTGTGGTAAATCCACCGCTGATCTCTCCACTAGCGCCAATGGCGCTGCGGATTACCGGCGCTGTAATCACTTCACCATCCAGTACAATGGCTAGGGGCCGGCCAATGTTGTTCCGGGTCATATCCCCAAACAGCCGGGCACCCTTGTCATCCAGTTTGAAATTGACCACCGGCTCGTTGGTATCCGGATTGAAAGCCATGCGTGCGTCACGGATGTGCTCGCCTGCTATGGCAACCCGTTCTTCCAGTTTGTAGTCTCTGTCTTCGTAGGCACCCGGCAGAATAATGGTTGCGATATCTTCCTCCGCCGTTGCCCGGGCTGCCCAGTGAAACGTCATTTTCGCGGTGGTACCGAGCAATTCACGAATCTCGCTCGGGTCGGCGACGCCCGGCATTTGTACCAGAATGCCGTCACTACCCTGGCGAGTGATGCTGGGCTCCACCAGTCCGGTTTCATCCAGTCGCCGTCTGACTACCTCCAGGCTTCGCTCCACCGCATCTCGGGAAATACCTGCACGCCAGGACTCGGTCAGCGTCAGCACCAGCCGTCCGCCGTTGATATCAACGTCGAACCGACGCGTGCCATCCGGAGTATCCGTTGCCAGTTTTCGAGCAAGGCTGGCTGCTTCAGACACCCGTTCGGGCTGGCGCACCGGTAGCTCGATGCCTCTATCAGTCATCTGGATGCGCCCGTATCGAATGTCCGCTTCACGCAGGGAGTTGGTCAACTCGCCGGCCATCGCTTCGTGCTCGCTGGCAAACAGTTCCTGGATATCCGCTTCCAGAAGCAGGTGTGAGCCACCTTGAAGGTCAAGCCCCAGGGAGACCGTATTCTGCTGGTACCAATCCGGGAGCTTCCCGGACATTGTAGGGGAAAGAAGGTTCGGCAACGCACTCAACAACCCGAGCACAATCACCAGGCCGTAAACGACGGCCCGTGTATGCAACGATTTCATGGGTAATCCTCGAAGAAAACTTCACTAACCGGTATGACTGCCCAGATGCACAGCCATGATAAAGCGGAGGACTACGCCAGAGGGGGTGCGCGAAGAAGCGGGATTAAAAAACGAGGAGATGCAGGGGGATGTCCCGCTCCTGCGGTGATGATGCAGTTACTGCGGCAAAGACCGACGCCTAGCACCATCGGACTGGCAGGCCACCAGTCGGAAAGGTCCGGATCACCACCCACTGCGGCATCGTTCTCAGAATTGCCACCTAGTACCCTGATGGACTCGTTATGACTCGCAACAACCAGATGATCCACGGTTCCGATAAAACCATGGTTGGCCTTAGTAGCTGAGGCTTGCTGGTGGGTAATTGAGGAGATAAAGACAAGCAGCAATGCCAGTAGTGAAAGCACTACAAGAGGCACTTGGAACCGTCCGCGAGGGAGAGGGTGATTGTCGTTGGTCATGCTGCTATCTCAAAATGTCGAATGAATCTTGAAACGCGGACTAACCGAAGTCAACGAGTTTATGTGGCCGGTTGAAGAAGTTGCCTGGCAGGGTTGGAGGATGGAGTAGCGTCAGCGTCAAGCCACCATACCTTGTCGGAAATAGTCGGCTTCCAGTTGTGGGGCAATAGCTCGACGATGGCAGTGTTCTTCTGCGTCGGCAGTCGAGTCAGCACACCCTTCAGGTAGGCATAGGGATCATGCCCGTTCAGCTTTGCTGGCTGGATCAGTGTCATAACAGCAGCAGCACGCTGACTACTAGAAAGAAAGCCAAAAAGTGAATCTGCTCCAATATGATTGAATGTCCGCTTTGCGACCGCCGGTCTTCTCTATCTCCTTAAATGTAGGCCGAGGGCTCGCACCTTTTAATAACTCAATATTCCCATTGCTCAGTCGGGGCCGACTTTCCCTTGCCGACGACCCGGTTAAAGTGGATTGAACGATTTTTCAGCAAGATCGTACTCTAAGAGGTAGATGGTCACCGGGGCTGGCTTATCCTGCTGTGGATAAAACTGATTTACACGCTCAGCTCCAATGAAAGTCCACCGTGACGCGATTCAACTTGTTTTAGGCATGCCGTCGATCCGTAGTCACCTGTTCGGCCATCAGTCGGGCCAGAGGAGAAAAAGATAACCGAAATACAGCGCCAGCAGCACAGCACCCTCTACCCGGTGCAGCATGCGCCCTGTATACAGAAGCGGGATCAGCAAAACCGTAAAGAGAATCATCACTCCGTAATCCAGAGTCGAAATCCCGGGTGCTTCTATAGGCGAAACAATCGACGCCACCCCCAGTATTCCAAGGACGTTGAATATATTGGAGCCAACGATATTGCCTATTGCGATGTCAGGCTGCTTTCGGAAAGCTGCAACCAGCGAGGTTGCCAATTCCGGCATGCTGGTCCCCGCCGCGACAATCGTCAGACCGATCACCGCTTCACTGATTCCGAAACTGACCGCCAATGCCACAGAATTCTCAACCAGTAGGCGGGAGCCAGCCACAAGAATCGCCAGCCCAACCAGGATCAGAGCAATATCGACACACCAATGACGTGATGTATTGACTGCCAGAATGTTTTCCTCATCCGCACTGGCGGGGGGAGGTTCTCTGCGGGCCAAAATGACGCTCATCCATGTGTAGGCGACAATTCCTGAAAACAGAAGCACGCCCTCAAGGCGGCTGAGAGTTTGGTTCAGTAGTAGCAAAACCAACAGGAGGGCGACTCCCAGGGCGACAGGAGCGTCTATCTTGATAACCTGGCGGTGAACCGGAATAGGGCACACCAATGCTGTTATTCCAAGAATCACAGCAATATTGAAAATATTTGAGCCCACCACATTGCCCACCGAGATATCTCCCTGGTTGGAAAGCGCAGCTTCCACGCTTACCACCAGTTCCGGTGAGCTGGTTCCAAATGCAACGATGGTCAAGCCCACCATCAGGCGATTGAGACCCGCCCGCAGTGCCAGTGATGAACTGCCCCTGACAAGGCCCTCTGCCCCAACGAAAAGGAGGACAAGTGCGAACGCGATATACACAAGGTTGGCTAGCAATTTGATCGACCACTTATATTACTGGGGGCTTAATCACGGCTCGTTCTGTGTCCAATCGTCGGTTACCTTACACAAAAGCTGTTGCCGTGTCTGTTCAGCCCGCTCGTATACCGGGCGCCGGAATAACGACGAAAACAGCACTGTAGTTGGCAACGGCAAAACTGATACTTTCAGGTTAGATCATGGGTTCTACCCCATTACTGCGGACATGCCAAAAAAGAGGCTGAATTTCTCCAAAGGTGAGTGCTGGTCTATCCGCCTGAATGTTCGCTTTGCGACCCGAGCGACCAATTTATGGAATCAATCTAAGGCAACCTTATGGTTTCGTGACCATCAAGAGCTGCGTAACAACGGAACAGCGGCCAAAACTCCCGACATAAGTCACCATAATGTGGCCGTTCCGGCCAACTTATGGTGGCATGACCAGGAAGTGATGTAACTGCTTGAAGTATGGTGGGCCCACCTGGACTCGAACCAGGGACCAAAGGATTATGAGTCCTCTGCTCTAACCAACTGAGCTATAGGCCCTAAAAGGGAAGCGGGCGCCATTATACCCACGAGGGGTGGCGCCCGCTACTGTCTTGCGGATTAACCGTTGCCCTGGTCGTCAATAAAGCCGCGCAGGTGATCGGAGCGGGAAGGGTGGCGCAGTTTGCGCAGGGCCTTGGCTTCGATCTGACGGATACGCTCCCGGGTTACGTCGAACTGTTTGCCGACTTCTTCCAGGGTGTGGTCGGTGTTCATTTCAATACCAAAGCGCATGCGCAAGACTTTGGATTCGCGAGCGGTCAGCCCGGCCAGCACCGAGCGGGTCGCCTCGCGCAGGCCTTCGGCAGTGGCGGAATCCACCGGCGACAGGGCCTGGATATCTTCGATGAAATCGCCCAGATGGCTGTCTTCATCGTCGCCAATCGGGGTTTCCATGGAGATCGGCTCTTTGGCGATCTTCAGTACCTTGCGGATCTTGTCTTCCGGCATGTCCATGCGCTCGCCCAGCTCTTCCGGCGTGGGCTCGCGGCCCATTTCCTGCAGCATCTGGCGGGAGATACGGTTGAGCTTGTTGATGGTCTCAATCATATGCACCGGAATCCGGATGGTACGGGCCTGGTCCGCGATGGAGCGGGTAATGGCCTGGCGAATCCACCAGGTGGCATAGGTAGAGAACTTATAGCCGCGACGGTATTCAAACTTGTCCACGGCCTTCATCAGGCCGATGTTGCCTTCCTGAATCAGGTCCAGGAACTGCAGGCCACGGTTGGTGTATTTCTTGGCGATGGAAATTACCAGTCGCAGGTTAGCCTCGACCATTTCTTTCTTGGCGCGGCGGGCCTTGGCTTCGCCGATGGACACCCGACGGTTGATTTCCTTGATGTCGACTACGTCCAGATCCACTTCGGTCTGGACGTTCTGGATGCGCTTCTGCAGGCGCACGATCTCGTCGATGCGTTCACCAATGGCGGCGGCGTATGGCTTCTTGGTGGCCGCGATTTCTTTCGCCCATTCCAGGTCGGTCTCGTTGCCCGGGAACCATTTGATGAAATCTTTGCGCGGCATTTTGCAGTCGCGTACGCAGATCTGCATGATGGCCCGTTCGTTCTCCCGCACCAGATCGTTGGTGGAGCGAACCACGTTCACCAGTTCGTCAAACGCCTTGTTGCCCAGCTTGAATGGTGCAAACACCTGGCCCAGTTCGTTCAGGGCTTCCTGGGTTTTCTTGTGGCTGCGGCCGTGCTTGGCCAAGGCTTTGTCGGCGGCATCCAGTTTTTCTTTCAGCAACTCAAAACGCAGGCGGGTTTCTTCCGGGTCCGGACCGTTATCGGTTTCTTCCTCGGTTGAAGTGTCGTCGTCATCATCGCTGCTGTCGCTGTCGTCAGCAGAGGTGTCTTCACTGGTGTCTTCGCCCATGAACGGCTCGGCGTCGTCCGGGTCCAGGAAGCCGGTAACGATGTCGCTGATGCGGCCTTCGTTCTCGATGATGCGATCGTAAGCCTGAATCACGGTGCCGGCGGTGCCGGGGAAGTGGGCTACGGCCGCCATGACGTCGCGAATGCCTTCCTCAATGCGCTTGGCGATCACGATTTCGCCTTCACGGGTCAGCAGTTCAACGGTGCCCATTTCACGCATGTACATGCGCACCGGGTCGGTGGTGCGGCCGGCATCGGTTTCCACGGCGGCGAGAGCGGCGGCGGCTTCAGCGGCGGCGGCTTCGTCGGCGGTGGAGTCGCCTTCGGTCATCAACAGGGTATCGGCGTCGGGTGTTTCTTCGCACACCTGGATACCCATGTCGTTGATCATCCGGATAATGTCTTCAACCTGATCCGGATCTGCGATATCTTCCGGTAGGTGGTCGTTTACCTCGGCGTAAGTCAGGTAACCTTGTTCCTTGCCTCGTGCGATGAGGTCTTTCAAACGTGATTTCTGCGAATTGCCTGACATAGACACCCTGTGAACTCGCTTTTAAAGAGGAAAAAAGTTAAACAGCCATTATAGCTGCCGCGTATCTGCTGTGCCACCGAATGGTTAGATGGTGATCAGTGGCGTCAGTTTCAAGTGGTCATGCCCCAGCAACGGGATATAACGCAGATTTCAATCTACGTTGCCCTTGCTGAGCGTTCTCAGCTCTTCCCGCTGTTCCGGGGTGAGCGTGGCCAGATTCCGGAGCAGGGTTGCCAGTCTTTGCTGGCGCGCGGCCTCTTCGTTCGGGCTCAGCAGTTCTCTGGCGGCTGCCAGTATGCTTTCCCGGGCCGGTATGTGCTCCAGTCCATCAAACAGGTTGTAGAACCTGTCTCTGGCCTGTTTGTCCGTTGCCAGCCCCGAGACTAATGCCTTGCGGGTACTGATATTCTGTTCCATCAGCCAGCGGGCGAACCGCCCGGCCTGCTCCAGCTGGCGGTTGCTGTCAGCCAATGTTTTGACTTCCGCCGCCATTTCCGGTGCTTCCAGTAGTGCCAGGCAAAGCGTGCTGTCTTTGCTCAGCTTCACATCTATCCGTTCTTCTGTCGGCCGGTTCTGCCGCTCGCCGCGCCATCCGCGGGCTTTGAAGTCATTGCCTTTGGGCCGTTCCTGCCAGGGCTTCCGGCCGCCACACAGGCGCATCATTTCGTGCCACATGGCGTCCCGCAGTGTGCTGCGGGGCATCTTGTTCAGAAGCGGTTCTGCACGGGCTCTCAGTTCGCCCCGGTGTTCCGGCAGCTCCAGGTTCAAACCCTCGCTCTGCCGGTCGAACAGGTAACGCGACAGGGGCGTTGCCGCTTCAATCCGCTCCCTGAAGGCGTCTGCGCCTTCCTTCCGGATCAGTGTGTCCGGGTCTTCACCCTGTGGCAGCATCAGAAACTGCAGATGCAGGCCGTCGGCCATCAGTTCCAGGGCGTTCTCCATGGCGCGGTCTGCAGCACGGAAACCGGCCTGATCGCCATCAAAGCAGAACACAATGTGCCGGACTTGCCTTAGCAGGGCGGTCAGGCTGTCCTGGTTGGTTGCGGTGCCCAGGGTTGCAACGGCATCGTGTATGCCGTGCTGGGCCAGCGCGATCACGTCCATGTAGCCTTCAACCACCAGCAATTTGTCCAGCTGGCGGATGGCTTGCCGGGCCTCATAAAGGCCGTAGATCTCCCGGCTTTTATGAAATACATCCGACTCCGGGGAGTTGATGTATTTGGCCTTGTCGTCTCCAAGGGTTCGGCCGCCAAAGGCCACTGTTTTGCCCCGGGTGTTCCGGATCGGAAACATCACCCGATTGCGGAACAGATCTCTTGGCCGGCCGTACTTGTCTGAAACCGTTTTGGTTTCCAGTAATGGCTCTTTCAGGTCTTTCGGCGCCGCGTCAAAAAGCGCCGTTCCGGTGCCGGGCGCAAAGCCGATCTGGTACTGCTCGATGATGGCATCGTCCAGGCCGCGCTGTTTCAGGTAGTCCCGAGCGTAAGCGCCTTGCTGGCTGCCCAGAGCCGAGTGGTAGAAGCGGCTGGCGAAATCCAGGGCGTCGGTCAGGGATCTGGCCTGCTGCATTTCCTGGCGCGCGGCTTTATCATAGGGCACCTCAAGACCTGCCCGTTTGGCCAGCTCTTCGACAGCCTCGGTAAAGCCAAGCCCCTCGAATTCGCGGATAAAGCTGATGGCATCACCATGAGCGCCGCACCCGAAACAGTGGTAAAAGCCTTTATCTGGCCGAACGTTGAACGACGGTGTTTTTTCGTCGTGAAACGGACAACAGGCCTTGTAGTTGGCGCCAGCCTTTTTGAGGGTGATGCGGCTACCGATCAGCTCTGCCAGATCAATCCGATCAAGCAGGTCTTCAACAAATCGTTGAGGGATCAGTCCGCTCATGGTGGCTCCACTTCAGTCGGGGTGCCTGATACAAACCGGTATTCGCCATAGCCAAAAATGCCGCCGAAGCCAGGCCTCGGCGGCATTTTCAGTTTGCCGGAGAAGGCGAAACGCCGTTCCGGCAATCAGTCTTGCTGTCGATGCGCGCTGAACTCAGTACAGACGCTCGAACTTACGCTGCTCACGCTGAAGCTTCTTGAGATGACGCTTAACGGCGGCAGCTGCTTTACGCTTACGAACAGCGGTCGGCTTCTCGTAGTGCTCACGACGACGTACTTCAGACAGTACACCGGCCTTCTCGCAGGAACGCTTGAAGCGACGCAGTGCTACATCAAACGGCTCATTCTCTTTCACTTTAACAGCTGGCATTCGAAAATCACCTACCTGATAGATTCGGTTTCAATTGGTTCCGCCGGCCTTGGCCACGCGGGCTCGATACCTGGTCAGATTGGCTAAAACTCGACCAGTGCATAATTTAGGGCGGCAATGATAGCCGTTGGATATGTTCAGGTCAATGACTGTTCAATGAAACTGCCGGAGCCTTTCGGGTTTCTGCTAAAATGCCGCCAGTTCCTCATTCCCATTTCGGACGCGGCCCAGACTATGCTGATTCTTGGTATTGAAACCTCCTGTGACGAAACCGGCGTTGCCCTGTATGACACCGAGCAGGGCTTGCTGGCCCACGCGCTGTTCAGCCAGATTGCTATGCATGCGGATTATGGCGGGGTAGTGCCTGAGCTGGCGTCCCGTGACCATGTTCGCAAGCTGTTGCCGCTGTGTGACCAGGTATTGGCCAAGGCTGGCAGGGATCGTAACGATCTTGAAGGGATAGCCTACACCGCCGGCCCCGGGCTGGTTGGGGCGCTGATGGTGGGTGGTTCCGTGGCCCATGCTCTGGGTTTCGCGCTGGGCATTCCGGTGCTGGGTGTTCACCACATGGAAGGGCATTTGCTGGCGCCAATGTTAGAAGACAATCCGCCAGCGTTTCCTTTTGTTGCTCTGTTGGTGTCCGGTGGTCACACCCAGCTGGTTCGGGTGGATGGTATCGGGCAGTACCAGATGCTGGGTGAATCGGTGGATGACGCCGCCGGCGAAGCCTTTGATAAAACCGCCAAGATGCTCGGGCTGGATTACCCCGGAGGCCCCCGGGTGGCGGCGCTGGCGGAGAAGGGCCGGGAGGGAATCTACCGTTTTCCCCGGCCAATGACGGATCGTCCCGGGCTGGATTTCAGCTTCAGCGGTTTGAAAACGTTTACCCTGAACACGGTGAACGATGCGAAAGATAACGATGCCTTCGATGAGCAGGTAAAAGCAGACATCGCCCTGGCCTTTGAGGCGGCTGTAGTGGATACCCTGACCATCAAGTGCCGGAGGGCGCTGGAGCAAACCGGTTGCAAGCGCCTGGTTATTGCCGGTGGAGTAAGCGCCAACAAGCGGTTGCGGGCAGGGCTGGAAAAGATGACCGCGAAACTCAATGGCTCGGTGTTTTACGCCCGCCCAGAGTTCTGTACTGACAACGGCGCGATGATTGCGTATGCCGGTGCCCAGCGGCTCCAGAGCGGTCAAAGGGACGGTGAGCGCATTGTTTCGGTGCCGCGCTGGCCGATGAATACATTGCCGCCGGTTAACGAGCCGCGGGCGAATGGCCTGGTCGATTAACCCGGCCGGGCTTTAAAGCCCGGTTTCCCGGCCCTGGGCGAGGCGGATCAGGTTGTTGCGGTGGCGCACCACGATCAGCAGGGTCAGCAGCCCGAACAGTGGCAGGGTTTCCGGCTCAATCAGCGCGCTGATAACCGGCCCACTGGTAACCGCTACCAGGGAGGCCAGCGCTGAAATGCGCCAGCGCCACATGATCAGCAGCCAAAGCAGCGCCATGATACCGGTGGTCACCGGCGCCAACGCCAAACCGGCCCCGAGCGCTGTGGCCACGCCCTTGCCGCCTTTGAAACGATAGAACAGGGGAATCATGTGGCCGGTGACCGCGCACAGTGCCACCATGGCCTGAACCAGTATCGACATACCCGCAACGTGTGATAGCCACACTGGCAGCCAGCCTTTGAAGGCATCCAGTACCAGTGTAGCCACCGCCGGTTGCCAGCCACCCGCCCGGTATACGTTGGTGGCACCGGGGTTGCCGGAGCCCAGGGCTCTTGGGTCAGGCAGGCGCCAGAGCCTGCATACCGGGATGGCAAACAGCACGGAGCCGGCCAGGTAGGCGCCGAAGCAGAGTGCGACAATCAGAACTGGGTTACTGGTCAGGTTCATGGCCATATCACGGGCGCGCAGACGGCGCCGGGTGTTCTGTGAGAAAATGCCCGCCCTGAAGCTCAGTACACAGGCAAACTCCCACACTATCGTTTGCCTGCACATTATTCAATCAGCCTTGAGTGGAACACACTGGGAGTCCGGTTTGGCAGAAGGTTTGGTAGACACAGTGCTCATCGAGGGCCTGGCAGTGGACACCGTGATCGGCGTTTACGATTGGGAGAGGGAAATCACCCAGCGGATACTGGTGGATCTGGAAATGGCCTGGGACAACCGTGTGCCCGGGGCCAGCGACAATGTCGCCGATGCACTGGATTACGCGGCCGTTAGTGAGCGGGTGAGTGAATGCCTGCAAACCCTGAAACCCCAGCTGCTGGAACGGGCAGCGGAAGAGATTGCTGCGCTGTTGCAGTCGGAATTTGGTGTGCGCTGGCTACGGCTGACCCTGAACAAGCCCGGGGCCGTGCCGGCTGCGCGCTCCGTGGGCGTCCGGATTGAGCGGGGAACGCGGGCATGAGCCGGGTTTACATCAGTATTGGCACGAACATCGAGCGCTACCGCCATGTCACTGTTGCACTGGACGCGCTGGCCGGGTGGTTTGGAGATTTGACCATCTCGCCGGTTTACGAGAGTGAATCCGTCGGTTTTGAAGGTTCCGATTTCCTCAATCTTGTGGTGGGAATCGACACCGGGCTTTCGGTGGGTGAGCTGTCCCGCCGGTTCAAGCAGTTGGAAGCCGACAACGGCCGAACCCGATCTGCGCCCAAATTCAGCCCTCGAACCCTGGACCTGGATATATTGACCTATGATGATTCTGTCGGGGTGGTCGACGGTGTCGAGCTGCCGAGGGCGGAGATCCTCAAGAATGCTTTCGTGTTGCGGCCGCTGGCAGACATTGCCGGGGCAGAAATGCATCCGGCCTGCCGGCAAACTTACCAGCAGCTCTGGCAGGACTACCAGCGTGACCAGAAGCTCTGGCCGGTCGACTTCAGCTGGCAGGGGTGCCAGATTTCACGGGCGGTTGGCTGACCTGAATAGGCGGATCATCTGGTCGGTGGCACTGTCGCCGGCGGTGCCTTCGAATTTATCCCCAAGCAGCCGGGGCAGGATCTGGTTGCCAATTTGCTTGCCCAGTTCCACGCCCCACTGATCAAAGCAATCGATATCCCAGATCACGCTTTGCACGAAGGTGCGGTGCTCATACAGCGCGATCACGGCCCCAAGGGTTGTCGGGGTAATCTTGTCCATCACCAGAATATTGCTGGGTTTATTGCCTGGGATTTCCTTGTGGGGTGCCAGGGCTTTTGCGTCAGCCGAGGCCAAGCCCGCCTGCAACAGTTCCTGTTCCGCCTCGGCCCGGGTTTTCCCGGCCATCATCGCGCTGGCCTGGCTCAGGCAGTTGGCAAACAGGGTAGCGTGGTGATGTTCCACCGGATTGTGGGACTGCAAGGGGATGATGAAGTCAGCCGGGATCAGCCGTGTGCCCTGGTGAATCAGCTGGTGGTAAGCGTGCTGGCCATTGGCGCCAACGCCGCCCCACAGGATTGGCCCGGTTTCGTAATCCACGGCGGTGCCGATCTGCGTTACCCGCTTACCGTTACTTTCCATATCCAGCTGTTGCAAGTGCTCCGGCAGATGCTTGAGGTATTCGTCATACGGTAGAACGGCGTGGCTCTGTGCATCCCAGAAGTTGTTGTACCAGACGCTCAGCATGGCCATGATCACCGGCAGGTTGCTGGCCGCTGGCTGTTCACGGAAGTGACAGTCCATGGCGTGAGCACCCTCAAGCAGTGCCCGGAAGTGCTCCATACCGATGGTCAGGGCAATGGGCAGGCCGATGGCCGACCAGAGGGAGTACCGCCCCCCGACCCAGTCCCACATGGGGAAGACGTTGTTGCGGTCGATGCCGAACCGGATGGCTTCGTCCACGTTGGCGGTAACCGCCAGGAAATGCCGGGCCACCGCGGGCTCACTGCCGCTCTTGTCGAGAAACCACTGGCGGGCCAGCAGGCTGTTATCCAGCGTTTCCTGGGTGCGGAACGACTTCGACTGCACCAGGAATAAGGTGGTTTCCGGGTTCAGCGACCTCAAGGTTTCGGCGATATCGGTGCCGTCAATGTTGGCAACAAAGTGGCAGTTCAACTGGCCGTGCCAGAAGGGTTTCAGGGCTTCCACCACCAGTTTCGGGCCGAGGAACGAGCCGCCGATACCGATGCTCACCACGTCGGTAAAGGGTTTGTTGGTATAGCCGGTATGGCGGCCCTCGGTGATGGAAGACACCAGCTCCGCCATTCTGTCGAGTGTGGCGTGCACTTCCGGAATAATGTTTTCACCGTGTACCCGAACGTCCTGGCCGCGGGGTTGGCGCAATGCCGTGTGCAGGGCGGGGCGGTTTTCCGTTCGATTGACGATGCCGCCATCAAACAGCGCGTTTCGCTGCTGCTCCAGGCCACAGGCCTGGGCCAGGTCCATCAGCGCGTTGAAGGTCGCATCGGTAAGCCGATTGCGGGAGAAGTCCAGGGTCAGGCCTGCGCCGCTCACCAGGTACCGCTGGGCTCGCTGCGGGTCGTCCCTGAACAGATCCCGTATCGGCGTTCCGGCCAGCAGATCCTTGAGTTGGGCCAGAACCCGCCATTCCGGGAGATGAGTCAGTGGTGCCGGTTTGTCGGGCATCAGAGGTTCCTTTCTGTTCGCCGCCGGGCAGTCTTCAGGCGGTGGTTCCTGGTGTTATCGGGTGACGCTAAGGTTGTCGATTAGCCGGGTCGTCCCTAAAAACGCCGCGACCAGAAGCGTCAGCTCCCGATCTGCTTCGCTGGCGGGTTTCAGCGTCTGGCTGTTCACAATGTTGAAATAGTCCGGGCGTAGCCCGGCTTTGGCCAGCGTGTCGTTCGCTTCCCGTGCCAGATCGTCAAAATCGGAGCGGCCCTGTTCCAGCTGCGCAGCCACGCTGGTCAACGTCTGATACACCACCGGCGCAATGGCTCTCTCCTCTTCATTGAGATAGCCGTTTCTGGAGCTTTTCGCCAGCCCGTCCTCTTCGCGAACAGTGGGGGCGCCAATAATTTCAACCGGAATCATCAGGTCCCGGGTCAGTTTGCGGATGACCGCCAATTGCTGGAAATCTTTCTCGCCGAACACGGCCAGGTCGGGCTGAACCATGTTGAACAGCATGGTAACGACCGTTGCCACACCTTCGAAGTGCCCTGGCCGGCTGGCACCGCAGTGCCCCTCGCTGACTTCCGGCACAACCACTTTGGTTTGTCGGGCCAGGCCCTCGGGGTAAATCTCGTCCGCCGAAGGCGCGAACACCAGGGTGTTGCCAGCGGCGGCCAACTTGTCCTGGTCGTCGGCGAGTGTGCGGGGGTAAGTGTCCAGGTCTTCGTTGGCGCCGAACTGCATCGGATTGACAAAAATGCTGGTGACAACGATATCTGCAGCCTCTGCCGCCTTCCGTACCAGCGAAACGTGGCCCTCGTGCAGGTTGCCCATGGTGGGCACCAGGCCAATGGTTTTACCCTGCTGCCGGTAGCTGCGCAGAATGGTTCGGAGTTCTTTAAGTGAATGTACGGTTCTCATGCCTTGAACGTATGCTCCTCGGCCGGAAATGAACGCGCCTTGACGGCCTGGGCGTAGGCGGCGATGGCCTCTGGAATAGAGTTGGTTTCCGCCAGGAAGTTTTTCACGAAGCGGGGTTTGCGACCGGTGGTGATGCCCAGCATATCGTGGAGCACCAGCACCTGGCCGTCGGTGTCTGCGCCTGCGCCAATGCCGATCACCGGGGCCCGGACGGCCTGGGTGATGCGGGCAGCGAGAGGGGCGGGTACGCATTCCAGAAGGATGACATCGGCGCCGGCCGCTTCCAGCTCGCAGGCATGCTCGATCATGGCTTCGGCAGCCTTTTCGTCACGGCCCTGAACCTTGTAGCCGCCAAACTTGTTAACGAATTGTGGCGTCAGCCCCAGGTGGGCGCAAACCGGTACACCGCGCTCACTCAGGGCTTCGATGGTGTCTTTCATCCAGTCAGTACCCTCAAGCTTGACCATGTGGGCACCGGCTCGCATCAGTTCTGCGGCGTTGTCCAGGGCGTCGGTCACGGTGCCGTACGACATAAAGGGCATATCGGCCATGATCAGTGAACCCTGGTTGCCTTTGGCAACGCAGCTGGTGTGGTAAACCATCTGTTCCATTGTGACTGGCAGGGTGCTGTCATGCCCCTGCAGAACCATGCCCAGCGAATCACCAATCAGGATAACGTCAACGCCGGCCTCGCTGACCACATGTGCGAAGGTGGCATCGTAGGAGGTCAGGGCAGAGAAGGCTTCGCCCTTTTGCTTGTATTCCCGCAGGGTATTGATGGTAACTGCCATAAGATCCTTGCCTTTTGGGTGGATGGGCCGGTTCTGGCTCGGGGTCGTCCGAGTTCAGAACGATAGATTAATGCCGGGGTATATCTGACACAAGAGTAGCATGGGAGTCTGGCTTGGGGTCAGTGACTTCCGGCCTTTGGGGGCAATAATCGAAGCTGGTTGTCCGGGCATGCTTGTCGCAGTGTTTCAATGCTTCGGCCATCAGGCAGCGTCAGCTCGGGATTCAGGTCGAGAATGGGCTGCAGCACGAAGTCCCGGTTGGCCAGCTCGGCATGGGGTACGGTCAGTCGCTCGTCGTGGATGCTGTCGTTGCCGTAAAGCAGCAGGTCAAGGTCCAGGGTTCGGGGCCCCCAGTGGCGCAGTCGCTCCCGGCCGTGAGCCTGTTCGATGGCTTGAAGATGATCCAGTAACTGGTGCGGCGTCAGCTCCGTGGACAATTGCACGGCGCCATTCACGAAGTCCGGTTGATCCTGGGGGCCAACCGGCCGGCTGGCATAGAAGGCAGACTGTGCCAGCAGGGTGGTATTGGGCAGGCTGGCCAGTTCGGCAACCGCGCGTGCCAGCTGGGCGGTTGGGTCTTCCAGATTGCTGCCCAGCCCAACATAGGCCACTACCGTCATGCTTGGGGTGGCCTTTTGACTGGGCTGCGTTTGCGGCGCCGTTTACGCGGGGTGCTGGCGGAGCCTAGCTCAGACAGCATTTTTTCCTGCCCGCGTTCATCCAGGCGCTGGAATTCCGTCCACCAGTCGCCGAGGCCCGGTTCGATTTCGCCGGCGGATTCACGTACCAGCAGGAAATCGTACGCAGCCCGGAAGCGCGGGTGGGCCAGCGTGCCAAAAGCTCGCTTGCCCTGGCGCCTGGGCAGGCGTATCTGCATTTCCCAGATCTCTTTCATCGGGCCTGAGAAGCGTTTCGGAATGGCTGTGGCCTGCACCTGCCGGCCAATGACTTTGCCGATGGCGCCATGAAGGGCGGGCTGCACCGGGTCGCCATTATCCTGGCGGCGGCGCCATTCCACTTGCAGGGCCGGCCAGAGCATGGCGGCAAACAGGAAGTAAGGCGTGACGGATTTGCCCTGGGCAATCCGGGCGTCGGTATTGCGCAGTGCCTGGCGAATGAGTTCGTCGGATTCCCCGGCGTCGATGGCCTTGGCGGTTTCCGGGAACAAGGGCGCCAGTAGGCCGTACTCGCTGAGCAAGTCGTAGGTAGCTTCGCCATGGCCCGCCGAGAACAGCTTGAGCACTTCATCAAACAGCCGGGCCGAGGGGATGTGAGTCAGCAATGGCGCCAGTTCCCGGATGGGAGCTTCGGTGTCCGGTTCAATTTCGAAACCCAGTTTAGCGGCAAAGCGGATGGCGCGAAGCATGCGAACCGGATCTTCCCGGTAGCGGGTTTCCGGGTCACCGATCAGGCGGATCTGGCGATTTTTCAGATCGTCAACGCCGTTGGCGTAGTCGATGATCGTGAAGTTGCGGATGCAGTAGTAAAGCGCGTTGATAGTGAAGTCACGGCGCAGGGCGTCTTCTTCCTGGTTGCCGTAGACATTGTCCCGCAACAGCAGGCCATGCTCACTGGTTCTGTGCTCATCGGCTGCCGGTTCGTCTTCGGTGTCCCGGGCGTTGCCCCTGAAAGTGGTCACCTCGATGATTTCCCGGCCGAATACCACATGCACAATCCGGAACCGGCGCCCGATCAGTCGCGAATTCCGGAACAGGTCGTGAACTTCCTCAGGGGTAGCGTCGGTGGCAATGTCGAAATCCTTTGGCTGCCCGCCCAGGAGGATGTCGCGCACGCCACCGCCCACCAGATAAGCTTCATAGCCGGCTTTGTTAAGCCGATGCAGGACTTTTCGTGCGGGCTCGCTGATCATCGAGCGGGACACGGTGTGCTGATCCCGGGGGATCTCCTGCCGCTGGTAGCGTCGGGCTTTCTTTTTCCCGTTGCCGGGAATGAAGGAGCGTAGTTTTTCTACAAGTCGTTTAGGCATGAAATTCCGTGATTGCGATGCGCAAAGACGGGGATTTTAACGGTTTGCGCAGGAATTGCACATGTTTAGGCAGAAACGGAAATAGAAAAGGTGATTTTTGTTCAGGGGTTGGGGCGGTCAGGGTGAGTCTGTAGGCCAGATAATCAAAAGGCGGATTCGTTTTCACGAACCCGCCCTGAAAGCGTTGACGATCTGCATTGTTTTTGTTGTTGCCGGGATTCTTTTTGATTTTTCTACCCCACCGTGTTGTCCCAACAGTAAGGACATCAAATAACGCAAACGGAAAGCTTTGAATACATAGAGCGGTCAGGAGCAAGGTGCGGGTTATCGGGGTAGTTGCAGTGCCGCTTCAGGAGCGATTCTTCTCTACATCTACAACTCGCACATGCCTGGGGACCACTAAAAAGCAAAGTACCCAAAACACTCAGTTCGCTTGCATCCTGTTCTTGTTTTTGTTGCTGGATGCTCATGCAGCTTTTTGTTTTTGTTTTGCCGCTGCGTTGTCACTTTTGTTTTTGTTGTTGTGCGCTAATAAGAGTGCGAAGGCTGTGCCAGTTTTTGAAAACCTTTAATTAACATGGGGTTATGTTTTTGTGAGAAATAAGTGTTACCCCGTATACGTCTAAAGTGTTACCTGTCTCACGTAACCTGAGTCGGAAGTGTTACCTTGGGGAACGCTGGGTAACAAATGATTTCGGGTTCATTTCTTTGTTCAGGAACTTTTCTTGCGGGGAATACCCAAACGCTGGCGACGTTCCCACAGAGATTTCCGGCTGATGCCCAGTTTCTGGGCCAGCTCGGTTTCGCTCATCCGGTCCTGGTTCTCCAGCACAAAATGCTGAAAGTAGTCTTCCAGAGACAGGTCGTTGGCGGAGTCCGGCTCACGGGTGCGGGTCTGCTCGTTGTTGCCTTCTACCAGGGTTTCCGGAATGTACTCGTCACTACCCTCGTTATCGAGGTCCAGCACTGCGGGGGTAATGATGTCGCCGTCGGTGAGAATGGACGCCCGTTCGATGGCATTCTCCAGCTCCCGTACGTTTCCTGGCCAGCGGCACCGCTCCAGCGCCTGCATGGCCTCCGGGCTGAGACTGAGCTCCGGCCGTCCGAGCTTCTCTGCCTGCCGCTTAAGGAAACGGCGGGCCAGGCCCAGAATGTCTGACCGGCGTTCTCGCAGGGGCGGAATTCGGATTTGCATTACGTTAAGGCGGTAATACAGGTCTTCCCGGAATTCTCCGGTGCGGGTCATGGCTTTCAGGTTTCGGTGGGTTGCGGCAATCATGCGCACATCCACTTTCCGGCTCTGGGTGGAGCCGACCTTGCGGATCTCGCTTTCCTGCAGCACACGCAACAGCCGGGCCTGGGCTTCCGCTGGCAGTTCGCCGATCTCATCAAGGAACAGGCTGCCGCCATCGGCGGCTTCAATCAGGCCGGTACGGGCGGAAACGGCACCGGTGAATGCGCCTTTCTCATGGCCGAACAACTCCGATTCAATCAGGCTTTCGGGGATGGCTGCGCAGTTTACTGAAATCAGCGGCTTGGTGGCCCTGGGGCTGAGCAGATGCAGGGCCCTGGCCGCCAGTTCCTTACCGGTGCCGGACTCGCCCTGTATCAGGACGGTGGTTTCGGTCGGGGCCACCTTGCGAATCAGCGTGAACACCTTCTGCATGGGCTCGCACTGGCCATACATGATGGCTGCCGGGTCGGATTCGGTCGCCTGGTGCTGCCCGGCGCTCTCGCCACTGCCGGGCTCATCAGGCTGCGCACTCTGGCGAGCCAGGATGTTCTCAACGGCTGCGAGCATTTCATCGTGATCAAAGGGCTTGGCGATGTAGTCCACGGCACCGAGTTTCATGGAGTCCACGGCTGAGCGCAGACTGGCATAGCTGGTCATGATCAGCACCGGGGTGTTGGGCGCCCGGTTGATCATCTCGGTACCCGCGGCGCCGGGCAGGCGCAGATCGGTGATGATCAGGTCAAAGCCGTCGGGTTCCAGGTTGTCCGCTTCCTCAACGGAGACGGCATCCGCCACTTCGTAACCGGCGTGCTGCAGAAGCTTGCGGACCGCAGAGCGGATGATGTCTTCATCTTCAACTATCAGAATACGGGGCATATCGCGTTCACGACCTTTCGTTCGGGGTGCTGTTGCCGGTATCGGTGTCTGGCTCGTAGGCGGGCAGGCGTAACCTTACACAGGTTCCCCGCTGGCGTTCGGTATCTGCCGGGCTTTCCACCTGTACGTTGCCATAGTGTTCTTCAACAATGCTGTACACCAGTGAAAGCCCAAGGCCCGTACCTTTGTTCGGTGCTTTGGTGGTGTAAAACGGTTCAAAGATATGGTCCAGCTGGTCAGCGGGAATGCCGGTGCCTTCGTCAATCACTTCGATGATAGCGGAGTAGCCATCGCCCTTTCCACTGACCCGGATGGTACCGCCGTCTGGCGAGGCATCCCGGGCGTTGGCCAGGAGGTTGACGAAGACCTGCACCAGGCGTTGCTCATCCCCCAGTATCTGCAGGTTTTCCGGGCACTCGTTCCGGTACTGGATGCCCATGCCCTTGTCACTCAGCGACAACAGGTTGATGGATTCTTCCACGCAGCGGTGGATGCTGACCGGCTCATAGCGGTTGGCATGGGCGTGGTTGCCGGTTCGGGCAAAGTTCATCAGTGACTGCAAAATGGCGGAAATGCGTCGGGTTTGCTGCTGTATCTGGTCTGCGGTTTCCAGAATGGACGGGTCGTCGGTTTCCAGTTTCAGGTTCTGGGCCAGCGACGAAATACCGGTGACCGGGTTGCCAATCTCGTGCGCAACACCGGCGGCCAGTCGGCCCACGGAGGCCAGCCGTTCACTGTGCATCAGCTCGTCTTCCAGTAATCGGGTTTCGGTCTGGTCTTCCACCAGAATGATCGAGCCACCTTCCGGATGGTCCGGCCCGCTCAGGGCAGCCTTATGAAGGTTCAGCCAGTGGGGCTTGCCGCGCAGGTCGAGCCGGTGCTTGTAACGGTGCAGGTCGTCGCCCCGGTTGAAGTCGTCCAGCAGGGTATGCCAGTGCTCCGGCAGGGCCATCAGTTTGGCGCCGACCACCTCGTCGGCAGAAATGCCAGTGAGCGATTCGATGGCGTGGTTCCACATCAGGATTTCGCCATCCTCACCGACAGAGCAGGCGGGTATCGGCAGGTTCTGCAGGGTCTGCCGGTAGTGGCGCCGCAAGTTGTCGAGCTCCCCGGCCAAGCCGGTAAGCTGGTTCTGGTAGTCGCCCAGCGCCCGCTCCACATAGCGGATGTCCTGGCCGGTGCCGCCGTGGGTCAGGGGTTTGAAGCCCAGATGGCGTTTGACAATATCCCTGGCTACGGCGGGGCCCAGCAAGCCCGACAGGTTGATTTCAACCTGATCCCTCAGGCGCCTGAGCTGGTAGGGGCGAAACTCCACGTTGGGCAGCTTTAATTGCCCCAGTGCACGCTCTACTTCCCGTCGGGCCACGGTCGGGCCCAGCGGGTCGGTCAGATGTTGAACGAAGTCGTTGGAGGATGTTGCCAGCAGTTCCCTGCGCTGTGGGCGAGACAGCGCACCCAGGGAGCAGGCCTGTGCCGCGCTGGTTTCTTCCGGAGACGCGGGGCTCAGGATTGAGACCAGTGCAAACACCGAAATGTTGGCCGTCAGGCTGATGAAAGTGAACAGGTGCCAATTGTCATAACCCGGGGTGACCGGAAGATCCAGCCAGGACAGCAGGTCGGCGGCGTAGGAAAACGGCAGCACCAGGGTGGTCATCCAGATGGCCAGGCCGGTCAGCAGTCCGGCGATCAGACCGCGCCGGTTGCCCTCCGGCCAGTAGATAACGCCGAGGGCGCCTGGTAGCAGCTGCAAGGTGCCGGAGAGCGAGATGGCTCCGAGGATGGACAGGTCCAGGTTCTGGCCAATGGTTTCGTGGAACAGCAGCGCCAGAAACAGGATAACGGCAATGAGCAGGCGTTTTACCCACTGCAGCCATTGATAGATGTCGCCCTGGTCTTTGGGAGTTTTCAGGGGCAGCACCACATGGTTGAGAACCATGCCCGACAGCGCCAGGGTGCTGACGATCATCAGCCCGCTGGCGGCGGAAAGCCCTGCGATATACATCAACAGTGTTAGCGCCGGGCTCTCCAGTGCCTGGGCCACCCCGATACTGAAAAACGCCTGGGGCACAACAACACCCAGGGCCTGGCCGGCCCAGACAATCAGGGGCACTGGCAGGCCAAGCAGTAGCAGATACAGGGGCAGGCCCCAGCTGGCTTTCGCCAGGGCCCTTGGCGAGGGGTTCTCGCTGAAGGTCATATGGTACATGTGCGGGAGGACCAGCGCGGCGGCAAACGACATCAGCAGCAGGGCCCGCCAGCTGCCATCATTGATCGCCATGGTCATGGTTGCCTCGGGGTGTGAGGCCCGGGCCAACCATTCTTCAAGCCCGTCGGTGCCGCCGAACACACCGAATAACACCACACCACCCAGCACCAGCAGGGCAACCACCTTGACCAGGGAGTCAAAGGCGATGGCCAGCACCAGCCCCTGATGGTTGCCAGAGCTCTGGTGCCGGCGTGCGCCAAAGAGCATGGTGAACAGCACGACGATCAGGCTGAACATCACGCTGATGGCTTTGGGCGAGGTGTCAGGCGCGAGCAGGGACGCCGATACCGCAACAGCCTGAATCTGCATGCTCAGCAGCGCCAGAATGGCGGCGGCTGAGCAGAGTGTCACCAGGGTGCCGGCCCACTGGCTGCGATAACGATAGGCAAAGAGGTCAGCCAGGGACGTCAGTTGATAAGCGCGGCCGATGCGCAAGATCGGGTTCAGCAACACCGGCGCCAGCAGAAAGGCCCCGGAGATACCCAGATAGTAAGCCAGAAAGCCGTAACCGGATTCCGCCGCCATGCCGATGGCGCCGTAGACTGCCCAGATGCCGGCGTAGACGCCAAGGCTCAGGGTATAAACCAGAGGATGCCGCACCCACTGGCGCAGCAGGGTGCCCCGTTCGGTACTCCAGGCAATGCCGAACAACAGAATCAGGTACAGGAGGCTGGCCAGTAGCAGGCCGCTGGCGCTAAAACTCATTGGGGTCTCGCCGCCATTCGAGCCAGAAGCCGATGGCAATCAGGCCTCCCCAGATCACGTAGGGGCTGTACCAGGCGTTATCTGGTGAGGTCCACCAGTCCAGAATGTTGGGAGAAAAAATATAAATGGCCAGTACCAGCAAAAAGACCAGGCGGTAGATATACATCGGCTCAGTGGTCCGGACGCAAGTGTGTGTTTGGGGTTATACCACGGGCCTGCCGGGATGTCAGGGGGATAGCGTGCCGGCGCCAGTTTTCCCGGCCCCAGGCGAGCACATCGTCCACCGTTGCGTTCAGAAGCACGGACGGCGGATGTTGGCCAAGGGCTGCCAGTGCGTTGACCAGGTTGGCGGTGGGCTGTTGGTCATCCAACGCCGGAGCATGGGTCTGTTTGCTCAGCTTCTGGCCCCGATCGTTCACGATGACCGGTATATGCAGCCACTGCGGTGGCTGGGCGCCAAGAGCACGGAAAATCTGTTGCTGCTGCGCGGTCATGTCCAATAAGTCGGAGCCCCGCACCACGTGGCTGATGTTCTGGTCGATATCGTCCACCACCACTGCCAGTTGGTAGGCATAGAAGCCCTCCTTACGCAGTAGCACCGGGTCGTCCAGTTCTGCCGCTACTTTCTGTTGCTGATCGCCCAGCAGCAGATCCTGCCAGTGGCTGACTTCGTCGGTCAGGGCAAATCGAATAGCGTAGGGGGTATCTCCAGGTGCTGGATGGCCATCTCGGCAGTGGTCCGGATGATAACCGCCGTGCTTTTGGAGCAGTTTTCGGGAGCACCGGCATCGATAGGCTTTATGCTGCGCCAGGAGCTGGTCAATGGCGGCCTGGTAGGCGTCGTGGCGCCGGGATTGAAATCGTACCGGTTCGTCGGGAAACAGTCCGTGGCAGTCCAGGGAATGGAGAATCTGGCCGGTGGCCTCGGGGGGCTCCCGTAGCGGGTCCAGGTCTTCGATGCGAACCAGCCAGTCGCCACCGGCGGTGCGGGCTTCCAGCCAACTGGCCAGGGCGGTTACTAGGGAGCCGAAATGCAGCGGTCCTGTCGGGGAAGGGGCAAAACGCCCACGGTACCGTGGTTGCTCCATAGAGACTCAGTAAGCCGGCTGCTTATGCGGCCGGCTCTCGGTGGGGCTCAGATGCCAGTCTGGCGCTCGCGGATTTCCGCCAGGGTCTTGCAGTCAATGCACAGTGTAGCCGTCGGGCGAGCCTCCAGGCGACGAATGCCGATCTCCACGCCGCACTGATCACAGAAACCGTAGTCGTCTTTGTCGATGCGGTCGATGGTCTGGTCAATCTTTTTGATCAGCTTGCGCTCACGATCCCGGGTGCGCAGTTCCAGGCTGAATTCTTCTTCCTGGGTTGCACGGTCACTGGGATCCGCGTAATTTGCGGCGTCTTCCTGCATGTGATGCATGGTGCGGTCCACTTCTTCCATCAGCTCCTGTTTCCATTGAAGGAGCAGATTTTTGAAGTGCTGCAGCATGTCAGCACTCATGTAGTCTTCACCCTTTTTCATTTCATAAGGGGTGAAATTGGTAAAACGTTCGCGTGGTTGTTCTGCAGTGTTTGCCATTGAACCCGGCCTCTTGTTTGTACTACTACAAGAACGCTTTGCTTCCGCCGCGCCAGCACGGTTGCTGCGCGGTTTAACCCTGGATAAAAGCATTCGTCCTGAAACGGGAATTTGCGGAAAATAGCAGATTAGTCTCAGGGTGGCCAGCCTTGTGACAACGACTTTTTGCGGAGATCACATGAAGTTTGCTGAACCTTTGGTGGAAGGGCGGCTGATTCGCCGCTACAAACGCTTCCTTGCCGATGTGCGATTGCCCGATGGCGAGGAGGTAACGGCCCACTGCCCGAACACCGGCTCCATGCTGGGCTGCCAGCCCGATAACGCCAGGGTCTGGCTGAGCCGTAGCGATAATCCCAAGCGCAAGTTGAAGTACACCTGGGAGCTGGTGGAAACCGCCCCGGCGGTATTTGCCTGCGTGAATACCGCCCGTCCCAACGCCCAGGCACGGGAGGCCATTGAAGCCGGGCGGGTGCCGGAGCTGGCCGGTTACACAGAGTGCCGGGCAGAAGTGCGTTACGGTGATGAGAAAAGCCGGATAGATTTGTTGTTGTCGGGCCATCCGGCGCGGCCAGACGCCTGGGTTGAGGTGAAGAATGTCACGCTGGCGGACGGTTCAAGCGGCTATTTCCCGGATGCGGTGACCGAAAGGGGCCAGAAGCACCTTCGGGAACTGATGGCGCAGGTTGCAAAAGGCGACCGGGCGGTACTCTTCTTTGTGGTTAACCACACAGGAATCGAAAGGGTGCGCCCGGCGGATCATATTGATGCCCACTATGGCGAGTTGTTACGCCGGGCGAAGGCCGCCGGGGTCGAGGTGCTGGCTTATCGCGCCGCGCTGTCGGGAGCGGATGGCAACCCGGGAGGCAGGCTGGACCTGACCGAAGCGGTGCCGGTCAGTCTTCAAGCCTGATTTCGATCTGGTCACCGTTCTGGCGTACCTCCAGGGCGGTCAAGGCATCGCCCTGGCAAGGGCCCGCAATGCATTCACCGGTGCCGGGCTTGAACAACGCGCCGTGGGTAGAGCATTGGATAAACAGGTTGTCGGCGTCCATGAATTTGCCCGGCATCCAGTTCAGTTCGATGCCCAGGTGCGGGCAGATGTTCAGGTAGGCTTTCGGCTCGCTACCATCCAGAAACACAAAACCGGTCAGGGGCATGCCTTCCGGTTCACGGGCTTTCTGTTTCAGCCGGAATTCAATAAACCGGCCTGGAACCAGTTCCGTTGCCGGGCAAACGGTCTCCCAGGGATGGTTCTGTTCCGTCATTTTGGCAGCAGGGCGTAGCGCATGCGGGTGCCGTGGTTCAGTGACATCACGATTTCATCGGCCTCCAGGCGATGGGGGAAATAGCAGCCGGAGATCTTGGCGCTAGCGATGCTGGCACCCTCCATCCGGGATTTGGAAAAGTCGATGCCGCGCAGGTCGGCGCCCCGGAAGTAAGCGTGGCGCAAATCCAGCCCCTTGGCGTCGAGGCCGCGTAAATCCAGCCCCCGGAAGTCGCCATGGGCAAAACTGGGCAGGTCGCTCAGTTTTGCTTTCTCGGCATTGAACGCCTTGATGTCTTCGCTGCGCAGTATGTCATACAGCGGGTGATCAATCTGATGCAGTTCGTGTTCCTGAATGTCGTCCATCTCACACCTCGAATGGAATGATGCCAAGCGTACGCAGGTAAGTTTAGACGCTTTGGCTCGGTGGCAAGCCAAAGTGCTGCCGAATTCGGTCTGCAACTGCTTCTGCTACATGCTCCTGGTCGGTATGCAGGTGCACGGTGTGGGTTTTCTCCTCCACCGTCAGTGGCTCGAACCAGCGTTGCTGTGCATCCAGCAGGTCTTCGGTGGCTTCCGAGGCATCGCCTTTGCGTTTGCGCACCCACTCCCGCCTTAGCTGTTCCGGGGCCTCGCAGTGCAGCAGCGCAAAGGGCACGCCCTGGGCCTCGGCCACCTTGGCAAAGAGGGTGCGTTCGCGTTCTTTCAGGCAGGCGGCATCCACGATGACAGAAAGCCCGGAGGCCAGCAGGTCCTGGGCCAGATTGGCGAGGTGCTGGTAAGTCTGTTCGGTGACTTCCGGGCTGTACAGGTCCGTGCCAACGCCGGATTTGCTGTCGTCCAGCGGTCCAAGGCCGTGCAACCGCTTGCGCTCAACATCTGAGCGCAGCCTGATCAGGTTCAGCTCGCCGGCCATGGCGGCACTGACGCAGGTTTTGCCGCTGGCTGAAAGCCCGGTGGTGGCCAGCAGGTAATGGTTGGGGATCTCGCCGTAATCTTCCGCCAACTGGGCGTAATCCCGGTAGCGTTGCATCAGGCCGGCTTTTTCGCCCTCGCCCAGGCTGGGGTTAGCCATGGTGAACAAGGCAATCTTGGCCCGGACCATCGCCCGGTAAGCCTTGTAGAGCGGGAGCAGCGCCAAGGCTTCGAAATCGCCCCGGTATTCCAGATAGCTGTTCAGTACCAGGTTGGCCAGCAGCGGTTCACGGCGGGATTCCAGGTCCATCAGCAGAAACGCCAGATCGTTGATGACATCAATCCAGCGGAACGGCTCATTGAATTCGATGCAGTCGAACACCGTGACCTGATCGTTGAACACCGTAATATTGGCCAGGTGCAAGTCGCCATGGCATTCCCGCACCATGCCCTTGGCCCTGCGGCTGGCAATCAGCTCCCGGTGCCGCTCGAAGGTGGTCCGGGTCCATTCTTCCAGATTGTCCAGCTGCAGCAGCAGGGTGTTGTCGTCCAGCATCGGGCGAATCTGGTCGAAGTTTTCCTGCATCGCGGCGTACACCGCTTCCGGGGTGCCCAGGGGTTTATCTTCGGCAACGGCAGGCAAGCTATCGTGGAACTGCGCTACCTGGCGGGACAGGTTGGTGAGCATCTCCGGTGGCAGGTCACCGCGCTCCTGGCGCTTGTCGAACAGCTGGTCCTGGTCGAACTGGCGCATGCGGATGGCGTATTCAAAGGCTTCTCCCTCGCCGCCGATAACAGGTTGCTCCGGTGTGCCGGTAATGGGCAAAACGTCTTGGTATAGTTCCGAGGCCAGGCGGCTGTTGAGTCGGAGTTCTTCCTCGCAGAAGTGCTTACGGCGCGCCAGGGTGGAGAAGTCCAGAAAGCCGAAATCCATCGGTTTTTTGATCTTGTAGGCGTAGCTGCCGGTCAGTAACACCTGTGAAATATGGGTTTCAATGACCTGGAAGCCCTGTACCGGGTGGTCATACAGTGCCGGGTTTTGCAGTGCCTTGATCAGTGTTTCCGATGGGGTCGCGCTCACGGTGTGCTCCTGGTTCCCTGAACTCATTGATTTTTATCGCTCTGTTCTGATTGGCCTACTATAACGGGCGGATTACAGAAATAACACACAACAGACCTGCCGAAGGGGTCGCCCGCTTCGTTATAATCCGGCCATGACCAAATCTCGTTCCCCCCGTAAAAAATCGTCCAAATCCAGGCCAGCGGCCAAACGCAGCGGTTTCTGGCGTTTCATGTTTCGTGTCGGGGCCCTGGGCCTGGTGCTTCTGGCCGGCTGGATGGTGTACCTGGATGCGGTTGTAACCTCCCGTTTTGAGGGCCGCCGTTTTGAAGTGCCGTCCCGTGTCTACGCCCGGCCGTTGGAGCTTTATGATGGCGCGAGCGTGAGCGCGGCAGGCCTTGCCCGGGAGCTGGAATTGGCCGGCTACCGGGCCGGAGATGGCGTTCGGGCCGGGACTTATCAGCGAAATGGCGGGCGGTTTATGATCAGCGCCCGTGGTTTCAGGTTCCCCGATGGTGAAGAGCCCAGGCGCCGATTGTCATTGGTGGTGTCGGGAGACCGTGTTCAGTCGTTTTCGGTGGTCGCCGGCCCGGATTCCCCGATTGTCCGGCTGGAACCGGCCCAGATCGGCGGTATCTATCCCTCCCACCGGGAGGACCGGGTGCTGGTTCGGCTGGATGAGGTGCCGGAGTTGTTGCCCCTTGGGCTGATGGCGATTGAGGACCGACAGTTCTACGAGCATTACGGCGTTGCGCCCTTGTCTATTGCCCGGGCCATGCTGGCAAACATAAAGGCGGGGCAGATTGTGCAGGGTGGCAGTACCCTGACCCAGCAGTTGGTGAAGAACTTCTTCCTGACCCGCGACCAGACCCTGGTACGCAAGGGCAATGAAGCCTTGATGTCGATCCTGCTGGAATGGCATTACGAGAAAGACGACATTCTGGAAACCTATCTGAACGAGGTCTACCTTGGCCAGGCAGGCAACCGCAGCATCAACGGCTTTGGCCTGGCCAGCCAGTTTTTCTTTGGGGAGCCCCTGAAAGATCTGGACGTTCATCAGATTGCCCTGTTGATCGGCATGGTCAAAGGCCCCAGTTACTACAATCCGCGCCGACATCCGGAGCGCGCCAAGGCTCGGCGAGACCTGGTACTGACGGAAATGGCCGAAGCCGGGCTGATCAACGCTGACGAGTTGGCCCGAGCCACCCGCCAGCCCTTGGGGGTGAGCGCCCGGCCGTCCTATACCGACAACCGTTACCCGGCGTATATAGATCTGGTACGCCGGCATCTGGCGCGGGATTACCGGGAAGAAGACCTGCAAAGCGAAGGTTTGCGCATCTTCACGACTCTGGACCCAGCGGTTCAGGATGCGTCGGAAAAGGCGGTTCGCGATACCTTGCCGAGACTTGCCCGTGGTGACACCCGCGAGGCCCTGGAGGCGGCTCTGGTGGTCACCGCCAAGGACACCGGCGAGGTGTTGGCGCTGGTGGGCGGCAAAGACCCTGAGTTTGCCGGCTTCAACCGTGCCGTAGACGCCCGCCGGCCGATTGGCTCGCTGATCAAACCGTTTACCTACCTGGCAGCTCTGGAGCAGGCCGACCGGTATACCTTGATTACGCCGGTACAGGATCGCGCGTTTACCCTGGAGTTTGACGACGGCCGGTTGTGGCAGCCCAAGAACTTTGATAGTGAGGAGCGTGGCGAAGTGCCCCTGCACCTGGCCCTGTCCCGGTCCTACAACCTCCCGGCAGTGCGGGTAGGGCTGGATGTCGGCATCCCGCGCGTGCAGGAAGTGTTAAGGGCGTTTGGGGTGGCCACACCGATTTCGGACTATCCCTCGCTGCTGCTTGGCTCCATGTCGTTGGCGCCGGTGGAAGTAGCCCAGCTCTACCAGGGGCTGGCTACCTCCGGTTTCAACACACCCTTGCGGACCATCCGGGAAGTGACCGATGCCCGCAACGAGCCGTTATCGCGCTATAACCTGAAAGTCGACCGGGTTGCCGACCCCGCTGCGGTGCACCTGGTGCAGTACGCCATGCAGGAAACCATGCAGGAGGGCACCGGCCGCTCAGCTTATCGGACCCTGCCAGATCGACTGACACTGGCTGGGAAGACCGGTACAACAGACCAGGGTCGGGACTCCTGGTTCGCCGGGTTCAGTGGTGATTATCTGGCGGTGGCCTGGGTGGGGCGTGACGATAACGGCCCCACGGTATTGACCGGCGCCTCTGGCGCCTTGCCGGTGTGGTCTGCAATGATGGCGCAGTTGCCACAGCATGGCTTTTCACCGGTCATGCCGGACGGTGTCCAGTATCATTGGGTCAATGCCCGGGAGCAGGCATTGACGGGAGAGCGGTGTGAGGATGCCCGTCTGGTGCCATTTATCGCCGGCAGTGAGCCCCGGCAGCGCCTGGACTGCGAAGGGCAGTTCGGCCGGCAAATACGCAGTTGGTTTGAAGGATTGTTCCGATGAATAAAACAACGATTACCCGCGCCGGTTGCCTGGCTATGGCGCTGGGCCTTGCAGGCTGCGCCAGCGGCCCCGGCGGTGGCTCCATCTACGTACCTATGGGCGGCGATGATCGCTCGAGTGCGCCGGAACCGCCAAGAACCGCAGAACCGCAAGAAGAGTCTGAGCCCCGGGTATGGCGCAAGAGCGAGCAGCCCGAGGTGAGTGAGCCGGAGGCGCCCGCTACCCGCTCGCCCAGTTATCGGGAGTCCGGTGACGAACTGCCGGCCGCAGCGGTCAGCCTGATCCGTGATGCCGACCAGCGCCTGGCGCAGGGGGACTCTGCCGGCGCTGTCGCCCGTCTGGAGCGGGCACAACGCATAGCGCCGCGTTCCTCAGAGGTCTATTTCAAGCTGGCGGAAGCCTACGTGTCTGGTGGCAATCTGGGGGCGGCGGAACAGTTCACGCTGAAAGGTCTGTCGCTGGCGGGAAACGATTCGAGAATGCAGCGCTCGGGTTGGTTGCTGCTGGCGGATATTCGTCGGGCCAGGGGTAATGTGGCCGGGGCCGATCAGGCTGAGGCCCGTGCAGGAGCGTTGTGATAGAAGAGTGTCAGGAGAGCAAAGGCCGTCCCTGGCCTTTGCGTCAATGCAGCGCTATTAAGGCTGCAGCGGGATGGGGTCAGCCACGGTGGTTTCGCCAGCGATAACGTCGAGGGTCTGGGTACCCTCAAACTCGATCTCGTCGTCGGTCTCGTTATCATCCAGCTGGCAGCTGTAGCTGATGGTGTAGGTGCCTTCGGTGAGGAAGGCGGCGGTCCACTCATACAGGCTGCCATCTTCCTGCTCAGTGACCGAAACCACCATCAGCGGATTGAGGCCGTCCCGTTCGACGTTCAGGTCTACCGGTTCGTCAATCTCACCTTCGTAGACATAGACTGCACCTTCATAGTTCGGACTGCAGTCAAGCCGCTCCGGGTTTTCACTGCGAGCTTGCAGGATTGTGGTGTAATCCACCTCGCCCGTCAGCTGGCCCACCTCCAGGTTGTTGACCAGGCGAAGTACCGGCTTGAGCATGTAATCCGCCAGCGCCTTTCCGGGAGGGTTCACAATGGATTTGCGAACATCAAAATCGATGGTGAAGCTCTGGCTGGTGTCGGCGGCAACAACAAAACTGCCTTTGAGTTTCAGGCCGCTTTGCTCGCCGGAGGGCACCGCCAGGGTATAGCGGGCATCACCTTCGGATTCCTTGGTCACCCAAGACTGCTCAGTATCGACGATCAGGCGGATTTCCTCATACTCACCGGCAGGTACTTCCTCGTCGGTAATCAGAGGCTCGGTCACGCCGCCTTGCAGGGTGAGCAGGTCAATAATCCCGACTTCGTCCAGGCTGAACTCCTGCCACTGTCCATCCACCGGTTTGAGCCGGATCGCATTGAACGCCACGTTCACGCTGCTCAGATCCATGGTGGGAGCATCAGTGAGCCCCATGGATACCGTCCCTGTTTGCCCAGAAGAGAGGCTGCCGTCACCGCTCCCACCACAGGCGGCCAATGCGGCCGCAAGGGCGGAGACCGCGAAAACTTGGGTTGAACGCTTCATAAATCCTCCGGTTCGTATCCGTTTCGTTGTTTATCCGGCGTTGCAATCGCCAGTAATGACTTCACGATCCGGAATCGCTGCGAGTTCCCCTCGATTTGATTAATATTTACACATGAGTTGGTCATAATTCGCCGATAAGGGCAGGGCTGTTATAGACTGCGCGCTTCCGTAAACCGTCATCAGGCAGTACTTTTTGGCCATTCTTCCGTTTCGCCCATCCGCCCAAAAGCGATTTCAGCGCCTGGTGCAGCCGCACCTGACGGCGTTGCACAGCTTTGCCTATCGATTAACCGGTAGCCTTCAGGACGCCGAGGATCTGGTGCAGGATGTGGTGGTGAAGCTCTACCCGCGCCTGGATGAGCTGGAATCCGTGGATCAGCTTAGGCCGTGGTTAAACCGGGTGTTGTACCGTCAGTTCATCGATTCCGTCAGAAAGAAGGGGCGCCAGGCCGATCGTCCGGTGAGCGAATTGATGGAGGCGGATAGTCAGTCTGATTGGCTCGACAGCCAGATGTCGGACGATCAGTCGCCCGAGCTGGAGCTAAACAAAGAACGGCTTGGCCCAATGCTCGACCGGGCGCTGGAACAGATGTCACCGGACCAGCGCACCCTGCTGTTGCTTCACGATGTGGATGGCTGGCGCCAGGAAGATGTGGCGGAAGTGTTGGGCGTGCCCATCGGAACCGTCAAATCCCGGCTGCATCGCAGTCGGGCTGCCTTGAGGAAGCATCTTCAGTTGGCAATGGAACCGGATGATGATTCCGGGCGTCTGGAACATTGAGGTGATAACTATGTCCTGTCGGCAAATCCAATCACAATTGCCCGACTATGTTCGGGGCCAGCTGCCCGCCGATGAGTCGCAGGTGGTGCGCGTGCACCTGGAGAGTTGTGCTCCGTGCCAGCAGCACGAGGCGTTCGAGCGCTCGCTGATGTCCGAACTGGCTTCCCGCTGCAGGCTCCCAGAACCGTCGCCGGGCTTTGAAAACCGGGTGTTCGGCCAGCTCCCCGCGCAGGCTTCCAATCGCAAGGTTCATCTGGCCTGGGGCGGTGCCGTTGCGGCCGCACTGGTGCTGGGTCTGATGCTCGGCCAGGGGGGAGGTAAGCCCGGGCTTGAGCCGGAAGTGGCAGCCACGGACCTGACTGAAGAGGCGGCTCCATCAGAGATGGTGCCGGTGGAACGGACGGTACGGCTGGCCTTTAATGCGGGTGAAGCCCTGGATGATGTCACCTTGACACTGGATCTTCCGCCCCATGTAGAGTTGTCAGGCTTGCCCGGTCAGCATCGGGTCAGCTGGCAGGTAAGTCTTGTACAGGGCGACAACGTGCTGGAATTACCCCTGACGATTCTGTTTCCCGGCGCCGGCGAGTTGATTGCAGAACTCGATGCGAACGGCCGTCAGAAAGTCTTCAGGGCGATGGTGCCCCAGTACCCGAGCGATGATGGCCCGGCAGCCTCCAGCAGTCGGACCAATCACGAGGAGCCTGCAACATGAGCTTTTGTGAATCCTGGTGGCGGGCCAGCTCTTCCCGCTTGATGCTGGCGGCCGTGCTGGTAGTGAGCGCCCCTTTGGCGCTGGCTGACGACCTTGATGTGACCATGAGAATGGTGGACGACAGCGAAGATCTGACCGGTGCCGTTACCCGGGAAATACGCTTGCCGGAGCTGCCTGGCTTGCGTCGCCATGAGCGCGGTAATACCTTGGCGCCAGGCAGGGAAACGGCAGAGGACGCCAGAGAGCGGGGGCGGGATTTTGGCCAGTCTGTCTCTGAACGTGCCCGGGAAGGTCGGGGTGGAAAACCGGAGATCGGGCGCGACAGTCTGCCTGAAACCGTACGGGATCTCGACGAACTGAGGCCTGAGCTACCTTCACCACCGTCACGGCCCTGACCTGTTATCTGTGTTAACCTCAGTGCTCGCCCGGAACGGGGCTGCCCCGGCCGGTTTCGTTGATGTCGAGCCTGAGGTTTTCGGTTGTTCAAGACCCTTCGTTTCGTGGGCCTGTTGGCCATCTCCGCTGTCGTTGTTGCCGAGCCGGATCAATCCGCGCAGCAGGCCATGGCCCTTGGCATTGAGCAGTTTCAACAGGGCGACTATCCCGCCGCACGGCAGCAGTTTGAAGCGGCCAAGGCGCTGGGTTACGACAGCCCGGCACTGACCTACAACCTGGCGGTTACCTATTATAAAACCGGTGACTACCCGGCCGCCGAAGCTCTCTTTTCCCGTTTGTTGGAAGGGCCGAATCAGGCTCTTGCCCGTTACAATCTTGGCCTGGTTGCCTTGGCGGATGGCCGATCGGCCGTGGCTGAACGCTGGTTTCAGGAATCCGCAAGTCAGGAAGCACCAGAAACCATCCGTGAGCTGGCACAGCGGCAACTGGCCAAACTGGCCGAAGACGCCCCCTCCGACTCGTCCTCGATGAAATCGATAGCCCAAGGGTACTTGGCTACCGGGCTTGGCTACGACAGTAATGTGGCCGGCGTTCCCGACGACTCGCCGAGCGATAGAGGCAGTTTTTACGCCGAGCTGGTGGCGGCGGGCACTCTGAGCCAGCCGGTGACCGAAGATTGGCGGGTGGTTTGGGATGGTGTCATCTATGGTCAGGATTATACTCGCGGCCGGGCGGACGACACCTCTGTGCTTCAGGCCCGAGCGGCCGGGGTACGTCGCTTTGACCAGTGGGAACTCGGCCTGCGCGCCGGTGTATCACGGGCCTGGCTAGGCAGTGATGAACTGGAAACCCGTATAGGCCTGAGCCTGTTCGGCCGCTCTGGTGTGTGCCCGTTATCTGACTGGCTGGCCAGCTGTTCATGGTCGGTGTCAGCGGATCAGGTGAATGGCGGCCCGGATTACGCCGCCTATGATGGCCAGTGGTACCAGTTTGAAGCCCGTGCCGAACAAAACTTTGATTGGCTACTTGTTGAAGGGTTCTATCGTTGGCAGCGCAATCACCGTAAAGACTTTCAACAGGACGAGTTTTTCGCCAGCGTATCCCCGATCCATCATGAACTGGGCGTTGAGGCGATTTATCCGGTTGGGTCGGCTCTTTCGGTAGGGGCGGAGGTTGCCGTGCGGCACAGTCGTTACGAAGATCCACACCAATGGTTCGAACAAGGCACACTGATCACTCAGCGGCGCCGGGATGTGCGGCGGGAATTCGGGCTGATGGCAGAGTACGCAATCAGTCGGCAGTGGCTGGTGCGTAATCAGTGGCTGTACCGGAATCAGGATAGCCGGATTGACCGGTACGACTACCGTCGTCACACCTACACGGTATCTCTGGAGGGGGTGTTCTGAAAACCATCAGCCCTGGCCTGATATGGCCAGAGCTGACAAGACGACCCTGTTACAGGGTCGCCATGACTTTCCGTGCGGCTGCCAGGGTGAACTCAATGTCTTCATCGCTGAGGGCCGCTGTAGTAAAGCCCGCTTCGAATGCCGAGGGCGCAAGGTAGATGCCTTCTTTCAGCATTCCCTGGAAGAACTTCTTGAAACGTTCCACATCGCACGCCATCACCTGTTCGAAGGTGGTCACCGAGGGCTCATCGGTGAAGAAAAAGCCGAACATGGCGCCAGCGGACTGGACGGTCAGTGGGATGCCGGCTTCGTCGGCGGCGGCTTTCAGTCCGTCGCGTACCTTGTTGGTTTTTTCTGTCAGCTTGTCATGGAAGCCGGGCTCAGAAATGGCATTCAGGGTGGTCAGGCCCGCGGTCATGGCCAGGGGGTTGCCGCTCAGGGTGCCGGCCTGGTAGACCGGACCCAATGGAGAAATGTGCTCCATGATTTCCCGCTTGCCGCCAAAAGCACCCACCGGCAAGCCGCCACCGATCACTTTGCCCAGGGCGGTCAGGTCCGGCTTAACGCCGTAGAAGCCTTGGGCACCGCCGAGTGACACCCGGAAGCCGGTCATTACTTCGTCAAAAATCAGCACCGTGCCGTGTTCATCGCAGACTTCCCGCAGCCCTTCCAGGAACCCGGGTACCGGCGGAATGCAGTTCATGTTGCCGGCAACAGGTTCGACAATAATAGCTGCCACCTGATCGCCGATGTCCTTGAAGGTCTCACGTACCTGATCGATGTCGTTGTAGTTCAGGGTAATGGTGTGTTCTGCCAGGCTGGCGGGAATGCCCGGGGAGTTGGGTACGCCCAGGGTGAGAGCGCCGGAGCCGGCCTTCACCAGCAGCGAATCCACGTGGCCGTGGTAGCAACCCTCAAACTTTACAATCTTGTCCCGGCCGGTGTAGCCACGGGCCAGGCGAATGGCGCTCATGGTGGCTTCGGTGCCGGAGTTGACCATGCGCACCAGTTCAATGGAGGGCACCAGTTCACACACCTTTTTCGCCATTTCGGTTTCGATGGCCGTAGGAGCGCCATAGCCCACACCCAGATCCACCTGGGCGTGCAGGGCCGCTTTAATGCGCGGGTCTGAGTGGCCAAGAATCATCGGGCCCCAGGAGCCGATAAAGTCGATGTAACGGCGGTCATCTTCGTCGTACAGATAAGCGCCTTCGGCATGCTTGAAGAAAACCGGAGTACCGCCAACACCGCGGAAGGCCCGCACCGGTGAATTTACGCCGCCCGGAATGTATTTCTGGGCCTGTTCGAATAGCGTTTCAGAGTGAGTCACGGATAGCTCCTGTCAGTTTGAAGATGAGAAAAGAGGGTGATGCCCGGCCACCAGCCGGGTAAAGGTTTCCGCTCTGTGCCGGATGTCCTCCGGAGTGCCACCAAACAGACCTCCCACTACCGCAATCAGGTCTGCGCCGGCACGGATCAGGGCTTCGGCGTTGTCGGTGGTGATGCCGCCAATCGCGGTAATCGGAAGCGCCAGCGCTCTGGCTTCCGTCAATACAGTCGTTTCTGCAGGTGGTGCACCGGGTTTGGTGGCCGAGTTGTAGAACCGGCCAAACGCCAGGTAGTCGGCCCCTGCCGCCTTGGCGTTGCGGGCAAGGTCCAACCGATGGTGGCAGGTAATGCCGATGATGGCCTCTGGCCCCAGAACACGCCGGGCGTTGGCCAGGGTGCAATCGTCCTGGCCCAGGTGCACACCCGCAGCGCCCACCCGCAGGGCCAGTTCCGGGTCATCATTGATCAGCAGGGGGACGTTGGCCTGACGGCAGAGAGCGTTCAGCTCTGTTGCCTGGCACAATCGCTCGGCACTGGTACCTGCCTTGTCGCGGTACTGTACCAGTGTCGCTCCGCCCTGCAATGCCGCTTCCACGGCAGCAATCAGCTGATCTGCCGGGGTCAGTACGTTATCGGTAATGGCATACAGGCCAGGTTTTAGCATCCGGTTCAGCGTTCCCACAGAATGCCCCGGTCGGGAACCCGTTGACCCTTGCCTACGTTCAGCGCGTGCAGAAGGGCGCGATGAACGTAGTTCTGCGCCTGGGAGATCGATGCCCTGGCCGATAGCCCGCTGGCGCGCCCGGCCGCGATGGCGGCCGCCAGGGTACAACCGGTGCCGTGGAACTCATTGGCGCCCACCCGCTCCACTTCCCAGTGCATGGGTTCCGGAGCATGGTTGTACAGGGTGTTGATGATGTGGATGCCTGTGCCGTGACCACCTGTGGCCAGAACCGATTGACAGCCGGCGTCAATGAGGTTTCGCGCGGCCTGGTCCGGGTCTTCGCTGCCACCCAACTGGGCCAGTTCAACGCCATTGGGGGTGATCATTTCCGCCCTGGGGAACAGCCGGGTTTTCATGGCTTGAACCAATGCTTCATCGGCAAGATCGCCGCCGCCAGCTGCCTTGATGACCGGGTCGACAATCAGCGGTAACTCCGGCTGGCTGTCGAGAAACTCCACCAGCACATCGACCACATCGGCATTGCCCAGGGCGCCGGTCTTGATGGCATGGATGGGCACATCTGCTGCCAGGCGCTGCAGTTGTTGCCGGATCAGCTCAGCGTTGACAGGCTCGGCGCCATACACGTTGTTGGTGTCCTGCACGGTCAGGCAGGTCAGCAATGGCAGGGGGTGCCCGCCAAGGGAAGTAATCGCCTGGATATCGGCCTGAATGCCAGCACCACCGGAGGGGTCCAGCCCTGACAGCACCAGAACATGGGGGCGGGTGTAGCTATTAATGGTTGCTCTCCTCAAAAGGGTTTTACAACAGCCAGAATGACCACCGCTAACAGAATGAATACCGGAACCTCGTTAAACCAGCGATAGAACACGTGGCTGCGGGTATTCTTGTCATCCCGGAAGACTTTCACCAGGTGGCCGCAATAGAAATGGTAGACGACCAGCAGCGCGACCAGAGCCAGTTTGGCGTGCATCCAGCCCATGCTGAAATAACCGGACACATTGTAACTGAGTAACCAGATTCCAAAGACCACCGTGGCGATCATTGAAGGTGTTGTTATGCCCCGGTACAGCTTGCGCTCCATGATCTTGAAGCGTTCGCGGCCCGGCTGGTCCTCACAGGCTGCATGGTACACGAACAGTCTGGGCAGATAGAAAATGCCGGCAAACCAGCACACCAGGGAAATGATATGAAACGCCTTGACCCACAACATCCATCAACTCCGTCGGTATTGGTAATAGCTTTCGATATCTGATTGAAGCACGACACCATAAACCCGCTGAATCATCGGGGCTACATGGCGTTGTACGTACAGTGCCTCAGCCTGGGTCGAGTCGAATTCGTTCAGGGCCTCTTCCAGGGTGGCTTGATATTGCACTGGGGCCACATCCCGCCGGTTGGCCGGGATTTCCATCAGGTCGACGGTGTCTGGGGGTGCGATGCCTTCTTCGGCAACCTGTTTTTCGGTGTCTTCAAGGTAGCGGGCAAGATCCACTGCCGGTAACAGAGCGGTTGGCCCGTTGCTGCCCTCGACCAGCAACCATTTGGGTTCCGACTTCAGTGCCTTGCGGGCTTCATCCGGAGTCAGCTCCCGATCCGTGCGCAAAATGCTCCGGTCCATGATCGCGCCCACAGACACTCGTCTTAACGCCTGGATCACTGGTGAATTCTGGTAACTCAGGCCCTGGTTTTTCAGAATGGTCAGGAACAGGGATTTTTTGCCGAAGGCTTCGCTGGTCACCAGGCTGGCGGTGGTGATGATCAGCATGCCGGGCAGAATGATGTTCGGGTTTCGAGTCAGTTCCATCAAGGCCATCAGAGCGGCCAGCGGTGCCTGTAGCACCGCCCCCATCATCGCCCCCATGCCCAGCATGGCGTAAAAGCCCACCGACGATGCCAGCTCGGGGAAGATCTGGGCGCCGATCAGCCCCATCGCTCCGCCAAGGGTCGCCCCCATGAAAATGGTTGGGCCGATCACGCCACTTGGCATACCAAGCCCGATAGACAACCCGGTAATCACCAGTTTTGCCACGCCCACGCCAAGCAGCAGCCAGAACCCCAACTCGCCGTGAATGGTTTCGCTGACCGTGTCGTAACCAATACCCATGGTTTCCGGAACCAGGATCGCAAACGGCACCATCAGCAGGCCAGCCACCGTGATACGGAGCAGTACCGGCCGGTGGTGATGGCGCCCCATGTTGTCCACCAGATGGATAAAGGCCGCTGCGGCAATTCCGATGATCACGGCAATCGCGAGGATCCATGGAATTTCCAGCAGAGAGTTCATAGTCAGTGCGGGCACGCTGAAGGCTGGCTCCGAGCCGTAGACAATCTGGGTAATGATGGCGGCACTGACCGCCGCCAGAATAATCGGCGTAAAGCCGGCAATGGTGTACTCCATCATCACCACTTCCATGGCGAAGATCACGCCGGCAATCGGCGTGTTGAAAGACGCCGAGATAGCGGCTGCACAGCCGCAGGCCACCAGGGTTCGTATGCTGTTGTTAGGCAGCCTCAGCCATTGCCCGAACAGGCTTGAAAACGCCGCGCCCAGGTGAACCGCAGGGCCCTCCCGGCCAGCCGACTGGCCGGATACTACGGTGGTAACCCCGGCAACAAACTGAACCATGGCGCTTTTGAACGATATGTAGCCCTGATGGTAGTTCAGGCGCTCCATAATGTGGACGATGCCCACCTTGCGATCGTGAATGGACAGTTTGTGCAACAGAATGCCCAGACCAACGGCGCCGGCCAGCGGCAGCAGCCCCCTGGTCAGAATATCCAGTTGCTCGAAGTTCTCTGAGCCCGCACCGGGCAGGAAATGTTCCAGCGGCCATTCAATGGCGAGCCGGAACAACAGAATCACCGCGCCGGTGACAATTCCGGACAACAGCCCAAGCACAGCCAGTTGTGGCAGTGCATCGACACCCGACAGTTTCCTCCGGAAAACGGGGATCAGGTTCTCAGTGATCTGTTGCCTGATGTTACGCATGAGCACCGGGTTCCGGGTCGATGGGCGGGTCCTTCAGAAGGATTCTGACAACATTGTAACCATGGGTCTGCAGGCTGCAATAAGTCCTTGGATTATCATGGTAGACTACCCGGGAATTCTGACCAGACCACGTTGGAGATGAGTGTGATTAAAATAGGCATCGTTGGGGGAACCGGGTACACCGGTGTTGAGCTGTTGCGGATTCTTGCCGTTCATCCGGACGCAGAAGTGAAATGCATCACTTCGCGCTCCGAGGCTGGTATGCCGGTGGCCGACATGTACCCTAATCTGCGAGGGCATTTTGACCTGGCCTTCTCGGAGCCTGATTCGGCGGTGCTGGCACAGTGCGACCTGGTGTTCTTTGCCACGCCTCACGGGGTTGCCATGCGCATGGTTCCGGAACTGATGGCCGCCGGCGTTCGTGTGGTAGACCTGTCTGCGGATTTCCGCCTGAAAGACCTGGATGTCTGGGCCCAGTGGTACGGTATGCCCCATGAAACACCGGAGTGGGCACAAAAAGCGGTTTATGGCCTGCCTGAGGTAGCACGTGACGCGATTCGCCAGGCCCAGTTGGTCGCCAACCCTGGTTGTTATCCTACGGCGGTGCAGCTTGGCTTCCTCCCCTTGCTCGAACAGGGGTTGGTAGACCCCAGCCGGCTGATTGCCGATGCCAAATCCGGTGCCAGCGGTGCCGGTCGCCAGGGCAACATCGGCATGCTACATGGTGAGATCGGTGAAAGCTTCAAGGCATACGGTGCCTCCGGGCATCGGCACCTGCCGGAAATTCGCCAGGGCCTGAGTCTGGCAGCTACCGGTCCGGTGGGCGTAACCTTCGTGCCGCACCTGGTACCGATGATTCGGGGTATCGAGGCCACCTTGTACGCGGAGCTGTCCGAGCCTGCGGATTTTGATCGGCTCCAGGCCCTCTACGAAGAGCGCTACGAGACCGAGCCATTTGTGGATGTCATGCCTTTTGGCAGTCACCCGGAAACCCGCAGTGTTCGCGGCGGCAACCAGTGCCGGATGGCATTGCATCGCCAGGAGCAGAGCAATGTGGTGATTGTTTCCTCGGTCATCGACAACCTGGTCAAAGGCGCTGCCGGGCAGGCAGTGCAGAACATGAATATCATGTTTGGTCTTGACGAAACCCAGGGCCTGAAAGCTCCGGCACTTCTTCCTTGAGGGCAAGACAAGGTGAGTGATACCCGCAAACCGAACGATGAGTATGTGGTGATCCGTCACCGGCCGGGCTACCGCCTGCGCCGGACGATGATCCTGCTGGCTTTTACCGTGGTTGCCGCCATCGCAGGTTACGCTGCTGGAATGGCGCAGGGCGGGTTCCGGTTTTCATCTGCTGAAGCTTCAAACGAACAGCTGGCGCAGGAATTGCGCAGTCTGCGGGATCAGTTCCGCACCGCGCGGCAGAATCTGGTGAATCTTGAGCGCGGGCGGGCGATTGACGAACAGGCGCTGCGGGAAGCCAGGAACACCATCGTTGGGCTCGAAACCCGAATATCGGAGTTGGAGGCAGACCTGACGTTCTATCGGAATATCATGGCGCCCTCAGAGACGAGCAAAGGGCTGCAGGTTGACAGCTTTACGCTGGCGTCCGCCCGTGGCGATAACACCTATCGGTTCAAGATGGTGCTAACTCAGGTTGGCAATAACAACAGTTTTATTGCCGGGCAGGTGGCCGTGAATATCATAGGCCGGTTGGACGGTGAGAAAGAAGTGATTGCCTTGCGCGATCTGTCCGACGACATCGAGGATCTGGGGGTCAGGTTCCGGTTTCGGTACTTCCAGGATGTAGAGGGTACCTTGAACCTTCCCCAAGGCTTTGAGCCCTACGAAATCCAGGTGGTGGCACAGGCGCAGGGGCGGAATGCCTCACAGGCAGAACGAACATTTGATTGGGCACAGTTAACTGGGAGCTGATACATGCTGGGCAAGAAAAAACAGAAACCGCGCCGTTCCGTTGGCCATTTCGATACCTTGATTTCATCCAGAACAACCATTGAGGGTGATGTACGCTTTTCGGGCGGCTTGCACGTGGATGGCAAAATCAAAGGTCGGGTGCTGGCGGAAGAGGGCAGTGACGCTGTGGTCCGGCTGTCGGAAGTGGGTGAAATCACCGGCGATATCACTGCGCCACACATTATTATCAATGGCAAGGTGAACGGTGACGTGCGCGCCACCAGCCACCTCGAACTGGCAGAGAACGCTGCCATTAACGGTAACGTATACTATCGTCTTATCGAGATGGCCATGGGGGCATCCGTGAACGGTAATCTGGTTCGTCAGGATGAAACCAGCGGCCTGCTGACTCACGATAAAGAGTCTGTGCTAAGTGCGGAGTCAGAGGGTGAGGGTAAATCCGAATAGTTGACTGTTTTAGTCGGGAATACCATAATCCTCTGACCGCTTTATCTCCCGGAGGCATACCTTGAGTGTAGTTCAACAGCAAATAGCCACACCGTTGTTCTTCAGCGACAGCGCTGTTGCCAAGGTTCGCGAGTTGATCGAGGAAGAGGAGAATCCTGATCTCAAACTGCGGGTGTTCGTAACAGGTGGCGGTTGTTCGGGGTTCCAGTACGGATTTTCGTTCGACGAGAATCAGGAAGACGACGATACCGTCATAGAGCGGGATGGAGTAAAGCTGTTGGTTGATTCCATGAGCTACCAATACCTCGTAGGCGCCACCATTGATTATCAGGAAGGCCTTCAGGGTTCACAGTTTGTGGTTCAGAATCCAAACGCCAGCTCCACCTGCGGTTGCGGCAGTTCGTTTTCCATCTGAAGCCTCAAGCCGGGTAAATTGCGCCCAACACCCGCGGGCCTCTGGCGCCGGTTACCTCAGGCAGGTTTCCCGGCTGGCCTTCAAGGGTTTGTCTGGCCAGCCAGGCAAATGCCACTGGCTCTACCCATTGCGGGTCCAACCCCAGATCAGCCGTTGTGGTCAGCGCTACCGACCCCAGTCCAACTCTGAGTTCATTCATCATTAACCGGTTGAACGTTCCGCCGCCGCAGGCGTAAACCGTCATGTTGGCGGACTCTTGTGGCAACTGCTTCAGAACGGTAATCACCGTCAGTTGTAAGAGGGTCCGTTGAACGTCTTCTGCAGCCAGATCGGGGAACCGCTGCAGGTGGGTACGGATCCAGTCAAGGTTGAAGCGCTCCTTGCCGGTGCTTTTCGGAGCTGGCTTGCTGAAATAGGCGTCGGAAAGCATGCTGCTCAACAGCTCCGAATGCACAGCGCCCTCGCTTGCCAGGTGTCCGGATTCATCATAGTGACGCCCGGTCTGGTCCAGGCACCAGGCATCAAGCAAGGCATTTGCCGGGCCGGTATCAAAACCGACCACGGGTTTTCGTCCGGCTGCGGGAAGCCAGGTGATATTGGCGATGCCTCCGAGGTTCAGAATACAGCGGTCCTGCTCGTCCGAGGTAAACAGCCATTGATGGAAGGCCGGAACCAGTGGGGCGCCCTGACCACCTGCGGCCAGGTCTCTGCTGCGAAAATCCGAGACCGTGGTCAGTCCGGTGCTTTCCGCAATACAGGCGGCATTGCCAATCTGAAGTGAGAAGGGGGCAGGGCCGGCAGGTTGGTGGCGTACTGTTTGCCCGTGACTGCCAATGCCCTGAATATCCCGGAGTTTCAGGCCGGAGCGCCGGATCAGTTCCTTTGCGGTATGACCAAAGTGGTGGCCCACCAGTGTGTCCAATTCACCGAGTTCGTCAGTGTCTGACTGGTTTCGGGTGGCCAGCAGGAGCCTTTGTCTGAGTGGTTCAGGGTAGGGTAGCGAAAGCGTGGAATGAATATCCAGATGCCGGCCAGTGAAAGACACCAGCACCGCGTCAACCGCGTCCATGCTGGTGCCTGACATCAGGCCGAGCCAGTAGGTCATAATCAGTTGTCCGATGCCAGAGCCAGTTGGCGACCACTTTCGCGGAAACCATTGAACTGCGCCAGCCGCTGCTCGGTGAATTGGCGAAATCTTGCCATTTCAGCGCTTGGTACGGGCTTGGCGTCGGGCAGTTTCACGGTACGGGAGTTCTTGGCAACGCCATTCACCCGGAACTCGTAATGCAGATGAGGGCCGGTCACCATTCCGGACGAGCCAACATAGCCAATGGTGTCTCCCTGTTTTACCCGTGTGCCATTCTTGATGCCTTTACCCAGTCGGCTCATATGAGCATACAGGGTGGTGATATTGTCGCCATGCTGCAAAACCACGGTGCGGCCATAGCCGCCTTTCCAGCCGGCAAACTGCACTCGCCCACTGCCGGCTGCCTTGATCGGCGTGCCCGGGGGCGCGGCATAGTCGGTTCCCTCGTGGGGTCTGACCACGTCCAGCACCGGGTGTCGGCGTTGCAGGTTGAAGGGCGATGACACGCGGGCGTTGATTGGAACTCTCAGGAACGCCTTACGCATACTTTTGCCTTCCGGCGTGTAATAGTCACTCTCGCCGTTTTTGTCTGTATACAGCAGAGCCACATTCTCAGTACCGCGGTTGATGAAACGTGCGGAAAGAATCCGGCCGGTATCAAATTGTTTACCGTCGATGTACAGCTCTTCGTACACTACCTCAAAGCTGTCACCCTTGCGGACATCGTAGACAAAGTCGATGTCCCAACCGAAGATCCCGGCCAGTTCCATGGTGAGCCGGTCATTCAGTCCTGCGTCCCTGGCAGCAAGATAGAGGGAACCGTCAATGACGCCGGCGGCAAATGCCGGGCGCGGCTCCGGTTTGCGAACTTCTGTGTTGCCAAGGAAGCCGTTGTCGGTCTTTGAGATCTTGAGAGTTTCCAGGCGGCTGCGTTGCAGCTCCACGGCCACTAGCTGCCCCTCACTGTCAACACCGAAGCGAATGTCTTCCCCGGCGTAAAGGCGCTGAAGCTTGCCTGCTTCGCCTTCACCATGAATGACCGACAGCATGATGCCATCGTTGAAACCTGCTTTGCGAAACAGCGAAGACAGTGTGTCGCCGGACTTTACACGAAATTCCTGCCAGTCGACCTTCGGGACATCGGGTTTCGCTGTGCGCCCGGCCTGAGCGATTGGTTCGCCGGCACTTTGCGCTTTGTCCTCTGAGGGCTGAGTGTCGGTGGCTTCCTGTGTCTGGGCGGGCCTGGTGTCTTTCGATGCCGCGCCAGACGCCAGGCCCTCTTCGAGGTCAATGGTGTAGGACATGCGCTTGGCTTCGACGTCAGCGCTGGGGCTCATCAGCACAGCGGCAGAGACAACAATCGTCGCTGCTGCTGCCAGAGTAATATGTGTTTTGGGGAATGTTTTAAGCACGTGGCTCACCCGTTTTCATCGGTATTCCAGCAAGTTGTACTAGCTAATTAAAGCGCTAGATCAAGTAAAGTCAAACAGATTACCGCATCTGACATTATCAGGACAGTGTCGAACATTACGGTTGAGCGGGTGTCTGGTCGTACAAAACTGCCTGCCGCTGGTATAATGCCGGTCCTTTTATTGCTCGGTTTGGTTGAAAACTGAGCAGTCACACTTTAGCAAGGGTGTCGGTTAAACACAGATTTGTTTTGTTGAGGTCTGTAACTGCCGCCGGCAAACCCTGACACCAAGTCAAACTGGGGACGAAAGGTTCATGGCAACAATTGAGGAAGCGTTGGCCGTTATCAAGCGCGGTATTGACGAGCTGATTCCCGAAGAGGATTTGATTGCAAAGCTTAAAGAAGATCGGCCGCTGAGGATCAAGGCGGGTTTCGATCCGACCGCACCTGATTTGCACCTCGGCCACACCGTGCTAATCAACAAGCTTCGCCAGTTCCAGGATCTTGGCCATGAAATCATCTTCCTTATTGGTGACTTCACGGGAATGATCGGCGATCCAACCGGAAAAAGCGCAACCCGTCCTCCTTTAACAGAAGAGCAGGTGCGCAAGAACGCCATTACCTATAAAGAGCAGGTGTTCAAGATTCTGGACCCGGAGAAAACCCGGGTTGTATTCAATTCCGAATGGATGAGCCAGATGAATGCCGCGAGCATGATCCAGCTCGCGGGTCAGTATACGGTTGCACGGATGCTCGAGCGTGATGATTTCACCAAGCGTTACAGAGCTGAGCAGCCAATTGCCATTCATGAGTTCCTGTATCCGCTGATTCAGGGCTACGACTCCGTAGCGCTTGAAGCTGATGTGGAGCTCGGTGGTACTGACCAGAAGTTTAATTTGCTGATGGGGCGGATTCTCCAGAAGCATTATGGTCAGGCGCCCCAGGCCATTATTACCGTTCCGATTCTTGAGGGGTTGGACGGTGTGCAGAAGATGTCCAAGTCGTTGGGCAACTATGTTGGGGTTAGTGATTCACCCGGAGAGATGTACACCAAGCTGTTGTCGATGCCGGATGAGTTGCTGTGGCGTTACTTCGAATTGCTGAGTTTCCGGCCGATGGCGGAAGTGGAACAGTTCCGTGCTGAGGTAGGAGCTGGTGCCAACCCGCAGGACTATAAAAAACTCCTGGCTGAAGAGCTGATTACTCGCTTCCATGACGAAGAGGCCGCGAAAACCGCTCACAAGTCTGCCGGCAACCGGGTTGCGCTTGGGGAGATTCCGGAAAACGTGCCACTGGTAGAAGTCTCTCTCGAGGGGCAGGATGAAATGCCGATGGCAGCCGTCCTTCGCCTGGCTGGGCTGGTAAAGAATGGCGCTGCTGCTAGAGATGTTCTTGGTCGTGGTGCTGTCTATATAGATGGCAAACAGTTTGAAGGTGATCGCAGGTTTGTCAAAGGTGATGATTGCGTTGTCCAGGCGGGTAAAAAGAAGATTGCCCGGGTGGTCATTGTCGAGTGAAGAGAGGCTGGTTGCGACCAATTTGAAAAAATTTCAGATTGGTCGTTGACTCCTCAGCAGAGGTCTGTAGAATGCGCATCTCGCTTGAGGGGCTGGCCACTGAGAAGAGGCAAAACCTCAGCGATAACTGCTTGAAAGCACTGAAGAAAAAGTTCGAAAGATTCTTCAGAAAGCGGTTGACAGGAAGGCGGTTCAGTGTAGAATGCGCGCCTCGAAACAAGCAGTAAGCCGGAGAGTTTTTCGGCGGTTTTCGGAAGCGAAAACAGCGAAAAATAAACGGTTGACAGGGCAGCGGAACGATGTAGAATACGCGGCCTTGATTGAGCAACAGCTCAAACGCTCTTTAAAAAGTTAACCAAGTAATTCGTGTGGGCGCTGGCCGAGGTATTTCGGACACGAAATATCAGGACAGTGACTCGTCGAAATTGAGTTTTGTCTTGAGCAAGAATTAAGAACTTTCGAGTTCTTGTATGATTTAAACTGAAGAGTTTGATCATGGCTCAGATTGAACGCTGGCGGCAGGCTTAACACATGCAAGTCGAGCGGTAACAGGGGGTGCTTGCACCCCGCTGACGAGCGGCGGACGGGTGAGTAATGCTTAGGAATCTGCCCAGTAGTGGGGGATAGCCCGGGGAAACCCGGATTAATACCGCATACGTCCTACGGGAGAAAGCAGGGGATCTTCGGACCTTGCGCTACTGGATGAGCCTAAGTCGGATTAGCTAGTTGGTGGGGTAAAGGCCTACCAAGGCGACGATCCGTAGCTGGTCTGAGAGGATGATCAGCCACATCGGGACTGAGACACGGCCCGAACTCCTACGGGAGGCAGCAGTGGGGAATATTGGACAATGGGGGCAACCCTGATCCAGCCATGCCGCGTGTGTGAAGAAGGCTTTCGGGTTGTAAAGCACTTTCAGCGAGGAGGAAGGCTCTGAAGTTAATACCTTCAGGGATTGACGTTACTCGCAGAAGAAGCACCGGCTAACTCCGTGCCAGCAGCCGCGGTAATACGGAGGGTGCAAGCGTTAATCGGAATTACTGGGCGTAAAGCGCGCGTAGGTGGTTAGGTAAGCGAGATGTGAAAGCCCCGGGCTTAACCTGGGAACGGCATTTCGAACTGTCTGACTAGAGTGTGGTAGAGGGTAGTGGAATTTCCTGTGTAGCGGTGAAATGCGTAGATATAGGAAGGAACACCAGTGGCGAAGGCGGCTACCTGGACCAACACTGACACTGAGGTGCGAAAGCGTGGGGAGCAAACAGGATTAGATACCCTGGTAGTCCACGCCGTAAACGATGTCAACTAGCCGTTGGGACTCTTGAAGTCTTAGTGGCGCAGCTAACGCACTAAGTTGACCGCCTGGGGAGTACGGCCGCAAGGTTAAAACTCAAATGAATTGACGGGGGCCCGCACAAGCGGTGGAGCATGTGGTTTAATTCGACGCAACGCGAAGAACCTTACCTGGCCTTGACATCCAGAGAACTTTCCAGAGATGGATTGGTGCCTTCGGGAACTCTGAGACAGGTGCTGCATGGCCGTCGTCAGCTCGTGTCGTGAGATGTTGGGTTAAGTCCCGTAACGAGCGCAACCCCTATCCCTGGTTGCTAGCAGGTAATGCTGAGAACTCCAGGGAGACTGCCGGTGACAAACCGGAGGAAGGTGGGGATGACGTCAGGTCATCATGGCCCTTACGGCCAGGGCTACACACGTGCTACAATGGCGCGTACAGAGGGCTGCCAACTCGCGAGAGTGCGCCAATCCCTTAAAACGCGTCGTAGTCCGGATCGGAGTCTGCAACTCGACTCCGTGAAGTCGGAATCGCTAGTAATCGCGAATCAGAATGTCGCGGTGAATACGTTCCCGGGCCTTGTACACACCGCCCGTCACACCATGGGAGTGGATTGCACCAGAAGTAGTTAGTCTAACCTTCGGGAGGACGATTACCACGGTGTGGTTCATGACTGGGGTGAAGTCGTAACAAGGTAGCCGTAGGGGAACCTGCGGCTGGATCACCTCCTTAAACGAAGCCGAATGCTTCGGTCAGAGTCCACACGAATTACTTGGTTGGCTTAATAAAGAGAGCAAAAGGGTCTTTCAGACCCGACTTGGCTTGTTGTATGGCAAGCAAAACCGGGTCTGTAGCTCAGGTGGTTAGAGCGCACCCCTGATAAGGGTGAGGTCGGTGGTTCAAGTCCACCCAGACCCACCAGAATTATCCAGCTCGTCGTTGCGCCAAGACTCGCATACTGATTGTATGCTTCGCCTTGACGCGCCTAGATCTGAATAATTCTTGGCAGCTTAATTGGGGCTGTAGCTCAGTTGGGAGAGCGCCTGCCTTGCACGCAGGAGGTCAGCGGTTCGATCCCGCTCAGCTCCACCAAAAAAGCCCAAAAGATCGATGCGTAACTAACTGACTAACTGCGGTTAGCAGTGTGCAGAAACAAGTATTTCGATTTAATGACATCGGTTGTTAAGCGAAGTCCTTCTTTCTGATCACTGGGTCAGATTTGCTCTTTAACAAATTGGACGAGATAGAACACGAATAGATTTCTCTCATTATCTCCGAGAGAAACTGTTCAAAGTGATAGCGATTTCAAGCGTTATCCGGTGTTGTCGTTGAAGTGGTTGTTATATTGCTTCAAGTGACTGTCTCGAAACAGGGTTCTGTATCAGGCTTGCCTGGTGAAGGATGCTGAATCGTGATCAGTTGTCTTGGGGTTATATAGTCAAGCAACTAAGCGCATACGGTGGATGCCTTGGCAGTCAGAGGCGATGAAAGACGTGGAAGCCTGCGATAAGGTTCGGGGAGCTGGCAAACGAGCTGTGATCCGGACATCTCTGAATGGGGAAACCCACCTGGTTTCGGCTAGGTATCTTGTACTGAATCCATAGGTGCAAGAGGCGAACCGGGGGAACTGAAACATCTAAGTACCCCGAGGAAAAGAAATCAACCGAGATTCCCTAAGTAGCGGCGAGCGAACGGGGACCAGCCCTTAAGCTGGACAACTGGTAGGAGAAGGCTCTGGAAAGTGCCGCCATAGTGGGTGATAGCCCCGTATCCGAAACCTGAGTCCAGTGAAATCGAGTAGGTCGGCGCACGAGAAACGTTGACTGAACATGGGGGGACCATCCTCCAAGGCTAAATACTCCTGACTGACCGATAGTGAACCAGTACCGTGAGGGAAAGGCGAAAAGAACCCCTGTGAGGGGAGTGAAATAGACCCTGAAACCGTATGCGTACAAGCAGTCGGAGCAGACTTGTTCTGTGACGGCGTACCTTTTGTATAATGGGTCAGCGACTTATGTTCAGTGGCGAGGTTAACCGTTTAGGGGAGCCGTAGGGAAACCGAGTCTGAATAGGGCGAATTAGTCGCTGGGCATAGACCCGAAACCGGGCGATCTATCCATGAGCAGGTTGAAGGTGCCGTAACAGGCACTGGAGGACCGAACCCACTGTCGTTGAAAAGCCAGGGGATGACTTGTGGATCGGAGTGAAAGGCTAATCAAGCCCGGAGATAGCTGGTTCTCCCCGAAAGCTATTTAGGTAGCGCCTCGGACGAATACCACAGGGGGTAGAGCACTGTTTCGGCTAGGGGGTCATCTCGACTTACCAACCCGATGCAAACTCCGAATACCTGTGAGTACTATCCGGGAGACACACGGCGGGTGCTAACGTCCGTCGTGAAGAGGGAAACAACCCAGACCGCCAGCTAAGGTCCCAAAGTACCAGTTAAGTGGGAAACGATGTGGGAAGGCTCAGACAGCTAGGAGGTTGGCTTAGAAGCAGCCATCCTTTAAAGAAAGCGTAATAGCTCACTAGTCGAGTCGGCCTGCGCGGAAGATGTAACGGGGCTCAAACTGGTCACCGAAGCTGCGGCTGCATACATTGTATGCGGGGTAGGGGAGCGTTCTGTAAGCCTGCGAAGGTGTGTTGAGAAGCATGCTGGAGGTATCAGAAGTGCGAATGCTGACATGAGTAACGACAATGCGGGTGAAAAACCCGCACGCCGGAAGACCAAGGGTTCCTGCGCAACGCTAATCGGCGCAGGGTGAGTCGGCCCCTAAGGCGAGACCGAAAGGTGTAGTCGATGGGAAACGGGTTAATATTCCCGTACCTTGGATAGCTGCGATGGAGAGACGGAGAAGGCTAGGTGAGCCGGGCGACGGTTGTCCCGGTTTAAGCGAGTAGGGAGTGGACTTAGGCAAATCCGGGTCCACAATCCTGAGACGCGACGACGAGTGCCCACGGGCGCGAAGTCATTGATGCCCTGCTTCCAGGAAAATCTTCTAAGCTTCAGGCTATTCGAGACCGTACCCCAAACCGACACAGGTGGTCAGGTAGAGAATACCAAGGCGCTTGAGAGAACTCGGGTAAAGGAACTAGGCAAAATGGTGCCGTAACTTCGGGAGAAGGCACGCCGGTGTGTACGTGAAGCCCCTGCGGGTGGAGCGGAAGCCGGTCGAAGATACCAGGCCCCTGCGACTGTTTATTAAAAACACAGCACTCTGCAAACACGTAAGTGGACGTATAGGGTGTGACGCCTGCCCGGTGCCGGAAGGTTAATTGATGGGGTTAGCATTCGTGCGAAGCTCTTGATCGAAGCCCCGGTAAACGGCGGCCGTAACTATAACGGTCCTAAGGTAGCGAAATTCCTTGTCGGGTAAGTTCCGACCTGCACGAATGGCGTAACGATGGGGGCGCTGTCTCTACCCGAGACTCAGTGAAATTGAAATCGCCGTGAAGATGCGGTGTATCCGCGGCTAGACGGAAAGACCCCGTGAACCTTTACTATAGCTTCACAGTGAACTTTGAGCATGCTTGTGTAGGATAGCTGGGAGGCTTTGAACCCGGGACGCCAGTTCCGGTGGAGCCAACCTTGAAATACCAGCCTGGCATGTTTGAGGTTCTAACTCTGGCCCCTTATCGGGGTTGAGGACACTGTGTGGTGGGTAGTTTGACTGGGGCGGTCTCCTCCCAAAGCGTAACGGAGGAGCACAAAGGTGGGCTAAGCACGGTCGGACATCGTGCGGTTAGTGTAATGGCACAAGCCCGCTTGACTGCGAGACAGACACGTCGAGCAGGTACGAAAGTAGGTCATAGTGATCCGGTGGTTCTGTATGGAAGGGCCATCGCTCAACGGATAAAAGGTACTCCGGGGATAACAGGCTGATACCGCCCAAGAGTTCACATCGACGGCGGTGTTTGGCACCTCGATGTCGGCTCATCACATCCTGGGGCTGAAGCCGGTCCCAAGGGTATGGCTGTTCGCCATTTAAAGTGGTACGCGAGCTGGGTTTAGAACGTCGTGAGACAGTTCGGTCCCTATCTGCCGTGGACGTTGGAGATTTGAGGAAAGCTGCTCCTAGTACGAGAGGACCGGAGTGGACGAACCTCTGGTGTTCGGGTTGTGTCGCCAGACGCATTGCCCGGTAGCTATGTTCGGACAGGATAACCGCTGAAAGCATCTAAGCGGGAAGCCCCTTCCAAGATGAGATCTCCCTGAGGCCTTGAGCCTCCTGAAGAGCCGTTCAAGACCAGGACGTTGATAGGCTGGGTGTGTAAGCGCTGTGAGGCGTTGAGCTAACCAGTACTAATTGCTCGTGCGGCTTGACTATATAACACCCAAGACAATTGCGGATAACGCAGAGCAGGGCAAACGCCACGCTCCATAGAAATCAACATCACGTTCCTTCTCGTCCTTCCCAGTGATCATCCGTTTTGCCTGACGACCATAGCGGTCTGGAACCACCTGATCCCATCCCGAACTCAGAAGTGAAACAGACCAGCGCCGATGGTAGTGTGGTTCGCCCATGTGAGAGTAGGTCATCGTCAGGCTCTTAATACCAAAGCCCCAGCATCCTTGATGTTGGGGCTTTTTTATTTGTGTTTTCGAAAGTATGACTCGCCGCACAGCTACAACCTGCAAACAAAGTTAACATTCGGTAAAGACTGGCCGACCCAGAATATAAAAAGAGCCAGCTTCAGAGACACTCATCAGTCATTCAATCGATGCCGTCAATAACAAGAAACGGCGCAGGGTGTGGCTATGAGTAAAAAACTGCAGGCACTTGTTGTTGCCATTGTTTCCCTGCCGGTATCCGCCGAAGCAGGTCTTCAGCCTATTTCCGATGAGCAGATGTCGGAAGTCACCGGGCAAGCATTCCTTTCGGTTGATCGCCAATACCATCCCGATCCGGACAATACTACCTCTTATACCCGCGTTAACCTTGGCATGGACATAGAAATCCAGACCAATGTTGATGTTCTGGAGCTTGGCCGTTATGAACGGGAAGGTGAGAAGGCCGGCTCATCGGACGTCTTGATAAGGGATTTTGCGCTCGGCTATATCAACAGCCAGGCCTACTATCAACGTAACCCCAAGGCGGCGAGACAATATCGTCCGGATGGCTCTTCTTATAACGAGAACGAAATCGTTCCGTTCATGATCGATAACCCCTTTTTCGAGTTTGCATTTGATGAGGCGACCAACGAAGTGGTTGGTGTTCGCCTTGGCTTTGGTGATGCAATGGGAGTGCTGTCAGGTAAGATCGAAACCCTGACGGGTAATGTGAATGTGGACATTATTGATCGGGGCGAAGGGCTGCGGGATGCCAGTTCCAGCGGTAACTTCTTTGATCAACTGATTGTTTTGCTGACCCCTCTTCTGGAAGGCGGAAGTCCCCTGGCAACCAAAGCGCAGCTGGTCTACGGCGATGATAACGATCCTCGGGTGGGTGAGCTTGACCCAATAAGAGCAGAGTACATCGGTATCCCCAACGGCGAAAAATTCGTTCTGGAGAACGCGGGCAGCTTCACCCGCTGGTCGGTTAAAAACCTGATTGGCTGGGGTTCGAGCTCGGAGATAGAGGTTCCCAATTGTTCATTCTTTAGCTGCGGCTCCGGTGATATCTACGTGTATGCCGATGGCTGCAGAGTGTTGGGAATTGACGCCTGTTTTGATCTGGACATGTACAACAGCTTCCCAATTGGTCAGGTAGAGGAAGTTAACGGCGAGCGCAGGTTAACCGGGCCAGCGGATGGCGCCTTCATTTCATTCCAGACCAAAGATCTGGATTGGCTGAAAGACGTTAAGAAAAGCGATCTGACGGTGGAGGACTTTATCCGGGCGACCTCAGGAGCCTTCTTTAATATTCCGAACGGTGCCACCGAGGTTAACCTGAACGAAGCCCTGAATGGGACCGACCGGTATCGTACTGAGTATATCGACCGCGGCCGGGGGCTGTTCTGATGAACGGGCGTAGGCTGTCCTGTAAGGCAGGCTTCGGCTCTGCCTTTGCTGGCGTGTTTCTTGTTTTGGTTGCTATTACTCCGGCCTCCGCCCTGGCGGAGCTGGAGCGGCTCGCCGAGTCGGAGATGTCTGAGATAGACGGCGCAGGTATTGGTCTGGTATTCGATAACTTTACCTTTTCCCACGGCACTGACCGGCCGGACGCTGACGGCAACCAGGCTCGCATCTTCCGTATATCCGGTATCAAGAGCACCGATGGTCGGGAAGTGGATATCACGGTCAATCACCTGTATATCGCAGGCGCCAATTCAAATTACGGGGAAAACCTGGCGCCGGTGAATCTTGGCAGGCTGGTTAATCCTTGGCGAATCGATATTGTTGACGGAAATGGCATTGGTGTTCCCGATAAGGCGGTTCTTGAACTGGCCGCGCCGAGCAAGATTCCGGGAGCTGAAGGGTTCGACTGCATGGGCGCCACTGCCGCCGCCGGCAGTGGCCAATGTTCCAGTCGACCGGCCACAGCTGACTGGATTGGCGAGCGGGCAGATATCGGTATGCAGATGAATGTCGCCGTTGGCGATGACCGTTCAGCGAATCTCAATATCCATGCCCGAAGTGCTGTTATTGACGGGAGTTATCTGCGTTTGTGGGGTGATGACCAGCGCAGCCAGATGGCGGGGCAGTTCAAGCTCAACTTCTATTCACCCGAAGTGTCCATCAATGCCTGTACCCAAGACGGCACCGCTTGTGGTTCCCGGATTACCATGTCGGATTTTGCCTTGGAGCTGGCGATTGGTAACAGTTTACAGCCGGTATTTTTCGACGTTGATGGCGGCGGAAATTTCATCCTGGAGGTGGAAACCATTCGCTCCCCGGGCGCCGGCCAAATTGCTGCAAACGGACTGAGGGCTGGGAGTAATGCCCAAACCTGGGATTTCTATCAGGATTACTACAGCAACCCTGACTATCGAAGTAACCTCCAGATCGGCAACTTCAGCGTTGGCGACCGTGATTTCGGCGCTGCACGGGTTGAGGGCATGCTGATACAGCATTTGCAAATACAGACAAAGGATCTGGCGCCATGACTTTTTCATACGCAGTTCCTGTGCTCTCGCTGCCACTGATGGCAGTCCTCACCTTGCCGGCCAGCGCCGAGATGGCGCCGCTGGAAGATGAGGCCTTGTCGAAGGTAGCGGGACAGGGCGGAATTTATCTGTCGGGTGACATCAGCATCAATGAAATGGGCGGGCCGGTAGAGAATGCTTACTTTGGCCGTTGCGATGAAACGGACAAAAAATGCGGTGCCCGGTTTGCCTATCGCTTGAAAGAAGACGGTGGCTGGATGGTTCTTGATGAAATTCGGGGGCTGTTTGCGTTCGAGGGGTTAACGCTAAGGGTAAGAAAGATCGATTCCGGGTTTGGCGGCGACGGCGAGCTGTTTGATCGGGATGTGATTGAACTGGGGTTGCCAGATACCGTTCGGTTTACCGATGTGCATTTCAAGGTCGCAGCCAGCAGTACTGCCAGGCCGACCGATCCGGGGTTCATCCAGACCGATATTTTTGCGGTGCAGATGCAGGGTGATGTCATCATGCAGGGCAACCTGCTGGTCTTTCCGGACGGAAACCCATGAGGAAAAGCCTAATGGCCATGACAGATGCTCGTCTTTCCACGGCTCCTCTTTTATTGGTATCGATGGTGCCCGTGCTCGTTAACCCTGTGGCTGCCATGGAGCGGTTGGATGATACCGCCCTATCAAAGATTCAGGGGCAGAGCGGTATCACATTGGAGATGGAGTTGAACCTCTCCGCCGACCGCCTATCCTATTATGATGATGGCAAGGGTGTGCATCTTGAGGGTATGCGCGTTGGATCGTCCAGGGGAGATAATGCGGGGGCGTTCCATCGGGTAAAGGTTGACATTGGGGCCGATGCATCATTGAACCTCGATTATCTGGTAGAGGATCGAAGAGTCGAGTTTTCAGATATACGCCTGGCCGGAGCCCCCGGTGTGGGTATGGGGGGGATATTCTTTGATCACTCCCTGCAGGGTAGTCTGCGTATTCGACAAGGTGGGGCTGTGGGCGGCAGTGGTTACACCTTCGATACCGCCTACACCATGACGGGTGGGCGATTGGGATACCGGACTAATGGCAACAGCGTTTTCCTGGATGACATCACCATGGACGTCCAGGCTCTTGGGGTTACGCTGGATGTTGTGGGGGACACGCTGCAGCTGGTTTCCCCGGAGGTGATTGGCAACTGGAGCGTTGGTGCCATTCGCTACAGCAACGAACCGGGCAATTACGGCCAAAGTTATAGTTCTGCCACGGGGCTGCCCTTGCCAAGCTACGGTGGGCTGCAGGGGCACTACGAGCTATCCTCCGTGACCGACATTCGGGCCGGTGGCCGGTCGGGTGAGGGGTTAAGGCTGGATAATGAAACCATCATCCACACGGCATCGTTTATCTATCTGGATGATGGCAACGGCCTGGCTTTGCGGGATATCACCGGTGACTATCGCATACACGACCTTCGCCTGGATGTTTCAGAGGACGGGCGTGGTCGACCTGCGGTTGCGCTGACCCTTGGTGGATTGCAGGGTAATCTGAATATCGGCTCTATAGAGGTGGGCAGTAGCGGCCAAAGCTTTGGCTCGCTGAATCTGTCGTTTTTACTGGAAGACCAGATATTCAACGGTCGAACCTATCGCAATGAGTTGTATCTCCAGGGTGGAGGGCACCCTGACGCCGGCCCGCAGGGACTGCGCATGGCAACGGAGTGGAGTTTGCGCCTCGCTGATCTGAGCTACACGGAAGATGGCAACCGTGTGATCTTCAGCGGTCTGCAATCCTGGGGATCGGGGGATGTCACCGTCAATGTCACGCGTAACGAAGTACGTAATGGCACACGGTTCTACGATGGCCTGCGAATTGGCTTTGAAGGCCTGGAAGCGGGTTATCGTATCAACGGGCTGAGAGTTGGCAGTGATGACGCACCGCTTCAGGGCGGTACCGAGTTGCTGTTGGCGCTGGGATTCTACCCCGCCTATGAGTTTGAACTGGATGGGCATATAACCCTGGGTGCCGGCGGCGCCTCGGGAGAGGGGCTCACAATCAATTCCGACATCCAGATTCGGGATGGTAAGGCAGCGGTGATCGCGGCTCCCTATGATGAAGGTAATGGCGAAATCGCCCAGAAGGGACTTTGGCTGACGGAAATGACTTATGACGGTCACGTCCGGGATATGACCCTGGATGTGACCGAAGAGGGGCTGGCCATTGGCACCGGGGAGTCCTGGAGCACCATGGATATCGGCAATGTGCGGGTGGGCACCAAGGACCACGGCGCCAGTATGGGACGGTTACGAATTCAAAAATATCAGACCGGCAGCACGGCTTTGGTGAAGCCCGGAGGGGCCGGAGATATCTGTGTCGGGGGGTCTGGTAGTTCTGAGGGGGCCTGTGTGGCCGCCGGCGGGCAGTGGGAGACTCGGGGCAACGAGGGTGTGACGATCGACATGGTGCAGGTTCTGGCTCGAGCCGAGGGCGACGACAAGAAGAATGCCTTGATGTGGGAGAGTAATCGCGCCGTGGATAGTCAGGGAAGGCCAATAAACAACACCGGTATGAAGTTGTTGGTTAACGATATCTATACCAGTGATGGCGGTGACTTTGACGGTGATGGCGTTGAAGACAATCGCTTCGGGATTCGAACCGATCTGTCGGTGGATGTCTACCAGACCAGGGTGACCAAAAAAGAGGATGGGCCTGACGCCCAGGGTGTAGTGGGAAGCCGCGGCGATGAGAAAATCATGAGCCCAGGATCGGCGGCTGGGTACCGGTATGTAGCCAATCCGGGCCCGGGAGACATTGCTAACCGCCCCCTTGGTTTTGCTGTAAAGGCAGATACCCGTTTCAAGGAGCTCTCAATCAATAACATCGATCTGATCCATCCTGTCGGCGGCAGTCAAACGGTTGTCTACGGAGCAAAATTCCAGAACGTAGATATCCGTGCGAACCTGACCGCAACCCCCATACCCTGACGATTCAGGGGTCCGGTTATGGCAAACGGGCAGTCAAGGCGACTGTCCTTTTTGTGTTTTCGGCTGTCCTGTTGTTTAATCCGGGCTGTTCCATGTCGCCTCCGGAAGTTGTTTCATGAAATCCAGCTCGCTGTTATCCCTTCTTGAAGATCGTCGAATCCATTCCGGCGAATCGCTGGCGCAAACACTCGGTATTTCCCGAACCGCGGTCTGGAAGCAGATTCGCAAGGCGCAAGCCGAAGGCGTGGAAATCAGAACCATCCGGGGGCAGGGGTATCAGCTCATCTCCACGTTGGATCTCCTGGCAAGTGACCGCATTCGGAAAGCACTGCCGGAGCGCCTGCATAACGTCATTGCCCTTGATGTTCTGGATACCGTTGACTCAACCAACGCGGAAGTGGCGCGACGGTTGACCTCGGGGTTGAAAGGCATGCCGGTGGTGGTGGCTGACAGTCAGACTGCAGGTCGTGGCCGCCGGGGGCGTCAATGGGTGAGTCCGCAGGGAGAAAACCTTTATCTGAGCCTGGGGTTGAGTGTTCGGGGCGGGTTTTCTGCCCTCGACGGTATGAGCCTTGTATTGGGGGTGGCGGTCAGCCGGGCCCTGTCGACCTTTGGGGCAGCGGACGCCGGTTTGAAGTGGCCTAATGATCTGTTCTACGGTGACCGGAAGTTCGGCGGGATACTGGTTGAGATTCAGGGAGAGCTTCAGGACGGAGAAGTGCAGGTTATTGCAGGTATTGGGATTAACGTGCATATGAAGCAGGCTGAGATGGTCGACCAGCCATGGATAAGCCTGGCCGAGGCATGGCCGGATGTCGTCTGGACGCGAAATGCTCTGGCGGCCGCTATTGTGTCAGAGGTAGTAGAGATTATCGCGCAGTTCGAACGTCAGGGCTTTGCCCCGTTCAGGGATGAATGGCAGGCCCGGGATATCTTTTTCAGGAAAGATCTGGTGGCCAGGGATGGTGGCGTTGAGGGTAGGGGTGCCGGTATCGATACCGCAGGCAACTATCAGATTGATACTCCTGAGGGGCTGGTGCCCGTCAGGGCCGGAGATATCAGCTTGCGGGTGCGATCATGATTCTTTTGCTGGACTGTGGCAACACCCGGGTAAAATGGCGCCTCATGGCCGATGGAGTCGTCGTGCATGACGGTGGCGGAGCCCTGGAAGAAACAGTGACTTTTGCTGAGTTAACACCGTACGCCCGCAAGATAGATCGTGTTGCCGTATCGACAGTCGCATCGGAACAGAGCCGACTGCGCCTGGACGAGAGCTTGGCAACCGTTACCTCTGCCCCGGTTCGATACCACTGGGCGGAGGTGAGCCGGGACGGGCTCAGGAATTCCTACCAGGAAGTGGCCAAAATGGGTGCCGACCGATGGCATGCAATGTTGGCCGCCTGGGTGGGCGCCCGGCGCAGTTTCGCCGTCGTGGATGCGGGCAGTGCAGTGACCATTGACTATGTCGACGGCCAGGGCCAGCACCTGGGCGGGTATATTCTGCCAGGGCTGCATATGATGCGACGGAGTCTCAAGCTGGATGCCGCCCGCATTGGATTCGAATACGACGAACAGATCAACGCTGCGCCGGGCCGATCCACCGGTGAGTGCGCAAACCACGGTCTCGCATGGCTGACAGAGAGCCTCGTTCAGCGTCTGCATCGTGATGTTGGTCGTCTTGGGCTGGAACGGGTTGTTTTAACCGGCGGAGATGCGGGTCGTTTTCAGTCGTTGGGTCTGAAGGCGGAGCATCGGCCTGGTCTGGTGCTGGAGGGGGTGGAAATCGTCGATCTTCAGGAATCGCAGGCATGAGGCTGGTTGCGCTGGTGTTGTTGCTGGCCAACCTGGCTGTCTGGTTTGCCCCCGGCTTGATTCCGCCGGTTACCTATGAGGGGTCGGCGGGTGGTGTTCTGCCCCGGGTTGCAAGCCTGAAAGTGTCCGATTCGAGTGAGCAGGCTCCGCTACCTTCCGCGGAGTGTGTCAGGGTCGGTTGGTTTGACTCCCGCGAGGATGCCACTGCATTTGCAGAGCGGGTTGGCGAGCGTTTCCGCATTGAGGAGCGAGAGCGGGAGCTGCCGCCGCTGAATTGGGTGATGATCCCTCCGCAGCCCAGGGAGGTGGCGCTATCCCAGTTTCGCGATCTCTTTAGTCGTGGCGTGGAGTCTTATGTGGTGACAGAGGGTGAGTACCGAAACGCCATCTCGCTTGGCCTGTTTGAGTCGAGGGCAGCAGCAGAGTCTGTGCTGGAGGAAAAAAAACAGCAGAATCTCAATGTAGTGCTAGTCAACTTCCCCCGAAATCGTATAGGATACGCCCTCGTTTTTGATGTTGAGCCAGCAAGGGAAACCGAGGTGGTTCAGGCGGTTGAGGCGGAAAGTCACAGCAATTTCGACTTCGTTGAAATCTACGCTTGTGAAGGTGTTGCATCACCAGAAAAAAATCCGTAGTATACCGCCCTCGCTGAACAGGCGAATGTGAGCTGGCGTAGCTCAGTTGGTAGAGCAGCTGACTTGTAATCAGCAGGTCGGGGGTTCGATTCCGTCCGCCAGCTCCACTTTAAGTTTTGAGCAGGTTTGCGGTTGCAGATCTGTACGGGAGGGGTTCCCGAGTGGCCAAAGGGATCAGACTGTAAATCTGACGCGAAAGCTTCGCAGGTTCGAATCCTGCCCCCTCCACCACTAATTGCTCGCGGGCATCGTATAGTGGCTATTACCTCAGCCTTCCAAGCTGATGACGTGGGTTCGATTCCCACTGCCCGCTCCAATTTGGTTTCAATGCTCATGTAGCTCAGTCGGTAGAGCACATCCTTGGTAAGGATGAGGTCACCGGTTCAATTCCGGTCATGAGCTCCATTTTTATCCGGTCAACGTTACGATCCTGGTTGATTAGGGAGATTGGTCGAATGTCTAAAGCAAAGTTTGAGCGTAACAAGCCGCACGTAAACGTGGGCACCATTGGTCACGTTGACCATGGTAAGACCACTCTGACAGCCGCCCTGACTCGTGTATGTCACGAAGTATGGGGTACTGGTGAGAGCCGTGCTTTCGATCAGATCGATAACGCACCGGAAGAGCGTGCGCGTGGTATCACCATCGCGACCTCTCACGTTGAGTACGATTCTCCGACCCGTCACTACGCACACGTAGACTGCCCGGGCCACGCGGATTATGTTAAGAACATGATCACCGGTGCGGCCCAGATGGACGGCGCTATCCTGGTTTGCTCCGCAGCTGACGGCCCCATGCCGCAGACTCGTGAGCACATCCTGCTGTCCCGTCAGGTTGGTGTACCGTTCATCGTTGTGTTCCTGAACAAAGCGGACATGGTAGACGATGAAGAGCTGCTTGAGCTGGTAGAGATGGAAGTTCGTGACCTGCTGAGCCAGTACGACTTCCCGGGTGACGACACTCCGATCATCACCGGTTCTGCGCTGATGGCTCTGGAAGGTAAAGACGACAACGAGATGGGTACTACCGCTGTTAAGAAGCTGGTAGAAGCCCTGGACGACTACATCCCTGAGCCGGAGCGTGCGATTGATCAGCCGTTCCTGATGCCGATCGAGGACGTATTCTCCATCTCTGGTCGTGGTACCGTTGTTACCGGTCGTGTAGAGCGTGGCATCATCAAAGTAGGTGACGAAGTGGAAATCGTGGGTATCCGCGACACCACCAAGACCACCTGTACTGGTGTTGAGATGTTCCGCAAGCTGCTGGACGAAGGTCGTGCCGGTGAGAACGTAGGTGTTCTGCTGCGTGGTACCAAGCGTGACGACGTTGAGCGTGGTCAGGTTCTGTGTGTACCGGGCTCCATCAAGCCGCACACCAAGTTCGAGTGTGAAGTGTACGTACTGTCCAAAGAAGAAGGTGGTCGTCATACTCCGTTCTTCAAGGGCTACCGTCCGCAGTTCTACTTCCGGACTACTGATGTAACCGGTTCTTGTGAACTGCCGGAAGGCGTTGAAATGGTAATGCCGGGTGACAACGTGAAAATGACTGTTACCCTGATCGCTCCGATCGCCATGGAAGATGGTCTGCGCTTCGCGATTCGCGAAGGCGGCCGTACCGTTGGTGCCGGCGTGGTCTCCAAGATCATCGAGTAACCTTCGGGTTACTCGTTGTTTGTTGCGCTGAGTTGTTTCGGTGCAGGCCAGTAGCTCAATTGGCAGAGCAGCGGTCTCCAAAACCGCAGGTTGGGGGTTCGATTCCCTCCTGGCCTGCCATTTTTCAACATCCGGATACATAAGTTGATTCCTATGGAGTCAAAAGCCGTTCAGTCAGCCGGCCGTTTCGATACCGTGAAATGGCTGGTTGTTTTCGTTTTGATTGCCGTCGGCGTTGTCGGTAATCAGTACTTCAGTGCCGAGTCCGTGCTATATCGGGTTCTGGCTCTTGTTGCGCTAGGCTTGGTTGCTGCGTTTGTGGCGTTGCAAACCGAGCGGGGGCGGCGTTTTGCCACCCTGTTAAAAGAAGCGCGTGTCGAGATCCGGAAAGTCGTCTGGCCGACCAGGCCAGAGTTGATTCAGACCACCATCATTGTGGTTGTGTTTGTTCTGGTAGTGGCGCTTATTTTGTGGGGCATGGATTCGCTGATCAGTTGGCTGGTCGCCGGATTTATCGGTTAACGGGAGTGGGCAATGGCTAAGCGCTGGTACGTCGTTCATGCGTATTCTGGCTTTGAGAAGCATGTAATGCGCACTCTTAAAGAGCGTGTGGCGCTCGAGCAGATGGAAGACAAGTTCGGCGAAATCCTGGTTCCGACTGAAGAAGTGGTCGAAATGCGGGACGGGAAGAAGCGCAAGAGTGAGCGCAAGTTTTATCCCGGCTACGTACTGGTCCAGATGGAAATGGACGACGCCTCGTGGCATCTTGTCAAGAATACACCTCGGGTACTGGGCTTTATCGGCGGTACCAAAGACAAGCCGGCTCCGATTACTGAGCGCGAGGCTGAGGCTATTCTGCGTCGTGTTGAAAGTGGTGCAGACAAGCCCAAGCCCAAGACGCTGTTCGAGCCAGGTGAAATTGTTCGCGTTGTTGAAGGTCCGTTTGCAGACTTCAACGGTGTGGTAGAAGAAGTCGACTACGATAAGAGTCGAGTGAAGGTTGCCGTTCTTATCTTTGGCCGTTCTACTCCGGTTGAGCTGGAGTTCGGGCAGGTCGAAAAAGACTGATGGCGGCTTTTAAAATTGAAAGCTCGCGCGCTACGGCGACGCGGGCTTTTTGTGTCTGCTTAAAGCAGTTGTGAAAAACCGGGGAGCCGAAAGGCGTTCGAACCCACAGGAGATCTATCATGGCAAAGAAGATTGAAGCCTATATCAAGCTTCAGGTTGCTGCCGGTCAGGCCAACCCGAGTCCCCCCGTTGGTCCTGCGCTGGGTCAGCGTGGTGTTAACATCATGGAATTCTGTAAGGCGTTCAACGCCAAGACACAGGGCATGGAGCCTGGTCTGCCAATTCCGACCGTTATCACCGTTTACAGTGATCGCAGCTTCACATTCATCACCAAGACCCCGCCTGCGCCGGTCCTGCTGAAGAAGGCCGCTGGCATTAAGAGTGGCTCTGGTCGTCCGAACACTGACAAAGTGGGTACGGTTACCCGTGCTCAGCTGGAAGAAATCGCCAAGACCAAAGAGCCGGACATGACTGCTGCCGATATGGAAGCAGCCGTTCGCACCATCGCTGGTACTGCCCGCAGCATGGGCCTGAACGTGGAGGGTCTGTAAGATGGCTAAGCTGAGCAAGCGTCAAAAGCTGATTCGTGAAAAAGTAGACTCCACCCGCGCCTACTCTGTAGACGAAGCGGTTGCGCTGCTGGCCGAACTGGGTCAGAACGTGAAGTTCAAAGAGTCTGTAGACGTAGCGGTTAACCTGGGTGTTGATGCACGTAAATCCGACCAGGTTGTGCGTAGCAGCACTGTTCTGCCTCACGGTACCGGTAAATCCGTGCGTGTGGCTGTGTTCACCCAGGGTGCCAATGCCGAGAAAGCGACCGCGGCCGGTGCCGACATCGTAGGCATGGACGACCTGGCTGATGAAGTCAAAAAAGGCAACATGGACTTCGACGTGGTTATCGCCACTCCGGATGCCATGCGTGTTGTTGGTCAACTGGGCCAGATCCTCGGTCCCCGTGGCCTGATGCCGAACCCGAAGGTTGGCACCGTAACCGCTGATGTTGAGACAGCGGTTAAGAATGCCAAAGCTGGTCAGGTTCGTTACCGTACTGACAAAAACGGCATTATCCACGCTCCGCTGGGTAACGTTGAGTTCTCTGCCCAGAACATCAAGGAAAATCTTGAAGCTCTGGTGGCAGACCTGAAAAAGGCCAAGCCTGCATCGTCCAAGGGTGTGTATCTGAAAAAGATCACCATCTCTTCTACGATGGGTCCTGGTCTGACTATTGATCAGGGTACTCTGAGTCTCTGATTGGTAGTTACTTTGTAGTCTGGGCGGAAGCCAAGGCTGTCAAAGACCGCAGGCCCCCGAAGCCCTTGGTAACAAGGGCTGCAAGGGTTAAAGCAACGCCTGCGCAGACGGTGTGAAGACGTTCTCTCTGAACCCAAACACCGTTAGGCGTCCTCGTTGAGGACAATGATGGGTTTGCCGGCATAACGCTGGCGAAATCGAGGAGAAATCCAGTGGCAATTAGACTCGAAGACAAGAAGGCGATCGTCGCTGAAGTCAACGAGACTGCTGGAGCTGCTCTGTCTGTGGTTTTGGCTGACTACCGTGGTGTCACCTCTGGTGACATGACTGCCCTTCGTGCCAAAGCTCGTGCCGAGAATGTTCGTCTGAAGGTTGTTCGTAACAACCTGGCGAAGATTGCTATCAAAGGTACTGAGTTTGAGTGCATCGATCCGGCGCTGGTTGGCCCGACCATTCTGGCTTTCTCTATGGAAGATCCGGGTGCCGCTGCGCGCTTGCTGAAGGATTTTGCCAAAGAGAAAGAGGCGTTTGAGATCAAGGGTCTGGCTGTCGGCGGTGAGCTGATGGGCGCAGAACAGATCGATCGCCTGGCCACGCTGCCGACGCTGCACGAAGCGTTGACCAAGCTGGCTATTGTTACACAGGCACCAGTTACCAAGCTTGCACGTACCCTGAACGATATTCCGGGCAGGATCACACGTGTTGTAGCTGCAGTCCGCGACCAGAAGCAAGACGCTGCTTGATTCTGTTGAACACCATTTTTTACATTTTCGGAGAAAGTCATGGCTCTGTCTAAAGACGATATTTTGAATGCAATTGCTGAAATGAGCGTAATGGAAGTTGTTGAGCTCGTTGAAGCTATGGAAGAGAAGTTCAATGTTTCTGCTGCCGCTGCTGTTGCCGCTGCACCTGCTGCTGCCGCTGGTGGCGAAGCTGCTGAAGAGCAGACCGAGTTCGACGTAGTTCTGACTGGCGCTGGCGAGAAGAAAGTCAACGTCATCAAGGCCGTTCGTGAGCTTACTGGTCTGGGTCTGAAAGAAGCCAAGGAAATGGTTGACGGCGCTCCTTCTACTGTTAAGGAAGGCGCTAGCAAGGACGAGGCTGAAGAAGCCAAGAAGAAGCTTGAGGAAGCAGGCGCTTCTGTTGAGCTCAAGTAATAGTCGGCTGTTGATCGACACCGTGCGTTAAGCATGGATGGGCTGGTGGCTCTGTGCCACCGGCCTTTTTCTGTTGTATATGCTATAGAGTCTGGTGTGCTTTTACGGGTTAATGTCAGATCTATAACCTACAGCCAGAGTCTTGTTCAAGACGGCGCGATAAGCCGAGCAATTCGGCCCCGAAGCAGAACATTTGATTGCTTCTTGATACCAGGTATCAGGTCTAAAGCTGGGGAATGCAGATGACTTACTCCTACACTGAGAAAAAGCGGATTCGCAAAGATTTTAGTAAATTGCCTTCCGTGATGGACGTCCCCTATTTGCTGTCTATTCAGCTGGATTCGTTCCGGGACTTCCTGCAAATGGAAGCCGCTCCTGAAGACCGCCGGGAAACCGGTCTTCACGCAGCGTTCAAATCCGTATTCCCGATTGTCAGTTACTCTGGCAACGCCGCGCTCGAGTATGTGAGCTATCGAATCGGCGAGCCAGTGTTCGACGTCAAGGAATGTCAGCTCAGGGGCGTTACTTACGCCGCGCCGCTGCGGGTGAAAGTCCGCTTGATCATTTATGACAAGGAATCGTCCAACAAGGCGATCAAGGACATCAAAGAGCAAGAAGTCTACATGGGCGAGATGCCCCTGATGACTGAAAACGGTACCTTCGTGGTCAACGGTACCGAGCGTGTTATTGTTTCCCAGCTGCACCGTTCGCCTGGCGTCTTCTTTGATCACGACAAAGGCAAGACTCACTCCTCCGGCAAGCTGTTGTATTCGGCCCGAGTGATTCCTTACCGTGGTTCCTGGCTTGACTTCGAATTCGATCCGAAGGACTCCGTGTTCGTTCGTATCGACCGTCGTCGTAAGCTGCCTGCGTCGATCCTCCTGCGCGCTCTGGGTTACACCTCTGAGCAGATGCTCGACATGTTCTTCGAAACCAGTAAGTTTGCTCTGGGTGAAGAAGTCTGCAAGCTTGAGTTGGTGCCCAGCCGGCTGCGTGGTGACATTGCGACCTTTGACATCAAAGACAAGGAAGGCAACGTCATTGCTGAAGAAGGCCGCCGTATTACGGCGCGTCACATCAAGCAGTTGGAAAAGGCCGGCATTACCGAGCTGGAAGTTCCCACTGAATACCTGTATGGCCGTGTTCTTGCCAAGGACATGATCGATCAGTCTACCGGCGAAGTGCTGGTGGAATGTAACACCGAGCTGACCGAAGAAGTCATCACCAAGATTCTCGGCGCTGGTGTTAAGGATATTGAAACTCTTTACACCAACGATCTGGATTGTGGTCCGTTCATGTCTGATACCCTGCGTATCGACCCGACCCGAACTCCGTTGGAAGCGTTGGTTGAAATCTACCGGATGATGCGCCCGGGCGAGCCGCCCACCAAGGAATCCGCGGAGAACCTGTTCAACAACCTGTTCTTCTCTGAGGAGCGCTACGACCTGTCCGGCGTTGGCCGGATGAAGCTCAACCGTCGCCTTGGTCGTGACGAGAGCACCGGTGAGGGCACGCTGACCCACGACGATATCATCGACGTGCTGAAAACCCTGATTGCCATTCGTAATGGCCAGGGCCAGGTAGATGATATCGACAACCTGGGCAACCGTCGGGTTCGCTGTGTTGGCGAGATGGCTGAAAACCAGTTCCGGGTAGGCCTGGTACGGGTTGAGCGCGCGGTTCGAGAGCGTCTGAGTCTGGCTGAAAGCGAAGGCCTGATGCCGCAGGACCTGATCAACGCCAAGCCTGTTGCGGCCGCAGTCAAGGAGTTCTTTGGTTCCAGCCAGCTGTCGCAGTTTATGGACCAGAACAATCCGCTGTCTGAGGTAACTCACAAGCGTCGTATCTCCGCGTTGGGTCCGGGCGGTCTGACCCGTGAGCGTGCCGGCTTTGAGGTTCGGGACGTTCACCCGACCCATTACGGCCGTGTGTGTCCTATCGAGACTCCGGAAGGCCCGAACATCGGTCTGATCAACTCGCTGGCAACCTATGCCCGTGCCAACTCCTACGGCTTCCTGGAAAGTCCGTACCGTAGAGTCGTCGACGGCGTGGTGACCGATGAGCTGGTGTACCTGTCTGCGATTGAAGAGAGCAACTATGTGATCGCTCAGGCTAGTGCTGCTACCGATGATGGCAAGCGCCTGACCGACGAGCTGGTTACCGTGCGTCACCAGAACGAATTTACCGTCGCTCCGCCGGAAGCGGTTAACTTCATGGACGTATCTCCGCGCCAGGTTGTATCGGTGGCGGCGTCTCTGATCCCGTTCCTCGAGCACGACGATGCTAACCGGGCCCTGATGGGTGCGAACATGCAGCGTCAGGCGGTTCCGACGCTGAAATCACAGGTTCCGCTGGTCGGCACCGGTGTAGAACGCACCGTTGCCCAGGATTCCGGCGTGTGCGTAACCGCCCGTCGTGGCGGTGTGATTGAAAGCGTGGATGCTGCCCGTATTGTGGTGCGGGTAAACAACGAAGAAACCGAGGCCGGTGATGCAGGTGTGGATATCTACAACCTCACCAAGTACACCCGCTCTAACCAGAACACCTGTATCAACCAGCGCTCCATCGTGCGTCAGGGCGATGTGATTGCCCGCGGCGACGTGCTGGCAGATGGTCCCTCTGTGGATCTGGGTGAGCTGGCGCTGGGCCAGAACATGCGCATCGCGTTCATGCCCTGGAACGGTTACAACTTCGAGGACTCCATCCTGATCTCCGAAAAGGTGGTTCAGGAAGACCGGCTGACCACGATCCACATTCAGGAACTGACCTGTGTGGCCCGTGACACCAAGCTGGGTAGTGAAGAAATCACTGCGGATATTCCGAACGTTGGTGAAAGCGCGCTGTCCAAGCTGGATGAGTCCGGTATTGTCTACATCGGTGCGGAAGTTGGCCCGGGCGACATTCTGGTGGGTAAGGTCACGCCGAAAGGTGAGACCCAGCTGACACCGGAAGAGAAGCTGCTGCGTGCGATCTTTGGTGAAAAGGCCTCTGACGTTAAAGATACCTCTCAGCGCGTTCCGACCGGCACCCGCGGAACGGTTATTGATGTTCAGGTATTCACCCGTGACGGTATCGAAAAAGATGCCCGCGCTCAGTCCATCGAGAAAGAGCAGCTCGATCAGTACCGTAAGGATCTGAAAGACGAGTACCGCATTGTCGAAGGCGCTACCTATGAGCGTCTGACTGCAGCACTCAACGGCCAGGAAGTGATCAGTGGCCCGGGTCTGAAGAAGGGCGCCAAGCTTGATGAAGCCTATCTGGCCGATCTGCCGCGTCCGGACTGGTTCAAGCTGCGCATGAAAGACGAAGCTCTGAACGAACTTCTGGAGAAATCCGAGCAGGGTCTGGAAGATCGCAAGAAAGAGCACGAAGCCCGCTTCGACGACAAGAAAGGCAAGCTGCAGCAGGGCGATGACCTTGCTCCGGGTGTGCTGAAAATCGTCAAGGTTTACCTGGCCATCAAGCGTCGCATCCAGCCGGGTGACAAGATGGCCGGTCGTCACGGTAACAAGGGTGTTATCTCCGCGGTAATGCCGATTGAGGATATGCCTTACGACGAAAACGGCACCACCGTTGATATCGTGCTCAACCCGCTGGGTGTTCCTTCGCGGATGAACGTTGGTCAGGTTCTGGAAACCCACCTGGGCGCAGCCGCCAAGGGGCTGGGTGAAAAGATCAGCCGGATGCTGGAAGAGCAGCGTAAAGTGGCTGAACTGCGCAAGCTGTTGGATGAGATCTACAACCACTCAGATGAAGTGACCAAGGTTGATCTCGACAGCTTGAGCGACAAGGAAATCCTGGAGCTGTGCGGTAACCTGCGCGACGGTGTCCCGATGGCAACGCCGGTCTTTGACGGTGCCAAGGAAGCCGAGGTCAAGCGTATGCTTGAGCTGGCCGACATGGATACCAGTGGTCAGGTCAAGCTGTACGACGGCCGCACCGGTGATGCATTTGACCGTCCGGTGACTGTGGGCTACATGTACATGCTCAAGCTCAACCACTTGATCGATGACAAGATGCACGCTCGTTCCACCGGCTCCTACAGCCTGGTGACCCAGCAGCCGCTGGGTGGTAAGGCTCAGTTCGGTGGTCAGCGTTTCGGTGAGATGGAAGTCTGGGCTCTGGAGGCATACGGTGCCGCCTATACCCTGCAGGAAATGCTTACCGTCAAGTCTGATGACGTCAACGGTCGGACCAAGATGTACAAGAACATTGTCGATGGTGATCATCGTATGGAGCCGGGCATGCCCGAATCCTTCAACGTTCTCGTCAAGGAAATCCGCTCGTTGGGTATCGACATCGAGCTGGAATCCGAGTGAGCCGAATTGTTTTTGGCAGCGTGAGCGGGCACCTCGTGTGCCCGCCCGAGATTAACGCCATCCGGAGCTTTTACTGATGAAAGATTTGCTGAATCTTCTCAAGAGCCAGAATCAGAGCAAGGAATTCGACGCCATCCGTATCGGACTGGCTTCGCCTGACATGATTCGTTCCTGGTCTTTTGGCGAAGTAAAAAAGCCTGAGACCATTAACTACCGTACCTTCAAGCCGGAGCGTGACGGTCTTTTCTGTGCCAAGATTTTCGGCCCGATCAAAGACTACGAGTGCTTGTGCGGAAAATACAAGCGTCTGAAGCATCGCGGCGTTATCTGTGAAAAGTGCGGTGTTGAAGTCGCACTGGCCAGCGTGCGCCGTGAGCGTATGGGCCATATCGAGCTGGCCAGCCCGGTCGCTCACATCTGGTTCCTGAAGTCATTGCCGTCCCGTATTGGCCTGATGCTGGACATGACCCTGCGCGATATCGAACGGGTTCTGTACTTTGAATCCTTCATCGTTATCGATCCGGGTATGACCACCCTGGAGAAGGGCCAGTTGCTGAATGACGAGCAGTACTATGAGGCCCTGGAAGAATTCGGTGACGAGTTCGACGCCCGTATGGGTGCCGAGGCCATCAAAGAGTTGCTCGAAGCTATCGATCTGCAGGCGGAAGTTGACGCCCTGCGGGAAGAGATCCCCCAGACCAACTCCGAGACCAAGATCAAGAAATTCAGCAAGCGCCTGAAAATTCTTGAGGCGTTCCTGTACTCCGGTAACAAGCCGGGCGACATGGTGATGACCGTTCTGCCGGTTCTGCCGCCCGATCTGCGCCCGCTGGTCCCCCTGGACGGTGGCCGTTTTGCCACTTCCGACCTGAACGATCTGTACCGTCGGGTCATTAACCGGAACAACCGTCTCAAGCGCCTGCTGGAGCTGAACGCTCCGGATATCATCGTGCGCAACGAGAAGCGTATGCTGCAGGAAGCGGTTGACGCCCTGCTGGATAACGGTCGTCGTGGTCGGGCCATCACCGGCACCAACAAGCGCCCGCTGAAGTCCCTGGCTGACATGATCAAGGGTAAGCAGGGTCGTTTCCGTCAGAACCTGCTGGGTAAGCGAGTCGACTACTCTGGCCGTTCCGTGATCGTGGTGGGTCCGTACCTGCGCCTGCACCAGTGCGGTCTGCCCAAGAAGATGGCCCTGGAGCTGTTCAAGCCGTTCATTTTCTCCAAGCTTGAGCACCGTGGCCTGGCGACCACCATCAAGGCCGCCAAGAAAATGGTCGAGCGCGAGGAAGGCGTGGTCTGGGATATCCTGGACGAAGTCATCCGCGAGCACCCGATCCTGCTGAACCGTGCGCCCACCCTGCACCGTCTGGGCATCCAGGCGTTCGAGCCGGTTCTGATCGAAGGTAAAGCGATCCAGCTGCACCCGCTGGTGTGTGCGGCTTACAACGCCGACTTCGACGGTGACCAGATGGCGGTACACGTACCGCTGACCCTGGAAGCCCAGCTTGAAGCCCGTGCGTTGATGATGTCCACCAACAACGTGCTGTCTCCAGCGAACGGTGAGCCGATCATCGTACCGTCTCAGGATGTGGTATTGGGTCTGTATTACATGACCCGCGAGCGCCACGCTGCCCTGGGTGAAGGCATGGTGTTTGCTGATGTCAAAGAAGCCCATCGTGCCTATGGTGCCGGCAAGGTTGACCTGCAGGCGAAGGTCAAGGTGCGGGTTAAGGAAGTGGCCTACGCCGAAGATGGCAGCAAGTCCGAAGCCTACCGTGTGGTTGATACCACCGTTGGCCGTGCTTTGTTGTTTGATATCGTTCCTGACGGCTTGCCGTTCGAGATCGTCAACCGTCCTATGGTCAAGAAGGCGATTTCCAACCTGATCAACACCTGTTATCGGGACGCCGGCCTGAAAGATACGGTCATCTTTGCTGACCAACTGATGTACATGGGTTACCACTATGCAACCCGTTCCGGTATCTCTATCGGCTTCAACGACTTCGAGATTCCGCCGGAGAAGTATGAGCTGGTTGATGCGGCGTCTGACGAAGTAAAAGACATCGAGAACCAGTACGCATCCGGTCTGCTGACCCAGGGTGAGAAGTACAACAAGGTGATCGATATCTGGTCCCGCGCCAACGATAAAGTGTCCAAGGCGATGATGGAGCGTCTGTCCAAAGAGCAGGTTATTGGTCCTGACGGCCAGCCTGTGAAGGGTGAAGACGGCGAAGACCTGATGCAGGAATCCTTCAACTCCGTCTACATGATGGCCGATTCCGGTGCGCGGGGTTCCGCTGCCCAGATTCGTCAGTTGTCCGGTATGCGTGGTCTGATGGCCAAGCCGGATGGCTCCATCATCGAAACGCCGATTACCGCGAACTTCCGTGAAGGTCTGAACGTACTCCAGTACTTCATCTCCACCCACGGTGCTCGTAAAGGTCTGGCGGATACTGCACTGAAGACCGCGAACTCCGGTTACCTGACCCGTCGTCTGGTTGACGTGTCCCAGGACCTGGTGGTGACCGAGGAAGACTGCGGTACCGATGAAGGTCTGCTGATGACGCCGCACATTGAAGGTGGCGACGTTGTTGTGCCGCTGGGTGATCGTGTTCTGGGGCGTGTGACAGCCCGTGACGTATTCACCCCAACCGACAAGGACAACGCTGTTGTTCCGGCCGGCACTTTGCTGGACGAGAAAACCGTCGAGATGGTCGAGCGCGCCGGTGTGGATGAGATCTGGGTTCGCTCTGCGATTACCTGTGAGACTCGTCACGGCATCTGCTCCAAGTGTTACGGCCGCGATCTTGCCCGTGGTCACCGTGTTAACGTGGGTGAGGCCGTCGGTGTTATCGCTGCCCAATCCATCGGTGAGCCAGGCACCCAGCTGACCATGCGGACCTTCCACATTGGTGGTGCGGCCAGCCGGGCCTCCGCCGTGGATAACATTCAGGTCAAGCACGGCGGCACGGTACGTCTGCACAACCTGAAGTCCATCGAGAAGACCGATGGCTCCCTGGTTGTGGTGTCCCGTTCTTCGGCCCTGGCGATTGCCGACGAGCAGGGTCGTGAGCGCGAGTGGTACAAGCTGCCCTACGGTGCCGTTCTGTCTGTGAAGAACGGTGACGTGGTTGAGGCCGGCGTTGTAGTTGCCAAGTGGGATCCGCACACGCATCCGATCATCGCCGAAGCGAAAGGCACGGCCAAGTTTGTCAACATGGAAGAGGGCATTACTGTCCGTACCCAGGCTGACGAGCTGACCGGTCTGTCCACCATGGAAGTGATTGACCCGAAAGAGCGTCCTGCTGCTGGTAAGGACATTCGTCCGGCTATCCAGCTGATTGACGATGCGGGTGAAGAAGTAGAACTGCCAGGCGGTGGTACCGCGATCTTCTTCCTACCGGCTAACGCGCTGGTGACCATGGCTAATGGCGCGAAGATCGAGCTGGGTGACGTAGTTGCCCGTATTCCGCAGGAAAGCTCGAAGACCCGGGACATCACCGGTGGTCTGCCGCGGGTTGCCGACCTGTTCGAGGCTCGTCGCCCGAAAGAGTCTGCCATCCTGGCGGAAATCAGTGGTGTGGTGTCTTTCGGTAAAGAGACCAAAGGCAAGAAGCGCCTGGTCATCACGCCGAAAGATGACGATGCCTACGAGGTTCTGATTCCGAAGCATCGCCAGCTCAACGTTTTCGAAGGTGAAACGGTTGAGAAGGGTGAGGTGATTTCCGACGGTCCGTCCAACCCGCACGACATCTTGCGTCTGCTGGGTGTGGTCGAGCTGGCCAAGTACATCACCAACGAAATCCAGGACGTGTACCGCCTGCAGGGCGTTGTCATCAACGATAAACACATCGAGGTTATCGTTCGGCAGATGCTGCGCAAGGTGGAAATTACCGATCCGGGTGATACCACCCTGCTGTCTGGCGACCAGGTGGAAATCACTCAGGTGCTGGAAGAGAACGAAAAGGCGAATCGGGCGGACAAAGAGCCAGCCAGGTTCGAGCGTCTGCTGCTTGGTATTACCAAGGCATCGCTGGCCACCGAATCGTTCATTTCTGCGGCTTCGTTCCAGGAAACCACCCGGGTCCTCACCGAAGGTGCGGTGACCGGTAAGCGTGACTTCCTGCGTGGCCTGAAAGAAAACGTTGTGGTTGGCCGGTTGATTCCGGCGGGTACTGGTCTGGCTTACCACAGCGAACGTCGTCGCAAGCGTGACCTGGAAGAGCAGGGCGTGACCGCGGCAGATGTTGAAGAAGCTCTGAGCGCGGAGCTCAACCGAGAAGGTTGATTGCCGGCGTGCCATTCTCGGGGTAGTTACTTATCCCGAGGGTGGTTAAAAAGAGAACAGTCATCTTGACTGAGTCGGGGCGCAGGCTTACACTTGCGTCCCTTAAATTTTACCCCCTGCACAGGGGGTAAGTTTCATTGGTATGGTTTTTTGGAGTTTGCTTACATGGCAACGATTAATCAGTTGGTGCGTAAGCCTCGTAAGCGCAAGGTAGCCAAGAGCGATGTTCCTGCTCTCCAGGCTTGTCCTCAGCGCCGTGGTGTGTGCACTCGTGTGTACACCACAACGCCGAAGAAGCCGAACTCAGCACTTCGTAAAGTGTGCCGTGTTCGTCTGACCAACGGCTTCGAGGTTTCCTCTTACATTGGTGGTGAAGGTCACAACCTTCAGGAGCACAGTGTTGTGCTGATCCGTGGCGGTCGAGTAAAAGACCTTCCGGGTGTGCGCTATCACACTGTTCGCGGTACTTTGGATACCCAAGGTGTTCAGAACCGTAAGCAGGGCCGCTCCAAGTACGGTGCAAAACGACCCAAGTCCTGATGTCCCGAGCGGGTGTCTTTTATCGTTGCTTGTAAGAACGGTAAGAGTAAGGCTGAGTAGCATTTGGCTATCTCAGGGGTTCCTGAAGACCTTTTAGATATAAGGGCTTATCGATGCCTAGAAGAAGAGTTGCAGCAAAGCGGGAAATCATTCCCGATCCTAAATTCGGCAGTGCACGTCTTGCCAAGTTCATCAACCATGTGATGGAAAGCGGTAAGAAGTCGGTTGCAGAGCGCATTGTTTACGGTGCTCTGGATATCGTTGCCGAGAAATCTAAAGAAGAGCCGATCGAAATGTTCGAGAAGGCCCTGGAGAACATCCAGCCGATGGTTGAGGTTAAGTCCCGTCGTGTGGGTGGTGCTACTTACCAGGTGCCGGTAGAAGTTCGGCCTTCCCGTCAGAACGCGTTGGCGATGCGCTGGCTCGTTGAATATTCCCGGAAGCGCGGTGAGAAGAGCATGGCGCAGCGTCTGGCTGGCGAAATTCTTGATGCGGCCGATAGCAAGGGTGCCGCAGTGAAGAAGCGCGAAGACGTGCATCGCATGGCAGAAGCCAACAAGGCATTCTCTCACTTCCGTTTCTAACAAGCCGAGGTTTATATCGTGGCACGCAAGACTCCTATCAAACGTTACAGAAACATTGGTATCTGTGCGCACGTGGATGCGGGCAAGACTACTACCACCGAGCGTATTCTTTATTACACCGGTCGTAGTCACAAGATGGGTGAGACCCATGACGGCGCTTCCACTACAGACTGGATGGAGCAGGAGCAGGAGCGTGGTATCACCATCACGTCTGCCGCTGTTACAACCTTCTGGCAGGGTATGGACAAGCAGTATCCCGAGCACCGTATCAACATCATCGACACCCCGGGGCACGTTGACTTCACCATCGAAGTAGAGCGTTCCCTGCGTGTTCTTGATGGTGCCGTGGTTGTGTTCTGTGGTTCCTCAGGTGTTGAGCCGCAGTCCGAGACTGTATGGCGCCAAGCCAACAAGTATGAAGTTCCCCGCATGGTTTTCGTCAACAAAATGGACCGTGCAGGCGCCAACTTCATGCGCGTTGTTGAGCAGATTCGTAACCGTCTGGGTGCTATCACTGTGCCCATCCAGCTGCCGATCGGCGCCGAAGACGATTTCGAGGGTATCGTGGATCTGCTTCGCATGAAGGCAATCTACTGGAACGAAGCTGATCAGGGTATGACCTACGAGCTTCGCGATATTCCTGAGTCCATGGTTGCTGAGGCCGAGAAAGCGCGCGAGCAGATGATCGAAGCCGCCGCTGAAGCCAACGAAGAGTTCATGGAGAAATACCTCGAAGGCGAAGAGCTGACCTACGAAGAAATCAAGCAGGGTCTGCGTACTCGTACCATCGCCAACGAAATCGTTCTGGCTACCTGTGGTTCTGCGTTCAAGAACAAGGGCGTGCAGGCGGTGCTGGATGCGGTCATCGAATTCCTGCCGGCCCCGGATGAGGTTAAAGCCATCCGCGGTGAGGTGGATGACGAGGGTACCGAGGAAACCCGTCCGGTTGACGACGATGCTCCGTTCGCCGCTCTGGCGTTCAAGATCGCTACCGACCCGTTCGTGGGTACGCTGACGTTCTTCCGGGTTTACTCCGGTAAGCTTGAGTCCGGTAACGCGGTATTCAACTCCGTGAAGGGCAAGAAAGAGCGTGTGGGCCGTATGGTTCAGATGCACGCCAACGACCGTGAAGAGATCAAAGAAGTTCTGGCGGGCGACATCGCGGCTGCGATCGGCCTGAAGAACGTGACCACGGGTGACACCCTGTGTGATGAGAACAACAGAATTGTTCTTGAGCGCATGGAGTTCCCGGAGCCGGTTATCTCCGTTGCGGTTGAGCCGAAGTCGAAAGCCGACCAGGAAAAGATGGGTGTTGCTCTGGGTAAGCTGGCCCAGGAAGATCCGTCATTCCGTGTTCGCACCGACGAAGAGTCCGGCCAGACCATCATCTCCGGTATGGGTGAGCTTCACCTGGATATCATCGTTGACCGTATGCGTCGCGAGTTCAAGGTAGAAGCAAATATCGGTAAGCCGCAGGTTGCTTACCGTGAGTGCATCCGCAAGCCGGTTGACGTTGAAGGTAAGTTCGTTCGTCAGTCTGGTGGTCGCGGTCAGTACGGTCACGTAAAAGTGAAGTTGGAGCCGCTGCCTCTGGATGATGAAGATGCTGAAAACTTCATCTTCGTAAACGAGATCGTTGGTGGTGTGGTTCCCAAGGAATACATCCCGGCGGTTCAGCAGGGTATCGAAGAGCAGATGCAGAACGGCTGTCTGGCCGGCTATCCGCTGCTGGGTATCAAGGCGACGCTGTACGATGGTTCCTACCACGACGTTGACTCCAACGAGATGGCGTTCAAAATCGCTGGTTCCATGGCGATGAAGAAAGGCGCCCTCGAAGCGAATCCTGCCCTTCTTGAGCCGATCATGAAGGTTGAGGTTGTTACCCCTGAAGATTACATGGGTGACGTTGTTGGCGACCTGAACCGTCGTCGCGGCCTTGTGCAGGGTATGGATGAAGGCCCTGCGGGCAAGGTCATCCGTGCTGAAGTTCCGTTGTCGGAGATGTTCGGTTACGCCACCGACCTGCGTTCTGCAACACAGGGTCGGGCGTCTTATGCGATGGAGTTCTCCCGCTATATGGAAGCTCCTTCGAACATTGCCGAAGCGATCATTAAAAAGGGTTGATCCCCAGGACTTAAGAAACAGGAAGAGGTGTAACCGTGTCTAAAGCAAAGTTTGAGCGTAACAAGCCGCACGTAAACGTGGGCACCATTGGTCACGTTGACCATGGTAAGACCACTCTGACAGCCGCCCTGACTCGTGTATGTCACGAAGTATGGGGTACTGGTGAGAGCCGTGCTTTCGATCAGATCGATAACGCACCGGAAGAGCGTGCGCGTGGTATCACCATCGCGACCTCTCACGTTGAGTACGATTCTCCGACCCGTCACTACGCACACGTAGACTGCCCGGGCCACGCGGATTATGTTAAGAACATGATCACCGGTGCGGCCCAGATGGACGGCGCTATCCTGGTTTGCTCCGCAGCTGACGGCCCCATGCCGCAGACTCGTGAGCACATCCTGCTGTCCCGTCAGGTTGGTGTACCGTTCATCGTTGTGTTCCTGAACAAAGCGGACATGGTAGACGATGAAGAGCTGCTTGAGCTGGTAGAGATGGAAGTTCGTGACCTGCTGAGCCAGTACGACTTCCCGGGTGACGACACTCCGATCATCACCGGTTCTGCGCTGATGGCTCTGGAAGGTAAAGACGACAACGAGATGGGTACTACCGCTGTTAAGAAGCTGGTAGAAGCCCTGGACGACTACATCCCTGAGCCGGAGCGTGCGATTGATCAGCCGTTCCTGATGCCGATCGAGGACGTATTCTCCATCTCTGGTCGTGGTACCGTTGTTACCGGTCGTGTAGAGCGTGGCATCATCAAAGTAGGTGACGAAGTGGAAATCGTGGGTATCCGCGACACCACCAAGACCACCTGTACTGGTGTTGAGATGTTCCGCAAGCTGCTGGACGAAGGTCGTGCCGGTGAGAACGTAGGTGTTCTGCTGCGTGGTACCAAGCGTGACGACGTTGAGCGTGGTCAGGTTCTGTGTGTACCGGGCTCCATCAAGCCGCACACCAAGTTCGAGTGTGAAGTGTACGTACTGTCCAAAGAAGAAGGTGGTCGTCATACTCCGTTCTTCAAGGGCTACCGTCCGCAGTTCTACTTCCGGACTACTGATGTAACCGGTTCTTGTGAACTGCCGGAAGGCGTTGAAATGGTAATGCCGGGTGACAACGTGAAAATGACTGTTACCCTGATCGCTCCGATCGCCATGGAAGATGGTCTGCGCTTCGCGATTCGCGAAGGCGGCCGTACCGTTGGTGCCGGCGTGGTCTCCAAGATCATCGAGTAATCTGCTCGTTTGATCAGGAAAAAGGGGCTGACTGGTTCAGCCCCTTTTTCTGTTTAAGTCGCAAAGTCTGCCTGACCTCCGTCAATATCAATGATGTTGACAGGGTTGGGTATTATGCATACAATGCGGCTCCTTTTTTTGAAGGTCGGCTAACTAGTAGCTGCTACGAGTGGAGTTTGGTGCATCATGCAAAGCCAAAAGATTCGAATCCGGTTGAAGGCGTTTGATTATCGCCTGATCGACCAGTCCACGCAGGAGATCGTCGATACCGCCAAGCGGACCGGCGCTCAGGTGCGTGGTCCTATTCCTCTGCCGACGCGCAAGGAAAAGTACACGGTATTGATCTCTCCGCACGTCAATAAAGACGCGCGTGATCAGTATGAAATTCGTACCCACAAGCGTTTGCTCGACATTGTTGAGCCGACGGAGAAGACAGTGGATGCTCTGATGAAACTGGACCTGGCAGCAGGTGTAGACGTTCAGATCAGCCTCGGCTAATACCGCCCGGTATTAGTCTGTGTAACTGTCACAGGCCATAGAGGGTGCAAGCCCCGTACACTTAAGAGGTGAAACATGGCAATTGGTGTTGTCGGTCGTAAGGCCGGTATGACCCGTATTTTTACGGACGAGGGGCAGGCATTGCCCGTAACGGTAATCGAGGTTGAGCCCAACCGCATTACCCAACTGAAAACTCTCGAAAACGACGGCTACCGCGCTGTGCAGGTAACCGTAGGTTCTCGTCGTGCCTCCCGCGTGAGCAAGGCTGCTGCTGGTCACTTTGCGAAAGCAGGTGTTGAAGCTGGTCGTGGCGTGTGGGAATTTCGTCTGGCTGATGGCGAAGGTGAAGACCTGGCTGCAGGCGGCGAGCTGACAGTCTCTGTGTTTGAAGACGGTCAGGTGGTTGATGCCACTGGTCAGTCCAAAGGTAAGGGCTTCCAGGGTGGTGTCAAGCGCTGGAACTTCTCCATGCAGGACGCTACTCACGGTAACTCCCTGTCTCATCGTGCTCCGGGTTCTATTGGTCAGAACCAGACTCCGGGCAAGGTATTCAAGGGTAAAAAGATGGCCGGTCAGATGGGTAACGCGCAGGTCACTGTGCAGAACCTGAAAATCGTCCGTGTCGATGCCGAGCGCAACCTGCTGCTGGTAAGTGGTGCCGTACCTGGTGCGACTGGCGGCGACGTTGTCATCAAGCCTGCAGTTAAAGCCTGAGGAGCGGTGCGATGGAATTGACAATTACTGGTAGCGGCAAGGGGATTTCTGTTTCCGACGCTGCGTTTGCCAAAGATTTTAATGAAGCACTGGTGCACCAGGTGGTAACTGCCTACATGGCAGCTGGCCGTCAGGGTACCAAGGCTCAGAAAACACGTTCCGAAGTCAGTGGCGGTGGCAAGAAGCCGTGGCGTCAGAAGGGCACCGGTCGCGCTCGTGCGGGCACCATTCGTAGCCCGATCTGGCGTTCAGGCGGCGTAACTTTTGCGGCCAAGCCCCGTGATTTCGAACAGAAAGTTAACCGCAAGATGTATCGTGCGGCTATGTGTTCCATTCTTTCCGAGCTGGTCCGTCAGGAGCGTCTGGTGGTTGTTGACGATATGAACGTCGACAGTCCCAAGACCAAGGCGTTCACCGCCAAGCTGAAGGATCTGGGCGTATCTAACGCTCTGATTCTTTCCGATAGCGTTGAGCAGAACCTGCACCTGGCTTCCCGCAACATTCCTCACGTGGATGTTCGCGACGTGGCAGGTCTGGATCCGGTCAGCCTGGTTGCCTACGAGAACGTTGTGGTAACTGTTCCCGCTCTGAAGAAGATCGAGGAGATGCTGGGATGAATCAGGAACGTATTTATAAGGTCCTGCTGGGGCCGCACGTATCAGAGAAAGCGTCTCTGGCAGCCGAGCGTGGTCAGGTGGTATTCCGTGTAGCACCAGACGCCACCAAGCCGGAGATCAAGAAAGCCGTTGAGCAGCTGTTCAACGTCACCGTCGAAGGTGTTCAGGTTCTGAACCGTAAGGGTAAGCTCAAGCGCACTATCCGCGGGTTCGGCAAGCGTAATGACATTCGTAAGGCTTACGTCAAGCTGGCAGAAGGTCAGGACATCGATTTTCTGGATGTGGAATAAGGTAAAGGGGTCGTAATATGCCGATCGTCAAAACCAAGCCAACATCTGCCGGACGCCGTCACGTTGTAAAACTTTACAACCCGGATCTGCACAAAGGACGTCCTTACGAGCCGTTGGTAGAAACTAAGAGTAAGTCAGGTGGTCGTAACAACGCTGGCCGCATTACTACTCGTCACATTGGTGGTGGCCACAAGCAGCACTACCGTGTAATTGATTTCAAGCGGACTAAAGATGGTATCCCGGCGGTTATTGAGCGCCTGGAATATGATCCTAACCGCTCTGCGCACATCGCGCTGCTGAAGTACTCCGATGGCGAGCGTCGCTACATTATCGCTCCCAAAGGTATGAAGGCAGGTGATCCTGTGCGGTCCGGCGTCGACGCGCCGATTAAGGTGGGCTCCACTCTGCCGCTCCGGAACATTCCGGTTGGTTCTGTGATCCACTGCGTCGAACTCAAGCCTGGCAAAGGTGCCCAGCTGGCTCGCTCCGCGGGCGCATCCGTACAGCTGGTAGCTCGGGAAGGGGCTTATGCCACTATCCGCCTGCGTTCAGGTGAAATGCGTAAGGTGCTTGTAGATTGCCGTGCAACGCTGGGTGAAGTATCCAACAGCGAGCACAGCCTCAAGCAGCTTGGTAAAGCGGGTGCATCACGTTGGCGCGGTAAACGTCCAACAGTACGTGGTGTTGCTATGAACCCAGTTGACCACCCACATGGTGGTGGTGAAGGGCGTACCTCTGGCGGGCGTCACCCGGTTACTCCGTGGGGTGTTCCGACCAAAGGGCATAAGACTCGTAAGAACAAACGTACTGACAAGATGATAGTACGTCGTCGTTCAGCCAAGTAAACGACTACATAGAGGTAAATGCTGTGCCACGTTCTTTGAAGAAAGGTCCTTTTATAGACCTGCATCTGTTGAAGAAGGTCGAGGCAGCTCTGGAAACAAGTGACAAGCGGCCGATCAAAACCTGGTCCCGCCGGTCAACAATCTTTCCGGAGATGGTAGGCCTGACCATTGCAGTCCACAACGGCAAGCAGCACGTGCCGGTTTATGTCACCGAAGATATGGTCGGACATAAACTGGGTGAGTTCGCGGCAACGCGTACTTATCGTGGTCATGCGGCCGACAAGAAAGCTAAACGCTGATTGTGAGGTAATAGAAATGGAAGTAGCAGCCAAGTACAAGGGCGCTCGCCTCTCAGCTCAGAAAGCACGTCTTGTTGCCGACCAGGTACGCGGCAAGGCTGTTGAGGACGCCCTGAACATTCTGACTTTCAGCCCTAAGAAGGCAGCGGTTGTGATCAAGAAAGCTCTTGAATCCGCCATTGCCAACGCTGAGCACAACGAAGGTCTGGACGTAGATGATCTGCGGGTTTCCACCGTCATGGTGGATGAGGGCCCAACGCTCAAGCGAATCAAAGCTCGAGCCAAGGGGCGCGCTGACCGTATTTTCAAGCGCACCTGTCATATCACCGTCAAGGTCGCCGACAAGTAGGAGATGCTCAGATGGGTCATAAAGTAAATCCAACCGGCATGCGCCTGGGTGTGATCAAAGAGCACAACTCAGTGTGGTATGCCGACAAGAAGGACTACGCGAAGAATCTGCTGAATGATATTCAGGTTCGCGAGTTCCTGGACAAGCGTCTGGTTAAGGCGTCTGTCAGCAAGATCGTGATCGAGCGCCCTGCTCAGAACGCCCGGATCACGATCCATACCGCCCGCCCCGGTATTGTTATCGGTAAGAAGGGTGAAGATGTTGACCGTCTGCGTCGCGAAGTCAGCGACATGATGGGTGTGCCTGTGCACATCAACATCGAAGAAGTCCGCAAGCCGGACCTGGATGCCCGCCTGGTAGCGCAAAACGTTGCCGGTCAGCTGGAGCGTCGTGTGATGTTCCGTCGCGCTATGAAGCGTGCGGTTCAGAACGCCATGCGTCAGGGTGCCAAGGGTATCAAGATTCAGGTTGGCGGTCGTCTTGGGGGTGCTGAAATCGCACGTTCCGAGTGGTATCGCGAAGGTCGTGTACCTCTGCACACATTACGTGCAGATATTGATTATGCAACCTATGAAGCGCACACCACTTACGGCGTTATCGGCGTAAAGGTATGGATCTTCAAAGGTGAGATTCTTGGTGGTATGGAGCAGGTCCGTGCTGACAAGAAAGCCTCTGGGAAGAAAGGTTCTAAGTAAAGGGGCACTCTTATGCTGCAACCAAAACGCACCAAATTCCGCAAGGTAATGAAAGGCCGTAACACCGGTCTTGCTCACCGCGCCAACAAGGTGAGCTTCGGTGAATACGGATTGAAAGCGACCAGTCGCGGGCGTATAACTGCGCGCCAGATTGAGGCGGCACGTCGTACTATGACACGTCGTATCAAGCGGGGCGGTAAGATCTGGATCCGGGTTTTCCCGGACAAGCCGATCACCGGTAAGCCGCTTGAAGTACGGATGGGTAAAGGTAAAGGTTCTGTCGAGTATTGGGTGGCTGAAATTCAGCCAGGCCGTATGTTGTATGAGATGGAAGGTGTTTCCGAGGAAATCGCTCGTGAGGCCTTCACTCTTGCAGCGGCCAAACTGCCGGTACAGACCACCTTTGTAACGAGGACGGTGATGTGATGAATGCAACAGAGCTGCGTGAAAAGTCAGTCGAGGAGCTGAACAAAGAGCTGATCGACCTCCTGAAGGAGCAGTTCAACCTGCGCATGCGCAAAGCGACAGGTCAGCTGAATCAGTCTCACCTCCTCGGCAAGGTGAAGCGCGATATCGCTCGCGTTAAAACGGTATTGAATGAAAAGGCAGGACAGTGACATGACCGAAGCTACCCAAACTGCCAGAACTCTGAGCGGCAAGGTCGTGAGCAACAAGATGGACAAGTCCATCGTGGTCCTGGTTGAGCGTCAGGTGAAACATCCTCTGTACGGCAAGTACATGAAGCGCTCGACCAAGATCCATGCGCACGATGAAAGCAATCAGTGCAACATCGGCGACATCGTAACCATTCAGGAAACCCGCCCGGTCTCCAAGACCAAAAGCTGGGCCCTGGTGGAAGTCACCGAACGCGCGTCCAAGGTGTAATTCGCCCGGAGAACAACCATGATTCAGACTCAAACAATGCTTGAAGTCGCGGATAACAGTGGTGCACGTCAGGTTATGTGCATCAAGGTCCTGGGCGGATCTCACCGGCGTTATGCGAGCGTTGGGGATATCATCAAGGTAACCGTTAAGGAAGCCATCCCCCGCGGTAAGGTGAAGAAAGGCCAGGTCCTCAAGGCTGTTGTAGTACGTACCCGTAAGGGTGTGCGTCGTCCGGACGGTTCATTGATCCGTTTTGACGGTAACGCGGCGGTACTTCTGAACAATCAGGACGCTCCCATTGGTACCCGTATCTTCGGACCGGTTACCCGTGAACTGCGTAACGAGAAGTTCATGAAGATTATCTCACTGGCACCCGAAGTACTTTAAAGGACCAGAGGCCGGTTATGAAAAAGATCAAACGAGATGACGAAGTAATCGTCACCACGGGGAAAGACAAAGGCAAACGTGGTAAAGTCCTGAAGGTTCAGGACGACGGCCGTGTGATTGTTTCTGGCATCAATATGATGAAGAAGCACACCAAGCCGAACCCGATGCTCGGCACCCCGGGTGGTATCGTCGAAAAAGAAGCGCCTATCCAGGCTTCCAACGTGGCTATTTTTAATCCGCAGACCGGCAAAGCCGATCGTGTTGGCTTCCAGACCAAGGAAGACGGCAGCAAAGTGCGGATCTTCAAGTCCACGAACGAAGCTGTCGATAACCAGTAAGCGGTGGTGGTTACGATGCTTAACATGAAAGAGCAGTACACTAAGGAAGTGGTACCCGCCCTGCAGAAAGAGTTCGGTTACAAGAACGTTATGCAGGTGCCGCGTATCGAGAAAATCACCCTGAACATGGGTGTTGGCGAAGCGGTTGGTGACAAAAAGCTGATTGAAAACGCGGTGGCGGATCTTGAGCGCCTGGCGGGTCAAAAAGCGGTTGTTACCAAGGCACGCAAATCCGTAGCGGGTTTCAAAATCCGTGAAGGTTGGCCGATTGGCTGTAAGGTGACCCTGCGCGGTGAGCGTATGTGGGATTTCTTTGATCGCCTGGTGCACATTGCGGTTCCCCGCATTCGTGACTTCCGCGGTCTGAACCCGAAATCCTTCGACGGTCGCGGTAACTACAGCATGGGTGTTCGTGAGCAGATCATCTTCCCTGAGATCGAGTACGACAAAGTCGACAAGATCCGCGGGCTGGATATCACCATCACCACCACTGCCGGTACCGACGACGAAGGTCGCGAACTGTTGAAAGCCTTTGGCTTTCCGTTCAAGAAATAAGGAACGAGTGACATGGCGAAGGTTTCAATGAAAAACCGTGAGCTCAAGCGCGAAAAGACTGTGGCTAAATTCGCAGCCAAGCGCGCCGAGCTCAAGGCGATTATCAAAAACCCGAATACCAGCGAAGAAGATCGTTGGAACGCGCAAATGAAGCTGCAACAGCTGCCTCGTGATGCGAGTCCCTCACGTCTTCGGAATCGTTGCCAGGTGACTGGTCGTCCCCACGGCGTTCTGCGCAAGTTCGAACTGTCACGGATCAAACTCCGTGAGTACGGCATGCGCGGTGACGTTCCGGGCCTGACCAAGGCAAGCTGGTAAGATAGGTCGCCTGACTTCGGTCAGGTGCCTGTTGGTAAGCGGTGCGGCACGCCGCTGCACAACTAAAAAGATCAGGAGCCTCATACTAATGAGTATGCAAGACACGCTTGCGGATATGTTTACCCGTATCCGTAATGCCCAGATGGCATCGAAAGCTGATGTGACGATGCCGTCTTCAAAAATGAAGGTCTCCGTGGCCCAGGTCCTTAAGGACGAAGGCTACGTAGCAGATTTTTCTGTTTCAGCTGACGCGAAGCCCGAGCTGACCATCACTCTGAAATACTTCGGCGGCAAGCCGGTTATCGAAGAGATCAAGCGGGTCAGCCGTCCGAGTCTGCGCCAGTACAAAGGCGCTGGGGAACTGCCGAAGGTTTCCGGCGGTCTGGGAGTCGCGATTGTCTCAACGTCCAAGGGCGTTATGACAGACCGCGCCGCACGTGCTGCAGGCGTGGGTGGCGAAGTCATCTGCACCGTATTCTAGGAGATACACATGTCCAGGGTTGCCAATAATCCTGTCGTGCTGCCTTCCGGTGTTGAGGTTAAGCTGAACGGACAGGAAATTAATGTGAAGGGCTCCAAGGGAGCTCTCCAATTCACCATTCACCAAGCGGTTGAAGTGAAGCAGGAAGAGGGTTCTCTTCGCTTTGCGGCCCGCGATGGTGCGAAACAGTCCCGCGCTCTTGCTGGTACTACTCGTGCGCTGGTTAACAACATGGTTACCGGCGTATCCACAGGCTGGGAGCGTAAGCTGCAGCTGACGGGCGTAGGTTATCGTGCGCAGGCGCAAGGTAAGAAGCTCAATCTGACACTGGGTTTTTCTCACCCGGTTGAGTACGAGCTGCCCGAGGGTGTTACCGCTGAAACTCCGTCCAATACGGAAGTTGTGATTCGCGGTATCGACAAGCAACAGGTTGGCCAGGTCGCTGCTGAAATCCGCGCGTTCCGTCCGCCCGAGCCTTATAAGGGCAAGGGTGTTCGTTATGCGGATGAGCAGGTCAGACGCAAAGAAGCCAAGAAGAAATAAGGCGGGACTATGAGCGCGAATAACGAAAGATTGCGTCGCGCACGCAAAGTGCGCATGAAGATCCGTGAACTGGGTACCGACCGTCTGTGCGTTCACCGCACGCCGCGTCATATGTACGCCCAGGTTACGACTGCAGATGGCAGCAAAGTGCTGGCCACTGCCTCCACGTTGGATAAGGAACTGCGCCAGGGTGCAACCGGTAACGTGGACGCTGCCAAGAAGGTCGGTCAGCTGATTGCTGAGCGTGCCAAGGCGGCAGGCATTGAGAAGGTCGCTTTTGACCGCTCAGGTTACCGTTATCACGGTCGTGTACAGGCTCTGGCCGACGCAGCCCGTGAAGCTGGCTTGCAATTCTAAGAGGTGGAGAAGATGAGCGTTAACGAACAGAAGGCGCCTGAGCTCCAGGAAAAGCTGGTTCAGGTCAATCGCGTCGCCAAGGTAGTTAAAGGCGGCCGTATTTTTGCCTTCACCGCACTGACTGTGGTGGGTGATGGCAAAGGACGCGTTGGTTTCGGTCGTGGTAAGGCCCGGGAAGTCCCGGTTGCCATCCAGAAGGCGATGGAAGCTGCTCGCAAGAACATGGTAGACGTGGCCCTTGACGGCACCACCCTGCAGTACGCAGTTCGTGCCCAGCACGGTGGCTCCAAGGTGTTCATGCAGCCTGCATCTGAAGGTACCGGTATTATCGCCGGTGGTGCGATGCGTGCGGTACTGGAAGTGGCCGGCGTACACAACGTACTGTCCAAGTGCTACGGCTCTACCAACCCGGTGAACGTTGTACGTTCTACCATCAAGGGTCTGCAGGCCATGAAGGCGCCTGAAGATATTGCAGCCAAGCGCGGTAAATCCGTCGAAGATATTCTGGGTTGAAGTCATGGCGAACGCAAAAACGATCAAAGTAACTCTGACCCGCAGCCCGATCGGCTGTCAGCCCAAGCACAAGCTGTGTGTGAAAGGCCTGGGTCTTCGTAAAATCGGTCATACCGTTGAAGTGGAAGATACACCTTCTATTCGCGGCATGATCAACCGGGTTAACTACCTGGTGCAGGTTGAGGAGAACTAAGATGCGTCTGAACGAACTTGCTCCGGAACCTGGTTCACGTCCTTCCGCCAAGCGTGTTGGTCGTGGTATCGGTAGCGGTCTGGGTAAAACTGGTGGTCGCGGTCATAAAGGTCTGAAATCCCGTTCCGGTGGCTCTGTAGCGCCTGGTTTCGAGGGTGGTCAGCAGCCTTTGGCCCGTCGTCTGCCCAAGTTTGGTTTCACTTCCCGCCAGCAGCGCTATGTTGCCGAAATTCGCCTGAACGAGCTGGCGAAGGTTGAAGGCGACGTGGTCGATCTGGCTGCACTGAAGAAGGCTGACATCATTCGCGAAGAAATTCGCGAAGCCAAGGTTATGCTGTCCGGTGAGCTGGATCGCGCTGTAACCGTTAAAGGGCTACGTGTCACCAAAGGCGCACGCGAGGCAATCATTGCCGCGGGTGGGAAAGTCGAAGACTAAGACGAGTCGAGGACTAAATGGCCAAGACAGCATCATTGCCTGCGGGCGCCGGAAAGGGATTTGCAGAGCTGCGTTCGCGGCTCTGGTTCGTGTTTCTGGCGTTGTTGGTGTACCGGATCGGTGCCCACATTCCCGTTCCAGGCATCAACCCGGACCGGTTGGCGGCACTGTTTGATCAGAACCAGGGAACCATCCTGAGTTTGTTCAACATGTTTTCCGGTGGTGCGCTTGAGCGCATGAGTATCTTCGCACTCGGTATCATGCCGTACATTTCGGCTTCCATTATCATGCAGCTCATGACTGCGGTCAGTCCGCAGCTTGAGCAGCTGAAGAAAGAAGGCGAGGCGGGTCGTCGCAAGATCAGCCAGTATACGCGGTATGGTACGGTTGTCCTGGCCCTGGTTCAGGGCTTTGGTATTTCTGTAGGGTTGGCCTCTCAGGGCGTCACCTTCAACGACAGCTTCAGCTTCCACTTTGTGGCAGTGGTGTCTTTCGTGTGTGGTGCCGTCTTCATGATGTGGCTCGGTGAGCAGATCACCGAGCGTGGCGTTGGCAACGGTATATCACTGCTGATTTTCGCAGGGATTGTCGCCGGCTTGCCGGGCGCCATCGGTCAGACTCTGGAGCAGGCCCGTAACGGTGAAATGAGCCTGCTGGTAGTGCTCGGTATTGGTGTGTTGGCGATCGCGGTGGTTGGCTTCGTGGTGTTCATGGAGCGGGGCCAGCGGCGGTTAACCATCAATTATGCCAAACGGCAGCAGGGCCGCCGGGTGTTTGCCCAGCAGTCCAGTCATTTGCCGCTGAAGGTCAATATGGCCGGTGTTATTCCGCCGATCTTTGCCTCGTCGATTCTGTTGTTCCCGGCCTCCTTGGGCCAGTGGTTCGGGCAGGGTGAGGGCATGGAATGGTTGAGTGACATTTCTCAGGCATTGGCTCCGAGCCAGCCGTTGTATATCATCCTGTTCGCAGCAGCAGTGGTCTTCTTCTGCTTCTTCTATACAGCACTGATGTACAACCCGAAGGAAGTTGCGGATAACCTCAAGCGTTCCGGCGCGTTCATCCCGGGCATTCGCCCAGGAGAGCAGACTGCCAAGTACATCGATGGTGTACTGACCCGTCTGACGTTGTTCGGGGCTATGTATATTGCAGCAGTGTCCTTGTTCCCTCAGTTCCTGATGGTGGCAGGTAATGTACCTTTCTATCTTGGTGGTACCTCACTGCTGATTGTTGTAGTCGTGGTGATGGATTTCATGGCTCAGGTTCAGTCGCACCTGATGTCGCATCAGTATGAATCGCTGATGAAGAAGTCCAATCTCAAGGGCTATGGTCGGAACGGCTGACACAGCCGTTCCCCTTGAAAACTGGAGTCGACAATGAAAGTACGCGCTTCGGTAAAGAAAATTTGCCGTAACTGCAAAGTAATTCGTCGCAATGGCTCGGTTCGAGTCATCTGCACGGAGCCTCGTCACAAGCAGCGCCAGGGCTGATTTCCAAGAAATCGCTCTGACATTGTAAAAGGGGTTCGGAATAGTAGCGCTTGACTCGCGAGCGGGTCAGGCGCTATTATTTCGCGCCCTTTTTGTGGCGGAAAATTCACACAGCAAAGCTTTGAACGCGGAGTAATTTGGATGGCACGTATAGCCGGTGTCAATATACCCGATCACAAACATGCTGTTATCTCGCTCACCTACATCTTTGGTGTTGGCAAGACAACAGCCCAGAAGCTTTGCGATGCAACCGGCGTTAAGCCGGACGTCAAGGTCAAAGACCTGAGCGACGAGCAGCTTGAAGCACTTCGTACCGAAGTGGGCAAGTTCACCGTCGAAGGCGATCTGCGTCGTGAAGTACAGATGAACATCAAGCGTTTGAAGGATCTCGGTTGCTTCCGTGGTCTGCGTCATCGTCATGGACTTCCGGTCCGTGGCCAGCGCACCAAGACCAACGCCCGCACCCGTAAAGGTCCTCGCAAACCTATTCGTAAGTAACAGGTAGGCAAACATGGCAAAGCCAGGTACACGTACCCGTAAAAAGGTGAAAAAGACGGTTGTTGATGGCGTCGCGCACATTCACGCGTCCTTCAACAACACCATCGTGACCATTTCGGACCGTCAGGGCAACGTCCTGTCCTGGGCCACCTCAGGTGGTTCCGGTTTCCGCGGCTCACGTAAGAGTACACCTTTTGCTGCGCAGGTAGCAGCTGAAAGAGCCGGTAATGCGGCTGCTGAATACGGCCTTAAAAACCTGGACGTAGAGGTTAAGGGTCCTGGGCCCGGACGTGAATCTGCAGTTCGCGCGCTGAATGCGTGTGGCTACAAGATCACCAACATCACTGATGTGACGCCGATTCCCCATAACGGCTGTCGTCCGCCCAAGAAGCGCCGCGTCTAACACAGGAGACAGTGAAATATGGCTCGTTATATAGGCCCGAAGTGCAAGCTGTCTCGTCGTGAAGGGACAGATCTTTTTCTGAAGAGCGGCGTACGCGCGCTCGATTCGAAGTGCAACATCGAGACTCCGCCGGGTATGCACGGCGCGCGTCGCGGTCGTCTGTCCGAGTACGGCGTACAGCTTCGTGAAAAACAGAAAGTCCGTCGTATCTACGGCGTACTTGAGAAGCAATTCCGCAACTACTACAAAGAGGCCGCTCGCCTGAAGGGTGCAACCGGTGAAAACCTGCTGCAACTTCTGGAAGGTCGTCTGGATAACGTTGTGTATCGCATGGGCTTTGGTTCTACCCGTGCAGAAGCCCGTCAGCTCGTCTCTCACAAGGCGATCCTGGTGAACGATAAGCCGGTCAACGTGCCGTCCTATCAAGTCAAGCCGGGCGACGTTGTGAGTGTGCGTGAGAAGGCCAAAAACCAGCTGCGCGTTAAAGGTGCACTGGATCTGGCTGGTAGCCGCGCACCGGTAAGCTGGGTAGAGGTTGACGCCAACAAGATGTCCGGCGTTTACAAGTCAGTACCTGAGCGTACTGAACTGCCGGCCGACATCAACGAGAACCTCATCGTCGAGCTTTACTCCAAGTAAAGCCCAGTTAGCAACGATAGCAGATAGGGGCGTCTATGCAGCGTTCAGTACATGAGTTATTGACACCTCGTACCATTGACGTGAAAGAATCCAGCGCCACGCGCGCCAAGGTGACACTGGAGCCGCTTGAGCGCGGTTTCGGTCATACCCTGGGTAGCGCACTGCGTCGCATTCTCTTGTCTTCGATGCCGGGCTGCGCCGTGACTGAAGCACAGATCGACGGTGTCCTGCACGAGTACAGCGCCATTGAGGGTGTCCAGGAGGACGTCATCGAGATTCTTCTGAATCTCAAGGGCGTCGCCGTAAAGATGAACGGCCGTGACGATGCTGAGCTGACGCTCAGCAAGAAGGGCCCGGGTGTAGTGACCGCCGGCGATATCAAGCTGGACCACGATGTGGAAATCGCTAACCCCGAGCACGTGATCTGTCACCTGAGCGAGAACGGCGAAGTCAACATGCGTTTGCGTGTTGCCCGCGGTCGCGGCTATGAGCCGGCTGATCAGCGTGGTCTGGACGAGGATGAAACTCGTGCCATCGGACGTTTGCAGCTTGATGCTACGTTCAGCCCGGTTCGCCGAGTGGCGTATGCCGTCGAAAGCGCACGGGTTGAGCAGCGTACAGATCTGGACAAGCTTGTTATTGATCTGGAGACCAATGGCACCATCGATCCGGAAGAAGCGATTCGCCGGGCGGCCACGATTCTCCAGCAGCAGCTGGCTGTGTTTGTAGATTTCGATCATGAGAAAGAGCCAGAGCGTGTAGAAGAAGAGGAAGAAATCGATCCGATTCTGCTGCGCCCGGTTGATGATCTGGAATTGACTGTGCGTTCAGCTAACTGCTTGAAGGCAGAAAACATTTACTATATCGGCGATCTTATCCAGCGCACCGAAGTGGAGCTGCTGAAGACGCCTAACCTTGGCAAAAAGTCGCTGACCGAGATCAAGGACGTTCTTGCGTCCCGTGGTTTGTCTCTGGGCATGCGTCTTGATAACTGGCCGCCGGCAAGCCTTCGTGGTGATGACCGGGTTCTGGGCGGTTGATCGCCGATTAGTTTAAGGTAAGGAATCAGAGCAATGCGTCATCGTAAGAGTGGTCGTAAGTTCAGCAGGACCAGTGCGCATCGCAAGGCCATGTTCCGTAACATGACTGCGTCACTGGTTGAACATGAGCTGATCAAGACAACGCTGCCGAAAGCTAAAGAGCTTCGTCGTGTAGCTGAGCCGTTGATCACGCTCGCAAAGAATGATTCGGTTGCAAATCGTCGTCTGGCGTTCTCACGCCTGCGTAGCGATGCTGCGGTAGCCAAGCTGTTCAATGAGCTGGGCCCCCGTTATAGCGAGCGTCCGGGTGGTTATCTTCGTATTCTGAAGTGCGGTTTCCGTGCTGGCGACAATGCCCCTATGGCATTCGTTGAGCTGGTTGGCCGTCCTCTGGACATCGAGGCTGAAGAAGTGGACGAAGGCGAAGAGTAAAATCTACGCTCTAGTTCAAAAAAACCGGGTTCCGAAAGGTTCCCGGTTTTTTTTGTGGTGAAAACCTACTTGAGCATAGGCTTCAGATAACGCCCGGTATGGGATGCCGGATTGTCCGCTACCTCCTCCGGCGTTCCCTCAGCAATAATCTGCCCGCCGCCAGAACCACCCTCTGGTCCCAGGTCGACAATCCAGTCAGCCGTTTTGATCACATCCAGATTGTGTTCGATGACCACGATGGTGTTGCCGTGATCCCTTAGGCGTTCAAGGACGTTCAACAGTTGCTGGATGTCGTAAAAGTGCAAACCCGTGGTGGGTTCGTCGAGGATGTACAAGGTTTTGCCGGTGTCGCGCTTGGACAGTTCCTTGGCCAGTTTTACCCGCTGGGCTTCACCACCCGATAGGGTAACCGCGCTCTGGCCGAGTCGGATGTAGGATAGGCCGACGTCCATCAGTGTTTGCAGTTTTCTGGCAATAAAGGGTACGGCGTCGAAGAATTCGCGCCCCTCTTCCACGGTCATCTCCAGCACTTCGTTGATGTTCTTGCCCTTGTAGCGGACTTCCAGGGTTTCGCGGTTGTAGCGTTTGCCTTTGCAGATGTCGCAGGGTACGTAGACGTCTGGCAGGAAGTGCATTTCCACTTTGATTACGCCGTCGCCCTGGCAGGCTTCACAGCGGCCGCCTTTGACGTTGAAGGAGAATCGGCCGGGCTTGTAGCCGCGAGACCGTGCTTCCTGGGTGCCGGCAAAGAGCTCACGGATGGGGGTGAACAGGCCGGTGTATGTCGCCGGATTCGACCGGGGGGTGCGCCCGATCGGACTTTGATCAATGTCGATAACCTTATCGAGGTGATCCAGGCCCTTGAGGTTTTTATAGGGGGCATGGTTCAGGCTGGTGGCCTTGTTTAGCTTGGCCGCAGCCACCGGGTACAGGGTGCTGTTAATGAGGGTGGATTTACCGGAGCCGGAGACCCCGGTTACGCACGTCATGACCCCCAGTGGCAGCGTTAGCGTGACGTCCTGAAGGTTGTTGCCTGTGGCGCCGGACAGGACCAGGTGTTTGCCGTTGCCCTTGTTGCGGGTTGCTGGCACGGCAATTTCTTTCTCTCCGCTCAGGTATTGGCCAGTCATCGATGCCGGGTTGGCGATAATCTCTTCAGGGGTGCCGCGGGCAACGATTTCACCACCGTGTACGCCGGCACCAGGGCCAATATCGATGACATAATCGGCAGCACGGATGGCGTCTTCGTCGTGCTCAACGACAATCACGGTATTGCCGAGGTCGCGCAGGTGGGTGAGGGTGGCCAGCAGGCGGTCGTTGTCCCGCTGGTGCAGGCCGATGGACGGTTCGTCCAGGATGTACATGACACCCACCAGCCCGGCGCCAATCTGGCTTGCCAGGCGAATCCGCTGTGCCTCACCGCCCGAGAGGGTGTCTGCGCTGCGTTCCAGTGTCAGGTACTCAAGGCCGACATTGACCAGGAACTGTAAGCGTTCCCGCACTTCCTTGAGGATTTTTTCGGCGATTTCACCTTTACGGCCGGGGAGAGTCAGCTCGCTGAAGTAGCGGTGAGCGTCGCCTACCGGCAGGTGAGTGATTTCCGGTAGTGTCCGTTCCTCGATAAAGACATTGCGGGCGCCGCGGCGAAGCCGGGTGCCACCGCAGTCTTTGCACGGCTGGGTGCTCAGGTTGCGGGCCAGTTCTTCGCGCATGCTTTGGGAGTCTGTCTCCCGGTAGCGGCGTTCCAGGTTCGGGATGATGCCCTCAAAGGGGTGGGCTCTCTCCATGATCTGGCCACGGGAATTGACGTACCGGAAGCTGATGTCTTCATTGCCAGAGCCATAGAGCAGTGCTCGCTGAAACGGTTCTGGCAAGTCTTCCCACGGCGTTTCCAGGTCGATGTCATAATGCTCGGCCACGCTGGTCAGCATCTGGAAGTAATAGACCGCGCGCCGGTCCCAGCCCTTGATCGCGCCAGAGGCCAGCGTGGCTTCCGGATTCTGGATAACTTTTTCGGCATCAAAGAACTGGCGCACTCCCAGACCGTCACAGGTGGGGCATGCGCCGGCCGGGTTGTTGAAGGAGAAGAGCTTGGGTTCGAGTTCGCTCAGTGAATACCCGCATTGGGTACAGGCATAGCGTGCCGAGAAGGTCTGTTCTTCGCCGTCTCCGGTCATTGGGGCGACCAGCGCGATGCCATCGGCCAACTCAAGGGCGGTTTCGAAACTTTCCGCCAATCGCTGTTCCAGGCCCTCTTTGACCTTGAAGCGGTCTACCACGACATCAATCTGGTGTTTGCGTTTCTTGTCCAGCGCCGGAACATCATCGATGTCATAAACCGTGCCGTCGACCCTAAGGCGGATGAAGCCCTGGCTGCGCATGGTATCAATCACCTGGAGGTGCTCGCCTTTTCGGTCCCTGATCACCGGCGCCAGGATCATCAGTTTGCTGCCTTCAGGCATCGCCAGGACCTGATCGACCATCTGGCTCACGGTCTGGGCCTCCAGCGGCTGACCGTGGTCCGGGCAGCGGGGTTCGCCGGACCGGGCAAAAAGCAGTCTCAGGTAGTCGTAGATTTCAGTGATGGTGCCAACGGTTGAGCGGGGATTATGGGATGTGGACTTCTGTTCAATGGAAATGGCGGGTGACAGGCCTTCGATGTGATCAACATCGGGTTTTTCCATCATCGACAGGAATTGCCGCGCGTAGGTGGACAAAGACTCTACATACCGGCGCTGCCCTTCGGCGTAAAGGGTGTCGAAGGCCAGTGAGGATTTTCCTGAACCTGACAGCCCGGTGATGACAATGAGTTTGTCTCTTGGCATATCCAGGTCGATGTTCTTCAGGTTGTGCGTGCGTGCGCCTTTGATCTGGATATGGTCCATAACACCTCGCTTGAGTAAAACCACCATTATATCGTTTTCGGTAGCCCCCGGCGAAACTGGAGTTGTGCCGCCTGGGGTATGCTGTCTTGGGTAGTCCCTCACCCGGGGCGCATCTGGTACAATGCGCCGCTCGCAGCCAGTAGCTGCCTTCCCAATTTTTTCAATCCGGCACAGGTAAGCATGAACGCGCTTGAAAAACGCTCTGTTATGGCTTTGGCCTCGGTGTACGCAATGCGTATGCTCGGCCTGTTCATGGTCATGCCGGTGTTCGTGTTGCTCGGTAGTGATCTGCAGGGCGCGACGCCTGCGCTCATTGGTTTGGCAATTGGGGCCTATGGTCTCAGTCAGGCCCTGTTGCAGATTCCGTTCGGCTTGCTGTCTGACCGGGTTGGCCGCAAGCGGATGATCTATATCGGGCTGGTGCTGTTCGCCGCTGGAAGCCTGCTGGCAGCCTCCACCGACTCCATATACGTTGTGATTGCCGGACGGATTCTTCAGGGGGCAGGTGCGATTGCCAGCGTGTTGATGGCCCTGTTAAGCGACCTGACCCGCGAGGAAGAGCGCACCAAGGCAATGGCTATGGTGGGCATTTCCATTGGTCTGTCGTTCTCGGTGTCACTGGTGGTTGGACCCCTCCTGGGCTCGCTCTGGGGATTGTCCGGCATTTTCTATGCAACGGCAGCCATGGCCATGGTGGCCTTGTTCATCGTAGCCAGAGTGGTGCCAACACCCCATGCCCACAGAATCAGCGCGGATACCCATCCCGCGAGGGAGATGGTCGGGCGGGTGCTGCGGGACGGTCGCCTGCTGCGGCTGGACTTCGGTATCTTCATCCTCCATTTTGCCCTGACAGCGCTGTTTCTGGTGTTTCCCACCATGCTTCAGGATCAGTTGGGGCTGGCCAGCGTTTCCCATTGGTGGTTCTACTTGACGGTGATGGTGACATCCTTCTTCGCCATGGTGCCGTTTATCATCATTGGCGAGAAAAAGCGGGTGATGAAACCGGTGCTTTGCGGTGCCATCGCCCTGCTTTCGCTGGCAACGGCCGCACTGACCGGTGTGGAGAAGAGTCTCTGGCTGGCCTGGGGCGTACTGTTCTTCTTCTTTACGGCGTTTAACCTTCTGGAAGCGAGCCTGCCCTCATTGATCAGCAAAGAAGCTCCGGCCGCCAGTAAGGGGACCGCTATGGGGGTTTACTCGACGTCGCAGTTTTTTGGTGCGTTTCTCGGCGGTGCCCTGGGCGGTTACTTGCTACAATCTGCCGGCCTGGAAGGGGTTCTTTGGTTAATGGCCGGTGGTTTGGCTGCCTGGTTTCTGGTGGCACTGACGATGCCGGCGCCGAATTACACCACGAGCTTTGTGGTTGAGTTGGAGCAGGTGCTGCCTGCCGGTTTTGATGAGATTGATGAGACATTGCGCCGCCTGCCCGGTGTGCAGGACGTGGTGATTGTGGAAGATGCGGCAACCGCTTACTTAAAAGTGGACCGTCAGCATTTTCATGAAGATCAGCTTGCGCACTTTGAATTTGTGCGGCAGGGTAAAGGTTCTTAAACAAAGGATGCGTGCATGGACCGCACGTGTTCCGGAAAATCGATCAGGAGCAGAAGATGGCACGAGGCATTAACAAGGTAATTCTCATTGGTAATCTGGGCCAGGATCCGGATACCCGCTATACCCCGAATGGCAACGCGGTTGTGAATCTCAACCTGGCTACCGATGAAAGTTACAAGGATCGCCAGACTGGCCAGATGGTACCGAGAACCGAATGGCACCGGGTTGTGCTGTTCGGCAAGGTGGCGGAAGTGGCCGGCCAGTACCTGCGTAAAGGTTCCAAGGTGTATATCGAAGGTCGCCTGCAAACCCGCAAGTGGCAGAATAAAGAAGGGCAGGACGTATACACCACCGAGATTGTGGTAGACATCAACGGCCAGATGCAGATGCTCGACAGCCGCGGTGGCGAAGGTGGCATGAACCAGGGAGCTCCCCAGGGCCGGCCGCAGCAGCAACCCCAATCTCAGTATAATGCTCCGCCCCAGCAGCAGGGTGGCCAGGCGCAGCAGCCGTCCGGGGGTTACAACCCTCAGGGTCAGCAGCAGGCCGGTGGCATGCCGGAACCGATTGATGATTTTGATGACGACATTCCGTTCTGAATGTGATCCAGCTCATCGACAATCAAAAAGCCCGTGCTCTGCGCGGGTTTTTTTGTTAACGAGTTGCAAAATCTCCGTGAAATCAGTCGGTGAAACGTAGAGTTACGTTCACTTTCTCAACTATCATGTAAGCCTGTGTTAAAAGTGCTGATAATTTAAACACCTTGTGCACGCCGGCCGGCAGCAGAGCTGTGGCCACGACCTGGGAATCCATGATCCTGAATCTTGTTACGACGCTACAAAAACTGATCCGCCGCAAGCCTTTGGGACAGCCTGTCTGTCTTGAGGTGCGCCCGGATGGCATTGCCTGGGCCAGAGCCGCTGCTTCGCCCGGGCAGTCGCTGGGCTTTGTTGAGTGTGTTTCTGCACAACGGCAGGACACGCTCAGCAAGCTGGTGGACGACCAGGGCTGGGCTGGTGTGCCTGCGGTTCTGGTCCTGCCCATTGATCAATATCAGGTGTTTCAAGTTGAGCGTCCGGAGGGTGTTGAGGACAGTGAGCTGGCCGATGCGCTCAAATGGAAGCTCAAGGACTTCCTCGATTTCAGCCCGGCCGACGCCGTGTCGGATGTGTTTGCATTTCCGGAAGACGCGTCCCGTGGGCGTGGCCCGCTGGTGAACGTTGTTGCAGCCCGCAAATCTCTGGTTCGCGAGCTTATTGGTCTGGTAGCGGATGCAGGCCTTGAGCTGGATCGAATCGATATTGCCGAGCTGGCCTTGCGAAATCTGGCGGCCCGCCTGGATCAGTCGAATAGGGGGGTGGCTCTGGTTCATCTTCGTGACCGCTATGGCCAGATGGTCATATGCCAGGGCGATACCCTGTATCTCTCCCGCCGCCTTGAGCTGTCTTATGATGATCTGCGGGACGCCTCCAGCCAGGAGAGTGCTGTGCAATCCCTGGCGCTGGAGATCCAGCGTTCCATGGACTATTTCGAGAGCCAGCTCGGCCAGGTGCCACCGTCGACCATCCAACTGGTGGCCCGGGATTCGGTATTACCGTTGAACTCCATGCTCTCATCTTACATGGCGGCCGGTATCGAGGTGCCTGAGTGGAGCCAGTTTGGCTTGTCTGACGCGCTTGATAGCCGATGCCTGCCCGCCTGGAGTGCGGCGCTTGGCCAGGGGAGTCCGGCATGATCAGGCAACAGGTGAACCTGTATACCCCGGAACTTCGCCCTACAAGGCAGCGGCTGCATGCCGGTACGGCCGGAGCTTTGGTTGGGATCGTATTGCTGATACTCGTGGCCGTCATGGCTTTTGGCCGCTGGCACAATCAGACGCTGGAGCAGCAGGTAGAGCGGCTGGAACAGCAGAACCGGAATCTGGAAACGGCGGTTGCCACCATGGCCGACCAGGTGCAGGCAAGGCAACCAGATCCTGACCTGGAAGCCTCGCTGGCGCGGATCACCGAGACAATTGCTCGCAGGCAGCGTCTGCTCGAACGGGTGGAAGGGCTGGCAACCCACAACCACGGTGGTTTTTCCGGGCGGCTTTCGGCCCTGGCGCGCCAGGTTCCTGAGGACCTGTGGCTGACAGCCGTGCGCTTGCAATCGCTTCCCTCGGCCATGCGTCTTGAGGGCAGAACCCGGGCGGCGGAACTGGTGCCTAGCTACCTTGCGCGCCTGGGTGACGAGCCGGCGTTTGTTGGTGAAACCTTTGGCGATTTCCGGTTGCAGCGGCCAGACGACGAAGCTGATCATCAGTGGGTGGAATTTCGTGTTGCAACACAACCGGGAGAGGCGTCGGGGCGATGAGTAAATTGACAGATTCTCTGGCCACCACTGCGCAGTGGTACAACGACCGCCCGATCCGTGAGCGGGTTTTGATCGTCGTGACTGCCTGTGTGCTCATGTTCGTCCTGGGCTGGGAGTTGTTGGTTACCCCAGTGGAAACCCGGCAGCAGCAACTCAATAACCGAGTGCAGGCACTAACGGCTACGCAGAACAGTTTGCTTAGCCAACAGGAAACCCTCAACAGCCAGTTGGCCGGTGACCCTTCGGAGGCATTGCGCCAGCGACTGGCTTCCCGGCAAAGCCGCCTGGAGCGGCTGGATCAGGAAATTACCGAGACTACCGGGCAGCTGATCGCACCGAGGGACATGGTCACGCTGTTGCGGGACATGCTCTCAGCTCAACAGGGCTTGCAGTTGGAATCCATGACATTGCGCACGCCAACACCGGTTTATGACGGTGCCCAGCCAGAGGCGGGTAATCGGCAAGCTGCAGAGCCCTTGCTCTATGCCCACGACGTGGAGCTGACCATCCGGGGTGGTTATCTCGATGTGCTGGCGTATCTACAGCGGCTCGAAACCATGGATGAGCGCCTGGGGTGGATACAGCTGGACTATCAGGCCGGTGCCTGGCCCAAGGGTGAAGCGACCATCCGTGTGCGCACCCTGAGCCTTGATGCCGCGTGGCTAGGAGTTTGAGATGGCACATCCTTTGTTCAGATATTTGATGATGACGTTGGTGTCACTTGGGTCGCTCCAGGCCTATGCCTTGCAAGACCCGACCCGACCTCCCGGTGCTGACTCGCAGCCGGTGGTGGCATCGCCGGCCCGGGAAATTCGGCTGGGCTCGATCCTCCTGGGCAAGGAGCGGCGGATTGCCGTCATTGAGGGTGTAGCCCTGAAAGAGGGCGACAGCCATGACAACATACGTGTGCGCCGTATCTTCAAAGATCGGGTAGAAGTAACAGATCGCGGCCAACCCAGAACCCTGTATCCGGACCCGCTCCCGCAGGTGCGGAGAACACCATGACAGACAGTCGGACCATGATGACAACACTCAGACCTCTCGCAGCTGCCATGCTCTCACTCACACTGGTTGCCTGCGCCAATAACCCGTTGATGCGGACGTCTGCCGCCACATCAACAGACGTTGCCGATCAGATTGACCAGGCGCTGGCCGAAGCCGAGCGGCAAACCCCTGCCTCGGGCTCCGCATCCGGTGATCCTGCTCCTGTATCAGCCGCGGAAATCAGCAGTCAGTTGCTACCGCCCCTGTCCAGTGCGCAGGAGCAGGACGAGCGTTTTGATGTGAATGCCCGCGGCGTTCCAGCCTCCAGCTTCTTTGAAGCGCTGGTGGAGGGTACCCGCTATAACGTGGTGGTCCATCCGGGCGTTACGACACCGGTTGATCTGCGCCTGAGCGATGTCACCGTCCCGGAAGTCATGGAGATTGCTGCGGATTTATACGGTCTGGATATCCAGCGTAATGGCCGGCTGTTTCGGGTGGCGGAAGACCGGATACAGACAAGACTTTTCCCCATTGACTACCTGCATTTCAAACGCCGCGGTGGCTCAGAAACCCGTGTCAGTTCGGGCCAGGTCAGCAGCGCCCGGGGCAGTGGCAACGGTGCTTCCAACTCAAACTCCAATTCCAATACCGGTAATGAAACCCGAAACCTGGTGGGCACCACCATCTCGACCGATACCGAGTCTGACTTCTGGCGGGATATTCGCCAGACGGTGGCTATGATCGTGGGTAATGATGGCCAGGTAGTGGTTAACGCTGGCGCGGGCCTGGTGATGGTCCGGGCGGGCTCTGACGATTTGCGGATGGTGGAGGATTACCTGCGCCGGACTGAACTGATCATGCAGCGTCAGGTTGTTCTGGAAGCGAAAATACTGGAGGTTACCCTGAACGAGGGCTACCAGCAGGGCATCAACTGGGCTGACGTCCAGAGCTCCGCCGGTCGTGCCGATTATTTCACGGCCCAGTCGCTGGCGGGTCAGCCGATCCGCACCCCGGATATTGGCGGGCTGTTCTCCGCCACGGTGAGCGCCGGCGATTTCACCGGTCTTATTCAGCTGTTGGGTCAGCAGGGCAATGTGCAGATTCTGTCTAGCCCGCGCATCTCCACCATCAACAACCAGAAAGCCGTCATCAAGGTAGGTACCGACGAGTTCTTCGTCACCGATATTGATTTCAATGATAACAACTCGGCGGTGACCGCCACCGACAGAACCTCCACTTCGGTTGAGTTGACGCCGTTCTTCTCCGGCATTTCCCTGGACGTTACCCCGCAGATTTCCGACAGCGGCGCGATAACACTGCATGTGCATCCATCAGTCAGCGAAGTGAATGACCAGGAAAAGGTCATCACCATTGGCGAGCGTGATGTCACCCTGCCGCTGGCGCGCAGCACGGTGCGTGAAACCGACAGCGTGATTCGGGCAGAAAGCGGGCAGATCGTGGTGATCGGTGGCTTGATTCAGGACACCAGTGAAGACACCACCTCCGCCGTGCCCTTCTTCAGCGATATTCCGCTGGTGGGGGAATTGTTCAAGCAGCGTCGCTTCGAATCCCGCAAGAGCGAACTCGTCATCCTGATACGGCCCATGGTGGCCAACACTGGCCAAATGCAGGCGGATGTCCAGGCCAGCCGGGAGCGGATGAACGTGCTCAGAGATCTGCTGAACTCGGCAGAGTCGGTCAAACCCCAGGCGGAGACGGCCCCCCGCTGATGTACGAAAGCCATTTTGGACTGCAGGAAGCACCGTTCGCATTGACGCCAAACACCCGGTATTTCCTCCGGGCGCCCAGCCATGCCGATGCGCTGGAACTGCTGTTGGTGGCGTTGCAGCAACGGGAAGGCTTTATCAAGGTGACTGGCGAGGTGGGCACCGGCAAGACCCTGCTCTGCCGCTTGCTGCTCAACGAACTGGATAAGACCGCCTGCACGGCTTACATACCCAATCCGAACCTGCCGCCGGAGACCCTCTATGAGGCGGTTGCCGAGGAACTGGGTGTCGACGTGGCCGGGTGTAGTAACGGCCACCAGATTCTCAAGGCGCTGAACCAGCGATTGATTGCCCTGGCCATGGAACAAAGCCCGGCGGTACTGGTGATTGATGAAGCCCAGGCCATGCCCGAAGAAACCATTGAGGCTCTGCGGTTGCTGACCAACCTGGAAACCGAAAGCACCCGGTTGTTGCAGATTGTGCTGTTTGGCCAGCCGGAGCTGGATACCATCCTGGCGAAGGACAGCCTGCGCCAGTTGCGCCAGAGAATCACCTTTCAGACCCGATTGCAGCCACTGGGTCAGGAATCCGTGGGCCAGTACCTGCGGCATCGCCTGGCCCGGGCCGGCTATAACGGAGCGGACATTTTTGCCCCGGCAGCATTAAAGGTCATCTGGCGTTCATCCGGCGGTATCCCCCGGCTGGTCAATGTCCTGGCCCATAAGTCCATGCTGGCGGCCTGGGGGCGGGGAGACCGGCAGGTGGCCAGAAAGCACGCTCTGCAAGCCGTGAAAGACACAGAGAGCGCCCGCCCCGTTAGCTGGTTCCGGAGGTGGGGATGAGCTTGTTGAATGATGCCCTGAGGGCAGCAGAGGAACGGCAGAATCCGCCCCGTGTGGCCGGCACTTACACTGGCCAGCCTGTGGCCCGGGATTCGGCGGCGTCCGGGATGCCGATTGCCATTGTTTTGATGGTGGCACTGGCGTTGATGGGTGGCGTAGGTGCCTGGTGGATGCTGTCAGGTAGTTCTGAAGAGCAGTCCGTTGTCGCCGATAGCGCCAGGGTTTCGGCAGCCCCGGAATCACAAGAGATCACGGAGACAGCCGCCCTGCCAGAGTTCATCGTCGAACCGATCCCTGTTGAGCCTGCTTCTGAAACCGAGGTGTCGACCCCTGATAGTGCATCCACGGCGGAGATCGTGTTGGTAACCGAGCCCACGCCGGAGCGCTCCGAGCCGGCCAATGCGGAGCCCGCGGCGGACCAGGACGAGCCCGAGGTTATTCAGGTGGCGCAAGCGCAGCCACAAACCCCTGAGCGGGAGGTGAACACTGGGGATCGTGCGCCGGAACCACCGGTAAAGCAGCAACGGGAAACGCCGGAAGCGGTGGACCTGCGCACCAGTCGTGACTTGGCCAGCTTGCTGGCAACCGGTCGCAATGGTGAGGCAGAGCGTGCACTGACGGAACTGACCACCCGTCAAACGGCTCCCCGAAGCCGGGAGATCTTTGCCCGGGAGATGCTGGTCCTGGATAGGCCAGGTCGTGCCCTGGAATGGCTGCCGGACTCTGTGACCAACGAACATGCCAGCCTGAGATTGCTGAAAGCCCGCGCCCAATTGGCACTGGGCGATTTGAACCTGGCGATCGCTACCTTGCAGGCCCGGGTGCCCCCGGTAGCTGAACAGGTGGAATATCGCATTACCCTGGCCACTTTGTTGCAACAGGCCGGCGCAGCCGATGAATCGGCTGGCCACTGGTCTGAATTGCTCGCCCACGACGACAGCCAGGGCACCTGGTGGCTGGGGCTGGCCATTGCGCTGGAAACCGGTGGGCGCAATCGAAGTGCGCTGCAGGCCTATACACAGGCTGCGGCCATGCCCGGAATGTCTGCTTCACTGGCGGACTACGCGCGGCAACGCATATCAGTTTTGCAGGCGGAATCATGAGTACGGAACCGAAAAAGAAAATCCGCATAGGCGACCTGCTGGTTCAGAATAATGTCATCACTGAACAGCAGTTGATGACCGCCCTGCGGGAGCAGAAAAGTACCGGTCGCAAGCTTGGCCGAACGCTCATCGAGCTGGGCTATGTCGACGAAGACAACCTGCTCAACATCCTCTCGCGCCAGTTGGACGTGCCCTTTGTTCAGCTGCGCCATTACCAGTTCAATAACGAACTGGTTAAGAAGCTGCCAGAAGCCATGGCGCGCCGGTTCCGGGCCATTGTGCTGGCGGAACAGGGCGGGGAGTTGCTGGTGGGCATGGCCGACCCGCTGGATATCTTCGCCTACGACGAATTGGTGCGGGTGCTCAAGCAGCCCATCAAACAGGCGGTGGTGCGGGAGAGCGAACTGCTCAACACCCTGGATCTGGTCTACCGCCGCACCGATGAAATCGCCTCCCTGGCGGAAGAGCTGGAAGACGAACTGGGTGATGACGCTTTCGACCTGGCTGACCTGTCCGCCGAATCCGAAAGCGCCGACGCCCCGGTGGTCAAACTGCTGCAGACCCTGTTCGAAGATGCCGTACAGGCCAGAAGCTCGGATATCCATATCGAGCCCGACGAGACCGTCGTGCGCATTCGCCAGCGGGTGGATGGTGTACTGCAAGAACAGGTGATGAAAGAAAAGCGCGTAAATGCAGCGCTTGTTCTGCGCCTGAAGCTGATGGCCGGGCTCAACATTTCCGAGAAGCGCCTGCCCCAGGATGGCCGCTTTAACGTGCGGGTGAAAGGCCGCAGCATTGATGTGCGGGTATCCACCATGCCGGTTCAGTACGGCGAATCGGTGGTAATGCGTTTGCTGGATCAGAGCCAGGGCACTTTGGATCTGGAAAGCACCGGCATGCCACCACACCTGCTGGACCGCTTCCGCAAACTGATCAAAAAGCCCCATGGCATGATTCTGGTCACCGGCCCCACTGGTAGTGGTAAAACCACCACCCTCTACGGTGCCCTGACCGAACTGAACAAGGCGGAAGTGAAGATCATCACCGCCGAAGACCCGGTGGAATACCGGCTGCCGCGCATCACCCAGGTACAGGTAAACCCGAAAATCGGGCTGGAGTTCGCCACGGTGTTGCGCTCCGCCCTGCGGCAAGACCCGGACATCATCCTGGTGGGTGAGATGCGGGACCACGAAACCGTGGAAATCGGCCTGCGCGCCGCCATGACCGGCCACCTGGTGCTGTCGACCCTGCATACCAACGATTCCATCAGCAGTGCCATGCGTTTGATCGACATGGGCGCTGAGCCGTTCCTGGTGGCCAGCTCCCTGCTGGGCGTGGTGGCCCAGCGCCTGGTGCGCCGAGTGTGCGATAACTGTAAGGAAACCTACCAGCCTTCTGAGCAGGAACTGGTGTGGCTGCAGTCCTTCGACCTGGATCCACTGGATATCGAGGCCGGCTTCGTGCACGGCCGTGGCTGCTACCAATGCAGTAATACCGGTTACAAGGGCCGGGTGGGCGTGTACGAAATGCTGGAAATGAACGAAGACATGCTGGATGCCCTGCGCAGAAAGGATGTGTCTGACTTTACTCGCGCCGCCCGGAGAAGCCCGCTGTTCCGCCCTCTGGGCCAGTGTGCGATGGATTATGCCCTGCAGGGGGTAACGTCTTTACAGGAAGTGGCCAGGGTAGCTGCTACCACTGAGGGGGCGTTGCTGAATGGCGATGACCTGGCAGCCGACGGCGCCATAGGGGTAGATGACTGATGCAGTTCAGCTACCGGGGTAAAGACAACCGTGGTGTTGTCCAGCAAGGTTCACTGACCGCCGCCAATGTGGATGCGGCGGCCAGTGAGCTGATGCGCCGTGGTATTACCCCGCTGGCCATTCAGGAACAGGTGCAAACGCAATCCGGCATGGACCGGGTAAACAACCTGGCCATCTTCCGCAAAAAAGTAACGTTGGATGAACTGATTGTGTTCTGCCGGCAAATGCACGCGCTCACCAAAGCGGGCATCCCGCTGATCCGCACCATGCGCGGGTTGGCGGAAACCTCCCGTTCACCGGTGCTGGCGGAGGTACTGGAAGATATCACCAATCGCCTCGAAGGCGGTAATACCATGGCCACGGCCATGCAGGCGCACCCGAAAGTGTTCTCCGACCTGTTCATCGCCATGATCCACGTGGGCGAAAATACGGGCATGCTGGATGACGCGTTCAAGCGCCTGTCGGAAATCCTGGAACTGGAACGGGACACCAAACGCCGGGTAAAACAGGCCCTGCGTTACCCCACCTTTGTGGTGGTGGCCCTGCTGGCGGCCCTGATGGTGGTGAACTTTCTCGTCATTCCCCGGTTTGCATCGGTGTTCAGCCGCATGGGGGCCGACTTGCCCTTCCTGACCCAGGTCTTGGTGGGCACGTCTAACTTCCTGCTCAATTACTGGTATGTGATGCTGTTTGGTTTCGCCGCTGCCGGTGTGCTCGTGCGCCAGTGGAAGCAGACAGAACAGGGGCGGGAAATCTGGGACCGCTACAAACTGAAGCTCCCGATTATCGGCCCCCTGCTGGAGCTGATTACCCTCAGCCGGTTTGCCCGGAACTTCGCCACCATGTTGAAAGCCGGTATGCCGGTGACCCATGCCTTGACCGTGGTCGCCGATGCCACAGACAACGCCTGGATAGCGCACCACATTAAGGATATGCGCCTGGGCATCGAGCGCGGCGAAAGCCTGCTGCGCACCGCACGCGCAAGCGAAATGTTCACCCCGCTGATTTTGCAGATGATTGCCGTGGGCGAGGAAACCGGCTCGGTGGATGACATGCTCAACAACGTGGCGGATTTCTACGACGAAGACGTGGACTACGGCCTGAAACGGCTGGCGGAATCCATAGAGCCGATCCTGATTGTGGCCATGGGCATCCTGGTACTGATATTGGCGCTGGGCGTGTTCCTGCCCATATGGGACCTGGGAGCCGCCGCCATGGGGCGCGGCTAGTGCGCCAACCGGTCTGGTCTTCCGCCAGTGGGCTGGCCAACGCCCGGCGCATGCGGCTGTTTGTTGCCCTGCTGGTGCTGTTCACCCTCTGGTGGGTGTTGCTGGGCAAACTGGAAGGCGAGCTGCAGCGGGCGGAACAACAGAGCGTTAACATGGTTTTGAGCCAGTTGCGGGCGGCATTGGTGGTGAAAGGGGCCGAAACCATGCTGAGCCGGCAGGGCAGTCTGGAAGAACTGGAAGGGCGCAACCCCTTCGAGTGGCTGGACCACCAATGGCCCATGTACACAGGCGAATGCAGCGAAGGGGAGCCGAAGCAAGGTGACTGGTGCTTTCGCCCCGGGCAACAAAAAGAAACAGGCGAAGATGGCCAAGGTTGGTTAATTTATAACCCAAAGCAGCCGATAACCATTGAAGGGCAGCTCGCAGAACCCGGCCAACCCCTCGCCTGGACAGTGACAACCGAATTTGCAAACCGCAGCCGGAACAACCTGCGGGTGCAAGCACAGCGGCCAACCGGCCTGAAACTGGTACCGGTGCCGTTGACAGAAACCACAGTGAGCGGGCAGGACGCCAGCCGCTGACGGGATAACACGACAGATCACAGGCAAGAGGCGACGAATGATGCAGTACAACAGCAGGCAAAAACAGAAGGGGTTCACCCTGATCGAGCTGGTGGTGGTGATTGCCATCCTGGCGATACTGGCGGCCTTCGCGCTGCCGAGGTTTGCGCAGCTTTCGGAGCAGGCGCATCAGGCGAGTATCAAGGGTACCGCTGGTGCGTTGAGCGCGGGTGTGGCCTTGGCTAAGGCTCAGTGGGTGGCGAATGGCCAGACTGGAGCCGTGAGTGCGGTTGATGGTTTTGGCGACGGCGATGTAGCAGTTAATGAAGATGGTTGGGCCACCTCAACTGACGGAACGACCACTGCACCAAACCAGGCGCGCTGCGTACAGATCTGGCGAGGTCTGATGCAGTCTAACGCTCCGACCATCGACCAGCGCTCGGCCGCTAACGCCAACGCGGAGTACTGGGCTGCTGTGTCCAACACAACCGCATGTGAGTACGAGTACCAGCTTGATGGCCAGAACAGCACGATCACCTACGACACCGCTGACGGCTCCATAGTGACCGTCATCAACTGATATCGAAAAACGAGTTTGAGTAGACCCCAGAAGAGGTAATGACAATGATGAATGCAATTCAGTCAAGAAAGCAGAAAGGTTTCACCCTGATCGAACTGGTTATGGTGATTGTGATTTTGGGTATTCTGGCGGCGTTTGCTTTGCCGCGGTTTGCGGATTTGGGTGGGGATGCCCGGGCTGCGGTATTCCAGGGTGCCGTAGGTTCAGCAAGATCCTCGATCAGTATTGTTCGGTCAACTGCATTGGCGCGTGGAGTTGCGAACGAGGCAACCTCAAGCGTTGCGATTGATGGTGAGCCAACACTTGCCATCGCATATGGTTTCCCAACTTTGGCGTCCTTACCTGTCGCAGCTCAGTTTGATGGAGACGAAATCGTCTACGATGATACTGCTGGGACCATAACCGTAGGAACATGCGTTGCAACTTACACGGAAGCAACAGCTTCAGCTGCGGCATCACTCACTGTGACGACGGCACCTAGTCCGGGTTGCTAATGGGTTTGCTATAAGCGCAGAGTCGCTACTTCAGTAATAAGGCCCAATTTCTTCCGAAAGAGTAAGCTTTATGTGGGTGGCTAGAGCAACGACAGGGTTTACCTTAGTCGAGTTAATTATGGTGATTCTCCTGGTAGGCGTTCTATCTGTGTTGGGAGTCGGCCTATTCACCAGAAGTTCAGCCTTCTCCCCGTTGCTAGCCACCCAACAACTAGCCTCCGCCACGCTGCTTGCCCAACAAGCAGCGCTGGCGGGCAACCCCTCTACTTCTGTAACCATCCGCCAAACCTCGAATGCTTTTGAGTTCGAGGCGGCGGATTCCCTGTTTTCCATCCGCCGTGAGGGCGCCAGTGTGGCGTATCAGGTAGCCGGTCAATCCGGGCTCACTCCGATTCCTGGCGGCGGGTTTACCATCAACTTTGACCGAATGGGGCGCCTGGCGGCACCGTTCAGCGGTCAAAGTCTCCAATTCCAGATCTCAGGAGACAGTGACTTTACCCTGTGTCTGAGCTCCCTTGGCGCCGTGTATCAGGGGCCTTGTTCATGAGGTCTTGCCGGCGCCCCGGTGTTCGCCAGCAGGGCGCGACCTTGGTGGAGCTGGTGATGACCATTGTCATTATCAGTATTGCCATCGCCGGCGTTGTTGGTGCCTTTGCCTTGATCACCGGCCGAAGCGCTGATCCCTTGAATCAGACCCGTGCGGTGGCATTGTCGCAACTCTACATGGACGAAATCCTCTCCAAATCCTTTGCCCATGATTCCCCTGTGGGCGGCGGAGCGGTGGATGCCGGCGACGCGGATTGCAACAACCTTGGGCCGGATGGCGAAACACGGCGTACCTTCAACGATGTGGACGATTATCACACCCTGAATAACGCGCCGCCCGAGAACAGCGAGGAGGAATCGTTATCGGGCTACAACAATTTTCAGGTGTCTATTTCGGTGGCCTGTGCCGGCACCGAAGTGGGCCTGAGCAATCATGAAGCCAAACGCATCGATATTACCGTTACCGATCCCTCCGGGAACACCTACCTGTTCAGCGCCTACCGGGGGAATTTCTGATGCGCCGGCAACAGGGGTTCACCCTGGTCGAGCTGGTGATGGTCATCGTGCTGTTGGGCATTGTGGCCACCATCTCGGTGCAGTTTGTTGCCCTGTCCACGCGTGGTGCGCTGGACGTAAGCGAACGGCAACAGCGCGCGCTGCAAGGCGTGGTGATCAGTGAGCAAATCACCCGGGAGGTGCGCGAAGCGTTTCCCCTGTCCGTTCGCGAGAACGGCGAATGTCTGGAATGGCTGCCGGTAATCGCCGGCACCGGCTATGAATCCCTGACAACAGGCCCAGGCTTTGATGAAGTGAGCATAGTACCCTTCGGCCGAGCAGTCCCCGCCGGTGCCCGGCTGGTGGTGTACGGCTACGGCTCGGCCCAGTCCGATCTCTACGGCACCTCCAATCCTGGGCCGGTTTCACCGGCCATTATTGCGGTCGCGGATAGTGATACAACCATTGAACTGTCCGCCAGTCATCGTTTTCGCGAGCGCTCACCGGAAAAACGCGTTTACGCCATCACAAGCCCGGTCAGTGTCTGTCAGGTTGGGCAATGGCTTTATCGATTCAGCGGGTACTCTCCAGGCTCTACTCAGCCTTCTGCTGCTGCCCTGAACGGAGCCGGTGGAACTCGGGAGGTTATGAGTGCCAACCTGGTCGGCGGTTCGTTCAACCTAAAAGTAACGCCACCCTCGTTGCAACGGGCGGCGGTTGTGAATTTTGAATTTGAGTTGGCAAACCTGAATGGTGACGAGACCACTCGAATGAGCCAGGAGGTGCAAATTCGCAATGTACCCTGAGCAATCGATTCACAATCAGGCCGGTGCCGGTTTGCCGGTCGCACTGTTTGTTATCACCGTGCTGGCGCTGCTGGTCATCGGGATGGCTCAGTTGCAACAAAGTTCCAGCAACGCTGTAAGTCTGCAAATCCAGTCTCAGCGTGCCTTTTTCTCCGCAGAAAGCGGTGCTCAGCTCGCGGTTGCTGACGTCCTCTATGGAGGGCGGTCGTGTCCGGCTTCCTGGGTGCTGAATTTCACCGAGGCATCCCTTTCAAGCTGCTCGGCGTTGCTGGCTTGTTCCGCAGAGGATCCATCCGGGGGTACGGGGGGCAGCGGCGGGGGCACGCTCTACACAATCACGAGCAGGGGTGTCTGTGGTTCAGGCGCGGATGCCGCGGAACGAGTCCTGGAGGTTAGAGTACGATGAGGTCCCCCCACTTCTCCTGGGCCATGCTGGCAGTACTCTTCGTGTTGTTCATGGCAGCGCCGCCAGCTTGGGCGGCCCAATGTTCTGATGTGTTCGGTGCTCCCAGTGGTGTCAACAGCAACCTGCAGGCTTCCGGAAATACCTTGGACCTTTCGGGGGTGCCCTGGGCCAACAATCCATGGCCAGTATCAGGCACGACACTGGCCGCCGGAGACTATTATTTCGGTAGTGCGAACCTTGGTAATGGGTACCAATTGAATGTCGCAGACGGTGCCCAGGTAAGGATTTTTATCAATGGTTCGCAAGCCTTTGGGAATAACATTGCAATCAATGCGGGCGGTGATCCGGGCCAGTTGTTATTGGTGACCAGAGGTAGCCTGACCTTGGGGAACAACGCCCAGGTCAATGGGCTACTCTACGCCGCCGGGTCGATCAGCGTTGGCAATAATGCTGTGATCACGGGTGGCCTGGCAGCCGGTGGCGGCATCAGCACCGGCAATACCGGCCCGGTGGCAGACTACAGCGGCATTGAGCAGGGCTTGTTGGCCGGACTGTGTGCCAGACGTGTGGAGCTTTCCGCCAATGGTGACAGTGTTGGACCGGTTGCAGTGGAAGTTGGGAACGCTGTGTCCCTGGCTGTCAGGGGGGAGGGGTGTTCAGACGTTGAGTCTACCTTTAACCAGAGGTGGAATGATCGGTGGTTGGTTAACGGTGTATTGGTCCAGTCATCCACTAGTACGCCGACATTATGCGAGCGTTCACCGGTAACTCAAACGGTCACATTTGATCAACCGGGTGATTACATAGTGCGGTTTGAATCTCGCTATCAGAACTGCTTTCTGTTTTTCTGCGGAGGCGAACAGCCGTTTGGCGAGGATGAGATACTGATCAGGGTTACAGACCCAAATGACGGCCTGACCTGTTTTGTCGATGACTTCGACGGCGGAAGCTTGTCTACGGACGATTGGGTTACTTCTGTGGCCAGTGGAAGCTTCACCCCCTCGGTCGTCAACAATCGATTAAGAATGACCCAAGCCGTCAGTAATCAGTCGACAGCAGCGACGCTGCAACGAGAGATTCCAGGCGCAGACAATCTGGTGATTCTCGAGTTCGACTATTTTGCTTACGGTGGCAGTGGTGCAGACGGGCTGGCGATTGTGTTGTCAGATTCTGCAATAACGCCGCAGCCAGGCAGCTTCGGTGGTTCACTGGGGTATGCCCAGCGAGATAATGGCGACCCCGGGTTTGCAGGCGGTTGGCTCGGGATCGGGCTGGATGAGTTTGGGAATTTCTCCAATCCCACCGAGGGGCGGCAGGGAGGCCCTGGTTCCCGGGCAGACGCCGTTGCCATTCGCGGCGCCTATCAGGGCAATTATCGTTACCTGAGAGGCACCAACACGCTTTCGCCGGGCATCGATCAGGCCGGTACTAACCCCACGGCCCAGCGCTATCGAATCACCGTTGATTCCAGGCTGGCGGGCCAGGCCATCGTGTCGGTAGAGCGGGATACTTCCGGAAGTGGTAACAATTTCCAGACGCTTATTGCCCCGTTCAATGCGCTGGCGGAGCCCGGCCAGCCTGCGGTGCCGGAAAATTTTCTGCTCTCCCTGACGGGTTCCACTGGTGGCTCCACCAACATCCATGAGCTGGGAAACATTGAACTGTGCGCCTTAAAGTTGAATCCCGTAGGGCAACAGGTAGACCATTTCGAGATCATTCATGACGGCGTTGCCCTGACGTGTCAACCCGAGACGATACAGGTTCGAGCATGCGGCAACGCCGATTGCTCTGAGCTATTCACCGACCCGGTACAGGCGACACTGGCCCCCGCCAACGGTTGGCAAGGTGGAAACGTGGTGTCGTTGGTAAATGGCTTCGGGGAGGCGACGTTGCAGAACACGTCGCCCGGAACCGTGAGGCTCGATGTTGTTGGATCAAATCCTTCAACACGCCCCCAGGCCGTGACACTTTGCCAGATAGGTGGATCCTTGTCGGCGTCAAATTGCGACCTGCCCTTCTTTGAATCGGGCCTGGCGTTTGACCTTCCCGATCTGATTTCACACCGACCCTCCGGCCCTGTTCAAGTGCGGGCGGTCCGTCAGGACGATGTCACTCAGCAATGTGTGCCGGCGTTTGCAAACCAAACCAAAGCTGTGGAGTTTTGGTCCGAATATGTAGACCCTGGCCCGGGTGGCCGAGACGTCAGTCGAGCGGTGTCTGTGAATGGGGCGCCGGTTGGCATAGACGCTTCCGCACCAGCTGGAATTGATTTGTCATTTGATGGTGATGGCGTTGCGGAGATCGATGTGATCTATCCGGATGCAGGGCAGATGCAGCTCAACGCACTGTATCGGGGCAGCGAGGCAACCGAAGATGCCGGCCTGCTGATGCCCGGCGCGGACAGCTTTGTCAGTGTGCCCGCCGGCTTTTGTGTTTCCGCTGCATCGTCCTGTTCCCAGGGTGATGAGACCTGCCCATTGTTCCGCAGGGCAGGGGAATTCTTTGACCTGACCATCACCGCAGCAGGTTGGCAGAGTGACACAGATGTGGATTTCTGTGCTGGTAATCCGGTCTCGCCAAACTTCGAACTGCCGGGCATTCCTTTACAGGTGGAGTTGGTGGCCCCTGCCGGTGGCGAGACCGGTGTGGTTTCTCCTGGTAGTTACGATCATGCTCGAGCCGTTGATGCGCAAACCACGGTAGCTGTAGATCAGTCCGAAGTGGGGGTATTCCGCTTCCTCACAAGCCCCGCGCCCGGGGCTTATCTTGGGCGGGATCTACCGCAGGGCCGGAGTGCTCCGGTCGGGCGCTTCTATCCTGACCGCTTCCGGGTCACGGTGGACCCAGGCGCCTTTGAAGCGGAGTGCGGGGCAGGGCAGTTCACTTACACGGGACAACCGTTCGGTTGGTTGATGGCGCCCACCGCGCTGCTTGAGCCGTTGTCTGTACAGGGCCGTCGAACCCGAAACTACACGTTCGACGGCTTCAGGCGCCTATCGGTGGCCGGCGTCTCAACACTTGTTCCCATTGAGGACCTTGCTGCAACCGATGCCAATGGCGACCCAATGGCGTTTTCTGTCACTCAGGAGGCGGCCGCACTCAGCGTACAGGAACCCGGACTTATATTGTTCTCGTTCAACCCGAACGATCAGTTCGAGTATCCGAAGAGCCCGGTCACGCGTATAGAGCCATTCTTGCCGCAGTTAGAATTTACCGTCACATCGGTTCAGGATACCGACGGTGTTCAGGCCGAGGCGGCCCCCTATGACTTCGAACCGGAGGCCTCTTTTGAGATCCGCTACGGCCGGCTGATCATGGAGAACGTTTACGGCCCGGAAACGGTGGAGGCCTTGTTTATGCCGTTCAGGGTGGAGTCTTTCGAGGGCGGGCGGTTTGTTACCCATGATGCGGACAGTTGCACCACGTGGACAACGACCGATATTGATTCGGCCGAAACTCACCATGCGCTGCTTGCGGATTCCGGGGTTTTCGACCAGGGCACAGCCGGGCCATTGCGCCTGGAACCTCTTGGTACCCAGGGCACCGATCTGCTGACCTGGGATGTTCCGGAGTGGCTGGAAGACGATTGGAACAACGATGGGGTGTTAGCAGACCCCTCCGCTACCGCCACGTTTGGCGTATACCGGGGCAACGACCGCATCATCTACTGGCGGGAAGTGCCCGCTAACTGATAGCCAACGGGCGGGGAGGGATGTTAATCCTCCTCCCCTTCCGGATGGTCCAGGCCGAGCTCATTGATCTTCCGGGTCAGCGTATTCCTGCCCCAGCCAAGCAGCACGGAGGCATCCCGGCGGCGCCCGCCGGTATGCTTCAGGGCCACCTCAATCATAATCTTCTCGAACTCCGGTACGGCGGTGTCCAGGATCGACTTCTTGCCGCGCTTCAGTTCCTGTTCTGCCCAGTTTTTCAGGCCTTCCTGCCAGGTCTGGCCAGTGGCGCTGTGCTCACTTTCCGCCTGGTGCAGGAGTTCGGGGGGCAGGTCATCTACATGAATCTCGCGCCCGCTGGCCATCACGGTCAGCCAGCGGCAGGTGTTTTCCAGCTGGCGGACGTTACCGGGCCACGGCAGGGTGGTCAGGTACTCTTCGGCATCCGGGCGCAACAACTTGGGCTCTACCGCCAGTTCCTTGGCGGCCCGTTTCAGGAAGTGCTGCATCAGGCGGGGAATGTCTTCCCGCCGCTCCGCCAGCTTGGGCAGATGCACGCGGATAACGTTCAGGCGGTGGAATAAGTCTTCCCGGAAGCTACCTGCCTGGACCAGTTTTTCCAGGTCTTGATGAGTGGCGGCGATGATACGCACATCCACTTTAATCGGGGTGGTGCCGCCTACCCGATAGAATTCGCCATCGGCCAATACTCGCAGCAGACGGGTCTGGGTGTCGGCTGGCATATCACCGATTTCATCCAGAAACAGGGTGCCGCCGTTTGCCTGTTCAAACCGCCCCTGGCGGGCGGCACCGGCACCGGTGAAAGCACCCTTTTCGTGGCCGAACAGCTCAGACTCAATCAGGTCTTTGGGGATCGCCGCCATATTCAGGGCAATGAAAGGGTTACGGGCCCGCGGGCTGTGGTTATGCAGGGCCTGGGCAACCAGCTCCTTACCGGTACCGCTTTCGCCGTTGATCAGCACCGTGATGTTGGAGTGGGACAAGCGGCCGATGGCCCTGAACACTTCCTGCATGGCCGGAGCTTCACCGATGATTTCGGTATTGCGCTGGGCGCTGTCGGCCTGGGGTTCGCTGGCGGCCCGTTTTTCATGACTGTGGGCCACAGCGCGTTTCACCAGGGCCACGGCATCGTCCACATCAAAGGGCTTGGGCAGGTATTCGAAGGCACCGGTCTGATAACTGGTAACCGCACTTTCCAGGTCCGAATGGGCGGTCATGATGATCACCGGCACATCCGGATGCTTGTCGACAATCTGTGAAAGCAGGGTGATGCCGTCTACTCCGGGCATGCGGATATCGCTGACGATGGCATCGGGCTGTTCGTGTTCCAGTCGCATCATGATGCTTTCGCCGCTGTCAAAGACGCGCGGCTGCATACCGGCCTGGTTCAGGGCGCGTTCCAGCACCCAGCGAATGCTCTTGTCGTCGTCGATAATCCAGACGTTTGCCGGTTGGCTCATTGGTTGTCCTCCAGAGGCAGGAAGATGATGAAATCGGTTCTTCCGGGCTCGCTCTCACACTCCACCAGCCCTCGGTGCTGGCCGATGATGCTTTGGGTAATGGAAAGGCCAAGGCCGGTTCCTGAGGCCCGGCCACTGATCATGGGATAAAAGATGTTCTGCAGAAGATCCGCTGGAATACCCGGGCCGTTATCGATGATGTCGGCCCGGCACACCAGCCGATGACGACGGTGGCCGATGGTGAACTGGCGAAGCGCACGGGTACGGAAAGTGATGGTCGGCGGTACATCGGAAGGCGTGGCGCCTTCGTTCTCGAAGGCGGCTTCCATAGCGTTGCGGGCGATGTTCAGGAACGCCTGGATCAGTTGTTCCTTGTCGCCCGGGAACTCGGGGATGCTGGGGTCGTAATCCCGTTTCAGGCGGACCCGGCCTTTGCTCTCAGCCTCAACCAGAGTACGTACCCGCTCCAGCACCTCGTGGATATTGGTGGGTGCAATCTTCAACGCCTTGTTGGGGCCGAGCATACGATCGACCAGGCTGCGCAGGCGGTCTGCTTCGTCAATGATTACCCGGGTGTATTCGCGCTGGTCTTCATCGTTCAGCTCCCGGTCAAGCAGTTGAGCCGCGCCACGAATGCCGCCCAATGGGTTCTTGATTTCATGGGCCATGCCGCGAACCAGGATCCGGGTGGTCTCCTGTTGGGAGATGATGTCTTCCTCGCGGCTGATGCGCATCAGCCGGTCCCGGGGCTGGATCTCGATCAACAGCTCCATGGGCTCAAGGCTGATGGGTGTCACCGAATAGTCCACCGTCAGCCTTGAGCCGCTCAGTAAAGCGAACTCTGCTTCTCGCCGGGTGTAGGATTGGCCATTGCCTGCTGCCGCATACAGGGTTTTCAGGGCGTCCGCAGAATCGAGCAGAACGTCTTTCAGGGGCAGGCCCTGGCTACGGGTCATGCTGGTTTCAAACAGACTTTCGGCGGCGGGGTTCAGGTAACGGATGGTCAGGTCGTTTCCCAGCACCAGAACGGCCGTGGTCAGGCTGTCCAGAATGCTCTTATAACCGCTTCCCAGCGAGATGGATGGTTGGAACGACATGCTTGGTTTCCGTTTTAAACTCATGGTGGTTACCCCGGTTTTGCAAAAAGCGAACCAGTTTTGCCTGCTGAGATAAGATGATGGTCTAAGTACGGGCACAGCGGGGCCCGGAGGGCATCCGGGTGCTGTAGGTTGGTGCAGATGGGGAGCTTGTCGCTACAGGCAGCCGGGGTTTTGCCCCTTCGCTGCCCAAAGTATGGCTTTATCGTGGTGCAGTTGCACTAAAGTGGTGCGCAAATGTCAGTTCAGGCGGGAAGGGCGGTGAATGGTAAAGGTGATTGGCTGGCCGCTTTTTACCTGTATGCCATCGCGATCCACGATGTGAACACCCGCCTGATGGGTGCCCCGGTCAATATTGCGGACGGTGATGGAGCCAGAGGTACTTTGGCCAACCGGTTGGCCGTCCAGAGTAACCTCATAGCGATGACCGCGCCGAAGGCTCGGGGTGCTACGCACTTCAAAGGTGACGTCGCCGTTGCCACTGTGGAAGGCCTGGTCGTTCTCAGGGGAGATCAGGGAAAGGCTCTCATAGGCTGCACCTTCGCGCTCCACTTCCTCAAGCAACTGTTCGGTTTCTCTCACCGCGTCAGGCTTTGGCAGTGTGATGGTGGTTACCGGTTTAACCTCGATTTCTTCCCCACCCTGCATGGGCTCGTCCGAGAAGGTTACATTGCCCTGAGCATCCACATGGCGGTAAACCTCAGCGTGAACCGATGCGGTGGCCAGCAGTAACAAGCCGGTGGCGAGGGTGAGCGGTGCTTTCATGACAATAACCTGCGGTAGTGAACTGTCTCGATTATCGGTGGCGGCTCCGGGCATTTCAACGCCGGAGGGCAATCCCTTGGTTACATATCGTTAAGGGCGCGGGGTGTTTGGTCGGATTTGCGAAAAGCGGCACAAAAAAGCCCCGCACGAGGCGGGGCTTTAAGGCTGGAATGCTTTGCACCATATTGGTGCGCTACATTAGCAGGAGTAGTAAAGCTGGAACTCAACCGGGTGAGTGGTCATGTTCAGTTTCTCAACTTCGCCACGCTTCAGGTCGATGTAGCCTGCGATCATGTCTTCGGTGAACACGCCGCCACGGGTCAGGAACTCGTGGTCTTCTGCCAGGCAGTCCAAGGCTTCAGACAGGGTCTCGGCAACCTTCGGAATGTTCAGCGCTTCTTCCTTCGGCAGGTCGTACAGATCCTTGTCCATGGCATCGCCAGGGTGGATCTTGTTCTGGATGCCGTCCAGGCCGGCCATCATCAGGGCTGCGAACGCCAGGTACGGGTTAGCCGCCGGGTCAGGGAAGCGCACTTCGATACGACGTGCTTTCGGGCTGTTTACATACGGGATACGGATAGAGGCAGAGCGGTTGCGGGCAGAGTAGGCCAGCATTACCGGTGCTTCATAGCCCGGAACCAGACGCTTGTAGCTGTTGGTGGCCGGGTTGGTGAAGGCGTTGATGGCCTTGGCGTGCTTGATCACACCACCGATGTAGTACAGGGCGGCTTCGCTCAGGCCCGCGTAGCTGTCGCCGGCGAACAGGTTCTTGCCGTCTTTGCTTAGGGACATGTGTACGTGCATGCCGGAGCCGTTGTCACCAACCACCGGCTTGGGCATGAAGGTGGCGGTTTTGCCGTAGGCGTGGGCCACGTTGTGTACACAGTACTTCAGAATCTGAACTTCGTCAGCTTTGCGGGTCAGGGTGTTGGCGCCAACGCCGATTTCACACTGGCCAGCGGTGCCCACTTCGTGGTGGTGTACTTCAATTTCCAGGCCCATGGATTCCATGGCGGCACACATGGCGCCACGCAGGTCGTGCAGGCTGTCGACCGGCGGAACCGGGAAATAGCCGCCTTTCACGCCTGGGCGGTGGCCGATGTTGTTGCGATCGAAGTCTTCGCCGGAAACCCAGGCAGCTTCTTCAGAGTGAATGTGGTAAGACGCGCCTTGCATGTCCACATTCCATTTAACGGAATCGAACACGAAGAACTCGGGCTCCGGGCCAAACAGCGCGCCATCGGCGATGCCGGTGGACTTCAGGTATTCTTCGGCACGACGGGCAACAGAGCGGGGATCGCGCTCATAACCCTGCATGGTAGAAGGCTCTACAATGTTGCAGGTGATGTTGACAGTGGTTTCTTCGGTGAACGGATCCAGTACGGCGGTCTCGTCGTCCGGCATCAGGATCATGTCGGATTCGTTGATACCTTTCCAGCCAGCAATAGAGGAGCCGTCAAACATTTTGCCGTCAGCAAAGAAATCTTCATCGGCTTCGGTGGCGGGCAGGGTGACGTGCTGCTCTTTTCCGCGGCTGTCGGTGAAGCGCAGGTCAATCCATTTCACTTCGTGTTCTTTGATCAAATCAATCGTCTTGGACATTGTGCATGCTCCGTAGTGATGTCGTGTTCGTTATGCCGGATCGTTCAGCGGGCTGAAGCCCGATCTTTTTCAGGTCAGGGCAGCTTAACAGAAGCTGTTGGCTCTTACCTTTCAATTACGGCTGCACAAGGATAAGCAAGGGGCTTGCCAGTTTTTCGGTTTTGCGCCAGAACAGCGCAGCGGCAAGGCTTTGGGGCGATTCTGGCGCACCGGAGTGCAGCTTACAGGCATTGGTTGCACTGAATGTGTGCACTTTATTGGTGCATTGATTCTTATCCTGCCTGATAACGGTGCATTAGTCGATTGGTTACATATTAGGCACTATTCTTCATATTATCGACATGGACTTTTCTATATACTGCTCGCCGCTAAATTCTGCAGGATACCCGTTGTGATTGATAAGCTTAGAAACGTTGCCATTATTGCCCACGTTGACCACGGTAAAACCACCCTGGTAGACATGTTGTTGCGCCAGTCTGGCACTCTGGACCGTAAGGAGCTCGAGAACGAGCGCGTTATGGATTCCAATGACCAGGAAAAAGAGCGTGGCATTACCATTCTGGCCAAGAATACTGCCCTTAAATGGAAGGACTACAATATCAACATCGTGGACACCCCGGGGCACGCGGATTTTGGCGGCGAAGTAGAGCGCGTCATGAGCATGGTAGACAGTGTGCTGCTGGTGGTGGATTCCATCGACGGCCCCATGCCGCAAACCCGCTTTGTAACCCAGAAAGCGTTCGCAGCGGGCCTGCGCCCGATTGTGGTCGTAAACAAGATTGACCGCCCCGGCGCCCGCCCGGATTGGGTTGTAGACCAGGTATTCGACCTGTTCGACAACCTGGGTGCCACCGACGAGCAGCTGGATTTCCCGATTGTTTACGCCAGCGCCCTGAACGGCATTGCCGGTCTGGATCACGAAGACCTGCAAGACAACATGGATGCCGTGTTCCAGGCGATTGTTGACCACGTGCCGGCTCCGGCGGTTGACCTTGATGGCCCGTTCCAGATGCAGATCTCCCAGCTGGACTACAACAGCTTTCTGGGGGTTATCGGTATTGGCCGCATCATGCGCGGCAAGGTTAAAACCAACACTCCGGTGGTGGCTGTTGGCGCCGATGGCAAGAAGCGTAATGGTCGTATCCTGAAGATCATGGGCCATTCAGGCCTGCAGCGTGTGGAAGTTGAAGAAGCGCAGGCTGGCGACATTGTGTGCGTGAGTGGTCTGGATCAGCTGTACATCTCTGATACCTTATGCGACCCCGCCAATGTTGAGGCACTGCCGGCACTGACCGTTGACGAGCCCACCGTATCCATGACTTTCCAGGTAAACGATTCACCGTTTGCCGGCAAAGAAGGCAAGTACGTGACCAGCCGTAACATCAAAGAGCGTCTGGAAAAGGAGCTGCTGCACAACGTGGCGCTGCGGGTTGAAGAAGGCGACTCGGCTGACAAGTTCAAGGTGTCTGGCCGTGGTGAACTGCACCTGTCGGTTCTGATCGAGAACATGCGTCGCGAAAACTTCGAGCTGGCCGTAGGCCGTCCGGAAGTGGTGGTCAAGGAAGTAAACGGTCAGAAGGAAGAGCCGTACGAAAACGTGATCATCGACATCGAAGAGCAGCACCAGGGCGCGATCATGGAACAGATGGGTCTGCGTAAGGGTGACATGACCAACATGATCCCGGACGGCAAGGGCCGAATCCGCCTGGAATACACCATTCCGGCCCGCGGCCTGATCGGTTTCCGGAACACCTTCCTGACCATGACTTCCGGTACCGGCATCCTGACTTCCACCTTCAGCCACTACGGCCCGGTGAAAATGGGTGACGTAACCAGCCGCCAGAACGGCGTTATCGTTTCCATGGCGACCGGTACCGCGCTGACCTACTCGCTGGAAACCCTGCAGAGCCGTGGCAAGCTGTTCCTCGACCCGGGTCAGGAGATCTATGAAGGCCAGCTGTGTGGTATCCACAGCCGCGACAACGACCTGGTGGTTAACCCCACCAAGGGCAAGAAGCTGGACAACATGCGTGCTTCCGGTAAAGACGAAGTGATCGGCCTGGTGCCGCCCATCAAGTTCACCCTGGAGCAGGCGCTTGAGTTCATTGATGACGATGAGCTGGTAGAGGTAACGCCCAAGTCGATCCGTCTGCGTAAGAAACTGCTGACCGAGAACGAGCGTAAGCGCGCCGGTAAGAAGTAAAAGACTTTATGCCACAGACAACACGGACGTACACGGACAGCTCAAGGAAAGAGCTACTCCTTCGTCCGTGAACGTCCGTGTTGTCCGTGGCCGATATTCTTTTGTTTTGGCTTTTCATGTTTCCTCAAGCGTTACCGTGATTCCCTTCGCTAATCTCAGCTAGGAGTCTGCGCGGCAGAAGCTCGTTTCTGGCATAATAAACCGAAAATTTTTCGGCAACAGGACGTCTGATGGGAACCACTTTCCGCCCGTACTCGCCCGACCAGGAATTGCTCCTTCCCCCAAGCCTGAACGAGTGGCTGCCTGATGGCCACCTGGCCTATTTTGTCAGTGATGTTGTCGAGGAGCTGGATTTGAGTGCGTTTTACGCCCGCTACGAAGGCAACGGTCGGCGTAACTCGCCGTTCGATCCGCGGATGATGCTGAAGGTTCTTATTTACGCCTACGCCACCGGCGTATTCTCCTCACGCAAGATTGCCCGGAAGTTGGAGGAAGACGTCGCCTTTCGGGTTCTGGCTGCGGGTAATTTTCCCAAGCACCGCACGATCTGTGATTTCCGCAAACACCATCTGGTCGCCTTCAAGGCCATCTTCATTCAAGTCGTACGGATTGCCCGGGAGGCGGAGCTGATCACGCTGGGAACACTGGCGATTGATGGCACAAAGATTCGGGCTAATGCCAGTAAGCACAAGGCCATGAGCTATGGCCGCATGGGCGAGGAAGAAGATCGTTTATCGAAAGAGATCGATGGGCTATGTCGTCAGGCCCGTCGAACGGATGAGTCGGAAGATCGGCAGTTCGGCCCGGATCAGCGGGGTGATGAGCTACCTGAGGAGTTGCAGTACCGACAGGCGCGACTGGACAAGATCCGCGCTGCCAAGGAGAAATTGGAAGCGGATCAGAAAGCGCGGGATACAGCCAAAGGCCGGCACCCGGACGATGATCGCCGCCCACCCCGCGGTGGCCGGAACTTCAAGCGAGATTACGGGGTGCCGGACGACAAAGATCAAAGCAACTTTACCGACCCGCAAAGCCGGATTATGAAAACGGCGGATGGGTTCCAGCAATGCTACAACGGCCAGTTGGCCGTGGATGGTGAATTCCAACTGATTGTCGCTAATCATCTGGGCAGCAATGCCAGTGATCAGGGTCGCCTGATACCGCTACTGGATGACGTGAAAGACATCCTGAAAACCTATCCGCAACAATGCCTGGCCGATGCCGGTTACCGTAAAGAAGACGACTTACAGTCCCTGGAGGACAAAAGGATCGACGGTTATGTCTCGCTGCGTCGGGAAGGGAAAAAGAGCGCAGAGATAGACGCGAGCGGTTATCCCGCCACGTCACGGATGGCCGAGAAGCTGGCCACCGCGACGGGGCGATCGGTTTACGCCCGGCGCAAGTATCTGGTTGAGGCGGTTAATGGCTGGATCAAGCATATTCTGGGCTTCCGGCAGTTCAGCCTGAGGGGGCTTAATGCCGTGCAAGGCGAATGGGATCTGGTCTGCCTGTCGCTTAACCTCAGGCGGATGAGTTCGCTGATGAGGCTGACATAGGCGATCTGAGGCGGCGTGCTGGGCCGTGCTGAGTGGTCGGGCTACGGTTGTGAACTTGCCTATAACCGTCTTGATTGCCTAGACAGAAAATCGTGACTCTATCCGGTTGGATACTGCGCCTATACTCTCGGGCACAACCGTGATTCGGCGCGGCGGAGGCACTTGCTCAAAACACTTCTGCCGCGCAGACTCCTAGACTACCGTTATCCCTGAAACGGAGTTCGTCATGCTGAGCCTGTATCCTGAAATCCAGCCTTACGCTCGTCACCACCTCGCGGTGGAAGAGCCCCATGAGCTTTACCTGGAAGAGTCCGGCAACCCGGAGGGTATTCCTGTGTTAGTGGTGCATGGGGGGCCAGGTGGTGGCTGTGAGGGTAATCACCGGCGATATTTTGATGCTGAACGCTTCCGGATCATTCTGATGGACCAGCGCGGGGCAGGGCGATCCACCCCGCTTGCGGAACTGGAGGGGAACAGCACCGACAAGCTGATCGAAGACATGGAAACCGTTCGCCAGTTTCTGGGTATTGATCGCTGGCTGCTGTTCGGCGGAAGCTGGGGGTCCACCCTCAGCCTGGTGTACGCTCAGGCCTACCCTGAGCGGGTCTCCGGGCTGGTCCTCAGGGGGATTTTTCTGTGCCGCCCCAAAGACATCCACTGGTTCTATCAGGAAGGTGCAAGCCGGGTGTTCCCGGATTACTGGCAGGATTTCGTGGCCCCAATCCCGGAAGCTGAACGCGACGATCTGGTGTCCGCGTATTACCGCAGGCTGACCAGCCCCAATGAGCTGGAACAGATTCAGGCAGCCAAGGCCTGGTCAATCTGGGAAGGACGTTGCGCAACCTTGCATCCTAATCCCAGAGTGGTCGAGCGCTTCGCCCACCCCCATGTGGCGATTGCCCTGGCACGGATTGAGTGCCATTACTTCATGAATCAGGCGTTTTTGGCGGCTGACCAGATTGTGCGCAATGCATCAAGGCTGGCGGGGATTCCGGGGGTGATTGTTCACGGACGCTATGACATGGTTTGCCCTCTGGATAACGCCCTCGCGCTAAGCCAGGCCTGGCCCGAAGCGGATCTCCGCATTATCCGCGATGCCGGGCACTCTGCCTCGGAACCCGCAATCATCGATACACTCATACGCAGCGTGGAAGATGTGGTCTCAAACACAAATTCTCCAGCTGGGTGACGGGTTTATCTTTTCTTGACCCGAGGGGGTTGCGGCCCGTGTTAACCGCCGATACACTCTCGAACGTTTCTGACTTTTAACCCTCGAAGTAGTTGCTCAAGGGATTGAATGAAAGGACTTATCCAGCGAGTATCGGAAGCCAGCGTAACGGTTGATGGCCGAAAAATTGCCAGCATTGGCAAGGGGCTTTTGTTGCTGTTGGGTGTTGAAAGGGACGACTCACCGAGTGAGGCAAAGGAACTGTGCCGAAAAATTCTCTCCTATCGGGTTTTTCCGGATGAGCAGGGCCGAATGAACGTAAATGTTCAGGATGCCGGCGGCTCCATCCTTGTGGTTCCCCAATTTACACTCGCTGCCGATACCCGTTCAGGTACCCGCCCGGGATTTTCCCTGGCCGCTACACCGGGGCTGGCAGATGCGTTGTATCGCGAGTTCCTACTGAGCGCCTGTAACCAGATGGGGCGCGAGCGTGTGCAGAAGGGAGAGTTCGGTGCCGATATGAAAGTGGCACTGACGAATGACGGGCCGGTTACCTTCTTGTTGGAGGTTGCCCGGAAACATTAATGCCCTGAAATGTTGCGCGCATTGCCTGAGTGCGCGCTTATGGTGCTGCGTTGCGTGGTATAGGATTCGCGGAAGATGCCACGATGTGCTTGAGTTTTGTTTAACTGGCTGTTTTGAAAAAGAAAAGCCTGTTCTGGCCTCGAATTTGAGTGATGTGCCCGTCGAGAAGCTGAAGAATTTTTGGGCATAAGGGGTTGCCTTACAGGCACCAAAAAGGCTAAAAACCGGTTGTTAAAAATTTGCAAAAAAACATTCATTGTATTAAAACAGGGTCATCACTAAGAGCTTTAAGAAAGGCTGTTAAGTGGTTGAGATTTAAGGCTCAGCCGATTGGCTTGGGCACATAAGAAGAAAAAATGTCGTATCCCGCAGGATATAAATGGGAGGCGATCAGGAGTCCGGCAAGCGCAGCTCAGGCTGTTTTGCCAGCAAAAATCGGGATTTAGAACCCGTCGAAAACCTGAGTTAACTCAAAAAGGAAGACGCAACATGAAAAAAACTATCCTTGCTTCTGCTATCGCAGCTGCAACCTTCTCTGGCGCTGCTCTGGCCCAGGAAAGCAACCTGCCGACTATCTACGGTAACATCCAGCTGGCCGTTACTCATGATAATGTCGACGGCGGCCCGTCGGAAGTTCAGCACTTCGACAATGGTTCTACCATTGGCGTTCTGCACAACCATCAGATCGCTCCGGGCGTTGAGGGCTTTTTTAAGGCCGAATTCCACTTCAACGCTGACGACAACAACGATGATGGTTCCGGCATCTATGAGATTGATGAAGCCTACATCGGTGTTCGTGGTGAGACCTTTGGTCAGCTTTGGGTAGGTAAAGACGATTCTACCTATGAAACCGCAGTTGATGAGATCAATCAGTTCTTCGAAGTGGCGACTCTGAACATTGGCCCAGGATACACAACTGGTGAGAGCGATCTCATCCAGTATCGTTCACCGTCGTTTGGTGGATTGACTGTTGGTGCCGCGCTGCAGTTCAACGGTGACGGAGATGTCAGTAATAACGGAGAGAAATCTTATCCGTGGCAGCTGGCCGCTATGTACGAAGTTGACGCGCTGGAACTGGCTTTCGCAGTTGACTCAAACGATGGTCCTGGTTCAAACGAAAACACTTATGGCCTGCGTGCGAGCTACAGCGTTGACAACCTTCGCCTGACTGGTGAGTACCACACCACCAAGGATGCGTTCGATAAGTTCGGCGTGATGGGCGTGTACACGCTGGGCAAAAACCAGTTCGCGTTGGCTTATGAACTGATGGATCGTGATGATAACGGTCTGGATATGGACACCATCACGCTGCAGGCGCTGCACAATCTTTCGGATAACATGTACGTGTTCTTTGAGGGTTACCTCGGTGGCGGCGATAATGGTGCATATGGCACATATGTCGATAGTCAGGGTAACATCGTAGAAAGCGACGAGCGCTCCATTGCCGCTATCGGTGCTGTTTACTACTTCTGATCAGCTAACCAGCTAATCAAGTAGTCTCAAAAACCGGTGACTCTGGTCACCGGTTTTTGTATTTTTAGGGGCCCGTTTTTTGGAGTCTGTCATGGCCGTCGAACTTGAAATCAAACTGACCCTATCGGAACGGGCGCAGGCGCAAGCCCTGGAGTGGTTGCTTGCGCAGCCTGAGGCCAGGCCTGGTGGCCAAAAACTTCTGGTGAATCGCTACTACGATACGCCAGGCGCAGCGCTCAACAGGGCCAGGGCGGCGCTTCGTGTGAGGCAATCCGGAAATCGCTACATCCAGACTCTGAAAACCCAGGGCGAATTTGTTGATGGCGCCCATCGCCGGCAGGAGTGGGAGTGGCCGCTGCCGGGGCCTGAGCTGGATCTGTCGCTGCTCGAAAGTACGCCCTTGAAACAACAGCTGGATCTTCAGCAACTCCAGGTGGCCTTTGAAACTAACTTCACCCGCCAGGTGGTCATGCTGGAAACTGCGGATGCGCTTGTTGAAGTGGCCGTGGACTCCGGCGAGATTGTGGGTGGGGGACAATCCCGAGCCCTCCACGAAGTGGAATTCGAGCTAAAGTCAGGAAACCCTGCAGCACTGATGTCTTGGGCCAAGGCGCTGGCCGATGAAGTGCCGGTACTTCTGAACCTGGTGAGTAAGGCTGAGCAGGGGTATTACCTGGCCGGAATTTATCGGCCTGAACTGGACCAGGCCCCTGGCGAGTTGTCGGTCACCGAGTTTCTCCATCAGCTTAGTCTCGGTTGGCTTCTGCAAAAACCTCTGATCTGCCCTGAGTCTTCTTTGCTGCAGGTAAAAAAGTCGGCTACACAAGCGAGAGATCAGGCGTTGTGGGATGAAGTCCAGGCAATAATAGGCCAATACGCTGTGCCAGAGCTGATAGATAAAGCGCCCCGTCTTGGAGCGCTTCAGCTGGCGCTGGCAGGTTCATCTTCTAATTGAGTCCCAGTAGCGCCGTGGCCACGCTGAAATAAATCAACACACCGCTGACATCGGCAATGGTGGTAATCAGCGGTGTACTGGCCGTAGCCGGGTCAAACTTCAGCTTATCCAGCAGGAAAGGCAGCAGCATGCCGATCAGGCTGCCCACCATCACCACGGCGATCATGGTGACCGCGACCACAAAGGCAATTTCCGGCCCTGCCCGCAGAAACCCAACCGCCATCACCGCAATGGCCATGGTAATGCCAAGAGCACTGGCTACCAGGGTTTCTTTGCCCAGCAGTTTGCCCCAGTCGGCTACCGTGACATCGCCGGTGGCCATGCCCCGTACCATCAGCGTGGCGGACTGCGCCCCGGCGTTACCGGCACTGGCCACCAGCAGGGGCATGAAGAACAGCAGGGCAATGTGCTCGGAAATAATCTCCTCAAAGTAGGCTATGCCCGCGCCGGTGAATATATTGGCAAACACCAGAATTACCAGCCACTGAACCCGGGATCGATAAAGAGAGAACGGTGTTGCGTCTCTCAGACTGGTTTCGAGCTTGCCGACCGTGGCGCCTTTGTGAATGTCTTCGGTGGCTTCTTCTTCGGCAACATCCATGGCGTCATCGTAGGTGACAATGCCCACCAGCCGTTCGTCGTGATCCAGAATTGGCAGTGCCAGCAAGTCGTAGCGTGATATCAGTCGGGCCACTTCTTCCTGAGGGGTGTCGGTGCTGGCGGTCACGAGACCAGTGGCAATCAGGTCGTCTACGGGCGTGCCAGGCATGGCGGTAATCAGGTTCCGAAGGGAGACAGCCCCCACCAGTTTGTGCTGATTGTCGATCACGTAGGCCTGGTAAATGGTCTCTTTATCCGGCGCGGTGTTTCGGAGCAGGTTAATGGCCGCGCTGGCCGACATGCCGGTGCTGATCACCGCGTATTCCGAGCTCATCAGAGCTCCGGCGGTGCCTTCCTCGAAGCTGGCGAGGCGCCGGAGGTCTTCCCGTTCTTTGCTGGCCAGGGACTGGAACAGGGTGTGCTGGCGGTTCTCATCCAACAGGTTGAAGAAGTCGGCCCGTTCGTCCGAGGGCATGGCGGTTACCAGCTCAGCCAGGTCTCGGGTGGGCAAGAGCTCCGCGATCAACGTTTGGGTGTTGGGGCCGATATACCCGAATACCTTGGCGCTTTGTTCTGTTGTCAAAGCCCGGAGCAGACGAACGCCCTCTTCGTTGTCCGGATTCTCTTCAACAAATTCCGCAAGGTCAGCGGCATTGAAGGTGGCGGCCGCAGCCTGAATCTGCGCCTGGTCCTCAGTGGCGATGGCCTCAAATAAGGGCTGGTAGAATTCGGAGTCCAAGTATGACATTCGTTACCTTACTCTTTCGGAGTCATCGCTTCGGCTTTCTGCTCGTTGTCACTGTGCAGGTCTCGCCACTGCTTGAGGAATTCCCGGTACCGGTCCAGGGCCTCCTCCACCACTGATACTGATGGGGTGTCTGTTGATCGGACCAGCACAATCAGTCCCTTGCCCTCAACCTCTTCGTTGGTGGGAGGGTGACAAATCACTTCATTGTCGTGATCGATGTACGCTAGGGCGGTGCCTATGCCGTGGCGCACGAGTGCGCTGACAATGTCAGCCCACACCAGGTCGTCCAACTCCAGATCATAGCGGTGAGGATGGTCGCGCTCGTAGTTGAACATGTCTTCCAGCACCTTCTCTGAGCCGGGTGCCACCACGGCCCGCACCATGATCTCCGGGTAGGTGCGCACTGGGCGGATGGTGGTTCGCACGCCCAGGGCTTTGAATCTGGCCCGGTTGGGGTCGCTCACGCATTCCACGGTGGTCCTTGCACCGAGGTTGGACTCAGCAAGCCGGTGGGCGATATCGAAGGTCAGACTGTCTGAGAACGAATCGGATTCGTCTGCGGCGAGCACGATGATGTGTTTGGCACTGCCAGCATGCACCGCTTTCAGGGCTTCTGGATCGTTACCTGCGCCGTGAAAATGAACCATCCCGCAATCGGTGAGTTCTGCAGGCAGCCCTCCCGGGAACTGACGGGTCAGCAGCATGATGGGTACCGTGTGGTATTCCGGTACCGAGCGGATCTGGGAGGCAAAGCGCATAAAGTACTGCTCGCCGCCACTTCGTGGAGTGTTGATGATTACGATGTGATCTTTCATGTTGTAAATCCAGCGTCCGGTCAGGATTCGTTCACGGCGGTAGAACCGGTATTCAATATAGTCGCTGACGATCAGTGTCAGCAGTGTGATGGCACTGATAAACATCAGCAGGATGGTGCTCAGACGGCCAACGGTGGTTTCTGGGGCGAAATCGCCGTAGCCCACGGTAACCAGAGTGGTCATGGTCATCCACGCCGCCTCGAACAGCGTCAGAGGCTCGGCGGCCCAGATGATCAGTATCTGGGTGATGAGCAAGCAACCCAGTATGACAAAGAGCCGACGCATACGATTGCGGATCAGGCCGCCCATGGGTAGGTGAGACTGGGCATGTTCGGGATTCAGCGGGCGGCGATTGCGCATCATAGAGTTGGCGTGCCTGTTCAGTCCTTGGCGAGTTCGTTATACAGTACCGGAAATATATCAGAGAGACAGGGGTTTGCGTTATGTCTGAGCCTTGGGGTTCACTGCCGGCGGAACTGGCAAGCGATGTGTCGGCCTGCTGGCCGTCAATATTTCCGGACGGTGTTCCGGGCTGGTTAACCGGGGCCGCCGCACTCTCTGAAGCAGATATTGCAGAAGCCTCCGCCCGCAGCCTTTTTTTGCGACAGACCCTGGAGAGGCACCCCGAGCAGGTCCGCTCCGCGGTTCAGGCCCGGCCGCTGCATGAGCCGACCACCGAATCCTGGCTGGCGGAGCGCTGGGCATCTCTCCTGGGCTCGGTGGATTCTGAACCGGCGTTGCACGCCGCACTCAGGCAATTCCGGCGGGAGATCCAGTTCCGGATTATCTGGCGGGACCTCCTTAAATGGGCCGACCTTCAGGAAACCATCGCCGCCACCAGTGCGTTCGCCGATACTTGTATTGATGGCGCGCTGGATTGGCTGTACGAACAGGCTTGTGAAGAGTCCGGCACGCCCTGGGGCAAAGACCCGGTCACCGGCGAGGAAGCTCCCCAGAAAATGGTGGTGCTGGGCATGGGCAAACTCGGCGGCCGTGAACTGAACGTCTCTTCTGATATTGATCTTATCTTCGCCTTCCCGGGCAAGGGCGAAACGCGCGGTGGTCGGCGAGCCCTGGATAACCAGCAGTTCTTTATTCGTCTTGGGCAAAAACTGATCCAGGCGCTGGACCAGATCACCGCCGACGGCTTTGTGTTCCGTGTGGATATGCGCCTGCGCCCCTACGGCCAGAGCGGCGCCCTGGCCCTGAGTTTCGCAGCGCTGGAAACCTACTATCAGGACCAGGGCCGTGACTGGGAACGCTACGCGATGGTGAAAGCCCGGGTAGTGGCGGGCGACCAGCGGGCAGGGGAGGTGCTGATGAGTAGCCTTCGGCCCTTCGTTTACCGGAAGTACATTGATTTCAGTGCCTTTGAATCGCTGCGCAATATGAAGGCAATGATCAGCCGGGAAGTGCGCCGCAAAGGGCTGGAAAACAACATCAAGCTGGGCAGCGGCGGCATCCGTGAAATCGAGTTTGTGGTGCAGGCGTTTCAGCTGATTCGGGGCGGCCGGGACCGGGAGCTTCAGCAGCGGGAACTGCAGGTGATCCTTAAAGAGTTAGAGGAGCTGGAACTACTGCCCTCCACCGTGGTTCGGGAGCTTCGGGATGCCTATGTGTTCCTGAGAAATCTGGAACATGCTCTTCAGGGCATGGAAGACAAGCAGACTCAGGAGCTGCCCGACGATGCACTCTCACTGGCTCGGATATCACGGATCATGGGTTACGAGGATTGGTCCGCCTGCCAGAAGGCCCTGACAGAGCATCGTGAGCGTGTAGCCACACATTTTTCCAATATCATTGCCTCGGAGGAAGAGGAGCAGGAGGGCGAAGCCGGCATTGAGGATGGTTGGTTCGAACTCTGGCTCGCAGAAATGGAGGCGGCTGCTGCCGTGGAGTGGCTCTCGGAGCAGGGGTTTGAGCGCCCTGAGGACAGCGTCCAGAAACTGGCGGATCTGCGTGACAGCCGCACCGTCCAGACGCTGCAAACCCAGGGCCGCCGGCGCCTGAATGAATTCATGCCACTGCTGTTAAGTGCCCTCACTGGTGTAGAGAATCCCTCTGAAACGCTCGAACGAGTGCTTCAGCTGGTGGAGGCAATCCTCCGCCGAACGGCGTACATGGTACTCCTGATGGAGAACCCCGGCGCCCTGACACAGTTGGTACGCCTGTGCAGCGATAGCCCCTGGATCGCCAGCCTGCTGGCGGAAACCCCGCTGTTGCTGGACGAGTTGCTGAACGCCGAAAGCCTGTACACGCCCCCCGCCAAGGAAGAATTGCAGGACGACCTGCGCCAGCAAATGCTGCGGATTCCCTATGAAGACCTTGAAGAGCAGATGGAATCTCTGCGCTATTTCAAAAAGGCCCATGTGCTGCGGGTGGCTGCCTCTGAGATCAAAGGCACCCTGCCGTTGATGAAAGTGAGTGATTACCTCACCTGGATAGCCGAAGTGGTGCTGGACCACGTGGTGGACGTGGCGTTCGCAAACCTGGTGAGCCGACACGGCTATCCGCGCCGGGCTGATGGCTCCGCCTGTGATACCGACTTCGCCATCATCGGCTATGGCAAGCTCGGCGGCATAGAATTGGGCTATACCTCGGATCTTGATCTGGTGTTTGTGCACCAGGCAGACCCGGAACTGGCCACCGACGGCGACAAACCCATAGACAATGCCGTGTTCTACACCCGCCTCGGCCAGCGCATCGTCCACATCCTCAGCACCCAGACTCCCTCCGGTCAGTTGTACGAAGTGGATATGCGTCTGCGCCCGTCGGGCAATTCCGGGTTGCTGGTCAGCACCTTGCAGGCGTTTGAAAAATACCAGCAGAACGATGCCTGGACCTGGGAACACCAGGCCCTGGCGCGGGCCCGTGGGGTGGCGGGTTGCCCGGATACCCTGAAAGCCTTTGAAACCATTCGCCACAACATTCTTTGCCAGCCACGAGACAAGCAGGCACTGCGCAAGGAAGTGGTGGATATGCGGGAAAAAATGCGCGCCAATCTTGGTACGCCCGAGGCCCGGCGGGAAGAAGTGTTCCACATCAAGCACGACAACGGCGGCATTGTTGATATCGAGTTCCTGGTGCAATACCTGATGTTGGCCTGGAGCGCCGAGCACCCTGAACTGACCCAGTGGAGTGACAACATCCGGCAGATGGAAGAACTGGGTCGTGCCGGCGTGATGGTGGTGGAAGATACCGAAAAGCTCAGGGAGGTGTTCATAACCCTGAGATCCACCATCCACCGGAGGGCCCTGCAGAACCTGAACAGCCAGGTGGAGGGAGAGGCCTTTCCCGAGGAGCGGGCTTACATACAATCCATGTGGCAAAAAGTGATGCTCGCCGATTAAGCAACATTCAATTCCGGCAGAGAATCCTGCTAGAATGCCGGTTCCCCGAAAACCGCTTTTTTTAGGAGCAGAACAGAATGTCGATGGCTGACCGCGATGGCGTTATCTGGCTGGACGGTGAAATGGTTCCCTGGCGTGATGCCAAGACCCACGTCCTTACCCACACCCTGCATTACGGCCTGGGCTGTTTTGAAGGCGTGCGTGCGTACAACACCGCGAACGGCCCGGCGATTTTCCGCCTGAAAGAGCACACCGACCGCCTGTTCCGCTCCGCTCACATCCTGAACATGAAAATGCCGTTCAGCAAGGATGAGGTCAACGAAGCCCAGCGTGCCGCGGTTCGTGAAAACAACCTGGACGAAGCCTACCTGCGCCCCATGGCGTTCCTGGGCTCCGAAGGCATGGGCCTGCGTGCCGACAACCTGAAAGTGCACGTGATGGTTGCCGCCTGGAGCTGGCCGTCCTACATGTCGCCGGAAGCCAAAGAGTTGGGTATCAAGGTGCGCACCTCCTCCTACACCCGCCACCACGTGAACATCACCATGTGTAAGGCCAAGGCCAATGGTAACTACATTAACTCCATGCTGGCCCTGAACGAAGCCATCTCCGGCGGTGCTGAAGAGGCCTTGCTGCTGGATAACGAAGGCTACGTGGCTGAAGGCTCCGGCGAGAACATCTTTATCGTGCGTGACGGCGTGCTGCACACGCCGGAACTGACCTCCTGTCTGGAAGGCATCACCCGCGCCACCATCATCGACTTCGCCAAAGACCTGGGCCTGCAGGTGAAAGAGCGTCGCATCACCCGCGACGAAGTCTACGTGGCCGAAGAAGCCTTCTTCACCGGCACCGCCGCCGAAGTGCTGCCCATCCGCGAACTGGATGGCCGCCAGATTGGTGAAGGCAAGCGCGGGCCGATTACCGAGAAGCTGCAGAGCATGTATTTTGATGCGGTTAAGGGGAAGCTGGACAAGCACTCAGAGTGGTTGAGCCACGTAAAAGGCTGATCCAGCCAGTATCTGTATGAAGTGGCCGCCGGCGCTGAACAGGCCCCGGCGGCCTTGTTATTTGGAATCGACGAGCAAGCAGGACGAGACAATGGCAGACGTAATCAAGGTTCCCGTTTCCTTTGGTGAGGTGCTGGACAAGATCACCATCCTCGAAATCAAATCCGAGCGCATCAAGGACGAAGAAAAGGTCAGAAATGTTCGCCTTGAACTGGAAGAGCTCAGCAAGACCTGGGATGAAGCCGTGGCCGACAAAGCCGATGATATCGCCGATCTGCGTAAGCAGCTCAAAGCGGTTAACGAGGAGCTTTGGGTGATTGAGGACGACATCCGTGACCAGGAAGCGGAGCAGGACTTTGGTCCCCGCTTTATTGAGCTGGCACGCGCTGTTTATGTCACGAATGACAAGCGTGCGGCCATTAAAAAAGAAGTGAACCTGGCGCTGGGATCGCGTTTTGTGGAAGAGAAGTCTTACCAGGACTACACCGCACGGAAATAATCCCATTTCGGTATGCATCCGCCCCTGAGGGGCGGGTGCCGTTACCCTGAATGCTCCACGACCCATCGATCAAGCATGGCCGTTACGTCCTCGACCGATACCAATTCCATCGCCCCCTCAAATTCCGCCTTGGCGCCCCAACGGGCCTCTTCAACGGATTTTCCCGTGAATTGCTTCAGGGCTTCCGGATAGCGGTTTACACACCATTTCAGCGAGCTGTATGGCCCTGAGCGGTTAGGATTGCTGGCAGCGAATAGTCCGAGTACATCGGTTCCGACGGCGCTGGCAATGTGCGCCGGGCCCGTGTCGGGGGCCACAACCAGGTCTGCATGGCTCATCAGGGCGGTCAGCTGTTTCAGGGTATCCTGGCCACAGATATTGTGAACCGGGTGTTTCATGGTGCTCTCGATAGCCTCGCAATACTCTTTCTCGAACGGTGCAGGGCTGCCCACCAGAATGACCTTCATGCCGTGGTTTTCAATGGCGTAATCGGCCAGCTGCGCATAGCGTTCCGCCGGCCAGTTGCGCAGTGTATGGCTGGCGCAGGGGCTGATGACCAGGTTCTTCCTGTCCTTGGCCAGATGGCCATGGGCAAATTCGTGATCAGCGTCCGACAGCGGAATCTTCCAGCGGGGAGGCGCGGACTTGAGCCCCAGTGGTTCCAGAAAGCTCGCCAGGCAGTCCCTGACATGCTGATGAGGTGCGGGCGCGATGCGCCGATTGATAAACAGGCTGTGGAGGTCTTTGCTTCGGGCCTTGTCGTAGCCGATTTTGAGTTTCGCCGGGATGCAGGCCGCCGCCAGGTTTGCTCGGAAAGCGACCTGCATGTGTAGCAGAGCGTCGAATTTTCGGCCTTTCACTTTCCGGCGAAGCTCCGCGTAGCCTGCTCGGCCGGCTTTTTTGTCAAAAATGATGAACTCGACACCGGGCAGGTCGCCAATCAGTTTTGCCTCGATTTTGCCGATAATCCAGGTGATTTTTACGTTGGGGAGTTGTTCCTGAAGGCTCAGCACAACAGGTATCACGTGGGTCACGTCACCGATGGCTGACAGGCGCAGGATGCAGATGGAGTTCATTAGATTTTGATCCGGTTCAGGTTGTGGCCTGGGGCTGTGGAGCTTTGTCGGCAATCATTGGTAAACTGGCCCCCATTCTAACTCAGTCGCGCGCGCCCGTCCCGGCGTGAGCGGGTAAGGTGGGCATTCTTTCAATTTCGGTGACCGGGGACCGAGCATGGCGGAGTCTGAAATCTGTATTCGGGAAAGGGCTTCGGCAATGCTGATCCATCCGGACTACGAAGGCAGGGTTACCGAAGACTGGTTCGATGCCGCCTCATGGGGTGATCAGGCCAGGCCGGTGAGCAGCGGTGGCCGCGGCGGTGCCTGGTTTTTGCAGGCTGGAGATGACAGGTTAGTGCTTCGGGAATATCGCCGTGGTGGGTTAATGGCGAAATTTGCACGATACGCCTATGCCTTCACGCGCGAGGCAGATGTGCGATCCTTTGCCGAATTCCGCTTGCTGAACACCCTGGTCAGCCAGGGGCTGCCCGTTCCCCGTCCGGTTGCAGCCTGGTACCGGAAACTGTCGCCAATTCAGTATCGGGCATCCATCATCATTGAACGGTTGGAGAACACCACGCCCCTGGCTGACCTTATCTCTGAGTTGGATAATGAGGCCTGGACGTCCATTGGAGAAACCATTCGTCGATTTCACGACGCCGGCGTCATGCATGCGGATCTGAACAGCTTCAATGTACTGGTTCGGGGCAACGAATACTTTCTGATTGATTTCGACAAGAGCAGGTTGATGACTGGTAGTGCTCCGGCGCGCTGGAAAGAGGCTAATCTGGATCGTTTTGCTCGGTCGCTGGTAAAGGTCGCCGGAGAAAACGCCCGGGCGAAGATTTGGAGTTATTTCATGAACGGATATAACAGGGGAATGGCCACTTGACCAATCCACGACAGGGCGGATCGCTTCCGTCAATACTATGCCTTACGGATGCCTGCGATCGTCCGGAAACTGAACTCTTTATCGGGCTCAGAAAGGCCGGATTTGACCTCGACGTTATGTGTAACCCCAAGGGCAGGAATTATCAGCGTCTTGTCGACGAGGGTATGGTCGTCAGTCCCATGGCCTTGAAGAACCGCTTCGACAAAGAAGGCACTGAGGCCATCCGCCAACAGTTGGCGAAGAAGAAATATGACGTCATTCACGCTTATAACCCCCGAGCCCTGGCCTGCGGCCTGCGGGCTTCCCGGGGCACAGATACCAAGGTAGTCGCCTATCGTGGCGTGATCGGTAACATCAGCTACCTCAATCCGGAGTCTTGGATTACGTTCCTGCACCCACGCGTCAGCAAAATTGTCTGTGTCGCCGATGCCATCAAGGATTACCTGGCGAGCCTTCGGCTCCTGTGGATGCATATCCCTGAAAGAAAGCTTCAAAGAATTTACAAGGGGCATGATCTGGACTGGTATCAAGCGCCCAAGGCGGATCTGACCCAGTTTGGCGTTCCGGAGGACGCCTTCGTGGTTTGCTGCACCGGGCGTAATAGCCCTCGAAAAGGCTTCGACGACCTCATAGTGGCTATGGATAAGCTGCCAGAGGATGTGAATGCGCATTTGTTGCTGGTCGGGGATGTCATTGAGAACGCTGAGATTCAATCGCAAGCTGCCTCCGCGTCTCATCCAGAACGGATCCATTTTACGGGATTCCGTACCGACGCGCCGGCCATTGCCGCAGCTAGCGATGTGTTTGTGCTTCCTTCCAAGGAAAGGGAAGGGCTGCCTCGAGCAGTTATCGAGGCTATGGTCTACGGTGTGACGCCGGTAGTAACCAAGGTCGGCGGCATGCCCGAACTGGTGGAAGATGGAGTCAGCGGTATTGTGGTTCCACCGAAAAATGCCACAGAGCTGTCAGCAGCGATCGAGCGGCTATATCGCGACAGAGAGCTGGCGGCCTCGCTTGGTCAGGCTGCGCGGCAAAGGATCGCCCGGGATTTTCACTCCTCACAAACCGTCAGGGAGACGGGTGAGCTATACAAAGCACTCACGGGCAGGGCCTGAATGCGGCGGTATCTGTTTTTTGTCAACCAACCTTATTCCTATTCGATTCTGCGACCACTGCAGGAAGAGATAATGCGCAGGGGCGACGAAGCAGCCTGGTTCGTTGCGGGCTGTTCAGCGGCGCCGCTTCGGCCCGAAGAGCGTCGTCTTGGCAGCGTCAAAGAGGTAATGGAATACAACGCCGATGCGACCTTCGTCCCCGGGGACTGGGTGCCCTATTTCTTTCCGGGAATCAAAGTCGAGGTATTTCACGGCATGGCTCGCAACAAACGTGGCCATAGCAGCGAGGATGAAAGTGATCATTACCGTATTCGCGGATGGTTTGATCTCTACTGTACGCATGCCGTGAAAGATACGGAAAAGTTCCGTGAACTGGCGGCCCAATACCAGCATTTCGGGGTTGCCCATACCGGCTGGCCCAAGCTGGATCCTCTGCTATCGCAGCCCGGTGAGGGGAAAAGAAACCGCTCGGAAAACGAGTTACCGGTTGTATTTTACGCCTCAACCTTCAGCCGATCTGTTACTTCTGCTCCGGATCTGGTGGAGAAAATCGGCGAATTGTCCCGGAATGGTCGCTGGAAGTTCATTGTGACCCTGCACCCAAAGATGGATCCTGCGATAGTGGATCAGTATCGTAAGCTTAGCGGTGAGAACCTTCGTTTTGTCGAAAGCGATGAAGATCTGTTGCCTTTGCTGCCGCAGGCAGATGTGATGCTGTGCGATACCTCGTCCATCATGTTCGAATTCATGTTCCTGGATCGCCCGGTGGTTACCTTCAGGACTAAAATGCCGGGTCCCTATCTGATCGACGTCCACGACGTTGAGGATGTTGAGTCAGCCCTGGAAGAGGCAGTGCAGTATCCCGACACCCTGATGCAAGAAACACGAGCCCTTTGCGACCAGTTGCATAGCTTCAGGGATGGTCGTTCCAGCGGGCGGGTTCTGGATGCGGTTGAGGATTTCCTGATCAACAAACGTAGCGAACTCAAGCCCAAGCCGATGAACCTGTTACGTAAGCTGAAAGTCAGGCGCCGCTTGCGTAAGGAGCTTGCACGTATGGCACCGGAAAGCTCAGGATAGAATCCTCGAAGGTCCAGATCGGGAAACGAATGATTTGAGCAGCATCCCCAGCCCTATCAATGTCTTTGTCGCGAGTACGCCCCTTCAACTGATCAGTTGCTCCGAGGCTCGCCACCATTACGGCTGCAGTGCTGAAACTACCCTTCTCGTCATTGCGCGACCGGATAACCGGGAGACCGAGGGACAAATGGCCTTCCTGGCCGAGGCCCTGGGCTGGCAAGGCATCGAAACCATCTATCTGAAAAAAAGTTCCTTTTACCTTCGTCTGGGAGCGGTCGCCAAGAGCCTTTCACGACGCCGCATTGAACGGTTGTTTATCGGCAACAAATCCAGCTGGATTCATGAAGTCTTTTATCGGGGATTCGACAGCAAACAGCTGATTTTCGTCGATGATGGCCTGGCCACCGTGACCTACTACCACGCCATTCACAATGAGGGTATCGCCTCCCGGATTTCAGCGGCAAAAAAACGGCTTCTGAGAACCATGGGAATACGGATTCATCGCGTTGTTCCGGAGGTGATCGCGTTCTTTACGTTCTTTCCGTTACAGAGCTCCGAACTTGTCCAGGTTCAGGTTCATGATTTTCCGGTGTTTCGCAGAACCTTCAAAATATCCGCCCGTAACAGCAGTCAGATGCCCATGGTCGGGTTCCTGGGCCAGCCTTTTGGCGTGGAAGATCGGCTTCAGCAACTGAAGCTGCAAATTCAGCACGTCGTAGAGCGTCATCCCGATAGCCTTGTTGTGTACTTCATGCATCGAAAGGAGAGCAGGGAAGAGCTTGAGAGGTTGCTTGCAGAATTTCCGCTCGAGATACGACAGGCCGGTCGCCCCATAGAGGTAGAAGTGGCTCTGTCAGGAGAAACCTACCTGGCTTTTTACAGCTTTGCTTCAACCGCGCTGTTTACGCTGAAAAAGATATTCCCGGAAATCCGGGTGTTCCAGATCGATGATGCCGCCCTGGGCGCCCGGCTGACCTACTATGATGAAATAAGGCGTATGTTCAGGAGCGTCGGCGTGGAAACGACGCTCCTTCGGGGGTCACGACTTTTCGAAGCGGGCCGGCCGGTCCAGAGTCCATAACCCGGCATACTTGTTGAAGGTCACCTGCGCGTAGGTGACCGCCGTCAGATAACCCACAGCGCCGTCCAGAAAGCCGAAACGGATGAAGTACACCTGCACAAACGTCATCAGGCCCCGTAGAGTTGGGTAGATCATGGTGCGGGTTTTTTTGCCCTTGCGATGCTTCTCCAGAGAACCAAGCCAGGCATACTTTGCGCTTTTTTCCAGGGAATGACCGAAATCCCGGTGTGTATAGTGAGTGAGGCGGCCCCTGAGGGTTTTGATTTTGCGTCCGGACGGGATCAGTATCCGCTCGTGCACCAGGGCGTCTGAAAAGCTGACGCCCTCGCGACGGAACAGCCGGAGCGGGGCTCGGCCGCTGCGTCCGAAATCCAGACGGCTGCCGTAAATCGTTACCGCCCAGGGAAGCTTGTAGGCGTCCGCGTCAGGATCGGCAAGGTGATCGTTGATCTCCCTTGCCAGCTCGGGCGTGACACGCTCATCGGCATCCAGTGACAGCACCCACTCACCGGTCGCTTTCTCAAGTGCGCGCTGTTTCTGGATGCCAAAACCCGGCCAGTCGGTGACTTCAACCACATCGGCCAACTCTCTGGCCAGCTCCACCGTCCGATCAGTACTGCCGCTGTCCAGAACAATAATTTCGTCGGCAACCAGCCTTGCGGATTTCAGACAGTCGGTAATGTGGTCTTCTTCATTTTTCGTGATTATGGTCGCTGACACCTTGCGGGCCCTGTTTCGAACGTAAGAGGCGCTTAATTCTGTGAACATGGCCGAGGCGATTGACGCAACTGCCAGCAGGTAGAAGGTCAGGAACAAGGTTCGGTTGAACGTGGCTTCTGTGAGCCCGAACAAGAAGTAGCCGATTGAGACCATGCAACCAGCCGCCGCAAGGTGGGCTGTGGCTGGATGGCGGCTGGCCAGGTTCCGGGCAAAGATGGCCAACGGAATGAAAATCAGCAGGGCCCAGCTGAGAATGCCCGGAATGCCGCTGCTGGCAGCATTGTTGAGCAGATCGTTATGGGCATGCCCGGTACAACAGTCTAGGAAGTGTTCTGGCAGATTGCCAGCTGCAACTTCCGCTTCGATACGGTGGGTATAACCACCCAGGCCAGCGCCTGTCCAGGGGTTGTCGCTGAGCATGTTCAAGGCCTGTCCCCAGACTTCAAGGCGAATTTCCATGCCTGTATCCAGGTGCCCGCTGTGAAGCAAGCCATATAGTGAACTGGACATGCGGTCGCTGCTGATAATCGCGCCGGCGACGAGCAGTGGCACAACAATCAAGCCAGCAACTCGAAGTTTTTTGCTGAGCAGTGGTACGAGCACGAGCAGAAGAAATGGCAGAGCAACCAGGTTGCTACGGGTTTCAGACAGCATGGAAATCAGGACCGCAGCCGTTCCACCGGTGAAGAACAGTATCGCCAGGCCCGCCCGTTTGTCCCGGATAAAAAACATGGCAGCAACGATCGTCAGCATGCCGCCCAGAAGGGCGAGATTGCCAAAGCTGATGGGGTTGATCCCGCCACCGAAGCGGGAATTCAGCACCTGACCAAGCGCGCCCTGGTGGGCAGTAATAGTCACGAGAAAAATCCCGGTGACGGACACGGCCATCAGTCCGATGGCGGCAAAAGTTGTTCGGGCACCGATCCGGGCATAGATTATGGCAACGATTAGGGGCCAGAACAGGATAAACCGGGCGTGCGTACCAAATGTTTTTCCGCCCTCATAGTCAAAACCTTCGAGGGCCCAGGACAGAAAGCTCACCAGAACGAAGAACCAGAAGGAAAAGTGCAGCAGCCTTAGCTCTTTGGGCTTGTCCCAGCCGGTTTTATACAAAGATTTGCGGGCACTGAGCACCATTCCAGCAATGGCAAGCAAGAGGGTTGCGCCAGCTAGGATACTCGAAGACATGAGTGCGCCGCCAAGCCCGACGATCAAAAGTGCATGGAGCGCCATTCTGGGGTTTAACATACACGGTCCGGATTATAGGGGTTGATTTCGCCAGGTGGCCGATGACGCATACGCTTGTACTCCCACTGATACTGCTCGGGGATTTCTTGCACGCATTGTTCTATGGCGTGATTCATGGCCGTAGTTGCGGCCACAGGGTCCCTGTCGCCGAGGCCAGAGCCGGTCTCGCGCACGACGATTCGGAATCCTGAAGCATCGGGCAGGCGTTCCGCATAAGTGATCAGCACGTTGGCGCCGGTGCGCTGGATAAGCTTGGATACCAGGGTCATGGTCTTCACTTCCATGCCAAAGAAAGGTGCAAAGGCGTTGCCTTTACCCCGGGGTGACTGATCCGGCAGAATCCCGGCAACACCGCCTTCCCGGAGAATCGAGGCAAGTCGAGCCAAGCCGCGTCGGTCTCCACGGACCAGTTCTGAACCGAGGCGCCCGCGAACCTTGATCATATAATCTTCAAACTCGGGCATATTCGGCGGGCTATAAAGAGCTGCCATCTTGTAGCGCGATGAGAAGAACAGCCCTGCCAGCTCCCAGTTGCCCAAGTGCGGTGCCAGAAGTATCAGCCCCCGGTCTCCCGCCATGGCCTTGTCGATTAGTTCTAGCCCCTCAGTTTCCCGGATCAGTCTAAGGCATTTCTCCACAGGCCATTCCCACATAAGGGGAACCTCGAGCATGGTCATGCCGGTTTGGGCAAGGGACCTCTTTGACATTATGGCGCGTTCGGCGTCTGATAGGTCCGGTAAGCAGATGGATAGGTTAATATCGGTAACCTTTCGGGACTTGGAAGGCAGTCGCCATAGCAGATAGCCTACGAAACGCCCTATCCGCTGCGCGCAGGCAAGGGATAACCAGCTGACAATCCTGAGTAGACCCGCAATCAGAAAATATTTGAGCTTGCTCATGACCGGCCGTAAACATCCTCGTAACGCACAATGTCATCCTCACCCAAATATGAGCCGGACTGAACCTCGATCAGTTCCAGATCAATCACGCCCGGGTTTTCCAGGGAGTGGATCTGGCCGACCGGAATGTAGGTAGACTGGTTTTCTGTTACCAGATAGGTCTTGTCGCCGTTGGTTACCTTGGCCGTGCCGCTGACCACAATCCAGTGCTCGGCTCGGTGGTGATGCATCTGAACGGACAGCTTGGCGCCGGGCTTCACGGTGATGCGTTTCACCTGGTAGCGGTGGCCGTTATCGATGGAATCATATACACCCCAGGGCCGGTAGACTTCCCGGTGATTCATGTGCTCGTGTCGACCATCATTCTTGATGCGTTCAACCACCTTTTTGACATCCTGGACCTGATCTTTGTGGGCGACCAGCAAGGCGTCTTTGGTTTCAATGATTACCAGGTCTTTCACGCCAACCGTGGCCACAAGGCGGCTGTCTGCCCGCACCAGAGTGCTCTCTGTGTTATGGGCAATGACATCACCGCTGAATGCGTTTCCGCAGCTGTCTTTCTCGGAAACTTCCCATAAGGCGGACCAGGAGCCGATATCGCTCCAGCCGGCATCGAGCGCCACCACGGCGGCGTTATCGGTCTTTTCCATCACGGCGTAATCAATGGAATCTTCCGGGCACTCGGCGAATACGCTTTCATTCACGCGGGTGAAGTGCAGATCCTCACTGGCGTCGTCCAGTGCTGCCTGGCAGATCGCAAGAATGTCCGGGCGGTGTTTCTGCAGTTCCTGAAGGTAGGTGCGGGCGCCGAACAGGAACATGCCACTGTTCCAGAGGTAATCACCGGATGCCAGGTATTCTTCCGCGGTTTTCTGGTCTGGTTTCTCCACAAATCGGCTTACACTAAAACTGTTTTCGCCAAGCTCCGGCCCTTGCTGGATATAGCCGTAACCGGTTTCCGCATGGCCGGGTACTATGCCGAAGGTCACCAGCTTATCCTCCTGAGCCAGAGGAATGGCCTTCTGGATGCCGCTCTGGAACGCAGCGATGTCTTTGATCAGGTGGTCTGCGGCCAGAACCAGCATCAGCGGGTTCTGGTTTTCATCGATGTTCTTGACCAGTTGCAGGGCTGCCAGAGCGATGGCCGGTGCCGTGTTGCGCCCACAGGGCTCCAGAATAATTCGGGTATCTTTGTAGCCCGCCTGGCGCATTTGCTCAGCCGCCAGAAAACGGTGGTCTTCATTGCAGATCAGGAGTGGATCGGCGGATTCCATCCCATCCAGCCGGGCCACGGTCAGCTGCAGCATGGATAGATGTTGGTCCGTCAGTTTCAGGAACTGCTTGGGGTTCAATTGCCTGGATAACGGCCAAAGGCGAGAGCCGGTGCCTCCGGCCATAATGACGGGGTGAATCATGTGTTTGCTCCACGTGTAGATTTCGGTCAGCATTGTCCTTTTCTGATGGCTGAATATTATCACAGGTGCGCTAACTCGGCAGTGTTTGGGGCCGAGTAGGGTCCAGTTTGCGGGTGTTTATGATGAAACTGCCGTTATCGGTTTACTACATCACGTTGAATGAAGAGCAGAGGCTGCCGGAATCTCTTGAGAAGGTGAAGGACTGGGCTGATGAAATCATCGTTGTTGATTCGGGTAGTACAGACCGAACCTGTGAACTAGCAGAGGCCGCGGGCGCCCGGGTGGTTTATCGGGAATGGGAAGGCTTTGCGAGCCAGAAGGCCTATGCCGCCAGCCTGTGTGCGAACGACTGGGTACTTGATCTGGATGCTGATGAAGTGCTTTCCGATACTCTGGTACGAAACATCAAGCAGCTGTTTTCCAAGCCGATCTCTCCGGATATCGCTGGTTATCGTATGCGTTGGGTTTTGTCGTCCCCCAACCCGAGGCACCCTTTTCGGCACGACAAGCCCAAAAAGATCCTGCGGCTCTACAATCGGAAACGGGCTGCGATCCATGCGGAAAAACACAGTAACGATGATCGGCCTAGAGTGCATACAGGTAGCGTGTTGGAGCTCAAAGGCGATGTCTTGCACAGGACATTGATTTCTCTGGAGCAGATGGAGAGAAAGTACATTCAACTGTCCAGTGAGCAGGCCCGGTTCCTCTATGAGAAGGACAGGCGAATTTCGACCCCGCGTTTGATGGTCGAATTTCCTTTGAAGTTTTTGAAGTATTACCTGATCCACCGTCAGGTATTGAATGGCTGGTTCGGGTTCAGTGTTTCGGTAGTGGCCGCAAACCGTAATTTCATGCGATTGGCGAAGGCAAGGGAATTGCAAATGCTCGAGGGCATGAGTCGTTCCGGTGGTGAGGAGCGGTAAGGCGCTCTCGCAGGTGCTATTCGGCTTGATACACTCTGACGGTTGCCTCGGCCATGCCCCTGAGCGTGAGATGAGTCTGTGCATAGTCAAAGGCTGACTGCTCTGATTCCCGGAGCCTATCCAGACCGGCAAGTGCCTTGGAGATGACGTCGGCGATAGCCGGCGCGGAAATGTCCCTGGCGAGCGCGTTTTCGGGAAGCAGGTCGATACTACCGGAAACCGGGGTTGAGACAACCGGCAGTCGCGCGATCAAGGCTTCTATCAATACGTAAGGGAATCCCTCCCGCCTTGAGCTGAGAACCATCAAGTCTGCATTGGACAATGCCGATGCCAGCGTTGTTTGGTGTCCTGCCATCGTCACCGAGTGTCTCAGGCTTTCATCGCCAATCAGCCGATGCAGGTTTCTGGCTTCAGAGCCGTCACCAAAGATGGTGAGGTGTGCCGTCGGAAAGCGGTCATGGATCATGCTCCATGCCTGGATTAGCATGTCGAACCCCTTTACTGGCTCCAGCCTCCCGGCAGCAATGACGTTCGTTGTTTGGGGGAGTGGATAGTTGCCGGGGGGCGATTCCGGGGTTTCCTTCCGGATTCCATTGTAAATCAGATGACCGGACGGGTGGCTAAGGCCCTCGTAGATCGACCCGCTGACGGCAATCACTTTGTCCAGCAGAAGAAAAGGGCGAAGGTTTGATTTGCTTCCGTGAATCGTCCCTACGGTTTGCCAGGTCTGACGAGGCAACCTGCCGAGTATGACGGCGGCTTTATTGCCGTGGGCGTGGGCGATATCGGGAGAAACCCGCTTCAATATCCGGGAAACACACCAACGAAGCCAGGGGTTGTTTCGGCTCAGCTTCATCGGGCACGGATGAAACTCGGCGAATGGGAAGTGCGAGCGGTAGTCAGGATGGGCGATTATGTGCACCTCATGCCCGAGGCTCGTGAGGGCTTCCGCCAGGTCCGCCACATGTTTTTCCATGCCCCCCCAGGCACTACCAGGCGTTGCGAGTATCAGGGCGACCTTCAATCGGGCCTCCCGTTCAGGGCCTGCTGGTATACCTGAAGCGTCGCCTCCGTCTGCGCCCGCAACAAAAACCGCTCCGGCAACTCAATCTCTGGCCGGGGCTTATCCAGCAATCCCAGCACCGCACTGGCGAATGCCCCGGTATCATCCGGCGTCACCAGTCCGTCCCGAAAGCATGCCTGCAGCGTTTCCGCCGCACCGCCCCGGTTGTAGGCCACCACTGGCGTGCCGGACGCCAGGGCTTCGGTCACCGTGCGTCCGAAGGGTTCCGGCTTGGTGGACATGTGGCAAACCACATCAGCGAACAGATACAGGTTGGTCATGTCGTTGCGCTGGCCGAGGAATGTGACTTTATCGGTCAGGCCTAGCCGGCTGCGTTCCTTTTCAAGCTCCTGCAGGAATCGTTCTTTTCCCGGTTCGGCCCCGCCTACGATGATGCCGTGACAGTCCGGCCGCTGGCGGACAATGCGGGCCATGGCTTCGAGGTAGTCCAGTTGGCCTTTCCAGCGGGAAATGCGGCCGGGCATCATGATAATTTTCTTGCCGGCCAGTTGGGGGAAACGGGACAGGAGGATGTCCAGCCACTGGTCGTTGATGGCGCGGTTGCGGAAGGCGTCGATGTCGACGCCGCGCTGGATCACCGTCAGCTTGTCTTCCGCTACCTCGAAATTCTTCAACACGTAATCCCGCACGCAATTGGAGACGGCAATGATCTGGTCCGCCCTGGTCATGATGGCGCTGTAGGGATTAACGGAATACATGCCGTGAAAGGTCGAGACAACGGCGGGCTGTTGGTCGGCAGGCAGGGTCTTCAGGGCCAGATGGATAATCCAGGCGGGCATGCGGGAGCGTACATGAACAATGTCAGGCCGCAGCTCCTGCAACAGCTTGCGCATGGGCAGAATCTGCCCGAAAGACGCGGGCGTTTTCCGGTGGATGGGCATGTGGATGTGGGTTGAGCCCTGGCCGCGCACTTGCTCTGCCATGGGCCCACCGTTGGAGACCACAAAAGACTCATGGCCACGCTTGACCAGCTCGGCGGCGAATTCCACCGTGCCTCTTTCCACGCCACCGCTATAGAGCGCAGGAAGAGCCTGGAGAATCTTCATTGTCTGGCCTCCTTTCCTGATTGTTGAAAAGCAGCCAAATAGTTACCCGCCACCCATCGGGCAGCCCGGTCGGCTTCCCAGAGTCGTTCATGCCTTTCTGCCTGATCGGCCATCACGCCGGCATGGTCCGCCCAGTGGGCAATCAGACCACGCTCTGCCAGGCGCTTCACTCCGTTCGCCACGCGGCTGTTGGCATGCGCATTCAGGTTCAGTAAGCCGGTCGGCACGCCGGAAGTGGCGGCTTCGCACACCATGGACATGCTGTCCGGCGTTACCCAGACCGCGCGGGAAGCAGCGAGTTGGTGGCTGAGCCAGTCGTCGTGGGTGCGGGTGTGATGCACTACGGAGATTTTCGGGCTCTGCAATTCGGCCAGTCGCTCGCTGGTCGTTTCCGGCGTGCGACGGGAATCGGTGATGGTCCAGCGCCACTGAGGGTAGCGGGCTATCAGGTCGCTTATCTGATTCAGAATGGCATCTTCGTCCCAATCGAAATGTTCCGAATGCCCACCCACCAGGATCAGGGATTCCGGTTTGCTGGTCAGCCGGGCGAGGGGTGTGATGGTGTTGATCACGCCTTCGGTCTGCAGGATGTTGTTAGCAGGCTTTACCTCATCATGGGCCGGGATAATCGCGCCATCTACCCAGCTCAGGGGGAAGGCCGGTTTCATCAATACCAGGGTTTTGGCCTTGCCCAGGCGCCGAAGTGCCAGTAATAAACGGTGAGTACCGGTGCCTGCGGCCACAATCAGGTCCGGTTTGGGCAGTGCTGTATCCATAGCTGGGGCCACACCCAGCAGGGCCCGCCACAGAGGTACCGGGTATTCTTCGGCACTGATCCAGTAGAGCGCCGCGCCGGTCAGCACCCGCAGGCGATTGCCCAGCCCCTTGAGTTGGTTTTTGTGGCCGGGCTTGTTGTCTGTCAGCAGCCAGACAACCGGTGCTTGCGAGTGATTGCTCACGGGTTATTCCTTGCGCTTGCGCCCGTAAAAGCCAGGGTCTTCGCGGTCAGGGCGGGTTTTGAAGCGCCGGTGCATCCACAGGTATTGGTCTGGCGCTTTGCGGATTTCCTGCTCGATGACGGCGTTGATCCGGGTTGCATCGTCCAGGTCGTCACCGCTTGGGAAGTTCTCAAGGGCGGGGTGGAAATAGATGTCATAGCCGGGCTTGTCATCGCGGCGAAAATGGCTGAAGGGCACGACTTTACAGCCGCTGCGTTCGGCAATTCGCGAGGTGGCTGTGATGGTGCCGGCGGGAATGCCGAAGAAGGGGGCGAACACGATGTCCTTGCGGCCGTAGTCCTGATCTGTCGCGTACCATACGGCGCGATTTTTCTTGAGGCTCCTGAACAGGCCGCGCAGGTCGCGGGCACCTAGTACGTTGCCATAGCGCCGGCCCCGGGCCCTGGTCATCACGGCATTCATCAACGGATTGTTGTGATCACGCTGCATGACGTCGGCTTCTATGTATTCGGTGACCAGGCTGCCACCCAGGTCGAGCGTGCTGTAATGGCCGCCCAATAGCAGCACACCCTTGCCGGCTTCCAGCGCTTTCTCGAAATGTTCGATACCGTGAATGCGGGTCATGCCGGTCAGCTTGGCCGGGTCCCGGAACCAGGCAATGCCCAGTTCCATCAGACCAATACCATTGGCGATAAAGGCATTACGTACCAGGGCCGCCTGTTGCTGTTCATTCAACTCCGGAAAGCACAGGCGAATGTTGACTTCGGTGATGTGCCGGCGGCTCTTGGCCAGTTTCCATGCGAGTAAGCCCGCGATTTTGCCCAGCCACCATTGAAACCGGATGGGCAGTTGCGCCACCAGCCACATCACGCTAACGCCCAGCCAGGTTGGCCACCAGCGGGGATGGCGGTAAGCTGAATAGTCGGTATTTCTCGGAAGTTTGCGGTACTTCTTTTTCAAAATCGTGAATCCTGCATCGACAAACGTTTAACCCGGGGGCAAGATGCAACCCCTCGACACTTTTCGCCCTATGATAACGCACTGTTTTGCCGGGAGTCCTGCGTGTTCCAGTTTATCTATTCCCTGCTGATTCGCCTGGCCCTGCCATTTATTCTCATCCGACTTTGGTGGCAAGGTCGCAAAGCTCCGGCGCTCAGGCAAGACTGGCAGCATCGCCTGGGCCACGTGCCTTCCATACCCGGGCCTGTAATCTGGGTGCATGCGGTCTCCGTGGGCGAGACCATCGCTGCCGGCCCCATGGTGCGTCGACTGCTGGCGCGCAATCTCGGTGCCACCATTCTGATGACCGCCATGACCGACACCGGCCTTGCCCAGGCCCGGAAAATGTTTGGTAACAGGGTAACCTATGCCTACGCGCCGTACGACACACCGGGCGCCATCCGTCGATTTCTTCGGCGGGTCAATCCCCGCATTCTGGTCATCATGGAAACCGAGATCTGGCCCAATATGATCAGCCAGTGCCGCCGCAAAAACGTGCCGGTGTTTCTGATCAACGCCCGGCTGTCGGAGCGCTCTGCCCGGGGGTACGAGCGGGTCAGGGGGCTGGCGGCGCCGATCATGAAAAGCATCACCTGGGTGGCGGCCCAGGCAGAGCCGGATGCAGAACGCTTTCGTCGAATTGGGGTTGCCGCAAGCCACGTTGAGGTGACGGGCAGTGTGAAGTTCGATGTAGACATCCCGGAGGATGTCCGGCTTGCCTCGGAGCGTTTTCGTACCACGCTTGGCCCCCGTCCGGTCTGGATCGCCGGCAGCACACACAGTGGCGAGGATGAACAGCTGCTTCAGGCTCACCGATTGGTGCTTGCGGGACACTCTGATGCCCTGTTGATTATTGTGCCGCGCCACCCGGAACGCTTTGACGCCGTGGCGGTCATGGCACAGGAGCTGGGCTTTCAGGTTGCACGGCGATCTCAGGCGCAGAGTGCCGGGGGCGCGCAGGTTTATCTGGCCGATACCATGGGCGAGCTGATGATGCTCTACGGCGCCAGCGACCTTGCCTTTGTGGGAGGTTCACTGATCGAACGGGGCGGTCACAATCCGCTGGAGCCGGCAGCCTGGGGTATCCCGGTGTTTTCCGGGCCTCATGTGTTCAATTTCGAGACCATCTACGAACGGTTGCTGGCAGACCAGGGTGTGCAGTTGGTTCAGGGGGCAGACGATCTGGCTCGGGCGATCAATCTATTGTTTGCCAACCCGGCGGAACGCAAAGCCTATGGGGAGCGAGCGCTGGCCGTGGTTAATAAAAACCGGGGCGCGCTGGACAGGGTGGTTGAGGGGATAATCGAAAGGCTGTGATTCCGGGGCAGTCGCCACCGGAATCACACAGACGACGGTGCCATTACTGCGTGGGGTCGTCCAGGGTCAGATCTTCTTCTGCCAGAGCTTCGATGCCCCTGGCGTTGGCGCTGAGCCAGTTGTTCAGTTCAATCAGGTCTTGCGGGCTCAGAGTGCCTGCCGCCTGTTTCAGCTGTAACGTGTTAATCACGTAATCGTAACGGGCATTGGCATAATCCCGAAGGGCCACGTAATACGCCCGCTCGGCATCCAGCACTTCCACAATGTTCCGGGTTCCCACATCGTAACCGGCACGGGTCGCGTCCAGCGCACTGCGGCGGGAGATGATGGTCTGTTCCAGGGCTGAGGCGGTTTCAACGTTATTATTTACGGTCAGGTACAGGCTGCGGGTGTTAACCCGAACATCCCGGCGCGTGGTGTTCAGGTCTTCCTGCGCGGCGGTAACCAGTGAGCGCTGCTGGCGCACGCCGGCTTGTGTGCCGCCACCCATGTAGAGGGGAACGTTCAGCTCAAGGCCAATAACGCCTTGTGTGCCTTCCTGCTGGGTATTCTTGGCGCCATCCAGTTCAGACTTGCCATAAGACGCAAACAGGTCAAGCGTAGGCAGGTGGCCGGATTTCGCGACCTTCAGGTTGGCCTCGTTGGCATTCAACTGATAAAGCGCAGACTGAATAACCCAGTTCTGCTCAAGTGCGGTGTTTTCCCAGGCTGAAGGATCCATCGGCTCCGGTCGGCCAAGCGGGAAGTTCTCGCGCAGGTTTTCCAGATCCTCTGCGTATTCGCCAGTCAAACGCGCCAGTTGTTCACGGGCAACGTTGAGCTGGTTTTCAGCGGCGATGCGCTGACTTTTACTGTCATCGTAACTGGCGCGGGCCTCATAGACCTCGGTGATCGCAATCAGGCCGACATCAAAGCGTTCCTGAGCCTGCTCGTACTGCCGCTGGATGGCTGCTTCGGTGGCGCGTGCGGTTGTCACCGTATCTTGGGCACGCAGCACGTTGAAGTAAGCGGTGGCGACGTCCAGAATCAGCTGCTGTTGGGCCAGGTTGTACTGAGCCTGGGCGGCTTCGGTCTGGAACTGACTGGCATCGTAGCGGAACCAGCTGTCGGCACGAAACACCGGTTGGCTCAGCCGAACGCCGTAGTTCAGGGCCTTATAGCTGTCTCCCGGGCCATTCTTGGCGTCGAAATCTGTGTGGTTGGCCTCAGCAAACGCGCCGACTTGTGGCAGAAGTGTGCTCCTGCTGACATCGCTGGCCGCTTGCTGCGCCTGAAATTGTGCTAGTGCAGATGCGATGCCGGAATCGTAAGAGAGTGCCTTCTCATAGGTTTCCATCAGATCCAGAGAAAAGGCAGGCTGGGCTGCGAGCAGGGTGATCAATCCTGGAAGTAAACGTTTCTTCATTGTTTCTCCTGAAAAACTAACTCCGGGAATCTGCCCGGCAATGACCCAAAGGTATTGGTTGACCATTATGGACAATAATCAGTCCGGCCTCTACACTTGCATAGCTCATGCATTTTTAGAGCAGAACAAAATACTTATCGCGTCTTGACGGGGTGCCGAATTGCCAGAATATGGCGATCGGCTGAGATTGCAACGCAGAACCCGCGACCTGATCCGGATAATACCGGCGTAGGAATTAAGACCATACGAACCGCGTCAACGTGCCTTTGGTGGCATCTTGTCGTAACTCCGTCATACGCGACCCGACACCATCAGCCTCAACGGGAGCAGATCATGACGGATTTACCAGCCTACCTCAGCGACTCCGCAAAAGTAGACTCCGCAGCAATCAAACCATTACCAAGCTCACGAAAAATATACGTGCAGGGTAGCCGACCCGATCTGCGCGTGCCTATGCGGGAAATTACTGTGGGAGACACCCCCACGGAAATGGGCGGCGAAAAGAACCCGCCGGTCGTTGTGTACGACACTTCCGGGCCTTACACCGACCCTGAGGCCTCCATCGACCTGAGAAAAGGCCTGCCCCCGGTTCGCGCCAACTGGATTGCCGAGAGGGGCGATGTGGAGCAGCTGGATGGCTACACCTCCGAATTCACCCGCCGGCGCATGAAAGACCCCCAGCTCGACCCGTTGCGCTTTATGGATGAGCGTAAACCCCTGCGGGCGAAGCCGGGCAAGAACGTGTCCCAGATGCATTACGCCCGCCAGGGCATCATCACCCCGGAGATGGAATACATCGCCATCCGGGAAAACATGAAGCTGCAGGAAGCTCGTGACAATGGCTTGCTTGCGGATCAACACCCCGGCCAATCTTTCGGTGCCAACCTGCCGCCGGAGATCACCCCCGAGTTTGTTCGCGACGAAGTGGCTCGTGGCCGCGCCATCATTCCCGCCAACATCAACCACCCGGAAACCGAGCCGATGATCATCGGCCGTAACTTTCTGGTGAAGATCAACGGCAACATCGGCAACTCGGCGGTCACCTCGTCCATCGAAGACGAAGTCGAGAAACTGACCTGGGGTATCCGCTGGGGTTCCGACACGGTAATGGACCTGTCCACCGGCAAGAACATCCACGAAACCCGCGAGTGGATTATCCGCAACTCGCCGGTTCCCATCGGCACCGTGCCCATTTACCAGGCCCTGGAGAAAGTGGGCGGCGTGGCTGAAGACCTGACCTGGGAAATCTTCCGCGACACGCTGATCGAACAGGCTGAGCAGGGCGTCGACTACTTCACCATCCACGCCGGCGTGCGGCTCCATCACGTGCCGCTGACCGCGAAACGTACCACCGGCATCGTGTCTCGCGGTGGCTCCATCATGGCCAAATGGTGCCTGGCGCACCACAAAGAAAGCTTCCTGTACGAGCACTTCGAAGACATCTGCGAAATCATGAAGGCCTACGACGTCTCCTTCAGCCTCGGTGACGGCCTGCGCCCGGGTTCCATTGCAGATGCCAACGATGCGGCACAATTTGGCGAACTGGAAACTTTGGGAGAGCTCACCAAGATCGCCTGGAAACACGACGTCCAGTGCATGATCGAAGGCCCCGGCCACGTGCCCATGCACCTGATCAAAGAGAACATGGACAAGCAGCTGGAATGCTGTGACGAAGCCCCGTTCTACACTCTCGGCCCGCTGATCACTGATATTGCTCCGGGCTATGATCACATTACCTCCGGCATTGGGGCAGCCATGATCGGCTGGTTCGGCTGCGCCATGCTCTGCTACGTCACCCCGAAGGAGCACCTGGGGCTGCCGAACAAGGATGATGTAAAAACCGGCATCATCACCTACAAAATCGCCGCCCACGCGGCCGATCTGGCCAAGGGCCATCCGGGGGCCCAGATCCGCGATAACGCCTTGTCCAAGGCCCGTTTCGAGTTCCGCTGGGAAGACCAGTTCAACCTCGGCCTGGACCCGGACACCGCCCGCGCTTTCCACGATGAGACCCTGCCCAAGGAATCGGCGAAGGTGGCCCACTTCTGCTCCATGTGTGGGCCGAAGTTCTGTTCCATGAAGATCTCGCAGGAAGTAAGGGATTACGCGGCAGAGCAGGGCATCGACGAGGTATCGGCGATTGATGCCGGGATGCAGGCCAAATCGCGGGAGTTTGTGGAATCTGGCTCCAAGCTTTACGACAAGGTCTGACTTTGGCGCTCTAGGAGTCTGCGCGGCAGAAGCTCGTTTCTGGCATAATAAACCGAAAATTTTTCGGCAACAGGACGTCTGATGGGAACCACTTTCCGCCCGTACTCGCCCGACCAGGAATTGCTCCTTCCCCCAAGCCTGAACGAGTGGCTGCCTGATGGCCACCTGGCCTATTTTGTCAGTGATGTTGTCGAGGAGCTGGATTTGAGTGCGTTTTACGCCCGCTACGAAGGCAACGGTCGGCGTAACTCGCCGTTCGATCCGCGGATGATGCTGAAGGTTCTTATTTACGCCTACGCCACCGGCGTATTCTCCTCACGCAAGATTGCCCGGAAGTTGGAGGAAGACGTCGCCTTTCGGGTTCTGGCTGCGGGTAATTTTCCCAAGCACCGCACGATCTGTGATTTCCGCAAACACCATCTGGTCGCCTTCAAGGCCATCTTCATTCAAGTCGTACGGATTGCCCGGGAGGCGGAGCTGATCACGCTGGGAACACTGGCGATTGATGGCACAAAGATTCGGGCTAATGCCAGTAAGCACAAGGCCATGAGCTATGGCCGCATGGGCGAGGAAGAAGATCGTTTATCGAAAGAGATCGATGGGCTATGTCGTCAGGCCCGTCGAACGGATGAGTCGGAAGATCGGCAGTTCGGCCCGGATCAGCGGGGTGATGAGCTACCTGAGGAGTTGCAGTACCGACAGGCGCGACTGGACAAGATCCGCGCTGCCAAGGAGAAATTGGAAGCGGATCAGAAAGCGCGGGATACAGCCAAAGGCCGGCACCCGGACGATGATCGCCGCCCACCCCGCGGTGGCCGGAACTTCAAGCGAGATTACGGGGTGCCGGACGACAAAGATCAAAGCAACTTTACCGACCCGCAAAGCCGGATTATGAAAACGGCGGATGGGTTCCAGCAATGCTACAACGGCCAGTTGGCCGTGGATGGTGAATTCCAACTGATTGTCGCTAATCATCTGGGCAGCAATGCCAGTGATCAGGGTCGCCTGATACCGCTACTGGATGACGTGAAAGACATCCTGAAAACCTATCCGCAACAATGCCTGGCCGATGCCGGTTACCGTAAAGAAGACGACTTACAGTCCCTGGAGGACAAAAGGATCGACGGTTATGTCTCGCTGCGTCGGGAAGGGAAAAAGAGCGCAGAGATAGACGCGAGCGGTTATCCCGCCACGTCACGGATGGCCGAGAAGCTGGCCACCGCGACGGGGCGATCGGTTTACGCCCGGCGCAAGTATCTGGTTGAGGCGGTTAATGGCTGGATCAAGCATATTCTGGGCTTCCGGCAGTTCAGCCTGAGGGGGCTTAATGCCGTGCAAGGCGAATGGGATCTGGTCTGCCTGTCGCTTAACCTCAGGCGGATGAGTTCGCTGATGAGGCTGACATAGGCGATCTGAGGCGGCGTGCTGGGCCGTGCTGAGTGGTCGGGCTACGGTTGTGAACTTGCCTATAACCGTCTTGATTGCCTAGACAGAAAATCGTGACTCTATCCGGTTGGATACTGCGCCTATACTCTCGGGCACAACCGTGATTCGGCGCGGCGGAGGCACTTGCTCAAAACACTTCTGCCGCGCAGACTCCTAGATCGCCTTAGCCTGCTGGTTAGGCGTTGTGAGTCGGGGTGGGGGTGCCGTTCAGGAGACGCCTCAAGACGTCCCTGTGCGGCTTGGGCTCCGCCATCCCTGGCTCCGCACACTCCTGAACGGCACCCCCACCCCAACTCTCTTGGGCTTTGGCAGTAATCGCTCCCAAGAGGGCGTCAGGCAATGTTGGGGCGTGTCGCACAAGCGTCGGCTGCAGGCGTTGGGTATTGCTTTCCAAAACTGTGCGGAGCCAGGGATGGCGGAGCCCAAGCGCCCCATGGATGGGCCGAAGGAGCGTGTTTTGGAAAGCAATACCCAACGACTGCGATGCACCAACCTGAGCAGGCTGGGGCCAGAACCAAACCATTACGCCAGCCGTAAGACACTTGCACCCAAGCAACCCCAAAGGCTATCGTTCCAAGCCGAACACCAAACCGGAAACACGAATGCCGAAACCGTTCCAGTTCAACGCCAGCGACGTCACCGTCGAAAAACGCGAAACCGTTTTCCAGGGTTTCTTCCGCATGGACAAGCTCTGGCTGACTCACCCGCGCTTTGACGGCCGCGACATGCCCACCTTCACCCGCGAACTTTTCGTTCGGGGCGACGCCACCTGCGTGCTCCCCTACGACCCGGAACGGGACGAAGTCGTGCTGCTGGAACAGTTTCGCCTCGGCGCTCTGGGCCGTAACCAGTCGCCCTGGTTGCTGGAGCTCGTGGCCGGCATGAATGAAGACGGCGAAAGCCCGGAAGACGTGGCCCAGCGGGAAGGGCAGGAAGAGGCAGGGTTGAGCTTTAGCCGACTTGATAAAATCTGCGATTACCTGGTGTCTCCGGGTGGCACCACCGAAATGATTCACCTTTATTGCGGACATGTCAGTACGGCCGAGGCTGGCGGTGTTTTCGGTATGGAGCACGAACACGAAGACATTCTCAGCCACGTGGTCAGCGCTGAAGAGTGCTTCGCCATGATTGCCGATGGCCGCATCAACAACGCTGCCGCCATCATCGCTATCCAATGGCTGCAGCTGAACCGGGACAGGCTGCGCCGGGAGTGGCGGGCATGACCGAGTGGGTAAAACGGCCCAAGCCGTATGTGCCGGATCTGCGTCAGTTGGGTGCGCTGTGTGATGGCAACTACCAGCGCCTGCGCAAACTGCGCCAGTTGGAGGCTGATGGTAAGCCCGTTTGCGAGTTTGAGCTGCACCGGGAAAACCAGTATTTGGGCCGGGTGCGCATCGAAGTGCTGCAAACCGCAAAGTTCACCGAAACCCTGTTACTCGAGCAAGTGCATAACAGTGGCCGGTGGCTGAACAACCCGCAAATGACGGTGCGTGTATACCATGACGCGCTCATGGCTGAAGTGATCAGTTGCTACCGGCAGCGCCAGATTGCGCCGGTAAACGACTACCCGAACCGGTTCATGCATCACCCGGATGAGAAAGTTCAGGTTAATGGGTTTCTGGCCGATTGGCTGGATTACTGCCTGCGGTTTGGACACCTGCCTATGGAGCACGCCGCCTGGTCTGCGGGCGAAGGCTGCGACTGAATTCGTTGTCTCTGTCATGAACTGCGCCACAGTGCGCTGAAAGTCTGACTTGCTCCCGGCTTTGCCTGTGCCATAGTTGTCAAAAACTGCAAAATCTTTGTGGTGGCGGGCCAGAATGTGACCTACCTTCCATTTAAAACTGATAAAACGGAACGCAGCCGTCGTACACTTGTCTGAAATATCAAACGGTTGCACTCAAGACAACAGGCCCTGAATGACCATTGCGCATACTGCTCACCCCCTGAAGGTATTGCAGCTGACCGACCCGCACCTGATGGCGTCGGCAGATGGCGCGTTGCTTGGGGTCAATACCCGGGACAGCCTGGCGGCGGTGATTGATGAAGTCTTGCGCAACCATGGCCAGCCGGATCTGATCCTCGCGACCGGTGATCTTACTCAGGATGCGTCATCTGAGGCCTATCGGTATTTTGGCGAGCAGTTGAAAGCGTTTAACTGCCCCTCGCTCTGGATTGCCGGCAATCACGACGATTCCGACTTGTTGGCGTCCATCGCAGCGGAGTTTCAGGCGGAGCAAAAACAGCTCGTGCAGGGAGGCTGGCATTTTGTGATGTTGGACTCTTCCGTGCACGGCAAGGTTTTCGGTGAGCTTTCGCAGCCGGAGCTTGCTTTCCTGGACGAGTCACTGTCGCAGCAACCGGAGTTGCCCACCATGGTGTGCCTGCACCATCACCCGGTGGATATTGGCTCTGACTGGATGGAAAAAATCGGCCTGAAGAACCGCGATGCTTTCTGGCAGGTGATCGACAGGCACCCGCAAGTGAAAATCGTACTCTGGGGTCATATTCACCAGGATCTCCAACAGCAGCGTAATAGCGTGCAGCTGCTCGCCACGCCCTCCACTTGCATCCAGTTCGCCACTGGCTCCAGCAAATTTGCCGTAGAGCCGCTGGCGCCCGGATACCGTTGGTTTGAGCTTGAGGCTTCCGGGCAGTACTCCACGGAAGTATGCCGGGCGAATGGGTTCGAGTTTGATCTGGACGAGAAGAGTACCGGTTACTAGCCGATTATTATGTCCCTGTATATTCCCAATGGCCGGCGTGTTCGCCGGCCTGTGAATATACAGGGACAGTCCGTGTTCGAGCGTCAGGCCCGCAAAGCCTGGGCCGCTGCAACCATCGTCTCCAGCGCAGGCGTCACTTCCTCCCATTTACGGGTTTTCAAACCGCAGTCCGGGTTGATCCACAATCGTTCTGCCGGGATGCGTTCTGCCGCCAGGGTCATCAGATTGATGATGTGTTGCTTGTCCGGAATGTTGGGGGAGTGAATATCGTACACGCCCGGGCCAATGTCGTTCGGGTATTCAAAGTTCCGGAAAGCATCCAGCAACTCCATGTCCGACCGTGAGGTCTCGATGGTGATCACGTCGGCATCCATGTGGGCGATGGCCTCGATGATGTCGTTGAACTCCGAATAACACATGTGGGTGTGAATCTGGGTGCTGTCGTCCACGCCATTGGCGGCGATGCGGAAGCTGTTAATCGCCCAGTCCAGGTACGTTGTCCAGTCTGATTGGCGCAGGGGCAAGCCTTCCCGCAACGCGGCTTCGTCTATCTGGATGATGTTCACGCCGGCCTTTTCCAGGTCCTGTACCTCTTCACGAATGGCCAGGGCCAGTTGCAGGCAGGAGTCTTTCCTTGGCTGATCGTCCCGCACGAAGGACCAGTTCAGAATGGTCACCGGGCCGGTCAGCATGCCTTTTACCGGCTTGTCGGTGAGGGATTGGGCAAAACGAATCCAGTCCACCGTCATCGCCGCTGGCCGGCGGATATCCCCAAACAGGATGGGCGGTTTTACACAGCGGGAGCCGTAGGATTGCACCCAGCCGAAGCGGGTAAAGGCATAGCCTTCCAGCTGCTCACCGAAGTATTCCACCATGTCGTTGCGCTCTGGCTCACCATGAACCAGCACATCCAGTCCCAGCTTTTCCTGCTCTTCGATGCATCGGGCGATTTCTGCCTGCATCTGCTCGGTATAGGCTTGCCCGGTCAGTTCGCCTTTACGGAATTGCAACCTTGCCTGGCGGATCTCCGGCGTTTGCGGGAAAGAACCGATGGTGGTGGTCGGGAACGCCGGGAGGTTCAGGATCTGACGCTGCCTGGCAATTCGCTGGGGATAGGGGCTTTGGCGGTTGCCCAGTTCCTGCGTCACTGCGGCAATGGCACGGCGAACCTCCGGGTTGATAACACGGTCGGATTTCCGGCGGCTGTCAATGGCCCGCTGGTTTGCGGCCAGCTCTGCGCGAACACTGGCGTGGCCTTCGTTCAGGGACTTCGCCAGCGTGCTCAGCTCATCAAGTTTCTGCACAGCAAAGGCCAGCCAGCTGCGGATTTCAGTATCCAGCTCCTGCTCACGATCCAGGTCTACCGGCACATGGAGCAGCGAGCAGGACGGCGCCAGCCACAGGCGGTCGGCCAATTTCTCACTCAGCGGCTCCAGCCATTCCAGGATGCTGTTCAGGTCGGATTTCCAGATGTTACGGCCGTTGATGACACCAAGGGAAAGCACCTTGTGGCTGGGCAGCCAATCTGCCACGCGGCTGACTTCAGCAGGGGCGCTCACAGCATCGATGTGCAGCCCGGCCACCGGCAATTCGCAAGCCAGTTGCAGGTTATCCCGGAGCTCTCCAAAATAGGTAGCCAGCAGCAGCTTCGGGCGATTGGCCTTTAACTGGTGATAGGCCAGGTTGAACGCATAGCGCCAGTTGGCGTCCAAATCGGTCACCAGGGCCGGTTCATCAATCTGCACCCATTCGGCGCCGGCATCGGCCAGGGCTTCCAGTAGCTGCGAGTAGACTGGCAGCAGGCGCTCCAGCAAATCCAGGCGATGACTGCCATCCGAGGTTTTGCCTAACCACAGGTAAGTAACGGGCCCGATGATCACGGGCTTGGCATTAACGCCCTGTTTTCGTGCTTCAGCCAATTGGGCCAGAAGGCGTTCGGGATTCAGCTCGAACCGGGTTTTGGCATGCAGCTCCGGCACGATGTAGTGGTAGTTGGTATCGAACCACTTGGTCATTTCGCCAGCGGCGGTGGCGCAGCAGGGGCTATCGTTGGCGCCGCGGCCCCGGGCGGCACGGAAGTAGGCGTCCAGTTCCGAGCCTTCTTTGTCTTTGGCCCGTGCTGGCAGGTTGCCGAGGGTGACGGACATATCCAATACCTGGTCGTACAGCGAGAACTCACCTACCGGTACATAATCCAGCCCGGCTTGCTGCTGCCAGTGGCGCCGGCGCAGGTCGGCGGCCGTGATGGCTAATTCTTGCTCGGTCTGCCGGCCAGCCCAGTAGGCTTCCAGTGCGAATTTCAGCTCCCTCTGGCCGCCAATGCGGGGGAAGCCCAGGTTGTGAGTGATTGCCATGATTGAATCCTTGAATTCCGTGGTTTGTTAAAGGCCTTCAAGGTTAGGTGGGTGATGGCATGAATAAAAATGGTATTATTTCACCTATTCATGAGAATAATTCACGGGTTGGCCATGATTGAACGACATCACCTTGAGATATTGCGAGCGGTGGAGCGCCAAGGCTCGTTGACGGCGGCAGCGGAACAGTTGCACCTGACTCAATCCGCGCTGTCCCATGCGGTTCGCAAGTTGGAGCAGCAACTGGGCACGCCGGTCTGGCTGAGGGAGGGCCGGCAACTGAGGTTTACCCAGGCGGGTAGTCAGCTATTGGGACTAGCAAACCGCCTGTTGCCCCAGTTTGAACACGCGGAAATGCAGGTTCGACAGATTGCCAGGGGCCAACGCGGGAGCTTGCGTGTGGGAATGGAGTGCCATCCTTGCTACCAATGGCTTCTGAAGGTAGTGGGTCCTTACTTGCAGCATTGGCCGGATGTGGATGTGGATGTAAAGCAGGAGTTCCAGTTTGGTGGTATGGGGGCGCTTTTCGGCCATGACATCGATCTTCTGGTAACGCCAGATCCGCTGCACAAGCCGGGAGTATGTTTTGAGCCGGTGTTCGACTACGAGCAGGTGTTGGTGGTGCCTGAGGGTCACTCGCTGGCGGGCAAGGCGTGGGTAGAGCCCCACCAATTGGAGAAAGAAACCCTGATTACCTACCCGGTGGCGGTGGAGCGGCTGGATATTTTTACCCGGTTTTTCCTGCCGGCCCACTGTGCGCCCGCCCGGCACAAGACTATCGAAACCACTGATATCATGTTGCAGATGGTGGCTGCGGGCCGGGGAGTGAGTGCGTTGCCACGCTGGCTGGTGGACGAATACGCCAGAAACCTGCCAATCACTGCGCTGAAACTGGGTAAAGAAGGTATGCCCAAGCAGATTTTTCTGGGCTTCCGGGAGCGGGATGAGTCGGTGGATTATCTTACGGAGTTTGTGAAGTTGGCGCGTGAGGTTCGCTGGGGCTAGGATCTTCGGTTAAACTGCGCGAAAAATTTCAACAGGACACACAAAATCATGAGCGATATTCCTGCAGATCTGAAATACATCGAAACTCATCAGTGGGTTCGGGTGGATGCCGATGGCACAGCCACCGTGGGGATTACCGATTTTGCCCAGGAGCAGTTGGGCGATGTGGTTTACATTGGTGTTCCGGAGGTTGGCGCTACGGTGAATGGTGGCGAGGAGGCTGGTGTGGCTGAATCGGTTAAGTCGGCGTCTGATGTGTTTAGTCCGGTGACTGGTGAGGTTATCGAGATTAATGAGAAGCTTGAGGACGAGCCGGAGATTGTGAACGAAGATCCGTACGGCGATGGCTGGATGTTCAAGGTGAAGTTGGCTGATAAAGGCGAGCTTGATGGCCTGATGGATGCGGCAGCCTATGGTGAGCATGTGGCAGCAGAAGAGTAAGATCCGCTCCTGGTGCAAGCGTGTTTCCGGGGACAGGCCTCCCGAAACACGCTCCTTCGGCACATCCATGTGGCGCTTGGGCTCCGCCATCCATGGCTCCGCACAGTTTCGTGAGGCCTGTCCCCGGAAGCACGCCCAAGCAATGGCGCGGTCCTCTATTTAACCGAACTCTCAGGTAACTATTCGATGGATTTTCCCGTTCTCTACCTGCGCAAGGGCGCAGAACGCCGTCTTCGTGCCGGCCATTTGTGGGTGTACAGCAACGAAGTAGACACCCAGCGTAGCCCGCTGCCAGGGTTTGAGCCCGGCGCGCAGGTTCAGGTGCGTGCATCGAACGACAAGCCGATGGGTGTGGCGTTTGTGAACCCTCACGCATTGATTTGCGGCCGGCTGATCAGTCGGGATGCGGACCATGGCATGACGCCTAAGCGGCTGACGGATCGGATGGAGGCGGCGCTCAGTCTTCGGGAGCGTTTGTTTGATAAGCCTTTTTACCGTTGGGTGTTTGGTGACAGTGATGGGCTGTCTGGCTTGGTGGTGGATCGGTTTGATGATGTCGTGGTGGTGCAGATTTCCACCGCGGGCATGGAGCAGATGAAGGATGCCATTGTGCGTGCCGTTCAGCGGTTGGCTCATGCCCGGATTATCGTGCTGAAGAACGATGGCAAGATGCGCAAGGTTGAGGGGCTGGACACCTATGTGGAATTTGCCCATGGGCCGGAAGCGGACACGGTGCTGGTGGAGGAGAACGGTGCTCGCTTTGAGGTGCCGCTGGCCGGTGGTCAGAAGACCGGCTGGTTCTATGATCACCGTATGAATCGGCAACGCCTGCAGGCCTATGCGCCCGGGAAGAAAGTGCTGGATGTGTTCAGTTACGTCGGCGGTTGGGGGATTCAGGCCGCTTGTGCCGGGGCATCCCAGGTGACCTGTGTGGACGCGTCCTCATCGGCGGTGGATGCGGTACATCACAATGCAAAGCTGAACGGGCTGGAGAATGTGGACACCATTGAGGGCGATGCCTTTGATGCCCTGAAAGCCTTGGCGGATGAGAAAGAGAAGTTCGACATTGTGGTACTGGACCCGCCCGCACTGATTCCGCGCCGCCGTGACCAGAAGGCCGGGGAGCAGGCCTATGCCCGGCTGAACCAATTGGGGCTCAGGCTGCTGGAGCGTGATGGATTGCTGGTGTCAGCATCTTGCTCCATGCATCTGTCCCAGGAAAAGCTGATCGACATTATTCGTGGCAGTGGCCGCAAGATTGATCGGTTTGTGCAGCTGCTGGAGCAAGGTCACCAGGCGCCGGACCATCCCATCGTGCCGGGGATTCCGGAGACGGACTACATTAAGTCCTGCTTTGTGCGTTCACTGACCGGGTTTTTCTAGGTTTTAAGGGTCTGTCCCAAGGGTCTGTCCCCGAACGGGGACTGACCCATTTTGGAATCCAGTATCGTTGTTAGCTTTGGGCCCAGGGGTCTGTCCCCGCATGGGGACTGACCCATTTTGGACTCCAGCACCATGGTTCGATCTGGTTGCAACAGACGGGCAAAAGTGGGTCAGTCCCCATGCGGGGACTGACCCCTGGAGCAGCCCCCTGTCAGACCCGTAACGACATAACCTTCCAGCCATTCTCCACAGCCGTCTTCTCCAGCGTCGGATCCGGATCAACCGCCACCGGGTTCTCCACCCTCCGCAACAGCGGCAGGTCGTTATGTGAGTCGCTGTAGAACCAGGCGCCCTCAAGGCTCTCACCGTGAGCTGCCAGCCAGTCGTTCAGCCGTTCCACTTTGCCTTCCTGAAAACTTGGTGTGCCAGCCACTTCACCGGTGAATTTGCCGTTGACCAGCTCGGGTTCGGTGGCGATCAGGTGCTCAATGCCCATTAGTTCAGCAATTGGCTCGGTAATGAATCGGTTGGTGGCGGTGATAATCATCAGGGTATGGCCCTGTTCGCGGTGGTCGGCCAGTAGCTTCGCCGCCTTATCCTGCATCATGGGCTGTACTTTCTTGGCCATGAAGGCTTCGCGCCAGCGTTCCAGTTCGTCCATGTTGTGCCGGGTCAGTGGTGCCAGGACAAAGCGCTGATAGTGGAATACGTCGAGCTCTCCGTTCAGATACTCTTCGTAAAAGCGGTCATTGGCGCGCTTGTACTCTTCGGCATCCACCATGCCCTCTTCCACCAGAAACTCACCCCAGGCATGGTCGCTGTCACCGTTCAGCAAGGTGTTGTCCAGATCAAATATTGCGAGCGTCAAGCCGTTTCCTCCCATTGTGACAGGCTCTGAAGCAGGAGCCACAGTCTACCATGACCTGCCGCTAACGGCTCCGTTTGCCGAAGCCTTGGGATTCTGTAAGAATGAGAGCAACTTGGACAATTTTCGCCGGTTAAAACTTAACCGGTGCCGACTTTAATGAGGACTGTGCCGTGATCGACTCAGACGGTTTCAGACCCAACGTCGGAATCATTCTGGCCAACCACAGGGGAGAGGTTCTCTGGGCAAGGCGAATAGGGCAGGACTCCTGGCAGTTTCCACAAGGTGGTATCAAGCACGACGAATCACCGGAGGATGCGCTTTATCGGGAGCTTGGAGAGGAAATCGGCCTGAGTGCCAGCGATGTGGAAATCATCAGCTGCACCCGGGGCTGGCTGCGTTACCGGCTTCCGAGGAGGATGGTACGCCATAACTCGCACCCCGTTTGTGTGGGGCAAAAACAGAAATGGTTCCTGCTGAGGATGATGTCGCCAGACGCGCATGTGCGCGTGGATGGTACCGATTCACCGGAATTCGACGGGTGGCAGTGGGTAAGCTACTGGTATCCGTTAGGACAAGTAGTTTCATTCAAGAGAGAAGTGTATAGGCGCGCGCTGAGAGAACTGGCTCCCAGGCTGTTCCACAACATGGAACAGTGGCAACGGAGTGAGCAGAACCGGCGTTTGAAGGAACACCAGAAATGACGGACTGACTCCATGCTGAGCATCCTGCGAAGTCTAGTACAAGAGGTAAACAGCGCCCGCGATTTGCAGGAGGCGCTGGATATCATTGTCTCGCGGGTGCAAAAGGCCATGAATACCGAGGTCTGCTCCGTCTATCTTTTAGATCCGGCATCCAACCGTTACATCCTGATGGCTACCGAGGGTCTTTACAAAGACTCTGTTGGAAAGGTCAGTCTTGCTTATTCTGAGGGCCTGGTGGGCCTGGTAGGCTCCCGTGAGGAGCCTATCAATCTTGAAGACGCCCCTGCCCATCCCCGCTATCGTTACTTCCCGGAGACGGGTGAGGAACGCTTCCGTTCATTCCTGGGCGTGCCCATCATTCACCATCGCCGGGTACTGGGCGTGCTGGTGGTTCAGCAACGGGAGAGCTCCCGTTGTTTTGATGAGGGCGAAGAGGCGTTCCTGGTCACGGTCTCTGCCCAGTTGGCGGGTGTCATTGCCCACAGCGAGGCCACCGGGGCCATAAGCGGCTTGTCGTTGACCGGGGAAGAAACCCAGGATGTCAGTTTCAATGGTGTGCCGGGCTCCCCTGGTGTCGCGATTGGTACTGGTGTGGTGGTGTATCCGTCCGCCGATCTGGATGTGGTGCCGGAGAAACCGACCGAGAACATCGAGCAGGAACTGGAGCTGTTCCAGTCTGCCGTGCAGGCCGTTAGGGAAGACATCGAGCGGGTAGCGAACCGCCTGGCCTCGCAACTGCGCCCCGAAGAACAGGCCCTGTTTGACGTTTACCTGCGGATGCTGGATGACGGTGCCCTGCCAGGCGAAGTTGCGATCAAAATTCGCGAAGGCATCTGGGCTCAGGGTGCTTTGAAACAGGTGGTGCAGCAGTACATCCGTCATTTCGAGATGATGGATGATCTTTACCTGCAAGAGCGGGTGGTGGATATCCGGGATCTCGGCCGGCGGCTGCTGTCCCATATGCAGGAAGGCGAGCAAAAGCTTCAGGAATACCCGGAGCACACGGTACTGGTCAGTGAAGAACTGACGCCAGCCATGCTGGGCGAAGTGCCGAAAGGGCAACTGGTTGGCCTTGTGTCCGTCAAAGGGTCCAGTAACTCCCATGTGGCCATACTGGCCCGCGCCATGGGTGTGCCCACGGTGATGGGGCTGGTGGATATTCCGGTCAACCAGCTGGATGGCCGAGAACTGGTGGTGGACGGCTTTGAAGGGCAGATTTTTGCCTCGCCGTCATCGGATCTTCGCGCTTTCTACCAGGCCATCTGTGAGGAAGAAGACGAGCTGATCCGTGGGCTTGAGGTGCTGCGGGACAAGCCCTGCGAAACCACCGATGGCCATCGGGTATCACTGCTGGTAAATACCGGCCTGATGACCGATGTGGTGCGCTCGCTGTCTCACGGGGCCGAAGGCATTGGCCTGTATCGCACCGAAGTGCCGTTCATGATCAAGGACCGCTTTCCGTCTGAGCAGGAGCAGCGGGAGTATTACCGGGAACAACTGGAAGCCTTTGCGCCTAATCCGGTGACCATGCGTACTCTGGACATCGGTGGTGACAAAGCCCTGACCTATTTCCCGATTGAGGAGGAAAACCCCTTTCTTGGTTGGCGGGGCATCCGGGTTACCCTGGATCACCCCGAGATCTTTCTTGTTCAGGTGCGGGCCATGCTGAAGGCCAGCGAAGGCTTGAACAACCTGCAGATCATGCTGCCGATGATCAGCAACATTTCCGAGGTGGAGGAATCCCTGCACCTGATTTACCGGGTTTATCACGAAGTGCGCGAAGAAGGCTACGACATCCACATGCCCAAAGTGGGTGTGATGGTGGAAGTGCCGGCTGCCGTTTACCAGATTCGTGAACTGGCTGAGCGCGTGGACTTTCTATCGGTGGGTTCCAACGACCTGACCCAATACCTGTTGGCGGTAGATCGCAACAACCCGCGTGTTGCCCAGCTTTACCATTCCTATCATCCGGCCGTTTTACAGGCATTGGTGCGCATTGCCCAGGATGCCCACTCCGTGGGTAAGCCGGTGGGCATCTGTGGCGAGCTGGCCGGCGACCCGGGTGGCGCGTTGCTGTTAATGGCGATGGGCTATGATTCCCTGTCGATGAACGCGGCCAGTCTGCCGAAGGTGAAATCCGTTATCCGCAGCATTGATCGGGAGTGGGCTATCCAGTTGCTGGAAGATGTTCTGCTGCTGGATTCCCCCCACGTCATCAAGAGCTGTGTCGACCTGGCCCTGCGTAATGCCGGGTTTGGCCGGTATTTGCGACCGGTGAAATCCTCCAGCGCTGCGATGGCAGAGCAGGCGGTTTCCTGACCGACTGTGACAGTAATAGGGTGCTTACTCTAAAATCCGTTGATAGGTTAGTAACGTAATTCTTACTGCAGTACCTACGAAGGACAGGCTATGACCAAAGCGACCGAGCTCAAGCCAGCACCGCGCATTGGCCTCGCCCTTGGGGGCGGTGGGCCACTGGGTGGCATTTATGAGATCGGAGCGCTAAGGGCGCTGGACGAAGCCTTGGATGGCCTGGATTTCAATAACATCGATGTTTATGTCGGGGTTAACTCCGGCTCCTTTGTGGCGGCTAACCTGGCCAATCAGATGACCACGGCCCAGTTGTGTCGTATCTTCGTGCGCAATGAAGCCGAGGTTCACCCGTTCCACCCGGAAGTATTCTATCGCCCTGCATTCCGGGAGATTGGTAGTCGCTTGCTGGCGGTTCCCGGTTTGTTGTCTTCGGCTGTCAGCCGTTTTATCAATAACCCCTACGACCAGAGCCTTCTGGAAGCCTTGACCATTCTGGCCCAAGCCGCGCCTGCCGGGTTGTTTGATAACGAGGGGCTGCACGAATACCTGCGGCGGGCGTTTACCATGCTTGGCCGCACCAACGATTTCCGTCAGCTAAAGCGTAGCCTGTACGTGGTGGCTGCGGATGTGGAGAGCACGGAAGCGGTGTGCTTTGGTGCCCCGGGGTATGACCACGTACCCATTTCCAAGGCGGTCCAGGCCAGCACGGCTTCGCCGGGGCTGTATGTGCCGGTCGACATCGATGGGCGTTACTATGTGGACGGCACCTTGCGCAAGGGGCTGCACGCCTCGGTCGCCTTCGAAGACGGCGCCGATCTGGTGCTGGCGGTGAACCCTCAGGTGCCTATTGACGCCAGTGCAGCGGTGCGTGCAGGCACCATGAAGCCCGGCGACCTCACGCGCTCCGGCATGCCCAACCTGTTGTCCCAGACGTTCCGCACCATGGTCTACTCACGGATGCAGTCCGGTATTGCCCAGTATGGCCGTGACTACCCGGACAAAGACATCCTGCTGTTCGAGCCCACCCGGGACGACGCCAAGCTGTTCTTCTCCAACGTGTTCAGCTTCCAGAGCCGGCGGATGGTGTGCGAACACGCCTATCAAATGACGCGTAGAGATCTGCTGAACCGGGCCGATGAACTGGAGCCAAAACTGCTCAAGTACGGCATCAAACTGCGTCGGGATCGCCTGGAAGACGAACAACGCACCATCAGCACCAGCCTGTATGGCGAAATGCTGCCCTTGTATGTGGCCAAGGGGCGCAAGAAGCAGGCGGAGAAGGGCAAGTTAGCCGCAAGTATCGGCAACGTCACTCATTTGTTCTCGAAAGCCCAGTAAAAAAAGCGCCAGGGTACAAAAAAGGCCGGATGCGTTAAACACATCCGGCCTTTTCAGTGTTGGGCGAAGCCGGTTACAGAATATACCGGCTCAGGTCCTCGTCTTCAGACAACTCGCCCAGCTTCTCATCGACGTACTCCGCAGTAATCTCGAAGCCATCCGTTACCTTGTCACCGGCATCGAACGACAGGCTTTCAAGCAAGCGTTCCAGCACCGTATGCAGGCGACGGGCACCGATGTTCTCGGTGGTTTCGTTCACCTTGAAAGCCACCTCTGCGATCCGCGCAATGGCATCTTCGCTGAAGTTGAGCTTCACGCCTTCGGTGCCCATCAGGGCTTCGTATTGCTGCACCAGGGAGGCGTCTGGTTCAGTCAGGATGCGTTTGAAGTCCTCCGGTGTCAGCGCCTGGAGTTCTACCCGGATCGGCAAACGCCCCTGCAGTTCCGGGATCAGGTCTGACGGCTTGGACAGGTGGAAGGCGCCGGAGGCGATAAACAGAATGTGATCGGTGCGCACCGCGCCATACTTGGTGCTGACGGTGCTGCCTTCAATCAACGGCAGCAAATCCCGCTGCACGCCCTCGCGGGAGACATCCGATGAGGTGTTCTCCGAGCGCTTGGCGACTTTGTCGATCTCATCAATGAACACAATGCCATTCTGCTCAACCGCATCAATGGCCTTGTGCTTGATCTCTTCCTCGTTCACCAGTTTGGCGGCTTCCTCGTCCTTGACCTGCTTCATGGCGTCCGCCACTTTCATCTTGCGGGTCTTACGCTTGTCAGATGACAGGTTGGAGAACATGCTCTGAAGCTGGTTGGTCATCTCCTCCATGCCAGGAGGAGCCATGATTTCAACACCGGCGCCGCCACTGCGAACGTCAATCTCGATTTCCTTGTCATCCAGCTCGCCTTCCCGCAGCTTTTTGCGGAACATCTGGCGAGTGGCGGAATCGTTACTGGCGCGCTGGCTGTCTTCGTTGAAATCCCGGGCTGGTGGCAGCAAGGCATCCAGAATACGGTCCTCGGCGGCATCCAGGGCACGGTTCTCGTGGCGTTTCATCTCCTTCTCGCGGAGCAGTTTCACCGCCATATCGGCCAGGTCCCGGATAATGGATTCCACATCCCGGCCCACATAGCCCACCTCGGTGAACTTGGTGGCTTCCACTTTCAGGAACGGCGCATCCGCCAACTTGGCCAGGCGCCGGGCGATCTCGGTTTTACCCACGCCGGTGGGGCCAATCATCAAAATGTTCTTGGGAGTGATTTCGTCACGCAGGCTGCTGTCCAGCTGCATGCGGCGCCAGCGGTTACGCAGGGCAATGGCTACGGCACGCTTGGCTTCATCCTGACCCACGATGTGTTTATTGAGCTCGTGGACAATCTCACGGGGAGTCATTGCAGACATGGTCGCTCCGGTCAGTCTTTGAAGGACAGCACTTCCAGAGTGCGGTTCTGATTGGTGTAAATGCATATATCACCGGCGATCTCGAGCGCCTTTTCGGCGATTTCGTGTGCACTCAGGTCGGTATTTTCAAGCAGCGCACGAGCCGAGGCCTGGGCAAACGGGCCACCGGAGCCAATGGCAATCAGCCCTTGTTCAGGCTCGATGACATCCCCGTTACCGGTAATGATCAGCGAGGCGGTTTTGTCGGCCACGGCCAGCAGGGCCTCCAGCTTTCGCAGAGCGCGATCGGTACGCCAGTCTTTGGCAAGCTCTACCGCAGCCCGGGTAAGATTACCCTGGTGCTTCTCCAACTGGGCTTCAAAACGTTCAAACAAAGTGAACGCATCGGCGGTACCGCCGGCAAAACCGGCAATCACCTGGCCGTTATAGAGCCTGCGAACCTTACGGGCATTGCCTTTCATGACGGTGTTGCCCAGAGAAACCTGGCCATCGCCGCCCATGGCGACTTCATCGTCCCGGCGGACGGAAACTATGGTAGTCATTTTGGCTCCAGTTGCCTGATGTAAAAGTGTCTTGGAGCTTTATGGAGGCTTCTGGCGGGAATTCAAGAGGGCCGGCTTGAGGTGGAGGCCAGCTTTCCTGAGCCCCGACAACTCCAACAGTCTAGCCTTCTTTCGGGATCTTCCGAACCAGCGGCTGAATATTAATAGAAACCAGCTTATCCACCGCCGCATTCATCTGGCTGCGAGACTCAAATGGCCCCACATTCACCCGATACCACACACTGCCACTTTCCAGATCAATGCGCTGAACCTGCGCTCGCAAACCCTGGAACGCGATCTGAGCCCGCTGCCGTTCGGCATCCGCCTGGCTGCGGAAAGAGCCGGACTGGACAATATAATTGAAGTCCTGCTGAGCAGGGTTGGGGGAGTACTCCTGAACCTTAGGGGGCACCACTTCTGATTCCGGCAACATATCGTAGAACCGGAAATTCTGCTCCCGTGGCCGGCTTGGCTCCTGCTTGGCGGTGCTGGGCGCGGGTGTTTTGGGCTGGGCAGACTGCTGTGCGGGTTGGCTCGGCCTGGCGGATTCCTGGCCCGTTGGTAGTGTGTTGAGGTACACGATAAAACCGACAAAACCACCTACCGCAGCCAGAGACAGAATCCATTTGAACGACAGCGCCCCGTGCTGGGAGTGCGATGGCGCACTCCGCTTAGCGGGGGAAGCTTTACGGGGCTTCGGCGCTGGCTTTCTGGACGAAGCCGCTCCTTTTCCCGCAGGCCGGTCTTTCTTGGCGTAGTCTCTGGCCATGGTCTTCTTACATCTCCTCTGGCGCACTAACGCCCAGCAAATCCAGGCCGTTGGCAATCACCTGGCGCACGGCCAGATAAAGGCTGACACGGGCATCCCGCAGGGCGGTATCTTCAATCAACACCTTGTGGGCGTTGTAATAGGTATGGAACTGGCCGGCCAGCTCACGCAGGTAATGGGTGAGGTGGTGCGGCTCCCGCTGGGTGGCGGAGTTGGCAATCAGCTCCGGATACTTGGCCAGCTGATTGGCCAGTTCCTTCTCTTCGTCCAGGGTTAACAGGCTGAGATCGCCAACACATTCGGTCATGCCCCGTTGTACGCCCTCTGCTGCGAGCTTACGCAGCACGCTGCAAATACGGGCATGGGCATACTGGATGTAATACACCGGGTTTTCATTGGTCTGGGAGCGGGCCAGGTCGATATCGAAGGTCAACTGGGAGTCGACACGGCGCGCGGCCAGGAAGAAACGGGTGGCATCGCGGCCGACTTCGTCGATCAGGTCCCGTACGGTGACGTAGCTGCCGGCCCGCTTGGAGATTTTCACTTCCTGGCCGGAGCGGGTCACCATCACCATCTGGTGCAGAACGTAGTCCGGCCAGCCCTGTGGGATGTCGGCTTTCAGTGCCTGCAGGCCGGCGCGCACGCGGGTCACGGTGGAGTGGTGGTCTGCACCCTGTTCGTTGATCACGGTGGTAAAGCCACGCTGCCACTTGTCCAGGTGATAGGCCACATCCGGCAGGAAGTAGGTGTAGCCGCCATCCTTTTTACGCATAACCCGGTCTTTGTCATCGCCAAACTCGGTGGTTTTCAGCCACATGGCGCCGTCTTGCTCGTAGGTGTAGCCGTTGGCCTTCAGGCGCTCAACGGTGGCCTCCACCTTGCCGTCCTCGTACAGGGAAGATTCCAGGAAATACACATCAAACTGAACGCCAAAGGCTTTCAGGTCCAGGTCCTGCTCCCGGCGCAGGTAGGCCACGGCAAAGTCGCGGATGGCGTCCTGGTCGTCCGGGTCGGCCTTGGCGGTCACTTCCCGGTCATCGGCAATCACCGTTTCGCCGGCCATATAGGCGTTGGCCACGTCGACAATATAGTCGCCCCGGTAGCCGTCTTCCGGCCAGCTTTCATGCTCCGGGGTCAGGCCTTTCACGCGGGACTGAACCGACCGCGCCAGATTGTTGATCTGGGCGCCGGCGTCGTTGTAATAAAACTCACGGGTAACGTCGTAACCGTTGGCTTCCAGCAGGCGACACAGGCAGTCGCCAATAGCGGCACCGCGGCCATGGCCCACGTGCAGGGGGCCGGTGGGGTTGGCCGACACAAACTCCACCTGAACCTTCTCACCTTTGCCCGAGTTGTTACGGCCAAACTGTTCCGCTTCGCCCAGGATGGTATTCACTATTCCGAACGCGCTGGCGGTGCTCATGAAAAAGTTGATAAAGCCCGGCCCGGCAATCTCCACCTTCTCCACCGCTGAACTCTCCGGCAACGCCGCCACCAGGGCCTCGGCCAGCTTTCGCGGCGGGCAGCCAGCCGCCTTGGCGGCCATCAGGGCAATGTTGCAAGCGTAATCGCCATGGGATTTGTCCTTGGTGTTGCCAACCTGGGGGGTAAAGGTCTGGTCAGCCGGCAGAGTGCCTTCAGACTGCAGGGCAGCCAGTGCGGACTGGAGAAGCTCGGATACGGTCTCTTTCATGCGTCAGATGACTCGGTTTTCAGGAGAATGGGTACAGGGCAGGGCGCCCATGAAATCAGAAGAGGCGTATTATCGCGGAAAGTTGGGGTGTAAGCAAAAAGCTGGCCTGTGTGAACTGATCAGCCGGTTTCCTGCGGATCTACATCAACCACCCATCGGGTACTGGAGGACAGTCTGGCTTGGTCCAGATATTGGCATAGCTGTGTCAGCACGCGATTGAGGTGGCCACGGCTATCGCTGCACAGAATCAGTTGGGCCCGGTGGCGGTCGGCTTTGCGGGCGATAACGGCAGGTAACGGGCCCCAGATTTCGATGCCGGGGCTTTGCGCCATGGGTTTCAGGGTGTCCAGAAGTTGCAGGCTGTTCTGCATGGTTTCGGCTTCGGCCCGTACGATCGCCATAGCACGGTAGGGTGGCAGTGCGCCGGTTTCTCGCTCGGCCAGGAGCTGGTCGGCGATCGCAGCGTAGTTACCCTGGCACAAGTTGGTGAGAAGCGGGTGGTCGCTGTGGCAGGTCTGGATCAGCACTTTTCCCGGTTTATCGCCCCGACCGGCGCGGCCACTGACTTGTAGCAGAGTCTGGATCATCTGTTCCGGTGCCCGGAAATCAACACTGAACAGGCCGCCGTCGGCGTTTACCACGCACACCAGGGTGACGTTGGGGAAGTCGTGGCCCTTGGCCAGCATCTGGGTGCCGACAAGAATGCAGGGCTCGCCGGTATTCACCCTTTTCAGGATGGCTTGGATACTGCCTTTGCGCTGGGTGCTGTCCCTGTCTACCCGCACGATGGGCGTGTCCGGAAATTGCTCGGCAAGGGTGTCTTCGGTGCGCTCGGTGCCCTGGCCAACGGGTTTGTAGTTTTCGCTCTGGCATTTTGGGCAGGTGTGGCTGGCAGCCATCTGGAAGTCACAGTGGTGGCAGCGCATGGCGTGGTCGCGGCGGTGGTAGGTCAGGCGGGTGTCGCAGCGTGGGCATTCTTCAAGGTGGCCGCAATCAAAGCACATCATCACAGGGGCAAACCCCCGTCTGTTGACGAAGACCAGCGCCTGCTCGCCCCTCGCAAGCGTTTCTTTGATCGAATTCAGGGTCGGGCGGGACAATCCCGCTTCAAGTGGCCGGCTTCGGATGTCCAGTAATTCAAGCTGGGGCGGCTTCGCGTTGCCGGCCCGTTCTTCCAGTCGAATCAGTTGGTATTTGCCCTGTTGCGCGTTATGCCAGGATTCCAGGGACGGTGTGGCCGAGCCGAGAATCACCGGGCACCGGTTCAGGTGAGCGCGGTAGACGGCAACATCCCGCCCGGAATACCGGAAACCTTCGCCCTGTTTGTAGGAGCTGTCGTGCTCCTCATCGACGATGATGGTGCGAAGGTGGCTAAAAGGAAGCAGTACTGCCGAGCGGGTGCCGATCAGGATCACCGGTTCGCCATTGCGGATTTTCAGCCAGGTGCTCAGGCGCTCACCGTCATTCAGGGCAGAGTGCCATACCTGAATGCGGTTGCCGAAGTAGCGGCGAAAGCGGGCGAGTGTTTGTGGTGTCAGGTTGATCTCGGGTACCAGTACCAGTGCCTGCTCGTTCGCGTTGAGGTGCTTTTTTAAATAATGAAGGTAAAGTTCGGTTTTACCGCTACCGGTTATTCCATAGAGCAGGGTGGCAGAGAATTCGTGTGTGTGCTCCGGCATCTGAGCTGACGCTGCCTGTTGGGCGGCGGACAGGGTCGGGGCCGGCAGGTCTTTGGTGGCCGGCGCAGTTATGGCTTTGGCGCCCTCGGTGATCAGATCTTTCTGTTGCAGATTGCGAATCTGGGCCCGGCTGAAGCCGGATTTCACCAGCGCGCTGGAGCTAATGCCGGGTGATTCCTTGATGGCATTGAACAGGGCGACTTGCCGATGTGCGTTGGCTGGTAAGACGGCCTCTGTTGCTGCCGGGTGCCAGCTTTCATCGGCTTTCTCCTGAGCGGGCCGACCCCGTCGCAAGGCTGGGGGGAGGGCGGTAAACAGGCATTCTCCCAGCGGATGCTGGTAATAATCGCTGGCCCAGGTGAGCAGGTTAAAGGTGTTGTCTGGCAGGGCTGGCCAGGCTTCCAGTGTGCCTTTGATAGCCTTCAGGTTGACGCCGGGCGGGGGCTCAACGCCAATCTCTACTACCAGGCCAGTCAAAGTCTGGCGCCCGAAAGGCACGGTAACCCGCTGGCCAGGTGCGAGCTCAAGGCTGTCGGGAATCAGGTAGTCAAACAGGCGCCTCAGGGGGCGGTTCAGGGCGATGCGGGCGATAGCTGGCCGTGTCACGGTATCTGCGTATCCTGATGGCGGGCCTTCTGGCGCCGGGCGTTGTGTTCTGGAGTCTTGTGAGGAGTCAAGATACTTGCCTGTGGCCGGGTTTGTCAGTAAGATTCGCGGTCTGTTTATGGCCGGGCATGATTGTGCACGGTCTTTCCAATTGATTCAAACATGCGGTGCCTGGCATGTAGGCCGTTTTCGGCGGGTGATCAGGTAGCGGCATGACCGACAGAGGTTCGCCATGAAAGAAGGTATTCACCCGAAGTACGAAGACATTACCGCCACCTGTTCATGCGGTAACGTGATCAAGACTCGCTCCACTGTAGGCCACGACCTGCAGCTGGACGTATGCTCCCAGTGCCACCCGTTCTACACTGGCAAGCAGAAGGTTATGGACACCGGCGGTCGTATTGATCGGTTCCAGAAGCGTTTCGGCAGCCGTATCGGCGGCAAGAAAGCCTGATCTGCACCGAAATGTTGCAAAAAAGCGCCTCAGGGCGCTTTTTTTTTGTCTGGACGTCGGTTTTTTCGATGTCTTATACGCAAAATGCACTATTGACTGGTCATAAAATATTCGGTTTTGGCTTGTCGTTTCGGGGCGGTCGCGCCATAATGTCGCGCTCCGTTGGGCGAGCCCCGGCGGTTAATACCTTTAAACGTGACAAACGGAACAGTGGCAATGTCTCAAGATCTGAAAGAAGCAGCCCTTGAATATCACGCCAAACCGCGGCCGGGTAAGCTGAGTGTTGAAATCACCAAGCCAACCCAAACTTCCCGCGACCTTTCCCTGGCGTACAGCCCCGGGGTTGCCGAACCGGTCCGCGAGATCGCGAAGGACCCCGAGAACGCATACAAGTACACGGCCAAGGGCAACCTGGTAGCTGTGATTTCTGATGGTACTGCGATCCTGGGTCTGGGTAATCTCGGCCCCCTGGCAAGCAAGCCGGTAATGGAAGGCAAGGGCGTACTGTTCAAGCGCTTTGCTGGTATTGACGTGTTCGATATCGAAGTCAATTCCGAAAGCCCGCAAGCGTTTATTGAAACTGTAGAGCGTATCGCGGATACCTTCGGTGGTATCAACCTCGAAGACATCAAGGCACCGGAGTGCTTCGAGATTGAGCGTGCGCTGATCGAAAAGTGCAACGTGCCCATCTTCCATGATGACCAGCACGGTACTGCCATCGTGACTGCAGCTGGCATGATCAATGCCCTTGAGCTGCAGGGTAAGAAAATTGAAGAGGCAAAGGTGGTTTGTCTGGGCGCCGGTGCGGCTGCCATTGCCTGCATGAAGTTGTTGATCAGCTGCGGTATTCGCTCTGAAAACATTTTCATGCTCGACCGCAAGGGTGTGATCCACTCTGGTCGTGACGATCTGAACCAGTACAAAGCGATGTTCGCCAACGAGACAGACAAGCGTACACTGGATGACGCCATTGACGGCGCCGACGTGTTCCTGGGTCTGTCTGGTCCGGACCTGTTGAGTGCTGAGCAGCTGGCGAAGATGGCTCCGAACCCGATCGTATTCGCGTGCTCCAACCCGGATCCGGAAATCAGTCCGGAAGTGGCTCTGGCTACCCGCGATGATCTGATCATGGCAACCGGCCGTTCGGACTATCCGAACCAGGTGAACAACGTTCTGGGCTTCCCGTTCATTTTCCGTGGCGCGCTGGACGTTCGTGCAACCGCCATCAACGAGGAAATGAAAGTGGCAGCGGTTCATGCTATTCGTGAACTGGCTAAAGAGCCCGTGCCCCAGGAAATCTGCGCCGCTTACGGTGTCGACAGCCTGGAGTTCGGTAAGGAATACATTATTCCCAAGCCGATGGACGTTCGTCTGCTTGACGTAGTGCCTGCTGCGGTTGCCCGTGCTGCCGTAGACTCTGGTGTGGCGCGCAATCCTTACCCGGCGCACTACCCGCTGAAGTCCATGGACGACATCATCTGATCCGGATGTAGTTGTTGGGCCTCAAAAAAAACCGGCGGAGATCCCGCCGGTTTTTTTGTGTCTGCCCATTGCTGGGCTCGGCTGCGCCGGATCAGAAAATCTGTCCGGGCAGGCTGTCAGAGTCGTTGGCGCCAGACCCGTTGCCGTTGGTGTCCTGTGATAGCGGCGCTGGGGCATCTTCCTCTTTGAAGATTTCAAACGTGCCATCTTCTCCAGGGCGCGCCCGTTCGCCGGTTCTGGGGTTAATGCGGATGTTCACAATCCCGTTGGGTCTTGCCATGGTAGATTCGGGTGCGCCTTGCATGGCGGTTTTCATGTAGTCAACCCAGATTGGCAGGGCTGTGCTTGCGCCAAATTCCCGTCGGCCGAGGGGGGATGGCTGGTCGAAGCCCACCCATACGGTTGTTGCCACGTCGTGATTGAAGCCGGCAAACCAGGTGTCTTTCTGTTCGTTTGTGGTGCCGGTTTTACCGGCCAGGTCTTTGCGGTTCAGCGCCAGTGCGCGGCGACCAGTGCCGCGACGGACCACGTCCTGAAGAATCGTGTGCATGATATAAACCGAGCGTTCGTCGGCCAGGCGTTTCATCACGCGTTTTTCCGCAGACTGCTGTGCGCTTGCCGGCAACAGAATGCCATCCGTTTCCGGTGTGTCGCTGTTGCTCTCTGTGAGCGGGTCTTCACTGGCGTTATCTGTCAGTTGCTGTTCGCAGTCGCTGTCGCAAAGTACGGTTTCAGGTGCCTCGTAGACAACGGTGCCATCCGGTTCCTGGATGGTTTTAATCAGATACGGTTCCACGTCATAACCGCCGTTGGCGATAACGGCGAAGCCGCGCGCCAGCGCCATTGGCGTGAGCTGGCCTGCCCCCAGGGAGAGAGACAAGTTGGCTGGCATGTTGGCGGTCGGGATCTTCAATTGATCCAGATAGTTCAGTGTTTGGCGAATGCCCAGATCTCTCAGCAGCCGGATTGAAACCAGGTTGCGCGAGCGATAGAGGCCTTCCCTGAGTGTCGTTGGGCCATAAAACTGGCCCGATGAATTCTGGGGGCGCCAGGCGCCTTCGAGTTCTGAGTCCTCAAATACGATGGGTGCATCATTGTAAATGGTTGCAGGTGTGCGGCCGTTCTCCAGGGCAGAGAGGTACAGGAAAGGCTTGAACGTAGAACCCGGCTGGCGGTTAGCCTGGGTTGCCCGGTTGTATTTGCTCTGGCTAAAGCTGTAGCCGCCGGCAAGGGCCTCAATGGCGCCGGTTTTTGCCGACAGAGAAATCACTGCGCCTTCCACTCTTGGGGCCTGAGAGAGCGCAACCTGCAGTTCAAGTCGAGGCTCGTTGCCGTCGGTTTCAGGGGTTTGCTCCTGAATTTGCGGCAGTTGCGTTACCTTCACATAGACCACGTCGCCGACATTAACGACATCGGATGGCTTCTCCGGGGTTGGTCCTGTCAGGTTCTCTGTGCGGTATCGCTTAGCCCAGGTCATGGTTTCGAAGTCCATTTTTCCCGGACCGAGGTGGCGGGTGTGAACCCTTGCTGCGCCCTCATCATCGTTGACTGAGGTGATCACTGCAGGGATGAGGCCTTCTACCCTCGGGTAGTTGAGTAGCTGATTGGACAGCTCTGCTGTAGACATACCGGCAATGTCAAACTGGCCGATGGGGCCCCGGAAGCCGTGACGCCGATCGTAGTTTTCAAGGCCGGTGCGAAGGGCTTCCGTTGCCGCTTGTTGTTTGGTTCCGTCAACGGTCAGCGTCACGCTGTAGCCATCATTGTAGGCAGCTTCACCAAAACGGCGAACCATCTCCGTTCGTGCCATCTCGGCGACGTAATCGGCATCTACCTCAGCTTCCCGCATGTTATAGGTGGCGGTGAGCGGGGCTTTGGTTGCTTCTGACCAGTCTTCCTGTGTGATGTAGCCGAGATCCCGCATTCTTCCAAGAATCCAGTTTCGGCGTATCAGTGCTCGCTCAGGGTTGGCCAGAGGGTTGTAGGCAGAAGGCGCCTTTGGCAGTCCGGCCAACATGGCCATCTGGGCAAGGGTGAGCTCGTCGACGGGTTTGTCGTAATAGACCTGGGCGGCGGCGGCGATGCCGTAGGCGCGGTTGCCCAGGTAGATCTTGTTCAGGTACAGCTCCAGGATCTTGTCTTTATCAAGTTCACGTTCGATCTGAAGAGCCAGAAGTATCTCGTTGAACTTACGAATAAAGGTGCGGTCGCGTGACAAAAAGTAATTTTTTGCAACCTGCATGGTGATAGTACTACCGCCGGACTGGATACTGCCGGTGGACACCAGTTCGATGGCAGCCCGCGTCAACCCTTTGATGTCGACTCCGAAATGGTCGTGGAATCGGGCGTCTTCCGCGGCCAGAAAGGCTTGTAACTGAATTGTAGGGATCTGTTCGATTGTGATCGGTGCCCTTCTCTTTTCGCCGAATTCTGCTATTAATCTGTTGTCTGCACTGTATACCCGAAGCGGCGTCTGAAGTTTTACGTCCAGCAGTTGGTGAACAGGAGGCAGGCTGGGCCGAAGGTATAAATAGAAGGCCGAGGCGATAATAATGGCGACACTCAGGCCGGTGAGCAGGAACCAGGCGAAAACACGAGATGTGCGCAGCAAATGAGACATTTTTTTCTGACAACAGTTGGATATAGGTCTATTATTTGAGAAATTGCTTTAGGAAGGTTGAGTTGCTTCACTGAATGCAAGATCTCTTGAATAACAAAGAGCCTGCATTGTAGACGGAAAACTTGAAGAATTCTCTTACATAAAAAACACATAAAGCGTCTCTGTCATGATTGCCGTATCAGGGATTGGTTCAGAGGCGCCTTAGCCGGGTGCATTAAACCAGGTATAGGGTGAGCGCGTGTTCGGATTGCTAGGAAAAAAATCCAGTGCAGTGCTGGGCGTGGATGTCAGCTCCAGCTCGGTCAAACTTCTGGAACTGTCAAGGCATGGCGACCGTTACAAGGTTGAAAGCTATGCGGTTGAGCCGTTGCCGGCCAACGCAGTTGTCGAGAAAAACATCACTGATGTAGAAGCGGTGGGTGAGGTGCTCAAGCGAGTGGCCTCTAAATCCCGTACCGGCGTTAAGCAGGTTGCCGTGGCTGTGTCAGGTTCTGCGGTTATCACCAAGGTCATCCAGATGGATGGCGGCCTCAACGAATTCGAGATGGAAGACCAGATCACCCTCGAGGCCGATCAGTATATCCCGTATCCGCTGGATGAAGTAGCCATCGATTTTGAGGTGCAGGGTCCGTCTGAGTCGAATCCGGACCAGGTCGACGTGCTGCTGGCTGCGTGCAGAAAAGAGAACGTGGATATCCGTGAGGACGCTCTCGAGATTGCCGGCCTGACCACCAAGATTGTCGATGTCGAGGCCTATGCACTGGAAAGGGCGTACAAACTGATCGAGCCCCAGTTGGAGTCCCAGGGCGAAGAGCTGGTGGTTGCCATCGTCGATATCGGCGCAACCATGACCACGCTGAGTGTGCTGGCTGAGGGTAAGACAGTTTATACCCGTGAGCAGATTTTCGGGGGCAAGCAGCTTACCGAGGAAATTCAGCGCCGCTACGGCTTATCACTTGAAGAAGCCGGTCTCGCGAAGAAACAGGGCGGGCTTCCGGACGACTATGAGCCGGAGGTCCTTACCCCCTTCCGTGAAGCGGTTGTGCAGCAAGTTGCACGGGCTCTCCAGTTCTTCTTTGGTGCCAGCCAGTACAACGCCGTTGATTACGTCGTTCTTGCAGGCGGTACGGCATCCATTCAGGGCCTGACCGAGATGGTGGAGGAGAAGACCGGTACGCCAACCCTGGTTGCGAATCCATTCGCCGACATGGCCGTGGGTTCCAGAGTGAATGCATCAGCCCTGAGCAATGATGCTCCATCGTTGATGATTGCCTGCGGCCTGGCAATGAGGAGTTTCGACTGATGGCAAAGATTAACCTCAGACCATGGCGTGAGGAACTGCGAGCTGAGAAGCAGAAGCAGTTCGTGGTCATGATCCTTGGCGCAACTATTGTGGCGGCTGGTCTGGCATTCCTCTGGAAGTCGGATATGGACAGCCGGATTGCTTATCAGCAATCCCGAAACGCCTATATTGAAACCGCGACAAAACAGCTTGATCAGCAGATCAGGGAAATCGAGAACCTCAAGCGCCAGCGCGATGAATTGCTGGCGAGAATGCAGGTAATCCAGGATCTGCAGGGTACTCGCCCGGTCATCGTTCGGGTGTTTGATGAGTTGGTTCGCACCTTGCCTGATGGCCTCTTCTACACCGATCTGAAGCGGACGGGAGAACGCATCGAAATCGTGGGTATGGCGGAGTCGAACAGCCGCATATCCAACCTGATGCGTCAGTTTGATGACTCTGACTGGTTCACCAATCCCAACCTTACCAATGTGGCTGCAGCCGACGCTCGTCGTGCAGGTTACAGCCAGTTCAACCTGTCTGTTCAGCAGCAGACACCAGAGCCCGAAGGGGAGGATAATTAATGAGCCTCGCGGACTCACTCAAGAGCTTGAACGAATTTGATATCAACGACCTCGATATCAACAACGCAGGTATCTGGCCTGCACCGATAAAAGCAATTGTTGCTCTGATTATCTTTGGCCTGATTCTTGGCGGCGGATACTGGTTCTTTATCAAGGATCAATATGCCCAGCTGGACAGGGTCGAGCGCACCGAGCAGGAGCTCAAGCAACAATATGAGCGTAAGGCCTATCAGGTGGCCAACCTTGACGTGTTCAAGGCTCAAATGGCCGAGATGGAAGAGACGTTTGGCGCGTTGGTACGCCAGTTGCCCAGTGAGACTGAGGTGCCGGGCTTGTTGGAGGATATCACCAATACCGCATTGGGTAGTGGTCTGTCTCTGCAGCAAGTGGCGCTACAGCCTGAGCAGCGGCGGGATTTTTACTCGGAGCTGCCGATCAATATCCGGGTATCCGGTGCGTATCACGAACTTGCGACGTTTGTTAGCAGTGTGGCAAGTCTCCCTCGGATTGTGACATTGCACGATTTAACCATAAAACCAATTGGCGGAGATGGTGAGCGGCTTGATATGCAAGTTGTTGCACGTACCTACCGCTACCGGGCTGGAGAGTGAGCATGACAGGAAAGCATGCGGGAAAAGCCTGGCTGGGTGTGTGTCTGGCGTCTTTGCTGACGGCTTGTTCCCAGGGCAACGGTTTCTCGGATCTGGACAAGTTCATGGCCGATACCCGGGCCAAGCCCCGGGGGCACGTGGAGCCCCTGCCAGAATTCAAGGCCTACGAGGCGTTCAGTTATTCAGCGGCAGATCGCCGGGCCCCCTTTGAGCCGCCCGTCGACGTTCAGTTGACCATGGTGGACGAGCAGCCGATCAGTGATGTCGAGCCGGACCTGGACCGGCCGAGAGAGGTTCTTGAGAACTTCGATCTCAAATCTCTGACCATGGTTGGTACGCTTCAGGGTGTCGGCGGCGGATTGTTTGCACTGATTCGTGATGGCAGCGGCGGCATCCACCGGGTGCGAAGCGGAAATTATATGGGTCAGAACTACGGCCGAATTGTCGGTATCAGTGAAACCCGCATTGAATTGATTGAAATCGTTCCAAATGGCCGGGGTGGCTGGGTCGAGCGCCCGCGTTCCCTGTCTTTGGATGAAGGATAAGGCCGGGAGCGATAAAGGATGAATGAAAAAAACATGCACGAACAAAATGGTTTAAGGTCGAGGCTAGGAGTCTGCGCGGCAGAAGTGTTTTGAGCAAGTGCCTCCGCCGCGCCGAATCACGGTTGTGCCCGAGAGTATAGGCGCAGTATCCAACCGGATAGAGTCACGATTTTCTGTCTAGGCAATCAAGACGGTTATAGGCAAGTTCACAACCGTAGCCCGACCACTCAGCACGGCCCAGCACGCCGCCTCAGATCGCCTATGTCAGCCTCATCAGCGAACTCATCCGCCTGAGGTTAAGCGACAGGCAGACCAGATCCCATTCGCCTTGCACGGCATTAAGCCCCCTCAGGCTGAACTGCCGGAAGCCCAGAATATGCTTGATCCAGCCATTAACCGCCTCAACCAGATACTTGCGCCGGGCGTAAACCGATCGCCCCGTCGCGGTGGCCAGCTTCTCGGCCATCCGTGACGTGGCGGGATAACCGCTCGCGTCTATCTCTGCGCTCTTTTTCCCTTCCCGACGCAGCGAGACATAACCGTCGATCCTTTTGTCCTCCAGGGACTGTAAGTCGTCTTCTTTACGGTAACCGGCATCGGCCAGGCATTGTTGCGGATAGGTTTTCAGGATGTCTTTCACGTCATCCAGTAGCGGTATCAGGCGACCCTGATCACTGGCATTGCTGCCCAGATGATTAGCGACAATCAGTTGGAATTCACCATCCACGGCCAACTGGCCGTTGTAGCATTGCTGGAACCCATCCGCCGTTTTCATAATCCGGCTTTGCGGGTCGGTAAAGTTGCTTTGATCTTTGTCGTCCGGCACCCCGTAATCTCGCTTGAAGTTCCGGCCACCGCGGGGTGGGCGGCGATCATCGTCCGGGTGCCGGCCTTTGGCTGTATCCCGCGCTTTCTGATCCGCTTCCAATTTCTCCTTGGCAGCGCGGATCTTGTCCAGTCGCGCCTGTCGGTACTGCAACTCCTCAGGTAGCTCATCACCCCGCTGATCCGGGCCGAACTGCCGATCTTCCGACTCATCCGTTCGACGGGCCTGACGACATAGCCCATCGATCTCTTTCGATAAACGATCTTCTTCCTCGCCCATGCGGCCATAGCTCATGGCCTTGTGCTTACTGGCATTAGCCCGAATCTTTGTGCCATCAATCGCCAGTGTTCCCAGCGTGATCAGCTCCGCCTCCCGGGCAATCCGTACGACTTGAATGAAGATGGCCTTGAAGGCGACCAGATGGTGTTTGCGGAAATCACAGATCGTGCGGTGCTTGGGAAAATTACCCGCAGCCAGAACCCGAAAGGCGACGTCTTCCTCCAACTTCCGGGCAATCTTGCGTGAGGAGAATACGCCGGTGGCGTAGGCGTAAATAAGAACCTTCAGCATCATCCGCGGATCGAACGGCGAGTTACGCCGACCGTTGCCTTCGTAGCGGGCGTAAAACGCACTCAAATCCAGCTCCTCGACAACATCACTGACAAAATAGGCCAGGTGGCCATCAGGCAGCCACTCGTTCAGGCTTGGGGGAAGGAGCAATTCCTGGTCGGGCGAGTACGGGCGGAAAGTGGTTCCCATCAGACGTCCTGTTGCCGAAAAATTTTCGGTTTATTATGCCAGAAACGAGCTTCTGCCGCGCAGACTCCTAGCGATGTTCAAAAAACTCAATGTCTGCGTGGGCGTGATCGCCATCGGGTTATGGAGCAGCCTGGCCAGCGCGGTCACGCTGGAAGACGTGTCGTTTTCGTCGCTGCCGGGAGAACGCCTGGAAGTGACCATGAAATTCGATGGGCCACCGCCCGAGCCTACCGGGTACACGATTGAGCGCCCGGCGCGCATCGCTGTGGACCTCAAGGACACCACCAGTGGGCTTAACCAGCGGAGTATTCCGCTTGGGTCCGGCAATGCGCAAAGCGTGACCGTGGTGGAAACCAAAGATCGCACGCGGCTGATCTTCAATCTGGTGGAATTGACTCCCCACGAGACAGTTCGTCAAAACAATTCGCTGGTCATGACTATTGGCGGCGCCAGTGGCGCTACGCCCACTGGGGCAGCTTCCCAGCAGCGCCAGTCAGGATCGACGGCCGCTGCCTCCTCCAATGCCCTTGCAGGCGTGGACTTCCGCCGGAGCAAGGAAGGCGAGGGGCGCGTGATCGTTGATCTTGGAAGTGCCTCTGCGGCGGTGAATCTGTCTGAGCAGGCTGGTCGCATCCGGCTGACCATGCCGGGACTGGATGTCCCTTCAGATCTTCGTCGTCGTCTTGATGTTACAGACTTTGCCACTCCTGTTACCCGGATCGATACATTCGTTGAGGAAGGCAACGCGGTGGTTGAGATTCGCCCGGAAGGCAATTATGACTATATTGCCTATCAGTCAGGTCGCGAGTTTACCGTTAGCGTTGAGAAACTTTCTGAAGAAGAGGCCGAGACCCGTCGCGAAGAGAAATTCCCGTACACCGGCGACAAGCTGTCCTTGAACTTCCAGGACATCGAAGTACGTTCGGTTCTCCAGTTGATTGCCGACTTTACCGGCCTGAACCTGGTGGCCAGTGACACCGTTGGCGGCAGCATTACCCTGCGGTTGCAGAATGTACCCTGGGATCAGGCGCTTGACCTTATCCTTAAAACTAAAGGTCTGGATAAGCGTCAGATTGGTAACGTTCTTTTGGTGGCCCCTGCGGAGGAAATCGCAGCGCGAGAGAGGCTTGAGCTGGAGACAAACAAGCAAATTGCTGAGCTTGCCCCCGTGCGTCTGGACATCATTCAGGTGAACTATGCGAAGGCTGGAGATATCGTGGCACTGATTCGTGCAGACGAAGAGCTTATTTCCTCCAGGGGTTTTGTTTCCTCGGATGTTCGCACCAACACGATCAGTGTGCGTGAGACGCAGCAAAAGCTGGAAGAGATTCGCCGATTGGTTGGCACTTGGGATGTGCCAGTTCGCCAGGTATCGATCGAAGCTAGAATCGTACGCGCTCAGAATAACGTTTCCGAAGAGCTCGGTGTGCGTTGGGGCGCGCAAGGCCGTGCTACTGCCGATGGTGGTTCCGATAACATAATTATCGGTGGTTCTCAGGGGGGGCTGGCAGGTATCTCTCCGAGTGGTCCGTTGAGTCTGCCATCCGATCTCAATGTTGATTTGGGTGTTACTCGCGCTGGTTCCTCTTCTGTCGCGCTGGGGTATATTGGCACCGACTTCCTCCTGGATCTTGAGTTGTCAGCATTTGAAACAGACGGTCGTGCAGAGGTGGTTTCGCAGCCGAGGGTTGTCACCGCAGATCGTCAGAGTGCTTCGATCAAATCTGGTGAAGAAATCCCTTACCAGGAAGCAACTTCCAGTGGTGCAACCAATGTTGAGTTCAAGGAAGCGGTTCTATCTCTGGAAGTAACCCCCCAGATCACTCCGGATGACAAAATCATCATGGATTTGGTGGTAAACCAGGATTCCCGAGGCGAGGTAACGGCCGGTATCCCCTCTATAAATACCAATTCCGTGACCACTCAGGTTCTGGTAGCGAACGGGGAGACAGTTGTGCTAGGCGGTATCTTCCAGTCTGAGGTGGCCACCCAAACCACGAAGACTCCGTTCCTGGGCGATATTCCTTACCTAGGTCGCCTTTTCAAACGCACTGAGCACATTGACGAGCGAAGCGAGTTGTTGATCTTTGTAACTCCGAAGATCATCAAAAACGACCTGATTCAGTAATCGCTCCGCACATAAAAAGCCGCCGCTAACCCCGGCGGCTTTTTTCTTTGTATCGGCCTCCGGCTTATGGAATGTCTTGCCCTGTGCTATTCTCACGCGCTTGAACCCTGTTGAGCGGAAATTATGTCTTTGCCCGAACGTGTTGTCCTGGTCGGCCCTATGGGAGCCGGAAAAAGTACGATTGGCCGTATGCTCGCCAAAGAGCTGGGTTATCGTTTTCTTGATTCAGACCGGATAATCGAAGAGCGGTGCGGAGCCAATATTCCCTGGATATTCGATGTCGAGGGAGAAGACGGATTCCGGCAGCGCGAAACCGCCATGCTGGATGAGCTTTCAGAAACGCAGGGAACGGTATTGGCGACCGGAGGTGGTGCGGTCATGCGCCCGGAAAACCATGCATTGTTGCGGAAAAATGCAGTGGTGATCTATCTCAAAACGTCGATTGAGCAGCAGGTAGAGCGCACCCGAAAAGATCGAAATCGCCCCCTGCTTCAGAACGATGACCCCGAGGGTGTGTTGAGAAGGCTGTTCGCAGTCCGGGACCCGCTATACACCAAGCTCGCTGATATCGTGATGTTCACCGATCGCAAGAGTCCACGATTGGTGGTGCGCCAGCTGGTGAATCGAATCAATCCCAAAACCCCAAGACACAAACGGCAGAGACGTAAAGAAGGTCGTCAACATGTACCAGGTACTCAAAGAGCTTAAAGTAGAGCTGGGTGACCGCAGCTATCCCATCGTTATTGGTCAGGGGTTGCTGGGGGCTTATGATCTGACACCCTGGGTGTCCGGCAGTCAGGTGATGATTGTCACCAACGAGACGGTTGCACCTTTATACCTTGAGCGCGCGAAGGCTTGCTTCCCAGGAAAATCGGTTGATGTGGTCACGCTTCCGGATGGCGAGAAGTTCAAGGATTGGCAGACCCTTAACCTGATTTTCGACCGGCTGCTGGAGCGCCGGCACTCCAGAAAAACAACGCTTGCTGCCCTGGGCGGCGGCGTCATCGGGGATGTGGCGGGGTTTGCAGCGGCCTGCTATCAGCGGGGCGTACCATTTATCCAGATGCCCACAACCCTGCTTTCCCAGGTGGATTCATCCGTTGGTGGTAAAACCGGAATCAATCATCCATTGGGCAAGAACATGGTTGGCGCTTTTCATCAGCCGAACATCGTCCTGATTGATACCGATTCCCTGACCACACTTCCCCCCAGGGAGGTGTCGGCTGGGCTTGCGGAAGTTATCAAGTACGGCCTGATTCGTGACGTGCCTTTTCTGGAGTGGCTGGAAGCTAACATGGATGCGTTGGTCCGGCTGGAGCCCGAAGCAGTAGGAGAGGCCATTTTTCGTTCCTGCCAGTGCAAGGCAGACGTTGTGGCCTTCGATGAGAGGGAAGGGGGCTTGCGGGCCATCCTGAATCTTGGCCATACCTTTGGTCATGCGATCGAAACCTACGCGGGTTACGGCAACTGGCTCCACGGCGAGGCGGTTGGAACCGGGATGATGATGGCATCTGACTTGTCTTTGAGAGAAGGTATGATCAGTGCCGACGATCATAAGAGAGCGTTGGCCTTGATTCGCCGGGCTGGGCTACCGGAGCGGGCCCCCAAAGGCATGACGCCCGATGATTTCATGTCTCTGATGGCCGTTGATAAGAAGAATGTGGATGGCAAGCTCCGGCTGGTGTTGATGCGGGCCTTGGGGGATGCTTTTGTAACCGCTGACGCCCAGCCGGACAACCTCAGAAAGACCTTATTGGAATTTATCGATTAAGCGTCGTATCACGCAGTGATTGAGCAACGGGCAGGGATGAGTTGTGACCCAGGATAACCTGAACGCGATAGACAGTGGCGGATTGTTTCCCCGCCTCCAGCAACGCTACGGCTTGCGCGATAATCCGCTGGACATGGAGACGCCGTTCTTCCCGGACGCCATGCGCCACCATGCACTGGAGTCACTGCGTCATCTCTGCGGTTTCGGGGATATGGCGCTGCTGGTAACGGGTGCGCCAGGTGCTGGCAAAACGCGGATACTCACGGAGTTGGTTCGCAGCGAATCATCCCGGCTCGATTTTCATCGTATCCCCACGGCAGCTCTGACGAGTGCCCAGGCATTGGCCAGGGATCTCCGTAAAATCGCCCGTTCAGGTGTACCGGCGGACTCGGAGCCTCGAGAGCTGGTTTACCAATTTTTCCGGTGGTCCCAGGCGCGTGCTCAACGTGGGCAGCGGCTGGTGTTGATTCTGGATGATGCCGATCGGGTAGCTCCGGAGTTATTGAATCTTTTACTCTCCGGATTTCTTGCGGCTGACCGGTCGCTGGCCGCTGCTTTGGTGTTCTCTGGTGCCGAAGGTTTGCAGGATCAGTTTCGGGCGGAAGATCTTGCCGTTCACATCCACCATATCAGCCTTCCCCCGTTAAGCCGAGACGAGATTTTCGCCTTCCTTGAGCCCCGGGTTCACCGCGCTGGTGGCCGAAAGGAAGAGTTGCTTTCTTCATCACGGCTAAAGCAGCTTCATGCTTTGAGTCAGGGCAGTTTCGGCCGACTGAAACGCGTTGCACCAGGTATCTGGCTCGACATGGTTGCGCCACAAAGCCGAGCCGCAGCCCGTAGCTGGCCACCCCTTGCTTCAATGCGTTGGCCCGCCTTGGCACTGGTGATATTGCTGGTGTCATGGTGGTTCGTGGCGCGGCAATACGATGACTCGGTCGCTGGTTCTGCGGGTATGGAGACCCCGAGAGAGACTGTTCGAAGGAGCATTACCGTCGGGCCTGAGGCAGGGCGAGGGGCGGGTGAAACACTTCCCGTTGATGCACTGCCGTCGCCGGAGTTGGCACGCCAGCAGGAACCGGAAAACCCCGCGTTGACGGACCTGGATGCGGTGACCGAAGCTGAGCCAGAGCCAGAGCCAGAGCCAGAGCCAGAGCCAGAGCCAGAGCCAGAGCCAGAGCCAGAGCCAGAGCCAGAGCCAGAGCCAGAACCAGAACCAGAGCCAGAGCCAGAGCCAGAACCAGAACCAGAACCAGCCTTCGCTCCGGCAAGACCGGAGAACTTTGTGGCTTTGGCGCAACTGAAACAACGTAAAGGTTGGACGCTTCAGCTCGTGGCTGGTAATCAGGAGCGTACGATTCTGAGCGTTATTGATCGCCAGCCAGATAACCCTCAGTTGAGCTATACCGTCGGAGAGCGCCAGGGGCAGCCTTGGTTTATGCTGGTGTATGGCCAGTATCCCAGCCTCGAATCCGCCCGGGAGGCAGCCGGACAATTGCCCGCCGCGCTCGGGATATCTGAGCCTTGGGTGCGATCCTTCGAAAGTTACTAGGTGCACCGTTATGGTGCATTTCCGTCCTGTTCTAGCGGTAAAACAGCGAAAAAAATTGTATACGTAGTTTCACGTGTGTAAAATCGCTTCCCCTTTTTTTCGGTGTCAGTACGTTTTGCGCACTAATTTGGTGCGCTTCGGGCTGGCGAGAAAGCATTTACACGCGAGAGAACGCTTATGACAACAGGCTTGTATCATCCCGATGAGTTCAGGGACAACTGTGGTTTTGGCCTGATTGCCCACATGAAGGGCGAGGCGAGCCATAAGCTGTTGCAAACGGCCATCGAGTCATTGACTTGCATGACCCACCGTGGAGGCATCGCAGCCGATGGCAAAACCGGTGATGGTTGTGGGCTTCTTATTCAAAGTCCCAAGGCCTTCCTCTACAAAGCTGCTCAGGCGGCGTTCGGGAAAAAACCTGGAGACTTATTTGCAGTCGGCCAGGTTTTTTTAGCCCGGGACGAAAGCCAGGCGGCCGCCGGTCGTGCTGCGGTTGAGAAAAACCTCGTCGATCAGGGGTTGGAAATCATGGGCTGGCGAGAAGTGCCCGTGGACGACAGTTGCCTGGGGCCAATGGCGCTGGATTGTCTGCCCAGGATTGAACAGGTTTTTGTTGAGCCGGGCGGAAAAACCGAGCAGGAATTTGCCGTTGCGCTGTTTGTTGGTCGCCGCCATGCTGAGCGGGAGATGGCGGACGACTCTGAGTTTTATATCTGCAGCTTGTCGCATCGCACCCTTGCATACAAAGGCCTGATGATGCCGGCGGATCTCGCCAACTTTTATAAGGATCTGGGTGATCCGGATCTGCAAACCGCCATCTGTGTGTTCCACCAGCGGTTCTCCACCAACACCATGCCCAAGTGGCCGCTGGCCCAGCCGTTCCGGTTCCTGGCCCACAACGGTGAGATCAACACCATCGACGGCAACCGTAACTGGGCGATTGCACGCGCGGCCAAGTTCAGCTCACCGGACCTGCCAGATCTGCAAACCCTGCAGCCGCTGGTTAATCTGACTGGCTCGGATTCCTCCAGCATGGATAACATGCTGGAGATATTGCTGGCCGGTGGAGTTGACCTTTTCCGTGCCGTTCGGATGATGATCCCACCGGCCTGGCAGAATGTAGACACCATGGATTCCCAGTTGCGGGCGTTCTATGAATACAACTCCATGCATATGGAGCCCTGGGATGGCCCTGCCGGCCTGGTTATGTCTGATGGTCGTTACGCCCTGTGTATGCTCGACCGTAACGGCTTGCGCCCGGCTCGCTGGGTCATCACCAAGGACGACTTTATCACCCTGGCGTCGGAAGTGGGCACCTACGGCTACTCGCCCGACGATGTGGTTGCCAAGGGCCGCGTGGGGCCTGGGCAGATGCTGGCCATCGATACCGAGTCAGGGGAGGTGTTGCACACAGCGGATATCGATCAGCGCCTGAAAACCGCGCAGCCTTATAAGCGCTGGTTGAAAGACAACGCCCTGCGGGTAGAAACCACGCTGAACCAGGCCACCCCTGAGTTCAAACTGATGGAGCCGGACGAACTTCTGGTTCATCAGAAGATGTTCAATATCTCCTTTGAAGAGCGCGACCAGGTGTTGCGTCCGCTGGCTGAAAGCGCGCAAGAAGCTGTGGGCTCCATGGGTGACGATACGCCGATGGCCGTGCTGTCCAGCAAGGTGCGGCATGCGGCGGATTATTTCCGCCAGAAGTTTGCCCAGGTCACCAACCCGCCTATCGACCCGCTGCGCGAAACCATCGTGATGTCGCTGGAAACCTGCTTGGGTGCGGAGCAAAACGTCTTTGAGGAGACCCCGGAACACGCCAACCGGATTATTCTGACAACCCCGGTGTTGTCGCCGGCCAAGTTCCTCAAGCTCAGCAATAACGATCGCCCGGGCTTTGAAGTGGCCAGAATTGCCATGAGCTACCGCCCGGAGGAAGGCCTTCAGGAGGCGGTTCGCCGGATGTGCGATGAGGCTGAAAAGTCGGTCCGCGACGGTAAGGTACTGCTGATTCTAAGCGACAAGGACCTGGTGGAAGGCGAGTTGCCTGTCAACGCCATGATGGTGACCGGTGCTGTGCACCACCACCTGGTTGAGCGGGGTCTGCGCTGCGATTCCAACATCATTGTGGAAACCGGCTGGGCCCGGGATCCCCATCACTTCGCCGTACTGTTCGGCTTTGGTGCCACTGCGGTTTATCCGTACCTGGCCTATCAGGTCCTTAACGATCTGATCCGGACCGGCGAGTTGCTGATGGATCCGATTGAAGCCAAGAACAACTACCGTAAGGGCATCAACAAAGGCTTGCTGAAGATCCTGTCGAAGATGGGGATCTCCACCATCACCTCCTACCGCGGTGCCCAGCTGTTTGAAGCCATCGGTCTGGCCGATAACGTTGTGGATCTCTGCTTCAAGGGTGTGCCCAGCCGTATTCAAGGCGCGGACTTCTTCGACTTCCAGCAGGATCAGGAGCAGCTCGCAGCCGTTGCCTGGAAGCCCCGTAAGCCGCTGTCTCAAGGTGGCTTGCTCAAGTACGTTCACGGTCAGGAATATCACGCTTTTAACCCGGACGTGGTTGCCAAGCTCCAGGATGCGGTTATCAGTGGTGATTACGGCCATTACCAGGAATACGCTGGCTTGGTGAACGAGCGCCCGGTGGCCACTCTGCGTGACCTCCTGGTATTCAAGAAAGATCTCAAGCCGATTGATATCTCCGAGGTTGAGCCGGTTGAGAATATCTTCCCCCGGTTTGATTCGGCGGCCATGTCGTTGGGCGCTTTGTCTCCCGAGGCCCACGAGGCGCTGGCAGTAGCCATGAATACTCTGGGTGGCCGTTCTAACTCTGGTGAGGGTGGTGAAGACCCTGCCCGCCATGGCACCAATCGCCGTTCGAAGATCAAGCAGGTTGCCTCTGGCCGATTCGGTGTAACCGCAGAATACCTGCGAAGCGCCGATGTCATGCAGATTAAAGTCGCCCAGGGTGCCAAGCCCGGTGAGGGTGGCCAGTTGCCTGGTGGCAAGGTGAATGATCTGATCGCTCGCCTGCGTTATTCCGTGCCGGGTGTGACCCTGATTTCGCCACCACCGCACCACGATATCTATTCTATCGAGGATCTGGCGCAGCTGATTTTCGATCTGAAGCAGGTGAACCCGGAAGCCCTGGTGTCGGTGAAGCTGGTGTCCGAACCTGGAGTGGGTACTATCGCCGCCGGTGTGGCAAAGGCCTATGCCGACCTGATTACTGTATCTGGTTACGATGGCGGTACTGCGGCCAGCCCGCTGACATCGATTCGCTATGCCGGCTCGCCGTGGGAGCTGGGTCTGACCGAAACCCAGCAGGCGCTGAGAGCAAATGACCTGCGGGGCAAGATTCGCCTGCAGACTGACGGTGGTATCAAGACTGGCTTGGATGTTGTTAAAGCAGCCATTCTGGGCGCCGAAAGCTTCGGCTTCGGCACTACGCCAATGGTGGCCCTGGGTTGTAAATACCTGCGTATCTGTCACCTGAATAACTGTGCCACCGGTGTTGCTACCCAGAACGATTACCTGCGGGAAGAGCACTTCAAGGGCACTGTTGAGATGGCCATGAACTTCTTCCGTTTTGTCGCGGAAGAAACCCGCGAGTGGATGGCCAAGCTGGGTGTTCGCAGTCTTGAGGAACTGGTTGGCCGTGTCGATCTGCTTGAGCGCCTGCCGGGCAATACCGAGCGCCAGAAAAAGCTGGACCTGACGCGTCTGCTGCAGAATGACCACATCCCGGCGGACAAGCCCCAGACTTGTCAGGTTGAGCGCAACCATCCGTTCGACGAAGGCCGCCTGGCGGAGCAGATGGTGAAAGACACCGCTGCAGCTATCGCAGAGAAGTCCGGCGGCGCCTGGAGCTACAAGGTTACCAACTGCGATCGCTCCATTGGTGCGCGGCTGTCTGGCGAAATTGCAGCGCAGTACGGTAACCAGGGAATGGTGGATGCACCGATCACTCTGGATCTTACCGGGACCGCAGGCCAGAGCTTTGGTGTGTGGAACGTGGGTGGTCTGAACCTGATTCTTGAAGGCGATGCCAACGACTATGTGGGCAAGGGTATGACTGGCGGCAAGCTGGTTGTTAAACCGCCCCGTGGCAGCGACTTCAAAACCCAGGAAACATCCATCGTGGGTAATACCTGCCTGTACGGCGCGACAGGGGGCAAGCTGTTTGCCGCTGGCACAGCCGGTGAACGCTTTGCCGTTCGTAACTCTGGTGCCCATGCGGTTGTAGAAGGGGCCGGGGACCACTGTTGTGAATACATGACCGGCGGCCTGGTGACCGTTCTCGGTTCCACCGGATATAACTTCGGTGCCGGCATGACCGGCGGCTTCGCCTATGTGCTGGATCTGGACAACACCTTCGTGGACAAGTACAACCATGAACTGGTTGAGATCCAGCGCATTTCGCGGGAAGACATGGAAGCCTACCGGAACCACCTGCGTGGTGTGATCCGGGAGCATATTTCCGAAACCGGAAGCGCCTGGGCGGAGCACCTACTTGAAGATTTCGACGATTACATCGGCCGCTTCTGGCTGGTGAAGCCAAAGGCTGCGAACCTGCGCAGCCTGCTGGCCAGCACCCGTGCCCGCCCGGAATAAGGCTGGGCAACGCAAAGGTTGATGGGCTGCGCCAACGGGCGCAGCCCCCGTCGAAATTGAGCTGATGAGAGTAGCAACATGAAAGAACGTCTCAACAATGACTTTCAGTTTGTGGAAGTTGGGCGGGTAGACCCAAAGAAGGTGCCTGCCAAAAAGCGGAAGAAAGAATTCGGTGAGATCTATCACCCGTTTACCGAAACCCATGCAGCATCTCAGTCTCACCGCTGCCTGGCTTGCGGTAACCCCTATTGCGAGTGGAAATGCCCGGTACACAACTATATTCCGAACTGGCTGAAGCTGGTGTCTGAGGGCAACATCATGAAGGCCGTGGAGTTGTGCCACCAGACCAACTCCCTGCCGGAAGTGTGCGGCAGGGTGTGCCCACAGGATCGCCTGTGTGAAGGTGCCTGTACCCTGAACGATGGCTACGGCGCGGTAACCATCGGTTCGGTGGAAAAATACATTACCGACACGGCCTTCGCGCTGGGTTGGAAGCCTGATATGTCCAATGTTAAATGGACAGACAAAAAAGTTGCCGTTATCGGCGCCGGGCCCGCTGGTCTCGGCTGTGCCGATATCCTGGTGCGTAATGGCGTCAAGGCGGTGGTTTTCGATCGTTACCCTGAAATTGGCGGCCTGCTGACCTTCGGTATTCCCGAGTTCAAGCTGGAAAAGTCCGTGATGTCCCGGCGCCGTAAGGTGTTCGAGGAGATGGGCGTGGAATTCCGTCTGAACACCGAGGTGGGTAAAGACGTCCAGTTGAAGAGCATCATGGAAGAATTCGATGCGGTGTTCATGGGCATGGGCACCTACACCTACATGAAAGGCGGCTTCCCGGGAGAAGAATTGCCGGGTGTTTATGATGCTCTGCCGTTCCTGATTTCCAACGTGAATCGCCGTCTTGGGTTCGAGAAAAAAGCGTCAGACTTCATCGATATGAAGGGTAAGCGCGTGGTGGTGCTGGGTGGTGGTGATACCGCCATGGACTGCAACCGTACGTCTATCCGTCAGCAGGCGGAGAGCGTTACCTGTGCCTACCGTCGGGACGAGGCCAACATGCCGGGGTCGCGCCGGGAAGTCGCAAACGCCAAGGAAGAAGGTGTGAAGTTCCTGTTTAACCGGCAGCCTATCGCCATCATCGGTGAAGACCGTGTTGAGGGCGTCAAGGTTGTGTCTACCCAGTTGGGAGAACCGGACGAAAATGGCCGTCGCCGCCCTGAAGTCGTGCCGGGCAGTGAGGAAGTCATTCCTGCGGATGCGGTGCTGGTGGCGTTTGGTTTCCGGCCGAGCCCCGCTGACTGGTTCGGTGAACACAAGGTGAACACCGATGATTCCGGTCGTGTTGCAGCGCCGGAGGAAGCCGAGTTCCCGTTCCAGACCAGCAACCCGAAGATCTTCGCCGGTGGCGATATGGTGCGCGGCTCAGATCTGGTGGTCACTGCCATCTGGGAAGGTCGCCAGGCTGCGGAAGGCATTCTGGACTACCTCGACGTATAACTCTGAGTTGATCAGAGTCAGAAGGGCGGCTTGCTACGGGTAAGCCGCCCTTTTTTATTCGTATAAACGGGGTATCATTGCTCCCCATTATCTCTGACTATTTACCGACGAGAACGGGATACCATATGACCGAGCTGAAGAATGACCGCTTCCTGCGCGCCCTGATGCGCCAGCCTGTAGACCGCACCCCGGTGTGGATGATGCGCCAGGCGGGCCGCTACCTGCCGGAGTACCGCGCAACCCGGGCAAAAGCCGGTGATTTTCTCAGCCTGTGCAAGAACACGCCGCTGGCCTGCGAAGTTACCCTGCAGCCGCTCGAGCGCTATCCGCTGGATGCTGCCATCCTGTTCTCCGATATTCTGACCATTCCTGATGCCCTGGGCCTGGGCCTGTATTTCGAAACCGGCGAAGGCCCGAAGTTCCGCAAGGTGATTCGCTCAGAAGCGGATGTAGACGCGTTGCCGAAAATGAATGCTGAGTCGGATCTGGACTACGTGATGAACGCCGTCTCTACCATCCGCCGCGAACTCAACGGCCGGGTACCGCTGATCGGTTTCTCCGGCAGCCCCTGGACCCTGGCCACGTACATGATTGAAGGGGGTTCCTCCAAGACCTTCTCTGAAGCCAAGAAACTGATGTACGGCCAGCCGGAGGTGATGCACCGCTTGCTGGACCACTTGGCGGACTCGGTGATTGATTACCTGAACGGTCAGATCAAGGCCGGTGCCCAGGCGGTACAGATTTTTGATACCTGGGGCGGTGTGCTGAGCAGCTGGGCCTATGACGAGTTCTCCCTGCGTTACATGAAGAAGATTGTGGATGGTCTGATTCGCGAGAGCGAGGGGCGTCGGGTGCCGGTGATTGTGTTCACCAAGAACGGTGGTCAGTGGCTGGAGTCCATTGCCGACTGTGGCGCCGACGCCGTGGGCCTGGACTGGACGACGGACATCGGCAATGCCCGCGCTCGCGTTGGCGATAAGGTGGCGTTGCAGGGCAATATGGACCCGGCCATGTTGTATGCGCCGAAGGCGCGGATTCGCCAGGAAGTGGCGGATATCCTGAAGCGTTATGGCTCGGGTTCCGGGCATATCTTCAACCTGGGGCATGGGATTACGCCGGATGTGGATCCGGAGCATGCCGGGGCCTTCATTGAGGCGGTTGTTGAGCTTAGCGGGCAGTATCACCAATAGGTTCGAGTTTGTGCTTTGTTTACTCCTAGCCTGCGGGCTGTGGAGTAGGCAGGGTGGCGATAGGGCCTCCAAAAAAACGCTACGAGCTCATCCCTGAGCGCTTCGCTCCGGCCATCCATGGCCTCCGAGATTTTTTGGAGGCCCTATCGCCACCCTGCAGTCCAACGTTTCGGGAATATCTTAAGCCCTCGGGAGCGAAGCTCTCGTTAACCACTCCACGCTGTACTCCCTTTTATGTCCGGTCTATAGTCATAGAGAGTAATGACCGTCGAGCCGGAGCTGCCCCTTGTCTACCAAAACTTCCGAAAAACGCCGTTTCCATCGAATCAGTTTCGATGCGCCCTGTGAGCTGCATTGTCAGGACCAGGTGTGGTCAACCGAGGTGTTGGATATTTCCCTGAAGGGCGTTTTGGTCCAGCGGCCGGAAGGTTGGAAGGTTCCGCTGAACAAGCCTTGTGAGGTGGTGATTCACCTGAATGAACATGAAGCCGCGATTGTGATGGCGGTGGAGTTGAAGCACGTGGAGGATCATCGGTTGGGATTTCGGTGTCAGTATATTGATCTTGAAAGTGCCACGCATTTGAAGCGGCTGGTTGAGTTAAATCTTGGGGATCAGGCGCTGTTGGAGCGGGAGTTTGCGCATCTGATTGACTGACGATGGCGCGCTGAGGCTTTTCGTTTGAAGTGCGGATTGCACTGAGGATAGATAGGGCAGTGTTGGAGCGCCTTTCAAAAAATCTCGGAGGCCATGGATGGCCGGAGCGAAGCGCACATGGATGTGCTCGTAGCGTTTTTTTGAAAGGCGCTCCAACACTGCCCTAACTCTGGAGCCAGAAGGCTCGGGGCCGTAAACTAAAGCTCCTCCAAAGCCGAAAGGGCATCGGAAAGCTTGGTCACCGGAATGACCTTCATGCCTTCCACAGGCTTGCGCGGAACGTTAGCCTTGGGAACCAAAGCCCGAGTGAAGCCGTGCTTGGCTGCCTCGTAAATCCGCTCCTGGCCATTCGGCACCGGCCGAATCTCGCCAGACAGGCCTACTTCTCCGAAAATCACCAGATCCTGGGGCAACGCCCGATTCCGGAACGATGACACCACCGCTGACAACAGAGCAAGGTCCGCGCTGGTTTCGTTGACCTTCACACCCGCTACCACGTTCACGAACACATCCTGATCGGCCACATGCATACCGCCATGACGATGTAACACCGCCAGAAGCATCGCCAACCGGTTCTGGTCGGTACCCACGGCTACCCGCCTCGGATAGCTGCCCTGAGCCATGTCCACCAGTGCCTGGATTTCCACCAGCATGGGCCGGGTGCCTTCCCAGACCACCATCACCACACTGCCGGGAGCCGCCTCTTCGCCCCGGTTCAGGAAAATGGCGCTGGGGTTTTTCACTTCCTTCAGGCCTTGTTCCAGCATCGCAAACACGCCCAGCTCGTTTACCGCGCCGAAACGGTTCTTGATGCCCCGCAGGGTGCGGTAGCGGCTGTCGCTGGAGCCTTCCAGCAGGATGGAGCAATCGATCATGTGCTCCAGCACCTTCGGTCCGGCCAGGCTGCCGTCTTTGGTAACGTGGCCAACCAATAGCAGGATGGTGCCGGTTTGCTTGGCAAAGCGGGTGAGGAAGGCAGCGCTCTCCCGCACCTGGGAGACTGAACCCGGGGCGGATTCGATATCGGCCACGTGCATCACCTGGATACTGTCGATCACCAGAATGCGCGGCTTCTCCATTTCCGCCACCTGCATCAACCGCTCCACGGAGGTTTCCGAGAGCATTTTCAGGTCTTTGGTGGGCAAACCAAGGCGTTTGGCGCGCATGGCGACCTGTTGCAGGGATTCCTCGCCAGTGACATACAGGGCTGAGTGTTGCTCGGCCAACTGGCAGACCGCCTGAAGTAGCAGGGTGCTTTTGCCCGCGCCGGGGTGGCCGCCCATCAAGACTGCCGAGCCTTCCACTAACCCGCCGCCCAGTACCCGGTCGAACTCCTGCATGCCGGTACTGATGCGGGCCTGTTCGGCCAGGCTGACTTCGTCCAGGCTTTTGACCTCGGAGAGGCTGCCCGCGTAGCCCTCAAAACGGGCGCTGCGGGCGCCCTTGCCGGGGCCGGAAACGCCGCGTACCTCGCTGATGGTATTCCAGGCCTGGCAAGCTGTGCACTGGCCTTGCCACTTGGAATAGTCTGCACCGCATTCGGTGCAGACATAGGCAGTTTTTGCTTTTGCCATCAGGCCAGCTTCTTGTACTTCATGCGCTTGGGCTGCATCGCTGATTCGCCCTTGCGCTTCTTGAAGTCGGCGTCGTAGTCGGTGAAGTTGCCTTCAAAATACACCACCTCGCCGTCATCTTCGAACGCCAGGATGTGGCTGGCGACGCGGTCCAGGAACCAGCGGTCGTGCGAGATGATCAGTGCGGAGCCGGGGAAGTTCAGGATGGCTTCTTCCAGGGCACGCAAGGTCTCCACGTCCAGATCGTTGGTGGGTTCGTCCAGCAGCAACACGTTGCCACCTTGCTTTAACAGCTTGGCCAGATGCAGGCGGTTACGTTCACCGCCGGAGAGGTCGCCTACTCGTTTTTGCTGGTCGGTGCCCTTGAAGTTAAAGCGGCCAACGTAAGCGCGGGAAGGTGTTTCGTAGTTGCCGACCTTGATGATGTCGTTGCCGTCGGACAGTTCTTCCCACACGGTCTTGCTGCCGTCCAGGTCGCGCATCTGATCTACGTAAGCGAGCTCAACGGTTTCGCCCACAGTGATGGTGCCGGAGTTTGGTTGGTCCATACCGGCAATCATTTTGAACAGCGTGGATTTACCAGCACCGTTACCACCGATGATACCGACAATGGCGCCCGGGGGTACGCTGAAAGACACGTTTTCATAAAGCAGGCGATCATCGAAAGCCTTGCTGATGCCTTCCACTTCGATCACTTTGCCACCCAGGCGCGGTCCAGGCGGGATATACAGTTCGTTGGTTTCGTTGCGCTTCTGGAATTCCTGAGAGCTCATCTCTTCGAAGCGAGCCAGGCGAGCCTTGCTCTTGGACTGACGGCCCTTGGCGTTGGAGCGCACCCACTCAAGTTCCTGCTTGATGGCTTTCTGGTGCGAGGCTTCCTGTTTGGATTCCATCTCCAGGCGCTTCTCTTTGTTCTCCAGCCACTGGCTGTAGTTGCCCTCGAACGGAATGCCGTGGCCTCGGTCCAGCTCCAGAATCCAGCCAGCGACGTTGTCGAGGAAGTAACGGTCGTGGGTGATAGCGACCACAGTGCCGTCGTAATCGTGCAGGAAGCGCTCCAGCCAGGCCACGGATTCCGCGTCCAGATGGTTGGTGGGTTCGTCCAGAAGTAACATGTCTGGGCCGGAAAGCAACAGGCGGCATAGGGCGACACGGCGGCGCTCACCACCGGACAGTACTTTGACTTTCTGGTCCCAGGCTGGCAGGCGCAGGGCGTCTGCGGCCACTTCCATCTTGCGCTCGATATCGTGCCCGTCAGTGGCCTGGATGATGGCTTCCAACTCGCCCTGCTTCTTGGCCAGGGCGTCGAAATCGGCATCCGGCTCTGCGTACGCGGCGTATACCTGGTCCAGTTCGGCCAGGGCGTTGTGCACGTGGGCAACGGATTCGTCGACGATTTCCTTGACGGTTTTTTCTTCGTCCAGCTCCGGCTCCTGGGGCAGGTAGCCCACATTGATGCCGGGCTGGGGCCGGGCTTCGCCGATGTAATCCTGGTCGACACCCGCCATAATACGGAGCAGGGTGGATTTACCAGAGCCGTTCAGGCCCAGCACGCCGATTTTGGCGCCCGGGAAGAAGCTCAGGGAAATGTCTTTCAGAATCTCCCGCTTGGGTGGTACCACCTTGCCCACGCGGTTCATGGTGTATACGTACTGGGCCATATTGGCAGAATCCTTATCCGAAATTCGCGTAGATAACAGAAAACACGACAGGTGTCTGGCTAAGGCCTTCGGGGTGGGCGATTCGGGATCCTCAAAAACAGGGATGTTTTTGCGGAGCGTACAGGGACGTATTCACAGCGTATCCCGAATCGCCCACCCCGAAGGCCGTCACTGCCAAAGTCGACACCATTGAATGTTGATCGGCTAAGGTATCTAAACCTATCCGGGATAGCAATTGAGTGAAAATCGGGATCCTCGCTGTGCCGGTATCTGCGGACGGCATAAAGGATGATTTTTAACCCGCTTTCGGGATAGAATAGCGGCCCAATTTTTCAGGGGTTACGGCATGCACAGAGGCAGCGCCGGGCCAGCCATACAGACAGGGGCAGCACATCCATGTTTAATCGTGATATGAAAATCGCCGGTTTCGATGATGAACTCTGGAACGCCATGCAGGCGGAGGAGAAACGTCAGGAAGCGCACATCGAACTGATCGCTTCTGAAAACTACACCAGCCCGCGGGTGATGGAAGCTCAGGGCAGTGTGCTGACCAACAAATACGCCGAGGGTTATCCCGGCAAGCGCTACTACGGTGGCTGTGAGTTTGTCGATATTGCCGAAGACCTGGCCATTGCCCGCGCCAAGGAACTGTTTGGTGCTGCCTACGCTAACGTGCAGCCGCACTCTGGCTCCCAGGCCAACTCTGCCGTGTTCATGGCCTTGCTCAAGCCGGGCGATACCGTTCTGGGCATGAGCCTGGCGCACGGTGGCCACCTGACTCATGGTGCCAGCGTCAACTTCTCCGGCAAGATCTATAACGCTGTTCAGTACGGTATCAACACGGACACCGGCCTGCTGGACTACGACGAAATCGAGGCCCTGGCCGTTGAGCACAAGCCCAAGATGATTATTGCCGGCTTCTCTGCCTACTCCCAGGAGCTGGACTTTGCCCGTTTCCGCGCCATTGCGGATAAAGTGGGTGCTTACCTGTTTGTGGATATGGCCCACGTGGCCGGTCTGGTGGCTGCGGGCGTGTATCCGGACCCGGTTCCGCACGCCCACGTAGTGGCAACCACCACTCACAAAACCCTGCGAGGCCCTCGCGGTGGCCTGATCCTGGCCTGTGATGATGAAGATCTGCAGAAGAAACTGAACTCTGCCGTCTTTCCGGGTGGCCAGGGTGGCCCACTGATGCACGTGATTGCGGCCAAGGCGGTGTGCTTTAAAGAAGCCATGAGCGACGAATTCAAGGCTTACCAGCAGCAGGTGGTGAAGAACGCTGCGGCCATGGCCGAGGTGTTTGTTGAACGTGGTTTTGACGTGGTTTCCGGTGGTACCAAGAACCACCTGTTCCTGGTCAGTCTGATCAAGCAGGACATTACCGGTAAAGACGCTGACGCCGCTTTGGGCAAAGCGCACATCACGGTGAACAAGAACGCGGTGCCGAATGATCCTCGCTCACCGTTTGTGACCTCCGGTCTGCGTATTGGTACCCCGGCTGTCACCACTCGTGGTTTCAAGGAAGCGGAGTGCCGTGATCTGGCTGGCTGGATGTGTGACATCCTCGATAATCTTGAAGACGAAGCAACCATCAGCCGGGTGCGTGAGCAGGTAGAGGCTGTTTGTGGCCGCTTCCCGGTATACGGCTGAGCCCTAGCGTAACAAGACTGCCCGGGTGTCTCCTCAGGGAGAACCCGGGTTCTTCCTTTCCGGAGCATCTGAATTATGCATTGTCCTTTCTGTGGTGAAGCCGATACCAAGGTGATTGATTCGCGCCTGGTGGCTGAAGGTGATCAGGTTCGCCGCCGCAGGGAGTGTTTGTCCTGCCGCGAGCGGTTCACTACGTTCGAAAACGCCGAGCTGGTGATGCCGCGCGTGGTCAAGCAGGATGGCACCCGCCAGCCGTTTGACGAAGAAAAGCTGCGGGCAGGCCTGATGAAGGCGTTGGAAAAACGGCCGGTCAGCATCGAGGAAATCGACGCTGCCCTGAATCGCATCAAGTATCGGTTGCGCTCTACCGGCGAGCGCGAAGTGAAATCGATGCAATTGGGCGAGGAAGTCATGACCGAGTTGCGTCAGCTAGACAAGGTGGCCTACGTTCGCTTTGCGTCGGTGTATCGCAGCTTTCAGGACATCAATGAGTTCAAGGAAGAGATTGAACGACTGTCTCAGGGCAATGGTGAAACTGCGGCGGATGTGGCAAGGGCTTTGGCCGACAAGCAGTCCGGAAAAGGCAAGGCATGATTGCAGACCGTGACAGGGCGATGATGGCCCGGGCCATTCAGTTGGCCTGGCGTGGTCGCTACTCTACCCACCCCAACCCCCGGGTTGGTTGCGTGATTGCCAAGGGCAACCGCATCGTCGGGGAAGGCTGGCACGAACGTGCCGGTGAGGCTCACGCAGAAGTTCGCGCTCTGAGCCAGGCAGGACAGGATGCCCGTGGGGCGATCGCGTATGTCACCCTTGAGCCCTGTAGCCACTACGGCCGAACGCCACCTTGTGCCAGGGCGCTGATTGATGCCGGTGTGGCGCAGGTATTTGCCGCGACCACAGATCCCAATCCGTCAGTCTCTGGCCGGGGGCTGGACATGCTCCGGGATGCCGGCATCAAGGTGACCGAGGGTTTGATGGCGGATCAAGCGGTTCGCCTGAATCCGGGCTTTATGAAACGCATGAATACAGGCCGGCCCTGGGTTCGCCTGAAAATGGCCGCCAGCCTGGATGGACGCACCGCCATGGCCTCTGGCGAAAGCCAGTGGATCACCGGGCCTGAAGCCCGAAGAGACGTGCAGCGGCTGCGCGCCATCAGTGATGCTATTCTGACCGGAGTAGGCACGGTTCTGGCTGACGATCCATCGTTGACGGTCCGTCGGGATGAAATGGGGGAGATTGGGGATGCTACGGACCCCTCACGTCAGCCTCTGCGGGTTATTGCTGACCGGGACGCGCGTACACCGGCGACGGCGCGTATCCTGCAGGGGGGCAATGTTCAGGTGTTTTGTGCCAGTTCGGCGCTGGCATCGGCACCGGCGCAGGATCTGGCCGCGTTGGGCGTTAGCCTGACCGGTGTGGCTTGGAAAGATAATGGTGTTGACCTTGCGGAACTGCTGGATGCCCTGGGCGAGCTTGGTATCAACGAATTATTGGTAGAGGCGGGGCCAACCCTGGCCGGAACGTTCATTCGGGAAAACCTTGTGGATGAACTCTGGCTGTATCAGGCGCCGGTATTTCTGGGCAGCACGGGGCGACCAACCGCTCATCTGCCGCTTGAAACAATGGCTGACAAGGTGCAATGGAAAGTGCTGGATCGGCGTCAGGTGGGTGAGGATCAGAGGCTGATCCTGGCCCGCCGCTAATCATTCAATTCATTCCCTTCGGTCGCAGTAGGTGCGGCCTGGGTGACAGGGTGCAGAACCGTATGGCACTGAACAGCATTGAAGAGATCATCGAAGACATCCGTCAGGGCAAAATGGTGATCCTGATGGACGATGAGGATCGCGAGAACGAGGGCGATCTGGTCATGGCTGCCGAACATTGTACGCCGGAAGCGATCAATTTCATGGCTCGCTTCGGCCGGGGCCTGATCTGTATGCCGATGACCCGCGACCGTTGTGAGCAGCTTGGTTTACCGTTGATGGTGCAACAGAACGCCTCCGGTTTTGGTACCAAGTTCACACTGTCTATTGAGGCACGCGAAGGTGTGACCACCGGTATCTCTGCGGCTGATCGCGCCCGCACGGTACAAGCGGCGGTTGCCCGCAACGCCAAAGCATCAGACCTGGTTCAGCCGGGCCACATCTTCCCGTTGATGTCTGATCCCGGCGGCGTATTGAGCCGGGCCGGACACACCGAAGCCTCCTGTGACCTGGCGGCTCTTGCAGGGTGTGAGCCTGCCGGTGTGATCTGTGAAATCATGAATGACGACGGTTCCATGGCGCGCCGCGAAGACCTGGAAAAGTTTGCAGAAGAACATGACCTGAAAATCGGCACCATCGCAGACCTGATTCACTACCGCACCATGAATGAAAAAACCGTGGAGTGCGTGGAAGAGCACGATCTGGATACCGAGTATGGGCTTTTCAAGTTGCGTACCTATCGAGACAACATTCAGGGTGCTACCCACCTGGCCATGGTGATGGGCGATATTGCCCCTGAAGAGCCCGTGTTTGTGCGCGTGCACATCACCGATACCCTCCGGGATCTGCTGGGTGCGCGCCGCAAGGATTCGCGCAGTTGGCCGTTGCACCATGCCCTTGAAAAAGTGGCTGAGGAAGGGCGTGGCGTTGTGGTGTTGCTGAACAGCGCCGAAGACAGCTACAACCTGGAAGACCGAATTCAGGAATTCTATGACGAGGGCACGGCGTCTGCCGGGAAGGGCAGTTCTGGCGTGTACTTCACCGTCGGAACCGGCTCCCAGATTCTGCGGGATATCGGCGTAGGCAAAATGCGCCTGTTGAGCCCGCCGGTAAAATTCTCCGCTATTTCCGGTTTCGATCTGGAAGTTGTGGAATACGTACCCTACACCCCCGAATGATAAACCCGGCTGCGGCGCTGAGTGCCGTAGCTCGCGAAGGAGCCCAAGATGGCAGATATCAAAGTAATTGAAGGTGATTTTACCCAGTGCAGCGGTCGTTACGCTCTAGTGGTTGGCCGGTTTAACGGTTTTGTGGTTGAAAGCCTGGTAGACGGGGCTGTAGACACTCTGTTGCGTCACGGTATTTCCAAAGACGACATCGCCATCATCCGGGTACCGGGTGCCTATGAAATGCCACTGGCGGTCAAGCGCGTGGCGGAAACCTCCGATTACGACGCGATCATCGCCCTGGGTGCGGTTATTCGTGGTGGTACGCCGCACTTCGAATACGTCGCCGGTGAAGCCTCCAGTGGTTTGGGCGCTGTCAGCCTGGAAACTGACGTACCGGTTACCTTTGGTGTATTGACCGTCGATTCGATCGAACAGGCCATTGAGCGCTCCGGCACCAAGGCCGGCAATAAAGGTGCGGAAGCGGCCATTACTGCCCTGGAAATGGTCAGTCTGTTCAAAAAGTTGGGTGAGTAATGAACGAAGCGGGTGATACCTCCCCCCAGCCGGGGAAAACCGGCCAGCCCAAGGCTGGTGATCGTCGCAGGGCAAGGGCCCTTGCCATGCAGGGCCTGTACCAGCGGCACTTCAGCAAAACGCCGATCTCTGACATTGAAGCCGAGTTCATGGTTGATAATGACATGAGCAAAGTGGACGTCATGTATTTCCGCGATCTGTTGCGGGGCATCCATCGGGAACAAGCCGAGCTGGACAAACTGATCGAGCCTTTCCTTGATCGGCCCCTGAAAGAGGTGGACCCGGTTGAGCTGGCGATTGTCCGCCTGGGCACCTACGAGCTGAAGCATCGGATTGATGTTCCCTACAAGGTGGTGATTAACGAAGGCATTGAGATGGCCAAGCGTTTCGGCGGTACCGAAGGCCACAAGTTTGTGAACAGTATTCTGGATAAACTGAGCCAACGCCTGCGTCTGGCAGAGACTCGCCCGCGTTGATTCATGGGTGAATTTGAGCTGATCCGTCGCTTCTTTATGCCCCTGGCCAACAAGGCCATGACAGATCAGCTTGTGCTCGGCCCCGGGGATGATTGCGCTATCCAGCGTGTTCCCGAGGGTCGGGACCTGGTCTTCTCCGTCGATACATTGGTTGAAGGCGTTCATTTCCCTGAAAACTATTCTCCTTACTACCTGGGATGGCGAGCGCTGGCCGTAGCCACCAGCGATTTGGCTGCCATGGGCGCGACCCCCGTCTGCTTTACCCTTGCGCTGACCATGCCTGAGGCGCAGCCAGAATGGTTGGCCGATTTTGCCCACGGGCTTGCCAAGGCCAGCGATGCATTTGGAATTGCGCTGGCCGGTGGCGATACCACCCGGGGCCCGTTGGCGGTTTCCGTCCAGGTACACGGGACGGTGGCACAAGGCTCCGCTATCCGGCGCTCCGGCGCCCGCCCGGGCGATCTTATCTGCGTCTCCGGGCCCCTGGGCGCAGCAGGCGCCGCACTTGATTTTCTGGGGGCCACTCATCCCGGTGCAGACCAGCAGGCCGTTCTGGCGCGTTATCACTTTCCAGAACCTAGGTTCGTGCTGGGGCAACAGCTGATTGGCAAGGCCTCGGCGGCGATCGATATCTCTGACGGGTTGCTGGCGGATCTTGACCACATCCTCGAACAGTCAGGTGTGGGCGCTGAGCTGGACGCCAAAAACATTCCAATGTTGCCGGCGTTGCACCGACTCAAAGGAGATGCTGCGCTCAGTCTGGCGTTGACCGCAGGCGACGACTACGAACTGTGCGTGACCATCGCGCCTGATCAGTACGCGGCACTGGCACCCGAGGTGCAAGGTGCGTTGATCATTATTGGGTGTATTCAGCAGGAGTTAGGGCTGCGCATGAGAGGCGCGGAGATGACGGAAGCCCCCGTTGGATTCGACCATTTTGGGAGATCGGTTTGAAGGACGAAGATCTGATGCAAGAACCAGAAAGCCCGGCGGCCTTGCTGCCGCCCGGCTTTCTGCGAAACCCGGTGCATTTTCTGGCCTTTGGCCTGGGCAGTGGCACCATGCCAAAGGCGCCCGGCACCTGGGGGAGTCTGGCGGCGATACCGGTATGGTACACTTTCGCCTGGTTGCCGCCGGTTGCCTATTGGCTGGTGGTGCTGGCAGCTTTCCTGGTGGGCATCTGGTTGTGTGGGAAAACCGCAGACGCGCTAAAGGTGCATGACCATGGCGGTATCGTCTGGGACGAGTTTGTGGGTATGTGGATCGCGCTTGGCCTGTTCCCAGACCAGATCTACGGCGTATTGATGGCGTTTCTGCTGTTCCGGCTGTTCGATGTGGTCAAACCTTGGCCCATCAGTTGGCTGGATGCCCGGATGCCGGGTGGCCTTGGGATTATGGTGGATGACGTGGTGGCCGGCATGATGGCGCTGGTGTGCTTGTGGGGTATTGATGTCTGGATAATGCCCTTCATTGTCTGAAGGGCATTATCCGACGGGTGAGCCAGCCGGAGCTTCCGTTCGGCCAGGTTTAGTGGAGTTGCTGTTCTTCCGGTAGCATCCTGACCACGTGCAGAAATCGTTTGAGGCCGATCTCAGCACGCTCCCGGGACGCAAAGGGACCGCTGTCAAAGCCTTCCCGGGTGGTGAAATACCATTTGCTGCCTACACAGAAAAAACGACTGCTGCGAAAGGGGGCCGGGCCTTGTTCCCCGGTCCTGCGCTGAGTGTCCATGGTTGCTCCTGAGCCCGCTTATTCTTTTCTTCTCGGGCAACGCGTTTTGTTTGCCGACCTGATTAAAATTAATCCAATTGCGGCTTAATTCAACATTTTTTTACATTCTTGTGATGGGCGTTGCATGGGCTCGGTAAGAATCTCCGGTGCTTGGCGCCCGCATATCAAAGCTTTGCTTGCTCCCCACGGCCTCGATGGTCAGAATGCGAGAGCGTGTGATCCCGTCATGGCCGCCCAGGCCTCTCAAGGAAAAGGAGATGAAATGAGTATGTGTTACGTTTTCAGGGTTTTCAAGCTGGTTGCCCTGATGCTGAGCGTTACCCTGGTTGGTTGTGCGTCATCACTGACGCGAGTGGATGCCTGGCAGGGCGACCCCGAGGGCGCAGCGAATCCGGCCGTGTTGAAAGCCCCGGGTGAAATTCAGGTGGCTGCCATCAATGGCAGAAGCATGACCCGCTTCATGCTGGATGACTTGGCGTTGGATTATGGCTTACTGCCTGGTGAAACCGAGGTAGTCTTTACCTACAAGACCATCTGGGCCAGAACCGGGGTAGTTCGAGATGGCGAATCCAAGGTGCATACCGTTGAAAGCGAGCAGCAAGTTGTGCGCTTCGATGCCCAGTCGGGGGCAGAGTATCGCTTCCGTTTTGACAAGCCGTCGTCTCGGCAGCAGGCAGAAGCCATGATGGCAGACTTCTCTGTGGCTATTATCGATAGTAACGGAACGCTGGTTGCTGAATCCAGCAAATGGGATGGGGCGTCACAGGCCAGCGCTCCGCGCACACCTTTGGCTGCATCTGGCGGTAGTACCGGCAGCGAATCTGGCTCGACTACGCTGGAGCGCCTGAAAGCGCTGTGGGAAGACGCTACCGAGGAAGAAAAGCGAACCTTCCTGCGCTGGGCGTTTGAGTAATACTGGCCTCGGGTCGGGCGTTGGTGCCCGGCCCGGGCTATCGGCGAAACCGCTGAAGCCCGCCTTTTATCATGGTTTCAAGAGCTCCTAATACTTCATCCGTCAGGTTCTGGCCATTGCCATGCGGAGTCTCCAGCCCTTGATCGGGGCCGAGGTCATGCAGACATTCCTCGATACCCGTCAGGCTACCCTCAATCAAATCTTTCAGACTGTCTCCATCGGGAACCACATCCGGGCACAGGGTAAAGTTCAGTGTCAGTTGTCCCTGATAGCTTACAGCGACAATGACCAGCCCAAGGCTGTCGAACAGTGGGGCCGTGTTGTATTGCCGGATCAGTCGCGCGCCTTGAAGGAACAACGGAACTTGTGGTCCGGGTACATTGGTGATCGGCAAGTTAAATAGCGGGTGATAACGCTGCGCTACCTGCAGCTCGGAATACAGCCGGGCAGACAGCGCCAACAGGGTGGAAGGTAATAATTCAGTCAGCCGGTCGGCAGCAATAGCTTCGCGGTAGGGTTCTGACTCTACCGCGTTCTGATGGATCCGCCGGATACGAGCCGCGGGATTGGGTTCGTTGGTGGCAAGATCCAGCAGCATCGCAGACATCTGGTTGCCGGTGGCCTTTCGCAGGCTGCTGGAGCGCACGGAAATCGGTGTCATTGCCACCAGTGATTTGTCTGTGTCGCCCCCCTGTTGCTCGAGGTAACGGCGCAGGGTCTCCGCGCATAATCCGAGCACAACGTCGTTCAGGGTGACATCCCCGAGGCTTGCCTTGATCGCTTTGAGTCGGGATAGACTGACACTGGCGGACACAATGCGTCGGTTGGCGGTAATCTGCCGGTTAAACGGGCTGTGGGGAGCGGTGAACAGGGGGAAGGGTACCGGCAGCTTCTGCAGCTGTTTCTTGATCAGGCCCCGGGCGGTGGCTTCTGCCGCGTTGTAAGCGAGTGAAGCAACCTGCATAGGAGTCTTGAGCATATTAGCGCCGGCCTGAAGAAAGACGCGCTCTTCGGATGGCTCTGGTCGTGCCAGCCATGGGCGTGGCGGTGCAATGGGACGGGGCTCCGGCGTATATTCCAGTAACTTGCCCATGATTTCCTCGCCACTGAAGGCATCAATGGCGGCATGGTGCAGTTTGACGATCAGCGCAAATCCTTGTTTATCGCCTTCCGGGTCGTCAATGCGAAAGCCGTCGACAAATGTGATGTGCCAAAGGGGCCGGTCACGTTTGAGCGGCTCTTCCATGATTTTTGACGCCAAAGACATCAGACTTGCCTGTTTACCGTGCTCGCCCAGGTTAACGTAGGCGAGGTGCCGCTCAATGCTGAAGCTGGGGTCATCAATCCAGTACGGGCGCCCGAGGCGCAGGGGGATTTCCTTGAGCTTTTGCCGAAACAGGGGCACCACGTGCAGGCGGCTGCGCAGGTAGGACACAAACGTGCTGAATGCCAGGGGATCGCTCAGGCCGCTGGCGTCGAACAGGTACACACCGCCAATGTGCATGGGGGTGGTTTCTGACTCCAGGTACAGAAACGAGGCATCCAGTTCCGACAGCTGACGCATCCAGCGCACTCCCTTGTGTGTCACGGTTAAGGTTGCGGGCCTTGGAGTATAGCCCATGGCATGATCGGGCCTATTGGCCCCTGTGCCCCGATTTTATTCCGGTTGAAGCCATTTGTGGATGGTCTCATCGTTGCTGAGTCTGTCCCAGAACCACATCAGTGCCTTGCCTTTGTCTTCGCTGTGGCGGGCCAGATGTACGCTGATGGCGGCGCGGGGTTCACTCGTCTCTTTGGCAATAAGCGAGCCCCGGGCAAGCTGTTCCCGGATTCGCGGGTAGGGGAGCCAGCCAACGCCCAGGCCTGCCTCCTGGGCCAGAATTTTTTGGTCAATGTTGCTGACGGTGAGGGTTCTCTGGAGCCGGAATATTCCCGCATGGCCGGGTGGCAGCGAGCGCGACGTATCCGCCGCTACCGCTGCAGGATACTGTGCAATATCCGCTTCGGCCAGCGGGCCGGTCTCACTGGCGAGAGGGTGTTCTGCGCCTACGGCAAACACAAACGGTACCTCCCCCAGTGATTTGGTGGCGAAAGCTCCGGCAGGTTTGCTCAGCAGGTCAGCCCCGACAACCATATCAACGCGACGGCTTTGCAGGGCATCCCAGGCACCGGCGAAGACTTCTTCGATAATCTGCACATCAACCGGAACCCCAAGCTGATGGAAATCCTGAATGGCCGGAAACAGGCATTCAGCCGGCAGCAGCGAGTTAAAGCCAATACGCAGCCGGGTTTCCCAGCCCTGGGCCACCTGCCGCGTGGTATGGGCAAGGTTCTCAGCGGCTTCCAGCAGTGAACGCCCCTCCTCAAGCAGATACCGCCCGGCCGAGGTCAACACAGCCTTATGACCGCTGCGGTCAAAGATACTGACGTTCAGATCCTCTTCGAGCTTCTGAACCGTGTAACTGATGGCGGATGGCACCCGGAACAGCTCCGAGGCAGCCCCGGCAAAACTGCCCTTGCGGTCAATGGCGTCCAGCACTTTGAGTGCGTCAATCGTAATGGCTGTATGCATGTTCGAATAATCTGAAAGTGTTTGCCAGAAATGCTTGCTATCAGCCTACCAGCCCACCCGGTAACCTGTCTCCAATATTTGTAAACGGGGTCAGACCCCTGTGAATTTGTGTGGACAAATAAATTGGGGTCAGACCCCTGTTGATAAGTCTACAGTTATGCACAGGGGTCTGACCCCAGGGGAGGTTTTATGGGTTTGTTGGTTGATGGTCAGTGGCACGACGAGTGGTATGACACGGACAAGACCGGAGGCAAGTTTGAGCGTGAAGCGGCTCGGTTTCGCAACTGGGTAACGGTTGATGGCTCGCCCGGTCCGGCGGGGGAGGGCGGCTTTGCGGCCGAGAGCGGGCGCTACCACCTGTATGTGTCTATGGCCTGCCCCTGGGCGCACCGGACATTGATATTCCGGAAGCTGAAGGGTTTGGAGCGTCACATTTCGGTGTCGGTTGTGCATCCGGACATGGTGGAGAATGGCTGGGAGTTTCGGGAGGATGATCCGGCTCACCAGGATCATCTGTATCAATCCCAGTTTATGCATCAGATCTACACTCGGGCCGCGCCAGATTATTCCGGTCGGGTCACCGTACCGGTGTTATGGGATAAGCGGCAGGAAACCATTGTCAGCAATGAGTCTGCCGATATCATCCGGATGTTCAATTCCGCGTTTAACGGCCTGGAAGGCGTGAAGTCCGGTCTGGATCTATACCCGGAGCAGCTGCGCGAGCAGGTAGATTCGGTGAACGAGCGGGTTTATGACACCGTTAACAATGGTGTTTACAAGGCCGGCTTCGCGACTGCACAGGACAAATACGAAGAAGCCTACAGCGCGCTGTTTGATTCTCTGGACTGGCTTGAGCAGATCCTGGCGGGGAAGCGCTATCTGACCGGCAGCCAGCTTACCGAGGCGGACTGGCGCCTGTTCACCACGTTGATTCGGTTTGATGCCGTGTATTACAGCCATTTCAAATGTAATCGCCGGCAGATCCGGGATTATCCGAACCTGTCGGGTTATGTGCGGGAGCTGTACCAGGTGCCCGGAGTGGCCGAGACGGTGGATATCCGGCAGATCAAGCAGCATTACTATGTCAGCCAGCGCACCATCAACCCGACACAGGTGGTGCCGGTTGGGCCAGATCTGGACTTCGATGCTCCCCATGGCCGCGAGCAGGTTGGCTAAGGCAGTAGAACGGGCGGCGCCTGATGGGTTGCCGCCCGGCTTGATGCTCAGCTGACTCGGGCTACCGCCACTTCAGTCAGCAACTCCAAGGCCTTCCGGTGCTCAGACTTCGGCAGGCAGGTGAGCAGGTCGCAGGCAATCTGTGCCTGCTCTTTTGCCTTGGCCATGGTGTATTCAATGGCGCCGGAGGATTTGACGATCTCCAATACCTTCGGCAGGTCGTCCAGCCCGCCTTTGCGGATGGCCTGACGAATCAGCTGCCGCTCTTCATCGCTGCCGTTGGCCATGGCATAAATCAGGGGCAGGGTGGTTTTCCCCTCGGCCAGGTCGTCGCCCACGTTTTTGCCCATGGCTTCGGCATCGCCCAGATAATCGAGAACGTCGTCCACCAGCTGGAACGCCAGGCCTAGATGCTTGCCATAGTCTTTCAGTGCAGTTTCCTGCTTGTCATCGGCGCCCGCCAGCAGCGCGCCGGTGTGGGAGGAGGCCTCGAACAGCATGGCAGTCTTGTTGTGGATGACCACCATGTACTGCTCTTCGGTAAGATCCGGGTTTTTCACGTTCATCAGCTGCATTACTTCGCCTTCGGCAATCACCGCCGTGGCGTGGGACAGAACGTTCATGATCGGCAGGCTTTCCAGTTCCACCATCATCTCGAAGGCCCGGGCGTAGAGGAAATCACCTACCAACACACTGGGAGCATTGCCCCATTTTGCGTTGGCGGTGCTGCGGCCCCGACGCATGTCAGAGGTATCGACAACATCGTCGTGGAGCAGGGTGGCGGTGTGCAGGAACTCAATGACGACAGCCAGTTTCAGGTGTTCGCTTTCGCTGTAGCCGGCAGCCCGACTGGATAGCAGTACCAGCAGCGGCCTCAGGCGTTTGCCGCCGCTTTCAATGATGTATTGAGCGATCTTCTCAACCATTGGGACGTCAGAGGCAAGCCGCTGGATTATCAGGTCATTGACGCGGCTGAAGTCTTCCGCCACGGTGTCATGGATGCGCTGGGCTGTCATCGGGCTGGTACGTCCCTTGCTGGTGTTTTCGTTGAGTTTTCGGGCAGGACGCGGCAATGCTAGGTATTGCTGCCTACAGTGTCAACTTGCCCGGGAATCTCACTTGTATTGCCCGGCGGCTTTTCGTACAATCACGCGCCCAACTCATCCCAACCTGCGCTCCCTGCAATAGGGTCGCCAGAGCGCCTCCCTTAGAACCAGGTGGATAAGAGCAGGGATGGGTCAATCGCGGAGACTATGAATGTACGCAGTTATTGTTAGCGGTGGTAAGCAGCACCGTGTAAAAGAAGGCGAAACTCTGAAGCTGGAGAAGCTGGAAGTTGAAACCGGCGGCTCTGTTGAGTTCGATCGTGTTCTTCTGGTTGCCAACGGCGACGACGTAAAAGTCGGTGCCCCGGTAGTTGATGGTGCAAAGGTGACCGCTGAAGTGGTTAGCCACGGTCGTCACGACAAGATCAACATCATCAAGTTCCGTCGTCGTAAGCACCACATGAAGCGTCAGGGCCACCGTCAGTGGTTTACTGAAGTCAAGATCACGGGTATCCAGGGCTAAGCCCTCGAATAACCCCTTAATTAAGGAGGCTGGTAATGGCTCATAAAAAGGCAGCAGGTAGTACCCGTAACGGTCGCGATTCCGAGTCGAAACGACTTGGTGTCAAGCGCTACGGCGGTGAGACTGTCACTGCAGGCAGCATCATCATTCGTCAGCGTGGCACCCGTTTCCACGCCGGCAGCAACGTAGGCATTGGCAAGGACCACACCCTGTTCGCGAAAGCGGAAGGTCAGGTGAAGTTCGAGACCAAAGGCCCGCAGAACCGCAAGTTCGTGAGCATCGTTCCGGCTGCGTAAGCAGCGGCGATCCGGTTCTGTCGAACCTTGGGTGAGCCTGATATGCTGATCTGATCAGCCCTCAGGTGAATCCGGAGCCCCGCAAAGCTTCCATGAGGCTGCGGGGCTTTTTAGTTTATGCAAAGGCATCAGGCGTATGAAATTTGTAGACGAAGCCACCATCATTGTTGAAGCCGGTAAAGGCGGCCACGGCTGCCTGAGTTTCCGGCGGGAAAAGTATGTACCCAAGGGTGGTCCCGACGGCGGTGACGGCGGGGATGGCGGCTCTGTCTACCTGGAAGCAGACAGCGCTCTGAACACGCTGATCGATTACCGCTTCCAGCGCAAACACAAGGCCCAGAATGGCGAGCCGGGTGCTGGGCGTAACTGCACGGGTAACAAGGGTGAAGATCTGGTGCTGCCGGTACCGGTAGGCACCACCGTTGTGGATATGGATACCCATGAAGTGCTGGGCGACCTCACCAAGGAAGGCCAGCGCCTGAAGGTGGCCCAAGGTGGTTTTCATGGCCTGGGGAATACCCGTTTCAAGTCATCGGTCAATCGTGCCCCGCGACAGACCAGTAAAGGCTCGGAAGGTGAGACCCGTAATTTGCGCCTGGAGCTGAAGGTTCTTGCGGATGTCGGTTTGCTGGGCATGCCCAATGCCGGCAAATCTACTTTCATTCGGTCGGTATCTGCGGCAAAGCCGAAGGTGGCTGACTACCCGTTTACCACGCTGGTACCCAATCTTGGTGTGGTTAGTGTTCAGGCTCACCAGAGCTTTGTCATTGCCGACATTCCGGGGTTGATCGAAGGCGCTGCCGAGGGCGCAGGGCTGGGTATCCGCTTCCTTAAACATCTGGTGCGTACCCGCTTGTTGCTGCACTTGGTGGATGTGGCGCCTTACGATGGTTCATCCCCCGTTGAGGCGGTAAAGGCCATTGCTCACGAGTTGGAGAAGTTTAGCGAAACCCTGGCCAGCCGCCCCCGTTGGCTGGTGCTGAACAAGGTCGATATGGTGCCAGAAGAAGATCGTGAAGCCCATTGCCGGGCCATCGTGGATGAGCTGGGTTGGGAAGGTCCGGTATTCCGCATCTCGGCATTGAGTGGTGAAGGTACCAAGCCGTTGGTTCAGGCGGTGATGCGCTGGATTGAAGAGCAGGCGGAGCAGGAAGCCGAGAACCCGGAAGTTGCCGAGCAGGAGGCCGCTCGTCGCCGCCGGATGGACGAAGAGGCGCGCGCCAGAATTGAAGCTGATCGACAGGCTCGCCGGGCTGCGCGAGAAGCCGATGACGATGATGACTTTGATGATGACGATTACGACGTCGAAGTCGTCTACGCCCCTGAGTAAACCGCAACCCCAAGGGACAGAATCACAATCATGAGTGAACGCCTCCAGCTCCGAAAGGCTCGACGTCTGGTTATCAAAATTGGTAGTGCCTTGCTTACCGATGATGGCAAGGGGTTGGATGTCGCGGCCCTCGGGTTGTGGGTAGACCAGATTGCGGAGCTGATTGCCGAAGGCGTGGAAGTGGTGGTGGTGTCCTCGGGTTCGGTGGCTGAAGGCATGAGTCGACTGGGCTGGAGCTCGCGGCCCCAGCATTTGCACGAGTTGCAGGCCGCTGCGGCAGTTGGTCAAATGGGCCTGGTGCAAACCTGGGAGGCGCAGTTCAAGCGCCATGATATTCACACCGCCCAGATCCTGCTCACCCACGATGACCTCTCGGATCGCAAGCGTTACCTGAACGGTCGTAGCACGTTGCGCACACTTCTGGATTACGGTGTGGTGCCCATCGTCAATGAAAACGATACGGTGGTGACCGATGAGATTCGTTTTGGCGACAACGATACGCTTGGGGCGCTGGTTGCCAACCTGATCGAAGCTGATGGTCTGATCATCCTGACCGACCAGCTGGGGTTGTTTAACAAGGACCCCCGTAAGCACCAGGACGCCGAGCTGGTTACCGAGCGTAGAGCCGAGGATCGTGATTTGGATGCGATGGCCGGCGGTGGCGCCGGGGCGCTCGGCCGTGGCGGTATGCTGACCAAACTTCGGGCCGCCCGGTTGGCCGCCCGTTCCGGAGCTTTCACAGTGATTGTCGGTGGGCGTATTGAGCATGCGATTTCTCGCCTGCGCCAGGGAGATGTGATTGGCACGTTGTTGCTTCCAGAGCAGGGCAGAATGGCGGCTCGCAAACAGTGGATTGCCAGCCATCTGCAAACCCGGGGTAAGTTGACGCTGGATGATGGTGCGGTAAAGGTGTTGCGCCAGGGCGGCCGCAGTTTGTTGCCGGTAGGCGTAAAGGCCATCGCCGGCCAGTTCCGGCGGGGCGAGATGGTGTCTTGTGTTGATCTGAATGGTAAAGAGATTGCCCGTGGGCTGGTCAATTACGATGCGGACGAAGCCAGGGCGATTGCCGGTCGCTCAAGTGATCGCATTGCCGATGTGCTGGGTTATGTCTCCGACGAAGAGATGATTCATCGGGATAATCTGGTTGTGGTCTGAGTTGTTCGTATAACGGGTAAAATTCAGGCACAAAAAAACCGGCACGAAGCCGGTTTTTTATGAGCGCAAGATTCAGGCAGCTTTCAGGGCCTTGATCTTGGCGTTCAGGCGGCTCTTATGACGAGCAACCTTGTTCTTGGCGAAGATGCCTTTGTTGACCATGCTGTCCAGAATCGGCTGAGCGGTCTTCAGGGCTTCTTGAGCGCCTTCGTAGCTGCCGGCTTTGATCTGGGCGTCTACTTTCTTCATGTAAGTACGTGCCATGGAACGCAGGCTGGCGTTGTGCTTGCGGTTTTTCTCGTTCTGACGAGCGCGCTTCTTGGCTTGCGGGGAATTTGCCACCGTAAAACTCCTGAAATTCGTTGCTGTAACTACTGAATATGTTTACATCGCAGGCGCGCCAAAACCAGCGCGTCGGAATAAATGACGCGGAACTATGCCGCCGAAAGCCCCAAATGTCAAGGCCGGCGGCGCAGTAATCCCCGCGTTGAAAAGGCCTGTGATACACTCCCGCATCGCCTGCATGGGGCCTGAACTGGCTGTGGCTGGCACCTTGCGGATTACCGAAATGCCGTTCCGGCTTGAACTCTGGATTTCTGGACGCCCATAACCATGTCATCGGAACCTCAACCAATAGACTCTCAGCCCCCAGTTCAGGAGCCCCCAAAAGCGCCCGGCTTGCTGCGTTCATCCGGGGTGGTTGGCGTAATGACCATGCTATCGCGGGTGCTGGGGTTAGTGCGGGATATGGTGATTGCTCGCTATTTCGGGGCCGGTACCGCGGCGGATGCCTTCTTCGTGGCGTTCAAAATTCCCAACTTCCTGCGCCGCCTGTTTGCCGAAGGCGCCTTTTCCCAGGCCTTCGTGCCGGTGCTGTCGTCCTATCGGGAAAATCGTGACATCTCCGAGGTCAAACGCCTGGTGGATGCGGTGGCAGGTTCTCTTGGCCTGGTGCTGCTGGCGGTGACGCTGGTCGCCATGCTGGGTGCGCCGGTGCTGACCTCCATCTTTGCCCCGGGCTTTCTCAGTGATGACGTCAAGTTTGCCCTGGCCAGCGATATGCTGCGCATCACGTTTCCATACCTGCTGCTGATCTCTCTGACCGCGTTTGCTGGCGGTATCCTGAACAGTTATGACCGGTTTGCCATTCCCGCGTTTACCCCGGTATTACTGAATCTTGCCATGATTGGGTCGGCCATCTTCCTGGCTCCCCTGATGGATGAGCCGGTGATGGCGCTGGCCTGGGGCGTATTTATCGCCGGTGCCTTGCAGCTGTTTTTCCAGTTGCCGTTCCTGATGCGCCTGGGGCTGCTGCCCAGGCCGAGGGTGGACTACAAGCACGAAGGGGTCAGCCGGATTCTCAAGCTGATGGCGCCGGCATTGTTTGGCGTGTCGGTCAGCCAGATTAACCTGTTGCTGGATACCGTGCTGGCGTCGTTCCTGCAAACGGGTAGCGTATCCTGGCTTTATTACTCCGACCGGCTGGCGGAGCTGCCGTTGGGCGTATTCGGCATTGCCATTGCCACGGTGATTCTGCCCAGCCTGTCGCGCAAGCATGCGGCGGCGTCCAAAGATCAGTTTGCCGCTACCCTGGACTGGGCCGTGCGCGCGGTGCTGTTGATTGGTGTGCCGGCGGCGCTGGCACTGGCGCTGCTGGCGGAACCGCTGATTGCCACCCTGTTTCATTATGGTGAGGTGACCGATCGGGATGTGGTCATGTCGGCCCAGAGTCTCCGGGCATACTCCGCTGGTTTGCTGGCGTTCATGTTGATCAAGGTGCTGGCCCCCGGTTTTTTCTCCCGGGAAGACACCAAAACCCCAGTGAAAATTGGCGTAATTGCCATGGTTGCCAATATGGCCTTCAACCTGGCGTTGATTGTGCCCCTGGCTCATGCTGGCCTGGCGCTGGCGACTTCCATTTCGGCCTGGCTGAATGGCTACCTACTCTGGCGCGGATTGCGCAAAGAGGGCGTCTGGAAAAGCCAGCCGGGCTGGCCCAGGTTCCTGATTCAGTTGTTGGTGGCCAATGCCGCCCTGGCTGCGGTGGTGTTCTGGCTGAATGCTCCGGTGGCAGACTGGCTTGCCGCTAGTGGTCTGCAGCGGGCCATCGATATGGGGGTTCTGGTGGTTGCCGGGGTGGCGGCCTATTTTGTGGCTCTGGCCCTGGTAGGTGTGCGGGTTCGCCAGTTCCGCCAGAAGTAAGCAGCCTCAAGATTTCTACCGCACCCCAGCATGAGGTATAATCGCGCGTTTTCTCACCAGCGCATCTCGCTTCTCGGGCAGGTGCGCCACAAAGCCAGCTGGCAAGTTAAGGTTCGCAGTACATGCGTCTGATTCGAGGTCTGACCAATCTTAAGCGCCTGTCCGGGCAGGCGGATTCGCCGCTCGCCGATGGCTGTGTGGCGACCATTGGTAATTTCGACGGCGTGCACCTGGGCCACAAAACCATTATTGATCAGGTGAAACAGAAAGCTGCTGAGCTGGATGTGCCCTCGGTGGTGATGATTTTTGAGCCTCAGCCCCGGGAGTTTTTCCAGGGTGCTGACGCGCCACCACGACTCATGCCGTTCCGACAGAAATTTGAGGCGTTGTTGGCCGAGGGCGTGGATGTGGTGCTGTGCATCCGTTTCGACGAGCGATTCCGCAGCTATTCTGCCATGGGCTTTGTGGAAGATGTGCTGATCCAGGGCCTGGCGGTGCGCCATCTTGTGGTGGGCGATGACTTCCGTTTTGGCTGCGACCGGGCCGGGGACTTCAGATTGCTGGAGCAGGTGGGCCAGGAGCATGATTTTACTGTCGAAAACACCCGCACTGTGACGGTAGATGGCGAGCGGGTCAGCAGTACCCGCGTGCGCAATGCCCTGAATGTGAACGGCCTTGAGGAAGCGGAACGGCTGCTCGGGCACCCTTACCGCATTCACGGCCGGATTGTTTACGGGCGCCAGCTGGGGCGCCAGATCGGCGCCCCCACAGCCAACATTCTGCTGCATAAGATGCCGGCACTGCGTGGCGTGTACGTGGTGCGGGCCCGGCTGGAAACCGGTGAATGGTGCGATGGCGTAGCCAACATCGGCCTGCGCCCCACGGTCGACGGCAAGCGGCCGTCGCTGGAAGTGCACCTGTTCGACTTTGCTGGCACACTTTATGGCCAGCATCTGGAAGTGGTGTTCCGCCATGGCCTGCGGGACGAAGTGAAATTCGACTCTGTTGACGAACTGCGCCAACAGATTGCCCGGGATTTTGAGCATGCCCGGGCCTGGCTGGCGAATAAGCCCGTCACGCCGGAAACCTGATTCAACTGACCAACCAAAGAGTACGCACACAAACATGAGCGACTACAAGCATACCCTGAATCTGCCGGAAACCGCCTTCCCCATGCGCGGCAATCTGGCCAAGCGCGAGCCGGACATGCTCAAGCGCTGGCAGGACCTGGACGTCTACGGCAACCTGCGCAAACAACGCCAGGGCCGGGAAAAGTTCATCCTGCACGATGGCCCTCCCTACGCTAACGGCAGCATTCACATCGGGCATGCGGTCAACAAGATCCTGAAAGACATGATCGTGAAATCCCGCAGTTTCATGGGCTACGACGCACCCTACGTGCCGGGCTGGGATTGCCACGGTCTGCCTATCGAGCACAAGGTTGAGCAGGAAATTGGCAAGGCCGGCGTAAAGGTGGACTACAAAACCTTCCGCCAAGCCTGCCGGGATTACGCCACCAAACAGATCGAAGGCCAGAAGGCCGACTTTATCCGCCTGGGCGTGATGGGTGAGTGGGACAAGCCCTACCTGACCATGGACCCGAAAGTGGAAGCGGGCATTGTACGGGCGCTGGGCAAGATCGTGGCCAAGGGCCACCTGGTGCGTGGATTCAAGCCGGTTTACTGGAGTGTGGTTGGTCAGTCCGCACTGGCAGAAGCCGAAGTTGAATATCAGGACAAAACCTCTACCCAGATCGACGTGCGTTTCACCGCCGTCGACCAGGACGCCGTACTGAAAACCTTCGGAACCAGCGAAGGTGAGGGCGATGTCTCCCTGGTGATCTGGACCACGACTCCCTGGACGATCCCCGCCAACCAGGCGGTGTCCATCGGGGCAGACATTGAATACGCACTGGTACAGGTGAATGTGGGCCACGGCGCCGAGCGCATGATCCTGGCCACCGACATGGTGCCGGGCATCATGGCCCGCTGGGGTGTGGAAGACTACAAAGTGCTGGCCAACGTGGCCGGCTCCGCGCTGGAAAACCAGTTGCTGCACCATCCGGTGTACGACAAGCAGGTACCGGTATTACTGGGCGACCACGTTTCCCTGGACGCCGGTACCGGCGCCGTTCACACCGCGCCAGACCACGGTATGGAAGACTTTGAAGTGGGCAAGGCCTACGGCATTGGCACCCTCAACCTGGTGAAAGCCGACGGCACCTATACCGACGCGGCCGGCGAATTCGCTGGTGTGCACGTATACAAGGCTGATGAGCCGGTATGCGCCGCGCTGGAACGCGAAGGCAAGCTGGTACGTTCGGAGAAATTCCGCCACAGCTACCCGCACTGCTGGCGGACCAAAACCCCGCTGATCTATCGGGCCACGCCTCAATGGTTCATCAGCATGGACAAGCTCAACCTGCGCGCCGATGCCCTCGAAGCCATCAAAGGCATCCGCTGGGTACCGGCCTGGGGCCAGAACCGTATTGAAGCCATGTTCGAGCAAAGCCCGGACTGGTGTATCTCACGCCAGCGTACCTGGGGTGTACCGATCACCTTGTTTATCCACAAGGAGACCCAGGAACTGCATCCGAACACCCAGGAACTGATCGAGAAGGTAGCCCAAGCGGTGGAAGCCGGCGGCATCGACGCCTGGTACGACATTGACCAGAAGGAACTGCTGGGCGCAGATGCCGACCAGTACGAAAAAGTAATGGATACCCTGGATGTCTGGTTTGATTCCGGTGTCACCCACGACTCTGTTCTGAGAGTGCGGGAGGAACTGGGCCAGTTCCCGGCCGATCTGTACCTGGAAGGCTCTGACCAGCATCGTGGCTGGTTCCAGTCATCCCTGAAAACCTCCATCGCCATGAATGGCGTGGCCCCGTACAAGCAGGTGCTCACTCACGGCTTCACTGTGGACGCCAAGGGCTACAAGATGTCCAAGTCCATGGGTAACGTCATCGCACCACAGGAAGTGATGAATGAGCTGGGTGCGGACATTCTGCGCTTGTGGGTTTCCGCCACCGACTACAGCGGCGAGATGAGCGTCTCCAAGGACATCCTGCGCCAGACGGCAGACGGCTACCGCCGTATCCGTAACACCGCCCGCTTCCTGCTGAGCAACCTGACCGGGTTTGATCCGGAGCAGCACACGGTGGCGCCGGAAGACATGATCGCCCTGGACCGCTGGATGGTGGACCGTGCCCTGCAGCTGCAGAACGAACTGCACGAAGACTACGGCAACTACGCCTTCCTGCGGATTTACCAGAAGGTATACAACTTCTGTGAAGCCACCCTGGGCGGTTTCTACCTGGACATCATCAAAGACCGCCAGTACACCACCCAGGCTGACAGTCTGGCGCGGCGTTCCTGCCAGACGGCGCTCTATCATGTAGCCGAAGCCCTGGTGCGCTGGATTGCCCCGATCCTGAGCTTCACCGCCGATGAAATCTGGCAGCACCTGCCAGGCAAGCGCGGTGACACCGTGTTCTATGAAACATGGTATCAAGGCCTGACCGCTCTGCCGGAAGGCTTTGATCTGGGCCGGGACTACTGGCGCGAGATCTACGCGGTAAAAGAAGCCGTTAACAAATGCCTGGAAGAAGCCCGGGCCCGTGGCGAAATCAAAGGCTCTTTGAGTGCCGAAGTTACTTTGTACTGTGAAGGTAGCCTGGCTGAGCGCCTGAACCACCTGGGTGAAGAGCTGCGCTTTGTGCTGATTACCTCAGAAGCCACGGTCAAGCCGGTGAGCGACGCAGCGGGTGCAGAGCAAACCAACCTCGAAGGCCTGTTGGTGAAAGTCACTCCGGCCGCCCATGCCAAGTGCGAACGCTGCTGGCACCACCGCGAAGATGTGGGTGCCAGTGCGCAGCACAGCGACCTGTGCGGCCGCTGCGTCACCAACGTGGAAGGCCCGGGCGAAACCCGCGCCTACGCCTGATGGACGCTGTGATGACTGAAACCCGTGTGGGTAGTAAATTGAAATGGTTGTGGCTGGCGGTGCTGGTGATAGCCCTGGACCTGGGCACCAAAGCCCTCGCCACCGCCATGCTCACTTACGGCAACCCCGTACCGGTGATGCCCAGCTTCAACCTGACCCTGCTGCATAACACCGGCGCTGCTTTCAGCTTTCTGGCGGATGCCGCCGGCTGGCAGCGCTGGTTCTTCGTAACCCTGGCCATCGTGGTCAGCGTGGTACTGGTGGGCTGGCTCAGAAAACTCCAGAGCCACGAAACCTGGATGGCCATCGCCATCGTACTCATTCTCGGTGGCGCCCTTGGTAACGTCTACGACCGGGTAGTGCATGGCTACGTGGTAGATTTCCTGCATTTTTACTGGCAGGACTGGCACTTCCCGGCCTTCAACCTGGCCGACACCGCCATCACCATCGGTGCCGCCATGATGATACTCGACGCATTCCGCAAACCCGCTGACGACAGCGGCGATGCCAACCGGAGCAACTGATTCCCATGAAAGACCTACCTATCGACAAGGGAACCCGCGTAAAACTCCACTTCGCCCTCAAATTTGAGGATGGCGAAACCGTGGACTCCACCTTCGATAAAGAACCGGCCACCCTGGAAATCGGCGACGAAAACCTGCCGGAAAATTTCGAGGCTTACTTAATGGGCCTGAAAGCCGGCGATCACCAAACCTTCCAGGTGCCGCCGGAAAAAGCCTTCGGCCAGCACAATCCCAGCAACGTGCAGACCTTCAAACGCCACGAATTCAGCGCCGACATGGTACTGGAACCCGGCGTAGTGGTGTCTTTCGCCGACGCGCGCCAGCAGGAGCTGCCCGGTGTGATCAAACGGGTGGAAGGTGATCAGGTGGATGTGGACTTTAATCACCCGCTGGCAGGGCATACACTGAGCTTTGAAGTGAAGATCATTGATGTGGAGCCGGCTGGGCCTACGCATTGATGGCCAAGGCGCGGCCCTGAACAGCTAACTCGAATATAGCGGGATGCGGGGAGGAGCTTTCAGGGACTGTCTGCAGCAGGGATGCTGCAGTCAAGCGTACACGGACGTATTCACAGCGTGTCCCTGAAAGCACCTCCCCGCAGCACGCGGGCGACCAACTCCACCTGGCGGAAACTCGAAAGGCAAGATGATGCAAATCCGACTCGCTAACCCCCGTGGCTTCTGTGCCGGCGTAGACCGCGCCATAGAAATCGTAAACCGCGCCCTCGACGTATTCGGCGCCCCCATCTACGTACGCCACGAAGTCGTCCACAACAAATTCGTCGTCGACAACCTCCGCAGCCGCGGGGCCATCTTTGTTGACGAACTGCATGAAGTGCCAGACGACAAACTCGTGATCTTCAGCGCCCATGGCGTATCCCAGGCCGTACAGAACGAAGCCGCCCGCCGCGGCCTGAAAGTCTTCGACGCCACCTGCCCACTGGTCACCAAAGTCCACATGGAAGTCATGCGCTACAGCCGCGACGGCCGCGAGTGCATCCTCATCGGCCACCATGGCCACCCGGAAGTAGAAGGCACCATGGGCCAGTACGACCACTGCAACGGCGGCGACATCTACCTGGTGGAAGACGAAGCGGACGTTCAAAAGCTGGAAGTGAAAGACCCCAGCCGGCTCGCCTACGTCACCCAGACCACCCTCTCCATGGACGACACCGCCCGTGTCATCGACGCCCTGCGCGCCAAATTCCCGGACATCGAAGGCCCCCGCAAGGACGACATCTGCTACGCCACCCAGAACCGCCAGGATGCCGTCAAGCAGTTGGCCGGCGACTGCGACCTGATGCTGGTCGTTGGTTCCCCAAACAGCTCAAACTCCAACCGCCTGCGGGAACTGGCCGAACGCATGGGTACCCCCGCGTACTTGATTGATGAAGCTGCCCAGATTGATCCCCAATGGCTGGAAGGTAAGCAGGCCGTCGGTGTGACGGCGGGTGCGTCGGCACCGGAAGTGCTGGTGGCGGATGTGATTAGCCGGCTGAAGGAGCTAGGTGGGGAAGAGCCAGAGGAAGTGGCGGGCAGGGAGGAGAATATTGTGTTCTCTATGCCTAAGGAATTGCGGATCGATGCTATTAATGTGTGAGCTGCGTCAGATTACAAAAGACTGATTTCCGCTCGTCAGCCCTAAACCGCCATTTGTCGATGACATCTGGCGGTTTTTTTTTGCCACTTTATTCTGTAAACATGAAAAATTGTTCAGGGAGCTGGCTTATGCGCAGTATCAACGCGCAGCGAGGATTCACATTAATTGAGTTGTTGGTTGTGATCATATTAGTCGGCATAACTGCGGCGATCGCTGTGCCTAATTTCGGCCGGTTGATCGATTCCAGTCAGCGCTCGGCAGCCGCAAACGACATGTCTGGCTTGCTTAATTTTGCGCGATCAGAGGCGATTCGTCGTGGAAATCGGGTCGCGGTTTATGCAAGAGATACCAGCGATACAAGTGCGGGGTACGCTGTGTGTGTTCAGGCTGCCATAGCGGCCTGTAAAGCGGGCACGGCTGGTCCGGATCAGCTGTTAAGAACCACCAACTCTCTTTCTGGCAGCGTGTCCATAAGTCAGATTACGCCCTCCACAGCTGCCGATCTTATTTTTAGTGGTCGCGGTATGGCCAGTCAGCAGTTCGATTATCGCGTATGTGGTCAGTCTGGTACTGAAGCAGTTGATCTTGAAGTGAATGTCGGTGGTCAGGTTCGAATCAACAATAACACCAACATAAGCTGCCCTTAAGGAATGGATGTTGTGAAACGCAAAAATACCCAATTGCCGGTTAATGAACAGGGATTCTCCCTGATTGAGGTTTTGGTGGCCGTACTGGTTCTGGGGATCGGACTACTGGGAGCGGCAGCTCTGCAGTTGTTGTCTTTGCAGAATATCAGCAATGCCGAGCTTCGAACCCAGGCCACTTTGTTTGCTCAGGAACTGACCGAACTGGCCAGAACGACCAATACCCCGTCTGACTTCGCGCAATCCGGCGGCAGCACGGCTTCTTGCTCATCGCTGTCTGGACAGTTTCAAGTCTGGTGTGAAGCTATGTCACACACTATGCCCGGAGCGACGTTCGACTCTAGCTGGGATGGCACGACAAATGAATTTACGGTTCAGGTGCTCTGGCCAGAGCGCATCATGTATCCGGATGCAACGGCAACACCCGGTGCCGGTGAAGCCACATCAGACTACACATTAGTCACGAGGTTCCAGTGATGAAGGACTTGGGTAAACAGGCAGGTTTGACGCTCGTTGAGCTACTTATTGCGTCGGTGCTGGGCTTACTTTTGACACTGGGTGTGGCTCAACTCTTTGTTAGCGGGAGCGATACGTTCCGTTTGGCGGAGTCGATCGGGCGCATGCAGGAATCTGGTCGACTGGCTCAGGATATTTTAGGTAGAAGTGTTCGGAATGCGGATTACTGGGGATGTCTCAATTTTGCCGAGGTTGACAGCATTCTGGATGAAACCCACACAAATTATGACCCCGATTTGCATGACTTTTCCAGTCCAGAGGCTCTTCAGTTCGATATCGGTGACGGCACGCAAGCAGCTACGGGCACTGTCATGTTGCAGCTCAAGGGAGCGCGCAGCCCGGGGATCAGCATGACCGGTATGAACCCTTCGTCTGCTGTGGTTGATGTTTCAACGATACCCTCTGGCTTACTTGGAGCTGGCGGTGTCGTTCTACTGACTGACTGCACCAATGGAGTGGTTTTTCAGCTCTCAGGTGTAAATGAGACATCCTTGAAACTGCAGCATAACACTGGTGCATCTATCGTTCCCGGTAATATCAAGAGTGGTGGTGGTTGCCCTAATGGCAGTAGCTCGGCCAATTGCTTTCCTGATACCTATACCTCAGGAGACATTTTTGTGCCCTTCTCGGAGCGCTATTACATCCGGGAAGATAACGGACGACGTTCTTTGGTGTTCGATGGATTGGGGGGTAATGGAGTTGTTAACCAGCAGGACATAGTTTCGGATGTTATTGATATGCAGGTGCAAGTGGGTTCAGGCCCACAGGGAGACAACGTTATCAATAACTGGCAAGTCGTCAATGCCGCCAACCTGGCAACGATCAACGATACCTCGGTCACTTACGTGAAAGCGATACGCATCAGCCTTCTAGTGCGCAGCCAGGAGGATGGTGTGGCTGGGTCATTGCAGGATGTCTGTTATCCGGCCTGGTCAAATTGTACGGCTGGTAATAACTGGACGCCCGCCAACACGGCTGACCGCCACTATTATCGGGTTTACACGTCAACTTACAGCATTCGCAACCGTCTTTTGGATACATCGCCATGAGTCATTTGAAAACTTGGATGCCAGCTAATCGATTCCCGAAGCAGCAGCGCGGCGCGGCACTACTTGTAAGTCTGGTCATCTTGCTGGTTTTGACGGTGCTTGCTCTTTCGAGCATGCAGGGTACGTCCACCCAGGAACGGATGGTTTCGGCTCAGCGAGACGCTCAGATCGCCCTCGAGGGCGCAGAAGCGGCGCTGTTGGCAGCTGAAGCGGAGTTGAGCGGTGGTACGCTCCCCACATTTAGTGCCGGTGCCGGTCTTTACGATGAGAATACCGCCGCACCGACAGATTTACTGAACCCCCAAACCTGGGCTGCGCCGTCTGGAGGTGGAAATGGAAATGGCACAAGACAGGCTCCGATGCCTCAGCTAGACGGGGTGGATCTTCTGGCGGAGCCGCCGAGATATTTTATCAAGGAAACGCCTGCAACCGGCTCAACTACCAATAGTGGGTTTGGTCTGGGCACCGGAGGCGTGGCCGATGGGGTTCAGCAGTCGACATCGAACGGACGGGTTTTTCGGGTAGTCGCTTACAGCAGCGGGGCATCTGGCGAGGCTGGTCGAGCGGTTGAAGCCTACGTTATCCGAGCCCAATAAACATTGCGTGACAGATCACGTGGAGAGTAAATATGAACGTTAAAAATTTCTTTCGACAAGGCCTGAAGAGCAGTCTGGTCGCAATGTTTGTGGCTTGGCCAGCGATCGGCTGGTCGGCGACTGTCGCAGACCGTCCTCTGTTTATTGACGCTGCGGTTGATCACAATCTGATGTTTGTGATCGACGATTCAGGGAGTATGGATTACGAGGTCATTGCTCCCAGTGTTGGTGTGCAGGGAGACATAACCAATTACTATCTGTTCGATCCGGGTTACGACCGGCCCTATAAAGATGGTGATCGCCTGTATAATAGCTGGTACAGCTTTCAGAAGCGTTATTATTATCTTCGGTCTGGCACCTACAATCTGCAGTATTATGATCCAGGCGCAGAGTACAAACCGTGGCCGTCTGGCGCAAATAACACTTTTGCGGACGCAGATATCACAGACGCCAGAATGGATGCTGGTTTTGGTAGTCGATCTGAAAGCTACGACCTGACAGCGACGAATACGCTCGGCCTTGGATCAGATAATATTCCAGCGACCTTTTTTGTGGTTAACAAAACCGCAGAAGTTTTTGAAACTTCATCAGAATTCGAGGAGTGCTCCTCCGAATGGGAAGGGATTACAAGCGACGGATACTGTGGTAAACGGGTCTATGTTTGTACTCGGTATCGTGGCAACGGCAGTTGTCGTGAGGGTTACTGGGATCTTCAACTTGCCTCTAACCCTCAGCCTGTTATTGTCTCTGAAACGAAGCTTCTATCGTGCTCTTCAGTTGAGTCGAACCAATACAACGACTGGAGACAGGAAAACAAGACCTACCTTTTCAAGGATGCTTCCGGAAACGTTATCCCTTCACGAAAGATGGGGTTTGCCCCGGATGGAACCTGCATTCAGAGGCTCGAGTTGGTTGATGACACCAACGGTGCCAACAAAGCCGAGGTTTATGCCGCTTTGAATGGCACCGGTTCTGTGGATGACTTTTTCGCAGAACAACAGCAAAACTTCGCCAACTGGTTTTCGTATTATCGCCGTCGCCATCAGGTAATACGCGGCGCGGTCGCAGAGTCGGTAAAAAGCTTGGAAAATATGCGTCTGGGGATTTTCTGGATTAATGACAGCTCTCCAAGTGTAACTATGTACGACTCAGACTCGAGTGTGGGATCGTTCTTGGATGCCAACTACGGTCGATTTGTCGATGGTACATACACGGCGCTGGGCACCCCGAATCGGCAAGCCCTTGATCGCGCGGGTAAGTTGTTTGCTGACGAGAATGTTCGAGGGACACTCGAGTGCAGAAAGAACTTTGCACTTTTGTTTACCGATGGATACTCCTCGAATCCGGGCAGTAGCTGGAATTTCGGCAATGCCGATAAAGATGCGGATGCGCCATTTGCCAATAGCAAGTATTCCGGAACCCTTGGCGACGTAGCTTACTACTACAACCAGGGGTTGAGAACGGCAGCTGGAGCTATTCTTCCGGGTGGCGAAATGCGTGTGGATGCGGCCTGTGGAACAGGTGCAGAAAAGCCGTGGATGGATTGTAACCGGGACTTCCACATGAACACCTTCACTGTCGCTTTGGGAATGAAGGGGGATAAGTTTGCGGGGCGCGGCTATTCCAAGGTAATTGATGCCCACAACAATCCGCCCGATTGGGGCAGCACGAACATGAACAGCTTCGGTGGCGAGTCGCAGATTGATGACTTGTACCATGCGGCGGTTAACGGCAAAGGCGAATATTATGATGCCCAGTCAACAACAGAACTTGTGAAGGCTCTGGAAGCCGCAATTGATGATGTCCAGCAGCAACAGGGAAGCGGTTCGAACGTCAGCTTTAATACGACGTCGTTAAAAAGTGGTGGCTATATTTTCAGTGCTCAGTTTACCTCCCAGATCTGGACCGGAACGCTGAAAGCCGAGGCTATTGACAAGGATGGTGTTGTGTCTAGCGAAAAATGGGATGCAGCGACGATTCTGAATGCCAGAGATCTTTCAACCGACCCGCGCCTTATTCTGACCAACAATGGGAGTGGCGTTACCTTTGATTGGGCAAACCTGACCACCACCCAAAAAGCAGATCTTAAGGCGGGTGGCTCAGATGCACTGGGGCAAGCGCGTTTGTCTTTCATCAAGGGCAATAAGGTTACCAGCGCGGAGGGTGTAACCTTCCGGGATCGCAAGAGCCGCTTGGGCGCCATCATCAATTCGGCACCGGTGTATGTCGGTGAGCCTAACCGTATCTGGCCGGATAAAACGATGTTTGGCGCGACGCCATACAGTGCGTTCAAGACAAGCAAGAAGAGTCGCACGAAAGCGGTCTATGTTGGCGCGAACGATGGCATGTTGCATGGTTTTGATGCCGACACCGGCGAAGAGTTGTTGGCCTACATACCGGGTTTCCTGTACTCGACGAATGCAAACAAAGGTCTGAGTGCCCTGACTGATCCTAACCTGGATTTCCAGAGCTATGTGGATCTGCCGCTTAACACCTCTGATGTGTACGCTAAAGGTGCCTGGCGCTCTATTGTTATCGGTGGCTCGCGGGGCGCCACGCCGGGTATTTTCGCTCTGGACGTCACGGATCCATCCAGTTTCTCGGCGGCCAATGCCGGATCCACAGTTATGTGGGAATTCTCCGGTAACAACAACCTCGGTAATATGACGGAGGCTGTTCAGATTGCACTACTTAAGTGGGCAGACGGTGATTATCGATGGAGTGCCGTATTCAGTAATGGCTACGGCGCACCAAGCGGAAAGAACGGGCTGTTCGTGCTCGATATTGAAAACCCGGGTAACTATGAATTCATCGAGGTTGCAAATGGTGCCGGCCTGTCGGCGCCGCGTCTGGTTGATTTCATGGATGTGAATGGTGATCCGAATAGTGATGGTGTTGCCGATCGTGTCTATGCCGGCGATCTTGAGGGCCGTTTGTGGGCCATTGACCTCAGTGGTGGCAAAAATAGCTGGGGCGTTCTTTATAATGGGGACCCACTGTTTGTGGCTAAGGATAATCTGGGCAATGCACAGCCGATTACCGCGCAGCCTGATATTGCCCGGAATACCTACAAGAAAGACTTGAATGACCCCAACTTGTTGGTCTTCTTTGGTACCGGTAAGTATCTGGACGCATCAGATATCCCGGCTGCGGGAGCTACGTCGCAAACCCAGACATTCTATGGCATCAGCGATCGTGGAACGTCTGTTGATAGTAATGGCAACCCTTTAGCCAGAGATGACCTGGCCATTCGGACGTTTACCGGTGGTAGCATAATGGTTGATGGAGAACCGCGGCCGGTCCGCAAGACGGACGGTGCCGCCCTGGATTGGGCAACCAAATTCGGCTGGTATGTGGATTTACCAAGCTCTGGTGAGCGGCTTTCGGAGGCTCCTGTAGTGCGCGGTAATTACGTTGTCTTCGCATCCACCATTCCGGTGGGCGGTGATCCGTGTGGCGGCGGCGGAAGCTCCTTCCTGACGGCGCTCCAACTGGACGGATCAACAGATTCCAGCAAGTCGATCATCGATGTGAATAATGATGGCAAGCTCGACGGCGATGATCAGGGTTGGGCTGGAGTGTACTACGGAGATGGTATTATTACCGGCCTTTCGTTCATCGATAACTTGTTGATTGCCCCCGACACGGCCGCAAACAAAACACCGTTTTTGACTGACTTCGGCGCCGGTCTCAGTGGTACCCGGCGAGTAGGTTGGCATGAGCTCATTGACTAAAACAGGATCAACTATGAACGATGCATTAAACACAGGACCGGGCTATGCCCGGCCTGCTGATGAGCGCGGTTTTACGTTAATTGAGCTTATGATCGTGGTTGCCATTGTTGGTATCCTTGCAGCCATTGCGTATCCCTCCTATCAAAGCTCGGTTGAGAAAAGCCGCCGTTCCGATGCGCAGGCTGCGTTAACTGCGTTCAGCGCTGCTATGGAGCGCCATTACACGGATAACGGAAATAGCTACCTCGGAGCCGCGGCTTCGGGCGCTGATACTGGCGCTCCCGAGATCTTTCCCACACAGGCCCCGCTCGATGGTTCCACCAAGTTTTACGACCTGACTATCGGTGCCGCGACTCGAAATACCTATACTTTGGTTGCCACACCCAAGGGAGCGCAGGCCGGCGATGGTGCACTGCGCTTGTTGTCAAATGGCGTTCGTCAATGGAATAAGGATGGTGCTGGTTCCTGGGTGGAGTGGAATCAATAACCCTTTGCGCCTATGGGCATTTTATGTTCCGCCCATAGGCGTCTTCGACTATACCATCATGGTCACTATCCCTTGCCAGAATTGGTCTTCCCCCCATATTGATTCTGATCTGGAATGCTTGTCTCGGGTCGCCATCTTTGGGACACCAGAGTAGATGTCCGATACTTTCCCGCGCCATTCCCGTCGATCTGAACCCAAAGTGCTTTCTGATTCCTGTTCTCCCGTAGAGGTAGCCTTGGGAGGGGGAGGGCAGCACCCGAAGGATGGCTTCTGATGAAGTAAGATGCCGGGATCGTGATGGATCGACAAATATTGTGATGGGCTTGTTCCAGTCTGTAGAACATTTACCGTTTGTATCTAGTGGGCACAAGGTAATATTCGCGCTTCTGGTGATGGCCTCAGTTCTGGCGTAGCTTATGCCAGTCAGTAGCTGATGCAGAGTGTCCTTGCGATGACTATCCTCGATGAGTTTGCCAAACGAGGGGAGGCCAATACCGAGCGCGATGGTCAGTATGGCCATAGTGAGCAGCAACTCTATGAGGGTGAATCCCCGGTAATGTTGTTTTTTCATTTCTACGTCCTTGTGATTGGTAGCTTAGCTCTCGTCCTGGGAGCCGAGTAAATTATCTACTCCATCCCCAACTTCTTCAACCGATACCGCAACGCCCGAAAACTGATCCCCAATCTCTTAGCCGCCGCCGTCTTGTTCCATCGGGTTGCCTCAAGTGCCTTCTCAATCGCCTGCCGCTCGATGTTCTCCAGGAAGCCCTCCAGGTCTATCTCCCCCTCGGGCACGGGAGCAGGAGCCTCTGATGTGCCAGTGTCAGAGCTGCGCTCCGATACCGGGGTTCCGGGAATAGCACCGCCACCCAGATGCAAATCAGCCGCATCAATAAAATCTTCATCACACAGCGTAAACGCCCGCTCCAGAATGTTCTCCAGCTCCCGCACGTTGCCCGGGAAATCGTATCCCTGCAGGCGTTCGATAGCCTCTGGCGTTAGTTTGGCCGGATCGCATTCGTACTCTCGGGCGATGCGCTGCAGAATATGGTCGGCCAGCAGGGAAATGTCTTCCGCCCGCTCGCGTAAAGGCGGTACCGCCAGTTCAATCACGTTAATGCGGTAGAACAGATCCTGGCGGAAGCTGCCTTCCTGCACCAGTTCCGGCAGGTTTTTGTGGGTGGCGCTGAGCACGCGGATATCCACCGGCACTTCCTTGGTGTCGCCCACCGGCCGCACGGCTTTTTCCTGAATGGCGCGCAGCAGCTTTACCTGCATGGCCAGCGGCAGGTCGGCGACTTCGTCCAGGAACAGGGTGCCGCCGTTGGCGCTTCGGAACAGGCCCTCCTTGTTTTCGACCGCACCGGTAAAACTGCCTTTCTTGTGGCCAAAGAACTCGCTTTCCATCAGTTCCGAAGGGATGGCGCCGCAGTTAACGGCGATAAAGGGGCCATCGGCCCGCGGGCCCTGCATGTGGATCATGCGGGCGACCAGCTCTTTTCCACTGCCGGATTCGCCGCTGATAAACACTGGCGCCTGGCTGCGGGCCAGCTTACGGGTCTGGTTCCGCAGCTTGCGGATTTGTGGGGATTCACCGAGCAGAAGTCCCGGCTCGTCAGCTTCGGGGCTATCCTGATTCTTGGGTTCGCTCAGCTTCAGGGCACTGTTTACCAGTTCCCGCAGGCGGGGCAGTTCCACGGGCTTGGAGACAAAATCGAAGGCGCCGGCCTTGAGTGATTCGATGGCGGTGTCCATGTTGCCGTAGGCAGTGATGACGGCAACCGGCGTGCAGGGCGCGTGCTGCTGAATCCAATGCACCAGGTCTATACCGTTGCCGTCCGGCAGGTTCATGTCGGTCAGGCACAGCTGGGGTTTATGCTGTTCAAGCAAGGCCCGGGCTGTGGTCAGGTCCGGTGCGGTGTAGGTGGTAATCCCCATGCGGGTGAGGGTGATTTCCAGCAAGTCCCGGATATCCGGTTCGTCGTCAACAATCAGCGCTGTTTGGTGTGTCATTATTTGTGTTCGGTTCCCTGTTGAATTTCAAACGCCCGATGCCCCGCGCCCGGTTTAAATCATCCGCCCGGGATGCGCGAAGGTAATGCGAAAGCGACAGCCCGGCTGTTCATTCTCCACCAGCGACAAATGCGCCTGGTTGGCCTCGCAAAGTTCCCGGGCCAGGTACAGGCCAAGGCCTGTTCCGCTCTTGTCGGTGGTGAAAAAGGGCTCAAATACCGAGTGTCGGTGTTCCCGTGCAATGCCGGGGCCGAAATCCCGTACATCCACGTAAGCCCGCTCGCCATCGGCGGTGGCGCCAACCACTAATTGTATCCTGTTTTGGCCGGTCTGCTGTTTGCTGTAGCGCAAACCATTGTCACACAGATTCACCATGACCTGCTCAATCTGGCTCTTGTCAAAGCGGGCAGGCGGTACGGCATCGTCTGCCAACACTTCAATGATGGCTTTGGAGCCGTCGTCTCGGGTCTGCTGGAAGTCCTGAGTGAATTCGGTCAGCCAGTCCCTCACGTCCACTTGCTCTGAGTTGGCGGCCCTGCGCCGGGACAGGTCGAGCACGTTTTCAATGATGCCGTTCACCCGCTTCGAGTGTCGGCGAATGATATCCAGCATCTGTTTGTCGCCTTTGTCCAGGTTGGGCGACTCCTCCATCAGTTGTGCTGCGTGGCTGATGGCCCCTAGGGGGTTGCGGATCTCATGGGCGATGCCGGCGGTCAGGCGCCCGAGCGACGCCAGCTTCATTTGCTGGGCTTGCTGGGTGACTTTGCTCATGTCCTCGATGAACACCAGAATCTGGTCGCCCCGCTCCTGATCCAGTTGGGTAAAGTTGGCCTGTAGCAGGGGGGAGGTGGGCGACGCTTGAAACGGTTCGATGCGCATGTTGGGGTTTTTCAGCCAGGCCTCCAGACCTTTGCGCAACGGTTTGGGCAGTAATCGGTTTTGGTGCTCCGCGCTACCCTGGCTGTTGACTGAACCGAAAAGCAGCTCCTCCGCCGCTGCGTTAGCCAGTCGGACCTGGCCAAAACGGTCCAGTACCAGAATGCCCGTTCGCATGCGCTGGATGATCTGCTGGTTGATCTGCTCCAACTCCGCAATGCTTCGGGCCCGGCTGGTGGCCAGAGCCTCGCTGCGCATCATGCGCTTCGAGATGCCTTGCAAAACGAAGGCAGCGGCAAAATAGAGGATGCCCAGTGAGCCGGCGCGAACAATGTCGTCCGCGGATTCGTTGATCACCAGCACCGCCCAGCCGGAGATGCCCAGGGAACAGATGGCTGCGAGCGCAGCGTAGAAAGTGCCCATGCGGCTGGGATTGAGGATGTTCCCAGCGGCAACGGAGACAATGACCAGATTGGCAAGGCCGTTGGTGATGCCGGTGCTGGCCAGCAACAGCCCATGCATTATCAGGATATCGATCAGAATAGACAGGGTAATGTGCCGCTGCCGTGGCTGCAGCCCGGCCAGCAGCATTAGGCCAACAAAGGCATTGATGGCGAGATAAGACACCGCGCCCGCCTGGTAATAATCCAGCCAGCGGAATTTGGAATCCGTCGTGAAAGGGTCCACAAACAGCAGGCCCACCAGCATCAGGCTGATCACCAGCCGGTAATGATTGTAGATGCGGAACAGCCTCACCTGCTGATGGTGTGCTCGTGGCCCGAAAGGCGAGCGCGAGGCTGTGGCTAACGATGCTTCGGTTACCATGGGTATGGTTATCTGCCTCTGGTCAGGAGAAATCCTTGTCTATGGAGGGGTATAATAGCCTTTTAACGGCAATAAGTTACAGGAGCCCTGATCATGACGGTAACCGGTACAATCACCGAAGACACTGCTGCGCCCCGTAAATTGCGGGTGGTGATGGCCCAGCTGGATTTTCTGGTGGGGGATATTCCTGGCAATACCGATTTGATCATTCAGGCTACCCGTGAGGCAGCGGAGCAGCATCAAGCGGATATCGTTCTGTTCCCGGAGCTTTGCCTGACTGGGTATCCGCCGGAAGATCTCCTGCTTCGGCCAAGTCTGGATCTGCGGGTGCAGGAGGCGCTTGAGCGCCTGCAGCAAGCCAACCTGGCGCCCGCTGTGGTTATTGGCGCGCCCCTGCGGTCAGCAGGCCTGCTTTACAACGCGGCAGTGATTATTGAAGCGGGGAAAATCCGGGGCAGGTATTTCAAGCGCTGCCCACCCAACTATCAGGTTTTTGATGAGAAACGCTACTTTGCTGAAGGCTCCCAGAGCCTGGTTGTCGACATCAAAGGGGTTCCGGTGGGCATCACCGTGTGTGAAGACCTCTGGAAAGGCGGCCCCCTGGAAGATGCGGCAGCCGCTGGTGCCCAGTTGGTCCTGAACCTGAACGCGTCTCCCTACGACATCGACAAGCAGGCCCGTCGCAAGGCATTGCTGGAGCGCAAAGCCACGGAAAATCGTGTCAGTATCGTCTACGTCAACCTGGTGGGTGGGCAGGACGAACTGGTGTTTGACGGAGGTTCGATGGTTTATGACCACTCCGGCACGTTAAAAGTAGAGATTCCCCAGTTCACCAACGGCCTGTTCCCGGTGGATTTTCTGTGTGAACACCACTGCCAACCGGTGTCTCAGCCACTGCCTCCAGAGCCGTCACTGGAAGCGAATGTTTATAACGCGCTAGTCACCGGTGTTCGGGATTATGTGAACAAGAACGGCTTCAAGTCTGTGGTGCTTGGCTTGTCCGGCGGCATTGATTCCGCGGTGACTCTGGCAGTGGCGGCGGATGCCCTGGGCAAGGAGCGGGTGCGGGCGGTGATGATGCCATTCCGTTACACCTCCAGTGCCAGCCTGGAGGACGCAGAAGCCCAGGCGAGGGCTATGGGGGTTCAGTACGATGTGTTCTCCATTGAGCCGATGTACGACACCTTTATGGCGACTTTGGCGAAACCCTTTGAGGGCACGCGCCCGGACACCACGGAAGAAAACCTTCAGGCGCGCCTGCGCGGTGTGTTGCTGATGTCCCTGTCCAACAAGTTTGGTTCGCTGGTTTTGACCACCGGTAACAAGAGCGAGATGGCCGTGGGCTACTCCACGCTCTATGGTGACATGGCCGGCGGTTTCGATGTGCTCAAAGACGTGCCGAAAACCCTGGTGTTCCGCCTGGCCTGGTACCGCAACAGCGTGGCGCCGGTCATTCCCGAGCGAGTGATTACCCGCCCGCCGTCGGCCGAACTGGCGCCAGACCAGAAAGACGAAGACAGCTTGCCCGGCTACGACATTCTCGACCAGATCCTGCATTTTTACGTAGAGCGGGATTACAGTGCCGAGGCCATTGTCGCGGAGGGATTTGCCCGTGCGGATGTCGAGCGGGTGGTGCGTCTGGTGGACATCAATGAGTATAAGCGCCGCCAGGCGCCTATCGGCGTGCGTATTACCGAGCGGGGGTTCGGTAAGGATCGTCGCTATCCGATCACCAATGGCTGGAAGCTTGGTTTCTGATTGCTTCCCATTGAAAGAAATAAGGGCCGGTGGCGAATGCTCCCGGCCCTTTGGGTCTCTGGATGGTTACTCGTCGCCAATCAGGCCAAAGGTGACAACATTGGTGAGCGAGCGATTCTGGCGGCGCAGGCGGTCAGACTGAAATTCGCCGTTCTCATCAAACGCCTCGCTGTTGGGAAAGTTGGTGCGCAGGGTGGCTATGGCGTCGCTGGCGCCTTTTTTCAGGTCCATTAACCGGAAGGTATCGGCCAGCAGAATCAAAGCTTCTTCCACGGACGGTGAAGACGGGTAATTCTCGACAACATAGCGGGCCCGGTTGTTTGCCGCGATGTATGCCTCACGCTTGATGTAATAGCGGGCAGCGTGCAGTTCCAGTTCCGCCATCCGGTTGCGCACAGCGATCATACGTTGGCGGGCATCCGGCGCGTATTCGCTGTCCGGGAAGCGGTTCAGAAGCTGCGAAAAATCCCGGAAGGCCTGCAGCTGCTCGCCTGGGTTGCGGGCAGCAACGTCGATGGCAAAATACCGCGCCGCCAGGCCGATATCGAGATTGTAGGAGGCAAGGCCACGCATATAGAGGGCGTAGTCCAGATGCTCGCTCTGCGGATTCAACCGCATGAAACGATCCGCCGCTGCCCGGGACCCCTCAAGATCAAGATTCTGGTAACGGGCGTAGATCAGGTCCAACTGGGCCTGCTCGGCATAACGGCCGAACGGGTAGTAGGTTTCCAGGGCATCCAGGTTCTGCTCGGCTTCGTTGAAATTGCCGGAGTTCATTGCCTTGCGGGCATTGTCGTAATACGTCTTTTCCGGCAGCACTTCCACGTCTTTTTTGGAGGCGCAGCCGGTTGCCAGCGCTATCATTGTGGAAAGTAGCAGTAATCGGACAACTGATCTCATGCCGGAATCCCGTATAATGGTCATAACTTGAATGAATTTCGCATTGTAGCAAAAAGAGGCTGAATGTCTTCCAATAACCGGATTACCGGACATTACACAGTACCCCCGCAGCTCAGCGACAAGCGCCTGGACCAGGCCGCCGCCGAGTTGATGCCCGAGCATTCCCGCTCGCGCCTGCAGTCCTGGATCAAAAGTGGCGCCTTGACCGTTAACGGAACCGTTCGCAAGCCCAGAGACAAAGTAATGCTGGATGACGTTCTTGATCTGGACGCCGAGCCAGAAGTGCAGGTGACCTGGGAAGCAGAGCCCATCAGCCTGGACATCGTCTACGAAGACGAACACCTGCTGGTGATCAACAAGCCGGCGGGCCTGGTGGTACATCCTGCCGCCGGCCACGCCGATGGCACCCTGGTCAATGCGCTTTTGAATCACGCGCCGGAGGTGGAAAACCTGCCCCGGGCCGGCATTGTGCACCGCCTGGATAAAGATACCTCCGGCATCATGGTAGTGGCCCGCAGCCTGATTGCTCACACCTCGCTGGTAGACCAGCTGCAAACGCGAACCATGGGGCGGGAGTACGAAGCTGTGGTTGTCGGTTCACTGACCGGAGGCGCCACCGTAGACGCACCCATCGGCCGGCACCCCCAGGATCGCAAGCGCATGGCGGTGGTTCCCTCCGGCAAACCGGCAGTAACCCATTACCGTTTGCTGGAACGTTTCGCCGCCCACACCCACATCCAGTGCAAACTGGAAAGCGGCCGAACCCACCAGATCCGCGTGCACATGACCCACGTGCGCCACCCCTTGGTGGGCGACCCTGCATACGGCGGCCGCCTGCGCCTACCCAAGGGCACCACAGAAGAACTTCGCCAGGCCCTGGCCGCATTCAACCGACAGGCCCTGCATGCCAGAAGGCTGACTCTGGAACATCCGGCAACCGGCGAAACCCTCAGTTGGGAAGTGCCATTGCCGGACGATATGGTCCAACTCATCGAAGCTTTGCGCAAGCACGCCCGGGAGCTGGAAAACAGTGATTTCTGACAACAACACCCTGACCCCGAGCTGGCGCGCACCCGCTCATGTGCGGGCCCTGTGCACAACCCGAAAAGGTGGCGTAAGCCTGCCGCCCTGGGAAGCTATGAACCTGGGCGGGCACGTCAACGACAACCCGGACCACGTAGCGGAAAACCGCAGCCGCCTGGCCGCCTTCACCGGCCTGGATGCCAACAACATCGGCTGGCTCAACCAGGTTCATGGCACCGGTGTACTAGAGCTCACGCCAGACAACGTAGATTCAATACCCGAAGCCGATGCCAGCTACACCCGACACCCCGGCATCGCCTGCGCCATACTCACCGCCGACTGCCTGCCCGTCATCCTGACAGACACCGACGGCACCATCATAGGCGCCGCCCACGCCGGCTGGCGCAGCCTGTGCGGTGGCGTACTCGAAAACCTGATCACCGCCATGGCGGTACCCCCATCCAACCTCCAGGCCTGGCTCGGCCCCGCCATAGGCCCCGACAGCTTCGAAGTCGGCCCCGAAGTCCGGCAGGCCTTCCTCGACCACAACCCCGAAGCCGATCAGGCATTCACCCCCTCCAAACAACGCCCCGGCCACTACTTGGCTAACATCTACCAACTCGCAAGTCAGCGTTTGAAAGCAGCCGGCGTTAGGTCCATCTCTGGCGGCAGTTTGTGCACTGTTAATGACAGCGACTGGTTCTTCTCGTATCGAAGAGACGGTGAAACCGGAAGAATGGCGACGTTGATCTGGATGAAATCATAATCAAGCCCAAGACGTCTCGGGCGAAAAACTCCGAAGCATCGGGCTGGGGCAGGGAGCGCTTTCCAGAACTGTCTGCAGCAGGGATGCTGCAGTCAAGCCTACATGGAAGTATTTACGGCGTGTTCTGGAAAGCGCTCCCTGTTCCAGCCCCGACGACGTAATAGCATGCCCGTAACGAACCAAACTCCACGCCAAGACTGATCGCCGTCAAATTTCTGACGAAATAGCCCCAAGCCAACTTGAAGTCCCCCAGGTTGCCCCTACATTAATTCTCAAAGCAACACGAATACCCTTCACCAACCACCAACCGGTATTCGCACAAAATTCGGGGAAACGAACACATGAGAATCGACAAACTCACCAGCAAACTGCAAAGCGCCCTGGCCGATGCCCAGTCCATTGCCGTCGGCAAAGACCACAACTTCATCGAGCCCGTCCACCTGATGCAGGCCCTGCTCGACCAGCAGGGTGGCTCGATCAAACCCCTCCTTCAGCAGGTAAGTGTAGAGCCCGGCCGCGTGCGCCAGGCCATCGCCAAAGAAATTGAAAACCTGCCGGAAGTGCAGGGCAACGCCGGCGACGTGTCCATGTCAAACGACATGGGCCGGCTGTTCAACATGGCCGACAAACTGGCCCAGAAGCGCGGCGACCAGTTCATTTCCAGTGAGCTGATTCTGCTGGCAGCCGTCGAAGACCGCGGCTCCCTCGGCCGTGTGCTGAGAGAACAGGGCGTGGACAAGGCTGCCCTGGAAAAAGCCATTGATGCCGTGCGCGGCGGCGAAACCGTCAACGACGCCAGTGCCGAAGAAAACCGTCAGGCGTTGTCCAAATACACCATCGACCTCACCGAGCGGGCCGAAGCCGGCAAACTGGACCCGGTCATCGGCCGTGATGACGAAATTCGCCGCACCATCCAGGTACTCCAGCGCCGCCGCAAGAACAACCCCGTGCTGATTGGTGAGCCGGGTGTGGGTAAAACGGCCATCGTTGAAGGCCTGGCCCAACGCATCGTCAACGGTGAAGTGCCGGACGGCCTCAAAGATAAAAAGGTGCTGTCTCTGGACATGGGTGCCCTCATCGCCGGCGCCAAGTTCCGCGGTGAGTTCGAAGAGCGCCTGAAAGCCGTGCTCAACGAACTGTCCAAACAGGAAGGTCAGATCATCCTGTTCATCGATGAGATCCATACCATGGTCGGCGCCGGCAAAGCCGAAGGCTCCATGGACGCCGGTAACATGCTCAAGCCTGCGCTGGCACGGGGAGAGTTGCACTGCGTAGGCGCCACCACCCTGAACGAATACCGGGAAAACATCGAGAAAGACGCAGCGCTTGAGCGCCGTTTCCAGAAAGTACTGGTGACCGAGCCCAGTGAGGAAGACACCATTGCGATTCTTCGTGGCCTCAAAGAGCGCTACGAAGTTCACCACGGTGTGGAAGTGACCGATGGTGCGATCATCGCCGCCGCGAAACTGTCCCATCGTTATATCACCGATCGCCAGCTGCCGGATAAGGCCATCGATCTGGTAGACGAAGCGGCAAGCCAGATTCGTATGGAAATGGATTCCAAGCCCGAGGCGTTGGATCGCCTGGAGCGGCGCCTGATTCAGCTCAAGATTGAACGCGAGGCCCTGAAGAAAGAAACCGATGCTGCTTCCAAAAAGCGGTTGGAAGAGTTGTCCTCGGTGATCGGCAATGTCGAACGCGAATACGCCGATCTGGAAGAAGTCTGGAACACCGAGAAAGCGGCGCTGCATGGCTCCCAGAAGATAAAGAGCCAGCTGGAGCAGGCCCGGATTGACCTGGAAAACGCCCGCCGCGCTGGCGATCTGGGCAAAATGTCTGAGCTTCAGTACGGCACCATTCCGGAACTGGAGCGCCAGCTGGATATGGCCAGCCAGGCTGAAATGATGGAAATGAAGCTGCTGCGTAACCGGGTAACCGACGAGGAAATCGCCGAAATTGTCTCCAAGTGGACCGGCATTCCGGTATCGAAGATGCTTGAGGGCGAGCGGGATAAACTGATGCGGATGGAAGACGCCCTCCATGACCGGGTGATCGGCCAGCATGAAGCGGTCGAGGCGGTCTCCAATGCGGTGCGTAGGTCCCGGGCCGGGTTGTCTGATCCCAACCGGCCGAATGGCTCGTTCCTGTTCCTCGGGCCGACCGGTGTGGGCAAGACCGAGCTGTGTAAGGCCCTGGCATCGTTCCTGTTTGATACCGAAGAGGCCATGGTGCGGATCGATATGTCCGAGTTCATGGAGAAGCACTCCGTCGCTCGTCTGATCGGTGCGCCTCCCGGTTACGTGGGCTATGAAGAGGGTGGATACTTGACCGAGGCGGTGCGCCGCCGGCCGTACTCGGTGCTGCTGCTGGATGAGGTGGAAAAGGCCCATCCTGATGTCTTCAATATCCTGCTGCAGGTGCTGGATGATGGTCGCCTGACCGACGGCCAGGGCCGTACGGTCGACTTCCGGAATACCGTGATCGTGATGACCTCCAACCTGGGCTCTCACATCATTCAGGAAAAGGCGGGTGAGGAAAACTACGACGCCATGAAGGCGGCAGTCATGGAGGAGGTTGGAACGCACTTCCGCCCTGAGTTCATCAACCGGGTAGACGAAGTGGTGGTGTTCCATCCGCTGGCGGAAAGCCAGATTCAAGGTATTGCCCGTATCCAGATCGAGAATCTGGCGCGGCGATTGAAAGATCAGGATATGAAGCTTGAACTGGACGATGCGGTTATGCAACTGCTGGCGGAAGTGGGCTACGACCCGGTCTACGGTGCACGTCCTCTAAAGCGGGCGATTCAGCGGATGATTGAAAACCCGCTGGCGCAGAAGCTACTGCAGGGCGGCTTTGTGCCCGGCGACACTATTCGTGCCGCTGTAGAGAACGACCAGTTGGTGTTCTCGAAGGCCTGACAAAGCCGGGCGCCAGCCAATAAAAAAGGTCGGGCAGCCAAACGTGGGTTGCCCGACCTTTTTTGTGGTGAGAAAGCTAGCGTTGGGCCGGTGCAGAGCCTTCCGGCCCGCAGTTTTCTTCCATAATCTCCCGGAACCGGCGACGTTGCTCTTCGATTTCGTCCGGCGCCAGATAGCGCATCTCGCCGTTCTCCTCAACCCGGATTCGCGCGTTGCTGTTCAGCACGTCCAGATTAGACCGGGCGGTGGCGCAATTGGCTTCCCGCTGCTTGCGGCGCGCTTCCTCAACCGCCGTTTCCTGGCGGCGCTGTTCCTGGGAGCGCTGCTGCTCCTGCAGTTCTCCCAGCTGTTCCTGGGCACTCTGGCGCTGGCCTGACTGGCTTCTGCTGGTCGTGCCGGAGCGGACATTCACCTGCTCCGAGTTCGCGCCCGTTGGCTGGCGGTCGCCAAAGTGGGTTACGCCGTTCTCATCGGTCCATTTATACACTGAAGCGCCGGCCACAAGGCCCGGTGTCATCGCCATCAGAAGTGTCAGCATCAGGATTTTTCGATTCATGTCTCTGCCCGTTTCTTGTCTACTGCCTGGGGATATCATGCCACCGAAACGATGGATTTTCCCTTGCCTGGTTCAAATCTCTTGCACGTTATATCCGGTCAGTATGGCAGAGTGTAGAGGAAAATGGTCGCAATTAAGCCACAGCGCCTATTGACAGTGAGTTTCCCGCTGTCAGAATTACCGATTGCCTGAAGACTGGGGTCAATACGGCAGGCAATCCCGAGCGAGTATCCCCCGTTAATCACCACACTGAGTTCGCCACGCGCTGGCGGGCGCTGGTTGTTGCTTACGTGCAACCCGTTGATTGGTCGTTCTCCGCAACCCTCAGGAGGGCGGCTGGCCAGGAGACAACCTCTTATTGAATGGTGTGGAGGAGTACGCCGGTTCCGCTTTCAAAAGAAGCAGGGAAACCGAAAATCCAGGCAACCGGGGCGAAACCCGGCTCATTCACTCGTAGAAGAGGGTAGAAAATCGTGGAGTTATTGTCTGGCGCCGATATGCTGATCCGCTCCCTGCAAGATGAAGGGATCGAATACATATACGGCTATCCGGGTGGTGCAGCCCTTCATATTTATGATGCGCTGTTCAGGCAGGACAAAGTCAAGCATATTCTGGTGCGACACGAGCAGGCGGCGGTCCACATGGCCGACGGCTACGCCCGTGCAACCGGAAAACCAGGTACCGTACTGGTGACCTCGGGTCCTGGAGCCACCAACACTATTACCGGCATTGCCACCGCCTTTATGGATTCCATCCCCATGGTGGTTCTGTGCGGCCAGGTTGCATCCACCCTGATTGGTGAAGATGCTTTCCAGGAAACCGATATGATGGGTGTTTCCCGCCCGGTGGTTAAGCACAACCTCAGTGTGCGCCATCCGGAAGAGATTCCCGAAGTCATTCGCAAGGCTTACTACATTGCCGCGACCGGCCGCCCAGGCCCGGTGGTGGTGGATATCCCCAAGGATATGACCACCCCGAACGAGCGCTATGAGTATTCCTATCCCAAGAAAGTGAAACTGCGCTCCTATAACCCGGCGGTTCGTGGCCACGCAGGCCAGATCAAGAAAGCCGTGGATATGCTGATGGCAGCCAAGCGCCCGATGATTTACGCCGGTGGTGGGGTGATTCTGGGTAAGGCCTCCAGCCAGTTGACTGAGCTGACCAAGACACTGGGATTCCCGATCACCAATACCCTGATGGGCATTGGTTGTTATCCCGCGACTGACAAACAGCACCTTGGCTGGCTGGGCATGCACGGCACCTACGAAGCCAACATGGCGATGCACCACTCAGACCTGATTCTCTGCGTCGGTGCGCGTTTTGATGACCGGGTAACCAATGCCACCGAGAAATTCTGCCCTGGCGCTCGCATCATCCATATCGACATTGACCCCGCGTCTATTTCCAAAACGATTGATGCCGATGTGCCGATTGTGGGCCCGGTGGATGCGGTTCTGAAAGAAATGCTCTCACTGGTCAAAGAGTCCAAAGACAAGCCGGATGCGGATGCGCTGGCGGCCTGGTGGAAGCAGATTGAAGAGTGGCGAGCATTCCACGGGATGCGTTACGAGACCAGCCCGGACGTCATCAAGCCGCAGGAAGTGGTTGAGATGCTCTGGAAGCTCACCAACGGCGACGCCTTTGTGACCAGTGATGTTGGCCAGCACCAGATGTTCGCGGCCCAGTACTACAAGTTTGACAAGCCCAACCGCTGGATCAACTCCGGTGGCCTTGGCACCATGGGCTTCGGCTTGCCGGCAGCCATGGGCATCAAGCTGACTCACCCGGATGACGAAGTGCTGTGCTTCACCGGTGAGGGTAGTATCCAGATGAACATTCAGGAACTGTCTACCTGCAAGCAATACAATCTGCCGGTGAAGATCATCAACCTGAACAACCAGGCACTGGGTATGGTCAAGCAGTGGCAGGACATGAATTATGAGTCCCGACACGCTGAATCCTACATGGAGTCACTGCCCGATTTCATCAAGCTGGCGGAAGCCTATGGTCATGTGGGTGTTCGCATTGAGCGCAAGGAAGATCTTGAGCCCAAGCTCAAGGAAGTTCTGGCGATGAAAGACAAGCTGGTGTTTGTGGACATCTACGTTGACCGCTTCGAGCATGTGTACCCGATGCAGGTTGCTCGTGGTTCCATGAAAGACATGTGGCTCAGCAAAACGGAGAGGGTGTGATCATGCGTCGAATCATTTCTGTTTTGCTTGAAAACGAACCTGGCGCTCTGTCTCGGGTGGTTGGCCTGTTCTCGCAGCGTAACTACAACATCGAGACCCTGACCGTTGCGCCGACAGAAGACGAAACCTTGTCCCGCCTGACCGTCACCACCACCGGCTCTGATAAGGTCATCGAACAGATCACCAAACAGCTGAACAAGCTGATTGAAGTGGTCAAGCTGGTCGACCTCACTGAAGGTTCCCACATTGAGCGAGAGCTGATGCTGGTCAAGCTCAAGGCGACCGGTTCCCAGCGTGCGGAAATCAAGCGCACGGTGGATATCTTCCGCGGCCAGATCGTGGACGTGACCAGTTCGGTGTACACCGTGCAGTTGGCGGGTGACAGCGACAAGCTGGATGGCTTTATCCAGGCGGTGGGTACCTCCGGAATTCTGGAAGTGGTGCGTACCGGTGTGTCGGGTATTGCCCGTGGCGAAAAGGTGCTCAGCCTCTGAGGCTGTTTTGCAAATTTGAACATCATGGCCCGTCGGGGTCATTACATATAACAGAGGTTTCTCATGCAGGTTTATTACGATAAGGATTGTGATCTTTCCATCATCCAGGGCAAGAAAGTTGCCATTCTGGGTTTCGGTTCTCAGGGCCACGCCCACGCGTGCAACCTGAAAGACTCTGGCGTTGACGTAGTGGTTGGCCTGCGCGCCGGCTCTTCCTCCATCGCCAAGGCTGAAGCTTACGGCCTGAAGACCAGCGACGTGGCTTCTGCCGTTGCTTCCGCCGACGTTGTCATGGTGCTGACTCCGGACGAGTTCCAGGCCCAGCTGTACCGCGAGGAAATCGAGCCGAACCTGAAGCAGGGCGCTACCCTGGCCTTCGCTCACGGCTTCGCGATCCACTACAACCAGATCGTTCCCCGTAAAGATCTGGACGTGATCATGGTTGCCCCGAAGGCACCGGGCCACACGGTGCGCACCGAGTTCACCAAGGGCGGTGGTATTCCTGATCTGATCGCCATCTTCCAGGACGCTTCCGGCAACGCCAAGAACGTTGCTCTGTCCTACGCCAGCGGCGTAGGCGGCGGCCGCACCGGTATCATCGAAACCACCTTCAAAGACGAAACCGAAACCGACCTGTTCGGTGAGCAGGCGGTTCTGTGTGGTGGCGCGGTTGAGCTGGTTAAAGCTGGCTTCGAAACTCTGACCGAAGCGGGCTACGCTCCGGAAATGGCCTACTTCGAGTGTCTGCACGAGCTGAAGCTGATTGTTGACCTGATGTACGAAGGTGGCATCGCCAACATGAACTACTCCATCTCCAACAATGCCGAGTACGGTGAGTACGTAACCGGCCCTGAGGTGATCAACGAGCAGTCCCGTGAAGCCATGCGTAACGCACTGAAGCGCATCCAGAGCGGCGAGTATGCCAAGATGTTCATCTCTGAAGGTGCCCTGAACTATCCCTCCATGACCGCGCGTCGTCGCCAGAATGCGGCTCACGAGATCGAGACGGTGGGCGAGAAGCTGCGCTCAATGATGCCGTGGATCTCTGCGAACAAGATCGTGGACAAAGAAAAGAACTGATCCGGAATTTCCGGTACGGCTTGAAAGCGCGGCCCTAGTGGCCGCGTTTTTCGTATATACTCCGCCCAAATGCTTTCCGGAGTTTATGGAATGACTGAAGATAAGAAATCTGTCGACAAGCCTGAACCTCAGAGCACGCCTGAGCCGGAGATTGCGGCTGGTGAGGTTGTTGAGGAAGAAGTGATTGAAGGTGCCAAAGTACGCCGTAAAGGCATCTATCTGTTGCCCAACGCCCTGACTACGGCGTCTTTGTTCTCCGGGTTCTATGCCATAGTTTCGGCAGCCAATGGCGTCTTTGACAGCGCTGCTATTGCGATCTTTGTCTCGATGATTCTCGATGGTCTGGATGGCCGGGTCGCTCGGATGACCAATACGCAAAGCAAGTTCGGCGAGGAATACGACAGCCTGGCAGACATGGTTGCCTTCGGGGTTGCTCCCGGAATGGTCGCCTTCTTCTGGGCATTGAATGGCCTCGACAAGGTTGGCTGGGCTATCACGTTCATATACGTAGCTGGAGCGGCCCTGCGCCTTGCTCGCTTCAATACCCAGATCGGCTCAGTCGATAAAAAGTATTTTGTCGGGCTTCCCAGCCCCGCTGCGGCGGCGTGTGTGGCCGGGCTGGTTTGGTGTTTCCATCAGTATGAGCCTGCTACCTGGCTGACTCTGCTGTCCATCATTGTGGTTGGCGGTGCCGGTGTGTTGATGGTCAGCAATGTGCTTTACCGCAGTTTCAAGGATCTCGATATGCGGGGGCGGGTGCCATTCGCGGCCATTCTGCTGGTGGTGCTGATTCTGGTGGTGATCGCTCTTGATCCAGCCACCGTATTGTTTACGGCATTCCTGATCTACGCACTGTCTGGTCCGGTGCGTGCCTTGTTCAGACAAAAGGCAAAACGCGCCTGACGCTATAGTGCACCCGCCCGGGGAAGTCCGGGCGGGAATTTCTCCGGGAATCTACGGTCACTTATTCAAACCGCTTCCTCTGGAGTCAGCCCATGCTCATCAAACGGCGCCCTTCCTGGTCTTTGCCCGAATCCGAAGTCACTCCCCGGTCTGTCTATCTGAACCGACGTAAATTCATGACCGGAGCTATTGCCTCTGCTGCAGCCCTCGCTGCGCCCGGCCTTTTGCGGGCAGGTGACAGCCCGACAACCACACCGTTGACCTTCCGTGAAGCGCCGGAGTACTTGACCGACGAGAAGAAAACGCCCTTTGATGCAGTAGCCAAGTACAATAATTTCTATGAGTTTGGCACCGGCAAGGGCGACCCTGCCAAGTATGCCCACGAGATGTCTGTGGACCCCTGGTCTGTGGAGGTTGATGGCGAGTGTGCCCGGCCAGGTCGTTACGCCCTGGAAGATCTGCTGAAGCCCCACGACTATGAAGAGCGAATCTACCGGCTCCGCTGTGTTGAGGCTTGGTCTATGGTGATTCCCTGGGTTGGCGTACCGTTAGCGACAGTATTAAGCCGCCTGGAGCCGAATTCGCGAGCGAAGTACGTGTACTTCGAAACCCTGCATGACCCAAAACAGATGCGAGGGCAGCGCTCCCTGTTCAGTACCATAGATTGGCCGTACAGGGAGGGGCTACGTATGGATGAGGCAATGAACGAGCTTTCTTTCCTGGCGATTGGTCTTTATGGCGAAACCCTGCCTAATCAGAATGGCGCTCCGATCCGCCTCGTGGTTCCCTGGAAGTACGGATTCAAGAGTATTAAATCGATAGTTCGGATTCGGTTTCTGGAAGAGCAGCCTAAAACGACCTGGGAATTGCTTGCGCCAAGTGAGTACGGATTCTATGCCAACGTAAACCCTGAGGTGGATCATCCGCGCTGGAGTCAGAAGAGAGAGCGGCGTTTACCCTCAGGTGTGCTCCGTCCGAATTGGATGGAAACCCGAATGTTTAATGGTTACAAAGAGCAGGTTGCGCATCTCTACAAAGGGATGGACCTGGCCAAGTTCTACTGATGTTGCCTGCAGCCGAACGAATGGTGTCGAGCGTTGTGGCAAAAGTTATCGTCTTTTGCGTCGCCTTGATGCCGCTGATATGGCTGGTGACCGATGTTGTGCTTGGCCGAATAGGGCCGGATCCTGGCCAGGAGATAACAGAGCGGCTGGGTATTGCGGCCTTTCAGTTATTGCTTGTGACGCTTCTGATAACGCCTTTGAAGAAAATGACCGGCTGGCCCGGTTGGTTGCGCCACCGGCGCATGCTGGGTTTGTTTGCCTTCTTTTACGCAGTGTTGCATGTACTTGCGTTCTTGCAGCTGATTCTCGGTTGGGGCGATTTATGGGCGACCTTCACACGCCGGCCCTACATCGCCCTGGGTGCAGTCGCCTTCCTCCTGATGATTCCTCTCGCATTAACGTCAACAAAAGCGATGATGAAGCGGATGGGGCGTCGATGGAAACCGGTCCACCGCTTGATCTACCTGTCGGCAATTTTCGCCTGGCTGCATTTTTTGTGGCAGGCAAGGAGCGATGTGACCGAAATGGTGGTATACGGGCTGTTGCTTCTGGCTTTGCTGTTTATCAGGGCATACTGGTTTGGTGTTTCTTCGTTGGTTCCCTTGCGAAAGTCCAGAGCTTGATTGGAAAGTAAGCATTTTGGTGGCGTATTGACCAGTGGCATAGGTGGAAACCGAATGAGGGGAAAGTTTTTCGAAAAAGGGCGTTGACAGTTTTCGTGGCGCCTGTAGAATGCGCACCACTTCTGAGGGACAAGCCGCTGACGGCAACCTCCCAGACGAAAGCAACTGTTTGAAAGTATTCGAAAATTTGATCTGAAGATTCTTCGAAATAAACGGTTGACAGGGCGGCGGAACGATGTAGAATACGCGGCCTTGATTGAGCAACAGCTCAAACGCTCTTTAAAAAGTTAACCAAGTAATTCGTGTGGGCGCTGGCCGAGGTATTTCGGATACGAAATATCAGGACAGTGACTCGTCGAAATTGAGTTTTGTCTTGAGCAAGAATTAAGAACTTTCGGGTTCTTGTATGATTTAAACTGAAGAGTTTGATCATGGCTCAGATTGAACGCTGGCGGCAGGCTTAACACATGCAAGTCGAGCGGTAACAGGGGGTGCTTGCACCCCGCTGACGAGCGGCGGACGGGTGAGTAATGCTTAGGAATCTGCCCAGTAGTGGGGGATAGCCCGGGGAAACCCGGATTAATACCGCATACGTCCTACGGGAGAAAGCAGGGGATCTTCGGACCTTGCGCTACTGGATGAGCCTAAGTCGGATTAGCTAGTTGGTGGGGTAAAGGCCTACCAAGGCGACGATCCGTAGCTGGTCTGAGAGGATGATCAGCCACATCGGGACTGAGACACGGCCCGAACTCCTACGGGAGGCAGCAGTGGGGAATATTGGACAATGGGGGCAACCCTGATCCAGCCATGCCGCGTGTGTGAAGAAGGCTTTCGGGTTGTAAAGCACTTTCAGCGAGGAGGAAGGCTCTGAAGTTAATACCTTCAGGGATTGACGTTACTCGCAGAAGAAGCACCGGCTAACTCCGTGCCAGCAGCCGCGGTAATACGGAGGGTGCAAGCGTTAATCGGAATTACTGGGCGTAAAGCGCGCGTAGGTGGTTAGGTAAGCGAGATGTGAAAGCCCCGGGCTTAACCTGGGAACGGCATTTCGAACTGTCTGACTAGAGTGTGGTAGAGGGTAGTGGAATTTCCTGTGTAGCGGTGAAATGCGTAGATATAGGAAGGAACACCAGTGGCGAAGGCGGCTACCTGGACCAACACTGACACTGAGGTGCGAAAGCGTGGGGAGCAAACAGGATTAGATACCCTGGTAGTCCACGCCGTAAACGATGTCAACTAGCCGTTGGGACTCTTGAAGTCTTAGTGGCGCAGCTAACGCACTAAGTTGACCGCCTGGGGAGTACGGCCGCAAGGTTAAAACTCAAATGAATTGACGGGGGCCCGCACAAGCGGTGGAGCATGTGGTTTAATTCGACGCAACGCGAAGAACCTTACCTGGCCTTGACATCCAGAGAACTTTCCAGAGATGGATTGGTGCCTTCGGGAACTCTGAGACAGGTGCTGCATGGCCGTCGTCAGCTCGTGTCGTGAGATGTTGGGTTAAGTCCCGTAACGAGCGCAACCCCTATCCCTGGTTGCTAGCAGGTAATGCTGAGAACTCCAGGGAGACTGCCGGTGACAAACCGGAGGAAGGTGGGGATGACGTCAGGTCATCATGGCCCTTACGGCCAGGGCTACACACGTGCTACAATGGCGCGTACAGAGGGCTGCCAACTCGCGAGAGTGCGCCAATCCCTTAAAACGCGTCGTAGTCCGGATCGGAGTCTGCAACTCGACTCCGTGAAGTCGGAATCGCTAGTAATCGCGAATCAGAATGTCGCGGTGAATACGTTCCCGGGCCTTGTACACACCGCCCGTCACACCATGGGAGTGGATTGCACCAGAAGTAGTTAGTCTAACCTTCGGGAGGACGATTACCACGGTGTGGTTCATGACTGGGGTGAAGTCGTAACAAGGTAGCCGTAGGGGAACCTGCGGCTGGATCACCTCCTTAAACGAAGCCGAACGCTTCGGTCAGAGTCCACACGAATTACTTGGTTGGCTAATAAAGAGAGCAAAAGGGGCTTTGCAGTCCCGATGACTGTGTCACGTTAAAGTGAAGCAGGCATTAGCGCTGTAGATTGTGACAGCTGACAAGGCGCAGGCTGAGAGAGCGAGGGAGCGTACATGAGTACGTGACCGAGTGAACGAAGGCTGCAACGCAGCTCAGGTGGCACAAGATGCAGTGATAATTGGGTCTGTAGCTCAGGTGGTTAGAGCGCACCCCTGATAAGGGTGAGGTCGGTGGTTCAAGTCCACCCAGACCCACCAAAATCGCTCAGCTCGTCGTTGCTTCCAGGCTCACGTGCTACTCGCACGCTACACCTGAAAGCGCCTAGATCTGAACGATTTTCCGAGTACGGCATCTGGTCGGCTTGGTGAGTGGTTTCGATGAGGGGCTGTAGCTCAGTTGGGAGAGCGCCTGCCTTGCACGCAGGAGGTCAGCGGTTCGATCCCGCTCAGCTCCACCAAAAAAGCCCAAAAGATCGATGCGTAACTAACTGACTAACTCCGGTTAGCAGTGTGCAGAAACAAGTATTTCGATTTAATGACATCGGTTGTTAAGCGAAGTCCTTCTTTCTGATCACTGGGTCAGATTTGCTCTTTAACAAATTGGACGAGATAGAACACGAATAGATTTCTCTCATTATCTCCGAGAGAAACTGTTCAAAGTGATAGCGATTTCAAGCGTTATCCGGTGTTGTCGTTGAAGTGGTTGTTATATGGCTTCAAGTGACTGTCTCGAAACAGGGTTCTGTATCAGGCTTGCCTGGTGAAGGATGCTGAATCGTGATCAGTTGTCTTGGGGTTATATAGTCAAGCAACTAAGCGCATACGGTGGATGCCTTGGCAGTCAGAGGCGATGAAAGACGTGGAAGCCTGCGATAAGGTTCGGGGAGCTGGCAAACGAGCTGTGATCCGGACATCTCTGAATGGGGAAACCCACCGACTTTCGGGTCGGTATCTTGTACTGAATCCATAGGTGCAAGAGGCGAACCGGGGGAACTGAAACATCTAAGTACCCCGAGGAAAAGAAATCAACCGAGATTCCCTAAGTAGCGGCGAGCGAACGGGGACCAGCCCTTAAGCTGGACAACTGGTAGGAGAAGGCTCTGGAAAGTGCCGCCATAGTGGGTGATAGCCCCGTATCCGAAACCTGAGTCCAGTGAAATCGAGTAGGTCGGCGCACGAGAAACGTTGACTGAACATGGGGGGACCATCCTCCAAGGCTAAATACTCCTGACTGACCGATAGTGAACCAGTACCGTGAGGGAAAGGCGAAAAGAACCCCTGTGAGGGGAGTGAAATAGACCCTGAAACCGTATGCGTACAAGCAGTCGGAGCAGACTTGTTCTGTGACGGCGTACCTTTTGTATAATGGGTCAGCGACTTATGTTCAGTGGCGAGGTTAACCGTTTAGGGGAGCCGTAGGGAAACCGAGTCTGAATAGGGCGAATTAGTCGCTGGGCATAGACCCGAAACCGGGCGATCTATCCATGAGCAGGTTGAAGGTGCCGTAACAGGCACTGGAGGACCGAACCCACTGTCGTTGAAAAGCCAGGGGATGACTTGTGGATCGGAGTGAAAGGCTAATCAAGCCCGGAGATAGCTGGTTCTCCCCGAAAGCTATTTAGGTAGCGCCTCGGACGAATACCACAGGGGGTAGAGCACTGTTTCGGCTAGGGGGTCATCTCGACTTACCAACCCGATGCAAACTCCGAATACCTGTGAGTACTATCCGGGAGACACACGGCGGGTGCTAACGTCCGTCGTGAAGAGGGAAACAACCCAGACCGCCAGCTAAGGTCCCAAAGTACCAGTTAAGTGGGAAACGATGTGGGAAGGCTCAGACAGCTAGGAGGTTGGCTTAGAAGCAGCCATCCTTTAAAGAAAGCGTAATAGCTCACTAGTCGAGTCGGCCTGCGCGGAAGATGTAACGGGGCTCAAACTGGTCACCGAAGCTGCGGCTGCACACTTACGTGTGCGGGGTAGGGGAGCGTTCTGTAAGCCTGCGAAGGTGTGTTGAGAAGCATGCTGGAGGTATCAGAAGTGCGAATGCTGACATGAGTAACGACAATGCGGGTGAAAAACCCGCACGCCGGAAGACCAAGGGTTCCTGCGCAACGCTAATCGGCGCAGGGTGAGTCGGCCCCTAAGGCGAGACCGAAAGGTGTAGTCGATGGGAAACGGGTTAATATTCCCGTACCTTGGATAGCTGCGATGGAGAGACGGAGAAGGCTAGGTGAGCCGGGCGACGGTTGTCCCGGTTTAAGCGAGTAGGGAGTGGACTTAGGCAAATCCGGGTCCACAATCCTGAGACGCGACGACGAGTGCCCACGGGCGCGAAGTCATTGATGCCCTGCTTCCAGGAAAATCTTCTAAGCTTCAGGCTATTCGAGACCGTACCCCAAACCGACACAGGTGGTCAGGTAGAGAATACCAAGGCGCTTGAGAGAACTCGGGTAAAGGAACTAGGCAAAATGGTGCCGTAACTTCGGGAGAAGGCACGCCGGTGTGTACGTGAAGCCCCTGCGGGTGGAGCGGAAGCCGGTCGAAGATACCAGGCCCCTGCGACTGTTTATTAAAAACACAGCACTCTGCAAACACGAAAGTGGACGTATAGGGTGTGACGCCTGCCCGGTGCCGGAAGGTTAATTGATGGGGTTAGCACTCGTGCGAAGCTCTTGATCGAAGCCCCGGTAAACGGCGGCCGTAACTATAACGGTCCTAAGGTAGCGAAATTCCTTGTCGGGTAAGTTCCGACCTGCACGAATGGCGTAACGATGGGGGCGCTGTCTCTACCCGAGACTCAGTGAAATTGAAATCGCCGTGAAGATGCGGTGTATCCGCGGCTAGACGGAAAGACCCCGTGAACCTTTACTATAGCTTCACAGTGAACTTTGAGCATGCTTGTGTAGGATAGCTGGGAGGCTTTGAACCCGGGACGCCAGTTCCGGTGGAGCCAACCTTGAAATACCAGCCTGGCATGTTTGAGGTTCTAACTCTGGCCCCTTATCGGGGTTGAGGACACTGTGTGGTGGGTAGTTTGACTGGGGCGGTCTCCTCCCAAAGCGTAACGGAGGAGCACAAAGGTGGGCTAAGCACGGTCGGACATCGTGCGGTTAGTGTAATGGCACAAGCCCGCTTGACTGCGAGACAGACACGTCGAGCAGGTACGAAAGTAGGTCATAGTGATCCGGTGGTTCTGTATGGAAGGGCCATCGCTCAACGGATAAAAGGTACTCCGGGGATAACAGGCTGATACCGCCCAAGAGTTCACATCGACGGCGGTGTTTGGCACCTCGATGTCGGCTCATCACATCCTGGGGCTGAAGCCGGTCCCAAGGGTATGGCTGTTCGCCATTTAAAGTGGTACGCGAGCTGGGTTTAGAACGTCGTGAGACAGTTCGGTCCCTATCTGCCGTGGACGTTGGAGATTTGAGGAAAGCTGCTCCTAGTACGAGAGGACCGGAGTGGACGAACCTCTGGTGTTCGGGTTGTGTCGCCAGACGCATTGCCCGGTAGCTATGTTCGGACAGGATAACCGCTGAAAGCATCTAAGCGGGAAGCCCCTTCCAAGATGAGATCTCCCTGAGGCCTTGAGCCTCCTGAAGAGCCGTTCAAGACCAGGACGTTGATAGGCTGGGTGTGTAAGCGCTGTGAGGCGTTGAGCTAACCAGTACTAATTGCTCGTGCGGCTTGACTATATAACACCCAAGACAATTGCGGATAACGCAGAGCAGGGCAAACGCCACGCTCCATAGAAATCAACATCACGTTCCTTCTCGTCCTTCCCAGTGATCATCCGTTTTGCCTGACGACCATAGCGGTCTGGAACCACCTGATCCCATCCCGAACTCAGAAGTGAAACAGACCAGCGCCGATGGTAGTGTGGTTCGCCCATGTGAGAGTAGGTCATCGTCAGGCTCTTAATACCAAAAGCCCCAGCATCCTTGATGTTGGGGCTTTTTTATTTGTGCTTCGGGAGAAGTGATATACTCCCTACCATTATCCGAATCAAGTTTTGATGGGAGCCTTCCAATGGCCGCAACTGATCACCTTGTCATTTTTGACACTACTCTTCGTGATGGCGAACAGAGCCCTGGCGCCACCATGAACAAGAACGAGAAGCTGCGTATTGCCAAGGTGCTCGAGAAGCTGCGCGTGGATGTGATAGAGGCCGGCTTCGCGATTGCCAGCCAGGGCGATTTCGATGCGGTCAAAGCCATTGCTGAAACCATCAAGGACTCCACGGTCTGCAGTCTTGCGCGTGCTCTGGACAAGGATATTGATCGTGCGGCGGAGGCCATCCGCCCAGCGGCCAGCGGCCGCATCCATACCTTTATTGCCACCTCGCCGATTCATATGAAGCATAAGCTGCAGATGGAGCCAGACGAGGTGGTGGAACAGGCGGTTCGGGCGGTAAAGCGTGCTCGTAGCCATACGGATGACGTTGAGTTTTCCTGTGAAGATGCCGGTCGTTCAGAGCTGGATTTCCTTTGCCGCATTATTGAGGCAGCGATTGAGGCCGGTGCCCGAACCATTAATATTCCAGACACTGTCGGCTATGCGATCCCCGAGCAGTTCGGTGAAACAATCCGGCAGCTGTTGAACCGTATCCCCAACGCTGACAAAGCCATTTTTTCCGTCCATTGTCACAACGATTTGGGGCTGGCTGTGGCTAACTCTCTTGCGGCGGTTACCAGTGGTGCCCGCCAGGTGGAGTGCACCATTAACGGTCTGGGTGAGCGTGCCGGTAATGCTTCTCTGGAAGAAATCGTAATGGCGGTGCGTACCCGCCAGGATCTCTTCAATATTGATACACGAATCGATACCCAGCACATAGTTCCGGCATCCCGGCTTGTGTCGACCATCACCGGTTTTCCGGTACAGCCCAACAAAGCGATTGTCGGCGCCAATGCCTTTGCCCATGAATCCGGTATTCATCAGGACGGTGTTCTCAAACATCGGGAAACCTATGAGATCATGCGCGCGCAAGACGTGGGCTGGCATACCAACAGCCTTGTTCTAGGTAAGCATTCCGGTCGTAACGCCTTCCGTACCCGGTTACTGGAGCTGGGCATTCAGTTCGATACCGAGTCCGAGCTGAATGAGGCGTTTACCCGTTTCAAGGCTCTGGCTGATCTGAAGCATGAAATTTTTGATGAAGACCTCCAGGCCATAGCCAGCGACACGCGTCAGAAAGACGAGGAGGGGCGTTATGGTCTCGTCTGCATGCAGGTCTGCTCGGAAACCGGTGTTGTACCCAAGGCTCATCTGACCCTGACCATGGATGGCAAAGAACACTCGGTTGAGGCCGAGGGCAGTGGTCCGGTGGATGCAACGTTCAAGGCAATTGAGTCGCTGGTTGATTCAGGCTGTAATCTCCAGCTGTATTCCGTGAATAATATAACCAGTGGCACCGATGCCCAGGGCGAAGTGACCGTGCGCCTTGAGCGTGGCGGGCGCATCGTCAATGGCGTTGGCTCTGATACTGATATCATCATCGCATCAGCAAAGGCCTATATCGAGGCGTTGAACCTGATTGCGAGGGGCGGTATTCGTCAGCACCCTCAGGTGGCTGATGTCTGATCGTGAAGTTATGTGGCATTTGTCCCCGGTCAGAGGCATGACGTGATTCGAACAGAGGCGGAAAGGCAATTCTATCTTGGGGCCGCTGGCATTCATCTGTGGTATGCCCGCGCACCGCTGCCTGGCGCAGCGCCGAGCCCGGAGTATGATTTCGGTGTTGCCGAAGTCGAGTCAGCCCCGGTCGTTGTTGATGCGCCGGCAACCAAGCGTGCTGTGCCCGCTCGCCCTGCCGCTGATCCCGGCAATAAAGACCGTCTGGCGCAACTCAAGAATCTGATGGAGACCGGCGCTGGTAAGCCAGATAAAGCAGCGCCGGTGGCCGAGGTTGAGTCGCGAGTTGTGGATTCCGTCGAGCCAGACCCGGCCGCAGAACTGTTGGGTGAAAACGTGCCCGAGGCCAGCCCAAGGGTTGCGTCGATCCAAGATATCGCTCGGCTGTGTCTGCAGTTCTGGGTGGGAGATAGAGTTATTTTGCTTGCCAATCTCTCCGAGGAAGCCAGTTTCAGCATGCAGGATGCATTGGCTCGCAATATTCTTCGCAGCCTCGGTGAGCAGACCCTGGACATGTCAGACGTCATTCGCTGGCCACTGTTCAATAATGTGAGGGTTTCGCTCAACAGTGATGCAGATCTGACGGGCTTGTTGCGGCAATCGCTGGTCCCTGCCAATGGCAAGTCTGTCATAGCGCTTGGCTTTGGCGCCGGGGTCGGTGCGGTGCCTACTATCCTTTCCGACGTTATGGGTCGCAGACCGGAAGTGGTGTTTGACGCCTCCCTTGCTGGCCTGGCCAGTAACCCGGTACTGAAACGAGAGTTATGGCAAAGGATTCGCTCCCTGGGCGCGAAGGGTTAATGTCGACACGGGTCCTTCGCCAGGTTCAGAATCAGGACCTGAGGGTTCGCAGCCTCGTGGAATCCGATCTGCCCCGAGTGATGGAACTGGAATGCCTGGGGTATTCTCACCCTTGGCCGATGTCTGTGTTCCAGGACTGTTTTAAACCGCAATATCGACTGTGGGCGCTGGTGCAAGGCGATGAGTTGGTCGGTTATGCCGTAGTCAACTATATGGTTGATGAGGCTCACCTGCTGAATGTCTGCGTGCATCCTGCCCTGCGGGGTCACGGAGCTGGCCGTTACTTGTTGCGCTACGCCGTGGCTGAATCTATCCGGGACGGAATGGTACAGATGATTCTGGAAGTCCGGCAAAGCAACGAAGCGGCGGCTGCGTTGTATGCCAGCGAGGGATTTGAGGAAATCGGCCGCAGGCCCGACTACTATCCGGATGCCACTGGGCGAGAAGATGCCCGCGTATTGGTCTATCGGTTCACCTGACCCCACGCTACCCCGTATAATAGACCGCTTTTCACCCAACCCAATCAGGTTTCCGTTGTTTATGTCTAACCTATCCCAGGAAGTGGCCAAGCGCCGCACCTTTGCGATTATCTCGCACCCGGATGCCGGTAAAACCACCATTACCGAGAAAGTGCTGCTCTTCGGTCAGGCGCTTCAGAAAGCCGGAACGGTCAAGGGCAAGAAGTCCGGCCAGCACGCAAAGTCCGACTGGATGGAAATGGAAAAGGAGCGGGGTATCTCGGTCACCACCTCAGTGATGCAGTTTCCTTATGGTGGCAAGCTGGTCAACCTGTTGGATACCCCAGGTCACGAAGACTTCTCTGAGGATACCTATCGGACCCTGACGGCGGTTGATTCGTGCCTGATGGTTATCGACAGTGCCAAGGGCGTTGAGGAACGCACCATCAAGCTGATGGAAGTGACCCGCCTGCGTGATACGCCAATCATCACCTTCATGAACAAACTGGATCGCGACACCCGGGACCCGATCGAGTTAATGGATGAAGTGGAAGATGTTCTAAAAATTGCCTGCGCCCCCATCACCTGGCCGATTGGCATGGGCAAGAGTTTCAAGGGTGTCTACCACTTGTATCGGGATGAAGTGATCCTCTATCAGACTGGCCAGGGCCACACCATTCAGGAAAAGCGGGTTGTCAAAGGCCTGAATAACCCCGAGCTCGATGAAGCGATTGGCGGCTATGCCGCTGACCTGCGTGACGAAATTGAATTGGTTAAGGGTGCGTCTCATGAGTTTGATCATGAGGCATTCCTGGCCGGGCAACTCACCCCGGTGTTCTTTGGTACCGCACTCGGTAACTTCGGTGTGGACCATATGCTGGATGGCCTGGTTGACTGGGCGCCTGCGCCCCAGGGGCGCGAAACGGATGTGCGCAAGGTTGAGCCGGCGGAAGATACTTTTTCCGGTTTTGTATTCAAGATCCAGGCAAACATGGACCCACAGCATCGTGACCGGGTCGCGTTCCTGCGTATCGTGTCAGGTCGCTACAATCAGGGTATGAAGGCGCGCCATGTGCGGATTGGCAAAGAGGTGAGGTTCTCCGATGCCCTGACATTCATGGCGGGTGATCGTGAGCATGCCGAAGAAGCTTATGCCGGGGATATCATCGGCCTGCATAACCATGGCACCATCCAGTTGGGTGATACTTTCACCGCAGGCGACGACATGAAGTTTACCGGCATTCCCAACTTCGCACCGGAGCTGTTCCGTCGTATCCGGCTCAAGGATCCTCTCAAGGCCAAGCAGCTGCAGAAAGGCCTGATTCAGCTCTCGGAAGAGGGTGCTGTCCAGGTGTTCCGGCCGATGAAGAACAACGATCTGATCGTGGGTGCGGTAGGTGTGCTGCAGTTTGATGTGGTGGTGAGTCGTCTCAAGAGTGAATACAAGGTCGAGGCTGTTTATGAGCCGATCAACGTCGCCACAGCGCGTTGGGTGAGTTGCAGTGATGATCGCAAGCTGGATGAATTCCAGCGCAAGAACCAGGACAACCTGGCGCTCGATGGCAGTGACCGCCTGGCCTATATTGCCCCAACGATGGTTAACCTGAATCTGGCTCAGGAGCGTTATCCTGATATCCAGTTCCATAAAACCCGGGAACACTAACCAGCGACCGGAGGGTTCCATGCAGCTGGTCGATGCCCATTGTCATTTCGATTTCCCCGAATTTGACGGGGTTCGCGATCAGGTTCTGGATACGGCCAGGGCTCGGGGTGTGGAGGCGCTGGTGGTTCCGGGGGTGCGCAGGGTGGATTGGGATCGGGTTGAGGCGCTGGCGTCCCCGGCACGCGGTCTCTGGTATTGTCTTGGCATTCATCCCTGGTTCGTTGACGAGCACAGCGAGCAGGACCTGGCGGCTCTGGAAGCTCGGCTTTCGGCCCGGCCCGAGGGCTGCGTGGGGCTTGGTGAGTGTGGTCTTGATGCCCCTCACGGCGATCTCGCTGCACAATTGCCGTGGTTCCAGGCGCAGATCGACATCGCAGCCAAGCTGGCCTTGCCTCTGGTCATTCATTCGGTGCGCAGCCATGATCAGGTGCATGGCCTGCTGCGATCGTCCGGGTGGTCCGGCAGGGCCCTGGTTCACGGGTTTTCCGGCAGCTACCAGCAAGCCAGGAAACTGGTAGATCTGGGCTGTTTTATCGGTGTGGGTGGTGTGATTACCCGCGAACGGGCCCGTAAAACCCGCGATGCCATTGCGCGGTTGCCCCTGGAGGCGCTGGTGCTTGAGACCGACGCGCCGGACATGTCGCCGGTCGGTGTGGCCAAGGGGCAGAATTCCCCGGTTTACCTGCCGAATGTTGTGCAAGCGCTGGCGGAGCTTCGGGGCGGGCCGGTCGAGGCAGTCGCAGAAACCCTGTATGACAACGTCCAACGGCTATACGGTTGGCGCTGAGTTCAGGGGAGAATAGGGGATTGACGAAACGCCTTGAGGCAGGGTTGGCTTTCCTTGTGGCTTCGAGTATACTTCGCGCCCTGGCTTTTCAAGGCGATGTCACTATCTCAGCCCCGAATGGTGGCGACGTCAACATACAGGTATGAACCTCCTCCGGATGCCTTGCATTTACCGGTGGTGGTTTTTAACGTTTCTTATATAGCGTTCAAGGCGGAATCAATGAAGACTCTGAGTGCGAAACCAGAAACAGTAAAACGTGACTGGTACGTTGTAGACGCAGCCGGCAAGACGCTGGGTCGTCTGTCAACCGAAATCGCCCTTCGTCTGCGGGGCAAGCATAAGCCTGAGTATACCCCTCACGTGGACACTGGCGACTACATCATTGTTATCAATGCCAGCCAGGTGAAGGTTACCGGCAAAAAGGCATCGGCAAAGATGTATTACAGCCATACCGGCTTTCCGGGTGGAATCAAATCCATCAACTTCGAGAAGCTGGTTGACAAGGCTCCCGAGCAAATCATTCAGAAGGCCGTAAAAGGTATGCTTCCGAAGGGTCCGCTTGGTCGCGCCATGTTCAAGAAGCTGAAAGTGTACGCAGGCGCTGAGCATGCTCATGCCGCCCAGCAGCCCAAAGAACTCGACATCTAACGGAAGGCGAATATGTCTGTAGCACAAAATTACGGTACTGGTCGCCGCAAATCATCCACGGCTCGCGTCTTTATCAAGCCGGGTAGCGGTAACATCTCCATTAACGGTCGCACCATCGAAGATTTCTTCGGTCGTGAAACTCTTCGCATGATCGTTCGTCAGCCGCTGGTTGTTGCTGAGTCTGCTGATCGATTCGACATCACCATCACCGTAAAGGGCGGTGGTATCAGTGGCCAGGCTGGCGCAATTCGCCATGGTCTGACTCGTGCGCTGATGGAATACGACGAAACTCTGCGCCCTGCGCTGCGTAAAGCGGGTTACGTAACCCGTGACGCCCGTAAGGTTGAGCGTAAGAAGGTTGGTCTGCGCAAGGCGCGTAAGCGTCCGCAGTACTCCAAGCGTTAATCGGCGCCATTGCCGATGGAAAAACCCGATCCTATGGTCGGGTTTTTTTATGCCTTGAAGGTCGCCAGATTTTTGATCTGACGCAGGGATAGGCTCTCAGTTGAGCCTTTCCGGCTTGTAAGCGAGGGGTAATTTCATTACCATTTCAGCGCTTATATTTTTGGGTTGTGAAGTCCTTTTCGAAGCGCAGTGCCGGTTTTTCCGCGTCTGTGCCTCGCCTGATGGGAGAAAACCATAATGAGTAATGGCGACGTGAACCAAGGTCGACGCCGGTTTTTGATCGGTGCAACGTCCGTGGTGGGTGGTGTCGGCGTCGTCGGTGCAGCGGTCCCTTTCGTGGCGTCCTGGAATCCCAGTGCGAAAGCGGAAGCGGCCGGTGCTCCGGTAACCGTAACTGTCGACAAGATCGAACCTGGACAACAGATTACCGTCGAATGGCGGGGTAAGCCGGTGTGGATTATCCGGCGCACCGACGAGATGCTTGAGAACATTGAAAAGCTGTCTCCGCGAATGAAAGATCCTGAGTCCGAAGACCCTCAGCAACCGGCTTACATCACCGGCGCACAGCGGTCCATCAAGCCGGAGTTTATTGTCCTGGTGGGTATCTGCACGCACTTGGGGTGCGTGCCAAGCTATCGCCCGGAAGTGGCGCCGGCTGACTTGGGTAGTGAATGGTTGGGTGGTCTTTTCTGTCCGTGCCATGGCTCCCGATTCGACTTGTCCGGTCGTGTGTTCTCCAATCAGCCGGCTCCGCTGAACCTTGAGGTTCCGCCGTACCGGTTTGATGACGATGCGACCATGACCATTGGTCTTGATCCGGAGGCAGCGTAATGAACAAACTGCTTAATTGGGTAGACGAGCGTCTGCCGGTTGTCGATGCTTGGAACAAGCATGTAGGTAAGTATTACGCTCCGAAGAACTTCAATATGTGGTACTTCTTCGGTTCGCTTGCCATGCTGGTGTTGGTGAACCAGCTGGTCACCGGAATCTGGCTGACCATGAGCTATAATCCGTCTGCGGAAGGTGCGTTTGCTTCCGTTGAGTACATCATGCGTGATGTCGAGTGGGGCTGGCTGCTTCGTTATCTGCACTCCACCGGCGCGTCAGCGTTCTTTGTGGTGGTCTATCTGCACATGTTCCGTGGTCTGATGTACGGCTCGTACCAGAAGCCGCGTGAGCTGATCTGGATCTTCGGCATGCTGATCTACCTGGTGCTGATGGCAGAGGCATTCATGGGCTACCTGCTGCCCTGGGGTCAGATGTCTTACTGGGGTGCTCAGGTTATCGTTAACCTGTTCGGTGCAATTCCGGTAATTGGTGAAGACCTGTCTCTGTGGATTCGTGGTGACTACCTGATTTCCGGTATTACCCTGAACCGCTTCTTTGCCCTGCACGTGGTTGCATTGCCGATCGTACTGCTCGGTCTGGTGGTGCTGCACATTCTGGCGCTGCACGAAGTGGGTTCTAACAACCCTGACGGTATTGATATCAAGAAGAACAAGGACGAAAACGGTATTCCCAAAGACGGCATTCCGTTCCACCCGTACTACACCGTACATGACCTGTTGGGTGTGGCGGTCTTCTTCTTCATCTTCTTCATCGTTGTGTTTTACTTCCCGGAGATGGGCGGCCTGTTCCTGGAGAAGCCGAACTTCGAACCTGCGAACAGTCTGAAGACGCCGGCACACATCGCACCGGTATGGTACTTCACTCCGTTCTACGCAATGCTTCGTGCGGTAACCGTTGATCTCTTTGGTCTCGATGCCAAGTTCTGGGGTGTGGTTGTGATGGGTGCAGCAATTGCCATCCTGTTCGTGCTGCCATGGCTCGACAAGAGCCCGGTGCGGTCTATCCGCTACAAGGGCTGGATGAGTAAGGTTGCGCTGGCCATCTTTGTCGTCAGCTTTATCGTCCTGGGCTATCTGGGTATCGTTCCGGCCACCGAGGGTCGTACCATCGTCGCCCAGATTCTGACAGTGCTGTACTTCCTGTACTTCATTCTCATGCCGTTCTACACGCGCATGGAAAAAACCAAGCCAGTACCAGAGAGGGTGACAGGATAATGAGAAAGCTGATTTTTGGTCTTTTCATCGCAATCCTGCCGGCTCTCGGGCTGGCGGCTGCTCCCGGCGGTCCTCTCGACACCATGAAGCCGGATCACACCAACAAGGAATCACTGCAGCGGGGCGTGGCATTGTTCACCAACTACTGCATGGGTTGCCACTCCATGGAATACGCCCGTTACAAGCGGGTGTCGGATGACCTGGAGATTCCGGCGGAACTCTACGAGGAGAACCTGATCTTCACTGGTGCCAAGATCGGTGAGTTGATGCAGATCTCCATGAGTAAGGATATGGCTGCCGGCTGGTTCGGTGCTCCGCCACCTGACCTGACTCTGGTCACGCGTGTGCGTGGTGAATCCTGGGTGTACTCGTACCTGCGAGGTTTCTACCAGGATGACACTCGCCCACTGGGTGTGAACAACGTGGTATTCGCCAACGTTGGTATGCCCCATGTGATGGTCGAGATGCAGGGTCTGTGTGCCGTCGAGCCGAAGATTGGTGTCGGCGCCTCGGTTGAGCCGCTTAGTGGTAACATCAATAACGCGGATGTCTGTCCGGAATATGCCATCGAAGGCAATATGTCGGGTGCAGACTTTGACCGTGCCATGTGGGACCTGACCAACTTCATGTCTTACATGGGTGATCCGGTGAAGGTTGAGCGTGAGCGTCTGGGGATTTTCGTGCTGATCTTTGTGGCGATCTTCTTCATCTTTGCGTACCTGCTTAACCGCGAGTACTGGAAAGACGTACATTAAGATTTAGGGTATAATCCTCAATCCTGAATTCCAGCGGGCCGGTAAGGTTCGCTGGAATTTTGCGTTTGTGTATTGTTTCGATTTTCAGAATCGTGAGGTAGTTATATGGGCGTTGTGACCAAGCGGTCATCAATGACGTTTTTCTCGGATCCGGCCAGTCATTACAGCCACCGTGTGCGCATTGTGCTGGCAGAGAAGGGTGTTACCGTTGATATTGTGGATGTGGATCCAGATAACCCGCCGGGAGAACTGGCTGACCTGAATCCGTACAACGCCCTGCCAACCCTGGTGGATCGGGATCTCGTACTGTACGAGCCCAACATCATGATGGAATACCTGGACGAGCGTTTTCCGCACCCGCCATTGTTGCCGGTATACCCGGTCGCGCGGGCCAACAGTCGCCTGATGATTCACCGTATTCAGAAGGACTGGTGCGGCCTGGTTGATCAGGTTCTGGCGCAGCCGACGGGCAAAGCGGCAGATGCGGCTCGTAAAGAGCTGAAAGAGAGTCTGCTGGCAACAGCGCCTCTGTTTGCGGAAATGCCGTTCTTCCTGTCAGAAGAGTTCACTATCGTGGATTGCTGCATCGCGCCAATTCTCTGGCGCCTGCCGGCGCTGGGCATTGATCTGAGTGACAAGCAGGCCAAGCCTATTCAGAAATACATGGACAGCATCTTTGCCCGGGAAGGTTTCAAGGCAAGCCTTTCAGACCTGGAAGAAGACATCCGAAGCTGATCGGCAAGCCCGCATGGCGGGGCAGGAGTGGTTGCAGTGCCTGATATGAGTGTCACTATGACGTCTAGCCGTCCATACCTGGTACGATCCCTCAATGAGTGGATTCTGGATAACGACTGTACCCCTTACATCGTGGTCGACGCGGGTGTGCAGGGTGTTCAGGTGCCGACAGAACATGTCGCCAATGGTCAGATCGTCCTGAATATCAGCCCTGGCGCGGTTCGGGGATTGGTGATCGGTAATGGCGCGCTGGAGTTCAGCGCGCGCTTTGGCGGTGTGCCCATGCAGGTGTTTATTCCGTTGCAGGCGGTCATGGCTATCTACGCCAAGGAAAATGGTGAAGGTATGGTGTTCGGCAGTGAGCCGGGTTCGCCGGATCCTGATGGCGGGGCGGATACAGATGCTCCGACGGGCAGGCGATCCGATGAGCGCCCGAGTGGGCGACCAACCCTGAAAGTGGTGAAATAAAAAAAAGCCGGCGAAAGCCGGCTTTTTTGTTATCCGCCAAACAGTTTGTGGTCAACCAGGTCGCATAAGGTGTTGATGATCAGCAACATTAACGGTGTGGCTTCGTGGGGGGCAAGGTCATTCAGGGCAATTTCATGATCTTCCGGGTGCATCAGAGAGGTAATGTCTGATTTTTCCCGGGCGCTCAGTACCACCACCTGCATCTCCCGGTCGTGGGCCGCCTGGATGGCCTGGATCAGGTTGGCCTTATGGCCGTCATCGACAATGACAAATAACAGGTCGCCGGGTTTGCCGATGGCGCGAACTTGTCGGGAGAAGGTATCGTTGAACCGGTTATCTCGGCATATCGCCGAGTAAGTGGTGGCGTCTGCCCCGAGGTTGATTGCAGGCAGTGCGGGCCTGTCCTGCTCAAAGCGGTTCAGCAGTGCTGTACAGAAATACTGGGCTAGTATGTTTGCGTTGCCATTGGCGCAGGCGATGAGCTTGCCGTCCTGCAGCAGGGTATTCACAAAGGCGTCTGCTACATCTTCAATATCCGGCCCGGCAGTGCTGGCAGCCTGGGCAGTCTGTTCCATGTGGTTGGCGAACCACTGGTTGATCTTTTGTGCGGTGTCGGTCATTGGTTCGGTTATTCTGCCTGGATTGCGTTTTTGATCCATTGTACCCGGTATTTGCGCACGGTACCCGGCATGATCGCGACGACGTCAATTCTGGACGCGATGTTCCACAAGCCGTTCCGGTGCAGGTAATAAGAGGCAGCCCGAACCAGTCGGCGCTGTTTGCCATAGGTTATGGAGCTGGCCGGGTCTACGAGGCTGCCGGCACCTCGATAGCGAACCTCGAAGAACACGAGGGTCTCTCCGTCCTGGCCAATTAGATCCAGTTCCCCGCCGCGGTTGTAGACGTTCTGCTCCAGAATGGTAATGCCGTTTTTCGCCAGATAGCGGGCGGCCACCCCTTCATAATGATTTCCAATGGCGCGTTTGCCTTCCATGGCTCATGTCCTCTAAAGGTGTTGGCTATCACCTTGCTCAGTTTCGCGGGCGCCTTCCCTAGAAGTGGCCTCATTGAGTTCCGGAGCCAGTACTGGCCGCCCGTTCTGGAACTGTGCCCAAAGTTGATGGCGGTGGATGGCGCCGTCCGGGGTCATGGTGAGGGTGCCTGTCTGGCCATCGATGGCGGCTCCTTCAACTTGCCGCAGCAGTGGCAGGCGTTTGCTCAACTGCCAGGCATCAGCGCCCATGGCAAACAGCCGGCCCAGTTGGCCTCGTGTGCCGCTGAGATTCTGTTCCGCCTGGGTGCGCAGCGGGTTATCTTCGGCAAGAACCCATGGGATGTCGGTAAACGTCACCCGGTTCAGGTCGCGGTCACGGCCCGGGTCTTGAGTGCCCTCATAGACAATGGACGGGGCATATACCGGCAGGTCACCGGAGAAATAGAACGCGAACAGCGGATTGAACTGGCGCGCAACTGTGGGTTGTGCGACCAGTACAATGGCTTCGGCATCCTGGCGGCGACGGGGTTCGAACTCTACGTTCTGGCCAATGGTTCTTTCCACCTGGATAGCCCGCTGCCGGGATGTGGTGACCCCGAGCAGGTCGGCGGTAACTGACCGGAAGTTGTCCTCCGGGAAGAACCGTTCAATGTCGAGCACGGAACCGTTGTGGGTAGCCATGCGTTGCAGCAATGCCTGTTCCACGCGATCACCCCATTCGCCCCGGGGAATGAGCACCAGGATCTGGCTGAGCGACTGCGCTGCCAGCTGGTCGGCAATCTGCCGGGCTTCATCTTCGGCTGATAGGCCGAACTGGTAAAGCCCGTCGGGCACACGGCTGTCCGCCGGCAGGTAATTCAGCCCGAGCACTGGAACGGCAAGTGTGTTTCTCGAACTCAGGCCTGCAAGTGCGTCTTTTTCTAGAGGGCCAACAATCAGGTCGATGTTCTGGCCAGCCAGGTCTTCATACAGGGCCGTAAAAGGTTTGCTGGAGGTGTCGACGATGCGGATATCGGTTTTGCTGCGGTCCGCGCTGTCATCACTGAAATAGGCAGCGAGGAAGCCGTCCCGGATTGCGCGCCCGGCACTTGCCAGAGAGCCCTGCAGGGGAAGTGCCAGTACGATGCGTTCCGGCCGGCTGGTGGCCAGTTCCGACAGCAGGCGAAGGTCTGTGGGCAGGATCTGTGCCGCGGGGTGCCCTGGCCAGTTATTCTGCCAGGCCCTGATCAGACGCCCCTGTTCGTCAAGGCCGACATCGCGGGCGCGCAAGGTGGTGGCCAGCTCCAGCCAGCCCTGTTCTTCGAAGCCGATGGCTGTTTCTGAAGCTTCATTCAGCGCTTGCCCGGGGATTGTCCTGAGGTATTGCCAGATCTGGTCGTGGGTGTCCTGTGGGTCGCTTTGGGTGTCAGTCTGGCTGAGCAGCATCAGCGTAAGCGCGGCGGACAGCTGGTCATCATTGAGGGCGAATGTCTCAGCCTGCAGTTGCGCGGCTTTTGCCATGATGTCTGACGGGTAGCCGAGGAAGTGGTCTGGCGACAGATTGCCGACCAGTTCATTCGCCCAGTCGCTATCTTGAAGTTCGACGGCGCTGGCCATGGACAGAAGTAATTTTTGGCCGGTTAGCTGGCTGTCGATCGTGTCCAGCTGCTGGTTGCGGAGAATCTGGCGCGCCGCCCTGTGGTTGCCCTGATCCTGGAAGTTGCTGGCCATCCGCAGAAGGTAACGCTGTGCTGTTACGGGGTTTCGTTCGCTGGCAGCAAGTTCGAGTGCACGCTCTGGTGTGTCTGCAACCTGGCTGTCCAGGTTGACGGTGGCGCAACCCCCAGTCAGAAGGATGACCAGGGTGATCAGGGCAAAAAGTGTTCGATGGCTGCGGTATTTAGTCATAGCAGGCTCGGAGTCTCCGGATCATTAGGCTTGTGGTGCCGCTTTATTGGTGGCAAGTTTACCAGCTCCCGGCCCATTTCACATGACATGCCTGTCATGGGTGCCGGGTTGCACGGGAGTGACGCAGCTCCTGTCTTCTATCGGTGGGAGTATGTGTATGTCCGGTTCGGAAAATGTCCGGAAAGAGATGGATGGTGTTCTGTATGTGGTTGCAACGCCAATTGGTAATCTGGACGATCTCTCTGACAGGGCGCGTCAGACCTTGGCAAAAGTGGACCTGGTGGCTGCGGAGGATACCCGTCACTCCGGACGGTTGCTCCAGCATCTTGGGTTGAGCAAACAAATGTTGGCGCTGCATGACCACAATGAGCGTGCTCGGGTAGCAGGGATTCTGGATGCGCTGGCGGCGGGGCGGCAGGTAGCGTTGGTATCTGATGCTGGCACACCGCTGATCTCGGACCCGGGTTACTTGCTGGTTCGCGAGGTTCGCGCGGCGGGTTACCGGGTGTCGCCGGTGCCTGGCCCGTGTGCGCTGGTTGCCGCCTTGTCTGTGGCGGGGTTGCCGACCGACCGGTTTCTGTTCGCAGGCTTTTTGCCAGCCAAGCGCTCGGGCCGGCAGGCTGCGTTGACGGAATTGGCGCGGGAGCCAGCGACTTTGGTGTTCTATGAGTCGCCACATCGCATTATCGAATTTATGAAAGACCTGGCTGAGGTATTGGGGGCGGATCGGGAGTGTGTGTTGGGGCGAGAGCTGACCAAGACCTTTGAGACCTTCTACAGTGGTCGCGCGGATGAGGTGCTTGAACAGCTTGAGAGTGATCCTCATGGAGCCAGGGGTGAGTTTGTGGTGATGGTCCGTGGCGCGGCGCCGACACCCGCTGGAGAAGCCTCCGTTCTGGACACCGATAAACTGCTGGAGTTGTTGATCAAGGAGTTGCCGGTGAAGAAGGCGGCCCGGATTGCGGCGGAAGTCAGTGGTCTGGGTAAAAATGAGCTCTACCAGCGCGCGTTGGAGCTGAAAGATCATTAAGGCCTTGCATGGCGGCGGATGCGGGGGTATTGTCGGCACCGAGCTCGCCAGGCAGTCGCCGCCGGTTTCGATCGGGGGAGGAAAGTCCGGGCTCCGCAGGGCAAGGTGCCAGGTAACGCCTGGGCGGCGCGAGCCGACGGAAAGTGCAACAGAAAGTATACCGCCTAAGCGCCTTCGGGCGCCGGTAAGGGTGAAATGGTGCGGTAAGAGCGCACCGCGTGGCTGGCAACAGTCCACGGCGATGGTAAACCCCACCTGGAGCAAGACCAAATAGGAATCCAATGGCGTGGCCCGCGCTGGATTCGGGTAGGTTGCTTGAGGCCTGCGGTGACGCAGGCCCTAGATGAATGACTGTCCAAGACAGAACCCGGCTTATCGGCGAGCTCGCCATTTTCTCTTTTGATGTAATGCCCATCCTTCTCACAATTCGGCCTTTATAGCCAAAAAATCTTAAACCTCAGAAAGGCTCTTTAGAGTTTTCCGCAGGTGCTTGTTTTTTCTCCTTTTCTTTACGTCTTTTTAACGATTTTCTAAGTTTCCCCTTTGTAACCTCTTGTCATTAAAGGAGCTTTCGCCTGTGTGGTGCCGAATGCGGCGCTTGCATTGTCTTTTGCGTGTTTCTATAGTGTGCGGAAGTGGGAAAAAGTGGTTTCAAGTGGTTTTTTGTGGAAATAGCAGCCTTGGATACGGCATAAATGAGCAACTTTCTTGGCAGTCATGCCATCAATATGGACGCGAAGGGTCGCCTGGCGATCCCGACAAAGGTGCGTGAGGAACTCGCGCAGCTTTGTGGTGGCCGTATTGTTCTGACCGCCAATGCCGATGAAGAGCGCTGTCTTTTGCTGTATCCAGAGCCGGAGTGGGAAACCCTCAGGCCCAAAATTGAAGCGCTGCCAAACATGAATAAAGCCGCCCGGCGTTTACAGCGGCTGATTCTCGGTAATGCGGCGCCTATGGAGCTGGATTCCGCTGGCCGCATCCTGGTGCCGCCGACGCTGAGAAGCTACGCGCACCTGGAGAAAAAGTTGATGCTGATTGGTCAGGGCAAGAAGCTGGAGCTCTGGAGCGAGGAGCGCTGGTTTGCCTGGCTGGATGAATCTTCTGGCGATGACGATATGCCGCCGGAAATGGAGGCGCTGTCGCTATGACCGAAACAGAGCAGGCGTCAGATCAGCCATTCCGGCATCGCTCGGTGCTGCTGGATGAGGCTGTCGATTATCTGATCAATGATCCAGCTGGTCGTTATGTGGACGCCACCTTCGGTCGGGGCGGTCACAGTCGTCTGATTCTGGGCCAGTTGGACGCTCCGGGCAGCTTGATGGGTATCGATAAAGACCCGGAAGCCATTCAGGTTGCCAAAGATCTGGCAGCACAAGATAGCCGGTTTTCCTGGTATCACGGCTCCTTTTCTGAGTTGAGTCAGGCTCTGGACAGTCAGCAGTGGCCGACGGTGCAGGGTGTGCTGATGGATCTCGGGGTGTCGTCGCCACAGCTGGACGATGCTGCGCGCGGTTTTTCGTTTATGCGCAATGGCCCGCTGGACATGAGGATGAACCCTCAGGAGGGGCAAAGCGCTGCTCAATGGCTGGCAACCGCAGACGAGCGCGACATTGCGGATGTGATCTGGCGCTACGGCGAAGAACGTTTTTCTCGCCGTATCGCGCGTCTGGTGGTTGCCCGCCGGCAGGAAGAGGCCATTGAAACAACCCGCCAGCTGGCGGAGTTGGTGGCTGAGGCGGTGCCCAAGAAAGAAAAGCACAAACATCCGGCCACCAGAACGTTTCAGGCTATCCGAATCTTTATCAATCGGGAGCTGGAAGACCTGGAAGTCGGTTTGGTTGCTGCGGTCGAGCGCCTGGCGCCAGGCGGTCGCCTGGTGGTGATCAGCTTTCACTCGCTTGAAGATCGCCTGGTAAAGCGCTTTATGCGGGATTTGGCCCGTGGCCCGATGATACCCAAGGGTGTGCCAGTGACCGCTGACCAGGAGCGCTCCGAGTTTTGCCTGGTAGGTAAGGCCAGCAAGGCCAATGAGCAGGAAATTACCGAAAACGTCCGTGCCCGTAGTGCAGTCATGCGGGTACTGGAAAGACGAACCAACTAATCGAATTCGCAGGGGAGCGCGACGTTATGGGCGCGGTAGCCATCGAACAACCAACCAAGACCACCAGGCTCAGCAAGCAGCGGGTTCGTGACGGCGTGGCAACCGCCGTGCGCCTGTCCCGGCAGGTTTTCGACACCACGCGGGAGAGCCGGGTGGTGGTGACTCTGGCGTTGGTGGCGGTATTAACACTGTCTGCCATCGGTGTTGTTGTCAGTGCCCACGAAAACCGGGAGTTATTCAATACGTTGTCCGGGTTGCAGCAGCAACGTGATGCCTATCAGCGGGAATGGAGTCAGCTCTTGCTTGAGCAGAGTGCGCTGAGTGCTCATGGGCGCGTAGAACACCTGGCGGCAGAACGTTTCAATATGGTGGTGCCGGGGCGACAGGACATAGTTCTTGTGCCGCTGATGTCTCCGGTTGCGGCGAAATAACGATCATAACAAACACATCAGGGTGATCGATTTGTCCGGTCAGGGAAAGCAGGCAGCAAACTGGCAGCAGCGTTTGTCCGCGGGGTTGAAGGCCTGGCGCTTCGGCTCGGTGCTGGGCGTTTTTCTGCTGGTGATGCTGGGTATTGGCTGGCGTCTGGTCGATCTGCATGTGGTGGATAAGGAGTTTCTGCGCCAGCAGGGCGATGTCCGGACCATCCGGGTTGAGTCGATTGACGCTCATCGTGGCGTGGTCAGCGATCGCCATGGTGAGCCATTGGCGGTCAGCACCCCGGTTCAGACACTGTGGGCAAACCCCTCTGAAACTGATCCTGATGATCCCCGGTTGGCGGGTCTGGCTCGCCTGTTGGGTATGACTGAAGGTTCGCTGCGGGAGCGTTTGCGTACGTTTGCGGGTCGTGAATTCATCTATCTGCGCCGGAAAGTTCAGCCCAGCCTGGCGCGTGAAGCGCTGGATCTTGGGATCGGTGGCATCTATGCCCGGCAAGAATACCGTCGGTACTACCCTGCCGGAGAGGTGACTGCGCATGTGGTCGGTTTCACCAATATCGACGAACTGGGGCAGGAAGGGATTGAACTGGCCTATAACCAGTGGCTAACCGGCGAGCCCGGGCGCAAGCGGGTGCTCAAGGACAATCGTGGGCGCGTCATCAAAGACCTGATGTTAATCCGGGATGCCCGGCCCGGCCGGGATCTTGAGCTTAGCCTGGATCTGAGGCTTCAATACCTGGCCTACCGAGAGCTCAAAGCAGTGGTAGCTGCCCATAACGCCCGGGGCGGCACGCTGGTCATGCTGGACGTTGATACCGGTGAAGTTTTGGCAATGGTTAACCAGGGTTCATACAACCCCAATGACCGGGCCCAGTTATCCGCGGATAATCTGCGTAACAAAGCAATCACCGACTTGTTTGAGCCAGGTTCCACCATCAAGCCGATTACCATCGCGGCGGCACTGGAATCCGGCAAGTACCAGGTTAACAGCACCATAGACACCTCACCCGGCTTTCGCCGATTTGGTCGTTTTACCATCCGGGATGCGCGAAATTACGGAACCATGGACCTGACAGAAATGATCGTCAAATCCAGTAACGTGGGGGTCAGCCAGATTGCCACGGAGCTTGGGGGCGATGTGTTGAGGAATCTGTTCGCCAGGATGGGGTTGGGGCAGGCAACCGGTATCGGCTTCCCAGGGGAAGCCGTTGGTGTTTTACCGGCACCGCCAAGGTGGCGCCCGGTTGAAGAGTCCGCATTGTCTTACGGCTACGGTATGAGTGTGAATGCCTTGCAGTTGGCCCAGGCTTACATGGTGATCGCCAATGGTGGCATCCGGTACCCGTTAAGCCTGATGAAACAGGAAGCTCCACCCCAAGGCCGGCGAGTGTTGAGTGAAGATGTCGCATTGGCCGTGCGCGGTATGTTGAAGGAAGCCGTGGCACGGGGTACCGGTGGTCGTGGCCAGCCAGGCCTGTACGCTGCCGGCGGCAAGACCGGGACGGTTCACCTGGTGGGCGCCCGGGGTTATGAAAAGAGTCAGTACAAAGCGATATTTGCGGGCATGGCGCCGATTGATGACCCGCGTATCGTGACGGTTGTGGCCGTGGATGCGCCCCAATCCGGAGAGTACTACGGTGGCGAAGTGGCGGCCCCTGTATTCGCCCGGGTGATGGGTGACGCACTGCGACTGCTGAATGTGAAGCCTGAACTGGAAGTCAGCGGGGCCAAAGCGCCCCGTCGGGCCTCCGGAGAGAGAGGGTAACACCATGTGCATCACATCTATCAGCAACTTGTTACAGGGTATTGTCGACGTGCCATCGGTGTTTGATGTCACGATTCATGGCCTGAAGACCGACAGCCGAACGGTGACGTCGGGGGATGCGTTTATCGCACTGGCCGGGGCTCGAACGTCATCGGAGCAATACGTTGACCAGGCGATATCGGCGGGTGCCACTGCGATACTTCTGGAAGCTTCGGAATCGAGGGAATGCCACGAGCGCCATGGCGCGTTGGTAGTGCCCGTGGTTGGGCTCCGGGCCCAGTTGGGACGGATTGCAGATCGATTTTTCGAGCACCCCTCCCGGCATTTGCGCCTGATTGGCGTGACCGGTACCAACGGGAAAACATCGGTCACCCAGTACATCGCACAACTTTTGAAGGAAACCGGCACCCCTTGTGGTGTGCTGGGCACTCTGGGATATGGCATGCCAGGTAACCTTCAGCCGGCAACCCACACCACGCCGGACGTGGTCCAGGTTAACCGGGTACTTAACCGGATTCGAAACGACGGTGGTCGTGCAGCGGTGATGGAGGTGTCATCCCATGCATTGGATCAGGGGCGGATTGACAAGCTGACCATGACCGGAGCGGTGTTTACCAATCTTACACGGGACCACCTGGACTACCACGGCTCCATGGAAGCGTACGGCGAGGCCAAAGCCAGACTGTTTCGCAGGGAAGAGCTGCACTTTGCCGTAATCAACTTTGACGATCCTTTTGGGCGGCAGTTATTCGAACAGCTCAATGGGCAATGTGACCGGGTTCGTTACAGCCTGCATGAGGCCCAGACCGAGTTGTGGCTGAAAGATTTCGCGCCTGTGGCGACTGGCTTCCGGGCCCGTGTTGATGGCCAGTGGGGCGAATTCGACCTGCAGGTGCCGTTATTGGGTAGCTTCAACGCCAGCAATGTTCTGGCGGCACTGGCTACGGTCCTGACGCTGGGGGTGCCTGTTGACAGAGCAGTCGCCGCAACAGCAGGGCTGACCCCGCCACCGGGGCGGCTGGAGCGGTTCACCGGTGCCGATGGCAGGAACGTGGTTGTGGACTACGCGCACACGCCGGACGCCCTCGCCAATGCCTTGGCGGCCCTGCGCTCCCACGTCACCGGCCGGCTGATCTGCGTGTTCGGTTGTGGCGGTGACCGGGACCCCGGAAAGCGTCCGGAAATGGCTCGCGAGGCGGAGAAAGAGGCGGATGTGATTATCGTCACCGATGACAACCCTCGCTCTGAACACCCGGCACGGATTGTCCGTGATATTGCGCAGGGCTTTTCAAAGCATGGGTGTTTCGAGGTTATCCATGACCGCGCTGAAGCGATAGCGGCAGCGGTGACCATGGCGGAGCCGGAAGACCTGGTGCTGATCGCCGGGAAGGGACATGAAGCCTGGCAGGAGATTGCCGGGCAGAAGCTTCCGTTCAGTGATGCAGAGCAGGTTCGCCACCTATTGAAGCTGAATGGGGGTGTGGCATGATGCGCGCCTTTTCTCTGGCGGAGGCCCGCGACTGGTTGCAGGCAACTGTTGCCGGATCCGTTGCAGCGCTTGACGCAGTTCGGTTTGACGGCGTTTCCACCGACACCCGGTCTGTGGTGCCAGGGCAGCTGTTTGTGGCACTGCGGGGCGAGCGGTTTGATGGTCACGGATTTGTCCGGCAAGCCATGGAGCAGGGAGCGGTTGCGGCAGTTGTGGATACCGCCGACAGCTCCCTGGCGATCCCACAGCTGGTGGTTGCCGATACGGTGGATGCGCTGGCGCGGCTCGCGGCCGGAAATCGCGATGAGAGCAGCGCTCGTTTGTTGGCGGTGACCGGCAGCAGTGGCAAAACCACGGTCCGGGAAATGACGTCGGCGATCCTTGCGGGCATGGGGCCGACCCTGGCCACCGAAGGCAACCTGAATAATCACATCGGAGTGCCGCTGACCCTGTTCCGCCTGGCACCTGAACACCGGTTTGGTGCCATTGAGCTGGGTGCCAGTGGTCTGGGAGAGATTGCCCACACGGTCGCGGTGGTTTGCCCCGAAGTGGTAATCCTGACCAACGCCGGCCAGGCACATCTGGAAGGTTTCGGCAGCTACCAGAATATTGTACTGGCCAAGGGCGAAATTATTGATGGTGTGCCCGCCGATGGCGTGGTTGTGCTGAATCGCGACGACCCCGCTTTTGACCAGTGGTGCGAGCGGGCGGGCCGGCGCCGGGTGCTGAGTGTTTCCCGGCTCGGGGTTTCAGATGCCGACTATCAGGCCGTCGCCAGCACCCCGATGTCAGAGGGGTTTGAAACCGAAGTAACCGGTCCGGAAGGCTGGCATTGCAAGGTGTGTATACCGCTGGCCGGCGAACACAACATAACCAATGGCCTGCTGGCGCTGGCGGCTTGCCGGGCGCTGGGAGCCACGGATCAACAGATTGTGGACGGTCTGGCAGGGGTGCAGGCGGTGAAAGGGCGATTGCAGGTACTGAACCCCGCAGCCGATTTAACCGTGATTGATGACAGCTACAACGCCAACCCGGCGTCCATGATCGCTGCCCTGAATGTGCTGGCGGGTTACCCCGGTACTCGGGTGGCGGTATTGGGTGCCATGGCGGAGCTGGGTGCGGAGGCTGCCGAGTTGCACCGGCAGGTGGGTGCCCATGCCCATGCCAAAGGCATTGAGCGCCTGTTGGCGGTAGGTCCGGGTGCAGAGGCATACGAGGCCGGTTTTGGAACCGGCACTGAAATTTTCCAGAGTCATGAGCAGGCTGTGCCGGCCATCATGGATGGCAGGCAGGGCGCTACAACAGTTCTGGTGAAAGGTTCTCGCAGTTCCGCCATGGATCGCGTGGTGGAGGGGATTCAGAAAAAGGTGAAAAACACATGCTGCTCTGGCTGACAGAGATTCTATCGCAATACTTCTCCGCGCTGACGGTGTTTCAGTACCTGACCCTGCGCGCCATTCTGGGCGTGCTCACGGCGCTGTTGATATCGCTGCTGATCGGGCCGGTGATGATTCGCAAACTGAGCCAGTACCAGATTGGCCAGGCGGTGCGTGATGATGGTCCGCAGACCCATCTCAGCAAAGCCGGAACACCGACTATGGGCGGTGCGCTGATTCTGGTAGCGATCGCAATTTCCACCCTGTTGTGGGCGGATCTGAGCAACCGCTACGTCTGGGTGGTGCTGTCTGTCACCTTGTTGTTCGGTGCGATTGGCTGGGTTGATGACTACCGCAAAGTGGTTGAGCGTAACCCTCGTGGACTGCCCGGGCGCTGGAAGTATTTCTGGCAGTCGGTGATAGGTGCGGCTGCCGCAATTGTGTTGTACATGACCGCATCGCTGCCTCAGGAAACCTCGCTGTATCTGCCGTTCCTGAAAAACGTATCACTGACCCTCGGGCCGGTGATGTTCATTCTTCTGACCTACTTTGTGATCGTTGGTAGCAGCAACGCCGTGAACCTGACTGACGGTCTGGATGGCCTGGCCATCATGCCAACGGTGATGGTGGCGAGTGCGCTGGCGATCTTTGCCTATGTGTCTGGTCATGCCCAGTTCGCCAACTATCTGCTGATTCCACACCTGCCGGGTGCCGGTGAGCTGATTGTATTCTGCTGTGCGCTGGTTGGGGCGGGGCTCGGTTTCTTGTGGTTCAACACCTATCCCGCCCAGGTGTTCATGGGGGATGTAGGCGCACTTGCACTGGGCGCAGCCCTGGGCGTGGTGGCCGTGATTGTTCGCCAGGAGATCGTGCTGTTCATTATGGGCGGCGTGTTTGTGATGGAAACTATCTCGGTGATCCTGCAGGTGGCTTCGTTCCGGCTGACCGGGCGTCGCATCTTCCGCATGGCGCCGTTGCATCACCATTTTGAACTGAAAGGCTGGCCCGAACCGCGCGTTATTGTGCGTTTCTGGGTGGTCACTGTGGTTCTGGTTCTGATTGGCCTCGCCAGTCTGAAAATCCGATAGGAAGTGGTTACAGCTATGAGTGTCATTGTTTCGGATCGTCGCACATTGGTAGTAGGGCTCGGTAAGACCGGGCTCTCCTGCGTGCGCTATTTGTCCGGAACGGGCCGCGACATTGCGGTGGCTGACAGCCGGGAAAACCCGCCCGGGCTGGAAGAGCTGCGTGCGGGCTGGCCGGATGTGCCGGTCTATCTCGGAGCGTTTGATCCCTCGTTGTTTGCCGGTTTTAACGAACTGGTGGTCAGCCCGGGTATTGCCATTGCAGAGCCGGCGATTGCCGCTGCCGCCAAAAATGGTGCTCGAATTCGCGGTGATATTGATGTGTTTGCCGACGCGGCAGATGCGCCCATCATAGCCATCACTGGTTCCAACGGTAAGACAACGGTCACCACCCTGGTTGGGGAAATGGCCCAGGCGGCGGGGCGGAACGTCAAGGTTGGCGGCAATATCGGTACACCCGCCCTGGATCTCCTTGGTCAGGGTGCAGACCTGTATGTGCTGGAACTCTCGAGTTTCCAACTGGAAACCACCGAAGAGCTGAACGCCGAGGCCGCCACCGTGCTCAATGTCAGCGACGATCACATGGACCGTTACCCGGACAAAATGGCGTACTTTCAGGCAAAACAGCGGATTTACCGGGGCTGTAAGAACGCCATTGTGAATCTTGACGATGCCCTCAGTACTCCCATGGCCCGCGATAACCTGCGGTTTATCTGTTTTGGCTTTAATCGGGTGAACCCGGAGACTTTCAGCACCCGGGACGACGATCAGGGAACCTGGATAACCTTCGGGTTCGACAACCTGTTGCTTACCAGCGAGCTCAAGCTGATGGGGCGGCACAACATCAGTAACGTGATGGCCGCACTGGCCCTCGGTCAGGCAGCGGGCCTGCCAATGGAGACCATGCTTGGGGTGGCACGTGAGTTTACCGGCTTGCCCCATCGCTGTGAGTTTATCCGGCATCTGGATGGCGTTGATTACATCAATGATTCCAAAGGTACCAACGTGGGTGCCACTGTTGCAGCGATAGAAAGCCTGGCCCCCGAAGACGGCCGGGTAATCCTGATTGCCGGTGGCGATGGCAAGGGCGCTGACTTCAAACCTTTGGCGGAACCCGCAGCCAGATACTGCCGTGCGGTCGTATTGATGGGGCGTGATGCCGATACCATCGCCAGGTCGTTGGCCGACGGAGTTGACCTGGTCAAGGCAGGGTCGCTGGCCGAAGCTGTCGAACAAGCGCGCCGGCTGGCGCGGCCAGGCGACCGGGTGGTGTTGTCACCGGCCTGCGCCAGTTTTGACATGTTCCGGGATTATAACGATCGCGGAGACCAGTTCCGTGCATTGGTCGAGGCCCAGTGATGCAAGTGGGTGCAGCCAGTTATCGGCCACAAGCCTGGCTAGGTGATCTCCAGCCTCTGCCAGTGCTGGTGGTGACGTCCGTTGCGCTTCTGGTGCTGGGCATAGTGATGATTTCGTCCGCCTCCATGGATATGGCGGCGGCCACCATGGGCAACAGTTATCACTATGTGATCCGGCAGGTGCTGTTTGCGGCGCTCGGTTGCCTCATGGCCCTGGTCGCCGTGAATGTGCCGGTGTCCTGGTGGGAGCGCAGCGGGTGGTTGCTGCTGGGTGTCGGCATACTGGTGTTGTTGCTGGTGCTCACACCCATGGGGCGCACCGTCAACGGTTCAACCCGCTGGATTCCCCTGGGACTGTTCAATGTCCAGGTATCCGAGGTGGCCAAGCTGTGCCTGATTGCCTATCTGGCAGGATACGTGGTCCGGCGCCGGGATGAATTGCTGAACACCTGGCCCGGGTTTCTGAAACCCCTGGTAGTGTTGGGTCTGGCGTCGGTGCTGCTGGTCATTCAACCAGACTTCGGTGCCACCGTGGTGCTGGTCACCGCTGCAGCGGGCATGATTTTTCTCAGCGGTGTTCGGCTGACCCGGTTTGCTCCGTTGATCGGCATCCTGGCGTTACTGGGAACCGTTCTGGTGGTTACCCAGCCCTACCGTCTCAAGCGGGTAGTGAGCTATCTGGACCCGTGGAAAGATCAGTTTGACACCGGGTATCAGCTCACCCAGTCCCTGATTGCTTTCGGGCGGGGCGAGTGGGCGGGCGTTGGCCTGGGTAATTCGATCCAGAAGCTGTTTTATCTGCCGGAGGCACATACCGACTTCATCTTCGCCATCATCGCCGAAGAGTTTGGTTTGCTGGGTTCGCTGATTGTGCTGGTACTGTTCACCGCACTGGTAATGAGCGGGTTTGTGATCGCCCGGCGGGCGGAGAAGGCTGCCATGCCGTTTGCTGCGTGCTTCAGTTACGGCCTTACCCTGCTGATGGGACTGCAGGCGGGTATCAATATGGCCGTCAGCACGGGATTGTTGCCCACCAAGGGGCTGACGCTGCCCTTGGTGAGCTACGGTGGCTCCAGCCTGATGATGACCTGCATTGGCATCGGCGTGCTGGCAAGGGTTGAAATTGAACGGCTTGATAAGGTGCGAATGAATTCAGAACAAACCAGGAGAAAGGCGGGGGGAGGTGCTGTGTATGAGTAAGCCCCGTCGTTTTCTGATGATGGCTGGTGGCACCGGTGGCCACGTATTCCCCGCGCTGGCTACCGCCCGTGCGCTGCAGGACAGAGGCCACGAGGTGTTCTGGCTGGGTGCAACGGGCGGTATGGAAGAGCGGCTGATTGGCGAGACGGATATTCCGCTGTCGTTGATTCATATTTCCGGGCTTCGTGGCAAAGGCAAACTGGCCCTGGTGCTGGCACCGATCCGCTTGATGCGCGCACTGGGTGAGGCGTTCACCGTACTGCGAAAGATCAAGCCGGATTGCGTTGTGGGCATGGGTGGCTTTGTGACTGGCCCCGGCGGCGTCGCTGCCTTTCTGCAGCGTGTGCCCCTGGTGATCCATGAGCAGAATGCCATCGCGGGAATGACCAACCGTTGGTTAACTCGGGTTGCGGATACGGTGCTCGAAGCCTTTCCCGGGAGCTTCGGTGCGAACGTGGTTACCCGTTGCACCGGCAACCCGGTGCGCAAAGATGTCACCGAAATCGACGGGCCGGAACGCCGCCTCGATGGCCGGACCGGGCCGGTGCGTGTTCTGGTTGTAGGCGGCAGTTTGGGTGCCCGGGTTTTCAACGTGCAGGTACCAGCTGCACTGGCGTTGTTGCCGGAGGAACTGCGCCCGGAAGTTCGGCACCAGTGTGGTGAAAAAAATGCGCAGGAAGCCCGGGACGCCTATGAGGCTGCCGGTGTCTCGGCCAGTGTTGAACCGTTTATCCGGGACATGGCCGAAGCCTACGCCTGGGCAGATATTGTGGTGTGTCGGGCTGGAGCTCTGACGGTGTCGGAACTCTGCGCCGCTGGCGTCGGGGCAGTGTTGGTCCCTTTCCCCCACGCGGTGGACGATCACCAGACCCGCAATGGCGAGCACATGGTAAAAGCAGGGGCAGCGATTCTGATACCCCAGCAGATGATGACTCCGGATGTGCTGGCAGAGACCTTGAAAGATCTCGCTGGCGACCGGGAACGAATTTCGACAATGGCGACGGCCGCCCGCTCACTGGCCCGCCCTGATGCAACGGAGAGAGTTGTGAATTACTGTCTGGAGGCCGCCAATGGCTGATGTAACCAATCCGCCGCTGGTCTATCAGGTGCCCGAAATGCGCCGTATTCGCCGTATCCATTTTGTCGGTATCGGCGGTGCGGGCATGAGTGGCATCGCAGAGGTGCTCAAGAACCAGGGCTACGATGTGTCCGGGTCGGACCTGAAAGAGAGCCCGGTTACCGGCCGCCTCCGCGCCATGGGCGTAGAAGTCCAGATCGGCCATCGGGCGGAGAACAGTGAGCAGGCAGACGTCGTGGTTGTCTCTTCTGCTGTCGCCGGCGACAACCCTGAGGTGACAGCCGCCCGCAGCCGCCGCGTGCCGATCGTACCGCGAGCAGAAATGCTGGCGGAAATCATGCGCTATCGCCATGGCATTGCCATCGCTGGCACCCACGGCAAGACCACCACCACCAGCCTGATTGCCTCGATTCTTGGGGAAGCAGGACTGGACCCAACCTTTGTCATTGGCGGCAAGCTGAACAGTGCCGGTACTAATGCCCAGCTCGGTGGCTCCCGGTACCTGGTGGCGGAAGCTGACGAAAGCGATGCATCGTTCCTGCACCTGACCCCGGTGATTTCGGTGGTGACCAACATCGAAGCCGACCACATGGATACCTACGGCGGTGATGTTGAAAAACTGAAACAGACGTTCGTGGACTTTCTGCACAACCTGCCATTCTACGGCATTGCCGTGATGTGCGTGGATGACGCCTATGTGCAGGAAATCATTCCGCGGATATCCCGAGCCATCATTACCTACGGCATCGACAACCCGGATGCGGATTACCGGGCCGAGCAGATCAGTTCGGATGGTCTGAGAACCCATTTTGTCGTGCGCCGCCCGGGGAATCGCTCAGACCTGACGGTCGAGCTGAAAATGCCGGGCCGTCACAATGTTTTGAATGCTCTGGCGGCCATTGCCGTCGCCACCGATGAAGGGGTGGATGATCAGGCAATCTGTCGGGGCCTGGCGGGCTTTGCCGGTGTCGGCCGGCGCTTCCAGGTGTATGGCGAATACCGGATTCCGCAAGGGTCGGTAACGCTGGTGGACGATTACGGGCACCACCCCACAGAGGTGGAGGCGGTCATTCGTGCCGCTCGCGATGCCTGGCCTGGCCGGCGCATTGTCATGCTGTACCAGCCCCATCGCTACACCCGTACCCGGGATTTGTACGAAGACTTTGTGCGTGTGTTGTCGGAACTCGATGGCCTGTTGTTGATGGATGTGTATTCAGCCGGCGAGCCGGCAATACCCGGTGCCGATGGCCGTGCCCTGTGCCGGAGTATCCGGCAGCGTGGCAAGGTTGAGCCGGTGTTCGTCGAGGAAAACCGGGAAATCGAAAACCTGTTGGAAAGTGCCCTGAAAGACGGCGACCTGCTGATTACCCAGGGTGCCGGCGATATTGGTGGCGTTGCTGCACGACTGGCTGCAGCGGGAGTGAACAAGTGAGTGATTTGAGCCATGCCAACGCACAGCCCTATCAGGCATCACCGGAACTGGTGAAAGCCTTCGGGCGCGTGGCGGTCTTCATGGGGGGCGATTCCGCAGAGCGGGCGGTGTCCCTGAAGAGTGGCCAGGCTGTGTTGTCGGCGTTGCAGTCGGCCGGCGTTGATGCGTTTGGTATTGATGTGCGTGGCTGCCTGCTGAAAACCGTCGAAGCCCCGGAGTACGACCGGGTGTTTATTGCCCTGCACGGCCGGGGCGGAGAAGACGGCACCCTGCAGGCGATCCTGGGACAGGCGGGCATTCCCTACACCGGCAGCGACGTACTGGCCTCGGCCCTGGCAATGGACAAGTTGCGTACCAAGTACGTGTTTCAGGGCTGCGGTCTGCCAACACCGGCGTTCAGGGCCATGACTTCCGCCGCAGAGGCAGGTGAGATTATCCACAGCCTGGGCACCCCGCTGAGTGTCAAGGCAGCCCACGAAGGGTCCAGCATTGGGATCTTCAAGGTACACAATGCCGAGGAGCTGGCGGAGGCTTATCGGCAGGCTGCGGAAATTGATGACCTGGTGCTGGTGGAAAAGTGGATTGAGGGTCCGGAATTTACCGTCAGCCTGCTGCAGGACAAGGCCCTGCCGGCTATTGGCCTGAGCACGGACCACGCCTTCTATGACTACGACGCCAAGTACCTGGCCGACGATACCCGGTACCGGATTCCCTGCGGGCTGGCCCCGGACGATGAAGTCCGGTTGCAGCACCTGGCGCTGGACGCCTTTCGGGTGCTCGGGTGCAGAACCTGGGGGCGGGTCGACATCATGCAGGATGCTGACGGCGAATTCTGGTTGCTGGAGGCAAACACTGTCCCTGGTATGACTGACCACAGCCTGGTGCCGATGGCCGCCAAGGCAGCAGGCATCAGCTTCGAAGAACTGGTCGTGCGGATTCTCAAGGACACGCTGCCGGAGGCGACGAATGCTTGAAACATTACTGATCCGGAGCCGGGCGGTACCGCCCGAGCCGCCCCGGCGACGGGGGGCAACCTCGGTCGGACCGGAGCGGGACCGGTTTGGTGTGTTGCGAGGGGTATTGTCGGCGGTGCCTTGGCTACAGGTGGGGCTGGGCGCGACCATTGTTCTGCTGGCGGCCATGGTGCCCTGGGCAACCGACCGGCTGCTTACTGCCATGGACCAGCAGATCATTGCGGTGGATGTGCGCGGAGACTTTGTTGGCGACAGCTCGGTGGCCGTGGAGCGTGCTGCCGGCGCCTGGATTGGCAAGAGTTACTTCGCCACCGATCTGGCGGAGGTGAAAGCCGAACTGGAACGTCGGCCCTGGGTAGCCTCGGCGGCGGTCAGGCGGGTTTGGCCGGGGCGGCTGGAGATCGACATCCGGGAGAAAAAGCCATTGGCGTATTGGACGGATGGCCGGCTGGTAAGCAGGTCAGGCGAGCTATTCCTGCCGCCAAACCCGGAAGTGGCGGGCAGATTGCCCAGGCTGGCGGGGCCGGATGAGCGGGTGCGAGAGGTGATTTCCATGGCCCGCACCATGAGTGACCAGTTGGCCGGTTACGGGCTCGGATTTGCTGGCTTGTCCCTGGAACAACGGGGCGCCTGGACGCTCACGCTGTCAAACGGCATTGAGGTGGTTTTGGGGCGTGACAAGGTCGAGCAACGTTTTGAGCGTTTTATTACGGTTTATGAGAACCACCTGGCTTCGCGAGTGGACGAAGTCAGTCGGGTTGATGCCCGCTACTCCAACGGCGTGGCGGTGCAGTGGAAGTCGGACGTGGCAACCGCCGCGCCGAAATCCTGATAACGATTATTACGAACCTGGGGTTTGGTGAAACACATGTCATCGGTTGAAACGGAAAACATGATTGTCGGCCTGGATATCGGAACTTCCAAAGTGGTTGCGATTGTCGGCAAGCGCAAGATGGATGGAACCATCGAAGTGGTTGGTATCGGCTCACACCCGTCCCGCGGCCTCAAGCGGGGGGTGGTGGTGAATATCGAAACCACGGTTCAGGCCATCCAGCGGGCAGTGGAGGAAGCTGAACTGATGGCTGGCTGCCGAATTCATTCGGTCTACGCAGGCATCGCGGGCAGTCATATCAAGAGCCTGAACTCCCACGGCATCGTGGCCATCCGCGACCGGGAAGTGACCCAGGCCGATATCGACCGGGTGATCGACGCGGCCCAGGCGGTTGCCATACCCGCTGATCAGAAAATCCTGCATATCCTGCCGCAGGAATTCGTGATCGATAACCAGGAAGGCATCAAGGAGCCCATGGGCATGTCTGGTGTGCGCCTGGAAGCCAAGGTGCACCTGGTGACCTGCGCGGTAAACGCGGCACAGAACATCGAGAAATGTGTGAAGCGCTGCGGCCTTGAGGTAGACGACATCATCCTTGAGCAGCTGGCATCGAGCCACGCGATTCTGACCGAGGATGAAAAAGAGTTGGGTGTCTGTGTGGTGGATATCGGTGGGGGCACCACCGACATCGCAGTGTTTACCGGCGGTGCGATCCGCCATACCGCGGTGATTCCCATTGCCGGTGATCAGGTCACCAATGACATTGCCATGGCGCTGCGCACGCCAACGCAAAATGCCGAAGAGATAAAGATCAAATACGCCTGCGCGCTGACTCAGCTCGCCGGTGCCGATGAAACCATCAAGGTGCCCAGTGTCGGGGACCGGGCGCCCAGAGACCTGTCACGGCAGGCGCTGGCGGAAGTGGTGGAGCCTCGTTACGAGGAGCTGTTCACCCTGGTGCAGTCGGAACTTCGCCGGTCGGGATTCGAAGACATGATTCCCGCAGGCATCGTGATTACGGGCGGTTCGTCCACCATGGAAGGGGTGGTGGAGCTGGCCGAAGAAATCTTCCACATGCCGGTAAGGCTGGCCTGTCCGCAGGCGGTCTCCGGCATGACCGAAGTGGTCAACAACCCGATCTACGCCACGGGTGTGGGGTTGTTGATTCATGGCTTCCGGCAAATGGATCTTGGCCGGGCGCCGGTGCTCAAAGGGGAGGATGCACCTTCCCTGATTGAGCGCATGAAAGCCTGGTTTACCGGTCACTTCTGACGGTGAATCAGCAGGTAGTACACGAAGGTATCTCGAAAAACACCAAACGATCGAATGAAACCGGTCTGGAAAGACCGGAAACAGCACGAAGGAGTAGGGGATATGTTTGAACTCGTTGATAGTGTTCAGCAAAACGCAGTTATAAAGGTTGTCGGTGTTGGCGGCGGTGGCGGTAACGCCGTTCGTCACATGCTTAACAGCGACATTGAAGGTGTGGAATTTATCTGCGCCAACACAGACGCCCAGGCACTGAAAGACCTGGACGCCCGCCAGATTATCCAGCTTGGTGGCAACATCACCAAGGGCCTGGGTGCTGGTGCCAACCCGGAAGTGGGCCGTCAGTCTGCCCTGGAAGATCGTGACCGTATTGCCGAGGCGCTCAGTGGCTCGGATATGGTGTTTATCACCGCCGGTATGGGCGGTGGAACCGGCACCGGTGCCGCGCCTGTTGTCGCGGAAGTCGCCCGGGAGCTGGGTATCCTGACCGTTGCCGTGGTCACCAAGCCGTTCCAGTTTGAGGGTGGCAAGCGTATGAGCGTGGCCGAGTCCGGCCTGAAAGAGCTGGGCGAGAGCGTTGATTCACTGATCACCATCCCGAATGAGAAGCTGTTGGCGGTGATGGGTAAGAAGACCAGCCTGCTGGACGCCTTTGCCTCCGCCAACGACGTGTTGCTGGGCGCGGTTCAGGGTATCGCTGACCTGATCACCCGCAACGGTATGATCAACGTTGACTTTGCCGACGTTAAAACCGTGATGTCCGAAATGGGCAACGCGATGATGGGTACCGGTCGTGCCACCGGCGAGAACCGCGCCCGTGAAGCTGCTGAGGCCGCCGTTCGCAGCCCGCTGCTGGAAGACATCAACCTGCAGGGCGCCAAAGGCATCCTGGTCAACATTACCGCCGGCATGGATCTGAATCTGGGCGAATTCTCCGAAGTTGGCGATATCGTTCGTGAATTTGCGTCAGACGCCGCCACGGTAGTGGTGGGCACGGTTATCGATCCGGAAATGACCGACGAGCTCAAGGTCACCGTGGTGGCGACGGGTCTCGGTGGTGAACGTGAGAAGCCCACCAAGGTGGTGGACAACTCACGCACACTGGACGGCAAGACCGATTACAACCAGCTGGACCGGCCTGCTGTGCTGCGTCGTCGTGCGGTTTCGCAGGGCAATGTGGCGCTGGACCAGAGCAAAGAAAGCGAAGAGCAGGGCGTGGACTATCTCGATATTCCCGCATTCCTTCGCCGGCAGGCTGATTGATAATCTGTCTCACCTGTGTTCGGGGGTATCGGTTTCAATGCAGTGAAATGGAACCTTTAGTCCGGAATAAACGTGAGCTGGTTGGCCATAGCGGATGACTATTGCAATTTTTAAGTAAAGTCATGTTGGCTAAATGGTACTCAGTCTTGAATTCTGGTATTCTCCGGGCAGTTTTTTGCTCAGAATATCGACTTTTTGTGACGGAATGATGAACCGATGATCAGACAACGGACACTCAAAAATACCATCCGTGCGACCGGTATCGGCCTGCACTCAGGGGAAAAGGTTTACCTGACCCTGAAGCCGGCCCCGGTTGATACGGGCATCATCTTCCGCCGTACGGACCTCGACCCGATGGTTGAGATCCGGGCATGCGCGGAAAATGTAGGTGAGACCATGCTGTCCACGACGCTGGTAAATGACGGTGTCCGTGTGGCGACCGTAGAGCATTTGCTCTCAGCCATGGCTGGTCTTGGCATTGACAACTGCTATGTCGAACTGAGCGCGGCGGAAGTGCCGATTATGGATGGTTCAGCTGGGCCGTTCGTATTCCTGCTGCAGTCTGCCGGCATTTCCGAACAGGATGCCGCCAAGCGGTTTATCCGCATCAAGCGGGAAGTCACCATCGAAGAAGGTGACAAGAAAGCGACCTTCCTGCCGTTTGAAGGCTTCAAGGTCAGCTTCGGTATCGACTTTGACCATCCTGTGTTCAAGGGTCGTGCCCAGACCGCAACGGTGGATTTCTCCAGCACGTCTTTTGTGAAGGAAGTCTCCCGTGCCCGTACCTTCGGGTTCATGCGCGATATCGAGAAGCTGCGTGCGATGAACCTGGCGCTGGGTGGCAGCGTGGACAATGCCATTGTGGTCGACGACTACAAGATCCTTAACGAAGATGGCCTTCGTTATGACGATGAGTTCGTCAAGCACAAGGTTCTGGACGCGATCGGCGATCTTTACCTGCTGGGCAACAGCCTGATCGGTGAGTTCCGCGGTATCAAATCCGGTCACGACTTGAATAATAAGCTGCTGCGCAAGCTCAGGGCGGAAGAAGACGCATGGGAAGTGGTGACCTTCGATGATGAAGCCACTGCTCCTATCTCTTACATGAAACCTGTGCTCGCGGTGGGTTAAGGCCGGAAGCCTTAATCCCGGACGTGGCTTGCGAGTTTTTCGAGAACCTCGCGTAGTGCTTTATCCTTCGTGTGCCCGGCTTCCTCTTTGAGGAGCCGGGCATTTTCTTTGCTGAGGGGCGTCATTTTCGCCTCCGGTTTGTCCCGGTACCTCAAGGGTGACACCTTGATGCGAACCTTCCAGACAAACCTGAACAACTCCTGCTCCCGCAGCTTTTCCATGATCTCGTGTTGCCGGAACCGTAACCGGGTAGCCTTGCTGGCGTTGTCGGTGGCCAGCACCAGTTCTCCGTCGGTACAGCTGACAAAACGCGTGCCGTCTGCCAGCTCCTCCGGAACCGCGTCGAGCACCAGTTGTTCCGCCTGCTGGTGAAGCTCGGCTTTGGTCAGCAGGGCTTTCAGAGTAGAGCCGGGGCTGGAAGCCACTTTGCCAAAGATCATTTTTTGGTCATTTTTTTTGCTCATAACCGGCTTTTTTCTCGACGGGACTGTTTACGATTGGTTACACTTCGGCACGCTTTGTGCGTAGCGCTGATAACACACTCGTTTTACATTGTGGGTAATGAGTATGTCTACCGGGCGCTGCGATTTATCAGTACGTAGTTGTTGCCAAGGATAGCAGAACCGCTCGGATATTTATTTCCGGGCCGCAGCACTACAGGGACAGGTATGCGGCTCTTCAATGAAATCGAATGACGATATGAACGTAATATTCGTTGGCAAACGCCACGGCCGTTCCCGGGCAATCGCGCTCAACGCCGGTATTGTTGCAGCTCTGGTGTTTACTGTGCTGGCGCTGCTGTTGGCGGCTGGCTGGGCGGGTTATCAGGTGGCCGTGGCAAAAGCGGAAGCTAAAAAGCCCACAGAGACCGAACTGGTATCTACCTGGCAAGACAAGCTTCAGGAGCAACGGGCCGAGGTGACGCGGGTTCGGGAGAACGTGCAGCAGCAGGTGGACGCTTTGACACTCCGGCTTGGTGATATCCAGGGGCGGCTTCTGCGACTGGATGCCCTTGGTCAGCGCTTCGTTGAGTCCGGGCTGGTGGCCAGCGATGAATTCAACTTTGATCAGCCGGCGGCTGTTGGTGGCCCCGAAGACGGTATGGGTGGTGAGTCCTACAGTGCCCATGAGTTGACCGATATGATCGAGCAATTGGAGCGCACGCTGGATGATCGTGAAAAGCAGCTGCGATTGCTTGATAAGGTGGCGTCCCGCAACAAGCTCGAAGACGAGCTGTATCTGCAGGGCCGTCCCATTACCTGGGGCTGGTTGTCGTCCCCTTACGGATACCGTACCGACCCCTTCACTGGCAAGCGCCGCTGGCATGCCGGAGTGGATCTGGCGGGTAAGGAAGGCAGTGATATCATCACTGTCGGTGCCGGCGTTGTGACCTTTGCCGGTGACCGCTTTGGCTACGGCAATCTGGTTGAGGTAGATCACGGCGACGGGCTGGTTACCCGTTATGCCCACGCCAAGACCATCAAGGTCGAAACCGGTGATGTGGTCCAGAAAGGGCAGGTTGTGGCACTGATGGGAAGCACCGGCCGGTCTACTGGCCCCCACGTGCATTTTGAAGTGATCCGCAATGGCAAGTCCGAAAATCCTGAGAAATATATCCAGCGCGCAAGCCGCTGATTCCATTCCCGTGAACCCCACCTTTTGTCCTGTCGCCAAATAAGGTTAGAATGCCGGCTTCCTCCGTTTAACTGAAGAAGCAGTGGTCTATGTTCACAAAGCTTGCAACGAAGATGTTCGGCAGTAAAAACGCCAGAGAAATCAAGCGGATGCGCAAAACCGTTACGCGCATCAATCAACTTGAAGAGGCGCTGGGCGGGTTGTCGGACACCGAGTTGCAGGGCAAGACCGCTGAATTCCGCCGGCGTCTTGATGAGGGCGAAGCCCTGGATGCCCTGCTGCCCGAAGCCTTTGCCACCGTTCGCGAGGCCAGCCGCCGGGTGATGGGCATGCGTCATTACGACGTACAGCTGATTGGTGGTATGACCCTGCACGAAGGCCGCATTGCCGAGATGAAGACCGGTGAGGGTAAAACCCTGGTGGCCACCGCAGCGGTTTATCTCAACGCATTGCCCGGCAAGGGCGTTCACGTTGTCACCGTCAACGATTACCTGGCAAGCCGTGATGCCGAGTGGATGGGCAAGCTGTATCGCTTCCTTGGCCTGACCATTGGCGTGGTCGTTGCTGGTCAGCCACCGGAAGAGAAGCGCGCCGCCTACCAGGCGGATATCACCTACGGTACCAACAACGAATTCGGCTTTGACTACCTGCGCGATAACATGGCCTTCAGTATTGATGACAAGGTTCAGCGCGGTCTCAACTTTGCCATCGTGGATGAGGTGGATTCCATCCTGATCGACGAAGCCCGTACCCCCCTGATTATTTCCGGTGCTGCCGAAGATTCCTCGAAGCTCTATCAGGCCATCAATACGCTGATTCCGGGCCTTGAAAAAGGCGAGGTCAGTGAATCCGGAGAAAGCTCCGGCGACTTTACCATCGACGAAAAGTCACGCCAGGTGGAGCTCACCGAGGCCGGTCATGAGAAGGTTGAAGAATTACTTCTGGAGCGAGGCCTGCTGCAGGAGGGCGAAAGCCTTTACTCGGCAGCCAACCTGAGCCTGCTGCACCACGTTCATTCGGCCCTGCGGGCTCATCACCTGTTCCAGAAGGATGTCGACTACATCGTTCAGGGTGGTCAGGTGGTGATCGTTGATGAACACACCGGCCGGACCATGCCGGGCCGCCGCTGGAGCGAAGGCCTGCACCAGGCCATCGAGGCGAAAGAAGGCCTGAAGATCCAGGCCGAGAGTCAGACCCTGGCGTCGACCACCTTCCAGAACTATTTCCGTCTGTACGACAAGTTGGCCGGCATGACCGGTACCGCAGACACCGAAGCTTTCGAATTCCGTCAGATCTACGGTCTGGACGTGGTGGTGATTCCGCCCAACAAGCCCATTCAGCGGATTGACTACAACGACCTGGTGTACCTGACCCAGGAAGAAAAGTTCCACGCCATCATTGATGAGATCAAGGATGTCACGGGTGAAGGTCGGCCTATCCTGGTGGGTACCGCGTCCATCGAGGCCTCCGAGCTGCTGTCCATGCTGCTCAAGAAGGCCCGCATCGAGCACAAGATCCTCAACGCCAAGCAGCATGACTCTGAGGCACTGATCATTGCCCAGGCGGGCCGCCCCGGCGCGGTGACGATTGCAACCAACATGGCCGGTCGTGGTACGGACATTGTGTTGGGCGGTAACTGGGAATACGAAGTGGCCGCCCTGGATAATCCGTCCGAGGAAGAAGTCGCCCGCATGAAGGCGGAATGGACCGAACGCCACAATCAGGTGCTGGATGCCGGTGGTCTGCATATTATCGGTACCGAGCGTCACGAATCCCGGCGGATTGACAACCAGTTACGGGGTCGGGCCGGCCGTCAGGGCGATCCGGGTTCTTCCCGTTTCTTCCTGTCGCTGGAAGATAACCTGATGCGGATCTTTGCGCCTGAACGGGTGAAGAACCTGATGCAGGCCATGGGTATGAAAAAGGGTGAGGCCATCGAGCACCGTATGGTCACCAACGCCATCGAGAAATCCCAGCGCAAGGTGGAAGGTCGTAACTTCGACATGCGTAAAACCCTGCTGGAATACGATGACGTAGCCAACGATCAGCGCACGGTGATTTACGACCAGCGTAACGAGGTGATGGCGTCTGACGACATCTCCGAGATGGTCGACACCATTCGCAGCGATGTGGTTGACGCTATGGTCAGCGAGTTTATTCCGCCCCAGAGCATGCCGGAACAGTGGGACGTGGCCGGGCTGGAAGCGCAGCTGCAATCTGAAATGGCGATTGATCTGCCGATTCAACAGTGGCTGGATGAAGACAGCAAGCTGTATGAGGAAAACCTGCGCCAGAAGATTCTCGAGGCCATCGTCACCGAATATAAGGCGAAAGAAGAGATTGCTGGCGCAGAGCCCATGCGCAAGTTCGAGAAACAGGTGTTCCTGCAGGTGCTCGACACCCTGTGGAAGGAGCATTTGTCGAACATGGACCACCTGCGCCGCGGTATCCACCTGCGCGGTTACGCTCAGAAGAACCCGAAACAGGAATACAAGCGCGAAGCCTTCAACCTGTTTGAGACCATGCTGGACACCATGAAGCGTGACGTCACCCGTGTGTTGTGTCATGTCCGGGTTCAGAGTCGCGAAGAGATGGAAGAGATCGAGCGCCGCCGCAAGGAAGAGCTGGAGCGGGAAATGGCCCGGGCCAAGTTGCGGCACGATCAGACCAGTGCCACCCAGGGTGAGGATGCTGGCCAGGGCAACCAGGCCCAGGGCACCCCGGAGACATTTGTTCGCCAGGAGCGCAAGGTAGGGCGAAACGAGCCGTGTCCCTGCGGGTCTGGCAAGAAGTACAAGCAGTGTTGCGGTAAGGTCAGCTAAAACCTGAGCAGCAACCTCGGCACCAGAACCCGCAATCGGCCAGTGTATGGGCGGTATGCGGGTTTTGTCGTTTACAGTTTCGGATAAATTCAGGAGGCAGGCATGGCAGTAGGTCCCGGAACCTTACCCGAGTTTTACCCGGTGGCGGGTATCAAGGTGGGGATTGCGAGTGCGGGTATCAAAAAGCCCGGGCGTAAAGACATAGTGGTGTTTGAGTTGGTGCCGGAGGCGAGGGTAGCGGGCATATTTACCCGCAATCAGTTTTGCGCGGCTCCTGTGGTACTCAGCCGTAAACACTTGGCCCAGGGCGCACCCCGCTACCTGCTGATCAACACCGGCAATGCCAACGCCGGTACCGGCGAACGTGGCATGGCCGATGCTCTGCGCTGTTGTGAAGCGCTGGCCGCCGAAGCAAGCGTTAGCCCTGACGCAGTGTTGCCGTTCTCAACCGGTGTGATCGGTGAGCCCTTGCCGGTCGACAAGATTGTCAAGGCGCTGCCGGAAGCCCTGGCCAGTGCCCGGGAAGACCGCTGGGCGGAAGCCGCCCGTGGCATCATGACCACCGACACCCGGCCCAAAGGTGCGTCTGTGCGGGTGGATCTGGGTGGCCATGCGGTGACCATCTCCGGCATCAGCAAGGGCGCGGGCATGATCCGGCCAAACATGGCCACCATGCTCGGGTTTATCGCCACCGACGCCCGCATTGCACCCGACGTGCTGCAGTCATTGGCGTCGGAGCTGGGCGAGAAGTCGTTCAACCGGATTACCATTGATGGCGACACCTCCACCAACGATGCCTGCATGTTGATGGCCAGTGGCCAGTACGATGGGCCGGAAATCACCGCAGACAGCCCGCACCTGCCGACGCTGAGAGAAGCCCTTCGCCAGGTATACCTGGACCTGGCCCATGCCATTGTCCGGGACGGTGAGGGGGCCACCAAGTTTGTCACCATCGATGTCAGCGGTGCGGCCAGCCAGCAGGAGGCCCTCGATGTGGCCTATACCGTCGCGCACTCGCCGCTGGTGAAGACCGCGCTGTTTGCTTCGGACCCCAACTGGGGCCGGATTCTGGCGGCGGTGGGGCGCGCGGGTGTGCCGGACCTGGACCTGGGCTCTTTGGAAATCTATCTGGGGGATGTCTGCCTGGTGCGCAATGGTGGCCGTGCCGATGATTACTCCGAAGACCGGGGTCAGCGGGTAATGAGCCAGGAAGAAATCACCATTGCCATCGACCTCAAGCGCGGTAGCGTTCAGGAAACCGTGTGGACCTGTGACTTCTCCCACGACTATGTGACCATCAATGCCGAATACCGTACCTGAGCCTGAGACCCTGGCGGGGAAGAAGCAGATCCACGTTGCCGTCGCCGTCATTATCCGTGACGGCCGGGTTCTGATTGCCCGCCGTCCGGATCACGTGCATCAGGGCGGACTGCTGGAGTTCCCGGGTGGCAAGGTGGAGTCGGGGGAAACCGTACAGCAGGCCCTGGTTCGGGAGATTGCCGAGGAAACCGGCCTGCAGGTGCCCCTGGCCAGCCTGGAGCCGGTGATCGGTATTCGACATGATTACGGCGATAAACAGGTTTTCCTGGATGTCTGGAGAACCACCGAAGCCGAGGGGCAGCCAGAGGGCCGGGAAGGGCAACCGATCAGCTGGCTGCGCCCGTGCGAGCTCGCCGATGCGGATTTCCCCGCCGCCAACCGCCCGATCATCAGGGCACTCAATTTACCGCAGCGCCTCGCGATTGTTGGCCCTATGGCATCCTGGCAGGACGGTATCAGCAGGCTGGAACGGTCGATTGGCGGGATGGCGGGGCAGCTGGTTGTGCTTCGGGCGCCTCAATTGCCGGATAACGATTACCTGAAACTGGCGGCAGAGGCTTTGCCGATCTGTTCCGGTGCCGGTGTCGGACTGGTTTTGCATGGGCATCCGCGCTTGCTTGGTGCGTTTCCGAAAGCTGCCGGCCTGCACCTGCCCTGGCGTGAAGCTCAGGCGCTCTCAAGGCGCCCTGTGCCGGCCGATCGATGGCTGGGGGTGTCCTGCCATGACCAGGGGCAGCTGCACCATGCGGCGGCTCTGGGTGCGGATTACGCGACGCTGGGCCCGGTGTTGGAAACGCCCACCCATCCGGGGCAACCCGGAATCGGCTGGGAGCAGTTCGAATTCCTGGTGGCCAATGCCAGGCTTCCAGTCTACGGGCTGGGGGGGCTGGCGCCAGGTCATGAAACACTGTGTCGTGAGCGGGGCGGCCAGGGCATTGCCGGTATCGGTTTCTGGTGGTGAGCCGCTGGCGGAGATTACGGATTTCCGCCGGCATCAGCCTGTGCGACAGTGGTTAAACAGTGACAGATCAACAACGAGCGGGGAGTACAGCGTGAGCAAGTTGACCCATCTGGATGATAAGGGTGAAGCCCGAATGGTGGATGTGACGAGCAAGGCCGTCACCGAGCGGGAGGCCCGGGCGGAAGCAACCATCCGCATGGCGCCGGAAACCCTGCGAATGATCATTGATGGTGAGCATCCCAAGGGCGACGTGCTGGCTACCGCCCGTATCGCCGGCATCATGGCGGCCAAGAAGACCCATGACCTGATTCCCCTGTGCCATGCCCTGAACCTGACATCGGTGAAAGTGGAGTTGTCTCCGGGGGCGGATGGCGCCTCTGTGCATATCCTTACCCGTTGCAAGCTGTCGGGGCAGACCGGTGTCGAGATGGAGGCGCTCACGGCTGCCAGTGTTGCCGCTTTGACCCTGTACGACATGTGCAAAGCCGTTGATAAGGCGATGGTGGTGGATGGTGTGCGGCTGCTGGAAAAGAAGGGTGGCCGCTCGGGACACTGGCGCGCGCCGGAACAATGATCTGCTCTCTGGCCTTGGCCGTACTCTTTCCGACCACACTGTATTCGGAGAGTAAACGTGCCAACACTACGCCAGGCAAGCAGCCGCATGATAGAATGCCCGCCCAATTTGTCAGAACCACGAGGAAATACAGTGGCTGTTCGTTACATTGAGACCTGCCGTTTGCCCACCCCCTTCGGTGTGTTCGACATGCACGGCTTTGAGGAGCCGGACACCGGAAAGGAGCATGTGGCACTAACGCTGGGCGATATTGATAGCGATGAGCCGCTGCTGGCACGTACCCATTCCGAGTGCCTGACTGGCGACGCCCTGTACAGTATGCGTTGTGATTGCGGGTATCAGCTGGAAGAAGCATTGCGCAGCATTGCCCGCGAAGGCCGTGGCATTCTGATGTACCTGCGCCAGGAAGGCCGTGGCATCGGGTTGCTGAACAAGATTCGCGCCTACCGGTTGCAGGACCAGGGGGCAGATACCGTAGAGGCCAACGAGCGGCTGGGTTTCGGTGCGGATTTGCGGGACTACAGCATGTGCAAGGACATGCTCGAGCACCTGGGGATCCGAAGCCTGAAGCTGATGACCAACAACCCCAGGAAGGTCAAGGCGTTGGAGTCTTACGGAATTCAGATTTCGGAGCGGGTTCCCCTGCACGTGGGTCGCAACCCGCACAACGAACACTATCTCAATACCAAGCAAAGCAAGCTCGGCCACTGGCTCGAGACTCATCAGGATGACGACCCGGCCTGATTGAGCCGGTTGGCAGAGTCGGCTGATAGCACGGCTGCGCTATCAGCCAGCAGTGATCACTTGATGGCGGTCAGGGCGGCGTTACCGAGGCGGTCAATCCGACTGGCGATGGCGCTACGGATACCTTCCGGGTCCAGCCCGCATTCCTTGAGCAATTCCCCGTGCTTGCCATGGTCGACGAAGCGGTCAGGCAAGCCCAGCTGCAGCACCGGCAGCATCACTTCCCGTTTATTCAGGCATTCGGTCACTGCGCTACCGGCACCGCCGGCCACCACGTTTTCTTCCAGCGTTACCAGCAGGTCATGTTGTTCGGCCAGTTCCAGTACCAGGCTCTCATCCAGTGGTTTAACGAAACGCATATCCGCCACTGTCGCATTCAGGCTGTCGGCCGCTTCCAGGGCTGAGCCCAACAGGGTGCCAAAGTTAAGTATGGCCACCCGAGCGCCCTCGCGGACAACGCGACCCTTGCCGAGGGGCAGAGCCGACAGCGCCTGCTGGATTTCGGCACCGGGGCCGGTGCCCCGGGGGTAGCGCACGGCAGCTGGGCCATGGTACTGAAGACCGGTGTGCAGGAGCTGGCGGGTTTCGTTTTCATCTGAGGGGGTCATCACCACCATTTTCGGGATGCAGCGGAGATAGCTGATGTCGAACGCGCCGGCATGGGTCGGGCCGTCTTCGCCCACCAGCCCCGCCCGGTCGATGGCAAACAGCACGTCCAGATCCTGGATGGCAACGTCGTGAATCAGTTGGTCATAGCCCCGTTGCAGAAATGTGGAATAGATTGCCACGACGGGTTTGGCACCGTCACAGGCCAGTCCAGCGGCCAGGGTGACCGCGTGCTGCTCGGCGATGGCGACGTCAAAGTAGCGGTCCGGGTAGCGTTCGGAAAACGCCAGCAGGTCTGAGCCTTCACACATGGCGGGTGTAATGCCGACCACGCGCTCATCCTGCTCGGCGGCATCGCACAGCCATTGTCCGAAGACGTTGGCGTATTTGGGTTTGGCCTGCTTCGGTTTGACCGGCTCCGGTTTGCTCGGTGGCACGGGTTCAATCTTGTTGATGGCGTGATAGCCAATGGGGTCCGCCTCTGCGGGCGCAAAGCCTTTGCCTTTGGTGGTGACCACATGCAGGAACTGCGGGCCGTCCAGCTCCCGGATGTTCTCCAGGGTTTCAACCAGCAATGGCAGATCGTGGCCATCAATCGGGCCGATGTAGTTGAAACCCAGCTCCTCGAACAGCGTGCCCGGGGCAATCATGCCCTTGAAGTGTTCTTCGGTTTTCTTCGCCAGCGCCATCAGGTGCGGGGTGCTTTTCAGCACTTTCTTGCTGCTGTCCCGAACCTGGTTGTAGGTTCGGCTGGCCAGCAGCTTGGCAAAATAGTTGGACAACCCGCCCACGTTGCGGGAGATCGACATGTCATTATCGTTCAGGATGACCAGCATGTCGGCATGCAGATGGCCGGCGTGGTTCAGGGCCTCGAAGGCCATCCCGGCGGTCATTGCGCCGTCGCCGATTACGGCGATGCTCTTGCGCCCGGTATTCTGCATGCGGGCTGCAATGGCCATGCCCAGTGCGGCGCTGATCGATGTGCTGGAGTGGCCAACGCCAAAGGTGTCGTATTCACTTTCCGCGCGTTTCGGGAACCCGGCCAGGCCATCCTTGCGGCGGATGCTGCCCATCTGTTCCCGGCGACCCGTCAGGATCTTGTGGGGGTAGGCCTGGTGGCCAACATCCCAGACCAGTCGATCTTCAGGCGTATTGAAGACATAGTGCAGGGCGACGGTCAGTTCCAGAACGCCCAGGCCGGCACCAAAGTGCCCGCCGGTCTGGCCGACAGACCAGAGCAGAAAAGCCCGGAGTTCTCTGGCCAGTTGGGGAAGATCTTCCTCGGGCAGGGTGCGCAGCTGGGCGGGCACGTCAATCCGGTCAAGAATGGGCGTGTTGGGCCGCTGCGACGGGATTTCCCTGAAAATGTATGTGTCCTGCATCAGCTCGGGTCTTTATCGGAATATGGATTCTATGACTGGCATTATAAGGGAACAGGGAGGTGTGTTTCACACTTCCCGGGCCAGATGTTACAAAACGGTGTCGTCAAACCGGCCGATTCTTGTTTGTCAGCGCGGTTCAGTGGCTTCTGGCCACCACATAATCGGCCATGGCCCTCAGCACCTCGGCTTCGTCGCCGAAACTGTCCAGGGCACTTTGGGCCTGATCCAGCAGCTTCTCCAGGTGTTCCCTGGCACCGGAAACACCCAGCAGGGCCGGATAAGTGGGTTTCTCCCTGGCGGCGTCCGAGCCCTGTCGCTTTCCGATGACTTCGGTATCGCCTTCAATATCCAGCAGGTCATCCTGCACCTGGAACGCCAGGCCCAGGGCGCTGGCAAAATCAGACAGGGCGGCCAGTTGTTGATCTGTGACCGAACCGGATGTCAGCGCGCCAAGGCGAACACTGGCTTCGATCAGGGCGCCGGTTTTATGGCGATGCATGGACTCAAGTTGTTCTATGGTCAATTGGCGGCCAACCGATTCCAGATCAATGGCCTGGCCACCAACCATGCCTTGATGTCCGCTGGCGGTCGCCAGTTCCCGAATCATTGCGATGCGTTGTTGGTCTGACAGCTCCGGGGCCTCCGCCAGAAGTGCAAAGGCCAGGGTTTGCAGCGCATCGCCGGCCAGTATGGCGCTGGCTTCGTCAAACGCGATGTGAACGGTTGGTCGGCCACGCCGGAGGTCGTCGTCATCCATGGCGGGCAGGTCGTCGTGCACCAGGGAATAGGCGTGCACCAGTTCCAGCGCACAGGCGGGGGCCAGCGCCGCTGATGGATCGGCGCCGATGGCGCGGGCTGCGGCCAGGCACAGTGCCGGGCGAATGCGCTTGCCACCGCCCAGAACGCTGTAGCGCATGGCCTCATCCAGCCTGGGTGAGGCGGCGCCATCGCGAATGGAGCGTTCCAGTGCCTGGTCGATTTGCTGGCGGGATTGCTCCAGAAATTCCAGAGCCAGGGACAGGCGCTCACTCATCAGTTGGCATCATCCGCTGAAAAGGGACGGGTCTCCAGGGAGCCATCGCTGTTCTGAACCAGCTGTTCAACACGCTGTTCGGCGGTTTTCAGGGCGGTCTGGCATTCTCGGGTGAGCTTTACGCCCCGCTCGAAGGCTGCCAGTGACTGCTCCAGCGAAAGCTCTCCCTGCTCAAGATCGCGAACCAATCGCTCAAGTTCGTCCAGGGATTTTTCAAAGTCGGCAATGGATGTGCTGCTGTTATTCTCACCGGCCATGGGCGACCTCCGGTCAGGTGTTTCGGAAATTGCGCGGATTATATCAGAGTCCCTGAGCTATCGCTGCCAGGCGAATTGGCGTTTTTCCAGAGTTGTGGCATTCGGTCCCCAGGATTGCTCGGTGACTGACACCTGGCCCTGTCGGGACACGGTAACAACCGTGGTTGCTCGGGTTCCGTAGTGGTCGCCGACGATGAATGGTGAAGACAGAAATCGCTCGGTTTCCATGCCAACGCCGGTATCCGGAAGGCTCTGGTCTGGCGCTGGCGTGGTGTCCTGTAAGAGTGACAGTAGCTGTTTGTGCAGCGGCGCCGGGTCTTTGCGCGCTTGTTCCACGCAGTGGCCAACGGCCTTGCGTAGCCTCAGCAGTTTTGGCCAGGGGGTCTGCAGCAGGTGGTTGCTCAGGCCATAAACGCCCCGGAATACCTGCCGGCCAGGGTGGGCGTCCCGATTGCTGTAATACCAGCCTCCAAGCCCGGTCAGTTTCACCAGGTTGAACCCAGCGTAGCGGCCCGGCTCTGCATCCAGTGAGGATTGCAGTTCACTGGTTGAGAGTCTCAGTGCGTGTAAGGGCAGTTCGCCACGGCTTTGGCGGCCAGCCTCGGGGCTTCCCTCCCGCACGTTGGTCACGGCTGTTACCGTGCCGTCGGTATTGACCGCCAACCAGGTGCCGCCGGATTCCAGGTCCTGTCCGGCCAGAATTTGCTGGCCGTTGTTGTCCTGCCACCAGTCCATGGCGGCGGTGGGGCGCCGGAAGAACTCGTCCCGGTTGGCTGCCACCACCAGGGGAAATTCCCGGCTTTGTCCGATGGCGAAAGCAATGAGGCACATGGTCGATGGCAATCCTTTAATTGAATTGGGAGGCTGCAGCGGTTGGCAACAATGCGTATCATACCAGCCTGATTTATTCCCGGGATTAAGCAAACAAACATGACCCTGATCGGTATATTCATTCTGTACCTGACACTAGGTGCACTGGCAGGCACCATGGCTGGCCTGTTCGGAATCGGTGGTGGCCTGGTTATCGTTCCGGTGCTGATTTTCACTTTTGGCTTCCAGGGGTTCAGTTCCGAGATCGCCGCTCACCTCGCTATTGGTACTTCTCTGGCCACTATTGTCTTTACGTCTATCAGTTCCATACGCACCCACCATATCCATGGGGCTGTCCGGTGGGAACTGGTGCGTCCCATGACGGTCGGAATCATCGTCGGGGCATTGGCCGGCGCGTGGACGGCGTCGCTGCTGAGTGGCCCGATGCTGAAAACCATCATTGGCGCCTTTGCGATTCTGGTCGCGCTGAAAATGCTGCTGGAAGCAAACCCCAAGCCTGGTCGGGATGTGCCTGGAAACGCCGGGCTCGGCGTGGCCGGTGGGTTTGTGGGCTGGGCATCTGCCATCTTCGGAATTGGTGGTGGCACAATCTCCGTGCCTTACCTCACCTGGTGTAACGTGCGCATGCAACAGGCTGTCGCCACGTCCGCGGCCTGCGGCTTGCCGATCGCCTTGGCCGGCGCTGCTGGCAACATCTGGACCGGCTGGCAGAACCCGCAGCTGCCCGATTTCAGTGTTGGGTTTATCTATTTGCCGGCGTTGGTCGGTATTGTGGCCACCAGTGTCTTTTTTGCCCGTTTCGGCGCAAAGCTGGCGCACAAGCTGGATGGCCGCCTGTTGAAGAAGATATTTGCCGTTGTGCTGATCCTCGTCGGCCTCCGATTCCTGCTGAGTTGAGAGCGTATTCATGTTGCAACACCCGCAGATTGATCCGGTGGCCATTGCCATCGGCCCCCTGAAAATCCACTGGTACGGCCTGACCTACCTGGTCGGCTTCGCCGCCGGCTGGTGGCTTGGCCGCCTGCGTAGTCGCAAACCCTGGTCCCCCCTGAATGAAGAGCAAGTAGGTGACCTGCTGTTTTACATGGCCCTGGGGGTCATTCTTGGTGGCCGTTTCGGGTATGTGGTGTTTTATAACTTCGATGCCTTCCTGGCCGACCCGTTATGGTTGTTGCGGGTTTGGGAAGGGGGGATGTCATTCCATGGCGGCCTGCTGGGCGTTATGCTGGCGATGTGGTGGTTCGGGCGTAAAACGTCGGCCGGGTTCTGGAGCATCGCCGATTTTGTGGCGCCGCTGGTGCCGGTGGGCCTGGGCGCGGGCCGCATCGGCAATTTTATCAACGGGGAGCTCTGGGGCAAACCTACGGATGTGTCTTGGGGCATGGTGTTCCGCACCGCTCCAGACAGCCTGGCCAGGCACCCCTCCCAGCTCTACCAGTTTGCCCTGGAAGGCGTGGTACTGTTCGCCATCCTGTGGTGGTTCTCCTCCCGGCCGCGCCCGAAAATGGCCGTCTCTGGCCTGTTTCTGGCCTGCTATGGCAGCTTCCGATTCTTTACCGAATTCTTCCGCCAACCTGACCCGCAACTGGGTTACCTGGCCTTCGACTGGCTGACCATGGGGCAGGTGCTATCGTTGCCCATGGTTATTGCCGGCGCTGCCCTGATTGTTATTGCTTACCGGAGAAACGCTGCATGAAAGCTTACCTCGACCTGATGCAAGACGTTGTCGACAACGGATTCGACAAGGGTGACCGCACCGGGGTTGGCACCCGCTCCGTGTTCGGCCGGCAAATGCGCTTCAACTTGCAGGACGGCTTCCCCCTGGTGACCACCAAGAAAGTCCACCTGCGAAGCATCATCTACGAATTGTTGTGGTTCCTGAAAGGCTCCACTGACAACAACTGGCTGGCGGAACGAAAGGTCAGCATCTGGAATGAATGGGCACTCGATAATGGCGACCTGGGGCCGATTTACGGCAAGCAGTGGCGCAGCTGGCAGTGCCACGACGGTCGGGTGATCGATCAGATCAGCGAGGTTATCGAGCAAATCCGAACCAAGCCAAACTCCCGGCGCCTGATTGTCTCCGCCTGGAACCCGGCGGAACTGCCGGACGAGTCAGTCAGTCCTCAGGATAATGTGCGGGAAGGGCGCATGGCGCTCGCTCCCTGCCATTGTCTGTTCCAGTTCTATGTGGCGGACGGCAAGCTGTCTTGCCAGCTTTACCAGCGCAGTGCGGATCTGTTTTTGGGGGTGCCTTTCAACATTGCGTCTTATGCTTTGTTGACCCACATGATTGCCCAGCAGTGTGATCTGGACGTTGGTGAGTTTGTGCACACGTTTGGGGACTGTCACTTGTACAGTAATCACCTGACCGACGATATCGTGTTCGAGCAGCTAAAGCGCGAGCCCCGTGCGTTGCCGAAGCTGGTGATCAAGCGCAAGCCGGAATCGATTTTTGATTACGAGCTGGAAGATTTCGAATTCGAAGGTTATGACCCTTACCCGGTGATTAAGGCCCCGATAGCGATCTGACTTCGAGTTGCGGAGCGCGGACCGATTGGCTGGGGGGAGGCAGGTCAGCGGGTGGGGCTTTCCGAAAAACGCTGTGAATACGTCCGTGTACGCTTGGCTCCGCCATCCATGGCTCCGCACATTTTCGGAAAGCCCCACCCACTGCCCTGCTTTCGAACAATGGTGATCGAAGATCCCGTATGCGCAGTAAGGTTTTAAACAGTCCGGCCTGCCTGAATGGTTAAGCCGCAAGGGGGCGGGGATGCCTCTCCAAAAATGTGCGGAGCCATGGATGGCGGAGCCCAAGCCGCGCAGGGATGCCTTGAGGCGTTTTTTGGAGAGGCATCCCCGCCCTCTTGCCGCCCCCCAAGGCTCAAGCCAAAGGCCCAGAACTCCAGGTTATGAGGACCAAATATGAGAAAGGCACTGATTGTTGCGATGTCCCGGAATCGCGTCATTGGGCGGGACAACAAGCTCCCCTGGTATCTGCCTGGCGATCTGCGTTATTTCAAGCAGGCCACGATGGGTAAGCCCATCATCATGGGGCGGAAAACCTGGGATTCTATCGGAAGACCACTGCCGGGGCGGATGAATGTGGTGATTTCCAGAAACCCGGAATGGCAGGCGCCCGCCGGCACGGTTGCGGCGGCATCATTGGATGAGGCGTTGGTCAAGGCTCAGGCCCAGGCGGAGCTGGAGGGTGGTGATGAGGTAATGATTATCGGCGGTGGCCAGATCTACGCCGAGGCGCTGCCCATGGTTGACCGGATGTACATCACACAGGTACACGCCGAGGTAGATGGCGACGCTTACTTTCCGGAAGTGAACTGGGATGACTGGGAAGAAATCGGACGCGAAGATTTCTCCGCGTCTGACAACAATCCTTACGACTACAGCTTTGTCGTCTACCAGCGTAGCCGGTCAGCCTGACCGGCTAGCGGTTCTGGCCCTTAGCGCGGGGCGCGCTTGGGGCCATTGGCAGAGGGCTTGCCGCCTTTGCCAGCAGGCTTGCCCTTGGGCGGTCCCTTGCGGAAGCCGGGCTTGCCATCTTTGCTGAATTTCTTGCCGGGTCCACCCTTGCGGAAACCGCCTTTGCCCGGAGGTGGGCCTTTGCGGTCGCGACGGGGCGCTGCGGACACTTCCGGCAGGGCTTCGGGCTGCTCCAGCGGCAGTGAATCCGGCTGGGAGGCTTCAAGCAAGCAAGCCAGGGCGCCAGCAACGGCGGCCATGTCCATGTCATTGCGCTCGGCAATGTCGTCCAGCAGGGCAATGGCCTTGGCAGATCGGGGATCGTTGGTGAAGCCCAGCAGTTGCTCTTCAAACTGCTCTACCCGCATTTTCTGCAGCGCAGCCGGTGACGGCAGCTGGTACGGTTCCATCGGCGAGTTGGTGGCCCGCTCCAGGGTGCGCAGCCAACTGCGCTCGCGCGGTGTGACTAACAGAATTGCCTTACCGGTACGGCCCGCACGGCCTGTACGACCAACCCGGTGGATGTACGCCTCGGTGTCGTAGGGCACGTCGTAGTTGATCACGTGGGTAATCCGGGGTACGTCCAGACCACGGGCAGCAACATCGGTGGCGATGATGATGTCTTTCTTGCCGCGCTTGAGGTCTTCTACGGTCTGTTCACGCTGGCGCTGGTTGAGGTCACCGCTCAGGGGCGCAACCGCATGGCCTCGGGCTGACAGTTTTTCCGCCAGCAGAGTGGTCTCGGCCTTGGTGCGCACGAAGATAATAGAGGCGTCGAACGGCTCCACTTCCAGGATGCGGGTCAGGGCGTCCAGCTTGCGCTCCGCGTAGACTGGCAGAACGAACTGGGCGATACGCTCAACGGTGCGGGTTTCGCTTTCGATGCGTACTTCCGTGGCGTTCTTCAGATAGGTTTGGGCAACCTTTTTGATCTGCGGCGGCATGGTGGCCGAGAACAGGGCGCGCTGACAGGTGTCCGGAGTCTTCGCCAGAATTGCCTCTACGTCGTCAATAAAGCCCATGCGCAGCATTTCGTCTGCTTCATCCAGCACCAGTGCCTTCAGACTGCCCAGCTTCAGGGTACCTTTGCGCAGGTGGTCCAGCATCCGGCCTGGCGTACCCACGATGACCTGGGCGCCACGCTTCAGGCCGCGAATCTGTGGCGCAAAATCCTGGCCACCGTAAATCGGCAGAACGTGGAAGTGTTTAAACTTGCTGGCGTAGGTGGTGAACGCCTCGGCCACCTGAATGGCCAGCTCCCGGGTAGGGGCAAGCACCAGAATCTGGGGCTCTGCAACGCTGGCATCAATACGGCTCAGCAGCGGCAGTGCAAACGCGGCCGTTTTGCCAGTACCGGTCTGGGCAACACCCAGTAGGTGGTTGCCGGCCAGCAAGGCTGGAATGGATTGCGCCTGGATGGGCGACGGAGTTTCATAGCCAACTGCGGAGACGGCTTCCAGTACTGCTGGATCCAGCCCCAGTTCGGCAAAAGACAATTCTGACATGAATGTACTCGGTATTCGGAGGGTATCGCATTACAAAGGCAATGCATGATTTTGAAACATTATAGTCGGTTTGGACAGTCTTTAACATGACTATTGCCGGTAATAGGGTAGGTAGTTGCCGGGGAAGCAGCTTGCCAGCTTCGGTAAACTGCGGCAGTCTTGGTGGTTTGCAGGCTAATTAACAGGAATGGAAGAGTATGACGTTCGATGAGCTTCTGAATTCGGTGGGCGAGGGCCGGGACGTTGTGATCCCGGCCAGTTGGGGGCAGGGACGGGCCACCTTCGGTGGGCTGGTAGCCGCGCTGGCATTCGACGTGATGGCGTCGAAAGTTGCCCCTGGCAGGGCCATGCGGGCGATGCAGGTGTCTTTTGTCGAGCCGGTGGAACCGGATGTGCCTGCGGTGTTTGAGGCAGAGCTGTTGCGTGAGGGCAAGGCGGTCTCTCAGGTACAGGGGCGAATTCTGCAAAACGGTGAGACCAGGCTGGCGTGCCTGGCGAGTTTTGGTGGTGATCGGGAGTCATCAGTTCAGGTGGCGCCATCGCCCGCCCCGGAGGCTGTTCCGGTAGACCAATGCCAGGAGTTGCCATACATTCCCGGAGTTACCCCGGAATTTACCCAGCATATCGACATGCGCTGGTCGTTCGGCAACATGCCGTTTTCCGGCAAGGGTGGTCGTGAGATGGGGGGCTGGATGCAGTTCCGGGAGACGCCCTCGGCCCTGACCGACGCGCACATTGTGGCGTTGGTGGATGCCTGGCCACCAGCATTATTACCGCATTTGAAGGGGCCCGCACCGGCCAGTTCCCTGAGCTGGGCGCTGGAGATTGTGCATCCGCGGCCGACCATGAAGCCGGGAGAGTGGCTGCTCTACAGGGCCACGATTGATCAGGCAGGCGCCGGTTACGGCCATACCCATGCCGGTATCTGGACTGAGAGCGGCGAACTGGTGGCGCTGAGCCGCCAGACGGTGACCGTTTTTGGTTGAATGGGTGGGGGCTCAGGCCGCCATTTCAGCTTTCAGGGCGTCCAGTATGACCCGGGCAAACTCCCTGGGGGAGTCCTCCTGCAGGAAATGGCCACCGCGCAGGGTAATGTGGGGCTGTCCAAGTGCCCCGGGAATGCGTCTTTGCATGTGACGATCGCCTCCCCGGGTGATCGGATCGCCATTGCTGAAACAGGTGATGAAGGGCTTGCGCCATTTCTCCAGGATCCGCCAGGCCTCGCGGTTGGCGGCGCTGGCTGGATCATCCGGTGAAACCGGAACCAGGCCCGGAAACGCGCGGGCGCCCGCCTTGAATTCCGCGCTCGGAAAGGGTGCCTCGTAGGCCGCCATCTCACCCGGGCTCAGAGCCCTTTCGGTACCCAGCTGTATGATGCGGGCCACGGGAAACCAGGGGCTGTGGCTGGCAAACGCTTTCCACGCACGGAACACCGCAGGCACCGGCGAGTCTCCGGTAGGCAGCATGCCGTTACCGACAATGATCCGGTTGAAACGTCTGTGGTGTTCAGCCGCCAATCGCAGGCCAAGCAGTGATCCCCAATTCTGACAGACCAGGGTGATGTTGGTGAGGTTCAGGTCTTCCAGCCAGCGGGTCAGCCAGTTCATATGGCTGCTGTAGCTGTAGTCCGTCACGCTGGCCGGTTTGTCTGATTTTCCGAAACCGATGAGATCCGGTGCCAAAACCCGATATCCCGCCTCTGCGACCATGGGAATCATGTGTCGGTAAAGATACGACCAGGATGGTTCCCCATGGAGCATGACGACCGGTGTGGCATTGGTCGGACCATGATCGACGAAGTGCATGCGCAGGTCTGGCTCAACGTCCAGATAATTTGCTTGGAAGGGATAATCCGGAAGGCCTGCGAAGCGGGCTTCGTCGGTTCTCAGAATACGCATGCCATCGACTGTCCTGACTGATTGGTTGCGTGATTGTCTTTACGGCAATCGTCGGAAATCAGGATAAATCAGATGGAAATTTTGTGTGTTTGAGTTGCGTAACAGTGCGTTGCCGGTTTGAATCAGGACGCGATATCAAACAGGCGTTCGGGGTTGTCAATCCGGGCCAAGGCATCGTCGCAGCAGTTGACGGCGCCACAGTCGTCGGCCGAGCACAGCCCGATGGTATGGCAATGGATGTCCTGATGGCCGTCGCCCTGGTTCCTGAAAATCCTGGCTCTGGAAAGAATGGAACGGCAATGGCCGCACAACAGTGTCGGCACGGCACTGCCTTCAGCCAGGATGGCGGTGTAATGGGTCGTATTTGTCATAATAATCCTCCTGATCCATAGAACATAAGGGCAAAATGTGACAGTTCAAAGTCGCCACAGTGATCCTGCGTTGGTTCGGGTTCAGCAGTTATACGTATCAGGCGTCAGGATCGACCACGGGGCGACGGTTTGAGCGTTTGTCCTCCCAGTCCAGGTCCTTGGGGTCGTACCATCCGAGTTTGTCCATAACCCGGTGCCGGGTATACTCGGACAGTGTTGGCCACAGTTCCTGGAAGTCTTCCAGCCCTCTATCCCGTTGCCTCTGCTGTTTGCTCTGCAAGCGGTTGATGGTGCGCGGAAGATGTAGGGCTTCACCCAGTTGACCAGGCACCAGAACCTCCTGCCCCATCACCTTGCGACGGTGCATACGCGAAGCCAGAACCTTCTGGAGTTCTGTTGCGGCCTCAAGGGCTGTTTCAACGGTAAAAGCGTCTGAATCCAACAACATGACCTGTTAATTGGCTGATCGATAACCTGATACTATATCGTGAAGGTGGCTATAGTGGCCACGCTATCGTGTTAGTCTGTTTTTTCGTGAAACGTTTATGGGCACCGCTCGCTTCAGGGTATGGGGATTATGTACACAAAACTTGAGACACGGACTTTTCTGGCGATGCTGGTGGGCGTTTCCATCGCCTTCGCGTTGTTGATGAAGCCATTTTTCGGGCCAATATTCTGGGCGATCGCCATTGCCCTGATTTTTTACCCGGTCAATCAGTGGCTGACCCGCCGTATGGGCGACAGGCCTAACATCAATGCCATGATTACCCTGCTGGTTTGCATCATCATAGTGGTGATTCCGGTGCTTGGGCTGGGAGCGGCCCTGATCACCGAAGGCATGGGGCTGTACCAGAAGATCCAGAGCGGTGAGATCCGTCCTGGTGAATACATTGACCAGGTCAACCGGTCGTTCCCGGCCATTCAGGCATTTCTGGGCCAGTTCGATATCAGTTTCGGTGAATTGCGGGATCGCGTGGTCAGTGTGTTTGTTGGGGGCAGCCAGTTCCTTGCCAAGCAGGCGCTGGGCATCGGCCAGAACACTTTCCAGTTTTTCCTCGGCCTGGCGCTCATGGTGTATCTGGCGTTTTTCCTGATTCGGGATGGCCAGAAACTGGTCGAGCTGCTGATCAAGGCGTTGCCCCTGGGTGATGAACGAGAGCGCCTGCTGTTTGCCAAGTTTGCCGAGGTTACCCGGGCAACGGTCAAGGGCAATTTGCTGATTGCCATCATTCAGGGTGCCCTGGGTGGCGTGATTTTCTGGATTCTGGGGATCTCCGGTGCGATCCTGTGGGGGGTGGTGATGGCCATTTTCTCCCTGCTACCGGCCGTTGGCGCTGCCATTGTGTGGATTCCGGCAGCGGTCTACCTGGCTGCCATCGGTGACGTGGTGCCAGCGGTCATTCTGACGGTCTACGGTATGGTGGTAATTGGCCTCGCCGATAACCTGTTGCGGCCAATCCTGGTGGGGCGAGACACCAAAATGCCGGACTACCTGGTTTTATTATCGACCCTGGGGGGGCTTGTCATGTTCGGTATTAACGGGTTTGTGATGGGCCCACTGGTGGCGGCACTGTTCATGGCATTCTGGGGCATTTTTATCCGTGAGTTTGGCAACGAAAGTTCTGAGAATGTGCCGAAGCGTGCGACAGGTTCTGCAGAGGGGGATTGATCTGTGTTAGGGTCTTGGTGTCGCCCGGGCTTGTGGAGATGGGCGCCACATAATAATAAATAGACCGATATCCCTGAGGTATCAGGAGCAGATCTGTGTCAACGACGAATCCATTCAGTCATCGAGCAAAAAAGGCGGCCATAGTCGCCGGAACCATCGCCCTCATCGGATTAACGTCCACGGCCTATGCCAACGACGTAGTCGCGCTCAAGCACGCCTTGTACGGTGCCGGCTACGAGATAGAAAACGTCAATCCGGAGCTGGACTCCAATACCCGAGCGGAGCTGGAAAAATTTCAGCGCGACCAGGGGCTTGCGGTCACAGGCTTGCTGGACGAGGCAACCGAGCGCGCTTTGGGTATGGCTGCTGCACAGCCGGTGGCCAGCGCGGCCGGCCAGGCCGGAGCTGCGCCGTCGGCGGAGGAGAGCGCCGCTGCCGCAACCGAGCCGGAGCCCGAGGAGGAAGAGGACAGCGGCTGGTCGCTCTGGTGACGGGTCGGTAGCCACAAAAAAGCCCGCCAGATATTCCCCAGGCGGGCTTTTTGTTGGAGCGTGGGAGTTCAGTCCAGTTTGGAGAGGTCCCGCACAGCACCTTTGTCGGCACTGGTCGCCAGCAGCGCGTAGGCCTTGAGTGCTGCAGAGACTTTGCGGTCGCGGGCGAGTTCGGGCTTCCAGCCTCTGGCGTCACGGTCTTTGCGACGTTTGTCCAGTTCTTCGTTGCTGACCTGCAGATTGATGCTGCGCTCCGGGATATTGATCAGGATAGTGTCACCATTCTCGATCAGGCCGATGGCACCGCCGGCGGCGGCTTCTGGTGACGCGTGCCCGATGGATAATCCGGAAGTACCACCTGAGAAGCGGCCGTCCGTCAGCAGGGCGCATTCCTTGCCGAGGCCCTTGGATTTCAGGTAACTGGTGGGGTACAGCATTTCCTGCATGCCTGGGCCACCACGGGGGCCCTCGTAACGGATAATCACGACTTCGCCTGGCTTCACTTCGTCACTCAGAATGCCGGCAACTGCCGCATCCTGGCTTTCAAAGACCCTGGCTTTACCCTCGAACACGTAGATGCTCTCATCCACGCCCGCTGTTTTTACCACGCAGCCGTCCTGGGCAATGTTGCCGAACAGAACCGCCAGGCCACCCTCGGAAGAGTAGGCGTTTTCAACGGACCGGATGCAGCCGTTCTCACGGTCGCCGTCCAGGCTGGGCCAGCGGGTGCTCTGGCTGAAGGCGGTCTGGGTGGGAATGCCCGCCGGGCCGGCCTTGTAGAACTCAACCACCTCAGCGGTGGGAGAACGCATGATGTCCCATACTTCCAGGGCATCTCTCATGGTTTTACTGTGTACCGTTGGCAAATCGACGTTGATCAGCCCGCCACGTTCCAGTTCACCCATGATGCCCATGATGCCGCCGGCCCGGTGTACATCTTCCATATGGTATTTCGGGGAGTTGGGAGCCACCTTGCACAGCTGGGGTACTTTCCGCGACAGTTGGTCAATTTCGGCCAGCGTAAACTCAACACCGCCTTCCTGGGCCGCCGCCAGCAGGTGCAGAATCGTGTTGGTGGAGCCGCCCATGGCAATGTCCATGACCATCGCATTCTCGAACGCGGAGAACGACGCAATGCTGCGTGGCAGCACGCTGGCATCGTTCTGCTCGTAATAGCGCTTGGTATTCTCCACAATTTGACGACCGGCGTTCAGGAACAGCTGTTCACGGTCGGCGTGGGTGGCCAGCATGGAACCGTTACCGGGCAGCGCCAGGCCAATGGCTTCGGTGAGGCAGTTCATGGAGTTGGCAGTGAACATGCCGGAGCAGGAACCGCAGGTAGGACAGGCGCTACGCTCGTATTCTTCGACCATTTCATCGGTGGCAGTCGGGTCGGCTGCGATCACCATGGCGTCCACCAGGTCCAGTTTGTGCTCGGACAACTTGGTTTTGCCGGCCTCCATTGGGCCACCGGAGACGAAGATTGTCGGAATGTTCAGGCGCATGGCGGCCATCAACATGCCTGGGGTGATCTTGTCGCAGTTGGAAATGCAAACCAGCGCGTCGGCACAGTGGGCGTTAACCATGTACTCGACAGAATCGGCAATAATTTCCCGGGAGGGCAGGGAGTAAAGCATGCCGTCATGGCCCATGGCGATGCCATCATCCACCGCTATGGTGTTGAACTCTTTGGCAACGCCGCCAGCCGATTCGATCTCACGGCAGACCAGTTGTCCGAGGTCTTTCAAGTGAACGTGGCCAGGCACAAACTGGGTGAAGGAGTTGGCAACGGCGATGATGGGTTTGCCAAAGTCTTCATTTTTCATGCCGGTGGCGCGCCAGAGCGCCCGGGCGCCGGCCATGTTGCGGCCAGCGGTTGATGTATGAGAACGGTACTGGGGCATGGTGTGCTGCTGTCTCCCTGGTTATCTGGTTGTACTTGAGCACAAAGGATACCAGATTAAACGCTGGTCGCATGGCTGTTTTGTCAGTGCGTGTTTACAATACGTAACAAGTAACGGGATATTTTGACCAGAATTTCGAGGGAGTCTGTCTATGGGTGGCCAGGAAAGCCTGCAGCTGCGTCGTCTCAAGGATTTCCAGCCATTGGGGCGGTTGACGGACGATCAATTGGTGTTGTTGGCCAGCCGGGCTGAACGCCGGACCCATGGGCCCGGCCAACGGGTGATGGAACGGGGCGTTCGCGACGGCCTGGACTTTTTCCTGATATCCGGAAAGGTAGAGCTCGAGTCTGTGGACGGCCGTAAAACGGTGATTGAGGCTGAAACGGAAAAGGCACTCAACCCCATCGCCCGGTTGCAGCCCAGGATGTACGACGTTACTGCGGTCAAGCCCTGCGAGTTTCTGGTCATTGAGCAGGAGGTTCTGAATCAGATGCTGAGATCGGCGCCGGTTGCCCAGGTGGAAATGGATTCCGGGGATGGCGGCGCCGATGAAAGTGAAGAGCATCACCTGCTGATGGAGTTTTACGCCGAACTTCGTTCCAATCAGCTCAAATTGCCCAGTGTGCCGGATGTGGCCTGGAAAGTGCGCCGGGTGGTGGACCGTGAAGACTCCACCGCGCTCGATGTAGCCAAGGCGGTCTCAGCCGACCCCGCCATGGCGGCAAAGTTGGTGCGGTCCTGCAACAGTCCGTTATACCGGGGGTTCAGTGATGTCCGGAACGTGCGGGAGGCGGTGGTTCGTTTGGGTATGCGAACCACCCGGCAATTGGTAACCGTATTTGCCATGCGCGAGGTGTTCAAGACTCGTCGGGCCTCGCTGCAGAAGGAAATGGAACAGCTTTGGCGGCATTCCCGGGAGGTGGCGGCCCTGTGTTGGGTGCTGGCGGATCACGCCACCCGGATTGACCCGGAAGAGGCCCTGCTGGCGGGCTTGCTGCACGATATTGGCATCGTTCCGGTCCTGGTGCAGGCCGAGCACCATGTGAACCTGTTTGCCGATGAAAAGAACCTTCAGCACGCCATGTCGGAGTTGCGGGCCGATGTAGGGTGTGCGGTTCTGGAGAACTGGCAGTTTCCGAAAGCGTTTATCGAGTCCGCCCGCCATGCAGAAGACTGGAGCTATGAGTGTCGGGAGTCTGCACCCCAGCTGGTTGACGTTGTGATCGTGGCGCAGTTGCATTCCATGATCGGATCCAGTCAGAATGCCGGCTTGCCCGCTTTTGACCAGGTGCCAGCCTGGCGCCGCCTGGGGGAACTGGATCTCAATGCCTCCCGGAGCCTGCAACTTTTGAGTGAGGCCCGTGAACGGGTAGATGAGGTGCAAAAGCTCCTGTCCATCCGATAACTACTGCCTGATGACGGAGTCTGCCCTGCAGTGAATGACACCATTATGAATGTTCCCCTGTTTCCGTTGAATTCAATTGTTTTGCCCAAGGGGCGCATTCCCCTCCAGCTGTTTGAGCCCCGCTACATCGACATGCTCTCCCGGTGTATGAAAGAAGACCGTGGGTTTGTGGTGATCTTGCTCCGTGAGGGCGGTGAAACCGCCCGGCAGGCGGCGTTCTACGATATCGGAACCTACGTGCGGATTATCGATTTCCAGCAATTGGACAGCGGGCTGCTCGGGATTACTGTGGAAGGTGAGTTGAAAGTGTCTGTTGTTCGCAGTTGGCAGCAGGAAGACGGCTTGAACCTGGGGGACGTGGAGTGCCTGATCGCAGAAGCCGAAAGCGAGGTTCCGGAGCGTTACCATGAACTGCCTTCCGTGCTGAGGGCGTTGTTCCGCCACCCGGTCGTCAAGGATCTGGGTATGGATGTGGACTACGAGGATGCCCGGGACGTAGGCTGGCGGCTAACGGAGCTGCTGCCCCTGGACAAGCAGGAAAAACAGCGGCTGGCAGAACTGCAGGATCCCCTCGAACGGCTGCAACGGCTTCAGGAATTGCTTGAGGCGCTGGAGCAGAATTAGTTCGGTGGCAAGGGCGAATAGGCCAGGCTGGCGGTGTCCCACTGGGTGATGAGGTACCCTGCGGCGAATGCCAGCCAGAGCATCACCGCCGCCCAGGTCAGGGCATCCGGCCAGATGGGTACCCGGTCGTAGCGACTGTAACTGGCCCGAATGGCGCCGGTAATGGCCATCCCCAGTAACACTCCTCCCAGTACATCGGTAAACCAGTGTACCCCCAGGTAGAGCCTGCTCAGGGCAATGGGCACCAGAGGCAAGGACAGCAATACATAGGTTTGCCAGCGTTGTCGCGTTCTGTTTTCGCCAGCGATGAAGCTGGCGGCCATGGTGACCAACACCGTTGCCCCTGCAGTATGGCCGCTGGGAAAAGCGCCTGAGGCCGGTGGCCTAAGCACCTGATCCGGGCGATCTACCATCAGGCCGGTTTTGACCAGCCATACGCAGGCAAAGCAGAGAGTCGCCGCCAGGGCAATGTGCAGGGCAGCGGCGTAATACCCCCTGAACGACAGAACTGCCACGGCCAGTACGGCCGCGCTGATCAGTACCGGAGGGTCGCCCATGAGCGTGGCGGCGATCACCGGAATATCCAGCAGCGGTTGTCGCAGCACTTCAAACCAGGCAACGACCAAGTGGTTCAGCTCGTTGATCCGCCGGCTGTAAGTAACCAACTGGGTCAGGATCACAAACATCGCCAGCGACCCGGTAGCCAGAACAATCGATGGCAGGGGGAATTCGCCTTTGCGGGCAGGCCGTTCGTTGGTGTAAAGCCGCCAGAACCGATGCGTGGTGTCGTAACGGGCCATAAACGACTCCAGCCAGCGGTAGGGCCTGCTGCCCTCGCCAACGCCAAGCCGGAACTGAAGAACCACCACATATAAAGCCACCAGCACCGCTGCGCTGATGCCAATAATCGGGTAGAAATGAGGTGGTGGTTCTATTTCGCTGGCGAGGGCGCTGCCGACGGCATAGCCCGGCAGCACATAGACCAGGGCCCAGCCGACCGCAGAAATCAGGTTGAAGGTAAGAAACCGGCGCCATGACATGTGCAGCGCACCGGCAATCAGCGGGATGACCGGGCGGATAGGGCCAATAAAACGCCCGGCAATCACACTTTTGCCGCCGTGGGCATTAAAAAAAGACTCGCCCCGGGTGATTAGCTCCGGGTAACGGCTGAAGGGCCAGACCGAATGCAGCCGCCCCCTGAAGAAACGGCCCACGGTAAAACTGATGAGGTCACCGAAAACCGCTCCCATGCCTGCCCAGGCCAGGGCTTCGGACAGGGGCATGCCGGATTTTCCTGCCAGTGCGGCAAAACCAAACAGCATGGCAACGCCGGGTACAACAATGCCGGCAATAGCCAGGGACTCCACCATGGCGGTTGCAAAGAGTGCCAGTATCAGCCAGCCGGGGTTGTCTGCTACCCAGGCTGCGGCACCAGCCAGCCAGCTTTCAATCATATGTCGACGGACTCTCCCGGGCTGAACCAGGCCGAATCCATACCCCGTTGACGAGCCTGATGCATTGCCTGATTGGCCCGGTTACGGAGTGAGACCGTACTGGTATCGCCGTTGCCGCGAGTGGTGCAGCCCAAGCTGACAGAGAGCCTGCCAATACCGCTCCACTCCCTTTCGCCAATGCTTCTTCGAATCCGCTCGGCGATGACGCGTACGCCCTCCTCTGGTGTGAAGGGGAGGATCAGGAAAAACTCCGAGTCGTTCAGGGTGTACAGGCTGTCGCCCGCCCGAATAACGCCAAACAGATGCTCGGTGACCGATTTAAACAGGTTCTGCAGCCCTGCTTTCCCGTGCAGGTCCCTTATTTCGTCCGTGTAATCAAAACTCAGGTTGATCACTGACAAGGGGTGGCCAGTGGCAATCGCTCTGCTGATTTCCTTTTGCAGGGTTTCGTCCAGAAACCGTGAGTTGTGGGCGCCGGTGACCGGGTCGGTAATAGCCAGATCTTCTGCGGATTGGGCGATGTGATCGTAGTGCCAGATGTACAGGGCGCCCACTGCAAGTGTCAGGATCAGGCCCATGGAGGTCATCAGTGCGTAGGCGGCGGAATTGCCGAACCACACAGCGCCAATCACCGGTACCAGGAGCAATGCCGACAGGCTCAATCCCTGGCGCAGCGGCAGAACCAGAAGATTCAGGATCAGGAGCGGCATCGCCCAGTGAGTTACTCCGGGGCTGTCCAGAACCAGAATGGCGGCCACCAGGCCTGCGTTGAGACCGGCCAGAATCAGCAGGTGCCCTGGGGCCGATAGCTGCTGGCGGCGACACACGAAGGTGTAGATCAGCCCGGCCAGCAACAGGCAGGTCATCGCCAGGGCGAGATAGAATAACTCGTAAAAGCCGTAGCGCAGGTTCTGCAGTGCCAGCGAGAAAATGAACAGGGCCGCCAGTCCGTAGCCGAAGCTGTGAGTCCAGGTTCTGAGTCGTGTTTCTGTCATCGCGCGTCACCTTCGGTGCCGGTGGGGCTCGGGACATCCGGGTGCAGCCAGTTGCTGTAGGCCTGGGTGCGGTTGCCCCCCTGTTGGTGCGCCCGGCGTAGCGCGTTGGCGGCACTGTGTTGCAGGCTGTCGGCGTCGTCGCCGATGTTCAGGCCGGCAATGCCGGTGCTGACGGTCAGTTTCATGCCGTGGGATGCCAGCAGCTTGCACAGGCCGTTGCGGATTTTCTCGGCGCTGGCGGTGGCACCCGCGGTATTGATACCCGGTAGGATAACCAGAAACTGCAGGTCGGCTACCCGGTAGTAAGTGTCAAAATCCCGAAGCTGGGAATGCAGGTAACGGCCAATTCTGGGCAGGATGGCGCGAATGTCTTCGTCCGGATCATTGTCGCTCAGGTGGGTGTCCAGCCCGATCATCATCACAGACATGTCGGTGCCCTCACGCTCGCTGCGCTGGATTTCCTTGTGCAGGTCGGCAGACAGGTACTCCCGGCTGGCGGCCTGGGTGAGTTCGTCGGTTCGCCTCAGTGGTGCCAGCTGCCGGGCCTTGTATTCTCGCAGGAAGATCAGCAGCGTGGAGAGCAGCGTTGACAGCACAAAGGCACTGATCATCTGGTGGCGGTCGGGAAGAGTCACGGCCCATTGGGTGGAAACCAGTATGGCAAAGGTCAGGAGCGCAGTGATCAGGGCTGCAATATAGGTTGGCATCAGAGCAAAAGTCACCAGCGGTAATGCATAGAGCCAGTGGCTGAGCGCCCAGGGGCCCTGCCAGAGTGCGACCAGTAACAGGATTGCCAGGATTGAATAGCTGGCTGTTTTGACGTGTTTCCAGAGCCCGGCATGGTGGCTGGTGAAGCGTGGATTGCTGGCCAGGCTGATGCCCGCCGCCGCGGCGGCGCAAGCCGCCAGCAGGAATTCGCCCAGCATTATGCCGGCCGCGCTGGTGAGCGCAAGGGCAACAAAACCGGCTCTTGAGAGCCGGCCTGGCAGGAACTTTTCGGCCGACTGGGGCATGTTATCTATCCTTTGCTGGCGCATCCATTTGAATCTGTGCAGCGCTATAATAGTCGTTTGGGATGCGGACTTGAAACGGGAAAGGTAAAGTAGCGTTCCAGTTCCGGAATCAGTATGCAAAATATAAAGGTAATCCGATGGATGTAGCAGCCTACATGGCAGAACTCGGTCAACAGGCTCGGGCCGCCGCCCGGGAAGTGGCCCGTTCAACCACCGCCGTTCGCAATCAGGCACTGCTGGCAACCGCCAGGGCGTTGAGCGCTGCCCGCACCGAGCTGGTGCGGGCCAACCATAAGGATCTTGAAAATGGCCGGGCGAATGGTCTGGATGATGCCATGCTTGACCGCCTGGAGCTTACTGAGGCCCGCATTGACACCATGATTGAAGGGCTGAAGCAGGTGGCAGGCTTGCCAGATCCTGTGGGTGAAATTACCGACATGACCTACAGGCCGTCCGGCATTCAGGTTGGCAAGATGCGGGTGCCTCTGGGGGTGATTGGCATTATCTACGAATCCCGCCCCAACGTGACGGTTGAAGCAGCCAGCCTGTGCCTGAAGTCGGGTAATGCTACCATTCTGCGCGGAGGTTCTGAGGCTATTCATTCCAATCAGGCCATCGCTGCCTGCCTGGCGACCGGGCTGGCTGAAGCCGGTTTGCCTGAAACGGCAGTACAGGTGGTGGCGACTACCGACCGGGCTGCAGTAGGTGAACTCATTACCATGCCCCAGTATGTGGATGTGATCGTGCCGCGGGGCGGCAAAGGCCTGATTGAACGAATCAGCCGTGACGCCCGGGTGCCGGTCATCAAGCACCTGGATGGTGTTTGCCATGTCTACATTGACAGCCACGCGGACCCGGAAAAGGCGCTAAAGGTCGCCGTCAATGCCAAGACCCACCGTTACGGAACCTGCAACACCATGGAAACCCTGCTGGTGGATGAGGAAATTGCCGACGACCTCTTGCCTCTGCTGGCTCAGGAGTTGTTCGCCAAAGGGGTTGAGCTGCGTGGCTGTGAACGCACCCGGGCGGTCCTGCCCGATGTGATCGCGGCCACGGAAGAGGATTGGCACGCGGAGTACCTTGCGCCGATTCTTGCGGTGCGGGTTGTTGCCGGGCTGGATGCCGCCATAGATCACATCAACCGCTACAGCTCTCAGCACACCGAGAGCATCATTACCGAAAACTATACCCGTGCCCGCCGGTTCCTGACCGAAGTGGACTCCAGTTCGGTGATGGTGAACGCCTCTACTCGTTTCGCTGACGGATTTGAATACGGCCTGGGTGCGGAGATCGGTATCTCGACCGACAAGCTCCATGCCCGTGGACCGGTAGGTCTGGAAGGGTTGACGTCACAGAAATATGTGGTGTTTGGCGACGGCCACATCCGGGCATGATGTCATGCACGTGATCTACGGCGGCACCTTTGATCCGATCCATCATGGGCACCTACGCCTTGCGCTGGAGATAGCCGATGCCCTGTCGGTGACAAAGGTGCATCTGGTGCCCTGCCATATTCCACCGCATCGGGGCAGCACCGGCGCCAGCTCCGAACAGCGGCTGGAGTTGATCCGAATGGCCATTGAAGACGAGCCCCGCTTGCGGGTGGATGACCGCGAACTGCGCCGGGCTGGGGCCTCCTATACGGCCGACACCCTGCGTCAGTTGCGCCAGGAGCTGGGGCCGGATGAACCTCTGGTAATGGTGGTGGGCACCGATGCCTTTGCCGCTTTTGATCGCTGGCGTGAATGGGCCGACATGCCGGGTCTGGCGCACATTGTGGTTGTGAAGCGCCCTGGTGCGGATTTGCCCGTTGGTAGTGAGGCGGCTCGCCTGGTGCGTGAACGCCGGGCGGACGGCCCTGAGGCTTTAAGTTCAGCGCCTTGCGGGGCGGTACTGGAGCTGGATCCGCCCCTGCTGGATATCTCTGCAACGGGTATCCGGCAGCGCATCGCAGACGGGCGCTCTCCCAGGTATCTGACCCCGGATTCTGTATGGCAGAGAATCCAGGCGCTCGGCCTTTACGGTGCGTGCCCCGCCGGGAACTTTTAATGGTACAATTGCGTCTGAATATCACTTATCGGGCGGTCATCCTGGCCAGAGCCCGGAAAACAGGGTAATTATGCAGGCAGAACAACTGAAAGATCTGGTCGTAACCGCACTTGAAGATATCAAGGCACAGGACGTCAGTGTGATTGATGTCCGTGATCGAACCAGTGTTACCGACTTTATGGTTCTTGCATCCGGCACCTCAAGCCGTCACGTAAAATCCCTGGCAGACTCCGTCGTATCTGAAGCCAAAGATCAGGGCGTCAGAGCAAACAACGTTGAAGGCGAGGGTGGCAGCGACTGGATTCTGGTGGATCTGGGAGACGTGGTCGTGCATGTCATGATGCCTGCAACCCGCGAATTTTACGACCTGGAACGCTTCTGGCGTGACGCGCCGGACCTGGGTGCGGCGGGTCACGAGTAACCATGAAACTGCGTCTGATCTGTGTGGGGCAGAAGATGTCCGACTGGGTCAGTACGGGGTATAACGATTATGCTCGCCGGATGCCGCCGGAGCTGCCCCTGGAACTGACCGAAATTGCCATGGCTCACCGGGGTAAGAACCCGGACATTCCGCGGCTGATGCAGCGTGAAAGCGATGCCATCCTGGCGTCGGTCGCCCCCCGTGACCGGGTCATCGCCCTGGAAGTGGGCGGCAGGCCCTGGTCCACGGAAAAACTGGCCAGCCACCTGGAGAGCTGGCAACAAGACGGTCAGGATGTTTGTTTTCTGGTAGGCGGCCCCGATGGTCTGGCCGATGCCTGCCGGCAGCGAGCTGACCAGCAGTGGTCTCTGTCACCGCTTACCTTGCCCCACCCCCTGGTGCGTATTGTGCTTGCCGAGCAGCTCTATCGCGCCTGGTCGATCACCCGTAACCACCCGTATCACCGGGCCTAGGAGTTTCCATGGCCTGGGGCGAATTCAAGGATACTGCAGCCGAGCGCCGGCTATTCCAGCGCCGTGCCGTGGTCATGCTGGTGTTCGTCCTGCTGATGATGATTGGCCTGCTGGCGCGGATGTACCAGCTTCAGATCGTCGAGCATGAGACCTACACCACGCTGTCAGACAAAAATCGGGTTCAGGTCCAGTCTGTGCCACCGCCCCGGGGCCTGGTTTACGATCGGAACAATCTGCTGCTGGCAGAGAATCGCCCGGTGTTCAGCCTTACACTGGTGCCAGAGCGCGTGGCGGGTATGGAGGCCACCCTGGCCCGGTTGTCCGAGATTCTGGACATCGCCGAGGAGGACATAGAACGGTTTAAGAGGCGGCTTCGTGAACCCCGCCGGCCCTTCCAGGAAATGCCACTTAGCTACGATCTGGGCGAAGAGGAAATTGCCCGAATGGCGGTGCACCGGCATGAGTTCCCCGGCGTGGAAGTTCGCGCTGAACTGGTTCGATATTACCCCCACAGTGAACTGACGGCCCATGCACTGGGTTTTGTCGGCCGTATCAACCGGGAAGAATTGCAGCGTATTGATCCGGTCAACTACGCCGGCACCAACTACATCGGAAAATCCGGTATCGAGCGGTTCTACGAGCAGGTTTTACACGGAACGGTGGGCTACCAACACGTTGAAACCAACGCTCGGGGTCGTATTTTG